>NZ_SWKM01000012.1 GCF_005871205.1 Marinobacter alexandrii | reverse complement strand
TGTCGTATCAGCGTAACTAATTAATTCGGCAGCTATTGTGGTTTTATGTGGAGCCACAAAGACCACCACAAGGCTCTCATAATCCCTTGGTCGCTGGTTCGAGTCCAGCTGGGCCCACCATATTTCAGAGAGTTACGTTATCCCCTAACCCGGCTCCTAAACCTGGTGTCAACGACGTTATACGATCTCCTCCACAAGCCTGACAGCACAAACCAGACCAACAGATCCGCATACTGCTGGATAAGAGACTTCAATAAACCGGCAGAAAAAAGCTAACCGGAAAATAGCTAGCTACAACGAAACGCGCCATCACTACCCTTTGGTTATCCGAACTTATTTCCACTGAATCGCACGTTAAGATTGGCCGTACTTCCTGATTCATCTCCTAAGGCACCAGACTCACCCTCCAACAGCTATAGGCGTATTACAAGCAACCGCGAGGATACGAACAGCGTACCGACCACGGCATTCTCATAACTTTGATTCAAACAAACAGATAAAGGCCCGCAAACGCGTGGTTCGCGAGCCTTTGGTCTTCCTCAGGTTTTACAGTTCGCCGGAATGGTTGGCGCCAATCGGATTGCCAAACTCATCCACAAAAACAAACACATTCGCCTTGCCCTCTTCGACGGCGTCGGGATTCGCAAATTGTACTACCCACAATTTACCCGCTGACGTAGATCGCTGCTCAACTGCACCACTAGGCACATTTGCCCAGGTCGAGGCAATTTGCTCTGAATTAACAAGTTGCTTTATGACCCCGGCTGCTTTCTGAGTGGCCTGGTCTTTTGAAACAGGCTCGGAAACGCCATGGCTGTGCCCCGCCCCTGCAAGGGCATAGCCCGAAAAAGACAGGGCAATAACGACCATGATTGAGCTTAAGATTTTTTTCATGAGATAACTCCTTAGTGCAAATAGTTGGATTACTTTTTCGTGATACCGTTGTAGAAACCGCTAGTTTCAAGAACAACAGTGACCGTTTTGTCTCCGTTGTTTTTCCAATACCATCCGTGGGTACCGTCGAACGGTGCCTCGAATGCGCCACTGGCAGACGGCCTGTTTCGGCCCTGCCAGTAACTGGTGAAGTTGTCGCCATCATTGAATCGCTCACCATGCATATCGAAGTTCACGGGACCGCCCTCAGTAGTCCAGTTGAAAACCATGCGATCACCCTCGTTCATTGTGGCTTTTACTTCCAACCCTTCGTTCGGTTTCAAGGTAACGATTGTGGAATCAGAACTCAGCCTCCCTGAAGCTTTCCAGACAGGGCCCGCTGGCAGTGCAAGCATATTGCCCGATGAAGCCGGTGCGGTTTCAGTCGACGCTGACTCTGCAGCGTTCGCCTGGTTGAGCACGGTTAGTCCCATCGTCTGGCCAAGCCCCGTGGGATCAATGCCGTATTCCGCAGGAAGGATGGTTGTGATCAGAACAACGAGCCCTATAACCAGGGCTACGCCAGTCGCTTTAAAAAGGCTTTTTGAGGAAGGAAGTCCCTCACGATTCATGTTGGAAATGTCTTGCATGGCTTATCTCCTCAGGAAACGGTGTAAAGGCCGGTCAACTGATAACCCATCAGCACGAATCCGGCGCTCATTAGTAGGACGTTGGCTGCAAGTGCCTGACGAGGGAAAACATCAGCTCTGCGCCAGAAATTCATGGCAATCAGGATGATGCCCAAAGCCAGCAACTGGCCAATCTCCACACCGACGTTGAACGCAAGAATATTGGCGACCAACCCATCCTCTGAAAGAGTGAAGTCCTGGAGCTTCGTGGCCAGACCAAATCCATGGAAAAATCCGAAAACCAGAACCGCAGCCTTGGTATTCGGCTGGAAACCAAACCAGCGTCGAAAAGCACCGAGGTTATCCAAGGCCTTATAGACCACGGAGAAGCCGATAATGGCATCCACCAAATAGGCGTTAACGTTGGTCTCGCTGAGAACACCGTAGAGAAGAGTGACACTGTGCCCAACCGCAAACAGAGTGACGTAGATACCCACGTCCTTCATTCGGTAAAGGAAGAATATGACACCTGCCAGGAACAGGAGGTGGTCATAGCCGGTGACCATGTGCTTGGCACCGAGATAGATAAAGGGCAGTAATTGTGCCCCACTGGCTTGCTCTATAAACGTGGCGTCGCCTTCTTCAACGCCATGAGCATAAAGCAATGGAGAAAGAATTAGGCTAACAAGGGCTACCGCCAAAAGGGATAGCCAGCGCACGCCTGCGCCCACGCCTGAAAAGCGTGGAAACGGCATATGATTCATCGGTTAACTCCGAAATATCGACTGAATTTTTATACAAACGCTTTCGCGTCAATACTCAGCAAAATTTTCAGACTTTCGGAGGGCGATAGAGTGCGGACGTCTGCTCAGGCAGAGGAGACGGCGTTCTTTGAAGAGCAGGTTTGTCCTGCCTATGGGAAAGAGGCAACGCGGCCAGATCCAGAGGCACGTGCTTTTCAACTGCGCCAAGTGCATGGAGTATCAGATGATCTTGGTCCGAAATTTCCGGAGTGTAAATATGAAGGTGATCCAGAGAAGACGGATGGATATGACCATGATTCTCGACAAATTCTGCGAGAGAAAGGCTCTGTGAAGCCTCGTGGACGCTCTGATCTGAAGCCCAAACCGCACGAAAGAGCATTAGCAGTGACAGCACAGTCACTACCAAAAGACCCTTGCCTGTGGAAAATTTGAAACGGTTCAGAACCACGTCTGCTCTCATTGGCGTCGATAGTTGGTATCAGAGACTATCCAAGTCGGATCCGCTTTGTAAAGGTGTACTTTGGCACCCCTTACCTATGCGCTAGGTTAGGTTCATACGTTTGGCGAAAAATAATCACGGGAGTTCGACACTATCAACAATGCGTCAACGTAACTGCGCATATGCTGGCTTTATGTGGTCGTTTGATCGAGTCCAGTTAGGCCCGCCATTCTTCCTCTCCCTTGTATTCCTCCGTATTCTTGGAATCACAGTTTGTTCGCATTGGCCAAATAAAACTATGCCCAGCGCTTGACGTATGAGCTGCTCAAAGGTTTTAAAGTTTAAGCTCGAAAGTTGATCCGGAACGAACAATGCTTCTCCGCAACGTCACCGCAGCATTGCTGATTATTTTTCTATTTATCGGCTCCCTGTCACAGGGGATTGCCGGCGTGACAATAAATACAGCCGTCGACGCAACCAACAGTGGAACTCATTGCCACGGGTCGATTCTCATTTCTGCGGATGATGCAAAAGCAGGCCATGCGAAAACACCGATGAACTGCGGCAGTCCTGAGAAAACGAGTTGTTTACGGATCGCAGCACAATGCCCTCTCATGCCGCTGTATACGATCGCGGCCGCGACCTCCGTTCCACTCATCCAGCCTACCGCCTATTTTCGTGCCGCACCGACCAGTGCGGACTATCAAAGTCCTATTGCCGATGTTCTCACTCCTCCACCTGATTCGCTCTCCTGAACCGCTATGGGGTTATGGCCGGGCAACAAAACTCGGTCTTTAGTATCCGTTCATATACAAAAGCAGCTCTGGCAACGCTTACACGAGCCCAGACCTGCCCATAAGGAGATTACGATGAGAACGTCTATATTGAGAATGGCCGGTGCGGCTGTTGTTCTTGCAGCCACTATCGCCAGCGTTTCCGCTTTTGCTCACAAGCCCGAACAGCAAGGCATGGGCATGATGGGCGAACAAATGGAGGCAATGGGGGGCATGGCACACATGATGGACATGATGACCTCAATGTCCGTCGAGGACCGCTCCGCGATGCAGGCTGCTTGCATGGAAATGATGCAAGGTCATGACCAGGTGTCACCGGACAGTACCCGCCAGTAATCAGACACACGTACTTGGCTGGTGCCGCGTCAATAATAAGGCACCAGCCCTACTCAATTTTTTACAGGAACACATTATGAAAGCTTCTATCGCCGCAGGCTCAATCGCGTTTCTTGTGAGCGCATTTGCTATTGGATTTGAGCTTCAAGCTTCTGAGCCCACGACCGAAAACGGCGTGTCTGGTAAAACCGCTAATGCCATAACGGTCTATAAGAGCCCCAATTGCTCGTGCTGTGCCGACTGGGCGGAACACCTTGAACGCAATGGATTTGAAGTGAGCATTGAGAACACCAACAACATTAACGAAATCAAGATTCAGCACCAGGTCCCTCGAGACATGGCATCCTGCCATACGGGCATTATCGACGGCGTGGTGATCGAGGGTCATGTTCCAGCGGACGACATCAAGGCCTACCTGGAATCACCCTCTCAGCCTTTCGGCGACAAGACACTCGGCCTCGCCGTCCCTGGCATGCCCCATGGCACACCAGGCATGGAAACAGGCAGACAGGACAACTATGACGTGATGGCATTTACCGCCGACGGCAAGGTTCAAAGCGTCAAACGATACGAGTTCTGATATGCCGGACCTCGCAACCTGGGGCACTCTGGCCGCATTTATCGGCGGCCTTGTGTCCTTCTTCTCCCCCTGTACTCTCCCCCTGGTGCCCGGCTATTTGTCCGTGGTTACCGGCGGGGCGGTGAGTGACACCTCGAACCGACTGAAGGCTTTTTGGCTGAGCCTCTGTTTTGTACTGGGGTTTAGCCTGGTTTTCGTCGCGCTCGGTGCAAGCGCCAGCCTCCTGGGCCAATGGCTGATGGCCTATCGCCGGGAAGCCAATCTGGTGGCAGGCGCACTGATTGTGCTGATGGGGCTGTTCATGCTGGGTTGGTGGAGTATGCCCGCGCTGCAACGCGACTGGCGACTGGGGCAAACACTCGAAGGTGGGCGGCCGACGGCAGCCTTTGTGCTGGGTGTGGCCTTTGCCGTCGGATGGACGCCCTGTATCGGCCCCATACTTGGCGCCATTCTGGCTCTGAGCTCTACACACGCCAGTGCTGAAACAGGGATGCTGTATCTCGCCTTGTATTCGTTGGGGCTGGCGCTGCCATTCCTTGGAACTGCGTTGTTCATTGAACATTTTCGCAAGCGAGTACGCGGGCTCAGCCGTTGGAGCAGGCCATTGAGAGGTTTCGCTGGTTTGGTGTTAATTGTGATGGGCGTGATGGTATTAACCGGCCAGATGACCCGATTTGCTACCTGGATGCTATCCACATTTCCTGTTCTGGGAGGGCTCGGCTAATGTTTTAGAAAGGGAGGTGCCCCGCTTTTAGAATCTCAATAACGATTTCCCTCAAACCTCTGGGGCTTTGCTGATCCCGGTGTGCAATGACGCAATGAGAGGGCAGGCAATGTCCCCTTTTTGTTCATGGCATCGGGCGACCATATCGCTCAGAACACTCTCAATCCTCTCCAGATTTTTGATCTTTCCACGCACAGACTGCAGTTTGTGCTCGGCCAGGACACTGGCTTCCTGGCAGTGGGCACCATCTTCCAGCCGAAGTAGGTCGATAATCTCATCGAGACTGAAGCCCAGGTTCTGCGCCGATTTCACGAACGTCAATCGATCGATATCGGCAGAACCATAGCGTCTGATCCCACCAGGAGGGCGCTGGGGCTCCGATAACAGGCCCCGCCGTTGGTAATAGCGAATGGTCTCGACATGGACACCGGTCGCCTTGGCGAGCCCCCCGATGGTCAGTGGATTTACTTTATTCACCATGCGGGCTTACTCCGTAGTTGACTACGGCATTAGTTTACTTCATCAAACAAGGTCACTAATAGAGCATTTGCCCATGCAAACCATGGGCTGCCTTACCTTATCCTGCACAGCAGGATAGTTGTTTGACATCCTTGGTAAAGGTTTGAGCGCACAGTTTCAAACCTTCTACCATCGTCAGGTACGGGAACAGCTCATCGGCAATATCGTTGACGGTCATGCGCGCACGAAGCGCCATCACCGCGGTCTGGATCAGTTCGCCGGCCTCACCCGCCACGGACTGCACACCCAGTAACCGCCCGCTTTCACGTTCCGCGACCATTTTGATGAAGCCTCCGGTATCAAAATTGACCAGTGCCCTTGGCACGTTGTCGAGGGTGAGGGTACGGCTGTCAGTGACGAAGCCTCTTACCTCGGCGTCGGCTTCAGACAAACCGACGGTCGCAATCTGCGGATCGGTAAAGACCACCTCAGGCATGGCACTGAGATCCAGCCGCGCATCGCCACCGGTCATATTGACCGCTGCCCGACTGCCACCGGCAGCGGCGACATAAACGAACTGCGGCTGGTCGGTGCAGTCCCCAGCAGCATAGATGTCGGGCACGGTGGTACGCAGACAGTCATCGACTAAAATCGCCCCGCGGGCAGTCTCGACGCCGATAGCCTCCAGGTTCAGTCTGTCTGTGTTCGGTGTGCGTCCCACGGCCACCAGCAGCCGATCGGCCCGCAGCTCCCCCGCGTTCGTGGCGAGAACGAACTCCTCATTGGTATAGCTGATCTGGCTCGCCTGCGTGTTATTCAGAACCTTGATACCCTCGGCCTGGAACGCGGTTTCAATGGCCTCGCCAACAGCCGGGTCTTCACGGGAAAACAGCCGGCTACGCGCCAGGATGGTCACCTCACTGCCCAGCCGGGCAAACGCCTGTGCCAGCTCCACTGCCACGACGGACGCCCCGATGACAGTCAGCCGGTCTGGAATGGTGTCGCTGGCCAGTGCCGTGGTGGACGTCCAGTACGGCGTATCGGACAGGCCCGGAACCGGAGGAATGGCTGGCCGCGCACCGCTACCAATGAACGCTCTGTCAAAGCATACTTTGCTTTCCGTGCCGTCAGCTCCGGTAACCTGCAATGTATTGGCTTCGATAAACCGAGCCTCACCCCGCAAGACCGTAATGGCCGGATTGTCTTCGAGAATCCCCTCATACTTCGCGTGACGAAGCTCATCGACCCGGGCCTGTTGCTGAGCCAGCAACCGGGGCCGGTCAATAAAAGGCTCGACCGCCGCAATGCCCTCGTCGAACGGACTGCGGCGGCGCAAATGGGCAATGCGGGCGGCGCGGATCATGATCTTCGAGGGCACACAGCCGATATTGACGCAGGTGCCACCAAGGGTGCCGCGTTCAATCAGCGTCACCCGGGCTCCACGTTCCGCTGATTTCAAGGCGGCGGCCATGGCACTACCACCACTGCCAATCACGGCAATGTCCAGGTCATTGTTACTCATAAACATCACTCCCTAACGGATGAACTATTGCAGCAGGCGTCGTATTTCTTTTTGCGCCATAGGGCGTAACAGGTCAGGCCGATGAAAAATGCAAGTGCGGGAAACAGCACGTAATCCAGGTATCCAGTCAACGCAGCCAGGCCGACGGCCCCAAATACAACCACCAAAACCGGCGTGAAACAGCACAGCGCGACTACGACCGTGCCAATAACACTCGCTCGCAACAGGGTCTTGGGATTTTTCATGACTACTCCTGTTTCCCCTCAGTCTGTTTCAGTGTGGACGGGTAGCCCGCGTTGGTTGTGGCCTGAGTTAATGCTTCAACGGAGGTTTTCTCATCGTCGAAGGTAACCGTCGCATCACGCTCCTCATAGCGGACCTGGACAGAACTCACCCCACCAACCCTCTTGAGAGCGGCTTTGACGGTGATCGGGCAAGCCGAACAAGTCATTCCGGGAACCGACAAGGTCACCGTTTTTTGCGCCGCCAAGGCAGGCAGGCTGAACAGCGTGAACAGTACGGCAGTGATCAGGGACTTTCTCATGGTGCATTGCCTCTCAGTAAAATAGCGGTAAGACGAAAGGGAACGCCAACGCGGTCAGTATGAGCAGCGCGACGATCCAGAAGGTGATCTTGTAAGCGGTGCGCACTTGCGGTACTGCGCAGACCTCGCCCGGTTGGCAATCCTGCGCAGGCCGGTATATCCGACGCCAGGCAAAGACCATCGCCACCAGAGCAGCACCAATGAACCACGGCCGGTAGGGCTCCAGAGCGGCAAGATTGCCAATCCAGGCACCGGAAACACCAAGGGCGATCAGGACCAGAGGGCCAAGACAGCAGGCCGATGCGAGCACTGCTGCGACCCCGCCTGCGATTAACGACCCACGACCGGATTTGGACTCTGATTTCAACTCTGACATTACGATGGTTCCTTTCACGACTTTGCTGACTATCTTCAACATACTTCCGTAGCCAGCTACGGAGTCAAGCCCTTCACTCCTGTAGAATATTCAGCACTCTTGACCCCGTACCGTGGTACGGGCACTAATGTGAGCTGAGAATTCGTGAGGTGAGGATGCCGCCATGACTGACATGACCATTGGCAAAGTAGCTGACGTGGTGGGTGTCGGTGTCGAGACAATTCGTTTTTACGAACGCCGCAAGCTCATTGAACAGCCGCCACGTCCCAGGGAAGGTGGCTATCGGATTTACTCGGACGCCACGGTAAGGCGATTACATTTTATTCGCCGTGCGCAAGAGCTGGGCTTCTCCCTGCGTGAGATCGCTGAACTGCTCGGGTTGCGTGATGCAGACAGTAACCAGGCAGACGCAAGTGATGTACGCCAGCGGGCGCTAGCAAAGCTGAACGATGTTGACCAGAAGATTGACCAGTTACGACAAATCCGCCAAGGACTTGCGGCACTTGTAGACCGTTGTCCCGGTCAAGGTCCGTTGCAGTGCTGCTCGATATTTGATGCGCTGGAGCAGAGTTCGGGGCCTGATAGCAGGCTGACAATAAGTGAGGAGATAGACATGCAGACAATCAGGCTTTCAATCGGTGGCATGCATTGCAACGGGTGCGAGGAAATTGTCCGCCATGTTCTCGAACAGCAAACAGGTGTAAAGGGGTGTTCTGTCTCCCATAAAAGCGGTGAAGCCAGAGTGGCGGTTGACGAATCGATGATTTCGGACGAGCAACTTGCAGAGGCCGTACGCGGTGCGGGCTATTCTGCAAACATCATGAAGACGACCGAGTAGCCTCTTGGAATTTTCAGTTGCTTTGCCTCTGGCCACCGGCCTCGGGCTACTGGCCTTTATTGAGCCCTGTTCCGTAGGCAGTCACTTATTGTTCATCCGTTACCTCGAGGGCTTATCACAGCGGATGAAGATTGCTCACACACTGCTTTTTGCCCTGACGCGGGCCTCTTTGATGGCCGTGCTTGGCGTGATTGCCGTCTTCGTTGGAACCGCTTTCACCGGGTTGCAGCAAGGGCTCTGGGCTGTGCTCGGGAGTCTTTATGTAGTGGTCGGGCTACTCTACCTGAGTG
The DNA here is from genome assembly GCF_005871205.1 of Marinobacter alexandrii. GTDB lineage: Bacteria > Pseudomonadota > Gammaproteobacteria > Pseudomonadales > Oleiphilaceae > Marinobacter > Marinobacter alexandrii. The sequence goes on along the minus strand of NZ_SWKM01000012.1, from coordinate 873,445 downwards.
GTGGCACGTCGTGGTTTATTTCGCTGGTGAACCGGTTTCTGCCACGCATTATCCGCATCCCTGGGGGGCCCGCGTTAGGCGTGGTGTTTGGTTTGAACGTGCCGGCCTGCGCGGCTCCCTTGCTTGCGGTGCTGCTCGGCGACGCCGCTGCCCGGGGTGCAACGGATGGCGCTGTTATCTTTGGTGCGTCAACCCTGATGGTGTTCGGGCTGGCGTTTTCCGCCCCTCTGCTGTTCATTGTTTTTACCGCCCGCGGCCGTCGTTGGCTTGAACAACTCACTCGGCTCGCGGGGCGTATGCCCCGCTGGACCGGCGCCATAATGGTTGTGCTGGGCGCCTGGACCTTTTGGCTGGCGCTGGCATAGACCAGCAGGCCCATAAACCCTCCCTCTTCGACAGTCTTTCTCCTCGAGTAAGAAGCTGATGTTTGCGACCACTTGACTCCGTATCTTGGTACGGGGCCTACCCTTGAAATGTGACTTCATTTCATCAAGGGGATGCATCATGAACACAGCAGTGACAACCGCTGACGACGATACCCAGCCCTGGAGTCTGGAATCAACGGCGGACCCCGACATTCAACGGGTCAAGGCTCATATCGGTGGACTGCACTGCTCGCTGTGTACGGGCACTATTGAAAGCGCGCTGGGCAAGAAATCCGGCGTGCGTCGGGTTGCAGTGAGCCTGACTCACGAGCAGGCGCTGGTGGAGTTCGACTCTCGGGAGAACAGCGCCGAGGTTCTGATGGGTACCTTGCAGCAGATCGGCTACACCCTGAGCGACCCGCGCAAGGTGGAACCGTTCGAACGCCAGGAGCAAGCGCTGGCGATTGAACGCAATCGGTTTGTCGTCGCCCTGGCCATGAGCCTGGCAGCGGTCGGACTGATCGTTGATTTTACCTCGGCCTGGACCTTCGGGCTTTCCGCAGTGGTTTACGTCAGCTTGGTTCTGTTCGGCTTCGCGGTGCTGCGCGGCCAGGGTAGGTCAGCCGCGCTCACGGGCACGGCTCTGTTGGCGGCTGGCGGACTGGCATTCCTCGCGCTACGCACCGCCGGCGTTTTGGGCGGCTATGAGCCGTTGGCCGTCGGTGCGCTGGCACTGGGCATGGTGTTTGGCGTGGCACGGCAAATGTTGAACATGGCCTTTCAGGCGTTGCGCCGTGGCATCCTCAACCAGCACGTACTGGTGGAAATCGGTGCCTTCGCAGGGCTGACCGGGGGCGCCATCGGCCTGATCGCATCGCCCGAAGGTTATCCCACGGCGGCGTTTTTCGCCGTCTCCGTCATGGTACTGACCTATCATCTGTTCTCCGAATGGCTGTCGCTGATCGTCAAGACCCGCAGCTCGCAATCGGTCAAGCGGTTGCTGGACCTGCAGCCGGAGACGGCGCGCGTCGTCACCGAGGACGGTGAGCGTGACATGCTCGCAGACCAGGTTGAGGTTGGTATGCGGGTACGTATTAGGCCTGGAGAACGCATTCCCTTGGACGGAGAGGTGGTTGAAGGCGGTTCGGCCGTGGACGAGTCCCTGATCACGGGCGAGCCGCTACCGGTGGAGAAAACCACTGGCGATACCGTCGTGGGCGGCGCCATCAACGGCTCCGGCACCCTTCTTCTGCAGGTAACGGCCATCGGCAGCGAAAGCTTTCTCCAGCAAGTGATCAGCAGCATCGAGGATGCACGCGCACTCAAGCCGGGATTGCTGCACCTGGTGGATCGCGTACTGCGGATCTATACGCCGGCCGTGCTGATCATATCGGCCCTCGCCTTTGGCTTCTGGTCGGTCGGTCCCGAACTGATTGGCGGCGAGCCGGGCCTCGAACGAGCCGTTTTTGCCGCCTTGACCGTGCTGGTCATGGGTTACCCTTGCGCCGTGGGCATCTCAGCACCCCTATCCATCGTACGTGGCGCAGGAGAAGCTGCGGACAAGGGCGTACTGATGCGCACCGGCGAGGCTTTTCAGGCCCTACGCAAAGTGAACAAGGTGGTGTTCGACAAAACCGGCACTCTCACCGAGGGCCGCCCCGCTGTGCGCTCTCTGTACAGTGTGGATGGCAACGACGATGCGCTGCTGGCGCTGGCTGCAGCCGTGGAGGCGGTCTCGGAGCACCCGCTGGGGAGGGCCGTCGTTGAAGCGGCACTTGAAAGAAATGTGGACTTCCCGGAGATCGCCGATTTTCAGGCGGAATCCGGCCGTGGTGTCACCGCGCAGGTGAATGGCAAACAGGTATTGGTGGGCAGCCCGCGTTTTGCCGAAGCGGCCGGCGTGGAGATGACATCCGTTGCCGATGCCGTGGAAGCCGACGAGGCGCAGGGCCATACGGTAATCGTGGTGGCCCGCGACGGCACTTTGTTGGGCACCATCGCACTCGGTGACGCTCTGCGACCTGATGCCGCCGACACCATAGCCAGCTTACAGTCGATGGGCATCCGCACCGCCCTGTTGACTGGCGATAACGAACGCACCGCCCACCACATCGCGCAACAGGCCGGTATCGATGAAGTGCATGCTGGCGTGCTGCCCGAACAAAAGGCGGACCAACTGCGAACGATGCAGCGAAGCCAGCGAGTCGCCATGGTCGGCGACGGCATCAATGACGCCCCTGCCCTGATGCAGGCGGACGTGGGTATCGCCATGGGAGGCGGCACCGACATCGCCATTGATGCCGCCGATATTATCATCCTCAACAGCCGGGTGGACGCCGTGGTGACGGCAATAGACATCAGCCGTTGGGGCTATCGCAAAATGCTCCAGAACGTCAGCCTGGCCTTTCTGTTCAACGGTATCGGTATTCCGCTGGCCAGCACGGGGCTGATTTATCCGGTCTGGGCGATGGTGGCCATGGCAGCCAGCGTCACAGCCATTTTCATTAATTCACTGTGGCAACGCCCGGCCCTGTTTTTCGATACGGTCGCGAGCGTGAATAATTGACCAACTCGTTTGTAAGCTACCCCCTGAAAAGAGGATTCGTCATGTTTAAAAAATGGTTCCTGATGTTAGCAGCGTTGGTGTTCAGCGTTGCCGCGCTGGCCGCCGACAAACACTACGTATTGGGCGTGGACGGCCTGGCCTGTCCCTTCTGTGCCTATGGCATCGAGAAACGTCTGAATAAAGTGGATGGCGTCACCGGCGTGGAGGTGGACGTCGGAAAAAGTACGGTGCGTGTCACCCTTCAGGAGGGCAAGCCTTTCTCTGAGGAGCGGGCACGTCAGGCTGTCGAGGAGGCCGGCTTCACGCTGCGCTCCTATTCAGAGGTCGAAGGCGAAACAGGAGGCAGCGATGTGCAATAACAACCATACAGTCGGCTTGTTCCTGCTGGTCGGTGCCCTGGCACTGACCGGTGTGCCTGCGGCACAAGCTGCACCCAACACCTTTAACACGGCTCTGCCGGTGCCGCAGGGTGAAACCATCTGGCGGGAGCAACTGGTCTTACGAGAGCGTTCCGATGGTGGGCCCATGGATCGCGAAGTCTCGGTCCAGGCTCTGGGCAGCGTACTCGGTTATGGCATAACCTCGAAGCTGGCGGTGTTCGGTGTCGTCCCTTACTTTTTCAACAAGGCACTGGACGTCACCACACCCATGGGCCGGATTGAGCGCGATACCGGCGGCATCGGCGACGTCTCGCTGTTCGGGCGTTACACGGTTTACCAGGACGACTTCACCGGTGGCACCTTCCGGGTCGCGCCGATTTTCGGGCTCACTGCACCAACCGGGGACAGTGACGACCGCGATCGTTTCGGCGAACTGCCACGCCCATTGCAGGTTGGTGACGGAGCCTGGGATGGGTTTGGCGGCGTGGTAGCCACCTATCAGACTCTGCAGTACCAAATGGACGCGCAGTTACTTTACCGCGAAAACGGGCGCCACGACGGCTTCGCCCACGGCGACGAGACCCGCCTCGACGCCTCACTGCAATACCGGATCTGGCCGTTCAGCCTTAAAGGCATCTCCGGCACGCCCGGCTTTACCTACGCCCTGCTAGAATCCAGCCTCGTTCACCGCGAGCGCAACGAGATTGACGGTGGTACCGATGCCAACTCCGGTGGTACCCAATGGCTGCTGGCGCCGGGCGTGCAATACATCACCCGGCGGTGGGTCGTCGAGGGCACGGTACAACTGCCGGTGGCCGAAGATCCCAATGGTGATGCCATTCAGGACGATTACATTGTACGCGTTGGCTTTCGCCGCAATTTCTAGGGGTTGAGGACATTATGAGAAACGTTGGTAAATGGCTGGCCTACAGTACGCTCGGGCTGGTGGCAGCACTCACCCTGCTTGGCTGCGCGGGCGGAGCCATCAACTGGAACCAGGAACCGCCCTACTCGCTAAATCTTGCCTGGGGTGAAAAAGGCAGTGGCCCGGGGCAGTTTGATGACCCGACGGGCATTGCCGTAACGGATACCGAAGTGTTCGTGTCCGATGCCCGCAACGGGCGCATTCAGGTTTTCGATCACCAGGGGCACTTCAAGCGTGAATTCGGTACACCCGGCGATGGGATCGGTGAGCTCGGGCGCCCCATGAACCTGACCATTCACGACGACAAACTCTACGTGCCCGAGTACATGAACGACCGGATTCAGGTATTCAGCCTGGCTGGCGAGCCGCTGAGTGCCATTGGCAGCCCCGGCAAGGGCCCCGGCCAGTTCAATGCGCCGGGCGGTGTTGCCGTAGCGGACAACGGTGATCTGTTCGTGGTCGATTTCTACAATCACCGTGTGCAACATCTGAAAGCGGATGGCTCATTCGTCAAACAGTGGGGAACAACCGGGAAGACTGGCAGGGGTGCCGGCGAGTTTACCTATCCCACCGACGTGGCGCTGGGCAAGGATGGGACTCTCTACGTGGCCGATGGCTATGGTAATCGTGTCCAGGCCTTCGATACGACGGGCGACTTTCTGCGCAAGTGGGGAGGCCCCTTCGCCATCGGCCTTTACGGGCCGTTCAAAGGCTGGTTCACAACCACAACGTCCATCGCCCTGGGGCCCAACGGTGAGGTCTTTGTGGCCGACTTCTACAATGACCGGATCCAGAAATTCACCGCTCGGGGCGACTATCTCACCGCATTCGGAACGCCACCTGAGAACCCCGGCCACACAGCGATGGCGGTTGACGTTGGCCGTGATGGAGCGGTGTGGAGCGTGAATTTTGCCGACAACCGGGTTGAGAAATGGAAAGCTATTAACCCATAAGGCTTTCCATATCCCGAATTCAACCCGGTTTTTTTATGCCCTGACTAAACTCCGGGCTTACCGATTTCGCAGGTATTTGATCAGTGCCAAGATGCCCAACACCAGTAGCGTGATCAGCAGTAGCGGCATAATCATCATGGGCAGCATCATCCAGCCCATGCCAGACATCATGGAATTGCACGCCTCCCAGAACCCACTCTCGGGGGCCGCTAGCGCAACCCCGGGTAACAGAATCAGTGTGGATAGCACGACCAAAAATAGTTTCATGGTTAATCTCCTTTTAGTTTGATACACCGGTGATTTTCAGGGCTTCGTAGCGAGCCCTGGCACTAAACAGGTCGCGAATGACCGCTTCCCGGGTGAGCTTTACGCCAGTGAGCTGTCTTGCGCTGTTGATGGCATCTTCCAGTCTGCCAGTGCCGCTGGCCAGCTCGTTCAGGCTGGCTTCCCAATGGGCGCTCTGGTTGGGAAGATGTCGCTGATCAAGAATTTCAAGGCGGCCGTAGCCTGCCTGAACGGACGCCTTTACATCACCAATTGACGCCAGCAAATCGCGGTGGGCCTGAGTGGTTTGCCACTGTCGCTGAGAGACTTCGGCCGCGGCCCTGCGAACGGCACTGTTCTGTCGTTGCCCGCTGAACGGAATCTGAATGCCCACGCCCACCATCCAGCGCTTGCTTTCGTCAGCCCACAGGCTGTTGTAGCCTGCACTGGCTGTAAATGTGGGCCTGCGGTCGGCTTCCGCTGCATCCAGCCGGGCCTGGGCTTTTGCAGTTCGTGCCTCTGCGGCCTGAACCAGTGGGTGATCGGTTTCCACGGGGATATCCGCCACCATTGGCATGCGGGGAGGCACGGGCAACACCAGCTCGGATGGTTGCGGGCGACGCCCCAATAAAGGAATCAGGCTGGCGGAGAGGCGACCCTGTTCAGCCTGAAGCTCAACCAGTTGCGCATCCAGAGTATCCAGTTCCGTTTCTATCCTGAGCAACTCGCTCTGGGTACCTTCGCCGTATTCCAGTCTTTGCCGGGTTATGTCCGCTAATTGTTCCACCAGGGCGCGGGTCTCGTGATGCAACTCAATAGCCTGGGCCGAATACCATAAGCGGGCATAGGCCTCCTTAACGGAGGCGGTCAGTTTCCTTGTCTGCCACAGGGTGTCCTGTCTTGCAGCACGCACGCCCGCCTCCGAGGCGCCACGGGACGCCGATAGCTGATCCGGCCACGGCAGTTTTTGACTGACTTCAAATCGGTGCCCGACCATATTGGGACCTTCAAGCGTTTCGGGTGCAATGCCGTACTTGACGACAGGGTCAGCCCAGGCATCTGAACCTTCCACGTCCGCCTCCGCTGCCTCGATTGCGGCCTGCTGCGCACTCAGGGAGGCGTTGTTGGCCAGCGCCTCCGCAATCCATTGCTCCAACGTTTCACGGGTTTCTGCCACAGCCGGCATCGAAAGTGCGATGAATGCCGCCAGAGTTGCCTGAATTCCAAGGCGTCGAATCATTGGATCGCTCCTTTTTGGGCAAGCTTTTTCAAACGGGTGCGCTGCCAGAGATAGAAAATCACCGGAATCAGCAGCAGGGTCAGGATCAACGTGGTGACCATGCCACCGATCATCGGGCCGGCGATGCGTTGCATTACTTCCGAGCCGGTGCCACTACCCAGCATGATGGGCACCAGGCCAGCTACAATGGCCGCGAAGGTCATCATGATCGGACGCACCCGTTGCGCAGCCCCGTGGCTGATGGCCTGGCGCAGGGCATCAGCCGACAGTTTCCCGGGCTGATGATCAACGGTCTCCAAAGCGTTGTGCAGGGACTGGTTCAGGTACACCAGCATCAGTACACCGATTTCCACCGCGACTCCGGCCAGGGCAATAAAACCGACGGCCACAGCCACGGACAGGTTGTAACCCAGCAGATACATCAGCCAGATTCCGCCGATCATGCCGAATGGCAGGGTGCCGAGGATAATGCCCACCTCTGTCAGGTTGCGGAAGTTCAGGTACAACAGGATGATGATGATCGCCAAGGTCAGCGGGACCACCAGCGTCAGGCGTTCCTTGGCACGCTGCATGTACTCATATTGGCCGGACCAGGCCAGAGAATAGCCGGCGGGCAGATCGATCTGTTTCTGCACCACGGACTGCGCCTCCCTTACCCAACTGCCCAGATCCCGGCCCTCGATATCCACTAGAGTCCAGCCATTGATACGGGCGTTTTCCGACTTGATCATGGGCGGCCCCTTGTCGATCCGGATATCCGCCACATCCGCCAGCGCGATACGCTGGCCGTTGGGTGTCACCATCGGCAGCAGGCGCATCTGCTTCACCGAATCCCGGTAACCCTGGGGATAGCGCAGATTGATGGGATAGCGCTCCAGACCCTCCACCGTGCTGGCCACGTTCATGCCGCCAATCGCGGTGCGTACGACCGATTGAATGTCTGCGATATTCAGCCCGAAACGAGCGGCAGCCTCGCGCTGTATATCCACCTTGATATAACGTCCTCCGGCCACCCGCTCTGAAAACGCTGAGGCTGTGCCGGGTATGTCAGTCAACACCCGCTCGAGCTCTTCCCCTATACCCTGGATCACTGCCAAGTCAGGGCCGGCCACCTTGATGCCCACCGGGGTCTTGATGCCGGTGGAGAGCATGTCAATGCGGGTTTTGATGGGCATGACCCAGGCGTTAGTGAGGCCCGGAAGTCGGACGGTCCTGTCCAGTTCCCGGCGCAGGGATTCCGGCGTCACGCCGGGTCGCCACTGGTCCCTTGGTTTGAACTGGATAAAGGTTTCAATCATGGTCAGCGGGGCAGGATCGGTGGCCGTATCGGCGCGGCCGATTTTGCCGAACACGGTCTCCACTTCCGGAATACTGGCAATCAGCTTGTCGGTCTGTTGCAGAATCTGCCGGGCCTTGCCAATGGAAATGCCGGGATAGGTGGTGGGCATATACATCAGATCCCCCTCATCCAGAGGCGGCATGAATTCACTGCCCAGCTTGTTGGCCGGCCAGAAGCCGATGATCAGCACCACCAGGCCTCCGGCAAGCATCAATGCCGGCCGTCGCAAAGCCCAGCCGATAATCGGTCGGTACAGGGCGATCAGCAGTCGGTTGATGGGGTTGCGATGCTCAGGCAATACCTTGCCACGAATGAAATAGCCCATCAGCACCGGCACCAGGGTAATGGCCAGCCCCGCAGCGGCTGCCATGGCGTAGGTCTTGGTGAACGCCAGCGGCGCGAAGAGCTTGCCCTCCTGAGCTTCCAGGGTGAAGACCGGCAGAAAGCTCACGGTGATGATCATCAGTGAGAAAAACAGCGCCGGCCCCACCTCACCAGCGGCCCGTGACATGACGGCCCATCGGTTTTGCGGTGTCAGCGGGGTTCGCTCCATGTGTTTATGGACGTTCTCCACCATCACTATGGCCCCGTCCACCATGGCGCCGATGGCAATGGCAATACCACCGAGGGACATGATGTTGGCGTTAATGCCCTGGGCGTGCATCACCACAAACGCCGCGAGGATACCCACCGGCAGGCTGACGATGACCACCAGAGAGGAGCGAAGGTGAAACAGGAATACCGCGCAGATCAGGATGACCACCAGGAATTCCTGCAGCAGCTTCCCATACAGGTTGTCCACAGCGTTGTTGATCAGCGTGGAGCGATCATAGGTAGGCACGACTTCTACGCCATCGGGGAGGCTGGCTTTGATATCCTCAAGCCGTTGTTTAACCCCCTCAATGGTTGCCAGTGCGTTTTCGCCGAAGCGCATTACCACGATGCCACCGGCCACCTCGCCTTCGCCATTCAGTTCGGCGATACCCCGACGTATCTGGGGCCCTAACTGGATATCTGCCACATCCTTCAGCAACAAGGGCTTGCCGTTATCGCTAACACCTAGAGGTACATGGCGCAGGTCATCTTCGTTCTGCAGATAGCCGGTAACCCGTACCATGTATTCCGCCTCGGCCATCTCCACCACGGAGGCGCCGGTTTCCTGGTTGGCGCTGTTGATGGCGGCATGAATGCGCTGCAGCGTGATGTTGTGGGCTCTCAGTCGGTCCGGATTCACCACCACCTGGTATTGCTTGACCATGCCGCCAACGCTGGCCACCTCGGACACACCGGGCACGGTCTGCAATTCAAACTTCAGGAACCAGTCCTGAATAGCCCGCAGTTCCGAAAGATCATGCTGACCGATGCGGTCCACCAGGGCGTAGGAGTATACCCAGCCAACGCCGGTAGCATCCGGCCCCAGCTCTGGTTTGGCGGCATCGGGCAATTGCCCGGCCACCTGGCTCAGGTACTCCAGTACCCGGGAGCGAGCCCAGTACAGGTCGGTATTGTCATCGAAAATCACATAGACAAAGGAATCGCCAAAGAAGGAATAACCCCGAACCGTCTTGGCGCCCGGCACCGACAGCATGGCGGTGGTCAGGGGATAGGTCACCTGGTCTTCCACCACCTGGGGTGCCTGGCCCGGATAGGGGGTTTTGACGATTACCTGCACATCCGACAGGTCCGGTATGGCGTCAATGGGTGTTTCCCTGACGGAGTAGAACCCCCACCCCGTCAGGATGAGGGTGGCGAGCAACACAAAAAAACGGTTATGAAGCGACCACTGGATAATGGCGTTAATCATGAGCTGAATCCGGTTTGGTGATGGCCGGGGGCGACTACAATGGCCGCCCCCGGGCTATCGCTACTGTTTACTGATCGAAGTCACTTGCTGGCCCTTGCCAGCGGGCGTCAGGGTGAAGGCCACGGCGTCGTCCTTGCTCAGTCCGTTCAGGTCCACCTCGGAAGCCACGGAAAAGCCCATGGTCATGCTCGGCCAGTTCAGCTCAGGAATGGGCTCATGCCTCAGTGTTACTTTGCGTTTTTCGGTGCTGATCGCGGTGATCACACCCCGGCTCTGGACCGGGCCAGCGGACTCTTTGGTGTCCATGCCGGACATCGAGCCCATGTTGTTATCGGCCGCGGCCAGAGCAGGCCCCAGAGACAATCCGAACACAACAGCCGTCATCAGGGTTTTCAGTTTCATGGTTTTCTCCAGTGGTTATTGCGCGTCTTGCGCAGGTTCGATGCGTTCCACGAGATAGCCTTCCGGCGTCTCGCGGAATCCAAAGGTGACAGTCTGATCGGTGGCCAATGCACCCGTTTCGACGGATTCGGCAAGATCAAACGCCATCGTCATGGCCGGCCAGCCAAGGTCGGCTATCGGGCCGTGATCCAACGTGACTGAAGCATTCTCGGTATCCAGCTCTGTAATCCGGCCAGTGGCTTCAAACAGCTCGGGCGCAGAGTTGTCCGTATCGGTCATGCCGGTAGTGTTCTGCTTCTCGGGTTCCAGTCGCAGCATGGCGGCCTCAAGGCTGGTTTCTGAATCGATCAGGAACTGGGCAGACACCACCACCTGCTGGCCTTCTTTCAGCCCCTCGCGAATGACCACCCGTCCTCCGGCTTCCTGGCCGGTCTTGACCGGTACCGGACGAAAGTAGCCGTCACCCTCTACCAGCAACACATGCTGACTATCACTTCGCTGTATGAGTGCCGGGCGCGGGATGGTAAGCAGGTCCTCACCGATTGGAGCGTCCATGGTGAGATTCACGAACATGTTGGGGCGCAGTTCGCCATCGGGATTGGGGACGCGCACCCGAGCCCGCAGAGTCCGCATCTTCGCATCCAGCTCCGGATAGACGTAATCAATGGTGGCTTCCCAACGGGTGCCCGGCATGGATGGTGTGGCAAATTCAACGGCCTGGCCGGCCATGACCAGCCCGGACTGACGTTCGAAAAACTCGGCGATCACCCACACCGTATCGCGGCTGCCAATGGCCATGATTTCGGTATCCGGGCGCACGTACATACCCGCACGGGCGGGCAAGGCGGCCACATAGCCAGAACCGGGGGCAAACACGGTGATGCGTTCACGCACTTTTCCGGTTTTTTTCAGGTTGGCAATCTGGCTATCCGTCATGCCCAGGGCGCGCAGCTTTCCGCCGCTCGCTGTCGCCTCTGCCCCCCGCCTAAGGCGATCAGACATCAGGAATTCCTGCTGGGCATTCACCAACTCCGGTGAATAGATCTCATACAGCGGCTCACCACGGTTAACCTCTTCCCCCAGTGAGCGCACGTGCAGCACCTCGACCCAGCCGGCAATGCGGCTGTGAACGTGGATCAATTGGTCTTCATCGTCGGTGACGTAGCCCACGGTTCGGACCGGGACAGAAACCGCACCCCGGGACACCGCCTGAGTTTTAACCCCCAGATTGGCCCGGACAGCGGAGCTTATCTTCACCCCGCCGTCGTCCCTTCCGCCATTTTCCTCCGCGTAAACCGGCACCAGATCCATTCCCATGGGAGACTTGCCGGGCTTGTCACGGCGGTAGTTGGCATCCATGGGTGCAACCCAGTACAAGGGCTTACTATCAGATGATTCCTCAGCAGGGTTGCCAGAACCGGCTGACTCGGACATCGGCATGGTTTGCTGACTGGCCAGCCAGCCAAGACCAAAGCCGATAGCGATCACTATCGCCACCAGGGCAATGCGCATTGATGTTTCCTCGTTTAAAGCTTATGAGCGCACGTTCGCCGCCCACGGGGCCAACTGAACGTGCAAATTAAAGACTCAGTTCAGGCTTTTGAGGAATTGGGGGGTGGTGTGAGGGTATCGAGGATGATGCTGAGATAGCGATCGTGGGAATAAAGAGAATTGGTGCCAGAAAATGACGACGATGGTACTGCGGGATTATGGAGAAACAGAGCAGACAAGCCAGAACCACAGCTGCCGACATTTGCGGCGAAAGTACAATCCGCTGGAGCCATGTCATTGCAGGCTATAGCTTGTTGCGCAGATGCACCGTCGTTTTGAGCGCCCGCATTACAGTCACCCATATCCATCACGGACATGATCGGAGACAGCGTCTGCTCTGATTCCACAGAAACCAACCCAAAAGCAAACAAGGGATGCATCACCATTGCTAACAGTAGCAGGTGAACAACAGCTTTATGGATAACGACATGAGGCAAATTAAGTGACTCAGTTGCTTGAGGCTCCGATTTGTCGACGAACACTAAGGCTAATCTACCGCACAGGTCAAGCACTTTGTCCGCCTTTTCGCCCTGCAAGTACACTGTAGCGAGTGCAGATTTATCAAATTGGAGGCATGTACTTCACGCGCAAGTTCAACCCCAAACTTTACCCTCCCCAAAACATCATAACTTTTTTCACAAACCTAACATTTTATACTGAAAAATTTCGTTACTACTCGCAAACAAAATATTATCTATTGCATTTTTTCAGGGCCATTTCAGAAACCAATGATTAAATAGAATCGACAACCAAACAGGAGATTTCGATTATGAAAAGTCTACTTTTATTTATTGGATCAGTTACTCTTTCAACATATGCACTCGCTGGCAACATGTTATCAAGCGATAGCATGGACGCCACACGCGATGCGACTAGAGACAAGAACTCCTTTGAAAAAATCCTCAGCAATAAAGACCTGGAACGGCTACACAAAGAGATGACGCGCTACGGCATGTCTGAAATTGGCATGGAGGCGCGCCGACAAATGATCGGCACCGAGGAAGGCCACGCGTACCATAGAGCCTTGAAAAAGAAAGAGAAAAATACCGCAGGGTGAAGCCTGCGGCCAAGTTAACTCAAGGAAACGAGAGCACCATCTGTTTCAAGTTGCGAAATGTTGGTGCCCTCGACAAAGGTAAGTAAATCATACGAACCTGAAATCAGGCTGAACTACTAATCTGGTTTTATGGTGAAAAGGAGAACGTCATGAAAAAATTAGTGATTATCGCAGCAATCTCAGCTTTATTTTCAACCATGGCCTCGGCTAATTCAGGTTTGGCGGACCGTATTAATGAGGCTCGCACTTATCCCAATAAAACTGTTGAACACAAAGCAATGAAGACCTGTATGGAACAGGGTAAGGCTAGCGAAAAAATAAGTGGGGTTAAACTTCACTATAGTGAAAATAACGCAGACAACATGAGCCATAAACACTCATAAAGCCGCACGAGAGCCATTAACTGAAACAAATAACCGACCCCCGTATAAATAACGGTGGTCGGTTATCCCTAGCTACCCGAATAGACAACTGTCACCGTTTTGGCTCCAGCCGTACTACCCTCAACCGCAATGCATTCACTATTACACTAACCGATGAAAGGGACATCGCAGCCGCCGCGAAAATTGGGGAAAGCAGTACGCCAAAAAACGGATAAAGAACACCCGCTGCTATCGGAACGCCAGCGGAGTTGTACACGAAAGCAAAAAAGAGGTTCTGCCGTATATTGCGCATGGTCGCCAGGGACAACCGGCGCGCTTCGACGATACCCATCAGGTCGCCACGCAGCAGGGTAATGCCGGCACTTTCAATGGCCACATCAGTACCCGTGCCCATGGCCACACCGACATCCGCGGTTGCCAATGCAGGCGCATCATTTACGCCGTCTCCCGCCATCACCACAACACGGCCTTCGTCTTTCAGGCGCTGAACAATCTTGCCCTTGTCTTCCGGCAGGACTTCCGCCTCCACTTCATCAATATGGAGCTTGCGGGCAACTGCCTCGGCCGAGGTGCGGTTATCGCCAGTCAGCATCACCACCCGAATTCCGTCTTTCTGCAGGGCCGAAATGGCGGCCTCGGTGGTTTCCTTAACCGGATCGGCAATGGCCAACAAGCCAGCGACGTTTCCATCGACGGCGGCAAAAATCACTGTAGCGCCATCCTTGCGAAGCTCGTCGGCTTCATCGTCAAATCGTGCCGTGTCGACATTCTCTGACTCCATAAGAAGACGGTTGCCAAGCAACACCTGCTTGCCTTCAATTTGGCCGGTCACCCCCTTGCCGTTCGGGGAATCAAAGTCTTCCGCATCGGGCAGTTTCAAGCCCATGCCCTTGGCTTTGTCGAGAATGGCGTGGGCCAGTGGATGCTCACTGCCCTTTTCCAGGCCGCCGGCATAACGCATCAGATCACTGTCATTGAACCCTTTCGCCGCAACCAGCCGGGTGACCTGGGGTTTGCCCTCCGTCAAGGTGCCCGTTTTATCCACGACCACGGTGTCTACCTTCTCCATGCGCTCCAGCGCTTCCGCATCGCGGATCAACACACCACTTTGGGCACCGCGACCAACACCGACCATGATCGACATGGGCGTTGCCAGGCCCAGTGCGCAGGGGCAGGCAATAATGAGAACGCTGACCGCCGCAATCAGCCCGAACGCCATAGGTGGTGCGGGACCAAAGAATGACCAGGCGATGAAGGCGACAATGGCAATCAAAATCACCGCCGGTACAAACCAGCCTGCGACCTTGTCCGCCAGCCCCTGGATCGGTGCGCGACTGCGCTGGGCACTCGCCACCATCTGAACAATCTGGGACAGCATGGTGTCGCGGCCAACCTTGTCGGCGCGCATAATGAAGCTGCCCTGCTGGTTAATGCTGCCGCCGATCACCTGATCGCCGGATTTCTTGCTGACTGCCATAGGCTCACCAGTCACCATGGACTCATCCACGTTGGAGCTGCCCTCGAGAACCTCTCCGTCTAACGGCACTTTGTCTCCGGGGCGCACCCTCAGACGGTCACCCACTTTGACCTGATCCAGTGACACGTCAGACTCACTGCCATCGCCGTCCAGCTTTCTGGCTGTGGCGGGCGCCAGATCCAACAGTGCCTTGATGGCGCCGGAGGTTTTCTCCCGGGCTCGCAGTTCCAGTACCTGGCCTAGCAGCACCAGCACGACAATAACCGCAGCCGCCTCGAAGTAGACGGCAACTGAACCGCCTTCTTGCCGGAAGGTGTCGGGGAAGATCTGGGGGGTCAGCGTCGCCACCAGGCTATAAATCAACGCCACACCGGTGCCAATCGCAATGAGCGTAAACATGTTCAGATTGCGATTGACCACGGATTTCCAACCTCTGACAAAGAAAGGCCAGCCACACCAGGCCACAACGGGCGTTGCCAAAACCAGTTGAATCCAGTTGGACATTTGGGGAGCAACGATCTGATCAAGTCCAATTAAGTGACCACCCATCTCCAGCACCAGCACCGGCAGGGCCAGCACCAGGCCAATCCAGAACCGGCGAGTCATGTCTTGGAGCTCAGCCGAAGGACCGTCGTCCAGGCTTACTTGCTCGGGCTCCAGGGCCATACCGCAGATGGGACAATCCCCGGGCCCCTGCTGGCGAATTTCCGGATGCATCGGGCAGGTGTACATGGTGCCCGGAGCTACAGGTTCTTCCTGCTTCTGTTCTCCACTGAGGTAGTGTTTCGGGTCGCCGTCAAATTTCGATTGGCAGCGTGAGGAGCAGAAATACCAGGTTTTACCATCATGTTCGCTTCGGTGCTCCGCCGAATGCGGATCTACCGACATGCCACAAACCGGATCTTTGACTGCGTGGTCGTGGACGGAGCTGTCATGGGGGTGGGCGTGTTGAAGCTCAGCCATTAGGATCTCCCTTTTTGTCTGCCGGCCAATCCGCAAACGCAATGAAGTAAAGCAGAACAAGATTGACGATGGGTATGAGTATCAGAATGCCCATCCACCCGGGATAACCTGTGCGCTGGCATATGCGCCACGCCGGTATCACCACCACAACGGCAATCACCAGCATCCACAACCAGTGCCCCGCCCACATGGTGTTTCCAAACATGTCATTTCCCATCACGGTACTGACCTCCAAGTCGAATTCCGGTTATTAATGATGATGAGCATGAGATTCCTCGCGCCCCGTTTCACCTGCTTCTGCAGCCCTTTTCAGGAACACCTGCTCGGCCACCGCGATAACGACCATGGTGACAACTGCCACGCCAATGACAAGTGGATCAGTATTAAGCTTGACCCAGACAAAGCCACCAAGCACGAGCAGATCCAACAGAATGGCCATCGCTGGTACCCACAGATTAGCCTTCACATCTTCCCGTAAATAGCGAAGAACACCCCAATGGATTGCGATATCCATGATCAGATAGAACACAATCCCAAGCGCTGCAATTCGGGAGAGATCAAAGAAAGCCGTTAGAACCAAGCCCAGGACCACGGTATAGACCAGAGTGTGCTTCTGGATACTGCCCGGCATTCCGAAATGCCGATGAGGGACCAGCTTCATCTCGGTAAGCATGGCAAGCATGCGCGAGACCGCAAAAATGCTGGCCAGAATCCCTCCTGCGGTGGCCATCATGGCAATGGCGACCGTAAACCAGACGCCATAATCGCCCAAGGCCGGACGCGCCGCGGCCGCGAGAGAGTAGTCCTGCGTCTTGATAATTTCTGCAAGGGACAAGTTACTGGCGACGGCAAAACCAACCAGGGTGTAGAGCACCACGCAGGACGCAATGGAAATAACGATGGCGCGCCCCACGTTACGTTTGGGGTCTATCACTTCGGAACCGCTGTTGGTAATGGTGGTAAATCCCTTGAACGCCAAAATGCCGAGGGCCGTTGCCCCGAGAAAATTGCCGACGACTCCGGCCTCACCCGGGTTCGAGAAATCAACAGACAGGTTGTCAGCAATCCAGATACCCACCAGCCCAAAAACCAGAATGCCACCGATTTTCAGAATGCCGATAACAGAAGCCACCCCCTGAATCATGCGGTTACCCAGCAGATTGATCAGAAACGCGGCCAGGATCAGTGATACACCAAGAATGGGCACCATGCGCCCGCTTTCATCGCCACCGAACAGTTGCATGGTGTAGGAACCGAAAGTGCGCGCAAGAAAGCTCTGGGCGATCACCATCGAGAAATACATCAGCAAGGCATTGAAAGCCGTCGGTAACCGGTTGCCATAAGCTTTGTGAAGGTACATGCCAATGCCCCCGGCTGAGGGGTAGGCATTGGAAATTTTGATGTAGGAATAAGCGCTGAAGCCGACGATTACCGCCGCGGCCAGAAACGCCAAAGGGAAAAGAACGCCCGTCATCTGTGCCATCTGTCCGGTAAGCGCAAAGATACCGGCGCCAATCATGACACCGGTACCCAACATAACGGTCCCCGGGAGTGTGAGACTACCTTCCTGATAACTAGTGGTTCTATCGTGCTTGCTGCTCATTCAACCTCCTGTCGCTTTGAACGGCGTTTAAGACTCAACAGAAAGCCAACACCGGTATTAAAAGACCAAAAAGTCCCATAAATAGAGGTGCTTGCTTCCGTTTTACTCCAAACTGCAATTCCTTGAGCGGGGTTGGGACTCGGTCCCCCAACCCTCGCGTTCGCATGGCATTCAGTACACCATATTCCTCGAAGTTAACGTCACCGTACATTCCGGCCTGTTAAAAGGCACCGTCGCGCATTAACCTGAATTCTTGCTGAAAATATCCAACTCATTTTTCGTTCAGGCTGAGTTCAGGTTGATCGGCGACACTGCTTACCCAACTTGCTCTCGAGAAGGACAACCCGTGCGATTACTGCTCGTTGAAGACGACCATTTGCTGGCTGAGGGGTTAAGCGGCCAGCTTGGAAAAGCGGGATTCAGCGTCGACACGACGTACACGACCAGAGAAGCTATGATTCTCGGAAAACAGGAGAATTATCGAGGGGTTATTCTTGATCTTGGTCTGCCCGATGGTAACGGTCTGGAGCTTCTAAGGAGTTGGAGAAGGGACGGTATCGCCTTCCCAGTGCTCATTCTGACCGCGCGGGGCGACTGGAACGACAAAGTCGAAGGACTCAAAGCGGGAGCAGACGACTACCTGGCAAAGCCCTTTCGCACCGAAGAGCTGATCGCGCGGCTAAACGCTATTGTTCGTCGAAGTGAAGGCCGAATTCATTCGATGGTAAAAGCCGGCGGCTATGAGTTGGACGAGAACCGCCAGAGTCTGAGATCCGACGATGGCACGGAACACAGCCTGACCGGCACTGAATTTCGCCTGCTGCGCTGCCTGATGAGCCGCCCCGGCAATGTGTTCTCGAAAGAGCAATTGATAGAACAGCTCTACAATCTGAACGACACTCCGAATGAGAACGTGATTGAAGCCTACATCCGCAGATTACGAAAACTGATTGGCAACGACACCATTTCAACCCGTCGCGGCCAAGGGTACCTGTTCAATGACACTGTTTAGGAAGCCCACATCGGTTAAGGGAACTCTGCTGGTACTGCTACTTCCTGCGGGAATTGCCTTGATGGGATTTGCATGGCTGGTGCACGGTCTTCTGCTGGACCGCATGTCACGAGAATTTGTGGAGACACGGCTCAAGGATGAAGCTGCCTTCCTGGAGCACCAGATTCGTGACTCCAAGGGCCAACTGGATAGCCTACAGACCGGCGACTATTTTCAAGAAGTTTTTCACCACGCCTTCGCTATTCATACACCTTCCAGCACTATCATTTCACCGGATTCCTGGGCGCCGGTATTGATGTCGCTGATTGAAAACGGGCAAGACGGAACTCTTCGCGTGCAGGACGTCAATACAGCCGATGCGCCAGAGGATATTCTCGCCTATAGAAGATCATTTCGCGTGGGCAATACGCCCATTGTGGTGATTGTGTCCGAGGACCTGGGCGCATTAAAACGCAGTCAGGCCGAGTTGCACGCGTGGACAGCCATCGTCTCCATACTGTTGATTCTGCTGTTGGTTGTCGTGATTTGGTTCGGTATCAGTCTTTCCATGCGCCCTGTTGTCGAGCTAAAAGCCACATTGAAGAGACTCCAAGACGGCAAGGTTTCACGGATTCATGTTCAGGCACCTGAGGAATTTCGCCCGCTGGTCCAGCAACTCAACCAGCTACTCGATTCACTGGATCAGCGTCTGGAACGATCCAGGGATGCCCTGGCAAACCTCTCTCACAGCGTAAAAACCCCCATTTCGGCCGTTCGGCAGGTTCTTGAGGACACCTGCCGCCCACTCCCCGACGAACTTCGACTTCAGATGACTGCAAGACTCAATGACATCGACAAACAGCTTGAGGCCGAAATGCGACGAAGTCGCTTTGCCGGGCCACAGGTCGGGAAGAGCGCCTACCCCCTGAAGCAGGCGCGGGATCTGCTCTGGATGATGGGGCGTCTGTACCCGGAAAAATCCTTCGAATTGTCGAGCTCCCTACCGGAAGATGCCCGCTGGCCAATCGAGGAACACGACTTGAATGAAATCATGGGCAATCTCTTGGATAACGCGGGCAAATGGTCGGAACGCTGTGTGGAACTATCACTTGCGCAACACTCTGACACGTTGCAAATAGGCGTTATAGACGATGGGCCGGGAGTCGCTGAAGCCGAAATTTGCAAGCTGGGGCAAAGGGGATTGCGGCTGGACGAACAGACCCCAGGCCACGGCCTCGGGCTTGCCATTGTTAGAGAAATTGTCGAACGCTACGGTGGAATGCTTCATTTTTCCGCCGCTACTGAACGCGGACTGCAGGTGGTTGTGGACATCCCCCTCGCGATATCGACGGCCACTAATTAACCTGCCGCCTCGGACGCAGTTCATCAATCACAGACCGGTGGAAATGCTTCGCTCCCAATTCCGTTCTGTGCGAGTGATTACTAGGCAGCACTCCAACGAGCCCATTTCGTCTCTCCCTAGCTGACTTTCTCCCGCAAAGCTTCAATAAGGCCCTGATGCGAAAATGCCCCGGGCTGGCCGAGGCATTTTCTCTCCCTGAACTCTGTTACGCTTTTTTGAGTCGGCGCCTACACCCCAGTGCTGCCAAACCCAGCCCCATAAGGGCTAAGGTACCGGGTTCAGACACTTCAACGATTCCGCCTATAGGGGCAATGTGGCTGATCTCGTACTCGTCACTCGGCAAGTTGAACCCTGCCGCAATTAACGAAGTGTCGATTACCGCCCAATCCAAATTGAAGATGTTTTCGAACAGTCCGTACCATTGCGCATTCTTGATAAAGAAATACTCTGTCGGGCTAGACAGCTCGAAGGCAATCACCGAAGAACTGCCATTAACCATGACGTATAACTGATCTTCAACCTTGTCACTTTCGGTGTAGGTCGTCGGGCCCGCTAACACATTATTAATCCAGCAAAGCTCTGTGCTCGGGCTGTTTCCAACGCCACAAAAGCCTAGCGCATTCAGATCGTTTGTCTCACCGAGTAACGGATCCGCACCTCCGACATCCTCCGAACCGATCATGTAGGCATGCGCCGAACCAACCCAGGTAAACGTTAGCGCGACTATCAAAGATCTTGTAAATGCATTCATCCTCGTATCCCCCCAAAGGGACTATCAAGGCCAATTAACTCCCTGCACCATTGCAGGCCCTGGACGCGAACCACCGTCAAGACCGCTACTCAAAACATGCCGTGTGCTTATACGCGCTAGTGAATCAGAGGCATAACATAGGCCAAAAAAGCACTAACAGTGAAACTTCAAAGGGATGAACTTCAGCCCTAAAAAGCCTCGAGTACCAGTGTAAAAATTCTCGACATAGTGTGTCTGACTTTCACGGCCGGAGACGAAAATTTGGTCGCCGACAACCATAAGAAGCACCATCAAACCGTGTATTTTCTGATTTTTTAGTCAGACAATCCGTCAAAACTGATCATAAAAACACAAACCTGTGTCAAAAAAGCCAACGCCCTTATCAGACAAGCCTCATAAACTGGTCCCGAAAATAAAAAAAAGGAATATCCGTGTTCCATGAAAGGTCACGGCTTGAGCATAACAACAACGAAATAATGGAGTGTATCAATGTCTTCTACCTCCCGATTTTCAGTACGGGCGATGTCTCTGGCCGTTGCGACGGTGTCCACTGGTCTTTCCCTGTCTGCTGCTGCCAGTATGGGCAATCTTGGTACCACCTACGGTGTCATGCCGGTCGACGTTGCAACGGCGCAATCCCTGTCCATGTTCAATGACCAGGTCTCGGCCACCTACTACAACCCGGCCTACCTCACCAAGGACACCCGGGGCGAACTGACCACCGGCATCCTGCACGCTGAGCAGGAGCTGCGTTCAGCCAACCCGAACGCCAATAGCGATATCCTGTCGAACTCTCCCAGTCAGCATGTGCTGATTGGCATGAAAACCAACCTTGGCTCGCTGACCCGATCCAAGCATCCGATCTACCTCGGTTTCATCGCCGGCGTCGAGAAGTACGGCAAGGAGATGCTGGCCTTCCGATCGGAGACCACCGAAAGCGGACAGTTTCTCCAGTATGGCAAGGAGCCGCTGTTCCTGAACGTCGGCGGCGCCACCCCAATCTGGCGTGGCATCTCTGCCGGTGCTTCGGTCCGGATTACCCTGGAGGCCGCGGCCAACCTGGAGGCAGTCTCAACCCTGGGTGGCGAAACCAGTCGCGAGCGTTTGGGCGTCAAGGCCGAGCCCTCCCTAAAAACCATCTTCGGCACCAGCATGGACCTGGGAAGTACCTTCTGCCCAGATTCCCAGTGCTTCCTGCATGGTTGGGAAACCGGGCTCACTTACCGCACCAAGTCCGCGGCATCCACCGCCGTCGATTCAAACATTATCGTGACCCAGACTATTCCCGACCCAGGCCTGAGTCTCGCGGTCTCCACCATAGATTCGTTCCAGCCGGAAACCATTGCCATTGGTACCCAGTACCGGGCCGAAAACTGGCGGGTGGGCGGCTCTATCGAGCAGCAGAACTGGTCTGAACTGGAAGATGAGTTCGCCTCCGATACCGTCAAGGATCAGGAATCCCAATCGCCGGGCGACCGCATTCAGTTCGACGATATCCTCATCCCCCGGCTTGGTGCGGAGTACCAACTGAACAAGAACTTTGCGGTACGGGCCGGCGTTGCCTATGAGGAATCACCCCTCAAGACTACCCGTAATCCCGAGATCAACTACCTGGATACCGACAAGATTGTCCTCGGCCTGGGCCTGAGCGCCACTTATGATCGCACCCGGCTGCTCGCCTATCCGGTTCGACTCGACGTGGGGTATCAGTACCAACACCTCCAGGACCGGGACTTCACCCTGGTGGATTACGACGGCAATGAGACCGACGTTACCGCCGACGGCGATGTTCATGTCATTAGCGGCTCCATCACCCTGAAGTTCTGAGTGCCTGACGTTTTCAGCCTCTGAATTCCTGAGCACCTATGCTTTGAGGAGAAGACCTGCCATGAAATACAACAAGATACTGGCACTGATTCCCGCGCTTCTGCTCGCCGCCTGTGGCGGCGATGAACAGAGTGTTACCAAAACCACGCCCGGCTCAGTGATCTACTCCTACCCAGCCGATGGCCAGACCGGCGTGAGCCCGGCGGCCGATATTGTGATCCGGTTTTCCCACGCTATCACTGACACGGAAGCCGACCTGAAAGACAAGATCCGAGTCACAGACGGCAGCAGCCCGGTGGACTTCACCGTCACCAAGGTGGATGGCGGACACAGCCTTAAACTGACGCCGGCAACGGCCCTGAGCACCGGGACTGACTACACGGTGACGTTCCAGGACCCGCTGCTGGGCCAGGAAGCCAGGACCATCAGCACACCCAACGCCCGCGCCGCCGAGGGCATTCAGTTTTCCACCCGTAGCGGCTTTACCGGGATCGCAAGCCTGGACAACAGCGCCAGCGATTTTGCGGTCGCAGAAATGATTCCGGCTCCGGATAGCGAATTCCAGCCGATGAACTTCTCCACCTTCCGGCTGACGCTGACCCACCCGGTGCACCCGGCCTGGCAGGCCATGGGCGGCCAAATTCGCCTGGAAAATGCAACCGGTGAGACCGTGCCCGCCACCGTACTGGTGGATGGTCGTCGCATTACTGTCGACCCTTGCACCGTCGAAGCCCTGGAACTGTGCGGCACCAAAGACGATGCCCTCACCGCCGGCGAACGCTACACACTCCGGATTCAGGGGCTGCCAAGCCACAGCACTGGCGAAACCCTGGATTTCAGTAAGCAGTTTACTGCCCGCGAAACCGGCCCAACCGTGGTGCTGTTCCAGGAGCTGATTGACTCGGGCATGCTCGCTGGCTCCGGTGAATCCGGTGCCCGCAAGTCCCGCCTCAACGGCCAGATCATCAATGGGGTCACCCTGAATTCGGTCCTCCAGGGCATTGCCGGGCCATCCCAGCAGACAGGCGGCCTGTTCGCGGAACTGGCCTACGCGCCGTCCTTTGGCGCCGATGAACCCCTGCCCCTGCGTGTACCGAAAGGCAGCGTGCTCACCAGCAGCAGCCTGGACGTGAAGATCAATGGCAGTGTACCGGTGATCAATCCCAGCACCGGTCAGATGCAGACCACCGGCGACATCAAGGTCACCATGCTCTCGGACGCAACCGGTTACCTCAGTCCGAATCCGTACACCGACGATCTTAATGCGCCACGGCACGTTAAGCTGTTTATGGATGTTTCCATGAACACCGAGGAGGCCCAGCCCAACGCCTCGCTCTCCCAGGACCTGCTCGGGGTCGAACTGACTGGCATTGCCATTGTCCAGGATGGAGTCCTCACCATTGATGCCATCGGTGTGGTCGAGCCGGAGTTGCTGGGCCAGGAGTACACCGATTCCACCATTGCGTTCCGGATTGAGGCGGCCACCGACGCTAATTCCGCCCTGGATGCCGAGGAACTGTATGAACCCGACAGCACCAGTCCAAAGCTGGTCAGCTGGATGCCAGGTCCGACGGACGCCATTCCGGCCACCCGCCAGTCGATGCACCGACCCGGCGATCCGGTGATCCTGAATTTCGACGAACCGCTTGACGCCAGCACCATCCCCACGGGCATCACCGTGATCGAGGGAGGCACACCACTGGCCACCGGGCAGTTTGACACCAGGCTGGACGGTACCGCCGTGGTTATCAACTCCAAGGGTGGGTTCAGGCACGGGATCGACTACAGCGTTCAGATTGGTTCCGGCCTGACCGACCTGGCCGGCAATGGCGCCACGTCCCAGACCCTTGAGTTCCGCCTGCCGGATTTGGGCGACAACTCGGTGTTCACGGTGTCACCGATTGCCCTGACCACCTACCCGGGTTTCCCTTGTGTCACCACTGGTGTGGACCTGAATGCGGGAAACCACGGCCAGTGTGTGGACGATGCGCCCAATGGCCCCCGCGGGGATATCCTGCCAGTCACCAGCCTGCCGGCCGACCGGCCCATCGTGGTGGTGTTCTCCCAATCCATGGATCTCGGCTCGATCCGGGCCGGTGAAACCTTCCAGGTCGAGCAGGTGGCGGCGGACGGCAGCAGCCTCGGCGCCGTCGGTGGACGACTGGAGAAGAACAATCAGCGCATTCGTTTTTACCCCGATCAGCCCTGGGAATCCGGAGCCTTCTACCGCTATACCCTGGCGTCGTCCACCTCCAAGGATGACTGCGCCAACGCGGTCTGCTCGGAATCCGGATACCCGTTGCAAACGGACCTGCTGGTCGATCCCGGTGACGAACGCGATGCGCCGTCGAATGTCGACATCGGTGGTCCGGACATGACCATCTACTTTGAAGGGGCAGCCCCCGCTCAAACAGTATTCACCCCGCTGCGCAACCTGCCCATCCGGGATGTGAATTCGAATTACGTCGTCGACTGCCCCACCCCGGGTGACACCACCTGTCTTGAGCCGTTCGATCATGAAAGCAATGGCAATGGCGGATACAAACCCTCGGCCAACGCGGCGGCACTAGCGGTACAAAATCAGACGGCGACGGTTCTGGGCGCGGACGCTGGCGCCAGTGTCGGTTGCAACGACGATGAGGTGTGTCCGGAAGCCAAGTTCATCTACCAGACCTATGGCCTGAACACAGAAGTCACAGGGCCGGCGGTGGATGAAGAGACCGGCAAACAAGGCGTGGGCGTTTTGCTGTACCCCACCATGCTGGCGACAACCTCCGCCACGGTGGTACTGGATGGTCTTGGTGACCAGGTCACCGGCCCCCAGATCCTACGGATGCGGTACGCCAAAGACGATCCAGGCTGCGAAGAGAATTGTGCCCGCAGCGGCCTCATTCCGGGCATTATTATTGAGGGCGAGGATGGACGACCCGTGTTCAAAACCCGGGCTGAGCTGACTCTGGACGCGCCGAACCTGCACGTGCCGCTGGAAGGCGTGCTGCAACACAACCTCTACTCCTACCCGTTCACGCTCGAGCTGGCCGGACCGATCACCTTCTTCGATGACGGGCGCATGCAAATTGAGCAGCGCAATACCAACGTTCCGGAGATCGAGGTGCTGGTGACCACCGAGGATGCCATTTCCAGGGCCATTATCGATTTCACCTCCTGCATCGGTGGCCTCCTGACCGGCAACCCTGACGCCTGTGGTGCACTGCTTGACGAAACCACCGCATCCACGGGAGCCGTTCAAATCCCTCTGCAGATCCCGGAACAGGGGGTCTACCTGAACTTCATCTCCGACCCGGTAAAGGAAATTCCTGCCCAGCAGTAAACTCAGGCCTTTACCCTTTCAGGCCAGCCTCCTGGGCTGGCCTTTTTTTGTGGCCACACCTGGGCAGGCGGCTTTTCCCATCCCAGGGCTTTCCTGCTAATCTCGATTCAACCCCAATCGCTACAACAATAAGATCCCGCCAGAAGAGAGGGCTCCATGGAAAACGGTATCCATTACCGCACCTGCCACCTGTGCGAAGCCATGTGCGGCGTCGCCATTGAAGTCAGCAACGGGAAAATCACCTCCATCAAGGGCGATGAGGATGATCCGTTAAGTCAGGGCTATATCTGCCCCAAGGCGGTCGCCTTGCAGGATCTGCACAATGACCCAGACCGGTTGCGCAAACCCGTGCGCCGCACGGACACTGGCTGGCAGGAAATGGAATGGGACGCAGCCTTCGATCTGGTGGCCCAAAAATTACATCAAACGCGGTCCGAATTCGGCCGCAACAGCATTGGCGTCTATCTGGGTAACCCCAACGTTCACAACCACGGCTCCCTCGTCTCTACCCTGCCATTCCTGCGCGCCATCGGCAGCCAAAACCGGTTCTCGGCCACCTCCAACGATCAGCTACCCCACATGCTTGCCAGCCTGGAGATGTTCGGCCATCAGATACTGTTCCCGATTCCGGATATCGACCACACCGACCTGTTTATCTGTATTGGCGCCAATCCCATGGCCTCCAATGGCAGCCTGATGACGGTCCCCGATTTCCGGGGACGGATCAAGCGTCTGCAAGGCCGCGGCGGCCGGCTCATCGTGGTCGATCCACGGTGCACCGAAACCGGCAAACTGGCCGACGAATTCCATTTCATCAGGCCCGGCAGTGACGCCTTGCTGCTAATGGCCATGGTGAACACTCTGTTTGCCGAAGACCTGGTCGAGCTGGGGCCAGCTGAGCATCTCGCCAAAGATGCTGACCTGTTACGCCTGGCGGCACTGGCGTTTACCCCGGAAGCGGTCAGCGACCACACGGGCATCACAGCCCAAACCATCCGCCAGCTCACCCGCCAGTTGGCCAATACTCCAAAGGCCGTTCTGTACAGCCGGATGGGCACCAGTACCCAGCGCTTTGGTGGCCTGGCAACCTGGTTGGCCTACTGCCTGAACATCCTCACCGGTAAACTCGACACGCCCGGCGCCATGCTGTTTACCCAGCCCGCCATTGATCTGGTAAGCCTGGGTGCCCTCGGGGGGCAAAGCGGCCATTTCGGCACCCGCCACAGCCGGGTAAAGGGCCTGCCGGAGTTTGGTGGTGAGTATCCGGCCAGCACCATGGCCGATGAAGTACTGACACCCGGCGAGGGCCAGATCCGGGCGTTCGTAACCGTAGCCGGCAACCCGGTGCTGTCGAGCCCCAACGGCACCCGCCTGGAAAAGGCTTTCTCCGGACTCGATTTCATGGTGTCGGTGGATTACTACCTGAACGAAACCACGCGCCACGCCGATGTCATCCTGCCGCCGACCGCGGCCCTGGAGCGTAGCCATTACGATCTGATATTCAGTATGTTCGCGGTACGGAACGTCGCCAAGTACAGCGAGCCTCTGTTTGACGCCGGCCCGGACAGCCGCCACGACTGGCAAATCCTGCTAGAGCTGGCCCACCGGCTCGAGAAACACCGACATGGCGGCCACCTGCCCTTACGTTCGGAACTTGGGTGGCGCACCTTCAAACAGATCGGACCTGACCCGATTCTGGACCTGCTACTGCGATCCGGTCCCTATGGCACCGATGGCGGCCGAGTCCGAGGCTTGGTGCAGCCGGCGGTGGACCTGATACTCGACATATTGCCCGAGCGCCACCCTGTCCGTGCACTCACCAAACTCAGCCCGCTGAACCGCAACTGGCAGGCGCTGCCAAAGGGTTTGTCGCTAGCAGCGTTGCGGGAGATTCCCAGTGGCGTGGATCTGGGCCCGCTGCAGCCGTCTTTGCCCGACCGCCTGTTTACCAAAGATGGCATGATTCACCTTGCACCACGACGCTACCTTAGAGATGTCGATCGCCTGCACAGCTTCCTGAAGGAACCGGTCAACACCGAGTTGTTGCTGATCGGGCGACGCCACATCCGCAGCAACAACTCCTGGATGCACAACAGTCGGCGACTGGTCAAAGGTAAAGACCGCTGCACGCTGATGATTAACCCCAAGGACGCCAGCCGGTTGGGCCTGCAAGCGGGCAACTCCGCACAGATCAGTACGAACATCGGCACCATCGTACTCCCGGTAGAAATCTCCGAGAATCTGATGCCCGGTGTGGTCTCTATTCCCCACGGATGGGGCCATGATCGCACGGGCACTGGGCAAGCGGTGGCAACCGAGCACGCCGGGGCCAGCATCAATGACGTGCTCAGTGACGAGCAGATTGATCCGCTGGTGGGAACCTCCGTATTGAATGGGCAGGCCGTAACTGTCAAAGTCTGGCGGCCTGATCGCCAACGCAAGCAAGCCTGATCGAGACGAGGAGAAGAGAATGCCCCAGTGGCTGCAGTGGACCCTGATTATTATCGGCGTGATTGTCATCGCCTTGCTGCTGTTTTTTATCCGACGCCAAGCCAATACCCTGTCTGAAGGCCGCCGCCGCCAGGAAAAAGCGGACGCATTCAATCAGAAGCGACGCGACGATATGATCTCCAGCATCCGGGTGATTGCCATGGCCGTGGAGTCGGACCAGGTTGAGTATTCCGAGGCGTGTCTGCGCTTAAAGGGCTTGCTTGATCACGTGGCGCCGGAACTGTTGGAGCAGCCGCCGTTTTCGGTGTTTCAGGACGTACACGAGAAGCTCAAGCACATGCCGACGCACCAGGCCCGGCAGGCCACCGATACCCGCTTTGTGGAAAAGATGGATATCGAGCGATTCGAGGTGGAAAAGGTTCATGCAGAAGAAATAAAACGGGCCGCAACCGCCATTCGCCACCACCCTTTCGACCCGAGCTGAATGTCGCGCCGGTGACAGAGAGGCACACACCGAGGTTTGTAATTTTTTCGTGGAAACATGAGTAAATGAGCCTGAATGTTTGGTCATTGAATCAACGGGTTAGGATGAATAACAAACAGCGACGAGCCTCTCATAGTGTCCAATCCAAAGCCGAAGACTTTTCTTTTTTCCCCCTTAGACTAAATTATAGATAGGGCGCTGCCTTAATCTGCGACGGCAACGGTCCTTTGTTGTTTTCTCCTGATAAGTTTGGACGACTCTGCAACAAGCGGGTGAGCTTGCCGGCCTTAGGGCCGGCTCTTTTTTGGCGGGGAAAAGGGAAGGCAGGAACTCAGGGACTCATCATCCCGGCCATGGCCATGATGCTGTCCTTACTGCTGACCAGCTCATCAAACTGCGCCTCGACCGCGTCCCGATCCAGTCCCAATTCGTCATAGCATGACTGCGGCACCGCTTCACCCGCGCCCAGCGCTACACCGCGAGTGGTCAACAGCTGACGTCCCAGCCAGAGCAGCTTGGCATAAACCTGGCAATCGCCATCGTAGGCCGGGTTCTTCTGGAATCGAATGGCCAGGGTGACCTCATCGGGCATGCCCCAGTTTTCCATCAGCTGCGCTGCAATCTGTTCCCGGGTAATGCCCAGCAGGTAATGTTCGGTCACCGAGGAATCAATGCAAGGATTTACCTCCAGCGAACGGCAAACCAGCTTGAAGTGAGGCGGAAACACCTGGGCCAACACCAGATGACCAAAGTTGTGCAGCAACCCGGCCAAGTAGGCCAGACCGAAATACGGCCGTTGGCCCCGCGGCATCATGCTGGCGAGCACCCCGGCTGACTGGGCCTGCCAGATCGCCTGCTGCCAGTAATCGACGTAGCCTTCCGGATGATCTTGGGGTTGTTTCAGCGCACGGCCCAGAGACAGGCCCATGGCCAGGTTCATCACCAGGTCAAAGCCCAGCACCCGGGACACCGCATCATGGACGGATCGCACTTGCCCGGCCGCAGCATAAAACGAGGAGGAGGCCCAGCTAACCACTTGCGCCGCCAGACTGGGATCGCTTTCGACAATGTCCACCAGATCGCCCATGACCGCATTCGGGTTCACTCGCAGATGAATAATTCGCTGTGCAGTCTCCGGCAGCGGGGGCAATTCAAGGGTGTCTTCCAGACGCTGTTGAATGCGTACGCTGGTAAATTTCTTGAGTGCGGTATGAAGCTGTTCCCGGTCCCGCTCGTTGTCATCGAGATTAACCTCAATGGATTGCGGGTCTGTAGTAAAGCTCCAGCGCTCGGCATTGCTGGTCAGAGCCCGGAAGTCGGCACCTGGCATGACCATCGCGAGATTGTGTTCTTCCAGCTCCAGGGCGACAGCGGACAGATCGTCGACCCGGCTATCGACAACGGTCGGCCAACCGGTCAGAGACGGCAGGGCCGGCAGTTCACTCAAGCCAGCCCTCTCGCGGACGCGCAACTGTTCTCGGCGTTTCATCAGCCGGAAATCGCGACCGAGACGCTTGTTCAACTCTTCAAGGTTGATCAGGTCACGTTTCCGGCAAATCACCTGGAGGTTACCCGCCGCGTCACTCAACAAGGCCATGCGCAGAAGTTCTTCGCCGTTGGCCTGGTTTGCGTTGCGGAGCGACACGCCCGAAGCTGAAGCCCCAAGTGCCTGCTGAACTGCTGCAGGTAGTTCCATAGAGTCTGCTCCTGATTATTGCTAAAGGCCGACACGCGGCTTTTTCTTGAGGAGTCCGAATCAGTATAGGGCAAGGACCGCCGTCACACGTCTCCATAACGAATCTTTTCGCCAAGCCACCGGCGGATCAGCGCCTCGACCCGCCGCCGGTCACTCATCAACGCGGGCGCCATTTCCCGCACCGGCTCAATCCAGCCCTTATCCCGTTCAAAGTCCGCCAACCGGAATTGCATCATGCCGGTCTGCCGGGTACCCAACACCTCGCCTGGGCCACGGATCTCAAGATCTTTTTCGGCAATGAAGAAGCCGTCCTGACTGTCCCGTAGCGCCTGCAGTCTCGCTTTACCGTTATTAGACAGAGGTGGGTGGTACATCAGCACACAAAAACTGGCCTGCTCGCCTCGCCCTACTCGCCCTCGCAACTGGTGCAACTGCGCCAGCCCCAGGCGTTCCGGGTTTTCAATGATGATCAGGGACGCATTCGGCACATCCACCCCAACCTCAATAACCGTGGTCGCCACCAGCAGATCCAGCTCACCATTCTTGAACTGCTCCATCACCGCAGCTTTTTCTACGGCTTTCAGGCGACCATGAACCAGCCCCACCTTGAGATCTGGCAGCCGTTCCGTCAACTCCTGTGCGGTCACTTCCGCGGCCTGACACTGCAACGCCTCCGATTCCTCAATCAGGGTACATACCCAATAGGCCTGACGCCCCTCCGTACAAGCGCTGCGGACGCGACCGATGACGTCCTCGCGACGGCTGTCCGGAATGACGATTGTCTCGATGGGTTTGCGACCGGGAGGCAGCTCGTCAATCACCGAGGTATCCAGATCGGCGTAGGCGCTCATGGCGAGTGTTCTGGGGATCGGAGTCGCGGTCATGATCAACTGGTGCGGCGCAAGCGAGCCGCCTACCCCTTTCTCCCGCAACGCCAGACGCTGATGCACACCGAATCGGTGTTGTTCATCGACAATCACCAGCGCCAGACGATCAAACACCACGTCATTCTGGAACAGCGCGTGTGTACCAATAACCACTCCGGCCACCCCAGACTGGACCTTTTCCAACGCCTGCTGTCGCGCTTTGCCTTTCACCTTTCCGGACAGCCACGCCAGTTGGATACCCAGTGGCTCAAGCCAGCCGCGGAAGTTCTGGTAATGCTGTTCAGCGAGGATTTCGGTCGGCGCCATCAGCGCGACCTGAGCCCCCGCGGCAATCGCTTGCAGGGCCGCCAACGCGGCCACCACCGTCTTACCGGAACCGACGTCGCCCTGAACCAGTCGCAACATGGGCAGCGGCTGACTCAGATCCTGTCGGATATCGGTCATCACGTGGCGCTGGGCCCCGGTCAGTTGGAAGGGTAAGGAGTCGAGAAATTGATCGGGCAGATCGCCGGTGGGCAACAGCGGCAGCGCTTCCCGGGCCTGGATCTGTTCCCTCACCTGCAGCAGGCTGAGCTGATGCGCCAGTAACTCTTCCATCACCAGCCGCTGCTGGGCGGGATGCCGGCCTTCCATCAACAAATGCACCGGCGCGTCGACAGGAGGTGAATGCACCAGTTGAACCGCCTCGCCAATGCCCGGCAACTGGTAATCCGCCAGCAGCGACGACGGCAGCCAGTCCCGGATCGGATAACGCTGCAGGTAACCCAGCGCCTGCTGGCACAATGCCCGCACGCGGGGTTGCTGGATACCCTCGGTGAGCGGATAGACGGGCGTCAGCGTAGCCTGACCTTCGGCCGGCATCGGCGGTGGATCGATCTGGTATTCGGGGTGATAGAACTCGTAACCGGCCCGACCGGGGCGGACCTCACCAAAACAGCGAACCCGAGCGCCCTGGGTGAGCTGATTTTTCTGGGCGGCGTTGAAGTGGAAAAACCGCATCACCAAAAAGCCGCTGTTGTCCTTAAGGGTGACCTGCAGACTGCGGCGGCGCCCCATCACCAGGTCGGCCTTCATGACCTCCCCTTCGACCACGGCAACGTCGCCAATCCGGAGACTGCCCATAGCCACCACCCGGGTGCGGTCCTCGTACCGGTGCGGCAGGTGAAACAGCAGGTCCTGAAGCGAGGCAATGCCCAGCTTGCCAAGCTTCTCGGCCAGGGCGTTGCCTACGCCCTTGAGCTGGGTAACCGATATGTCGTCCAGCGATGCCATGCAGGACTCAGGCGCTCTCGGCCACTGCCGGCGTGTCGGTCTTGGCTTTCTCGATGACCCGGCACTGGCTGGCAGCCAGCGACAACATATCGATGGCCTTGGGCCGCGGGAAGGTCACCCGCCAGGCCAACGCGACCGTACGGAAGGGGACCGGCGGGGCAAAACGCCGCACCGCCAGGATGTCTTCGTGGTACTGCATGGCGGTCGCCGCCGACAATGGCAGTACCGTGATGCCCAGCCCTGACGCTACCATGTGACGAATGGTTTCCAGCGAACTGCCCTCGGTCACCAGCGCCGGCGAGTCAACATCGACACGCCGGGTTACGGCTTCAACCAGGGGCGGGCAGGATTCCAGCACCTGATCCCGGAAACAGTGCCCCGGCCCCAGCAACAGCAGCTGTTCCTTGGCCAATTCTTCGGCGGTCAGCTGATCCTTCTTGGCCAGCGGGTGTTCGGCCGGCAACAACACCACGAAGGGCTCGTCATACAGTGGCAAGGTTACCACCTCGGGTTCTTCGAACGGCAGCGCTATGATGATGGCATCCAGCTCGGACTGGCGCAGCTTCTGACGCAGTGTGGCGGTATAGTTCTCTTCAATGTACAGAGGCATCTCCGGCGCCGCTCGCCGAAGCTCCGGCAGGAGGTGGGGGAACAGGTAGGGGCCGATGGTGTAGATGGCCCCCACCTTCAGTGCCGAATTCAGCTGATTCTTACCATCCTGGGCCATGTCCTTGATCACCCCGACCTGGTCCAGCACCCGTTGCGCCTGCTCAATGATCCGTTGACCGGTTTCGGTGACCCGGATACTGCTTTTACTCCGTTCAAACAGCGGAATACCCAACTCGTCTTCAAGCTTCTTGACGGCCACACTGAGTGTCGGCTGGCTGACATGGCAGCGCTCGGCAGCACGGCCAAAATGCCTTTCGCGGGCAAGCGTAACGACGTATCGTAACTCGGTGAGAGTCATGGTGAGCTCCGGTCAGGTGGATGCGGGGCAATGGTTCACTAATTTATGGGTTTAAGCATAAGGATTGAGATTGTCTATGGCAATGACTGAACGCACCAACACGCCCCGCATTCTGGTGGCCGGCTGTGGCAAACTCGGGGGCGCCATTGCCAGCCTGCTCAGGGACTCGGCAACCGTGTTCGGATTGCGCCGAAATCCGGCTCAGGTTCCGGCTGGTATCCAGGGAGTGAAAGCCGATCTGATGGCACCAGAGTCCCTCGACAAAGCGGTGCCGGACAACCTCGACGTCATTGTCTACTGCCTGACCCCCGCCAGTTACGACGAACAGGGCTACCGGGATGCCTACGTCAACGGGCTCTCAAACCTACTGGACGTGGTCAAAGGCCAGCCATTGGCACGTCTTGTCTTCATCAGCAGCACCAGTGTCTACTCCCAGAATGATGACAGCTGGGTCGACGAAACCAGCCCGGCACAGCCACGGCGCTTTAGTGGTGAGCAGATCCTGGCAGGCGAGCGCACGGCCCTGGATAGTGGGCATCCGGCGACTATTGTAAGGTTCAGCGGTATTTACGGCCCCACCCGGCAACGATTCCTGGATGAGGTTATCGCGGGCCGGATGGCACCCAAAAATCCAGCGCCGTTCACCAACCGAATTCATGAAGACGATGCCGCCCGGGTAGTCCAGCATCTGGTGCTGAAGGCACTGGCGGGCGAGCCCGTGGAGCCACTCTACATCGCCAGTGACAGCGAACCGGTGCGACTGGATGAGGTAGTGAAGTGGGTACAGGCGCACACCGACTGTGCGTCACCGGTCGACGACGCCAGAACCGGCGGACGCGCGGGCAGCAAACGGTGCAGCAACCAGCGCCTGCTGGAGAGTGGTTTCGAGTTCCAGTTCCCGGACTTTCGGGCCGGCTACCGGGCCATGATCGCCGGGCGATAGCGGGGCGACAGGCGCAAAAAAGGCGGCCGAAGCCGCCTTTTTCTCACTGATTCCGAGGGCCTAGCTGGCCCAGGGCTTCAGGTCAATACCATTACCGCTTCCATCTCGATCGGCACCCCTTTGGGCAACGCTGATACGCCAACGGCTGCGCGGGCCGGATACGGCTCTTCAAAGTAGGTCGCCATGATCTCGTTGACGGTGGCAAAGTTCTCAAGGTCGGTCATATAGATGTTGAGCTTGACGATGTCCTTCAGCTCGCCGCCGGCTGCCTCACAGACCGCTTTGAGATTCTCGAACACTTGCCGTGTCTTGGCGGCAAAATCCCCGGCAACCACTTCCATGGTTTCCGGCACCAGCGGAATCTGACCAGACAGGTAGACCGTGTCGCCGGCTTTCACTGCCTGCGAGTAGGTTCCAATCGCCTGCGGGGCGTTTTCAGTCTGGATAACGGATTTGTTGGTCATGGCTTGGGTATTCCTCTCTTCCAAAACACCAATCGTCACCTTTGGGCGCGGCTGCTGTCAACCAGACGTTATGGGAGATGCCTTGCCCCTTATTCGGGGATCAGTGACGAACTCGTCCTATGTGGGTCACGGCCCGGATGTTCTTCACCCGCCGCATGACCCGGGCCAGATGCCGGCGTCCGTTTACATGCAACACCAGGCTGACGATGCTGAACTTCGCGTTCTGCTCTTCCACGTTGATGCGCTCGACGTTGCCATCGGCCATTGCTATGGCGTTGGCGACCTCCGCGATCACACCACGCTGACGTTCCAGCTCAACCCGAAGCTCAACCGAGAACTCGTCGGCAATGTCCTTGGCCCATTTGAGGTGGGTCAGGCGGGCCCGGCCCTCATCGTCGTCCGGCAAGCGGGAGCAGGTATCAGAATGAATCATCATGCCCTTGCCGGAATCCATCATG
Organism: Marinobacter alexandrii; assembly: GCF_005871205.1. GTDB lineage: Bacteria > Pseudomonadota > Gammaproteobacteria > Pseudomonadales > Oleiphilaceae > Marinobacter > Marinobacter alexandrii. The sequence continues at coordinate 838,288 of NZ_SWKM01000012.1, read as the reverse complement.
CCCACCACCGGGTCGCCGGGAATGGGTTTGCAGCAACTGGCAAAGCGCACCAGCAGGCCTTCCGTGCCGCGAATCGTAACCGGGCTGTGCTCGCCGCTGCCGTGCACCTCCGCTGGCACACCGGCAATGGGGGACGACTCGGCACCGGTCACCAGTTGCCGCGCTACCAGGTAGGCCATGCGGTTACCCAGGCCGATATCGGCAATCAGGTCGTCCAGACTGTTGACCTGGTTGTGATTGACCACGGCCTGAACCTGTACATCGCTGATGTCCGCCAGCCGGGTACCGAAGCCTTTTAAAGACTTCTTCAGCAGGGTCTTACCCAGCTCCAGCGACTCCGCCCGCTTCTGGTGTTTGAGCACGTGGCGAATACTGCTGCGGGCCTTGCCGGTTACCACGAAGCTGAGCCAGGCTGGGTTCGGCCGGGCGCCCGGCGCGGTGATGACCTCCACCGTCTGCCCGCTCTGCAGTGGCTGGCTCAGGGAGCTCAGATTCCGGTTGATCCGGCACGCCACGGTGGCGTTACCAATATCGGTGTGGATGGAGTAGGCAAAGTCCACCGGCGTGGCGCCGCTGGGCAGTTCCATGATCTTGCCCTTGGGGGTAAAGACATAGATCTCGTCCGGGAACAGATCGACCTTCACGTGCTCGATAAACTCCAGGGAGTCATCGGCGCGCTCACGCATCTCCATCAGCCCTTTCACCCAGCGGTCCACCCGGGCCTGGTTGGCGTTGGAAACGCTGCTGGGTTCGCTCTTGTACATCCAGTGGGCGGCGATGCCGTTGTTGGCGATGTGTTCCATTTCCTCGGTACGGATCTGGATCTCGATATTCACGTGCATGCCAAACAACGTGGTGTGGATGGACTGGTAGCCGTTGGCCTTGGGCATAGCGATGTAGTCTTTAAAGCGGCCCGGCAGTGGCTTGTACAGGCTGTGCACCGCACCCAGGATGCGGTAGCAGTCATCCTCGGTGTCGGTAATGATCCGGAACGCATACACGTCCATGATTTCATGGAAGGATTTCTGCTTGAACTTCATCTTGTTGTAGATGCTGTTCAGGTGCTTCTCGCGCCCCAGGATGCGACCAGGCAAGCCACGCTCTTCCAGCTTTTCCTGCAGCTTGCCGCGAATCTCTTCAATGATCTCGCGATGGCTGCCCCTCAGCTTCTCGACGGCCTTGGAGATGTACTTGGAGCGCATCGGGTACAGCGAGGAAAAGCCCAGGTCTTCCAGCTCGGTGCAGATGGAATGCATACCGAGGCGATTGGCAATGGGGGCGTAGATATCCAGGGTTTCGGTGGCAATGCGCTGGCGTTTCTCATAGGGCATGGGGCCCAGCGTGCGCATGTTGTGCAGGCGGTCGGCAAGCTTCACCAAGATGACCCGAATGTCCCGCGCCATCGCCAGGGTCATCTTCTGGAAGTTTTCCGCCTGGGCTTCCGCCCGGGACCGGAATTCGATCTGGGTCAGCTTGCTGACACCGTCGACCAGCTCGGCCACGTCATCGCCAAACTGCTCGGCCAGGGCATCCTTGGGAATACCGGTGTCTTCGATAACATCGTGGAGCATGGCTGCCATCAGACTCTGATGGTCCAGCCTCAGGTCGGCCAGGATATGGGCAACCGCCAGTGGGTGGGTGATGTAGCGGTCACCGCTTTTGCGCATCTGCCCTTCGTGGGCCTGTTCGGCATAATAGTAGGCCCGTCGCACCTGATTGATGCGATTGGTATCCAGATAGGTACTGAGCTCTTTCGCTAGACCTTCAACCGTAGCCTCTGCCGACACCGCGCCTCCGTATACTTATGAAATTCAGGGACAAAAAAACCCGAATGCACGCATCCGGGTCCTTCCTGATCCTGCCAACAACGTCCGTTCTATAGCTACACTATAAAGCGCCGAGACAGATTTCAATGCTTCCGAGGCGCGGATACGTATTTGTACCCGTACCTGTGGTCACTCGTCGTCGTCTTCCTGCAACAACTCACGACCCACTTTACCTTCAGCAATCTCGCGCAGGGCGATAACTGTCGGCTTGTCGTTCTCTTCAGCCACCGCCGGTTCCGCACCTTTGGTTGCAAGCTGACGGGCACGCTTGGTAGCCAGCATCACCAGCTGGAAGCGGTTATCAACGTTTTCCAGACAATCTTCAACGGTAACTCGTGCCATAACTTCCCCGAAAATAAAATGACTGATTCAGCAGACCGCGTAGTTTACTGCGCCCGGCTCAATTTGTATACAGTGACAAGCACTACAACCTACTGCGACAACTGAGTCAGCAGCTCGCTGTGGCGATCCTGTTGCACCCCAATCCGCACCCGCTGACTGCGGACAATGGCCAGCAGATCGGCCAGAGCCACATCGAAGTCGTCATTCACCACCAGGAAATCGAATTCCAGGGCGTGCCTGCACTCTTCCCTGGCCTCGGAAAGGCGACGTTCCACCACTTCTGGTGCGTCGGTGCCACGCCCGGTCAGCCGCTCCCGGAGGGTTGCCGACGACGGTGGTACGATGAAAATGCTGACACACTCAGGCATCAGCCGGCGCACCTGTTCCGCGCCCTGCCAGTCAATCTCGAGGATAACGTCCAGCCCACGGGACAGGGTTTCACGAACCCAGATGTGAGAGGTGCCATAATAGTTGCCGAACACATCGGCGTGTTCCAGGAACTCACCTCGCGCAATCATCGCCTCAAATTCGTCGCGACTCACGAAATGATAGTTCACACCGTCCTGCTCGCCCTCGCGCATCGGCCGGGTGGTGTGGGAAATCGACACACCCAGCTTATCGTCGTTGCCCAGCATGGCTGCCACCAGACTGGTCTTGCCAGCACCGGACGGCGCAGAAATGACGTACAACGTACCTTGTTCAACTGTTGGGCTCATGAACAAACAACTCCAACCTGTATGTATTCGTAAGCCCCGCTGAATCGGCGAGATGGGAGCGGCGCCTGGAAAACGCAGAATTATACGGCATTCAAGCCAATTTCGGCGATGAGAAAAGAGGTTCCGAGTATGTCTCGTTCATTCGGAACGGCTGGACACTCCATTGCCCAGCCAGCCTTTCAACCCTTGTGCATGATGATACCGGCCGTCTCGACCACCCGCTCGACCGTAAAACCGAAATGTTGGAGCAACGCTTCGGCTGGCGCCGATTCGCCGAAGGTCTCAATGCCGATCACGGCGCCGTCGAGACCCACCCAGCGATACCAGCCGTCCGGTTGTGCCATCTCGATTGCAACCCGTGCCCGCACCGTCGGTGGCAACACGGTATCGCGATAGGTCGCGTCCTGCTTGGCGAAACGTTCGACGCAGGGCAACGAAACCACCCGCACAGCCACACCCGAGGCGCTTAGCCGGTCAGCGGCTTTCACGGCCAACGCCACCTCCGAGCCTGTGGCCAACAAAATCAGCTCGGGCATGCCTGTGCAATCCCGTAGCAAGTAGCCGCCGCGGCTAATGTCATTAACCTGCGCCTCGCTGCGTTCCTGGGCCGGGAGGTTCTGCCGCGACAGTATCAGGGCACTTGGCCCCGTGGCACGCTCAAGCGCGGCACACCAGGCGGCCGCCGTTTCGGTCTCGTCACAGGGGCGCCAGGTTTCCATATTCGGCGTCTGACGCAGGCTGGCTAGCTGCTCAACAGGCTGATGGGTCGGGCCGTCCTCGCCAAGGCCAATGGAGTCGTGGGTATAAACGAAGATATTGCGAACCCCCATCAGCGCCGCCATCCGCACGGCGTTGCGGGCGTATTCCATGAACATCAGGAAGGTACCGCCGTAGGGAACAAAACCGCCATGCAGCGCCAGTCCGTTCATGATGGCGCTCATGCCGAACTCGCGCACACCGTAATGAATGTAATTGCCACTCTCAACTTCTGCCGAAATGGCTCGCGAACCGGACCACTGTGTCAGGTTAGATGGTGCCAGGTCCGCCGAACCTCCGAGCAGTTCCGGCAATTCCGAGCCTATGGCTTCCAGCACCTGCTGCGAGCTCTTTCGACTTGCCAGGGTGCGGCTTTGCTGCTGGCAACGCTGCAACAGGTCCCGGCTCAATACCTTCCAATTCTGGGGCAGCTCGCCGGCCTGGCGGCGTTCGAGTTCAGCGGCCAACGCCGGATGCTCAGCGCGATAGGCCTGGAAACGCTCTCGCCATTCCAGCTCCAGAGCGGCCCCATCACCCCGGGCATCCCAGTATCCGCGAATATCGTCGGGCACATCGAAAGGTGCATGGGGCCAAGCGAGCGCGTCACGGGTCGCGGCGATCTCGTCGTCGCCCAATGGGGCACCGTGGCAGTCGTGCGAACCCGCCTTGTTCGGCGAACCGAAGCCGATAGTGGTTTTACAGCAGATCAAGCTCGGACGCTGCGTCTGGGCCTTCGCATCGCGGATAGCGCGATCGATGGCCGCAGCGTCGTGGCCATCGACCGACTCGACCACGTTCCAGCCATAGGCGCGGAAGCGCGCGGGGGTGTCGTCGCTGAACCAGCCCTCAACCTCTCCATCGATGGAGATGCCGTTGTCGTCGTAGAAGACAATCAGTTTACCGAGCCCCAGGGTACCGGCCAGCGAGCACACCTCGTGGGAGATTCCTTCCATCAGGCAACCATCGCCGACGAAAGCGTAGGTGTGGTGATTGATGATGTCGTAGCCCGAACGGTTGAACTGCGCCGCCAGTGTCCGTTCGGCCAACGCAAGGCCAACGGCATTGGCGAGTCCCTGCCCCAGTGGGCCGGTAGTCGTCTCGACGCCCGGGGCGTAACCGTATTCGGGATGACCGGGCGTCTTCGAATGCAGTTGGCGGAAGCGCCGGAGCTCGTCGAGCGGCAGGTCGTAGCCACTCAGGTGCAGCAGGCTGTAGAGCAGCATCGAGCCATGGCCGTTGGACAGCACGAAGCGATCGCGGTCGAGCCAGTCGGGATTGGCCGGGTTGTGGCGCAGATGGTCGCGCCAGAGCACTTCAGCGATATCGGCCATGCCCATCGGCGCGCCCGGGTGGCCGGAGTTGGCCTGTTGCACGGCATCCATACTTAGCGCGCGCACAGCGTTGGCCAGGGTACGGCGATTCAGAGTCTCACTGGACTCAGCCGCATTCATGCTACGCCCCCGGCCAGCCGTTCGCGCAACAGCGCCTCGAGCTTGAGCTGATCGGCCTCAAAGCCGCGTATGCCTTCGGCCAGTTTCTCGGTCGCCATGGCGTCCTCGTTGAGCTGCCAACGGAACTCGACTTCGGTAATCGGTGCCGGAGGATCGGCACGCTCACCATTGTCGGCCAGCACCGGTTCAACGGACCCTTCGCCATGGGCGAGTTCTTCCAGTAACGCCGGGCTGATGGTCAGGCGATCGCAACCGGCCAGCGCCAGGACTTCGCCACTGTTACGAAAGCTCGCACCCATGACCACGGTGGGATACTGGTGGCGACGGAAATAACGATAGATCTCCCGCACCTGCTGCACACCGGGCTCCTCCTCCGGCGTGTAGACGGTATCGGGGTTAGCCTTGCGGTACCAGTCCAGGATACGGCCCACGAACGGCGAGATCAGGAAGGCACCAGCCTCGGCGCAGGCACGGGCCTGGGTAAAGCTGAAGATCAGCGTCAGGTTGCACTCGATACCCTCCCGCTCCAGCACCTCGGCTGCGCGGATGCCCTCCCAGGTGGCGGCGAGTTTGATAAGAATGCGGTCTCGGCTGATGCCGGCCTCTTCGTAAAGTGCCACCAGTTGGCGGGCCTTGGCGATGCTGGCCTCCCGATCAAACGACAGGCGAGCATTCACCTCGGTCGAGATCCGACCGGGAACATGATTAAGTATCAGGCTGCCCATCGTCACGACCAGTCGGTCGCAAGCCTCGTCGACGGCTTCTTCCAAGCTACCGTTATGGCCGCGAGCGACGGCGACGATCTCGTTGAGCAGGGCGTCATACTGACCGGACTGAACTGCCTTGAGAATCAACGATGGATTGGTGGTGGCGTCCTCGGGCTTGAATCGCCGTATGGCCTCGAGGTCACCAGTATCGGCGACCACGGTGCTGTATTGCCTCAGTTGCTCTAATAAAGTAGACATAATGCCTCCTGGAAGGTCGGTGTTGAAAGAAGCTTTCCGGATCATTTTCCGCGCCAAGGTTGCCTGAGCCGGTTAGCAGGCATCCTTAAGGTCGGGCCACGATTAGGGAGGCAGCCCTACTCCCACCAACAACGAAAAGCCTCGAGATAAGGGATAACTCAGCGGTATCGCGGATTTCTAATAGATGTGGCACCGATACAATCCATCAGGGAACATTCTCGGTTTCATCTGTCTGCTGGGTCAGTAACAGATCGGCGGCGAGACTTTTTTCAAGGACGAGGCGTGCGTTCCTAAGGTCGTTCGCACGTGCCTTTTCCGCTGCCATCTCCGGTGAGAACCCATACCTCAACCAACGATGAATAAGCCGCTCTTCAAGAACCTCGACTGCCGGCGCCAGGAAAACAGTAGCGTCAAATAGCCCGGCAAGAGCATTCCATGGCGAATCGTCGAGAAGCAGATAGTTACCCTCGACCACGACGATCGGGGTTTCTGCGCTCAAAAGGCCCGCATCAACCTGACATCGATCAATCGTTCGATCAAACAACGGGTAATGGATATCGGTACCGCCGGTCCTGATGCGACGAACCAATCGAACCAGCCCAGCCGCATCGAAAGTCTCTGGAGCCCCCTTCCGTGACAATAGTCCTTGCTTGTCCAGATCCTGGTTGTCGAGATGAAAGCCATCCATCGGAATAAGCGCAGCCAGGGGCTCACTTCCAACTCTCGAATTCAGTTGCTTGACTACAGCTTCGGCGAGAGTTGACTTGCCCGAACCAGGAGGGCCCGCTATAGCAATCAAGGTTCGCTCACCGGAACGTGCCACTTTCGTGATCAGCGCCATGACAGCTTCAATATCAGAAATTCCCATCGTTTAGACTGCCTGTGCCAATTGGGGTGATTCCTTCGCGCCTGTCATGAAGGCGACCGCATCGTTCATGTTGTAATCCTCTGGCCGGATCACGCAAAGCCGCTTGCCAAGGCGATGAATGTGTATGCGATCAGCAACCTCGAAGACATGCGGCATGTTGTGACTAATAAGCACAATCGGGATGCCTCGGGACTTCACTTCGAGAATAAGCTCCAACACCCGGCGACTCTCCTTGACACCGAGAGCGGCCGTCGGCTCGTCCAGGATTATCACCTTGGAGCCGAAAGCAGCAGCCCTGGCAACGGCTACCCCCTGGCGTTGGCCGCCAGAAAGCGTCTCAACTGCTTGCCGAATATTCTGGATTGTCATGAGCCCCAGCTCACTGAGCTTCTCGCGGGCGAACTTCTCCATGCCCGGTCGATCCAGTTGCCGAAACAGCTTGCCCCTAATGCCGGGCTTCAACAGCTCGCGGCCCATAAACATGTTGTCTGCTATCGACAGCGCGGGCGACATCGCAAGCTGCTGATAGACCGTTTCGATTCCATGCTCTCGTGCATCAAGCGGTGAAGAAAAATTGATCCTTTCACCTTCCAGGTAAATCTCACCCTCCTCAGGAATCACGGCACCGGAGATCGCTTTAATCAGGGAGGACTTGCCCGCGCCGTTGTCGCCGATTACTGCCAGGACCTCACCCGGGTAAAGTTCGAAATCGCAATGATCCAGGGCGGTTACGCGGCCGTACCGCTTTACAAGATTTTTCGCTGCTAATATAGGGGTTGGCATTTGCATTAGACTGACACCTTTCTGATCCACTGATCCACGGCAACCGCGCCGATGATAAGTACGCCAATGAGGAGATAGGTCCACTGCGCATCGGCTCCGAGAAGCCGCAAACCGAGTGTGAAGACCCCGACGATGAGCGCGCCAAACAGGGCACCGAGAATTGAGCCGCGACCGCCGAAGAGCGAGATTCCCCCGATCACTACCGCAGTGATGGATTCGATGTTGGCAAGCTGTCCCGCTGTCGGCGAGACGGAGCCGATTCGGCCGATCATCGCCCAACCCGCGAAAGCGCAGATGAGACCGGAAAGCATGTAGACTGAAATGAGCACCCGGTCGGTCTTGACGCCCGAGAGCTTCGCCGCCTCCTTATCATCACCCACTGCATAAACGTGCCGCCCCCAGGCTGTATGACGCAACGCATAGGTAAGCACCAGCACGAGCGCTATCATGAAAACGACACCCACAGTAAAGACTGCACCGCCTAGGCTGAATTTCGTACCAAAGAACTGTAGGAGAGGCGCATGGGCCTCGATGTCCTGAGCGCGTATGGATTCGTTGGCAGAGTAAAGAAAGTTCGTGGCAAGGACGATCTGCCACATTCCAAGGGTGACGATAAAGGGCGGCAACTTGACCCTTGAGACCAACACGCCATTAATAAAACCACATAGCGTGCCGCATAGAAGGCCACAAAGGATACTGATGGGGACGGGTATCCCATAGCGAAAGGTGAACTGGCCCATCACGACTGAGGACAGCACCATGATCGCGCCCACCGAGAGATCAATCCCCGCTGTCAGAATAACAAGACTCTGGGCCGCGGCGATAATTCCCACGATCTGAACCTGCTGCAGGATCAAGGTCAGGGCGAAAGGGGAAAGGAATTTGGAACCCAGCAATACGCCGAAGACGACTATTGAGAGCCCAAGCACAATCAAAGGTACGATCGATGGGTTCACATGTAACGCGTGCTGCAGCCTGTGGGCGAAACTGGAACGGCGATGCTGGAAAACAGCAACAGCCTGGTTAGCATTGGCAAGGACAGATTCGTAATCTTGTCCTTTCAGATCAGTTTTGGACATGGGGCCCTCTCTGAAGCAAAGACTTATTCAACCTTGAGCGATCCGAGTGGCTGCCGGCACGGCTTATTAAGCCCGTGCCGAACCAGACAGATGATCAACCCCAACAGAGATCAGCGCCCTCGGCGACCGAGATCGACGGGGTATCTTCGACAGCTTCATCCGTAACCAGAGAAGCTCCGGTATCGAAGAAGCTCTTGCCCGGGGTCCGCTCGGGCTTAACACCATCGTCGGCCCATGCCTTGATTGCTTCGATTCCGAGCGAAGCCATAAGCAACGGATATTGCTGCGCGGTAGCACCAAGCGAGCCGTCCCTAATATTCGCGACACCAGAGCAACTACCGTCAACCGACACGATCAACACATCATCCTCGCGCCCGAATGCTTTCAGGGCTTGATACGCCCCTGCTGCGGCCGGCTCGTTGATGGTATAAACCACATTGATCATTGGATCTTGGACGAGAAGGTTTTCCATCCCCTTACGTCCACCTTGTTCGTTCCCGGCCGAGACATCTTGGCCAACGATGCGTGGATCGGTCTCGTCACCCCACTTGTTCGGATCGCCAATATCAATTCCAAAGCCCTGCAGAAAGCCCTGATTCCGCAGTACACCGACCGAAGGCTGACTGACATTGACGTTCAGCAGGCCGATGCGTGCGTCCTCCGCGCCGTCGCCGAGTTTGCCTGCTGCCCAGGCGCCAATCAGCTCACCTGCACGGAAATTGTCGGTGGCAAAGGTGGCGTCGGCTGCCTCAGGCGGATCAAGTGGCGTGTCAAGCGCGATAACAAGAAGGCCTGCGTCACGGGCTTGCTGGGCAGCAGAGACAATGGAGGAGGTATCCGAGGCCGTAAGCAGAATACCCTTGGCGCCGTCGGCAATGCAGGTCTCAATGGCCTGAACCTGTGTCTCATGATCGCCGTCGACCTTCCCTGCGAAGGCCTTAAGTTCAATGTCTAATTCTTCAGCCTTGGCAGTGGCACCCTCCCGCATTTTGACGAAGAAAGGGTTGGTATCGGTCTTGGTGATCAGGCAGGCGCTTGTTTTATGGCCATCTGCCATGGCGGTGTTTGTGAGCGTAGCGCTCAACAATACGGTAGCGGTGACAAGTGCGGCAGTGTTGAATGTAGGCATTATTATTTTCCTTTCAACTTGCAGGTTTGAACAAATTTTTAGTTACTTCCTTTTGAAGTAACTATATGAACGATTGGTGAGTGCACCAAGGTTCAACTCCCCCCTGGGTGGAACAACAACCATCAGGGTGCCGGTCGAACCTCTGACCAGGTTTTTTGGCTTCAGCTTCACGACCTCTCAACCATAAATGTGAGTCAACTTGGTGTCAATAACAACTTTCAAATGAATTAAGTATTGGCTGTACCAGCCGCTCTTGTTACCATTATTTATAACCATTCTTTCGGAAACAAAACCAGGCAGAAGCTTGCGGAGCCGGAAGTATGCCGACCAGCGGAACGTTCTGAACGTTGTCCGCAGACTCTCGCACTAAAAAAGGTGACAATCGGCATCGGTTCACGACATTTTAAGAATCCAGAGTGAAAAAGATGAACAGAGATGAAAAAGAACCCCTTCGTGCTCACCCTCTTAAAGGGTCCAATCTGCTGACAGTAAGAGGGGTGAACGAACGCTTGGTCCTGCACCTTGTGCGCGATCACGGCAAGCTTACAAAAGCCGAAGCCACAAGAATAACGGGACTTTCGCCAAACGCAGTATCGGTCATCTTCCGCGCTCTGGAATCAGAGGGACTCCTTCTCAGGTGCGATCCCATTCGTGGACGTATTGGGCAGCCTTCGGTACCCATGATGCTAACCCCGGATGCTCGACATTATGTGGGACTCAAGATTGGTCGGCATACGTTTGACCTGGTCGTCGTCAACTTCGTTGGAGAAGTGCTCGCTCGGCACACTGAGGCTCATGCGTATCCAACGCCCGCCGCCACGCTTCGTTTCGTGAAAACCGCACTCCCTTCACTTCTGAAGTCGGCGCGGAAGTCGCAGAACGACATTGTCGGCCTGAACGTGGCAACGCCATTCGAATTGTGGAGCTGGACTGCCGAAATTGGAGCTCCCAAGAACGAAATGGATAAATGGCGGGACTTTGACCTAGAGGGAGAATTAAAAAACCTTGTTCCGTGGCCAATCACCGTCGAAAACGACGGCACCGCTGCTTGCCGAGCCGAACTGATTTTCGCCCCCCCTATTGATGCTCAGGACCTGGTCTATTTTTTCGTGGGTACCTTCATCGGTGGAGGCGTCGTCTTGAATGGCAGCGTCTTTCCAGGACGACGCGGAAGTTCTGGAGGTTTCGGCCCGCTGCGTGTGCCAGACGAACCCGGCGGTGACCGCTTGGTCGACCACGCCTCTCTTGTTGTCCTCGAACGCATGATTGCCGAACGTGGCGGTGATCCATTACAGCAGATCTACTCCGAAGACAGCGACTGGGGAGCAATAGAGCCGCTGGTACAGATCTGGATGACCCGGGCAGCACGGAGTCTGGCCCACGCAATCATCTCTACCCTGGCTGTCATCGACTTCGAGACCGTCATAATCGATGGTGCCTTTCCGCCCAACATCCGAACCCGTCTTGTTCGCGAGGTGGAGAACCAGCTTGACCAACTGGACATGCAGGGGATCGTTCGACCCAACATCAAACCAGGCCACTTTGGTGGCATCGCGCGGGCGCTCGGAGCCGCCGCTCATCAGATATCGACGGAATACATGATCGACCAGAACACACTTCTTCGCCAGAACCGGCCGGCCTCCAAAGCCATGCTTTAGCATGGCGATCGAAAATGCGCCCTGGCCTGCAGACTTGAAACGCTCAGGAAATAGTCTTGCGGGAAATAGTCTTGCGAGAGGGGGTCGGGACTCTCGTCCCGACCGAACAGCTTGAGATCAGATACCCACCACCTGCTCAGTAGTAATTGGCTCGTTTCAGCTCACGCTCTGTGATCGACTGGGAGTTCTTCATCGCCTGATCGACCGAAATCTGACCGGCCAGAGCGCCGGAAACCAGCTTCCCGACCTGGGTCGCGATGGACTGGTATTCGGGGATAGCCACAAACTGAATGCCGATATAGGGCGACGGACTCAGCGTCGAGTCCGCAGGGTTTGCCTTGTTCATCGACTCAAGCGTTTTCTGCGCGAAAGGCGCGGCGCTCATATAGGCTTCATTGGCATAGGTAGAGGCACGATTGCCGGGCGGCATTGCAGCAATACCGAACTCCTCGGCCACCAGTTCACTGTAGCCCTTGGAGGTGGCCCAGGTGACGAACTCGGTGGCGGCGTCCTTGGCATCGGAGCTGACCGGAATCGCCAGTGCCCAAGACCAGAGCCAACCGGCACCTTTCTCCGTCACGTGCTTCGGTGCCAACGCAAAACCCACTTTGTCCGCAACCGCGCTCTCCTTCGGATCGGTGACGAAGGACCCCGCCACGGTAGCGTCGACCCACATCGCGCACTTGCCAGAGTTGAACAGCGCCAGCGATTCGTTAAAACCGTTGGAGGATACCCCCGGTGGGCCGTACCTGTTCAAGACATCGACATAAAACTCTATCGCATTGTTCCAGGCGTCACCGGTGAACTCCGGCTTCCAGTCTTCATCGAACCAGCGCGCACCAAAGCTGTTGGCCATGGTCGTCACAATCCCCATGTTCTCACCCCAACCCGCCTTGCCACGAAGACATAGGCCGTACTGATCCTGCTCAGGCTTGTGCAGCGCCTTGGCAAAGTCGCGCATCTGCTCCCAGGTCGGGCGCTCAGGCATTGTCAGACCGGCTTGCTCGAACAGATCCCTACGATAAAAGGTCATTGAGCTTTCAGAGTAGAAAGGCAGAGCGTAAAGCTTGCCGTCAGCCGAGAGGCCGTTGCGAACAGCCGGAAAGATATCCTCAAGATCATAGTCTTCAGGAAGGCCCATTATCGGCTCAAGCCAACCCCGCTGCCCCCAGATCGGCGCCTCATACATGCCGATGGTCATGACATCGAATTGACCGCTGTTGGTGGCGATATCAACAGTCAAGCGCTGGCGCAGCACGTTCTCCTCTAGCACCACCCATTCCAACTCAATATCGGGGTGAGTCTTCTCGAATACATCGGACAACCCCTGCATGCGAATCATATCGCCATTATTGACTGTACCGATGGTGACGGTAGTTGCGGCACCTGCCAGCGAAGCTCCCAAGACGAGACCGGCGGCCACAGAAACGGAAAGGATATTTCTATTCTTCATATTTTTCTCCGATTATTGTTGTTTGAAAAGACATCGACCAACGACGCTCATTCTTGAAATACTTCATTATGAAGTAATTAATAAGCTCGTAGCCCATAGAATGAAAGACCATGTCCTCGAAGTGCGACTAGCTTATAGTCCAAAATGATCGATCACCATGGCTAGCCGGCCTTCAACGGCCCAGATTGAAAGCTTAGTCAGGGAGCCAGCTCCCTGTCAATAACAACTTTCACATGAATTAAGTATTTTGTGCGCTAACATCAGATGTCGCCCTCAACCTTCAAACCCTGCAGAGCAAGGCCAACCACAACGAGCACAAAAATTACATAAGATACTAATTATTATGCGCCAACTCCGATGTCGAGAGCGTATCGCAGTGTCATTCTATATTCTGCACCTGTTCGCGCATCTGCTCGATCAGCACTTTCAGATCCACCGCTGAGCGAGTCACTCGGGCATCAATACTCTTGCTGCTGAGGGTGTTGGCCTCTCGGTTCAGCTCCTGCATCAGGAAATCCAGCCGGCGGCCAATGGCATCGTCACCTTTGAGAGTATCGGTGACCTCGCTAATGTGAGCGTCCAAGCGATCCAGCTCCTCCGCCACATCACTCTTCTGCGCCAGCATCACCATTTCCTGGGCCACGCGCTCAGGCTCCAGCTCAATACCGGCCTTCTCAAACCGGCTGCGCAGGTTTGCTTCCTGGGCTACCAGCAAGTCGGGCATCAGCGCGCGCACCTCGGTTACCAGCCGGTTCATGGTGGCCAGGCGATCATCAAACAATGGCCGTAACCGCTCACCTTCCCGTTCACGCACACTCACCAATTCACGGACCGTGTCTTCGAACAGGGCCTTGCCGGCGTCCCGCGCCGGGCCGTAATCCTGTTCAGGCACCGACAACACGCCAGGCCAGCGCAGGATGTCCAGGGCACTGATGTGAGCGGGATTATCCAGTATTCGATTAACGTGATTGGCGGCCTCGTTAACCGCCTTTGCCATGTCATCGTTGATTTCAAAACTCTGCGACGTCTTGTCCGCCGACTGCAGTCGCATGGACACGTCGACTTTGCCCCGTTTCAGCTGCTTGCGAAGCTCCTCCCGAAACGGATTTTCCAATTCCCGAAACGCCTCGGGCAACCGGAACGAAGGCTCCAGGTAGCGATGATTAACCGTGCGGACCTCGCACGTCAGCGTACCCCAGTCTCCCTGAACATCCTTTCGGGCAAATGCGGTCATACTTCGAATCATGGCAACTCCGGTCATGGTGGACGACAGTCAGTCGAGTCTAACAGGCTCTGAACGCCCACGGCGAGCCTGGCGGCCCCGAAGCCAAACCGGCTTGACCGACGTGTTATACTCCCTGCCCTTTCGAAAACCCAACCGGGATCAGCCCGGACATCAACCCAGACACCAACCACAGATTTCAGGAATGACTATGCGACCAAGTGGCAGAACGCCCGAGCAACCCAGAGACGTGCGAATCACCCGGAATTACACCCGTCACGCCGAAGGCTCGGTACTGGTGGAATTTGGTGACACCAAGGTGATCTGTACAGCCTCCGTCGAGAACAAGGTACCGCCGTTTCTCCGTGGCGAAGGCAAAGGCTGGATCACCGCCGAATACGGCATGCTGCCGCGCTCAACCGGCAGCCGCATGGGCCGCGAAGCCGCACGGGGCAAACAGGGCGGACGTACCGTCGAAATTCAGCGCCTGATCGGCCGCTCGCTGCGCGCCGCCGTTGACCTGAGCGCGCTGGGCGAGCACAGCATCACCATCGACTGCGACGTTATCCAGGCTGATGGCGGCACTCGCACCGCGGCCATCACCGGCGGTTGCGTGGCACTGGTAGATGCCCTGAACCACCTGGTGGCGGAAAAACGCCTGAAGAAATCACCGCTCAAGCAGATGGTCGCGGCCTTTTCCGTCGGCGTCTACAAGGGCACCCCAGTTGTCGATCTGGACTACCCGGAAGACTCCGAAGCCGAAACCGACATGAACGTGATCATGACCGACCAGGGTGGGTTTATTGAGATCCAGGGCACTGCGGAAGGTGCACCGTTCGTGAAGGACGAACTGGACAGCATGCTGGACCTGGCCAAGACCGGCATTGAGCAGCTGTTCGAGATTCAGAAGGCAGCACTGGAAGGTTAAAGCAAAACTGCAGAGTCTGGGCGTTGGCGTAGGGCCTTCTGCCCAGACTGTTGAACGCCATGGATGGCCGAAAACAAGCGTACAGGGATGTACTTGCAGCGATTCTGGGGAGCAGCATCACTGCCAGTGCTTCCCCAGAAACCTAAAAACCGATCTCGATATCGTAATCCATGATCACCGGCGCGTGATCAGAGAACCGGGTCGAGCCATCAATCCAGCCATCCAGGATGGTATTGCGAATGCCCGGCGTCAGCAGGTGATAATCCACCCGGATACCCGCATTACGGCGCGCACCCTCAGCCTGCTCAGGCCACCAGGTAAACTGATTGCTCTGCTTATTAATCTCCCGGAAAGCATCAATACAGCCCATTTCATCAAACAGACGGTCCAGCCATGCCCGCTCATGGGGCAGGAAACCAGAGAAGTCGTGCTTGTGGTATAGCGGGCTGGCATCGGTCACATGATGTGCGGTCTGGAGGTTGGCACAGACCACAAACTGCCGACGCTTGCGCAGGGTCTTTTGCATGTGCAGCCCAAAGCCCTCCATGAACTCATCTTTGTGATCCAGCACCGTCAGATCATCTTCGCCAAGGAGTTCTTCTTCACGGCCCAACGCGCACGGCGCCAGTACACAACCTACCGAAACCTTATCGAAATCAGCCTGAATATAGCGGCCTTCGCGATCAGCCTGCTCGTTGGCGAACCCGTACATGATGGCCTTCGGGAAATGGCGGGTGTAGATGCCAACGCCACCATCCTCATCCTTTTCGCCATCAATAAAGTAGGCCTGATACCCCTCTGGAATGAGGTTGTAGTCCTCGATCTCATAGGCACGCATGCGGTGGTCCTGAACGCAGACAACGTCAGCATCCTGATCCGCCAGCCAGTCGAATAAACCTTTGTCAACGGCCTGAGCAAGCCCGTTAACGCTGATAGATACTACGCGCATACGTGTTCCCTGATTCGGTTTGTGTGTATGATACCGTTTTCACACGTTAAATAAAGATTCACACCCGCCAGAAGCCTTGCCATGCACGACTATCAGCAAACCTTCATCGAATTCGCCATCCGCCGGAATGTACTTCGTTTTGGCGAATTTACGCTCAAATCCGGCCGCACAAGCCCGTACTTTTTTAATGCGGGGCTGTTCAACACGGGCGACGATCTACTTCAACTAAGCAAAGCTTATGCCGCCGCGATAGAACGCAGTGGGCTAGAGTATGACATCATATTCGGGCCTGCCTATAAGGGCATTCCGTTGGCTACCGTGACCGCCATGGCCCTGGCTACAGACGGTAACAGCAAACCTTTTGCCTTCAACCGCAAAGAAAAGAAAGATCATGGCGAAGGTGGCAACATTGTCGGCGCCCCGTTACAGGGCAAAGTACTGATCGTGGATGATGTAATTACTGCGGGCACTGCCATTCGCGAATCCATGGAATTGATTCGCAACGCCGGCGCTGAACCGGCCGGCGTGCTGATCGCCCTGGATCGACAGGAAAAAGGCAACGGTGAGCTATCCGCGATCCAGGAAGTGGAGCAGGAATTTGGCGTCCCGGTGATCAGCATTATCCGCCTTGAACAGGTTCTGGATTACCTTAAGGCCAACCCGGAGTTCGCCGGCCACGCCGAAAATGTCGCCAGTTATCGGGATCGCTACGGAGTCTGATTGATGGCCAGCCGTTCTAATCTTTCCAGATTGTCAGCGGTGAAAATCACTGCCGCTGCGGTCATGGCACTAAGCCTGGTCGGCACCGCTGAAGCGGCCATGTACCGCTACACCGACGAGAACGGCCGGATGGTCATCAGCAACACGATCCCCCAGGAAGCCACCAAACGAGGTTATGACATACTCGGCAACAACGGCCGGGTGGTTGAGACCATCCCTCCCGCCCCGACCGACGAAGAAATTGCCGCCCGGGAAGCAGAGAAGCAGCGCCAGAAAGAGCTGGCCGTTCAACAGGAACAAGACCGACAACTGCTGAAACGCTACAGCCACCCGGACCAAGCCGTTCGCGCCATGTATCGGAAAACCCGCGAACTGGAAGGCCTGATTCAGCTCAAGCGTGGCAATATTTCCGTTATTTCCAGCCAACTGGACAGTGAACAGAGCCGGGCTGCGAACATTGAGCGTTCCGGGGGCACCATTCCCGAGTCCATGCTGGAAAAAATCCGTCGCCTGGAATCACAGATCCGCGATCTGGAACGGGAAATCAGCATCCAGCGCCAAGAAATTGATGAACTCCGAGCTGACTTCGAGGCCGACATTAAGCGCCTTGAAGAGGTGACCGGCGAACCCCGGACCCTCACCCTGGACGTGCCCAGCGAGAAATAGAGCCGCGCCAAAGCAAGCCCACGCAAGAAAGCCCGGACACAAAAAAGGCGGTGGTTATCAAAACCACCGCCTTTTTTTTAATTACGGCCATCAACCATCGGTGGCCGCTTCAACGTCTTAGGCAGACGCAGTTGTCTTCTTGGCAGCAGTGCTCTTGCGGGCAGTCGTCTTGCGTGCAGCCGGCTTCTTGTCGGTTGCAGCAGCTTTGGCACTTTGAGCAACACTGGTCACTTCGTCAGCGGTTTCAGAAACGGCGTCTTGCGCTTCCTTCTCAAGCTTGGCGACCAGATCCGCCGCGAAGCTACCGAAACGGCTGTTCAGGCTGCGCAGTTGCTCGAACAGGCTGTCGCTGTAACCGTTGTAACGAGTGCGCAGGCTTTTGACGCTGTATTCACGCGCTTCAGATTCCAGCTTCTCTGCGTACTCAAACGGCTTTGCAGCCAGCTTCTTCTGCTGCTCTTCCGCGGCGTTGATGCCCTTCTCAACGATTTCCTGAATCTGTTCCTGATAGGATTTGAGTTTACCCATGTCTAAATCTCCTGAGGTTTGCCAAAACATTTTTGGTCCAGCGGCCAAGCAATAAGCGCCCGCCTTCTCTGATCAACGAAACCCAATCTACGGAGAAAAATTAGAATGTTCATACTAAAACCAAACCGGGGTGGGATCAGCACTTTCACCTACCACTAACTTGATCCGGCAAATGGCACCTGCTACAGCCGCAGTGCTGCAAGCGGAGCCGGGTTGCCAGGACTATCTACCAGCTTACCAGCGGAACAACACCCAACTGGGCACGAGCATCTCGGACTCGGTTTCCTGAATCCAGCCACCACCATCTGAAGGCACCAGGTAATACTCAGAACCAACCTCCGGCACCACTTTGATTTCCATGAGCTGACCGTTCACCCGATACTCATAGAACACCTCATTCTCACCCGGACGGATAACAATCTGAGGGCCTTCGCTGGTCGGCTGATAGTCCGAAATCACCACCGGTTCGTCTGGCGTCTGCACCAGAGTGTCGTCGAGGGCGCCACTTCCCTGGGCAATGACGGCACCGGACGAGCAGGCAAGCAGCAAGGCCACCGGACAGGCGAATCGTTTCATTTTCGTGATACCCTTTTGCGAATTGAATTCATTACAGAGTTGCACAAGCCAACCAACGCTTCAATCAGAATCCGGACCCCTGTAGACATGACTGAGCAAAAGACCCCACCCGTGGTTCTTGTGGACGGTTCGTCCTACCTTTTCCGCGCCTATCACGCACTGCCCCCGCTAACCACCAGCAAGAACCAACCGACCGGCGCCATAAAAGGTGTGATCAGCATGCTCCGGCGGCTGGAGCAGGATTTCCCCGGTTCCAAGATGGTGGTGGTGTTCGACGCCAAGGGCAAAACATTCCGGCACGAGATGTACGACGAATACAAGGCCAACCGTCCACCCATGCCGGATGACCTGGCCTGCCAGATTGCCCCCATCCACGAGATTGTCCAGGCCATGGGCCTGCCCCTGCTCATCGTCTCCGGCGTGGAAGCGGACGACGTCATTGGCACCCTGGCCCACGAGGCCACCAGCAAGGGCATCGAGGTGGTCGTCTCTACCGGTGACAAGGACATGGCGCAACTGGTCAGCGACCATGTCACGCTGATCAATACCATGACCGAAACCCGGATGGACCGGGACGGTGTGGTGGAGAAGTTCGGGATCACCCCAGAACAGATCATCGACTACCTGGCCCTGGTCGGAGATAAGGTCGACAACATTCCCGGGGTGAACAAGTGCGGCCCGAAAACCGCGGTGAAATGGCTGCAGAGCTACCAGGACATCGACAACCTGATGGCGCACGCGGACGAGATTAAGGGCAAGATCGGCGAGTACCTGCGTGAAGCTACCGAGACCCTGCCCCTGAGCCGAGAGCTGGCAACGATCAAGACTGACGTTGATCTGGAGTTTGGCCTGGAGGACCTGAAACTGCGCGAGCAGAAAGACGACGAGCTGCGGGAACTGTTCAAGGAGTATGAATTCCGCACTTGGGTTGCCGAACTGGAATCCGACAACAATTCAGAGGACGAATCCAGAGCGCCCGAAAGCCAGAGCAAACTGACCGTGGAAAAACGCTACAGCATCATCACCGACCAGGCTGAGCTGGATAACTGGCTGGAGCGCCTGCGGAAATCGGACCTGTTCGCCTTCGACACCGAGACCACCAGCCTGCGTTACAGTGAGGCCGAGGTGGTCGGCGTATCGTTCGCCGTCGAACCGGGTGAAGCGGCTTATCTGCCCCTTGGCCACGACTACATGGGCGCACCGGATCAGCTCGACCGGGACACTGTGCTGGCGCAGCTGAAGCCTCTGCTGGAAGATCCGAACCAGGCCAAGGTCGGCCAGAACCTGAAATACGACAAGAACGTGCTGGCCAATCACGGCATTACCCTGGAAGGCATTGCCGAAGACACCATGCTGGAGTCGTACGTGCTCAATTCAGTAGCCAGCCGTCACGACATGGACACCCTGGCCAGACAGTACCTGGACGAAAGCACCACCACTTTTGAATCGATCGCGGGCAAGGGCGCCAAACAGCTGACCTTCAACCAGATCGAACTGGACAAGGCCGGCCCCTACGCGGCAGAAGATGCCGACATCACCCTGCGCTTGCACCAGGTGCTTATGCCGCAGCTGGAGAAGACCGGAAAACTGGCCTCGGTGTACCGGGAGATCGATCTGCCCCTGGTCCCGGTGCTCTCCCGCATGGAGCAGCGCGGCGCCCTGATCAATGCCAGTACCCTGAGGAAACACAGCCAGGAGCTGGCCGAGCGCATGGCTGAACTGGAGCAGGAAGCCCACGAGGTCGCCGGCGAAACCTTTAACCTGGGCTCCCCCAAACAGCTGCAGGCGATCTTCTACGACAAGATGGGCCTGCCCGTAATAAAGAAGACTCCGAAAGGCGCACCCTCGACCGCCGAGCCGGTGCTGCAGGAGCTGGCCCACGAACACGAACTGCCCCGACTGATCCTGGAACACCGCAGCCTGAGCAAGCTCAAGTCGACCTACACCGACACCCTGCCGGAGCTGATCAGCCACCGCACCGGACGGGTCCACACCTCCTATCATCAGGCAGTTACCGCAACCGGCCGGCTGTCATCGTCCGAGCCGAACCTGCAGAACATCCCCATCCGCAGTGAACAGGGCCGCCGGATCCGCCAGGCCTTTGTGGCACCGGAGGGTTACAAGCTGATGGCGGCCGACTACTCCCAGATCGAACTGCGTATCATGGCGCACCTGTCTGGCGACAAAGGGCTGCTAACCGCGTTCGAGAAAGGCGAGGACATCCACAAGGCGACCGCGGCAGAAGTGTTCGGAGTCGCGCTGGACGAGGTTTCCGGAGACCAGCGACGCAGCGCCAAGGCCATCAACTTCGGCCTGATCTACGGGATGTCCGCCTTTGGCCTGGCGCGCCAGCTCGATGTCGAACGCAAGGTCGCCCAGGCCTACATCGACAAGTACTTTGAGCGCTACCCGGGCGTGCTTACCTACATGGACAACATCCGTAAACAAGCCCATGACGACGGCTTTGTGGAAACCCTGTACGGGCGCCGGCTCTACCTGCCGGAGATCAACGCCCGCAACAAGCAGCTGCAACAGGCTGCGGAGCGGACCGCGATCAATGCTCCCATGCAGGGTACCGCCGCCGACATCATCAAACGAGCAATGCTCGAAGTGGAATCCTGGCTGCTACGGGACCACGCTGACGACGCCCGCATGACCATGCAAGTGCACGACGAACTGATTCTGGAAGTGAAGGAATCAGCCCTGGAAGCCGTTCGGGACGGCCTGGTGCAGCGGATGTCTGCCGCTGCCCGCCTGGATGTACCACTGCTGGTAGAAGCCGGCGTCGGCGACAACTGGGACGAAGCCCATTAACGGCGCAAGCCACTGAGACAAGCCTGGCACCGGGCCCGTTCCTGGTGCCAGGAGCAGTGACCAAATCAGGGCAGGCTCTGCCATTTTGCACTAAAACCATGCGCGAATTTTAACCCGCCCACTGGCATCACACCCCGCCCTACCCCACGCACTCCAACTTTCCAATGGCCTCCGCACGCTTCACTGGAAGCGGCATGATATTCGCAACATAAGTCAGGTCGGCAGCGCCCGGTCCGCCAGGACCACGCCTTGCCATGTTGTGACACCCATTCCGAGGCCGAAACCATGACATCCCTGGCATCTGAACGAAGCTGGCTGCTGGACCCGGGCCTGCTGAAACTGGTCCATCAGTGTCGGCGCCTGATCCGCTCCGAATTTGGCGTGAAACTGCACCTGACGGAAGAAAACCTGGAGCAACAACTGGCGGATTACGCCAGCAAAACCCGCTCACGCGACCTGACCCGCACTTGGCAAACATTGCAGGAACAGGTCCCGCACCTGAGCGTGGAATCAGAAGACGATGAGGAGGATGCCCTTCCGAAGCGGATGTATCGGGGCCAGGAAATCGCTGAGGACAACAGACCCGTCGTAACGACCAGCGAGTCAGTGGGCGAGGACCTGCCACGGAAGAAAAAGGTCATTTACCGTGGCCAGGTGGTTGGCTGATCATTCGCCACTGATCCTAGGCCGCTGATCAGCCGGTGACGACTTAAAACGCCTTACTTACCTGAACCGACGCGCTCCAGGCGCTGAGTTCGTAACGGCCCTGGTAATTGGCAGGCGATGACGGCTCGGTCGGGTTCTGGTGCGTGTATTCACGATCGTCAACCTCGGCATCACCCTCGAAAATCAGGGTGCCGACCGCCGCGTCGACGGTCCAGCCGTTCCGAAGATCCTGCCACTGGGTGCCCAGCGTCAGCCAGTGCCTGTCCTCGGAGGGTATGCGGGCGGTGACATACTGATCCACTGGCGATTCATCCCAGGCATAGCCGGCCTTGAAGGCCCATGCCGGGCTCGCCTGCCAGATACCGCCAAGATTAAACTGCCAGGTGTTCTTCCAGCGCTCGGTAATGTGGGTAATGTAGGTTCCCGGTTCCGATGATCCGGTGATGTCGCCGTTGGCTTCCCGGCTGATGATGTCCAGTTCTTCGAACCGGCTCCAGCGAGCGTAGGTTGCGCCCGCCAAAACGGTGACCTTATCCGTCAACCGATGCCGGGCACCGAAGGTGATGCTCTCCGGAATTGCCAGCGGCACGGTGACTTTCTCATTCAGGGTGGTGGTCTGGGTGTAGGTGGGCGGCACCGGCACGTCGCTGATCTCTACATCCCCTTTCAACTCCAACTCGGTGCCGGTCTGAGCGGTCAGGCCAAACTGGGTTCGCTCTGAAAGTTCATACAGGAACCCGACGCGGAAGGTCACCCCGACATCATCGCCTTCAATATCGGCGTAGGGCTCGGGCAGTGCCAGTGCCGCAGGGCCAGCGCTGTCGCTCAGATCCTGGTACCGGCTCAGCCGGCCTTCTGCGTACATGATGTTGAGCCCCGCCCCCATGGACAGGCCCTGGCCATTGCTGACCGATACCGAAGGGGTGAACGCAATGGCGGTCAGTTCGGTTTTATCGGCAAAGAACCGACCGGCAAAATCATCTTCATAGTCAGCGGCCAGCCCGTATGGGGCGTGAACGCCAAAGCCAACGTCCACGCTATCGCTGACTTCGTGAGTCAGATAGAAATTCGGCAGCACCGCAGGATCGGCAATGTCACCGCCATCGGTGGCGGGCCGTACAGGCACGGAAGGATTTTTTCGAGTAACGGAAATGCTGTCCCGCTTGGCCTGGGCGTCGATATCGAGCACAGCCGCACCAAACGAGATATTGGTGCCAGAAAGGCGGCTCATGCCGGCGGGGTTAAACAGAACAGTGGTGGCGTTCTCAGGGTTGGCGGCCACACCGGCATTGGCCACGCCCATGGCGCTGGCACTTTGCTCATTCAGGGAAAAGCCACCGGCCAGGGCAGTGGCCGGCGCCGTTATGGCCGCCAGCGTGGTCAGGCGTAGGGCGCGGGCAAGCAGTGGGGGTCTCATGTGCAGGTATCTCCATGGTAATTTCGCGCGGAGTATACGCAGCACAGCTATTTGGCCTCAAATGCCAAGACTACTCATTCAACATACTAATAATTAACGACTTTCCTTAATCGTCCTGAATCGACAGCTTATCAACACTCGACGACAGCTGATCCGCACCCTGGGCATCGGCCCCAAGCTTAATCATCAAGCGCAAATCGTTGGCAGAATCGGCGTGACCAAGGGCATCTTCGTAGGTAATCGAGCCTTCGGCGTAGAGTTTGTACAGCGCCTGGTCGAAGGTCTGCATGCCGGTTTCGTTGGACTTGGCCATCAGCTCTTTCAGCTTATGCACCTCGCCTTTGCGAATCATGTCAGCGACCAGAGGGGAGTTGATCAGTACTTCGATGACCGCCTTCCGGCCCTTGCCATCCGGCGTTGGCACCAACTGCTGGGCCACAATGGCCTTCAGGTTCAGCGACAGATCCATCCAGATCTGGTTGTGCTGTTCCGGAGGGAAGAACTGGATGATCCGGTCCAGCGCCTGGTTGGCGTTGTTGGCGTGCAAGGTTGCCAGGCACAGGTGCCCGGTTTCTGCGAACTGCACCGAGTACTCCATGGTCTGGCGGGTTCTCACCTCACCAATCAGGATAACGTCCGGTGCCTGACGCAGGGTGTTTTTCAGAGCCACGTCAAAGCTATCGGTATCGATACCCACCTCGCGCTGGGTAACGATGCAGCCTTGATGCTGGTGCACGAATTCAATCGGATCTTCGATAGAAATGATGTGGCCACGGCTGTTACGGTTGCGGTGTCCGAGCATCGCCGCCAGCGACGTCGACTTACCGGTACCGGTAGCGCCGACAAACATAATTAACCCACGCTTAGTCATCGCCAGCTCTTTGATCACCTCGGGCAATGCCAGGTCATCAATCTGGGGAATCTTGACCTCAATACGACGCAGCACCATGCCGCACAGGTTACGCTGGAAGAAAGCGCTGACCCGGAAACGGCCGATACCACGGGCACTGATCGCGAAGTTGCACTCGTGGCTGTCCTCGAACTCCGCCCGCTGCTTGTCGTTCATCGAACCGTAGACAAATTCCCGGGTCTGTTCCGGCGTCAGGGCGTTCTTGGTCACTGGCAACACTTTACCGTTCACCTTCATGCTGGGAGGAACCCCCGCCGTGATGAACAGATCCGAACCGCCCTTTTCGACCATCAAACGAAGCAGCTTTTCAAATTCCATATGAGTACCTGTGGTGTTTCTTGGTTCTTCCTGTGGTGTTTCTTGGTTCTTGTTAGTGCAGATCAGAAATTGTCTGGCATCTTGGCCTTGGCCCGGGCCGCCTCGCGCGAGATCAGCCCTTTCTGCAACAGCCGCTCCAGGCACTGATCCAGGGTCTGCATGCCCAGCGAACCACCGGTCTGAATCGACGAATACATCTGGGCGATTTTGTCTTCGCGGATCAGATTCCGGATGGCGGAGGTGCCGATCATGATTTCGTGGGCCGCAATACGGCCACCGCCCATCTTCTTCATCAGAGTCTGGGAGATAACCGCCTGCAGGGACTCGGATAACATCGACCGGACCATGGACTTTTCTTCGGCCGGAAACACATCAACAATCCGGTCGATGGTTTTGGCCGCGGAGGTGGTGTGCAGGGTGCCGAAGACCAGGTGACCGGTTTCCGCCGCCGTCAGTGCCAGGCGAATGGTTTCCAGGTCTCGCAGCTCGCCCACCAGGATAATATCCGGGTCTTCCCGCAGCGCCGAGCGCAGCGCTTCATTGAAGCCCAGAGTATCCCGGTGCACTTCACGCTGGTTGACCAGGCACTTCTTGGAATCGTGCACGAATTCGATCGGATCCTCGATGGTGAGGATATGTTCGTAGCGGGTGTCATTGATGTAATCCATCATCGCCGCGAGCGTGGTGGACTTACCGGAGCCGGTCGGCCCGGTCACCAGCACCAGTCCGCGTGCCACCGAGGATATATCTTTAAAGGTCTGCCCCATGCCAAGGTCTTCCATGGTCAGGACCTTGGAGGGGATAGTCCGAAACACTGCACCGGCGCCCCGGTTTTGATTGAAGGCGTTGACACGGAAACGGGCGACCCCAGGAACTTCAAAGGAGAAGTCGGTTTCCAGGAATTCCTCGTAGTCCTTTCGCTGCTTGTCGTTCATGATGTCATAAATCAGCCCGTGCACCTCTTTGTGCTCCATGGGCGGAAGGTTGATACGACGTACATCACCATCAACGCGAATCATCGGCGGCAAACCGGCTGACAGGTGCAAATCCGACGCACCCTGTTTGGCCGAGAAGGCAAGCAGTTCAGTAATATCCATAGGAATCCTCGGAAGGCTTTTTCTTTTATCCCGGTAGCGTCGGTCCGGCGGATTTCCCGGCGCGGTTCACTTGGCATTTCAGTGACCTGCGGGTAACGTGTCACCGTACAGGTGGCACACCGAACGTGGCGATTTCACACTATGAGCAGCATAGCAGACAACATCGGGAGCGTAACCCGACGCATACAAAAAGCAACATTGAAGGCGGGCCGGGAGCTGGGCTCAGTGCGCCTGTTGGCAGTCAGCAAGACCCGGACCGCTGACGATTTGCGAGCGGCAGTTGCTGCCGGACAGACCGCGTTCGGGGAAAACTACCTGCAGGAAGCCCTCGACAAGATTGACGCCCTCGCCGATAACAGCGGGATCGACTGGCACTTCATCGGTCCGATCCAGTCCAACAAAACCCGGCAGATCGCCGCCGCCTTTTCCTGGGTACACAGCGTCGACCGCCTCAAAGTTGCCCGACGCCTGAGTGAGCAACGGGCCACTGAACTGCCGCCATTGAATATCTGTCTCCAGGTCAACATTAACGAGGAAGACAGCAAGACCGGTTGCACGCTGGAGGAACTGCCCGACCTGGTGTTGGCCATCGGCGAGTTACCGAATCTGTCGCTGCGCGGTTTGATGGCCATCCCTGACCCGGATCAGCCCGAAGCAGAGCTGCGGCTCAGTTTTCGCCGGCTCACCCGGGCTCTGCACGATCTGAAGGCGCAATACCCGGACGCAGGGCCGCTGGACACGCTGTCCATGGGCATGTCCGGTGACCTGGAAGTTGCCATTGCCGAAGGCGCCACCTGGGTGCGCGTGGGCACCGATGTGTTTGGCGCCCGTCCCGCGAAGAGCTGAAGCTAACGGATCCTGTTATGATCAGGGCCGGACGTTTAACCGATCAACCGTTGGAGTGAACCTTGAGCACATCACCAACCATTTCATTCATTGGCGCCGGCAACATGGCCAGCGCCATCATTGGCGGTATGCTGGACAGCGGCTACAAAGCTGCAAACATCTGGGTCAGCGCGCCGGATGATGGCCACCTACAATCCATCCGCAAGAAGTTCGGCGTAAGCGTCACCACCGACAACCGCTATTGTGCCCAGCAGGCCGACATGGTCGTTCTGGCGGTCAAACCCCAGGTCATGGCCGATGTCTGCCGCGATATCGCGCCGGTAGTACAGAACACCCGCCCACTGATGGTTTCCATTGCCGCAGGCTTGACCGCCGAAACCCTGGACGAGTGGCTGGCTGGCGGTCTGCCGTTGGTTCGGGTTATGCCGAACACGCCGTCATTGGTCGGCAAAGGGGCCGCTGGCCTGTTTGCCAATGCCCAGGTGGAAGATGTGCAGAAGAAGATGGTCGAGTCGGTTTTCCAAAGCATCGGCTCTGCACTCTGGGTAGAGGACGAGAACCTGCTGCACGCGGTGACCGCGCTTTCAGGCAGTGGCCCGGCTTATTTCTTCCTGATGCTTGAAGCCCTGGAAGACGTCGCCGTCGACGCCGGTATCGAGGCAGGCACCGCCCGGGAGCTGGCCATCCAGACCATGGCCGGGGCAGCGGAAATGGCCGCATGCAGCGAGCACGACCCCGGTCAGCTCAAACGCAATGTTATGTCCCCCGGCGGCACCACCGAGCAGGCCATCAACACCTTCGAAGAAGGTGGGCTGCGCGAGCTGGTCCGCAAGGCGTACGGCGCAGCGTTTAAACGCTCGGAAGAAATGGCCCGCGAGCTGGCAGGCAAACAGTAACCGATAACGGAGACACGGCTTCATGCTGGCAGACATCCTGATTACGATCCTGCTCATTGCATCCACCTTTTACATGACCATCGTGCTGCTGCGGTTTCTGCTGCAGTTGGCCCGTGCGGACTTCTACAATCCGATTTCCCAGTTCGTGGTCAAGGCCACTAACCCGCCCCTGAAGCCTCTGCGCCGAGTCATTCCAGGCTGGGGTGGCATTGATGGCGCTTCACTGGTGCTGGCCATCGCCATTCAGGCGATCACCTTCCTGCTGATCCTGATCGCATTGAATGGCGGCATTCCGTCGTTTAACCCCATCACCCTGATGGTGTGGGCGGTGCTGAACGTGCTCGACCTGATCGTGAAGATCTATTTCTGGTCGGTGATTGCCGTGGTAGTCGTGAGCTGGATCGCCCCCGGCAGCAGCCACCCGGCGATTCAACTGGTCGCCCAGATCACCGAGCCGGTTATGCGACCAGTGCGCAACATCATGCCGTCCATGGGCGGCCTGGATCTGTCGCCAATCATCGTCTTCCTGATTCTGAACGTGATTTCGGTGGTCATCGAGCACATGAAAATGGCTGCGGGGCTCGGCTCAATCGGCCTCGGTTTGTAAACAGCATCTCAAAAATACATTCCGTAACAGTTTTCGACGAAATCGATTAATCCGAAGCTGCAAAGTCATCACCATGATTTTGCAGCTTTTTTATTGCAAGTCCTGCCGATATAGACGACAGTCTACTGAAGCCCTGCCTCCAAAGCTGCGGGGAAGAGGATACTATTACCAGCAGTTAATCCGCCCTCCAGAGCATCGTGCCCTAAGCACTCGGTAATCGCGTAGAAGGCTCGGTAGTAGCGCAGAAGGAAAGATCAATGAATCAGCAGGGAACTCTGTCGCAGCAGGTAGAGGCATACCACAACTGGAAGAAAGAGCTAATCCGACAGATTGGCCGCTACCGGTTATGGCTGCAGGACAACAATCTGTTTTCGGACGATGTCAGTACCCGTATCCGTCACGGCCTGGAACTGCTGGTTGAGGACGAACTGACCATTGCCTTTGTCGGCGAGTACTCCCGCGGCAAAACCGAGCTGATTAATGCCCTGTTCTTTTCCGAGTACGGCCAGCGCATGCTGCCGTCACAGGCCGGGCGCACCACCATGTGCCCGACCGAGCTGTTCTTCGATCGCAGCGCCAACCAGAACCATCTCCTGCTGTTACCGATAGAAACCCGCACCGGCGAGCTGTCGCTGCAGCAGCTGCGCAAGCAGCCCGAACGCTGGGTCAAGCACGAGCTTGACGAGCGCGACCCCGAAGTCATGCGCGAGGTGCTGGCAGAGGTGGCGCGGGTCAAGAGCGTGCGACCGGAAGAAGCCCGTCGCCTGGGCTTCGACGAGGACATGTTGGAGCATGATCGGAATAATCCCGGCCAGGTACTGGTGCCGGCCTGGCGTAACGCCCAGATCAGCATTCGCCATCCGCTGTTCGAGCGAGGCTTGCGCATTCTCGACACACCGGGGCTGAACGCCTTGGGCTCCGAGCCAGAGCTGACCATCAGCATGCTGCCCCGGGCCCATGCTGTCATTTTCGTCCTTAGTGCGGACACCGGCGTAACCGCCAGCGACCTGACGATATGGAAAGAGCACATTGACATCGAGCATGCCGATCACCGGGCCGGACGCTTTGCCGTCCTGAACAAGATCGACGTGCTCTGGGATGACCTTCAGGGCGAAAAGCACACCGAAGATGCCATTGAGCGGGTTCGCGAATACACCGCCGATCATCTGGGCATCCGCCAGCACGATGTCATTCCGCTATCCGCCAAACAGGGCCTGATCAGCCGGGTTCGCCAGGATGAGGCACTGTTTGAACGGTCCAACATTGGGCGGCTGGAGCAACTGATCATCCAGCGTATTCTGATGCACAAGGAGCAGTTGATTACCCAGAGTCTGATCAATGACCTGCTGGGCATGCTGCAAAACAGTCAGGCCGCGATGCAGACCCGATTGGATTCACTGCAGGAAGAACTGGCGGCCTGCTCCGGAACCACCATGGATAAGGAGGTGCTGGCCCGGCTCGCCGATCGCGCCCAGAAGGATTACGACTTCTACTACAAGAAACTGATCACATTGCGCTCCAGCCGTCGGCTGATGGATTCCCAAGGCCAGCAGCTAAAACAGCTGGTGGCCGAGAAGCGCTTTGAAGACCACGCCGAACGGATTCGCCAGTCAATGTCGAAAAGCTGGACCACGGCCGGTATGAACCGGGCCATGGACCAGTTCTTTGAGCTGCTTGAAAGTGACCTCACCAACCTGTTAAGCGAAGGTCACCTGGCGGAAAAAATGGTGGGTGCTATCTACCGGCGCTACAATGATGATACCCGGGCCCGTCACCTGGAACCCATTCCGCTGCGGGCCGGGCGCCACGTCATTGCCGTTCGGGAACTGCGCAAGAAAGAACGACGGTTCCGGATCAGCCCCACGAACCTGCTGACCGAGCAGTCGCTACTGGTCCGCCGCTTCTTCAATGTCATAGTCGGTGAAGCCCGCACCCTGCATGCCCGGGTGCAGGCCGATGTTGATCGCTGGCCCCGGGAGGCACTGTTGCCAATCATGCAGTACTCCATGGAACAGAAGCAGCTGCTGGAGCACCAGATCCGGCGCTTGAGGGACATGGTACGCAGTGACCGCGACAGCCGTGCCGAGCGGGAACGCCTGCAAAACACCATTTCCGACCTCAGCCGGCAACTGGAATTGGCGGACGCCATGCAACGCCAGATCCGCAAACCGGCCCCAACCCTGATTCAGCAAAAAGTCGTTAATATCTCCGGGGCGCTCTAAGCCCCGTCGCGCGCGCTCGCCACTGGTTGCAGCCATGACGGCCCGGCTTTAAACTGCTGGGCTGGCGATGGCTTTGTCATTGCTGTTCCAGATACTTACAGACCGAACCAGGAACCTGTCGCGCCAATGCCCGATTCCCTGCCCGCGGATTCTGTCGGAGTAGTTACCCCGCAGACTCTTCATTTCGACACGCCCATCGAGCTGGCCTGCGGCCAAGCCCTGGACAGCTACGACCTGGTGATTGAAACTTACGGTCAGCTGAACGCCGATGCCAGCAACGCCGTGCTTATCTGCCATGCCCTGAGCGGCCACCACCACGCGGCCGGCTACCACAGCACGGATGAGCGCAAGCCGGGCTGGTGGGACAGCTGCATCGGCCCCGGCAAGCCCATCGACACCAACCGTTTTTTTGTGGTGAGCCTGAACAACCTGGGCGGCTGTCATGGCAGCACCGGGCCTAATAGCGCTAACCCGGCCACCGGCAAGCCCTACGGGCCGGAGTTCCCCGTGATTACCGTTGGCGACTGGGTGAAAAGCCAGGCCTTGCTGGCGGATCGTCTGGGCATTCAATGCTGGGCGGCGGTGGTAGGTGGCTCACTCGGTGGTATGCAGGCATTACAGTGGAGCCTGGACTATCCGGAGCGACTGAAACATGCGGTAGTAATCGCCTCCACGCCCCGGCTTACGGCCCAGAATATCGCCTTCAATGAAGTGGCCAGGCAGGCCATCACCTCAGACCGGGAATTCCACGATGGTCGCTACTACGATTTCGACGTGGTGCCCCGGCGTGGCCTGATGCTGGCGCGCATGGTCGGGCACATCACTTACCTTTCCGACGCCTCCATGGGCGAGAAATTTGGTCGCGAGTTGAGGGACCAGGCCTACAAGTTCGGGTACGACGCCGAATTCCAGGTGGAAAGCTACCTGCGCTACCAGGGCGAGCGGTTTTCCGAGTCCTTCGATGCCAATACCTATTTGCTGATGACCAAGGCACTGGATTATTTTGACCCCGCCTACGACTATGGCGGCGACCTGGCCCGGGCGTTAGCGGAAGCCCGGTGCGAATTCCTGGTGCTGTCGTTCAGCACTGACTGGCGCTTCACTCCGGCCCGCTCGGAGGAATTGGTCAACGCCATGATTGCCGCCCGGCGCAAAGTCAGCTATTCCGAAATAGACGCACCCTGGGGCCACGACGCGTTTCTGATCCCGACGCCCCGCTACACCGACATTTTCACCGCCTACATGGATCGGGTAGCCAGGGAGGTGAGCCAATGAGACCGGATCTTGAAATCATCCAGCAATGGATCCAGCCCGGCTATCACGTGCTGGATCTCGGCTGCGGTGACGGCACCCTGCTCGACTACCTGCAACGGGAGCGTGGCGCCAGCGGCTTTGGCCTGGAGATTAACCCCGAGCACATCACCACCTGCATGGGCCGTGGGGTCGCCGTCATTGAGCAAAACCTGGACACTCAGGGCCTCGGCAACTTCGACGACGGCAGTTTCGATACCGTGCTCATGACCCAGGCATTGCAGGCAGTGCGCCGCCCGGACAAGGTGCTGGACGAAATGCTGCGGGTCGGCCGCGAAGGCATTGTCACTTTCCCCAACTTCGCCCATTGGCGTTTGCGCTGGGGCCTGGCCTTGAGCGGTCGTATGCCCGAATCCGAAGCCCTACCGTATAAATGGTACAACACCCCCAACATCCGGTTGTGCACGTTCAAGGATTTTGAAGCCCTGTGCCGTCAGAAGGGCATTCGCATCAAAAGCCGACGGGTGGTCGACGGCCAGCACCAAAACAGTTGGCTGGCCCGGTTGTGGCCCAACCTGCTGGGAGAGGTTGCCATCTATCGCATCACACGGGAGAACGAACAATGAGACTCACACAGCGTCTTTGTCTGTATGCCCTTTCCACCGTAATGTCGCTGTCGTTTGCCATGCACGTACACGCAGCCGGCAACCAGGACTTTGGTGACATCCAGATCCACTGGAGCGTCCTGCCCAGCACCTTCCTTTCTCCGGAAGTGGCCAAGGCCAACAACCTGCAGCGTAGCAAGGGCATTGGAATCATCAACATCGCGATTATGAAGGAAAACGACGACGGAACCATGTCGCCGATGGGTGGCCAGGTTGAAGGCAAGGTCTCCAACGATATCCAGCAGGTCCGATTCCTGGCCTTTCGCCGCGTGCAGGAAGGTGACGCGGTGTATTTCATCGCCGAGTACCAGTACAGCTCCGGGGAACTGATGACCTTCAATGTCACGGCACGCCCCACCGGCGAACAGCGAGACCTGCCGGTCCGATTTGCGCACACACTGTTCAGCGACTGAGTAAGCCATGACTGACAAAATTGTGATTGCCAGCAACAACCAGGGCAAGATCGCAGAGCTGACCGATCTGCTCGCGCCCCTGGGCATGATGCCTGTGGCACAGGGTCAGCTGGGTGTCGGCGAAGCTGAGGAGCCGGCCGTGACCTTTGTGGAAAACGCCATCCTCAAGGCTCGGCACGCCTCCCGGATAACAGGCCTGCCAGCGCTGGCCGACGACAGCGGGCTGGCGGTGGATCACCTGGGTGGCCAGCCGGGGGTGCGCTCAGCCCGCTACGCCGGCGACAACGCCAGCGATCAGGACAACGTCGACGCGCTGTTGGCCGCCATGGCCTCGGTACCCGAAGGCCAGCGAGGCGCACAATTCCATTGCGTACTGGTGTTTCTGCGGCATGCCGACGACCCTACGCCGATCGTCTGCCACGGCCGCTGGCCCGGAGCTATTCTGTCCGCGCCCGCCGGTGACGGTGGCTTCGGTTATGATCCGGTGTTCTGGGTTTCCGAGCACCAGTGCAGTGCCGCCGAGCTGACCCGGGCTGAAAAGAGCCGCATCAGTCACCGGGGGCGCGCCCTGGCCCAACTGGCGCATCAACTGAAGGCAGGAGCGTGACGCCGTGACCGCCCCTGCGTCGGTGGTGGTCACACCGCCGCTGAGCCTGTACCTGCACATGCCCTGGTGCGTGCGCAAATGCCCCTACTGCGATTTCAATTCCCACGCGGTCAAGCACGAGATCCCGGAAACGGCGTACCTAAAGGCCCTGCTGGAAGACCTCGACCAGGACCTTGGCTTTGCCTCGGACCGGGAAATCCAGACGGTATTCATCGGCGGCGGCACCCCCTCGCTGATGACGGGTGAGTTCTATCACACCCTATTCCGGGAACTGCGGGCTCGCTTGAACCTGGCGCCGGATGCCGAGATCACCCTTGAGGCCAACCCGGGCACCCTGGAGGAAGGCCGCTTTGAAGCCTTCCGGGCCGCTGGCATCAATCGCCTGTCCATTGGCGTACAGAGTTTCAACAGCACCCATTTGCAGGCACTGGGCCGGATCCACGACAGCAATGCCGCGCACCGGGCCATCGAAGCGGCCCGCCAGGCCGGCTTCGACAATTTCAACGTCGACTTGATGCACGGCTTGCCGGGCCAGACCCCGGCAGACGCCATCGCCGACCTCAAGGCTGCGCTCAGCCACAATCCGGCGCACCTGTCCTGGTATCAGCTGACGCTGGAGCCGAACACCGAATTCTACAGTCGCCCGCCCCGGTTGCCCGATGACGACCGGCTGTGGGAGATCTACCGTCAGGGTGGCGATTTCCTGCGCCAGCAGGGGTTCCGAGACTACGAAGTCTCAGCCTGGAGCCGCCCGGGACAGGCATCACGCCACAATCTCAACTACTGGACCTTCGGTGACTATTTGGCGCTGGGAGCCGGTGCCCACGGTAAAATCAGTCTCGCCGACGGCAGCATCAGGCGGTACTGGAAAACCCGGCAACCGGAAGCCTACCTGAACCGGATTGGCAGTCGAACGGCGGGCACCGAACCGATTGACATCGAGGACCTGCCGCTGGAGTTCCTGATGAATGCCCTGCGGCTGACGGAAGGGGTGGAGGAAACACTGTTTACCGAGCGTACGGGTTTACCCCTGTCTTCAGTTGCGGTAAAACTTGATCAGTTGCGTGACGAAGAATTGCTGGAGCAGCATCGCCTGCAAGCCACTGATCTGGGCCAGCGATACCTGAATAGCCTGTTGGAGCGTTTTCTGTAATGGACTGGATGAAAGAACTCGCAGCGCTACCCAAGACCCTGAGGGCGACGCTGATCGCCGCGCTGGTGCTGCTTGTGGCCCTGATCCTGGTCAACCAACCGTTGCAGACTGGCTCGGCACCTCAAGGCATTGTCAGCTTTCAGATGGCCGGAACCGCGGATCAGGCCCATGCCATTCTCCGTAGCTGGCGCTCGGGCGGCGAAGTCTGGGCTCAGGTCTCGTTGTGGCTCGATTTCCTGTTTATTCCCGCCTATCTGCTGGCGCTGATCCAGCTCACCCGACACTTTACACGGGATCGTCCCGGTGTCCGTGAGCGTATGGTTGCCCGCTGGATCCGCGCGCTGTTCGTCGCGGCCGGCCTCAGTGACGTCACCGAGAACATCCTGCTGCTGAACAACTTCAATCCGCCGACCGACGTGGTCAGCCTGTCCGCCACCATCTGTGCCCTGATCAAGTACACCGGACTGACCCTGGGCATTGCCGGCCTGGTCATTGTTCGGGCGTCACGCCGTCACCCGCTAGCTCACGGCTGACGACTGTCGACTGTCGACTTCCGGCATTAGACTTAACGAGTTAGTTAGTACGGTGAAACAGTAGATCCCAGACGCCATGACCGAGTCGCTCACCGCGCTTTTCAAACTTGGTGATGGGCCGGTCTTCGGGCCGCGGTGAGAAAACACCGTTGTCCTGAGTATTAGCAAACCCTTCCGATTCGCTCATAACTTCCATCATGTGCTCGGAGTAGTTCTCCCAATCCGTTGCCAGGTGAAGGATGCCACCAACCCGCAGCTTATGACGGATGCGCTGCACGAACTCGTGCTGGATCAGGCGACGCTTGTGGTGCTTTTTCTTGTGCCAGGGATCCGGGAAGAACACCATCACCCGATCCAGACAGGCGTCCGGCAGGCACAGATCGATGACGTCGTTGGCGTCAATGCTATAGACCCGGACATTCTCCAGACCACGATCTTCCACTTCCTTCAGCAGGGCGCCGACGCCCGGCAGGTGCACTTCCACACCGATGAAATCCTGCTCCGGCGCGGCCTCGGCCATTTCCGCCAGCGAATGGCCCATGCCAAAACCGATTTCCAGGTTCAGCATGGCTTCGCGACCGAACACCTCCCGTGGGTCAATCATGCCGTCTTCGCGAGTGAGACCGTACTTCGGCCAGCTGCGCTCATAGGCTTTCTTCTGGCCCTCGGTCATCCGGCCCTGGCGAAGCACGAAGCTGCGAATGCCTCGGCGAGTGGTTACCGGCGACTCTGGCGCTGCTTCCTTCGGCTCGTGCGGGTCTTTCTGGTCGGTCATCTGAAGTCCTCAACCGCAGGCTGCGGGTCTGTTTAAACATGATTTTGGCGACAGTTTACCAGAGTGTACGGGCTCAGGAGGACACCAGGGCATTCTGCCCATGCTGGCGATCAAGCTGACGATAGCCCAGCGCCTCGACCAGATGACTGTGCGCCAGGTGTTCGACCCCGTCCAGATCCGCCAGGGTGCGCGCCACCCTTAGAATACGGTGCAGGGCCCGGGCCGACAGCCCCAACTTCTCCATGGCACCGGTGAGCAAACTCTCGCCCTCGGTATCCAGGCGACAGACTTCTTGCAAGGCGCGGCCGCTCAGCTCCGAATTCAACTGTTTACGCCTGTTTTGCCGGGCGCGTGCCTGCACAACCCGACTTCGGACCAAGGCACTGGATTCGGCGCCGCCGGCCTGCCCCATCAGAATGTCACCACCTTGAACCGGCACTTCCACGTGCAGGTCGAACCGGTCCAGCAATGGCCCGGAGATCTTCGACCGGTAGCGCAACACCTGCTGCGGCGTGCACTGACATTCAATGGTCGGGTGGCCACTGAAGCCACAGGGACATGGGTTCATGGCGCCCACCACCTGAAACCGGGCCGGGAACCGAACCTGGCGAGCGGCCCGGCTGATGGCGATTTCCCCGGTTTCCATGGGTTCACGCAGCACTTCCAGAACCCGCCGTTCAAACTCAGGTAGCTCGTCGAGAAACAGTACGCCCCGATGCGCCAGGGAGATTTCACCGGGCCGCGGGCTACTGCCACCACCGACCATGGCAACGGCAGAGGCGGTGTGATGGGGCGCCCTAAATGGCGGGCTGTGCCAGTCATCCGTGGCCAGGGCCAGACCGGCAACGGAATGAACACTGGCCACTTCCATCGCGGCGTCATCCTCCAGATCCGGCAGAATGCCGGGCAATCGGCTGGCCAACATACTCTTACCGGTGCCCGGTGGACCAAAGAACAGCAAGTTGTGATTGCCGGCGGCGGCCACCTCCAGGGCTCTTCGGGGCACCGCCTGGCCACGGACATCGGCCAGATCCGGGAGCTCACCAGCTGATTCCGATGCCGGCGTACGCGGAGCCCTGGCCACCGGCACCAGCCGGGCACGGGCGGCCAGATGCTCAACCACCGCCAGCAAATGCCCGGCCGCCAGGACCTCGCCCTGACTGGCCAGGGCCGCCTCAGCGGCATTGGCCTGGGGCACCAACAGCGCCCGGCCTGCCGCCCGGGCCGCCAGCACCGACGGCAAGACACCATTCAGCGGGCGAAGCGCTCCGTCCAGGGATAACTCCCCGACGAATTCGTGGGCAGACAGGCTATCAGCGGGAATCTGGCCCGAGGCGGCAAGAATACCCAGGGCGATGGGCAGATCGAAACGACCACCCTCTTTTGGCAGATCGGCTGGCGCCAGGTTGATGGTGATGCGGCGGGCGGGGAATTCAAAACCGGCATTTAGCAAAGCGCTGCGAACGCGCTCACGACTCTCCCGGACACCGGTTTCCGGCAGCCCGACAATTGAGAGCGCGGGCAGACCGCCCGAGAGATGGACTTCAACGGTCACCGCAGGCGCGGAGACCCCCACGCTGGCGCGCGAGTGGACAATGGCAAGCATGACAACCTTCCCTGGTTAACATAGATACAATCGGCCCGATTTCCATTCAGGCCATCGCCGGGTTATCTCTCTTGTAGCTTTTGCTCGAGAGCGGCTACCCGGTGTTCCAGTGCGTCGACCTTTTCCCGGGTTTTCATCAGCACCGCCTGCTGGGCATCAAATTCCTCCCGGGTGACCAGTTCTAGCCGGGACAGAACCGACATCACCGTGGCCCGGGCCTGGGTCTCGAAATCCTCACGGGCAGCCCGCGCCATATCCGGAACGAATTGACCAAACTGGCCCTGCAATTGGGCGAAAATATCCTGCGGACCTTTCACGCATCACCTCTACTGGTTGGAATAATGGCCGGTTTTACGACCAGACACGGGGCCTGCACCGGTACGCGGGAGTGTATCACACCGCGCCCCCTGCCATACTGTAGCCGGTCGACTGTATAATGACCCACGCCGTCCCGCTGAGCCGCTCTAATTTGGCCCATTACGGGGCGCGATGCCCGATTTTGGTGCGCAGTTTTGCGCCAATCTGGGACAGCCATTCGCTAGCTGGCTGTTATTTAAGAATTTTTTTGCGTTGGCACACCCGATGCTAAAGCTCTCGTACGCAATCCGCACAGTTGGTGTGCGAGGTGGCAGCATTCCGAACCCAGCCGCTGGCCCAGAGGCCCTTGAAGTTGGGACGGCTTTACCAAGGAGAAAGCAATGAAACTTGTGACAGCGATCATCAAGCCTTTCAAGTTGGATGATGTCCGTGAGGCACTATCCGAGATTGGCGTGCAAGGCGTAACCGTCACTGAAGTCAAAGGCTTCGGTCGACAGAAGGGCCACACCGAACTGTACCGTGGCGCAGAGTACGTAGTTGATTTCCTGCCCAAAGTTAAGGTTGAAGTTGCCATTGGCGACAACCTGCTTGACCAGGTTATTGAGTCCATTACCAAGGCAGCCAACACTGGCAAGATCGGTGACGGCAAGATCTTCGTGACTGAACTGGAGCAAGCCATCCGGATCCGGACTGGCGAAACCGGCGAAGAAGCGGTCTGATCCAGATCTAAGAAAAAAGACTTAGCCAGCGCAAAAAAACTTATAACCTGAAAAGCCTCGTGCGGAGGGCTTCAAATGGAAAGCAATCTTTTTCACCTGCAATACGCAATAGATACCTTTTATTTCCTGGTGTGCGGCGCATTAGTAATGTGGATGGCCGCGGGCTTCGCCATGCTGGAAGCCGGCCTGGTGCGCTCCAAGAACACCACCGAAATTCTGACCAAAAACGTGGCACTGTTTGCCATCTCCTGCATCATGTACCTGGTGTGCGGTTACGCCATCATGTACGGCGGCAATATCTTCCTGTCCGGCATCGCCGACGTTGATACCGCTGCCGTTCTGGGTGATTTCGCCGGCCGTGAAGACGGCTTCGAGGGTGGTTCCATCTACTCCGGCGCTTCTGACTTCTTCTTCCAGGTGGTTTTTGTCGCTACCGCCATGTCCATCGTCTCCGGTGCCGTGGCCGAGCGTATGAAACTCTGGGCCTTCCTGATCTTCGCGGTTGTCATGACTGGCTTCATCTACCCGATGGAAGGTGCATGGACCTGGGGCGGCGCGTCTGTCTTCGGCATGTACTCTCTGGGCGACCTCGGCTTCAGTGACTTTGCCGGCTCCGGCATCGTTCACATGGCTGGTGCAGCAGCGGCTCTGGCGGGTGTCATCCTGCTGGGTGCCCGTAAAGGCAAGTACGGTGCGAACGGCGAAATCCGCGCTTTCCCGGGTGCCAACCTGCCGCTGGCTACTCTGGGCACTTTCATCCTGTGGATGGGCTGGTTCGGCTTCAACGGTGGCTCGGTGCTGAAGCTGGGCGACATCGCCAGCGCCAACTCGGTAGCCATGGTGTTCCTGAACACCAACACCGCCGCTGCCGGTGGTGCGATTGCAGCTCTGATCACAGCTCGCCTGATGTTTGGCAAGGCCGACCTGACCATGCTGCTGAACGGCGCCCTGGCTGGCCTGGTGGTTATCACCGCTGAACCGTCCACTCCGAGCGCCCTGACCGCGACCCTGTTCGGCGCCTTTGGCGGTGTCTTGGTGGTACTGAGCATCGTCACCATGGACAAGCTGCGTATCGACGATCCAGTTGGTGCTATCTCAGTTCACGGTGTCTGCGGACTGCTAGGTCTGCTGCTGGTTCCGGTCACCAACAGTGGCGCCAGCTTCGGCGGCCAGATTGTCGGCGCAATCACCATCTTCGCCTGGGTCTTCGTAGCCAGCCTGGTTGTCTGGGGCATCCTGAAAGCCGTAATTGGCCTGCGGGTCAGCGAAGAAGACGAGTACGAAGGTGTGGATCTGTCCGAGTGTGGCATGGAAGCCTACCCGGAATTCGTGAGCGCCAAGCCGTAAAGCGTCTCTCGATCCCAACCAAAAAGGCGCCCTTCGAGGCGCCTTTTTTCATGGTCAGACTTTAGTGTGCTGGCTGGGTCAAATACGACTGGTACTCAGCCTTTTGCAGATACAATCGCAATTCCAGTAAAGCTTCTAGCTCAGACTCAAAAGGCCCTTCTATTGAACCCTCCCGGGTTTCAAAGAAATACTCA
Organism: Marinobacter alexandrii; assembly: GCF_005871205.1. Classification (GTDB taxonomy): domain Bacteria; phylum Pseudomonadota; class Gammaproteobacteria; order Pseudomonadales; family Oleiphilaceae; genus Marinobacter; species Marinobacter alexandrii. The sequence goes on along the minus strand of NZ_SWKM01000012.1, from coordinate 798,299 downwards.
CCGTTTACCGAACTCAGCCGCTCTGACCGGAACCAGTTTTTCTCAGACTCCCCTTGTCGCACCATCATGGCTCCCTCTCCTGGCGTGGCCGCTATCTCCGATCAATTCCCACTGCCCCATCAGTCTAGTCAATCCATCCAGGCCCGTAGAGATCATCTTGATCAAAGCAACGGGCCGCTCATAGCGGGAAAGAATGACAGCCCTGAAACAAGCCTGATCAGGATACAGGTTCGAGTGCGGGCGCCGGCTCAGCCCTCACCAGGAATGACATGATCCTCCAGTTCATCAACCATGAACTGAGGCATCGCCAGGGCACCGTGATGGGTTCCAGGGTTGTAGTAGCGGGTAACAAACGGACGGTTCTCGGCATCCTCCTCCCGGAAATAGCGTACCGGCTTTTCCTTGCCGGCCATGGTGCAACTCCACCAGCCCGTGGGGTAAACCGGTTGCGGAAATGGCAGGGTCTGGACGTGATCAAAGCCGGCCTTGCGCATATCCTCATGGATCGACTTGATGATCGTGCGGGTGTGCAACAGCGGGGATTCACTCTGCTGCACGATCAGGCCGCCGTCACGCAGGGCCAGCATGGCATCACGATAGAAATCGAGGGCAAACAGGCCTTCGGCCGGACCGACCGGATCGGTGCTGTCGATGATGATCAGATCGAGGCTGTTGGGCTCAATGTCTCGAATCCACTGGATGCCATCACCAAAGAAGAAATTGGCCCGGGGATCGCCGTTGGATTCACACAGCTCCGGGAAGTACTTCTCCGAAACCCGGGTGACCCGCTCATCAATTTCCACCTGCCAGGCTTCTTCCACGCCCGGGTGCTTGAGCACTTCTTTCAGGGTGCCACAATCGCCGCCGCCGATGATGACTACTTTGCGCGGGTCTTTGTGGGTGAACAGGGCCGGGTGAGTCATCATCTCGTGGTACAGGAAGTTGTCCCGGCTGGTCAGCATCACACAACCATCCAGCACCATCAGGTTGCCGAAAGTTTCGGTTTCATAGATTTCCAGCTTCTGGAACGGCGTCTGCTCCTCGTGCACCTTGTTCTTCACCTGCAGGGAAAACGCCGTCCCTTGATCCTGAAATACTTCGGTAAACCAACCTTCGTTCAATGCCGTCATCGTACTTCTCCTGCTGTGGTCCATGAGCCGGGTTAAAGGGCGTATTGTAGGCATGCCACTCCGGCAGCTAAAGCTTTAATCGCCGGACTTGCCCTGTAGTTTCCACACCCGGTTCTTTTAGCCGGCGGGCGGAATCCATACAATGGCGACCATACAGCCGGCCGCACCTGCCTCCATCTCGCCGGCCCCGGTTTTCTGAAAGGATAGCAAGCATGAGCGAATCCAGCGGCACTGCTGCCCACAAGGTCTACAACATTGCCCATTGGAGCGATGGCTACATCGGTGTCAATGAGCAGGGCGAGGTGCTGATCCGCCCGGATCGGGGCCTCAGTCCGGCCCGCATCAATCTGCCGGACCTGACCGAGTCACTGCTGCAATCCGGCATCCAGCTACCCGTGCTTATCCGCTTTACCGACATCCTGCATGATCGAGTCAATAAACTGTGCGGCGCCTTCAACAAGGTCGCCGGCGATCAGGGCTATCAGGGCCAGTACACTGCGGTGTACCCGATCAAGGTCAACCAGCAGCGCCGGGTCGTGGAAGAGCTGTTGTCGGCCGAACCGGCCGCTAGCCAGGGCCAGATCGGCCTGGAGGCCGGCAGCAAACCCGAGCTGATGGCGGTTCTGGCCATGTCCCGACAGCCCGGCTCGGTTATTGTCTGCAACGGCTATAAGGATCGGGAATACATTCGTCTGGCACTGATCGGCCAGAAGCTGGGTCACCGGGTCTTCATCGTGGTGGAAAAACAGTCGGAACTGCCGCTGATCCTGGACGAAGCCCGGGATCTTGGCGTGTCGCCACTGATTGGTGTCCGCGCCCGCCTGGCCACCATTGGCAAGGGCAACTGGCAGAACACCGGCGGCGAGAAATCCAAGTTCGGGCTGTCCGCCAGCCAGGTACTGGATGTGGTCAACACTCTGCGCCAGGCCGGTGCCCTCGACACCTTGCAGTTACTGCACTTTCACCTGGGATCGCAAATTGCCAACATCCGCGACATCCAGACCGGCCTGCGGGAATGCGCACGCTTCTACAGCGAGTTGCGCCAGTTGGGCGCGCCCATCGATACTGTGGATATCGGTGGCGGCCTGGGCGTGGACTACGAGGGCACCCGCTCCCGTAGCAGTTGCTCAATGAACTACAGCGTGCACGAATACGCCTACAACGTGATTCATGTCCTGCAGACCGAATGCGACCGTTACGGCATTCCGCATCCGCACCTGATCAGTGAATCGGGCCGAGCCCTGACCGCGCATCATTCGGTGTTGGTCACCAACGTGATTGACCAGGAAGTACCCCAGGATCGCACCCCCGAGCAGCCATCGCCGGAAGCACCAGGGCCGCTGCATGACTTATGGCGGGATCTGCTCAGCCTGGAGGATTCAGACACCCCTCGCTCGCTGGCCGAGATCTACCACGACGTGCTCCATGCCATGGCCGACGTCCATGGCCAGTTCGCCCATGGTGTGCTGTCGCTACCGGAACGGGCCGACGCCGAAACCCTTTACACCCGCTGCTGCCGTCTGCTTCGAAACCAGTTGAATTCGGCCAATCGGGCGCACCGGGAGATCATTGACGAACTGAATGAGAAGCTGGCTGAGAAACTATTCGTGAACTTCTCACTGTTTCAGTCACTTCCGGACGTCTGGGGCATTGACCAGATCTTCCCGGTGATGCCCATCAGCGGCCTGAACCGGCCGATGAATCGCCGCGCCGTCATCCAGGACATCACCTGCGATTCCGATGGCCGCATTGACCGGTACGTCGACGGCCAGGGCACCGAAACCACCCTGCCACTGCCGGAGGAAACCCCGGGCGAGCCACTGCTAATGGGCTTCTTCATGACCGGGGCCTACCAGGAAATTCTCGGCGACATGCACAACCTGTTTGGGGACACCCATTCGGTGGACGTCCAGCTGAACCTGGAGGGCGGCTTCAGCATTGGTCAGCCGATCACCGGGGATACCGTTTCCAAGGTGCTGCGCTACGTCAACTTCGAGCCCGAGGCCCTGCTGCAGACCTACCGGCGGAAATTCGACGCCAGTGACCTGTCCGAGAGCCAGCGGACACAGTTGCTGGCAGAATTGACTGCAGGCCTGGAGGGCTACACCTACCTGGAAGAATGAACCCGGCGCCTCCCGGAAAGCGCCCGGTGCCGACCTCATTCATCATTCTTTTTCGTGCTTGCACTGATCCACAGTCAGATCCGGCCCGTAATTACCCAAACTGACAAACCCGGGACGAGTGCATAGAATGATGGCTAGAACAAGTTCAAATCATGTAACTGTCAAGGAGCGTCCAGTGAGCACACTGGAGCAAAAGCCGGCTAGCTCTGAAGGAAGAAAAGACCCTTGGAGCCAGTTGCTGCAGAAAGTGGGCAAAAATCAGGATCGCGCGGCCTACCACGCTCTCTTCGAGCACTTTGGTCCGCAGATCAAGTACTACGCCATGGCAAACGGAATGGCCAGCCACGCTGAAGAGCTGGTCCAGGAAGTTTTTGTCTCCATCTGGCGTCGATCCTGCCTCTATGATTGGCGCAAGGCTGCCGCCTCAACCTGGATTTTCACCATCGCCCGGAACCAGCGCATCGACATGCTCCGAAAGATGCAGCGCACCAGCGCAGAGATGCCGGTTGAAACCGAGGATCTCTGGCAGATCCCGGGGGACAATGAAAATGAACCGGTTACGTCCCTGCATCGTCTCATGTCAGAACGTCGTATTCGGGAATCGCTGAGCCATTTGCCCGAAGAACAGATTACCGTGATCGCCAAGGTCTACATGGAGAACAAGTCGCACCAGATGGTGGCGAATGAGTTGAACATTCCCCTTGGTACGGTGAAAAGCCGGGTGCGCCTGGCATTGAACAAGCTGAAAGTGATATTGCAGGATCAAAACGTATGACACGTCATCATCCCGACAGTCTGAGCTTGATGGAATACAGCGCAGGCAATTTGAGCGAGCCGCATGCTCTGTGCATTCGGCTGCATCTGGACGAATGTCCGCATTGCCGCAGCCGTGTCGATACGCTCGACAGTCTGGGTGCGGTGATGATGGAACAACAGCCTAAGGTGTCTGTTTCCGAGGGCATGTTTGATAGCATTCTCTCCATGATCGACAGTGAGCCGGCGGGAGCAGCCAAGGTTGCCACGGCGCCACGCATGAGTGCCTTGCAGAAGCTGCTCGGCGACGACATCAACAAGCTGCCGTGGAAGCGGCAGTTGGGCGACGTCAGCGTGCTGGACATTACCGATCGGTTCCCGGGTCAGTCCGAACAGGTTGTGTTGCAGAAACTGGCGGCAGGCGGCAAGGCGCCGGCACACACCCATCGCGGGGAAGAAACGACCATCGTTCTGCAAGGTGCGTTTGCAGATCAGAAAGGCGTGTTCAACCAGTGGGATTTTGTCGTGCTTAACGATCAGGATGAGCACAAGCCAGTTGCGGTCGGTTGTGAAGATTGCATTACATTATCGGTGCTCAGCGCTCCGGTTAAGCTCACTGGCACCTTTACCCGGATGCTGAACCCGTTCATTCGCTGATTGGCTTCAGGCTGTAAACGAGACAGGGTGATCATTGATCGCCCTTTTTTGTGCCCATCGAACCTACCAGGGCAATTCCGAACCCTCCCAGCTGAGAAAGCGGCCGTTGTCGTCATCAGTCACGTCTCCGATGACCTTGAGCAGATTCTCTGCGGTCTGGCACGGCGTGTGCACCTTCAGTTGCGCCAACGACTGCCGGAACGGCTCACTGAGCGCCGACTCGGTGGTGCCCGGGTGCAACGCCACACAGGCCACTGGCTTACACCGGCGCGGCAATTCCACCGACAAACCCCGCACCAGCATATTCAGCGCCGCCTTGGAGCTGCGATAGGCGTACCAGCCGCCCAGTCGGTTATCGGTAATGGAACCCACCTTCGCCGAAATCGCCGCTATCCGTTTCAGCTCCTTGTGCCTGAGCCAGGGAATAAGCGCCTGCACCAGCAGGCCGAACCCGGTGACATTGACCGCAAAGGCCTGGGTCATGGCATTGGCAGACAGGTCTTCGAGGCGCTTCTCCGGGAACACAGTGTCGGAATGCAGCAAGCCAGCCGCGTAAACAACGGTGTCGATACCCTCTCGCGCCGGGAACACGGACTCCAGCGCATCAGTAACCGAAGCCAAAGAACCGCTGTCACTGGCGTCCCAGGGCACTAAGGTGACCCGATCGGAGTGGTGCAACGTCTCGGGCGCCCGACCCGGGTCCCGGCACAAGCCAACTACCCGGCTGTCCGGGTACTCGGCCAGAATGGCCTCTGCCAACGCAGCGCCAATGGCTCCCGATACGCCGGCTATCAGCACTCGTTTCATGGTGACTCTCCCACTGGTGTAAACACTTCAACGCCCCGGCTGTTCCTCAAGCCGCGCGCTCAAATCCTGTAGGAAATACGAACAGTTTAACGGCTGGACTGCTGGCGCCTGTGAACCGGGATATTAAAACGGGCGTATGAATCACCTGTTCCGATCAAACACAACTCGACACCACAAGATCACGGGCCACTGGCTCGGGGTCTCAAGATAAAGAAGCACACTGAGGAGAGTACTCCATGCAATACCAGGCTCCCGCGAACGATCTTCGCTTTCTGTTGTTTGATGTATTGGGTGCAGACCGGCTCCACGAGCTGGAAAAATACGCCGACGCCACTCCCGACCTGATTTCTGCGGTCATTGACGAAGCCGGCAAGCTGGCAGCGGAAGTAATTCAGCCCACCAACCAGGTTGGCGATCGCGAAGGCTGCAGCTACGATCCCGAGACCCATGCGGTGATCACGCCCGCAGGTTTCAAGGAAGCCTATAAGAAGTTTGTCGAAGGTGGCTGGACTGCCCTGGACGCACCGCTGGAATTCGGCGGCCAGGGACTTCCCCACACCCTTAAATTTGTCGTCGATGAGATGGTCTGCTCCACCAACCTCTCGCTGGGCATGTACCCAGGCCTCACCCACGGCGCCATCAGCGCCCTGCACGCCCACGGCTCCGACGAACTGAAAAAGGTTTACCTGGAGAAACTCATCTCCGGCGAGTGGACCGGCACCATGTGCCTGACCGAACCCCAGTGTGGTACTGATCTGGGCCTGATCCGCTCCCGCGCCACCCCGAACGACGACGGCAGCTATGCCATCGAAGGCACCAAGATCTGGATCACCGGTGGTGAGCACGACCTGGTCGACAACATTGTCCATCTGGTATTGGCCAAGCTGCCCGGTGCGCCCGACACCACCAAGGGCATCTCCCTGTTCGTGGTACCCAAGGTCCTGCCGGACACCGGCGAGCGCAACCCGGCGTTCTGCGGCGGTCTGGAACACAAGATGGGCATCAAGGGTTCTGCCACCTGCGTGATGAATTTTGAAGGCGCCAAAGGCTGGCTGGTGGGCGAACCCAACGACGGCATGCGTGCCATGTTCACTATGATGAACGAAGCCCGCCTGATGGTGGGCATGCAGGGTCTGGGCCTGGCCGAAATGGCTTACCAGGAGAGTTTGGGCTTTGCCCGCGAGCGTCTGCAGAGCCGTTCCCTGAGTGGCCCCAAGAATCCGGACGGCCCAGCCGACCCGATCATCGTGCATCCCGACGTGCGTCGTATGCTGATGCGCCAGAAAGTGTTGAACGAAGGCATGCGTGCCCTGGCACTGTTTACCGGCCACCACCTGGACCTGTCAGTGGCCCACACCGATGAGGCAGTGCGTGAATCGTCGGATGATCTGGTGCAGCTGCTGACGCCGGTGGTCAAGGCTTTCCTGACCGATGAGGGCTTCAACAACGCCAACACCGGTCTGCAGGTACTGGGCGGTTCCGGTTTCACCACCGACTGGCCGCTGGAGCAGCTGGTTCGTGATGGCCGCATCGCCCGGATCTACGAGGGTACCAACGGCATTCAGGCCATGGACCTGGTCGGCCGCAAGCTCAGCCTGAAGGGCGGACAGCTGGTGCGCAGCCTGTTCGGTGTGCTCACCGGTTACCTCAAAGACAACCCGGAAGCACCTCATCGCGAAGAGCTGAAAGACGCCATCAAGTGTCTTGAGGAAGCCACCATGTGGCTGGCGAGCAACGCGCCGAGCGATCCCGAACAGGCCGGCTCCGCCGCCACCCCGTACCTGCGCCTGATGGCCCTGACTGTGATCGGCTACCTCTGGTCGCGCATGGCCGGTGTTGCCGGACAGCAGCTGGAAGCGGATGGCATAAACAAGCCGCTGCTGGAGAGCAAGCAGGTGTCCGCCCGTTTCTACTTTGAGAAACTGCTGCCGGAAATTCACTGGCTGCTGGGCGACATCAAGACTGGCAAAGACAGCCTGATGGCGTTCGACGACGACCACTGGGCCGCATAAGGTCAGAATCGGTCAGGGCCAATCGGCCCTGACCGCACCCATTGTTACGATGACATCCTGCACCACCTATGTGCCGCAACACCTGCGGTGTGACCCCGCTCTGGGTTACAATTGCGCTCTTTGATTCCGTCCGGTCCCACACCGGACCTGACCGGAGGCCGCATGAACGCCGACGATTACGCCTTTCGCTTTGGTGGCATTGAACGACTCTATGGGCATCGCGCCCTGGAGGCTTTTCGGTCCGCCCACATTGCCATTGTCGGACTGGGGGGCGTGGGCTCCTGGGCCGCCGAATCGCTCGCCCGTAGTGGAATCGGCACCATCACCCTGATCGACATGGACGACATTTGCGTGTCCAACACCAACCGCCAGCTTCATGCCCTGGAGCAGCAGTACGGTCGTACCAAGACCGATGCCATGGCGGACCGCCTGCGGGCAATCAATCCCCAGGCTGATATCCGGGTGCATTTCGGTTTCCTGACCACCAAGAACGTCGCTGAGCTGATCACTCCGGCGATGACCGGCGTGGTCGACGCCATCGACAGCGTCAAGGCCAAGGCCGCCCTGATCGCTCACTGCCAGCGCCGCAAGCTCCCACTGGTCTGCGCCGGTGGTGCCGGTGGCCAGATGGACCCAACTCAGATTCAGGTCGCGGATTTGAGCAAGACCACCCAGGACCCGCTGCTGGCCAAGGTGCGGAACCTGTTGCGCCGGGAGTATGGCTTTTCGCGCAACCCAAAGCGCCGTTTTGGTATTGAGGCCGTATACTCGCTGGAGCAACTGACATATCCTGCCGGGGACGGCGAAGTATGCTTGCAGAAACCGGCAACCGATGGCCCAGTGCGATTGGATTGCGCTTCCGGTTTTGGCGCGTCAAGCCCGGTCACCGCCAGTTTTGGCTTCTTTGCGGCTTCCCGGTTGCTGAACCGGATCGCCAGACGCGCCAACCAATAACCCAAAGGATTTGCCCCCATTATGCCCATTAGCACGGTCCTGCTGCTTGCCAGCATCGGCGTTCTCTCCCTGTTCTGCCAATGGCTGGCCTGGCGGGTCAGGATGCCGGCAATCCTGTTTCTGCTCGCCGGTGGTATTGCCGCCGGCCCGTTCTTCGGTTTCCTGGTGCCGGAGGCGGTGTTTGGTGAGCTGCTGTTCCCGGTGATCTCTCTCGCCGTCGCCATCATCCTGTTCGAAGGCAGCCTGACCCTGCGCCTGGCCGAAATCCGTGGCCACGGCAAAATGGTGCGCAACCTGATTCCGGTTGGCTCCATCGTTACCTGCATCATCGGCACTCTGTCAGTGCGCTGGCTGCTGGATGTATCCTGGCCGGTAGCACTGCTGTTTGGCGCCATTTCCATCGTTACCGGCCCCACGGTGATTGCACCGCTGCTGCGCTCGGTCCGACCAAAATCCAACCTGGCCAACATCCTGCGCTGGGAAGGCATCATCATCGATCCGGTCGGTGCGCTGCTCGCGGTACTAGTGTTCGAGGGCATTATCTCCTGGGGCCAGGGCAACGTGTTTGGCCACTCGCTCTACATCTTCGGCAAGACCCTGATGGTCGGCTTCCTGATTGGTGCGATTGCCGGCTACCTGAATGGCCTGGTATTGCGTAAGCACCTGGTCCCGCAGTACCTGCACAATGCCGGCACCCTCACCTTCATGCTTGGCGTTTACGCCCTGTCCAATGAAATCGCCCACGAGTCCGGCCTGCTGACGGTTACCGTAATGGGGATCTGGATGGCCAACATGAAGCAGGTGCCGATCGAGAGCATTCTCGAATTCAAGGAGTCGCTCAGCGTTCTGCTGATTTCCGCCCTGTTCATCATTCTGGCCGCCCGCGTGGAGTTCAGTGCCATTGCCGAGCTCGGTTGGGGGCTGGCCCTGGTGCTGGCGATCCTGATGCTGGTGGCCCGGCCGCTGAGCATCTTCCTGTCGGCGATTGGCACCAAGCTGAACTGGCGGGAAAAACTGTTCCTGAGCTGGATTGCCCCTAGGGGCATTGTCGCGGCTGCGGTCTCGGCCCTGTTTGCCTTCCAACTGCAGAAACTGGGCTACGAGAGTGCCGGCACCCTGGTGCCGCTGGTGTTCATGCTGATCATTGCCACCGTGACACTGCAGAGCCTGACCGCTCGCCCGGTGGCGAAAATGCTGAAAGTGGACGAGCCGGCGGAATACGGATTCCTGGTGCTCGGGGCTAACCCGGTCGCACGCATGATCGGCCTGGCCCTGAAGAAATCCGACGTGCCGGTCACCCTGGCAGACACCAACTGGGAGAACGTGCGTCAGGCGCGCATGGAAAACCTGCAAACCTATTTCGGCAACCCGGTGTCGGAACACGCCTCAACCCATCTGGACTTGACAGGTATCGGCAACCTGCTGGTGATTTCGCCCTACAAGCACATGAACTCATTGGCCACCTACCACTTCCTGGACTGGTTCGGGAACCACAGCGTATTCAGCCTCGCGGAAGGCGATCAGGACCAGAAGGCGCGTCACCAGACCGCCGAAAAAATCCAGATGACCCGGGGCCTGTTCGGTGGCGTGAGCTACGCCAAACTGGCCAGCCTGGCGAGCCAGGACTACACAGTGCGCACTACCCAGCTCAGCGACGAGTTCAGCTATGACGACTTCCTGAACCAGTTCCAGCGCCAGGCATTGGTACTGTTCGTGTTCGACAGCAAGGGCCACGTTATGCCGGTGATGGACATGGAGACGTTGAAACCGGAAAAAGACTGGATGCTGATCAGCCTGGTCCCTCCCCAGGCCCGAAAGGAGCGCAAGGAGCGGGACGGACAGGCAAGCAATGGCACTGCCACTAAAGAAAGCCCGAGCAACAGTGCAACCGAGAGCTCAGAGACGGAAAAAGAGGGTAACCAAGGGGCCTGAGCCCTCAGCGGCAGTCCAGGACCAGTTTGCCGCGCACGTGACCGCCTTCGAGCAGTTCATGGGCGTGGGCAACCTGATCAAGGGGAAAGACCTGATCCAGGTGCACCCGGACATCTCCATCCTCGATCAGCTCGGCAATTTCATCCAGGTGGAAGACATCGGGACGCACGGTCATGCCGTGGGCCCGCAAGCCCATGTTTTCGGCGGCACTAATGATCTCATCGGCGGTCACCGTCGGGATGGTCACCAGCACGCCATGCTCTCCCAGGGTATGCAGCGACCGCTTACCTTCCTCACCGCCCACCAGATCAAGCACTACATCAAGGCCGTAGCACTCTTCAGCAACGTCGGTGGTTCGGTAATCAATGACTTCGTGCACACCCAGCTCGGCCAGGAAATCCCGGTTCGCCGCGGACGCCGTGGCCACCACGTGGGCACCCCGCTCCAGCGCAAACTGAACAGCAAAATGCCCAACCCCACCGGCACCGGCGTGAATCAGGATTTTCTGTCCTGAATCCAGCTTGGCCACCTCGAACAGCGCCTGCCAGGCAGTCAGTGCCGCCAGGGGTAAGGCCCCCGCGGCCAGCAGGTCCAATTCCTCCGGCACTATGGCAAACTCATCGGCTCCGGCGACGGCATAACTGGCGTAACCACCGCCGCCCTCTGGAAACCCGATCATGCCCATTACCCGATCCCCAGGCGCCAGTGTCGTCACGTCTTCGGCGACTTCGACCACTTCGCCCGCCACGTCGTAACCCGGAGTCCAGGGCAGACTGTTTTCAATCTGTCGGGCGGCGAAGCCAAGCCCCTTACGGGTCTTCCAGTCGATGGGGTTGAGACCAGCACCATGAACGCGAACCAGCACCTGGCCTGGACCGGGCTGCGGAATGTCCGACGTCTTCACCTGCAGGACATCGCGCTCGCCAAACCGGTCATAGCTGACATGGCGCATGGTGGTTTCGGTGTTCGACTCTTCGGGATTTACCATGACGGTCTCCGGACAACGGCAGTAACGGGAAGCAGGTGTTTTTTTCAGACTAGCAGAAGATGCTACCGAAGGTGATTCATTTGACGGCCACGCCAGTTGCACCATTGACCACGGCTGCCGCCAGGATCTCGGCGAATTCCCGGGGGGCTCGGCTCGGGCGCTGGGATTTCATATCCACACAGGCGTGGGTGGAAACCGCCCGGACCAAGGTCTTGCGGTCAGTCGGGCGAACCAGCTGGAACTGGCGGGAAGAACGGAAACGACCATCATACCCGGTCAGCCAGGTGCCAAGGATCAGCCGGTCACCGGCGTTGGCGGATGCCAGGTAGTCGATTTCAGTGCGGGTGATGGCCATCGCCTTGCCCGTCGCCTCATGCAGTTCCCAGGTCATACCCAGGCTTTCGATGTGGGCCCAGCTTACGTCTTCCAGCCAGCGCACATAGACCACGTTGTTGGCATGCCCCAGGCGATCAGTGTCGTCGTCGCGCACGCTAATTTCGAAGGTAAACGGATCAGGCAGATCCCACTGAAGGGCACTGGCATCGGTCATACTTCATCGTCTCCAAGACCGGGAATGGCCTGCAACGGTAGCCGTCCGATGCGATCATTGTGAAGTGAACCAAAGTATAGGTAACCGCCGTGGGGATTGACCGAGGTGATCTCCTGCAAATGCGTGCCCCGGGTGTCATGGAGACTGGTGATCACCTCGCCGTCCCGATCGAAGGCCACCACCAGACCATACTCCCGTGGCGTCGGCTTCAGGCGGTCCGGCAGCTTGGCCACCAGATCCTTGAGCCAGGGGCTTCGGTGCAGGGCGTCCACCTGGGCGTTGCGCAGCGACGGAAACGCCACCCAGAAGCGCCCTTCCCGGTCGACCGCCAGGTTATCCGGGAAGCCCGGCAGGTTGTCGGCGAACACCTCAGCCTGGCCTGCCTTGGGGCCGTGAATCCAGTAGCGCAGCGTTCGGTATTTCCAAGTTTCGTTGACCAGTACAAAACTGCCGTCGGGCGAGACAGAAACGCCGTTGGCAAAATGCAGGTTACCGAGCAACACCTCAACCTTGCCGGTATAGGGCGAGTACCGCAGAAGGCGCCCGTGGGGGCGCATTTCCAGGAGGTCGAGCCGGTAATCCGGCTGCTGGAAGCGGGAACTGGCGTCAGTGAAGTAGATGCGGCCATCGGGGCCGATATCAACGTCGTCGGTGAACCGGAACGGCGTTCCCTCCGCTTCCCGTGCCAACACGGTGATGGTCTTGTCCGGGGCGATCGACAACAGGCCTTTCCAGGCGTCCGCAACAATCAGGTTGCCAGCGTCATCAAACACCAGCCCCAGGGGACGGCCTTCGGTCTTGAGCCAGGTTTCCACCCGACCATCGGGGAACAGCCGAACAATACGGCCATCCTGGGTACCGGCATAGACAGTGCCATCGTCGCTGACCGTGGTGTCTTCCGGGCCATACACTTGCCCGCGTGCCAGCAGCTCCGCCAGCCGAAGCCGTTCATTGGGGGCCAGCGGCCCGGTCAGCGGCGGCGGCGAGGGCGGCTGCCAGGCCTTGCTGTCAATGGGCGATGGTGTCAGCAGAAAAGTGCCCAGCAACACAAACAGGACCAGCGCTCCCACCATCAACCATTTCATAGACCATGCCCGCCTGTTCGTGTGTTCAAACCCTTTCTCGCGATGGCTTAACCTTAGCAGACCGCCACCATCCGAGAAAAATGCGAACCCTGGGGAAGGAGATAGCCTACGGGCCCTCGGCCAGGAACCGTCGACTCAGGGCGGCAAAGGTATCGGCCTTCTCGGCGTGCAGCCAGTGCCCGGCATCCTGAATGACACGCAGCTCTGCAGCCGGGAACAGGCGCTCGATCTGCTCCCGGTGCTTCTCCTGGATGTAGGCGGATTCGGCACCTTTCAGGAACAACACCGGCCCTTCGTAGGGTCCCTCGCCTTCCGGAGCCATGGCGAGATTGCCATAACAGGCTTCGATGATCGGCAGGTTCAGGCGCCAGCGGAAGACGGCGCCGCCCTCCTCCTGTTGCTCACGCGGTACCCGCTCCAGATTCTTCAGCAGGAACTGGCGGGTGGACGGCATCTCGACAAATTCGGTCAGGAACTTGTCGGCATCCTGGCGAGTACGCGCGTTCTGCAGGTCCAGACTTTTGAGGCCTTCCAGAATGGCATCGTGGCGGGGCTTGTAACTGACCGGCGCAATATCGGCGACCACAATTTTCTCGACCCGATCCGGCGCCTGCAAGGCAACCTGCATGGCCACCTTGCCGCCCATGGAATGGCCAAGGATGCGGGCCTTGTCGATGCCCTGCCGGTCCAGATAGGCAATCACATCCGCGGCCATGGCGGGATAATCCATGGTGTCGGTGTGGGGTGAGCTGCCGTGATTGCGCTGGTCCAGGGCGTGGATTTGCCACTCGTCCTGCAACCGGCGGGCAATGCCGCCGAGATTCTCCAGCGACCCAAACAGGCCATGCAACAGGATCAGCGGCGCACCTTCGCCGGTAATACGGTGGTTCAGCTCGACACTCATGGGTAGACGATCTCCGGTTTAGCGGGTGGTTTCTGACCGGTTACATTACCACCGCCAGTGCGGCGAGCAAATGCCGCCCGGCCGCGGGTGGCAAACAGGCACAAAAAAGCCGGGCCAAGGCCCGGCTTTTCAGTCGTCGGCGTTACGCCGGAGGACTCAGCAATAGAAGATGCTGTTCAAGTATTCGGCGAGCGCAATGACGTTCGTCCGTTCAATCTCGTTGTGCGGTACAAAAATTTCCTGTTCCATATAACTCCTCCTGAAAACACCGTTCCATTGCATCAACCTGATGACTTAATGCTATCGTTGTTGCCATGACAAACCGTTGACAGGCGGTTTCATTCGCTTGACATTTTGTATCAATCCCAGATGAAAGATTGTTAACCATCAGGAATACGCCTTGATCCCTGCTGCGTCAGATTACAATCACACGCCCCTGGTGGCCGCCTCCAGCACGCTGGCCCTGGTGCACTACCTCCAGAGCCAGGGCCTGCTGGATCCGGCCCGGGTGCAACAGATCATCGGCATGGACTTGCAGGCGCTGGCCAATCCGGATTTGCGTATACCGGCGCCGGCCCACTACCGCCTGTGGGACTACGCCGAGCAGGTAACCGGTGACCCGGCGATAGGACTGCACGCAGGCCTGGTGGTTGATCCTGAGCGCATGGGGCTGGTGGGCCACGTGTTCTTCAACTGCGACACCCTGGGTGAAGCGGTTACCCAGTACGTCCGCCTGCACCGGTTGATCAACGAATCGGTGACCCTGAGTTTTCAGCAGACCGGCGACGAAGCCATCCTGACCTGGCAACCGGATGCCCCAAATCATTACTCCCGACAGGACATGGACCGGACCCTGGCGGCAGCGCTAAGCCGAACCCGGCACTTCATCCACCCGGAGATTCACGCCGAGTGGGTCGAGGTCGCCCATCCGAGCCCCAGTTACGCCGACGAGTATGAAACCCTGTTGGGTGGCCCGGTGACGTTTGACTGCACCTCGACCCGACTGGCCTTCGACAGCCGCCATCTCAGTCATGGCATTCCCCGTCGCAATCCTTACGTATACTCCGCGGTATTGAAGCAGGTGAACTCTGTGCTGGCACGGCTGCAGCCCAGGCGCTCTTTCGGCCGCAAGATCCGACGCCTGATTTCCAAACAGATGGCGACGGAGAAAATCGATGCCGACAGCCTGGCGCGGCAATGTCATATGAGCCGCCAAACCCTGTATCGAAGACTGAAGCGGGAGGGGCTCAGCTTCCACGATCTGGTAGAGCAAGTACGCAAGGACAAAGCCTTACGCTACGTCGCCGCCGATCACTACGCCCTGGGCGAGATCGCCTTCCTGCTTGGTTTTTCGGAACTCAGCGCCTTTAGCCGCGCTTTCAAACGTTGGACCGGCACTGCGCCGGCCCAGTATCGCGCCAATCAGCTGGCTCGCACCCACCCGACATCCGGGGCCCCGGCCTCTTCGGACGTACGTAAGTGATTATGGAAAACTTTTCTTGGGTAGCAGTGGCGGTTGGCCTGCTTTATCTGGCCGCACTGGCCTGCATCTACCGGATTCTGCTGACCTATCGCACCGCCCAGGGCGCCATCGCCTGGATCATCGGCCTGCTCGGTTTGCCCTACGTGGCGGTGCCGCTATTTGCGCTGTTCGGGCGTTATCGCTTCGGTGGCTACGTCCGGGCCCGACGCATGGGCAACCAGGGCCTGACCAACCTGCTGAACCGGTTTGAACGCCAGACCACTTCCATCGCAGCACCGGCTGACCAGTACTTTACCGACGAACTCCAGGTGCTGTGCAAGCTGGGCCGCCAGCCCTTTACCGAAGGCAATCGCTGCACCCTGCTGAGAGACGGCGAGGCCACCTTCGAGGCTTTGTTCGAGGCCATGGAGAACGCCACCCGCTATATCCTGATGGAATTCTACATAGTCCGCTCGGACCGGGTTGGCCGCCGCATCAAGTCCATCCTGGAGCGCAAACTGGCGCAGGGCGTTGAGGTCTGTTTCCTGTATGACAATATCGGCAGCGTCGGATTATCGAAGACCTACTTGAAACAGCTTACGGCCGCTGGCGCCCGGGTAGCCTCCTTTGGCGATGGCAACGTCCGCCGGCGCCGGTTCCAGATCAATTTCCGCAACCACCGCAAGCTGCTGGTCTGCGATGGCACCATCGGCTTTGTTGGCGGCATCAATCTGGGCGACGAGTATCTGGGTACCGCCATGGACCATGAACCCTGGCGGGATACCCATTGCCGCATCGAGGGCCCGGCGGTGACCGGGCTGCAGCTGACCTGGCTGGAGGACTGGAACTGGGCCAGCGACGAGTGTCCGGACCTGGACTGGGCGCCGCAAAACAACACCGCCGGTGAGGATCGGGTACTGATGCTGCCAACCGGACCGGCGGACGACTGGGAAACCTGCACCCTGTTCTTCCTGAACTGTATCAACAATGCCCGCAGTCGCCTGTGGATCTGCTCGCCCTACTTTGTGCCGGACTTTCAGATCATGAACGCGCTGCAGCTGGCCGCCCTTCGGGGTGTGGATGTGCGCATCCTGATTCCGGAGAAATCCGACAGCAAGCTGATTGGTCTGGCGGCGTACTCGTACCTGGTACAGGCCAGTAAAAGCGGCGTTGGCATCTACCGCTACCAGCCGGGCTTCATGCATCAGAAGGTGGTTCTGGTGGATGACCGTTACGCCGCGGTGGGTACGGCCAACCTGGACAACCGGTCAATGCGGCTGAACTTCGAAATCACCGCCGTGACCACCGCACCGCATTTCATCAGCAGCGTTGAATCCATGCTTGAAGACGATCTGGACAACTGCCGGCTGATGACCGAGCGGGACTACCGGGACCGGTCCATCCTGTTCCGGTTAACCTGCCGTGCCATCCGGCTGCTCGCACCGCTGCTATGATCTTGGCTGTGAGCGCCATAGTGAGATGCGAGCCGCCCAGCACTGGTTTCTTTCAGCCCGATTATGCGACTATGCCCTGACCCATCAGCCCGCATGCAGTAGCGACATCACACCATGAACGCGTTCCAACCCAGAGAAACCCTGACCGAACAGGTCGCCCGCCACATTGAGAACCTGATTGCCTTCGGCCAGCTACGTTCTGGCGAACGCATTTACGAAGGGGCAATGGCCAAGGATATGGACGTCAGCCACGGCTCCATTCGCGAAGGCCTGCTGCTGTTGGAGAAACGCCACCTGGTACGTAACGTGCCGCGCAAGGGCGCCTTCGTGACCACCCTGGACGAGTATTTCGTCCGCAGCCTGTACGAGACTCTCGAACTCTATCTGACCCACACCGGCCGCAAACTGATCCGGCAATGGCAACCGGCCGATATGGAACGGCTGGAGTTGCTCTATGCCCGGATGAAAACCTGCTTTGAGACCAGTGACCTGATGGCCTTTCTCGAGCTAGGTATCGAGTACACCAAGGCTTCGCTGGTGTACGCGGACAACTACTTTATCGTGGCCGCCATCGACGATCTCTGGCCGTCGGCCAAGCGCTGCGCTTTTGTAGCCTTCCAGCGCGGTGGCAGCCATGTTTTCGAGGACAACCTGGCGCACATGCAGGAATCCATCCAGGCGATCAAGGATCGGGACGAGGACCGCCTGACGGCGATCCTGCACCGCTACGCCATGCAGCAATGTCAGCAGGTCCTGGACGCCATCGCCGTGATCGAGAAGCAGGACGCCTAGCGGGCGGATCAGTAGAACAGCTGGGTGAACGAGAAACCAATATTCAGGTAGGCGGCCCAGTCGTCCCGGTTGTTGTAGGCGGTGGCAAATTGCACGGGCCCCAGAAAGGTATCTACCCCGGCAAACACACTGTAGGAACGCACTGTATTGCTCCAACTGGCCTGATCAAACGATTCCCAAGCGTTACCCGCCTCAAAACCGGCACCCGCAAACCAGGGCACCCACGGCCCGCCAAATGCCTGGCTGGCGTATAACGCGCCCAGCAGCGCGTTATCGCCAGTAATCTCGCCCGGAGCGTACGCCGACAACCGACGGAAGCCGCCCAAGCGCACCGCGTTCTCGATGCCGGGTTCACCGGCGGTCACGGCCTCGCCAAACAACAGGCCCGTCAGGTTAAAGCCTTTCCAGCTGTCGGTGCCCAACAACATGCCGGTGACCGAATCAAAGTGGCGGTCTGAACCCAGGCCCTCGCGCTCCAACCGCCCCCGGATACCGGCAAAGGCACCGTGGCGGGGAAAGAAGGTGTCATCCAGGGAATCGTGCACCAGTTGCAGGCTGACCCCGCCCCGGTGCACGGTGTCGTCGCGCACGATCGGCAGGCCGATCTGTTCGTCCACCGTGGCGTAACCGCGGACGTAAGTCAGACGGATTTCTGCGTTACCACCCAACTCCATACCCAGGGCCAGATCCAGGTCACGATAGGTGACATCCACTTCGCTGACCGGACGGGTACCACCATCATAGATACCCAGAGTGTCACGACTGTATTCACCCCCAAGCACCAGGAAGCGCTGGTAGCCGTAATCGAGTGGCTGATACCACTGGGTTCGCACCCAGGGATCGGTGCCGAGCTGAACTCCGGTCTGCCACTCCGCGCCCAAGTCGTTGAGCTCAGTCATCCTCAAGCCGGTGGCGATGTTGAAACGGGTCTCACCATCAAAGTTGTCCTCGTAACCCAAGCCAAAAGACAGGTAATTCGGGCCCCAGCTTTTCTCCTTTACCCGCACCGTCAGCAAGGTGCCTTCCGGACTGGGTTCCAACGCGTAGGATACGGTTTCGTAATAGCCCAGACCGTAGATGCGCTTCAGATCCGCCTCCAGCGCCTCCACGTCCAGGGGTTCGCCGGCCTCTTGCTGAATCCGTTCCCGCAGGAATTCGGGCGCCAAGCCCCCGCCCTGTTCAATCCGGATGTGGGAAATTGGCCCGGCCTCGTAAGGTGTAAATGCCGTCTGTGACTTGTAGCCGGCCCACTCTTTTCGCGGCACGATCAATGGCCTCAACGCTACAGCCTTCTCCCGGGCAGCCGTGGCACCCAGCTCAAACAACACCAGCGCGTTGTAAAAATCCACCGAGCCGACGCCCTCGAGGTCAGGCCGGATGAGAATGTCATTTTCGCCCAACAGATCCAGCTGTTGCTCGGTATTGCGACGAGTCATGATGGTGGTCAGTTGCCCCACCACCGAGAAAGCTTCCTTCAACTGGTCGGCGTCCAGCAGCGGGTCGGTGATATCGACGGCAATGATCACGTCTGCGCCCATGTCACGGGCGACGCTGACCGGCAGGTTATTGGCGACGCCGCCGTCCACCAACAGGCGACCATTGCGATTAACGGGGGCGTAAACACCGGGAATGCTCATGCTGGCGCGAATGGCTTCGGCCAGGTTGCCAGCGCCCATCACCACCTGTTCGCCGGTTTCCAGATCCGTGGCCACTGCCCGGAACGGGATGGCAAGGCGGTCGAAGTCCTCCACCAGCGCCGCATTGCGGGTCAATTCGTTCAGAATGAAACCAAGATTCTGGCCCGCGATAATGCCGCCCCCAACATAAAGGCCATCCGCCCTGACCCCGATGCCTGGGGTCACCGGCAGTCGCACTTCATCCTGTTTGCGTCGTATTGGTTTGTAGACCCGGCCCGGGTCGTCCTGGAAGCTGGACAGCCAGTCCATTTCAATGAATCGACGTTCGATATCCTCCACCGGCATCCCCGACGCGTACAGGGCGCCCACGGCTGAGCCGGCGCTGGTGCCCACCACCAGGTCCACCGGAATGTTCATTTCCTCCAACACCCGCAGCACACCGACGTGGGCCATGCCTTTGGCGCCGCCGCCACTCAGTACCAATCCCACCGTTGGCCGTTCTGCCGCAGACAGCGGCACGGCAATCAGGGCCACGGCCAGGATCAAAACTGGCAGTCCAAGCTTCACCGCCACCAGCACCCTCGAATCAGGCACCGTGTATGGGCTTATCGGAAGCGTCTTCGTCGACCAATGACAGGTGTGACACATCCGGCACCACCGGCGGTGGCAGCTCACGTTCCACGCCCAGTTCCGTTCCTGCGGGCGCCAGAGTCCAGTCCTCAAGGTGCTGGAACATCGGCGGCTCAACCTCGGTATGCTCCATTAACGTGACCCCGACCGGGTCCAGGCTCAGCCCGGACCCCGAGAGGATATCGTCCACCTTGTCACCGGCCACCGGTAAGCGTTCACCGGGCTCGGTGTCCGGGACCTTGCGTGTTGCTGGCGATGACGACGGCATTTCAGTGCCGGCTGGTTCGGCGGAACGTTGGCGCGCCGACTCCGGAGCGGCAGCAGGGACCGGACGCGCTGGCTCTGGTGCCCCGGCCATGGGCTGAACATAGGCAATCATGCCGTGCTTCTTCAGCACCGCGCGGTATTTCTCGGCCTGAACCTCTTCCAGCTTGTTGCGGATAACCACCGGCTGGCCACTGAACATTCGCTCCACCTGCTCGACACTGGCCTTAAACAGGTTGCGCGCATTGGCTCGAGCGGTCTCCGGATCGGTGCCGGGAGCGCATTCCCCTTTAAAGACGAGCTGAAACATGCCAATTCCTCTTATTTGACTGTCTTATTCACAGAATAGTTGATAGCTTAGCCGCCGGCTGCCGCCAGCCCGTCGTTCGAACCGCAACAAACGCAAAAAGTTGAAAAATTCATGCCCTTCATTACGCAAAGTGCCAGCCACTCTGCAATAATCACCTGTAACGAAAGTTTACACTCGGTAACACGAATGCCCGATTGTCACGGGGAGTACCCGTCATGAAAATCACGCTTTGCGCCACTGCAATGGCCACCGCCCTACTCATAGTCACCGGCTCCGCCCATGGCGAGAACCTTGATGTTCTGATGAGCCAGGTTTTTCCCCAGGAGCAGGCGACGTATATTGGCTACGAAAGCGTTGAGCGTGAAGACATCCCCGCCTCTGCGGCCGTCGAACGCAAATACCTGATTGTCGATTTCCGGTTCGAGGCCGCTCAGCCGCCAGTAGAGCAGCTTCAGGTCAGCGTGCACAAGGTATGCATGACCCTGCTGAAAGACCGCGATCTGATTCGCCAGCTCTCCGATTCCGGTTACGACATGGTCGCGGTTGCCTTCGACCGCCGCTCCCAGTTCGACTGCCTGTAAGCTAAGCCCCCAGCGACTAGCGCCGGCGACCAAGCAGTTTCGGGAAGGCCTCAAGCGCACTGTTCACCGCGTCGAGATTAAACGCTTCCACATCCGTCAGCAGTTTTTCACCGTAATGGGTCACCGATTTCGAGCGGAACCGCTGGCCCCAGGCTATCAATCGCCGGGCAAAGTCCTTCATCTTCTCCGGATCCCCACTTTCGCGGATAGTTTGCCACTCGTCGCCAAAATCCGACGCTAGCTGTTCCCGCAACCAGCCCCGCTCCTGGATACTCAGGGTCTGGGCCAGCAAGCGCTCGGCTTCCTTGGGTTCACCTTCGTCCTCCGCCTCCTTTCCGGATGCTTCCACCCTGGGCAGGACCACGGTAAACACCGACCCCTTCCCGGACTCACTCTCGAGCTCCAATTCGCCGCCCATCATGCGTGCCAGTTTCCGGCTGATCGCCAGGCCCAGTCCGGTACCGCCATAACGACGGGTATTCTGCCCTTCCTGTTGTTCAAAGGCATCGAAGATACGGTCCCGCTGATCCGCGGGAATACCAATACCGGTATCCTGGACCGTGACCACCAGCCGGTAGAACTTCCGGACCTCGCCGTTGCCAGCGTCCGGCTCACTGGACGCCTCGGACTTCAGCCGCGTTGCCGTGGCCCGGACCGTGACTCCGCCCTCATGAGTAAACTTGATGGCGTTACCCACCAGGTTAAACAGCACCTGCCGCAATCGGGTTTCATCGAGCATCATCGACACCGGCATGTTCGAATCGACACTGACCTCCAGCGAAATCCCCTGTTCCATGGCACGCAGATCGAAGATGTGGCGCACGTCTCCAAGCAGACGTCGCATCGACACCGCGGAGTAATCCAGCCGCAACTTTCCAGCCTCGATACGGGACAGATCGAGAATGTCGTTAATCAGCATCAACAGGCTTCGGCTGCCAGCCCGAATTGCCTCCAGATAGGTACGCTGCTGAGGGTCGGTAACGGTATTGTTGAGCAGATCACTGTACCCGATCACGGCATTCATCGGGGTCCGAATCTCGTGCGACATATTGGCCAGGAACTCACTCTTGGCCAAACTCGCGGTTTCAGCCTCCCTGGCCAGGCGCTCGGCTTCCAGCTTAGCCGCCCGCAGTTCGTCTTCGCTGCGACGCAGGGCGTTCTCGGAGCGGATCCGCTCATCCACTTCCCGGGACAGCTTGCGGTTCCAGTACAGGAAGATCAGCACCACCAGAACGGCGATCAGCACCACCCGGCGCACCACCGTGTAGTCGGTTTCCTGCTCGATATCGAGGTGGATCCAGCGGTTATAGATCGCCTCCGTTTCCGCCGCGTCGAGGCTGTTCAGGGCCTGATTCAGAATCCGATGCAACTCGGGTTTATCCTTGCTGACCGCCAGCCGCAAGTCGTACTCGTAAGGCGTGATGCTGGTGATTCGGAGATTCGACAGCCCGAGCCGGGCCACGGTGTAGCTGACCGCCGGAATATGGGTGACCATCACCTCCAGATCGCCGTTAGACAACGCCAGCAACCCCTCTTCAACCGTCTCCATTGGATAGATGTCCAGATCCGGGTGATTAATCAACAGGTAATCATGGGCGGCGTGGCGATTGACCACACCGACCCGCTCATCCCGCAGCTCGCGTAATTCACCGATGAAACGGCCATCGTCCCGAATGGCCAGGGCAATGGGCACTGTCAGATAGGCGCGGGTAAACAGGTAATCACTTTCGGTACGCGGGGTTCGCGACAGCCCCGGCAGAATATCAACCTCATCGGCCTCCAGCTGCCGCTCGGCGGCGCCACGATCCGACACCACCGAGCGATTGAATCTGGTGTTCAGCTCAGTCTCCAGACGGGTTACCAGATCCGGCACCAGGCCAGTAGGTCGGTCATCCTGGGCATACTCGAACGGCGGCCAATCCGACCGGAAGGCCACCCGCAGATTGGGGTGACGCTTAAGCCATTCCTGGTCTGATGCCGACAATTCAAGGCCACTGCGTTCCAGTGCCGGCACATCCGCCTGCAGCCAGGCCTGGCGGATGACCCGATGTTCGCTGTGACTGATCGCCGCCACCGCCTGGTTTAGAACTCGGAACAAGCGGTCGTCGTCCACGTCCACCTGCAACACCACGTCAACCCGGGCCTCTTCCAGCAGCGCCGCAAGCCCAATGCCGCTGATCATCGCCGACTGCAGGTAATCCGACACCACTGGCACCGGCCCCAGAAAGGCATCAGCCTGTCCCGACAGCACCCGACTGACCGCATCACCTATGCTGTCTACTGGGACCGGGGTAAAGCTTTCGACCGGGTCCAGCATAGGATACTGGTTAACGTCACCATCGATGATCGCAATGCGGCCGCCTTCAAGGTCCGAGAGGCTGCGAATGGCGACGTCGCCGGCACTGACAAACAGCCCGTAGGTCAAGCTCATCAGGGGTTCGCTGTAGCGCTTGCCCGGGGTCACCTGGGCGTCAGGCAGACGTGTTGTCAGCACTGCATCGGTGGCCAGCTCTGCTGGTTCGTTACCCTGACCCAGGGTTACCGGCTCAATGGGCACGCCCAGTTTGCCCGAGAGTCGGGCGAGGTAATCGATAAAGGTACCGGCAAGCGTGCCGTCGCCGGTATCGAAGATCAGCGGAACCTGGCCGATGTTTACACCAACCCGAAAACTGCCCTGCTCGCCCAGCCAGGTCAGCTCCTCATGGCTCAGGATTGGCGCTGGCGACGGCTGGGGCGGGTCCGCACGCAATGGGGATTGAAACAGCACTAGAAGGCAGCATAGTAAGAAGGGTGGGATTGCCTTCACTGGATATCCTTAGGGGTTCCGCTACATTTCAGGGAACAATACCTGCAAACGACTGTGATTTCATTCTGGCAAGCACCGATCAGGAGAAACCGACCCATGGACACCAGCAAGCACACGCTCAGTACCCTTTTCGAACAACTCGGCCTGGCGGCCGATGAGGAGAGCATTGAGGACTTCCTGACCAAATACTCTCCGTTGCCGCGGGAGATTGCGCTTCAGGATGCGCCCTTCTGGTCGGAGAGTCAGTCACACTTCCTGGAAGAAGGGCTCGAAGAGGACAGCGACTGGGCCGAGGTCATCGACGAACTGGATGCCCGCATGCGTCACTGACCGGCGTCTTCGCCTTCGATATTGA
Source organism: Marinobacter alexandrii (assembly GCF_005871205.1). Taxonomy (GTDB): domain Bacteria; phylum Pseudomonadota; class Gammaproteobacteria; order Pseudomonadales; family Oleiphilaceae; genus Marinobacter; species Marinobacter alexandrii. Next base: position 774,113 of record NZ_SWKM01000012.1, on the reverse strand, counting down.
TGCAATTTCGACCGGCGTCCTTGGCCAGATAGAGGGCCCGGTCGGCGCGTTCAAACACTGTTTCTTCCGAGTCCCCCTGGCCAAACACGGCCAAACCAGCCGAGAAGGTTACAGTCACCGGCTCGCCGCTGAAATGAAACGGCAATTTGCTGACCCGCTGCCGCAACTTTTCCATCGCCACCAGGGCCGCATCCGGTCCAGTCTCCGGAAATAACAACACGAACTCCTCGCCGCCATAGCGGGCAACATAGTCTGTGGTCCGCAGGCCGGCTTTGAGTTCCCGGGAAATTAGCTGGAGAACCCGGTCTCCGGCCTTGTGGCCATAGCCATCGTTGATGCGTTTGAACAGATCGATGTCCAGCAGGCCAATGGTCAGCTCGTTCCGATAGCGCTGCCAACGATTGAACTCGAACGACAGCCGCTCCTGCCAGGCTTCCCGATTCGGCAACTGAGTGAGCAGATCGGTCATGGCCCGCTCGCGTTCGCGCCGGACCTCGTATTGCAGCTGCTCAGAGTGGGCCTCCATGACGGCGATCTTTTCCTGCATCGCGCTCAGTTGATCCGACAAGACTTTCTCACGGTCGCTTTCCTTATCCCGGAACCGGCCGACGGCATCGCCAATGGAGGACAGATGTTGGCTCACGGAGGCCTTCAACTGGTTCAGGTCTTCGCTCTCGCGAATATCCGCGCCGATACGGGCCATGCCCTCACGAATATCCTGGTCCAGGGTCTCGGATGCCGACAGGCGATCCATCTGCGCAGTCGACTGCTCGGCGAAATGCTCGTGCAACAGGGCCAGCCGGCCATCCAGCCGCTTGAGAAAGGCTTCAAATTCGCCACGGCTTCGGTTCACCGCCGTAATCACCAGCTCGGCAACGTGATTCAGCCCTTCCCGAACCTCATTCCAGTCACTACTGTACAGCAGGGCCCGCTGCAACTCCCGGCCACGGGCCTCGGCATCGGAATCCAGGGTCAACTGATCCAGCAACTGACCCAGCAATTGTCCAACCCGTTGGGCAATTCTCAGGCGCTCGGTATTATCGGCCAAGTCTCGTTCATCGCCTGGAACAGGCCCTGCCGGTGGCGGTGTCTCGGCATTGCTTTTAAAGGAATCCGGTGACGGCTCCGGTGATGGTTGCATCTGTTCCGCTTCCGAGCACTCATCCAGCAACGCAACCTGCCGATCGATCTGCTCCTGCAGCTCCCGCCAGGCCTCGACATCAACAGACTTTTTACGAAGATCCTTGCGAACCCTAGCCAGCAATTTGTCCAGCTCCGGGGCCTGACCTTCCGAGGCCAGACTGGTACGCACCAGCATCCGTTCAAGGGTATTACGCTCAGTTTGCCACTGCTCTTCGCGGCTGCCTGACGAGTCCAGCGCCTGCAGGTATTTCTCCTTCCAGGACTGCTCCGATACCATGAGACGCTTCCGTAATGCTTTCCCTAATCGCATGATCTTGCAATTTTTCCCAGTAGTCAGCTAGTCATCAGCCTGACCATCCCCGCGCGGTTCGCCCACCGATCCTCGACGATGCGCTCGGGGATGACTCCGGTCATAAACCCGGGCCAGATGTTGAAAATCAAGGTGAGTATAGACCTGTGTGGTGGCGATGTCGGCATGTCCGAGTAACTCCTGCACCGCACGCAGATCGCCGCTGGATTCCAGCATGTGGCTGGCGAAGGAGTGTCGAAGCAGGTGCGGGTGTAGTTTCTGGTCCGCGCCTTTCGCCAGGCCCCAGCGATTCAGCCGCGCCTGAACACTGCGATGACTGAGCCGATGGCCGCGCTGACTGACAAACAGAGCCGGCTCGGATTCGGCGGCCAGGCCCGCCCGCAGCGGCAACCAGGTCTCGATGGCAGCGCGGGCCTTGCGGCCAACCGGCACCACCCGTTCCTTGTCGCCCTTACCCAGCACCCGGACCTCACCGCCGGACAGGTTCACGGACGTCAGGTTCAGCCCCACCAGCTCCGCCAACCGCAAACCCGAGGAGTACATCAGCTCGAACATGCACAGGTCCCGTGTTTCCAGCGGGTCGTCGGCATTGGCATCCAGCAGGTGATTGAGCTGATCCACGTCCGCCACCTTGGGCAAACGCCGCGGGCTCTTGGGCGCACGAATATCGAGAGCGGGGTTGTCAGTCGCGAGGCGCTCCCGCAACAGGTACTGAAACAGGCGGCGAATAGCGGAAAGGTGACGGGCAATGCTGCGACCGCCCAGCCCGTCTCGGCTGAGCCTGGCGACATAACGGCGGACGTCGTGGGTGGAAACATCACGCCATTGCTGTTGCTGGCCGGCGTTTAGCCAGTGTGCCAGCCGCAGCAGGTCACGCTGGTAGTTGTCGCAGGTTCGGGGGGAATGACGTTTTTCCGAGGCGAGATGACCAATGAAATTGGTCAGGGGCGCTGACAGGCTGTCCGGCAGCTCGGTAGCACCCAGCGCCTCGGCCACTTCAGCGGGATTCCGTTGCGATCTCGGAGACCGGAGCCGCGGCGGTGTGGCGCTGCACCATTGGGGGCAGAAGACGGCTCAGGGTATCGCTGATATAGCTCAGAAACAGCGAGCCCATGCTCTGGTCAAAATAGCCGGGCTGGCAGCTACCCACGGCAAACACCCCAACCAGCTCGTCGCTGCGCAGAGGCACCAGCGCCACCGAAGCAATGGGTTCTTCCCGGTCCGGGAACAGGAAGGCCCGCTCACTCTCCCGGAACTGACCACAGACCGCGCGATCACCCTCAAGCAGGGAACCCAGGCGCTCCCGGGCTTCGACCGGACGCACTACATGCAGAGCACCCTGGGACGCGCCAGCAACGTCGGCGTCGGTGAACAGCAGGACCGACGCGGCGTCGAGGCCAAAATCTCCGCGGATGCTGTCATCAATGGCAGAGGCCATATCATTCAAGGTGCGGGCCTCAATCACCTGCATCAGCAGGCGTTTGCTCTTCTCAAACAGGCGGTCATTCTGGCGGGCAATGGACACCAGTTCGACCAGCTCCCGGCGCAGCGTATCCCGCTGCTCCCGGAACAGGTGCACCTGGCGCTCCACCAGTGAGATGGCTCGACCGCTGTCATGGGGAAGGGTCAGACTGCGCAGCAGCTCGTCCTGATCCACGAAAAACTCCGGATTCTCACGCAGGTAATCCGCTACCTGCTCCCGGGTGAGCTCTTCGGCCTTCTCGTGGGCCGTTTGTTCTGTCATCACGCTCTCCTGACTGTCCGGACCATTATCGGGAGGATCTGCCGTTTCTCCGGCGACGCCCCTGATGGTCGCCTGGCAGCCGAAGTTGGCCTTCGAATACGCTCGTTGCGGGGCCTTCCATCATAACAGGGGCCCCCTCACCCTGCCATTCGATCATCAAGCGGCCACCACGCAGCTCAACTTCGACCCGGTGATCCAGCAGCCCTCGCAGGCAGCCTGCCACGACGGCTGCACAGGCACCACTGCCACAGGCCAGGGTTTCTCCTGAGCCACGTTCAAACACCCGCAAGCGGGCGTGACTGCGATCGATAATCTGGAGAAAACCGATGTTGGCCCGGGCTGGGAAACGGGGATGGGTTTCCAGCCGCGGCCCCAGGGTTTCCACCGGTGCGGTATCGACATCATCGACCACCAGAACGCCATGGGGGTTACCCATGGAGATCGCGCTCAGTTCCACGCTGGCGCCATCCACATCCACGGTGTACACATCCTTGCGTCGATCAGCGGCAAACGGAATGGCCGGCGGGTTGAGCTCCGGCACTCCCATGTTCACCATCACCAGGCCGTCTTTGCCCACCCGCAACTCGATCACGCCCTTGGCGGTCTGCACCCGGATCACCCGCTTGTTGGTCAGGCGTTGGTCACGGACGAAGCGGGCAAAACAACGGGCACCATTGCCACACTGTTCCACTTCGGAGCCGTCGGCGTTGAATATCCGGTAGCGAAAGTCCACGTCCGGAAGTCCTGGCGGCTCCACCACCAGCAACTGATCGAAGCCGATACCGAAGTTGCGATCGGCCAGTTCCCGAATCACCTCCGGACGCAGCCTAAACGGCTGACTGATGGCATCAACCACCATGAAGTCGTTGCCGAGGCCATGCATCTTGGTGAATCGCAAAGCCGCGCCCTGGCCCCGTCGCTGTTGACTCATATCTGGCACTCCGCTCATTCCGGCAGACAGCTTTCAGGCGCAAGCTGGTCTTCCAGCGTTTCACGGCGGCGAACCACGTGCACCTGATCACCATCAACCATCAGCTCAGGTGGCCGGTTGCGGCTGTTGTAGTTCGAGCTCATCACGAAGCCGTACGCGCCGGCGGAACGAACCGCCAGCAGGTCACCGGCCTGAAGCCGAAGCGACCGGTCCTTACCCAGGAAGTCGCCGGTCTCGCACACCGGACCGACCAGGTCCCAGAGCTTCTCCTCGCCTTCGGGATGAGGCTTTACCGGCACGATCGCCTGCCAGGCATCGTACAGGGCCGGCCGGATCAGATCGTTCATGGCGGCGTCAATGATGCCGAAGTTGCGGTGCTCGGTGCACTTCAGGAATTCCACCCGGGTCAGCAGGATACCGGCATTGGCGGCGATCGAACGTCCCGGTTCCATCACCAGCTCCAGCTTGCGGTCGCCGAGCCGGGCCGCCAGCGCCGTCACATAGTCCGACGGCTGTGGTGGCTGTTCCTGGTTATAGGTCACACCCAGGCCTCCGCCGATGTCCAGGTGGCGCACAGTAATTCCCTGTTCGGCCAGGGTGTCGATCAGCGCCAGCACCCGGTCGAGGGCATCCAGAAACGGCGATACCGAGGTCAGCTGGGAGCCGATGTGGCAATCCACACCTTTGATATCGAGGTTGGGCAAGCCCGAGGCACGGGCATAGATTGCAGGCGCTTCGGCAATGTCGATGCCGAACTTGTTCTCTTTCAGCCCGGTGGAGATGTAGGGGTGAGTACCGGCGTCGACATCGGGATTCACCCGCAGCGATACCGGCGCCTTGACGCCCATCTCACCGGCAACGGCGTTCAGGCGATCAAGCTCGGTATCCGACTCAACATTGAAACAGCGCACGCCAACCTCGAGCGCACGCTTCATTTCCCACTCCTGCTTGCCCACGCCGGAGAACACCACCTTACTGGCATCACCGCCGGCCCGCAGCACCCGCTCCAGCTCACCGGCAGACACAATGTCGAAGCCCGCACCCAGGCGCACCAGCACATTCAGTACCGCCAGGTTGCTGTTGGCTTTCACCGCGTAGCACACCAGATGCGGGCGGCCTTCGAGGGCATCGTCATAGGCCCGGTAATGGCGTTCAAGGGTCGCCCGGGAATACACGTAGGCCGGGGTTCCAAAGCGCTCGGCAATGGTTGCGACCGGCACGTCCTCGGCGAAAAGCTCGCCGTTGCGGTAATTGAAGTGATCCATGATTGTCCTGATTCGTTAAACGGGGCACCCGAGCAGTGGGTTAGTCGCCGACATCCTCATCGTCGCGGACATCCCGGCTGCCGGTTTCAGCAGGAGCCGCGCTCGCTTCCGCTGTCGACTCACCCGGAGCCTCCCGGTAAAGCGGGCCCTTCTGACCGCAGCCGGCCATTGCCGTCAGCAGAATCAGACCGGTGACCAGAATGTGTACCGCGCGCATGCTTGCTACCCCTATGTTTATATTGGCGCAAGTATACCTGAGACCCGGCCCGCGCGGCGAGAACACTAACGCCCGCTGCTCAGCACCCGATTCAGGGATTGCTCCAGAATCAAGCGATAGTAGAGGTACTGACAGGTCTGTATATCCCGTTGGTAGACCTGGGGATCGAGATCGTTGGGCAGGTGCAGGTCGGTCAGATACACCGGGTAGCCGTCCTGATTCTGGCGCAGTGACCGGATATAGTGGGCCACTGCCGGAATCAGCTGGTCACCGTACTCCTGCACGGTGAATTCATGCTCACCACAGAACATATCAAAGCGAACCCGACTGCCACCCTCCTGCACCCCGACCGCCTGGACTTCCAGGCCCGGCAGGGTCGAGGCTACATCGTGCTCCGGCCGTAGTTCGGTCTGCCATTTCCCAGCCCGCTGCACCACTTCCAGACACTGGATACCGGCACCCGCCATGGGCATGTCGCCTTGGCGCAGGAGCCTGCGCTCCAGCAGATTTTCCAGAAAACGCAGCAATGGCGTAAGCAGATAGCGACGATTGCTGACAGGCTGTTCCCAGCTGGTTACTGACCCCATCTCGTCCACCACCCACAGACGCGCCTGATCGCCCCGCAAATGGTAGAACACCTGAATGCTGTCCGGCTCGCTGGCCTGGCAGACCGCCCTGAGCGCGGGTTCGTCGATGGCCGCGTAGCGATCAAACACCACCGGCAAGTACTGTTCCTGAGGCAACGCCAGGTGCGCCATCAGACCGGCGAAACTGTCGAGGGCGACAAAACCCGGTTCCTGGCCGCTGAACTGGAGCAGAAAATAGCGTCGGTCCATCTCGATGACGTAGCGCAACGGATGCGGCCCAACACCGCCGGCAAAGAACTGTCGCAAAACATCGCCGAACAGCTCCTGAACCCGCCGGGCAACAGCGGCACCGTGGCCGCGATTGTGGCTGTGAACCTGAATACCGGGCAGCTCGGCCGGATTTCCGGCCACCGACGCCAGCACGTTTTTCAGGCACTGGATCAGGGTGTCGCCCGCCGCATAGTGCTGCAGGCTCACTTCATGCCAGCTATTGAAGGTAGTCTGGTCGATGGTCACCACCAGGTTTTCCCGGCCCCCACTGAAGCCCAGGGAGTCATGCCGGGCACTGAGTTTGTGCAGGCCTTTCTCGGTCAGATGGGCCTGGGGGTCAACGGCGACATTCACCAGCAGCAGGTGTCGCAACGGGTGCACCCTACGGGACAATGCGTCCCGGTCAGCCGGTTCAATCGGAAACGGTAGAAAACTGGCCAGGGCATCCAGCATTTCCCGAAGTTCGCTGACCGACGCCACACTGTGACCGGCTCGCACGTTCAATCGAGTCGCCCGGGACAGCAGTCCATTGCAGTAACACCACAGCATCAGCTCGGTGAGATTGCCGGACCGGCGAATAACCGGCTGCCAGAAGGCATCTGACGGGTCTTCCAGATCCCGGTACAGGAGCCAGCCATTGCCATCACCACCCTGTTCCGATTGGTGATGAAACGCCAGATTCTCCTCCACCAGTGTCGGCGCCAGGCCCGGATTGATCTGCTCAACCTTGCCCGCCTTGCGCTGGAACGCCGCGTACAGTTTACGCCCCAGCAGATTGATGTCGTTGGCGCTAATGGCGGCGCGGGTCCCGTGGTCCCGGGCCATTTTCGATAACAGTCGATAGCTGTGAGTGAGCTCGGCGACAATCACCCGGCGCAACCGGGTGACGTCTTCCGCCCGCCAGCGCTGGCGGTTATCCAACTCAGTCAACACCGGCTCGGGCCATTGCCAGCGTTCAACCATTTGCGCCATCAGGTGCGCCCGCCATTGTCCCGGTGCCTGGTCAGCGCGGGTCAGCGGTAACCCGGCCTTCAGGTACAGGCTCCGCCGCACCAGATCAAGCCGGGCGCGTGCCTCCGGCGCGGACAGCCAGGCCTCCAGCCGGTTGTACAGCAAGACGTAGGGATCCAGCCCATCGGCATCGGTGTTGCCCAGGTACACCGCGCGCTTGAACACGCTGGACAACAGCGGCTGATCCGCGGTCTGGGCATAGCATTCAATCAGCAACAACTTGAGAATCGATTTCCAGGGCGCATCAATGCCCTTGTACAGCTGCCAGACCCCGGCCCCCAGAAACTCCTCCTCGGGAATCGCCGACACCGGGCCAAAATCGATGAACTCATCGCCCCGGATAAACCGGCAATCCACCAGTTGGCGCATGCACTCGTCATAGCGGGTTTCCTGATCGGCCGGCACCAGCCACCACATCGGGTAACGACCACCCAGATGGATACTGGTGCGGTAGAACTCATCCAGCAGCAGATAATGCTGGGCGCTACCGCAATTCTCGCCAGTCACCTCGGCCCGTTGACGCCCGGCCCGCCAATCGTCGGCGCAGAATACGAACACGTGCAGCTCAACCCCCAACGAGGCGGCCCAGTCGGACAGCCGGTCGGCCTTGCGCTCGAGACAGCGGATCCCCCGCTCCGGCAGATCACTGCGATGGCACAACCACAGATCCAGGTCGCTGGCTACGGAATGGCCAAGGGTACCGGGACTGCCCATCAGGAACAGGGCATCCAGGTCCGCTCTGCGTTTGCCCTCGTCGCGCACGCTAAAAGTACGGGCCAGACGACGGGCGGCGCCCAGTGTTGCGGGTGAAGGTTGATAGTGGCTCAGGCCGTAAGGGCAATCGGCGTCCTGATAGCCGGGCAAGGCCGGGTGATTGGCATGAAACACCAACGGCAGGATGTCCAGCACCACCTGCTGGCGATAGGTCAACGCCGAATGTGCCCGTTGCCAGCGCTGCTGATTGACCACAAGAAACCGATCTCGCAAACGACGCAGGATTTTGCGATCAATACCCTCGTCAAAATTCAGGGCGATCGGGGCAACATGGGCGGTCAAGGTAGCTCCCGGGAGAGGTTCTTTTCGAAGTCAGTATCAGTATGATGGAGCATCGTGGCAAAACCGACAAAAAAATTAAAGCGATGCCGGCAGGATGCGGGCACCGTGCGCTGAATCGAAGAAAAAGAAGACCGAGGCTCACCTGTCGTGAAAGAATTCGTTATTCGTCGCTACCGTTCCGATCAGCCCAGCGGTTCCGAGCGCAGCACCTTGATGCGCATCGATGACGAGGGCAAGGTCCTGTTCGCCGACCGTCACGCTGAATCCGTCCTTGGCTACAATGCCTACGAACTCGAAGGCTTCCCGGCAAACCGGATGTTGGCCTCACGCCAGGACGACCCCTTCGCGCCCGCCAACCGCGACCAGCTCGAACGGGGGCAAACGGTTATGGTGACCTGCCGGCACAAGGACGGCTTCTTCTACACCGCCTGCCTTAGCCTGCGCCTGGACATGCGGGATTCCGACACCGCCGCAAACGCCAGCATCAACCAGCAGGACAGCCTGAACATGGATCCGCGCCTGTTAAAGCAGGCCGAGGACAGCGCCGCGTTCGGACTCTGGCAACTGGACGCCCGAACTAACGAAATGGCCTGGACCGAGGGCGTGTTCCGGCTACTGGAACTTCGGCCCTACTCGGACATCACCCCGGAGCAGGCATTGTTTTACTGCCAGGCTGGTCAGAGCCGGATCCGGGCGCTGTTTCGCCGTTGCCTACGGACCGGCCAGCCGTTCACTCTGGAACTGGCCCTGCTCACCACCCGCCAGCGCTCCCGCCGTGTGCGCCTGTATGGCCGGGCCCTGAAAGACGGCCAGCAGATCCAACGGGTGGGCGGCAGCCTAGTGGATCTGACCCCGGTGATGCACCAGAACCACGCCCGGCAGCACGCCGAACAGATCCTAGAGGCCACCACACTGGCCACTCCAGACCTAGTGGCGGCAGTGGACCGGGAGCTCACCCTACTGCATTGCAATGCCCCGTTCCGACAGCAATTTGCCAGCGCCTTTGGCGTGACCCCAGGCACCGGCGACAACCTCAAGCAACTGCTGGCCAACCACCCCAATGAACGCCGGCTGATCGAACGGTTGTGGCAGCGGGCCTTCGACCGGGACAGCTTTGTCGTGGAGATGCCCCTGGCCCAGCAAAACAGGGACCTGCCGATCTACGAATTCCACTACCAACGATTGACCAACAGCCAGGGCGAAGTGACCGGCGCCGTTCAGGTCGCCAAGGACATCAGCCAGCACATCCAGCACAGCGCCAGCAGCGACTACCGTATCCGCCACGACCCGGTCACCGGCCTGATGAACCGGCGTGCCTTCATTGCCCGCGTGCTGCGCACACTGGAACAGAAAACCCACCGTGACTCCTGCGACAGCCTGCTCTATCTCGACCTCGATGGCTTTGAAGACTTCAATGACCGAGCCGGCAGTGGCACCTGCGACCGCTACCTGCGAGAGCTGGCGGGCACCCTCGGCATCCGGGTGCGGCAACGGGATGCCCTGGCCCGGCTGTCTGGAGACACCTTCGCCCTTCTGATCGAGAACTGCCCGGAACCCCGGGCCCGGAAAATTGCCGAGGACATCCTGACGCTGATTGGTAAGTTTGTCTTCGAGTGGCAGGGGCAGGCCCTGCAGACCACGGCCTCCGGCGGGTTGCTGGTGCTGGAAACCGACGTTCCCAGCGATCCCGAGCAATTGCTGAACCAGGCAGCCAACCTGTGCCACACCGCAAAAACGTCCGGACGCAACCGGGTACACACGGCCCGGGCTTTGTCCTGCCAGGCCGACGACAGCACCGCGAATCAGCAATTGCAGTTGATCCGTCAGGCGCTGGAGGACAACACCCTGATCCTGGATTACCAGGCGCTCCGTCCTGTGGCCAGTGTTACCTGGGGCGATCACATCGAGATTCTGTGCCGGATACCCGGCGATGGCGACAACGCAGAGCCACTGCAGCCGAACCAGTTTCTGCCGATTGCCGAGCGTTTCGACCTGGCCAAACGACTGGACCGCCGGGTCATCAGTGAAACCCTGGCCTGGCTCGGCAGCCAGCCGTTACTGGAACCACGCATAAAATACTGTGGCTTCAACCTGTCACTGGCTAACGTGCTGGACGATACCTTTGCCGACTTCATGGAAACACAGCTACGGCAATCACAGTTCCCGGCGCACTGTTTCTGCCTGGAAATCCGCGAAGCCCATGCCACCCAATACCCGGAAGAGGTGGCCGTACTGTGCGACGCCCTACACCGGATCGGCTGTCGCGTGGCATTGGACGGAGCCGGCGCATCGGTGGAAAGCTACAGCCTGGCGGCCAACCTGCCGGTCGACATCATCAAACTGGATCGTCGGGTCATGGAAAATCTGGACGAGGATCCGGTGCAGCAGGTCATGGCAGAAGCCCTGCACCGGATTGCCGAGGTGGCGGGCAAACAGACCGTGGCGACGTTTATCGAAAACGACGACACGCTCAGAAAGGTACGAACCTTGGGGATTCATTACGGCCAGGGCTTCCGATTAGCCCGGCCGCAACCACTGGCGGACCTCACGCCCGCCACGGTTGATCTGACCACCGGGCGCATCGGCGGTTAACCGCGCGCCCTGGTCAATTCGCTGGACTCAGCCCAGCAGCTTGCGTGCCCGACCAACGGCGGCCCGCACCTGATCCGGCGCGGTGCCACCCAGGTGATCCCGGGCCTGAACTGAGCCGTCCAGGGTCAGCACGTCGAATACGTCCTCACCGATCACGTCCGAGAACTTCTTGAGCTCGTCCAGGGTCATGTCCGACAGGTCACGGCCCTCGGCCACCCCAAAGGCGACCGATTTGCCGACGATTTCGTGAGCATCGCGGAAGGCCACGCCTTTCTTGACCAAGTAGTCCGCCAGGTCGGTAGCGGTGGAGAAACCACGCTTGGCCGCCACACGCATGTTGTCGGCCTTGGCACGAATCGCGGGAATCATGTCGGCGTAGGCTTTCAGGCAGCCCTTGATGGTGTCGACGGTGTCGAACAGCGGCTCCTTGTCCTCCTGGTTATCCTTGTTGTAGGCCAGCGGCTGGCTCTTCATCAGGGTCAACAGGCTGATCAGGTGACCATTGACCCGGCCGGTCTTGCCGCGCACCAGTTCCGGCACATCCGGATTTTTCTTCTGGGGCATGATTGATGAGCCGGTGCAGAACCGGTCCGGCAGATCGACAAAATCAAACTGGGCCGAGGTCCACAGCACCAGTTCCTCGCTGAAGCGCGACAGGTGGGTCATCAGCAGCGCGGAGAAGCTGCAGAATTCGATGGCAAAATCCCGGTCACTGACCGAATCCAGCGAGTTTTCGCTCGGGCGGTCAAAGCCCAGCAGCTGCGCTGTCATGTTGCGGTCAATGGGATAGGTAGTACCGGCCAGGGCGGCTGCGCCCAGGGGCATGACATTGACCCGCTTGCGGCAATCCTGCAGACGTTCAGCATCGCGCACCAGCATCTCGTACCAGGCCAGCAGGTGGTGACCAAAGGTGACCGGCTGGGCGGTTTGCAAATGGGTGAAACCGGGCATGATGGTGTCGGCCTCGCGCTCGGCCAGATCCAACAGCCCCAACTGCAGGCGATGCAGCTCTTCGGCGATGACATCGATCTCGTCGCGCAGGTACAGGCGGATATCGGTAGCGACCTGGTCGTTACGGCTGCGACCGGTGTGCAGCTTCTTGCCGGTGATGCCGATGCGGTCGGTCAGCCGCGCCTCGATGTTCATGTGAACGTCTTCCAGGCTTACGGACCACTCAAACGTGCCGGCTTCGATGTCTTCCTTGACCGCCTTCAGGCCTTCAATGATGGTGTCGCGCTCTTCCTCGGTCAGCACGCCCACCGCGGCCAGCATGGTGGCGTGGGCGATGGAACCGGTGATGTCATGGTGATACAGGCGCTGATCAAAGCCCACGGATGCGGTGAAGCGCTCGACGAAGGCGTCGGTCGGCTCGCTGAAGCGTCCGCCCCAGGGTTTTTCAGACGTTGTGGCCTGGTCAGGTTTGTTCTGATCCGTCATGGTCTATCTTTCCTGCTGACAGCCCGGCATCATCGGCCGGGAATTGGGTAAATTAGTGTGGCGGGAGTATAGCATTCTGGCCGATGTAAAGGAGCCACCCCTGAACGGTGACAAAGCGGTAGACGTCAGCGAATTCTTTGTGCCAGACCTGTGCCGGGTGCGGGCAGTGTTCATGCTGCTGATCACCAGCGAACTGCTGGTGCTGGTGCTGGCGATCGTCCAGGCCGAGGCCAGCTGGATCGACTGGAACTACTTTGGCCTGCTGTCGCTCTTCGTGCAGTGGACCACTCTGACCAGTGCCGCGCTGATCTGTCTGCTGCGGCAATGGCTGGCCCGCCTGACGGTGGCCCGGGCCACTCTCAGTATTGTCACCATAGTGCTGCTGGACGTGTTCGCGTTCAGCCTGTTCGCCGACAGCGTCCTCCACCCCCAGGCCGGGGTAGCGGTGTGGCAGGGTATCGCCAAGAAACTGCTGCTTGCCCTGCTGATCGTGCTGATGGTGCTGCGCTATTTTTACCTGCAGCATCAGTGGCAACAGCAGCGGGAAGCGGAGATGCAGTCGCACCTGACTGCACTGCAGGCCCGAATTCAGCCCCACTTCCTGTTCAACAGCATGAACACCATCGCCAGCCTGATCGCAGTCAATCCGGACCAGGCCGAAGAAGCCGTCCTGGATCTGTCGGAGCTATTCCGGGCCAGCCTGCGCACCGTGGACCAACTGATTCCCCTGAATCAGGAGCTCGACCTGTGCCAGCGTTACCTGGCCATTGAAGCCTTGCGCCTGGGCGACCGCCTGACCCTGGAGTGGGCCATTGAACCGGGGCTTAAGGCCCAGGCCATTCCGCCCCTGTCGCTGCAGCCGTTGGTGGAAAACGCCATCTACCACGGCATCCAGCCCCGGCCCGGCGGCGGCACCGTGCGCATCGAGGCGCAGTCCCGCGGCGATTTTGTATACTTGATGGTTCAGAACCCGATACCGGATCAGAACGATCGCCAGCACGAGGGCAACCGGATGGCCCTGGCCAATATCCGGCTGCGCCTGCAGGCGCTTTTTGGCGCTCCGGCGGTGCTCAAACAGAGTCACCACAACGACATTTACACGGTCACCCTGAGACTGCCGCGCCAAAGCGCGAACAGCCAGCCAGCCACGGACCAGAGGAGCTGATTACCCGCCATGCCCAACAGCCCTTCCAGCCCCCGCAGAATTCTGATCGCTGACGACGAACCGCTGGCACGGGAGCGGTTGCGTCGGCTGGTCAGTACACTCCCCGAGTACACGGTGTGCGGCGAGGCCGCCGATGGCGATGCGGCCCTACAGCAGGTGGCCAGCCTGGAGCCGGACATCCTGCTGCTGGACATCCGGATGCCCGGCATGGACGGCATGGAGGCGGCGGCCCGGTTGGAACAGCTCACCAACCCGCCCGCGCTGATCTTCTGCACCGCTTACGACCACTATGCGATCCAGGCGTTCGGCGTTCAGGCCACCGCCTACCTGCTCAAGCCGGTGCGCAAAGAAGCCCTGGCCGATGCCCTGGGGCGGGTTGGCCGGGTCAACCGGGTGCAGCGACAAGCACTAACGGAGCAGAGCACTGCCAACGATGAACAGCTCGCAGTACGGACCTATCGAGGTACCGAACTGATTGACCTGGCCGATATCCTGTACTGCGAGGCGGACCAGAAGTACGTCACCCTGCACCACGCCACGGGCGAAACCGTGTGCGATTTCACGCTAAAGGAACTTGAGGGCAGCTACCCCCACCATCTGCTGCGCATTCATCGCCACACTTTGGTTGGCGTACGTTTCATCCAGGCCCTGCGACGCACCCCCGATGGCCAAAGTGTGGTCGCGCTGCGCGATGGCCAGGGCGAACTGCCGGTCAGCCGTCGACACGCCAGCAGCGTGCGCCAGTGGCTGCAGGAACACCAGCCGGGATAGGGCCTTCCCTCGGGAACCCACAACACCGATAGCGGGACATTTTTGCCGTCACAAGGTAACCTTGGCGTACATTTCCCGAACTGACAGTGAGTGGCATGTCCAAACGCACCCTTCGCATCGCAACCCGCAGCAGTGCCCTGGCACTGTGGCAGGCAGAATTCATCAAGGCGGAACTGGAACGGCTGAACGACGACATCACCGTTGAGCTGGTCAAGATCAAGACCCAGGGCGACAAGATTCTGGATGTGCCCCTGGCCAAGATCGGCGGTAAAGGTCTGTTCGTGAAGGAATTGGAAGAGGCGATGCTGGATGGCCGCGCGGATCTGGCGGTGCACTCCATGAAAGACGTCCCCATGCACTTCCCGGAAGGCCTCGGCCTGGTCGCCATCTGTGAGCGCGAGGACCCGACCGACGCGTTCGTAAGCAACAACTACGACGACGTTGATGCCCTGCCCGATGGCGCCGTGGTTGGCACCGCCAGCCTGCGCCGCGAGGCGCAACTGCGCGCCTACCGCCCGGACCTGCAGATCCGCGTACTTCGGGGCAACGTCAACACCCGCCTGGCCAAGCTCGACGCCGGCGACTACGACGCGATCGTACTGGCCAGCTCCGGCCTCAAACGCCTGGGCTTCCACGATCGAATCCGCTACTGCCTGCCGGACACCATTTCGCTGCCGGCCGTGGGCCAGGGCGCCCTCGGTATTGAATGCCGACTCGACGACAATGAGCTGCGCGCCATGCTGGAGCCGCTGAACCACGTTGACACCTGGGACCGGGTCAGCGCCGAGCGCGCTCTAAACCGCCGGCTCGAAGGCGGCTGCCAGGTGCCCATCGCGGCCTACGCCCTGCTGGAAGACAACGACACACTCTGGCTGCGTGGCCTGGTCGGTGCCGTCGACGGCACCCAGATCTTCCGGGTGGAAGGCCGGGCACCTCGCAGCGAAGGCGAACGCCTGGGCCGCGAGCTGGCCGAAGACCTGCTCGCGCTCGGTGCCGACAAGGTACTGGCTGAGATCTATGGCCACACCCCCCGCTAAGTTGCCCGATCTCCAGGGCCGGCACATCCTGATCTGCCGGCCCGAACCCGAAGCCTCCCGCCTTGCCCAGTGTTTTCGTGAAGCTGGCGCCGTGCCTCGGGTGCTGTCCCTGATCGAGCGCGAGCCGTTGCCGGAGACCCCGGAGCGCCGCACCCTGATCCTCAGCCTTGATCACTACACCCACATCATCACCGTCAGCCCCTACGCGGCCCGCCTGCTCCTGGACGAGGTGGACACCTGGTGGCCACAGGTCCCGACCGGCATTCGCTGGTACGCCGTCGGTGCCGGCAGCGCTGCGGTACTGGCCGAACAAGGACTGAGCCCGCGCCGACCGGCTCAGGGCTGGACCAGCGAAGCGCTGCTGGCCCTGCCCTCCCTGGCCCGGATCGACGGCGAACGGGTACTGCTGGCACGGGGTGAAGACGGGCGCGAACTGATTCGGGAAACCCTGGAAGCGCGGGGCGCGCAGGTGACGGTGTTGCCACTGTATCGGCGCTACCTGCCGGACCACCCGAGCGATCAGATTAAACGCCTGCTGGGCGACTTTGCTCCCGAGGCCATCGTCACGCTCTCGGGCGAAACCTTGAACAATCTCATCGCACTATGTGCGAAGAGCGGCCATAATCTATACGATAGGTTATTGATTGTTCCCGCAGATCGGGTCGCCGACCAGGCTCGTACTGCAGGGTTCAAATTTCCGTGCATACCAGGAAGCCTTGCCGACAACGACATCGTGGCCACCGTTGCAGAGCAACTGAACGGCCGGGACGGTAGCTCCGGAACAGTTAAGTAAGGACGCCCGTGACTGAGACAACAAATCAACTGCCCGCCACTCTCGCCAAGGATTCAGCACCGCGCCAGAGGCTCTGGCCGGTCTGGCTCATTGCCATCGTCGCCGTGATACTGGCCATTGCCCTGGCCTTGTGGAGCTGGCAGCAGTGGAATAACCACCAGGCCGTTCTGGCCGCACTCGACAATCTTCAGCAGGACACGGCTCAGCTTGAAGATCGCTACGGCGACCGCGGCAGCCAACAGAACCAGCGCCTGCAATCGTTGGAGCAGACCCTGACCGCGCAACGGGAACTGATCGCCCGACAGCAACGCCAGATCGATCACAATGCCCGGGAATTGCTGGAAGCCGGCAACCGCACCCGTACCGACTGGCTGCTGGCCGAAGCGGAATACCTGCTGCGAATCGCCAACCAGCGCCTGATGATTGAAAAGGACATCCGCGGCGCCCGCTCGGCATTGGAAGCCGCCGACGAAGTGCTGACCGAATCCGACGACATTGGCGTATATCCGGTGCGCCAACAACTGGCCCGGGAAATCCTCGCGCTCAAGAGCATCAGTGGCGTCGACCGCACCGGACTTTACCTGAAACTGGAAGCGGCCATCGACAGCATTCACCAACTCACCGACCAGGCCCTGATCAGTGAACAGGCGCCAGGTTTTGTCCGCAAGGATGGTGAAGTCTCCGCCGATGCAGCGCTCGAACCCGGCGCCCTGAGCCAGGCCTGGAACACCGCCAAGACTACGCTTAAGCAAGTAGTAGTAGTCCGGCGCATGGACGAACCGGTAAAGCCGCTGCTGTCACCGGACCAGAGTGCCTACGCCCGCCTGAACCTGCAACTGATGCTGGAAGAGGCGGAAATGGCGGTACTCCGGGGCAACCAGCCGCTGTACGAACGGGCACTGACCAAGGCCCGCAGCACCATCGACAGCTGGTACGACGCCAGCAACCCGAGGGTGACCGCACTGTCAGACACCCTGAGCGAACTGGCAGAGCGCAATGTCGATCCGGAGCTGCCGGACATCAGCCAGTCCCTGGACCTGCTCAAGCAGCGTCTGGCCGGCCGGCTGAATGGCAGCGAACAGAAAGAGAGCGGGACCCAAAGTGAAACCCAAGGCAACACCGAGGGCAACGGAGGCGATAATTCATGATTCGCCTGCTGCTGATTGTCCTGCTGGCCCTGCTGATCGGGACCGGACTGTCGATGGGTCTGCAATACGACCTCGGCTACATCCGCATCAGCCTCGGGCACTACCTGATCGAAACCAACTTCTGGGTCGGCGTTGCCCTGCTGGTGGCCCTGGTTGCACTGATCCTGGTCAGCGTAAGCCTGTTCCGCCGCTTCCGTCAGAGCACCGGCGTGGTGGCCGGATGGCTGGCCCGGGGCAACGAACGCCGCGCTCGCCATCGCACCACCCAGGGTTTGCTGGCCCTGGCCGAGGGCAACTGGCCCCGGGCGCGCAAGCTGCTGACCTCTTCCGCCAGTAATGCGGACACCCCACTGATCAACTACTTGGCAGCGGCCCAAGCCTCGTTCGAATCCGGAGATCATGAGGCGGTCGACGAGCTTCTGCGCCGGGCCTTCGAAAGCACGCCCGGATCCGACATGGCCGTGGGCATTACCCAGGCCCAGTTGCAACTGGCCGGCAATCGCCTGGAACAGGCCCTGGCCACCTTGATTCGCTTGCGAAAACAGTCGCCGCACCACCCGTTCGTACTCAAGCTACTGAAGAACACCTATCTGCGACTGGAGGACTGGCGCGAGCTGTCCAAATTGCTGCCCGAGCTACGTAAGCGCAATGTGCTCCCCGACGATGAGTTGCACGAACTCCAGCGCCTGGTCTGGCACAACCTGCTGGAAGATGCCGCCGAAGACTGTCGTCGGCAGCGCAAAGAAGACCCGAACGCCTCACTGGAACCGCTGACTCGCCTGTGGGACGAACTGCCCGGTTTCCTACGCCGGGATGATCACACCATCCGGGATTACGCCCGACTGCTGGCTGACCTGGGCGACGAGGCCCAGACCGAAACCCTGCTGCGCAAAGTGCTACGCAATCACTGGAGCGATGAACTGGTGAACCTGTACGGGCGCATTGCGGGGCAGAAACCGGATGAGCAGCTCCTACTAGCAGAGCAATGGTTGAAAGACCGGCCCAACAACGCCGAACTGCTGCTGGCACTGGGCCGCCTCAGCTTGCGCAATGAGCTCTGGGGCAAGGCAAGAGAGTATTTCGAAACCAGCCTGCGCCTTCGCCGAAGCCGGGAGACCCTGGCAGAGCTGAGCCGACTGAACGCCCACATGGGCGAGGAAGAAGTCAGCATCAAGCTGATGATGCAGGGCCTCGCCAACGACAACGGCCTGCCTGAACTGCCGATGCCACGGGCCTGATGACGTAATAAAAACGGGCCTGATGGCCCGTTTTTTGATCACTTTTTATTCGACTTATTCGACCAACCTTTCTGGTTAACCCCGGGGCGCGTATTCCAGAACATCGGAGAAAAAGGCGTCTTTCGGCAGGCCAGCCTCGGTAAGTGCATCCATCAGCGTGTACACCATGGTCGGTGAGCCACTGGCGTGCACTTCCACGTTATCCCAATCCATGCCGGTGGCTAACACGGTCCGCACCAGCTGATCGTGATGTCCGCCCCAATCATTGTCCTCGTCATCACCCACCACCGGGCGGAAGGTAAACGCAGGCCACTCCTGGTCCCAGCGGTGAGCCAGTGAGCGCAGATACATGTCCTCATGACGGCGCACGCCCCAGAACAGGGTCACCGGCTGGTTGTAGGAGGTACTCCGGAGGTAATCCACCAGGCTCTTCATCTGGGCAAAACCGGTACCGGCGGCAACCAGCAACAATGGCTTCGTCGGCGCTTGCGCCAGACAGGCCTTGCCATGAGGCAATTCGAGAGTCACCTCGCCGCCGGCAGTCAGCGCGTCGATCACTTTCTGGGCCGACACCCACTCCGGTGAAGCCTGGATATGCAGTTCAATGCTCTGCTCCGAGGGGCTGCTGGCAATGGAAAAGTAGCAGGGCTCGGCATCGGGCAGAATCACCGACAGATACTGGCCAGCATGGAACGACAACTCCCGCCGGCGCGGGAGCTGAAGCTCGACGCGGTAGACGTCATGACTGATGGACTGAACGTCCGCGACCTTTGCCTGAAATTTGCGAGGCTGATTAGCTCCAGCTGCCATAACGGCGTCTATCTCCAGTTCGAGATCAGTCAACGCCCGGCTTCTACAC
The DNA here is from genome assembly GCF_005871205.1 of Marinobacter alexandrii. GTDB lineage: Bacteria > Pseudomonadota > Gammaproteobacteria > Pseudomonadales > Oleiphilaceae > Marinobacter > Marinobacter alexandrii. Next base: position 754,539 of record NZ_SWKM01000012.1, on the reverse strand, counting down.
AGCATCAGGGGCTCACTGATCGGAATCTTCTGTTGGTTTCGGGTATTCACCGCGGTGCCAGCCAAAAGCCGGCCACTGCAGAGTTCACACACCCCGTTGCGACAGGCCGCGGGAACCGCGATCCCTGCCCTGGTGGCAGCGCCCAGCAAATCGTCTTCGGGCTCGGCGTCAAAGCCAAGCCCTGAGGGTTGCAAGACCACCCGTTTCAAACTTCTGGCCCTATTGGTCGGGGCGATCAGGGCCGGTTTCAATGCCCAGACTGTCCCAGAGTGAATCAACTCGCTGCTTGACCTCATCGGTCATCACAATCGGCGTGCCCCACTCCCGGTCGGTTTCCCCTGGCCACTTGTTGGTGGCATCCAAACCCATTTTTGAGCCCAGGCCGGAAACCGGCGAGGCGAAATCCAGGTAATCGATGGGCGTACTATCCACCAGCGTGGTGTCCCGGGTCGGGTCCATACGGGTGGTCATCGCCCAGATCACATCTTTCCAGTCCCGCGCGTTGACATCGTCGTCGGTGACAATCACGAACTTGGTGTACATGAACTGACGCAAAAACGACCATACGCCCATCATCACCCGTTTGGCATGGCCGGGATACTGTTTCTTCATGGTCACCACTGCAAGGCGGTAGGAACAGCCCTCCGGTGGCAGGTAGAAATCGACGATCTCCGGAAACTGCTTTTGCAGAATCGGGATAAAGACCTCGTTCAGCGCCACCCCAAGAATCGCAGGCTCATCGGGCGGCCGCCCGGTGTAGGTGCTGTGGTAGATCGGGTCCTTGCGATGAGTAATGCGCTCAACGGTGAAGACCGGGAACTGGTCCACCTCGTTGTAATACCCGGTGTGATCCCCGAACGGCCCTTCCGGTGCCATGTCGTCCGGATAAATAAAGCCTTCCAGCACGATCTCGGCGCTGGCCGGCACCTGCAGATCACTTAAACCCGCTTTCACCAGCTCAGTTCGGCTGCCGCGAAGCAGGCCCGCGAACGCGTATTCCGACAGCGAATCCGGCACCGGAGTCACCGCCCCGAGAATGGTGGCCGGGTCCGCGCCCAGAGCCACCGCGACCGGATACGGCTGGCCCGGATTGGCCTTCTGGAATTCCTGAAAATCCAACGCACCACCGCGGTGGCTGAGCCAGCGCATGATCAGCCGGTTACGACCGATCACCTGCTGGCGATAGATGCCGAGATTCTGGCGCTCCTTGTGCGGCCCGCGGGTAATCACCAGCGGCCAGGTCACCAGCGGCCCGGCATCGCCGGGCCAGCAATGCTGCACCGGAATCTGGTACAGATCTACCTGATCCTTCTCGATCACCACATCCTGGCACGGCGCCGAACGCAGCACCTTCGGACTCATGCGCATGACCTGACGGAACAGCGGCAACTTCTCAATGGCGTCCCGGAAACCCTTGGGGGGATCCGGCTCTTTCAGGAACGCCAGCAACTTGCCGATATCCCGCAGCGCGGTGACATCGTCCTGCCCCATCCCCATGGCCACCCGCTTGGGCGTGCCAAACAGGTTCGCCAGCACCGGCATGTCGTGCCCCTTGGGGTTCTCGAACAGCAACGCCGGACCGCCCGCCCGCAAGGTGCGGTCGCAGATTTCCGTCATTTCCAGGTGGGGATCAACTTCAACAGAGATGCGCTTCAGTTCGCCCAGCTTTTCCAGCTGGTCCATGAAGTCTCGCAGGTCGTTGTATTTCATCGCGTGCTCCGAAGGTTTCGGGCTTTTACGGGCTGCGGCGCGTATCGGATGTTTAGGCCTGTACGCCAAGTCAGGATGGAGGAGCGGGTGCGCGCAGGAATCAGGAAAGCAGTGCCGGGATACCTTGCTCCGGACTGTGTCTTGCCAGGGATGGCAAGACCAAGCCTAAAGGGACGTATCCACGGCGTGTCCGGGGCAAGGTCTCCCGGCGCGGCTAAACCAACAGGCTCAACGCGCCGGGGCTAAATCCCGGGCTCTGCCTTAACGACGCTTCATCGACTGGAAGAACTCGTCGTTGGTCTTGGTGTCCCGGAGCTTGTCCAGCAGGAACTCGATGGCCGCCGTATCGTCGTCCATCGAATGCAGCAGCTTACGCAGGATCCACACTCGCTGGATGTCCGCCTCAGTCATCAGCAGGTCTTCACGGCGCGTGCCGGAGCTACGGATATTGATGGCCGGGTAAGTCCGCTTCTCGGCAATCTTGCGGTCCAGATGGATTTCCATGTTGCCGGTGCCCTTGAACTCCTCGTAGATCACCTCGTCCATCTTGGAACCGGTATTGACCAACGCCGTCGCCAGGATGGTCAGGCTGCCGCCCTCTTCCACATTCCGGGCTGCACCGAAGAACCGCTTCGGCTTCTCCAGGGCGTGGGCATCAACACCACCGGTCAGAACTTTACCGGAGGACGGGATCACGGTGTTGTAGGCACGCGCCAGACGGGTAATGGAATCCAGCAGGATCACCACATCTTTCTTGTGCTCAACCAGACGTTTGGCCTTCTCGATCACCATCTCGGCAACCTGAACGTGACGCGCAGGTGGCTCGTCGAACGTGGAAGCAATAACCTCGCCGCGCACGGTGCGCTGCATTTCGGTCACTTCTTCCGGGCGCTCGTCGATCAGCAGCACCATCACATGGCACTCCGGGTTATTACGGGTAATCGACTGGGCGATGCTCTGCATCAGCAGCGTCTTACCGGCCTTGGGCGGGGACACAATCAGGCCACGCTGACCCTTACCGATAGGAGCAACCAAGTCCAGCACACGCGAGGACAGATCCTCGGTACTGCCATTACCTGCTTCCAGAGTAAGCCGCTCCTCAGGGAACAGCGGCGTCAGGTTCTCGAACAGGATCTTGTTACGGGCGTTGTCCGGTTTGTCGAAGTTAATTTCATTAACCTTCAACAGGGCAAAATAACGCTCGCCGTCTTTCGGCGGGCGAATCTTGCCGGCAATGGTGTCACCGGTACGCAGGTTGAAACGACGGATCTGGCTCGGAGAGACGTAAATATCGTCCGGTCCCGCCAGGTAGGAAGCGTCAGCGGAACGGAGGAAACCAAAACCGTCCTGCAGAATTTCCAGTACGCCGTCGCCGTAGATGTCTTCGCCGCCCTTGGCGTGTCTCTTCAGGATGGTGAAGATGACATCCTGCTTGCGCGAACGAGCCAGGTTATCGAGGCCCATCTCTTGCGCAATTTCGAGCAATTCGGGCATGGACTTCTGCTTGAGTTCAGTAAGATTCATAGTTTGTTGGATTATCAGGAATGGAAGTAATCGAATGTGGGATGACAGGGTGTACCTGCACGGATTGATCAAAAATTAACGTCGTTGAACTTGTTGCTGGCCAGATGGAGCAACCGGGTGTAGATGGAATCCGGGTTAAAAAGGGTCTGAAGCCAGAGAGTGGGAACAACCGTCCCCTAGGCAACGAAGATCATCGACCACCTCACTGGCGAATGTCAAGTAAACTGTCCAAATTAACGCCAACTTAACCCGGATCCTGATCCCTGTAACCAACGCCGCCTGGTAGGCCTGGCCGGGGACCTCTTCCAATCCCTGGTCGTGATCCGGATACTTGGGTTATCAGTATTTATCCCAAAATTACGGAGCTAACGCCATGGGCATCGACCTCGCCGGCGAATTCAAACCCCTCAACATCGCCCTGTTAACCGTTTCTGACAGCCGCGGACCTGAACAGGACACCTCCGGCCAGTTCCTGGCTGACAACCTGCTCGAAGCCGGACACCAACTGGCGGCACGCCGCATCCTGCCGGACGACGTGTATCTGATACGCGCCCTGATTGCACACTGGATCGCGGACCCGTCAGTGCATGTAATCCTGATTACCGGAGGCACCGGTTTTTCTGAACGCGACAGCACACCGGAAGCGATTGGACCTCTTCTGGACAAAACCATTGAAGGCTTTGGCGAAGAATTCCGACGCCTGTCAGCCGCCGAAATCGCAAGTTCCACCATCCAATCCCGGGCCTTTGGCGGTTTATCGAACCACACGGTTGTCTTTTGTCTGCCGGGGTCCACAGGCGCCTGTCGGACTGGCTGGAATGGCATTCTTTGCAGCCAGCTGGATAGCCGGCACACACCGTGCAACTTTGCCGCGCTGGTGCTGCGTAAGCCGGACAAACCCCTGCATCGGGTAAACGAGCAGATCACTACTCGCGCGACCACCTGAGCGCATTCAGCGAACCACAAGGAGAACCGCTCATGGCCGGCCCTGACCTGATACCCTTGGAAGATGCCCTGGCCCATTTGCTATCCCGGGCTCCCGCCATCACCCGCACCGAAACTGTAGGGCTGACCGACGCCCTGGATCGCATCCTGGCAGAAGACCAGTGGGTCCCGGCAGATGTGCCGCCGGCCGATAACAGCTCCGTGGACGGCTATGCCCTGCGCCAGAATGACCTTCATTCGGGTAACCCCCTGCCGATCTCGATCCGCATTCCCGCCGGCACCGCACCCACGCCATTGGCAACAGGCACCGCCGCCCGGATCTTTACCGGTTCGGAGATACCAGCCGGAGCCGATTCAGTGGTCATGCAGGAACAGGTAGAGGTTTCGGACACCGGCATCCTGGTACAAACCAACGTCAAGCCGGGCCAGAACATCCGGCGTCAGGGTCAGGACCTGGGCAAGGGTGATCTGGCTCTGCCAAAGGGCACCCGACTGCGCCCCCAGGAGTTGGGGCTACTGGCCTCCATGGGCGTGGCTCAAGTGCCCGTCAAGGATAAACTCAAGGTCGCCATTCTCACCACCGGTGACGAACTGGTAGAACCCGGCTTACCACTGGGCCCTGGACAGATATACAACACCAACCGATTCACCCTGCTGGGCCTGCTCACGCACGCGGCCTGCGACGTGGTCCTGTGTGAGGGCCTGGCGGATAATCGAGCCGCAACCGAGACCACACTGAAAAAAGCCGCTGCCGAGGCAGACCTGATCATTACCACCGGCGGGGTTTCCGTAGGCGAGGAAGATCACGTGCGCGCCGCACTCACGGCCACCGGTCAGTTGTCACTCTGGCGCCTGGCCATCAAACCGGGCAAACCACTGGCGTTTGGACAGATCGAAGGCACCCCCCTGCTCGGCCTGCCCGGCAATCCGGCAGCCGTTCTGGTCACCTTCGCGATGATTGTGATGCCCTTTATTCGGCAATGCCAAGGCCAACCGAGAATCCATCCGATAGGCGAGCACCTGCCAGCAGGTTTCGAAGTTCCCTCTCCCTCAATTCGCCGGGGTTTTTTCCGGGCGCGCAAGGAACAGGAGGCCGGAGAGCTTCGTTTGGCTGCGTATCCGAATCAGAGTTCCGGCATGCTCAGTTCTGCTTGCTGGGCCGACGGCCTGGCGGTAATTCCGGAGAACAGTGAGGTCCGGATTGGCGACGTGTTAACCTATTATTCTTTCACGGAGCTTTTGGCCTGATCATGACTGCAGACACCATCACCATCCGGTTTTTTGCCCGCCTGCGGGAGGAACTGAACACCGAGCAGCTTACGCTGCCGGCCCAACCCGGCCTGACCACCGGGGCCATCCTCGCCAGCCTGGCCGAACGTGGTGGCGCCTGGACCCAGTTGCAGGGGGAGCAGCCGGTAATGATCGCAGTGAACCAGACCATGGCCAAGCTGTCTACCGAAGTACGTGCCGGCGATGAGGTAGCCTTTTTCCCGCCGGTGACCGGAGGCTGAGATGATTTCAATTCAGACCGAAGATTTCGATCCGGCGGCGGAATACCAACGACTCAGAGACAGCGGCGCTGGCACTGGAGCCATTGCGACCTTTGCTGGTTTGGTACGTGACAGTGGCGACCTGAGCGATGTCGAGGGCCTATACCTCGAGCATTACCCGGGCATGACCGAACAGGTCATCGAGGGCTTGATTGCCGAGGCCTCTTCGCGCTGGGATGTTCGCCGAGCGCGGATTATCCATCGGGTGGGACGTCTGGCGCTGCAGGAGCAGATCGTCTTTGTGGGAGTCTGCAGCGCGCACCGAAGCGACGCTTTTGCGGCCTGCCAGTTTCTGATGGACGCCCTCAAGACTTCGGCACCCTTCTGGAAGAAGGAAATCACCGCATCCGGAGAGCATTGGGTAGAGCAGAAGAACTCTGATGTGGCTCGCAGCGACGCCTGGAAATAAAAAACCGCCCGTGAGCTAGCGCTCAGGGGCGGTTTTTAGCAACCTGTCGACAATCAGAGATTGCTGTCCAGGAAGGCTACCAACTGCGACTTGGACAGGGCGCCTACCTTGGTGGCGTCGACATTACCGTTCTTGAACAGCATCAGAGTCGGGATACCGCGAATGTTGAATTTAGGCGGAGTCTGCTCGTTTTCGTCGATGTTCAGCTTGCAGATCTTCAGCTTGCCTTCGTATTCATCTGCAATGTCTTCCAGCACCGGCGCAATCATCTTGCAGGGACCGCACCATTCTGCCCAATAATCTACCAGTACCGGAACGTCGGATTGCAGCACGTCCTGCTCAAAGGAAGCGTCGGTTACGTTTACGATATTTCCGCTCATTACCATTTCCTGATTCGTGCGCCCTACATCATGTCAGCCTGCTTTAGAACCGCAGCAGGGCGCTGTTCACTTCGTTGAAGGATTGCCTCGTTGCCCAGACAACCTTTCACCCTTATCGAGATGAGCCATACTTTACGCGATTGGTCCGCAATATGTGAAGCGGTAGATCGGCCTGTCCGTTACTGACACGCCTGAGGGATTTCGCTTATAGTAGCCCGGAAGCTCACCTTTAAAAGGATTTCGACCACCGTGACGGCCGCATCCACCGCCGAAAATGCTGTTCCTCCTTCGGAGGTTCTCGCAGCCATCGACATGGGCTCCAACAGTTTCCACATGGTGGTTGCCCGGCTGGTACACGGAGAAATCCGCACCCTCGAAAAAATGGGCGAAAAGGTCCAACTGGGCGCGGGTCTCGACGAAGCCAACAACCTGACCCCCGAGGCGCAGGAACGAGGCCTGTCGTGTTTGCGTCGGTTCGCCCAGCGGCTAAACGGCATGCCGCCAAGTGCGGTTCAGATCGTCGGCACCAACGCCCTCAGGGTGGCCCGTAACGCCCATATCTTCATGGACCAGGCTGAGGAAGTGCTGGGCTACCCGGTGGAAATCATCGCCGGCCGTGAAGAGGCCCGCCTGATCTATCTGGGAGTCTCCCATACCCTGTCCGACGATTGTGGCCGGCGGCTGGTAATCGACATCGGGGGTGGCAGCACCGAGTTCATCATCGGACAGCGCTTCGAGCCCGAAGTGCTCGAAAGCCTGCACATGGGCTGTGTATCCTTCCGCAATCGCTATTTCCCGGACGGCAAAATTACTCGGCGGCAAATGGACAAAGCCGTCACCCACGCCGAGCAGGAACTGCTCAACATTCGCCGGCATTTCCGGTCCGTGGGCTGGCAGAGCGCGGTGGGGTCGTCCGGCTCCATCAAGGCCATCTCCAGTGTCCTCGCTAATCTGAAGATTTCCGACGGCACGATCACAAAAGCCGGAATGCAGGAGCTGCGCAGGCGCCTGGTGGATATGGGCAAGACTGAAAAACTGGATGATCTGGGCGTGCGTGCAGACCGTCAGAGCATCTTTCCGGCCGGCTTCGCGATTCTGATGGCCGCGTTCCAGTCACTCGGCATTGAGGAAATGGAATTTGCCGATGGTGCCTTGCGGGAGGGGTTGTTGTACGACATCGCCGGACGGATTCAGCATGAAGACGTGCGCGAGCGCACCATCTCGGCACTGCAGGAGCGCTATCACGTTGACCAGGCCCACGGCACGGCCGTCGAGGAGACCGCCATTGCTGCCTGGGCGCAGGTAGCGAGCACCTGGGGTGTGCACACCCCGAGCGACGAGGAAGTCTTGCGCTGGGCCTGCCGCCTGCATGAAATTGGGCTGACCATCTCTCACAGCCAGTACCACAAGCACGGTGCCTATCTACTGCGCTATTCCGACCTGCCCGGTTTCAGCCAGCAGTTCCAGCGTGATCTGGCCACCCTGGTGCGGGGTCACCGGCGCAAATTCTCGCCGGCCATTTTCGAAGACGTGGAAGATCCGGACGACAAAACCCGACTGCGCTACCTGTCCGTGCTGGTTCGTCTGGCCGTGCTGATTCAGCACCCGCGCAACCTGGAGCCACCACCCCGCCTGACACTTAGTGCAGAAGCCAACAAACTGACCGTTGAATTTGACGAGGGCTGGCTCGACGATCGGCCGCTCACCCTGGCCGATCTCGAAAATGAACGGGACTATCTAGCCAAGCAGAATTTCGAGCTAAGGATTCCGGTTGCTGAACGGGCCTAGCCCACCAGCTCAGCTTCCAGCGACTCGACGGTTTCACTGACCTCAAGCCACTCCGCCTCGATGTCTTCCATCCGGCTCTTGGCTTCCGCCTGCTTGCCCAGCAGCTCCTTCAACCGGGCCTGACCATCAGCGTCGTACAGGGCCGGGTTGGCCAGGTCGGCCTCCAGCGTCTGCAGGGTTTGCTGCAGGCCATCCATCTCCTTCTCCAGGCCGGTCTGGCGCTTGCGGTACGGACTGAGTTTCTGGCGCAGTGCCGCTTCCGCCCGCTTGCGAGCTTTGCGATCGTCAGCGCTCTCACCTACACCTTCCCCTGCACTCGCTTCCGCCGGAACGCCATTGGATGTGGCTTGGTTATTCCGCGGAGCTTCAGTGTCGTCTTTGCGACGATCTGCCAGCCAGCGTTCATAATCCTCCAGGTCGCCCTCGTACTCTTGTACGCGTCCGTCATTCACCAGCCAGAACTCATCCACCGTGTTGCGCAGGAGGTGCCGGTCGTGGGACACCACTACGATGGCACCTTCAAAGTTCTGCAGGGCCATGGTCAGGGCCTGGCGCATTTCCAGGTCCAGATGGTTGGTTGGCTCGTCCAGCAGCAACAGGTTCGGACGCTGCCAGGCAATGATCGCCAGGGCGACCCGGGCCTTCTCGCCACCGGAGAACGACCGAATCGCGCTCAGTGCCTCGTCCCCGTGGAAATCGAACCCGCCCAGGAAATTGCGAATGCTCTGTTCTGAGGCCTTGGGTGACAGGCGCTGGAGGTGCAGGAAGGGACTGGCGTCCAGATCGAGGGATTCCAACTGATGCTGGGCAAAATAACCAATGGCCAGGTGCTCGCCGCAGGTCCGGTCACCGGCCAACAGAGTCTTTTCACCGCGCAAGCCATCCATCAGTGTCGACTTACCCGCACCATTGGGGCCCAGAAGGCCAATGCGGCTGCCGGGCAAAAGCGTAAGATTGATACCGGTGAGTATCGGGGCGGTGCCATGGCCGGCCTGGCCGTTACGGATGGACAGCAGCGGATTGGACACTTTCTCGGACAGTGGGAATTCAAAGCTGAACGGCGAGTCTATGTGCGCCGGGGCAATTCGTTCCATGCGCTCCAGTGCCTTGACCCGGCTCTGGGCCTGCCGGGCCTTGGTGGCCTTGGCTTTGAATCGATCGATGAAGCGCTGTATTTCGGCAATCCGGGCCTGCTGACGCTCGAAGCCCGCTTGCTGCTGGGCCAGCCGTTCGCTGCGCTGGCCTTCGAAGGCGGTGTAGTTGCCGGTATAGAGCTCGAGCTTCTGCTGATCAAAATGCACCAGGTGGGTGGCCACCCGGTCCATGAAATCCCGGTCGTGGGAAATGAACAGCAGGGTGCCGGGATAGCGGCGAAGCCAGTTTTCAAGCCACAGACAGGCGTCGAGATCCAGGTGGTTGGTGGGCTCATCCAGCAGCAACAGGTCCGAGGGCCGCATCAAGGCCTGGGCCAGGTTGAGCCGTATGCGCCAGCCACCGGAAAACGCCGAGACCGGCCGACCGATGTCGTAATCGGAAAAGCCGAGTCCGCGCAGCAGGGTCTCGGCACGGCGCGACGCCGACCAGGCTTCATGGATATCGAGCTCGCCGTGAATGCGGGCCTGGGCGTGATCATCGCCGCGCGCTTCGGCATCAGCCAGCTCGGCCTCCATGCGCCGGAGATCGAGATCACCGTCCAGGACAAAATCCCGGGCGCTGCGATCGGAGGCTTTTACCTCCTGGGCCATGTGGGCAATCCGACAGCCGCCTGGCAGCGCCACGCTGCCCTGCTCCGGTGTCAACTGGCCCAGCAACAGCTGGAAAAGACTGGATTTACCGGCGCCGTTGGCGCCGACAATGGCGACACGCTGACCCGGCTGCACGGTGAGACTGACCGCCTGTAGCAACCAGACGCCGCCCCGTTGTAAACTGAGATCGGTTATCGTTAACATGTGTCCATTTTATCAACGTATCGTTGGCAAAGAAGGTCCAGTTACCATGACGGTTTGTTCACAGAGTCCATCGGAACGAACAACGGACGGCCTGGACCTGCCGGTGCAACTGCAATCCGATAACCCTCTGTGGCAGTTCGCGCTTGCCTTCTGGCAGAAGGCGGGCGTTCAGGACAATTGTCTGGCGCTGCAGCAGCAAGGCTGGAGTGTAACCAGAGTCCTGTGTGCCGCCTGGCTGGCGCTGGACGGTCAATCGTACACCGGAAGTGAAGACGCTACGGTAACAGAGTGGCGCAACCGTGTAACGGGCGCCTTGCGCTCCGTTCGACAACTGCTTCCGAAAGCAAGTGCGCAGTGTAGCACTCTGCGTGAAGGCGTCGCTGGTCTTGAACTCGAAGCCGAGCGTATTGAACTCGCACTAGCCTGGCATACACTGACAACCAACAGACTGGACACTGGCGATATGCACGGACGCGATGTACTTATCCAGAACAATCTCGAGGCTGCCGCTCCGTCGCCGGACGCGGTCCCGAACGCGAAGAGCCAACTGAATGCACTCGCCGGTACGCTGGCCCACATCTCCACGGGAGACCACAAGCCATGATTATGAAATGGCTCATCCGGATCTCATTCCCGGCACTGGGGTTTTTGTTGCTGCTAATTTTCTTTGGCCTCAATGACCCTGAACAGGTGACAGAGTCCGTCGCCGAGGAAACACCTGAAGAGATCCCGGACTTCGAAGGGCTGGTACCTTCCCCGGTGCCCACCGACGGACCCGATATTGTGTTCAAGTGGCAGGATACTGAGGGCAACTGGCATTACGCTGACCAACCCCCGACCCAGGGTCGCTGGAACACCCTGGCCATCGAGCGCGCCGACACCGACGTGCCCCGCAACCGGGTCTCGGATCCGGAAAACGACTGGCAGTCTCCTTACCGGGCACCTTTCTCCATGGGCCCGACCGCTGGCAGCAATGGCAGCTAGAACATCCGTCCGCTTTCTTAACACATGTTCAGTGGCAACTGCCGCCAGAACCCGTTACCGTCTGCATTTCGATATACACTCTTCGGGGCCCTGCCCCGGCACATACGTTAAAGGATGAGGCAATGAAGAAGACACTGCTCGCACTGGCAATGGCTGGCGTTGTGGCCGGCTGCTCAACTCCGCCAGAGACCCCGGAAGACCCAAAACTGGAATCCACTGACCAGAAAGTCAGCTACGGCATGGGCCTGGTACTCGGTGAGCGCATGAGCAACGATCTGCCGGACCTGCAGATGGATCAGTTCCTGCAGGGTATCCAGCATGGCCACGCGGGCGACGAAGAAGCCCAGCGCATGAGCCGGGAAGAAATCCAGCAGGCCTTGATGGCCTACCAGCAAGAAATGCAGCAGAAGCAGTCGCAGCAAGCGGAAGAGCTGGCCAAGAAAAACCTGGAAGCGGGCGAAGCCTTCCTGGCAGAAAACGCTGATCGTGATGAAGTGAAGAGCACGGATTCCGGGCTTCAGTTTGAGGTCCTGGAAGCAGGTTCCGGCGAGAAGCCAGCTGCGACCGACACCGTGAAAGTTCATTACACCGGTGAATTGCTGTCAGGTGAAGTCTTCGACAGCTCCCGTGAACGGGGTGATCCAGTAACATTCGGCCTGAACCAGGTGATCCCGGGCTGGACCGAAGGCCTGCAACTGATGAGCGAAGGTGCTCGTTACAAACTCTATATCCCGGCCGATCTGGCGTACGGACCCGGCGGCAATCGCGCCATCGGCCCGAACGAAACCCTGATCTTCGACGTCGAACTGCTGAAAATCAATCCGCAGGCCGATCAGGACACCGACTCAGAATAACGAGCGGCCATCAAAAAAGCCTCAGCCCGGTAACCCGGTGCTGAGGCTTTTTTTTACCAATTCCGTCGGTCAGACCGATGCTAACTTGCCCGCATGCGCGGTGTGCAGATGCTCGATCAAAAAATCTTCCATTTCAAAACGGCTTTCCAGACTCTCTCCCAGTTTCGACAATTCGCCGTATAGGGCTTTGAGCTCTTCTTCGGACAATTTCTTGCCATCAAGGCGATCGTTGAAGTTCAGGGCCACCTCAGTGGTTTCCTGGATACGAGGATACAACTTGGCCGCCAGTTCCTGGCCACCATCGTTAAATTCCTTGGCCTCACGAACCAACTGCTCGTAAATTTCAAAGTGCCCGGTTGAAACATAATCCACCAGCACTTCACACAGGCGTACAAATTTTTCTCTCAGGGCTTCGGTCTGGGAGAAGTCGTTCTCCCCTGACAGCTCACAGTAATGAACCAGCAGTTCCTGACGTTCTTTCAGCCAACGATCAATGAGTTCATTGACTCCGCCCCAACGCTCCCTGGCATTTCGGCAATTTTCCAGCATGACGCCTGTTCTCCGTTTGATATTCCGGATCTTTTGTCTCGGTCTTGATGTCTTGTCAGGTAATTTCAACTTACCCCATGGCTACGGTCTGTCGCAACCGTTTCAGCCGGCAATACCGTTTTGTGGCTTTGAACGGCGTAACAGCAACGCAAGGCCAGTCACCACCAGCAGGCTGAAGAATACTGCCGTCCAGCCGGGAATACTCAACCCCAGGAAACGCCAAACCACTTCGGCGCAATCGCCGGTGCCTTTCAATGCCGTTGCCAACACTTCAAAGAAGGGCAGCACTTCCAGCATGTAATCGACGGAGGGGCCACAGGCAGGGACCTGGTCCGCCGGAAGGCTCTGCAGCCAAAGCTGACGACCGGCAACCGCCAGTCCCGCGCCCGCTGTTACGGCAAGCAGCAGCCCGTAGATACGCACGCCTAGACCAGAAGGACCATGCAACAATGCCACCAAACCAACCAGGCCAGCGCCCATGAAGCCAAAGCGCTGGAGCCAGCACAGCGGGCAGGGCTCTAGCCCCATCACGTATTGCATGTAAAAGGCGACACCCAGTAACCCGGCGCACACCAGAAAAATCAGTCCGAACACCTGCCTGCTTGTCAAAACAACACCTCGGATAATCGAATTGAACCTGCATCCACCCACTGGGCCTGCTATTCTCGGTCCCATCGGTGGCATTGTTGTTGATCGGCCACTTAACCCTAAACTAAGACCAACTTCAAGCTTATGACACTTCACCCAAAATCTGCCCTGACCCTGTTGCTGCTCCTGTGCTCACTGGTTGCCACACCACTGGCCGCCGAGGAGCCCGAAGAAGACGAAGCCGTCGAGGAAAAGGGCATCACTGCCTATATCGCCATGGACCCACCGTTCGTGACCCACATCGGCAAACCGGGCACCAAGGTGACCTATCTTAAGGCGTCGGTCAGCCTCCGGGTTGCCAGCGCTGGTGCCCAGTCGGCGCTGGACACGCACATGCCGAGACTGCGCCACGAGCTGGTCATGCTGTTTGGTGAACAGACGGACAGCGAGCGGCTGACCGCTCTGGAAGGCCAGCAGGCTTTGCGAGAGGAAGCGACAACCCGGATCAACCAGGTTCTTGAGGAACAGCAAACCGGCGAAAGCATCACCGGCGTGCTGTTTACCGAATTCGTGGTGCAGAGGTAAAGCGGCGTTTGACCTGGCTCAGGCGATACGGGAAAACAGGTCGTCCTCCTGCACTGCCCGCTTTTTCCGGGCCGCCTGATTGGCGTCATCCCAACCTGCTTCCCAGGCTGCAATGACCACCTCACCGCGGTACGGGCAGCGGGCCATATCCATTCCCATCGAGGCCGCCATGTAACCCTGGCGATAGGCTTTATTGAGCGCCTCCACTTCCCAGCCGAGCTTGATATCCCTTGCCATGACGCCATCCACTGTTATCCCTGTGATTACAGAAACTAACAGTCGATCTGAGTCCTGACAAACAGTTTGTCTGGATTCTGTGCGTCAGGTCCGCCCCGGCTGCAACACCCTGCCCTCAAGCCTTAAGATACTCGTCCAAAAACGCGCCGAACGACGGCTGATCCACAGCTTCCATGCGCGCCTGGTCCGCCAGGGATTGCTCGGTCATGTCCTGGAACGATGCCTGCACTTCCGCTGACAGACCTTCCTCGCGCAGAGTCTGCTGGTGTTGGCGGGATTGCTCCATCACCCACTCCCGATGGCCCAGCCCCGATTCCCGCATGGCCTCCACCACCTGGGCCGAAGGCACCGACCAGACACCCAGTTCCGGCAGTTTTCCACGCTGCTCTGCCAGTGCGCTGCGATAGGTGTCGGTTCCGGTCCAGCTGTCCAGCAATTCCGCCAGCGGCTCCAGTTGGTCAAACAAGACTGTTGCCGCGTCACCCACCGGCTTGCGTGCGCCACCCTCGCACAGATTAAGCTCACGGTTACGGCCCTGGGCAACCACATCTTTGTAGTTGTCATCCAGCCGCTCGCATTCATCGTCGCCGATACGCGGGCTATCGGTCAGCAGGCAATCCAACAGGAACAGGTCCAGGAAGTCGATCTGGGCGGCATTGACGCCTTCCGGGGAGAACGGATCGAGATCCAGGCAGCGAACTTCGATATATTCCACACCGCGGGATTCCAGGGCCTGGATCGGCTTCTCTCCGCTCTCAGCCGTCCGCTTGGGCCGCACCGCACTGTAGTACTCATTCTCGATCTGCAAGATGCTGGTGTTGATTTGAATGAACTGGTCCTCACGCCGCACACCGATGCGTTCGTACGGTGGCCACGGCGTATGGATGGCCCGGTCCAGAGTCTGGGTGTAAGTGCTCAGCTCGTTGAAGCAGATGTTCAGGGAAGACTGGGCGTTGTTGTGGTAGCCCAGATCGCCCATCCGCAGGGAGGTCGCATTCTGGCCGAACCAGGTATGGTCATCGAACCGGCTGAGCGTGTGACTGGTATTGGCGACGAAACTGGCGTCCAGGGCCGGGGATGAGCCAAACAACAACATCAGCAGCCAGCTTCGACGACGGAAATTACGGATCAGCCAAAAATATTGATCGGATTTGAAGTCCTTGAGACTTTGCTGGTTGCCAAGCGCTTGCTGCCAGAGCTGCCAGAAACTGTCGGGCAGCGACAGGTTGTAATGGGCGCCGGCGATACTCTGCATCATCCGGCCATAGCGCACCGCCAAGCCTTGACGATAGACATGCTTCAGACGACCAATGTTGGAACTGCCGTATTCCGCAATGGGAATGCTGGCATCACCATCCAGTTCACAGGGCATACTGGCGGCCCAGAACACTTCGTCACCCAGATTCTGTTGCACGAACCGATGGATGTTGCGCAGCGACTCGAGCATTTCGCCGGTACTTGAGCATACCGGGGTGATCAGCTCCAGCAGTGCTTCTGAATAGTCCGTGGTAATGCTCGGATGGGTCAGGGCGGACCCCAGTGCTTTCGGGTGCGGTGTCTGGGCAATAAAGCCGTTGCGATCGACGCGCAGACCTTCCTTTTCGACGCCTTTGCGAAAGCCCTGCCATTCATTGGCGGCAAATTGGCGAAAAACAGAATGGCGGGACTCAGCCATGGTGAACTCCTGCTGCGACCGGCGCAGTCTCGTGAACCGCGCCAATCGATGAAAAGACAAAAAACCGGTTAACGGCTATCCTTTGCGAGCCGAGGCCAGGGCCTGGGCCAGTGCGCCCGCCATGGCGCCCTGCTGTTGTTTCTGACCGCTGCCGCTCTGGCGTGAATTCCGGCCGCCGCCCTTCTGTTCGGCACGGGCACGCCCGCCGCCGGCTGGCTTACCGTCATTCTTCTCACCTGGCTGATCGTCCATGCGCATAGACAGGGCAATTCGCTTGCGGGGGATATCCACGTCCATCACCTTGACCTTGACGATATCCCCGGCCTTCACCACTTCCCGCGGGTCCTTCACGAAAGTATGGGACAGCGCAGAAATGTGTACCAGCCCGTCCTGATGAACGCCAATGTCCACGAACGCACCGAAGTTGGTAACGTTGGTCACCGAGCCTTCCAGCACCATGCCCGGCTTCAGGTCACTCAGGGTTTCCACGCCTTCCTCGAAACTGGCGAAGCGGAATTCCGGGCGCGGATCCCGACCCGGCTTTTCAAGCTCGGAGATGATGTCTTTGATAGTCGGTAACCCGAACTGTTCTGTTACGTAATCCTTCGGATTCAGACCCCGCAGGAACGACGAATCACCCACAATGTCTTCGACCTTGCGTTGATTCTTGGCGGCAATCGCCTCAACCACGCCATAGGCTTCCGGGTGCACCGACGAGCGGTCCAGGGGATTGTCGCCACTGGCAATACGCAGGAAACCAGCCGCCTGCTCAAACGTACGGTCGCCCAGACGGGATACCTTCAGGAGCTGCTTACGGTTGTTGAACAGACCATTCTGGCTGCGGAAATCAACAATGTTCTGGGCAATGCTCTGGTTCAGGCCTGACACCCGCGCCAGCAGGGGCACCGAGGCGGTGTTCAGGTCGACACCCACGCCGTTTACGCAGTCTTCCACCACGGCATCCAGGCTGCGGGACAGCTGCACCTGGGACACGTCGTGCTGGTACTGGCCTACGCCGATGGACTTGGGCTCGATCTTCACCAGCTCGGCCAGCGGATCCTGCAGGCGACGGGCGATGGACACGGCACCGCGAATGGTAACGTCCAGATCCGGCAGCTCGCGGGAAGCGAATTCCGAAGCGGAATAGATAGAGGCCCCGGACTCGCTGACCACGATGCGCGCCAGCTTCAGTTCCGGGTAGCGCTTGCACAGGTCCGCCACCAGCTTCTCGGTTTCCCGGGATGCTGTGCCGTTGCCGATAGCCACCAGCTCAATCTTGTAGTCACGACACCAGCGAGCCAGCTGCTCAATGGACGGGTCCCACTGGTTCTTGGGGGCATGGGGGTAAATCGCGCCATGGCCCACCACCTGGCTAGTGCCATCGATCACCGCCACTTTCACCCCGGTCCGAAGCCCGGGGTCCAGCCCCAGGGTTGGACGCGAACCGGCCGGCGCCAACAACAGCAGGTCTTTCAGGTTGGCAGCAAAGACGTTGATCGCCTCGGATTCCGCTGCCTCACGCACCTGGGCCATCAGGTCGGTTTCGATCTGGGTGGACAACTTTACCCGCCAGGTCCAGCGCACCACCTCCGACAACCATTTGTCGGCCGCCCGCCCGCAATCCCGGAGGTTCCAGTGGGCGGCAATGCGCTGCTCGGCCGGATGCGGCTGCTTGCGGTCATCCTCGGCATCTCCAACCGCAATGGTGAACGCCAGGATACCTTCATTACGGCCGCGCAGAATGGCGAGAGCCCGGTGCGACGGCACCTTCTTGAGCGGCTCGACGTGGTCAAAGTAGTCCCGGAACTTGGCGCCCTCGGTTTCCTTGCCCTCGATCACCGACACCTTCAGCTGGCCTTCCTGCCAAATGAAGTCACGCAGACTGCCCAGCAGCTCGGCATCCTCGGCAAAGCGTTCCATGAGGATGTAGCGGGCGCCGTCCAGCGCGCCCTTGGCGTCTTCAATACCGGCTTCTTTATTGAGATAGCCCTGGGCAGCGGCCTCCGGCTCCAGCGTGGGGTCGTCCAGCAAGGCGTCGGCCAGTGGCTCCAAACCTGCCTCACGGGCAATCTGGGCCTTGGTGCGACGTTTGGGCTTGTACGGCAGGTACAAATCTTCCAGGCGATTCTTGGTGTCGGCGCCGTCGATACTGGCGCGCAGCTCGTCGGTCAGTTTGCCCTGCTCGTCAATACTATTGAGGATGGTGCTCCGCCGATCTTCAAGCTCGCGCAGATAGCGCAGCCGCTCTTCCAGGTTACGCAGCTGGCTGTCGTCCAGCGAGCCGGTAACCTCTTTACGGTATCGGGCAATAAACGGAACGGTTGCACCCTCGTCGAGCAATTCGACGGTGGCATTGACCTGTTGCTCACGAACGCCGAGTTCGTCGGCGATGCGCCTGGAAATACTGTTCATGCAACCTCTGCTCGATGGGATCTGTGTCGGATTAAAAGAGGAAAGGTACAGCGGCTTATCGTTGCAGGCAAGCGGCCTGTCCGCGGTTGCGCAGGAATTGCACCAGGTCTTTCCATGGCATGGGCCGGGCGTAATAATAACCCTGAATCTCATCGCAGTGCTGGTCGCGCAGGAACTCTAGCTGACCCTCGGTCTCGACACCCTCGGCAACCACACTGATCTGTAGGCTGTGAGCCAGGCTGATAATGGCGCGAATAATGTGTTCAGCGTCCGCCGAATGGCCCAGCTCCTGTATGAATGACTTGTCGATTTTCACCAGGGAAATGGGCAGGTGCTGGAGGTTGCTGAGCGAGGAGAACCCGGTACCGAAATCGTCCAATGCGAAGCTGATGCCCAGTTGATTGAGTTCGCGCAGGCAGCGCTTTGCGTAGTCCAGATCGTGCATCATGGCACTTTCCGTGAGTTCCAGCTCCAGCAGGCTGGTATCGACATTGGCATTGAAGATGATCCGGAAAATGGTCTCGGTCATCTTGCGGTCGTGGAACTGACGGAACGACAGGTTCACTGCAAACACCAGCCCCGGGAAACCAAGATCCGCAGACTCCCTGAGCCGTTGGCAGGCCTGCTCGATCACCCAGTAGCCGATCGGCACAATCAGGCCACTGCGCTCCGCCACCGGTATGAACTCGTCGGGCCCGACCAGGCCTCGCTCCGGATGGTTCCAACGCAGCAGGCACTCAACACCACGCACTTCCTCGGTGGCCAGATCGATTCGGGGTTGGTAATACAGCTCCAGCTCCCGGCCGCGCAGCGCATTGCGCAGATCACCCTCCAGCCGAAGCTGGTGGCCAGCGGAGATGTGCAGGTGATGGTCATAGAACCGGTAGCTGGTGCCCGGCTCCCGCTTGGCTTCGAACGTGGCGCGATTGGCCCGCCGCAGCAGGTTCTCAGCGCTGTCACCGGACTCGGGGAACGTTGCCACGCCAACGCTGGCGCTCAAACCAATGACCTGGCCACCCACGGTGATGGGTTCATCCAGGGCGCCGACCACTTTCCGGATAATGTGCGCAACATCGAGAGAATTCTCGACCTTTTCGACAATAATGGCCAATTCATCTCCACCGACGCGCATCAGCGAATCCACCCGTCGGAGGGTATGGCGCAGCCGTTCGGCTAGCTTCAGCATCAACTGGTCGCCATTCTGATAGCCGAAGGATTCGTTGATGCTGCGGAAATCGTCGATATTCAGGTGCAGTAACGCCAAGCGATACTCGCCCCGCTCGGCCCGTAACAACGATTGTTGCAACCGGTCAAAGAACAGATCCCGGTTGATAAAGCCGGTAGCAACCGCACTTCCAAGCTGGGTGTGTACCGATTCAGAAAGCTGACCACGATACCAGAGGCTCTTGACCGTTCGGCACAGGTTCCAGTGATCCAGGGTCTGCCGGCAGAGGTAATCGTCCGCCCCGGCCGCCAGCAGTTCCGGCGCACGTTCGTCAGCTGGCTCGGCACTCAGCGCCAGTACCGGCTTTTCGTTGCTGGCGACGGCCAGATACTGGAGGAAGGCTGATTCGGAGCCGCCGTGAAATACGCAGTCCCAGATAATGACGTCAAAGCTGGCGTTGTGAATCAGGTCGTCACAATCAATCAGGTCCGGGCACCAGATGACGTCAGGTTCAAATTCCCGATCCCGGGACAGGTAGTCGTGCAGCCACAGATAGTCGGAATAGTCAGGAATGAGGAGCAACAGCCGCAGCTGACTTCGCCGTATCATTTCCAGGGGAAGCGTCATTAAGCAAAATCCATGGTTGCGTGAGCGTCCGAATCCGTCCCATGTAGAATAGACGATACACGGCCAAGGTACAGAAAGTCCTGCTGGTGTAGAATACACCAAACGTCCGACCGTCCCCTTTCGTCCAATTCTGGCTCCTTATTTGTGAACAAGCTCAACCCGAGACAAAGTGAAGCGGTACGCTACGCCGACGGCCCTCTGCTGGTTCTGGCTGGCGCCGGCAGTGGCAAAACCAGTGTTATCACCCGGAAGATCGCCTATCTGATTGAACAACTGGGCATTCCCGGCAGGCACATTGCCGCCGTGACTTTCACCAACAAGGCCGCCCGGGAAATGAAAGAGCGGGTCGGCCGCATCGTCGACCGCAAGCTCACCCGGGGCCTGATCGTCTCCACCTTTCACAATCTGGGTCTGAACATGATCCGGGAAGAGCACACGCACCTGGGTTACTACCCCGGTTTCTCGATCTTCGACGCCGAAGACGCCAAGGCCCTGCTCCAGGACCTGATGCTGCACGAAGGCAGCACCGATGCCGGTGACGAGCTGAACGACGTTCAGATGACCATCTCATCCTGGAAGAACGCCCTGCGCAGCCCCAGCGAGGCCCTGAGCAAGGCAGCGGACGAACGGGAACAGCGTATTGCGCTGATTTATAAGAAGTATAACGAATATTTAAAAGCCTACAACGCCGTTGATTTTGACGATTTAATCCTGTTGCCGGTACAACTGTTCCGCAGCAACCCGGAAGTGCTGGCGAAATGGCGCCGCAAGATCCGCTACATGCTGGTGGATGAGTACCAGGACACCAACGTCTGCCAGTACGAGCTGGTCAAATTGTTGGTAGCAGAACGGGCCGCATTTACCGTGGTGGGTGACGACGACCAGTCAATCTATGCCTGGCGCGGAGCACGACCGGAAAACCTGGAACAGCTAAAGGAAGACTTCCCCAGCCTGAAAATCGTCAAGCTGGAGCAGAATTATCGCTCTACCGGCCGCATCCTGCGCAGTGCCAACACGGTCATCGCCAACAACCCGCACGTGTTCGAGAAAGCGCTGTGGAGTGATCACACCATCGGTGATGAAATTCGGATCGTCCGCTGCCGCAGCGAAGATGCAGAGACCGAGCGGGTCGCCACTGAGATACTCGATCAGAAGCTGAAGAAGGGGCTGGAATTCCGGGATTTTGCCGTTCTCTATCGCGGCAACCATCAGGCCCGCCTGCTGGAGATGAAACTGCAGGCCTACCAGATTCCTTACCGGATCTCCGGCGGGCAGTCGTTTTTCTCCAAGAACGAGATCAAGGACGCGATGTCCTACCTTCGCCTGCTGATCAACCCGGACGATGACGCCGCCTTTCTCCGGGTGGTCAACGTGCCGCGCCGGGAAATCGGCCCGCGCACCCTTGAACAATTGAGCCACTATGCCAGAGCTCGCAACGTCAGCCTGTTCAAGTCCCTGGGCGACATGGGCGCAGAAACCCACGTCACCGAAAAAGGCCTGGACCGGCTGCGCCGTTTTGCCCACTGGGTCGACGCCACCTGCGAGCGCCTGCACGGTGAAGACCCGATTCCGGTGATCAAGCAGCTGTTCACCGACATCGAGTACGAGGAGTGGCTGCACCAACACTCTGGCACGCCGAAACAGGCTGAGCGCCGGATGGAAAACATCTGGTACCTGGTGGAGTCGATCCAGCGCATGCTTGATGACGGCAAAGGCACCGCCGATGAACTGGGCATCGAAGACGCCATCACCAAGCTGATCCTGCGCGACATGATGGAACAGCGGGAGGAGGACGACGACAGCGACAAGGTCCAGTTGCTGACCCTGCACGCTTCCAAGGGCCTGGAATTCCCCCATGTTTTTATCATGGGGCTGGAAGAGGAAATTCTGCCGCACCGGAGCAGCATCGAGGAAGGCAACATCGAAGAAGAGCGTCGGCTGATGTACGTTGGCATTACCCGGGCCCGGGAAACCCTGACCCTGACTTACGCTGCCGCACGCAGGCAGTACGGGGAAAAAATCGAAACCATTCCCAGCCGGTTCCTTGATGAGCTTCCGGAAGAAGACCTGAAATGGGAAGGCCAAGGCGATCTCGACGTCGAGGCAAACCAGAAAAAAGGCAAAGCCACCCTCAGTGCCCTGCTTGGAGATCTCGGGGCCTGAACTGACAACACACCGGTGCAACTATCTCGCCTCCCGGCACGTTGAGTCTATGGGGAACTTTTTCCCCACGTGACGAAAACAACAAACCAGGAGGGCGTAATGTCCCGTTTCCACAGGCGTTTTTCCGCAATCACCGGCTCGCTGCTGTTAGTAGCCGCCGGTAGTATTCATGCAGATCTGGATGGTTCTGACTCAGACAATGCCTTGGATGGCGCTTTACAAACAACCCCGGTTTTCAAACCCGAGTACACTGAGCAGGGCCGATTTGGATCGCCATTTGCCGAGCCCACCATCGTCGTCGACGGAGAGACCGTCACGACTGACGAGAAGTGCGTCGAAAATGCCGACGGCGAGCTGGAGTGCAAACCCGCTGCCGGCACCATGGCCCTGCTGAAAGACGGCCGGATTCTGTATCTGAACGCTCTTGAAGGCACGGAAAACGTCGAAACCTCCATTGTCGGGGAGTTTGGCGAAGTCTCCATCAATGACCAGACCCGCGTACTGGCTCTGGACGAGAACGACACGCCGAACTGGATCAAGCCCGCCCCGCTCCGCGCCGGTGCCAACCCGGACGGTAATGACAGCGAAACTTTACTGAACGACACCCCTCTGGATGGCGTCATCGATACGGCCGATAACACCGATAAAAACGATGGCGCGCTGTTCTGCTCCGACGTTATTGGCCTGGCCAACGGCAACGTACTCGCAGTTGGCGGCACGGATTACTATTCCGAGCCTGGAATTGACGGCCTACCCCTCGGTGTAGTGGAACTGGAAGGCATCAAAAACTCACGAATCTACGACGAAGAATCCAACACTTGGACTCAAAGCGGTGACATGACCTACGGCCGTTGGTATCCCTCACTTGTGACCATGGGTAACGGCAACGTTTTTGTAGCCAGCGGTGTCACCAAACTGATCAAGCCGGTGTACCCTGAAGACCCAATGAACAGCGGTCGCAATGTGGTACAGACCGAAACCTATAACCCCTGTGCCGGTGAGTGGCGGGTAAACCCATCCACCGCGGACCGGTCGCTGCCGTTGTACCCCCGTATGCATCTGCTGCCGAACGGCCATGTGCTGTATAACGCCGGCGGCCAAGCCTTTAACCCGTTCGGACAGGGTTACGATCAGGCTCTGTGGAACATCGTGGCCAGCTACAACCCGGAAACCCAGCGTTGGAACGACATCGGCTACGCCGGTCTGCCCCTGCGTCTGGATGAGAATGGTTTAGGCCAGTTGAATAGCACCCTGAACATCACCAACGGTTCCCTGGAACAGGCCGCTGAGTTGTTGGGCGGTGTGGTACGGAGTCCGTCCGATCTGCGCGAAACCAGCGTCACGGTAACTGCCTCTGAGGAGAATCTTCAGATGGCCATTGCCGGCGGCATGCGAGGTTCCACCTCGTCCACCATGCTACCTCTGAAACCGAACGCGAACGGTGAATACACCGACGTGGAACTGCTGACCGCCGGTGGCGTGCCCAGCTATGGCCTGCTCACCAACCCGGGCGGCTACTTCCCCATCGCCCAAAGCCGGGTCGATACCATCAGCACCAACGGCGACCAGATTGACTACGAGTCGCGCCTGACCGGGCCACTGAACCAACCACGCTGGTACGGCACCAACGTACTGATGCCGGATGGCAGCGTCATGGTATTTAGCGGTGGTGACCGCGACGGTGTTGCCGCGCCTGGCCTGGAAGGCCCGATCCGGACCGCCGAGCGGTTCGATCCGGCAACCGGCACCTGGACTGAGATGGCCATGGCCAACCAGTCGCGCACCTACCACAACACCGCGGTCCTGATGGACGATGGCCGGGTGATGATTGCAGGTCACTCGCCGATCAACACCGCTTACCTGTCGTTCATCAATCTGGAAGATTTCGGACTGGCACCCTATGACGGCCGTGATCCCAGCTTTGAGATCTACACGCCGCCGTACGCAATGCGCAACGACCGCCCGGAAATCAAGCGCGCACCGCGCAGCCTGACCGTGGGTGATCGTTTCCGGATCAAGCTCGAGGATGATGCTGATAACATCGACAAGGCCATGCTGATTCGCCGCACGGTGATGACGCACCTGATCGATGGCGACCAGCGCGCTGTTGAACTGGTTATCGAGAAGACCAAGGGCAACAAGATGACTCTGCGGATGCCGGACAACCACAATGTGGTGCCAGCGGGTGAGTACATGCTGTTCGTGAGCAAGGACACACCGGAAGGTCGGGTTCCCTCAGTTTCTGCCCCGATCACCGTGGTCAACCATGGTCTCGAGTGCATGGCACCGACACAGGTTGCCGATAACACCGTGACTATTGACGGCGTTATCGAGTCCACGGTCGACATCCTGTAACGAGAGGGCTTGGCTTTATGAACTTCGAACCATCCAGAACCGGCACTTCAGCCACTCTGGTGCTGTTCGGCCTGGTGTCCCTGTCAGTCTCCGGACTGGCAGGGGCGCATGGCGCGCCTGACGCAGACAACATTCCGTCTGGTGTGGTTAAGGCCAGCATCACCGAGCAGCCGGGTATTCCCGGACTCAGCACCCTCATCCTGGACGCCCCCAGGCCTGGTGTTATGCTCAGCTACCGGGGCGAGGAGCCGATTACCATTCTCGGCACCGATGGCGAGGCGTTCCTGAGATTCAGTCAGAACCGGGTCGAGGCATACACTGGCAGCGCCAGCTGGCAGGCACTGCCAAGCGCACCTCAGGGTGTGGCTGATGCCGCATCGGAAACCGGCACCTGGGTGATCGTGTCCAATTCCGGCAGTTTTGGCTGGCTCGACCCACGGCTGAATGCCCTGCAGGACGCCCACGGCGACGCCGGGGAATTTGCCCAGTGGCGTATTCCGGTCAAACTGGGGTCAGGATCAGAGTCGACCTCGGTTCACCACATAGTGGGCGAACTGACCTTCAAGACCTTCCCGTAAAACTACCAATTTTTCGATACTGCACAAAAAAGCCCCCGCAATGCGGGGGGCTTTTCATTTCTACCTAACGGTAGCTTACTTGCTCTCTGACACCATATACTCGACCGCGTTGGCGATTTCTTCATCCGGGCAACTCGCGCAGCCACCTTTCGCCGGCATGGCATTAAAGCCATTCACCGCGTGGCTGATCAGGGTTTCCATGCCCTTGTCGATGCGAGGAGCCCAGGCTGCGGCATCACCCTTCTTGGGTGCACCGGCGGCACCGGTGTTGTGACAGGCCATGCACACGGCGTCATACACTTCCGGGCCAGGGCGAGGGCCAGAGCTGGCAGTCTGGGTAGGCGCAGCAGCGGCACCGCACTCGTCACCCTGCATGCACACTTCGCCAACCGGCGCGATGCGTGAGCGAATTTCATCTTCAACATTTGCCATCACGGCACCGGCGGTAAGGCCGAAACCAAGCAGCACGACGGCCAGGACTCTCTTCATCTTCACAATGCACCTCGCATTAGAGCGTTATAATCTTTGGTGTCCGCATTATAGCGACTGAGCCCGGGCAAAAAAACCAAACTGCAGAATCCTTGCCTGAATTCAACCGCTTTCATTGCCATTTCGTAAATCAAACAGCGTTTTGCCGGCATTCCGGCTACCATAGTGACGCTTTTAACTCAGGATTTCAGGAATCGTTCCATGTCCCAGCCCGACACTCCTTCACGCCACCCGTTGCGCAAGCCCTTACTGATCGCCGAATTCGCCGCCCTGGCCATTCTGCTCGCCTCCATGGGCTGGTTCTCAAGCCACACCGGTGACGGCGGCACATTGAACGCTGCTTGGCTGCTGATACCCGCCCTGGCAAGCCTGGGTGTGTTTCTCAGTTTCATCGGGCTGATGTACTTGCGCTGGGTAGCGGCTGCCGATACTGCCAACCGTTTTCGCCACAAGGTCATTTTCTCTTTGCTGGCGGTAACCCTGATTGGTGTCTGGGTATACGGCATTGCCAATACCTGGTTCAGTCTGAACGCCAGTTAAGGACTCCATCATGCGTGCACACCTTTCTGCTTTTACGGCTTTTGGTCTGGTCCTGGTTGCCGGCACCGCCAGTGCCGAGGGCGCTGATTCCGGGGACAACAACGCCCAACCTAAGCCGCTCACCGCGGAAGAATGCGCGCTGATCGAGAACGGGGTGCGCCGACTGGCCTGTTACGACCGGGTTCTGGACCCGGGTAAGGCCCGGCAGGATGCCGAGCCGGAAAAGGTCAAACAGGTTGAGCAGGAGGCCGACAAGACCCTACCCTCCCGGGAAACCGCAGTGAAGGACATGGCTGGGGATGGCGACAGCAATGAAGGCGTGATGACCACCATTGTCGACCGCTACATTGCTGCGGAGAAGGCGGTGTTCTCGTTCTCCGGAAGTTTTGTCGGTTACCGGCCTACCTATATTCTGCCGCTAACCTGGGTGAAAGATCCCAATTCCAATCCGACGAGTCCGCGCCTGGGCGCCTCGGATTACGATTACGACCTGGAGCGGGAAGAGGCCAAATACCAGATCAGCTTTAAGGTGCCTCTGCTCACCGGCATGCTGGATGACCGCACCACTATGTGGTTTGGCTACACCCAGAAATCGTTCTGGCAGGTGTACAATCGGGACGATTCTGCGCCGTTCCGGGAGACCAATTATGAGCCCGAGATTTTCCTGCGCTATCAGACTGACTTCAAGATCGGCAAGGGCACTCTGAACGCGGTTACGCTCGGCCTTAATCATCAGTCCAATGGTCAGTCAGAACCCCGCTCCCGGAGCTGGAACCGGATTACCGCATCTGCTGCCTACAGCTACGACCGCTGGCTGTTCATCGTGCAGCCCTGGTATCGGATTCCGGACGGTGACGAGGACGACAATGAAGATATCCAGCGCTATCTGGGCCACGCCAATTACACGGCAGTGTACAAGCTGACGGAAGATCGCACGTTTTCACTGAATCTGATGAATAACCTGAGGTCGAATAACAAGACGTCGGTGGAGTTCGGGTACAGTTTCCCGATGGGCGATACGGTGAAGGGCTTTTTCCAGTACTACAACGGGTACGGGGAGAGTCTGATCGACTACAACGAGCGGACGGAGCGGTTTGGTATTGGGATTATGCTGAACGACTGGCTCTGAAGCACTCCCCGCAAACGGGAGAAGGTCGATCAGTCAGGATGATGTGGCTGAAACCCGCTCAAGCACATCCATGTGGCGCTTGAGCTCCGCCATCCTTGGCTCCGCACAGTTTCAGCCACATCATCCTGCCTGCTCTCCCCGCGGCTACGAGGAAAGTCTTACTGATTCAGCCTTTCCATTTCCGCCAGTAACTCTTCGGTCTTTGCTTCCATCAGCGGGATATCCGCCCGCGATTCCACGTTCAGTCTCACCACCGGTTCGGTGTTCGACATCCGCAGGTTGAAGCGCCAGTCGTCGAATTCAATGCTGACACCGTCCACGTGGCTGACGCTTTTCGCGCCAACACTGTACTTGGCTTCGATAGCGGCGATCACCTTCGGGGGATCGGCGATGGTGCGGTTGATTTCGCCGCTGGCCGGGTAGGCTTCGATGCGGGCATCGATCAACGAGGACAGGGTCTGGCCGGACTGGCACAGACGCTCGGCGATTAACAGCCAGGGAATCATGCCGCTGTCGCAGTAGGCGAAGTCGCGGAAGTAGTGGTGCGCGCTCATTTCGCCGCCGTAGACCGCGTCCTCATCGCGCATGCGCTGCTTGATGAAGGCATGACCAGTCTTGCTTTCGATGGCTTCGCCGCCGGCCGCCGCCACCAGGTCCAGGGTGTTCCAGGTCAGGCGTGGGTCGTGGATGACTTTGCCACCGCCGGTCTTGCGCAGAAACTGGTCGGCCAGCAAGCCGACGATGTAGTAGCCCTCGATGAACCGGCCGTTCTCGTCGAAGAAGAAACAGCGGTCGTAATCGCCATCCCAGGCAATGCCCATGGCGGCGCCTTCGGCGATGACGGCGCCGGCCGTTGCCGTGCGGTTTTCTGGCAGGATCGGGTTGGGTACGCCGTTGGGGAAGTGGCCATCCGGCTGGTGGTGCACTTTAACGAATTCGAACGGCAGGTGCTGCTCCAGCTCGTCGATCACCAGCCCTGCCCCGCCGTTGCCGGCGTTGACCACGATGGTCATGGGTTTGAGGGAGGTGGCGTCCACGTAACCCAGCAGGTGGTCGATGTAGGCACTCATTACTTCCAATGGCTCGTAACGGCCCTGGGTGGGGGCATCGGTGAACGGCGCAAGTACGCGATCACGGATGTCGTTCAAGCCGTTGTCGGAGCTGATCGGGCGCGACTGCGGCCCGACCATTTTCATGCCGTTGTGGTCTTTCGGGTTGTGGCTGGCGGTGACCATGATGCCACCGTCCATGTTGTAATGGCTGGTGGCGAAATACACCAACTCGGTACCACACAGGCCAATGTCGAAGACGTCGGCGCCGGCCGCCATCAGACCGGAACTCAGGGCTTCAGCGATGTCGGGACTGGACAGGCGGATGTCGTACCCGACGATCACTTTCTTTGCGCCGGTGATTTCCACATAGGCACGTCCGATGCGCTCTGCCAGGGCCGGGTTCAGTTGATCCGGCACCCGGCCACGCAGGTCATAGGCTTTAAAACAGGACAGGTCCATTGTCAGGTTTTACTCCGCTGCAGAGGATTGCAACTGAATGTAGTTCTGAATGCCCATCTGGGAGATCAGCTCTTGCTGGGTTTCCAGCCAGTCGATGTGCTCTTCTTCGCTGTCGAGGATGCTACGGAATAACTGTCGGCTGCCATAATCCTGAATCTGTTCGCAGTAAGCGATCGCTTCTTTCAGATCCACGTGGGCGGTGTGTTCGATTTTTAGATCGCAAGCAATCATTTCCTCAACGTTCTCACCGATCAACAGCTTGTTGAGGTCCTGCAGGTTCGGCAGCCCCTGGAGGAAAAGAATGCGTTCGATCAGCTGATCGGCATGCTTCATCTCATCAATGGATTCTTCGTATTCCTTATCCGCGAGCTTGGTGATGCCCCAGTCCTTGTACATGCGCGAGTGCAGAAAGTACTGGTTGATGGCGGTGAGTTCGTTGCACAGCACTTTGTTCAGGTATTGGATAACTTTCTTGTCGCCTTTCATGACCGGACTCCTTGATGACGGATGTGTATGTTTTCTTAGGATAGCCGGTTATGCGGTAATAAAAAATTGCAGGCGGGAATCTATTGCAACAAAGCCGGCCAGGGCGGTCGGCTCCAGTGAGAGCGGGTAGTCTTCAGTAATGCCTAGGCCGGTTGAGCCAACAGGTTGGCCAGCGACAGGTAGTCCGGGGTTGCCGCTTCTCTCAGGATCTCACGCGCGGTTGAGGCGCAGCGGCCACACTGGGTGCCGACACCCATTTCCTTGCCCAGCTGGCGCATGGAAGTGACGCCATTCTCGGCAGCTTCGCGGATTTCTCGGTCGGTGACACCGTGACAAAGGCACACGTACATAGGGCTCTCTCACTGACGACAATAAAGTGAGTGATAATTATTGTTATTTGCGTCTAGAATTACAACCCCATCGCATTAAATTTGTGCAACTGGATGTATCAGCCACCCATCTCGCGGGTCAGGTTACGGGCACCGTCTGCGGTCACCACCACGTTATCCTCAATGCGGATGCCACCACAGCCCCGTAAATCATCAATCACCTCATGATCGAAGTGCTTCCCAAGCGGCCCGTTCAACACCGGGTCGAGCAATGAAGAAATAATGTACAGACCAGGCTCAATGGTCACCACCATGCCTTCCTCAAGGGTGCGGGTCAGGCGCAGGAACGGCGCATCAGCAGGGGATGGCTCAAGCTTGCCAGCGACATCGTGCACCTGTATCCCCAGGAAATGGCCAATGCCGTGGGGAAAGAAGGCGCGAGTGACACCCTGCTCTACCAAGGCCTCGTCGTCCAGTCCGGACACCAGGCCAGCCGCGCTCAACAGCGCGGCGATACCCTGGTGAGTCTTGCGGTGGATCGCCGCGTACTCCACACCCGGCGCGACCATCTCGCACAAGCGATTCTGCAGCTGCTCCAATCCCTGTACCAGGGCCGCAAATCGGCGTTCACCGGGTGCCGGCGTGGTTCGCGTGATGTCAGAGCAGTAGCCCCGGAAGCGCACGCCGGCGTCGATCAACAGGCTGCGGGGACGCTCTGGCGCCTGGGTGTCGTAATACTGGTAATGCAGAGTGCCGGCGTGTTCGTTAACCCCGATGATACTGTGGTAAGGCGCTTCGGCTTCGCGCTGCCCGGTAGCCTGCTGGTAAGCCAGGCTGATCTCGAACTCGCTGCCACCGGCCAGGAACGCATCCCGGGCGGCCCGGTGTCCGCGTACGGCTATCTCGTTGGCGCGGGCGAGACAGGCAATTTCGTAGGCGGTCTTGTGCACCCGGGTTTCGTCCAGGGCCGCCAGCAACGGTGCCGGGTTGTGCTCTCCGAGAACGTCCGCCAGTCCGGCAGGATCGCCGATCACCGCCAATTTGCCCGACTTTTCCATGGACGGCGCGCCCCGGCTGTCACTGAACCGTACCTCCATGGCCTGCTGCCAGGGTTCATCCGGCAATTCCAGGTTGGCGTGCCAGAAGTCGACCGGCTGGTACAGCCATAACAAGGGAGTCCGGCCCGGACGAATCAGTAACCAACTGTGCTCCTGGCCCGCCAGGCCAGTCCAGTGCAGGAACGGGCCATAGCCCTGGAACTGCCAGGACTGATCGTCGCCGTAGCGCATGGGTGCGGCACCGGAGCTGATCAGCAGGCTGTCGTATCCGTGTGCCTTCAGGGCCTGCTCGTAGCGTTGCTGCAGGATCTGGATGTGATCAGTCTGAAGGGACAGAAACTCGGTCTCAGGCATGTTGGCTTTCCAGGGTTGTCCAAAGGATTAGGAGGTCGTCGGAACGGGGTTCGCGCAACCGGATCAAACGGATTTCCAGGGGCACATCCCACTGGTCGCCACCGGCTCGCGCCAGACTGCCGAACTGCTCGCTCTTTTCAGTCATACGTTGGGGCAGCCAGCCCATACCGAAACCTTGCTTGACCAAGGCCTTGATACTGGCGGATTGCGTATTCTCATTCAGCGGCAGCAGGTTAGCCGAGACTTTGCTGCGGCTCAGGTGCGCCTCAATCGCTGATTGCAGAAACCCGCGCGGATGGTAGGCAATCAACGGCACCGGCTGTTCGGTGCTGCCGGGCAGCAGATACCTGGGCTGGCCGGTTTCATCCGCCACACTCACCGGCACCAGGGATTCCCGGGCCAGGGTGATGAATTCATAACGTTTCGAGTCGAGCCGTTCACCCCAGGGCAGGTCCCGATGCCAATAGCACAGCACCAGATCACATTCACCGTTATCCAGGGCATCCAGGAACTGTTCGCCAACCCAGTTGGTGGCCTTCAAATTCAGTTGCAGGCGTTCGGCAAGCCCCACTTTCTGGGCCCACTGCTGATAGAAGTGGGAGAACAGGCCCTGGGTAGAGCCAACACTGACGCGGGCTGAGGCCTCCGCCTCCAGATCGTGGATCCGGTCACGGGTGTCGCGAACGTCCCGGGTCACCCGCTCACACAACTCGACAAACGCCTCCCCTGCCGGCGTCAGCGATAGCGGCAACGTCTGGCGATTGATCAGCGTTGCGCCCATGGCTTCTTCGAGGAGTTTGATGCGTCGGCTGAACGTAGGCTGGCTCACGTGCTGCAACTCGGCAGCACGTGAGAAATGGCGCGTTCGGGCCAACGCCATAAAGTCTTCTAACCAGCGTACTTCCATGAGGTCACCGGGCGGGGCGATAGAGTATGACGGGCATCATAGCTTATCCCGGCACCCCTGTTACAAGCGCCCTTCCTCCACCGCGTGGCAAGCCACCTGAGCACCTTCGTCGGTGGCGATCAGCTGCGGAATTTCCTGCCGGCAACGCTCGTTGGCGTAAGGGCAGCGACCATGGAAAACACAGCCCGACGGCAGGTTCACCGGTGTCGGCACTTCACCCTGCAGGCGGATGTGGTTGGGCCGGTCATCCTCCAGTTTGGGAATGGCCGACAACAGTGCCTGGGTGTATGGGTGCCGCGGGGTGCTGAACAACGTCTTGGTATCCGCCAGTTCGCACACCCGGCCCAGGTACATCACCGCCACACGGGTACCGAAATGCTCCACCACGGCCAGGTCGTGAGTGATGAACAGGTAGGTCAGGTTGCGCTTTTGCTGGGCGTCCATCAGCAGGTTCAGCACCTGGGCCTGAATGGACACGTCCAGTGCCGAAATCGGCTCGTCCGCCACGATGAACTCCGGGTCTACAGCCAGCGCCCGGGCGATGGCGATACGCTGGCGCTGACCGCCGGAGAACTCGTGGCCGAAGCGGCTGCCCCAGTCCGGGTCGATACCCACCGACTGCATCACTTCAGTGACCTTTTCCTTCACCCGGTCGGCATCCCAGTCCGGATGATGAAAACGGATCGGCTCTTCCAGGGTTTGCTGGATGGTCATCCGCGGATTCAAAGAGGCATAAGGATTCTGAAAAATCATCTGCATCTTCCGGCGGTAAGGAAGCACCTCCTTGCCGTCCAGATTGTCGATGCGCTCGCCGTCGTAGTAAATCTCGCCGCCACTGGGCGATAACAGGCCCATCACCGTGCGCGCGACCGTGGATTTGCCGCAGCCGGACTCGCCGACCACGCACAGGGCTTCGCCTTTCTGTACCTGCAGATCCACACCGTTGATGGCGTGTACCGCCTCTTGTTTGCGATGGAAACGGCCATTCTTGAACGAGATCTGTTCCAGCAGGCTGCCGGACAGGTCAAACCTCTTTTCCAGCCCGCGAATGTCGACCAGTGGGGTTGGTGAGGTCATTGTTCCGACTCCTGCATGTGTTTCTCCTGCTCAATAAGGTTACTGACTTCGTAACAGGCCACATCCACATTCCCCGACCGTACATACTCGGGCATGGTGCGCTTGCACTGCTCGGTGGCGAACTTGCAGCGTGGATGGAACGGGCAGCCAGTGGGGACATTTTTCAGGGACGGCATAGAACCCGGAATCTGGAACAGCCGTTCACCCGGCTCGCCCATCTGCGGCAGTGCGTTGATCAGGCCCTGGGTATACGGGTGCTGGGCATCGTTGATGATTTCCCGGGTTGAGCCCTGCTCGATAATCCGGCCCGAATACATCACCAGCATGCGCTGGGTGACCTGGGACACCACACCGAGATCGTGGGTGATCAGCATCAGGGCGACGTTGTCCTGCTCACACAGCTCCAGCAGCAGCGCCATGATTTCCGCCTGAATGGTTACGTCCAGTGCGGTGGTGGGCTCGTCGGCAATGATGATTTCCGGGTCCAGCAACAGCGCGATGGCAATGATCACCCGCTGGCGCATGCCACCGGACAGCTCGTGGGGGTACTGGTCCAGGCGTTTCTCTGGCGACGGAATCTGCACCTTGTTGAGCTTGCTCAGGGCAATGGCCCGGGCGTCTTTGGTACTGATCCGGCGATGCGCTTTGATAGCCTCCACCATCTGGGTGCCGATCGACAGCACCGGGTTCAGGGTCATCATCGGATCCTGAAAAATCATTGCGATGCGATTGCCGCGAATCTTGCGCAGCTCGCGCTCGCTCATGGCCGCCAGGTCTTTGCCCTCGAACAAAATCTGGCCGCCGGCAATATAGCCGGGGCGGGCAATCAGGTTGAGGATGGAGAACGCCGCCACAGATTTACCGGCACCGGATTCGCCCACCAACCCCAGGCGCTCGCCCTTATCCAGGCTGAAACTGATACCACGCAGGGCAGTAAGGTCGCCGCCGCGCACGGCAAAGCGAACATCAAGATCTTTTACTTCCAGAAGTGCCATGACTTACCCCTTGTACAGCCGTGGATTCATGACATCCCGCAACCAGTCACCCAACAGGTTGATGACCAACACGAGTACCACCAGCACCAGGCCGGGAATCAGGGTGATCCACCAGGAACCACTCTGGATGTAATCAAAGCCGGATTTGATCAGCGAGCCCAACGACGGCTGGGTTTCAGGCATGCCCAGGCCCAGGAACGACAGCGCCGCCTCGGAGATGATGGCGTTGGCAATCTGCACCGTGGCAATGACAAAAATCGGCGACAGGGTATTGGGCAGAATGTGCCGGAACATGATGCGCCGGGTTCCGAAGCCCATGACCTTGGCGGCGTCGACATACTCTTTCTTCTTCTCCGCCAGCACCGAGGCACGCACGGTCCGGGCGATCTGCGGCCACTCGGCCACGCCGATGATGAAGATCAGCATGTAGATGGCGATCTCACCAAACATCAGGTTGCCGAAGCTGGCCTTGAACACCGCGCCGACAATGATCGCGACCATCAGGGTGGAGAACGACAGCTGCACATCGGCGATGCGCATCAGGATGGAATCCACCCGGCCACCCAGGTAACCGGCCAGCAGGCCGAACAAAATGCCGAGCACGGCCTGTAGCACCACCGCACCAAAGCCGATCAGCAGGGATACCCGGGTGCCGTAGAGAATGGTGGACAGCATGTCGCGGCCTTGGGCATCGGTGCCCAGCGGAAAGGCCGCATCGGCCCCGCTCATGCCCACCGGCGGCAGCTCCGAGTTCATGATGTTGATCTGTGCCAGATCGTAGGGATCGGTGGGTGCCAGCAAGGGCGCGAAGACCGCCGCGGCCACCATCAGCACCAGCACCAGAAAGCTCACAATGGCAATCTTGTCGCGCTTGAAGCTGTACCAGAGGAAGGAGTCGCGAAAGCGATCCCAGCGTGAAATCGTCGCCGTCGTCATGCTTTCTTACCTGTCAGTTTTACCGTTGGGTTCACCAGGCCGTAGATCAGATCCACGATGGTGTTGGTAATTACGAAAATCAGTCCCACCACCATCAGGTAGGCCACGATCAGTGGGATATCACTGCGGGTGATGGCTTCGAGGAACATCAACCCGACACCCGGCCATTGGAAGACCGTTTCGGTGAGGATGGTGTACGCCACCATGGTGCCAATCTGGACACCGCCAACGGTGATGACCGGCAGCATGGTGTTCTTCAGGGCGTGCAGGAAGTTGATGCGCCCCGGCTGCAGGCCCTTGGCCCGGGCATAGCGTACGTAATCGCTCTGCAGCACTTCCATCATTTCCGCCCGGATCAGCCGGATAAACAGCGGCAGCATGATGGAGGCCAGGGAAATGGCCGGCAGGATCAGGTGCAACAGGCCGCCCTGGGAAAAGAACCCGGAGTGCCAGGTGCCGAACAGATGCGTCAACTCGTCACCGCGGCCGTAGGACGGCAAACCGCCTTCGGTCGACAGCGCGCTGTTCAGGTTCTGGCCCCAGCCGGTATCGGCGGGGAACATGTCCACGGTGACACCGATGGAGAACAGCTGAATCAGGACAATGGCAGTCAGGAAGACCGGGATGGAAATCCCTACGGTGCTGACCCCCATAAAGAATTTGGACAGTAATGCCTGGGGCCTGATGGCAGCGTAGACGCCTATGGGCACCGAGAAAAACAGGATGATCAGACTGGCGCCAATGGCCAGTTCCAGGGTTGCTGGCAGGTGCTCGAGAATGACGTCCAGTGTCGGCTTGCCGTAAAAGTAGGAAATGCCCAGATCACCCTGAACGGCATTACCGGCAAAACGCAGGTACTGGACCACCAAAGGATCGTTCAGACCCATTTCGTCCCGGATGGCGTCGCGCTCCTCTTCGGAGACCGACATACCAACCATCTGCTGAAGGGGATCGCCCAGACCATCCTGGATGGCAAACGCAATCACACTGATCACAAACATGACCAATATTGCTTGGGATATCCGCTGAACCAAAAACGCTAACATGGATAGATTCCGGAGTTTGCTTTAAAAAGCGCGTGCTTCAAATAAAGCGTGCTACAAATAAAAGGCCGGCGCCGGAACCTCCGACGCCGGCCAGCCTTCAGAGGCGATTACTCAACGACCAGGTCTCCCATATACGGGAAATTCATCACGTTCAGGATCGGCTCAATCTGGACGTTCTTCTTGCTGGCCCAGGCCAGGTCCTGCCAGTGCAGCGGGATAAAGGCAGCTTCGTCGTAAAGACGCTGCTCAACTTCCTGCAACATGGCCGCACGCTTATCCAGATCGGTTTCAACGTTGGCCTTGTCAACCAGGGCATCGAGCTCGGCGTTGCAGTAGTTGCCAGCGTTGTATTGGCCGGAACCACTGTCAGCATCCGGGCAGAAGGTCAGGAACTCGAAAAAGTTCGCAGAATCCTCGGTATCCGCGTGCCAGCCGATCATCATCATGTCGGCAGCGCGGTTATCGTACTCCGGCCAGTACTGGGCCTTGGGCAGAGTCTTCAGGTCCACGGTGATGTTGATGCGTGCCAGCATGGCGGCGACCGCCTGGGCAATCTTGGCATCGTTCACGTAGCGGTTGTTCGGGGCCATCATGGTGATGGTGAAACCGTCTTCATAGCCGGCTTCCTTCATCAGCTCCTGGGCCTTGGCAACGTCGAAGCGCGGCTCCAGGGACGCGTTGTGGCCCTGGTAGCCTTCCGGTGACATCTGGGCGGCCGGCGTCGCGAAGCCCTTCATGATCTTGGCCGCAATGCCTTCCTGGTTGATGGCGTGGGCGATGGCCTGACGCACCTTCGGATTCTTGAACGCTTCAACCCGCTCCTGGTTCATGTGGAACAGGATGATGCGGGTACCGCTCATGGTGACCAGCTCGGAGTTCTTGTCGTTGCGGATACGCTCGAGATCGGTCGGCGGAACCGGCGCCACGAAATCAACACCGCCGGACAGCAGCGCAGATACACGGGTGTTGTTCTCTTTGATCGGTGTCAGCACGATCTTGCCAACATTACCCGGCGACTCGGTATCCCAATAGTCATCAAAGCGCTCGAACTCCACGCGTACGCCCTGCTGACGACTGGCCACGGTGAACGGGCCGGTACCGGACATGTTGTTGGAGGCGAACGAGTTGCCGTGCTTGACGATGGCGTCCTTTTCCTGACCACCGTCGGTCTTGCCGCTGTAAAACTCACTGTCCATTGGGAAGATGTAAGTCGCGGTGTTCAGCAGCAGTGGATACGGCTCGCTGGTGATCAGCTCGAAGGTGTAGTCATCAATCACCTTCAGCTCACTGAACGGCTTGAAGATGGCTTTGAAATCCTGGCTCTTCTTCAGGCGATCGAAGGTGAACTGAACGTCTTTGGTGGTCAGCTCATTGCCTGAGTGGAACTTGACACCTTCGCGCAGCTTGAAGCGCATAGTGTTCTCATCAACACGTTCCCAGCTTTCAGCCAGACGGCCTTCAAAGCCCAGATCCTTGGTCCACCGAAGCAGGGGATCGAAGGTCATGTGAGAAAGCTGAAGCATGCCACCGGAAAGCTGCTCGTGGATGTCGAGCGTGACCGGGTCGGCGTCGTACGCCATTTTCAGTTCCTTGTTCGCCTCAGCAGACATCGCCATCGGGGCGGAAGCCAGGGCCATGGAACCAACAAAAGCTGTCAGTAGTTTTTTCATCGCGTTTTCCGTCGCTGTTTTAAGAATTTTGCGGCGCATCGGCGCAACTTCGCACCAGATGTCTGCGCTAAAAACTAGTCGGGGATTCCCCTAACAGCAATCGAAATTGCGAGTGGAGGTTATTCGCGAGGTGAATGAGCCGTTAACGCCGCCTTGCGGGTGGCTCCGGTGCAAAAAAAACAGGGGCATGTTTTCCTAATGCTTATCGTGGGTTGAACCACCCCGAGACCCGCCTTTTGGCACCAAGGTTACGCTGAACCAATAAGCCTCAATGACTCGCATGATCTCAACCAAACCCTGAAATCCTACAGGGACACGGATAACAGATGTGGCTCCAAGTGCGTAAAGACTCCTGACATCCGGCCTTGCCCTATCTGTGTGAAACACGATCACCGGCACGTGCCGTAAATCCGCGGAAACTTTCACTCGCCTAAGCCAGTCCCTGGTAGCAGCCGGGTTGTCGCCAATCAGATACATCAACAAATGGGGAAATCCACTGGAATTTACCCGAAGATTTTCCGCTCGTTGATTAAACTCAGTTTCGTTAGCCAGAACCGTTAGGTTATGGCCAAGTGAGTTCATTCGCAGCACCTCCTCCAAGTCTTCACCATGCTCACCTGAGGCGATCAACCAAACGTTCAATATCATTTGCCTCGAAAAAAGCACTGTCCCTCCCTGGCAATCAATGCCGCACCTTTATTACCCAGAGCTTGGTCGGCCCGCCAATGCCCACTGGCTCGCTTCCTCAAAGGCCAGTGGCCGCGATACAAGAAAGCCTTGGCCCAACAGGCATCCGATCTGCTGCAATTCGAGGAGTTGAGTCGGCGTCTCAATGCCCTCAGCGACCACCTCCATGCTCAATGACTCCGCCATGGTCACAATGGCCTTGCATATTGCCGGCTCGGACAACTCCTCCTTATCTGACGACACAAAGCTCTTGTCGATCTTGACGACGTCCGCTGGAAATTGCCTCAAATACCGCAAGGAGGAATACCCCGTTCCAAAATCATCGATGGCTATCTTGATGCCCAGCCCGCGTAACCGGCTCAATTCCGTGGACACACGACCGTGCTCCTCAATTCCATCCAGCAAACTTTCCTCGGTTATCTCAACCTCGAAAAGATCGGCACCGACGCCTTCGGCCAAAGCTATAGACTGAAGGGCGTCAACGAATCTGCCCGCCTTCAATTGCAGTGGCGATACATTGATTGCTATTCGACAGTTGGTGATCCCCAACAACTGCCACTCTTTAAGGTACTGGCATGCTTTGGAAATCACCCATTCACCGATGGGCACTATCAAACCTGTTTTCTCGGCAACAGGAATAAAATCAGCAGGAGATACCGCACCCGTAGCCCCGTAACGCCAGCGCAACAAGGCCTCGAAACCTATTACTTTCTGGCCCTCCAGCGTCCACTGAGGCTGGAGATGCAAGTCAAACTGATCGTTTTCCAGTGCGTATCGCAAACCTTTTTCGATGTAGAGGTGCTTCTCCAACTGAGTCTGAAGATTAGCGGTGAAACACTGAACTTTATTCAATCCACTTCGTTTTGCTTCATATAAAGCAAGATCAGCTTTCTGCATCAATTTAATGGGTGTATCGCCGTTTTCGGGATACATGGCCAAGCCGATGCTGGCCGATACATTTAGCTCGTGCCCACCAACTGGCGAGGGGTGGGACACCGCCGATACAATCTTCTGGGCCACTGCCAGCGCATCATTCGCACTGTGAAGTTCTTCAATCAGGATGGTGAATTCATCACCGCCAATCCGGGCAACGAAATCAGCTTCCCGAATCACGGATTTCAAACGATCCGATATCAGGAGCAAAAGCAGGTCGCCCGTCGGATGACCGAGTGAATCATTGATTTCCTTAAAGCGGTCAAGATCCATGAACAGGACCGCAAGACTTTTGCCAGAACGTTTACAGCGCGCCAGTGAGCTTTCGAGAATTTCTTCAAACAAGAGTCGATTTCCCAAGCCGGTTAACGGATCTCGTTTGACCATTCGTTCCAGCTCAAGCTCCGCGCGTTTGTGGCGGATCGCGTGACCGATAGTTCGCTCCAGCAAGGGCAAACTCAGTTCGTCCTTGGGCAAAAAATCTGCAGCTCCCAGTTCCAGCACTTCGTCATCGAGTTGCGGGGAGTTTGCCCCCGTCAAAACTACAATAGGGATAGTGCAGTGCAGCTTCCTCGCTTCCAACAAGAGATCACGTGCCGTTTCGCGCCCCAGAAAATAGTCGACCAGGAAGACATCGCATTCCGGGGCCAGCAATTCCTGACGCGCTTCCTCGATCGTGCTGAGGTGACAGACTTCGAACCGGAATCGCTTTGAACCAAAAAGCAACTCGTCGAGGATAATGAAATCAGTGGGATCATCATCTACGATGTGCACCCGGATGACGTTTTTTGTGCTAACCACTCGGTAGCTCCACAATTGAACACCAGTAAGCGCTTAACGCCTTTACCTGAATCACCAGCTTCTCAAAATCCACCGGTTTGGTAATGTACGAATTGGCTCCCAGATCATAACTGCTGAACACTTCCTCCTCCCGACTGGATGTGGTCATGACAATTATCGGTAAGTGCCTTAGCTGAGGGTCGACCCGTATTTCTGCGAGACACTCTCGTCCATCCTTTTTTGGCATGTTCAGATCCAGAAGAATCAGGCCAGGCACTGGATATCGAGACTCATCGGTGTAGGGAGGCTCTCGCCGGAGATATTTCATCAATTCGGCCCCGTCATTGACAAAAAAGAGGGGGGTGGGTGCGCTGGCCTCTTCGAACGCTTCCTTAGTCAATACCTGATCAACTGGATCGTCATCGGCCATCAATACCGGAACAGTTTTCATGGTCCGCCTCCAAGTGCCCCGGCAAGCGGCAAATCAAACCGGAACTCCGCACCCTTTCCTTCCGTACCTTGCGCGGCAATAGTCCCACCATGCCGCTCTACAATCTTGCGGCAAATAGCAAGACCCATTCCGGTGCCTTCAAACTCTGCCCTGCCATGCAGACGCTTGAACACTTCGAAGATCTGTTCTCCGTACGCCATATCGAATCCGATGCCATTGTCAGCCACGAAAACGTCGCAACGCCCAGTGGCCTCGTTTCGGTGCGCCCCAACTCTAATTACCGGTGGAGTCCCGGGAGAAAAGTATTTCAGTGAGTTACTCAATAGATTCTGGATCAGTTGCCTTAGTTGAGCAGGGTCTCCGTGCACCCAGCACAGATCGTCCACCTGGATCGACGCGCCGGTTTCCTCTATGCGCAGCTGCAAGTCCCGACAGGCCTCATCCACGATTTGTGCAAGATTGACGTCCTCATGATCTTCGCGACTCGAACTGATCCGGCTGTAACTCAGCAAGCTGTTCAGCAGCGCGTCCATCCTCTCCGCAGCTTCTCGAATGTAACGCACAAACTGCTCGCCTTTTTCGTTAAACTCTCCGTACTTACCGGACATAAGCATCTGAGTGAACGCCATCAACTTGCGCAGAGGCTCCCGCAGGTCATGGGAAGCGATAAAGGCAAATTGTTCGAGCTCTTCGTTTGACCGCTTCAACGCTTGCGTCTGTTCCTGCTGCCGCCTTTCCAGACGGGATCGTTGCTCAATTTCCTGCTCCAGCCGAACTTTGGTGCGCGTCAGCTCTGCAATTCGACCTTCCAGTTCTACGTGGGCCCTTTCGAGGCCTTGCTCGGAGAGACTCCGGCGGGAAATTTCGGCTTCCAGCTCATGGTTTGCTGCCTGCAGTTCGGCAGGACGCGGCAGCGCAATGGCTTTAGGAATGAGGGGCCAAATGA
Source organism: Marinobacter alexandrii (assembly GCF_005871205.1). Classification (GTDB taxonomy): domain Bacteria; phylum Pseudomonadota; class Gammaproteobacteria; order Pseudomonadales; family Oleiphilaceae; genus Marinobacter; species Marinobacter alexandrii. The sequence goes on along the minus strand of NZ_SWKM01000012.1, from coordinate 713,188 downwards.
GAGCTGCGGTGAGCAGAGAGACCAAAGCAGTTAACGCCTTGAGTCCTCCAGAGACGTAATAAGCCCCATTCCAGACATTGTAGACCGACATCAGATGGGTCAGGCCACAGCAAAAGATAAAGAGCGCAAACAGCACAAACATCCAGTCGTATTCAAGGTCTTTACGCTTGTGCACCAGCACGTACAAAGCGACCGGGATGGTGAAATAAGACGCAGCAATGAGTGAATCGGAGACTGTGTGCAGAACTACGAGATCAGAGCGCCACAGATAGCAATGCCCGTGTCCCATGAAGGTTGTGTCGAACCAATCAGAGAGTAAGGGTGACATATTACTCATAACAGTTACCCCTGAGTCAGCTCTGATGGTGCACTTCGACTGAAGCGTTTTTTGTTTTACTTCTCATACAATAGTCAACAGGTGAACCGGTTTCCAGAAGTAAAGGGAATCAGGGGAGGCCAAAATGATTGCTTAAACAGATTCAGTGCCGCTTTCTGGACACCATGAGCTATCGCACAACACCTGCACTCCAGCTCTAGACCAGACGCCAAATCAGGGGAAGAATTAACGCGGTAAAGACACCTGTCAGCCCCATACCCAGAGACGCAAAGGCGCCGGCGGTATGGCTGATTTCGAAGGCCCGGGCGGTGCCAATGGCATGACCGTTCAGACCGAGGGCAAAGCCGAGGATACGTTCGTCTTCTATTCCCAACGGCCCTGCCAGCAGGTCAACAAACAGTGTAGCGAGCACACCAGTGACCAGCAGCCCACCCATCATCAGGGGTACGGCACCACCGAGTTGTTCGGTTATGCCAATAGCAATCGGGGCGGTGACCGACTTGGGCGCCAGCGAGGCCAGCACCTCCGGGGTCGCACCCAGAGCCCAGGCAATTACCAGCGCGTACACCGACGCCAGGGTGGCCGCCAGCGGTAAGGTGCAGACAATGGGCCGCCACAAGGCCCGGATATGATGCATCTGTTGATACAGGGGAATGCCGAGGGCGACCGTCGCCGGCCCCAGCAACAGCATCAGCCACTGGGCGCCGTCACGATAGCGGTCATACTCCAGTGGTAACAGGGCAATGATGAGAGCCAGCGCCACCGCCGACAACACCACCGGTGGCAGCCACAGCGGCTGGCCGAGGCGGCGAAACAGCCAATTGCCGATGAAAAACGCACTCAGGGTCAGGCCGATCGCTAGTATCGGCGTGGCCGACAGGGTCTCTGGAAGGGCAAGCACACGGGTAAGCAGGTCAGTCATCCGCCCCGCCCTCACCCAACCTACTCCGCTGGCCGGTCCGCACCAGTGCTCGCATCAGCAAGAGCGTGCTCAGCACACTCAGGACGGTGCCAAGCAGGAGCGCGGCAATCACTGCCAGCCACTGTTCCTGGTACTGGCTGACGGTGAAAAAGGCCCCGACCACACCGGGCATGATCAGCAGAACCAAGACCGAGATCAGGCCCTGACTGGCGGTTGCCAGCTCATTGCTGACCCTACCCTGCAGCATCAGGGTAAGCGTAATGAGGATCATGCCCAGCACGCCACCACTGATTGGCAACACGAACACCAGCCGCAGCGCCTCGCCGAGCAGGAAAAACAGAACCAGAATCAGGAAACCACGCAACATTGAGAGGTCGTCATGCTTATCAGGACAGATTTGCACTACACTAGCGCATACTGATAGCAAGACACCAATCCGGACTTTTCATGGCGCTCAAAGCAACCATCTACAAAGCCACACTGAACATCGCCGACATGGACCGGCACTACTACGCCGATCATCACCTGACTATTGCCCAACACCCGTCCGAAACCGACGAGCGGATGATGATCCGGCTACTGGCGTTCGCCCTGAACGCAGGCGAACATCTTGAGTTCACCAAGGGCCTGAGCACCGATGATGAACCCGAGTTATGGCAGAAAAGCCTGAGCGACGAGATCGAGCTGTGGATTGAATTGGGCTTGCCCGAGGAGGGCAGGCTGCGCAAGGCCTGTAACCGTGCCAGACAGGTCATTCTGTACACCTACGGCGGCCGCGCGGTGCCCCTGTGGTGGGAAAAGCATCACAATAAGCTCAGCCGGTTCGACAACCTGACCATCGTCAACCTGCCGCAGGAAGCCACCGATGCGCTGACGACATTGGCCCACCGCAGCATGTCTCTACAAATCACCATTCAGGATGGTGTCGTCGGCATCTCCGACGACACTCAGCACGTGCAACTGGAGCCGGGCCCGATCGTCTGAGCCTGGCAACCTCCTGGCACACCAGCGGCACAGCTACAGGGTGACCGCTTCCCGCGGCCCGCGGATGGGCTTCGACAGCTGCTGGATCTGTTCCAGCAGGGTCTCGGTCCGCTCTTCCATCAACGCCTGATCAGCACGGCTTTCCACGTTCAGACGAATGACTGGCTCGGTGTTCGACATGCGCAGGTTAAAGCGCCAGTTGTCGAACTCCATGCTCAGCCCGTCAATGTGGTTCAGCGACAGTGCGTCCCGCAAATAAATCTCTTCGATGGCCTCGATCACGACGGCCGGGTCATCCACCGTGCGGTTGATTTCGCCACTGGCGGGAAATGCCTCAATCCGGGCATCGATAAGCGCCGACAGTGTCTGACCGGACTGGCTCAGCCGCTCGGCCACCAACAACCAGGGAATCATGCCGCTGTCGCAGTACGAGAAATCCCGAAAATAGTGGTGGGCACTCATTTCACCGCCGTAGAGGGCATCTTCCTCGCGCATGCGCTGCTTAATGAAGGCATGCCCGGTTTTGCTCTCCACCGCTGTGCCCTTGGCTGCTGACACCAGCTCCCTGGTATTCCAGACCAGCCGCGGGTCGTGGATCACCTTGCCGCCGCCCTGCTTACGCAGGAACTGGTCAGCGAGCAGGCCGACAATGTAGTAGCCCTCGATAAACCGGCCCCTCTCGTCGAAGAAGAAGCAGCGGTCGTAGTCCCCGTCCCACGCAATACCCATGGTTGCATCACTGGCCAGCACCGCCATAGCCGTGGCCGAGCGGTTTTCCTCCAGCAGTGGATTGGGAACGCCATTGGGGAAGGTACCATCGGCTTTGTGGTGTACTTTGTAGAACTCGAATGGCAAATACGGCTCCAGCGCATCGATCACCTCACCGGCGCCGCCGTTGCCGGCGTTAACCACGATTTTCAGGGGCTTGAGACTGTCCCGGTCGACGTAACCCAACAAGTGTTCAATGTAGGGTCCGGTCACTTCCAGGCTGCGTAGCGTCCCGGGTTCATCGGCATCCGGCAGGGACTGCTGGGCACCGTCACGGATATCGGTCAGGCCATTATCAGAACTGATCGGCCGTGCACCCGGCCCCACCAACTTCATACCGTTGTAGTCCTTCGGATTGTGACTGGCCGTCACCATGATGCCGCCGTCCAGCCCAAAATGGCTGGTCGCAAAATAAATCTGTTCCGTGCCGCACAGGCCAATGCTGTAGACGTCCGCCCCGGCCGCCATCAATCCCTGATTCAGGGCATCGGCAATCTGCGGACTGGACAGACGAATGTCGTAACCGACGGCGACCTTGCGGGCACCAGTCACAGCGACGTAGGCTCGGCCGATTCGCTCGGCCATTTCCGGGTTCAGTTGATCGGGCACCCGGCCACGGATGTCGTAGGCTTTAAAGCAGTTATAATCCACCAGAGTTCTCCTTAATTCATGAAACCTGGGACAGACCCGCGGACCGGCGTCCGGTCCCCGGGTCTGCCGGTCATCACGCCCGGTTCATCATCACCGGGATGTCGTCTTCCTTTTTCTCGTCGCTTTGCTTGTCCCTTTCCTTGTCCTGGACCGCTTCGGTGCGGCCGTAACGGTCATCCAGGCGTTCAATGTCGTCCTCACCCAGGTAGGCGCCAGATTGCACTTCGATCAGTTCGAGCGGGATTTTCCCGGGGTTGAACAGACGGTGCACCGCGCCGATTGGGATGTAGGTGGATTCGTTCTCCGACAGCAGGAAGGTTTCGTCGTCACGGGTTACCTCCGCCGTGCCACGCACGATGATCCAGTGCTCGGCTCGGTGGTGGTGCTTTTGCAACGACAGCTTCTCGCCCGGCTTCACGGTGATGTGCTTCACCTGGAACCGGTTGCCCATGTCGATGCTGTCATAGCTACCCCAGGGCCTGAACACCTCGCGGTGTACCCGGGTTTCCGGACGTGATTCCGCCTTCAGCTTGTTGACCACGCCTTTGATCTCCTGGACCCGATCGCGATGAGCCACCATCAGGGCATCTTTGGTGTCGACCACCACCAGATTGTCGACACCAATCATGGCCACCAGTTTATCCGGGGCATGAATCAGGCAACCGGAACTGTCTTCGAGGCAAGCATCACCAAACACCGCGTTGTCCTGCTCATCTTTGTCGCTGATGTCCCACAATGAGCTCCAGGCCCCCACGTCGCTCCAGCCGGCATCCAGCGGCACCAGCATGGCCCGGGTGGTTTTTTCCATCACCGCATAATCGATGGAATCATCCGGGCAATGCTCGAAAATCTCCGGTGGGATGCGACAGAAGTCCATGTCGGCTTCCAGATTTTTAGCGGCCAGCAGCGCGGTGTCGTAGATATCACGGCTGTGGGTCTTCAGCTCCCGAAGGTAGGCATCGGCCCGGAACATGAACATGCCGCTGTTCCAGTAATAGCCGCCTTCGTCCAGCAGACGCTGGGCTGTGGCTTCGTCCGGCTTCTCGATGAACTTCTGCACTGGCCGGGGACCATTTGGATCCTCCTCAGCGCCGGCCGCCGAGACATAGCCATAGCCGGTTTCCGGGCGATCCGGCGTAGTGCCGAATAGCACCAAAGCACCTTCCTGGGCAACCTCTATGCCCTTGGCAATGGCATCGTGAAATGGCTTGGTTTCGCTGATGTCGTGGTCTGCCGGCAGCACCAGCATGATGCTGGTCGGATCCCGGCGGGCAATCTGGATAGCCGCCATGGCAACGGCCGGGGCGGTGTTACGCCCGAATGGCTCCAGCAACATGGTCTGAGGCTTCAGGCCGATGGCATCCAGCTGTTCCTTTACAATAAACCGGTGTTCCTCATTGGCGACCACCACCGGTGCCTCGACCTTGTCCTTAGGCAACCGCGCCAGGGTCTGCTGGAACATGCTGTCCCGGGTCAACAATGGTAGAAACTGTTTGGGATAAGCTTCACGGGATAGCGGCCAAAGCCGTGAACCGGAACCACCCGACAATATGACTGGAATCATAATCCTGCTCCTTCTCTCGTTTGATAGGGCCCCGGCATTGATGCCGGGGTCGGGTTTCTCTAACCTTTTCTGGGTTCTTTAATACTGAATGCGCACGTTGCCCGGCGGATGAGGCTCACCCTGAGCCGGCCACCGGGGTTCAATGCGGTACAGGAATTCAATGTCACCACCCAGCCGGGTGTTTTTGACCGGAGCATGCTCAGCGAGGAAGCCTTCCATGCCCGGAAGCGGGCCCCAGGTTTCCGCCCATGGCCTCATCCATGCCAGCCCCCAGGCGGTGCTCAAGCCCTCAACCTTCTGGCTATGGCCGGTGATGCGTTCAATCGCGGACGGATCTTCGAGGCCATCCACCACGTTCTGGGCCAACAGCTCGAAGGTTTCCTGGTACTGCCCATACACCGGGGCCTGGTTGACCTCGGCAAACACCGCCATCAGGGTCAGCGGCTGCATGGCGTAGTTGTGGTACTCGAGAGCCCGATCCTCCCGGCTCAACTCTTTCGGCAAGTAGCCGTCGGAGGCGATCTGGCCCATGGCCTGGTCGAACTTGCCCAACGACCATTGCCAGTCGCCGTAATCGTCCGTGGCCACCGCCGACGCCATCACGGCCCAGGCCGCCCAATAATCGTGGTTATTGACCTTGCGCGGCTCACGATCGGTGTAATAATCCCGGACCCCGTCCGCAACCCGCGCAAACCAGTCCTCAATTCGGGCGACCTTGGCGGAATCCAGGGCATTTTCCGGGGCCGAGGATTTAACCCGCAGATAGGCATTAGCTGCCGCAGCCAGCGCCCATTTCCGGACCGCCTGGCCAACGTGATTGATGTCGCCTGGCATCAACGCGCCGGCCTCGGCCCAGGTATTCAGGTTGTCTATCAGGCAGGCCCGGGCTTCGGGGCCATCACCATCCACCTGATAATCGTTGGCAGTCGCGATCACTTGTTTCTCGAACCGGCGAATGGTGGCCGACGCCTCCTGATAGGCCTGATATGCCTCCTTATTGAGTTCATTGCGGGCGTTGTCACTGCCCTGGTATTTGCTGGTGAAGTTCATGCTGCCCCGGTGTGGCTCCACGATTTCGCAATCGTAGGAGCCACTCGAGGACGCTTCCGGAATCTGGTAGTAGCCGACCGGTGCCCTCAGCCCCTCATCGCGAAACTGGCCGGCCTCTACCGAGGTCACGCCAATAACGGAAACCAGGGCGGTGGACAGCAGTGTCCTGCCCGGCTTCTTCAGTTTGTCGGTGTATCCGAACCTCATACCTACTCCCATTTACGGGTGGATTTGCTTCAAATGTCCTGGCGCCGACATACCTTGGCCGTCACGGTCAGGCCTTCGCTGACCTGTTCCGGCTCAAGCTCCAGATCCAGGGACATAAACAACTCGTCATTCCAGCTCTGCCCCGAGGGCAGCTCGAACATAAACCTGCCGGTGGTTTCGACCCGATTGCCGTACTCCAGATCGACCCGATCCTTGCGGCCAAAGACGTACCAGATGAAAGCGTCCACTTCTTTCACGGACGGATCGCTGAACTGCAGATCCACCAGGTACTCGTTACTGGGCAACTCCAGGAATTTCCCGCCGCCGTTGTACAACACCTCGTTGGTGCCGGCCGTCACCGGCGACGTGTGCTCCAGCACCGGCTCGCGGCCCTGGCAGCCGTGGCTGACCATCGGCACTACCTGTCGGTAGAACTCGGCACTGTCCAGGGTGTGGTAGGCGGGAATTTCCCAGACAATGACCTCCGGCGGCGACTGCTGGAAACTGTCCGACATCAGGTACTCGAACATGGAGCCGTCGTAACTGCCGCCGGCTACCGCCACGTTCAGAACTTCCACGCCCAGAAATTCCTGCAGTGCGCCGACGAAGTTGTAATCCTGAGCACCTTTACTGTTACTGGTGCCCACCAAAGTGATGGGAGGCAGTCCCTCGTCGCCGAACAGGGCGCTTTGTTCGTCACCGTCGATGCCGCCACCGGGGTTGGTGCGGAACTCATCGACATACTGGGACGGCCAGGCCTGGCCACAGATTCGGCGGGCAGCATCCTGCAAGGAACCATCCTTGCGAATCAGCCCAGTGCGACGGGTCTCGAACTCCTGCGTCGGCAGTGACTGGAACACCGGCATCTGGCGAATACGGTCGGCGACGATGCGAGCAGTGCGACGCGCTCCATAGGGTGTCCAGTGGTGGTCCCGCTTGAAATAATAGGCGTCCTCCCTATCCGACTCACGCAGCAGCGGTCCCATGTCCGGCACGACCAGGCCGGCCTGACGAAACTTCGCGAGCGCGTCGAGATAGCTGCTACGGGCATAGGACCAGGAAAAATCCACCGCGGCGTTGTCTGCCAGTTTGTCCGGGTGCACCAGGCCCTTGGTGGGCTGGAACACCAGCACCAGCTCCGAGCCTGCGCTTTCCTTGAGATAGCGGGCGAAGCGTTCCAGATGACGAAGACCTTCGGCGCTGGGGCCAAACTGCTCTGGCAGTTCGGCCTCAGAACGGAACAGCCAGCCGTCGCGCCCCTGCACCAGTACATTGAAGTTCTTCAGATAGCTGGTGTCGTAGGCGAACGAATGCGATGCCAACTGGCACAGTCGGTTACGAGGTTGTACTTCGTACTCCGGAAGCTCGGCCGCCATCGCGGCATTGACGCCTAGACCACCCAACACCAGGGTCAGCGAACCACCGGCCCGCCGCATCACGCTACCTGCCCTCGTACTCAACCATGTCATTGCACTATTCCCCATGAGATTCATAAATCCGGAACGCTTTGCCGCTGTATGTCGGTGATCAAATCGAGGTATCGACCTGGTTTTCAGCCACCACCAGTCGGGGGCTTCCGCCCACATCCATGATGAAAAAGCTGAATACCGTGCCGCGCTGCAGATTCACCGGAGAGGTGCTGGCAAGCGCTTCGCCACCAGCAAAGGCTCCAAGCGATACCTTGACCGCGTTGATTTCCCGGTTGGCGACACTCAGGGAGTCAACTGGCTCGATCACCGACACCTTGCCGTTGGCCGTTTTCAGGCTGATGCCGCTGTCGTCGGTCAGGTTATAGAAGGAAATCAGGGCCTTGCGCGGGTTCTTGAAGGACTTGTCCGGCAGGATTTCCAGCTCACCGGAATCCAGCACCACCGCGGTGTAGAAGCGATCCTTTTCCATGGTGATCGGTGCCGCCTGGTCGCCCACTTCCAGCTGGTAGGTGCCGGCCGGAAGATGGATGTAGGGGCTGGCCGCCAGTGGCTCAATGTCCTTGATGGCCTTGCCGCCGATTTCGGCCTGGGGAATGTTGCCGTTCACATCGGCGTTCACCACGCGGATAAAGGTGGCGCCGTCGGGCGCATCGGCGGCGTAGAGGGCGTCCTCACCGGCCTGACCGAACACTGGAAACAGCAGGCTGAGCAGAAGGGTCACTGCAGTTTTCGTCAATAGGTTCATGGCTTTACTCCTCATTGCATGGATGGCCGGCCCGGGCCACTGCCCTGGGCCAACAGGTTTTCCCGACGCTCGAACCAGGCCAGCGTGGCCTCTGATTGCACCGGCTGGGCCAGGTAGCGCTCGGGAAATTCCCAAATCACAAGTTCAGGTGGGTGATTCCGGAATTCATCGGACCGCAGGTACTCGGTCATTGGTTGAAAAGGCCCCTGGCCCTCGTCGGACACATTGATGAGATCGCGACCGAGATGGCGTTTCAGGGCACCTGGAAAATCCCACAACGGGTTGGCGCTGTAGCTGGTACCTACCAGAACCACGTCCGCCGTTGTTTCCGCAAACAGACTCTCGACCGAAGTGCTTCCGTCATCCGCTGGCGCGGTTGAGCGCTCAGTCACGGTCTCAGGATCTGGCCCAAGATCAGGGAAAAGAGGCTCCAGGGGCAGATAGGTCAGCAGGTCGCCTTCGTGCTTCCGGGTTTCCCCCAGCGACGTCTTGAACTCGGTGTCGCCCCAGGCCTGCCCTGAAAAAGCCTGCTGGATTGCCGTCGCCGCTGAGCGGGCAAACACATCCGCACCGGCCGGTGTCCAGTGGGTATCGGTGCGCAGGAACACCTGGGTGCCCTTGAACCGGGCATCCGCCAGATTCGGCAACAGATCGGGCGCCACCACCGGTGCCGGTTGCATCTGTGTGAGAAACCGCTGATACAGAGCCCGCATCTCCGGAACCGGCTGCAGGTCTCCCAGCTTTTCCGAATACAGCCGGGCCTTGGACGGCACCACCAGCAACGCCAGCGGCACGCCTTCAGACCGAAGGTGCTCGGCCACCGCCTGAACCCGTTCCAGATTCCGGTCGATCACGGCCGGGGTTTCGGCGCCAAGGAACAGCTCTTCATCGGTAAACAGCCAGCCTTGTTCGCCCACGGTGACACCAGGCCGGCCCTCCCGGAACAGGGTGTAGTTGATTGCGGCCCATAAATTGGTGCCCAGCTCCCGGACCGGAAAACCGTCGTCGTAGTGACTTTCAACGTCGCGGGCCAACTCGCCGTTAACCGGGTCCAGCCCCTGGTCCTGGCTGCCCTTCGGGCTGTAGTCGCCAAGCGACCGCAGCGACATCACACCCAGGCCCAAGACAATGGCGATGAACACACAGGCGGTGATTTTTCGTGATGTGGTGATCATGGAGCCCCTCAAAACTGGAAGTAGAGAAACGGTGAAAAGCTTTCCGCCGACAGTTTCAGAACCGTCAGCAGGAACACCGGCACCAGCACCACCGGCAGGGCTGCACGCAGGCGGCCCACGATGGCGGTATCGAACGACCACTGCAGGCGGTCCCGCAGCCCCATCACCAGAACCACGGCATAGGCCAGCACCAGAATGGCCAGATTCAGTCCCCGGATGTCCTGCATATAGGCGGCACTGAGGCCCAGACCATCAAAACTGAACAGCGCCTGGTAAAACCCGAAGGCCTCGTCAATGCTGGCAGCCCGGAAGGTCACCCAACCCAGCATGATGAACACGAAGGTCATCACCCAGCGGCTGACCCGGAACTGTCGGGCACTGCCACTGACACCCAGGGCCCGTTCCACCGCCAGCAAACCACCGTGCCACGCACCCCACAGCAGGAAGGTCCAGTTCGCGCCATGCCAAAGGCCGCCCAGCAGCATGGTCAGCAACAAATTGCGGTAGGTGCTGACCGTGCCGTTGCGATTCCCGCCCAGCGGGATGTACAGGTAATCCCGCAGCCAGCTCGACAGACTGATGTGCCAGCGCCGCCAGAACTCGGTAATGCTCTGGCTGATGTAGGGCTGATTGAAGTTTTCGGGGAACCGGAAGCCCATCATCAGACCCAGGCCGATGGCCATGTCCGAGTATCCGGAGAAGTCGAAGTAGAGCTGGGCGGTGTACGCCAGAATGCCAAGCCAGGCGTCGGCCGTTGACGGATCAGCCAGTCCGAAGGCGCCATCCGCCAGGGGCGCAATGGAATCGGCAATGAACACCTTCTTGACGAAACCCTGCATGAACCGGACCGCACCTTCGCCGAACTTATCGAGGGTGTGGGTGCGATAGGTGAACTGATCCGCCAGGTCTTTGTAGCGCAGCACCGGCCCGGCAATCAGTTGCGGGAACAGCGCGATGAAGGCGGCAAAATCCACGAAACGCCGGGTCGGCTCAGTGTCGCCCCGATATACATCCACCACATAGGAAATAGCCTGGAAGATGTAGAACGAAATGCCGATGGGCAGGATGATATGGGCCAGATCCAGAGGCTGATAACCCAGCGACAGGAAGATCTCGTTCAGGCTGTCGACACCAAAATTGGCGTACTTGAAGTAGCCCAGGGTGGCAAGGTTTCCGGCTACGCCAATACCCACCCACTTGCGCGCCCGGGCAGTACCCAGCCCCGCCCGGTGGATGCCCAGGCCGATCAGGTAGTTCCACAGGGTAACGGCCACGAACAGCAGCAGGAAATCGACCCGCCACCAGGCATAGAACGAGTAACTGCCCAGCAGGATGACCCAGGACCGGTGCCGAAACGGCGTCAGGTAGTACAACCCGAGGAAGGCCGGTAAAAACAGGAACAGAAAGATGTTGGATGAAAAAACCATGGTCAGTCTCCGGCAAACGTCCTGATCAATCGGTGGTAGCCGTGGGCTGCAAGCGAACCGCACGTTGCTGGTTCAGCAGGGCATCGAAGATCTCGGTCTGGTAGTGCCCCAGCACACCATCGAAATGGATACCCACGTCGGAACGGGGAAAGCGCATGTCGACGTCGTACAGTCCGATGTATAAAGGGTTATCGATCGATAGCGGGCCACTGGCGTTGGCCGCCAGCTTGCCTCCCACCACTGTCATCGAGACCGCCTGGTGGTAGAAATCCTCTTCAAAGTCCCGATCAGTTTCGGACAGGTCCTTGATCTGACCAAGCACACCGAAGGTTCCGTTTAAAGCCGCTATGTTGTGGTACACGCCCACATCGGTGCTGTTGCGCACCCGGATGCCGTTGCGCAGGTTGTTGATCAGTCGGTTGCCCCAGAGCAGGTTGTCCGGCGATTCGTACAGCCCGATGCCATCGCCCTGGTTGTCGTGCACCACATTGTTGGCGACCACGTTGTTGCGGCTTTGCCGGTCCAGCACAATGCCCGAGAGGCCGTTGTCATGACTGTGGTTGTCCAGGATCCAGCTGTCGTTCACCTGACGGGAAATGATGATGCCGTGTTTTTCCTTGGTCCCGTAGACATCGTTGCCGGCAATCAGCAGATTGCTGGAATAATCGTGGGGGTCGATGCCGTAAACAATGTTGTCTTCATAGACGTTGTTGACGATGGCGACGTCTTCCGCCTCATAGCAGTAGAAGCCGTAGTAGATATCCCGGAACGTGGAATCCACCAGCCAGGCGTGGGGCGCGGAGCGCTTGAGCTTGGCGTTGTCGTATTTGGAGTACTGGGCAATCGAGAAACCGTAAGACTTACTCTGGTTGTACCCGAGGTGGGCAAATTCCGAGCCCAGCACGAACGTCTCGCTGCCGCCCCAGCCGACAAAGAAGGGCCGGAAGCTCGACTTCTCCTGGTACGTCGCTGGGCCTTTTGCCTGCTCACGCCAGCCGACAATGGTGCTGTCGATCACGAACAGCCAGCTGTCATTGGCAATGAAGGCGCCCCGTTCCTCGGACAGGCGCAAGGTCTGGTCCCGAATTTCCAGGGTTGCGCCCGGACGCACCACCAGCGGTAGCCGAATGATGTAGGAGCCATCGTCATTGCGCTCCATGTAGCGGGCATCGTTAACCTGCTCATAGACATCGTCCAGTGTCGCCTTGCCACTATTAACCAGAATCGCCTGGGGGTGGGAGAACTGACGGATTACCCATTCGCGGGCCCGCCCCTCATCCACGAAGTCCCCCAGTGCGCTAACCCCGGCAATCCGCTCAACGCTGACATTCGGCGCCTCCGATGGGCGCTGCGCCAGACGTTGCTCCACCGCCTCGCCGTTGTACTTCGAAACGTCCGGCAGTTCCGGGTCCGGGCGGGTCAGGGCTTCAGCCGAAACCTGCTCAATGCCATAGTCGTTGGTCTCGAACTGGGGTGCCGTTTCAGACGGCGCAAACTGCGACGGTGCAAGGTCGAGATCTGCGCGGGCGTCAGCGACTGCCGGCAGCAGGGCCACCACAGCAGCCAGCGCCAGCAGTCCCATCCTTGATATCTCAAACCAGGGGTGTCTCATGGTTGCTCCCTAGAAACGCTTGGTCAGATCGAGGACAACCCGGTGCCGGGAATCGTCCGCGTCTTCGCCGTAGGCCTGGCCCGGAAAAAACACGCCGGCTCGCAGTCGGGCATCAAATGATGTCCAGGTGCCCTCGGTGCCGGCGCCGTAGTAACCCAGGACCATGTCCACCGACTCCCCCAGATCGTCACTGGCGCCGGTGAATCCAGGCTCAACCAAATCGGAATTCACGGTGCCGGCTGCATCAGCCAGCCAGTACTTGTGATACAGCAGGTTGGCCGCCCACCAGTTGCGATCAGTAATGGCGGTGTAAACCGTAGCGACTTTCAGGTTGCTCCATTCAGGCTGGAACGCCTCGCCAAACCGCGATACCTGGGACCGTGTGCCGGTGAACCGCGAGCGGTTGCTTTCCAACTGGGTCTGGCGAAAGGCGTCAGACTCGCCGTCCGAGCTACCACCGGAGGCAATCGCCCCGTGGGCACCCACTACCCAGCGTGGGCTTTCAGTCAACTGGCCACGCAGACCCAGATCAGCGGCCCAGCCGGACACATCCCGCTCTTCCCGGGTATAGCCATTGGTGGCACCCGAACTTTCGGTAAGCCGCGCGTCTTCGCCTGCCACGGCGCCAAACGAAGCCAGGTACTGGACCGGGCTGCGGGAATGCCAGTCGAAGTAGCCCTGATCGGCACGGACACCGACCCAGGTCAGAGATTCGGTAACGCGTTCCGGGGTTCCACTGTCAGAGTCCGGACCAAGGTCGCTCTCGTCGCCATAGCGTTCGGCGTGGGTCGTCAGCAGGGTCAGGTAGTGATCTTTCTTCCACTGCCACTGGGTAGAAGCGAACAAACGTGCAATATCCCGCTCCTGCTTGCGTACTTCGTTCACGTCGGTGCGGGCTTCGGTCAGCTTGTCCGCAATCCCGACCGTGGTTTTCAGCAGCGTGGTGTCGAAAATCCAGCGTGCCAGGGTGATGTCGTCATCCCACCAGGTACCGGTGTTTTCTTTCAGACGCTCACGACCAAAACGGATGGAGGCGCCCGGATAGCTGGTCAGGCCGTTGTAGTCCAACCAAGCTTCACGAAGGCCGACAAAACCGTCGGTCTCGGTACCGCCGATTTCATCGCTTACATCCACCTTGCCGGTCGCGGCAAAGCCCTGGAGACGAACCTTGGAACGCCAGTGCTCGGACAACTGCCAGACCCACTCCGGCTTTACATCCACACTTAACTCATTGGATTTCCGGTCGCCCGAATCCAGCCCCAGGCGACGGTCGCCCTCACTGATGGCACTGGCCTTGGCACTGGTGGAGGAATCCAACAGTCGCGGGTAATCGGTATTCTCTGAGCCGTCCTGGGCGGCGGCCGGCATGGCAGCAACACAGCCCAAAACCAGGAGCATTGGCCGCAGCCCTGTCGTTTCGTTCATGTTCATCTTGTTCTAACTCCCTTGGCTTTCGTTCGTTTGAGCTTTGTCTTTCTGCCCTGCGACCAGTTGGCGCCGGGCAGCCAGTTCGCGATTGGCAATCGCTTCGGCGTTTTTCTCCAGGACGCGCGGCATTTCCGGCACCATTTCCAGAAGCAGATCCTTGCCACGCTCAACACCGCCTTCCAGGGCCAGCAACGCAAAAGCCCATGCGTACTGCTTATTCACCGCGATACCCCGACCTTCCCAGAACATTTCCGCGAGCAGGTAGTCCGCTTTCGGGAAACCACGCCGGGCCGCCTGAAGCAAATAGTCCCGGGCCTTTTCGGGCTCGGCTTCACCGAGATACCCGCGCTTATAGATTCGGCCCAACAGATAGTCGGCCGATGGGTATTGGTCGCGGGCTTCCATGGCGTACTGCACGGCCTTTTCCGGATCCAGCGGCACCAGGCTGCCCCGCTCGTAAACCCGGGCCAGTACCAGCGACGCTTTCAGGTCACCCGCAGCACGTGAAGCCTCCAGCAACTTCACGACTTCCTCGGAATCTGCCAGGTAGGTGTTGTCCATAATCAGCCGCGCACGCGCGGTCATGGCCGGGACATAGCCCGGTGTCAGCATCTGGTAGAGATCGTCCGCAATGGCCACCTGCTTGTTCGGCAGATCGTCTTCGGACATCCAGCGGGCAAAGAGATAAAGATCCCGATCGGCAATATTGCCGTCGCGCCAATCTTGCTTGGCTTCCTCGACGAGCACCTGAAACGCTTCACTGCGGTTCTGGTCGAGATAGACCTGGCCCAGGATCATCAAACATTCGGGATGGCTCTGGGCGATGGGCGCACACAGGGACACGATCTCACCACCCCGGGCGCTCAACTGGCCTTTCATCAGGTAGTAGCGCGCCAGGGCCAGATCTCCCGCCGGATCGCCAGCAGACCGGGCCCGCTCAATCCAGGTGCGGGGATTTGCCTGAGGGAATTCCTTCGGATGCGCCAGGTACAGTTCAACCAGTGGCATCAGGGCACTATCATCGCCTTCCGCCAGAGCCTTCTTGAGGTAATGCTCACCTTGCGCACGCTGCTTCGGGGTTTCGCCTTCCCGGGCAAGCATCTTGCCCAGCCGAATCCAGGCCCGGTCGCTACCCTGCTCCGAGGCCTCGCGATACCAGTGCAGCGACTTTTTCAGACCAGCCTGGGTATCCTCTTCGGCATACAGGTCACCCAGTTCCACCTGGGCATCAACGATCCCGAAATGGGCCAACTCCTCAAGCTGCGCCCGCGCCGCCTGTACGTTGCCGGCGGCAGCGGCCTTTTCAGCTCGTTCGATATCCGGCACGCCGCTGCAACCAGCCAGGCCAATCAGCAGCAGGCTGAGCGCTCCAAGCTTCCGAGCCATCACCATGCCCTCTCTCACTGTCCGGCAACGCGGTCGACCAGACCGTCAACAGCTGCCATCTGGAACACGTCCACGGTGACACCAATGGGCCGGCCGACAGATTGCATCGGCAAGGCTTCATCAGCCTGGATCAACGCATTGATGGCGTTACCCGGCTGATTTGGCGTTTCCGAATCGACAAACAGCGACTCGATCCGGCCGGTCTGGGTCTCGCCACCCGACATGCGAAGAGTGACCGCTTGCCCTTCTTCAAGGTCTCCGCCATCTTCGAAGTTGAAGCGGGCAATCACGTGCGCCGAGGCATCGGTGGGCGCCAATACGGCCAACTTTTCACCTTTGCTCATGTACTGGTCTTTGGCCGGCAGCATGTTCAGCACCTTGCAGTCACAGGGGCTGGTCAGGGTGCCGCGCACGCTCTGGCCCAACAGCTCCTCAATCTGCTCCACGGTGTAATTGCCATTGCCCACCAGGTCGTTAACGTAGGACAGCATGGGCGCATCAAAGGAGGCGATGGCCTGGCCAGCCTCAACCTGATCCCCGGCTTCCACCAGGGTGGTCACCTTGGCGTCTTTCGGGAGCCGGACCGGCACGTTTTCAGACGCCACCATGGCCGATTCCGCCGTCGTCACGAAGTAGATCTGCCAGAGCTGGTAGCCAATAAAGGCCACCGCAATAAGTCCGACAGCCATCATCACCAGGCTGACCACCATCGCCCTAGCACTGGCAAAGAAGCCCAGCGCCTGGCTGCCTTTACCCTTACGGGCCTTGGTGAAGTTTTCACGGGACAGGGTGTTAAGCACGTCGCCGGCGGAAACCAGCTCACCACTCAGGAACGAGGTGATCAGGTAGCGCAGAACCGAGACTTCGTTGGCGCCCAGATTCTGGAACTCACAGCCACAGCGGCCATCGTTCCCGGTAAAGTTCCTGGGCACGAATTCCACATCCACGGCGAGGTCGAAGCCGTCAATGCGGAACACCAGGCGCCCGTTATAAACCTGCCCGCGGCGCAGGCCTTCGTTGCCGAGCTTGATGCCAAAACCACCGGCGGACATATCCTCAATGGGAAACCTCACCGTGGTGCCATCAAGCTTGACGAACAGCTTGGCCGGGATGCGAACCCGGGCAAACTGTCTCTGGGCCTCGGATTCGTGGACAAACTGCGGTGCTATCGCTGCCGTATTCATTGTTTAATCCCTTGCTTGTTTGAAATCGCTAAAAACATGTCGTCCCGGTGCTGGCGAGTCAGACGATGAACATGACGGTCGCCAGAAACACACTGACCGCGGAGAAGGTCATGACCCGCGATGACCAGCGGTTCAGCTTTTGCTGAAACGAGGCGGAGTCGCCGCTGTTGCTGGTTTTCTGACGGGTCCAGGACTGCCGATCGAGCCGGAAGAACACGTAGATCTTCATCAGTGACCCAAAAATCTGGTTGAAGTAGAGGATGACCGGATAAGCCGGCCCCACTGGATGACCGGTCGCCATCAACAAGGTGCTCAATACCAAGCGAGTCAAACCGATCCAGAGCAGGTAGGCCACCAGGATCACGCCGGAGTATTTGATCGACGCGACGATCGCGGCCGTCAGGCCAAGGATGCTGGTCCACATGGAAATGCGCTGATCCCAGAGCACGTACCAGGTGAACCAGCCCAGCCGACGGGGGCCCAGCTTGGTGGCCCGGGTGTTCTGCCGCAGGGAGTTGCCATACCAACGGAACATGAGCTGTCGGGCGGAACGGATGAAGCTCGGATCCGGCGGGTGCTCCACCGTGTGAATGGACGCATCAGGCACGTAGAAGGTGTCGTAGCCCAGGCGCATCATGCTGAACCAGCTGGATTTATCGTCACCGGTCAGGAACCGGAATTGGCCCAGGCGCCAGTGCTTGAGCGAGTCGTACTCCACGTCACCGATGAATTCGGGGCGAGTGATCACACTGGCGCGGAACACCGACATCCGTCCGGTCAGGGTCAGTACCCGGCGGGCCAGACCCATCGAGCACATGTTGATGTGGCGCTGGGCAAACCGGAGTTTGTGCCACTCCGACATCAGGTAACTGCCGTGCACCTCGCAGAACTCGTTGGTGGTCAGCGCGCCCACGTTTGGCATCAGCCTGAAATACGGCGCCGTGCCCCGGACCACACCGGGGTTCAACACGGTGTCACCATCAACCACCGCCACCACAGCGTCGTCATCGGGCACGTCCCGGGAGATCGCCCGAAAGCCATACGCCAGGCCATCGCGCTTGCCGGTACCCGGAATCCGCACCAGACGCAGCTGGACCCGCTCGGGCGGATCCAGCCGACGCCAGATTGCCCGCATCAGCATCTCGTCCGACAGCTCCACGATCGACGCCACTACGGTGGTAGGCCAGCCGCACTCGACCGCCTCTCGAATAATCGAGGCGTAGACCTTGGCGGTGGTTTCCGCATCAATGCGGAAGCTGGTCACCATCAGATAGACATGGGATGGCGCAGCCTCGTCGCCCAGGCTCCTGGCCTTGGCCCGCAGCCGAGGGTAGGCAACGTGCAGGAAGTACATGCCCCGAACGAAGTGAATAATGCCCACGGAATAGCGCCAGAGCCCGATCCCGCCAATCAGCAGGATGAAATGGGCTCCGCCCGGCACAATAAACTCCCGCGGTAGACTTACCGCCAGAGCACCAAGAATGGCCACGTACAGCAGCCAGCCTCCTGTGCGGGAGAAAACGTTATCCGTCATCCATGTCATTATCAGAGTCTCCAGATACCTAAAAGCTGCACAATCAGGCCCGCCCCGTTGGACCGGGCCTGGTTTTGAGCACGGCGGATTACCAGCAGATGCCCTCGAGCACGTCGTTGGTGGTGGTCTTCATAAAACCGACCAGATCGACAACGCGTTTGCCCTTGGGCACATCGGCAATGACGGTTTCAAACAACTCATCGTTGTTACCCACCACGATCACTTCACCGTGCTCAACCACGCCGCGCAGATCGCTGTCCATCAGGTTGGAGAGATGGGGAATCTTCTGGTTGATGTATTCCCGGTTGGCGCCGTGAGTACGGGCGTAGTCGACGTTGCGGTCGAAGATCTTGAGGTCGTAGCCCTTACCGATCAGCTGTTCGGCCAGTTCCACCAGTGGGCTCTCCCGCAGGTCATCGGTATCGGATTTGAAGCTGAGCCCCAGCATGCTGATCTTGCGGGCGCCATACCCGGTCACGATGTTGAAGGCGTTGGCCACCTGCTCGCTGTTGCTGTTCATGATGGAGCTGAGCAACGGGTTGCGAACGTCCATCTGGTTGGCCCGATAATTCAGCGCACGCACGTCTTTCGGCAAACAGGAGCCACCAAAAGCAAAGCCCGGGCGCATGTAGTAACGGGAGATATTCAGCTTGTTATCGACGCACATCACGTCCATGACATCGCGGCCATCAACACCCATGGATTTGGCGATGTTGCCAATCTCGTTGGCGAAGCTCACCTTGGTGGCGTGCCAGACGTTGCAGGTGTACTTGATCATCTCCGCCACTTCGATTGGCTTGCGAATCAGCGGCGCATCCAGATCGCCGTACAGCTCTGCCAGCAGATCACCGGAGCGCTCGTCCAACTCGCCGATGACAGTCATCGGTGGGTGGTCGTAGTCCTTTATCGCGGTGCTCTCGCGCAGGAATTCCGGGTTTACACAAACACCGAAATCTTCGCCGGCCCGCTTGCCCGATGCCTTTTCCAACACGGGAATGACCAGATCACGCACTGTGCCCGGCAGTACCGTGCTGCGTACGACAACCAGGTGCCAGGACGACTTCGTTCGAAGAGCTTCACCAATATCCTGCGCAACCTTCTCAACAAACATCAGATCCAGGTCGCCATTGGGCTTGCTGGGCGTGCCTACGCAGATCATCGAGAGATCCGACTCCAGCACGGCTTCGGCACCATCGGTAACGCCATGAATCCGCTCGGAGCGAACACCTTCCGCCAGCAGCTCTTCCAGCCCCGGCTCCACAATGGGCGAACGACCGCTGTTGATCAGATCGATCTTCACCGGCGATACATCCACCCCAATAACGTCATGACCGCGGCGCGCCAGGCTAGCGGCACAAACGGCACCCACGTACCCCAAACCAAATATGCTTACTCGCATCCCTATGTCCCCTTCCGGTGAATCAATCATTCATCTGTTTCGCGACTTTCAGTGGCCACTGCCTGATTTCTGCCGTTATCCGCTCGAGCGATGCGCAACCTCGCACCTACCACGATATGTCTCCGGAAATGCCACCCTGAGTTCGATAATTTCAGCCGTATTGCTGCACTAATCGAAACCTCTGGCGCGGCACTCGACACATCGGCATCCGACGGCTCTGGCCAGGCAGATTGCCCCCTGAAACAACCAAAAACGTACAGAAACAGTGCGTTAACTTCCCGTTACAGAACGACAATTCTTTCGCAATGAACGCTTTTACATGTCTTCGGAAATGGCCTGGAGCGGAACTCTACACAACTGAGGCAAGTAGCTGTTTTCGTGGCAGTGATCGGTAAAGATGCGGCAAAAACAACAGAGGAATAACAGTCAAAAATTTGACAGATTCACGAAAAGGTATAACCACTAACGATTATATTTATCATTACTTATTCCAAATCGATCTCTTGGTATGGGGATAGCAGATACACTCTTTGAACCTGAAATCGATTGATAAAAAACAAAAACATCTTTTCAACCGAGATCGAGAACCTTTCACAGGTGGACTCAAGAGTGATCGAATCGAGACATCTGGGGATGGGGCTAGACAGAGTTCGTCTGCGCACGTAAGATTGCGCACTCGAAATTAACGCACTGCCGTTAACTTTCGTTCCGCCCGTAGCTCAGCTGGATAGAGCGCTGCCCTCCGGAGGCAAGGGTCAGAGAGAAAATCCGGAACCGAAGGCAACGGTCAAACATGCCAACTTTGTTGAAGACCGCCCGTAGCTCAGCTGGATAGAGCGCCGCCCTCCGGAGGCGGAGGTCAGAGGTTCGAATCCTCTCGGGCGGGCCATCTTAATGGTAAATCAGCACGTTACGGCCCCGATCTTTCTTTCATCTCCGATTCCCAAATCCGAAATCACCCAGGCTTCAAATCAGGTAATTACCTTTGCCCGGTTTTTCAAATTGTTCCGTTTGGCACACGAAATAGAGCCTGTGTCCAAACTGTGTCCACGGTGTGTCCATACCTTAGCCGGGATTGTTCTGAGCGCAAAAATGCTGACCTTTGCCCTCAAACCGACCTACCGCCTCAAAAGACCTAACCAGATTCTCTATCGTTTAGGCAGAAAACCTTAATGCGTCGACGTTTTATAAGTGAAGTCGATCGGCTACACTCTTTCAGAATTTGTAACAGCCGACAAAACTCACCATGAAAAGAGCCGAGACCCAAAGGATTTGGAACTAGCATTTGCCAATAAAGAGATTAGAACGCTCTGCCTCAGCGGACATCTCGCAGAAGAGGACCTTGGCCGACAGCTGGCATCTTTGCTTAGGCGCCGTCTGGCAGATTTAAGCGCGATGGCCAATGTATCAGAGCTCTCGGCAATGCCCTGGGGCTTCCAGGAGCTTGATAAGTACGACTCCAGGTGCCTCATAAAGCTAAGTCACGGATACGCGCTATTCTTTGAGTCAGGCCATCGCAAAGCACCACATTTAGAGAACGGGATAATAAATTGGTCTAAGGTTCGACGCATCAAGATCCTTGGCGTGGAGAAACGCAATGATTGAAAGCGCTAGCTTTTTACCTGACTGGGTCAGCCCGCCCGGCGAAACAATCCTAGATTTTCTGAATGAACAAGGACTTTCGCCTTACGATCTCGCCCAAGAAATCGACACCACTGTCGAGAATACCCATCAATTGCTCCGTGGAGAGCGGGCAATTAACTCTGATTTGGCGATGAAGCTTACAGAGATTGTTGGAGGCTCACCTAACTTCTGGTTAACTCGTGAGGAACAGTTCCGAGCGGGGCTGGATAGACTCAAAAACAACGAGGAATGGGCAAACCAATTCCCAGTGAAAGAAATGGCAGACTTAGGCTGGGTTCCTCCTGTCAAAAAGTCCTCCCAAAAAATCGCTGCCTGTCTACGGTACTTTGATTTGCCGTCTGTCTCTGATTGGTTTCAACATTACGACGGGAGCCATCGACTTCCCGCATTCCGGACGTCTCCGACATTTGGCTCAGACGAAGGCGCAACTTTGGCTTGGCTGCGGAAAGGTGAGATTGAGGCCTCAAAAATCAAATGCGAAGCGTGGGATCAAGATCAATTCTTCGGAGCACTATCCAAAATAAGAGACCTAACTCGCCAGAAGAGGCCGGAGATTTTCATTCCTGAGCTGAAACGAATATGCGCAAACGCAGGGGTGGCATTAGTTATCGAACCATCTCCCAAAGGTTGCAAAGCCAGTGGCGCGACTAGGCTTCTAAGCCCGCAAAAAGCCAACATAATGATGAGCGGACGCTACTTATCTGACGATCATTTTTGGTTTACTTTCTTCCATGAAGCGGGGCACTTGGTTCTCCACAAAGAATTTATCGAGAATTGCGAGCAAAACCAAGGTAAGCAAGAAACAGAAGCGAACCAGTTCTCTTTTGACATTCTTATTCCTGAGGCGCACCAGCCTGAATTTTTACGGCTTCCGGTGAACACCAGAACAGTGATGAGATTCGCAAGAAAGATCGGCATTTCGCCAGGAATTGTCGTAGGCCAGATGCAAAATCACGGGCACTGCCCCTTCAACATGCTTAACAGACTTAAAACCCGTTACACGGAAAAGCAACTAACCTCTGCATAACGGAGCCCTAATTGTCTGTACTAACCTCTAAAATGCTTATATCGGCTCGGGCTTTTTTGCCAGTTGCAAATAGCATCTTCAATCTCTTGCATTCCAACCCCCAATGAGTCTGCCAACTTAACTACCTCGGCATCAACTTCATGAGGTGTCATATCGGAATGAGTGTGCCCAGAAACAAGCAGCTTTGCGCCTCTCAAGGGACCTGTTGAGTTAACAATGTATGGAGAATCTGCCTCGATATGAATAACTCCAAGCTTAGCTAACATAGTGAGGTAGTCGAACTTAGCCATGCGTCCGAATCTTAGAACATTCATGTCTTTATAGAGCCAATTGAATGCAACCCTCTTATCACCACCCGCTGCTCTATAGGCGGCGTCAAACATAGCTTGATGACTCCCATATTGAGCAACCCAAGCCACGTAACTCTCCACAACGAGACCAGTTGCTATGGACTTACTTGGATCAATGGACTCGTACTTTCTATGGTTTCCAAATTTGCGAGCTATACCGTCTGTCCGCATTGAATGAAAGTTGGACTTCAACCACCGACTAATCCCCTCAGGGTCAGAATACACTCTGTCCCATGTCCATAAATCCTGACCCAAAGCTCCATACACATCCTGAGCAAGCCTCCAATTCGATTCCAGATTCTTACCGAAATGGGTAGCTAAAAAAACTAACCAGCTAGCCTCTTCAATATTTCCGTTAACTCTATGCCATACTGCCGCCCTGAGCGGGTCAAATAGGTCGCTTTTCGGATCAGTTCGGGATTTGCTTATTGGACGAGATCCCAGCTTTCTCGCGAACTCGACTCGCCGGATACTATCAACAACTTGATCGATGAATACCACGCGATTCTCTGTTGCATCTAGCCCTTGAAGCTCCCGCTCGTTAGCGATGTAATCTGTGAGTGCTGCATCGAGCTGCTCAAATAACTTTTGTCTCGCAACCCTCAACAGAACACCTCCATAGCACTATTGGAAATCCATTTCTGAATCCCTTGACGAACTTGCGAGGTAACACCAAAACTGCTCTGGAGGTTATGATTATATCCTAAGAGTGACACTTCCCTGCCTAGGTCTATTCCAGATATACGCCTCAATTTTCCGGTATATGCGAAGCCCTCGACTCCTCTGCTGTTCTTTCGCGGCAACATCCAATCCTGGACAGGCACTTTTCTAAAAGAACATTCAGCAATTACTTTCAAGTTCTCAATCACTGATTGGCCATTGAGAACTATCACTTCAACCTCCGACTGTCTAAGCAAAAGACCTAGAACATCACCAGATTCGCTGAGCAGTGAAGAACGCTGACTGGTACTGAGCGCCCCCCATTTAGTCGTTGTGGCATATGGGACAAGGTCTAAATGGCACGCATCTGCGAACATACCGTAATACGATGCACCAGCATCAACGAAGAGTCGCTCCAACGCTTGAAACCAAGAATCATATGGATTGCCGTGAAAATAGCCCCTACACGACTCCAGGATTAAGTCCAGGTGGCAGTCCTCTACTTGCGACCAACTATCCAGCCCTAAAGACGTCAGGGTGTGAAAGCGCCGATCGCTACCTATCAGCTCCTGGCCCTCAGCATTAACAAACTCTCGATTACTTGGGTTTAACCCGAGGGTCGCAACTCTTGAAGAAAACACGTCACCGAACGAAATCACTGGTGCAGCCCATTGAATCACACTGGCTTCTTCCAAGGATGGGCGGCCGAGGCGACGCAACAGGTCCGATAAAATATTCTTCGCGTCCATATCACCACCTTTATTCTGAAATTTTGAGGTACTCAAAAATCATAGCAGCAGGCCCAGTTGCCTGTATTCCGCCCCCAAGATTAAGGTTTGCTCAGCCTTTAGCTTTTTAGCACAGCGAATAATCTGCCTCCGTTCACCAACAACCGCTCCTTGACTCAGTGCTAGCTGTCTTCTCGCCACCGTAACATCATAATGCGGATAAGAAGCACTGGCTTGAAACCACTCTGGTCGCATTCCAATACTCTCTGCAAATTGGTGCAACTCGGTCAAAGTATCTGCAACCATGTGGCACCACTCCTTACCCTGCCACTGCACTCGTGAGTTATCCACATAAACTGCCATCTAACTCAGTCCTTTTCAATTTGCATTTTTTGCAATATATTATGCCGAATGAACAGAAAACTCAATAAAAACGAATCAGCTATTCTTGCGAAAGCAATTTACCAAAAAAGGCTATCAATCGGCCTAACTTTGGCTGAACTAGAAAATATTACTGGAGTTAACAGCAGCCAGATTTCCAGGTTCGAAGCTGCTAGTTTCAAATTCGCCTCAAAAAATTTACAAAAAATATGCAATTTTTTGCAAGTTGAGACCTTATACAAAAACCCGAACACTGAT
The DNA here is from genome assembly GCF_005871205.1 of Marinobacter alexandrii. Classification (GTDB taxonomy): domain Bacteria; phylum Pseudomonadota; class Gammaproteobacteria; order Pseudomonadales; family Oleiphilaceae; genus Marinobacter; species Marinobacter alexandrii. Next base: position 688,337 of record NZ_SWKM01000012.1, on the reverse strand, counting down.
CTTGGGGAAAGAGTGGAAAAATTTGCGGGGAAATCGCCGTTACATCGCCTAGCCGTAGAAGAATTACTGCGAGCAATTGAGCATATTGATTCGATTAAGGCTTCCGATTAGCCAACTTATCATCAATAAAAATATGGTATGCCCGATCACCGATGCCCCTTTGGATCTCCGAACACTTGGAAAAGTCCTTGAGTTTGAAGCTTTGTAGCCACATCAATAGAAAACAGACATCGCGCCAGTATGGCTTGATGTCAATGTTAATCTCATTAACGTCAACACACCCGTCGCACCTCACCAAATCGGCAACCCTTTTCACCTCATTGATTGCGGGCCAAGGATCACCTACCGGCATTGGATTCATAGAGATTTTATTCATCCAGCCTTCTTCCACGTACCCACGGGCTTTGTCTAGGTGATCTTCATATAGATGCAAGCTACCCGCGCAGTGTTGGTAAACCCCAACATCCACCCCGACCGAGCGAGCAATTAGCTCTTGGAGCATGGTGAATGCAAAAACGTCGTGAGGTAGGCCCCAATAGGCATCATTCGATCTCATATTCACCAGTAGATTTAGCTGACCACCTCTAATTAAAAACTGGAGCGTACAAGTACAAGGGATCGATTTATATGGTACAGCTAGGTCAGAAGCATCGAACAATTGTATTACAGCCCGTCTTGAAGAAGGCTTTTCTTGTAACAAATTAATTATATTTTGGATCTGATTTATCCACCCCCCATGATTGAATAGTCGCTCACCATAGCCACTGCGAACTGTAATTCCGTCTTCTGATTCACCTTCATAAAACGACCCAACATAGTATTTTATGAACTTGAGATCATTTTTCCCTGTCAAATACCACAGAAACTCTCCTAAGGCACTGAAAAGCTTTCCCTTGCTCTCACTTCTACTCAACCTGGCACGAGGGTTCGTGAGCAGGAAGGTCGCCCCGAACAGCTCCTTCATGCGGCCGCGACTAGCTTCTACATATTCGTCCAACGACAGGAGTTTTTCTAAAACCTCGTGCATTAAATCGTCAAGCGTTTCTGCTTTAAAAAAGTTTTCCGACATGTCTCACCAGAACTCACCCGAAAGATTTACCTAACTTGTGTTAGAACCATAGAGAAGAATCGCTTCGACATTCAGTCAACGAATTCGAACAACTCACCGACTTCACACTTTAGGTAGCGGCAAAGAGCGTCAATTGTTTCAAGCTCAACGCGGCTAGCGGTCTCATGATAAAGCCGGGTAATAGTGCCCCGGTTCACGCCCGTTTCCCTTGCCACATCAACAATCTTGAGCTTCTTCTCACCCATCAGCTTAGACAGATGGCACTTAATCATTTGGCCCACCAAAGAACAAATTAACCCACAGGAGATCAAAAAGACTTGCAAAAGGTCTTTATGAGTGCATAATGATCTACAGGAGGACATTTTGAGGCGCAACACGAACCTTTTGCCCTCCATGGCTGACAATATCAAAGGAGTTTTCTTATGTCACAGGAATATCTCACTACTGAAGAACTGGCCGAACGGATCAAGTACGACACCCGGACCATTCGCGAACGTTTGAAAGACTCGGTCCTGCTTGAGGGTGTGCACTACTTCAGGCCGTTCGGTGGTCGCAAGATCCTCTACATTTGGGACGTTATCGAGCAGGACATGCTCAATCACTCCAGCAGCCATGCCTTTGCCGTACCAATGGCCGGAGGAGGTGTGTGCCGTGGGTAAGATCGTAGAGCGCCCAGAAACGGGCAAACTATTTTTTGACTTCAGATATGACGGCAAGCGCTGTAGGGAGCAGACAACGCTCGATAGTACGCCGGCAAATCGCAAAAAACTGGAAAGTATCCTCAAGAAAATTGAGGCGGAGATCACGCTCGGCACGTTCGAGTACCACCGCTACTTCCCCAACAGCCCTCGTGCAAAGGAGTTCACCAAACAAGCGGAAGTACAACGAGCCAGGGAGACACATGACACGCCGTTGTTCGAAGCCTTCTCGAAGGACTGGCTCGACGAAATGAAGATCCAGTGGCGCCTGTCACACATCACCACCGTGGAGGGAACATTGAAAAACTACCTCAACCCTTGTTTCGGGGAAAAAGAGGTTGGCCGCATCACCAAAAAAGACGTTCTCGATTTCCGGGCCTCACTCGCCAAAGTTACAACCCAGAGCGAAAAACATCTTTCAGCCAGTCGTATCAACCGAATCATGACGCCTTTGCGCATGATCCTTAGCGAAGCAGCCAACCGATTTGAGTTTAGCTCACCCTATCACGGGATTAAATCACTGAAGGTCCCAAGGACTGATGTCGAACCGTTCAGTATCGAAGAGGTGAAGCAAATCATCGATACCGTTCGACCTGACTTCCGGAATTATTACGTCGTTCGATTCTTCACCGGGATGCGCACTGGTGAGATCGACGGGCTTCAATGGGACCACGTGGATTTCAAAAGGCGCCAGATTCTGGTTCGTCAGGCATTGGTTCAGGGACGTCTGGAATACACCAAAAACGATGGCTCCTTCCGCACCATCGAAATGTCTCAACTGGTTGTGGATGCGCTGAACAATCAGAAGAAAGCGACGGGCAAAATGAACTTCGTTTTCTCCACACGGACCGGTGGCCCGATGAACCACAACAATGTCACTAAGCGGGTTTGGTACCCCCTGCTTCGACACCTGGGCTTACGCAAGCGACGTCCTTATCAAACACGCCACACCGCGGCTACGTTGTGGCTGGCGGCCGGGGAGAATCCGGAGTGGATTGCTCGTCAGATGGGCCACACAACGACTGAAATGCTGTTTCGGGTGTATTCACGGTATGTGCCGAATCTCACCCGACGGGATGGGTCAGCTTTTGAGCGACTTCTTATTACCGAATTCGACAGCAAACCAAAGGAGGTGTCCGATGAAACCTAATCTTACTGTGATTCAGAATAACAACCGGGCCTTGGCACCTGACCCGCAGTTTGTTTATAAGCTTGCTGATGCCCTGAACTGTGCCCTCCAGATCCAATCCGGGCGTCAGCTAATTTACTGGCTTGGCACTGGAGAGGAACTATCCAACCTGGAGGCACTACAGACATGGGTACGTTCTCAATTGCTGGAGCATGGATTACATCCAACTAGTCAGACGCTCGCATTCTTGATGGTCGAGCTGGAAAAGTCGCTGAATCGCTGGGAGGCAGACCAATGAATCGTTTTGCCATGATGAGGAAATCGTCCCATGAGGTCGGCACCTACCTCGTCGTCATGATCATCGCGCAAGAAAGCCGTGAGGAGCAGACTGCAGTGCAACTACTGCTGCAATCAGAGTCTGGCAGCATCCGGGCGTTCCTCGCCCTTCAAACGCAGGAGAATCGGATACCAGGGCTCTACGAACGAATTTTCGCACTTTTACTCATTCTTCATTTTGGCCAACCGCCATACGGTTTCATCGAAGAATTCGTGCAGCTTCCTGACATCCTCTAACTTAAAGTCGTGCCGGTCTGTCACGCTGCGTCCGTGGCAGACCGGCTTCTTTTCCGGGCATCGACCAGGATTCCGCCCACCCTCTCAATCGGCGGCAATAGAATAACGGCAGACACCAGAACAAACTCGACCACCGTCCAGGTACTTCGATTGCCGCGCCTGTCTGGGTAGAAATCAATATGAGCAGTCCCGTTCGGCAAAGGTCGGGATTGACCAGGCTTACCCCCGCGAACCTTGATCCGCTCAGCGGAAACACCCAACGCTTCGGACCAGTATGTCTTCGCTACCTTTGCATCAAGTTCAGGGGCAACCACCAGGTCAACAAAGGCTCGGCCTTTTAATCCAATCGAGTCGATGACTCTGAGAAAATCTCGCTTATCGGCCACGTTCCTGAGTTTGATCTGCGTCTTGGATCGCTGAAAGCTCTTTGCACAAGCGGCCAAAACGTCCATGACCATCGCCGGCTCGCTTGCGAATAACTCCGTTAAATGCCGAAAAACCTTGTCAGACTCTGCCTTCAGCACTTTCTCCCTTGGCGGTGCGATAAGAATTTCTATGGCTGGCGCATGATCGGGACGCGTCTCAGGCAGCGTGCGCTCCTTTCGGTACTGAGTACGATGGAATCTGAGTTGGGGCGTGTTCCGTTGGGTTGTCGTGTTCGAGAGTAGTTCGGCGCGATAAAACCACTCCCGAATCGAAGCAAGCGGAAGATCATAACTATCCGCCAACGCGCGAAACGCGTCACCCTCGGGCATTTGAGCCAGGTGGACATCTCTCTGTGATAGCTTGTCCAACGCTGAAAACATGTCGTACAAAAGCATAGGGGAGACTCGATCAAGCGGACTATTTTCTGTTGCTTGCAATTCAGGTTGGGCGGGAAGTTTGCTTCGAAACCAATGGGTTTTCACGAATGAACGTTTCCATTTCCGCCGCAAGATATACTGGAATTCTTGCGCTCGAGTCTGGCCTGAAAGCCCGTTTCGACCGCGAAACTTTTCGATTCCAGAGTCGCCAACCCCAAGCAGTTGTGCCTGTTGAGTCAACGAGAGCTCCGGATCCCTGCGTTTGCACAAATAAACACCTAACATCCAGTCCAACAGATGGCTGTAAGTTGACATGGTTTCTCCTGGAGACAGGTGCCCACACCAGGTACAGAGCTCCCAAAGATGCGATTGTGTTGGTGCTCCAGCGCTTCCCAGATCCGCCAACTGAGAGAAGTCCTTCGCCCAATGGGGCAGGAGTGCCTTGCCGCGTTCATCCATTACCCAGTGATTGAGGGTCAGCTCGCCAGGCTCAGCCTCCAGCAACCTCAAAAAATTGAACGTAGCGAAGCTGTGCCGGTTGTGATGAAACCTGATTGTCGGATCACCACTGGCCGATTGCATTGCCCGGGTCACCAACTTAAAGCAGTCGTTGTCATAGGCGATTGAGGTGGAACTTCCTTCCGGCGAAAACAAAAAAGCGTTCTGGCGTTCGCCTCCGAGCTCATGCTTTCTCTGCCCAACCCAACGCCGGAGTTTTTGTAGTTCTTCATCAGTAAACAACAGCCAGGCAGGAATTCTCCGGACAGAAGAAAGGGATTTTAGTTTGTGCCCGCGCTGATTCATCATCCGAATCGAGACCTTCCCGAAACCCGGCTCCATCAACCCCTCCAAATCCTGCAGCCGAAGACGGGCCACTTCCCCTCGCCTCATTCCACAGCGGTAAGCGATGGTTAGAACCAAAGAGCAGGTGCTTGCCTGCCGCTGATTGGGGATACACTCCAACCACTCTACCGCCCGACTGTATTCGCGCGGGGTTAAAAAGTTTGCATCAACGTTTCGCGGGGTCGCGGAGTCGTGATCAAGATCCACCTGCGGAACTGAATACTCCCGGCAGAGCCAGGTATGAAACTGATGCAGGCGCTGGCGACGATAAGCCTGGCTCTCGCGGCTGGGGCTGATGAGGATCGCTTTTTCGTACAGCTCAGTCCAATCATCGCCGTCGTAGCTCCCTAGATCTGGATCATCAAGGCTGGCCACAAGCAAAGGTTTGCCGATGGATTGCAGGTATTGTTTCGCCGAAGAAAGAGCCAGCTTTTTCTCATTGAGTGAACGACGACGAAGCCTATATAGCAGCCACTGAGCAATAAGGGTTAAGACAACCGGGCCATCCTGGGAAGCTTCAATAAATCGTTCGAGAGCCCTGGTCGCTTTGGATGTCGAGCGGTCGCTTCCGGCGTCCTCTTTACGCTGTAGGAGGCATTGGTTTAGACGCCTCAAAGCGCCCTTATGGTCCTTGCCAAGCCGTCCGCCGTCTAGCGCCCTTTGAACCGGAATGGACTTCTCGCCCCTTACGGGGGCCCAAAGCCGGTCTTCTTGATGTCCAGTTTCATTGTTCGTGTCCCCGGCAATTAAACCAGTCTGCAGTCGTAACCAGGCTTCTCTCGGGACGGAAGGGCCGGACTCCAAAGAACTCGCGTAATGTATTAGAAAGCCGGGGTAGTCTTTGGCGGCCTCTCTACAGGCGTGTTCCTGCAACCACCGCGTGATTCTGGGGCGCCCATTTTTTTGGGATGTCAGGCGAGGTATATCCAGAGCCTTGGGCAAAGCTAAGGCGTTCAAGAATGCTGCCAAACACACCTCAATCTGATAGTGAGGTGCTTCCTGAGAGAAAGGCCATGATCGCCCAAACTTTCTATACCACCGAAGTAACAACATCGACGTAATCGGATCTGGAAACCAGCGCCGAGTGGCCTGCGCTTTGGTGACATCCAGATCGGATCGGTAGGCCCCGATATCTCTCATACGCAATTCTAGAGATATTCCCATTTCCTCTGACCAAGGGCCTCGTTCAATAGCCTTTGGCAGCGCTGTCACCCAACTCGCGTTGAGCAGCGCGCCTCGAGTAATTGCAGAAAAAATCAGACGGCCTGCTTCGACTTGCGTTGCACTAAAACGGGCTTCTTTGCGACCGGGGATCACGACCTCTGATCGTTGCCATTCCAGATGTTGAGAAGCGATCTGTAGAAGCTCACGATATGGTCGACCTCGTCGCTGGCCGTCGACAGAAATCGCGGACTTCGGGGGGTGATACACTCGAATGGGACTGGGCACGTCCAGTCGCCATCCAAGCTCACGAACCCCTTTAGCGAGCCCGGTGACGAGAAAATTATATCGATCCCGATAATCGTGGTTGCAAGCACCCTCGCCCAAGCATCTCAGAATAGCCTCTAATTCAGTTTGCTCTAGAGAAACGTCTCTCTCACCCAAGAATAACGAAGGGGCCTTTTCTTCCAGGACCTTTAGTGCTTCCCTCTTCTCTTTCAGGCGACGAGCGTCGCGTTTATTTTTACGGTTTCTGTCACCCAGACTTTCCCGGGTTTTAAGCGCTTTCAGAGACCAGCCAACCCATGCCTTCAACTCTGTCACGCCAATCCCTCCAACGCTTCCCAGCCCATCTTTGAAAACAGCTCGCCTATAGACTCTCGAAACTGCTCGTAATAAGTAACCGGATCCATTGTGGAAAAGTGGCTGAAGGGGTTTTGGCTGTCGGACCAGTGCCCCATGAAAGCATCGACTGCCGTTCCGGGCAGACCATCGCGCCTAAAGCTACTTCTTAACAGGTGTCGATTGATATTCAGGGGGAGGTCGTATGTGTCCTGCAGGTATTCGGTCAATGTTTTCTGCCCAACGCTTTCGGGTACCAGTTCGGTTGTCAGAAAGAAAAACAGTGGCAAATTGTCGAAGGCGCCGTCTTGCTTGAGTATGCGGACGCGGTTCAGAACGACGCTACGATGACGAATGTAGTGTTTCAATTGCTTTTGGCACTCAGGAACCAGCGGCACGACGCGGTCTTTCTGTTCGGAATCGCCAGATTTGTCGTTAATCAACACGAGGCTTCGCTGCCAATCAATATCCTCGGCATAGGGTATCGGATCCTGAACGGCACGGTGACCCGTGACAAACAGCACCATCATCACCACGTATCGGGTGTAACTGTTGTGGAAATCGATCCAGGCCTTTGACCCAACGCCCGGCTGCATTGTCAGACGGATCGCTCTCTGAAAATCTTTGACAAGCAACTGAAGTGGTTCAATCTTGGGACAGATCTGGGAGCCCAGCCCCAGCCCATGTTTGTAGGCTCGCCCGCCAGTTCCAACCCACATGTCGATCGGAAACTTGGAGAGTGCGCGGGCGTATGCAGCTGAGATCTGTGACTTCGTGGCAAAGTGATAATAAAGTGATGCAATCTGACCTGTTGTTGGCATTTGTCCGGTGATCAGAGCCGCTTCTGCTCTGTCTCCCTCTCCGACAGTCAGCGCATCGAAGAGGGCCTGTTGGATGCGTAGAAGCGTAAACCTCGTTTGGTGTCGTTTGTTGAGCCGAGAGAGGAGTTCTTTCGCAGGCTCAATGATGTCTTTGGACTTCTGTCGGAATAATGGGCCTGACTTTTCTGGCAAGAGTTCGGACGGAAATTCTTTTATTCGATTGATCAGGATCAATCGCAACTCATAGGGCAAGCGGAGCCGCAAGACGGCTCGAGTCGCCTCAAAGTACGGGAACCAATCAGATTTCCTCGACCTCGCCTGGTTTGGCCGAACCACCCCTCTGCCCCAGATTCCGTCACTTGGCGCGAGAAAAAGTGCGCTCGCTCTGAGCTTTTTTCGAACGTCCGTTGAAGAATTATAGAGCTGGACGTTAGTGACCTCGGCCAGTGAACTGCCGGTAATCAGTGATAGGAGCAATGCAACAGAAATGACCGGGTTTTCTGCATTGCTGTCAGCAATAGCACGAAACAGCACGTAGAGCTCGTAAGCGCTTAACTTTGGCCACCGAGACGGGACTGTCTGCTGATTTTTCACGGCATGCCGGTAGGCGTTTCGACTTCGGTAAGGTTGATGGGAGAGCGATTCCCCCAAACTCGTCTTTACAGGCCGATCTCCGATGACGAGCTTTATCGGAGATAGTGCCTCCTCCGTTGCTGCTCCCGCATCTCTCAGGCTTTTCTGGCTCGGGCCAGACGGCTCGACCTCCTCCCGAATTTTAAAGCACTCTTCACCCACGTATTGATCGTCGGGGTCGGGCAAGTTAAAGCGGGACTCCCAAACCTGCCTGGCGCTTAGCTCCTCTGCTCCCGGTGCGCCTGGATAAAGATTACGATGCGGGGACCGTCGCCGCTTAAAGGAATATGCCAGACATCGCTCGAGGACTTTCCGGGCCTTTGCAAGGCCCTTGTTCGAGGGTGCATAGGGGATGTGTCTAACCAGTTCGTACAAGCGCTCGGACGAGCCCGGTATGGCTGGAAATTGGTCCAACGCATCGGCAGGTAACATTCGCATTCGACGGCAGACTTCCCGACAGTTGTCCAAAAGGCCACCGTGATTACCAACGATTTCATTTTTTCGCTCGACCGCCTGCTGCAAAGTCTTCGCAATCCACAACACATGGCAGCTCAAACGAAGGTACTCCTGTGGCCAACCTTTTCGTGCGCCGATGTGCAATAGCAGTGCATGAACGGGAAAATCCATTTTTAACCCATGGGCGCCAGACGAACGATCGAACGGGTCTTCTTCAAAAGTCGCGCTTTCATCGCCAATCCACCACTGAAGATTCTCCAGCGTCCCTCGATCAAATACACCTCCGTTGATCTCCTCAAGGCACGGTACCAGTTGCGAAAACGCACTCTTCAAATGTCTCTCACCCGACAGATCCTCTCGCAGACCAATTTCTTGAATTGCTTCAGGCGACAGCTCCGGGAAAATACTCATGTACCCTGCCTCCCCAGCGCCAGAAATTCAGAGCGAAAATGCGCAGGTTTTTTGGAAAAGTCTCGCCGGTTAATGCCAACGGCTTCTGCCACTCCTGACCTGCTGACGAATCGCGGTGACAGTTGCCCTCTGTGCCGTTTGTCTTCAAGTTCTCCCCAAAGCAACGGAACCACGAGTGAGGCTGACTCGCGATCCACCACCCGCATAATGACGTCAATAAGCGCCGACTGAGCGGCAAAGATTTTCGGGTCGGGGATACTGTCAGGAGGTAAAATTACCATGGGGACTTTTGCTGCTTCGTCCAGTTGCCTGACGAGGTAGAACGAGCGCAAGCCGCCGATAATACGGTACTTCCCGCTTTTCGATTTGAAGCCAACCAAGGGTGACAAAGCGACTGCGATCTCCACGGCATAACTCGACAACTGCATCGTGTCGAGACGAGCCCCGCAGACATTAGCAACCGCTTCAGCAATCTTTTGAACGGGCTGAAAAAGTTCAACATCACCGACAGAAACATACTTCACGTTACAATTCACCAAGCACTCCTCGGAAATCTTTAACAAACTTATGAAACCTTGAAATAAAGGCAAAGGTCAAATAAAAAAATGCCCGCCATCTATATATGTAAAACTTGTTTTATCTAATGCCAAAAAAACAGAACTGATAATATAAAAAAGAAGATCAGACAAGTTGCACGCGTTCAAAATTTGAGATAAAACTGATGCCATCTGAAAATTAACGGCGGAATACATCACGTATGATGTATTTAACGGGTAGCGGCAATGAGCACTAAATCTTCCATCACATCTGGGCCTATGTTTCACCTTTACCATGAGCTCACTTTGGACTCTGTAGAACCGCAAGACGTTTATCTAGAGCTGGACGATGCCAAAGAGCTAATGATCGAAAAAGAGGGCGAGCATCATGGGCTTAGGGCGCGAATACAGCTGCCCTGCGAGCTACTCGACAAGGTTGCCATTGCCTGGATCAAACATCGAAAACTTCAGGGCGCTGTCGGCGGTCCTGTGGGATTAGAGTGGGGATCACCGGACTGTCCTTACGACTGAAACGTGTTTTTTTCTTTTTGTCCGTAAAACACGTTTCACCTTCGATCTTACCCACTCTTCTGTTGGAATTTATTTAAAGGGTGGAAGAAAAGCGACTACTTACTTTAAGTAAAACGATCAACCGCCCATAATCCACAGCAACCAAGACACAAGGATGATCAGAGCACCATCAGTCCAATGACTATATAAATATTTTGATAATTATACCGGATTAGACCAGCGAAGATCTTTTGTCATTTCCGGGGATGAAAATGTCGTTTACCCAAAATCTTCCAGCTTTGCTGATGAACTGAAAAATAATGTATGAGGAGATTGTCGATGGCGTCCCATACGGGCAATGAACGGAGCACAGAACGAGATCAGAAACGTCTCCGAACCGCGATCCGGATTCTCGATAACTGGGGACTGGACCAGATAGGCCAGGCCCAGATTCTGAGAGTGGAGCCCCAACTACTGAGCTCGCGCGAATTGGTGGGGGCCTTGGGAATTGATCATCTCGCGAGGATTTCCTTTCTATTGAACATCCACGTCTCACTTCGAGAACTATTTCAGAACCCCCAAAACTACTACGGCTACATGGCAGCGGTGAATTACAACCCGCCATTTAGCGGCCAATCGCCTTCAGAGTTCATTCGCGCAGGCGAACTCGCCTCTCTCAAAGAGGTTTTCGAACACCTTGAGTTTCTGAAATATGGCCAGCAATACCAATGATTCGATCGATGAGTTTGCCACCCAGCTCGGACTGGCTCGTCATGAGCTGGATGATCTTCACCTCTGCAACAGTTTTTCAGAGCCTGAGGTTCGGGAATTACTACATCAATTGAGAACAAGACTGATCATATTGATTGGAAATGATCGGGAGAACCTCGCGCATTGGATGCGGGACTACAATTTGGCGCTGAAAGGGGTGCCACTGGACCTGATTCAGACGCCCAAGGGGTTTCGGGCAGTTATGAATTATCTGGATTGGTTCATCGAACGATAGCTAAGAGCTACCGAAATGTTGGTCGAACGACTTGCCCCGGTATTTAATACAACCGCTACCGAGTCATATTCGGACACCTTAGTAGAAGCAAAGGCCTAGGCATAGACTTAGAGCAAAGGAGAGTCCAAGTTGGAGCAGCGACGTCATTACCTGAGTGCAAGTGGACTCAACCCTATATAGTAATCACTCCTAGCCTATAAATGTCGTCCGCCGTCCAACTTCAAACACTCCCCAGTCACATAAATGTTATCCATCAGGTATCGAACAGACTGATAAACGACTTCAGGCCCTGGCTCAATATGGAGCGCCGACTTGGTAAGCGCTTTGGCTTTGTATTCCTCTGAGTCACCCTCATTGAACATGATCAGAAAAGGCGCCACGGAGTTAACCTTTATGTCTGGCGCAAACTGTCGGGCGAATGACTGTGTGAGATTCTCCAGACCCGCTTTTGTCGCGGCATAAGCAACATGCTTGGCGCTACCGTGTTGGGCGACATAATCAGTGAGATGAATGATATCGGCGGGAGCGTCTGCCTCAAAAAGGCCCTTACAGGCCATATTGATCATGTAGGGTGCCTGCATGTGAATCATGAACATAGTCTGAAACGATTCATGACCGCCGTCTTCGCCCAACCAGAGCGAGGCATTATGGATGACTGCCCTGAGCGTGACGTTTCTCGACTTGAGTTCCGCAATGAAGTCTTCGATGCCGCCAATGGTCGAAAAATCGGCCTGAATAACGTCTATACCCTTCAGTGGCGTTTGGGCCCATTCATCACGCATGCGCCGACATGTAATGATGACGTGATGTCCGTCTTCGACAAACCTTCGGGCGCAATGTAATCCCAGGCGCTGTGCTCCGCCGGTGATAAGAATTGAGGGTTTATCGGTCATCAGTCTCTCCCAGTCAAACGATGGTCTTGTCTTTTATAGTCTTTCTGATCAGAAGACATATTGGTGAATTTTGCTCGCGAGTTGCCGATCCCATACTTGCAGCTCTCTCAGGGACCGGTCTAAAAGTTCTTGCTCCCTCTCGCCCCCCAGAGGAACCCGATTATTACTAGACAACACTTCCTCAAGCTCTCGCATAAGCGACGAAGGACGATCAATATCGAGAAATGACCAAAAACTTCCAAAAATAAAGAACAGTCGCTGGAAAAGTAGGCGCGGCGGCATTTCGTTTTTCATTAACGCTTCTTTGGTCGAACAGCTGTCAAGGGGCTTCGTAACCATGCCCTCAGTCCGACCAATTTCGTTTTTTAGCCAGCTCATCACGACGTGATCAGACATATCCTCACGAGCTGCGTGAGGTGGCACAGACCCGGAAAGCTCACTGTGAAGCCACCTTCCAAAACCAATCAAGAGCTGCCCCCACCGATTGCTCTCGATCCAGCCGCTGAAAATTGCCTCGGCGTGGTCATAGCGATCACTCTCATTCAGGCTGACAGATACATCCACCTGGTGATCATCAAAGAAAGCGTCCGTGTGCTCAAACAGCTCCTTTCTAACCGTTTTGGGTATGTTGCAACGGAAAATCTGAAAGTACTGGTGCAACATCCCGAGTTTGCGATGCAGCCTATGGAAACTGAGCCGATCACGCGACGCGTGAAAATGCTCGGAAAGGGACACGATATCGGCTAGCAGGACCTGGCCGATATCCCTCATGACCGTTCGGACTTTCACTGTGCCAGGCCACTTAGGCAGCTCTCGATCATCTGACGGAGCAGTCGGAGCCAACAATCGGTATCCCCGCTCAGACTTACTCAAATCACAAGGCATGAGCGGTGTATCTTTTGCCAGGCTCTGCGCCAACTCAAATATCGCAACGTCTGGCCCCTTTCTGACCTCTAGCTCAAGTTCACAAATCAGTTCAGAGCCTTCTGCAGTTTCGATGGAGCCCTCATCAATCGCTGCTTCCACCTCGATATTTTCACGGTCTCGCTGCCAGCGTATAAGAGATCTCGTTCTCTTGAAGTCTGTACGAAATATAGGAGCGAGCCGCGACTTATCCAGGTTTTTCAGATTCTTTGGCCAGCAACTGCTATCGAGTAGGCTGATATCAAGATCAGGCGACTTGAGGTACCAGTCCCACTCTTGTCGGACAGACATTCCGGCAAGACCGTCGGCGTTGTACTTCAACGTCTGGATATACTGGTCCCCGTCGCGGCGCATACGCAAGGCTACGCCTTCTGAGGCTAACTGCTTATCCGGAGTATCAAAATACTGATTGTAGATAATGCCGGAACGCCAGCCTTCAATCTGGCGCTGTTTAAGCAGAGGGTGTTCTTTTATTGCGCTCGCAGTCTCCGAACTAATCCGTAGCTTTATTTCAGCTTCTAGAAACATACTTTCTCTCAAGGCTTGTCTTTACTGCAACTACACCGACCAGTTCCAGTATCAGGATGACTACCTGAATGTTATCAACCAACTCGCTGAAAATCGCTCGTGAGATGAAAACTTCGATGACCTGAGCGTAGCGCAAACCTTAAGCCGTGGTTTCAGGTCACCGCGAATCATCAAGCATGAATCGCATGCCCCAAAACCTTCAGAGATGCTTCTTGAAACATTTCCCCCATGGTTGGGTGTGCCTGGATAATGCTTTCTATATCGCCAACGGTGGCCCCCATTTCGATAGCCGTAGTAAAAGCCGCGGTCAACTCGGATATGTGAGCCCCAACGGCTTGAACCCCAAGAATTCGATGGGTCCCTGAATGCGCGACTACTCTTACAAATCCGCCAGAATCACCCGCATTCATTGACAGAGCCCGGCCACTGGCCGCCATTGGGAACACGCCCGTGGTTGTGTTAGGTGCTCCAGCGTCGACGCCGACACTCACGATCTCCGGTTCGGTAAAACACACGGCCGGAATCGCGACAGGATCGAATCGACGTTTTTTCCCAGCAATTATCTCAGCTACGACCTCGCCCTGGGCAGACGCTTTATGAGCAAGCATCGGTTCCCCAACCAGATCGCCAATTGCCCAGACATTTTTGGTGGAAGTAGCACACTGCTCATCCACTTTTACAAAACGCCCGTCCATCTCCAGAACCATATTTTCCATCCCCCAGCCTTCAGTCAGGGGTTTACGCCCTACCGTTACCAGGATGTTATCAGCTGGCAGAACGACTTCACTTCCATCGTCTAACTCAACGGCAAGACCGTCATCACGCTCGCCTTTAGCACAGGCATTGAGGTGAAGCTTCACACCGTGCTTCTCAAGCCATTGCCGGACAGGTTCAACAAGTTGCTTGTCATAAAGCGGCAGAATCCGATCGGTAGACTCGACAACGGTCACATCGCTTCCGAGCTTCGCGTAGGCAATTCCCAGCTCCAGTCCAATATAGCCTGCACCGACGACAACCAGTTTTCGGGGCAACTCAGCAAGTGACAATGCCTCAGCAGAGCTGATGACCTTTCCACCCATAGGTAAGAACGGTAACTCAACCGGTGCCGAGCCCGTCGCCAGAATCACGTGCTCACTCTGGATGGTGACAGTACCGTCGGAGGTTTCTACCTGGCAGGTCTTCGCGTCGGAAAAGCGTCCCCACCCCTCGATCACCTTAACCTTTGCTCGTTTGAGAAGTGCGCCCACCCCTGTATTAAGCCGATTAACAATAGAGTCTTTCCAGGCAACAGTTCCTGCAAGATCGAGCTCAGGGGGAGAGGTTAGAGAGATACCAAACTGTGGTTTCCTGGCGGTTTCAACCATCGAGGAAAATTCACTGGCAGCGTGGATCATCGCCTTGGAGGGGATACACCCACGTATCAGGCATGTCCCCCCCAGTTGATCTCCTTCAACAAGTACCGTATCCAGGCCCAGCTGACCGCAGCGAATAGCTGCAACATAACCGCCTGGCCCGCCGCCAACAACCAACACTTTTGTTTTGATGACTTCGCTCATGGTCGCTCCAAGAAAATCAGAGTGGGTCTCTCAATCAATCGTTTGAGTCGCTGGATAAAGCTCGCCGCGTCATGCCCATCGATAATACGGTGATCAAAAGACGACGAGACATTCATCATCGTCCGCACAACACATTGACCATCACGTACGACCGCACGTTCCTCAAGCTTGTTCGGCCCGATGATCGCCACTTCAGGCGAATTAATGATCGGCGTCGCGGAAATACCACCCAGAACTCCGAGGCTGGTCAGAGTAATGGTCGAACCGGTGAGTTCCTCCCGCCGCGCAGTTCCCTGACGCGCTGCCTCCGTCACGCGACTCAACTCTCTGGCGCACTCCCAGATATCAAGCGACTCAACGTGCCTGACAACCGGAACCATCAGTCCTTGCGGAGTCTGCGCAGCTATGCCGATATGGACGCCATCGTATTTATGCAGAACACCTGCATCATCGTCGAACCGAGCGTTTATTTCAGGGAACTCAACTTGCAACTTTGCCACGGCCTGCATAAAAAATGGCAATAGCGTCAACTTGGGAACGCCTTTCTCGCGTTCAGCATTCAGTGCCTTTCGTAGATTCTCCAACTCAGTGAGATCAAAAGACTCAACAAAGCCAAAGTGCGGGATACGTTGCTTGGCATCCTGCATCTTCTCTGCAATTTTCCTGCGAAGGCCGATAATCTTCTGTTCATTAACCGTAGTGCGCGCAACGCGTGCCGAATTAGCTGAACCGACACTACCACCCTGTTCAACGTATGCATCCAGATCCTCCGGAGTGATACGTCCACCCGGGCCTGTGCCGGGAACGAACTGAAGAGGGATGCCCAACTCGTACGCCCGTTTACGCGTAGCTGGGGCGGCCAGAGGTTCGTCACCAGGGTCACGCAAGGGGTAACGATAGCTTGGCCTTTCCGGCTTTTCTCTCGCGGCCTTTAGCGCGACGGGCTCTCCGGAATCAGGCTTTTGCTCAGAACTGTCTTCATTTTTGCGAACAGGCTCCTGACTCGCGGGAGCTTTGGGAGTCTCTTCCACTTTCGAGGCAGACGCATCAACGTTACCCGGACCTTCTACCTCCAATTCGACCAAAGCAGCCCCCACCGCCGCCTGGTCGCCAATGTTTCCATGGATGGCCGTCACTACACCATTGATGGGAGAAGTGATATCTACCGTTGCTTTGTCGGTCATCACGTCGACCAAGGTTTGATCTTCCTCAATCGCATCTCCAACCTTGACGTGCCACTCAACGATCTCTGCTTCGGCGGTGCCTTCACCAATATCTGGGAGGCGGAATACGTATAGACCCATTTTGCTTTCCTCCGTACTCAATTCTGCATCGCCTGGCGCAGTGCTTTGGCAAGTCTGGCAGGGCCCGGAAAATAGTCCCACTCGAAAGCATGGGGATACGGAGTATCCCAGCCAGCTACTCTCCCGATGGGACTTTTAAGATGATAAAAACAGCGCTCCTGCACGAGTGCGGAAAGCTCTCCCCCAAAACCTCCGTAACGGGATGCCTCATGGAGTATCACGCAACGTCCGGTCTTTTTTACGGATGCGACTATCGCATCAATGTCGAGAGGGACAATGGAGCGCAGGTCGAGCAGCTCTGCATCGATGCCGCTCTCCTCAATACCAGCTTTCGCCACATGCACCATTGCGCCATACGCCAACACCGTGACATCGTGGCCTTCTCGAACAGTTGCGGCTTTACCAAGCGGTACCGTGTAATGTCCTTCCGGTACATCCGCACTGGGCTCATTCGCCCAGCTCTTGATCTGACGGTCGTGATGGCCATCGAACGGCCCGTTGTAGATTCGCTTTGGCTCCAGGAACACGATCGGGTCGTCAGACTCAATGGACGAAATCAGAAGCCCTTTTGCATCGTAAGGGTTGGACGGTATGACCGTCTTGATCCCGGTAATATGTGCGAAGATCGCCTCGGGACTCTGGCTGTGGGTCTGCCCACCAAAAATACCACCGCCATAAGGTGATCGAACCGTAATCGGAGCCCAGAATTCGCCTCCCGATCTGTACCGCAATCGCGCGGCTTCCGATACCAGCTGGTCATAGGCCGGAAGAATGTAATCGGCAAACTGGATCTCAGCTACAGGCCGCAAACCGTAGGCTCCCATCCCTATGGCCGTGGAGATTATGCCCCCTTCGGATATGGGAGCATCGAAGCAACGGGTTATGCCGTGTTTCTCCTGCAATTTGTCTGTAACACGGAAAACGCCCCCAAAGTAACCAACATCTTCTCCAAAGATGAGTACATTGGGGTCGCGCTCCAACATTACATCCAGCGCCGAGTTCAGCGCCTGTATCATGTTCATGTTTGCCATTGTTATATTCCCATTTCGCGACGCTGTTCAATCACTCGCCAATCAGGTTCCGAGAAGACCCCCTCAAACATTTCACGAACGCTTGGCTTGGACTTACCTAAAGTACCCACGGCCTCGGCCTCTTTAACCGCAGCTTTCACCTTTTCCGTTAACTCGTCGGTTAATGCCTGATGACGGTCCTCATCCCACTCTCCGGCTGAAATAAGATGCTCTTTGAGACGGGCAAGAGGATCGCCAAGAGGCCAGTGCTCCGCTTCATCCGCCGGACGGTATTTCGTTGGGTCATCGCTAGTGGAGTGGCCTGCTGCGCGGTACGTGAAAAACTCGATCAGGGTAGCGCCAAGATTATTGCGCGCCCGCTCTGCCGCCCATTGCGTGGCTGCCCACACGGCGAGGAAATCATTTCCATCTACCCTCAACCCTGGTAGACCATAGGCGAGTGCTTTTGCAGCAAATGTGGTCGCTTCACCACCCGCAATCCCTGAATAACTCGAGATAGCCCACTGGTTGTTGGTCACGCATAAAATGACCGGAGCCTTGTATACCGACGCAAAGGTCAAGGCCTCATGGAAGTCACCTTCAGCCGTCGTCCCTTCACCGATGTAGCCCAACGCGATTTTATCGTCGCCCTTGTAAGCGGAGGCCATGGCCCACCCCACTGCATGACCAAAACGGCTGCCAACATTGCCGGACAGAGAATAAAAGCCATAGTCACGAGCGGAGAAAAGAATCGGGAGTTGCCGACCCTTCAAAGGATCTCTCTCGTTTGAAAAGATCTGGTTGACCATATCAATGAGAGGGTACTCTCTCGCCATTAACCAGCTCATTACCCGATAGGTCGGGAAACACATGTCCCCGGCGGACAACGCCAATGATTGCGCAGCGCCAATAGCTTCTTCGCCAGTCGACTTCATATAGAAGCTGGTCTTGCCTTGCCGGTGCACGCGGAACAGCCGTTCATCGAAAACTCTTGTCAGGAGCATGGCGCGCAACCCTTGCCTCAAAACATCGGGGGACAAATTGGGGTTCCATGGCCCTACAGCATTACCGGCATCATCCAGAACACGCACCAGCTTGTATGGTAAGTCGCGCATTTCCTCTTCCGGCGCCGCCACATCTGGCCTTCGGGTCTCGCCAGCTTTGGGAACAACAAGATGCTTGAAGCTAGGTTCGTCACCTGGCCGGGCAGCCGGCGCGGGGACGTGTAAGTGAAGTGGTTTAGAGTTCGTCATAGCGTGTCACTCCCTAATTTTTATTGGTTGATGATGTCACGCAAACCAGGGATTTTCTTTGTTATTTCCGCCCTGAAAAGCAGCAGTTTTAGATTGCAATTTCTCACGGAATACTTATATTAGAATTAAATTCTAATTACAAAATATTGATTGTTATGGATGCTACTGATCTCAAAATCGTGCGCTTTCTCCAAGCCCATCCTGAGATATCAATGTCAGACCTGGCGGAAAAGGTGGGGTTGTCACAAACGCCTTGCTGGCGCCGCGTTAAAAAACTCGAGGGCGATGGGGTCATCTCAGGGCGAGCCGTAATTCTGGATCCCAAGAGCTTCGGCATCGTCGTTGACGTCGTTGCGCACCTGAGAGTGGCCCGCCAGGAAGAGGAAACCCTGGAAGCACTGGAGGCGGCGGTGCAGACGCACCCTGAGATAGTGGAGTGTTTTTCTATGAGCGGGGAAAGCGACTACATGCTGAGAGTCATGTCCCGCAGCATTGAGGACTACGAGAAATTTCTCAAAAAAACGCTCGTTCATCTACCAGGGGTGACTGGCGTGAATTCAAGCTTTGTTCTCAAGCGAGTAAAACTGACAACCGACTTACCTCTATAGACGGTAATGTGCCCACCTATAGTTGGGCCTCGCCACCGTCAACAGCGTAGTCTGAACCTGTCACATAACTCGATTCATCTGATAACAGGAACAACACGACCGACGCAACCTCCTCGGCTGTTCCCATACGGCCCATGGGATTGGCCTTGCAAAAAGCGTCTTGCATCTGATCGACCGCCTCATCTGAGCGGCCTGTGCGCTTAAAGAATGGCGTTATGGTCGGGCCGGGGCTCACTGTATTCACCCGCACCTGGCGTGATATCAACTCACGGGCCAAAGCTCTCGTCATCGAACGGACAGCTCCCTTGGCAGCCGAATAGACCGCCCCGCCTGCCATCCCCTTGTCTTTCGCAAGCGAAGACATCAGGACCAGACTTCCCCCATCCTTCACCAGACCGCTCAAAGCCTGCGCGCTAAACAGAGCACCACCAACGTTGAGATCAAAGAGCTCCCGGTATAACTCAGGTGTGATGTTTCCTAAAAGAGCTCCGCCACCTTTTCCGGCATTGATAGAAGCACCGTCTATTCGGCCAAACCGACGCGTGACTTCTTCGGCTAACACCTCTGCAGCGTCAAAATCGGCCGCGTCATTCAACAAACCCTGAATATTACCGTGCGCCTGCTCTGCTGCCCTAAGCCTATCGATGTTGGTTCCCGTCACCAGAACCTGACCGCCTTCTTGAGCAATCGACAAGGCTGTCGAAAAACCTATACCGCTTGTACCTCCGGTAACAACGAACGCCTTATCGACAAAACGAGCCATACGACTTTCCTTTACTCTATTGCAACGACCTATTATTACCCGCGACTAACCAATTGCAGGAACTCCTGACGAGTGTTTACAGACTCGCGGAACGCTCCCAGCATCACGGAGCTATACATCTTCGAGTTCTGTTTCTCGACACCGCGCATCATCATGCACATGTGTCTGGCTTCGATCACAACGGCGACACCGTCGGCCTGAGTCACACTTTGCAACGCTTCTGCGATCTCTCTCGTCAGGTTCTCCTGAATCTGCAGACGTCGGGCGAACATATCCACGATACGGGCAACCTTGGATAAACCAATCACCTTGCCCGAAGGAATATAGGCAACATGTGCTTTGCCCACGAAAGGCAGCATGTGGTGCTCACACAGAGAATAGAGCTCAATATCCTTGACCAACACCATTTCATCGTTATCTGACTCGAACAACGCGCCATTAACAATCTCCTCAAGGGATTGCTCGTAACCATGACAAAGAAATTGCATAGCCTTCGCCGCACGCTTCGGGGTACCAACCAGTCCGCTGCGTGACGGCACAGGATCAAGTCCAGCCAAAATGGCTTCGTACTGTTTCGTCAAGTTTTCAAGGCTCATTGATGCTTCTCTTTTTGTTGAATCCCGTCCTCTGAGGAGCCTGTCATATTTGTGACCAAGACCAACTACCAAACTCGGCTTATCGCAATCGGTAGCGCAGGATTTTTGGATTAACTAGTCCAGTTCGGCCCACCCCTGATAGTAGCCGACTGCAACAATGTACTTCTCAGTAACACTGAACAGCGTGATTTTCTGTTCATTGGAGTTCGTTGTTGGATTGGGCCACAAATATGACAGCCTTCCACTGTCGCTTGTTTCAGCCATCTCTAACATACGCTCGCCGATAGGCTGCTTGTCGGTGGAACGAATAGTATTGAAATCACTTCCAACCAGCCGACGGTTATAGCCATGGGCAATAAACCGTTCTGAATCACGATCAATCACAAAGGCATACAGATCGTCTTGGTGGAATTCCGGCGACAGGCTATTGATTTTCCGGATGGTTTCTTCGGGTTCCTCTCCCATTGCCTGCACAACACGTGTCAGCAGGTTCTTGGCTTCGCTCTCACTCGAGCGGGGAATGTAGTATCCCACTGCAAAAACTTTGTTATCGACACGTGTATAGAAGACACTCTTTTTCTCATGGCGCCCACTGGACCAGTTCTGCCACCGATAGGTGGCATGGTGTACGTCGCCTGATGCAGGACGCTCAAGCGCCTGTTGAAATTCTGCTCTCAGCTCCGGGCCAAGCGTTTTGCTGACATCCCGTCCAATCAAAGTCGCCGAAGGGCCTCCGCTGGCGAGCATCACGCCGTTCGTATCAATAACGTAGACATAAAGCTCCCCATCGGTAAATCGCCCTTGTCTGCTGATAGCAGCCAAGGCGACATCGCCTTCCTCTGTATAATAAGCCACAGCTCTGGCCAACAGATCTTTTGCTCTCCTGGTATCGCCACCATCGATATCAGCGGGTAGGCCCTGGCCAAATGCACTGGCTGTCAAAAACATGCCCAGAACAAGCGCTGTGATCCTTAAACCAAACTGCGTTGTTGCCTTATACATTGCCATGTTCATAGCCCGTCACCTTTATCGATCGGTACTCTTGCTTTAGCGCTCTCGATCTGAAGCTTCAAAATTAGAGCTTTCGGCTGATAATTTCTTTCATGATTTCTGAGGTCCCCCCGTATATGCGGGCCACACGGGCATCGATCCAGGCCTGGCCAATTCGATACTCGCTCATAAAACCATACCCGCCATGCAACTGAAGCATGTCATCAAGCAGCTTTCCCTGCAGCTCCGACCCCATCAGTTTGGCCATGGCGGCAACATCTGCAGGGAGCTCATCATTCATGACACGCTCAAGACAGTTATCAACAAATACTCTCAGCATCGTCGCCTGGGCTTTAATGTCGGCTAACTTAAAGCGTGTATTCTGAAAATCGAATACTGTCTTACCAAACACCTTTCGTTCTTTCGTGTAGCCAATCGTCAGCTCAAGAAAACTATCAATCGACTCAGCCGCTCTAAGAGCAATGATCAACCTTTCCCACGCCAATTGATGCGTCAGGTAGCCGAATCCTGCATTTTCTTCACCAAGCCGGTTTGATACCGGGACACGCACGTCGTCGAAGAACAACTCTGCCGTGTCCTGCCCCTTCAGGCCGATTTTGTCCAGCAGGCGACCTTTAGAAAAACCTTCGCGGTCTGTTTCGACACATACCAACGTCAAATCCTTGCTTGCCGGATCAATTTTGGTGGCCGTAACGACCAAATCTGCATTTCCACCGTTGGTGATGAATGTCTTCTGGCCTGAGATAACGTATTCATCACCATCCTGTCGCAATTGAGTTCGCATGGATCTCAGATCGCTTCCAATGCCAGGCTCGCTCATCGCGATGACACCGATCATTTCGCCACTGACCATCTTGGGCAGCCACTTGTGCTTCTGCTCTTCAGTGCCGTACGACACGATATACGGTGCTACAATTTCAGAGTGTGTTGTGAAACCGATTGCCGTCGCATTAACTCGCGCAAGCTCTTCGATCATCACCGCGGAGTGCCCAAAGTCGCCACCAGCACCGCCGTATTCTTCGGGCACGGTGGAGCAAAGCAACCCCATTTCCCCCGCCTTGCGCCAAACTTCCTTCGGAACAATGCCTTCCTTTTCCCATTCCTCCAAGTGAGGGCATATTTCCCTTTCTATAAACCGTCGGGCCTGTTCTCTGAACATATTATGGTCTTCGCGGAACACGGTACGCATCGAGATCTATCTCCCTTAAATAACTACTGATCCAGAAAGTTCGGTTTGCGTTTTTCAACAAACGATGTAACCGCTTCTTCATGATCTTTAGTGTGATGAGCCAGCGATTGATAGGCTGCGGATAATTCAAGCAATGAATCCAAACGCATATGCTGGCCTTCGCGTAACAATCGTTTGCATAGCCTTAGAGCATGCCCTGGGTTTTCAGCGATACGTGCAGCCAGCGCCAAGGCTTCTGATTCAAGCTCGTCTGGTTCACAGACCTGTTCGACGAGTCCCCAAGCCAAGGCCTGTTCTGCGTCAATCGTATCGCCGGTAAAGGCCATCAAACTTGCCTTGGGAATGCCGATTATCCGGGGAAGCAACCAGGCTCCCCCATCACCAGGAACGATGCCCAATTTGACGAAACTTTCTGCAAACTTAGCAGTCTTGCTTGCAATCCGGATGTCGCACATGCACGCCAGATCCAGCCCTGCGCCGATAGCCGCGCCGTTTACTGCCGCGATAATCGGAATATCAAGGTCGTAAAGGCACAGAGGAATCTTTTGAATACCATTACGGTACGTATCACGGAGCTCATAAGGCGAGCCCGCGAATATGCCCTCGCGGCGTTGCATATCTTTGATATTGCCGCCAGCACAGAAAGCTTTTCCACTTCCCGTGAGGACCACAGCTCTCACACTATGATCAGTCCGGAGCTCTGCACACAGATCAACGAACTCCTGCATCTGACTTGGATCGCTAAGGGCGTTGCGTGTATCGGGACTGCTCATCCGGACCACAACAACATTGCCCGTGCGTTCAATGTTTAGAAACTGAGCCATAAGCGCCTCTAACCTTCGGTCGTTAGTTTTTGTTGATGAGGGTGAGTGATCGACGACCAGAATTGTTCAGGTCCGGACGCGCAGATATGGTTACCCAACACCTTGCTCCAATGGGTAGCGCTACCAAACTCTCCGCGCCAGGCCCACAGTCGACGAGTTAGCAACTGCAGCTCGTATTCCTGTGTGAAACCAATAGCACCATGTACGGAGTGCCCGATCCGGGCAGCCTCACTCGCGCCGTCCGACGTCGTCACTTTCGCCGCAGCGATTCGAAAATGGCTCAGGTCTGGATCGGATGCCACAAACGCCGACTCTGCTGCCACATTGGCAGCCGCAGTTTGCTCAGCCAAAATGGCCAGTTGCTGCTGAATGGCCTGAAACTTGGCAATTGGGCGGCCAAACTGTTTCCTTTCCGCTGCATAATCGGACGCCAGCTCCATAACCCTCGTCATTGCTCCAGCTATCTGTGCGGAACGCAGCATTGCGCCACCATAGCCTAAAGTAGAGGCAGAAAGCGTCTCGGGAAGGTTTCCGGATGCGGCCGGAAGTGCTGACGAGAAAACCATGGTATCTCGCGGCTCACCGGCGATATTTGTGCCCTCATGGAGGGAGTTCGCACCCGCTGTTTGCAGTAAGACCACACTTGCTTGCTGCCCTTCCGTGACCACTGCAACAACAGAATTCGCGTACCGTCCCCATGGCACCTGAGCCAGCTCGCCCGATACCCGGTCTCCAGACCATTCAAGAGTTCCTTCAGGAGCGATCGTCACGATACCGTCGCTGGCCTCAATACCCGCCAGGCCCAAAAGCCAGTTTGCCAGTAGCATCTCAACAAGGGGCACCGGCGCCATGTGCCTGCCGGCAGCACGTGCGACAACGAACAAATCTTGCCAGCCCGCCCCAATACCTCCGCTTTCCTCGGGTGCACTGGCCAATGTAAAGCCATTCTCTTCCAGGGCCTCCCATACGGCCTGCGGCCATACGCCATTTTCAGCGCTCCGAACACATTCAGAGGTCGAAAGATCAGCCAGAAGGCGCTCAATAGTTGATTCAAATAACTCACGCATTATCGAAGCCCCAACCCACGTGCGATGATTCCACGAAGAATTTCACGGGTTCCCCCGCGTAGTGAAAAAGAGGGCGCCATCTGCGTTAAGTAAGCAAGAACACGCGCATACTCCGATCCGCCACTTACCTGTGGCTGCTCATCAATAAGAAGTTGCAGAATTTCCGGAATTTCTTGCTCAAAAACGTTGCCCAGGTCTTTAACGCACGACGCGGCCCAGGCGGGGTTCTCACCGTCACTGAGTTGCTGTGTCACAGACAGGGACATATCCCGCAAAGTCAGCAGTCGGGCGGTAATTCTTCCTATGTCCCGTGACTGTAATGCATCCGGCTTGGTGCCGATGACGTCAAGCGCGGCATAAATGAGTGCGATGCTGCTCAGAAAGCGCTCAGGCCCACTTCTCTCAAAGGCGAGCTCTGCAGTTACCTGTTGCCAGCCAGCACCTTCCTGTCCGATCAGTGCACTGTCATCGAGCTCGACGTTATCAAAGAACACTTCGTTGAAATGCTCACTCCCGGTCAGGTCGGGAATAGCTCTTACGGTGATACCGGGCAAACTGAGGTCGACGATGAACTGCGACATCCCGCCGTGGCGGCCGGTCTCCTCTTTATCACCCGTCCGAACCAGCGCGATCATGTAATGTGAGTGATGAGCGTTGGTTGTCCAGACCTTCTGACCGTTCAGCAGCCAGCCATCCTTCGTCTTCTTCGCATTAGTCTTGATGGAAGCCAGGTCAGAGCCGGAGTCTGGCTCACTCATACCAATGCAGAAATAGCTCTCTCCCCGACAGATTGGGGGAAGATACTTTTCTTTTTGCTCATCGGTGCCAAATCGTTGAATTAATGGACCACTTTGGCGATCTGCGATCCAATGTGCTGAAACAGGCGCACCTGCCGCCAGCAGTTCTTCTATAACAACATAGCGTGAGTAGGGTGATGCTGCTGCGCCACCATACTCAACGGGCAGGGACATTCCCACCCAACCCTGCTCCCCCAACTGGCGGCTAAATCCTGCATTAAACCCCATCCAGGAATGAGCCCGGTCAGTCAGCGGATAATCAGCAAGTTCATCCCGTAGAAACGCTCGAACTTTTGAACGGAGCATTTCAGCTTCAGGCGGAATAGAGCTATGGCGGAATTGTGAAATACTCATCGAAAGGCATCCTCAGCCGCCAAGGTGTGACAGCTCAGTATTAGTTTTGACCAAACCTCCCGTTTCCAGCTTCTGGGAAACGGGAGGTTTCATTCACCGCCGGATTTAGATAGCGGTCTTGGCATCTGCCTTTTCAAACATCGACGTAATGTCGCCGGAAGTGACCGGCTTTCCGTCTTGTTTCGTGACCTCAGCACCGCCAAGGCCCAGTGCCGGCTCAGTGCTTACATGCGTTGCCTGCGCTCGAAGTGCACCAACAGTGCAGTTCTCCCGGCCAAGGATGGGGAACGGATCGTAGGAGAACTCACGCATTGCGTTCAGGTGAGTCACCTTATTGATCTGTTCTTCAGTCAGACCCTGCAAATGGTCCCAGGTGGTTTCCGGGGAATGCGGCCACGTGCAATCGGAGTGCGGGTAGTCGCTTTCCCAGGTCACCATGTCTTCGTTCATGAAGTGCAGATTCTGAAGGCCAAACTTATCCTCAATGAAGCAGGTCACAAAGTGCTTGAAGAAGATATCGCTCGGCATCTTCCCGCCGAAATCTGCGTTGGTCCAGGCATGGTGATGGCGATGCGTGAAATCAGCACGCTCCAACAGATAGGGCACCCAACCAATGCTGCCCTCTGACAACGCCATGCGAAGCTTCGGATACTTCTTCCACATCGGCGCCCAGATCCAGTCGGCTGCGGCGTTGGCAATCGAAATCGGCATGGTTGTGATCCAGGCGTCAATCGGCGACAGGTCTGAGGCGTGTTCAGCTTTACCGCCCGAACCGATGTGACAGCAGATCACAACGTTGTTGTCTTCACAGACTTTCCAGAGCGGATCCCAGTACTCATCATGGATGGATGGGTAGCCCAAACGTGCGGGATTGTCAGAGAAAGAAAGCGCGTGCACGCCCTCCTTGGACAGCCTCTTGACCTCGGCGACGGCTGCCTTCATATCCCAGAACGGCACCAGCATCAGGGGGATAAAGCGGCCTGGTGCGGCATTACACCAATCGTAAAGGTGCCAGTCGTTGTACGCCTGAATCGCCGCAAGGGCAATGTCGCGCTGCGGATGATTCTGGAAGCGCTGCCCCGCAAACCCTGGAAATGTCGGGAAGCACAGAGAGCCCAGCACGCCATTCGCGTTCATATCGTCAACGCGCGCCTTAACGTCCCAGGTGCCTCGGCGCATCTGGTCATATCCGAGCGGCTCCATGCCGTATTCTTCCTTGGGGCGCCCTACTACCGAGTTAAGCCCCATATAACCAGTTGCTTCTTCCTCGAACACCCATACATCTCGCTCGCCACGTTTCTCAACGTGCGGCTCACGGCCTTTGAAACGCTCCGGCATATGGTGTTTGAAGGCATTGGGTGGCTCGATGGCATGATCGTCCACACTAACGAGAATCAAATCTTCAAGTTTCATGGTGGGTCCCCTTCGCATTTCGCGATTTGTGATTGTTCATCTAGTATAGGTCACACACTTTATAAATTAAACAGTTTTTTTGTTTCTGTACAACTACATCAATAAAAATTCTGTTTTTTGTGGGGAGGCCGATAAACCTCACCCTCGATGGGTTCGAGTTCCACTTGATTTAAAGGGAGTTTTTATAGCGCGGAGAAACTGTAGACAGGAGGTCAGGCCCTCCACCGTGCGGGCAAATGTATCCGCAGGCAGGGGGCCAGTGTTTACAGCCTATAAGCTGATAACTGAAGGACAGGAAAACAATCCGGGAGTGTTGAGTCGGCGACGACCAAAAACAATCAGTCCCAGATAACGGGTAGATTGTGAGGCCCCCTTAACTGGGCTCCCTTGATCTCCGGAGCTGGCTTGGAAGGATCCAGCCTAATGTTTGGCATCATGTCGAGAATGGCGTTTACGGCACAATTGATTTCGGTTTTGGCTACGAACTGGCCAATGCACATGTGGGGGCCAAAACCGAAACCGAATGACGGTTTTTGACGACGATCAATATTGAACGTATCTGCATCCTCAAAAACGTCTTCATCCCGGTTCGCCGAGCTTACGATGCATGAAACCATAGCGCCCTTTGGCACTTTTACGCCGCGAATTTCAGTATCTTGCGATGCCTGACGAACCTTGAAGGTTGCCACTGGCTCGTAACGGACAGACTCATCAATGGCCTTATTAACCAGGCTTCTGTCATCCTTGACCCGAGCCAACAGCTCGGGCCTTTCAAGCAACAGAGTCATCAACGTGCCGAATGTCCGGGTGGTCGTTTCCCCGGCAGCTGGCAAGAGCGAACGAACAAAGGTAGTAATCTGATGGTCATCCAACGATTCCCCTTCGTACTCCGCCACAATAAGGCGGCTGATCAGGTCATCACCGGTGCCGCCCTCGGCGCGCCGTTGCTCTACAACCTCTCGAATCGCTCCATAAAGAGCATTTACCGCTTCCATTGCTTCCTTCTTTGCTGCCGCAGCCTTTTCCGGGTCGACTTGTGGACCTTTCAGAATGGCCAGAGCCCATGCAGCGTACTGCTTGATTTCTTCGGGGCGATCCTCGGGGAATCCGATCAGTGAATAGATTACCCGGATGGGAAAATAGAGTGCGAAATCCATCAGGTCAGCCTGCTTATCCGCAATCATCGGCTCCAGGAACTCTTCCCGAATGACCCGATCAATACGATCCTGCTTCCAACGGTTGACTGTATCTGGCATAAACACCGGCTGCAGTAGGTTTCGCATCTTCTTATGCTCATCACCGTCCATGGCCGTGAGTATGAGACCGTCAAAAAAAGCCCCTAGCCCTTCGGCAATGAAACCACTGGTAAATTGAGCACTATCGCGCATGACGCGCATCACATCGTCGTATTTAAACAGCGTATAACAAGGACGATCCGGATCAACGCCCGCAATCGAGGGCACCCCAAGTTTCTCCATGAAATTCTCGGGCAGGACGGGGCTGTCCTCACGCATCTTCGCATAGGCCGCGTGCAGATCGATGTCTGCCCCACGGTAGTTACTTGCAACGTCTTCAAAGACACTCTCTAGTTTGTTTTTCGACAATTCAGCCATGTCCAACTCCCGTTATTGTTTTCCACGCACAACCAGAAATCCCAGAAATTCGACCGTCCGGCTGGTAAAAGCGCCATAAAAAATTAGACTAAATTTAAACTTATGCCCAACTAAGCCTCAAAGCAAGTGCTTCTTCAAGACATCCAGAAACCTCTCATCTGTTACCTCAATATCCGGGGCGAAGCGGGCAACGACTTCCCCATCACCATCAAGTAGAAATTTTTCAAAGTTCCACTGCACTTCCGGAGGCATGTTTGGCTCGATGCCATAACCGCTGAGCTTTTCTCGCAAAGGCCCATCACCAATCACACTGGGAGCCGATCGGGTTAAAGCCTCATAGAGCGGATGCTTACCAGCACCACTTACCGATATTTTTGAGAACAAGGGGAACGTGACGTCGTATTGGGTTGAACAAAAACTGGCAATTTCTTCATCACTTCCAGGTTCCTGCTCCCGGAAATCATTTGAGGGAAAGCCCAAGATCACCAGACCGCGGTCCTTCCACTCGCGGTACAGAGCCTCCAACGCACGATATTGCGGCGTCAGACCACATTTTGAAGCGACATTCACCACCAGGTACGCCTTGGCTTTGCAGTCGAATAAACCAGCTTCATCGCCATCAATAGTTTTGATCGAAATCTGTCGCAGTTCGGAATTCATCAATATCCTCAGTAAGCTTTCTGAACGTAAGTCATTCGCCCACCCGCTAACATTAGCGCACAGTACATATTGAGCTCTGCTATTTCTTCAACGCTGTAGTGCTGCGCCATTGCCTCGTAGTGCTGGGCTTCAATTGCCATGTAGTCAGCCGCGAAAAGCTCAGCAAATTTGAGGGCTGCCTGTTCTGGCACGGTGAAATAGGCACTGTCAGCCGACAAACAGGCAATGTCCCTTTCGCTGACAGTGTCCGATTTTCGTGCCAACTGGCACGCCTGGCATTGTGTAATGCTGGCAATCTTAAGCCGCACCAGTTCACGTAACCTCTCGCCCAGAAGGCTGTGGGCATGAAATTGCTCTAGCAGGTCAAGCCAACCTTGAGCAATCGCTGGACGGTGAGCCCAAACCTGAACCGGTACACTGGAGCTCAGCATTCCCGATTGAAGCCCTTGCTTCAGCGTTCTTTGCAGGCCTTCTGGCATCTTGGAAACAGGCACCAGTGGAATATGAGTCATGCTCCCTCCATCGCCACGGCATTCACGGATTCACTCAATCCGTTCTATAATCGTTGCCGTACCCATACCGCCAGCACAACAAATGGCTTGCAGGGCGTAACGTCCTTCCCGACGCTCAAGCTCATTCAGCATGGACGTCATAATGCGAGCGCCGCTCGCCCCAAGTGGGTGCCCAAGCGCAATAGCTCCACCATTGACATTCAGGCGCTCCGGTGAAGCCCCGATCTCTTTTAGCCAGGCTAGTGGTACCGAGGCGAACGCCTCGTTGATTTCAAACAGATCCACGTCATCCACGCCCAAGCCGGCTTTCTCAAGCACCTTGCGGGTTGCGGAAATCGGGCCAGTCAACATCAACGTAGGGTCTGCACCAACCGTCGTGATTGCCTTAATACGAGCTCTGGGTTTGAGCCCCAGTCTCTGGGCAGTTTCAGATGACATCAAAAGCAGGGCCGCACAACCATCCGAAATCTGTGAGGAATTGCCCGCCGTGATCCGACCGTTTTCTTTTCTGAAACTAGTCTTTAGCGTCGACAACTTTTCCAGTGATGTATCTCTGCGAATGGTTTCATCACGCTCAAAAAGACCCGTGAATGCTTCAGTTCCTTCTTCGCAGTACTCCGCAACCGGAACCGGTACTGTTTCAGCCTCGAAAAAACCGGCATCGGCTGCCTCGGCGGCGCGGCGATGGCTCTCAAGAGCAAACGCATCCAGCTCCTCGCGACTGATCTCCCACTTTTCCGCAACACGCTCTGCAGCCTCGCCTTGGGAAGTCAGTTCGTACCGATCAGACGCCAGCCGGCCAAACGCATCACCATGCAGATCACGGTTGCTACCCATCGGAACGCGACTCATATTTTCGGCGCCACCGGCCACGACAATATCTGCCGCACCGGATGCAATCGCTCCCATTGCAGCATGTACAGCGGCCTCACCAGAACCACACTTCCTGTCAATCGTTAAACCTGGAACCGATGTCGGCCAGCCGGCCCCTAGGAGAGAGGTTCGGGCAATATTCGCAGACTGCTCACCGATCTGCGTTACGCAGCCGAATATGACGTCATCGACAGACTCAGCTGCCAAGCCGTTACGCTGCAAAAGTTCGTTCAGAACGACTGCACCAAGGTGATCTGCACGAACACCTGCCAGACTGCCCCGAAAACGGCCCACTGGTGTTCTGACCGCATCCACGATAACGATATCGTTCATGACACACTCACCTTAAGACCGGATCCCGGAACACGCTTCCCATCCTCATACTCGTATACGCCATGGCCAGACTTGCGCCCAAGGCGACCTGCAGCGACCATTTTGATAATCAATGGACAAGGCCGAAACTTCTCACCAAGCGTGGAGTGAAGGTATTTCAACACTGATAATCGCGTGTCCCACCCCGTCAGATCACCCAGCTCAAGCGGCCCCATTGGGTGGTTAAAGCCCATTCGCAATGCGGTATCAATATCTTCCGCACTCGCGGTGCCTTCCTGAAGCATATACATGGCTTCGTTGCCGAGCAGAGCAGACATGCGGCTCGTTGTCAGTCCAGGAGATTCGTTGACGACAATTGATGTTTTGCCGATCAACTCACACAATTCCCGAGTCTTCGCAACGGTCTCATCGCTCGAAGCGAGTCCTCGAACCAGTTCCACAAGCTTCATCTTGTGAACCGGGTTAAAGAAATGCATTCCAATGAAACGCTCGGGCGCAGGCAAGATAGAGGCAATCTCTGTAACACTGAGCGCAGAAGTGTTGGTAGCGATGATGCCGTTGTCCGCCATCACGTCATAAGCGGTACTAATGACCGCTTTTTTCGCTTCCAGATTCTCCGAAACAGTCTCGATAACCCAGTCTGCGTTTTTCGCACCAACGGAGAGTTCCCGTTCAAGCGTCAATGTCCCCAGCGCCGCATCCGCTGCCTCTTCAGTCACCTTGCCAAGCTTGACGCCTGTTTTCAGAATCTCGGTGATATTGCTGTATGCCCTGTCCAGGGAATCAGTACTGATGTCTACAAGCACGGTTTGAAATCCTGAAATCGCAAAAGCATGCGCAATTCCGGTGCCCATAAGACCTGCGCCAACAATCACAACTTTTACTTTATTGTTGCCGTTCATTTTTCAAGCCTCTTGTTAATCTCTCACCAACAACATTTCGTAGCGTTCCGATTCCCTCAACACTCGCCTCTACCACGTCTCCCGGGTTCAAGAACCTTCCAGTCGCCATACCTACACCTGCTGGCGAACCCGTGAAAAGCACATCCCCGCACGCGAAACTCGATCGAGCCTGAACAAATGAAACCAACTCCCCCACACTCCAGGTCATTTCGGAGGTATTGCCGTCCTGACGCATTTCACCATTGACCAACAAGGTCAATCGCAGCTCAGGAGCGCCTTCGGAAAACTCATCACGGGTAACAATCCATGGCCCCAGACCCGTTGTTTTGTCCTGGCTTTTTGCCGCAAATAGGTCCATGCCGATTCCCTTTGGACCGCTGCGCTGCAAGTCTCTGGAACTAACATCGTTACCGACGGTGTACCCGAGCACTGAGGCATAAGGATCATTCGGATCAATCTCATTACTTCCAATGACAGCAACAAGCTCTACTTCGTAGTCAAGCTCTTCCGTCAGAGGCGGGTAGCGGATTGGATCATTGGCACCAATAAGCGCGCCATAGGCCTTGAGAAATGCTATCGGCTGCTTCGGAGCCTCCAGGGAGAAGTCTTCCTTCAGATGCTTGAGGTAATTGGCCCCTGCCACCACAACTCGATTGACTGGATCAATCGGTGGCAGCAGCGTTACCGCTTTCAAAGGTAACGGTCCGGAAGAAAAGGACAATGCGCTAATTCCGGCACCCGCGGTTACCCGAGGCGCCCATTCGGTGAACGCCTCCCGTATCGGATTGACCTCTTCATGCTCGAGATCAATCACCCCCCAGAAAGGAGCTCCACCGTTATAAGTACATCGTGCAAGTTTCATTAGCCCCCAACCTTACCCAACTTATTAGGGTCCAGATGCAACAGTTCACAGGCATTTTTCCAGCGAATCTTGTCAAGATCCTCTTTGGACAATTTCAGGTCGTCCGTGAGGTCATGACGGACCGCATCACTGCCCCCGAAATTGGAGCCGTAGAGCACCCGATCGGCACCAATGACCTCTACCATAGCCTGGCGCATTGGGACCTCATGCAGTTCAACGTCAAAGTAGAAGTTCCTCAGATACTCGAGGAACGGCTTCTTATTGTGATAGGTATCAAGGTTGGGGTTGGTCTGGGCCATACGCCCGAGCTGGTAGGGAACGAAACCGCCGCCATGGGTGATATAAACCTTCAGATTCGGGAATCGATCGAAAACACCACCGTTGATCATGTACCAGAAACACTTCGACTCATCGTAGTTCATGCCAACAATGGCCGTCGTTTCGTAACGATCGGTATTTGCGTCTTCGCCCCAGGTAACCGATTGGTTGTATCCATGGACAAACATGGGCAGATCAAGGTCACACAAGGCCTCCCATACAGGATCCATCTCGGGCGAATCGAACTCCAGTCCGCCAAAGTTCGAGCCTCCGGCTACCAAGCCCTTGGCGCCCAGTTCAGTACACGCTCTCCTGATTTCCTTCGCAGCCTCAACCGGAACGTTCAAAGGCGCATGCGCCCAGAACATAAGACGGTCGGGCGCCTCAGAGCAGTATTTCGCCAAAGAGTCGTTCACCTTCTGGGCAAATGGAATGCCGAACTCAGGCTCAGCCCAGTACATGTAGCAGTGGCTTGGCACAGACAGAACTTGGGCATTCTGACCCGCCGCGTCCATCCCCTGCAGGCGATGTTTTGGATCTCGCCACTTGGCCATGTATTCCTGAACATCCAGGGTCTCTCCGCGCGCATGAGCTTCACGCAATGCCTGTTTACGCTCAGGGGCGCCGAGACTCAAGACCCAGTGACCGACCCGGAGTTTGATATCCCCGTCCGACTGGAGTTCAAAAGCTGGCCCCCAGTGGGGATGCTGGTCGTAATAGTCAGGGTGCGGTGCGTGAGCGTGAAGATCAATCAGCATGATAAAGCCCTCTATGTTGTTCTATTTGAGTCGTGCGTACTGCTTAAGATGTCTAGAAGCATAATACAGATTTACTCATAAATACAAAAACTGTTCAACTATTGACGTAACAGAGGCGCGGGAAATATAGCTCGATGGCTGTTCTTGAGGTTGAGTAAATATTTCAAGTTTTTGTTTTATAGGCATTTATTATATTTTCAGACAATCTATGCAAAGAGATATAGATAGAGAAACAGCTCAGATCACTCCGCATGAGGCTTCAGGGTAGGACGGGGAAAATTTATGTAAATTCAATTAAAACAATGAGATATAAAATTAATTCTTCTAGGAAGGGGCGCAGGGGAGGCAAAGAAAAGTCGATAAAGACAGAAAAATATAAAATGGCTAAAAAATCGGGAGGAATTAAGCCTCCCGATTCACGATTAGCGGCGGGTGCGCGCAGTCGACCCCATTGTCAAAGACGCCACCAACCGCTTAACCCTTGCTGGGAGCAACCTGCGACCGCCATCCTCCGGCACAAGAACCTCGCTAAGTACATAGCGAATGATCATTTCGCAGATCAGTTCACGATCCAGTTTCACACCGAGCTTTTCATCCCAGTCATCAAACACGATATCCAGAGCGTCCTGAAATCGAAGAATCGAGTCATGAAAGATGCGCCGAAAGAAACTTAGAGCGTACTCGGGGGCCACCACCAACAAACGCCGAGCTCGAGTTTCTTCCAGATAGTCATCTATGAAGCCGATCAGGCTATCCAATCGAGCTTCTGGATCCTTGACCGATCCGACGGTTTCCATAAGGACACGGTGAAAATTATCTCGCTTGTGTCGCGAGAAAGTATCCAGCAGATCTTCCTGGGAGGAAAAGTAACGATAAAAGGTTCCCCGGGAAATGCCTGCTATCTTGCACACATCAAGAATAGAGATACGATCCGCACCAGAGCGGAGAACCACCTCCTCCGTGGCCTCCAGAATGCTGTTGATGGTTTCTTCTGATCGACGATTCGGCTTTACGGTACGAGCCTTCCTATGGCGCTTGCTGGGCTGACTGACCACGTCATCGGATCGAGAGGGGCTTTCCTTTGCCTGCAAAGCATTTGGGGTATCCAATTCTTGCTCGACCATGCGTTACTCCGTAGCAAATAAATTTTTAGCTATCATATCAGGTAAACTAGCCACGATCAGCAATTTCTGTTCAACTTCCCTAGAGACAACAGGCAAAATTCAATATAGAATTGAATTCTCCATTTAAAATAAAACTTGGAAGCTCCTTGCTGGAGCCACACCGTGGGAGAATGACTATGAGTGGTACTGGAAACCCGGAGACCTGGTCGGTGGGAGAACGCGACACGGTTATTTCAGCGCTAGACCGCGCTGTAGCCAGCCACCCCGACCGTATTTTCCTCGACTTCACTGGAAATTATTACACTTATAGAGAAGTTGACTTACTATCTACGAAACTGGCTCATTCACTGGCCAATCTTGGCGTCAAACGCGGCGAAACTGTAGTCACAATGCTGGACAACAACATTGACGCCATTCTTTGTTGGCTCGCCATCAACAAGCTTCGCGCAGTCAGCGTTCCTCTCAATACGGCCTTACGCGGGGAATTTCTACGACATCAGATTGCTGATGCGGATGCAGCCCTGATGATCTGCGAGTCGACCTACATTGACCGGGTTGCCCACATAAGTGACCAGCTCGAAACCCTGAACCTCATCCTGCAGCGGGGGGACCCTAAGTCCTCGGGCAACTGCTCTATTGCTATCGAGTCACTCGATGAGCATCGGGGCAATGACGAAACGCCGATATCTGACAAGCCCGATCCAGCTGACCTGGCCTGCCTGATTTATACGTCTGGCACCACGGGCCCCTCCAAAGGGTGCATGGTTAGCTACAACTTCATGTGCAACCTGGCAAGGCTCCAGCTCAAGGCAGGACCAGCCACAGCACAAGACGTCACGATCACCCCTCTCCCGCTGTTTCACATGAACGCACTGTGCGTCGGCGTCATTGCTACTGCGCTTGTCGGCGCAAGAGTGGCAATTCTTCCACGATTCTCAGTGTCCAATTTCTGGCCCGAGGTCGAGCGAAGCGGTGCAACCATTGCCTCAATTCTAGGCGGAATGGGAGGCCTACTGGCCCAAGCCCCCGACAACGACGCCATGAAGCGCTGCTACGGACAAATTCACACGGCTCGTGGCAACCCCTACACAGAGGAAACCAAGGAAATCTGGCGCACCCGCTTTGGCGCCAAGCTCGTTGGCGGCAACGGCTACGGACTGACAGAAGCCTGTGTCATCACCTCTCTCGCTGCTGGTGAATACGCAAAACCCGGCTCTTCCGGCAAACGTATTCCTGACTTCGACGTGCGGATCGTTGATGAAGATGACAACGAGCTTCCCGCCAACCAAGCCGGAGAAATAGTCGTTCGCCCGTTGCGTCCGGACGTCATGTTCCAAGGCTACTGGAGGCGCCCTGAAGCAACACTGAAAGCAATGAACAACATGTGGTTCCATACGGGCGACATAGGAAAATTCGATGACGATGGATTCTTCTATTTTGTCGATCGGAAAAAGGACTATCTGCGCCGGCGCGGCGAGAACATTTCAAGCTTTGAAGTAGAGTCCGCATTCAGCAATCACCCTGCAATTGCTGAAGTCGCCGTGCATGCAGTGCTTTCTGACAAAGGCGAGGATGACGTTAAAATAACGGCCATCCTCCATGAAGGAGCAGACCTGACGGAGGAGTCACTGTTCCACTGGGCCACCGACACGGTTCCATACTATGCGCTGCCCCGTTACATCGAGTTTCGGACAGACCTGCCGAAAAACCCACAGGGCCGGATACTCAAGTATCAGCTGAGAGACGAGGGTAAAACCTCAACAACCTGGGACCTGGAAGACACCGACATAAAAGTCAGCAAACAATAACCATTGAACCAACCGCATGCCAGCAGGACGCTCGGCATGCGGTTGTTCAGCACTACTAGCGTGAACACCCGCCCCTTAGCCGGATATAGTCTCAACGCTAATACTCTCTGACAGGAACATCTGAAGGACGGGAGTTATAACCCGGCAAGTGCAGACCACCGTCCACATGAATCGACTCCCCCGTCACAAAACGGGACATATCAGAAGCCAGAAACGCCACAACAGGACCGATATCAGCTTCTGGTTCGCCACACCTTCCCAATGGCCGCATCGCGGCAGAGCGCTCTTTAAAGCCTGGATTTTCCGACGCCAGTTTGTGGAAGGTAGCACCCATCGCGGTAGGCGCAATCGCGTTGGCCCTTATATTGAAACGCCCCCATTCGGCGGCCGCACTGCGAGTAAGCCCTAGAACGGCTGACTTTGCGGTGTTGTAGTCGCCATGCAGCCAGGCGCCAATCTCCGTATCGATAGAGTAAAAGTTAATAATGGAACCACCGCCTCTTTGGCACATATGTGGGAATGCTTCTTTCATTGCCCACCAAGCGGCCCAAACTGTCGTGTTTAGGGTCTGGTGTAGCA
Organism: Marinobacter alexandrii; assembly: GCF_005871205.1. Classification (GTDB taxonomy): domain Bacteria; phylum Pseudomonadota; class Gammaproteobacteria; order Pseudomonadales; family Oleiphilaceae; genus Marinobacter; species Marinobacter alexandrii. The sequence goes on along the minus strand of NZ_SWKM01000012.1, from coordinate 650,635 downwards.
TCTCATCAGTCTTTTCTTCCAACTTTACGTTTGGGGTCGGCGCAAATGCATTGTTGACCAGGATATCAATCCCGCCAAAATGACTGACAGCCGCCTGAATCGAATCCGCGATCGACGCTTTGTCAGAGACATCCGTCCGACAGTACACTGCCTGACCACCTTTTGCTCTCAAATCAGATGCAACTGCCTCGCCTTGATCTTCATTGAGCTCAGCAATCACAACCGCCGCGCCCTGACTGACAAAATACCGCGCAACACCTTCACCAATGCCACCACCGGCACCCGTTATCAGCGCCACTTTGTTCTCTAGCAGTTTCATGATTTTTCCTTTTTGATAAACACTTTTTTTGTTACTGTTCATATTAATGCATACGAAGGGTGTCATCTACCCCTAATTCGCGATCTTGTCCAGAGGACTACTCAATGCTGTTTAGGCGAAGAATCGAAATCAACGCAGTTAGTCAGGACGAGATCAGAGCTACCCTGGAGGATGATTTTCACCATTTCAGAGTGGCGATCCGCTACGCCAACGGCAAAGTGACCGATGTTCATGGTTACGCGGATCGTTACCCTTATTCAGCCTGCCCTTCCGCTGCCGACCCGCTCAAATCGTTGATAGGGATGGAGCTGTCTGAGATAGCGCACAGCGTGACCCGATATACGGATGCCCGGCATCAATGCACCCATATGCTGGATCTAGCCGGCCTTGTGATCGCCACCGCCAATAGACAGAGCGATAAACTTGTCTATGACATTGCCGTTCCGATGCGAGTAAACGACAAAACAACGGCCGAACTGCGGCGGAACGGGAAGCCTTATCTAACATGGAATGTTGAGAAAACACTCATTACCAGCCCGCCCCCCTACGATGGTGTTGACCTGAATCATGGCATGGCAAGGTGGGCAATCGACCACTTAAGCCCCGAAGAATCCGAGGCCGCACTGGTGCTGAGACGCAGCGTCATCATCTCTCGCGGCAGAGAAAGAAACCTGGATCTACAAGAACACGCAAGGCCACTGGGTGTGTGCTTCAGCCAGCAACCAGTTCGGGCTGAACAGGCAATCCGAGTGAAAGGCTCAACACTTGACTTCACGAACGCCCCGGGACTGCTGTGCGCTGAAGATGAGACCTGGCTCCACGGCAACACTCATTCCTGAGCTGGAAAACTTGTGCATCGGCCACAAAAAAGCCTGCCACGAAGGCAGGCCAAGGGGTAGAACAAACGTGGAGAGCTAGAGGCTAGAGGAACACCGCCAAATTGGGCGTCCCCAGCACAGACTGGTCAAGAAGCGCTTCGCGACGCGCCAATTTGAACTCACCCGTCTCTTCCCGACGAATGATATCCCGGCGTTCACAACTGATCACATCAACATCATCAGCACTAAAGCGACTACGGGTCATCATCAAGTAACTCGTCACTGCGAACTCGTTGGGACACGACGTTTCCCGAACCAGAACATTTGTCACCATTCGCCTGGTCCTGCTTGGGGGATCTTCCGCCCAAGCACTCTTACCCGACAACCTCATAATTCGCCCAAGAATAGAACGGTAATTATCATGGAAGTGCTGAACCGAGCGAATGAAGGTCTTCTCATGATCCACCCCTAAACGGGTTTGGCGCAAAGGCGCCGTATAGACCAGATCCGTTGCCAGTCGCTCACTCCATTCCTGTAAACGAAGGTTGTCGAGCAGCATCGCCTCTTCGTACAAAAAGCTTACGATCTCACTATAAGCCTCTGAACCAATGGGAACGTATGCACCCACTTCTACACCGTCTTGTTTTTCCTGATTCGTTTGCATCACAGGCCTCTTCAATTTATACCCAAGAGAGTTGCATTATTCTGCGTTCATCAGCTCGTTCCAGTAGAGCCACCAATGCCACTGGGTATCGTCCTTAGTAAAACCTTCGTTGACTATTCCCGGCCCGGGCCATCCTTCGGGAGCTCCCTTTTCGAACACAGCCTGATACTTCAGGGTCATGTGCCTTCCCATCGCACCTTTGGCGGAGAGCGTCATGTGAGGCCATGTGTCCGAGTCATCCTGCTCCACCATTCCCGAGGTACCAAACAACTGAATTGTTTGTTCCAGCATCTTCTGCCGGAGTTCTGGTGGTGCGTCTTTCTCAGCGAAAATCCAGTTACAAAACTCCAGCTTATCGGGACCGCGCGGAATGTAGGTGTGCATGGTCATCGAACCCACTACGGTTCCATCGGGCTGCGGGATATATACAAACCCGAACAGGATATTGGGGAACATCCCCCCTACCTGTGGCGGCATGGAAGTGAGAACTTTCAGCTGGTCTTCCGAGAGGTTATTCTTCAGCTGATCGACCATATCCACCGTCATACCCGCAGGCGGTAACGCTTTAAGCTTTTCTTCAACATCGAGTTTTTCCGGATCTAGACCGGTGATTCGACGAATCTTACGTGCCAAGTCAATGCACCGGAGTGCGTGCCCATGGGGAGAACTGACTTCAACACCGTACATCTCCGGGCTCAGATCGCCACCTTCACCTTCACCTTCACCTTTTTTGGAGTAGTTACCAATCTCTCCCAACCAACGATGCAGTGTCAGTGTATGAAAGCCATCAGCAGCTGACTGTTCACCGGCTGTCTTCCAGTTCGCGTTGACAATAAATCTCTGGGGTGGCCCCAGGACTTCCATTCCTTTGTCGCTGCGAAGAAACAGCAAATCGTAATACCATTTCGCATCACCCAGGAACTCTTCGAACGAAGGCCCTTCAATATTCCAGGTCGCGAAAATGAGCCCCCCGTAGAGAGTACAGCGCGCACGCTTCAGGCCCAGCTCGGCTTTCTCCAGCATGGAACCGTGCATTTTCTCCTTCTCAACAGGGGCACCCACGAAGTCACCATTCGCACGAAACGCCCAGCCATGATAAATGCACTTGTGGATCTGGCTGTTGCCGCAATCAGTGAGGGTGACCCGCATGCCCCTGTGAGGGCATACATTCAACAGAACATGAACCTCTCCGCTTTTGTCTCGCGACACAATGACCGAGTCCTCGCCCATGTCACGAACCATAAAGTCGCCTGGATTCGGTATCTCCGACTCATGCCCAAGCATCAGCCATGTCTTGCCGAAGATCTTGTCCATTTCCAGTTCGTAGATCTCACGGTCCGACAACACGCGCATTTGTACTTCCCGCGTATCTGGATATATCAGGTCAGAAACCCGGGTACCGTCCGAAAGCACCGGATTGGTTTTTGTTAGCATATCTGCCTCCATTTCATTCACCGTCTCACCAGGGCCACTCAACAAGCTGGCGCTATTCTCTTTCGTTTGATTACAGCACGACTTGCTCAACCAACCTTTGTTCTTAGCGTCCCAAGTTTTTCAACTTCAAGCTCCACTACATCGCCGCGCTGCAAGTAACGCAACTGTTCCAAGCCGCACCCGTTCCCAACGGTTCCAGAACCGAGGAACTCTCCGCTATGCAAAGTCTCCGACTGGGATACATGAGCTATAACATCCTCGAATTTCCAACGCATGTCGCGAGTATTGCCCCGCCCCCACTCTTCGCCGTTGACCCGGGCTATCATCTCCAGGTTATAGGGGTCCTCCAACTCATCGGCTGTCACCAAGCAAGGCCCCATCACATTTGCAGTATCGAAGTCCTTGCTTTTTGCGGGCCCCAACATGCCAGCCATTTCCTTGGACTGCATATCCCTCGCGGAGATATCGTTGAAGATCGTGTATCCGAAAATATGCTCGCGAGCCGTTTCCCTCGTAATGTCTTTGCCGGGCCGACCGATATAGCAACCAAATTCCAGTTCGAAATCCAGGGCCTTGCTAAACGCTGGCCATTCAAACTGATCATCCATGCCAACAACCGCAAACCTATTGCATTTGTAATAGATTGGTTGCCTGTTAAACGTGTCAATGACACGGTCATCAGCCCGGGTATTCATCGCCTTTAGCGTTGCCTCAGGGTCTGGTGTGCGCGATGCGCGAGCACGTCGCGCCGCGGCAAAACTCTGGCGAAGGTGTAACTCAAAACACGAAAAGTCACGCATCTGAGGAGGCGGCTGAATAGGTGCCCGAAGCTTCACCCTAGAACGCTTCACGACCGCTTCAACTGGCGCCTTTGCAACCAGCTCGAGAGCCAACCCATGCCCGTCCTTACCGGCTTCGGCAAGCGCCAGTACGCTTGAGAGAACGCGAGTTTCACCGCCTTTGACAAGAGAGTAGGCGTGCTGGAGATCAAGGACAGCTTGATCCTCATCAATGAGTGCTCCCGCCCTTTCTTCGCCATTTTCTTTTACAAATGTCACCAACCTCATCAGTTTCTCCCAAGCTGCAAAACTGGCTAGACACGGCCCGATACGGGAACACAGGCCCCGGTAACAGCCTCACCCGCGTCTGACAGTAAGAATGCAATCACCTCAGACAGTGCTTCCGGCGTCACCCAGGCAGAGAAATCGGCGTCCGCCATGGCCTCTCTGTTGCTCGGCGTATCAATAATGCTGGGCATTACCGCATTGACGGTAACATTACGCTGTTTCAGCTCTTCTGCGAGAGATTCGGTGAGGCGAGCCACACCCGCTTTCGAGGCCGCATAGGCAGATACACCCAAACCAGCCTTGAGCGCTGCAAGGGCGCTGACATTTACAACACGACCACGATCACCCTTCAGCAAATAGGGCAGCACTGAATTCGTCGCAACCACAGCCGTACGAAGATTCATCTGATACTGCCTGTCCCAGGTTTCCAGGTCGCCTTCTTCAAAGGTTTCCCAAGCAAACCCACCTGCCACATTGACAATACTGTCGATGTGTCCAAATACCTCTGCAGCTCTTTCTAACGCCTGGCTTGTAGATGAGGCATCAGTCAGATTAACGCCACCAAGAGGCAGATAATTATCGGCTTGAGTCAAGTGTTCAGGCGTATCACTCAGGTCCAGAGCGACCACTCGGGCCCCGCGATCACAAAGCAAAGCGGACAGGGCGCGTCCGAGGACTCCAAAGCCGCCGGTAACGATGATTGTCCGGCCTGTAAACGGAAGATTCATTAGAAGACCTCCATAGATTGAATTTGTTGTAGGAGCATGTCTCAAGGCTATCTCAATTTTTTTTAAATTAGAACACTTTTTTATTTTTTGTGCAATTGATAAGCTAGCGGAAGATAACGAGGCCGACACAGGATCCGGTAATGCCCAGAAAACTCCCTGCATTGAACGCTGATAACCGTGCATTCTGGCAAGGTGGAAAAAGTGACGCCCTGCTGATGCACTACTGCCATTCGTGCACGCGCTTTTTTCACCCTCCCGGGCCTGTCTGCCCAAATTGCGCGAGCTTTGACGTTAACCCCCGACGAGTCTCGGGCAGAGGCAAAGTTGCGAGCTTTACAATCAATCACCAACCCTGGGTCCCGGAACTCAACGAGCCATTTGTCATCGCTATCGTTGAACTGGAAGAACAGGCAGGCCTCCGATTCGTCACCAACATCGAAGATCTGGCAGTCGAAGACGTATTTATCGGTATGCCAGTGCGGGTTCGCTTTCGGCAAGAGGACGATGTCTGGCTGCCTCTTTTCATTAAGGAATAACCATGCTCGACCGAGTTTACGAAAAAGATGTCGCCATCACAGGAATCGGCCAGTCAGAAATTGCTCGCCCCTCGCAATTATCGGGCATGCGCCTCACTGTTGATGCATGCCTCGAAGCCATAGCAGACGCCGGCTTAAAGCGCTCAGATATCGATGGTATTGCGTGCTGGCCAGGCGACAATAACAACGGCAACAGCTTTTCTCCTGTTGGCCCAAATGCGCTTCAAAATGCACTTGGCTTGCAGGTGAACTGGTTTGGCGGAGGATACGAGGGGCCCGGCCCCCTTGCCGGAATTATTAACGGCGCCATGGCAATCGCGAGTGGACTTTGTCGAAACGTCCTGGTGTTCCGAACGATTACCGAATCCACTGCAAGACAATCGAATAAAGAAGCTTCTGCACTGAGCAATAAAACACAAGGCAGGGACAGCAGTTTCGCGTGGCAATGGTATACGCCGTTTAATGTCTTATCCGCCAGCAACCTGATCGCGATGTACGCACAACGGCATTTCCACGATTATGGGACAACACCCGAACAGCTCGCTCAAATTGCGCTCAACGCACGCCGCAACGCGCAAGTTAACCCCAAAGCAATTTACCGCACCCCCATGACAATGGACGACTATATGCAATCGCGGATGATCTCTAGTCCACTGCGAATGTTTGACTGTGATGTTCATTGCGACGCTTCCACTGCCATTGTGCTGTCTCGAAAAGACGTAGCACGAGATGCCCCCAACCCGCCTATCCGTATCGAGGCCATTGGTTCGGCGTTAAATCAACCGTGGTCGTGGGATCAGATTTCGCTGACGGAGGGGGCTGCGTTTGATGCTGGAAAAATGATGTGGTCTAGAACCGACTTAAAACCGTCCGATGTTGGTGCAGCACAGCTCTACGATGGTTTTTCCATACTAACGATGATCTGGCTGGAAGCACTGAACCTGTGTCCCAAAGGAGAAAGCGGGTCCTTTGTTGAAGGAGGACACCGCATAGCGAGAGATGGCCCCCTCCCGATTAACACCAACGGCGGCCAGCTCTCTGGCGGAAGAACTCACGGGCTGGGGTATGTCCACGAGGCCTGCCTCCAACTATGGGGAAAAGCAGGCGACCGTCAGATAGCTGAACACCAGGTCGCCGTTACCGCTGCGGGAGGTGGACCATTGGGTGGCAGCCTTTTATTAGTGAAAGACTAGAAAAGTACCTTTTCCAGGTCTCGACCCAAAGTGCAAAGGGACTCGCCAAGTTCAGCGATTTCAGCGTCGTTCTTCTGGCCGCGAAACATGACAGCGGAAACCGTGAAATCGATGTTTCCCGACGATGAATACACAGGGGCGGCAACCGCAAGGATGCCTATGGAGAAGTAACCATCGTCTATCGCCCAGCCCTTGTTCGAAGCCTGAGTAACCTGGGCACGATATTCGTCAAATGAGAGCGCTGTCCCCCAACGAATATTTTCAAACATGGATTTGATACTATCACTTTGGAGGTCTAGCTGGGACGCAAAGAGGCGACCACTAGCGCCCATGAGAATGGGCAGCCTTTGTCCTTCGGTCATATCAATTCGAACATCAGTGGGGCACGCGGCAGAGCTAACGATCACGATTCGGTCATTGCCCATTCTTCGCCAAAGCGTGACAGTCACTTTTGACCGCGCCGCAAAATTTTCCAGCAAAGGCTTGGCCATTTGAACTTTTTGCCCCTGAGTAACAAACTGTTCCACTAACCTTGCCAGCCCAAGGCCGGCTGAATACCGTTTCGACATCGGACTGAAATCAACCATATCTTCATTGACCAAGGTCCGAAGGATGTTGAAACAGGTACTGGGGTTAATCTCAAGTTTACGCGCTATGTCGACAGCACGTTCCGGCGCCGCTGACTCACTCAAAAACCGTAGAATTCGTATCGCATTAACGACAGGTTTGACCGTGACAGGCGCTGATTTGGATGTTTTGGTTGTCATTTCTGATGTAGCATCTGAGTCCATCGCGTAGTCATCCCCGAAAACATAAATTGTCTGAACTATTTCATTCTATATCAAGAATGAAATTTTGACATCACTTTTTCTTGGAACGAACTACTGAACTTAGCGCCTGACCTGGAGGCTGAAAGAATCAGGGATGAGCAAAACTGGATATAAAGTACTCAGGAATAGCCTTAAGGCGCCCCAATAGGCCCGCGTTGACGGTGAGGTGATAATCTCCGGGGCTTTGAAACAGCGTTCCGCAATGTACCGATTTTTTCGATATAGGCCTCCATGATATCGCCTGGCTGAAGAAACAGCCCAGATTCAAGCCCTACCCCGGATGTTGATCCAGTGAACACCAGATCTCCTGGCCTCAGAACGCAACGTGCATCGATGTAGTTAAGAATCTCATCGAGGGAAAAAATCATCTCCCGGGTATTGTCCTTTTGCCGCACCTGACCATTTACTGTCATCGTTAGGTCGAGTGCTGGCTGACCAGCACCACCCGCACCATCAATGGTCTCAACCCAAGGGCCCAGTGGCGTGGTTCGATCCATCGCTTTCTGAGTAAAAAGATCCAGGCGCCCCAAAGCCCGTCCCGCATCTCGAGCGCTAACGTCATTGCCGATCGTATACCCAAGAAGGCACGAAGATGCATGCGGGGAGTCCGCAAGTTCACACGCGACCACTGCAACCAGTTCTATTTCATAGTCCAACTGCTGGGTCACCGCTGGATAAATCACGTCTTCATTCGGACCAACTATTGCCGATTCAGGCTTGAGATAGGAAAGAGGGTGAGGAGGAGCTGACGAACCAAGGCGGGTCAGGTGCTCCAGATAATTGAGACCAACACCAAATATCCGGGCACCAGGCTCGATGGGTGCAAGCAGACGAAAGCCGTCTGCTTGAAGCTGCCCACTTGCAAGCTCTATTTCGGAAATCGACCCAAGAGCCACCAAAGGTGCCCAATCAGAAAATCGACCCCTTATCCAGCGTGCACAACCTGAGTCGCTCTCCAACAGAGCCCAACCAACCTCCCCTTCCGCACTCAGTACTCTGCCAATGCGCATGTTCCTAGCCGTTTTTCGGCTTGAACTCAGGATCCCGGACTTCTTCAGGGGTTTTGATGAAAGAGCCCAGCATAGGGCCCACCATTTCATGCCCCCACACACTCATTACTTCCGGGTTGAGCTCAAAGCCATCATCATGCCACGGCTCAATTTCGCCAATGCACTCGAAGGCAAACCCGGATGGGTTGTAATGGTAGAACGATACGTGTGGATCCTGGGAGTGCTGACCCAGAGTCATCAGCAACTGTAAGTCCTTCTTTTTGACAATGTCGTAGGTTTCACCAACATCACGAATACTGTTCACAAACACACCAATGTGATGAACCCCCATACGCCCAGGAGCATGTCCATAGGCAATATCGTGGCTGGTATACTCATTGAGCTTGGAACGGAAAAAGCCAGTCTTTCCTTTTCCGGCACCGGAGCCGTACCAGCGGAACCCCATGATGTTAATCAAGAAATGTTCCAGCTCACGGTTGTATTCGGGCGACATCAAAACAATGTGCCCCAACCCGCGCTTGCCGGCCAGGTATCCACCATGTCTACGGCCGGGAACAAATGACTGCGGCGTCCACTTTTGACCATAAAACAGCTCGTGGCGAAAGCCAACCGGATCCAGAAAGCGAATAAGCTCCTTCACACCACGCTTTTGGCACAGTTCTTCGTCTGCGACCTCAAATTCAACGCCTTCGTCCCGGAACTTCTTCAAAGCGGCCATATACTCAAGCCGGCCTTTCGCTTCCCAACCGATATAGGCCAGGCGATCCACTTCGCCAGGATGCAGGGCTAGCCGGTATCGACGGTCATCCATTCGGAGATAAAGAGACTCAGAGTCGTTCTCCGGGTTGCTTCCAATCCCAAACCCCATTACTTCTGGGCCGTAGCTACGCCACGCATCAACATCAGTGCATTCAAAGCCGAGATAGCCAATACCAATAATGTCCATTACCTTCTCCAGTTATTTGTTGTTAAACATCTCAGACCATGTATGTTCTGCGGTACTCGCACGACGTGTCAGATAGCCAGTAATCCGCCATCGATAACAATGTCTGAGCCCGTAATAAAGGATGCTTCACTAGAGGCAAGGAACAGCGCCATCGCCACAACTTCCTCGGGTTTCCCCGGTCGGTCAAGAAGCACGCCATCCAGCAAAGCGGCGCGAGTTTCAGGGTTATTCATAAACTCTGCAGTCCCAGGTGTTGCAACGAACCCCGGACTTAAACTCACAGCCCGGATACCAGACGCAGCACCCTCAACAGCAAGCTGACGGGTAAACGAAACCACCGCACCTTTGGCTGCGGCATGGGCTGAAATACCCGCAATTTTCGAACCGCCCCAGGCTGCAGTGGACGATACATTGATGATGATGCCTTTTGTTTCTGCGAGAAACTTCCAGGCGTGCTTGGTGGTATAGAAAAGCAGATCTACTTCATTGCGAATGGTGAATTGCCAATCCTCGACTGACATTTCGTGGACCGGAGCAAAACGAGCGGCTGACGCATTGTTATACAGAATATCAATCTGTCCATGTTCCGCTGCCGCGGCCTCTACCCATGCCTGGGCCTGATCTGGATCCCCTAGATCAACTGGTGCTTTGCCGTACAACACATAGCCTTCTTTGGCTAGCAACTCGGCAGTCGCAGTATTCTCTTTTTCATTGGTATCGCAACCAACGACGATCGCGCCCTCGCGGGCAAAACGCAACGCTGCCTCCCGGCCCTGTCCACCGCCAGTACCCGTAATAAGAGCTACTTTCTTGTCCAAACGTCCCATACATAACACCTCTAGAAGAAATCAACGCGACTGGAAACAGTGACGGCTAGTCCTCGATTTCTTCCAACCAAATAGCCTCTGCGGGACAAGCTTCAACACCTTCGCGAGCGGATTCTTCCAGCTCGGGAGTCACCTCGTCGTTTTCAAAGTAGACCAGCCCATCCGCATCCAACTTGAACACCTCAGGGCAAATTGCAGCGCACAGCCCATAACCACAACAAGCCCCTCGATCGGCGACGGCACGGAGGTTTTTCTTTTCCGAACTCATAATTGTTTCCTCTTTTCCAGTTCAGCATTCCACGATAATGAACAAAAATCTTATTTTTGTAAAATAAATTTTATATTTTCTTAAATAACAAACATTTAACGGACTAAAAACAGTATAAAGACACGAACGCCTTGCTAGAGCACTTACCTACCCTACAGATGCGGCATTGGCCTGGCATGGAATAAGACGCTATATCTGGAAGTGGGCCACGGACTGCCCCAGCTCTTCCGACAACTCCCGCAAAGAAGCAACAGACGTCCGCACTTTGTGCGATATCTCATTGCCGTCTTTACCCATCTCTGCAATCCTCTCAATACTCTCCGCTATTTCCTTGCCCCCTTTGTTTTGTTTGTGGACAGCTTCGGCAATTTCATCAACCCCATCACTGGAACTTCCAACCAGTCGCGTTGCTTCGGACAAGACTCTCTCCAAAGCCTCAAGTAAGGACTGACTTCCGTCGAGTGCAGAGGACCCTTCCTCAAGCGCTACGTTTACCTTTTGTGACTGATCTTCAAGATTGTCGGTAAGCTCATTGATGGAGTTTGCGGCCAACGCAGAGCGTTGTGCCAAACTGCGCACTTCTTCAGCGACGACGCTGAACCCACGACCGTTTTCACCGGCCCGCGCAGCTTCGATCGCCGCATTCAGCGCTAAAAGATTGGTTTGTCCGGATAGATCCTTAACCTGATTAATACTGCTGGTAATCTCCGTTGTGCTCGCAACAAAATCGCCAACGGAGTGGTTGATCGACGAGAAAGCCTCCCCGACCCGTGAGATTTCCCGCACCATCCGGTTGAGTGCCTCACGCCCCGCTTTCGACCCCTCCAAACTTTCCTTCGCTGACGCTCGCAAATCTTCGACATGCGAGGCAATCGAAGCGATATCCTGGCTCATGTTCTCCATGGTCGTGGCCGCCTGCACCGCCGCCCCTGCTTGCTCGTTTGCACCGTGAGCCACACGATCGGACGTCACAACGAGCTCCTCAGCGGAGTCACCAACCGATTTTGCAACATGCACGACCTTCTTTACGGAATACTGAAGACTGCCAATGAGGTCATTGAACGCAGACGCTGTTTGAGCGATCTCGTCCCGCCCAACAACCTCGACTCTATGGGTCAGGTCGCCTTCTTTTAATCGCAACGCTGCTATTTCAATAGATTTGATCGAGCGAAGCACCTGCCGTCGAACCATCAGAGCTATCAACAAAGCCAGTACAATGGCTACGACAATTGAAACTTCCAACGAGAGTGCCACATCCTCTGCAGTGGAATTAGCTTCAGAAAATGACGCGCTTGCCAACGATTTCTGCTTTTCTATCAACAAACCAAGCAACCCTTGCAAGCGATTATAATCAGCACGGACATATCCCAATTGAGATGGGGCCAGGTATGGGTCATCTAAAATGGCGTCCCCAAGATCACCAATACCCTTTGCCAGGAATCCGGCCTGTTCCACCAACTTTTCGTGAATAGCAAGCTCTTCCTCGCCAATGCCGGACCTATTGCTCCGACTTTCTGCCACACCTTCGAGCATGTCGTTAACACTCGCCTGCATTTCGTCCACGTAGGCCTGCAAAGCTTCTTTGGATATACTGCCCTGAGCCCTCATCAGCTGAACGATAGCTGCATAGGAGCCGACCATGGCAGCTTGGGAGGCCGAGGAGACTTCCAGTGCTCGCTGAAGCTCAGCGAATCGCGTCTTCTCTATTTGATCCAGAACACTCTGTTGGCGGTTCAGGCCTTCATACGCCACCACCGAAATGCCAATCAGCATAAGAATAATCAGCGTGGGCGCAGCCAACAGCTTTGCCCCCATAGAAAATCGACTAAGCCACACCATCTACTTCCCCCTGCCTCTATTATTGTTATGCCCCGTCCTGGCACCTTGAGGTGGACATTAGGCAACGCATCAAATATTCTGGTATCAGCTTACCGTTCTAAATGCAGAAATCAATAAGAGCGGGAGGCTTGACTTTAAGCCTCACACACAACAACAAACGAAGGTCGCACTATGCATTCGCCGACAAAAAGCGACGCTGCGGTTGACTTAACGGAGTTCCGGCAAAGCTGGCGCATACTGGTGCTGTCTGTCATAGGCATCGCAATCAGTATCAACGCCTCGCTCCTATACGGCTTTGGTACGCTTGTCATTCCGCTGAAAGAGGCTTTTGGGTGGGATAAAAGCTCACTACAGGCATCGATCACGTTTCTGTTTGCCAGTGCGGTGATCTCGCTACAGATAGTGGGATGGCTGAATATGCGTTACGGGATGAAACGCGTCACCATGACATCACTTGTCCTCATTTCTCTGGGGTATCTGGGAACGACCCAGATAGAGGGCTCAATATGGACACTCTATCTTGCTTTCTCAGTTCTGCCGTTGCTCGGGATGGGGTGTCTGGCGGTCACGTGGACTCAATTACTGAATATCTGGTTCGAGAAAAATCGTGGGCTGGCTCTGGCAATTGGCCTGAGCGGCACGGGGATCACTGCCGCCATTGTGCCGCCAATTCTTTCATGGGGCATTGAAACCTGGGACTGGCGGGCAGCATTTGTCATTCTCGCGTTGATGAATACCGCCATACTGCTGCCCTTCACCGCCAAATGGTTATCACTCCCACAATTTTTGCCGGAAGCATCCGGGCAGGACGTCGATGCTGAGGCCGTGCCAGGAGTTACCTACCGCGAGGGCCTGGTATCGAGAAAGTTCTGGACATGTAACATTGCTCTCGCACTGGTCATCTCCTCTATTGTTGGAATGGTTACCAGTACCGTCCCAATGCTCAGAGACATGGGCCTATCAGCCGAAAATGCCAGCCTGGTGTTTAGCTTTTTCGGGGTATCCCTGATTTTCGGCCGAATTGCCGTCGGCTATCTATTAGACCGCTTCTGGCCGCCAGCAATAGCGGCCATAAGTCTTGCGTTGCCCGCCATAGGCTGCCTTATCTATTTGCAAGGGGGTACTGAGTTGGTACCGCTCATGGTCGCTGCTGTCTGCGTCGGATTCGGTGCCGGTGCCGAGTTTGATATCGCAGCGTTCCTGATTGCGCGCTATTTTGGGCTCAAGGACTACGGCCGTCTATTCGGCTTCCACCAGGGTTTGCTAACGGTGGCGTCGGCCCTGGCTCCACTTCTGTTCGCAAGCCTTCTCAGCTACACGGGGGGCTATACGGCAATGCTGATTTACAGCCTTGCATGCTCCATTATTGGCCCAGCATTGCTAATGACCCTGGGGAAAGTGCCGAAACACTCATCGGTTTCCGCCCTTAGCTCCAGCCAGGCAGCCTCATCATAGAAGGAGAAACTCCATGCCTACCATTACATTGATTGAATCGAACGGTACTGAACACATGCTGACCGGCCAGAATGGCCAGTCCATCATGCAAGCGGCTCTTAATGCCATGATTCCTGGCATTCAGGGAGACTGCGGCGGCGCCTGCAGTTGCGCGACCTGCCACGCCTTTGTTGACGAAAACTGGGTCAGTGTTCTACCCAAAATGGAAGATACTGAATCCGACATGCTGGATTTTGCCAGTGAACGACAAGATAACAGCCGACTGACCTGCCAACTCACGCTTGATGAGAGTATGGACGGAATGGTCCTTCGTCTGCCCGAGTCACAGTACTGATCAATTGGAGTCCACATGTCACTTTCTTCTGTCACGATAGTCGGTGCCGGGCAGGCAGGGTTTCAGGTCGCAGCATCTCTGCGACAAGGGGGCTTCGAGGGCAAGATCTCATTGATTGGTGACGAGCCAGACCTGCCCTATCAACGTCCACCGCTGTCTAAAGCCTACATGCTTGGAAAAATAAAGCGTGAGAACCTCGCTTTTCGTCCTGAAACGTTTTTTCAGGAACAAAATATTGAGCTGATTCATGACACAGCCGTCGAGATTGATCGCCAAAACCGGCGTGTTGTGCTCAAAAACGGCGAGGCCTGCGACTACGAACATCTGGTGCTGGCCACAGGAGCCCACAACCGCCCTCTTGCGCTCCCCGGCGAGGACCTGAACGGCGTATTTGGTATCAAGACCCTCGCGGATGCGGATGCCCTATCTCCAGCCGTCAAAACGGCGAGGAATGTTGTTGTTATCGGAGCTGGCTTCATAGGCTTGGAGTTCGCCGCCATCGCCGTTCAGAGCGCGAATGTCCATGTTATCGACATGGGCCAACGTGCCATGGCTCGCGCTATTTCCCAGGAAATGTCCGAGGTTTTTGAGGATACCCATCGGGAATGCGGCGTCACGTTCCACTTCAACCAAGGCGTCAACCGATTGGTTGGCAACCAGGGAAAAGTAACCGGTGTGGAGAAGGCGGACGGCGAAACCCTGGAGGCAGATCTCGTCGTCTATGGGATTGGTGTGATCCCGAATATCACTCTGGCCAGTGAGGCGGGCCTTCATATTGAAAATGGGATCAAAGTGGATTCAGATCTGTTGACCAACGATCCCCAGATCTCAGCGATTGGCGATGTAGCCTGCTTTCCCTGTGTTCACAACGAAGGACAACCAACGCGCATCGAATCTGTGCCAAATGCAATGGACCAGGCCAGAGCTGTCGCAGCCAGGTTGTTGGGCAATCCATCGCCGTTCACCAGTGTTCCGTGGTTTTGGACGGATCAAGGCAGCCTGAAACTCCAGATTGCAGGGTTATCAACGGGCTTCGACACCACCGTCACCCTAGGCGCACCCGAATCCCGCCAATTCTCGGTACTCTGTTTCCGCAAAGGCCACTTCGTTGCCGTCGAAGCCTGCAATCGCCCAGGGGATCACCTGGCCGGCAAAAAAATTCTTGCGCGTCCGCCAGAACTGACTTCCACCGAAGCGAGCGCCGAAGGCTTCGATCTAAGAGAGTGGGAAAAAGAACATCGCGGCTGAGTTTCGAAAAACGCTTAATAAGGACAGATGATGAGCATCTTTACGCACATTACATTGGGGACCCGGGATCTTGAGCGAGCCACCTCGTTTTACGACACCATCCTGGCTCCGTTAGGCCTGAAACGATTGGTCAATGTACCAGGCAGAGCCTCTGCCTGGGGGCTGGACCAACCTTCCCTGGTCGTCCTTTACCCGATAAATGGTGAAGCGGCTACGGCTGGCAACGGTGTAACCGTCGGACTCCAGGCTGAAAGCCGGGATATGGTTGATGAAGTCCATCGACTGGCTTTGGAGGCCGGGGCCACTGACGAGGGCGCTCCCGGTCCCCGCCCCGTTGCGAAAGATGCCTATGCCGCCTATATCAGGGATCATGACGGACACAAAGTCTGTATTGGGTGTCGAACTGGAGAATAGTCTCGTCGACTTACGATCTCGACCAAACACAAGATCAGCAATTCGACTAACGCTACAGCAACCACATTAACCTTCCATTGACCTGCTCATACATCGAATGAGCGCACGGATCGTGCGCTCCGCATGTCTTGCTGTTCCAGACCCAACATCCCGGCTAAGAACCGACGCTGGCAGGAGTTCCCGTTTTATGAAATTGTCAAAACTGGCGTCATTTTTCCCGGGCTGGCTATTCCTTCTAGCCATGCTGACAGCGCTGTCTCCGCTGTCCGTTGATCTCTATTTGCCCGCGTTTCCGGCTATTGCGGCCAGCCTCAATGTGGATTCATCGCAAGTGCAGATAACACTGGCGGTTTATCTATTGGGCATGTCAATCGGCCAACTTCTATACGGTCCACTGAGTGACCATTTCGGACGCAAACCCCCTCTCTATTTTGGTCTCGCGCTTTATATTCTGGCGTCTGTGGCCTGTGTGTTTGCCAACGACCTTACGACCCTTACGCTGGCTCGTTTCATTCAGGCACTCGGAGGCAGCTCCGGCGTGGTGATCAGTCGAGCCGTCATTCGCGACCGAACTACCCCCGCCCAAGGTGCCAGAGCATTCTCACTGCTCATGCTGGCACTGGGCCTGGCACCGATACTGGCGCCATTAGTCGGCGGGTTCCTTCTCTACATCATGGGTTGGCGCGGTATTTTCGGAGTTCTGTGCGCCTCGGGTATCGCACTCATCATCGGTATGCACTACACCATGCAGGAAACACATGTCCGCGAAGCAGGCGCGCGGCTGAGCTTGTGGGGCGCACTGACTCAATACCTGGACCTTCTGGGAGAGTGGCAATTCCAAAAATACGTTCTGGTTGCAGGCATGTTATTTGGAGGTATGTTTGCCTATGTTGCTGGATCGCCGTTTGTCGTCATTGAGCTATACGGTGTTCCGGCCAAGCATTTCGGGTGGTTTTTCGGCATCAACGCCGTTGGGATGATCGCGGGATCCCAGTTCAATGCGAGCCTGGTCACGAGATACGGCCCCGAGACATTACTAGGGACGGTCATTTGGGTTCCCTTCATCGCCTCCCTGGTGGCCCTGACTGCCACCCTATTGAGCCTCGATTCCCTGGTGTTACTGATGTTCTGCCTGTTCGCCTTCATGACCTCCATGGGCATCCTCGGTCCCAACGCGATGGCGCTCGCTATGGCAAATCAGGGACACCGTGCCGGCTCAGCATCGGCACTGATGGGCGCAACTCAGTTTCTTATCGGCACCCTGGGCTCAATGGCCGTGAGCCTGCTAACTTTTCCGGGCGCCCTTCCACTCACAGGGGTATTGCTGTTTTCAGCTACCGCCAGTTTATTGGTCTACCAATTTGGAAGAGTCCATAAAAGCAAGCATCACGCCCAACGTAAATCGTTTGAGAACAACTGATACCGCCCGACCCGAGGTCCGCCTGGAACCGGCGTAAATAGCGCCGGTGCATACTTCGCCGCAAAACATTTCGCCCTCGCAATTCTTTAATCAGAATTAAATTCTTTATAGTGGATATTCAGGAGAAACTTTGCTAAATTGGTATTGGCTACAAACGCCTAAATGACGACTGAAACAACAAGAAAGATGATTGGACTATAGACCCTTGGTTTAAGTTTGATCGAACCCATGACACGCAGTGTCGGGAGGCATCATGAAAACAAAAAATATTGCTGTTGGATTTATGATTATTGGTTTTGTCATTGTTCTAAAGTTTGTGATCATTTTGGTTGCCAGCAGCCCCGCCGGCAGCAGGCAACAAAGCCAACTTTGTCAGTTCGATCCAAGCTACTGTGCCGTTCCCCAGAATTTAAGTGACTATCATATGTTCCCGCGTTGAACACGACGTATCGTGTTTCCGGTATGTACAGGGGGGACGAATCGGTCAGTTCGCCCTCCCTACATTGACGGCATCTAACCGTTCATAACCGGTGGTGCTTGTAATTTTCAGGTAGGTCTCCAAGCGTAGTGCTGCGATTTGAGTGCAAAATCTCAATCCAAAAACCTAGTTTCGTACACCTTTACGTTATCCGATCTTTCCATATCCCTTTACATCAAAAGATGCTCTTTTACGACTCAATGCGAGAACCGTTTTATTCCGAGTAAAACGGTTTTCTTTGTTCTAAAAACAAAGCCTATCGCCGCAGCCGGCGATGTACAGCGCCTTTCTAACTGTGACCAACAGCCTGTCAACACTTTGCCATTTTTTTCTTCATTTAGAATTCAATTCTTTACTGTGGATACTAAGATTCGGTTTTGCTAGCTTGATCTTGCGATACGTCGAGCCCCAGATCTACGACGACTAGGCAAGTCAAACAAAAAACATCCTTACGATACAAACAATAAATAGGGAGAACGTGATGAAACCATCCCTCGTGTTATGTGTTGCCCTTGCAGCAATGTCCTCCGCTTCGATCGCAGCGGTCAGCCCCGAAAAAGCGAGCAAACTCGGTAACGAACTTACCCCTTGGGGTGCCATCAAAGAAGGCAACGAAGAAGGAACCATTCCACCTTATACCGGGGGGTTACGAACAGCTCCGGACGATTTTGAACCTCAGAGCGGAAAATGGGCCAACCCGTACGAGAACGAAAAGCCCCTATTTCGGATCGACGCCAGTAATGTCGACGATTACGCCGACAAACTGAGCGCTGGACAAAAAAAATTACTCAGGGAAGAGCCTGGCTATTATATGGACATCTATCCCAGCCACCGCACTGCGGCCTACCCCGATAAGGTTGAGAAAGCCACCATTCGCAACGCAACTCAGTGCCACACCGCCAAGGGCGGTCTCGCCGTAGAAACAAATTGTCGAGGCGGGCTCCCCTTCCCAATTCCTCAAAATGGCAATGAGGTGATCTGGAATCAGCAACTGCGTTACAAGATCGGTCCTGGTTATTCCACTACTAGCGCATCTAAAAGCTGGATCGTGGACGCCAACGGCAACGTCATCAAAGCCGCGGAACAGGAAACCCTGGAGGAGCAACCGTACTATCAGGTGGATCGGGATGACCGTAAACCAAACATGTACGCCCGGGTATATTCCCTGAACAAATACCCCGCTAGGCGCGCCGGTGAGGTCACGATACTGGCCGACTTTCTTGATCCGATTGATCAGTCTCGCAGAGCGTGGAGCTACAGCCCCGGCCAGCGCCGCATCAAGCTGGCCCCCGAGTTTGCGTTTGATACCCCGGTTGCCAGCCAGGGTGGCGTAACACTGTTCGATGAACTGCAGATGTTTTCCGGCAGTCAGGAGCGTTTCGACTACAAATTGATTGGCCGAAAAGAAATGTTCATCCCTTATAACGCTTACGAGTTCTACTTCGACTGTGAGCAGGACAATCAATTCAAGAATAACCACGCAAACCCGAAATGCGAACGTTGGGAGCTCCACAGGGTCTGGGTGGTCGAGGCCACATTGAAGCCAGGCCAACGTCATGTATACAGCAAGCGCCAGTATTACCTTGATGAAGACACCTTTGGGGTTGGCCTGTATGACGCATGGGACCAAAGCGGAGAGCTATACAGATCCATGTTTTTGAGTGGCGTACAACTCTACAACCTTGATATCCCCTACAACGTCAAAAACGTCATCTACGACTTCAACAAGAACATGTACGGCGTCATAAACGATGGCCTGGAGGGCGGCTACCGATTCTTCTTTGACGCCCTGCCGGAAGTTCAGATGTCCCCCGGGGCTATTGTTCAGCGCAAGAGCCAGCGCTAAATACCTTGACTAACAACCATTTCTCCAAGGAGAGCATTATGAAAACCTTCGACACCATTCCCGAAAGAGGCGACTTCGATTACCAGCAGCTGGTCGGCCCCCACAAAGTTACGGGGCCTGCGATCGCCGGTGAACGCGGCTTCTTTGGACTTAAGCTCAGTAAAAGCTCGCCATTCGGCTCAGTCCGGGACGAAGACGGCAACATCTATTCCTTCGTTCGTTCACTGCTGGCTCCCGGTGGTACACCTAACCCAACAAAGTTCATCTACCAGAGCAACCACATCGATGGTCAGAACTTGCGCATGGATCATGAGCGAATGAAGGCCCAGGCGGAGACTCCCATCCCGGTACAGACCCTCGATGGCGATGTCGTGAGTTGGAGCAACCAGCCCGACGAACCAGGAAATCCCTGGCAAATCACTGCGTCGAGCAACCGTTTGACATGGAAGGAAGAGGGCCTTTTCGAACTGGAAGGCAAGCTCTTGGGCTCTGGCATGCAATGGTATTTGCCGGGCGTGGAATGGGGGACGTTCTACGTTTCCCAGCTATGGGACATTCACGGCACATGCGAGGGCCGGCCAGTCAAAGGGGCGATGGCGTTAGACCAGTTCTATATGGCAGAAGGCGGCGCCATCCACTTCAAAAAAGACCTGGTTGTTAACAACAAGATGCATGTCATCTGGTGGTCGTTTGTCACCGTGTATACCGACGGAACCTGGGATGCTGGCTCCTTCATGGTCGGGCACAACCATCTAGGTTATGCCATTTTCATGAATGAAAAGGGCGAGGTCCGCGTCACCAATGACATTGAAGGCAAAGCCGTTCACAAAGACGGCAGTTACTTTCTGGAATCCGCCCGCATCGTTCTGGATGGCAAAGAGGAATGGGAATTCCTGCCAGACCCCAAGGGAGAAATGATCGACTTCGTCGGCGGTTTTCCGATCACCGCCCAGCAGGAAGGTCGCTGGCGTCGTGTAGGTGACACACGCACTCCCGATCACTGGCTGTCCTGGGGCGAATCGGATCGGCGCAACGGGTCCGAGCGCAATGTGAGGGGCTCAGACATCTGATCGACGAACGTCCGGATTCTGCTACTTATCCAGGCGGATCCGGCCTCAACGAACCCCTGGATCTGGAGTAGCTGCCAATGAAATTCGAGAACAAGGTTGTTCTGGTTACCGGCGCCGGTCGCGGAATGGGACGTGCAGTGGCGCTGGAATACGCTCGTCAGGGTGCCAACGTAGTTGTTTCAGCCCGCACGGTAGAATATGGAGAGGAAACCGTCAGGCAGATTCGGGCGCTGAATGCCGAGTGTGCATTAGTAGGTGGCGATATCGCAGATCGCGACGCTATCCGTACCATGATCGACGGCGCTATCAACGCCTTTGGCCAGTTGGATATCCTTGTACATTGTGCCGCTGACACGGCCCACGGCCTGATCACCGAGATGTCGGATGACACCTTTGATCACTTGGTTCGCAGCAACATACAGTCTCTTTTCTGGCTGGCGAAGGATGCCGCCCCCCACCTGTCGAAAGCGTCGGACAAGGGACGCATCGTATTTATTTCGTCTGGGGAGGCGAATCGTAAATACACCCCGACGCTCATCCCTTATGGCTCAAGCAAAGCGTTCATGAATGCGTTTGCTCGTGGCCTGGCGGTGGAGTTTGGTGCAATTAACATCCTGGTCAACGTGGTGGAACCTGGCCTTATTGGCACCGATCACATGCTTCGAACATTGGGTGAGGAGCTTCCACATAAACTGGCCGCGCACTTTCCGGTGCCTCGCTTGGGCGAACCCGCTGACATAGCCTCTGCGGTGCTGTACCTCACATCAAACGAAGCGAGCTACATCACTGGCACCTCCCTGCTTGTTGACGGCGGAGCGACCATGGTGACCTTGCCCAAGGTAGAAGACATTCTTAAACAACAATAATACCTGCCCTTGCCGACAGAACACCGTCGGCGCTGCATGCCCTTCGGAGCTGACTTATGCCGTCTGAAAACGCACTTCGCCACGCCAAGATAGATCTGACTGAATTCCGTTTGAGCTGGCGCATACTCATTCTCGGCCTGTTTGGTGTCTGTACCAGCATGAGTGCGGCACTGCTTTATGGCTTCGGTACGATGATCATCCCGCTTCAGAATGCCTTTGGCTGGGAGCGTGGGGAGTTGCAAACAGCAATTACCTTTCTGTTTGCTGGCGTAGCCATTGCTTCTCAACTTCTGGGCTGGTTATACGCGCGCTTTGGGTTCAAAAGAGTTGCGGTATATTCCGTCATTATCCAAATCATCGGATATGTTGCGTTGACCCAGATTAGTACGTCGATCCTTTGGCTATATTCTGCCTTTTTTATAATGCCCCTGCTCTGTGCGGGAACCATTGCGATTACGTGGACACAGCTGATAAACCTCTGGTATCACCGAAACAGGGGGTTGGCGCTGGCGACCATTCTCAGCGGAACCGGTTTAGCAGCCCTGACAATGTCCCCGTTACTTGCATGGGTTATGGAGCTCTGGGGATGGCAAGCCGGTTTTCTCCTTCTGGCCACGATACCACTGCTGACCACGCTTCCAATGGCGGTATTTTGGCTTAAACTCCCTGAAGCTGGTGCTAGCCGTCGTGCCACTGAGAACAAGGCCTCGAAACCGGCGGAGGTGGCCCAAGGAGTATTATTCGCTGAGGCCGTACGATCCAGAACGTTCTGGCTCTGCAACCTCGCACTGATTCTTTCGGTTTCACTGATCGTCGGAATGATCACTGTGACAGTGCCTTTTCTGCAGGATATGGGACTATCCCCGGTGACCGCTGGACAGGTCTTTAGTGCCTTTGGCGCATCGACAATTTTCGGGCGTCTGTTGGTAGGTTATCTCCTAGATCGGTTCTCCCCCATCCTGATCTCCGCCATGGCACTCTTTATGCCAGTGATCGGCTGCTCCATGTATCTTTTCGCCGGAGCCGACGACATTACCCTTCTTGTTCTTGCCACCTTGTGTGTTGGCTTCAGTGCTGGCGCCGAATTCGATATAGCGGCGTTTCTCGTGGCCCGGTATTTTGGGCTAAAAGACTACGCTCGCATATTTGGACTGCACCTCGGACTGGTCACTATCGTCGGTGGACTCTCACCCGCAGTATTCGGGTATGTCTACACCCGTTATGGGAACTATGATCCGGTACTTCTCTACTCACTGATCGCAGCTTTGATAGCTTCCCTGACATTGTTGAGCATGAAATCAGCGACAGCGTATCAACACCATTACCAGCCAGAGCCAACCTGATTTACGCGTGCTGGTGAGATTTGAACCCAGTCGTTAACAATACGCCAATATTGCGCTGGCCAACGCCTGTGGCTCACTCACCATCGCGTTATGACAAGTGTCTATCTCCACCACCTCATCCACTCTACCAAGGTTCTGCATGAATGCACGTTGCGACGCGGGGCTCAAAGCCTTGTCCTGCAAAGGCAGGACCCATGTGGTGGGTACATCGGGATAATTTCGTCTATCGACAGGTTCCACTGTCACTTTCGTGCTTTCATCGCACAGGCAACTGCAGACAAACTGTTTTTGCGCCCGAGTGGCGCCATTGGCGAACACCCACGAAGCGAACCACTTTGGGAGTGGTTTCGATACTTTCGTTAGTTTGGACGCCAACCCCGCCACCAAATTCATGGGCATATGCAACGTATCAATGACACGTTTGCCCTGCGGTGGAATACAGCAAGCGACATAGACCATACGCTGGATACGTGCAGCGCCCAGCCTGGCTGCAACGCCAGGCTGGGTGATACCGGCCATAGAATGGCCAACGACTATCATCCGCTGCGGGGCTTGGTGTTGTATTTGATCAACGACCTCATCAACGCAGTCGGAAACACTCAAAGTCGCTAAATCACCTGCCGCATCGCCATGGCCCGGTAAATTCACTGCCAAAGTTGGGCACTGTGGCGAATCCGAATTGATGACGTTGATTGTTGGCTCCCAACACCGCTTGGTATGCTGCCCACCGTGAACAAAAACAATCAAAGGGCTATCCACTATAATCGTCACCTCCTTAAATACAGCTGCTGTCGGATAAGGGCAAAGCAGAAAGCTGAGTTACTGCGTGGCGCCCGGAGCCTGCCCTTAACCATCCATTCCAAGCAGCGCGGCAATATCTCGGCCTGGGTCTGCATCGGAGCCGTATGAAAAGTCACCTTCACGCTGGCGTTTGGCCAACTTTTCCATCAAAAGGCGATAGCGGGTACCAGGTGCGTCGAAGCGGGAGTGAAGGTCCCTCTGTTCAGGCTGTTCGAAATAGCGCTGGTTTTGGGGACGCACCACCGAGTTATCTTGCGGCTGAATGATGTAGTTAATCCGCGGCATGAGGTAGCGAAAAGGTGATGGTGCAGCGGTTGTATTGAACGTTACGTCGCAGCGTGATCGATGCTTGCCCACGGGCAGAAAGGGCTGCAGGTTGGGCACATCATACCCGGGCCGAAAGCGCGGATAGGAAATGCACACATTGCTTCGCAGGTGAACATGAAGCACGGCACGGAAATCCTGATATTTTGCCCTCACACCACCCACCCAACGCATAATCGGCGCCACCGATTTCTGGGTCACTATGCGGGTACGGGTCACGGTTTCCGACGTCCACTCAACTTCAACAACATCTGACTCCGAGATGCCATCACCAATAGTATTAGCATGCAGAAAATCTGCATGGGTCAAGTCGAGAAGATTCTCTACCGACAGGGCTGAAGCCGCATCGAAACGGACAGTGCGCTGGGTATAGCCAGGAATATCCCCATCCAAAGGTAAAAATGGGATATGCGGCAGTAATTGTTGGTCAGCGTTATCAGGATTGCCGTACCAGGCCCAGACATATCCGTAACGTTCCACCACCGGATAGAGACCCGAGCCGCCGGTCAAGGCACTGGCGGCACCCATCATAGACTGCAACTGCGTAGGGTGAAACTCAGAGGCCATGGGCTGGCCACCCTCGCGCCAGAGAAAATACGGCTGGGCGTGGATAATACGACGGATTGGCCGTGAGGTGACATCACGGCTGTGGGAAACCGGAAACCAGGTGTCGCGCAAATCATAGTTGGTTGGAATCCAGTCGCCCCGGGGCTTGCGCTTCTTGCCCTGGGCTTCAGTGGCCGCCATGTCGTTGGAAGCGGTCGAAGTCTGCATCTTGGCGTCTCCTTGTCGGCGTCAAACGGCGGCGGTTGCGGGAATGCGTGACTGTTGCCGTAAGACTGTGAGGTCCCGCGACGGTGCGACCAACAACGCGGCTATCTGCGCACCATCTATTTCCGAGGAAACCGTAAACGGGGGACGTCTGGCGGCCCGCATCGCGCGCCAGCGTAGGGGCGCGCCCTCAACGTCATGGTCATGCATAAAGCCTCGCCAGCAGAGACTCGTCGTGCGGCGACGATTAGCTCCGGAGGCTACAAATACGGAACATATTAGTCTTTCCTCGGCCGTCAGCAGGTCAACCCGGATATCGCCGCCGACGAGCGGAACGCTGGTGCGCAGGATCAAGGGATAGTCCACAACGAAATTTGCGGGAAGCAGCTGAGTTGTCCAGACAGCGCCCCGATCAAGCACCAGATGGTTCTCTCGGCGGATCGGATCACCAAGGAAAAAGTCGGTTATTTTAACGCCCTCAAAATCAATCAGGCATTCCGGCCCATCAAGCATGACGGCCAGATACTCATCGTGCTGCAGGCTGACAACGGCCGATCCAGTAAACTCACGGCCCCGAGGCTGATAGCTTGCGGCCGGTAAGGAGTCGGACGGCTCCCCGTCGCCAAGCCATACATGCACAAATCCATTTTGCTCAGCAACCGGATAAGCGCGGGCAGCATAGCGAGGGGGAACCCGCTCGTCCGCGTGCAGATTGGGAATAGCTGTACAAGCACCCGTTGTACCGTCGAATATCCAGCCGTGGTAGCCGCACTGCACCGCATCGCCCACGACACAGCCAAGGGCCAGGGGGACCCGTCGGTGAGGGCACCGGTCCTCCAGCGCTAACGCTTGCCCCTTTGTATTTCTGAACAGGACCAACTCTTCACCGTCATAAACGACAGGGAGTGGTCTCTCACCATTCACGGCCTCGGATAGAGCCGAGGCCCACCAAGCGCTGGAGGACATAGGGTCACCTCAGATTATTATTGTTCTGCGTCCACGCGACCTGCGACTAGCCCCCTCGGACGGAGGTACCAGGCTAATTCTGACCGCCGATCTTTTCGGGAAACAATACGCTGTTACATTTTAACGAAATAGCGCACAAAGGTTTTGCCATTCTCGAATCGATAGTGCTCAATCGTTTCAATCACGCCACTACCGTCCCGCATGACATTTCGGTGATGACAGGCGGCCTCCTGCCCAGCAATGACAGAGACATCTACTTCTACCGAAAACTTACTGTTCTGCTGCTCCCACATGCCTTCAAGCACCGTCCAGCCATCGACGTTTAGCGGTGGGCGACCGACATACTCAATAACCAGGCCATTGGGACAGGTTGACCGGTACTGTTCGAAAAAAGCCTCTTTGTCACTCGCATTCCAGGCCTCAACCTGAGCATGGAGAAAGCGTTCAATGGTGTTCGAATCGATATCACTCATATTCATCCTCATTTCGCCACCAACCGGGGGCGTCCGCTGCAAACGTTCTAGTCCCAGATCACATGGATGGCCTTTGCGCCTCGTAGCTGGGCACCCGCAATCTCAGGGGCAGGTTTCGATGGATCCAGCCGGATACCGGGGAACAGATCCAGGATTGCATTGATGGCCGAGTTGAGCTCTACCTTGGCGACAAATTGACCGATACACATATGTGGTCCAAAGCCAAATCCAAGAGAAGGCCTGGCCTTACGGTCAATATCAAAGGTGTCAGGGTCAGGGAACGACTCTTCATCCCGGTTGGCTGAAATCACCATGCATTGTACAAGCGCACCTTTCGGCACCTTTACGCCACCGATTTCAACGTCTTTGGAGGCCTGTCGAACCTTAAAGGTTGCCACCGGTTCGTAACGTACCGTTTCGTCAATCAACTTGCCGATCAGGCTGCGATCATTTCGCACACGCTCCAACAATTCAGGACGCTCAAGCAACAGCGTCATGATCGAACTGAAGGTTCGTGTCGTGGTCTCACCGGCCGCCGGAAGGAGTGAGCGAACAAACGTGGTGACCTCATGATCATCCAGCGCCCGTCCTTCGTACTCGGCATTAATCAAACGGCTGATGAGATCATTTCCTTCAGTGCCTTCCGCGCGCTTTTTGACGACAACCTGGTTGATGGCGTCATACAGGCTTTTTACCGCCTGCCCCGCAATAGGCCCATAGATCTTCGCTTTTTCAGGGTCAATCTGATTGGCTGCGACCAATGCCAGGGCCCAGCTAGCGTATTGCTTGAACTTCTCCGCATCGTCGGTTGGAAAGCCCATCAATGCGTACATCACGCGAATCGGAAAATAGAGCCCGAAATCCATAAGGTTTGCTTTCTTTTCAGCGACTATCGGGGCCAAAAACTCGTCCCGAATAACCCGGTCAATCTCCGGCTTCCACTCCTTAACCGTCTCTGGCATGAAAACAGGTTGCAACAGCGCTCTAGTCCGCCGGTGCTGCTCTCCATCCATGGCCAGGATGATCAGGCCATCAAAGAATGCACCCAGACCCTCTGCAATAAAGCCACTGGTATAGGTCTCTGCATCACGCAATACCGACAATATATCCTTGTACTTGAACAGTGTGACTGCACATTTACCGCCCTTTGCTCCGGCATTGGTAGGTACTTTCAGGTAAGTATCAACGAAATCCCCCTGCATCACGGGCTCGTTGTGGCGTTTTTCCCTGCAGAGCGCGTGGATATCCACTTCCGAACCAAGATATGTGTCTGAAACCGCATGATATGCCGCCTCAATATCCAAATTGTTAGCTGTGAGTGCCATGCTTTTTCCTTTCCTCATCATCTTTCTTGTAGGTTTGTTACTGAAATAATCATCCATGTGGTGGCGCTGCTTTCAGGCCTGAGGGGCTACTGCGACTTTTTCTCAGCCTTTTTCGCGAGATAACGATTAACACGACTTGCGGCCAAGCGACCCGCCATACCATTTACGCCACCACCTGGATGAATACCCGCGCTACCGAGGTACAACCCCTGAACAGGCAAGGTGTCCCCTCCCAACCCCTGAGCAGGCCGCATAGTGCTCGATCGCATAGTCGTGGTATCGATGTGAACCACACACCCATTGACCGTATTCAACCTAGCCGTAAAATCCGGTGCTGCTTCGATACGACGACCAATCACCTGATCTTTCAAACCATCAACGTAGTCGGACGCCTGCTCAATAACCTGATCGGCAACCTGATCGCGAATACCATCCCAGCCATCCGTCGGATTAACCGGCATAACCGGCGGATAAATGTAAACAACCTCCTGTCCTTCAGGCGCCTGTGTAGCATCTACTGCACTTGGGGCGGCCATCGTTATGTAGGGGAGTTTCGGGACCTGCCCACGGGATGACGAGGCAAAGTTCTCCAGCACAGCTTCCTCCGTTCCGATCAGCAAACAGGCACGCCTCAGATCAACCCCATCACCCCTGGCTGCTTCAAACCGGGGGACTGAAATTTGCCCACTGAGGGCCACATCCACCTTCAGAGGCCCAGTGCCTTTAGCATTGGCGGGCGCCATCGCGACCCTTGTAAGAAGGTTCGATGGAATTTCGCCTTCACTTACCATCTCCAGAGCAACCTTCGGATGACAGCCTGCGATTACAACTGATGAACTAAAACATTGACCATCCTCAAGTTTCACACCCTTCACGACACCCTCTTCGGATATTATCTCGCTGACCGGCGCTGACGCTTTCACCGTACCACCCAGCTCTTCCAGGCGAGCCTGCATGGCGTTGCTCAACCGTTGCATACCACCCGAAACACGTCCGACACCGAAACGGTGGAGAAACCCGAGTAGCGCATAATAGATACCACCACCATCGGCCGTAATGTCACCGGCGAGCCCTGTTAAGGCGCACATTGCGGATATCGTGACTGGATGCTCAAAGCGCTCGCGAGCCGCTTGATGAGCCGAGCCGGTCATCAATGCCATTAGTTCAGGCTTGAGTTTTCTTTTCTTTAAAATCGCACCCAACACACGAAGCTTTGTCCTGATATTGGTGCGTGCGGGGTCGACCCGCATCATTGGCAACGCCACGTCCATGAACAGATCGATAAGATCCATAAACTTCAGGAACGCTTCCGCGTCGCGCTCGCTGAATCGCCTTATTTCATCCGCCGTTTTCAGGCGGTCCCGCCAAAATATCAAAGAGCTGCCGTCCGGATGCAGATAGACATATCCAGGACTGAGATCCAGAATTTCAAAACCATGGCGGGATAAATCCAATTCCTTGGGCACGTGGGAATGAACCCGCATCGACATCATGTCCAGTGCGCATGGATGTACGAGGTGCTCAGGAGCTTCCGGTATCAGATACCCTGATGAGGCCATCCCCCCAACCTTGTCCAACGCCTCCAGAACGAGCACTTTCTTTCCCGCTAAGCCCAGGTAGCAGCCTGCGGACAATCCGTTGCTACCTCCACCGACGATAATGACGTCGTACTCTGTCTTGTTGTTTTTCATGAATCCTGCTCCATACCCTGTTCAGATCAGCGCCTCCTCATCGTCAGGACACACCGCCAGCCATAAACCACAGGCCTGCTGAGATCACTTCATTGCGACAGATGACTGCCTATCACTGGACATGACCCTACCAGCAAACCGCCTCATATCATCGAACATCAGTTTTACCCGGAGTAAAACGATTGAAGCCGCCAACTACGCGGCCTGGACCTACTTTTGTGCATTTTTCATCACACTATCTTCTCCTGCGTTAAAATCTGAAAGCAGAATAAGATACTACATCAAGAATAATGGTTCGTGACGTTGAGCGATAGCTATATGCATTTCGTCAATAGTGGTTGGCGTTGTTCCGCCGGGAGCGATCGCTTTAACTAAAAATGTCGGACAACAAAAACAAGATTCATGGAGGCTTAGATGCCCAAAAACAGATTTTCACGTATCAACCACATTGCGCGGTTCTCGGTGCTGCTGACCTGTGCCAGTGCGACGCACGGGATGGAACTGGATACCGGCAACAATGACCTCATCATCCGATGGGACAACACCGTCCGCTACAACCTCGGTGTTCGCGCTGAAGCCAGGGACACTGCCCTTGCCAATAACGCCACCTACGACGAGTCAGATTACAAATTCGATCGTGGCGATGTGGTGACAAATCGTTTGGACCTGCTGAGCGAGTTTGAGCTGGCCTATAAGCGTGATCACGGTTTCAGGGTCAGTGCAGCGGGTTGGTATGACCAGGCTTACGCCGACAGCGACGTCGAAACAAACCCGGGTAATGTCTTTTATCCGGGCGCTCCATCCGGGCCCAGCACCCCCAGTTATGCTGGCGGGCGATACTCACCTCACACCGATCGCTATCACAATGGCCCCAGCGGTGAACTCCTGGACGCCTTCGCATTTACACGTTTCTACGCAGGCGACGCGCCCGTCAGCCTGCGGGCGGGCAGGCATACCCTGTATTGGGGAAATGGGCTACTGATTCCAGGACACGCAACGTCTTATTCCCAAGCTCCGCTTGATGGCCGTAAAGCGGTCACCAATCCAGGTACAGAAACCCGAGAAATATTTCTTCCTTTAACCCAGGTGTCTGGCCAGGTTCAGTTGACCGATCGCCTGTCAGTGGCAGCACAGTATTTTCTTGAGTGGGAGCCGACCAGAGCCGCCGAGGGTGGAACCTACCTGGCCTCTGCAGACGTGGCTCTTGAAGGCCCTGAGCAACTGCCTGTAGCACCAGGCTTCGCGTTCCCGATAACAGACCCCGTGGAGCCGGATGACACTGGCAACTGGGGGGTTATGGCTCGATATGGGTTCGACTTCCTACATTCCGATATCAGTGTGTTCTATCGCGAGTTCGACGATTACATCCCTTGGGGCCTGCAAACTGGCCCGGGGTTCGCGCGCTACGTTTATGCAGAAAATACGAAGCTTTACGGATTGAGCTGGTCAGCAGGTCCGGTTCTGGGAGGCGCCTCGGTCGGCGTTGACTTGTCATACCGCAAAGATGCAGCGCTTGCCTCCAGTGGTTTCAACCCAACGACGGATGAAGGGGCCAGAGGGGATACCTGGCACCTGGTCGCCAACAGCCTCTGGCTTCTTCCCTCTACCAAGTTCTTCGACACCGGTGTACTGATTACCGAAGTTGCCTACAGCCATCTGGACCGGGTAACTGAAAATCAGGAGCTGTTCAGGGGGGAAGGTTACGACGGCTGCCAGAACCAAGATAAGGACTGGGGCTGTGCAACACGTAATTATGCGGGTGTTGCAGTCAACTTCACGCCTCAGTGGCTAACCGTAATGCCCGGCCTGAATGTGTCCGCGCCAATGAGCATCAGCTATGGCGTCTCGGGAAATGCAGCCGCAGGTGGCGGTAACGAAGACGATTACAACTTCAAGGTAGGCATCGAGGGTGTTTTTGACGAGCGTTACGAACTGAGCCTTTCCTACATCGGCTATGGTTCAGATGCCATCAAGCGCGATGTCCCCAATGTCGGCAATACAGTGGTTGGCGGCAACGGCAGCATTGGTATCGCTGATCGGGATTGGGTATCGCTCAGTTTTAGCACGGCCTTTTAATTCTCCGTTCCTTTACGACCAAAATAATAACTGGAGTATTGTCATGAAGATAAACCGCTATTTCGTCAGTTCATTATTCGCACTGGTGACCCTGCAGGTTCATTCAGCACCAGACTGGACACCCAGCGATCTCGGTCAGGAGCTGACCCCCTGGGGAGCAGAAGTTGCCGGCAATGAGGCGGGCACAATTCCCGAATACACTGGTGGGCTGAAGCCCGACGCCGGCCTGACTCCCGGAGATGGCTTCTGGCCGAACCCTTTCGCCGATGAAGATCCACTGTTTCGAATTACAGCCGAGAACGCCGACGAATACGCAGATCAACTCTCTGCAGGGCAAATGCGTCTTTTGAAAAGGTATCCCGATACCTATTACATGGATATATACCCCACGCATCGAACTGCGGCCTATCCGGAACACTTTCTGGCAGCAAGTGAGCGTAATGCGAAAAATCCGGACTGCAAATCATTCAATGACGGGCTATCCGTCAGTGAGGCATGCCGTGGAGGCCTCCCCTTTCCGTTGCCGAAAACCGGGCGCGAGGCTATGTGGAACTATCTCCTGAATTATCAGGGCGTCAATGGCTGGGACTGGAATCATAGCGCTTATGTTGTCAGTGGCGGACACGTCACCCTGACCAATACCAACCGATCCACAGGAGAGAAACCCTTCTACCAGGTCGGTGTTGAGGCCCGCGATCCGAAAATGTTTCAGCGTATCTGGTCACGGGTTATCGCCCCGGCAAGAAACGCCGGTGGAGCCTCCGGCTACTGGGATTACCTGGACCCTGTCAAGCACGACCGATACGCCTGGAGCTATACCACCGGACAACGCCGGGTCAGAACAGCGCCCGAATTTTCCTATGACACCCCCAATTCCGCATTCGGTAGCGTGTCGTTCTACGACGAAATCTTTTTGTTCTCCGGAAAAATGGATCGTTTCAACTGGTCTCTGGACGGCAAGAAGGAAATGTTCCTCCCCTACAGCAACTACAAGCTCAAATGGGGTTGTGACATCGAAACCAAGCTGATGGAGCACCACATTAATCCCGCATGCCAGCGTTGGGAACTCCACCGCGCCTGGGTCATTACAGCCACCCGAAAAGAGGATGTCCGGCACGCCCAGGAAAAACGTCGCTATTACATTGACGAAGATACCTGGGGAGCTGCGCTATACGATGCCTGGGACGACAGCAACAATCTGTTCCGCTCGGGGGCCCAGTACAACATCCAGGCCTATGGTGTTCCCAACAACCCTCAGCAGGACAGCTACTCCCTCTACGACCACACTCGCAACCAATACGGCATGTTCGGCAACGGCCCGACTCGCTACCGGGAAGACCCCGTCAACGAACGTGAAGCCAACCCTCGAACCATCGCCGCTGGCCAACGACGCTAATTATGTCCGGAAGCAAACCGGCGACTCTTACATCGTCAACCTCATCCATATAAAGAAGGGCGTATCAGAATGAATCGTCTAAACGGAAAAGTGGCCGTTATTACCGGTGCCGGCAGTGGCATTGGTCGAGCAAGTGCCCTGGCCTTTGCGCAAGAGGGAGCCAAGGTAACCGTCAGCGACCTCTACCTCGACGCAGCTGAAACCGTCGCAGGAGATATTCAGGGAGCGGGGGGAACGGCTCTGGCCCTGAAGGCCGACGCTGGCAAAGAAGAAGATATAAAGCGGATGATCGACACCACCGTTGAAACTTATTCGGGTATCGACATCCTCTTCAACAACGCCGTTAACAAAAACCCGGATACGATTCGGGATGTCGATTTTCTGAACTTCAACGAGGACCTGTTCCACGACAACATGCGGGTTAACGTCTTGGGTGGTGTGCTCGCATGCAAACATGCCTTGCCGCATATGCTGGAACGATCCAGCGGCTCCATTCTCTTTACCTCGTCAACAAGCTCAATTGCAGGTGAAGTCGCCCAGTTCAGCTATGGCGCTTCCAAGGCAGCGCTCAACTGGTATGTGCAGACTCTTGCCGCCACCTTTGGCAAGCGCGGTATTCGGTGTAACGGCATTTTGCCAGGGGTGATTCGTACGCCAGCTATGGAAGGCTGGGCCAACGAAAAGATGAAGGAGGCCTTTCTGGAGCTCCAGAATTCACCGCGATTGGGGCAGCCCGAGGATATTGCACAGATGGCCGTTTATCTCGCGTCCGATGAGTCGTGCTATGTCAATGGCGCCCTCATGCGTGTCGATGGCGGCATGAGCTGCGCCACTCCCATGGTTCCGGTTGTCAGAACCTATCTCTAAATCCAAAACGGCATTCAAATAATTTCTGGAGGCGAATATGGGCCAGCGACAGGAACAACTAATCCGCAGCTTCTGCGATGCGTGGGGAGATGGGACCGCATCATCCCGCCCCGATGTCGAAAAGATCCTGGCCATGATGGCAGAAGACGCCGTCTGGCAACTATGGGTGCCGGGAGGGCCAACGATCAAAGGCCGTGCAGCATTAAGAAGCGAAATACAGCGACAAATGAGCTATGTCACACATAACCACTGCGTTATCCGACACATGGTCTCTTCAGACCACATAGTGATGACAGAGAGAGAGGATTACGCCGTATCCAGCGGTGTGCCGATGCCCCATTCGATGGTAGCAGTGTATGAACTCAACGAGGAGGGGCTCATCACCGCCTGGCGGGAGTATCTCGACACCGCCGACCTGGCACGGAAAAAAGGAGTGCCTATGGACCAGGTCGGTGGTCCCAGCCTTTAGTCAACGCGTTTCATTTCCATGGATTTACATACTGATACGCCCAAACGCACTGGGCCGGAGATACCAATGAATATGGCTGTCAATCAGACCAGAACCCAAACGGAACAGAAAATCTGTCAATTTGTTGAGCTAACGCTTGGCGGGCAAGTCACCCATATTGAACGCCTACCTCGTTGGCGTCCCGCCTGGAACCTTGATCTTCAATCAGGAGAGGAGCTGCTCAAACTGCACATCCGAGGCGAACGTGGCGGCGATGTTAACCCTTTTCCCGAGCTCCGCCGCGAAGCCGACATCCTTGAGGTTCTTGGTAAGCACGGCATACCTGTACCCCATATATATGGGTTCTGCGAAGACCCGCAGGCCATCGTCATGGAAGCTGTTCCTGGAACCCGGGACGTTTCCACTGCAAATGACGATACCCAAAGGCTTGAGCTCGCCAGACAGTATGTGGAGGCCATGGCAGCCATGCACAAATTACCGGTGGGGCCTTTTGTGGAGAAAGGTATTCACCTGCCCACCAGTCCGGAGGACATTGCATTGGCTGGGCTCGATGCGTACTACCCTCTTTACGAGCGTAACAAGACACGGCCCCAACCACTGCTTGAGTTTGCCTTGAAATGGCTCAGGCGCAACGTTCCACAACACCGCACCAAGGCGAGCCTGGTTCAGTATGACTCCGGGCAATATCTGTTCAAGGACGGCAAACTCAACGCCCTGTACGATTTTGAGTTTGCCATGATAGGCGACCCTCTCGCAGACCTTGCGTCCGCCCGTATGCGGGAGAACTATGAACCTCTGGGTTGCAAGTTCAGCGAGCTCTATCGCTACTACCAGGAAGTCAGTGGCGAGCCACTTGAGCCAGACGTCATCCGGTTCCACACCGTTCTGTTTTCCACCGTCAGTGCGATGCAGTTTTCATCAACCGTCGCCACACCCAAGCCTGGCGACCCCCACGATACCTACGTTGAATTCGATATCGCCCTGCGCCGGGTCGTGGTCCATGCACTGTCGGAGTCCATGGGTATTCCCATTCCACGCCCTTCCATCGACATTCACACACAAGGCCCGAATGCACCACTTATCAGTATGCTTGCCGATGCTGTCGAACAGGTAGAAACAACGGAAACCTTCCAGAAAACGAAACTCAATGCGGTCCGCAAAATTGTTGAGTATCTGGGCAAAGCCGACGCGATGACACTACACCTGCAAGCACAGGACCAGAAAGAAACAGAGCACCTGCTGGGGCAAAAATTCGAGACGCCCGAAGCACTGGACGAGGCCCTTGAAACCTTTGTAAAGCAAGCGGGGCCAGAGGAGGACCACGCTCTGTTCCAACTGTTTGCGTCTCAGATTGAACGGCAGGTACAGGTATTTGGGAAGACGGCTATTGGAGCCTCAGCAAGCCATATCGACCTGCCTGAAATATAAGGCCCGAATTCGTTCCTGGAGACATGACAATATGAGACTCAATCACGCTGATGCCGCTTCGGGTACTGACTTTTTTCGCAATTATGGACCCTGGGCATTGATCGCCGGAGCCTCTCACGGCGTCGGCGCAGCCTTTGCGCATCAGGCCGCATCGCGCGGGCTCAACTGCATTCTCGTGGCTCGCCGTCAAGCCGCTCTCGGGTCACTGAAATCTGAGCTGCAGAGCCAATACAGCGTAGAGGTTCTGGTTCTGTGCCAGGACCTATCTACCGTTGATGCGGCAGAACGACTGGTCGACGCAGTTGAACGGCGACAGGTCGGCCTGATGATCTACAACGCCGGCGGTGACCCCTTCATCAGCCAGTTTCTCAGTACCAGCATCGACAACTGGAATCGTTTGCTCAGGATGAACACCCAGACTGTGATGGAATTATCGCATGCGTTCGGCAGCAAGATGGTGGAACGCCGACAGGGAGGTCTGATTCTTGTCGGCTCTCATGCGGCTCTGGGTGGCGTACGGAAACTCGGCATGTACTCGGCCACCAAGGCATTCTGTCTCAATTTGGGGGAGTCCCTCTGGGCGGAGTGGAAAACACA
Organism: Marinobacter alexandrii; assembly: GCF_005871205.1. Taxonomy (GTDB): domain Bacteria; phylum Pseudomonadota; class Gammaproteobacteria; order Pseudomonadales; family Oleiphilaceae; genus Marinobacter; species Marinobacter alexandrii. The sequence continues at coordinate 614,498 of NZ_SWKM01000012.1, read as the reverse complement.
TAACGTCGATGTATTGAATGTGCTCATTAGCACTGTCGACACGCCAACAATCCGCGACACCATGGCGCGCCTTGGGATCCCCGAAGCCAGAACCATGGCGCTTCCCCAGGCCAATGATATTGCCGACACCGCCCTTCAGAACCTAGCCAAGGGGCCAACATTGGTACACCCGGACGACGTGGTCGGAGATAACAACAGTCCGGGCTCCCAGCGCAGGGCTCACGTACAGGCAAAAAGCGAGGAAGCTGCACGCTTTATTGGCGACGACTGAAAGCGCTTTCCACCCACCACATTATTTAGAGCATTGGATATGAAGAGTTTCAATAACAGAGAATTCAGGCTCGGCTGGCAGGTCCTTTTACTCGCGGTCGTTGGCGTTGCCACAAGTTCAAGCTCACTATTACTGTACAGTTTCAGCGCGCTGACCATTCCGCTGGAAAAGAGTATGGGCTGGGGCCGAAGCGAATTACAGGCTGCTGTCACAGCTCTCTCGTTGGGGACCATTATTGCGGCGCAGCTGGCGGGCTGGCTTAACCTGAAATATGGTTTACGCACCGTGACTGTCCTATCGCTGGTTGCCCTTTCCGCCAGCCTGGCACTTCTGACGCAAATTCAGGATTCGATCTGGTGCCTCTATATCGGCTATTTCCTGGTTCCTTTAGCGGGGCTGGGCACCCTTCAGATCACTTGGACGCACCTTGTCAATCTCTGGTTTATCGAGAACCGAGGGCTTGCATTGGCCATTATTCTCAGCGGCTCAGGCCTGGCCGCGGCTTTACTGCCCATACTAGTCACCTGGAGTGTTTCTGTATGGGGCTGGCAGGCAGGGTTTCTTGCCCTGGCTATTCTCCCGGTTACTATAGGACTTCCGCTGACACTTATTTGGCTGAAGACTGACGCCCAGGCAGATAGCCCGAAGAAAGATAAAGCCCGTGAACCGTTACCTGAGGAGGGACTGACGCTCAGTCAGGCCCTAAGGTCATGGCGTTTCTGGGTATGCAATATCTCGATGACAATGATCGTTGCCTGCGTTGTGGGCCTGGTCACAAACATCGTCCCCATGCTTCAGGACAACGGACTGTCTGCTGTCGAAGCCGGGCAAATCTTCAGTACTTTCGGACTTTCACTGATTGGTGGGCGCCTCATCGTGGGATACCTCATTGATCGCCTATGGGCGCCTGGGGTCGCTGCCATCGCTCTGGCGATGCCAGCCTTCGCCTGTCTCATTTTTGCGATGAGCCATGACAGCACAACACTCTATATTATTGCGACCATATTGGCCGGGCTGGGCGCCGGTGCCGAGTTCGACATCTCAGCCTTCCTGATTGCGCGCTACTTTGGGATGAGGGATTACGGGCGGCTCTTCGGCGTTCAGCTGGGGTTGGTTACCGCAGGCGCCGCCGCTGCCCCTCTATTATTCGGCGCACTCTACGATGCGACAAAGGACTATTCCGGTCTCCTGGCGTTCAGCACGTTCTGTTTCGTAATCGGACCTTTAATGCTGTTATCGCTCGGCCGATACCCGGTTTTCCATCGGGAGTACTCCGCCGCAATGAGCTGATCCCTCGCATTGAATACATTCAAACACTGCTACGGAACATCTCGGGGGTAACACCCACCTCCTTGCGAAAAGCAGCCGTGAACGAGGCTGGGTTCTGAAATCCAGTTTGATAGGCAACCTGCTTTATAAGAACGTTCGGATTCAACAATAGCGATTTTGCCTGACGTATACGGGTCTGCGCGGCGTATTGCCGCAACGTACGGCCGGTTGTGTTCTTAAATTGCTGGGACAGTTTTCTGGCCGGAATATTACAGGCTGCGGCCAGGGCAGCAAGCGACCAATCGACCTCAGGCCCTGCCTCAAACATGTCGCGTATATATTTGACCGTCGCTGTGCTCAGTTTGTCGGGAGAATTTGCTTCATAGACTTTCTGACCACCGTATTCATTTTGGAGATCCAGTGCCATTGCCGTCAGAAGACATTCAATCTGGAGTTCGCTGGCAAAACCGGGGGACATGCATTCCCGTGCAAGCCGCTGGAGAACAGACATCAGGTAGGGAGTGTCGAGGTTGAGCATGTTGTCATTCACACAGCCGTTCCAGTTCCACGGCATACCCGTCATCATGGGGCTCAGCGCATCAGGGTTAAACAGACAGATCAGTGCCTTGTGGTCTGTCATCCCATGACTGAACTGGAAGGTGGTATCGCTAGGAATAAAAAGAGCAGGTCCCAGTGGCTTGAAGTCCCCACCCCGATCAAGAAATCTTCCGGTGTTGTTGGAAAAACTCAGAGTCCGATCTGCAGAAGAGAGAATAAGTCGTAGCAAACAATTTTGCTCAGCTTCAATCGTTGCCATACCCGACCGAGACCATTGGGCATTTTCTATGCGGATATCAAAGCAATCACTGGATATCCTGGCTTCGGTAGAAAACTGTCTGGCGCTGTTGGGATCGTGTTCCAGGTAGCGAATGGAATGCATGGACTCCTCCTTCAGTTATTATGGTTTTTGGTACTGAAAGTGAATGCTCTTTAGCATCAGGCAATAATCTAAATAAACTATATCTGGACGCTTTATGATTCTCGGCATGGACCACTTCACCATCGTAACGAACCAGCTTGAGACCACCCGACGCTTCTATGTAGATCTCATAGGATTGCAAGAAGGGCCGCGCCCACCGTTCCCTGTCGATGGGTTGTGGCTCTACGTAAATGGAAAGGCCATTCTGCACGTCATTTCTGTAGATACTATGCCCAACCCACGGCGTGGTGTTCTCGATCATATGGCCTTCTCCGCACAGGGATTTTCCTCCACGCTGGACAAGCTGGACCAGTACGATGTGCGCTATCGTATTATCCGGGCACCGGGCAACGAACGAACCTGGCAAGTCTTTTTCAAGGACCCAAACCACGTCGATGTCGAACTGGATTTCGATCCCTCTGAAACGCCACCAGAGGACTGGAGATCTCGAGGCCGACAGTGATTCAACACTAGATTAGCCCCGAGTAGGCACCACCATCGATTTGAAGATTTTGCCCAGTAATATAGCCGGCCTGACTCGAGCAGAGGAATGTACAGGCTGCAGCAAACTCCTCAGGGGTTCCAAAACGCCTGGCGGGAATGGGCCGGACCATTGCCTCACGGGCTTGTGCCATATCGATACTTTTCGACATCGCGTACTGTTCCGTCATGTAAGTCAGCCGATCTGTTGCAATTCTCTCCGGGAGCACGTTGTTGATCGTTACGTTATGGCGAGCCACTTCCACCGAGAGCGCTTTTGAGAAGGACGTTAACCCGGCTCTGGCAGCCGTCGAAAGCCCGAGCGGCAGCCGTGGCGTTTTCACCATTGCGGATGTAATGTTGACGATCCTGCCGAAGGAACGCTCCTGCATCCCGGTTACAACGGACTGGATCATCATGATTGCAGACAACATGTTTGCATTGACGGCCTGCTGCCAACGCTCCATGTCCCAGTCTTTAATCGAACCGGGCTCCGGCCCACCATTATTGGTAATGAGGATATCAGGCATTGGACAGGCCTTGAGCAGGGCCTCGCGTCCGGACTCCGTATTCAGGTCGGCGACAACGGAGATTGGCTGATTGCCCGTTAATTCGAAAATCTGCCGTGCGGCCTCAGCCAAGGTTTTTTCAGAGCGGCCATTGATAAAAACTTCACAGCCCTCTTGAGCCAACGCTTCAGCACATGCCCGCCCCAGACCACGTGATGACGCACAGACAATGGCTCTACGTCCCGCAATTCCCGTTTCCAAGCCAGCCTCCTAGTTTCATAGAATGGTCACACCGCTTTTAGGCATTCGCTACATTACTCTCTGCATCTAAATGGTTTATTCTGAATTCGTACTGCAGCGCGTAAATTTTAACGAAAAGTAAAAAACGCTATGACGAACGAGACATCGAAAACACTTCCCAATAAAAGAGATACCCTGGATCGCCTCTTGACCTCAGCAAGGGAAAATTTCGCGCTAAAAGGCTTGGACGGCGCACGCATTGAAGATATTGCACGCGAAGCGGGTGTTACCAAACAACTGGTCTATCACTACTATGGATCCAAGGCTTCTCTTTTCTCGACTGTATTGGAAGACGTATCAACCCAAATCATGGAAGAACTCATTGAGTTGGACACAGACAACCTTGAACCAGATGAAGGGCTCCGTAAGTTACTTTACTGCTGCTTCGATCAGTATATGAATGATCCCTTGTTAGGAACCCTGGCACTTGAAGGGATTCGATATCACGAATCACAAGACAGTCGCCCCAACAATTTCATTCATCGTTCTCCGGCTCTCGCAAACAAGTTCTCGTCGGTTCTGGAGCGAGGCATTTCAAACGGAACTTTCAGGCCTGATATCGATGCCCGATTATTTCTTGCGACTTCGTCACTCTTGATGTCAGGCGCATTCACCAACCATTACTCGATGTCAGCTCTGATTGGATTTGATACTCGTTCTGATGAAGGCATGCTTATCTGGCGTGAACATTCAGCCAATTTCATCCTGGCCAGCATCTCACAAAATCATTCCCAGGCTGGTCAGGACTGATCCTGACCATCGCCCGCCTCACATACTTCCGCCCCCGGATTTGGCAAAAAACTCACGCATTGCCACCAGTGAGGGCGTGTGGCTTCCAAACCCTCCGTCAGCGACCACCGTTGTTCCGGTGACAAAAGACGATTCGTCACTGGCGAGAAACGCAACAACATCCGCAATTTGTCGAGGTGTACCCAACTCAGGCGTCAGGTGGTTGTCTCGCAGGATATCCAGCAATTCCGTGGGCATTGAGCTATGAGCGTTTTCAGAGGGTGCAAGTCCGATTTGTACCGCATTACCCCGAATTCCCAATTTTCCATACTGTGCGGCGACGAGCTTGGGCAACATGTTGAGAGCCGCTTTTGAAGACGCATACCCCGTGAGAGAGAGGTCGCCCTGAGCGCCCAATCCTGACGTTGCGAAAATCACAGACCCCCTACCACGCTTCAGCATGACGGGGATTGCGTACTTCGAGCAGAGAACCGCCCCCCGAAGATTAACTGCAATTGCGCGGTCCCAGGCCGCCATATCCAGATTGCAGATATCCCGATCAAGCTTGCGTTGCTCAACGCTGAGCACCGCAGCGTTGTTGTGTAGAATGTCAATTTGACCGAAAGACTCCTCTACGCGTTCAATCATCGCCTTGACGTCGCTTTCGGAAGAAACGTCCGTCTGGATCGCGATAGCCTCATGCCCTGCACGCTTGAGCGCTTCAGCAACACTAAGGGCGGCCTCCTCATTAATATCGACGACGGCCAACCTGGCTCCGTGAGAGGCAAGCACACGGGCACATTCCGCGCCTAGCCCGCCACCTGCGCCGGTTACTATCGCTACTCGATCTGCAAGCTTTTGTGTGGTCATACCATACTCTCTATTTTATTTTTCCCTTGACTAGCGCTGACTACTCGCCCACAAAGTTAGGCTCTCGACGTTCACTGAATGCCAACGCAGCCTCTCTGGCATCATTGGTAGGTGCCAGCAGCGCGAATAAATCCAACTCCAGATCAAGACCGCGCTTCAACTCCAACTCCAGCGACGCTCGCGCGGCTTTTTTGACATACGCGGTCGCCAATGGTGGTTTCACAGCAATTTTTTGCGCCAGATCAGCCACTTCACTAAGAAGACTCTCTGCGGATTCAGAAACGCGGGTCACGAGGCCAATACGCTTTGCCTTGGGCGCATCAAGGCGATCACCGCTCAAAAGCATATCCAGTGCTTGGCCAGGCGCAACAACACGGCATAGGCGCTGGGTTCCGCCGCCCCCGGGAATCAACCCAAGCCCAGTCTCAGGCAAAGCCATCACGGCGTCCGGTGAGGCAAAACGAATATCGCAAGCCAGAGCCAGCTCCATTCCCCCACCCATGCAGTACCCATGGATCGCCACAATAACCGGCTTGGTCGTGGAATCGATGGCTTCAATCCACCGGGTACATTCCATCCGCTTTCTCACCTGAAGGGAGTTCTCCGGACCGCGACGTTCCTTGATATCAGCTCCGGCACATAAGCCACGCTCGCCTTCTCCCCTAATGACAATCACGCGGATATCAGTATCCAGTTCAAATTGTCTGAGAGCTTGGGGCACCCCAGTACGGACATCATCGTTGATGGCGTTGATCTGTTTCGGTCGATTGAGAATCACCCAGCCGACATTACCGTCCCGGCAAATACTGACGGCGTCGTTGATGGCTTCGTTGATCTTCTCCTTCACGCTCATGTCAGCACTCCTCAAACTCGAACAGCTGGCCTCGAAGTTCAGCGGGATCAACTCGGATCAACGCCTTACCACCTACCGCGTCACAGGACTCAATCCAGGTGAACTTGGTTCCACGCGCACTAAGATCTTCTGCCTTTGCCGCCAGGTCGGTTACCGCTATCCGAATGTAATACGGTCCGGGTCCCCAGCTATTGAGATACACACCCGCATCGCTGTTCCAACGTGTTGCCTCAATCACGTCAAGCGTGGCGCTGTTGGGAAGGTTGAAGCCCATACGCGCACGACGATAGCCTTCGCCGCTGATCGTCTCCACGGGCGCGGAAGGTTCCCAGTCAAGATTGGCAGACAGGCGACGCAGCGTTTCATCCAGATCCCGAACCAGATAGCCACGGGCTGAAACCCGGACCATATCACCGGGTTTCGGGTCCCTGGGTTCTTGCGGGGGAACGTCGAAGGTTTCCGGCGGCATCTGTAACGGTTCCATCGGCATGATTTCGATACACAGTCCGCCGTCCACGATAGGGTCGTAGTGTGGTTTTTCGGGGGTGGCACCCAGCCACAGCCGGTCGAATGGCATGTCGGGGGTACGCTGAGCCATTCTGAAAGGCAGTCCACGGCGCATCAGCTTGCTGACGAGTTCGTCGAACTTGTCTCCTTTCAGAGACAATACAATAGAATGCGTCAGCATCGGGCGATGGCGGCCCTGGAAGGTTTTCAGGCTTTCCAGGAACTCATGAAACATAGGGTCGCCGGGGTTTGGGCGATCCAGGTGCCACTGCGGCTCAACTCGGGTTGGTGAAACCGCCAGTGACTTATGAACCCGCAAGAAGTGAGCGATATAAGGATGGTCGTCGAATGCCTGGCGCCAACGTTCGTGTTTATGAATTCCCAATTTGCTTACTAACAGCTCCGTCATACCATCAGGATCCGGAACCATCATGTCGGCGCTCATTAATAGATCAAACATTTCATTTCTCCGTATATATGGGAAGCGTTCCATTGGAATAAGACTCCCCGCCACAACATAAGATCATTCAGCAGCCATTCTTGAGGACATAGTATTGGCTTGCTGAGCAGCTTGAGAGTCACTGCCTTCCCCTCTGGGCAAAGCAGGCGTTTCTGCAGAGCTACTTTCAGGTTTTAACTTTTCTGTATCATTGAGCAAGAAGTGAGACAGGGCAGGAATGAGGATCAAAGCCCCAATCATGTTCCACAGGAACATAAAGGTCAGCAGGATTCCCATATCCGCCTGGAATTTGATTGGAGACCAAGCCCATGTTACGACGCCCGCAGCCATGGTCAGCCCGATCAGAGCCACCACTCGGCCGGTGAAGTCCAAAGATCTTCGATAGGCCACTGTCAGCGATTCGCCTCTTGCTTGCACCGCCACCTGTACACCCAAAAGGTAAAGCGCGTAGTCCACCCCAACCCCAACGCCAACGGCAATCACTGGTAAAGTGGCGACCTTTAGCCCAATACCGAGACCTACCATCAGAGCCTTACAGATAATCGTCGTCATGATGAGTGGGACCATGGCCACTACTGTTGCCCGTATTGCACGGCCAAAGCTGCGGAAGGTCAGTAAACAGAGCAGCGCTGTAGCTCCGTAAACTGCAAAATACATGATGACAATGCCCTTCCGAACTTCAATGTTGGTAGCCGCTTCTATGCCGGCATTCCCTGCTGCCAGCAAGAACTCTACTGGTCGCTCAGCCTCTTGCTTGGTGTTATTTTCCGCGGCAAAGTCTTGGACTTCATTCAGAACACGGGTCAAGGTGTCTGCTTTGTGATCTGTCAGATAGGCGATCAGTGGTGTAACCGAACAATCCTGATTTGTCACTCCCGGGGAGGAAATCATGGCTGCATCAACTGCTGCATTTGTTATTGCTTGATCGCGACTGATCGTAAACCACTTGGTGCTACCCTCGGCCATCCCCGAGGTCATCAAGCGAACGCGTTCTGCGAGCGAATCAGTCGCTTGCACTCCGGAGGTTTGCCGAAGCTGCCAGGCCAATTTATCCATGGCTTTTAGAGGCTCATAAAACCGGCAGCCGTCGGGATCAGTTTTCATGATCACCGCAAACTGATCGCTGGATAACCCATAATTTTCATTGATGTAGGCATTGTCTAGGTTATATCTGGAGTCAGGGCGCAACTCAGGCGCACCTGGATCAAGATCACCAATTTTCAAGTCCATCATAATGACCGAGCTGATGGCGGTAATCAGTACCGACGCGAAAATAGCGCCAATTGCGAACTTGCGATCAGTGAACTTGTCCAGGCCTGCCCATACACGACCCAGCCAAGTGCTGCTCTGCGAATCGGATTGCTCCTTTTCAATAGCAATTCTTGCCGCTTTTTTACTGACACCGATATAGGATAGAGATACTGGTATCAGAATGAGCTTCGTGAAAATCAGCAGAAAAACCCCAATACTGGTAGTGATCGCCAAATCACGAATTACCGGAATGTCGATGATCGCCAGAACTGCAAACCCGACGATATTGGTGAGCAAGGCAGTAAGCCCTGTCAAAAAGAGTCGGCGAAAGGTATACCGTGCAGCGACGTACTTATGCGTACCGCGTCCAATATCCTGGAGCACGCCATTCATCTTCTGAGTGCCGTGGGACAACCCGATAGCGAATATCAGGAATGGAACAAGGATGGAGTAGGGGTCAAGTGCATAGCCCAAGAGCTGCATTAATCCCAAAAGCCAGACGACACCAATCACGGCGATACTAACTAACAAAATAGTACTACGCAGGCATCGGGTATACAGGTAAACGAACAATGCCGCTATCACTACAGACACAGCAAAAAACAGCATTACGGCTTGCAGCCCGTCTATCAGGTCTCCCACCAGCTTGCTAAAGCCTACAATGTGAATGCCAATTTTCTCACTTTCAAAAGATCGGATTTTATCCTCAAGTTCTTGAGAAAACTCCCCGTAATCCAGAGGTTCTCCAGAGTTGGGGTTTCTGTCCAACAGCGGTGCGACAATCATGCTGGAGGACTCATCGCTCGCTACCAGGCTCCCTCTCAAACCAGCACGATCGACATTCCTTTTAAGCGATTGAATGGATGATTCTGTACCGTCGTAATCCGATGGCATAACCGCGCCACCAGTAATTCCGTTTTCCGTAACCTCACGCCAGCGAACTATGGGCATCCAAAGGGAACGCATCCATGACCGATCAATACCAGGAATCAGATACAGCGTGTCGTTTACTTCCTCTAGGGTTTTCAAATACTCGGGGTCGTAAATATCGCCCTGCTTATTGCTAACGACAACCCGAATGGTATTACCAAGACCTGGCAGTTCACTCTTATACTGGAGATAGTTTTGAATGTAGGGATTATTAACGGGAATCATTCTTTCAAAACTGGCATTGACATCCAGTTTCGCCGCAAAGAATCCCATTACAAGGGTCATAAACAAACAACTGAAGAGAACCAATTTTCGATGGCTGAATATCAGGCGTTCGAAAGCTCCTCCAGAGCGCTTGTCAAAATCCTCAAGATTGGGTACGACAGGCATACCAGTGTGTGCTTTCTGATTTACCATTATTCTCTCCAAGGAGCGGAGTTGGGGCGGCCTGAAAAGATCAGACAGTCGGCGCTAGCTGAAGGCCCTACGGATACTAGAACTGATCCGACGCCTAAGTTAATGCCCCCATCAAACGCTTTAGTTACTGAAACTGTTTTGAATTCAAAGTTGTCGTACCGTTGAACAGCGCGGCAACAAGGGTATTTTTTGAACTGACCAACACCATTGAATTAATGGCCCCGTTGAATACGGCATCCACTGGATCGACCTTCAGCGTTTCGTGATTGAGCCTAGTCATCTCTCCCCGCTGACTCACAATTAACGAGTAATTCTCGTCCAAACGAATGGCGTCGATGAGGCCGCCTTTCTGACCATTTTCAATATGATTCCAACTGCCGGCGTGGTCCTTGCTCGCAAAGAGGTTCCCGCGAAGCCCGTAGGCCAAGATAACGTCACCATGAATACTGACGCCAAAGAGGGTTCCTGGGTAAGGAATGTTGACCTCTGCAAACCTTTTCAGCTCCCGATCCAATTTCATCAATAGACCTTGCTCTCCACTGATGTACATCGAACCATCATCAGCTGATGCGATACCGTAGAGGTGCATCCTGCGCTCGTTGTCTGTGCGCTCGATCCATGGCACCCAGCTCTCACCATTGTCATCGGTATAAAGCAACATTCCGAAGGCCCCCAGAACAAAACCCTCGCCGTTTTCGTCAATATGGACATTCAGAAACGGAGTTGGGATTACTTCTGGATTTGCCGAAGTACCCGTAGCGAAGTCAATCTCAGACAGCATATTCTCGCGTTCAAAGTCGTCGAGCGAGGGCGCAGATGAATAGTGATTTTCTAGCAGAGTCTTTAGTTTTTTTCCGTCCAGATTTACTGACCAAGAATTGCCACCGTCTTCCGTTTGCAATAAAACGGAATCGTGACCAACTGCCCAACCGTTCTTGGAATTACTGAACTGGACATCAACCAGGTCAGTGGCGACAGGGCTTGAGATCTGCTGCCAGGTCTTACCGTTATCTTCCGACCTGATTATCAGCCCGCGTAAACCCACCCCGATTAAATCACTTCCTGCCGTCGCAAGCCCGATAACTGGCTGGGTAGAGGGATAGTATTGGTTCGGAGCTTCTTCGAATAAATCACCCGATGCATTCGCATTAGCCGTACCTGAAGTTGACGCAGCGAAAAGCTGCTGAGGATTAACTAGCACCAAGCAGATAAGCCACGCGACACCGCAGTTGCGAAGTGCGGATCTGGCAAAGCTTGTTGGCAAATGGAATCGGCGAGTTTTCATTGTTTTTTGTCCTTGGTAATTCAGATTAGTACTTTGTTTTTCTGAACTTCCTGGAGAAGGGCGACACTTTGTCGAGCAAGCATCCCATCCCTGGGAATACCTGCAGGCCAGTTTTAACGAGCACTCTCTCTGTTCACGATAACTTGCGGACTCAGCTCTCGCTCTGACCGAGGCTCTTCGAGCACGCGATAACCGCCGTTGAGTGCATCATTGATAATGCCGTACATGCCCTTGTTGAAGTCATAAATAGCATGCTTAACGATGTAAGGAATGTCATGATCGTAAAATTGCACGCCACCCAACATCATTGAACGATAAAGCTGACCGCTTTGGTCCCAAGCGTCATACATACCAGCTCCAAACGTATCCTCATCGAGGTAATACGTACGCTTACTGTAGACGTGGCGGTATTGATCTTTAAGGGTCGCTTCAACCACCCAGACTCGATGCAACTCCCAGCGCTCGCACTCAGGGTTCACGTGATGCTTCATGAACTGGTTGTCCTGCTCGCAATCGAAGTAGAACTCGTACGTGTTATAGGGAATGTACATTTCTTTTCGGCCGACAAGCTTGAAATCGAACCGGTCTTGCATGCCCGAGAACATGAACAATTCATCGAACAGCTCTAGACCGCCCATACTTGCAACCGGGGTATCATAAGCAAATTCCGGAGCTCTCTTGATCCGACGCTGACCAGGAGTATAACTCCATGCCCGGCGGGGGCTTTCGGTAGGATCAAGAAAGTCCATAAAACCAGTTAGCTCACCAGCACGGCGCGCAGGCTCTTGTGTAACCGAGTACACTCGGTAAAACATTTGGGGATCGCGACCCTCGACATCTGTCTGATAGAAGGGGCGCTCTACGAAAGTCCGCTGTTCAGAAGCCTTGGTTACGCTCCCGTTTGAATCAACAATCCAACTATTAGAAGCGGATGTTGTAGTTCCATATTTGCCATCGTTGTAGCGAACTTGCTGATTCCACATCAGCTCATTACCCGTTTGAGGAATCGGGAATGGGAGCCCGCCACGACAGGAGGCATCCAGCGCTAAACCGTTCTTGAGAGTTTCACAAGTTGTCGCATTACGAACAGTGGCATCAAGCACGTCTTGCGGATAGGCCGCAGTTCGATGGGTTGGATAAACGTCAATGTAATAGGTATCCGGGTATGTAGTCAGCAACTTAATCTGACCGGCACTGAGTTTAGCCTCATGCTCTTGATAATTGCTTGCGTCGATTCTAAGGCGCGGCTCTTCACCCTTGAATGGATTGATCCAATAGCCATTGTCCGGTTCAAATCCCTCTGGAGCGGTTCTCAACCCACCCTCGTATGACGGAATGGTTCCTTCGTCATTCCCGGCTTTAATGGCCCCAAAAGGAGTCAACGTGTCACCAAGCTTCTCGGCGGCTTCACCAGAAACGGCGGCAGGTAAAGTCGATGCAAAACCCAACATCGATATACCAATAGCAAGAGTGTAAGCAAGCTTTTTGATTTTCATGAAGAATCTCCGTTTTTGTGCTTGTTAAAAGGAGGTTTTATAAGTGAACGACAGCCATCCACGATCTGTTCCACCGACAGCACCATTGCCGTTTACCATCTCGTCACCGAATACGTTCTGGGTATTCTTCTCTTGCGCCGCCGTATCGGCATAGCGAAGGGTGAATTGATGGCTTTGCTGGTAGGTCATTTCAGCACCCACCGACCAGGACAGGGAGCCTTCCGAGCCACCACCTGCAGACGCAGCGTTGCCACTCAAACCATAATTAAGCGTAAGCGGAACTTTCAAATCCCACGATGGAAGTACTGCCAGGTACTCAGGCGTGAAATTAACGGCGACCGCATAGTAATTCCGGGTTGAACAGCCATCGCTTTCATCACCTTCGCCGCCGGTTCGAAGGTCCGTACAGTTATACCCCTCACCCTTGAACAGTTCCTCGTGAGCAGTCACCTTGTCGAGGTGGCTATAGGCCAGCTCTGCTACCAGCACAGAGTTGTCTGCGAGCCAGTTTCTGGGCACGCCGTAAACGGTATTGATAACAGCATGGATGGTGTCGCCACGCGGTCCTTCATCATCAACACTGCTAACGCCCGTGGCGTTCAGGGCTCCATCTTTACGATAGGAAATTTCAGCACCAACAGAGTGTGTACCGACAGTGCCACCCCAGCTCAAGCCAAAGAGCTTGACGTCACGCGGATAGACCAGCCGATATTCGCGGGCAGCCAGGTCCACTTGAGGCGACAGCCAGGCCTGATAATCGTCAAATTCGCGGTAAAACGCACCGACCCGTGACCCGGTACTCTGGAATGTGTACATCGCCATTACACCCCAGTTGGCATCATCACGCCCGAACTTGGATTCTGCGTGATCCAGGTTAAAACCAGGCGCTGCCGGCAAGCGATCCGGCCCTTCGAAGAAAGGGTCAGCCGCGCCAAAGTAGGTACCACCATAGGGAAAACGGGTGTGCTCCCACTCATAGTAATATTGAGCTGCGACCGTAAGGCTGTCTGTTAGCTGAGCTTGCGCTGTCACCTGCCCCACAGGCAGAAAAACTTCTTTTGTTTCTATGCCAGGGCTGGTCACGGCCTTTACAGCATCCAACGGTGCCTGTGAATAGGAAACCGCGTGGGCACCAAACAACAGACCTTCACCCCAGTACTGGGTATGCTGGCCAACCTTTAAGTTGACGGGTGTACCGACGACATCAAAGTTTGCCCATACAAACGCGTCCAGAACTTCTCCAGACGGCCCGTTAACATAACGAGACACTTCAGAGCTGTAACGATCTCCGTAGTAGCTCGTTGAATAGCCAGGCAGATTCGACTCAACAGTCCGATCTTTATATGCATCGTCGTACCAACCCGCGGCACTGACCCGGGCGCCGAAATGCCATTTATAAGACACATCGACTTCCGTCAACCAGTCTAAACGATTGGTGACAACATCGCCTTGTTCAAATTTACCGTCAGATTCGTCGTAGTTCGGGTTGTTCATGATGGCGCTGTCTTGGTCCTCAACGCGAACACCAAGGTTGTAACGCACCGTATTATCCCAGCGCATCCTAATGTCCGGGTTGCCAACATCTATCTCGACAGCTGACACACTACTGGCAGCAACCATAACGGCCACAACTACTGCACTGCGGGGACCCAGGTTAATCTGATCATGTTTTTTTATACTGTTCATATTTTTTCCCTTGTTCTTATTTTCAGAGCTTACGGCTGCTTGGCGGTCTTTGTCTCAGACAGGTGACCTGTCAGCCGACCCAAAAATCTCGGATAGAGAATCCCTCTACCCTCTCCGCCATCCTAGCTGAACTTTCCGCAAATTCCCAATTCAGATCTTTATTCTCTATTGAGATTTATTAAAAATCAAACGATTTGCGAAAGATTTGACAATACTCTTTTATTTCATGGCCTTACAATGAAAATCTCCGGACTCACCCAATAAATTAAACATATTAGAATTCTATGTCCAATTTATGCTTTACTTCCTGAGTAATACCACTTAGGGAGGGCTAACAAGCCTTAAACCAAAACTGGAGCCAAGACAGGCCTGTCCAAGGACAGACTCTACCCAAACCACAATTACGAGGCTGACACTATGAACATCGACCTAAGAGAAAAGCGGGTAATCGTTACCGGTGCATCACGAGGCATCGGCTACGCCATCGCTTCGGCGTTTGCGGAAAACGGAGCCCGCGTCGCCATATGCGCGCGCAACGAAACAGCCATCAAAGAAGCTGGTGCAACTATGGAAGCACCCTCTGCCAACATCATTGCCCGATCCGTCGATGTCACAGATACGAGAGCCGTAAAGGCTTTTGTCAACGAAGTTGCCGAAGCATGGGGTGGTGTCGACGTTCTGGTCAACAACGCTGGCCAGGGAAAGGGAGGCTCCCTCGATACCCTTAGCCCTGAAGACATTCTTGAACAAGCCAATGTTCTACAGATGGGTCACTTTCGATTTGTTCAGGCAGTCGTCCCACACATGAGAGCGCAGCGCTGGGGACGTATCATCGAAATCAACGCTCTGGCTGGCACGATTCCCACACCTGCCGGCATACCCTCGGTCATTAACCGCGCTTCCTGCGTCGCTCTGTCGAAGTCTTTAGGCATGTCTCTGCCCAAGGACAACATACTCGTTAATTCCTTAAACATGGGATGGATCGACACAGGACAATGGGAGCGCCACTTCCAGGAGATGGGTCCCGGCGTTACCCGGGAGGAGTTCGACGAGATGGTTTTGAAAGTCGTTCCTTTGGGACGCTATGGTAAACCAGAAGATGTGGCTGGCATGGCGCTTTTTCTGTCCAGCGACTATGCAAGCTTTATCAGCGGCGCGTCTATTGACATTGCGGGCGGCATGGGCGGACAGATTGCTTACTTCCCCACCCTCAAGAGCGACTTTGCCAAGTCCATTCAGGCTAAACGCGAAAAAACATAGAAACTAGCTGACCGAGTCCCTCTCATTACCCGAAGAATTTACGTTAAAACAGGGGCGAAACACCGCCCCTGCCATATACGCCCTGCCGTTTAATTCCGACCAAGCATCAAGCATGCAACTCCCAGACGTTATTTCCATCGAACCCACAGCCCATTCATTCTATGTACAAAACTAAAGTCTGTATGTAGAATTACGAGAATTGATTGGTCATCATTAGATCAATACTGATTTTCTGCCCCAATTGGACCTGGCTTGGCGAGCGAACTATCTGAATTTGCCCCAACCCCTTGGGCAGAGATGCTCCTACCGGGGCATTTGCGTGGCTACCCCCCATGGTAGTCACGCCTTTTTATTTGGAGAGAAACTATGCAAGACGTAGTGATTGTGGCGGCCACCCGCACTGCCATCGGAAGTTTTCAAGGTTCCCTTTCAAGCGTGCCCGCCTCTGAACTCGGGGCCACTGTCATACGTGCGCTACTGAAATCTACAAACCTTGACCCTGCACAAGTGGACAACGTCATTATGGGGCAGGTTCTTACCGCAGGCTGCGGCCAAAACCCGGCGCGTCAATCCGCTATCAGCGCGGGACTTCCCCTAAACACACCGGCGATGACGCTGAACAAACTTTGTGGGTCCGGCCTTGAAACCGTGAACCTCGCTGCGCAGGCAATTCGCTGCGACGAAGCTGATGTCGTCATTGCGGGCGGAATGGAGAGCATGAGCTTATCCCCGTATATCCTGCCAAAAGCGCGGACGGGATTGCGCATGGGGCACTCCCAGTTTGAAGACAGCATGCTGACAGATGGCTTGATGGATGCCTTTAACCATTACCACATGGGTGTTACTGCGGAAAACCTCGCTGAAAAGTATCAATTAAAGCGGGAGGAACAAGATTCGTTTGCCAGGCTCTCCCATGTGAAAGCGAGCGAAGCTGTTTCTTCTGGTCGTTTCAAAAAAGAAATCACGCCCGTTGAAGTCCCACAGCGCAAGTCCGCCCCGCTCCTGTTCGATACCGACGAACAACCTCGCGGCGATACCTCTGAAGGCAGCCTTTCGAAACTGCGGCCAGTGTTTGCGAAAGATGGCAGCGTAACCGCCGGAAATGCTTCAACGTTGAACGATGGCGCCGCTGCCGTACTTTTGATGTCCGCCGAAAAGGCCCGTGAACTGGGGTTACCGGTTTTGGCGCAAATCAAGAGCTATGGCAGTGCGGCAGTGGATCCAGCGATCATGGGCATTGGCCCGGTACCCGCCAGTAAAAAATGTCTCGCCAAGGCGAACTGGTCGATCGAGGACTTAGACCTCATTGAAGCGAACGAAGCATTTGCCGCTCAATGCCTCTCCGTCGGAAAAGAACTTGCATGGGACACCGACAAAGTGAACGTAAACGGCGGAGCAATCGCCCTTGGCCATCCGATCGGCGCTTCGGGCTGCCGCATTCTCGTCACCTTGCTCCATGAAATGGTTCGCCGCGACTCGAAAAAAGGCTTGGCAACTCTCTGTATTGGGGGAGGACAAGGCGTCGCAATGGCGCTAGAACGGCCTTAGGCGAGCGTGCAGTAACTACCAGAAATTTGTCATAAAAAAGACAAAAAGGAGACCAAAATGAAAGCAGCAGTCATTAAAGAACGCGGCGCCATTCCGGTTATCGAGGATTTCCCAGTGCCAGACGCACAGGAAGGCGCCGTTCTAATCGATGTGGATACTGCAGGCTTGGGCGGTTGGGACGTACTGGGCGCCTACCGGATGGGTGTAGAGTACCCCTGCGTTATTCGAGGTGAAGGTGTCGGCAAAACCTCTGATGGAAAGAGGGTTTATTTCGGTGAACGCTCAGTGCCTCCCTTTGGCGCCTGGGCAGAGCGGACTCTCGTCCCTAAAGAAGAAGTATGGGAAGTTCCAGATCATATCGACGACCGTACGGCGATTACTATGGGTATTGCTGCCACAGGTGCCCTTATTCCGCTTGAAGAAGCGAACATCCAACCCGGTGAAACAGTTCTGATTCTCGGTGCCACGGGAACTCTGGGGCAAATTGCCCTGCAACTTGCAAAGTATCTGGGCGCCGGAAAAGTCATTGCGGCCGCACGACATGAAGAGTCCCTTGATCGCCTGAAAGAGCGTGGCATCGCTGACGATACTGTGCGCCTTAAAGGCGACGAAAGTGATGTGGAAGCGCTTAAAGAAGCAGGCGGCGACGGAATTGATGTGGTGCTTGATCTCGTCTGCGGACAACCGATGCTCAACGCTCTGAAGGCCACGCGCTGGGGAGCACGCATCATGACCATTGGCACCGGTGCCGGCCGCCAGATCAATCTCGATATGGGGCTTTTGTTGTTCCGGTCACTGTCGGTTGTCGGAACTGGGCAACGGGCACCGGATGATAGACGGAGAATTTGGGAACGCTTGTTAAAAATTGCCGTTGAGCAAAACATTTCTGTGGATTATGCAGAGTTCGAGTTTGACCAAGCATCCAAAGCATGGTCTACCCAGGTTGATGGCCCTCACGCCAAAATTTACTCAAAGATAAAGTAAGCCAAACCCCGACAACATCAGCAGGAAAGGCACCCATTGAAAGAGCTGTGCTTTCCTGCTGATGGACTGTCCTAGTGATCGAGCTTTCGGGTGAAAGATTATGGGAATGAAAACTGAACGTTTGCCAGTCCCCCATAAGGATCAGCCAATGTCACAGCAGCATATTTGTAGCATCGGCGAATTAGCCAATGAATTTGATATTACCACCAGAAGTGTCCGCTTCTATGAGGATCAGGGATTACTCATTCCGTATCGGCGAGGAAACATTCGTATTTTCGATGATAAGTGCAGAGCCCGGTTGAAGCTCATTTTGCGCAACAAACGGATGGGCTTCTCGCTTTCGGAGATCAAAGACCTTTTTGACCGGTGGGACGCAGCAATCCCCGGCGGCAACGAAAAACAGCTCCTGTTGATGCTGGACACCCTGGCCCGCAAACGGGCGCAACTGGAGCAACAGAAAAACGACATTGCCCAGGCAGAAATGGAAATGGACACCGCAGAAGCACGATGCCGCGAGGCGCTTGCTGACCTGCAAAAGCGAAAGCGTAAACAGACAAAGGCCACCACCAAAGAGCCTGAGTCCACCGAGCAGAAATAACAGGAAGATCAAAAGGTAGCCAACCATGAAATCACAATACTCAGAGTTCAACTTCGGCCTCGGCGAGACCCTGGACATGCTGCGCGAGCAGATCAACGGCTTCGCAGCCTCCGAAATTGCGCCCCGCGCCGAAGAAATCGACCGCAAGAACGAGTTTCCCATGGACCTCTGGCGCAAAATGGGCGACATGGGCCTGCTGGGCATTACCGTTTCAGAGGAATACGGTGGTTCTGACATGGGTTACCTGGCGCACGTTATCGCTATGGAAGAAATCAGCCGGGCTTCCGCCTCTGTTGGCCTGTCCTACGGTGCCCACTCCAACCTGTGCGTGAACCAGATTCATCGCAACGGGACCGAAGAACAGAAGAAGAAATATTTGCCCAAGCTGGTTAGCGGCGAACACGTAGGTGCGCTGGCCATGTCCGAGCCTAACGCCGGCTCCGATGTTATCTCCATGAAACTCTCTGCCCGGGACGAAGGCGACCACTTCGTGCTGAACGGCAACAAGATGTGGATCACCAACGGCCCCGACGCCAACGTCTACGTGATCTACGCCAAAACCGACCCATCCGCTGGCCCCCGTGGCATCACCGCCTTTATTGTGGAACGCGACACCCCGGGATTCAGCCAGGCCCAGAAGCTCGACAAACTCGGCATGCGCGGCTCCAACACCTGTGAGCTGGTGTTCGAAGACGCCAAAGTGCCCAAGGAAAACGTCATGGGCGGCGAAGGCAACGGCGCCAAAGTCCTGATGAGCGGCCTCGACTACGAACGCCTCGTCCTCTCCGGCGGCCCGCTGGGCATCATGCAAGCCGCCATGGACGCGGTCGTACCCTACATCCGCGAGCGCAAACAGTTCGGCCAGGCCATCGGTGAATTCGAACTGGTCCAGGGCAAAGTGGCTGACATGTACACCTGGATGAACACCGCCAAGTCCTACGTCTACATGGTCGCCATGTCCGCCGACCGCGGCAACACCACCCGCAAAGACGCCGCCGGCGCCATCCTCTACTCCGCCGAAATGGCCACCAAACTGGCCCTCGACGCCATCCAGCTTCTGGGCGGCAACGGCTACATCAACGAGTACCCGACAGGCCGTTTGCTGCGGGACGCCAAGCTCTATGAAATCGGCGCTGGCACGTCCGAAATCCGCCGGATGCTGATCGGGCGTGAGCTGTACCTGAACAATTAAAGGCAGTGGCATCGCAAGGCCAGCACCCAAGAACGACGAGGGTCTGGTGGCATGGCGCTCCGGGACCGTAAAAAACAGGGATGTTTTTTACGAGCCTACAGGGACGTATTCACGGCGTGTCCCGGATCGCCATGCCACCAGACCCGACGCACGGACTCAGACACACGGACTAAAATGCTATGACGGTACTCCAAAGCAAAGTTAACCCAAGGTCCGAAGAATTCCAGGCCAACCAGGAATCCATGGCCAAGGCCGTGGCCGACCTGCGGGACAAAGTGACCACCATCCAGCAAGGCGGCGGCCCTTCCTACCAGGAACGCCACATCGCCCGCGGCAAACTGCTCCCCCGCGAGCGCATCAACCGCCTCTTGGACGACGGCTCTCCTTTTCTTGAGGTAGGCCAATTCGCCGCCTACAACGTCTACGACGAAGAAGTCCCCGCCGCAGGCGTCGTCGCCGGCGTCGGCCGCGTTTCCGGCACCGAATGCATGATCATCGCCAACGACGCCACCGTGAAAGGCGGCAGCTACTACCCGTTGACGGTCAAGAAACACCTGCGCGCCCAGGAAATCGCCCTGCAGAACCGCCTGCCCTGCATCTACCTGGTCGACTCCGGCGGCGCCAACCTGCCCCGGCAGGACGACGTCTTCCCGGACCGCGACCACTTCGGCCGCATCTTCTACAACCAGGCCCGCATGTCCGCCGACGACATTCCCCAGATCGCCGTCGTCATGGGCCTGTGCACCGCCGGCGGTGCCTACGTACCCGCCATGGCCGACGAATCCATCATCGTGCGCAACCAGGGCACCATCTTCCTGGCCGGCCCGCCGCTGGTAAAAGCCGCCACCGGTGAAGTCGTCAGCGCCGAAGACCTGGGTGGCGCCGACGTGCACTGCAAAGTCTCCGGTGTGGCCGATCATTACGCCGAGAACGACGCCCACGCCCTGGAAATCGCCCGGCGCTGCATCTCCAACCTCAACCGCCGCAAACCGGCTGACGTGGAGATTCGCAAACCCAAGGCACCGCTGTACAACGCCGAAGAAATCTACGGCATTGTCGGCACCGACCTGCGTAAACAGTTCGACGTGCGCGACGTCATTGCACGCATCGTCGACGGCTCCGAATTTGACGAATTCAAACGCTACTACGGCCAGACCCTGGTGACCGGTTTTGCCCATATCCACGGCTACCCGGTGGGCATCATCGCCAACAACGGCATCCTGTTCAGCGAATCCGCCCAGAAAGGCGCGCACTTTATTGAGCTGTGCTGCCAGCGCAACATCCCGTTGCTGTTCCTGCAGAACATCACCGGCTTCATGGTGGGCCAGAAGCACGAATCCGAAGGCATCGCCAAACACGGCGCCAAGATGGTCATGGCCGTGGCCTGCGCCGAGGTGCCCAAGATCACCGTATTGATCGGCGGCAGCTTTGGCGCCGGCAACTACGGCATGTGCGGCCGCGCCTACAGCCCCGACTTCCTGTGGATGTGGCCCAACGCCCGCATCTCCGTGATGGGCGGCGAACAGGCCGCTGGCGTGCTCGCCACCGTCAAGCGCGAAGGCATGGAGCGCAAAGGCCAGGAGTGGAGTGCCGATGAAGAGGCCGAGTTCAAGAAGCCCATCGTCGACTCCTACGAACATCAGGGCCACCCCTACTACGCCAGCGCGCGGCTGTGGGACGACGGCGTGATCGACCCGGCCCAGACCCGGGAAGTGGTTGCCCTCAGCCTGTCCGCCACCCTTAACCGCCCGGCCAAACCAACACGCTTCGGCGTGTTCCGGATGTAATCGGGGAGACTGACATGACAGACAACGAATCCGCAGTCCTGCTCAGACACCGGTCCGACGGCATTGCCGAGGTGGTTCTCAACCGCCCGGACAAGCGCAACGCCTTCGACGACGTGATCATCCAGCAGCTGATTACCGCGCTTGAGAACGTCGACGCTGACGACAACACCAAGATTGTCATCCTACGCTCCGAAGGCAAACACTTCTCCGCCGGGGCGGACCTGGGCTGGATGCGCCGCATGGCGGACAACAGCCGCCAGGAAAACCTGGACGACTCGCGGGAACTGGCGCGGCTGATGAACGTGCTCAACCACCTGTCCAAGCCGGTGATCGGCCTGGTACAGGGCGCTGCTTTCGGCGGCGCGGTGGGCCTTGCCGCCTGCTGCGACATCGTAATCGCCACCGAGAAATCCAGCTTCTGCCTCAGCGAAGTGAAGCTCGGCCTGATTCCGGCCGTGATCAGCCCCTACGTGGTGCGCGCCATCGGCGAGCGCCAGGCCCGGCGGTACTTCATCTCCGCCGAAGTATTCACCGCCAAGCAGGCTCAGGAATACGGCCTCGTGCACATCGTCTGTGACGATGTAGATGCCATGGAAGCCCGCTGCAACGAGATGCTCCAGCAACTGGCCATGAACGGGCCCGAGGCCATGAAAGCCGCCAAGGACCTGGTATTCGCCGTCAGCCACAAGCCCATCAACGACGACGTGATTGACGACACCGCACACCGCATCGCGGATATCCGGGTGGGTGAAGAAGGGCAGGAAGGGCTCAGCGCCTTCCTGAACAAGCGCAAGGCCAACTGGGTTCCGGAGGAAGAATAACAATGTTCAGCAAGATACTGATCGCCAACCGGGGCGAAATCGCCTGCCGGATCATACAAACCGCCCACCGCATGGGCATTCGCGTTGTCGCCGTCTATTCCGAGGCCGACGCCAATGCACGGCACGTGGCCATGGCTGACGAAGCCTTCCACATCGGCCCTGCACCCAGCTCCGAGAGCTACCTGCGGGCCGAAAAGATCATCGAGATTGCCAAAAAGAGCGGTGCCCAGGCCATCCACCCGGGTTACGGTTTCCTTTCGGAAAACACCGGGTTCGCCGAATCCTGTGAAGCCAACAACATTGTCTTCATCGGCCCACCCTCCTCGGCCATCGCTGCCATGGGCTCCAAGTCCGCGGCCAAGGCCATCATGGAAAAGGCTGGCGTGCCGCTGGTGCCCGGTTACCACGGCGACGACCAGTCGGTTGAAACCTTGCGGGCCGAAGCCGAGAAATGCGGCTTCCCCTTGCTGCTCAAGGCTGTTGCCGGCGGCGGTGGCAAAGGCATGCGCGTCGTGAACAACATGGGCGAGTTTGACGATGCTCTGGCTGCGGCCAAGCGCGAAGCCCAGAACGCGTTCGGCAACCCGGACATGCTGATCGAACGTTACCTGACCCAGCCCCGGCACGTGGAGATTCAGGTCTTCTGCGACCAGGAAGGCAAGGGCGTGTACCTGGCCGAGCGTGATTGCTCCGTGCAGCGCCGCCATCAGAAAGTCCTGGAAGAAGCCCCGGCCCCGGGCCTGAGCGAAGAAACCCGCAAGACCATGGGTGAGGCGGCCGTGCGCGCCGCCCAGGCCATTAACTACGTGGGTGCCGGCACCGTTGAATTCCTGTACGACGTCGACGGCTCCTTCTTCTTCATGGAGATGAACACCCGCCTTCAGGTCGAGCATCCGGTTACCGAAATGGTCACCGGCCAGGATCTGGTGGAATGGCAGCTGAAAGTGGCCTGGGGTGATGCCCTGCCGCTGGAACAGTCTCAGGTGAAAACCCGGGGCCACGCTCTGGAAGCGCGGATCTACGCCGAAGACCCGGACCAGGACTTCCTGCCGGCCACCGGTAACCTGCGCTACCTGAGCACTCCGGATGAAAGCGCCCATGTGCGCGTCGACACCGGCGTGACCGAGGGCGACGACATCAGCATCCACTACGACCCCATGATCGCCAAACTGATCGTGTGGGACGAAACCCGCGACCAGGCCATCAACCGTATGGTTCAGGCCCTGGAGCACTACCGCATTGCAGGCGTGAAGACCAACATCCGGTTCCTGCACGCCCTGGCGGACGCCCAACCTTTCCGGGAAGCGGAACTGACCACCGGCTTCATTGAGGATCACCGGGAACTGCTGTTCCCGAAATCCAAGCTGGATACCCACAAGGCCCTGGTACTGGCCGCCGGTTTTGTTCTGGAACAGCGCAAATCCCGGGAAGTGGTCAGCACCGACCCCTGGTCGCCGTTCGGCCGCCAGAACAGCTGGCGCATGAACTCCGAGTTCGCCCAGCCACTGCAGCTGCAGGTGGGTGAAGAGATTCACGACCTGAAGGTGCTGGAACGCGACGACCGCTATCAGGTGTTCGTGGGCGACAGCGTATACAACCTTACTGCCCGACTGGACGATGACTACCTGCAGGCCGTCATCAACGGCCACCGCATCAGCATCCACGGCAACCTGCACAACGACCAGCTGGTGCTGTTCTACGAAGGCGACACCTTCAACTGCACCGTGTACAAGGAAAGCTACGGCTTCGAGGAAATGGCCGGCGAAGGCAGCCTGGCCGCACCCATGAACGGCGCCATCGTGGCCGTGCAGGCCAAGGTGGGCGACAAGGTCACCGCCGGCCAGAGCCTGGTGATCATGGAAGCCATGAAGATGGAACACGCTATCAAGGCCCCGGCCGACGGCGTGGTTACCGAAATCTTCTTCGCAGAAGGCGACCAGGTGTCCGAAGGTGCCGAACTGATTGCCATTGAAGTGAACGAAGAAGAGGAGGCAGGCTGATGGCCTTTCCCAAACAGGTTCGCCTGGTTGAGATGAGCCCCCGGGACGGACTCCAGAACGAGCCCGGCCCGGTGATTGCCACCGCCATCAAAACCGGGCTGATCGACCGCCTGGCAGACAGCGGCCTGAGCCACATCGAGGCCGCCAGCTTCGTGTCCCCGAAATGGGTGCCACAGATGGGCGATGCCGCCGAAGTAATGGCCAGCATCAACCGCAAGGCCGGCGTTCGCTACTCTGCCCTGACCCCGAACCTGAAAGGGTTCGAAGGCGCACTGGCGGCGAAGGCCGACGAGGTCGCCGTCTTCGGCGCCGCGTCCGAATCCTTCACCAAAAAGAACATCAACTGCACCATCGCCGAAAGCCTTGAGCGCTTCGCCCCGGTGGTGGAAGAAGCCCGCAAACACGGCATCCCCGTGCGCGGTTACGTTTCCACCGTGATGGGTTGCCCGTACGAAGGCGACATTGCACCCGAGCAGGTGGCCACCGTGGCCAAAGCCCTTTACGACATGGGCTGCCACGAAATCTCCCTGGGCGACACCATCGGCGTCGGCACGCCGCTGAAAGCCAAACGCATGCTCGAAGCCGTCGCCGCCCACGTGCCCATGGAAAAGCTGGCCGCCCATTTCCACGACACCTATGGCCAGGCACTGGCCAACCTTTATGCCGTACTGGAAGAAGGCGTCAGCGTTATCGATGCCTCCGTTGCCGGCCTCGGCGGCTGCCCCTACGCCAAAGGCGCCTCGGGCAACGTCGCCACCGAAGACGTGCTATATCTGCTTAACGGTTTGGGCATAGAAACCGGTGTTGATCTGGAAAAACTGGTCGCGACCGGCGACTGGATCTGCAATCAGCTAAACCGTCACAACGGTTCGAAAGTCGGTCAGACAACAGACTGTCAAGCCGGCTCATGAAAATAGGATTTGACTCATGAAAAACCAAACCACTCCCAGCCCTGATATTTTATGGTCGCCCTCAGAAGACACCCTGAAGAACTCCAGAATGGGCCAGTTCAAGGCCTGGCTGGAGCAGCAGGGCCTAGGTCCCTTTACCGATTACCACGCTTTGCACCAGTGGTCGATTGATGAGCTTGAGACCTTCTGGCAAAAGGTCTGGGATTACTGTGGTCTGGTCTGCGACACACCGGCCGATAAAGTCCTTGGCAAGCGTGAAATGCCTGGCGCCGAATGGTTCCCGGGTATGAAGCTGAATTTTGCCGCCAACCTGCTCCGTTTGGCGCAGGGAGAGCACGCCAATCGCGAGGCGGTGGTGGCCTACTGTGAAACCCGCCCTGTGCTCCGCCGCACCTACGCCGAGCTAAGGGCGGACGCGGGTGCCCTTGAAGCATTCCTGCGTGGCAAAGGCATTCAACAGGGCGATCGAGTGGCTGGTGTGGTCACTAACGGCTATGAAGCCCTGGTTGGTATGCTGGCAGCGACCAGCCTCGGCGCCATCTGGAGTTCCGCGTCTCCCGATTTTGGTGTTGGCGCCATTCTCGATCGTTTTGGTCAGATTGAACCCGCAGCGCTCATCGTTGTTAACGGTTACGGATACGGTGGCAAGGTGTTCGCCCGCCAGCAGGATTTTGCCGAGCTAATCGCCGGCCTGCCTACGCTGAAAACCGTTGTCAGCGTCCAGCAACTGCCTGACGAAGCCCCGATTCCTGGTGATCTGGTCACCACCTGGGAAGATGCACTGGCCTCCGGTGCGGGCAAGCCGCCTTCGTTCACGCCGCTTGCCCCGGACCACCCAGTGTATATCCTGTATTCGTCCGGTACCACGGGCAAACCCAAGTGCATCGTTCACGGCAACGCCGGACTGTTGGTTAATCATGCCAAGGAATTGATGCTTCATGGCGACGTTGGTACGCAGGACCGGTTCCTGTACTTCACCACCTGTGGCTGGATGATGTGGAACTGGCAAGCCTCCGCCCTGATGACAGGCGCGGCAGTGATCACCGTTGACGGCTCCCCGGGCTATCCGAACCTGAACTTCCTCTGGGACATTGTGGCGGAAGAGAAGGTCACCCATTTCGGCACCAGTGCGCGCTTCATCGCCGGCTGTCGGAAGGGCGAGCTGGCGCCCGCGAAAACGCTGGACCAGAGCAAACTGCGGGTGGTGTTCTCCACCGGTTCGCCGCTGTTGCCGGAAGATTACGATTGGGTCTACAGCGACGGTGCGCCAGGCGCCCTGCTCGGATCTATCGCCGGCGGTACTGATATCTGTGGTTGTTTTGTGGGCTCAACCCCGCTGCTGCCTGTTCGTCGCGGCGAAATCCAGTGCCGTTTCCTGGGTGTTGATGCTGTCGCTTACGCCGACGATGGCCAACCGGTCAGCGAAGGCCGCGGCGAACTGGTCTGCCGTCAGCCCCTGCCATCCATGCCCGTCAGCTTCTGGCAGGACCCGGATGGTGAGCGCTACCGCGATGCTTACTTCAACACCTTCCCCGGCGTCTGGGCCCACGGCGATTTCATCGAATTCACCGAGCACGGCGGCGCCATCATCTACGGCCGCTCCGACGCTACCCTGAATCCCGGCGGTGTTCGAATCGGTACCGCGGAAATCTACCGCCAGGTCGAAACCGTGGCTGAGGTCAAAGACAGCCTTGTGGTCGGTCGCCAGATCGACGGCGACGTGGAAGTGGTTTTGCTGGTGGTCCCGGCCGCCGGCCAGGAAATCACCAACGATCTGCTTAAACAACTCAAGAGCCGAATCCGCGAGGGCGCCAGTCCACGGCACGTACCCAAGCGCATCGTGCAGGTGAACGATATTCCGTACACCCGAAGCGGCAAGAAGGTGGAGCTAGCCGTCGCCAGGCTAATTAATGGTTCCAAAAAGTCGGATAACCGCGATGCCCTGAGCAACCCCGAGGCGCTGGACGAGATCGCAGCAGCACTAACAGATGTCGGCCTCCTGTAATTAAAGGCGCCTACACCTGTGAAAATCAACACTTCGATTAGCCGGTTAAAATTAACTTTCTTGAATTGTGGAGGGGCATAGTGGAACGCGAATCGATGGAATTTGATGTTCTGATCGTCGGCGGCGGCCCGGCGGGCCTGTCGGCAGCGTGCCGTGTCATGCAGCTGGCGCAGGAAGCTGGCGAGGAACTCACCGTATGCGTGGTAGAAAAAGGTTCTGAGATCGGCGCTCACATTCTGGCCGGTACCGTATTCGAGCCCACTGCCCTCAACGAGCTCTTCCCGGACTGGAAAGAGAAAGGCGCCCCGCTGAACACGCCGGTTACCCGCGACGATATTTTCCTGCTGAAGAACCAGGAAAGCGCCACCAAGATCCCCAATGCGTTTGTGCCCAAGAACATGCACAACCATGGCAACTACATTATCAGCCTGGGTAACCTGTGCCGCTGGCTCGCCGAGCAGGCAGAAGGTCTGGGCGTTGAGGTCTATCCCGGTTTTGCCGCCGCCGAGACCATCGTTGAAGACGGTCAGGTTAAAGGCATTATCACCGGCGATATGGGCGTTGCCCGTGACGGTTCCGAAAAAGACGGCTACATGCCGGGCATGGAACTGCGCGCCAAGTACACCATGTTTACCGAAGGCTGCCGTGGTCACCTGGGCAAGCGCCTGGTCAATGACTTCAAGCTGGATGAAGGCAAGGATCCGCAACACTACGGCATCGGCATCAAAGAGCTGTGGGACATCGATCCGGCCAAACACGAACCGGGCCTGGTGGTTCACACCACTGGTTGGCCGCTGAAGGAAACCGGTTCCACCGGCGGGTCTTTCCTGTATCACCTGGAAAACGGCCAGGTCTACGTGGGTCTGATCACCGACCTTTCCTACAGCAACCCGCACCTGAGCCCGTTCGATGAATTCCAGCGTCTGAAGCTGCATCCCGAGATCAAGAAACACCTCGAAGGTGGCAAGCGTGTTTCCTATGGTGCACGTGCAATCACCAAAGGCGGCTACAACGCACTGCCGAAGATGAGCTTCCCGGGTGGCCTGCTGCTCGGCTGTGATGCCGGCACTCTGAATGGCTCCAAGATCAAGGGCTCCCACACGGCCATGAAGTCCGGCATGCTGGGCGCTGAGGCGGTTTTTGAGGCGCTGAAGGACGGCAAGAGCGGTGAGGAAATCACCAGCTTCCAGAAGAAGTTCGAAGACAGCTGGCTGTTCAAGGAACTCTACGCGGAGCGCAACTTTGGCCCGGCCATGCACAAGTTTGGCAATGTGGTTGGCGGTGCCATCGCCTTCTTCGAGCAGAACATCCTGCGTGGCAGCCTTCCGATCACCTTCCACGATACCACTCCGGACTACGCCACCCTGAAGCCGGCGGCCGAGTGCAAGAAGGTGAACTATCCCAAGCCGGATAACACCCTGACCTTCGACCGTCTGTCCTCGGTGTTTATCTCCAACACCAACCATGAGGAAGATCAGCCGGTACACCTGAAGCTGACGGATCCGGAACTGCCGATTCGCGATAACCTGCCGAAATACGACGAGCCTGCGCAGCGTTACTGCCCGGCCGGTGTGTACGAAGTTGTCGAGAAAGATGATGGCAGCGGTAAGCGCTTCCAAATCAACGCTCAGAACTGTGTTCACTGCAAGACCTGTGATATCAAGGATCCTGCCCAGAACATTAACTGGGTTACTCCGGAAGGGGGCGGTGGCCCGAATTATCCGAATATGTAGGCGACACCAAACCGTGAGATATAGCTTGTAATTACCCTTTTCAAAGGAGGCTCCATAAGCCTCCGTGACTTCCTACTGTGTGTCCATTTTGATTCAATCAAGCGATCCTAGAGAATCAGAGCATCTTAACCGCTTGCAAAGAAATTGGTGACAAGGCCTCTCCGTCAGAGATTGCGTATTCCTTTATCTGGCGCTTCATTTCCCTGGCCCAGAACTTAGTAAGATGTTGTGCAACAAATTGAATCGCCTCTTCACGACACTGCGTTGGCGCATTAATGCTGATTTGATTAACCATCTTAACTAAATGTGTCGTTTGATCACTGCTCACATTTATTTACCCCAATAAATTGCCAAATTCTACTCAATGCTTGCGCGTATAAATAACGTGCCTTCCCGGTCTTGCAAAGCCGATCAGAGTCATTCCGGCTTCTTCGGCCCGGCGAATTGCCAGTGCCGTGGCTGCCGAAACAGCAACCAGACAGCGAATGCCTACGCTCGCGCTTTTCTGGACCATTTCGAAACTGGCCCGACTTGAGATGAGCGCGAAGCCGTCGTTGAAAGCGTTGGGGCCATACCGAGCAATCCGCGCACCAATGAGCTTGTCCAGAGCATTATGCCGACCGATATCTTCCCGGATCGTCTGAATCATGCCCTCGCTGTCACACCAGGCAGCCCCATGGGTAGCCCCGGTTTCAGACTGCAGGGGTTGATGCTGCCGTAGTCCATGAAGGGCAACCTGAACAGATCGATTGTGGGGAGAAGTATGATTGGGCACCTCTTGAATAGGACGAACCGCTTGAGAGAGACTCTCGGTGCCACACAGCCCGCAGCCTGTTCGACCGGCCATGTTTCGGCGCTGCTCCTTCAATCGTGCAAAACACTCGCCTGCGACATGCATCTCCAAGGTGATGCCCTGTTTACCAACCCCCACGTCAAGCTGGAAGAGTTGCTCCGGGCAATCAATAATCCCCTCGCTTAAGCTGAACCCAAGACCAAAATCTTCCAGGTCGGAGGGCGAAGCCATCATCACAGCGTGAGAGATGCCATTGTAGACCATAGCTACCGGAACCTCTTCTGCAACCTGATCACTGTGCGGAGTGCCCTCAATCCCGCCGCAAACATCGACCGTCGTTTCGAATACGGTCGAAGGAAGAGCTTGCTCCTGTGTCCCAGGCTCCATCACCGCATCCTCAACCTTACTCAAAGGAAGCGACATCGGAGCGCTCCTCTTCGCCTGCCTTTGAATCCAATAACTGATGCTGGCGCTCGTCGAACTGCGCAAAGTGCCGCTGCCACGCGGATGGCTGACTAACCTTCTCTACCTGCACCGCCGTGACCTTGTACTCAGGGCAATTGGTGGCCCAGTCCGAACTATCAGTGGTAATAACATTGGCACCGCTGCCCGGATGGTGGAAGGTGGTCCAGACTACCCCGGGCAGCATGCGGTCACTTATTCGCGCCCGCAAAACCGTCTGCCCTACGCGACTTGAAACGCCTAGCCAGTCGCCTTCTCGAACACCGCGCAGTTCGGCGTCACTGGGGTGGATTTCCAGAACGTCCTCGCTGTGCCACTGGCTATTTTCAGTCCGCCGGGTTTGTGCGCCCACGTTGTACTGACTCAGGATACGTCCGGTCGTAAGCAACAGCGGGAACTTACGATTAGTTTTTTCCTCGGTAGCAACATACTCGGTGACCGCAAATTTGCCCTTGCCGATCGGGAAGTCGAGGGTGTGCATGGTAGGGGTTCCATCAGGGTGCTCGTCGTTACAAGGCCACTGGATACTACCAAGATCGTCCAGCCTGTCGTAACTGACTCCTGTGAAGGTCGGCGTCAGCCGAGCAATCTCGTCCATAATCTCGGACGGATGGTTGTAATGCATCGGATATCCCAACGCATTGGACAACGCCATGGTGACTTCCCAGTCTTCCATCCCGGCCACTGGCGCCATCACCTTGCGCACCCGGTTAATCCGTCGCTCGGCGTTGGTGAAGGTGCCGTTCTTTTCGAGGAAAGTGGAGCCCGGCAGCAACACATGAGCGTACTTGGCGGTTTCGTTCAGGAAGATATCCTGCACAATCAGACAATCCAGCGAACTGAGTGCCGCCTCCACATGCTGGGTGTTGGGATCGGACTGGGCAATATCCTCGCCCTGCACATACATGGCCTTGAAACTGCCGGCAATGGCGGCATCAAACATGTTGGGAATTCGCAGGCCCGGCTCGTTGTCTATGACCACATTCCATGCATCCTGGAACTTGGTCCGTACCGCCGAATCGCCCACATGCTGGTAGCCGGGCAGTTCGTGAGGGAAGGAGCCCATGTCGCAGGAGCCCTGAACGTTGTTTTGTCCCCGCAGCGGGTTCACCCCCACACCTTCACGGCCAATGTTACCGGTGGCCATTGCCAGGTTGGCGATACCCATCACCATGGTGGAGCCCTGGCTGTGCTCTGTGACACCCAGGCCATAGTAGATGGCTCCATTATCCGCTTCGCCATACGCCCGCGCGGCCTGACGCACCAAGTCGGCAGACACACCGGTGACCACCTCCAGGGCTTCCGGAGAATGGCGTTCCTCGGCAATGAAATCCCGCCACTGGTTGTATTGTTTGAGCTCACACCGGCTTTCGATGAACCCTTTGTCTTCCAGCCCCTCGGTCACAATCACATGGGCCAGCGAGTTGATCATCGCTACGTTGGTACCCGGACGTAACGGCAGGTGAATGCCTTCAGTGCCATGGGGCGTTTTCAGCAGATCGATGCGGCGCGGATCAATCACGATCAGTTTTGCGCCCTGGCGAAGACGCTTGCGCATCTGGGAGGCAAACACCGGGTGGGCATCGGTAGGGTTGGCACCGATCACCACTATGGTGTCGGCCTTCATAACGGAATCAAAGGTCTGTGTTCCCGCGGATTCGCCCATGGTGGTCTTCAGACCAAAGCCGGTGGGGGAATGACAGACACGTGCACAGGTGTCTGTGTTGTTGTTGCCGAACGCCGCGCGAATCAGCTTCTGCACCAGATAGGTTTCCTCATTGGTACAGCGGGAAGACGTAATACCGCCGATGCTTTCCCGACCGTATCTTGCCTGGGTGTCTTTGAGCTTCTTGGCAGAAAACTCAATGGCCTCTTCCCAAGTCACAACTTGCCAGGGGTCGTCGATCGACTCCCGGATCATTGGCTCCTTGATCCGGTCCTTGTGAGTGGTATAGCCGAACGCAAAACGCCCCTTCACGCAGGAATGACCTTGGTTGGCATCGCCACCCTTGTAGGGAACCATGCGCACCAATTGGTCACCTTTCATTTCTGCCTTGAACGAGCAGCCCACACCGCAGTATGCGCAAGTAGTGACCACACTGTGCTCTGGCTGGCCAGCGTCGATCACGCTCTTTTCCATTAATGTGGAGGTGGGGCAGGCCTGCACGCAGGCACCGCACGAGACGCACTCGGAATCCATGAACGGATCGTTCTGTCCGGCAGACACCTTGGAGTCGAAACCACGGCCGTCGATGGTCAGGGCAAAAGTGCCCTGCACTTCCTCACAGGCGCGTATGCAACGGGAGCAGACAATGCACTTACTGGGGTCGAAGCTGAAATAGGGGTTGGAGTCGTCCACCTCCGCATCGAGATGGTTCTCACCCTCAAATCCATAACGGACTTCCCGAAGCCCCACGGCGCCGGCCACGTCCTGCAGTTCGCAATTGCCATTGGCCGGACAGGTCAAGCAGTCCAACGGGTGGTCTGAAATATACAGCTCCATGATGTTGCGCCGGAGCTTCGCCAGCTTGGCGTTCTGAGTGGTGACAGTCATGCCTTCGGACACCGGAGTGGTACAGGAGGCCGGATAGCCGCGTCGGCCCTCGATCTCCACCGCGCACATGCGACAGGAACCGAAGGCTTCCAGGTTGTCCGATGCACACAGCTTGGGAATATTGATACCCGCCAGGGTGGCTGCCCGCAGTACCGAGGTTCCTTCTGGCACGGCGATATCGGTGCCGTCTATGGAGAGGCTGACTAGAGTTTCTGAATTACTGGGCGGCGTACCATAGTCGATATTGGGATTCAGGCCGCTCGTGTCGGGATCAAAATATTGCAGCATTGTTATTGCCTCCACTCGCGTTGGTCAGGCCGTCAGGTCGTCCGGAAAATATTTCATCACACTCTGTACAGGGAATGGGGTCATACCGCCCATGGCACATAGGGAACCATCCACCATGGTCTCGCACAGCTCCTCCAGCAGAACCAGGTTGGCCTCCGGGCTCTCGCCAGCACGAATTCGGTCGATCACTTCGAGACCACGCACTGAACCGATCCGACAGGGTGTGCACTTTCCGCAGGACTCCACGGTGCAGAACTCCATGGCGAACCGAGCCTGCTCGCCCATATCCACCGTGTCATCAAAGACCACCACGCCGCCATGGCCGATGCCTGCGCCAAGTTGGGCAAAGGCTTCGTAATCCATCGGCGTATCCCACTGGTTTTGCGGCATGTAGGCCATCAGCGGGCCGCCCACCTGAACCGCTTTCATGGGGCGGCCAGTGAAAGTGCCACCACCGAAGTCTTCCAGGATCTCTCTCAGGCTGACCCCGAATGCAAGTTCGATCAGACCGCCCCTTCGAATGTTGCCCGCCAACTGGATGGGCAGCGTACCCCGGGACTTACCCATTCCGTAATCAGCGTAGGTCTGGCCGCCTTTTACAAGAATGAATGGCACAGCGGCGAACGACAGTACGTTATTGACTACTGTAGGCTGGCCGAATAGCCCTTTGATCGCAGGCAGGGGCGGCTTTGCGCGAACCAGGCCGCGTTTGCCTTCCAGACTTTCCAGAAGCGAGGTTTCCTCACCGCAGATGTAGGCGCCCGCCGCTAGCCGCACTTCCAGGTGGAAGGCACGACCGCTACCTCTGACATCCCGGCCCAGATAACCTTCGGCTTCGGCACGACTGATCGCTTCATTCAGAATACGGTGAGCCACAGGATATTCCGAACGCAGATAAATGAATCCCTGTGTCGCCCCCACTGCCAGCCCGGCGATGGTCATGCCTTCAATCAGCATGTAGGGGTCGCATTCCATGGCAAGCCGGTCTGCAAAGGTTCCGGAATCTCCCTCGTCGGCGTTGCAGACAATGTACTTCTGTTGCTGCCAGGGCTCATCGTGTACGGTCTGCCACTTGATGCCGGTAGGAAAAGCAGCGCCACCGCGACCGCGCAGACCGGAAGCCTTCACTTCATCTACAATTGCCTGAGGCGACAGGGAGACGGCCTGCTCCAGACCGACGAATCCGCCGTGGGACCGGTAGTCTGCAATCGACAGCGGATCCGTGATGCCAATGCGGGAGAATGTCAGCCTCTGCTGGAGCTTGAGGTAAGAAATGTCTTCCACCATGCCAAGGCATAGCGGATGGTCAGACTTTCCTTCGAACAAACCGGCATCGACAAGCGCATCAACGTCATGCGCCTCTACCGGGCCGAAACCAATGCGGCCCGAATCGGTTTCAACTTCTACCAACGGCTCCAGCCAGAACAGTCCGCGGGAACCGTTGCGCACCAACTCGATCTCAAGGCCACGGGCATTGGCATGACGCTCTATTAACTTTGCCACCTTGTCCGCGCCCATCGACAATGCAGTGGTATCACAGGGCACGTAGATTCTTTTCAACATAATCAATGCCCCTTCGCTTGCACAAAATCCAGTGCAGTGGTGGTGAGCTCGTCCACCAGGCGATCAAACTTCTGCGGGGTTACCCGACCATGAATGTCATCGTTAACACGGATCGAAGGTGCGCAAGCGCAGTTACCCAAGCAATAAACCGGTTCGAGGGTAAACTCGTTGTCCGAAGATGTACCGTGATAGTCCACTCCCAAGCGGGCTTTGACATGCTCTTCAAGTGTTCGCCCCCCCATGGCCTGACATGCTTCCGCGCGGCAAACATGAACCACTCTGCAACCTACCGGATGGCTCCGGAAGTGGTGATAGAAGCTGATAACCCCATGCACTTCAGCCCGGCTCAACTGAAGCTTCTCTGCGATAATTGGGACAGAACTCTCCGGGATATACCCAAAATGATCCTGCACAGAGTGGAGAATAGGCAAAAGTGCCCCGGGCTTATGTTTCAAGCCTTCAACTATCCGCTCGATCATGACTGACATCTCTCTCGCTATGCCTAAGGCGATGGAGTTAAAATTCGCACCGCATATATGCACACCTGTTCTTATTTAGTAGTATTAAATGCAACAAAAGAACCTTATCACTCATTAAAAAGAAGCCAAATATGCATGGCTATACCTAAACTTTCTGT
This sequence comes from Marinobacter alexandrii, assembly GCF_005871205.1. GTDB lineage: Bacteria > Pseudomonadota > Gammaproteobacteria > Pseudomonadales > Oleiphilaceae > Marinobacter > Marinobacter alexandrii. The sequence continues at coordinate 579,070 of NZ_SWKM01000012.1, read as the reverse complement.
TTTCCCAGCGTGGGCTATCCATACAACTCATGCCAGCCAACTCGACCCTGCGATATTTCCTCTCCTACAAGCGGTTCGGGAGACAGAAAAGCTAACTGAAGCCGCAAAATTTGCAGGGATATCATATCGCCATGCCTGGAACCTGCTGCACCAATTAGGCGAAGCTTTGGAGTTTCCCATCGTAGTACGGCAAAGAGGCAGGGGGACTCGATTATCGGATCTTGGGGAACGGGTGTTACTGGCCGAACAAAGAGTTAGAGCGCGGCTTGGCCCTCAGCTCGACAGCATGGCTTCAGAAATTAATGATGAGATTCAAAAAGTGGTGGCTGGGCGCAATGCAGTACTTCGGATTAATGCCAGTCACGGCTATGCCATATCACTGCTACCTCAACACAATGACCAAGTTGAAATTAACCTCCAATACCGAAACCCTCAGGAAGCACTGCTTGACTTGTTGAATGGTCGATGCGATATCTCAAGTTTCCACTTCCCAACGTGCCCATTTCTGGCCAAGCGTGTTCTAGATCACTATGAGAGCGAGTTAAACAGGGCTCAATTGAAATTGATTCGGTTTGTTAAGCGTAAGGAAGGCTTAATGATGAAACCGAGCATCGGCCCCTTAAAGTCTCTTAAAGAGCTAACGGAGTCTAATGCACTGTTCATTCGTCGCGATACGCATTCTGGGACGCGCATCCTATTCGACTTACTTATGGAGCGAGAGAAGCTGACCCTAGGTGCAGTGAACTGCACATCGCATTATGAATACACTCACACCGCCATTGCCGCCTGTGTAGCTGCTGGCATGGCAGATGTTGGTTTCGGAGTGGAAGCTGCGGCGAATCAATTTGGACTTTCTTTCTCAGAGCTTGCTGAAGAACACTACCTTCTAGCATGTCGAGAGGAGAATCTTAAACTTGAGACTGTTCAAGATCTGATCGGCTTAATCCAATCAAAGTCGGTCTTGGATTCGGTAGAAAACCTACCGGGCTACTGTCCCGACTCGCCCGGAGAAATCACAACCTTCGATGAGCTCTTGAGCGAGAATCAAGGTTACGTTCCGAGCAATCATGTTGCCCCTTGACGCCCGAATACAGACGTGGTCAGACGGATAGACCATAGCGGCAAAAGATCACGAATATTTGAAGAAGCCCGGGGCAATATCAAATTTAAGAGATGGTGGGATGGGGCCGAGCATCGCCCCTAATCCTCAAGAACCGAACTGCCAAATTGAACTTTCCTGTCTGATTTTCAAGTTCCTTGGCATACCTCTCAAGCGAGTCGCTTATACCATCAATAGCTCTGGAGCGATCGGCACTCAGGCCGGCCAGATCATTAATTTGAGTGATGTTCTGGTTGATCTTTTCAACCACTTCGGTTTGTTCCTCTGTTGCAGATGCCACACTGGCGTTCATCTCTACCGGCTTTTTCTGGCTCAACTGACTGGAGGCCTTACTGAAAAGTGCGCATTGCGGCTCTGTTCTTGCCAGACCGTTTCGCGAGGTACATGGTTTCATCAGCCACCATCAGGGCTTTATCGACTCGACCGGGTGTTTCATTGAAGGTCACCACGCCAAGTGAAAACGTCACCGGCCAGTCATTCTTCTTCATCTTGTTCTCCAGGGTCTCGACCAGGCGCGGGATAAACTTCCTGGCCGCGTCGAAATCCGTATCAGGAAGCAACACCGCAAATTCGTCGCCACCGATGCGTGCCGGGAAGTCGCCGCTACGAAGGCCAGACTTGAGAGTATCCCCCACGTCTATGAGCACTTTGTCTCCCTCTGCATGACCGTAGTCATCGTTAATCGGCTTGAAGTTGTCCAGATCAATACTGATTAGCGTGAAATGTCGACCGTAGCGAGTAAGACGTTCGATGGAGCGCTCAAGCTCTGCCCGAAAGCTCCGAATGTTAGCAATCGACGTAAGGGGGTCTGTCCGGGCAAGCAGTCGTTCCTGATCCAGTTCATTCCGTAACCCGGTCACAAGGTAACGCTGCTCAGATACATCCTGACAAATCGCCAGGGTGTAACTTCCGCATGCCAACGTAATCTGCCTCAGAATAATAACGATGGCGAAGCGTGTCCCGTCCCCTCGCACAGCCTCCAACGCAGAATTCGCGATCCGTGACTCCTTCTCTGGAGATTTATGAAAGCTCGCCATTTTATCATCGTGACCTTCCCGCTTTTCGACTGGAATGAGTTCCCAGACATGCTTTGCGTGGAAGCTATCACCGCTGGATTTGAACACACGTCTGGCCATTTCATTAGCAATAAGGATTTCACCGCGATCGTCAACGACAAGGGCCGCTTCGGGAAGAGTATTAAGAAACCATTTGTAATCGGAAAGAATAGGCAGGTTGTCAGGATTCAAGAACTGGAACTCACAGGTGCTGAAATCAGCACGAAACAAAGACGACGGGAACGAAAAGAAGCGGCGATTATATAGGCTTCAGCCCAAAACATGGTCAATCATTGACCATGTTTGACAGGAATTTACGAGTAGTATTCGTTTTTGCTCCTAGGATGTAAGTCCAAATTGGCTGAACTATGTCCAATTCAACGCAGCTGCAACCGGACAAAATTCAGGTAGTTGTTTAAGTAAAACTGGGCGAGTAAAGTACGAAATCAAGGGTACAGGGCAGCGGTCGTTTTGGTAGTTTTTTGGCAATCTCAACCAGACAACCCTGTGCCCGGATTCGGCCTAAATCGTGTAAATATCGGTATTAAAAGGGTTTTTCAAAAGGCCGAACTTGAAACGTAACCGCTTGAACCGCCTCACTTTACATCGATTAACCCCCAGTTAAAACACCATGGTAGGCTGCACTCCGGAGGCAGAGGTCAGAGGTTCGAATCCTCTCGGGCGGGCCATTATTTTCAAAGGCCTGCGTGAAAACGCGGGCTTTTTTATTTTGGCGTATCTAAACCTGGACTTACTCCGGTCCACTAGACACTCCTGACCTATGATTGGACTTACCCCACTGAGCAGTAGCACGCCGGAAGAATCGCCATGCCTGGCGGAACTGCCCCCGTCAGGTTGATCAGCACCAGGGGGATGGCCAGGCTCAGGGCGGCAGCGCCTTTGAAGATACCCCTTACAAAAGCATCGAACGTGCCCGAAACTCCCATAATGAACATGATGACAGCAGCGGCCATGTAGGCACCCACTGCTTCGTTCAGGGAAAGCTCCAGAAACAAGGTCACCAACAATGCCGTGCCGAGTGCCGACCAGGCAGTCACAACCGGCGCCTTGAGCCAAACCGACAACAGGATTCCATGGCATTTCTTCAGAGACTGTAAATAGCAGGCCTTGAAGTCGATCAGAGTTTTGTGAACAACATTGATGACGGCGATGGCCGCCGATCCGAATCCATATTACGGGTGAAAATTGACTGGCAAAAGCCATGGAGCTGAAACCGACTGCAGAAGGTGCAGAGACCGAAGGCCAGTTAAACTGGTGGAAGTCGCGAAAATGCGACATCGCTCAGGGGTATCTGTTGGGTAAGCCAATCGACAAAGAACATTTCTTGAGACGGCATTATGTAAATTAAAAGGCAGTCTCGGGCACCTAAGTGCCCGGGACTGCCTTGCGTGAAACCAATAAAACCTATTGCTTTACCAAAGCACCATCAGAACTTGTACATCGCCATAATCTCCACTTGTCGCCCCTCGTCCCGTACGGAACTGGACGCAAAGTTTGCCGCAGAAGGCAGCGTCGCAGCATTCTGATCACGTAACTCGATGCCAAAATCAAGACTGGGCGTATAGCTGTAGATCAGATTCGCTGTGGCCATTTTGAAGGTATCGTCGGACACGGAAGCATCAACCTCTTCCGCTTTGACTTGGCCGTATCTGAGTGTTCCCCGAAGTTTACTGGTGAATTGATGCGTTACCCCCGCAGACAGCCCGGTAGTGGTGATGGGCTCTCCAGCAGAGTTAACATCAGACGTGCTCGCGCCTCTGGAGCCATTAAACCCCCAACCTGCGTAAACTGCCTGCCCCTCACCGGTGTAAGCTGTCAGCGACAAAGCGGTCTGACCGAGACTGAACTTGCTTGCCAAAGAAACAGCAGCGCCCAATTCGGAATCTCCATTCAAGGTTCCGACTTCCCGGCCCGTGACAGCAAGACTGAAGGCATGCCCACCATCCGTGCGAAGCGTATAGGATCCAATCATGTCTGGATAGGCGGCGTCGTCATAAATGGGGTCCTGCAAAGTTAACCGGAGCCCGTTTTTCGCGTAGTGAACCACCAATTCGGGGCGGACAACTGCGCCGTTACCGGCGATAGTCCCGGCTCCCGGGCCCCAGAAATTAATAATCCGAACATCCAGTGGCGCCGTCGCAAAAAATTGTCCGTTCCATGTTTGGCCGAAGGTCAGGTTATCTACACTGATAAAAGCATGACGCAGACGCAAACCAAATGTGCTATCCGAGCCGTCATTTACATTGTCCCAGAAATCCGCCTCGATAAATCCCTTTAGTTTGTGACCGTTTTCCTCACCCTGAGCAGTGAGGTTGAATCTGGACTGACGGGCACTACCTGAAAATTGGTTGTCCCCGACATCTGGCATATTGTGAACACCTTCAACTTTCACATACCCACCGAGATCAAATTGAGTCCCGTTAATTTCCCCAAGATCAACTGCACTCACACTGGTAGCGGCACTTGAAAGGAGGATAGCTAAATATGTTTTTTTATTCACTTTAAATCTCCGGACGATTAAACACCGATCTTAGTTTTGTTTTAAGAGTTTATTTCAATAGCACTAGCCCATAAGGCACCTTAATGCGACAAGTTAACCCCCTTTTTCGGAGAGATTTATTTTGGCCGCACTAAACCCTGAGGATTTCTAAGGCCATTTCACCCTTTAAATCCTCAAAGACTTTAAAAACTTCGGGAATTGGAAAAAAACTACTGCATCCAGTGCACCATTTGGAGCGTTAATGCTGGAAATACAATAAGAAGAACAAGGCGAACCAGGTCAACACCAATAAAGGGTATCAACCCCTTAAAAATGTCTTTAAAAGCCACATGGGGAAGAGTTGCTTTTATTACGAATACGTTCATTCCGATAGGGGGTGTAATCAACGCAATTTCCGTAACAACAACAACGATAATACCAAACCAGATAAGGTCAAAATCATTCGCAATTATGATTGGCGCAAAAAGTGGCACGCAAATCAAGATAATTGCAAGTGAGTCCATAACACAGCCAAGCAGAAGAAATACCAAAAGAATGGCGAAAATAAGCTGGTAGCTGGTTAGCTCTGCCTGCTCAACGGCCGACAAGAGGCTCTCGCCTAACCCCGAAAAAGCTATCAACTTAGCAAAGAGCATCGCGCCAAAAAGAACGCTATACAACATCACTGAAGTGAAAGCTGAATCGAGAAAGATTTTCTTGAAGTCAGATTTCGACATACGCCCCTGGACAAGAGCGATTATCAGGGCAAAGCCAGCCCCCATGCCGGCGGCTTCAGTCGCGGTAAAGATTTTTGCGTAAATTCCACCGATAATCAGCAGAAACAGCAGACAAAACGGCCAAACACCGCTAAGGGTTTTGAACCGTTCGCGATTGGAGGTTTTTTCACCCTTGGGGGCTGCATTGGGGTTAACTCTGGCAATTACGTATATTGCAGCCATATAAAACACCAATCCCAGCACACCCGGAACAATCCCGGCAATGAATAGATGCCCTATGTTGGTTTGCGTCAAGATTCCATAAATCATCAGAATGATGGAAGGAGGAATCAGGATTCCCAGGGTACCGCCTGCCGCTATTGTGGCCGACGCCAGGGAGTCGGAATACCCGTACCGCTTCATACTGGGATACGCAACTTTCGACATCGTGGCGGCTGTAGCAAGGCTGGAGCCGCACACGGCGCTAAAGCCGGAACACGTGACCATAGTTGACAGCGCAAGACCACCACGAACATGACCCAAGTAAGCATTGGCGGCTTTGAAAAGATCGGCGGAAATGCCGGTTCTGGACAATATGTTGCCCATAAGAATAAACAGAGGCACCACAGCCAACTCGTATGAGAACACTGCCTCGGAAATCGTCATCGAAAGCATCGTAAGCGACGCGTCCGTGCCCAGTATTGAAGCAATGCCAACGAGCGAAACAGTCAGAAGTGAGAACGCAAGCGGAACGCGCAGAAAAGCGAGAACAAGAACCGCTGCCAGGGCAATAAGTCCGGTGGTCATAATGGCTCCTCCAACTCGCCGCCGCTACTTTTTTGAGCTGGCAGAATTGCAACGATCGCGCTTAAGAGACAGCTGATGCTAATAAAGGAATACATATAGCTTCTTGGCACATGGAGTTCTTGACTCACTTCCTTTATCTCAACCGCGTCAATTGCCGAAATCATAAATTGATAACTCATAAGCAGAAGAATCCCTGCGATGAGAAGGTTCGTTAAAAACCGGAACCACTGCATTCGATCGGACATAATGAATCGGTCAAAAAGATCAACTGCCAAATGCCCACGAGAGGAAGTCAACAAGGGCAAGCCACAGAAAACGATTATTGCCATCAGATGTTCTGTGACATCGTGCGCACCGTAAATGGGTGCGTTAAACAAATGACGACCAAGCACATCGGAAAAAGTGAGTATTACCATTGCAAGCAGCGTCACAATCAGTGCTTTCTCAACAAGCCGTCTAATTAAACTGAATGTAAGAGACATCTCAAAATCCATGCTAGCTTTCGCGAACATTGTGAACCGGCAATTGACATTGCCGGAACATGATCACCTACCCGATAATTCTTGATAGCGATTTTGGTGGAACTCGACGATTTCGAGCGGTTTCGAAACCCCGAAAGCATCGCCCTCTGAAGCCCAGTCTTCGATCATCCGTTCCCGAATCTCGGCAATTTTCTCCAGCAATGCGCTCGATGGTGTATTGAAGCTGTGACCAGCGGCCTGCAACTCTAATTCCGCTTGGTCAATCTGCCGTTGAAATTCCTTACCCCATAAGCTTGAAAACACCTCCCCAGAGACGGACATAATTGCATTCCGGTCTTCTTCGGAGAGCTTCTTCCACTTTCGTTTATTGATCGCCAGGAAAAAGGTTGCATCGTAAAAACCACCCGGAATTTCTGTGTGGTGTGACAGTTGTTCCGTCAACCGGAAATTCACGACCGATTCCAGTGTGTGGAGGGACGCATCCAATACCCTTCCTTCAAGGAGCTCATAGGCTTTAGTTGCGGGCGCAGCGACTGGAATGGCTCCAAGCTCTTCAAGCAAGCGCTTCTGGATTGGGCCACCCATACGGACTTTCTGATTAGCCAGGTCTTCAAGGCTGACAATATCTTTACTGGAATGATTGATGACCCCTGGCCCCAAAGATCCAACGCCAAGTACTTGAACGCCCGAAAAGGCGGCGTTGTCTTTAAAGTATTTTTGATAAGTGTCCCAGAGCGCGACGGAAGTTGCTTCAGCACTTTCACCGTTAAAGGGCATTTCGGCGAACCACATGACCTTGAAGCGGTCAGGCTCGTACGTAAAGTTACCCCATGTGATGTCCACAACGCCCTTTCGAGCCAACTCCCAATGCTGAGCCGGGCTGCCAATCGGTTTGGGAAGCATTCTTACTTTGACGCGACCGTCAGTGGCGACATCAACTTTGTCGGCCCAAACCTGCAAGATATCGGTTGTAACGAAATGGGTAGGAGGTACCCAGTTAGACATTGTCAGTGTGGTTGCTTTGGCCGCCAACGACACGCCGGACATCAAAAGGCCTGCGCAAATTCTTACTGATAGAGATTTAATTTTCTTGTTTTTGAACATTGTCTCACCTCGTTTTTGGATTTATTTCATGAGCTTGAGAGGTAGCGAGTCGCAAGGTTTACCCAAAGCTGAGCACCTCCGATCAACGCTTCATCATTAAAGTCATAATGGGGATTATGAACGCTACAGGGTCCGACCCGGTTACCCGACTGGAACCCATTATCGCCATTGCCAATAAGCACATAGCATCCAGGACGCTGCTGCAGCATATAGGCAAAGTCTTCACTTCCCGTTAAGGGACAGTAGTCAGTGTTGACGTTTTCAACTCCGAAAACCTCCTGCGCTGCGACCTCAATGATTTTGGATTCATTTTCGCTGTTAATTAGGACGGGATAACCGTTTTCATAATTTATACTTGCCGTGCACCCGTAGGCCGCTGCAGTACTCTCAACGAGCTCAACAATGCGTCTTCTTAGAGTTTCCCGTACGTTGGGCTGCAGGGCACGAACACTGAGTTCAAGAAATCCTTCTTCGGGGATTATGTTGTATAACTTCCCAGCACTCATTCGACCAACACTGACGACCCCGGTTTCCAGAGGATCAATGTTTCGCGATACCAAGCTTTGAAGGCCCATTACCGTAGCAGCGAGCGGCTGAGTCGGATCTACCGCTAATTGCGGGAGTCCCCCATGACCGCCCTTGCCTTTAAAGACAATCTGGACCTTGTCCGAAGAACACATAAAGGGACCGCTTCGAAAAGCACAGTGACCAACTGGCAAGCCGGGGTAGTTATGGAGTGCAAATATCGCGTCGCAAGGGAACGAGTGAAACAACTCCTGATCAATCATGACCTGAGCCCCACCGTTACCACCCACTTCCTCTGCAGGCTGGAAAATCAGATGGATTTTTCCGTTTAGGTGCTCATTCTCTGCATGTAATCGAGACAATGATTCAGCAGCACCAAGCAAAATCGCTGTGTGGCCGTCGTGACCACAGGCATGCATTTTTCCCTCTTGTTTGCTTTGCCAGGGCAGACCTGTTTCCTCGTTTATCGGAAGCGCATCCATGTCAGCGCGCAGCCCCAACTTCGGACCTGTTCCAGAACCGAAAACCAAAGTGCCCACAACGGCAGTCTCAGCCATACCGGTGTGCACCTCATAGCCCCAATCGCGCAAACGTTCTTCAACCAGTTTGCTGGTCGAATACTCTTCAAAACCTAGCTCTGGATATTCATGGATTCGATGGCGCCATTCCTTCATGGCTTTGAGATCGACGGGGTGACGCGACATTCAGTGACTTCTCCTAGAGGCTTTTTGTCTTTAGTGGATTTACCGTATAACCTTTCAGTGAATCACATAAGGCATCAATATCGATTTGATGAACACATTTTTTGGTCACCACTATGAAGAACTCACAAATAAACGCATTGGTAAAGATTGCTGAGACGGGCTCCATTCGTGCCGCAGCGCGACAAATGAACCTCAGTCAAAGCGCCCTCACGAGAGCAATGCGAGAGCTCGAAGAAGATATTGGTGCAGAATTGATCATGCGGAGCTACAGAGGGGTAACCTTCACTCCAGCCGGTCATGCTGTGCTTAAACGAGCACGATTGATTTTAGAAACGATCAATCGCGCAAAAGATGAGGTACGCCAAATCACGGGAGGCAGTGGTGCAAAAGTGACTATTGGAGTCACTCCAGTCATCGCGACGACACTGCTTCCGCTGATTTATCGTCAATTCGTTCAGACAATGCCTGACGCTGAATTGACCTTATCTGAAGGTCTACTTACCGGGATCGTGCCCGAATTACTGGAAGGTCGTTTGGATTTTGGAGTTGCAATCGCGACACAAGAAGAACTTCCCCAGGAGTTGGTATTCAATCCCTTGTTCGATATTGATTGTTGTGTGGCAGGACGGAAAGGACACCCACTCTCAGGTCAGACTGACTGGACAACGTTGGCTAACGGGCGCTGGATCTTGAATCTTACCCCGGGTAGCAGCGCCAGCTACCTTTTAAGCTGGCTGGATCAGCAAGGATTACCGAGGCCGGAGCGCCTAGTAAAATGCTCGTCAACATTATTAATGCTGGAAATGATGCGCCGAACAGATCTCATCGGTTTTGGGCCGTCGCTGGTATTGAAAGATAGTCTGGCCTCGGCGGGTCTCGATACTTTTGATATGGAACCTGTACCTCCTCAAATAAGCTTGGGGATTGTGCGCGTACGAGGCGTTCCAATAACTCCCGCCGCACAGTTCCTCGAAACCCTTTTTTTCCGCCAAGCGGCTTCATGACCTACCTGGACAAACGGTGTATTTCATTACTGCAACACCTCCTGAAAAAGCTTCAGCACGAACTTATTGATGTTTCGCTGGAATCGACCATCCCAGAGCAATAAGGTGCAGAATGTCACAACCGAACTGCGATTTGGTCTGCTCCCTTAGCTAAATAGCCAACTAATCGAGTTGGCAATACAAGCGACACGCGCACAAGACATGAAGGACGCAAGCCCAAAACGCCTAGACTATTTCCAATTCAGGACAGCTATAACCGGACAAAATTCAGAAAGTTGTTTAGGGTGGTCAAGACGAGTAACGTATGAGATGAAGACCACAGGGCAGCGGTCATTTTGGTAGTTTTGCGACAATCATAACCAGACAGCTCTGTGCCCAGATTCAGCCTAGATCGTGTAAGCATCGGTATTAAAAGGGTTTTCCAGCTTTCCGGAATTGAAACCTAACCGCTTGAACTGCCTCAAATTACACCGAATTACCCCTCGTTAAAACACCTTGGTATAGTGCCCTCTGGAGGCAGAGGTCAGAGGTTCGAATCCTCTCGGGCGGGCCATTATTTCAAAGGCTTGCGTGAAAACACAGGCCTTTTTTGTTTGCCTGCCCCAAATGGTGCCTTGCTGGTGCCCAGTCACTTTAGGCCGCTGCATTACCATCCAGTAACGGGACCCTCGCACGGATTCCACTTCACCATCTCTATGGCGCTGCCACTCCGCGTTATCTAAGAACCTAAAATCACCTTGCTATCGAAACCTCTGGTCGCAAAGCTGACATTCGGGTTGAGCGATCTATCCCGATGAAATGGCCTCCGTTTGAAACTGGGGTGTGTCACGCTTAGTGGGGGAAGTCCAGTTGGTCAGGTTTGGTTTGCTCCCGAACTGATACAGTGACAGGTGCGGTTCGTAAAGTGGTAGTACGTGATCAAACAAAACCATTTTTAACGCAAAGGGATATGTATGAACGATTCTAAAGACGTGCTTCAATCCCCACTTTTTCAAGCCGTCGCTGGCTTGGCTTTTGAATCGATCATGGTGACAAAAGCCTCTTCCGATCATACAAACTCTGTGATCGTCTATGTAAACCCGGCCTTCAGCAATCTGACCGGCTATTCTGCGGATGAAGTAATCGGAAAAACACCAGGATTGCTTCAGGGACCGAAAACCGAGAGAGGAGTAAAAGAGCGTTTGGCTGAGGATTTGAAGAATAATCGGACCTTTCACGGCGACACCATTAATTACCGCAAGGACGGCTCCACTTTTATCATCGAATGGAAAATCGCTCCGGTGATGGATGGCGACGAAGTCACGCATTATGTGGCAGTCCAGAGAGCTGTCGGTTAGGGCTTATAAATGCGTCCGAGCAGAGGGCGACATTGCATCATTAACGTTGCGCCACCACTCGCTCACCGTCCGAACCGGTGTGTGAGGCTGCAGGCCCGGTCATGATTCGCTCGAAACTTGAGGTCGGAAATTCAAATCCTCTCGGGCGGGCCATTATTTCAAAGGCCTGCGTGCAAACGGCCGGGAGGCGGCACCGTTTTGTTCAAGAGCATTTCGATGTGATGCGAACACCCTCGACACACACCCTAACCCCATATCGAGTTGCCTATTTAAAGTTCTGGGAGATGAAACCTGAAAGGTTGGTTATATCTTCATCACTCAAATTTCGCGCATTCGGAATCATCAGCCCAGAGTTAGCTCCCACCCGCTCACCGGCGCGGTAGGTTTCGAGACGAGATTTAAGGTAACTCGCATCACGACCTGCAAGGGATGGAAAACTGGCCATACCTTTGGCCGTGGGGCCGTGACACTGGGCACAATTATTCAAATACAGATTTTTGCCCGCTTCCTGATCTGCCGCCTGCAGGTGAGTGGAAAGCAAAGCGAAGGTTATCGCACACATCACAATACGTACCACAGGTTGTCCTCACATGTCTGGTAGAAACCGCACTGCCCCATGGCAGTGCGGTCGGCCGTTTACTCTGCGGTAAACCGATGAATCTGACCCTCATCAACCGCCGTATAAAGAGAACCATCCGGCCCCATCACCAAGCCACGGAAACGGGCCGGGCCGGCTGGCAGAGGCATCTCTGTGTTATGCATGATTGTTGGCCCCCATGGCATCAGGTCGATGACGTTAATACGCTGGCCCACCGGCGTGTCACCGAAGCCAATTCCAAGGAAACTAACAACCAGGCGACCGTTCCAGTCACCCCACTGTTCACCCTCCAGGAAAGCCGTACTGCTGATGCCCTGAGAATAATTGTTATTGGTCCACAGTGGCCTCATGGCATCCGGGTAGGTTTCATAATCGGTCATAGGCATATATTTCCTTCTTTCTTCAGGGTCCATGCCTTCGTTCTGGTTTGGCTCATAGCCGCAGTAGTTGTCAGGACAATCGCCACGTCCTGCCATGTTAGGCCGGGGGTCCCATCCACTGTTACCACCAGGCACCAGGGCATTTACTTCATCGGTATGCCATGGGCCATGTTCGGCGATAATTGGCTGATGAGTTTGCGGATGAAATGAAATGCCCTGAACGTTGCGGTGGCCGTAGGTGAAGGTGCGAGCATCGAATCCATCAGGTAACGCGTCAGCGTTCATCGGGGCTGCCTTCCCGTCACGGTCAATGCGCAAAACCTTGGAGCCAAGATTGTCTCCGAATTGCGGCAGGCTGCTGTTGTGATTGTCGCCCGTGGTCACGTAGAGGAAACCATCACCCGGATTAAAGCGGATGCGTCCTCCATTATGAGCTCCGGCGTCACCGAAGGGGTGATCTGTGGGAGCCTGCTTATACGGAATGTTCTCAACGATGTCTGTACGGTTCGAAACACTGGAAAAATCATCGCTGACAGTCAGTCGTAACACGCGGTTCGTCGCAGGGTCGTCGCCCATGCGGGATGCTGAATAAACAAAGACAGTCCTGCTGCTGTCGAAGTTCGGATCGAGAGCCACACCATTCATGCCCGCTTGTCCTTTACAAAACAGATCGTCGGCTGTCATGGAATAGCCGTCGGTGCCTCCCATGCCAAGCAGATTATTGACCGTGCCATCCGGGAGTCGGACCGAGAGGCCTTTACATTTTTCAGTAAAAAACATGGTTCCATCAGACAGGAAGGCCATGTCCCAGGGATTTTCGAGGCCATCCATGAACACAGTTTGGCTGATTTGGGGCGGCTGGGCCTGCAAGCTCATCGGCAAACTCAACAGTACAGACGAGGCGGTCACGACACCCACATAACGTATGTATGAGGATTTTTTCATGATTGTTGAACCATCCGTGTTGTTTTTGTGTTTTTGGAAAACACCACGTAAACAGATTAGGCCTGGTCAAAAAATAGTCAAGCCTGACCCGTGCCACTCCGGAGGCAGAGGTCAGAGGTCAGAGGTCAGAGGTCAGAGGTCAGAGGTCAGAGGTCAGAGGTTCGAATCCTCTCGGGCGGGCCATATTCCACCAGTGCAAGCTTGGCGGCGGTCGATTCTGGCAAGATCTAACTAGTTGGTGGGGTCGTCAAAAATCCGAATTGCCGACTGGTCTTGCGCTTCCCTGCTTTGACTCAAGAAGCGCGCACCCGACATAAAGGCGCCTTACTTACTGCACCTGTCCTCCCCTCTCATTGACGGCGGCGTACGCCACAATTTCTATCAGCATCTCCGCCCGAGCAAAGCCCGAAACAATAATCGCCGCCCGGTTGGGATAAGGCACGCTGACATATTCCGCATATACCCGATTTACAGTGCCAAGGTCTTCCCGTTCGGTCACATAAATCAGCGCCTGGGTGAGGCTGGCCATGCCGCCTCCAGCACACTCCAGGGTATGTTTGAGGTTTTCCATGGTTTGCCGGGCCTGGGTCTCGATTCCACCGGCAACGACCTGGCCACTGGCGTCGATCGGAATCTGGGCGGTAAAGAGGATGCCATTGGCACTGACCGCCCATTCAAGAGGGGCTTTTGAGCGTGGCAATTCAGTTGCGATCGGTGTGATCATGGTTTGTCCGGTCATCGTTGATTCCTAGTCAGTCGTTGTCGCTGGTGCCTGCGCCGGCGCCGCTTCGAGAGGCATCGGTTGCCTCAACCAGTAACCGGTCGGCCAGGGATTTAAGGTTGTGCCAAAGCTCCTCATCCACATCCATGCCCTCTACCAATGCCCGGTCTCGCTCTCTTTCCAGGTCTTCCTCGGTCTGGCGCATAAGATTGGTCAGGGTGTACTGCGAGCGCAGGCTTGGCAGTAAATCAACATGATTGGCCATGATCAGGGTGATGCCGTCGTTCTTCTCAGTATCATCCGGCGCATCGTCCAGACTGTATAGGCAGATCTCGGGCACCGGGTGGCCAGCCTTGAACCCGACCACGAGTTCCGTCAGTGGGTCGTGAGCATTACGCCAGAACGCCGTAACGTTCATACCTCGTCGAGCCAGCCGGGAAAGGTAACCAATGATCAGTATGCGGTTGTGGCAGTGACGAATCTTGGTGACCGACAAGCCTCTTGATCTGGCCCGGGCGTAGCCCAATTCCACGGCGAGGCTGGCGTTCCCCAGAACGCTGTGGTTATGGGCGTCCAACACGCTGAAATCGGCGTCCTGATAGATCAGGGTTGGCGATTCGGCCTGATCCTCGGTCAGCAGAAACTTCAGGCCTTTTTTCAGCGCCCCGACGCCGCCAAGGCCGTGGGCTTCCATCCAGGCCACCATTTCGGCGGCATCGATTGCATCACCCTCGGCAAAGCCGATACCGATAAAGGCCTTGCGACCGATGCCTTGAAGTTCATTAAATGAGACTTTCATAGTGCTTCCACATCCGGCTCGACTGGAAAGCTCCAGTCGTCCAGCTCTCGCAGGCGCGCCTTGTCGGCGCCATGATGGCTGAAGAGTTCGCAAAACAGGGGCGCTCCCTGAAACAGGGTTACCCGAACCCAGCGGTCCGATTTGGGATCGAACCGACTGGCACCGAAGAACGACAACTTGGTGCGCAGCAGATGCATGGGTTTCATCTCCCTGTGCCAGAGGTTGGCCTGAATTTCACCGTAGGGCGTGGCGGCCATAGTCTGGATACGTCGGACGCATTCCTTCTGCCGCGGATGCGCCATCAGGTATTCCACCACTGAGCCTCGGGGCGCACGATCAAGAAAAGCATCCAGCAGCTGGTAAGTGCGATAGATCCGGGGCCCGATTGCCAAAGGCAGCTCTTTGTCGGCACCGGATTCCGCAGAACGCACGCCCAGCCTCGGCTCTTCCTTTTCCACCGACCGATACCAGAACCAGTACTGGTGGTCCGGATTCTTGGGGTCATATTCCAGCGCCCAGGCAAACCGGGTTTCGATTTCCTGCTTCAGGGTTTCCGCCCGCATTTCCGGCTGCAACTCCAGTATTTCCTCACATCCAAGCTCGTTCTCCACGGCATCGATCAGGTCCGGATACAGCTCAATCAGCAGGGTATTAATCAGCTCCTGCGCCTCCAGAGAGCATTGCCCGTCGGCCCAAGCCACCAAATCGTTCCAGAGATCGGGCGTGGCCGGTGTCTTTTCCAGCCATTCAATAACCGCTGCAATTGAGACGACCGTGGCCTCATTGCGCCGAGTCTGCTCAGCGTCCTCTGTTACCGTTTCCAGGAAGTGTCGATGCGCTCGCCTCAGCAGCATCAGAAGCTCTTGACGACTGGCCTCATCGGGCAAGTGTTCACGGGCATAAGCCAATGCCCTTTCACGGCAATACACCCATTGCTGGATCAACTGCGGGTGGTTGATCAGAAAGGGGGCCATGCCGAGGCCCGTGGAATTACCGATCCCGAGGTAACGTTGCAACTCCGGGTGCAGGGCAACTGCGCGCTCCGGTGAGTGGTGTTGAGCAAGATGCTCGACCTGCTGAACCGAAAAGTGGCGCAACAGATAAACCGCAAACATCTGCGCTGAGAAGGGGCGATTGAAATCCGGATTTTTTTGCAGGCGGGCATAATCGGCAATGCCAAATTTGCCATTACCGTAAACGGCGGTGGTACGGTAAAGGTAGCCGACCCGGGTTAACCAGGCAGGATCCGGCTGACGCCCGGACGCCAACGCCTCAACGAAGTGACCGAAGTTCCTGAGACTCTTGTTGGCCCGCGAAAGCACCAGCAGCCTTGGGTGTTGACGGCCGGCCTCCTGCAAAGGCACGTTGGCCGCCATCTGTTCCAACAGACTGTCTTCTACCTCCCCTTCAACCAGCGAGAAGGTGACGTCCCAGGCTTCGGCAATCACCCGGTCGGAGCGACGCTCCGGGTCCAGATACTGGGAGAATACCACCCCGTGATAGGTGTGATTCGGCGTACTAAGGCGATAAATGGCGACCCCGTGACCCTCAGAATCAAGATCAAAACGGACCCTGGTTACCGTCCAGTCCTCACGCGCCATCTGGCGAACCAGACTTCGCGAGAAACTCAGGCGACTGGCGTGCAGGCTTCCGAGCCGAACCAGGTTCATGACCTGGTCGGCGGGACGGAGGTGAAACTCGGGCTTAACGTCCAACTGGGTTACCATGCTTCAACCTCTTGGGCTCTGTGCAGAACCGGTCGTCTTGCCGACCAATGCGACTTCGCCTTTTGGCGGCACGATGCCTTGCTCCCGGGCCATGGCATAGGCCGATTTTGGGCCAATATACAGCGAGGGCAACAGGATCAATGAAACCGGTATCGCGGTGATAACAATGAACTGCTGAAGCGCGCTGATCTGCCCTGCTCCCATGTATAGAAGCACTGCCGCCATCAGCGCCATGGCCACACCCCAGAAAGCCCGCACAATCGGCTCCGGCTCGTCGTGGCCGACACTGACAACGGCGATGGCATAACTCATTGAATCGCCCGTGGTGGCCACGAAAATGGTGGTCAGCACCAGGATCGCCAGCGCCATCATCGAGCCCCCTGGCAGGGCTTTGGCAATGGTCAGTGTGGCGACATCAAACTTGAAACTGTTGAGTGCCTCGGCAAGATCAATTACCCCGGTGAGCTGGAAAAAAATACCGGAACCACCGAGCAGGGTGAACCAGATAGTCGTCGCAATCGGCGCCATCACGCCGACCGCCAGTATCATCTGGCGAATGGTACGCCCGCGGGAAATACGAGCGACGAAAATGGCCATCAGGGGACCGTATCCGAGGAACCAGGCAAAGAAGAACACCGTCCACCACTGCATCCACCAGCCTTCGGCCGTGCCGGCAGTTACCGTTGCCATCGTGAAGAACGAAGTGACGTATTCCCCGAACCCCTGAGTGTAGGCGTTTGTCAGGAACAACGTCGGGCCGAATACGAAGATCACAGCTGCGATCGCCAGAGCAAGGAATACGTTGAAGCGGCTCAACAACTGGATACCCCGATGAATGCCGGTCATTGCTGACGTCACGTAAACCCCGGCGAGTACCGCAAGGATAATCAACTGGGTACCGTACCCTTCAGAAAACCCAAACAGATCATGCAGGCCAAAACTGACCTGAGTGGCGAGAAATCCGATGGGCCCGACCGTTCCCGCCACGACGGCGATAACGCACGCCGCATCGACACAGGCGCCAAACCATCCTGTCATCACACGGTCACCAAATACAGGGTAAAGCAGTGTCCGTGGTTGCAGTGGTTGGCCCTTGACGTAATGGGCGTGAGCCAGAACGATGGCAGACAGGGTTCCGAGGATCGCCCAGGCCAAAAAGCCCCAGTGCATAAAGGATTGAGCGAGGGCTGGGGCAACTGCCTCTGCTGTGCCAGCCTCGGTATCAAACACCGGCGGTGTAACCACAAAATGATACACCGGCTCACCGGCCGCGAAGAAAACGCCTCCGCCTGCAAGCAGGGTGCACATAATGATGGATAGCCATTTGAACGTGCTCAGGTCAGGCGTATCCGTGTTCCCTATCTTGGCGCCGGCTGCTGGCGAGATTGCCACACCCATACCGATAAGGAAGGTTAGCAGCAGCAGAAGCTGGAAATAGGAGCCAAGGTACTTGGCCGTCCACGCGAAGCCCGTGCCGATCAGCCCGGCCGTCCACTCAATGTCGTAGAGCGAAAAGCCTAGAAAAAGCAGGATAAAACCTACACTGAAAGCCAGGACAATCGGGTCGCCGAAGCGCTTTACACCGGTGTCCTGGATAGCCACGGAGCTGGCTGAGTTTGTCATGACGATCACCTGTTGTTGTTTTTGGAACAGTGTGTGCTCAGAACGCGCCGTCTGCGACTGGTCGCGTGCCCTCGGTCAATTGCCTGAGCCAGTTCCGGCCCATGATTTTCTCGATCTCTCCAGAGTTAAAGCCCTTCTGGCGCAGCCCTTCAATAATATTCGGGAAGTGCCGGTTGTCGCTGAACCAGGGCAGCGGTGCAGGCCAGCCGGCGTTTGCCTTACTGCCCTCGCCGTAGTCCATGGCCTTGGTCCAACGCCCGTTTCGCATCCAGGTCAACACTGATTCGGGCTGAGCCTGGCAAAGATCCGTGCCCATCCCGATGTGGTCAATGCCCATCAACTCGGCGGTATCGGCAACCATGCCGCAGAAATCGTCCAGCGTGCAGTCCGGGCCGTTCTTCAAGTGAAACGGATACACTGAGAAGCCGAGAATGCCGCCGCTTTCGGCGATGGCTCGCAACACCGAATCGGACTTGTTGCGTTTCGCCGGATGAAAGCTCGCCGGATTCGCGTGGGAAATAATCACCGGCCGTTCCGACAGCTCAATGGCCTCCAGCGTGGAACGCTCGGCGCTGTGAGACATATCGATCAGCATCCCGACCCGGTTCATCTCCCGGATCGCCTGCCTGCCAAAACGGGTGATGCCACTGTCCTCGGCCTCGTAGCAGCCGCAGGCCAGCAGGCTCTGATTATTGTAGGTGAGCTGCATGATCAGCAGCCCCAGCCGGCGCATGATCGCCACCAGATCGATATCGTCCTCGATCGGCGAGCAGTTCTGGGCACCAAAGAAAATTCCGACCCGGTTGGTCTCCCTAGCGAGCTCAATATCACTGGCCTCGCGTACTGGCATGATCAGG
Source organism: Marinobacter alexandrii (assembly GCF_005871205.1). Lineage (GTDB taxonomy): Bacteria > Pseudomonadota > Gammaproteobacteria > Pseudomonadales > Oleiphilaceae > Marinobacter > Marinobacter alexandrii. Next base: position 560,066 of record NZ_SWKM01000012.1, on the reverse strand, counting down.
TCGGCATGTTCTTCAAAGCGTCGCTGCCATTCGCCAAAACGCAGAAGGGTCTCCCGGCAATTTTCGTGATACACCAAAGTGGCGTGCACAGCATCAACACCACCCTTCCGCATCTGCTCGAAAAGGACCCTCGACCAGTTGGAATACTGCAGGCCATCAATGGTTAACACAGACTGTGACATGGACGTGTCCCTCAGGCCTTGGTGTAACAGGTTTTCACCACGGTGTAGAACTCCCGGGCGTACTGACCCTGCTCGCGGGGGCCGAAACTGGACTCCTTACGGCCACCGAACGGTACATGGTAATCCGTGCCGGCAGTGGCCAGGTTGACCATCACACAGCCGGTCTCGGCCCGGGCCTTGAAATCGCTGGCACGCTGCAGGGAACGGGTCATGAGGCCCGCCGTAAGGCCATAGTTGGTGTCATTCAGTGCGGCCAGAGCGCTGTCATAATCCGGAACGCGGATGACACAGGCCACGGGCCCGAATACTTCGTCGCGGTTGATGGCCATGTCATTGGTGGTGTCAGTGAACAGCACCGGCTGCATGTAGTGACCGTCACGTCCGGCGTTAATCTCGTCACCACCGAACGCCATGGTCGCGCCTTCCTCAAGGGCAACGCCAACCCAGCGTTGATTGGCGTCAAGCTGGGGTTTGCTGGCGATGGGGCCAATCACCGTTTGTTCGGACAGGGCCGGGCCGACCGTGGCGCTCGACAGTTTTGCCGACAGCTTCTCAACGAACTCGTCGTGCACAGCATCCATGACGATCAACCGGGAGGACGCGGTGCATTTCTGCCCTGACCCTGAGTAGGCACCGGCGAACGCAGCCTCAACTGCCAGGTCGATATCTGCGTCGTCGAGCACGATCAGCGCATTCTTCGAACCCATCTCAAGCTGACATTTCACCAGGTTGGCGGCCGTGGCTGACGCCACCCGACGGCCGACGTCGAGAGAACCGGTGAACGTGATTGCCTGCACATCGGGGCTGGTTATCAGGGTTTCGCCGGCGTCACGGCCAGTGCCCGTGACCAGGTTAAAGGTACCGGCCGGCAGGTTCTGCCGGCTGATAATCTCGGTTAACGCCCAAGCGCTGGCGGGCACCAGATTGGCAGGTTTGAACACCACTGCGTTGCCAAAGGCCAGGGCCGGCGCAATCTTCCACACCGCAGTGGCCATGGGGAAATTCCAGGGACTGATCACACCTACAACCCCCAAGGGTTCACGCCGGGTTTCAATTTCTACACCGGGACGTACGGACGCGACCCGGTCATCAATCTGACGCAACACTTCCGCTGCGTAGTAGTGGAAGAACTGGCCAGAGCGATAGACCTCTCCCTTGCCTTCAGCCAGGGGCTTGCCTTCCTCCCTCGACAACAGTTCGCCCAGCTCATCCTTGCGGGCAATCAGCTCATCGCCAATGGCCATTAGCACGCCGTAACGTGCCTCCAGCCCGGACTCGGCCCACACTTTCTGACCGGCTCTGGCAGCCTGGATTGCCTGCTTTACCTGATCAGGGCTGGCCTGGTCATAATGGCCGATAATATCGTTGAGGTCTGACGGGTTCTGATTGGGCAGGGCAGCATGAGCGCCCTCAACCCACTCTCCACCGATGTAAAGTGCGTATGATTGTGACATTGGGTCCTCCTCGAATGATTACCCAAGCCTAACCCCCTCAGAATAATAAGGATAATCAAAAATATCGTGATTTTGATAAGTTAATCTTATATTTTATGGGTAGTCAGGTTTGAAGGGCCTCGGGATGTCGATCGAACTCAAGATTCAACCACTTCGCTACGTGTTGGCCGTGCGTGAAGAAGGTAGTTTTCATGGTGCTGCCCTTAAGCTTCATCGCAGCCAGCCGGCACTGTCCATGGCGATTCGAGATCTGGAAGAACGGCTGGGGCAACCGCTGTTTGAAAAGACTCACAAGGGGCAACTGACGCCTTTCGGCGAGTACTGCCTGCCCAGGTTCCGGGAACTGATCAAACAGCACGACCGGCTCGCCAATGAGTTACAGCACATGGCCAAGGGGCATCAGGGGCGAGTAACTCTGGCGACGGTGCCGTCGGTTGCCAGTCGGCTGATGCCAGAATTTCTGGCCGCCTTTGTTGCCGAGCATCCGGACATCAACATCAACCTGCATGACGAAAATGCGGAGTTTGTCTGCCGGCTGGTGGCGAGTGGTGAGGTAGATCTCGGTATAAGCAGTATGTGGGTTCAGAACGAGAGCCTTACCTTCACATCTCTTTTTGAAGACAATGTGGGCGTGGTGATGCGCCGGGATCACCCCCTGGCAAATCGTGACAGTCTTGATTGGCAGGAACTAACAGAAGAACGTTTTATTGCCAACGGCACATCCCGATTACTTGAGCACACGGCGGCCGCCAGCCTGGTCGATAACAACGACTTCTTCATCTCCAACATGATTTCCCTGCGTGCCATGCTGGAAGCCGGCAGCGGCATCACCACACTGCCCCGCCTCGCGTTTCCGGTGAATAACGACAGGTTGTGTTTCGTGCCTTTGAGTGAACCGAAACTGGTCCGCCAGATCGGCATTATCAAACAGGCCAACCGCTCACTGTCCCCCTCCGCCCAGGCCTTGGAAAAGATGATTATTGAACGATTGGCGGGAATGCCTGTTCCATAAATTAATCAGTTCGGGCACGTATTTCAGGCAGCAAATCCCAACCGGAGCCATCCGGAGGACAGATCAGGCCGGCTCGAATCGTTCCTGCAGCCATGTCTTGATTTCGTCAGACTCGTACAGCCAGCGCTCAGTGCCATCTTCCCGGTGAATCTTCAGGCAGGGCACCTTGATGCGGCCGCCACCGGCCTCCAGCGCCGCACGATGCTGCGGGTCATGCTGGGCATTGCGGGTTTCAATATTCAGGCCAAGCCGCGCGATTTCCTTGCGTACCTTGATGCAGAACGGGCAGGCGCTGAACTGGTAAAGAGCGAGATCCTTGCTGGCCTCGTCGGCGGCGGCCTGCTCTTCAGCGGTGCGGGTCACGCTTTTCGGCGTGCTGAGCTTTTCGCTGAGCAGCATGAAGGGTGTCAGCACCAGGCGCAGGAAGCGAAAAAAATAACGAATAACAACTCTCATGGGTAAGACTCGAGCTCCAAATTGGTGGTGGCCTGCCGGGTATCGGCATTCAAGCTTGATATGCGTGCTCGGCAGCGGTGCGTAAGGGTATCACAAGCCCCCGGCACGTACTTTTCATGCACGGTGCTTTGCATACCGATAATGAATACGCTTGTTCAGGGCCTCCAACAGATCGCTGGGAGAAACCTGTGACTTGAGCAACACCGACTCGACCTTGCGGGCCTCATCGGCTGTCAATTCCGTACCAGAGAGAACCAACACCCGCGCCTCAGGCTGCCGGGCGCGTATTTCAGGCAGCAAATCCCAACCAGAGCCATCCGGAAGAGCAATATCCAGAACAATCACGTCGAAGCGTTCAAGCGCAATCCGTTCACGAGCCCTACGTACGGAAGTTTCCAGCTCAAAATCGAATCGATTGCCCGCCATGGCACGAATTACCTGGTGGACATCTGAATCATCCTCCACGTGCAGAACACGCGCTTTGGAATGTTCCGATGAGCCAAGCAGCCTCTCAAGAGATTCCAGCAATCGCCACTCGTCTATGGGCTTGGCTAGCCATTCGATACCAGAGAAATCACCGTTGATGGCCAGGCGCCCTTCTTCCATCTTGGCGGATAGCACCATAATCGGCAGATCCGCTGTTTCAGGCTGCTGGCGCAGATGACGAATGATATCCATCCCGCTGATGTCCGGTAACATCAGGTCCAGGCTTACTGCGTCGTAGCGGTTCTCCGCCAGCGCCTCCAGCGCTTTTTGCCCGGTGTGCGCGATATCAATCTGGTAGCCACTGCGGGTGAACAACATACCAAGCACCTTAGCGACATCTGGCTCGTCTTCCACCACCAGAATTCGTGGTGCGCTCAACTGCACCGGGTCCTCAGACATCGTATTTGGGTCGAATCGGCTCTTGTCGATCAGAGGCAGCTCAAACCAGAAGGTCGCTCCTTGCCCCTCGACTGAATCAAAACCGACGCGCCCCCCCATGTGTTCCACTAGCTCACGCGTAATCGCCAGACCCAGGCCAGTACCGCCTTTCTGACGCGTATCGGATGAATCCGCCTGGGAGAATTTCTCGAAAATTCGGGACTGGAATGCCTCAGGAATGCCAGGTCCCTGGTCGGTTACCGTCACACGCACCTGCCCCGCCACCTGCTGCGCCGAGATATTGACGGCACCGCCCTCGGGCGAAAATTTGATGGCATTTGACAGCAGGTTGGCCAGCACCTGTTGCAGTCGCTGGCTGTCCACCCGCACATCGGTATCTTTCGATTCAGAATCCAGAGACAACACCACGTTGCGCTTGCCGCCGAAGGTCCGGTGACTTTCCAATGCCTGCTCAATGAGTGGTATCAGCGGCTCCATCTTCATATCAAACTGCAGTTTCCCGGCGGAAATTTTTTCAATGTCCAACAGGTCATTAATCAGGTGAGTTAGGCGCAAGCTATTATTCTGAGCAATGCTTATCATTTGCCGAACCTGTTCCGGCAATTCGCCCAAACCACCCCCGACCACCAGGCCCAGCGCACCAGAGATGGAAGTCAGAGGTGTGCGTAGCTCGTGACTGACCGTGGAGACAAATTCGCTTTTCATGCGCTCCATGCGTTTGCGTTCACTGATGTCTCGCACCATGCCCACGTACATGGGCTGCTCATGCTGGGTGATCTCCGAAACCGCCAGCTCCATGGGGAACAGACTGCCATCTTTGCGCTGGCCCTCAACCTCACGGTCAGTGCCAATAATTCGTGCCACGCCGGTGCTCTGGTAATTGCGCAGATAACTGTCGTGAGCCTCTCGGTGTGGACTCGGCATCAGCATGCTGACGTTGTGCCCGAGTAACTCCTCGGCGTCATAACCGAAGATCCGTGTCGCCGCGTGATTGGCTGACTGGATAATGCCGTCTGAATTGATGGTGAAGAGACCGTCCACCATGTTATCGAGAATGGTCTGGGTGTGGGTCGCCTGCTCTCGCAATGCCCTTTCTGCTCGTTTACGCGCAGTGATATCGACACCGATGGCCACAACAAACTCGACCTCACCCAGCTCATCTAGCAACTCCGCATTTGACCAGTCATAGAGACGGCGTGTGCCATCACGCATTAACCATTGGCTTTCATGCCGGGCTGGAACGCTGCCCGGCGTCAGCCGTTGGAAAACGGCTTCGACAGCCGCGCGGTCTTCCGGTGGCGCCAAGTACTCCCAGCCCAGCTTGCCTTCAAGCTCCTCAGCGCTGTAGCCGGTTGCGATTTCCGCAGCCTGATTAAACCTGACAATCCTTCCCTCTCGGTCAAGAACAGCCATAATCGCGCCCGCCGAGCTGAACAAGGCCGCGTTAAAATCGCGCAGTTCTCGAACGCGCCCAGCAAGCAATCCGGACATCTCGCGCAAACTCTTGCCAAGGCCATCATATTCGGCGATTGCGCTGTCAGGCAGTTGAGGCTTAATACCTTGGCTAATCTGGGTACTCAGATCCCGGCTGATGCGTTCCAGCTTGCTGAGTGGCTGGGTCAGCCGATGGCTCAGAATTCGGGCGATCAAGATACCGAATGCCAGTAGCCCCGCGAGGAAGGTGAACATACTCACGCTCCCCTGTTCCAAGGTCTGGACAAGAGGTGTAGCCGACTGTTCCATCACCACTTCCGCCACGCCTTCCTGGCCATCTACAGGCAAACTGATCTGGTAACGGCCCTGCTCCCACCGGGGCATGGCGGGCATATCGCCCGCCGGCAGCCAGATGGATAGGCCATTTTCAAGCGAATGCAAGCGACCTGGGCGTTCCGAAAGACTCGCGACCTCCCCCTGGCGCAAGAGTGTCTCGCCACTGGGTCCGCGCAATGCGACCCCCATGCCGTCGATCTGCCGTCCTGTTATCAGGCGTTCGCCCCATTGCTCCGGTGGTTCAACCCTGAGACGTGTCGCCACATCGCTCGCACGTTCTGACAATCGTTCCGCCATGAAGGCTTCCAATTGCACCCTTTGGTTGTCGCCCTGGATAATAATGGGCACCGAACCCGCAACCAGAATGGTCGTCAAAAGCACATGAAACAGCAGGCTTGGCAGCGTCGCAGTGCCCAATACACGGCGGTCGCCTGCACGCCAGTATAATTGCACGCTCAGGATGACGAGGCCGGCGAGCAACGCATTGAACAGGCCATTCAGCGGTTGCTTCAGGGTGATTAGGATTGTGGCTTCCCACTCCATGCCCATCGCCCCTCGATAAAACACGAGCACCAGCGGGGCACCCAGTACGAGCCAAAACACCAGGTCAGCCAGCACCAGATTTCGCAGTCCTCGTCGATACAGCAAGCCGACTGCCGCGGCTTCAAGGGTGAACGTCACCAGGGCATAGGGATGCCCCCACAACACCAGGGTGTATAGACCACCGGTGATGGCCACGAGAACGGCTGGCAGTGTGCCCAAAAACCGCACCGCCAGCATTACCATGATGGAGCCGAAGATAAAGCTGATGCCGAAAAACAGTGGCAGACTGAGATAATTCCCTCCCAGTGCCAGAAGGGCGAGTGCCAATGTGGCAACGACTTTGCCACGCAGGCTCATTAAAGAGATTTCTGAAACGCCCATGAAGAATTCCCAGTACTTGTTGTTCTATTGTTAAACCAGAAAATCGCGCCCTCATTGGCCGGTATTGCCACCCGCTAGGATCAGGGTTCCGCTATTTCAACTGCTTTCGGTTTAAAACCATTGCAAAGAACATAGCATTGAACATATCCGCCTGCGTCGCAATGGGTCGAGGTTGCTTTTGGGCTTGCTGGCCAGGCTTGTGGGAGTTGTCTGGTCCCAGTTTCATTCTCGCCTGGGTTGAATCCTTCTCCACCCCTTGAGAATCTTGGATAAAGCAGGTTCAATCGTCGATTCACTAATGCAGGACTCCACCTATAAATGGACTCTTTGGTTGAAGCCTTTCGACTGATCATTTCTCTGGACGCAGATTTATTCGAGATTCTTTGGCTATCCATCAAGGTCAGCCTGGTTGCGTTGATCATCGCCGCGTTCATCGGTTTGCCACTAGGAACCTATCTGGCAATCACCAAATTTCCGGGACGGAAATTCTGCATTCTCTTGCTCAACGCCCTCATGGGCATGCCCCCGGTGGTCGTGGGGCTGATGGTGTATTTGCTGCTTTCTCGGTCTGGTCCACTGGGTTGGCTGGGGCTGCTGTACACGCCCACTGCCATGATCATCGCGCAAGTTGTGCTGATTACCCCAATTATCGCGGCCCTTTCGAATCAGGTAATTGAGCATCTGCACCAGGAATACAGCGATACCTTTTACTCAATGGGCGTCACTGGACGCCGCGCGGTGGCAGCCTACCTGGTGGATGCACGCTATGCGCTGACCACCTGCATTCTGGCAGGCTTCGGCCGGGCTATTGCTGAGGTTGGCGCAGTCATTATCGTCGGCGGCAATATTGATCATCTGACCCGAGTGATGACCACAGCCATCGCGCTGGAAACCTCCAAGGGCAACCTGACCCTGGCCTTAGCTTTGGGTGCCGTGTTACTTGCACTGTCTTTGCTGGTCAACGCTCTGGTGATTGGCGTTCGTGAATATGCAGCGAAGCGCCAATATGCCTAGATCAATCCTGCCCCTGAGTATCTGCGACCTGCGCCTGATCAAAGGCGATCGAGCCTTGTTAGGAGGGGTCAACCTGATGATTGATCACCCCGGTATCACTGTGATCATGGGCCCAAACGGTGCAGGCAAGAGCCTACTGCTTCGTTGTCTGCACGGACTGATCAAACCGGATTTCGGGCGGATTACACTCGGTCATCAGAGTGTTGCCGACAGCAGTGATCAACAAGCCATGGTCTTTCAGCAACCGGTATTACTGCGCCGAACCGTGCTTCAGAATTTAGCCTTTGCTGCTCCCAAGACCGCTAAAACCGACCCGCAATGTTTGATGCGAGCATTGGAGTCTGTCAACTTGGCTGACAGAGCTCACCAACCGGCTCGCATGCTGTCAGGTGGAGAGCAGCAACGGCTGTCCCTGGCGCGAGCGCTGTTGAGTAGGCCGGCGTTACTGCTCCTGGATGAGGCGACCGCCAGCCTGGATCCCGCATCGGTCCTATTAATTGAATCGTTGGTTAAAGCGCAGAGCGCCCAAGGAACCAAAGTTATTCTAGTCAGCCACGACCAAGGTCAGGCTCGACGTATGGCCGATGAAGTCGTATTTATATCCAATGGGCAGGTAGCCGAGCAGAGCCCGGCAGAGCAGTTTTTTACCGCGCCCCAAACCCCGGTGGCTCAAGCTTATCTGGCCGGTGAAATCTCGTTTTAGAAGATGATAGAGAATAATTATGAAACACCTGATTATTTGTGCTGCGTTGGCTCTAAGCTCCCATACCTTCGCAGACACCATTATTGTTCAGTCAACCACCTCGACGAAGAACAGTGGCCTTTACGATTACCTGCTACCGATTGTAAAAAGCGCCACAGGCATTCAGGTTAATGTTGTGGCGGTAGGCACTGGCCAGGCCATAAAGAATGCCATGCGCTGTGATGGAGACGTGCTGCTGGTCCACGCCAAGTCGGCCGAGGAGAAGTTCGTGGCTGACGGCTTTGGCGAATACCGCCACGATCTGATGTACAACGACTTTGTCATAGTTGGGCCGCAAGCCGATCCTGCCAATGTGGCCGGCGCCAGTGACGTCATTGACGCACTGCGCCGGATCAGTCAGGCCGGTGCCAAATTTGCTTCACGCGGTGATGACTCAGGAACCCACAAAAAAGAACGCGCCTTGTGGCAAGAGGCAGGCATTGACCCTGTCAAAGGCTCTGGTCGATGGTATCTTGAAACCGGCAGTGGCATGGGCGCCACCCTGAATACCGGTGTTGGCCTGAGCGCCTACGTGTTGACCGACAGAGCCACCTGGATCACCTTTGCCAATAAGCAGGATGCGGTCATAACTTTTGAGGGAGACCCGACGTTGTTCAACCAATACGGTGTCATTCCCGTGAGTGCCAAGAAGTGTCCGAATGTGAATCAGGACGCGGCGGAGACCTTTGCGCGCTGGTTGCTTTCCGACACCGGACAAGCCGCTATTGCTGCCTATCAGGTTGATGGTAAACAGCTATTTTTCCCAAATGCTAATTAGGCTTGGCAGATACGACTGAGTTGATCGAGCGTATTTCAGAGTCGTAGCTGCCAAATTGAGTAATCTCCGTACGGGCTATAACAACAATGACGACGAAACCTCTGCTTCCCAACCCGACTGACCCCAGGCTATCCCGTCCCGTTAAGGGCGTTGATGAAAGCGGGCAACCGAAATCGATCAGCGTGATCGAAGAGCGCCCGCTGACCATCTATCTGAACAGCCAGGAAATCGTCACCGCCATGACCATCGGCGACTACCCGGAATACCTGGCACTCGGATTCCTTTTGAATCAGGGGATGCTTCGTGAAGCCGACCAGGTTACCGGGATCGATTTTGACGAAGAGCTGGAAGTGGCTGTCGTCCGCACCGCCGGTGTCACCGATGTCGAGGAAAAACTTAAAAAGAAAACCCGCACCTCGGGCTGCGCAGTGGGGACAGTGTTTGGTGACATGATGGCAGGCCTTGATGGCTTGCTGCTGCCGGACACCCCAGTACACACCAGCACCTTTTACGACCTCTCGTACCAGATTAACCACACGCCCAGCCTGTACATGGAAACCGGTGCCATTCATGGTACCGCTCTGTGTCAGGGCCAGCGAGTACTGGCCTACATGGAAGATGTCGGGCGCCACAACGCGGTCGATAAGATTGCGGGCTGGATGCACCTGAACAATATCTCGGCAGCCGATAAAGTCCTCTACACCACGGGCCGACTGACTTCCGAGATGGTGATCAAGACCGCCCTGATGGGCATTCCAACGCTGATCAGTCGGTCGGGTTTTACCGCCTGGGGCGTAGATATCGCCCGCCAAGTAGGATTAACGCTGATCGGCCGGATGCGCGGCAAGAAATTCACCTGCCTCAGTGGGCAACACCGCCTGGTGTTTGATCAGGACTTGTCGCAGGTGCCGGACGAGGACAAAAAAATGCGGCGCAAAGGCGCAGCCCATGATTGACGGAGACCAGGCATGACGGAATGCGCAGTCATTCTGGCCGGCGGCCAGGCAAACCGCATGGGCGGTGGTGACAAAGGGCGTTTGATGCTGGGCGACCAGTCCCTGATCCAACGTGTTATTGATCGAATCACACCACAGGTCGATGCCGTGGTGTTAAACGCCAACGGGGATTTGAGTCGTTTCGCCGATTTGGGCCTGCCGGTGGTGGCCGACTCGATCCCGGATTTCCCGGGCCCGTTGGCCGGTGTGCTGGCGGGCATGGATTGGGCCGCCGAACAGGGGCATGAGTGGCTGATCAGCGTGGCTGCGGACACTCCGTCATTCCCGCTGGACCTGGCCGAGCGACTGGCAGAGTGCGACACTCCGGTGGTGCTGGCGGCGACGCCGGATCCGGAGCGCGGCCGTCTGCCCCAACCAACCTTTGGCCGTTGGCGTGTCGCATTACGGGATGATCTGAGGGGCGCCCTGCATGACGGCGTACGCAAGATCCGGCAATGGACCCAGGCTCAGGGCGAGTCGCTGGTGGTGTTTGGGCCGGACGACTTTTTCAACATCAATACGCCAGAGGATCTGGCCTGGGCGGAGCAGCACCTGAAGTGAACGTTATTGGCATCGTGGGTTGGAAAAACTCCGGAAAAACCACCCTGGCAAGCGCATTGATCCGCGAACTCACCGTCCGAGGGCTGAGGGTAAATTCGATCAAACACGCCCATCATGGAGTGGATGTCGATCAGCCCGGCACCGACAGCTACCAACATCGGGAAGCCGGAGCCCAGGAAGTGATTCTGGCCGGAGGCCAGCGCTTCGCCATCATGCACGAATTGCGCGGCGCCGCTGAGCCGACCATGGACGAGTTGCTGGAGTGGCTTGGTCCCTGTGATTGGGTGGTGGTGGAAGGCTTCAAGTCCCACTCGCACCCCAAAATCGAAGTACACCGTCAGGCGAGCGAGCGGGCGCCCTTGTACCCTCAGGATGACAGCATCATTGCGGTGGCCGCGGACTACACTCCGGATTTTTCAGGTCCTGTATTCGATGCCGGGGATATTACCGGAATTGCCGACTTCGTCGTTGGCCTGTCAGAACCTTTAGCGAACGAGAAACGCACGAGAGACACATGAACAATACCGCCAAGCCACTTCGTAACGACTGTTTTGCTCTGCCCCCGGGGGTGAACTGGACCCCGGTAGACGAGGCGCTCGAGCGGTTGCGTTCACGCTTGCATCCAGTGGTGGGCGTGGAGCGGGCGGTTCCGCTGTCACAGGTGAATGGCCGAATCCTGGCGCACAACGTCTATGCGCCCCGCGCCCATCCCCCCAGCAGCAATTCCGCGATCGATGGCTATGCCTTTGCCGGACCACTGACCAACGTACCCTGTACCCTGCCCCTCATCGATGGCCGAAGCGCAGCCGGCGAGCCGTACATGGGCCACGTCCCAGAAGGCCACGCTATCCGGATTCTTACTGGCGCGGTGATGCCTGAAGGCACTGATACCGTGGTTTTGGAAGAAGACTGCGAGGTCATCGATCAGGAACTACACCTGCAAGGCACATTGAAGGCCGGCGCTAACCGGCGCAAGGCCGGTGAGGACATCCAGGCACAGGATCAAATCCTGGCGGCGGGAGCCCGGCTTACACCAACCCAGATTTCCGTCCTAGCCAGCGTCGGGGTCGAGTCGGTCGACGTATATCAGCGCCTGCGTGTCGGCGTCCTGTCCACGGGTGATGAAGTGAAGCCGGTCGGCTCCGCCGTTACCGACTGGCAAATTTATGATGCCAATCGTCCGATGTTGAGCGCTCTGATCACTCAACTGGGCTATGAACTGATTGACCTGGGCCATGTGCTGGACCGGGCCGACGAGGTGAAAGCTGCACTGGAACGGGGTGCCGAGCAATGCGATCTGATACTGACCAGTGGCGGCGTCTCTGCCGGCGACGAAGACCATGTATCGAAAACCCTGAAAGCCCACGGCGATATCAGCAACTGGCGCATCGCCATCAAACCGGGCCGGCCCCTGGCGCTGGCCATGTTCAACGGCACGCCGGTGGTGGGTCTGCCCGGCAACCCGGTGGCCGCGTGGGTCTGTGCGCTACGCTTTGGTACGCCGGCCATGGCGCTGCTGGCCGGCGGCGAATGGTTCGAGCCCCAGAGCTATGTCATGCCCGCCAACTTCTCCAAGAACAAGAAACCCGGGCGCAGCGAAATGCTGCGGGCCCGGGTCCGTGATGGGCAGGTTGAGGTGTTCGGCTCAGAAGGCTCGGGCCGGGTAACCGGTCTGGCCTGGTCCGATGGTTTGGTGGAACTCGATGAGGGCGCCCAGCAGATAGAGCCGGGCACCCCGGTTCGATTTATCCCCTACGCCAGCTTCGGGTTGTAATCACTCGACGCTGCCGTGCACCGCAAAGGCCTCGAGCGAAGCACCTTGCGGGGCTCGGGTGCGGTAGGTTTCTTCAACACCCAGATCAGTCAGCGTGCGGCTGACCATCAGCAGGGTGTTATCCTCGAAGTCCTCACACATGCTCCGCATCTGGTCGATTTCCTCGCAGGCAACGGGATAGGCGGCGGCGATGTCCGGTGCGCCGTAACACTCCACAAAGGTCTGTGCGAGGGTCTGGCGCAATTGCTCCAGTTCCGCTTCGGTGATATCGCAGACGCCAACAAAGCTGGCCCGTCCGCCCGATTCGATACTGTACCAACCGTTGCTGAAAGCCTGGCGGGCCTTGCCGGTCAGCTGCGCTTCAGTCCAGTTGGAAAATTCGAACCCGCCCGAGATCGCCCATTCACCACTTGGGGCCGGTTTTTCAAACACGTTGTCATCGGATACATCCAGTCGCAGGGTTCGGGCCAGTTTCATAGGTGCTCCGCGAATTCAATCAAACTCAAGGTCTCGGTCATCACGCCCTGGCGCAACAGCATTCGGCCTTTGTCGTCCAGGCCAACGAACACGCCGGGCTTTGGCTGCTCAATGATCTCGCCAAGACCGTCACAGCGAGGTCGCCATTCGTCATGGACGCGCTCGAAACCGCTGTCCATGAAATAGGTCAGCCACAGCAACGTGTGTTTCGACCAGCTTTCCAGCAAGCCCATGGGGGTGATCTCGACACACCCTTCTTCGTGCAGGCACGTAGCATTCGGGTTTTCCCCCGGTTCATTGCCGGGGTGGATGAAGGGCACTTCGATCCCGATCACCAGCCAGTTCGGTTCTGCTCTGGGGTCGGACACATCCGACGCAAAGCGAACGCTACCGCAGATCGCACCATTCACCTTAATACGATCCGGCCAGACAAAGTGCACGGGCACCTCGGGCGGGGCCAGTGCCCCCAGACTTTCGGCCAGGCCTATTTGGGCCACATAAACAGCCTGAATAGCCTCTTCCAGCGGCGTTTCCGGAGCCAGCACCAGCGCAGCCCTTAAGGTATCGACAGCCTCAGAGTAAAAAATCGTGCCCGAATCGACCCCGGCAATGGCTCGGCTGACGGCCTTATTAAAGGGATCCGTGTGCTTAGGGACCACCTCTCCCGAGAACAGCGGTGGGAACTGAGGTGATTCGGTCATTGCATCGCCCGGGCGTATACGTCGGAGGCCATGATTTCATCGGCAATGCGCTGGAAGGCCCGGGCCTGAGGGCTTTCCGGCTTGGACACCACAATCGGAACGCCGCCGTCGGAACCAATCCGGATATCCAGATCGAGGGGAATCTCCCCAAGAAAAGGCGCTCCCAGTTTTTCCGCCTCAGCCCGGGCGCCGCCAGAGCCAAAGGGATGATGCTCTTTGCCGCAGCCGTCACAAACGAAAGAAGCCATGTTCTCGATCAGGCCGAAGAGTGGTACTTCCATCCGGTTGAACATATCGATGCCTTTGCGGGCGTCCATCAGGGCGATGTCCTGGGGGGTCGAGACCACCACCGCGCCGGCGACAAAGAACTTCTGGCTCAGGGTCATCTGGACATCACCGGTACCAGGGGGCAGGTCCACCAGCAGCACGTCCAACCGGCCCCAATCCACCTGGTTCATCATCTGTTCCAGGGCGCCCATCAACATAGGCCCTCGCCAGACGATGGCTTCGTCCTCCGTGGTCATCAGGCCCAGGGACATCAGGGTCACACCGTGATTGCGCAGAGGCAGGATGGTGTGTCCGTCGGGGCTGGACGGGCGTCCTGAAACACCCAGCATGCGGGGCTGGCTGGGTCCGTAAACATCCGCATCCAGCAGACCAACCTTGAGACCTTTCGAGGCCAGCGCCACCGCCAGATTCGACGCTACCGTCGACTTACCCACGCCGCCCTTGCCCGAGGCAATGGCAATAATGCGATCAATGCCCTTCGGGTTTTTGTCCTGTGGCCGGGGCGCATCGGTGCCGATGATGCTGCTTTTTCCGGCGTCAACGTATTCAACCATGTTGTGTCCTGTTGAGTGTTTAACTGTCTAGGTAGTCGTCACTGGTGCGAACCCGGGGACGCTCGCCCCCGGCCATGGGCGCGTTCTTGCCATGGAATTGGGCTTTGACCCGACAATCGTCACACATCTTGATGAGCTGCACATTGTCAGAATTGGTGTACATCCAGTGCTGGTTTTCCAGCTTCTCAACGATCCGGTTGATGGTGCTGGCGACGCCAAAAGGCTTACCACAACTGATGCATTCGAACGGTTCCTCGCCGTGCAGTGCCCGGGCACTCAGCGCATCCTTCGAGAGATCCAGTTGAGGTTTGAGTGTGATGGCCGTCTCGGGGCAGGTGCTCTCACAAACGCCGCACTGAACACAGGCGTTTTCCGTGAACTGTACCTCTGGCCGATCCGGATGGTCGTTGAGCGCGCCGGTCGGGCACAGGGAGACACAGGCCAGACACAGCGTGCATTTGTCGGAATCAATTTCGATCGCGCCGTACGGGGCACCCACGGGCAGAGGAATCGGCGCCTCGACCTTGCCCGCCATCGCACCGACCGTGACCCGCGTAATGTCGCGGCGGCCGCCAACCAGCAGCACCGGGTCGCTGACACGGCCAGCGTTGTCACCAGCGACACTCAGTTCGGTGGCGGCGACAACCCGGACTCGACTGGGAGAATGATGTGCACCGCTGACCATGGCCTGAGTCAGTTCAACCTCAGAGGCAACGGCCTGACGGTCTTCTTCATTGTCCGCCAGGATCAGCACTTCGGCGTATCCTGCACCCAACGCAGCCAATATTTCGGCATGACCAATACGATCCACATGCTCCAGACCCAGCGGAATCAGATCGTCCGCCAGCCCGTCGCCATAACGGGCCAGCTGGGCAATGGCATCACCACCCGCGTCCAGGGTATGGAAAACCAGACGCGGCGATTCGTTAGTGTGCTCACGGTAAACCTTGGCCATAACGTCCACCGCTTTGGTAATAGCCTCGAACGGAGTTTCGTTCATGGTCACTGCCGATGTCGGACAGACCGCCGCACAGGAGCCGCAGCCGGCGCAGATATCCGAGTCAATCTGGACATGGTCCCCAAATGAGAAAATGGCCTCGGTAGGACAGACATCCAGACAACGGGTACAACCGGGTTTATTGGCCCGGGAGTGTGCACACAACGAGGTTTCCAGATTGAAATACACGGTTTTCTCAAACTCGCCGACCCGCTCCCGGGCAGTCAACGCAATGCGTTCCAACTCGCCAGTTTTGGTTGGGTCAGCCCAGAAATAGCCGTTGCGCTTTTGATGGCTGGGAAACGCAGGCTCAGCACCACGAAGGTCGATAAACACATCACACTCACTTCGGGCGCTGGCTTTTACCTCACCGTAACCAAGGGCGCCGCGGCCAGCGGGATTCAGACTCTGCAACTGGGAAAATTCAAGCTGAAAATTACCCAGCGCACCCTGGGCGGCGGTCAGTTGGCCACGAGCCACGTCGTAACCCGCGGAGGGGAGCTGTACCAACCCCTTGTCACTGACGACACAGGTCACACCGAGTTCGTCCTGGACCAGCTCGGCCATTCGGATGGCCTGCTCGGTTGGGCCGACGATGCAGCACACGCCGCCGGACTGAATGGTTTTGACCGGCGCCATGGGTGGTGGCAACTGAGCGGCAGCAATCAGCGCCGCCTGTTTCGCGTGTAGGCGTTTGGGGTCTGCGTTCGGTGCACTCCAGCCAGCGCGATCACGAATGTCGATGGTATTGAGGAGTGCCGAGTGCTGAAATTCAGCTTCGACGTCTTCGCTCAATCGCTCGAACAGGGCGGCCTGTTGGCCACAGGCGATGAGCACGTCGCTTGTGCCGCCCAGAGACTCCGCAGCCGTCGCCAGCTCTTTACCGCACAGTTGATCGACTGCGATCACCTGATCAGCTGCCGCGGCCGTTCGCAGTTTCTCTGGGTCAAACGACTGGGTTTTGTCGCAAGTGCAGAGCAGTAGGGTTTTTTGTGCTGTCATCAGGATTTTGACTCTTTCATTGTTTTTATACGTATACGTAACAAACCCAAGTTTCGAGCATGCCACAGCCGTTTGATCTTCGACAATTGGTTAATTGGATATTTATGCGAGCACTGCTAGCTTCAAGAGATAACAATAGAGAATACCCATGAGTCGTCGTACAGAGAGTTGGAAGCGCGAGTTAAAAGTCGGAGCCGTTGTTCGCCGGTCACCGGGGGTAACCCGTTGGGCGCGGGAAATCTGGAAGCCAGTGGCGGTGATTCCTGGCGCGCCGGAGGCATCCTGGAAAGAAATGGTCCGCGAGGGCGACGTGGTTGATTACCATGCCGGTACTGTGTGCATGGAGTTATTCCGTGCCGACGTCGAATCCTACCTTGTTTCCCTGAATATGACGGTCCCGTCCGTATGGATCATCATGGATCGCGACGACACCAATCGCTCCCCGTCCGGGTGGTTCGTCAGCGCCATTACCGCCAGTGCCTTCGAAGCCCAGGATGCGCTGGACAGCGGGGAGAGCATCGTCGAACCGGTTCCCATCCCCGAATCCCTGGCGGCCTGGATCAAAGAGTTCGTCGACATGCACTACATCGAAGAGCCGTTCAAGAAACGCCGGCGTGACAAACACCGCATAGATGGTATCGAAGATGGCAAAGGCGATGCCCGCATTCGCCAACAGAGCGATGTCTTCCGCGCACCTTCCAATATTAAAAAACCGAGCAACATCAAAAAACCGAGAGTGCACTGATGGCTGAGTCACGCTGGCAGCGCTGGTCGCGCAAAAAATCCGAAGCTCGCAAGGAGGTTGAACTTACCCCTCCGTCGACTGTTGAGGCCGAGCCAGCTCCCGAACAACAGGAACTTGCCATCAATGAAGCTTTGCCCGAACACGAGGTGCTGAAGAAATACGATTTGCCTGATCCGGATGCCATCGAATTGGGCACGGACATTACCGGTTTTATGCGCAAGGAAATACCTGAACTTCTGCGCCGTAAGGCCCTGCGTTCGCTCTGGAAATCCAATCCCGTCCTGGCGGTGCTCGACGGACTCAATGACTACGATGAGGACTTCACGGATTCCGCTCCTGGAGTTAAAGGAGCAAAGACCCTCTATAAGGTGGGCAAGGGTTTTGTAGACAGAACCGCCCGAGCGAAAGAAGAACCTGGCGAACAGGTTGGAGACGGGATCAGAGAACAGGCTAAAGAAGAAAACGCGAAAAAAAGACAGGAACAGGTCAACGAGCCAAGAGCCGAAAAGCAAAGCGCCGAAAACATTCCAGAACCAGGCGTTGCGACCGTCGATCCGAAAACCAGGATTCAACCATCAAAGTACACAGAACCGGTGAGCCCGGAGGCTGATGAGGAACCGGTGCCACGCTATCGCCCCCGGATGCGTTTCGACTGATCACGCTGGGAACCTTGGGAAAAGATGAGTGTCTCATCTATCTGTTGCGCGCTGATCCGAACAGGTCTATAAAAAGTACGTATAACAATTCCAAAAAATAAAATGAGAGAGACGTTTTGACCAACGCCGTTGAAGCTCAGTGCCCCCGCTCGATTTGTGAAGAAGATCGAGCGCGCGCACAAATGTACCAGTTGCTGGGCGTCCTGCTCGGCAACCCGCCTTCGAGCGAATTGCTGCGGGGACTGACATCCCTGCAGGGTGATAACACGCCTATTGGCTCTGCCTCGAAGAATCTCGCTGCCCTTGCCGAACGCACCTCACCTGTTGAGGCGGAACGGGAGTACAACAACCTGTTCGTCGGCCTTGGCCGTGGTGAATTACTGCCCTACGCCAGTTACTACCTCACCGGTTTTTTGAACGAGAGACCCCTTGCGGACTTGCGTACCGATTTGATGTCCAGGGGTATTAAAGCGAACGACGACGTCAAAGAGCCCGAAGATCACATTGGCACACTGTGTGAAATTATGGCGGGCATTATTACCGGTGAGTTCGTGTGTAACAGTGACCTGCCCTCACAAAAAGCCTTTTTTGACGCCCACTTGGCCAAATGGGCGGAGTTGTTTTTTACCGATTTGGAAAAAGCGCAAGCTGCAGTTTTCTACGCGCCTGTAGGCTCCCTCGGGCGAGCTTTTATGGCTGTAGAGGCTGATGCGTTTGCGATTCAATGACGGGATCGATGCGATCCCTTTACTGAGGTAGAGGTGTTCTATGGACCACCAAGAGCAAGAAAACAGTCGTCGTCGCTTCCTGCGACTGGCAGCAGCTGCAGCTCCAGCCGCCGTTGCCATGGCCGTTGCGCCAAACGCCGCCGCTGAGGTCGTCAAACCCGATGTCCCGAAAAGCCGCGGCCTGCGTGACACTGAGCACACACGTAAATATCTCGAATCGGCTCGCTTTTAAGGAAGCGTAGGTCAACCAAGGTTGCGTGATGCTCTTGGATGACCACCCCTTCCGGAACCGAGAAGAAAAACAACAGAGGTAACTGACATGTTAAGAAAGAAGACCAACGGGGTTGCGAAAGGCTCCCGTGCAGGATCTTTACTTTCATCCCTCTCCGCGAAGACCATGGATCGTCGTCAGTTTCTGACGACCTCCGGTGTCGCCGTCGGCGGCATGGCTGCTTTGTCACTACCCTCCACCCGCGTTAAGGCAGCGACCCCGTCGACGGGAGGTGGAGAAGTCGTTCGCAAGAAATCGGTCTGTACACATTGCTCGGTTGGCTGCACCGTCGAGGCCGAAGTTCAAAATGGCGTATGGACGGGCCAGGAACCCGGTTGGGACAGCCCCTTCAACATGGGCGCTCACTGTGCCAAAGGTGCTGCGGTCCGTGAGCACGCTCACAACGAGCGCCGCCTGAAACATCCAATGAAAATGGTCGATGGCCAGTGGCAAAAGATCTCCTGGGATCAGGCGATCAACGAAATTGGCGACAAGATGCTGCAAATCCGGGACGAGAGCGGCCCGGATTCGGTCTACTGGCTAGGCAGTGCGAAATTCAACAACGAACAGGCCTACCTATACCGTAAGTTCGCCGCCTACTGGGGCACCAATAACGTCGATCACCAGGCCCGAATCTGTCACTCCACGACAGTCGCTGGCGTAGCCAATACCTGGGGCTACGGCGCAATGACCAATTCCTACAACGACATCCACAAATCCAAAGCGATCTTCCTGATAGGCGGCAACCCAGCAGAAGCGCACCCGGTTTCGTTGCTGCACATCCTGAAAGCCAAGGAAGAAAACAACGCTCCGCTGATCGTTTGTGATCCTCGCTTCACACGCACTGCCGCTCACGCCGACGAGTTTGTGCGTTTGCGGCCAGGTTCAGACGTAGCACTGACCTGGGGCATCCTCTGGCACATCTTCGAGAATGGTTGGGAAGACGAAGAGTTCATCCGCACCCGGGTTTACGGCATGGACGACATCCGCGAAGAAGTGGCGCGTTGGAACCCGGAGGAAGTGGAACGGGTTACTGGCGTTCCGGGTGGGCAACTCGAACGCGTCGCACGTACTCTGGCGAACAATCGCCCGGGCACCGTCATCTGGTGCATGGGTGGCACCCAGCACACCAATGGTAACAACAACACCCGAGCCTACTGCATATTGCAGTTAGCACTCGGCAATATGGGTGTTTCCGGCGGCGGCACCAACATCTTCCGTGGTCACGATAACGTTCAAGGCGCCACCGATCTCGGTGTGTTGGCCGATACCCTGCCCGGGTACTACGGCCTGAGCGCTGGGGCCTGGGGCCATTGGGCCCGGGTCTGGGAAGAAGACCCGGAGTGGCTGAAGGGCCGTTTTGCAACCTGGGACAAGGGCGGCAAGAGCAGAGCCATGATGAACGAGAAGGGCATTCCCGTATCTCGTTGGATTGACGGTGTACTGGAAGCCAAGGAAAACCTGGAGCAGCCCGACAACACCCGTGCGATGGTGTTATGGGGCCACGCGCCCAACTCCCAGACCCGCATGCTCGAAATGAAGGAAGCCATGGAAAAACTCGACCTGTTGGTCGTAGTAGATCCCTTCCCCACCGTTTCCGCCGTGCTGCACGACCGCAAGGATGGCGCTTATCTGCTGCCAACCACCACCCAGTTCGAGACCTCTGGTTCAGTAACGGCTTCCAACCGTTCGCTGCAGTGGCGTGAAAAGGTTGTCGAGCCACTGTTTGACTCGAAGGTTGACCACGAGATCATGAAGCTGTTTGCGGACAAGTT
This sequence comes from Marinobacter alexandrii, assembly GCF_005871205.1. Lineage (GTDB taxonomy): Bacteria > Pseudomonadota > Gammaproteobacteria > Pseudomonadales > Oleiphilaceae > Marinobacter > Marinobacter alexandrii. The sequence continues at coordinate 539,325 of NZ_SWKM01000012.1, read as the reverse complement.
CGGTTTCACCGATCGCATGTTCCGCAACATCGCAATCGACGGCGATGAGCCGTCGATTGAAGACATCACTCGGGAATTCAACCGAGGTATGTGGACCATCGGCTACACCGGCCAGTCGCCTGAACGCCTGCAAAAACACATGGCGAATCAGCACCACTTCGACAAGACCACCCTGCGTGCAGTCGGCGGCCCCTGCGATGGCGACATCTACGGTATGCCCTGGCCGTGCTGGGGTACTCCCGAGATGAACCATCCGGGAACACCGAACCTGTACGATCTATCGCTGCCAGTGTCCAAGGGTGGCCTCACCTTCCGAGCCCGCTTTGGAGTCGAGCGCGACGGCGAAAGCCTGCTCGCGGATGGCGTTTACTCGAAGAACTCCGAAATCAAGGACGGCTATCCAGAGTTCACCATGCAGATGCTGATGGACCTGGGCTGGGATACGGACCTGACGGCGGAGGAGCGAGCCACCATTGACGGAGTTGCCGGCGCTAACACCAACTGGAAGACCGACCTGTCGGGTGGGATCCAGCGTGTGGCCATCAAGCATGAATGTGCCCCCTTTGGTAACGCCAAAGCCCGGGCCATTGTCTGGAACTTCCCGGATCCGATCCCGATTCACCGCGAACCGCTGTACACCTCGCGTCGAGACCTGGTCAAAGACTACCCAACGTATGCAGACAAGACCTTCTGGCGTGTGCCGACTTTGTACGAGTCCATTCAAAAGAATGACTTCAGCAAGGACTTCCCCATCATTCTGACCTCCGGTCGACTGGTTGAGTACGAAGGTGGTGGTGACGAGACGCGTTCGAACCCCTGGCTGGCAGAGCTTCAACAGGACATGTTCATCGAGGTGAATCCACGCGATGCCAACAACCTGAACATCCGAGATGGCAATGACGTCTGGGTGTCCGGCCCCGAGGGCGGACGCATCAAAGTCAAAGCCATGGTGACGGAGCGTGTTGGCGAAGGCGTAGCCTTCATGCCATTCCACTTCGGCGGGCATCTGGAGGGTAAGTCGTTAAGGGACAAATACCCCAAGGGCTCAGACCCTTATGTTCTGGGTGAATCCACAAACGTTGTTCAAACATACGGGTACGACTCGGTCACGCAGATGCAAGAGACCAAAGCCACCCTATGTTCGATTATGCCGGCATAACAAGAGGTGTAGACCATGGCACTTGAAGGACAAGCAAGAGCAAAATTCCTTTGCGACGCCGAGCGCTGCATCGAATGTAATGCCTGCGTAACGGCCTGTAAGAATGAGCATGAGGTTCCCTGGGGCATCAACCGTCGACGCGTGGTAACTATCGAAGACGGCAAACCTGGCGAGCGTTCGATCTCGGTAGCCTGCATGCACTGCTCAGACGCGCCTTGCATGGCCGTTTGCCCAGTGGATTGCTTCTACCAGACTGAGGACGGCGTGGTGTTGCACTCCAAGGATCTGTGTATCGGTTGTGGATATTGTTTCTACGCCTGCCCCTTCGGCGCGCCCCAGTTTCCCCAGGCGGGCAATTTTGGCAGCCGGGGCAAAATGGACAAATGCACGTTCTGTGCAGGCGGTCCGGAAGAAGACAACTCCACGGCTGAATTCAACAAATACGGACGCAACCGCATCGCCGAGGGCAAGCTGCCGATCTGTGCAGAGATGTGCTCAACCAAGGCCCTGCTGGCCGGTGACGGCAACGACGTGGCGGACATCTATCGCCAGCGTGTGGTGAACCGGGGATTCGGTTCCGGCGCCTGGGGATGGGGCACAGCCTACGAGAAGAAGGGTGCATAACACCGCCTGAGTATAGCCCGGGGCCCTTAGGCCTCGGGCTCCTCTGAGGCAACGAATTCTTCTGGTTGATTCCGTTGGAGTGCTCGAATGAATCTAAAACTCTTAGGTGCCGCCTTAGTTGTCTTGGCGACACTGGTCTCTAATCCACTTTGGGCGGAAGAGGCTTCGGCGGGTGATCGGACCGCTACCGGGGGTGCACAAACTCTCGAAGATATTATGGCCCGTCAGGAACAGTTGAAAGTTGATGAGAGCTTTCGGTCTGAAAACCTGGGCGACCCCGCTAACGCCGCGCCCAGCACTGATCAATTGGGCACCAACGGTGGGCTCTCAAATTCCGATGTATATCGCGCCATTCGCTACAATGAGGCTGACGTCCGTACTCAAGCCCGGACACCTGCGGCGACCGTCCTGATTCAGGACGGAGGCATGCCCTGGTACAAGCTTCGTGAAGGGCCGTTGATCACCTACGGCGGTCTTGCGCTCTTGGGTATCATTGCGCTGCTCGCGGTGTTTTATCTCATTCGTGGCCGAATCAAAATCGATGGCGGCCCTGCCGGCACCACGATTGAACGGTTCAAGGCCATCGAACGCTTTGGCCATTGGTTGCTAGCCGGCTCGTTTATCGCCCTGGGCATAACGGGGCTGATCACGTTGATGGGACGCAGCTTCCTGATCCCCGTTCTGGGGCCGGAGGCCTATGCAACTCTGGCTGCCGGCTCAAAGTGGCTGCACAACAACATCGCCTGGGCCTTTATGTTGGGCCTGGTCATGACGTTCAGCATGTGGGTGGTGCACAACATTCCGAACAAGTTGGACTGGCAGTGGATCAAGGCCGGTGGCGGTATCTTTACCAAGTCTCATCCGCCGGCGAAGAAGTTCAACGCCGGCCAGAAGATTATTTTCTGGACCGTGATGTTGCTGGGTTTTTCCGTTTCCTTGTCGGGCCTGTCCCTGTTGTTCCCGTTCGAAATGCCCATGTTTGCCAAGACATTTGGCATTATTAACAGCGTCTTGGGAACGGATTTGCCAGCCGTTCTGGCTCCACATGAAGAGATGCAGTACGCCAACATCTGGCACTCAATTGTGGCGTTCGTGATGATGGTGGCCATTATTGCTCACATCTACATCGGTTCGGTCGGTATGGAGGGCGCCTTCGACGCTATGGGGAAGGGTCATGTTGATCTGGAGTGGGCGCGCCAGCACCACGATCTGTGGGTCGCTGAAGTCGAGGCGAAACAGGGCAAAGGAGGGTCATCATGAAGGTCATGGTTGCCGGTTTCGTCGCCGCGCTGGTGATTGCCTACGCGGCTCCGATGGCTCTGAACCAGTTTGGCTGGTCTTCAGCCGAAGAGTACAGCAGCGAAACGAGTGTGCGCCTTGATCAATCAAGCCACTGACCAGGCACCCGACCTCACTGAGGCATACCAGATCGACGCTATCGGTTTGGTATGCCCTCTCCCTATACTGCGCTTCAAAAAACGCACCCAGCATTTGCCCAGCGGCACCCAGGTGGAATTCCTTTCCGATGACCCTACCGGTCGCAAAGACCTGCAGGCCTTGTGCGAGCTGACCGGCCATCGGATCGAGTGGATCCGCGAAGAAGGTGCGGGTGTCCTTCGTTATCGCATCTGTCTAGCCTAGCGGGCGAGCTGATGCAATGGCGGTTCAATCAATCTGCCGCTGGGGCTGGGCGTTTCAGGAAATGCTCCTAATCACGCGCCAATAAATCAATCAGCTCAGGCACAATGGCCTCACCATGACCTTGCTCAGTGACTTGCCGATAGAGCCCGCCAACACTGTCTGAGACTTGATGGGAGGCCCTCAGCTCTCCAGCCATCTGGGTGTAATAGTCAAGGTCCTTGAGTGCGTTGCAAAGTGAGAACCTGAATCCTGAGGGATCGTCAGTCAGAATGAAGGGCTTAAGCCGTTCAAATGCCGCGCCTCCTCCCCCACCATTGCCCAAAACCTCCACCAGAACCTCAGCATCGATACCGGCCCTGCGACCTACCGCAACCGCCTCAGCCAGGACCGCACAGAAACCCAGGGATACATAGTTGTGCAACAACTTGACCTGATGCCCCATGCCCACTGGACCGGCATGTGTTATGTGTTCCGCAAAGGCCTCCAGCAGGGGCTTCACTTCAGCAAAAAGCTCATCCGAAGCACCAACAATCAGGTTGAGCCTACCCTCTTCAGCCTCCTTGGGTGTCCGAGTCATGGCCGCATCGAGAAATCGTACTCCCTGGTTTCTTAATCGCTCCTCGATGCACCGAGTTGTGCTAGGTATCGCAGTGGAGCAATCGATAACCAGAGTCCCGGCGTTGATCCCGGCCAGGACACCCTCGGGCTCAAACAGGACAGCCTCCACTTGAGGGGTGCCGGTGACACAGATGATCACTACCTCTGACCTGGCCGCTACCTCGGCAGCACTGCGGAGGGGAATGGCCCCCACGGCCAAGAGATCGTCAACCGGCTGGTTGCCCGCATGGTCCAGGAAGTAGAGCTCATGGCCATACAACAACAGGTTCCTCGCAATACCGTGGCCCATCAGACCAACGCCTATCAGGCCAACTCTGCGGCAGGTTTCCGGAGACCGTGATTCCGTTTCAAAACTCATGAGAAATGCCCTCCCCTCAGTTTCCGTAAAGTAGATTAACCAGTCCCAGGGAGATCCAAGGCATGTATGTTATGGCGATCAGACAAGAGAGCACTACCAGCACAAATCGCATGAGCCAAGGCAGTAACTGATCGATCGAGAGCTTGGCTACGGCACAGGCGGCGAACAAATTGACACCCAGGGGCGGAGTGAACATACCCAGAGCGAGATTGACAACCACAATGAGACCGAAATGCACTGGGTCGATGCCATAGTAGACGGCAATCGGCGTGAAAATCGGCGCCAGCACCAAAATAGCGGCGGATGTTTCCACAAACATCCCTACGATCAGCAGCATGACGTTCACCGCCAGCAAGAACGAAATGGGGCTGTTAAATACTTCGGTGACCCAGGCGGCCACCTCCCGCGGCAAGCCTGATCGGGTGATCAGGAAACTAAACAGGGCGGCCGCCGCAATGATCAACATCACCGCAGCAGTGGAAATAACACTGGCACGAAAGATCGGCCAGAGTTCGGCCATAGTCAGTTCCCGGTACATCATTCCCCCGACGACGAGCGCGTACACTACCGCCACCGCCGATGCCTCGGTCGGAGTAAAGACACCACCATAAATGCCGCCAATCACCACAACCGGCATCAGCAGAGCGCCCCAGGCGCGCCTGAAAGCCACTAGAAAGGAAGAGCGGTCTTCGTGATCCCGCTGCCCGTAGCCACGCAGCTTGCAAAAGACATATAGAAACAGCAGCAACGCGACTCCGATCAGCAATCCTGGGCCAATGCCGGCAATAAAGAGCTTGCCGATGGAGGTATCCGTGCTCACACCATAGAGAATCAGCGGTATCGAGGGCGGGATAAGAACCCCAAGTTCGGCGGATGATGCCTGGATTGACGCTGCCAGCGGCCTCGGATAGCCATGCTTGACCATCGCCGGAATGAGGATTGAACCAATGGCGAAGGTGGTGGCGATGCTGGATCCTGAAACCGCAGCAAACATCATACACGTCAGCACACAGGTCATTGCCAGGCCGCCCTGCAACCCCCCGACAACAGACTTCGCCAGGTCAACCAGGCGCCTGGAAATGCCGCCCGCAGCCATCAGGTTGCCAGCAAGAATGAAAAAGGGAATCGCCATCAGAGGGAAGTTGTCGATACCTACGAACATCTGTTGGGGTACCAACAACAAGGGCATATTGGTAAAAAACTCAATACCAATGATGGACGCCAGAACGATCGAGATAGCGATCGGGACTCCCAGCGCGAAGAACAAAATCAGTCCGAACCCAATGGCTGCGTTCATTGGCGCACCCCTCCCTCGCGCTGGGCCAAGCCCGGGTTGGCGCCGGAGCCGGCTCCTGACTCAACGATTGATGAGGCTTCACCGTCAGCTTTCCCTTGCCGGGCCAACTGCTCCTCGGGAAGTTCACTGTCATCCGGGCCAATACGCTCACTGCCGGTCGCCTGGGCCAGAAGTCGCCCGACCACAGAAATCAGAGCGAATACCGCACCCACCGGCATAGCCGCGTATGCCCATGAGATCGAAACGCCAAGTCCTGACAGCATCTGAGTCTTAACCCTAATGGCCATGGCCGTGCCGTAGTATACGAGGACCAGAAGAACAATGGCGCAGCACAGTGCTATCAGACCCTCAAGCCAGATTAGGCGGCGAGCAGGCATTAACCGGTAAATGACCTCGACCGACATCATAAAACCCCCTCGAAAACCGGCAGCGGCACCGAGAAAAACGCACCAGATCATCGCAGAGCGAGATATGACTTCGGACCATGTCGAGGGTTGGTCCAACAGAAAGCGGGTTAGTACCTGGTAAAAACCGAGTGTAACCGAGATGATAAGCATGACCACGGCTGCAATCAGTGCAATCCTGGTGGTCAGCCTTTCAAAGCGTAAAAAAATTTCAACCATCGTGGTCACCGTCAGGTCGTAATCAAAACACAGTGAATTCAGGTTGTTGTGAAGAACAAACACATCACAACACAAGGTACGCGTGGAGGAAGGCATGGCCATAGGCAGGCCTTCCTCCACGGCCGGTGCTGAGGTCAGCAACTGCTGCCGCGAATCCTCTTCAGCATCTCATCCCCGTACTGGTCGGTGTACACTTTATAGGCCGGCTCAACCGCTTTCTGAAACGGTGTCTTATCCACATCGGTGGTCACCGTCATACCGTTTTCCCGCAGAAGGGCAACGCCCTCTTTTTCAAGCCGGGTCACTTCATCCCGCGTCGCTTTCACTGAGGCATCCGCAGCTTGCTGGAACCAGCCTCGTTGCTCTTCGTTAAGGCCATCAAGCAAAACCGGAGAACCCAGAACAATGGCTGGCGAATAAACATGCCCGGTCAGGGTCAGGTAGTCCTGTACTTCCCAGAACTTGGTGGCGACGATAACCGTGATGGGATTTTCCTGGCCATCGACAGTGCCTTGCTGTAACGCCGTGAAGACCTCCGGGAACGCCATGGGAGTTGGGTGCACACCCATCTCCGTGAAAGCAGCCATATGAACCTTGTTTTCCATGGTGCGGACTTTCAGGCCTTCAGCATCTTTAGGACTGTCGATCTGCCGCTTGCTGTTCGTCATGTGGCGGAAACCGTTTTCGGACCAGGCCAGCCCCACCAGATTGTGCTCTTCCATCTTGGCCAGCAGGTCCTGACCAATGTCACGGTCCAGCACGCAACGAGCCTCTTCGTAGTCCGCAAACAGGAATGGCAGATCGAGCACATAGCTCTCTGGCACGAAGTTGCCAAGGGGCCCGGAAGATGTAATGACCACGTCTACCGTACCGATCTGAAGCCCTTCGATCATAGCGCGTTCGCCACCAAGCGAGCCGGAGGGATGCTCAGCCAGCTTGAACTTGCCGTCACTGAGCCGTTCCAGAGTTTCCTTGAAGGCGTCAGCACCAACGGAGTAATGCGAACTGTCAGACAGCGTATGGCCCAGATTAATAGTCTGTTCCGCCTGCACCCCCATGGTCGTAAAGGCCAGGGTGGCGACGGACAGGTTTGCAACGGCAGTGGTCAGCTTACGGCGAACAGATGTTATTGTTTTCATAGGTTGCCTCTTCTTGGTTTCACGCTTGAGGTTATCCCTTGACCGACGGTCAGAGGGTTGAGGAGCGTTCGTTAGGTCGAGCGCTCGTTAAGAAAAGCATCAACAATGTCTGAAAAACCGGAATCACCTGAAAAACCAAGTTCCCTAGCTCGGTACGTGTCGAACGCCACCGGCCAACTGGAAACAATCGCCGTGATTCGAGGATCAGGTTCATGGCGGACCAGGGCGAGCGCCTGTTCTCCGCCACGCTCACGCAGGTTGTCCAGCATCTCCGCGACACTGATGGTAATTCCAGGCAGCATGACGCTGCGCGAGGGCCCGAAGGCGGTCCCCGACACTTCGGCGCCGTGAATCAGCGCCTCGATGACACGGCCCGGTGACATCACAAACAACTTCAGATCGGTTGGCACCGGACAAATGGCCTGCTGCCCGTTAAAGGGCTCTCGCAGGATACTGGAGGCAAAGCTGGACGCCGCGGCATTCGGCCGGCCCGGACGGATAACAATGGTGGGTAGCCGAAGCACTCGACCATCAACCAGACCACGGCGACTGTAATCATTTATCATCAGCTCGCACATAGCCTTCTGCGTGCCGTAGGAGCTTTGTGGCGTCAGGGCCGTCATGTCGTCCAGAATTGGCGGCAGAGCGCCACCATAAACCGCAACCGAACTGGCCATGATCAGCCGGGTTGTTGACAGGTTCCTGCTGCGGCACCCTTCAAGTAGCGCATGGGTGGCACCGAAGTTAACCGACCACCCGAGGTCAAGATCCTCCTCGGCAGCGGAGCTTACAACGGCGGCAAGATGGAAAATCACATCCGGACGGTCGTCAAGGAGGGCATCAAGACTGCCTGGGGCCGAAATATCCACAGCTTGGGTCTGAACTTCCGGGACGTTAGGTTCAAGCCCACTGATGTGCGGCACACTTGCTACAACCTGGTCTACCAGGGTAAGGCGGGACAGGGCCTTGCCGGCCAACTCGCCGCGAGCCACCAAAGTGTGGATCAGGCGTTGACCCAAAAATCCGGCGGCGCCAGTTATCAGAATATGCATGATCAAATCCTTGTTATTGTTTTGGTCTGTCGAATTCCAGATTCTCTGGGTTCGTTACATTGCAAGCGCCCGACCGGATAAGCCGTAGGCATGCCCCCAGCTCAGTCCCGCCGCCGTAGTGCCGGCTGGCCGATACTCACAACCAACCCAGCCCTCATAACCCAGCGACTCAAGGCGATCGAGGACCGCCGGGTAATGCACTTCACCCCGATCCGGTTCGTGGCGTTCGGGCACGCCGGCGATCTGAACATGACCAATATTGGCGAACTGGGCTTCAAGGTTGCGGATCAGGTCACCTTCCACAATCTGGCAATGATAAAGATCAAACTGGACCCGAAGATTCTTTGCACCTACCTGTTCTATCACCGCCTGAGCCTGGGCCTGGGTGTTGAGCAGGAACCCGGGCATGTCGCGGGGATTGATCGGTTCTACAAGCAAGACTTTGCCTCTTTCCGAAAATTCGGATGCGGCGTAACGCAAGTTGCTGATATAGGTTTCCCAGTGCGCCACACGAGTTACCTCGTCAGCATTTTCGGGCAGCAAGCCCGCCATGGCATGTAGCCGGGGGCAGTTCAGAGCCTCGGCATAGTCCAGCGCCTTGGCGACAGAATCGCGAAATTCCGCCTCCCTACCGGGTAGGCTCGTCAGCCCCCGCTCACCCGAATCCCAGTTCCCTGGTGGCAGGTTAAACAGCACCTGGCTCAAGCCTGCAGAATCCAGAGCTGCCCTCAGCTGCTGGGTGCTGTAGGCATAAGGGAACAGGTACTCAACCCCACGGAACCCCGCAGCCGCCGCGGCCGCAAAGCGGTCGAGGAAGTCGTATTCGGTGAACAGCATGCTGAGGTTTGCAGCCAGTCGGATCACATCAGGGTCCTCATCGGTATCAAACTCAAAAGTAATCAGTCGCGTGGGAAGCGCGCCTCTAGATCAGAAATTTGCTGTGGGGAGAGAACCCTCGGGTTTTGGCCTCGTAGCAGCAGGAACAGTTTCGCGGTTTCCTCCAATTCCTCTGTGGCATAAATCGCCGCCTCCAGGGTTTTGCCCGCCACCACAGGTCCATGATTGGCGAGCAACACTGCATTGTGTTTTCCCGCTAGCCCTCGGACTGCATCCGCCAGCGCCGGGTCGCCGGGCATGTGATAAGGCACAAGGGGCAGTTTGCCAACCCGCATGATGTAATAGGCAGTCAGCGGAGGTATGCAGTCGCAGGGATTGATCTCCGGCAGGCAGGACACAGCCACCGAATGGGTGGAGTGCAAGTGGACGATCGCACCGGACTGGGGACGCTCGTCGTACATTGCCATGTGTAAAAAATGTTCCTTAGTGGGGGCATCACCATCAAGGAGTTGCCCCTTGGCGTCTAGGCGCGCAATCCTCGCCGGATCAAGCCGACCCAGGCAGGCATTCGTGGGCGTCATCAGCCAGCCACCATCCCCCAGCCGCACACTGATGTTGCCACTGGAACCCATGGTCAAACCTCGTTCGAAAAGCGACTGGCCATAAACCACGATCTGCTCTCGGAGGCAATTAATGTCATGAGCGTTCATTGGAGCACCTCAAATGCACGCGTGAAGAAATTTACTGCTCCAAAATTGCCTGATTTGAGAGCCAATGACAGAGGCTTATCCTTGCCTTCGATTCGCGCCTGAGTCCAAGGGACGCCCGGATCAATTTGTCCACCAATCCGCAGGGCCTTAATTCCCAGAGCCGAAACCACCGCACCGGAGGTTTCTCCTCCTGCCACGATCAGTCGGCCAACGCCTTCGCTGACCAGAGTTGTAGCCAAGCTGGCAAGCGCACTCTCAACCAGTTCCCCGGACGCCTCAACACCGAGTTGCTGTTGGGCTTGCTGCACGCTGCCTGCCAGGGCAGAGGCATAGACAATCAGCGGAGCGCCGCAGCCAACCCGGTTCCGGGCGAAATTCAACGCCTCGTGGTAATGGTCGTCGCTGGTCGCCAGTGCCAGTGGATCCAGGGCAAAACCCTCGTAGTGCGTGAGGAAGGCATCAATCTGGGCCAGCGTTGCGCGTGAACAACTACCAGAAAGCACCAATGCACTACCACTGGCAGGCTCGAGCTGACTGGCATCGGCAATATGGCTCAGCCACTCGCGCTTGCGATATTCGGCCGGCAGCGCCTGACCCAGTCCAGACCCCCCAGTAACCAGCGGGAAATCCACAACAGCTTCGGCGACGGTCTGGAGATCATCTTCATCCAGACTGTCACAGATGATATGACTGCAGCCTTCGCCCCTGGCCTGATCAAGATGCGCCCGCGCGGCGTCAGCACCGCCCTTAAGAACGGAATGGTTCAGAAGACCCACGGTCCACTTGCTCTGTTGCGCCAAAACCCGCACCAGATCGGCGTCGGTCATAGGATTCAGCGGGTGTTGCTCCATGCCGCTTTCATTGAGCAGCCGGTCACCCACAAACAGATGCCCCTGATATACGGTGCGCCCGTTAACCGGGAATGCCGGCACCATGACGGTCTGGCGAGCGCCGAGGGATTCAAGTAATGCGTCTGCCACGGGACCAATGTTACCTACCGCGGTGGAGTCGAAGGTGGAGCAGTATTTGAAGAAAACCTGACGGACACCTCGTGCCTGCAGCCACTCCAGAGCCTCCAGCGACTGCGAAACTGCCTGGGCTGCTTCACAAGATCGTGACTTCAGTGCAACAATTACCGCGTCTACGTCTTCGAGCAACAATGGAGTATCGGGCACACCAATCACCTGCAGGGTGCGCATACCCGCCCGGACCAGATTATTGGCCAGGTCGGTGGCCCCGGTAAAATCGTCGGCAATAGCACCCAGCACTATATTCATAAGCCTACCATCGTCATTAGTGGTTTCTTGTTTCGATGCATGATCACCGCTCAGGCAACGGTATCGTTGGCTGCTGGCAGATTGATGCCTGACAGCCTCTGGTAAACCTTGATCACCGCAGAATCGTCCTCCCGTCCCAGACCGGCACCACTTGCCGCAGTGAACTGCTGAAGGGCGCTGGCAGCAACAGGCATCGACAGCTTCAACTCGCGCCCGGCCTGATGCACGATGTTCAGATCCTTGACAAAAATATCCACCGCAGACAGCGGCGCGTAATCACCCTTCAGGATATGGGGAACCCGATTCTCGAACATCCAGGAGTTTCCAGCGGAGTGGGTAATGACGTCATAAAGGGTGTCGGGGTCTATACCCATGCGAATACCGAGCGCCATAGCTTCAGCCGCGGCCGCAATATGGACACCAGCCAAGTGCTGATTGACCAGCTTGACGCTCGAACCTGCGCCCGGGGTATCACCGAGTCGGTAAACCGTTTCCGCCATGGCCGCAAGAACCGATTCACCCGCGACATAAGCCATGGAACTGCCCGAAGACATGATGGACAACTTCCCCGATCTTGCTTTGGCAGCACCGCCACTCAGAGGCGAATCCAGCATTAGCAGATCCTGCCCCTCAAGACGCTCGCCCAGTGCCGTCGCATAGCTTGGGGCCACCGTGGCGCACTGCAGAATGAGACTTCCAGCCGCCAGCGTACCGGCCAATCCCTGAGCCCCGAACAGCACAGTTTCAACCTGATCTGCATTCACCACGATCAGGAGCACAAGGTCGCATTCAGGACCAAGTGCTGCCGCTGATGAGACACAGCGACCACCGTCGCGGACAAAACGCTCACGAGCCGCTTCGGAGACGTCATAGCCAATCACATCAAAACCTGCGTCAAGCAATGCCAGGGCCGTACCCATGCCCATGGCGCCAAGCCCCACAACGCCGACTGTTTTGGTTTGCACTTGCTGCACCATCGGATGGAATCCCCTGTTATTATTTTTTGGAATCGCTAAATGTTAGCGCTACCATATTGATAGCTCAGATGATGAAAAGACGCAACCACTAACGAGGCATACCGACTAATGTCTAGTTCCACCCAGAAACCGAAAAGACCGCGCAAGGGCTCCATGCAACCCACAATCGCCGACGTGGCCCGCGAGGCTGAAGTCTCTGCCATTACGGTGTCGCGTGTACTCAATGCGCCGGCAAGCGTCCGCGCCAAGACACGTGCCCGAGTGGAGGCGGCTATCGATAAGGTCGGCTATGTACGCAATATGCTGGCTGGGAGCCTGGCCTCAGCCAACTCCCGCTTCATTGCCGTGGTCGTCCCATCCTTGTCCAATATCGTTTTCATTGAAGTGATCAAGGGCTTGCAGAGTGAATTCGAGAAACACGGGTACCAGATCCTGCTTGGCAACACCGATTATGACCTTGAGCGGGAATGTCAGTTGGTCAGAACCTTCCTGGGTTGGTCATCCTCCGCACTCGTCATCAGTGGCCTGCGGCACAATGATGCGTGTCAAAGAATTCTCCGGGAGTGGCCCAACCCTATTGCAGAAATCATGGAACTGGGCGAAGCAGTAGACATCAACGTTGGCCTGGACCATCCCGAAGCGGGCCGCTGTATGGCACGGCATCTATTGAGCTGCGGCTATCAAAACATCGTTTATGTTGCTGCACAGATGGCGAACGACTACCGGGCACGCCTACGTTACGAGGGCCATCGGGAAATTCTGGAGGCGGCCGGTCTTGAGGCTCCGCTTATTGAAATGGACCAACTGGGCCAGTTTGAGACTGGCGCCAAAGCCCTGGATAAGGTCAAGGCGATACTCCCGGAGGCAGATGCCATCCACTTCGCCAACGATGACCTGGCAACCGGTGCAATCCTGCACGCCCAGCGCCGAGGCATCCGGGTACCTGAAGACATCGCGATTGCTGGCTTTAATGGACTCCCCATCGGCCAACATATTTCCCCAAATCTGACGACAATTTGCTCGCCCCGAGAGAGTATCGGCCGCCTCAGCGCTCGAGCCATTATTGCCCGGCTCGAGGGGAAACCATTGACGGCATCAAGTCACGATGTTGGTTTTGAGTTACATGTTGGAGAGAGTGCGTAACGTGCCACAGCGCGTTAGTTCTGTTTCCTGATTCACACTACGGCTTAGAGACACTGAACAACAGGCCGATCTGCCATGGCCCCGAGCCGTTGCTGCGCGTGTTCGATCAAGGCGCCACCTTGGCTGGCGGTTTCATCCAACACCCTGACCAGCCACTCCGGGATTTGCCGGTTAAGTGAGTAATAAACCCATTGGCCCCGGCGCTCGGTTTCCAGCAGGCCCGATTCCCTCAACGTCGCCAGGTGCCGGCTGACCTTGGGTTGGGGCGCATCGAAGGCTTCGGTCAGCTCACAGACACACAGCTGTTGCTGATCCCGGATAAGCAACAGGGCAGACAGGCGGAACTCATCCGCCATGGCCTTGAACACCGCAACCGGATCGTATTTGATGGGCTTCCGGCCGGTCTCTTTCTGATGCACCAGGGTAAACAGCGAGATTCGCTCTTTGATTTCCTTGAGGGTCAGGGCAAAGGTGGCGTGTCGATTGGATGGAACCGGGTCGGGGAAATCCCAGGCAATCTGTTGCGCGGGCTGGCAAACACTGCCGCATTCGCTGGCGGCTTTTTCACACAGCGTAATCACATAATCCCAGTGTTGGTCCTGCAAATCCGCCAACTGCTTGCTGTGCAGGCCATCAGTGGCAATGCCGGCCTCTTGCAGCACCTGCAAAGCCATTGGGTGAGGCGAGGTCGGACCGGTACCGGCACTGGCCACCTCGAAAAAATCTCCGGCCATGTCCTGGAGCAGAGCTTCTGCCATCAGTGAACGGGCACTGTTGGCGGTGCAGACGAACAAAATCCGGCGCTTCATCCCCTAACCTCAATATATGCATTTTTTTGAATATGCTATTTTTTGCATAATAATTCCAGCGCACTCATGAGTAAAGCAGGAAGCCATTAGATCCACAGCAAGCGCACTGCTGCACCGGCCGACTAAGGGCTTGGAACTGGTCCCCAATGAAACATCCCTGACTGCTTATCCAAAATCGTAGCGGCAATGCGGCCATTGCTTGGCCCGTTGGCGAGCCCGTAACACACGTGAAGAGGCAGCAGGTGCTCCTCCCGAGGATGGCAGAACCGGGCGTGGGGTGCGGATTCCCAAGTCACCAGCCGCTGGTAGCGCTCTGTTTCGGTTAGGTTGGGGTCGCAACAAGTCTGCGCCAGCCAGTCTTCAAAGGCCTGATTCGACGCTTGGACCTCCGGGGTATTCGGCGCAAAAAACGCCCCCATGTTATGGAACGAGAATCCCGACCCGATCACCAGCAGATCGTCATACTCCAGGTGTCTGAGCGCACGCCCTATCGACAGATGGGTAGCGGCATCCAAACTGTTGACCAGCGAAAGCTGAACCACTGGAACATCCGCTGCCGGGTACATCAGTTTCAGTGGTACAAACACGCCGTGATCAAATCCCCGCTCGTCATCGAGCCTCGGCGACAGCCCAGCCAGTTCCAGCGCCCCATACACCCGGTTTGCCAGCTCGGGCTCGCCCGGACACGGGTACTGGATCTCATAGGCCTCGGCGGGAAAACCATGGTAGTCGTAGATTAACGGGGGCTGACTCCCCGCGGTAATTGTTGGTGCCGATTCTTCCCAATGGGCGCTAATAACCACAATGGCCTGGGGCTCGGGCAATGTAGCGGCCAGCGTCGTGAGCTGGTCCACCATGTCTTGATGACCCGGATCGCCCAACAGCGGCAAGGGCCCACCACCATGGGAAAGGAACACAACATCGGTTCGGGTATTCATTTCGCCTGCTCCTCCTGAAACCAAAGCGCTCCCCGTTTTCGGGGAGCTGTACTGGCTGAACTATGCGCTGTATCTAATCACCGTTGCAGCGTCAGGCTGCTGCCTGCCGGCTGCGGCTGGCACCGCCAATTTGCTGCTGCAGCAGTCCGTCCAGCGAGAACCGGCCGCCTCCCTGGATTGTCAGCGCCACGGTAACCGCAAACAGAGTCAAAGCGTATTCGTAACCGTTGTTGGACATGAAGAGACCATTGCTGAAATGGACCGCAAAAATCGCCACGAGCATAGTTAGTGCCGACACCAATGCCGCTGGACGGGTCAACAAGCCAAGCACCAGCGCCAGGCCGCCAAAGAACTCAGCACTACCGGCCGCCAGCGCCATCAGGTAGCCCGGTTCAAGACCGATGCTTGCCATCCATTGACCGGTACCTTCCAGTCCGTAACCGCCAAACCAGCCAAACAGTTTCTGCGCGCCGTGGGCCGCCAGAATCAGGCCAACCGGTACCCGAAGAACCAGGGCCGCGAAACCACCGTTGGAGCCGACTAATGCCTGTGTAAATTGAGTGTTCATGTTTGTCACCTCTAAGCTTTCTTTCGTTAATGTGTCCTGAAGCGCTGCCTCAGACGATGTAAACACTTTACTCTCGCCAAACCGAAAGACTAAGAGGGCTGATATTGAGTTATTATCAACGATACGTTGACAATAATTGAGCCAGAGGGAAAAGCAGGATGGACCGCATCGAAGCAATGCGAACATTCGTCACGGTAGTAAACGAAGGGTCGTTCACCAGCGCCGCCGACAGGCTGGCGATGTCGCCTCAGCTCGCCAGCAAGTATGTCTCCCAGCTGGAGCAACACCTCGGCGTGCGCCTGCTTAATCGCACCACCCGCAAACTGCACCTGACCGAGGCCGGGGCCCGTTACCACCAGCACGCCCAGCAGGTGCTGGACGACATCAACGACATGGAGAACCAACTGGGTGACCTCCAAACCCAGGCGCGGGGCCTGCTCCGAATCAGCGCTCCGGTTTCCTTTGCTACTCGTCACATGGCCCGGCTGTTGAGCGATTTCCAGAGCGCCCACCCGGATGTCGGCATAGACCTGCAACTGAATGACCGTAAAGTCGACATCGTAGAAGAAGGCTTCGACGTTGCCCTGCGCATCGGCCACCTGAAAAGCTCATCACTGATTGCCAAACGGATTGCACCGGTGCGCCTTGTACTGTGCGCCTCGCCCAATTACCTCGCCAAATATGGCACCCCTGAAAGCCCGGACGAGCTCACCAACCACCGTTACCTGCAGTACAGTTATCTGGATCCGGAAGCCAGCCCGGCCGTGCTCAAGGGATTCCATGGCAGTGCCCGCGACAGTAGCCGCGACATGATCAGCAACAACGGCGATGTGCTCGTGGCTGCGGCCATCGCAGGTGCAGGAATTGCGCTGCAGCCCACCTTTATTTCCGGCGCAGCCATTAAAGAAGGTGCCTTGCAGATCATTCTGCCCGACGATGAGCCCGAGCCCATGTCGCTCTATGCTGTGTACGCCCACCGCCAGTTGCTGGCCAGCAAAGTGCGTAGCTTCATCGACTTTATCGACGGCTATTTTGGCGAGCCACCTTACTGGGATTCGTTTGAGTAACGGTTAGTCGCGCATCTCCTTAGCAACGGATATTCCAACCCTTCCGGTCTCCCGATATGATCTCGGGATGAAAAGCATAATAAAACATGATTCTTCCACCCCACCCCGCCTGCGCACACTGCAGCGCAACGGCTTGGCCAGACGATATCTTTTTAGTGCATTGGTGATCGCGCTGGTGCCACTCGGGTTGCTGGCCAGTGTGTACGACACCCAGTACGTGCGGGCACTGGACAAGGTAACTGAGAGCCGCACCAATGCCCGGCTTTCGGGGGCTGAAAACCTTCTGCGCACGTTCCTTCAGGAACGCATCTACGAATTGGAGGGACTTTCCGATATTCCCGAAGTTTTCGAGTGGCTGACGACCGCGAAGCCTGGCGATGAGCCTGACCAGGTGATGCTGGCCCAAGTAAGACAGCAGCTCGACAGCCCTCACATCTATGGCGTAGTGGCCAAGCCTGCTCAATTTGATCAACCACAGTGGTATCTGACGCAGACACTGCTGAAAGACGTTTCCTGGCACACTTTGCCGCGGACAAGCTTTGCTGGCGCAGAGCTACTTGGTCCAGCACTCCCAACTCACGAGCGGCCGGGCTGGCTCATCCTGCGCCTCAGCCCTAGCGGCTTTAATCCTGCTCCCGAAGCCTGGATTGGTCTGGTGATTCGGCTTGCGAGTCTCACTGAACAGATTCAGGATCTGACTTTACCAGGTTTGCAGAGCCCCCTGATTGTACCGCCCCAAAATGTGCAGCTAAGCTCAGTAGGGAATCTAACGCCCCCTGGACCACCGTCGCAAAAAGACATTAACTCCAGCGACTTTATCAACGGCTGGCACATTCGTTTGCAATGGTTGGGCGATCCCTTGTTAGGGCCGCTGGAGTCCGCCCGGTTCGGGCTGATTTTCCTGGCGATTGGTGCCGCACTCGCGGTCACACTTCTGTCCCGACACTTATCAAAGCGACTTGAACGGCAAGTCACCCCGCTAATTGAAGGCGCTGACCGAGTTGCCAGGGGAGACTTCGACACGCCGTTAGGTATGGAGGGCACGGCTGAAATAGGTTACCTCTCGTTTGCACTGGAACGCATGCGCCTGCGCCTGAAACGACTGGTAAAAAGTATGGTGGACGTGGAGCGGCGCGCCATACTTGGGCAATTCTCAGCCGGGGTTGCCCATGAGATCCGGAATCCGCTGGCCACCATCAAAACCACTATTCAGGCACTTTCCAGAAAGGAGTCTGACCCTAAACGTCAAAAACTGATGGCGTCCGTTGATCACGAGATTGATCGAGTGAACGATGTTGTGCAGCTTCTGTTGGATTACGCACGCCCAAGGGATGCCAAGGCAAGAAAGGTCGACATTCTGGACGTCGTGGAAACTGTCAAAATTCTTGCCGATGCTGTCGCACATCGCCATGAAGTAGAACTGATCCAAGTCGAACATCCGCCAGTGTTTGCCTGGGCAGATCCCCCACAGGTGCGCCAGATCATCATGAACTTGGTCATGAACGCAATTCAGGCGCTCGAAGGCATTGGCGGCCGCGTTGTTATCCGAATTAAGCAGCAGGGGCTTGCAGTCTATGTCTCGGTCAGCGATAACGGCCCGGGTGTGAGCGCAGATCAACTGAGCCATCTGACCGAACCGTTTTTCACCACCAAGACCAACGGGACCGGGCTGGGCCTTGCCATTTGCAAACAGCTTGCCCAAGCCAACGAAGGCACGCTGAGGTTTCAAAGCGTGCCCGGTGAAGGGCTGAAAGTAACCCTGCAACTACCGTTGTATCTGAACAATTCAATCCTGGAATAACCCATGCGTAAACCCAACGTCCTGATCATTGATGACGAGAAAAATCTGGTCAGCAGCCTGATTTTTTCATTGGAGGAGGAAGGCATGTCGGTCCATGCCGCCTATACCGGCAAAGACGGTCTCGCAGCGGTTGAAATCCATACTCCGGACATTGTTCTTCTGGACCTGAAATTGCCCGACCAGTCCGGTTTCGACATTCTCGACAAACTTAAGACCATGACGGCACCTCCGATTACCATCATGATCTCAGCTCATGGCGACACCCGAGCGGCCGTCGAGGCGGTCAAAAAAGGGGCTCAGGACTACATTACCAAGCCCTTTGATCTGGACGAGCTAATCCTGCTGATCCTGCGCAATCACAAACACCGGCAGCTCAGTGAAGAGGTTGCCTACCGTCGGGAGCGCGAAGCCAGTACCCACGGGTTGATCGGCAGCAGCAGCGCAATGCAAACCCTCTTACAGAATGTGGAGCGCGTCGGACAAAGCTCAGCGCGCACGATACTACTCCAAGGCCCGTCCGGCAGTGGCAAGACACTGATCGCAAAGGCTCTTCATTCCCAACGAGACAAGAGCGCACCATTTGTCTCGGTCAACTGCGCATCGCTGCCCGAAAATTTGCTGGAAGCGGAACTGTTCGGAGCCGAAAAAGGCGCTTACACCGGAGCCGATAAACGGCGCACAGGCCTAGTCGAGCTGGCTAACGGCGGCACGCTTTTCCTGGACGAAATCGGTGAACTACCACTAGCACTGCAAGCGAAACTACTAACCTTCCTGGAAACCCATCGCTTCCGTGCAGTGGGGGGCCAAACCGAAATTGAGGCAGACATCCGGGTTATTGCGGCGAGTAACCGTGATTTGCAAGTAGAAGCCCAGTCCGGAGCTTTTCGGGAGGACCTTTTTTACCGGCTGAACGTGATGCCATTAAGCATCCCCTGCCTGGCAGAGCGCCGGGCGGACATTCCCGAATTGGTGTCGATTTTTTCAGAAGAGTTGGCGCTGCAAGAGGGTTGCAGTCCGATCACCATGCACCCAAAAACCCTGAGCTTGCTACGCGATTACCCATGGCCGGGCAACATCCGTGAGCTAAGAAACACCATTGAGCGGCTGACAATCCTATACGCCGGAGAAAACATTGGCCCGGAGCGGTTGCCCCCGGAAATTACCGTAGCTGCGAGAGACCCGATCACCAACAACGTCGACACAGACACTGGCGATATCGGTTCCGAGGGCGAAGGCTCTCTCGCCAATGAAATTGCCAAACGGGAAGCCCAATGCATTCGCGAAGCGCTCCTGCAGTCCCGGGGTCGAAAAGGTGACGCGGCCAATTCGCTCGGCATATCCCGTCACGCCCTGAAACGGCGAATGCAGAAACTCGGATTGACGGGAGATGGGTTTTGATTTCAAACCTGCTTGGGTCATTTTCCCGAAAACTGGCGCTGCTCAAAGCAGTCTGCCTACTTATCATGGCACCGTCGATGGCCGAGGCGGAGGCTTTGGGCGCGACAAAAGAACAGGCTGATGTCACGGTGGGGTGCCTGTATCCAATGTCCGGACGGGCAGGAGTCCTTGGCCGCGATTCGGTCGTCGGCATCCGCCTGGCACTCAAATATCTCGAGCATCAAGGGGGACCAGACTCCCCGCGTCTGCGAATACTCTTGGGCGACACCAAGTCAAAACTATCAACGGCAACGACCCTAGCCCGACGATTCCTTAAAGACGAAGGTGCGAGTTTTCTATGCGGCGTGGTCAATTCCTCAGTCGCCATTGAAGTGACTTCCGTTGCAGCATCTGAAGGAGCATTTTTTGTTGGCACAGACCACGCGTCATCTCGGCTCACCGACGAATTTCTCCACGACCGCTATTTCCGAGTAACCAACGATACCCGCCAGTCAATGACTGCCGGAGCTCTGTTCATCAAAGATTTCTTCTCTGAACACCTAGCGAAAAAGCCTCTGAGAATTTCATACCTAGGCCCGGACTACGAATACGGCTATCAGGTCTGGTCCGACTTCCGGCAAGCTTTGGCACGATTCGGCGTAAGCTACGAAATCACTGGGGTGCTCTGGCCCAGGCTGAGTGAGCCCGACTACAGCCACTACATCAACGAACTTATCCGTCAAAAGCCAGATCTGGTGGTGAACAGCCTTTGGGGCGGTGATTTCGTCGCCTTCGTCACTCAGGCTACTGACACCAAACTGTTCAAAACCTCCCGCTTTGCCAATTTCGAAAAAGGAGGGGACTACGAGATCTTCGCGCAGCTTGGAGAAAAAATGCCGCTTGGACTGCTGCTGGCCTCACGTCACCATAACAATTGGCCGGAAACGGACTTTAATCGTTGGTTTGTGGAAGAATTTCACCGAGAGGCCGGCTACTACCCGTCATCCGGTGCCCAGGGCGCGTTCACAGGAATTATCGCGATCGCAAAAGCCCTGGAAAATGCGGGCACCAACTACCGCAACCCCGCCGCCGTTAAACGGGCCTTTGAGCGACTGACACTGTCCACTCCGGAAGATCCCACCGGTTTTCAATCCTCTATGGATCCCGACTCCCATCAGATCAGGCAAGTGATGGCCATTGGTGAAACGGTTCCTAACACACAGTTCCCGCCAGCATCCGTGATGCTCGGAAACTGGCATATCTACCACCCCTCACAACTTGAACCCGAGATCAAAGGCTTTGAGTGAGCGATTATCGCTCACAATCGCTCACAGCTTCGGAGCGAAAACCGCTCATCTCACTTTTCGAGCTACCAGATTAATAAAAATAACCCTAAAAATCATACAGATAAAATAATTCCGATTCTGGCACAGCTACTGCTTAGTGACGTTACCGACCTAGTAGAACGTCGGACCGGACACCGGAAAATAACAATACTGGTCGTCCGACCATACGACACAAGAACAACAGTCTGGAGATCCAATAATGAAACACTCTCTGCTGACCGCAGCGACGGTCGCCTGTGCCATGACAACAGGTGGGCTGAGCCTCAGCGCTCATGCCGCCGACGACTACAAACTTGGCCTGGTTACTTTCCTATCCGGCGCTGCCTCGGGTCCCTTCGGGATTCCAGCCAAAAACGCAGCTGATCTCGTGATTGAGGCGATCAACGACGGAACCCTACCCGCTCCGATTCAGGGAAAAGGTATTGACGGTCGTCAGATTACGCCCGTTTACGTTGATGAAGCCGGAGGCGCCACCAAGCAAACCTCAGAATTCCGAAACCTGGTTGAGCGGGACGGCGTGGATGCCGTTGTCGGTTACATCTCGTCAGGTGACTGCCTAGCCATTCCGGCCGTTGCAGAAGAGCTGAAAAAACTGACGGTGCTGTTCGACTGCGGCACACCTCGTGTGTTCGAAGAGGCTGACTACAAATACGTTTTCCGCACGCACTCCACCGCCAGCATGGACAACATTGCGGCTGCGCACTACGTGAACGACAACGTGCCCGAACTGGAATCTGTGGCCGGCATCAACCAGAACTACTCCTGGGGCCACGATAGCTGGCGCGATTTCACCGAAACATTGAAAGTGCTGCGCGACGGTGACATCGAGATCACTACCGAACAGTTCCCAAAACTGTTTGCAGGCCAGTATGGCGCTGAAATTTCTGCACTGCAGGTCAATTCTGCCGATGTCATTCACACCTCGTTCTGGGGCGGCGACACCGACGCGTTCGTACTGCAAGCGGCAGCGCGGGGCCTGTTGGCAGACAATCAGGTTATCTTCACCGCCGGTGAGACCGCGCTTAACAGCCTGGGCGAGCACCTGCCGGACGGCGCAATCATTGGTGCCCGTGGTCCCTTCGGCCCATTTGCGCCGGACAGTGAACTGAACACCTGGTTCCAGACTGAGTTCACCGAGCGCTTTGGCACACCGCCGACCTTCCCTGCCTACCACATGGCACATGCACTGATCGGTCTTAAGCTTGCTCAAGATAAAGCCGGCGTTGGCGCTTCCACCGAAGAAGTCATCACAGCGTTTGAAGGTCTCGAGTTTGAAGGTCCGGGTGGCAAAGTGGAAATGAGCCGAGGTAAAGGTCATCAGGCTGCCACTGAAATGGTCTACGGCCGTCTCGAACGCGTTGATGGTGAAATCACGTTCACTGACATCGTGCGTTACCCGGCAGACTGCGTAAACCCGCCGGAAGGTACCGAAACTGTTGAGTGGATTCAGGCCGGCATGCCGGGCGCTGAGTGCAACTGACCGTTCTGACCTAGCAGCATACGCACCGGAGCCCTGCTCAGGGCCCGGTGCGTCTACCCAATTATCTTTCACTCCTGCTCCGTGGCTATTCCAAGCACATTCGGACAACTAGGGCTGTGCAAAGAATCGGGAGTACCCCAATGAAACAACTTATTGCAATCCTGGTGGATGGATCAGTCTACGCATCCTGGCTGTTCATCATCTCCGCCGGTCTGACCCTGATTTACGGGGTTATGCGAATACTCAACATGTCCCACGGCAGCTTCTATGCTCTGGGCGCCTATTCCGGCGCAGCGATGGTGGGCTGGTATTTCTCCACCGGTTCTGTGCCCTGGTTCAGCTTCGTCGCACTGATCGGCGCAGCGTTGGTCGCCGGTATTACCGTCGGCTTGTTGGTCGAACGCGGCTTATTGCGTTTCATGTACGGTCGGGACGAGGTGGTCATGATTCTAGTGACCTATGCCGTGCTACTGATCATGGAAGACGCCATTAAACTGATTTGGGGCGTTGAACCCTATTTCGCCTATCAGCCCTACACCATGCTGGGACGAACAAAATTCGCGGGACTGTCGTTCGCCAATTACGACTTCATGCTCATTGGCGTCAGTATTCTTATCGGTCTTGCACTCTGGTACGGCCTCAATCGGACCCGAAATGGCAAGCTGCTGCGGGTCGTCATCCATGACCGTGAGATCGCCGGCGCTCTGGGCATCAACGTCTCACGCATTTTCACCATTACCTTCCTGATTGGCGCCGGCATTGGTGCGCTGGCTGGTGCACTGACCGCACCTGGTCTCTCTGTGGTGCCCGGCATGGGTATCGAAGTCATTGTGCTTGCCTTCGCCGTGGTGGTCATTGGTGGTCTGGGAAGCATATCCGGAGCACTGGTCGGCGCTTTGATCGTTGGCATGGCCCGCGCAACCGCCGTACACCTGTATCCGGAAGTCGAGTTGTTCGTTATCTACGCGGTCATGGGTCTGGTTCTGGCGTTTCGTCCCCAAGGCCTGTTTGCCGTTGCCAACGCGAGGAAGATCTGATGAAAACAAAATCCTTAGCGCTGCTGTTTATTCTGGGCCTGGCGATTCTGGCCGGTGGTCTGCTCTTGCCCCAGTGGATGTCCTATCTGTTCACCATTGCCATGGGCAAAGGCCTGGTGGTTCTCGGCCTGGTCCTATTGATGAGGGCCGGTCTGGTGTCATTTGGCCAGGGCCTCTATTACTGCGTGGGCGCCTACGTGGCGGGCATGCTGACCCAGTTTGCTGAAGTGACCGATATACTCTTGATCCTGCTTGCTTCCATAAGTGTCAGCGTTGTTATTGCTGCCATTATCGGGCTGCTGCTGTGCCGGTACCGGGAAATCTTTTTCGCCATGTTTTCCATGGCATTTTCGATGATCCTATACGGCCTGCTGGTGCGCATGCAGGTTCTCGGCTCAACCGATGGCTTCAACGTTGCCAACCCCAGCCTGCTGGGTTGGGCTCCGGGACCAGAAGGCGCCTCAGACCTGGTATTGGCCGTTGCCGTGTTCCTGGTTGTCAGCCTCGGCATTCTGGCCTGGCGTTACCTCAACTCGTTGTCCGGCTACGCAGGCGAAGCGGTTCGGGAGAATGAGATTCGTCTGGAGTACCTCGGCGGCTCGGTATTCAAGGTGGTTTACGTCAAGTACATCATTGCTGCAGCCCTCGCCGCCATCGGTGGCACGGTAACAGCCTTGGTTAGTGGCCATGTCGATCCGGAAATGGCCTATTGGACCACCTCGGGCGAGTTTGTCTTTATTGCGCTAATGGGTGGCACCGCGCACGTCGCCGCGCCGATCATTGCCGCCGTGCTGTTCGAGGCGCTCCGCACTTACGCCTTTGCTGTTGCTCCGTACACCTGGCAGATGATTCTGGGTTTCGCGCTGCTGGCAATCATCCTGTTCATGCCGTCAGGCCTTTGGTCACTGGTTGAACGATTCCAGAACAAGAAAGCGAGGAAAACCACATGAGCGCTTTGTTGAAAACCGTCAATCTGGAGAGAACCTTCGGTGCGGTCACAGCGGCCACTGACATCAATGTTGAACTCAACAGTGGCGAGATTGTTGGGGTCATCGGTTCGAACGGAGCTGGCAAAACCACCTTTATCAATATGGTAACCGGATACATTCAGCCATCAGGCGGCGACATTCTGGTCCGCGGCGAATCAATCATCGGCAAATCCCCCCGGGAGGTATCACTGGCCGGTGTTGGCCGATCCTTCCAGGTGGCCCAGCTATTCCAGGAGCTAACTGTTCTGGACAACATGCTGATTGCCTTTGGCTTTTCCGTCGACCGAAAGCTCAGCTTCCTGAATCCGTTGCGGTCTGCTGAAAAGATTGAAAAAGCACAAGCGGTGTTGCGAGAGTACGAAATCGAACAGTATACGGACGAGGTTGTGTCGACCCTGCCACAAGGTGTCCGGAAACTCCTGGATATCGCTATGGCCATGCTTTCGAATCCCGGCTTGATGCTGCTGGATGAACCGACCTCTGGCGTCGCCATTGAAGACAAGTTCACCCTCATGGACACAGTGATGGCGGCAGTGCGCAAGAGTGACGCAGCCACCATGTTTGTCGAACATGACATGGAAGTGGTTCTCCGTTACGCGGACCGGGTATTGGCCTTCTATGACGGCCGCGTCCTCGCTGACGGACCGACTCAAAAAGTCTTGTCGGATCCCAAAGTGCAGGAGCTGGTTGTCGGCCACCATCTGGATTTGAGCGATAGCGCGCCCGCTACTACAAAGGAGTCTGGCCATGCTTGAACTTAAAAACGTGACCACTGAAATAGCCGGGACTTTGATCCTCAGGGACGTGACCTTCTCAGTTGAAAAAGGCTCGATGGTCGGCCTGATTGGTCGGAATGGCGCCGGCAAGACCACATCGCTTCGCTCAATAATGGGTCTGCTCAAGCCAAAATCCGGACAAATTCTCATCAATGGAACAGATATGACCAAGCAGGGTTCCTTTGAACGCGCAGGCATGTCCATTGGCTACATGCCAGAAGACCGCCGTTTGGTTCCTGATCTGACCGTTGAAGAAAACATCATGGCGCCGGCCTGGGCCTGCCAGCTGACCAGCGCCGAAGCCCGGTTGGCCTGGATCTATGAAATGATGCCTGAAGTAGAAGCTTTTTCTGATCGCCGGGCACTACAGTTGTCTGGTGGACAGCAAAAGCTGGTGGCGCTGGCCAGGGCGATGATGACCGGTACCAACCTGCTATTACTGGATGAGCCCTTTGAGGGGGTAGCTCCAGCTCTTTCACGGCGCCTAGCCAGTGTCTTGAGTACACTGAAGGATGAAGGGCTGACCGTTCTGCTCTCCGAATCAGACCAATCACATTCGGCAGATCTGGTTGACGAAGCTTTTCAGATCGAGCGTGGCAGCGTTGAGCCATTGGCGTCTCTGACTTAGGAGAGGAAATATGACGGCATTTACCTTTAATACGACCAAAAGCGTGATTTGCGAGCCGGGCTCCATCAAAAAGCTCGGCGCTATCGTAAAAGAACAGATTGGCAACCGCGTTTTGATCGTGACCGACCCCGGCCTGATCCAGGCCGGCCTGTTGAGCAGTGCAACCGACTCTCTGGATCAGGCCGGCGTGCAATACCAAGTGTTCGATGGCGTTGTCGCTGATCCACCTGTGGCGGTTGTGGAGGCAGCCCTTGCAGACGCCCGAGCGGCCAATATCGATGGTGTCATTGGCTTCGGCGGCGGCTCCTCCATGGATATCGCCAAGCTGATTGCGTTGCTTATTGGCGGCGGTGAAAAACTGGACGACATCTATGGCGTCGGGATGGCCAAAGGCCAGCGACTGCCCCTGATTCAGATCCCCACCACAGCTGGTACCGGCTCCGAAGTCACGCCCATTTCTATCATCACGGTGGGCGAAGCCGAGAAGAAAGGTGTGGTCGCACCCCAGCTACTTCCGGACGTGGCCCTGCTGGATGCCGAACTGACCCTTGGCCTGCCAGCACCGGTAACGGCAGCAACCGGGATCGATTCGATGGTTCACGCCATCGAGAGCTACACCTCCGCATCGGCCAACAACAACCCGGTGTCGCGCACACTGGCTCGTGAAGCCCTGCGCTTGCTCGGCGCCAACATCGAGACTGCGGTGAAAGACGGCCGCAATGTTCAGGCACGCTCCAACATGCTGCTGGGCGCCATGCTGGCTGGCCAGGCTTTTGCCAATTCGCCCGTGGCCGCAGTGCATGCCCTGGCCTACCCGATCGGGGGTATTTTCCACGTGCCCCACGGGCTTTCAAATGCTCTGGTCTTGCCCCATGTCATGCGTTTCAACGCCAGTGCCTGTGCCGAAGCCTACGCTACCCTGGCGCCCGATGCCTTCCCGGATCTCGCCTCCGTGCCAGAGTCGCAACGGGTGGAGGAGTTCATCAATCGGCTGGAAGCATTAAGTGCGGATATCGGGCTTGAGCAAACCCTGCGGGAAGTGGGCATTGGCGAATCCGACCTGCCGGTCATGGCGGCCGACGCCATGAAGCAGACCCGATTGCTGGTGAACAACCCGAGGGAGGTCTCAGAAGCGGACGCATTGGCCATATACCAAGCCGCATTCTGAGCGAGCCACCTGATAATCTGGCGGTACTCTTTTCCCCTTTTCAGGCGCAGTCGCGCGACTGCGGCAGCGCCTACTCATTGAGGTTAGTTATGTCACTTGATCTTAAGAACTCTGAACTCCTGCGAGACCGAGCCTACGTTGATGGTCAGTGGACAACAGCGTCGACTGCGAAAACCTTTGCAGTCATCAATCCGGCCAACGGCGAACATCTGATCGATGTGCCGGATATGGACGAGACTGATACCCGTAAAGCCATCGAAGCCGCAGAGCGGGCATGGCCAGCCTGGCGCTCCAAGCCCGCTAAGGAGCGAGCTAACCTCCTACGCGTCTGGTTCAACCTGATTATGGAAAATCAGGAAGATCTGGCTCGCCTGATGACCGCCGAGCAGGGAAAACCCTTGGCGGAATCCCGCGGTGAAGTAGGTTACGGCGCCAGTTTCATTGAGTGGTTCGCGGAGGAGGCCAAACGTGCCTACGGCGATGTAGTTCCTGGCCACGGCCAGGACAAACGCATTGTGGTGATCAAACAACCTGTCGGCGTGGTTGCCGCGATTACACCCTGGAATTTCCCCATTGCCATGATTACCCGGAAAGTGGCTCCCGCGCTGGCAGCAGGCTGCCCGGTAGTCATCAAACCCGCGGAAGATACGCCCCTCTCCGCATTGGCAATTACTGCGCTTGCTGAACAAGCTGGCATCCCCGCTGGCCTGATCAATGTCATCACCTGCTCCAAACCGAACGCCGTCGCGGTTGGCGGTGAACTAACCGGCAATCCTATCGTCCGGAAGGTCTCTTTCACCGGCTCTACGCCCGTGGGCAAGCTGTTGATGCGCCAGGCCAGCGATACCGTAAAGAAGGTCAGTCTGGAATTGGGCGGCAACGCGCCGTTTATTGTTTTCGACGATGCCGATCTTGACGCCGCTGTTGCTGGCCTCATGGCCTCCAAATACCGCAACACAGGCCAGACCTGTGTTTGTGCTAACCGGGTATATGTTCAGTCAGGGGTGTACGATGCTTTTGTTGAAAAACTGAAAGTCGCTGTCGGAAACATGGTGGTTGGCGCCGGTCTGGAAGGCGATACTCAGCAAGGTCCGCTGATCAACGAAGCCGCTCTGGAAAAGGTACAGCGACATATCGCCGATGCCACGGAAAAAGGCGCCGAGATTGCCATGGGCGGCAAACCGCACGCCCTCGGCGGGACCTTTTTCGAGCCTACTATTCTCACGGGTGCCACTCAGGACATGTTAATCGCCAGTGAGGAAACCTTTGGCCCGGTTGCGCCCTTGTTCCGGTTTGAGACTGAAGAAGACGCTATAGCCATGGCCAATGATTCTGAATTCGGTCTCTCCGCGTACTTCTACAGCACCAATATCCACCGGGTGTGGCATGTCGCTGAAGCACTTGAGTCCGGGATGATTGGCGTTAACGAGGGCATCATCTCCACCGAGGTAGCCCCGTTTGGTGGTGTCAAGGAAAGCGGCCTTGGTCGTGAAGGCTCCCATTACGGGCTTGATGAGTACATGGAGCTAAAATACCTGTGCCTCGGTGGTATGCGCTAACCACCTGTATCACGTTTTGAGCTCCGGGCAGAACACTCGGAGCTCACAAAATTAACCTATAGGAGCAGGTTCGTGGAACGAAACAGTTTCCCGGTGTTCTATCCAATCAGCACCCGATGGATGGATAACGATGTCTACGGCCATGTAAACAACGTCACCTATTATTCCTACTTCGACTCAGCCATTAATCGCTATCTGATTGAGGAAGGCGGTCTCGATATCCATAACGGATCAGTGGTCGGATTTGTCGTCAGCTCCAACTGCCAGTTCCGCAAACCCGTGGCCTACCCGGACGTATTGGAAGCTGGATTACGAGTGGTTAAAACTGGCAACAGTTCCGTAACTTACGAGGTTGGCATATTTAAGCAGGGCGACAATCAGGTGTCTGCCGTGGGTCAGGTGGTGCACGTTTTCGTGGACAGAGAGAGCAACGCCTCCACCCCGATTCCCGGCGATCTCCGAAGCGCCCTGGAGAGGATTAGCCAAGCCTGACCTAAAGGTCCTCACCCCAGCGAGACCGGATTTTCGGCGATATGTGCTGGGTTAAAGGGACTGCCAGCGGGCACTGAAGAAATCGAGAAACACCTGGATGCGGGCCGACAACGTGGTGTTGCGATAGTAGACCGCATTGACCAGCTCCCGCGGATTGGGCCGGGTCAGGTGCTCGCCGAGCACTTCCACCAGGCGACCTTGTTTCACATCCTCCCCCACCATGAAGCGCGACAGATAAGCCAGGCCATTGCCTCTCAAGCACAGCTGGCGTACCGCTTCTCCACTGCTGGCACGGATGGCTGGCCGGATCTGCAGGCCGTCACCCACATGCCACAGATTGAGTGTTTCGGGCGCCGTGAAGCCGATCAGCGTGTGCTTGGCCAGATCGTCAGGCGTCTGGCACAGCCCCTGTTCCCGTAAGTAATCCGGCGAACCCACGATCGACAACGGCGACCGCCCCATCGGCCGCGCGTGCAGCGTCGAATCTTCCAGCGGACCGATCCGGATCGCGACATCAATGCGCTTTTCCAGCAGATCCACCATCCGATCACTGGCAGTCAGTTCCAGCTCGATCTCCGGGTACGCCTCCCGAAACGCTTTTACGTGCGGCACGATCTGATGCAGAACGAAGGGATTGGCAGCGTCCACCCGTAACCTGCCAGCAGGTTTCTGGCGCCGAACCGCCAGCGCTTCCTCCGCCTCTTCCAGTGTGGACAAACCGGCACGCACCTGGGCGATAAAGGCCTGGCCTTCCTCGGTGAGGTTGACCTGGCGCGTGGTGCGATTGAGTAAGGTGGCATCCAGGGATTTTTCGAGACGGGACACCGCCCGGGAAACCTTGGTTACCGAGATCTCCAGATGTTCCGCCGCGGCGCTGAAACCACCGCTGTCGACTACCGCCAGCAGGAAAACCAGATCCTCAGAACGACTCTTCATTGCATATTCCGCAAAGGTAATTTTCGAAAACAGGTATTTATCGCAAAAGTATGCGGCGCCAGACTAGCCAGCGTCAATCAAACCTACTGGAGATATCTGCTATGCCCATTGCGCTATTTGCACTGACACTCAGTGCCTTTGCAATCGGGACCACCGAGTTCGTTATTGTCGGCCTGGTCCCGACCATCGCCCTGGATCTCGGAGTCAGCCTGCCCTCGGCGGGGCTGCTGGTGAGCCTGTATGCACTCGGTGTTGCCGTAGGCGCACCGGTTTTGACCGCCCTGACGGGACGCTGGAATCGCAAACTGGTGCTGCTGTCGCTGATGGCACTGTTCATCCTTGGCAACGTGCTGGCGTGGATGGCACCAAACTACGGCTCGTTGATCACCGCCCGGATCCTGACCGGTCTCGCCCACGGGGTGTTCTTCTCGATCGGCTCGACCATCGCCACCAGCCTGGTTGCGAAAGATAAAGAAGCCAGCGCCATCGCCATCATGTTCACCGGCCTCACCGTGGCCCTGGTGACAGGTGTACCACTGGGGACATTCATCGGCCAGACCTTTGGCTGGCGCGCCACCTTCCTCATCGTCGCCGCCCTGGGTGCCATTGCCCTGGTTGGCAGCGCCCTGCTGGTCCCGAAAAACCTTAAGCAATCGGTGCCGGCAAGCCTGCGCGAGCAATTGCAGGTGCTCACCCATCCTCGCCTGCTGCTGGTCTATGCCATGACCGCCATCGGCTACGGTGGCACATTCACCGCCTTCACCTACCTTACCCCCATTCTTGAGGATGTCACCGGCTTTGCCTCGGGTATGGTGAGCCTGTTGCTTCTGGTTTATGGCGTTTCGGTGGCCACCGGCAACATCTGGGGCGGCAAACTGGCAGATCGTCTGGGGCCAACCTCTGCTCTCTACATCATCTTCGGTGGCCTGGCGGCGATCATGTTTGCGCTCACCTTCAGCGCCCACTACCCGATTGCCGCCGTCATCACCCTGTTGGTCTGGGGCGCCTTTGCCTTCGGCAATGTTCCGGGGCTGCAGGTGTACGTGGTGCAACTGGCCGAACGCTACACGCCTCACTCTGTTGATGTCGCGTCCGGTCTCAACATCGCCGCGTTCAACATCGGCATTGCCGGTGGCGCCTGGCTTGGCGGGCATATCGTTGAAGACATGGGGTTGATGAGTACGCCCTGGATTGGCGGACTGATCGTGCTTTCGGCCTTGATGCTGACGCGGATTTCGGCCTCACTGGATAACCGCAGCCCGGTGCCAGCGTAAATAACCTCCCTGGAAGCTTCCGGTTACGGCGGGCACGAGCCGAGCCGGAGGCATACATCTCTAAGCTTGAACGGGACAATTTACTCCCACCTAGTCGGCAAGGAGCTAATAAAAAAGGGGCGTGGCAGTTTTACTGCCACGCCCCTTAGAGGTTGTTTTGACTGACTGTTAATTAAGCCAGATCAAACCGATCTGCGTTCATCACCTTGTTCCAGGCAGCAACAAAGTCCTTCACGAACTTCTCTTTGGCATCGGACTGGGCGTAGATCTCGGAAATCGCCCGCAGTTGCGAGTTCGAACCGAAGATCAGATCCACCCGGGTACCGGTCCATTTGACGTCCCCGGTCTTGCGGTCGCGGCCTTCGAAGACATCAGGATCGTCGGAGGTTGGCTTCCACTCGGTGTCGAGGTCCGTCAGGTTCACGAAGAAATCGTTCGTGAGCTGGCCTGGGGTATTGGTAAACACGCCGTGTTTGGCCTGCTTGTAGTTAGCATCCAGAGCACGCATACCACCCACCAGCACGGTCATTTCCGGTGCACTCAGGCCCAGCAGTTGCGCCCGATCAACCAGCATCTCCTCGTCTGAGACCGTGAACCGGGCCCGGCGATAGTTGCGGAATCCGTCGGCTTCCGGCTTCAGGGGCTCGAACGAATCAGCATCAGTCTGCTCGTCGGTGGCATCGGTGCGGCCTGGGGCAAACTCGACAACGATCTTATGACCTGCGTCCTTCGCCGCTTTCTCAACGGCTGCGGCGCCACCCAGTACGATCAGATCGGCCAGAGACACTTGCTTGTTGCCACTTTGGGCGCCATTGAACGCCTGCTGAATGCCTTCCAGGGTCTGAAGCACTTTCGCCACTTGCTGTGGCTCGTTGGACTCCCAGTCTTTCTGGGGCGCCAGCCGGATACGTGCGCCGTTGGCACCACCGCGCATGTCGGAGCCGCGGAACGTGGAGGCAGAACACCAGGCAGCCGCCACCAGCTCAGACACAGACAATCCGGATTCCAGGATCTTGCTCTTGAGATCCGAAATGTCCTGAGAATTCACCAGCTCATGGTTCACCGGCGGAACCGGATCCTGCCAGATCAGGTCTTCGGCCGGCACTTCCGGGCCCAGGTAGCGAGCCTTCGGGCCCATGTCCCGGTGGGTCAGCTTGAACCAGGCGCGGGCGAAGGCGTCAGCAAACTCTTCCGGGTTCTTGTGGAAGTGCTCGGAGATCTTGCGGTACTCCGGATCCATCTTCATCGCCATGTCGGCGGTAGACATCATGATCGGCACTTTCTTGGACGGATCTTCCGGGTCCGGTGCCATATCGCTTTCAGTCAGGCCCACCGGCTTCCACTGGTTAGCGCCCGCCGGGCTCTTGGTCAGTTCCCAGTCGTACTTGAACAGCACGTCAAAGTAGCCCATGTCCCACTTGGTCGGGTTAGCTGTCCAGGCGCCTTCCAGGCCACTGGTGATGGCATCCCGGCCTTTACCGGAGCCATGACTGTTCTTCCAGCCCAGGCCCATCTGCTCCATCGGGGCCGCCTCGGGTTCCGGGCCTACCTTGTCCGGATCACCGGCACCGTGGGTTTTACCGAAGGTATGGCCACCGGCGGTCAGGGCTACGGTCTCGTAGTCGTTCATGGCCATGCGGGCGAAGGTCTCCCGAATGTCCTTGGCCGAGGCCAGCGGATCGGGATTGCCATCCGGGCCTTCCGGGTTCACGTAGATCAGGCCCATCTGCACTGCCGCCAGAGGATCTTCCAGGTCCCGGTCGCCGGAATAGCGACTGTCTGCCTTGTCACTGGTGGCCAGCCATTCGTGCTCGGCGCCCCAGTAGATGTCTTCTTCGGGCTGGTAAATGTCCGCACGGCCGCCGCCAAAGCCAAAGGTCTTGAAGCCCATGGTTTCCATGGCCACGTTACCGGTCAGGATAAACAGATCGGCCCAGGACAGTTTGTTGCCGTACTTCTGCTTGATCGGCCAGAGCAAACGGCGAGCCTTATCGAGGTTGCCGTTATCTGGCCAGCTGTTGATCGGCGCAAACCGCTGGTTACCGGTTGCGGCGCCACCACGGCCATCGCCCTGGCGATAGGTACCGGCGCTGTGCCAGGTCATACGGATGAAGAAGGCACCATAGTGGCCGTAGTCCGCCGGCCACCAATCCTTGGAGTCGGTCATCAGGTCAGCCAGGTCTTTCTTCACCGCCGCCAGATCCAGTTTCTTGAACTCTTCGGCGTAATCGAATTCCTCGCCCAAAGGGTTAGAGCGGGGAGAATGCTGATGCAGGATATTCAGGTTCAGCTGGTTCGGCCACCAATCCGCTACAGAGGGGCCGCGACTGTCCATCCGTGTCTGGGCACCGTGCATCACCGGGCACTTACCAGCACCTGATTGATTTGTACTTGAACTCATAACTCTCTCCGGGTGTGCAACATTATCGTTGGTCTATCCAAGA
The DNA here is from genome assembly GCF_005871205.1 of Marinobacter alexandrii. GTDB lineage: Bacteria > Pseudomonadota > Gammaproteobacteria > Pseudomonadales > Oleiphilaceae > Marinobacter > Marinobacter alexandrii. The sequence goes on along the minus strand of NZ_SWKM01000012.1, from coordinate 505,181 downwards.
TAGACCAAGTTCACAATCCGGCAGCCTCCTGCGATGGGCACAGCAAAAAAATTTGCCACGCTGGCTCTTTCAGGAACCCCTGCCAGTTTCTGTACTTATAGTTGTAGCAGCCGTACCCGGTTGTCACTATTAGCTTTTTCTAACCAGAGCCATAGTTTTTTGTTGTCGATGAAAAAATCGTCAATGCAGGTATTTTGAAGTCGCACGAGGGGCCTTACAGGGAGGATAGAGATAAAGCTGGGAGGGAAAATTGGATTGGAAGTGATCAATCGGGGATAATTACACACACTTTCTAAACCCATTATTGATGTCACTTTTCTTTGATTATGACGTTTTTCAATATTGTTCAGCTTGTTATCTTCACTGTTCTGCTTCTCAACACCGTACACCTGATGCCAACACTTGGCCGCTGCCTGCGCTCACCCGAGGCCGCCTCGCAGTCAGGCTATCTGTGCACCCTGCTCGCCGTCCGCCTGGCGCGGAATGTCCTGGGCCTGATCCTGGTCACCGCCAGCACTGCGCCTAATCCCGAGATTCATGCCCTGGTGCCCAAGGGCATCCTGCTCTTCGTTGTGCTGGCTGCAGCCAGTGTTGCGTTGACTCACTTCCGCCAGCGCAACAGCGCGGAAGGGGCCAGGTTCTAGCCCTTTTGAGGCAATCCAGCCCACCAACACTATTGGACCTGTACATTTTCCAAATCTCTCAGGTTTAGTTGGTCAGAAAATTGTTATTGGCTTGGTTGTTCTCGATCACCACCTCTTCGGTCCGGTCTTTCAGCCCGACTCCTGACAACTTCAGGCGGTCGGCCTCTTGGATCAGGTACAGAAGGCGTTGGCTGGCATCTTCAAAGCGGAGTCCGGCAGACCGGACATTGGAAATACAGTTTCGGTGGGCGTCTGACAGGCCGGCTTTCGGCCCGAAGGTCAGGTAGATGCCCAGGCTGTCAGGCGCACTCAGGCCCGGGCGTTCGCCAATGAGCACCACAACCATGCGCGCCCGCAACAGAGCGCCGATTTCATCGCCAATGGCGACCCGGCCCTGCTGAACAATGGTCAGGGGGGCCAACCGCCACGACTGGCATGCCTGCTTGAGATCGCCCAGAAAGCACTCAAGGAAGGGAGTGACATTGGCCTGAACCGCCGAGGACGACAGGCCGTCCACAATCACCACGGCCAGATCGGGCGCAGGCTCCTCCGGATTCTGGGCAGCCAACAGTGCGTCCTGGGCGGATTGCGACAAGCGTCGCCCGAGGTCGGGACGCTGCAAGTAGGTAAATCGGTCTGCTGCCTGGCTATGCAGGCACACCGGCTCGGAGACAATAGCCGTGCTGGCCAAATGGCTTAGGGATTCCACCAACTGACCCACCGCCAGCGGGAAGTGCACCGCGTCCCGGGCCCGGGCATGGGCAAGCTGGAACTCCAGCAGTTCTGACGTTGGCAGGCTTATCCCGGCCCGCCCCAGACCAATACGGGCATCGGTATAGTGGCGCAGTTGGCGCCAGATATTAGCAGTAACAAGATCTTTGCTGTGATCAGTCATGACCGGCCTCCCCGGACACCCCTTTGAGGCTGTTTCTGAACACTGGCGGCAGTTCCGAGCTGGGCTCGTAGCGGGCAACGTCTTCGAAGATGTTCATGCGCTCCAGCCAGGCTGCAAATTCTGGCGCCGGCTTCAGGTCCAGAGCTCGGCGGGCGTAGAGGGCGTCGTGGAAAGAGGTGGTCTGGTAGTTCAACATAATGTCATCCGAGCCGGGGATGCCCATGATGAAGGTACAGCCAGCCACCCCGAGCAGAGTCAGCAGGTTGTCCATGTCGTTCTGATCCGCTTCGGCATGATTGGTGTAGCAGATGTCACACCCCATCGGAACGCCCAGCAACTTGCCACAGAAGTGGTCTTCCAGCCCGGCCCGAATGATTTCCTTGCCATCAAACAGGTATTCCGGGCCGATAAAGCCCACCACAGTGTTCACCAGCAGCGGGTTGAACCGCCGGGCCACAGCGTAGGCCCGGGCTTCGCAGGTCTGCTGATCCAGGCCGTGATGGGCGTCGGCGGACAACGAACTGCCCTGTCCGGTTTCGAAATACATGACGTTCCGACCGACTGTACCCCGATTGAGTGAGAGCGCTGCATCCTGGGCCTCCTGAAGGGTCGCCAGGCTGAACCCGAAACTGCTGTTGGTCGCTTCGGTGCCGGCAATGGACTGGAACACCAGATCCACCGGAGCCCCCAGTTCGATCGCCTCCAGGGTGTTGGTGACGTGGGTAAGCACACAGGACTGGGTCGGGATGTCGTACTTACTGATCACGTCGTCCGTCAGCCGCATTAGCTTAGTAGCCTGGGCCACGTTATCAGTCGCCGGATTGATGCCAATGACCGCGTCCCCGCTGCCGTAGAGCAGGCCATCCAGAATGCTGGCGGCAATGCCTGCCATATCATCAGTGGGGTGATTCGGCTGCAACCGGGTGGAAAGATGCCCCGGCAGGCCGATGGTGTTGCGAAAGGCGGTTTGCACGCGACATTTGCGCGCCACCAGGATCAGATCCTGATTGCGCATCAGCTTGCTGACCGCGGCCACCATTTCCGGTGTCAGGCCGGGCCTGAGGGCCGCCAACACCTCAGGGGTGGCATGATCACTAAGCAGCCAGTTCCTGAAATCGCCGACGGTCAGGTGAGCGACCGGCCAAAAGGCCGTGGCATCGTGATCATCCATAATCAGTCGCGTGACTTCGTCTGCCTCATAGGGAATCAGCGCTTCCGACAGGAAGGCTTTCAGCGGCAGTTCGGCCAGCCTCATCTGAGCCACCACACGCTCTTCCGCCGACTCTGCCATCACGCCTGCCAACCGGTCACCGGAGCGGGCCGGTGTGGCCTTGGCCATCAGGTCTGCCAGGTTCCGGAAGTGCCAGGTGCGCCCCCCGACCTGATGCGAAAATGTGTGCTTCATTGCGTCCCACCAACTAAAACGATCCCCCCGGCTCACGACCTGAGTTGGAAGGTATGTATATTGCTCATAACTCCACTGTAGCCGGTAGACAAAAAACCGGTTATCGAAAATCAGAAAAACTTCGCAAGACCACAAGTCGCCTGAAACAAGGAAAACCTAACTCGCAAGAATCGCAAGTAGAGGCAAAACCTACGGTCATCGGCAAAACGTGGTGAACGGAATCAGGTCTTACGTGGAGTCGGTCGGCGAGATGCCCGCGACGATGGCAGGGTTGTGTGAAATGGGGTAAAGCGCATGCTGAATGGCCCGGACGCGACTCTCAGCCTGACATCGGTGCGAACTCCACCCGGTTTCTGCCCTTGTCCTTAGCCTCATACATGGCCGCATCAGCCGATCGCATCATGTCATTGAAGCTGTGCGTTTGTGGCGAGATAACGACACCACCAATGCTGGCTGACAAGTTCAGCGGGCGGCCTTCCACCCAGCGCCCGCGCCCGGCTATTTTCCGCAGTAGGCGCTCAGTAACGGCCTCCACTTCCTTGCAACTGCCGGTATTTAGAACGGCCGCAAATTCTTCACCACCAATTCGGCCAATAATGTCACTGTCCCGCAGCTCCTCGGCCATGATCGTTGCGACAAAGCTCAGGACGCTGTCGCCCACCTCGTGGCCCCACCGGTCGTTAATCTGTTTGAAGTAGTCCAAGTCAATCATCAGTACCGTCAGCCCCTGCTGCTGTTCACGAGCCTGATTGAACGCCGCGCGGCCTTGTTGAAGAAAAGCCCGCCGATTTAACAGTTGCGTGAGTTCGTCGCGCTCTGCCAGCAGTTTCAGATTGCGCTCTGCCTGAGTAAACGCCAGCAGCGGCAGGGCCATGACGGTGGCTGTTGCCAGCAACAGATGATGGGCCAGGATCAACGTCAGAACGGCATTCACGTCCAGACCAACCAGCTCCCACCTGCTGGTGATAATCACCAGCACCTGCAGCATCATCAGGATGCCGTGAATACCAAAGATGGTCTGGAGTATCCGGAATGGCAATCTGGGCGTGCGTGAACTACTCGCCAGGCGATAGATCGCGACAGTGAAAACCAGCGCCGACCAAAGCGCCGTCAGCAAACGCGGGACCAACGTGTCCCCCGCATAAGATACCAACAGACCCGCAACGTAGACCACGGCGCATACAACCAGCACTCGCGATGATTTTTTTCCACCTGCCAGTGGCACGCCCAGCAGGTTGTGGATGCCCGCAAGAACCAACCAGGGTGACAGGCCCAGACACAGGTGCGCTGCCAGCTCCGTAACGAGAGGCGCATCCACAACAGAGCGAGCAACAGCCAGCACGATGCCTGCAACAAAGGTTACGCAGGCAAGTGCCCAGAGCCGGAAACAGGCTTGAAGATCTCGCAACCTATAGACCAGCCACAACAAACCACCGACCATCAGATTGATGACGACCGATAGCAACAGCAGTGTTGGCAGATGAATGTTCAGTTCCATGGTGCTCTGGTTTATGGGGCTGGATGACGCGCAGGAATGGCCTTTCGAGACAATAGCAGCTCCCATCGACTATTCGATAGGTTGCTTTGTAGCGATTGGTATCGTTATTGTCACTGTTACGCACTCACCAACACTGGATCGCCATGAACGCCACCATCGAACTACTGCAGTCCCACCGCTCGATTCGAAAATTCACCGAGCAGAAAATCCCCCGCGAGCTTCTGCACGAGCTGATTCGCGCCGGGCAGTGCGCCGCAACATCGAACCACGTTCAGGCCTACTCCGTGATCCACGTAACCAATCCGGAAAACCGGCAGGCTATCGCCGAGCTGGCCGGTGGTCAGGCCTACATTGCCGACTGCTCTGACTTCCTGGTGTTCTGCGCCGACATGAAACGCTCTACCAACGCAGCCGAGCGCGCAGGCGCCGAGGTAGTGCGCGGTACAACGGAGCAACTAGTAGTAGCGAGTGTCGACACCGCCCTGATGGCACAGAATGTCGCCGTGGCCGCTGAATCCGAGGGGCTGGGGCTGTGCTACATCGGCGGCATCCGCAACAATCCGGCCGAGGTCAGCAGCCTGCTGCGCCTGCCAGAGGATGTATACCCGGTATTCGGCATGTGCCTGGGCTACCCCGATCAGAACCCGGAGGTTAAGCCGCGGCTGCCGGTGGAAAGTATCCTGATGGAAGACTACTACCGGGACGATCAGGAGGAACAGCAGGTGTCAGGGTTCGACAGCACTATGAATGAGTATTATCGGGAACGCAGCGGCGGCAACAAGGACACCAACTGGTCAGAGCAGCTCAAGCCATTGTTCACCACCAAGTTGCGGCCGCACATGCAGGGTTTCCTGCAAGGCAAAGGCTTTGGGCTGAAATAGGCGGGCATAAAAAAACCGGGGCAAAAGCCCCGGTTCAAGCATTCACACGATGAACAACACCAGTGCAAATCGTCCTGATGAGGCTTAACAATAGCCCCATCCAGTGACACTTTGATGACAACTCACTTTCGCCGATACGCTAGCGAATGCCCTGCTGATCAGGCGCTGACTTTCTGCCAGACTGAGAACTCCGAGAAGCTGTGCTGGAACTTATTCCGGGTTTCCCGGATCACGAATGGCAGACTGCGCGGCTCGCCGAGAAGGCGGAAATGCGGCGCCAGCATGTCTTTCAGACCGTCGAGCGTGGTGTATTCCTTACCGTCCTTTATGAAACCACCCACCCACGAAGCCTTGGGCGTGTATTCCTCCATCCAGGTGTAGGGCGAGGCAATGGCCAGCAACCCGCCTTCGTTGATCCGTTCGTGCACGGTGGTCAGAAAGTCCGCAGGCCTATAAAGCCGGTCGATCAGATTGCCGGCCAGCACCAGGTCGTAACCCGCGAACGAAGAGTCGAGAGCACAGGCATCGCCCTCGTGAAACGCCACCCGTGCCGTAGTTTGCTCCAACCCCAGGGACGCCAGGGTGCGTTCGTGATAGCTCACCAGCTCACCTTCCTCCGGCCGGGCGTAGCGAACCTGCTTGTCCGTGGCCATCTCCTTGCACTTGCGAATGAAGTTAGCTGAGAAGTCGATGCCGTCAACGTGATCAAAGGTCCTGGCCAACTCAAAACTGCTGCGACCGCAGGCGCAGCCAATGTCCAGCGCCCGTCCCAGAGGACGGCCGTCCATGGCGTCCAGGGCCGCATCTGCCAGCTCTTTTGGGAAATTCGGCTCGCCGTGCCACTGCTCGCCGTAATTGAACTCCAGATACTGGGCAAGCGTGGTGTTGTCTTCATAGAACGCGTGTTGCTGCACTGAGTCATCCTCCGGGATTGACGAAATAGGTATCTGAGCCGGTATTACTGACCTGCCAGTTTCGGGTAGAGCGGTTCCATGACCGGTTTGAGACCTTCAGCATCGTCAATGAACAGCTGCAGATGCGGGAAGGGAATTTCTATGCCGGCATGGTCGAGAGCGTCTTTAATTTGCTCCAGCAACTCCGCCTTGATACTGGGCTGCACATCGAGGTTATCCGGGCCGATCCAGGCCTGAACGGTAAGATCAATTGACGAGTCGCCCAGATTCGACAGCATCACCTTGGGCATCATGTCGGCGATCTGCAGCACCTCTGGATGCTGTTCCAGTATCGGCATAATGACCTTGCGGGCGGCCTCCGCCGATTCCTTGTAGGCGATGCCGACCGGAATATTCAGCCGGATGGCGCCCTCGGTGCTGAAATTGACGATCTCGGACGAGGCTACACTGTCGTTCGGAATCATCGTGAAGATGTTGTCCCGGGTCCGCAACCAGGTGGTACGGAGGGCAATTTTCACCACCTTGCCATCCTGGCCATTGATCGTAACCCAATCCCCGATCCGAAACGGCCGCTCAATCAGCAACGTCACCCCGGCAATGAAGTTGGACAAGGTGGACTGGGCAGCGAAGCCGACCGCGATGCCGACGATACCCAGGCCAGCCACAATGGATAAGACATCAAAACCGAACTGCGCCAGCACGGTGACCGCACCGAAGGCAACCAGCAGCACTGAAAACAGGTTATCCACCAACTGACGGATGGACGGGTCGAGATGGGCGCGTTGCATGGATTCAACGATGACTCGGCCCAGCACCAGCCAGCCGACGTAGAAACCTAAGGCGATAAAACCAGCCTTGGCAACCGACTGCAGCAACTCGGGGGTGGCGCCAAACTGGGCCAGCACGGTCAGCAGGAAACCGAGCCCGACCAGATAACGCAGGCCAGTACGAACATGGGCGAACGTGTGACTGTTGCTTCGCTTTTGCCCGACCACCGCTTTTAGCACCGCCATCACCACAAGGTAAATGCCGGCATAGAGGCCGAGATAAACGACCAGAATGAGCAACTGGCTGATTACTCCGACGCCCATATCGGTCCACTCCACCTCCCCCGCGCCCAACGCTTCGAGGGAATCCCCGAGATTCTTTTTGAGCTGTTCAGCCACGGCTTGCCAAAAGCTGTCCGCCATTGTTGTTATCCTTTTTCAATTTTTCATGTGGCCAACAAGTTAGCCCTACGCCCTGCTATCTTAGGGTTAATACCAAATTATGGATCAATCACGTCAATTGCGCAGGGCCCAGCCATGACCACCCCATCCGTTCTTACCGAGCTCGACAATGGCATTGTCACCATCACCGTGAACCGACCCGATCAACGCAACGCCATCGACCGACCCACAGCGACCGCTTTGCGCAAGGCCTTCACCGACTTTGAACAGAACGACGCCGCAAAAGTCGCGGTGTTGTGCGGTGCCGGCGGCAACTTCTGCGCCGGCGCCGATCTGGGAGCACTGGACGACCCAGAGCGCCGTAACGAAGTCGATCCCCATGGCATCGGTCATGGTCCCCTGGGGCCAACCCGGATGTCTCTGTCCAAACCCGTGATTGCCGCCGTATCGGGCTATGCCGTTGCGGGCGGCCTGGAGCTGGCCCTGATGTGTGACCTGCGCGTGGCTGAACAGTCTGCCGTCTTTGGCGTGTTCTGCCGACGCTGGGGCGTGCCGCTGATTGATGGCGGCACCGTACGCCTGCCTCGCATTGTTGGCCAGGGTCACGCTTTGGACATGATCCTGACCGGCCGACCGGTCAAGGCAGACGAAGCCCTGTCCATGGGATTGGCCAACCGGGTGGTGCCCGATGGTTCCGCCCTGGACGCCGCCCAAGATCTGGCTGCAACCATTGCCGGCTTTCCGCAAAAGTGCCTGCTCGCCGACCGGGCCTCGGCCCTGCGCCAGTGGGACCTGGGCGCCCACGAAGCCCTGGTGGCCGAGGGTGCCGGCGGTTATCCGGTGGTATTTGAGGAAGCGCTTGAGGGTGCCAAGCGCTTCAAGGATGGCGCCGGTCGCCATGGCCAGTTCTGAGCAGCGAAGCCAGCCAGGGATTCAGTTCGGGATAAGCCGCCAGATCCAGAACAAACTCCTGGCCCCGGGCTGCACACTGCAGGTAACACCAGGGCGCATCCAGCCGCCAGCGGTCCGCCTTGGTGTGGTAGCTCAAGGGCGGCCGATCCTCGCCAGGATAAAAGGCGGCGGGCAGTCGCCACTGGGTAGGTAACCGGCCCTCAGGGTCACTTAAAACCTGAGGCGCCTCCAGCTCGGTGAACGCACCTGCCCCGGGCAGTTCCTGGCTCAGACCCGGTAGCTGGAAGCCATTCGAGGCCAGGTACAGAGTATTGCCTGGATCGGCCTGACCGTGAAAATGCGGATGATACCGGGCCCACGGCAAAGACTGCTCCGACAACGCATCAATAACCACAATCTCGCCAATGTGCAGCCAGCCCCAGAGCGCATGAAAAGGTTTGGTGCCGGGCACAAAGCGCCAGCGTCGACGCCAGAGTTCGGCGTGGCGAAAAACCCCGAAAAACAGAAACAGGTCTCCGGCCGTCACACCCTGGTTGCGCAGGTGGCCCTGGGCAGCACCGGTCTGGCCAAGCACCGGGCGCCAGCCTTCTGCACGGGGATAGGCCTCCGCCAGCACGTCGGGATCAAGGTGGGCACCATCTCTGCTCCGAACCCGGCCGCCGCTGAGATCCCGGGCCAGCTTGCCAAGCCGGCGCTCGCCAAAGCGCACGTCGTCGTAACGGATTCGGGACTGGCCATCGGGTATCGGCAACACACACAGGGAACCATCCGGCAGCACCGGACTCGGGCAGCCTCCGGCTGAGGAATCGAAGCCTTTGCGGCTCAGAATCAGGCGCATGGGATCACCACAGCAATAAGGATGAAGCAGGGGCGCGCAATGGTAACCCAGCTATCGAGGAAATACCCGCGGTCGGGTTGAAACCCTCCCGCTTCAGCACCATGATTTTCATCTCATGAACGAACGCTGCTGGAGCCCCATGGCCACCCGACCTGACTATTCCCTGCTTGAACTTGCCTCGGTCCGCGAGGGCGATTCTGTTGGTACCACCCTGACCAACAGCGTCGCTTATGCCCAGCATGCCGAGGCGCTGGGGTTCCAGCGGTTCTGGTTGGCCGAGCACCACAACATGGAGGGCATCAGCAGCTCTGCGACATCGGTTCTGATTGGCCACATCGCCGGCAAAACCAACCAGATCCGGGTTGGCTCTGGCGGCGTGATGCTGCCGAACCACCCACCGCTGGTCATTGCGGAACAGTTTGGCACCCTGGAAAGCCTGTATCCCGGGCGCATTGATCTGGGCCTGGGTCGTGCGCCCGGGACTGACCCTGTTACCGCGCGGGCCCTGCGGCGGGATGGCCTGGGTGCGGAACAATTTCCGGAAGACGTGGCCCGGCTTCAAGAGCTGCTGGGGCCGCTGCATCCGGTCCAGGCAGTGAAGGCCATTCCCGGGGCAGGCACCGAGGTGCCGATCTGGCTCCTCGGTTCAAGCCTCTACAGCGCCCAGCTGGCGGCCATGCGTGGCTTGCCCTATGCCTTCGCCGGTCACTTTGCGCCGCGACTGTATCGCGAGGCCCTGCGTGTCTACCGGGACAACTTCCAGCCCTCAGAACAGCTAGACAAGCCCTACGCGATGCTCGCAGTTCCGGCCATTCCCGCCGATTCCATGGCCGAGGCCAAGTTCCTGGCGACCACCAGTTACCAGCGCATTCTCTCCCTGTTCCGGGGCCAACCGCTGTGGATGCGTTCGCCGGTCGAGTCCATGAACGGGCTCTGGAACGCTGGTGAGAAGGCCAGTGTGCAGGACTTCCTCGCGCTGCAAATGATGGGCGATGCCAACGACCTGAACCGCCAGCTTGATGAACTCTTGGCCAGCGTGGAGGTGGACGAGTTGATGTTCACTATCGACATCTACGATCCGGCCCAACGTCGTCGAGCCCTCGACATCCTGGCCCAGACCCGGGCCGAATCGCGCTAGAGTAAGGGTTCGATTGGTCTCAACAGCAACCCAGAGCATGGATTATGACAACACCCAACCTACACGTACTGCTATCCCACGGTCTGGAAAGTGGCCCCGGTGGAACCAAGATTCAGGCCATGAAGGCCGTCGCCGATAGTTTCCCCGGAGTAACCGCCATCGCCATTGATCATCGCAGCACCAAGGTGCCCGCTATCCGGCTTGAGCAGATGGCGGCAGCCATGGCCGAGGCCGGCGCCGATCCGGCAAGAACGGTTTTAGCCGGATCCAGCATGGGGGGCTGGGTATGTGCACAAACCAGCGCCGATTCACCGGTGTTGGGTTGTTTCCTGCTGGCCCCGGCCCTGGCCATGGCTGGCTACCCGCAATCCAGTCCAACAATTCAGGCCCGCTACTGCCAGATCATTCACGGCTGGGACGATGACGTGGTCCCGGTTATGCCAGTGCTTGAGCTGGCTCGCAAGCAGGCATTGCCGGCGCTGGTGCTGCCCGATGGCCACCGGCTCGAGAACAGTGTCCAGCGGGTGGTCTCGGAGTTCCGACTGTTTCTCGAACTCTGTCGTTCAAACCTGAATAAAGCCTAATTTCATGCACTTGGAATATCTGTTCAAAACCATGGCTTAAAATTATTGTTTTGGTAGTTTCCTTGCGAAAACGTCGTTGTTTTGCCAGTCTTTATTGACGGAATGATAGGTTTCATTAATAAAATGGACGGAGAAAACCCGATGAGCAGCATCAGTAAACTCAAGAAACTAGCCGGAATTTCCGCGTTCGCTTTTGCGGCCATGACCGCCGCCAACTCTGTTAACGCCGCGAACTGGCGCTATGCACACGAGGAGTACGAGGGCGACGTTCAGGACGTGTTCGCGTATAAGTTCAAGGAGTACATCGAAAACAACTCCGAGCATACTCTGCAGATCTATCGCTTCGGCGAGCTCGGCGAATCTGACGACATCATGGAACAGACTCAGGCGGGTATCCTGAACTTTGTTAACCAGTCCCCAGGCTTCACCGGCGCGCTGATTCCGGAAGCACAAATTTTCTTCATCCCTTACCTGATGCCCACCGACATGGACACGGTGATCACCTTCTTCCGGGAAAGTGAAGCGATAAACGAAGATTTCCCCGAGCTGTATGCGGAGAAGGGTCTTGAACTGCTGAAGATGTACCCGGAAGGCGAGATGGTCGTTACCGTGGACGAGCCGGTTACCAAACCTGCGGACTTCAACAACAAGAAGATCCGGGTTATGACCAACCCACTACTGTCGGAAACCTACAGCGCCTTTGGTGCCACCCCGACCCCGCTGCCCTGGGGCGAAGTGTACGGTGCCCTGCAAACCAACATGATTCAGGGTCAGGAAAACCCGATCTTCTGGATCGAGTCCGGCGGTCTGTACGAAGTATCCCCGAACCTGGTCTTCACCAGCCACGGCTGGTTCACCACTGCCATGATGGCGAACAAGAGCTTCTACGAAAACCTGGCACCGCAGGACAAAGAGCTGGTTCAGATGGCCTCCGACTACGCCTTCGAAGAAATCATCAAGCACATCGATGGTCTGGCCGACGAAGCACTGGCCAAGATTCAGAAGGCCTCTGACGAGGTTACTGTGACTCGTCTGAACGATGAGCAGATCAAGGCATTCAAGGATCGCGCTCCTCAGGTTGAGCAGAAGTACATCGAAATGACCGGCGAAAGCGGCAAAGAGCTGCTGAACCAGTTCAAGGAAGACCTGAAAGAAGTTCAGAGCAAGTAATCTGACCCGCATCCTTCCTGATGCACCACGGCCCGCCGGCGCCAGCCGGCGGGCCTGTCTCTTAACCCCGCGCCGCCGGGGACAGCCTACCGGCCGGGCGCAGCATGTTCTGGAGCAGAACCCATGTCCGAGAACTCCCCGGATCTAGAGGACGATACAGGCAGCTACAAATCGGGCCTACCCGGGTTTCTGGGAACCATCGATGTCTGGATCAGTAAGATTGAAGCGGTAATGCTGGCGGTTGGGGTCATCCTGATGGCCGTCAACACCTGCGTAAACGTCATTGCCCGTTTTGTCTTTGGCGAAGGGTTGTTCTTCTCCGGTGAGATTAACCGGATCCTCATCATCCTGATCACCTTTGCCGGTATTGGCTACGCCGCACGCCATGGTCGCCACATCCGTATGTCCGCGCTCTACGACGCCTTCCCCGCCAAAGGCCGCAAGGTCCTGATGATCTTCATTGCCCTCTTTACCTCCGTGGTGATGTTTTTCCTGTGTTATCACTCATTCGGTTACGTCGAGACTCTCTACAGTCGCGGCCGGATCCTGCCCGCGCTCGGTTTCGAAATCTGGTGGATCTATATCTGGGCACCAGTCGGCTTTGCCATCACCGGCATTCAGTACTTTCTAACGGCCGTCAAGAACTTGACCAGCAAGGACGTGTATCTCTCAACCGGGGTGGTTGATGGCTACAGCGATACCGAATCAGAAGTATGAACCACGTAGCTGATACCAGGTAAGGATAGAAAAACATGGCAACTACAATGATGTTGATCATGATCGGGTTGTTGCTGCTCGGCTTCCCGATGATGGTTCCGCTAATCGCCGCCGCGGTGTTTGGCTTCGTAATGATGTTCGATGGCTTCGGCCAGATGGGCACCTTTATCCAGCAGATGATGGGAGGAATCCGGCCAGCCTCGCTGATTGCCGTGCCCATGTTTATCCTGGCGGCCGACATCATGACCCGAGGCCAGTCGGCCGACCGGTTAATCAACATGGTCATGGCCTTCATTGGCCACTTCAAAGGCGGGCTGGCGATCAGCACCGCAACTTCCTGCACCCTGTTTGGTGCCGTTTCAGGGTCCACCCAGGCTACCGTGGTCGCCGTTGGCTCGCCGCTCCGTCCGAAAATGCTGAAAGCCGGCTACTCAGATCCGTTTACACTGGCCCTGATCATCAACGCCAGTGACATTGCCTTCCTGATCCCGCCCAGCATTGGCATGATCATTTACGGGGTGATCTCGGGAACCTCCATTGCCGAGCTGTTCATCGCCGGTATCGGGCCCGGCGTCCTGATCCTGTTCATGTTTTCGATTTACTGCCTGATCTACGCCTACAAGAACAACGTGCCCACAGAGGAAAAGGCCACTTGGGGCCAGCGCGCAGTGTCGGTCCGCGACGCTCTCTGGCCACTGTTTTTCCCGGTGATCATCGTCGGCGGTATCTACGGCGGCATTTTCAGCCCAACCGAGGCGGCTGCGGTGTGCGTCCTATACGCCTTCCTGCTGGAATTCGTGGTGTTCCGCGAGCTGAAACTGGCGGATATCTACCGCATTGCCAAGTCCACCGGCCTGATCACCGCCGTGGTGTTCATCCTGGTGGCCGTAGGCAACGGCTTTTCGTGGATCATTTCGTTTGCCCAGATCCCGCAAGCCATTCTGGAAGCAGTTGGCGTTAACGAGGCCGGTCCGGTCGGCGTGTTGATCGCAATCTGCATAGCGTTCTTCATCGCCTGTATGTTCGTCGATCCGATCGTGGTCATCCTGGTACTGACCCCAATCTTTGCGCCGGCCATTCAATCCACGGGACTGGATCCGGTCCTGGTAGGCGTGCTCATTACCCTGCAGGTAGCCATTGGCTCGGCAACGCCGCCGTTTGGCTGCGACATCTTCACGGCCATTGCCATCTTCAAGCGGCCTTACCTTGAAGTGATCCGTGGCACGCCACCGTTCATCTTCATCCTGGTGGCAGCCGCCGGATTGATCATCGCGTTCCCGGACATTGCCCTGTTCCTGCGTGACGTTGCCTTCAGGGACTGACCCGGAACCGGCCCAGAGGCTTAAGGAGAGAACCATGTTCAAAAGGATCCTGGTCGCCGTTGATGGCTCCACGACATCCCTCAAGGCCATGGACAAGGCCATTGAACTGCAAAAGCTAACCGATGCCGAAATCTACCTGCTGTGCGTGTACAAACACCACAGTCTGTTCGAGGCATCGCTGTCGATTGGTCGGCCTCCGGGCATGGATATACCGGACAAGGTGCTCTCGGAATACGCCAAAGAGGTGGTCAACCATGCCAAAGATCTGGCAAAGTCGCACGGCGCCACCAAGGTGCGGGGCTTTGTCAAAGCCGGCCGGCCGTCAAAAGTGATCATCAAGTTCGCTCAGGACAAGGAAGCCGACCTGATTGTTGTCGGTACCAAGGGTACTCACAGCGACAAAGACGGCATCCTGCTCGGCAGCGTCTCCCATCGGGTGGCGTCCAACGCCAAGTGCCCTGTTTTGGTGGTGTGATTAGTTAACCCAATCATTCCACCGGATTTCCAACAGGAAGCACCATGACTGCGGTTGTTGATTTTCTAAACTCCATACTCTGGGGCTACGTCCTTGTGTACGGCCTGCTGGCCGTTGGCGTGTTCTTTACCATTCGCCTCGGGGGCCTCCAGTTCCTGCATTTCGGCGAAATGATCCGTGCCATTCGCGGCTCCCGTGAGAGCGATGTCCACGGCATATCACCCTTTCAGGCGCTTTGCACCAGCCTTGCTTCGCGGGTTGGCACCGGCAACCTGGCCGGTGTCGCGGTTGCGCTCTACCTGGGCGGCGCCGGCGCCATCTTCTGGATGTGGATGGTGGCCCTGGTCGGCATGGCCACCGGCTATGCCGAGAGCACCCTGGCCCAGCTGTACAAACGCCGCGACGGCAAAGGCCAGTACCGCGGCGGCCCCGCGGTTTACATTGCCAGGGGCCTCGGTGCTCCCTGGGCCGGCGGTATTTTCGCCGTCTGTCTGATTGTATCCTTCGGACTGGTTTTCAACGCCGTTCAGGCAAACTCCATTGCCGACGCCATGAAAGGCGCCTTCGGTATACCCAAGCTCTGGGTTGGCGTTGCTGTTGCGGTACTG
This sequence comes from Marinobacter alexandrii, assembly GCF_005871205.1. Classification (GTDB taxonomy): domain Bacteria; phylum Pseudomonadota; class Gammaproteobacteria; order Pseudomonadales; family Oleiphilaceae; genus Marinobacter; species Marinobacter alexandrii. The sequence goes on along the minus strand of NZ_SWKM01000012.1, from coordinate 490,011 downwards.
GCCGGGGTTGTGATCTTCGGCGGGCTTCGCTCCATTGTCCGGTTCGCTGAACTCGTGGTGCCGTTCATGGCCGGGAGTTACGTACTGATTGCACTGGGCATTCTGGTGGCGAACTACGATCAGGTTGGTGACGTTTTGGCCCTGATTGTGAACAGCGCCTTTGGTCTGAGCGAAGCCACTGGCGGTGTCGCCGGTTCAGTCACCGCGGCCATGCTGAACGGCATCAAGCGCGGCCTGTTTTCCAATGAAGCCGGCATGGGTTCGGCCCCCAATATCGCGGCCACCGCAACACCTGCGCCCCATCACCCCTCTTCCCAGGGGCTGGTCCAGGCCTTTGGTGTATTCATCGACACCATTGTGATCTGTACAGCTACGGCAGTGATGATCCTGCTCTCAGGCGTGCTTGAGCCAGGCAATGGCGTCACCGGCACCCAGCTGACCCAGGACGCCATGGCCGGCCACATCGGCGAGTTTGGCAACTACTTCATCGCGATTGCGATTCTGTTCTTCGCCTTTACCTCCATCGTCGCCAACTACACCTACGCCGAGAACGCTCTGGTTTATCTGGGGGGTGACAACGCCCTGGCACTGAACCTGCTACGCAGTGCTGCCCTGGCGATGGTGATCTGGGGTGGCTATGAAGCGGTAGTAACGGTCTTCAACGCCGCCGATGCGTCCATGGGTCTGATGGCCTCGATCAACCTGATTGCCATCGTAATGCTCTCAGGCACCGTCCTGAAGCTGACCAAGGATTACCTCAGTCAGCGAAAAGAGGGCCTGGTTCCGCACTTTAAGTCCAAGGATTATCCCGAGCTGCACGAGAAGATCGACAGCGACATCTGGCACTAGGCGAGATGCGGAAACGGCGGGGACCAGGTACGCTTAAGCGGCCTGCCCCCCGTGGATCCAGACCCGATTCCGCCCCTCTTCCTTGGCCTGATACAGGGCCTGGTCAGCGAGGCTGAGCAGCTGACGCGGTTCGCCGTCAGCCTCCGGCCAACTGGCCACGCCCACCGACACCGTCACCGCGCCAAGATTCTGCCCCTCGAAAACCACATCAACGCTGGCAACCGCATCGCACAGGCTTTGGGCCCGCTCTCTGCCATCGCCCGTCAGCGCCCCCGGCAGGATCACCACAAACTCCTCGCCGCCAAAGCGGCACACGATGTCGCTTTCCCGGAACTGGTTGAGCAGCACCGAGGCAACGGATTGCAGCGCTTGGTCACCGGCCTCGTGCCCATGGGTGTCGTTGAAGGTTTTGAAATGATCGATATCAATGACCAGCAGTGAAAGCGGCGTTCGCCCCCGCTGAGCTACGGCACACTGGTGCTGAAACAGCTGATCAAAGTAGCGTCGGTTTTTCAGGCCGGTTAACGAGTCTTCGTAGGAGAACTTCTGCAGTTCCTCACGCAGGGAGATACTGGACAGGGTGATGCCAATTCGCTGGATTGCCTGATTCAGTACCGCGAACAGCCGCGCCACGCCGTATTCGCTGTTGGCGGCGTCGAACAGGCCCTCACTTTCCAGCAGCAGTAAGCTTTCGGTCACCTGCCCATCGCTAGCCGACTCTAGGTTGATCCAGAAACACAGCAGGTCCGGTTTCGTCCGTTGCCGATCCGAGCCTGTGGCCTCAGATGAGGCCGGCGGGAGCTGCGAGGGCCGGGGCAACCCTTCACTGCTGTACAGCTGACGCGGCATGGCGGGGTGTTCGCCTTCCACTCCCCATTGCGAGAGCCGTTGATACGTTTCATTGGGCGTGCGCCGATACAGCGCACCACGCAGAGGGCTGCACAGATCCGGCAAACTGCCTGTCAGCACAGCGTAAGCTTGCCCCAGGTTCAGACAGTCCTGCAACTGGGTGATTATATCGCCCAGCACCCGATTTTTTTCGTTTTCAAAGGTCAGCAGCCGCACACGAGCCTGCTCACGGCGAGTCAGGGATTCCGCCCGTGCGGTCCGCTCCGCCACCTTCTGCTCCAAGGAAAACGCCAGCTGCGTCAGCGCCTTTTGAGTTCGTGCGTAATGCCACAGAGCGATCACCACCACCGCGATCAGAAAAACCAGGATGCCCCAGCTAACGGGTATCCGGCCCCACGGCAACACACCATGGGCCACCGCCATCTCGGCCACCAGCAAAGCGCAAAAGACCCCAAAGGTCACCAGCAAAACCCGATGTTCCAGCAACAGATGACGGAACCGGCGCACAGCAACCGTGACCATAGACATCACCGTGATCAAGAACAGGGCGTCAAAGACCGGGAAAGTCGACGACAAATCTATCAGCCCAGACAGTGATAGCCCTATCGCTCCCACCAGGTACACCAGGTGCAGCTTCCAGATCCAGTTGATGAGCCAGGGGCGGTGATCGGACAGCCAGTGTTCCAGCATCAGGGCAAGGGCCACCGGCAGCATGTAATAGGAACCGGCCGCCAGGTAATCCCACAGCAAAGGCTGGTGGGTGATCAGCAGGCTGGCCTGGCTTTCGGCCACCAGCATCAAGCCAGCGGACATGGCAAACAGGGAAATGCAGGCGAAAGTCTTCTTTTCCGTTTGCAGCATGGAGAAAATCAGCGTCAGGGTCGCAATCAGGGCGGCGAAGCCCGCCACGATCAACGCCTCCAGGGAGTTTCTTAGGATGAACAGCACCAGATCGGTGTAATCCATGATCGCGACTTCACCCCACAAGCCAATGTCGGTGTAGTCCGAAAACACCCGGAAGTAGATCGGCTTGCCCTGGTAATCCTCAGGGAGCGGTATGGCGTGCCAGGGCCAGCCCTCAAATGAGCCTCGGCCTTCACTATCAAAAGCGCCATACTGATAGATTTTGTCGCCACCCAGATACACCTGGAAAATGATGTCGACGCTGAAAATGTACAGCACAGGTTCCTGGAAATCGCCGGAAGGCGGCGTTACCCGGTACCAGACATGCTCTTGCCCATCGCGATCGGGTGGATTGGAGGGAAAGTCAATGCTCTGCCACTCGCCTGGTGCGTCCTGTTGAACCCAATCGGGGGTGCCATCGGCGTCAAAGGGCGAATCTCCCCAGCGATATTCCCAGCCCTCGGCCACCGGCAGAGACGCAGCTGTAGCCGTGCCGGCCAACATCAGCGCCAGCAACAACAGGGTGATCAGGTGCACGGAACGAACCACAGGCATCTGGATTGGGAACCTGAACTGAGAATTGATCAAATAGAAACTATAGATCAATACAGCACAGATCGGCCCCATCGGCCAATAAAAACCGGAGGCCGAAGCACGAAGCGGCGAAAACAAAAAGGGGCGCGGGGATAATCCGAAGCCCCCACGCCCCTCACAAGCAGCCCATCACAAGCTGGCGCTTGCTACTGCGTTATTCTCCGGCCACGCTATCGAGATAGGCCTTGTCTGAAATATTGGTCCACTGACGAACCTGCCGCATGTACTCGCGCTGGGACGTGATAATCTCTTTTGCCAGCGGGTCGTTCTCGGCCGCTTCCTTGAGCAGCTTGTTGGTGGCGCTGCGCAGGGCCTCAATGACTTCCGGCGGGAAGGTTCTGTGGGTCACATCCGGGTAGTTTTCTTTCATCTTGTCCCACGCCACGCCGCTCTCGTGGGTGCTCTGGATGTACATGTCATAGGCAGCGGTGCGCATGGCCACGCGCAGCACTTCCTGCAGATCCTCGGGCAGCTTGTTCCAAGTGCCTTCGTTGATCAGGAACTGCACTTCAGCACCCGGTTCGTGCCACCCTGAGTAGTAGTTCTTGGCGATCTGGTGGAAGCCCATATTGAAATCCAGTGCCGGACCCACCCACTCCAGAGCATCAATCGTGCCGCGTTCCAGTGCGCTGTACAGTTCGCCCGGCGGAATGTTGGTGACTGCAACACCCAGCTCAGACATCACCTCACCGGCAAAGCCTGGTGTGCGCATCTTAATACCCTTCAGATCTTCCAGGGAGTTGATCTCATCGCGGAACCAGCCGCCCATCTGATTGCCGGTGTTACCACCGGGAAACGACAGCAGACCATATGGCTCATACACCTTGCGCATCAGTTCCATGCCCTCGCCGTGATAGAACCAGGCGTACTGCTCCGGAGCGATCATGCCGAACGGTACGGTGGTGAAGTACATGGCATTGGGGATGGTGCCCTTGTAGTAATAGGACGCCGTGTGGCCCATGTCGTACTGGCCGTTGCGTACCAGATCGAAGATCCCGAAAGGCGCCTTGTGCTTGTTGGAGGCGTCGATACGAATCTTGAGCCGGCCACTGGACATGGTTTCGGCCATCTTGGCCATGTGCTCTACGGTTTCTCCGAGAATTGGTGAATTCGGGCCCCAGGTTTGCGCGAGGCGCAACGTGAAACTGTCCTCAGCCAGGCTGAGTGAACTAAAAGCAAACAGCAGCACAAACGCGGCTATTTTGAGCGGGCGCATTATCATTGTTGACACCATTAATCCGATTGTTATTTAGGTATTTTTTTATCCCGAGCCAATACTAGCGTGGGATCAAGCATCCCGCCAAGCCCTACTCTGAGCTTACTGGATTCGCCCAGGGGATTGGACTATGTTCCATTGTGGAGTAGGTTTTCTTCGACCAATGCGAATGGAATCTGGGCAATGTACATGGACACCAATAAAGATCTAGATAGTCCGCAGGCGCGCCTGAAACAACTACGCCAAAGTTACCAGGAACGGCTCCCCAGGCGGTTGGACCGGCTGGAGTATCTGATCAGTACCATTCCTGTGGACCGCGAATACGCCGAGGACGGTGCCGCCGTGCGCTCGGGCCTCAACATGACCTACCAGGAGGCCCACAAACTGGCCGGCTCGGCAGGTTCTGTAGGCCTACATTCCGTGTCCGACGCTGCCAAGCGGCTGCTGGACCTCATTGATGGCTGGTTCAGCACCAGCCCGCGTGGTCCGGAAGAAAAACGAAGAGACATGCTTAACCTGGTGCAGAAAATGCGCACTATGGATTTTGATCAAGAGCCCGAACTGGATCAGCGGTTCTTCCCTGGCAGCCGAAAGATCCACATTATTGAAGATAACGAGCTGGTCGCCAACGAAATGCTGCTGTGGCTGGAAGCGGCCGGCTTCGATGCCCAGGTGTTTTTGTCAGCGACCATCTACGGCGACACCTTCGAAGTTCTGCCAACCCCGGATTTGATCCTCATGGACGTCGTCTTCGGCAACGAACGCACTGCGGGGCCCCGCGTCATCGAGTACCTGAAGCGCACAGTAGGACGACTGCCGCCGGTTGCATTCCTCTCGGTCCGGGATGATATGGAGGCACGCCTGACGGCGTTGCGGTCGGGCGCCTCTCGCTACCTGGAGAAGCCGGTCACTCAGACAGACCTGATAGACCTGGCCCACGAATTCACCGATCGCAAGGATTCGCCGCCATTCCGGGTTCTGATGGTGGACGACGACGAAACCACCCTGCAGGTAAACCAGGTGCTTCTGGAGCAGGCGGGACTGGCGGTCTACCCAGTCAGTGACCCAATGACCGCACTGGACGCCGCGCGAGCATTCGAACCAGACATCATTCTTCTGGATGTAATCATGCCAGAGGTCTCTGGCACCGAACTGGCGGCAGTAATGCGTCAGGACCGACGACTCGACCCTGTGCCGATCCTCTTCCTGACCACCGATACCCACCCTGATCAAAAGATTATAGGCGCCGCCTTGGGGGGTGACGACTACATTATCAAACCGTTCGACCCGGACTATCTGCTCACCACGCTTCTGTCCCGAGCCCGCCGTTCACGCAGGCTCAGGGAACTGATCAAGCAGAACGAGGGACTCTGACTCACACCTTGAACTGGCCCACCAGCCCGCGCAGAGTTTCACCCAGGCGGGCCAACTCGTGGCTCGCATCGTTGGTTTGGGTTACGCCGGTGTCGCTGCGTTGAGCGGCGTCGACAATGCGCACCACGTTCTGGTTTATTTCCTCGGCCACCTGACTCTGTTGTTCGGCGGCGGTGGCAATCTGAGTCACCTGGTCGTGGATCTGACCCACTGATTTTTCGATGGTGCCCAGGGCGGTGGAGGCGTGATTGATACGCTCCACGGTTTCCGAAGACCGGTCACGGGACTTGTTCATACGCTCAACCGCTGAGCGGGATTCCGACACGAAGCCATCCACCATCTCGCGGATCTGATCGGCGGACTCGGCGCTGCGCTTGGCCAGTTGACGCACCTCATCGGCCACCACCGAGAAGCCACGCCCATGCTCACCGGCACGGGCGGCCTCAATGGCGGCATTCAACGCCAGCAGGTTGGTCTGCTCAGTGACTGCATGGATGACATCCAAAACCTGCTGAATGTCGTCGGATTTTTCCGCCAACGCATCAATGGTGCGGGCGCTCTCCTGGATTTCCTCGGACAGCTTGTTGACCGCGCCCTGGGCACTGACAATGGTTTCACCACCGTCTCGGGCGACGCGGTCGGCGTCCGATGCAGCACTTTCGACCTGGTTGGCATTGCCGGAAATCTGCTGAATGGTCGTCGCCATTTCATTGATAGCCGACGCAATCTGGTCGGTTTCTGAACCCTGCTCCCGAACTGAGGCGCGGGTTTCGTTCGCCACCCGGCTCAATTCTTCGGCCGCCGAGGCGACCTGATCCGTGGTGGCACCAACCTCGCGAATGGTGTTCTGGATCTTGATCACGAAGGCATTGAAGCGACGACCCAGTTCGGACAGCTCATCGCTACCCTCTTCGGGTAACCGCTGGCGCAGATCGCCATCGCCGTCGGCGATTTCCTGCATCGTGTCGCTGACTTTTTTCAGTGGTTGGGTGACCGAGCGGCCAACCAATAGGCCGATCAGCATAGCAATCACCACGACAACAACGGTCACCAGCAAAATAAAGCTAAGTGTGGCGTTTCGATCTTCAGCAATCTCGGCTTTGGCTGACGCAACTTCCTGATCGATATTGGTGACGTATACACCGGCGCCAATCATCCAGTCCCAGCCCGGAATAATCGTGGAATAGGACACTTTCGGCTCTTCCTTACCGGAGCCCGGATTCACCCAGTCGTAGCCGTGAAAACCATCAGACTCTGCCGCGTTGAACAGCGCCTGCACCAGCTTTTTCAAGGTCGGATTATTGCTTGGTCCTTCCTTGGAGGGGTCCGGCGCATAGGCCAGGTTATTCACATCCCGGGTATAAGCGAACACATAGTTAGTCTTATCGAACCGGATACTGCGCAGGCGTGACGCAGCCTCAGCCTTGGCTTCCTCTTCGGTCAAGTCAGGATCGCTCTTCGCTTCCAGAACTACGGCCTTGGCGGCATCCACCAAGTTTTTTAAGCCGTTTTTCCGGGTCTCCAGCAAATCGGTTTTGAGACGGTGGAGCTCGGCCTTTCCATGAGCGTCGATCTGAATGACGGTAATCCAGGCCAGGGTGGCCGCCGTGAGGATAACAGGGACCAGCACCGCCAGAAGCAGCCGCGAGCGAATACGAAGAGTGTTCAGAAGGTTCATGTCAACTATCCTTGAGGACTGATTAGAGTTATGAATTATCCACAGAGATTCGTCGCGTGCTGTTCCAGTATGTTAAGGCAGGTAACGATGCTGCAACCAGCATAGGGCGCACCCAGTGTGTCTTATGCATCAATCTAACGCTGACTCTAGACTGATCTCATTCACGCACGATCTTAATCCAACTGTCGGCCACCGGCCGCCAAACTTGAATTCGAATAAACAAATTTTCCCTTCAGCGGGATGGAACCATGAAGCAGCTTTTTCTGATCCGACACGCTAAATCCAGCTGGGCCGATGATAGTCTCGGTGACCGGGAGCGCCCGCTGAACGCCCGCGGTCAAAGCCAACTGGCACCGTTGGGATCGGCACTGGCTCATCAAGACGCCTTTGCCGGTGAGGTTTACAGCAGCGTTGCCGTTCGGGCACAAGCCACCCTGGCTGGAGTATTACCCTCGACCTTTCCCGAAACGCGGGTGCAGACCTGCCCGGAACTCTACACCTTTGATTACCGGAAGCTGTTGCAATGGCTGCAAGGTCTGGGCGACCAGGAGACCATTGCCATCATCGGCCACAACCCGGCGCTGCTGGAGCTGGCCCAATGGCTACTGAAACAGCCGCCAGCGCAGTTGCCCACAGGCAGCTTCATGAATTTGTGCATACCCATTGAGCACTGGCACCAGCTCGCTAAAGGTAAGGCCAAGCTGAACGCCCTGCTGACGCCGCAGCAGTTCAGCTATACCCACTTTGTCCGCAAGCAGAAAAAACGAACCAACCCCGACACAACAGGGCGCAAGCGGGACCTCGCCGACACACTCCAGAGCCTCCAGCACTGGCTCAATGATCTGGAGCCGGGGGTCCAACTGGGGCTGGATGACGAGTTCTTGCATCAATACCGGATTGCCCTGCGGCGCAGCCGTGCCATCGCCGAATCCATCCGGGAGGTCAATGGTTCCAAGCTGCTGGCCAGGCCCGTCAAACAGCTCAAGAACCGGGCCGGCGCCACCAGCCATCTGAGGGATCTGCACGTGCTGCTGCAACAGCTGCCCGAGCTTTGCGGAGGCAACGATGAGCTGGAAACCGGCCTGCGCACCTACTTCGAAGAGGCCGCAGATGCTGAACAACAGCTGCTGAACAAAAGCCTGGCCAGCAAGCGCCACCAAAAGCGCACGCAGGATTGGCTCAGCCTGATTGAGTCTGGCGCATTTCAGAAACTTGCCAGATCGCTGAGTCATAAAGACATCCGAACAACCATCGACCGACGTATGACCCAGTGCAACCAGAAAACGGCAGAACTCACGCCTGAGTCATCGGACGAGCAGATTCACGCCCTGCGCAAGTTGTACAAGCGCGCCCGGTATCTGATGGAACTGGAACCGGACCGATGGAAGGGGCCGCTGAAGATGGTGAAAGCGCGCCAGCAGTTATTCGGCCGGTTTCAGGATCTCGCGGTGCAGATTCAGCTGCTGCATCAGTTCCGATGGAATTCGCCGGAAGCTTTGCCGGCGGCGGTTGCCGGTTTGGAGACTCAATTAACCCAGCGGAAAGTGGAGGTCCGCGAGCAGATATTAGCCCTTGGAGGACTTGATGGATCCCCGCTATGACACGCTTTTTTACGACGGTCAGTGCCCGTTGTGCGCCCGTGAGATCCGAACCCTGCGCAAACTCCAGGACGGCAATCTGATTTTTGCCGACATCCACGAGCAGAGCGGCACCAACACCGCGCTGCCCAGCCACGAACAACTGCTGCGCCGGCTGCACCTGATGGCGTCGACCGGGGAATGGGTGACCGGCCTGCACGCCAACGTCCGCGCCTGGTCACACACCCGCTTCGGGTTCCTGTTCAAGCCCCTACTCTGGCCGATCATCTACCCGGCCGCGTCCCGGATTTATGAGCGCTGGGCAGACAGCCGCTATGAGCGCAAGTACGCCTGTGCCATTGGCAACCGCCTCCGGCGGCGCTGCCAGCATTAATTCCCGAACTGCCCCGGCTGTCATTTTTACCGGCACGACAATGAAATAGGCCGAAATAAGAACCATCATGACCGGGTCCGCATATACCACCAGGGCCGACCAGGCAGTCTGTTCCAGCCAGGCACCCACACCAAAGCCGATCAGAACGGCGGCGCTCAGCATGGTATCCATCAACCACTGACGGCGTTCCGCCACTACCAATCCGGACCCAACTCGCTTACCTACCCAGGCAAGGTATAGCCACACCGCCAGGCAACCCACAACACTCACGGCCGCAAACACCATGGCCATGTCGGCACTGACCGCACGACCACCCTCAACCAGAGCGATAACGGCGGACACCATTGACAACAGACACACCAGCGCAATGACCAGCCCTTTGACCGCAATTACCAGGGGCTCAATCGCGCCGCGACCAAACGGGTAGTCGGCGCAGGCCGGGCGACGAATCACCCGCGCTGCATAGAGCGACAGCAGCGACAACACCACACTGACCAGCGAGTAGGCACCATCAAACAGGATCACCAGCGAGCCGATCCAAAGCCCCCAACTGATGCCCACCAGCGCAAACAGACCCGCTGCGATGGCAGACAGGGTTAGCGCCATGTTTTCCCGCGCTATTAACATCAACATTTTTGCTCTCCCGTGATTTAAAGGCCATATTAGCGACACCCGCACCCTGGCGTGAGTCGGTGACCGACGGAAAACCCGTCGCAAGGAGAGCAGTCGTTGAAAACATCGCAAATCAAGGTGTTCCTGGCCGTGGTGCGCAACGGCACCATCGCCTCCGCTGCCCGGGAACTGAACCGCAGCCGAACCACAGTCAGCACCATGTTGGCCGCACTGGAAGATGACCTGGGCGTTGAGCTGTTCGAACGCACCGGCAACCAGCTCCACCTGACCCCGATTGGCAGCGCCATCGTCACCGATTGCCGGCGCTTTGATCAGGTGGCCGGGCAGATTCGCGCCCGGTGCCAGCATCATCTCAGCGGGGCCGAATCGGTACTGAGAATCGCCCGGGACGATGCCCTGCCCGAGGCAGCTTGGCGGGATATTTTGCGGCAACTGAAAACCCGCTTCCCACAAACCAGCCTGTCCGTTTACCTGGCACCACCCCGTGAGCTACCCACCCTGGTGCGCAACCAGTCGGTGGATGTAGCTTATGGCCTGATGCCGGAACTACAGAGTGAGGGCTACCAGTGGTTCCGGGAACTGGCTGATGTGCGAATGCTGACAGTCGCGGCCCCAGACCACCCCCTGAGCCAGCTAAAGCGGGTGACCCAGGACGACCTGGTGAGCCACACTGAGGTGACTCTGGCCTACATGAACAATGCGCGAGTAGAAGCGGAATCCCCGGAAACCGCCAACTACCTGGCATTCACCCAGTACGAACTGATTCGTGATGCCGTCATCGAAGGGGCGGGCTGGGCTGATCTGCCCCTGCCGCTGATTGCTGAGGCGCTAAGGCAACAACAACTGACCGTTATTCGTCATCGCAGCGCCCAGTGGTGGAAAGTATTCAGCACCCTGGAATCGGAACAGGCCCAGGGCGGTGCCGTGGTTGGCTGGCTGGCAGGGGCTCTGGAGGAATACCTGGAGGCGGAGCACTAGAGCAGCGCGAGGCAGTGCCTACAAACAGCAGGCTTTGTATTTCCTGCCACTGCCACAGGGACAACGATCGTTACGCCCGGGTTTTAGCTGACCCTCGCCGGTATCGCCGGTGACATACAGCCACCGGCCCTGTTCCCGAACAAACTGAGACTGCTCTTCCAGATAGCCCCAACCATCTCCGACTCGGTGCACCGCCCTGAAGTGGACCTGGCCCGTTTCCCCGGCCTCGGAACTGTCGAGAATAGTCAGCGACACCCAATCTGGCGACGACTCCAGACTCAACTCGACCGGCCGGGTGCTGGGGTGCCAGGTGGCCAGCAGGTAGTCGGCCTGCCCGACCACAAAAGCACTGTACCGGGAACGCATCAGCGCCTCCGGCGTGGCGGCGGCCTCGCCCCTGTGCAACGGCTGGCAGCACTGTTCGTAGGCTAAGGTGGAGCCACAGGGGCATCGGGCGAGGTCTTGGGAGGAGCAATCTGTCATTGAGTGTGATCCGTTCTTACACCATGGTCGGATAGCCGCGGGCAGTCTATCAGTTTCAACCGGTAGCCCGCTGTGTTATCAAAGCACACCGTCCTTAACCCGGTGACAATCTTGGATGATATTAGCCTGTTACAGGTTCTTCTCGCGAACGCCGCTCTTCTGGCTGGCGCCTGTCTGCAGGGCGTCGCCGGCTATGGCATTGGTACCCTGGCAGCACCATTGCTGTTCCTGATCAGTCCCATCCTGCTGCCCGCGCCACTGATCCTGAACGCAGCGGTACTGACCGTGTTCATGCTGGTGCGTAACCGGGGCGCCCTGGCAATCCGGGAAGTTCGATTTGCGATCGGGGGCGGTGTCATTGGGACGATCCTGGCGGCGCTGATCCTGCTGGTGTTGTCACCAAAAGGTTTTGAACTGATTTTCGGCATCCTGATCCTGACCGGCGTGGCCCTGAGCCTTGGCGGCCTGCGCCCTGCCCTGAACGCCCGCAATAGCGTTATTGCAGGGGCCGCCTCCACCTTTATGGGCACCATCACCGCCGTTGGCGGGCCACCCATCGCCATGATCTACCAGAACCAGAAGGGGCCGCTGGTGCGCGCTAACATGTCGGCGTTCTTCCTGACCGCCAGTTTCTTTAGTCTGGCAGCACTGCTGTACTCCGGGTACCTGGGAGTCCGGGAGCTGCGCCTGTTCGGACTCACTTTTCCGGGCATGCTCATTGGCTTCTGGCTGTCCGGCCATCTGGTGCACCGGATGCCGGCCAACGGACTTCGGCCAGTGATCCTGACCATTGCAGCGGTTGCCGGCATTGCCGCCCTGGTGCGCGGCTTGATGTCGCTGTAACCGTCAATCCACCCAGAACCGCACGCGGAACCCGCTCCTGCGCCAGAGCAAGGCCAACCACAGGGCATGGACATTGATAAGCAGGGCAAAGACCCATTCGAAGGCATCGTCGGTTCGGCGATAGAGCTCTGGCGCGAACGCATTCAACAGCACCGAGAGAATGCCCACCGCTAGCGTGAGCTGACACAGCCCAAGCAGGCCCCGAGCCGGGCGACTCCAGCTTGGATGCAGCCTAAGCGCCCCACTGATCAGCAGTTCACACAGGAAGGTGAGGGAAAGGTAAAGCACAACACCAATACGACGCATCAGGTTAAAGCCATCCCCTTCATGGCCGAGCGCCACGGTGTAGGCACCCAGGGCCAGGCCGGCAACCAGACCGAGCCACGGCACCCAGGCGACTGAGGTTGAGCGCAAGCCCAGTTGAGCCAGCCACACACGGTTGCCCCACCAGAACAAGACGCCGACGATGGCCGCCGGCAGCATGGTTCCCTTAAAGATAAAATAGGCAGTGCCGTGGCGCCCAGTACGACTAATGCTGGTGCAGCTGTCCCAGTAGGGGATACAAAACGAGACGTAACCCTCGATAACCGAGACAAAAAAGGTGAGATGAATGGTCAGCAGCGGCACCAGTGCCGCGCCGAGTGCGAGCCACCAGAGCCTTACGCTGTTGGGATTATACATCGCTGATAATCCAGTCTACTCTGTGTAAATGAGGCAGTTTGCCAAAGAAGGAACAACTAGCTTTCTGAATGAACACCATTTGACCAGATTTTGCAATTTTGGCTGCCCGTGAAGAGGTGCCTGGCCTCAAACTAGGGCATTAATTAGGGATGACTGGATACTTGCCATGGGCAAAACCCACCAAGAGATTGTTGAAACCCGCGTCCACGTCTCTGAACTGTCCCTGGGCATGCACGTTGTGCGACTGGACAGGGCCTGGGAAGAAACAGACTTTCTGCTCCAGGGCTTTGTGATCCGCGATCCCCAGGAAATTCATTCTCTCCAGGCCCAGTGTGATTTCGTCTTTATCGAAGGACGGCTGGACACAGCCTCGCAACACACACCGCACCCGATCCGATCCGAGACCCGCCCGAAATCATCTTCCGGCTTCTTTGGCTTGTTCAAGGGCTCGTCCAAGAAGGCTAAGGAGCAGGAGCAAGTAGCCACACAACCTAAAACCCGCAAGCGGGTCACCTACATCAACAAGGTGGACTTAGGCTCCGAAATGCCTTTTGCGGCGGTCAAATTTGAAGACGCGCAACAAACCGCCAAATCGATCATGTCGGGTTTACGGGTGGGCAGAGCGCTAGACCTGAATAACGCCCGTGCGGTGGTGAACAGCTGCGTTGAGAGCGTCCTGCGCAATGAGAACGCCCTCATGCTGCTCACCAAGATCAAGCATCAGGACGAATACACGGCAGAACACTGCATCAACGTGTCGATCCTGTCGGCGGCATTCGGCAAGCATCTGGGGTTGCTGGAAGGCGAGATTCGCACCCTGGCCCTCTGCGGCCTGCTGCACGACGTCGGCAAGACCCGGATTCCGGATACTGTTCTGAACAAACCCGGAGCGCTTACGCCGGAAGAGTTCGAGACGATGCGCACCCACACCACCCACGGCCGCGCCATCCTGATGGGCACCAGCAACTCGCTGGCCACGGCGGTGGATGTTGCCTACAGCCATCATGAACGGATGGATGGCCAAGGCTATCCTCGAGGCCTCAAGGCCCAACAAGTTCCGTATTTTGCCAAGATCGTCGGCCTCGTGGACACCTACGACGCCATTACCAGTGACCGGGTGTACGACAAAGGCCGTGCGTCCATGCAGGCGCTCGAAGCAATTCACAAGCATCGGGGCACCCAGTTCGACAAGGAACTGGCGGAAGCATTCATCCAGATGATCGGCATCTATCCGCCGGGGTCGATCGTGGAAATGCTGAACGGCGAAGTCGGGATCGTGGTCGAGAGCCACCCCAAGCACAAGCTCAAGCCCAAGGTGCTGATGGTGCGCGACGCCGATCACGTGGAGCTGACGCCGTACCAACATCTGGACCTGATGAAATCTCCGAAAGATTCGACCGGAGTCGCTTACCAAATTGCCAGGGAAGTGCCAGATGGTACCTACAGCATCGTATTGCAGGACTTCGTTGACCAGGGGCTGATCAACTCAGCCCCGGTTATAGAGTCCTCAGACGAACCCTGGAACGATTAGCGACTCGGTAGTTTGGTGACTGCCATGGTCAGCCTGGAAATGCAGGTGGGCTTGCCTTCCTCGTTCTCCAGGCGAATTTCCCAGACCTGAGTGGTACTGCCGATGTGCAGCGCGTGTGCGGTGCCGTAAACCCACCCCTTGCTGACCGGACGCAAGTGGTTGGCATTGATGTCCAGGCCCACCGCCACCGTGTCCGGATTTTTCAGGCAGCAGTTCGCTGCCATGCTGCCCAGGGTTTCCGCCAGCAATACCGAGGCACCGCCATGGAGAATGCCAAACGGCTGTACAGTGCGCTCGTCTACGGGCATACGGCCTTTGACATAGTCGTCGCCGACTTCCAGATACTCGATCCCCATGTGACCGACTGCGGTGTTTTTGCTGGATTCCATGAAGGATTCAAGATTTGGGGTGCGGGTCCAGATAGCCATTAGACGACGGCCTCCTGTGAAAGGGTTTGTGGTTGTAAGAGGCCCAGTCTAACCAGATAGGATGCGAACGACTATCGGAATCTGCTCCGGGCTCACTCAACCCGGACCAGCTCCTGCTTGTCCCACCCCAGCCGACCGGTCTCGGCAATCTGCCGACGCATGCCCGGTACCGGCCGGATCATGAACAGGTCACCGTTACGCCCCACCAGGGTTTTCGACACGCCAACGCCCTTGGCAAGGTGGGCATGGGCATCCATGTGCTCCCCTTCTCCATGCACCGGAATGGCAATCTTCGGCCGCACCCACTGGTACATGGCCTGAAGCTCTTCCTGGGCCGGGTGGCCGGAGGCATGAATCGGCACGGCCGATTGCTCGGCGGTAATCACGGTAACGCTCATTGCCCTTAGCCGGTCGATCAAAGCCTCAATGGCTTCTTCGTTACCGGGAATAGCGCGGGCGCTAAAGATCACGGTATCACCGGCTTCCAACTCGAAATCCGGATGACTGCCCATAGCCAGGCGGCGCAAAGCGGTGCGCGGCTCACCCTGGCTGCCGGTGGCCACGGCCAGAACCTCCCCCTTCGGCAAGTAGCCAAGGTGCGACGGGTTGATCAGCCAGTCGGCCTCATCCCAGATGCCGGCGGCCCGTGCGGCGCCACTCATGTTGATCAGAGAGCGCCCCAGCAGGCCCATGTAGCGCCCGGTTTCCCGGGCTATCAGGCTAAGGGTGTGCAGCCGGGCAATGTTGCTGCCAAAGCAGGTCACCACCACCCGGCCCGGAGCCGCCTTTACCACCTCCAGCAAGCCCTGGTGCAGCGCGGCCTCGGAAATGGAGTGCCCGGCCACCGTGGCGTTAGTAGAGTCGCAGACCATGGCATCTACGCCCTCGGCCGCCAGGTCGGTAAAGGTCTCGCGGGAATAGCCATGGCCGACCAGGGGATGGTCGTCCAGTTTCCAGTCGCCACTGTGAAAAATATTGCCGATGCCAGTGCGGATCATCAAGGCATTGGGGTCTGGGATGGAGTGAGTCAAAGCCAGCCACTGGACGTTGAACGGGCCGATCTGACGGCGTTCGCCGGTCTCTACCACAATGATGGGAACGCGATGGGCCAGATCAAATTCCGCCAACTTGCGACGCAGAATCTCCGCGGTAAACCGGCTGGTGTAGATGGGGCACTGTAACAACGGCCACAGATAGGGCACGGCGCCCACGTGGTCTTCATGGGCGTGGGTAATGATCAAGCCCGCCAACTGTTCCCGGCGGTCGGCGATAAAGGCAGGATCAGCCATCTGGACCGGAGGCTCGCCGCGGTGGTGAACCGTACCATCTGCCGACACCCGGCCGGGCTTTGGGAAGGTCACGCCACAGTCCACCATCAACCACTGGCCATCGTGCCCGTACAGGTTAAGGTTCATGCCGATCTCGCCAGTGCCGCCTAGTGGCAAAAACCAGAGGTCGTTGTGATCAGGTGTCATTTATAACGATCTTCCATGTAGTTCGCGACATGATCGCGGAAAATTTTGTGTACTCAGGATAACCTCCGGCAGATCTGTCCTGCTTTAATTCACGTAACCCCGGTTGAATTTATTCCAACAGGCTCCAACTCGATACCAGGCGCAGCCAAGATTCGCCATTCATTCGTCGAAAAAAGGACGGACACACTATGAAGATTTTGATGGTTCTGACCTCCCACGACCAGATGGGCGATACAGGTCATAAAACGGGCTTCTGGCTCGAAGAATTCACCGCGCCCTACTATGTCTTCCGAGACGCCGGTGCCGAGATTACCATTGCCTCTCCGAAGGGTGGTCAGCCGCCGGTTGATCCGAACAGCGAGGGTGAAGACGCGCTGACCGAAACCACCCGTCGATTCCAGGCCGACGCCCACGCCAAGGAATCACTGGCCAGCACCAAGAAACTGGCGGACGTGGACATGAACGACTTCGATGCCGTGTTCTATCCCGGTGGCCATGGCCCGCTGTGGGATCTGGTCAACGATCAGAAATCCATTGAGGTGATCAAAACCGCCTACGAACAGGACAAGGTGATCGGTGCAGTCTGCCACGCCCCCGCAGTATTCCGGGATGTGGAAGTGAAGCCGGGTCAGAACATTGTTGGCGGCCGCAACGTAACCGGCTTCAGCAACAGTGAGGAAGAAGTGGTTGGCCTGACCAACGTTGTGCCCTTCCTGCTGGAAGACATGCTGAAGGAAAAAACCGCCACCTACACCTGCGGTGACGACTTCACGCCACACATCGTGGTAGACGGCAAGCTGATCACCGGGCAGAACCCGCCCTCCTCGGAAGGCACCGCAAAGGCGGTGATCCAGGCCCTGCAGGAAGGCTAATCAGCTCTTTTGTACCTGCTCCCCGGCGTGGCTAATCAGCACGCCGGGTGCTCCCGCCTCCAGTAATTCCCTGATCGTTCCCGGCACCGTCACTTTTGCCATCTTTGACGGCTGGATCATCACATAGGTGATATCGGCATCCGCGATCAATTGGTTTTCACCAAACCGATAGAACTCAAGATGCAGGGTAAACGAGGTATTACCGATCCGCCCTGCCCGAATGCGGGCCTCCAGCACGTCGTCAAACTTTGCCGGTGCTTTCCAGTTCACGGTGAGGCTGACCACCTGAATGTCCAGATCCTGATCCAGCAAGCGCTGGTAATCCCCGAAAAGGGTGCGTATGTACTCGTTGACGGCAATGTCGACAAAGTCCGCGTAACGGGCATTGAACACCACGCCCTGGGCGTCACACTCGCCGTAACGCACGCGAAATCGGAAACGGAATGGCAGTTCGATGTGATCAGTCATGATTGAGCAGCCCTGATAAGTGTGCCCCAAGCCTAGCCGAATCCCTCAGGTTTTTCTGCTACCGCCGCCATTGAGCACCAGGTAACACCCATAACCGATGACAACACCCCAGAAAGCGGACGACAACCCATACAACGACAGTCCGGAGGCGGTCACGATGAAGGCGATCAGCGATGCCTCCCGGTGACTGGCGTCTTCCAGTGCCGAAAACAGATTACCGGCGATTGCACCCAGCAAGGCAAGGCCCGCCAACACCGCAACGAATGCCGCCGGCAGTGAGGTAAACAGACTCACGATAGTGCCGGCAAAAAGCCCGCCCACCAGATAGAACACGCCATTGGCAACTCCTGCGACATAGCGCTTGCCAGGATCCTTGTGGGCATCCTCGCCAGTACAGATCGCAGCGGTGATGGCCGCCACCACGGTGGTGATGCCACCAAAAACAGCCATTGGCAGCGACACCAGACTGGCAACCCCGATAACCGGTTTCGCTTTGACGTGATAGCCAGCGCCGTTAAGGATGGCCATGCCGGGCAGAAACTGCCCGGTCAGGCTAACCAGAACCAGCGGAATCGCCAGGCTCAGGGTTGATTCCAGATTCCATTCCGGGCTGATAAATTGCGGTACGGCAATACTCCAGCGAACGCCCGACAGAGAGGCCCCTTCCAGCACCACCGCCAGAATCACGCCGGTAATGAGCAACAGGACCAAGGTATATTTTGGCACCAGGCGCCGGAACACCACATAAGCGACTACCATTCCCAACGCCAGCGCAGGGGTAGTTTTAATCGACGTAAATGCACCAACTCCGAACTGGAACAGGATCCCGGCCATCATGCCAGCGGCAATACCTTTAGGAATGGCGCGCACAAAGGCATCGAAGGTGCCAGTAATGCCGATGAGAAATATGATGATGGCAGCGGTAATGTAAGCGCCAACAGCTTCGTTCAGGGTAAGTTCGGGAAACAGAGTGACCAGCAACGCCGTACCCGGCGCCGACCATGCAGTCACGATCGGGGCCTTGAGCCAGAGACTCAGGACAATGCCGGAGATAGCTGCGCCCATGGAAATAGCCCAAACCCAGGATGTCATCATTTCCGGAGAAATACCGGCGCTATTGCCAGCCTGGAAAAAGATAGCCAACGGGCCGGAGTAAGACACCAGCACAGCCAAAAAACCGGCGACAACAGCAGACAAAGACAGGTCTTTCGTGAATGAGGCCATGAGAGGTCCCTGTATTGCTAAATAAAAGAAAAAAGGCCCGCGAAGCTTACGCTCCCGGGCCAAAGTGGGCTACGACTAACCGTCTACCCAGACACAACTTCAACGCTCAATTCAGTGAGTGGTCGCTGCAGCTACTGGCCCAACTTGCGCGCGGGTCTCACGCGACAAGCCCTTTCGGTCTACCAGTGCAATGGCGACTGTTGCAATGGCCCCGGGAATCGCCAGCGCCAGGAAATTCATCTGATGCGGTAGCGCCATTGCCAACAGGGTACCGCCGAGCATTGGCCCAACAATAGCGCCATTGCGACCGATGCCTGAGGCCCAACCCAGACCAGTGGAACGAATACTGGTCGGGTAATATTGGGCAACGTAAGCGTACAGCAGAATCTGTGAGCCGATGGTGGTCGCGCCGGCAATACCCATAAGGGTGTACAGGAACCACATGGGGCTCTCATAGCCCAACAGGATCAGCGAACCGGAACCAAGCAGGAAGAAGCTAACCAGTACCGACCGAAGTGAGAATCGGTCCGCCAGCCAACCGCCGCCCACGGCGCCGACAATCGCGCCAACATTGAGAACCATCAGGAACATCAGGCTGGAGCTCAGGGCGTATCCGGCTGAAGACATCAGTTTCGGCAACCAGGAACCCAGGGCATAGACCATCAGCAAGCAGCAGAAGAATGCCGTCCAGAACATCATCGTGCTCATGGCCCGGCCGTCCCGGAACAGCTCCAGTACCGGCGCTTTGCTTTCTGTGGTCGGCGGCACGATCAACACATCGCGCTCCGTGATGTTTCTGTTCGGCGCTACACGTTGCAGAATCGACCGGGCTTCGCCTTCGCGCTTTTGGGCCATCAGAAAGGCCACCGACTCCGGCAGAAATTTCAGCATGAATGGGAGTATCAGCATGGGCACAATGGCCAAGTAGAACATGATCTCCCAGCCAAAGTTGGGCACGATCCAGATGCCAAGCCCCGCTGACATCATGCCACCCACCGCATAACCTGAAAACATCAGTGCTACCAGGGTGCTTCGGCTTTTCTTGGGGGAATACTCGCTCATCAGCGATACCACGTTAGGCATAACACCGCCGATCCCCAGGCCGGCAATAAAGCGGAGAATGCCGAATTCCCAAGGTGTGGTCGCAAAACCGTTAATCACGGTGGTCACACTGAACAGTACCACGCACATGATGATCGTTTTCTTGCGCCCCAACTTGTCTGAGAGCATGCCAAAACTCATGGCCCCGAACATCATGCCAAACAGTGCGCTGCTGCCAAGCAGCCCAGCCACATAGGGGTTCAAGCCCCACTGGTCCATCAAGAGGGGAAGAACGACGCCATAAATCACCAGATCATAGCCGTCGAAAATGATAATCAGGGTGCACCAGAAGAGTACCTTCCAGTGAAATTTATTGAACGTCGCGTTATCAACAACGTCGTTTACATCAATGTTTCTCATGATCTCTCACTTCCG
Source organism: Marinobacter alexandrii (assembly GCF_005871205.1). Taxonomy (GTDB): domain Bacteria; phylum Pseudomonadota; class Gammaproteobacteria; order Pseudomonadales; family Oleiphilaceae; genus Marinobacter; species Marinobacter alexandrii. The sequence continues at coordinate 469,485 of NZ_SWKM01000012.1, read as the reverse complement.
CTTTTGTTATTGTGCGGAGTTTTATGGTTGCTTAACCCAGATCTCCGCCCGCCACCGGCAGGATGGTTCCGGTCATGTAGGATGACGCGTCCGATGCGAGGAACAGGATAGGTTCGGCCTGTTCGTCCAGGGTTCCATAGCGATGCATGAAGCTGTGTTCCGTGGTCTGGTCTATCAGCGACTGGTACCAGGCCTTTTCCTGTTCGCTTTGCTCCTTGGCATTGCGCGGCGTCAGCCGTGGGGGTGCCTCGGTACCGCCGGGCGCCGCCGCATTCACGCGGATATTGTGAGAGGCATACTCGTACGCCATATTCACGGTCATGGCATTCACACCGCCCTTGGCGGCACCATAAGGCACTCGCATGAGGCCCCGGGTTGCCACCGATGACACGTTCACAATTACGCCACCGTTTTGCTTCAGCATGTAAGGTAAGACAGCGCGACAACTCCACAAGGTGGTGAACAGCGAGCGCTGGATTTCCTTTTCAATCTGCTCAGGCGTGTAGTGCTCGAAAGGCTGCGCCCAGATCGTACCGCCGACATTGTTGACCAGGATATCGATGCGTCCGAACTGTTTTTGCGCTTCCGCCATCACAGCTTCAGCGCCAGCCCAGGTTTCCAGGTTAGCCAAGACCGCCACAGCATCAGCACCCTGGTCACGTAGCTCGGCCGCAACACCCTGCACATAATCTGCAATATCAACCAGCACCAGTCGGGCGCCTTCGGCGGCCGCCAGCTCAGCGACTCGCTTGCCAATGCCCTGGGCGGCGCCAGTAATCACCATGACCTTGTCGGTGAAGCGGGCTTTCATGCGACTTTCTCCTTGGCCGCGGGTGCACTGGGCGTGAATTTCTCATAGTGGAACGAATTCGGATCGATGCCCTTCTTGCGGAAGAACCCGAGCACGGAATCCACCATCGGGGGTGGCCCACACAGATAGACATCGACATCGCCATCATTGAGCGGCGCCTCGTCCATGTGCTCGGTGACATAGCCCTTGCGGGGGTGATTACTGTCCTCTCCGGACACCACCGTGACGTAACTGAAGTTGTCCAGCTCCGCGGCAAAGCTATCCAGGATATCCAGGCACACCAGGTCGTCGTCATTGCTGACGCCATACACCAGATGCGTTGGCTGATCACAACCATGGACCTTCAGGTACTCCAGTTTCGCCAACATGGGCGCCAGGCCGGTGCCGCCCGCCAGCATCAGGATCGACCGCTCAACCGGACGCAGGTAAAAACTGCCCATAGGCCCTGTCAGCGTCACCTTGTCCCCTGTACGCGCCTTACCCACTAGCCATGAGCTCATCAGACCACCCGGCACGTTGCGGATCAGGAAGCTCAGGTCCCGGCTGCCAGGTTTGGAGCTGAAGGAGTAGGCACGGGTTTCCTCGGTGCCCGGCACCTGGATGTTCACGTACTGCCCGGGGAGGAATGCTATGTCGTGGTCCGCAGTGATCTTGAGTTCGATCGACGTAGGCGAGATCAGGTTCACCTCCGCCACCGTTCCGGTCACTTCGGCATTACCGGTCTTGCACATGGTGGAGGCAACGGGCACCTCCACCACACAATCACTGGAGGGCACCATCTGGCAGGTCAGTACCATACCCTGGTCGGCTTCCTCATCGGACAAGGCTTCGTCAATGTATTCCTCGCCCATGTCGAAGTCGCCCTGGTGGCAGGCACCTTTGCAGGTACCGCAAACGCCGTCAGAACAGTCCATCGGCAGATTGATCTGCGCACGGTAGGCGGCATCCAGGACCGTTTCGCCCTCGTTGCAAGAGACGAACCGGGTCACGCCGTCTTCAAAGTTAAGCGCAATGTTGTAACTCATGATGATGCTCTCCCCATCAATTACAGGTGATAAACGTCCAGCACCTGATTGATGCAATCGTTGTTCAGGACCATTCTCTTCTCCCGGATTACGGGCTGCTCACCGGTAATATCCAGGGTGTAGAAGGAGGTTCCGAAGAATTCCGCCGTTTGCTTATAGCGATAGGCCTTGGTCAACCAGTTGAACCGCAGTTTCACCTCACTGTCGCTCTGGGAAAGGATTTCCAGGTTGCTGGTGAAGTGCGTGGTGCGCGGCTCCGGCATGGAGCTGGCGCCGGAACGCTCGGTCTTGATCCGATAGATCCGGTCTTCCAGGCCGTCCTTGTTGGGGTAGTAGATGAGCGAGATCTCGCTTTGCGGATCCTCGGTCAGCTCATCGTCATCGTCCCAGGCCGGCATCCAGTAGGTCACGTCTTCGTGGTAGCACTCCAGCCACTTGTCCCACTCGCGATCATCCAGAAAACGGGCCTCACGGATGATGAATTGCTCGATATCGTGGTAGCTCAGGCTCATGCGGACGCCTCCTCTGAATCTGTTGAACTCGAAGCCAGGGGAATGAAACGGGCACGCTCGGCCTCAATGGCACGGGTCATTTCCACTTGCCAGTGTTTATGGTGATTCACGTACAGGCCTTCGTCGTCCGGCCTCGCACCGCTCATGGTCGGCTTCATGTCGATCTGGGTGGCATGCTCGTCAGGGCCGTCGATCCAGTGTGCAGCGCCCCGGCTCATGTCATTCCAACGCATATCCCGGGCTTCATAGCCGTTCTGACAGGCGCGGAATTCCTCGAGGTCGTCCGGAGTACCCATGCCAGTCACATTGAAAAAATCCTCGTACTGGCGGATGCGCTTGGCGCGCAAATCGGCCGGTTCGTTCTTCGGACCAAAACCATAGATGGTTACTTCGGTCTTGTTGACACCAATTGGACGGGTCACCCGAATCTGGGTGGAGAACTGGTCCATCAGGTAAACGTTCGGGTACAGGCACAGGTTCTTGGTGGTGCGGACAATGGAGTCAGCACGGGCCTCACCGTAGGTTTTCTGAAGGCGCTCCAACTGACTGAAAATCGGACGCACTTCCGGATTCAGCAGCCGGGTCCAGAGCATCATGTGGCCGTTCTCGAACGAGTAGAACCCGCCCTCGGCTGACCAGCTCTTGGCATCAACAGCTTCGGTGCCACCCTTGTCGTAGTTGCGCTGGCCCATGGTCGACAGGTAATTCCAGTGCACCGTGCCGACGTGGTAGCCATCGGCACCGTTTTCCGCAGTCAGCTTCCAGTTGCCTTCGTAGGTGTAGGTTGAGCTGCCCCGCAGGACTTCCAGGCCGTCTTCGGACTGATCAACGATGTTGTCGATGATTTTGGTGGTTTCACCCAGATGCTCTTCGAGCGGCACTACGTCGGCATTGAGACTGCCGAACAGGAAACCACGGTAGTTGCCAAACTTGGGCATCTGCTTCAGATCGTGGGAGCCGTCGGTATTGAACTGCTCCGGGTAACCGCCCTTCTTTTGATCCTTGGCCTTCAATAGCTGACCGTCGTTGCGGAAAGTCCAGCCGTGGAATGGGCAGGTAAAGGAGGTCTTGTTACCGCGCTTCTTGCGGCACAGGGTCGCGCCCCTATGGGAGCAGGTATTAAGAATGGCTTTGAGCTCGCCGTCCTTGGTGCGGGTGATGATCACCGGCTGGCGACCCACGGTCACGGTAAAGTAATCACCCGGCTCCGGGATCTGGCTCTCATGGGCCAGGTATACCCAGTTGCCTTCGAAGATGTACTTCATCTCCAGGTCAAACAGCTCCTGGTCGGTAAATATGCCCCGGTCGCACTGGTAGCGACCGGTTTCAGGGTCGGCAACAACTGCGTTACGAACCTTGTCTGCGAGTTTTTCGAGTTTACTGGTCATGTCGTTCACTCCGTCTTGTTCTTGGTGGCGCTCAGGCGACGTCGGCTTCCAGGGCGCGACGACGTGCGTGGCGCTCTTGAAGCTCGGGCTTGTCCGTGGCTACCAACGCAACGTTGAACTCCACTTCGGTAATCGGTCCGGTAACGCCATGGCGGGCGCCGTCTTCGGACTGTTCAACACGCTTGGCTTCAACCACCAGTTCTTCGCGGGTGGCAAAGGCAAAGTCATCGAAGGTGTACTCGTCACCGGCAATGTTGATCTGGGTAGTCAGATGCTTGTAACCCGGCTTGGACACGAAGTAATGAATGTGCGCAGGACGCTGGCCATGGCGGCCCAGGTGGTTCAGCAGTTGCTGGGTTGAACCCTCGGGTGGGCAGCCGTATCCGGACGGCATGATGCTCTGGGCGGCGTAACGGCCCTCAGCATCGGTCTTGATGCGGCGGCGCAGGTTGTACTCGCTCTGGGACTGATCGAAGTAGGAGTAAGCACCCTTGGTATCGGCGTGCCAGATATCGACAATAGCATCGGCCAGAGGCGTGCCGTTTTCGTCGGTGATCTGGCCCTTGATCAGGACCACTTCAGCCTCGGTGTCGGAGCCGTCGTCCATTCGGTCAAAGCCTTCACTCAAGGGGGCTCCGGCCACATACAATGGGCCTTCAATGGTACGGGGGGTGCCACCAGTCAGGCCGGCCTGCTCGTCTTCGGCGTCCTGACGGATGTCCAGGTAACGGTCCATACCCAAACCCGGTGCCAGCAAGGCCACTTCGCCATTGGCACCCAGTTCGCCAACGTAGTAGACGGCACTCCAGAATTCTTCGGGCGTGACATCAAAATCTTCCACGATCTGAAAAATGTCGTGCATGACGCGGTGAACGATTTTCTTCATTCGCTCATCGCCACCGTCCTTGTTGAAGCCGGCTACTTTTTCCAGCAGTTCCTTAACTTCCGCGGTTTGCATAGTTTTAACGGTCATTGTTGGTCTCCCAATTCTCTTGTTGTTGTTGCTTTGATCAGCTCATCGGTTAGCAACGGGGCGTTGGATTTAACGATCGTCCTGATGAATGGACGACGGGTGCCGGCACAGGGGCGCGACAGTGATATCCATGTAGGGAAACAGCGGCAGATTGCTGATCAGCTCCTGCAATTCCGCGTTGTCTTCCACATCAAATATGCTGACGTTGGCGTAGCTGCCTGCCACCCGCCAGAGGTGCCGCCACTTGCCCTGCTCTTGCAGGCCTTGAGCGTAGGTTTTTTCCCGGGCCTTGATGTCGGCCGCGACTTCTGCCGGCATGTCGTGGGGAATGTTCACCTTCATCTCGACTTTAAACAGCATGTGCTTTCCTCCGTTCTCGATTTCTTCCGGCGCCTCAGGCTTGCCGGCGGTAATAGGTCAACTTGTCTTCATCAAGCTCGATACCCAGGCCTGGGCCCTCGGGTAGATCCACACCGTGGTCGTGAAAGCTCAAGGGCTTGACTACGATGTCGTCCTTCATCAACAAGGGACCGAACATTTCAGTCCCCCAGTGCAGGGTTTCCAGGGTGGACCAGGCGTGCAGCGAGGCCACGGAGCCGATCGTGCCTTCCAGCAGGGTGCCGCCGTACAAGCCGATACCGGCAGCCTGGGCAACGGAAGCCTGCTCGAGCGCCCGCATCGGCCCACCGGCCTTGGCGATCTTCATGGCAACAGCGCCACTAAAGCCGGCTGCGGCCAGGGCGTACATATCCTTAGCATCCGCTACGGCTTCGTCCGCAAGAATCGGCAGGTGGAATTTGTTGGACAGACGCACCAGCGCGGCGTAGTCCTTCATTGGGGTGGGCTGTTCGACCAGATCGATGCCGGCAGCCTGAAGTTCAGCCATACCTTTCGCGGCAGTGGCTTCGTCCCAGGCCTGATTAACATCAACACGAACACTGGCCGACTCGCCGACGGCTTCCTTGATTGCCGCCACGTGACGGACATCGTCCATCAGACGGCGGGAACCGATCTTGAGTTTGAAGTCACAATGCCGACGGGTTTCGATGAGGCCGCGGGCTTCCTCAATATCTTTGGCGGTATCGCCACTGGCCAGTGTCCACAGCACCGGAATGTGCCGGTGGACCGCTCCGCCAAGAAGATCGGCAACGGAACGATTCAGGCGCTTGCCCTGAAGGTCCAGCAACGCTGTTTCAATGGCTGACCGCGCCAGGTTGTTACCACGGGTAGAGCGGTTTAACATTACCCTCAGGGTATTGATGTTTTCAGCGGACTGGCCAATCAGTTGCGGACCGAAATAAGTGTCAATGGTAAGTTTCACGCTTTCGGGGCTCTCTGCGCCGTAAGCCAGGCCACCGATGGTGGTGGCCTCACCCAGGCCCTCAAGCCCATTGGAGTCTTTCATCCGCACGATCACCATGCTCTGAACCCCCATGGTTGTCATGGAAAGCTTATGGGGGCGGATGGTCGGGATATCGACCAATACTGCCTCTATGGATTGGATGGTTGCGGACATGGGATCTCCGGATCGCAAGTTGAAAAGCCTGTGATTCGAACAATACGAAGTTCCACGGATGTGAACCAATATTGATTAAGTAGCAACCGATACCCTGGAGGTATGGATGGAGCTAAGACACTTGCGGTACTTCGTGGCAGTGGGGGAGGAAGGCAATCTGACCCGGGCGGCGGAAAAACTGTTCATTGCACAACCGCCACTGACCCGCGCCATGAAACAACTTGAAGAGGAAATTGGGGTCGAATTATTCATCCGCAAACCCCGGGGGCTGGAGTTGACCAGCGGCGGTGAGTTTTTCCTGGAGCAGGCCCGGCAGATTCTGGACAAGGTTGCAGCAACGGTGGAAGACACCCGACGCATTGCCCAGCATCGCAAGACCATTTTCTCTATCGGCTTCGTGCCGTCGGTTTTCTATGGCCAACTGCCGTTGATGGTGCGGAGACTACGGCGAAACAAAAATCTGGAGATTGTCCTGCACGAGTTGAAAACCCGCGAGCAGGTCGAAGCCCTGAAAACTGGCAAGATCGATATCGGCTTTGGAAGAGTCAGTATTGACGATCCGGATGTGGAGCAGGAACTGCTTTTTGACGAGCCCATCATTGCCGCCATCCCAACCGGACATGAGCTGACCCGCAAACCACCTTCCATGAAGGACTTATCCCACTGGCCGATGGTGGTTTTTCCTTCAGGGCCGGGGCCCAACTTTGCCGATATCACTCAGGGCCTGTTCCACCGGCGTGGGTTGAAGGTGCATGTCAGCCAACATGTGAACGACCTGCAAACGGCGTTATCACTGGTGGCCTCCGAGATGGGATTCACTCTGGTGCCTGAGCAGGTTCGTAAACTTAACCGTGAAGGCGTGGACTTTACACCGCTGGAAGATCCCAACATCACCACCCCGGTGATTGCCTCTCGCCGGCGAGGGGAAAACCCGAATGCGGTCATGCGCCTGGCCAACACGATCCTGGATGAACTGGTACAAAATCGTTTGACCGGGCGCTACCCGTGATCAGCGGGCTGCCTGCCTGATCTGCTCGGCAACGGCCTGGAGCCGTGGGAGGTACAGGCCCAATAGGGTATCCATACCCACCCTGCCCGCGTTGGTACTGACGTTGATCGCTCCCAATAGTTCACCACTGCCAGCAAAGACCGGCACCGCCACCGACCGAAGGCCCTGGTCCAGCTCCTGATCAACCACGGAATACCCCTGCTCGCGCACCCTCTGGATCTCAGTTCGTAAGGCGTTTACCGAGGTTACTGAGGAAGGCGTTAGTGCAGACAGCTGAACTCGACCGAGGAAAGCATTCAACTCTGAGTCCGGCAATTGGCCCAGAAGCACCCGACCCATTGAGGTGTATGCCGCCGGCAATCGCGTACCGACTGATAGCGTGATCGCCATGAGTCGGTGCCGCGCAGCCGAACGGACGACATAGACCACCTCGTCGCCATCCAGCACCGCCAGCGATGAAGACTCCCCCAGCTCGGCGGTGACGTCCTCCAGATACTGCTGAATCACCGCCCGATACTGATTCGACGCCTGGTAGGCGTAACCCAACTGCAACACCCTGGGCGTGAGCTCGAACTGACGACCAGACCGTTTTACAAACCCGAGCGCATGCAGTGTCAGCAGGAAACGCCGCGCCTTGGCCCGGTCCATATCTGTTCGCGCCGCGACTTCGCTCAGGGTCATGCGTGGGTGCTCAGCGTCGAAGGCCTGGAGTATTTCCAGCCCGGAAGCCAACGCACCCACGTAATCCCGGTCTCCGGGTTTGAGAATCTTCTCGTCCATTCCAGCTCCTTAAGCGCCCCTGAAAGCCAGGGTCAGCGCATGGTACCAGCTCGTTCGCACTCCGAACATTAGTGCACCCTATCAAGCTGGTGAAATTTTGTACTTGACGGTACAAATCAAATTCCTCCATGATGTTCGCATATTAAACATATGTTCGTATATCGAACTTATCAACCGAAACACGATGGAGACACTGCAATGGCTGAATTCCTCTCTCTCCGGGATGCGGTGAGCAAACACATCACCAACGGTGACACCGTAGCGATGGAAGGCTTTACCCACTTGATCCCGTTCGCCGCGGGCCACGAAATTATCCGCCAGGAAAAACGTGACCTGACCCTAATCCGAATGACCCCAGACCTGGTGTACGACCAGATGATTGGGGCCGGCTGCGCCAAGAAGCTGATCTTCTCCTGGGGGGGCAACCCGGGCGTCGGCTCGCTGCACCGCCTGCGGGATGCCGTTGAGAAGAGCTGGCCCAACAAGCTGGAAATTCTGGAACACAGTCACGCTGCCATGGCCTGCGCCTATGAAGCCGGTGCTGCCGGCCTGCCAATGGCGGTGCTGCGCGGCTATGTCGGCAGCGACTTGCCAAAGGTGAATGACCAGATCAAGTTCATCGAGTGCCCGTTCACCGGAGAGCGCCTGGCCGCCGTGCCATCGGTACGCCCGGACGTTGCCGTGATTCATGCCCAGCGGGCCGACCGCAAAGGTAACGTACTGATCGAAGGCATTGTGGGTATCCAGAAAGAAGTGGTTCTGGCCGCCAAGCGCAGCATCGTCACCGTTGAGGAGGTGGTGGACGATCTGGGCGCTTCCGTGAACGCCTGTGTGTTGCCGTCCTGGGCAGTTACGGCCATTGCTGAGGCCCCGAAAGGCGCAAGTCCCTCCTATGCGCTGGGCTATTACGACCGCGACAACGCTTTCTACAAAGAGTGGGACGGCATCGCCCGGGACCGGGACACCTTCCAGAGCTGGCTGCAAGACAACGTATTTGAAAAAGGAGCTGCGTGATGAGCCTTGAATTTACCTCTTCGGAAATGATGAGCGTCACTGCCGCTCGCGCACTGACCAACGACATGACCTGTTTCGTCGGCATCGGTCTGCCCAGCGAGGCTGCCAACCTGGCACGGCTGACTCACGCCCCCGATGTGACCCTGATCTACGAGTCCGGCACCCTGCAGACCAAACCGGACGTACTGCCACTGTCCATCGGTGATGGTGAGCTGTGCGAATCGGCGTTGACCACGGTCGGCGTTCCAGAAATGTTCCGTTACTGGCTCCAGGGCGGCCATATCAGCGTCGGCTTCCTGGGCACCGCCCAGATTGACCGCTTCGCCAACCTGAACACAACTCTGATCGGTGATTACCGGGAGCCAAAAGTGCGCCTGCCCGGTGGCGGTGGTGCCCCGGAAATCGCCACCAACGCGAAGGAAGTCTTCATTACCGTGAAGCACTCCAAACGCACCTTCGTGAAGGACGTGGACTTCGTGACCACCGTTGGTTTCGGCCGCGACGGCACCGCACGGGATAATGTCCCTAATATTGGTCGTGGCCCCACAGTGGTGATTACCGATCTGTGCATTCTCAAGCCAGACCCGGACACCAAAGAACTGGTGGTCACGTCGCTGCACCCGAACGTGACCCGGGAAGACGTGATCGAAGCCACCGGCTGGGAGATCCGCTTTGCGGATCAGCTGGAGACCACACCGGAGCCGTCTGCCAAAGAGCTTGAGATTTTACGTGATCTGAAAGCGCGCACTCACGCCCATCACGCTTCAACTCAATCGGGCCAACAGTGAGGTTCACCATGACTGACGTATTTCTCTGTCATCCCCGCCGTTCCGCCATTGGCCGCTTTGGCGGAACCCTGGCCAGCGTGCGCCCCGATGATCTCGCGGCTCATATTTTCAAGGCCGTACTGGACCAGGCGCCAGACCTGGACCCGACCGCGATCGACGAAGTCATAATGGGCAGCGCCAACCAGGCTGGCGAAGACAACCGCAACATCGCTCGGATGTCGGCCCTGCTGGCCGGCTTACCGACGTCAGTACCAGGCACCACCCTTAACAGATTGTGTGGTTCCGGCATGGACGCCGTCGGCACCGCGTTCCGGGCGATTCGTGCCGGCGAAATGGAGCTGGTACTGGCCGGTGGCGTGGAATCCATGTCCCGCGCGCCCTATGTCATGGGCAAGGCTGACTCCGGTTTTTCACGGGGCCAGAAGATTGAGGACACCACTATTGGGTGGCGCTTTGTGAATCCTCTGATGAAGCAGCAGTACGGCATTGATTCCATGCCTGAAACGGCGGAAAACGTCGCCGAGCAGTACCAGGTGTCGCGGGAAGACCAGGACCTGTTTGCCTTCCGTTCTCAGGAAAAAACCGCCCGGGCTCAACAAGACGGCATCTTCGCCGAGGAAATCGTGCCGGTGAACATCCCGCGCCGCAAGCAGGAGCCGTTGGTGTTTGATACCGATGAGCATCCGCGCAGCAGTAGCCTGGAAAAACTGGCAGCCTTACCTACTCCGTTCCGGGACAATGGCACTGTGACTGCAGGCAATGCTTCCGGGGTCAATGACGGTGCGGCAGCCATGCTGGTGGCCAGCGAAGCAGCAGTTCAGGCCAAGGGTCTGAAACCCATGGCTAAAATCCTCGGAATGGCCACTGCCGGTGTTGAGCCGCGCATCATGGGCATTGGCCCGGTACCGGCGGTGCGCAAACTGCTCGAGAAGCAGGGCATCGGGGTCGACGAGCTTGATGTTATTGAGCTGAATGAAGCCTTTGCCGCCCAGGGACTCGCCGTATTGCGTGAACTGGGCGTTGCCGACGACGATAGTCGGGTTAACCCCAATGGTGGCGCCATCGCCCTGGGCCACCCGCTGGGCATGTCCGGCGCCCGCCTGCTGATGACTGCGGCCCACCAGTTGCAGCGCACCGGTGGCCGCTACGCCCTGTGCACCATGTGTGTGGGCGTGGGCCAGGGCATTGCTACACTCATCGAACGGGTCTGAGCGAGGAAACGACCATGGCATTTTTAAAAGAAAACGGCCGGACCATCTGTTACCGCCTGCTTGGCGACAGCGCAAAACCGTTATTGGTGCTTGCCCACCCCCTGGGTATGACTCAGGGGGTCTGGGACGACATGCTACCGGCTCTGCTCGAAAGGTTCCGGGTGCTAACCTGGGATCTTCCCGGCCACGGCGCCAGTGCCAGCTGGCCGAAAGCCAGTGACGAGATCACCCCAGAGTACCTGGCGCACGAGGCCTTGCTGTTGGTGAAGCAAGCGGGCGCAACCTCCTTCCACTTCGCCGGCACCTCCATCGGAGGCGTCATTGGCCAACAACTGATCAGCCAGCACTCGGACCAACTGCTTTCCGCGACACTGACCAATACCGGCGCCGTTATTGGCACCCCCGAAGCCTGGAACCAGCGCTCTGCCAACGTCGGCAAGCTGGGGCTCGCCGCCATGGCTGCAGACATAGTGCCACGCTGGTTCGGCCAGGCGGCGTGCGATGCCGAACCGGCCCTGCTGGGTGGCTGGCAGGTCATTATGGGACGGGGTGACGGGCGCAGTTACGGACTGTTGTGTGAAATGCTCGGACGCTGCGACTTTCGTGGCCGGTTGGCCGGACACAAGCTCCCGATCCTGCTGCTTGGCGGTAGCGACGATGTAGCAACACCGCCGGACACGCTAAAGACGCTGGGCGAACACTGTGATGGCAAGGTGCCGGTTATTCTGGATGGAATAGGCCACGTGCCCTCCGTAGAGTGCCCCGACCAGTTCTGTAATCTGCTGCTACAACACTGCGTTTGATCGTTCCTGCAAACAGACTGGCATGAGCCAGTCTGTTTGGTAGCCGGTGTTCACAATACGGATAATGGTTTGCAGCCTACGGATAGGCTCAGGGGCTCACAGCCCTTAGTTTCTTGTTGCAGAAACAACCCTAGTCCGATGGAACCCAAACCATGGCCAACACCGCCACCCTGGCCTCCGAGCCATCCCGTCCCAACAAGTACTTTGCATTGATCGCACTCGCTGGCGTCTTTAGTGCCACTGTGACTCTTCTGCTCGGCGCCGATTCTGCAAAGGAGACTGTGCTCGCCTCAGTCGCCCTGGCATTCGCCGGCCTGTCCTGGATTTGCTACCTGAGGTACCCGATCACAGTCACTGAAACCCGCTATGTCGAGGTTCCTGCCGAACCGCAACTGCCAGACCCCACACCTGAATCACTTCCTCCTGAGCAGCCAGTACAGGCGTCCGAACCGGACCCGGAACTCATGGCACACCTTGATGACTTGCGAGCCAACGTCGACACGATCCTGGCCGAAATGACCGAGGCCGGCAAACTGGCAAAGGCATCCGGGGCGAAAGTGACCGAGAGCCACGCCTGCATCAGTGGCTCAGAAGCCGCCATCCGTGAATTGGCAAGCTACATGAAACGCATCGACACGGTGTTCAACGAACTGGGAAAACAGTCGGAAGAAATCGCCGACATCGTTGCCAAAATACAGGACATCGCCAAACAGACGAATCTGCTGGCGCTCAATGCCTCAATCGAGGCCGCTCGCGCCGGCGAACATGGTCGCGGGTTTGCGGTGGTTGCCGACGAAGTCCGCAACCTGTCTTTGCGGGCAAACCAATCCAGCGAGGACATTCGCGCCATAGCCGACAATCTGAATACCACAGCCACCGATGCCGGCGAGGGCATGGACCGGATTGCCAAGTCCTGCAACCACTGCCTGGAGCAATCCGGTGACGCGCTGCGCGCCATGGAGGCAATCCAAAGTGGCGCCGTGGCACGCATGCAGGTTGTACAGGGCATTACTGACCGACTTCAGATCCAGAAGGATCTGACCAGTCGGGTGTATGCGGACCTGTCGCGGTAACACCATCATCCTGACTTTCTTTGGTTCTGGTTCTCCCCGTGCAGGCGTGCATACAGGGGACACGGGTGTGCAGAAAATGGATATTTCTGCACCGCTTTGACGCCTCTAATGGCAGTACCGCACAACAACAATCTGAGGTGTCGAAATGAGCAGGATCAAAACGCTTGCCGGTGCAGTACTGGCAACTACCCTTACCGCCGGACTCTCTACCACAACTGTGGCGGCCGCCGGTGAAACGGTAAAAGTTGGTTTAATGTTGCCGTTCAGTGGCATTTACGCACAGCTGGGCGAAGCCGGCCGCGATGGCCTGAAGCTGGCACTTAAAGAACACGCTGAGCAGTTGCATGGCACCAAAATCGAATACATCGAACTGGACACCGAAGCCAAACCATCCCGGGCACCGGAGCTGGCGTCTTCCCTGTTAAACCAACACGAAGCTGACTTCGTGATCGGTCCGGTTCACTCCGGCGTTGCCATGGGCATGATCAAGATGCTGCGCGGTAAAGACACCATCATGATCATCCCCAACGCCGGCTCCGCCGCAGCAACCGGGCCACTTTGCTCGCCCAACGTATTCCGCACCTCATTCTCTTCCTGGCAGCCGTCTTACCCCATGGGAAAAGTGGCGCTGGAGAAGGGCTATAAGAAGGTCTATGCAATTAGCTGGAACTACGGCATGGGTCGCGAGAGCCTGGACGCTTTCGCTGAGTCATTCGAAGCCGGTGGCGGCGAAATCGTCGAAAAGGTTCTACTGCCCTTCCCCTCCACCAATTTTCAGTCCCATGTCAGTGATATCGCCGATGAAAACCCGGACGCGGTATTCACCTTCTTTGCCGGCGGCGGCGCCATCAAGTTTGTGAAAGATTATGACGCCATGGGCCTGCGCGGCAAGATCCCCCTGTTGGGTTCAGGCTTCCTCACCGAGGGCACACTGCAAGCACAGGGCGAAGCAGCTGAGGGCGTCATGACTGGCCTGCACTACGCGGAACAGCTGGATGTTCCCAAAAACCAGGCATTTCGTGAGGCCTTTAACACTGAATACGGCCACTACCCGGACATCTATGCCGTGCAGGGCTATGACGCTGGTCAAGCCATTGCCAACACCATCGGCGAGCTCAACGGTGACATTTCCGATAAAAAAGCCGTTATCAGCACCATGGAAAAGCTGACCATCGATAGTCCGCGCGGGGAGTTTACCTTCTCCCGGGCCCACAACCCGATTCAGAACATCTACCTGCGGGAAGTGAAAGATGGTGTGAACGTGGTGCAGAGTGTCGCCGCAGCAGCGTTGGAAGACCCGGCTCGTGGTTGCAAACTCTGAGCACCGGCTCCGAAAGCCTCCGGCAATAGCCGGGGGCCAACCCGAAGTTACCTACCCGTACCTGAACTGACTTATCCGTAAAACCGTTGGGTATCACTATGTCTACCGAACTTATCTTCGTGCAACTCGTTAATGGTATCCAGTACGGGTTGCTGCTGTTTCTGATCGCCTCCGGCCTGACCCTTGTGTTCGGCGTGATGGGCATTCTCAATCTGGCCCATGGTTCCATGTACATGGTCGGCGCGTACCTGGTGTGGTACTTCGTCTCTATTACCGGCAGCTTTACGCTATCGGCGCTACTGTCGGCGGTGATTGCGCTAGGCCTGGGCATTCTGATCGAGCGGGTGCTGATACAGCGATTGTACAATCGCAATCACCTGGATCAGGTGCTGCTGACCATCGGCATGATCTTCGTCTTCAATTCCCTGCAAAGCATTCTCTGGGGTAACGACCCTTACGGCGTTGCCGTTCCAGACACCCTTGGCGGTTCGGTCCCCTTCACCGACAACTCCAGCTACCCGATCTACCGCATTTTTGCGGCACTGATCTGCATCGCTATCGCCGCCGCGCTCTATTTCGTTGTCAGTAAAACCCGTCTGGGCATGCTGATCCGAGCCGGGGAGTCCAACCGGGAAATGGTCGAAGCCTTGGGCGTCAACATCAAGAGCCTCTACACCATCGTGTTTGCCATTGGCGTCATGCTGGCCGCGGTGTCCGGCATTATCGCCGCACCGATGCGTTCCATCGTGCCGGGTATGGGCGAAAGCGTGCTGATCACCTGCTTCGTGGTGGTCGTCATCGGCGGCATGGGTTCGATTAAAGGTGCCTTTGTGGGTGCTCTGCTCGTTGGCGTTATCAGTACCTTTGCAGCGGTGTTGATGCCCAGCATGTCCAACATGATTATTTACATCTTTATGATCCTGGTGCTGCTGGTGAAGCCCCAGGGCCTGTTCGCCAAGTAAGCGGGAGCCGAACATGATTTTCGAGAAACGCACCGAGCGTATTTTCCTCGCGATCTTCTTTCTAATCGCCCTCTGCATCCCCCTGTTCCTGGAGGACAACTCGTTCTTCGTCGGAAAGGCCACCACCATCCTGATTCTGGCGGTGTTCGTGATGTCCCTGGATTTCCTGGTAGGCCGTGTCGGCCTGGTGACCCTTGGGCACGCCCTCTTTTACGGACTGGGTGGGTATCTGTTTGTGATTCTCACTCCGGAGTACGAGGCAGTTAATTTCTGGGTTTATGCCGTCTACATCCTGGCAATCAGCGCCTTGATTGCCCTGGTTGTCGGCGTAGTCGTGCTGCGCACCTCCGGCATCTACTTCATCATGATTACCCTCGCGATATCGCAGATGGCCTACTACTTCTTCTTCGACTCCCTGGAGTTCGGGGGCAATGACGGCCTGTTCATCTTCATGAAGCCAGAGACCAGCATCTTTGGCCTGAACTTCCTGAACCTGGATAACCCAACGCACTTCTATTACCTGTCGCTACTGGCCGTACTGGTCACCCTCTTGGCAATCAAAATCACCCTGCGTTCGCGCTTTGGCCGCATTGTCGAAGCCAGCCGCCTGAACCCGGAGCGCACTGAAGCCCTGGGCTACAACATCTTCGCGTTCCGCCTGATCAGTTACATCATTGGCAGCACCCTGGCCGCCTACGCCGGCTTGCTGTTCGCCCTGCAGTACGGCTACGTAAACCCGCAATTCATGACCTGGGAAATGTCCGGCACGGCACTGGTGATGTCGATCCTCGGCGGTATGGGCACCATTTATGGCGCCATCCTTGGCACCATCACCTACGAGGGTCTGCAGTACTCCTTTGAGCATCTGAGCGAAGACTGGATGCTGCTCATGGGCGGCGCCATCATCCTGATGGTCCTGCTGCTGCGCAAAGGCCTGGCCGGTTACCTCGAAAAGCTGCTGGAGAAATGATCATGGCCAACGACATCATTCTGGAAACCGAATCCCTCAGCAAACACTGGGGCGGCATTAAGGCACTGAACGACATTTCACTGCAGTTCCGGGACCGGCAACTGCACGGTGTAGTCGGCCCCAATGGCGCCGGCAAGAGTACGCTGCTGAACATGCTGTGCGGAACCCTGAAGCCAACCAGTGGCTGCATCTTCCATAAAGGCGATCAGATTGAGGGCATGAAGCCCTGGAAGTTTGTGCGCCGGGGCATTGGCCGCAGTTTTCAGAAAACCAATATCTACGCCGATGTTACCTGCCTGGAAAACTGCGCCGTCGCGGCCCAGCGCCGCTTCACCGGAAGCTTTAATCTGTTTGCGTCACGCCATTCCAACACGTTGGTACGGGACGCTGCCGAAAAAGCACTGCGCCAGGTTGGTCTCGACAGTCGCATCAACACGGTCGCCGCGGAGATTTCCTACGGGGAGCAGCGACAGCTGGAGCTGGCCATGGTGCTGGCGACCGACCCCTGCATCCTGCTCCTTGACGAGCCCATGGCAGGCATGGGCCACGAAGAATCCCAACGCATCATCGAGCTACTGAACGAACTCAAGCAGAGCTACAGCATTGTCCTGGTAGAGCACGACATGGATGCCATTTTTGAACTCTCGGACCAGCTGACCGTGCTTGACAATGGCACCCACCTGATCACCGGTACCGTGGACGAAGTGCGCAATGAACCTCAGGTTAAAGAGGCCTACCTTGGGAAAGAAGATGAGGAGGAAGCCGCATGAGCAACTGCCTTCTGGAAGTAAAGAATCTGAACACCCTTTATGGCCGAAGCCACATTCTGCATGACCTGTCCTTCAAGTTGGAGCAGGGACAGTCCATGAGCCTGATGGGGCGTAATGGCATGGGCAAGACCACCACGCTTAAGTCCCTTCTGGGTATCGTCGCGCCGCGCAGTGGTCACGTTTATTTCGACGGCCAGGACATCAGCAACCTGCCAACCTGGAAACGGATACGGCGCGATATTGCCTATGTACCGGAAGGCCGGGGCATGTTCCACAACCTCACCGTCCGCGAGCACCTGCAGATGGCTGCACGTCCGGACAGCAGCGGCAGGATCGGCTGGGATTTTGACCGGGTCATGGCCACTTTCCCCCGTCTTCAGGAACGGTTGTCGAACCTCGGCACGGAGTTGTCCGGCGGTGAGCAGCAGATGCTCGCAATCGGCCGGGCTCTGGTCACCAATCCTCGGCTGATGATCCTTGATGAGGCCACCGAAGGCCTGGCGCCGTTGATCCGACAGGATATCTGGAACGTCATTGCCACCATCCGCGAATCCGGCATCTCGACACTGGTTGTGGACAAAAACATCAAGGCCCTGAAGAAGCTCTGCGACCGCCACGTGGTGCTGGTAAAGGGCAAGGTCCACTTTGACGGCAGCTGCGAGGAGCTGGATGCCAACGTCGAGAAGGTCGAAACCGCGCTAAGCGTTTAAATGTACAGAATATGGATAGCGATGTTCATTCTCGGGATATTTGACCTGCACTGAATAACCGATAGTTCAATTGCCCAACAACAAGGAGAAGGCAAATGAACTATCAAAAATCACTCATGGCGCTGGCGGTAGCCTCTACCCTTAGCGCCACTCCCGCCCTCGCCCTCGACCTCGGCACCTACAAAGGCACCAGCATCAGCATCGGTGGCTATCTGAAGGCCGAAGGCATCTATGAAGACCCCGAACAAGGCGAATCCCGGTTCTTTGGACGCGCCAACCAGAGCCGCATCAATCTTAAGACCGTCACCCAGAAACAGGGCCACACCATTGTGGGGTTTGTGGAGGGCGATTTTTACGGTGGACTCTTTCCCGGTGAGAACAATGACCTGCGACTCCGTCACGCGTTCATCAAGGTGGACAACGCCACGGTAGGTCAGACCTGGACCGGCCAATTCTGGGCTGTCGCCTACAACGATTATCTGGACTTCCTGGGCGGCCCCCGCGGCACCCTGGGCGGCCTCAACTTCCGGACAACCCTGGCGAGTTATCAGTTCAACAATTTCCGGGTAACCGCCCAGGATCCCGTCAATAACGACGCAGATACGCCAGATCTGGCGGTTAACTACAACCTGAACTTCGACGGCGGCCACCGACTGATCCTCACCGCCAGCGGCCGCGAAGTGGCCAACGGCGATTTCGTAGCCGGCGGCGCCGTTGGTTCAGAAATCAAACTCGGGCGCCACAGCCTCACGCTCAACGCCCATCACGGTGAGGGCCTGGGTGCCTTTACCGGCGTCGGCGTAGGGGGCTCCCTGGCAAGTGATGTCGAGAATGGCGATGCCGTCAGCCAGACAGGTTTCAATGCCGGTTTCCGTTTCGTCATGAACGATCAATGGCGCGCCAACGTTGCCTACACCACCGTAGAGGTTGATGATCAGGCAGACACCCGTTACGAAGCACCGCGCGTGAACGTAGTCCACAATGTCATTCCGGAACTGGAAGTCGGGGTGGAATGGCGCAAATATAACCTCGCGTTTGGCCCGCTGATCCCGGAGGGACAGCAGATTGAGGTAATGGCAAAATACTCGTTCTGAACTGAGCACTCAGAATTGCTACCCTTACCGCAAAAGGGCACAGGTGCCGACCGTCTTCCCGGCGCCTGTACTCCATACGTTCCAGGAACGATCCATCACTTCATAGCGACGGCCTACATGACTGACGAAAGCCCCAAGCGGCAAGGAATTGGTTCTCTCGAAATCGGCCTGCACATCCTGAATTACATCGCCAACGCAGCACGACCACCGTCTCTTAAAGAACTGTCCAGGGCGCTGGACCTCTCACCCAGCCGGGCCCACAAATACCTGGTCAGCCTGTTGCGGGAGGGGTACATCAATCAGGTCAATCAGGCCCAGTACACCCTCGGCAATTCCAGTCTGACACTGGGTATCTCCGCCCTGCGCCGGATCAATCCGATCCAGCTTTCCTACGAGGCGGTAGACCAACTCAACGAAGACACCGACAAAACGGTCTCGGTAACGGTCTGGAACGGGTCCGGTCCGCTGGTGATCAAATGGCTGGACTCAAGCATGCCAATTTCGGTCAACGTGCGCCTGGGCGCGGAGCTGTCGCCACTCAATTCGGCGTCGGGTCGCATTTTCCTGGCTGCCCTGCCGCTTGAGCGTCGACGCCAAATTATTGATCAATTTTACAAACAGTCCAGCAACTTGCCGAAACACCGCGGTAAAGACATTCCCCGGGAGCAGCTGGGAGTCCATCTGGAAGCAATCAAACAAAAGAATTACTGCGCGTTTTTCAGCGACTACCTGCCTGAAATCAATGTCCTGAGCATGCCGGTGTATGACCTTAACGGGTCCATTGTCACGGTCATTACGCTGCTGGGCCTTGCCCGGGATACCGACATCAACGAAGGATCACCGTTGTTCGAGCAGGTCAGGCAGTGTGCGGACAAGGTCACCCGGCAAATCTGCGGGCAGCAAAGAGTGACAGAGCAGGAATAAGGCCGGGATTAACCGACCATACGCAGGGTTTCCGAGGGCAGTTCACCAAACATCTTGCGATAGTCCGACGAGAAGCGACCAAGGTGGCTGAACCCGTAATCCAGGGCAACCTCGGTGACATTACGGCATCGACCGGTCAGCAAATCCGCTCGTAACTGCTGCAACTTTCGTTGTTTCACATAGCACTTAGGGGTGGTCGAAAAGCTTTTCGAAAACGCGTTGTAGATGGACCTGACGCTCATGTTAGAGACCGCGGACAGCTCATCCACATCAATGGCCTGCTTCAGATTCTGATCAATATAATGAATCATCCGGGCAACGGCAGGCGAGAAAACGGGTTGGTCATCGTCCACCGTCCAGGTACTGCGAAACACCGTCAATAACTTCTTCAGGATGATTTCACGATAGGGTGCGGACACCAATCGGATGTCGTCATCACCCCCTTCCTCAAGCTCCAAGAAGACCGCATTCAGTATGCTTGGCAAAGACGGGCAAAGTTTCAGGTTTACCGGACTGCGCTCAAAACGAAGCGGTTGTTCGGGGGCGCCGGTACGACCGAGGGGCCTGGCAGAACAGAGTACGTCTTCCGGAACTTTGATGATCACCTTTTCGCAGTCCGGGGAGTATTCCAGATCGATCTTCTCATAGGGATTCACCATCATAGCCTCACCAGCCTGAAGGCGCAGGCGGTCAGGCCCTTGATGCCAAATGCACTCACCCCGGGTAACGATCTGGAAGTGGTAAATCGATTCCAGTTCCGGACTCTTGACCCGCACTTCATTACCGTAGCTGATTCGGGAGAGCCCAAACCCCGCGAACTCCCGGAAACTGAGACTGGAGGCGGCCTGGCTCTCACTCTTGAGCTCCAGGCGATGCTGCCCGATGTGGTCATTGACGAAACCCGACACCTCTTCTGGAAAGGCGGCACTAAAAACGGTGTTACCGGCAAGTGTATTTCCAAACATAGCGCAACTCTGTTTACTTATTATTAATGCGTTCACTTTATATAAACTAAATCGATCAATCAACAATCAATTTTCTGCCCGCAGTTCTCATTTCCCCACCCGCCATTCCCACCACCCTGTGCTATGTTTTCCTGATACTTCCTCCGAACACTGGCGGTGTTTATGAGCAATCCCAAACACACCCTTTTCTGGATGACATTGTTCCTGGCGGTGGTCTTGATCGTCGGCGTGCTCATTCACAAACCCCTGATGACCGCGTTCATGGCGAACTGGGTTTTCAATCTGCTGATCGTGGGCGTTCTGATTGTAGGCATCGGGCTGACCTACCGGCAGGTGTTCGTGCTGTTCCCGGAAATGCGCTGGATATCCCAGTTCCGCACCGGCCACTCGGGGCTGTCGGTGCTGCAGGAGCCCCGGTTGCTGAAACCCCTGGCCCGGCAACTGGGCGAGGAATCCAAGCGGGACCGCTTCAAGCTCTCCACTCTGTCCCTGCGCACGGTGCTTGACGGCATTCACTCGCGCATGGACGAACAGCGGGAAATTACCCGTTATTTCATCAGCCTGCTGGTTTTTCTGGGGCTCCTCGGCACCTTCTGGGGGCTTCTGGGCACCATCAATGCGGTGGGTGAGGTCATCACCAACCTGGACATGGGCCAGGGCGATTTCGGCAAGGTCTTTGCCGATCTCCAGGCCGGCCTGCTCACCCCGTTGCAGGGCATGGGCACCGCTTTCAGCTCCTCCCTGCTGGGGCTTGGCGGCTCGCTGATCCTGGGGTTTCTGGACATCCAGGCCGGCCATGCCCAAAACCGGTTTTATGACGGCCTAGAGGAATGGCTTACCGGTGTCACCAATCTGGTGGACATCGTGGATGAAGACAGCCTGCAGTCATGATCGGCTCCAAGCGCCGCAGCCGCAGTGCCACCAACGTCTGGCCGGGGTACGTGGATGCCCTGTCGGCCCTGCTGATGCTGGTGATCTTCATGCTGCTAGTCTATGTCGTTAGCCAGTTGTACCTGTCCCAGACTCTGTCCGATCGCAACACGGAACTGGCCCGCCTGAACCAGCGTTTGAATGAAATCTCCCAGTTGCTGGGGCTGGAGCAGAGCAAGACCGAGGCTCTGGAACAGCAGATGGCCGCTGTTCAGGACGATTACAGCGATTCCCTGGCTCACAATGAGGACCTGCAGGCACGCCTGGACGCCTCGCGGAACCAGTTGATGCAGCAATCCGCAGACGCCGAGGCCCGGGCTGCGCGCCTGGCCAGTATGAACGAGGAACTGGAAGAGCAGGATCAGCTATCCGCCAGCCAGCAGGCGATGATTCTGCGGCTGTCGAATCAGATTGCCTCCCTGCAGGCCCAGTTACGGCAAATCACTGCGGCCTTGAAGCTACAGAAGGAGGAAACCGCAGAGAAGGAGGATGAGTTGGAAGATGTCAGCCGCCGGCTGAATACCCTGTTGGCGGAACGGGTAAATCAACTGGAACAGTATCAGTCTGAATTTTTCGCCCGGTTGCGGAACATCCTGGCCACCAATGAAAACATCCGGGTGGTCGGTGACCGCTTCCTGCTGCCGTCGGAGTTGCTGTTTGCCTCCGGTTCGGCGCAATTGGGCGAAGAGGGAAAACGGGAGCTGGATAAGCTGGCTGAAGTGCTGCTCGATGTGGTCGCCGCCATTCCCGGCGACATTGACTGGATCCTGCGGATTGACGGCCATACCGACCTGATTCCCATCAATACCCCGCAGTTCCCCTCCAACTGGGAGCTGTCGACTGCTCGGGCAGTGGCGGTGGTGCGTTACCTGGCTGCTCAGGGGGTGCCGGAGAGACGCATGGTCGCCGCCGGCTTTGGCGAGTTCTTCCCGGTGGCCAGCGGCACCACGCCAGACGCGCTGCAAAAGAACCGGCGCATCGAGCTCAAGCTGACCGATCGCTAGCAGTGATCAGGGCGGGTGCTACTCCGCCCTGATCGACTCTGCTTAGAAGTGAATGACGGTACGAATGCTCTTGCCTTCGTGCATCAGGTCAAACGCCTTATTGATGTCTTCCAGCGGCATCTCGTGGGTGATGAACACATCCAGCGGGATCTCGCCCTTCTCGGCCTTTTCCACATAGCCCGGCAGTTCGGTCCGGCCCTTCACGCCGCCAAAGGCGGAGCCTTTCCAGACCCGTCCGGTCACCAGCTGGAACGGGCGGGTGCTGATTTCCTCGCCGGCACCGGCCACGCCAATGATGATGGATTCACCCCAGCCCTTGTGACAGCACTCCAGGGCCGAGCGCATCAGCTGCACATTGCCCACACACTCGAACGAGTAATCCACACCACCGTCGGTCATCTCAACGATCACTTCCTGGATCGGTTTGTCGTAGTCCTTGGGATTGACCACGTCGGTGGCGCCCAGCTGTTTGGCGATGTCGAACTTGCCCGGGTTGATGTCGATGGCAATAATCCGGCCGGCTTTGGCCATGGTGGCGCCGATAATGGCCGCCAGGCCGATGCCACCCAGACCAAAGATGGCGACGGTGGCGCCCTCTTCCACCTTGGCGGTGTTCAGCACGGCGCCAATGCCGGTGGTCACACCACAGCCCAGCAAGCACATCTTGTCGAGTGGCGCTTCCTTGGGAATCTTGGCCAGTGATACTTCCGGCAGCACGGTGTACTCAGAGAAGGTGGAGCAACCCATGTAGTGGTACAGCGGCTCACCGTTGTAGGAGAACCGGGACGTGCCATCGGGCATCACTCCCTTGCCCTGGGTGGCGCGAACCGCACCGCAAAGGTTGGTCTTGCCGGAGGTGCAGAACTTGCACTCGCCGCACTCGGCGGTATACAGCGGAATCACGTGATCACCCACTTCCAGGTCTTTTACGCCGGGGCCAACCGCTTCCACGATACCACCGCCTTCATGGCCAAGGATGGTCGGGAACAGGCCCTCGGGGTCTGCACCTGAGAGAGTGTAGGCATCAGTGTGGCAGACGCCGGTGGCGACAATGCGAACCAGCACTTCGCCCTGCTGGGGCGGGGCAACATCGACTTCGACGATCTCGAGCGGCTTGTTGGCCTCGAACGCCACGGCGGCGCGGGATTTAATCACGGGCAATCTCCTCTGAAACGGTGGTAGGGAATATCTCGGATGTGCCTGGTTTGACTCACTCTAGACGACCGGTCTAATCTATCATCCATGCAATCGAACGACACTCGCAATCACATCATTCAGACCGGCGCCGAGCTGATCGGCCAGAAAGGCTTCAGTGCCACCGGCCTTAACGCCATCCTGACGGCAGCTGGCGTGCCCAAGGGCTCGTTCTACCATTACTTTAGCAGCAAGAACGATTTCGGCCTGGCCGTCATTGATAACTTTGCACAGGAATACGACACAACGCTGGATCGGATTCTCAGCGATTCCAGCCGTTCCTGTGTTGATCGGCTGCGGGCCTACTTTGACACCGGCTTTGAGTCCATGGCCAACTGCCAGTACACCAGCGGCTGCCTGATCGGCAACCTGGGCCAGGAACTGGCCGGTCAGAATGAAACTTTCCGCCTGCGGCTGAATCGGGTGTTCTCAGGCTGGGAACAGCGTTTCGAGCGCTGCATTGCCGAGGGACAGGCCGCCGGCGCCATTGATTCCTCCATCAATGCCTCGGATGCGGCCAGCCTGCTGCTCTCCGGATGGGAAGGTGCAATCCTCCGATCCAAGGTGGTCAAATCCACGGAGCCGCTGGAGCGGTTCGTGCGCGTGTTCTTCAAACAGTGCCTGGGAATTGCCTAATCTGACCAGGCAATAATCTCTTGCCGGCTTAAGGGCGTACATCTCAGCACCTGAAGATTGGCCGGAAGACTGGCCAAAGACTAGAAAGGAGCGCACCGACTTGCACACCCTCTACTGGTTCACCCGGGACCTGCGCCTGCATGATAACGCTGCCCTGCTGGCGGCGTCGAAATCCGATGTCCTGCTCTGCGTTTACGTGGTGGATCCGCGCTGGTTTGCCCCTGGCCCCCTGCAATCCCGCGCAATGGGTACCCACCGCTGGCGTTTCCTCTGGCAAAGCCTGATGGGCCTTGAGCGCAGCTTGCGGGCGCTGGGACAACGGCTGCACATCGCCTACGGCGAGCCGGAAACGGTCCTGCCCAAACTGGCCCACGAACACCGCGTTGCCCGGATCATCCGATCGCGCCAGCCCGGCATCCAGGAAGCCGGGCAATGGCAGCGTCTCAAGGAGCAGTTGCCAAACACCCTGTTCCAGCAATTCGAGACCCTGAGCTTATTTACCGAAGGCTCGCTGCCAAGGGCGTTGAGCGAGCTGCCGGACACTTTTTCGCAGTTTCGCAAACAGGTGGAAAAAACCAGAGAGCGCTGTTCCGAGCGGCTCCGTATTCGCACCCTGACCTCGCTACCACCACCGCCAGGGTTCCCGGAGGACAATCGCGGGGACTGCCCGGCTATTGCCGATCCACAGCATCCGCTGCCATTCCGGGGTGGCGAAGAGATGGGGCTGGCACAGCTGAAGCAATTCCTGTTCGTCGACCACGGCATCGCCCAGTACAAAGAGACCCGGAACGAACTCGACACGTGGGATGCGTCGTCGAAATTCTCGCCCTGGCTAGCCAATGGCTGCCTATCGGCGCGGGAAGTGGCAGACAGCATCACCGAGTACGAGCGCACCGAGACCCGCAACGAATCAACCTACTGGCTCTGGTTCGAACTGCTGTGGCGGGAGTATTACTACTGGTACGCCCTGAAACACGGCGCCAATCTGTTCCGGCGGGACGGGGTGCAGCGCAAGAAACGGCAGGCGACCTTCTACGGCCACCGGTTCATGGCCTGGTGCCAGGGCAATACTGAGTACCCACTGGTCAACGCCGCCATGAATCAACTCCGCGAAACCGGTTACATGAGCAACCGTGCACGGCAACTGGTAGCCAGCTGTTTCGTCAACGAGCTAGAACTGGACTGGCGCTACGGTGCGGCATGGTTCGAGCAGCAGCTGATCGACTATGATGTCGCCAGCAACTACGGCAACTGGCAATACCTGGCTGGTGTGGGCGCCGATCCCCGCGGGTTACGGCAGTTCGATCTGGACAAGCAGATGCGCCAGTTTGACCCGGTTGGTGAGTTCATTAAGCGTTGGCACGGTAACTCGAAGCAACCGGTGGGGCTGCATACGATCGATGCCGCAGATTGGCCATTGTAACCTGCGCACAGGGTTCAAAAATCTGATTTCACGCAGTTTCTGCCAGCGGCCTTGGCGCTGTACAAGGCTGCGTCAGCGCGCTGGATGATATCGTGAGGCGTGTCACCCTGGTTAAAGGCGGCAATGCCTATGCTGACCGTTATACGCTCGGGAATTGAAAAACGGTGGCTTTCAATGATGCCCCTCAGACGCTCAGCAACAGGTATAGCTAACTCCAGTGAAGTTTCAGGCAGAATGATCAAAAATTCTTCACCGCCCCACCGACCCGCGATTTCAGACTCACGGAGGCCCTTATTGACCAGGTAGGCCACACCGGACAACACTTCATCGCCTTCATTGTGACCAAAACGATCATTAATCGACTTGAAGTGGTCCAGATCAAAAATGATCAGTGAAAAAGTGCTGCCGTACCGAGTGCAGCGCGCCACCTCCTGATCCATGAAGCTTTCAATCTTGTGTCGATTGTAGAGCCCGGTCAGTTGGTCATGCACCGCCTGGTAGGTCAGCGAATTCAGTAGCTGGGCGCGGCTGAGTGCACTGCCAAACAGATTCGCCATCAGCTCCGCGGTCTGCGATCGCTGAGGAGTCCAGGGATTTACGGAGGCGGTCATCTGAACCCCGAGAATGCCAGACACTCTGTCACCCCTATGCACCATGGCCAGCAAAACAGATTGCCCGCGTTCCAATGCCAGTAGCTCGCCCAGGAACTCCAATTGCGGCAAAATCTCGCTTTCAGGCGAAAAAATCACGGTGGGCCTGTGCTCAAATATCTTATTCAGGCTAGTGGTAATCTCAGGATACTTTTTGACCGAGTCCTGGCGCAGGGAACCAACCCCCTCATCGGCCCACTCATGACTGAGCCACATCTGCCGGCTAACGTCGTCGAGCTGACACAGGAACACTCTGTCGGCTCGGAAGAATTCGCCCAGGGTCCGACAGGTTCTGTTAAGGCCTTCATCGGTCTGTTCCGGGCCCAGCGTTAGCAACTCAGTACTGACGCGACGAACCATTTGTTCCGAGAGCACCATGTGTTCCAGCTGCACTTTCGCCTGGTGTCGCTCAATGGCCAGACTGGCAATCGCGATGGGATCAGTCAGGGCATCGATATCATCATCTCCCGGCGCCCAGGGCTCGCCATGATAAACATCAAAGGTACCAAGTATCTCGCCTGTGCTGCCGATAACAGGTTCGGACCAACAGGCCCGAAAACCCGCCTTCTCTGCATCGTCTCGATAACCCTCCCACCGGTCATCGTTATGCACATCCGTCGAGACTACTCGCCCGCGAATGTACACAGCCGTGCCACTGCTGGCAGCACCGAAGGCGACAGGCAATCCATCCAAACTCTCCCGCAAAACCTCAGGTAACGATTGCCCACCAACCCAGCGCAACCTGCCCCCTTCCACATCTCGCACCATCAGTCCACAACGAGCACCGGCCATACTGACCTCCGCCATTGCCGTAAGATGATCAAGAGTGACATCCAGCCCTTTATTGTTAGCCATGGATTTCATAGCCAAATGGCGATAATAATCGACTTTTTCGGAGAATTTTCGGTTAGTGATGTCCACGCCAGTGAACATCAGGGCCTGCCCGCACTGGTAGGAAATAACAGACAATGAACTGTCGAGCCAGACAGGAGTGCGGCCTTCGGGTTCAAAATACCACTCGAATTTCTTCAGGCCCGAGCGCCCCGTCTTGTCGATGAAGTCTTCAAAATCCGACAGGCTGTATGGCGCCGCTGGCCAGGCGTCCGGCCTGTGCATCACCTCCGTAGTAAGCTTCTCTACGGTTTTCGCGCCGAATGCTGTCATGGCGGTCTGGTTAGCATACAGGACAGACTTGTTGGAACGGTCTAGCAACATGACCACAACGTTGGCCTGATCAAACAACGTGCGGAGGTCCCGGTCAGTATTGTGCAACGAGCGGTTTGCAGAACCCATCTCAAGACTCAGCCCCTGTACCCGTCGGTTCAGGCGCCAGTATCTCAGGTACAGATAGACGAGCATGAAGGCTAATAGCGCCGAAACAACAGACAACCAAGCAAGAAGGCCTGATTCAGAGCCCGGCCACCACTGAGCCATCCATGTGAATACATTTAGTACATCCGGGTTCATATGTGAGCGGCCCTAGTCGCTTACTTCTAAGTTTGTATGCTACTGGTTAATAATCTCCACGTTCTCGACAAGCTGGGTTCCACTCTGCCTTGCCGCATCGACACTAACCTGTACGCCGCCAAAGCTGATTCCGAGAGATTCCGCTGTCGGTTTTACTAACACGTTCAGCATGTTGTAACCCACAGCCTCGACAGTGGGGGACAACCCTTCCTCAACCAGCGTTCGAAGCGCATCTTCCAGCACAGTCTCGTCTGGCTCGTCTACAGCCTCATCATCGATCAGCGTTATGTTGATATCATGGACGACCGGTTCCAGCCTGGCATCTACCGCCTCCTCAGCATCTTCGGCATTGCTGAAGTCAGTAACGCGGCAACTGTCACCACTACAATTGAGTTTATAATCGTCGAACACACGCCGTTCTCCCGGCACTGTGATACTTCCCAAAACGGTATACTCAATGTCCACATCAGCGAGGGGCTGCTCAAGACCAAGGATAGACGTTGTCAGTGTCAGGGATTTGATCTGGCGCTCCAGTTGGAATTCGCCCGCTCCATCAAGGATACCGGTGCCCAGTACCGCGGGAGCCCGGCGTATGTCCGCCACCAGCGTTACGCTGTTCCCCACCCCTCGCGCGCACTTGGCGGCCACCAATTCGCCGGAACCACCGCCCAGGGCAATAGCGAGGCTCAAAGGTGTCTCAAGAAAGGTATAACGAACACCCGGCAACAACACGCCCTCCTCTTTGCCCCCGGTTTGCTGATACAACGCTTTCATTTCCAAACCAATATCAGCAGCGTGAAACCGGGTTTCCCAAACACCATTGCCGTCCTGCCGGGCTCGACCTATGGCTATCGTGGGCGGTTGGTTTATCACGATGCTCAACTCTACTTCGCGTTCATTAATCTCATCAATAAAGGGAAGCCCCAAGTCCTCAAACGGCGCATTGACACTAATCGGCTCACCGCTAAGTGTCTGCTGATCCCTCGCAGCACTGATGGCCAGACCCACTAAGAGATCGTATGCCCGAATGGAGGTATTTTCCGGCACACTGACGTTTCCCGAGGTGTGTATCAGGTCACCGATAACAACAGTCTCTACACCTGCAGCAGACAATAGATCATTCGCCAATTCACCTACCGGCGATGAGTGGCCGGCTACATCCCGAACGGCTAACGCCAGATGATCGCCATTCAGCGGCAATAAATCCTCTAGGCTATCAACGTCGGCGGCGCGCAGGAGTTCCCCCACTGTCAGCAGCGAATTTTCAAGGCTATCCAGGTCGCCAATGTCTAAGGTGTAGTTGTTTTCGCCCAGCAGGGCGCCGATAAGATAACCTAGCAAACCGTCATCGATGCTGGCGGTCGAGCCTGCAGCACTTAATGTTCCCACGACCTGCTTGCGCATCGCCGCGTTCACCTCTAGGTCAATGCTGCCAAAGAGGTCGGGCAGAATTCTCGAGATGGGTTCACTGCGGCGAATAACGGCCAACGCTGAATCACTCCGATCGATGCCCGTTGGCCGAAAAATGAGCGTGCCATCGTTTTTGAGCTCCAGCTTACCGGGCTCAATGGTCAACGATCCCGCTTCGCTTTCGAATCCCTGGACCCGCGCTCCCGCCAGGGCCCGATCCAGCATTCGCTGAGGGCTGACATTGTCACCCCCGCAGGTCTTACTTTCACTGGAGGCCGCACCGGCAGCGGCATTAGCTTGGCTTTGCAGTTCCGATTTGAGCATGAAAAGACGTGCGCCATCCAATGCCAACACCATTAACAGAACGATTGCCGAGATAACCAATGGCGTCAGAAAAATCAGCGCGCCTCTCTGGCACCGCAAATGCTCAATCGTCCCCATGGGCGAACTCCGCTATCCTATCGGGTATCGGTCGCCGGAAAGTATCAGCAATGCGTTCCTGACTATCCACATAGGCCTGGACCGATAACTCACTTTTTTCTGGTGCACCGGACTTTGCCTGCCGGTTCAGAATGGCACGCGCTTCCGGCACTGGCTCAATCGCGACAATTGAGTTGGACACTCCATACTCGAACCGTTCCTGACTAAACGCGGACAGCGGCCACAGAATCAGACACAGCATGACAACTGATTTCATTTCTTACTCCTGATGCTGTTCGCAAGTTTTTCGGCATGGGCAAGTTCGTTCATGGACAGGTCGTATTGATCCCGGAGCATGGCAAGGCCCGCCCTATCTCCGGTAATGATATAGCTGGCCGCCAGATTCTGGCGCACTGCACCTTCGCCGCCGGCCAGTTCAAGTGCAGTCCGTAACTCGAACACCGCATCGTAGTATTCACCGCTTAACAGCAAGGCGTAGCCATAGTCGTTGCGTACATCGGCCGATGATGGCTCCATTTCGCGGGCCCTTCTGAGCTGATTGACCCCCTCTCCCAACCTGCTCCGCTTCAGATATACCAGGCCTAATCCATGGTAAGCCATTGCCGAATCACAACTGGCCGACAGCGCATGGAAAATGTCTTCGGCACCGGCAATCTGGTTGGTTGAAGCCAGCAACTGCCCCCGCCGTAACCAGTGCTGTTCAGTTGCAAGCTCTTCACTCTCGAGCCTGGCCAAGGCCGCGTAAGGCTGAGACCTGGACATCAGGGAATCCACTGCATCCAAGTGCAACTGATGTTCCGGCTGCAAGGTCGTTTTACAGCTCACCTTAGGCAATGTGTCTGCAATCTGACGGCCACCTGTATCTAAAGTTGAGCAGCCAGTGAGGGTCAGTGAAATGGCCAGAAGGCCGATTCCCCAGTGACTAGTCCGTTTGCATGCTGCCATAATGTCTCCAGGCGGGGGTTTTATTCATGCGTCATAAATAGCGGATAAGCGCCCTAGCGACTTATCGTTTCGACAATAGCCATCACCGCTGGCCCACCGATCAACAGGAACAGTCCAGGCAACAGAAATACCATCATCACGATGGTCATTTTGGCGCCAATCCTGTTGGTCTCCTCGTTTATCCGGCTACGAGCGGTTTGTTGCGCTTCCCTTATAATCTGATCCAGGCTGGTCGTGACTCCGGCGCCTAAAGTGCCGCTTTGTTTCATCAAGCTTACGTAACTCCGCAACACCACAATTCGTCGGTTTCGGCCTAAATCGTCCAACGCAGCCGAGCGATCGGCACCGCTTTCCATTACACGGTTGAATCGATCCAGCCGGCCCGCCAAGTGGGGCATGATTGGTCGCGCCTGAGCAGCAATGAGCCGCAGTGCCCTTTCGATCGACAAACCTGCCTCCATCAACATCCGTGTCATATGACACAACTCAATCGCTTCGAGGTTCTGTGTTTTCTCGGCGTTGGCTCCCATCGTTCGGATCACCCTGCGGGGCAAGACAAACGCAACCCCTGCGATGATCATCCCCGTGCCTGGACCAGCAATCATAAAGCCCGGAACAATCACCACAAGCGGCAGTAGCCAGCACAAACACATATAGGTTGCCTGGCTCTGCTGCCGATTTCGCCCAGTCGTCTCCAGCGCAGCCTCCATATCCTCGTAGTCACCTTGTATGGCTGACAAGCTGGTAAAGCTCTCGCCCAAATCTGCCAGAATGCCGGAGATATCCTCTTTACCCGCCACATCCAAATTGCTTCCCCGGTTCACAAGGCGTTCATGAACCCTTGCCTTCAGTGCCCAGCGCGGGGCCAGATAGCCGGCCATCCAGACCGCCAGCAGGGCGGCTGCAGCCGATAGGAAAAACCAGAGATCAGCCACGGCCCACTCCCTGAATCATGCGCCAGATCACAAACATGCCTATCAGCTGAAGCAGGCCGGCCGTTAACAGCAGTGAATGCCCGGTGGAGGTATTAAGTAGCACGTTGGAATACTCTTCGTTGACCAACACCATAAACGTGGCCAATGCCGGGGGCAGAATGGCAAAAGTAAGAGCGGTAAAACGGGTTTCTGCACTGGCCGCCAGGAACTCACGCCGGATTGCCTGTTGCAGCCTCAATGAGGCAGACACCTGTTCCAGCACAGGGCGGACCGAGGAGCCAAATCGGGAGGTCGTGCGCAGGGCGATCGCCACCAGCACCAAGGAAGGAACCTTATAAAGCTCTGAAAAATCCTCGAACAGACGGGTATATTCACGGCCGCTTTCAACGGCATTACGAAGTCTGAACACCAAAGGACTGAACACTGGCGACGACTCGTCAAATGAGACCACCAGAGAGTGCTCCAACGACCTGCCGGCGTCCATGTTCCGTAACACCCCGTCCACAACACCCGGAAGCTCTTCATGAATAATCTGGCGTTGCTTCTGAAAGCGAACACGCCACCAGACCCCGATCGCAATCACAACGAAAAACAGAACAACCATTAAAACAGCCGTGCCCCGTGAGACCGCAATAGCGAATAACGCGAGCAGCAAGGTCGACGAAATCATCACCAGGCGCCGCCTACTCCAATCGATGCCCGCCCGCACCATCAGCTTCTCCAGTGGGCCAAGGTCAACCCTGGCACCACCGAGACCCGAGCCTTCCGTAGCAGGCGTCAGCCGGGTTCTGATAGCCTGCTGGATCTGCCGGTTACGACGCAGACGCACCCAAGCCCACTGTATGATGACAAGCAAGGTAGCCAGTACGCCCAACAATAGAGCGCTGGTTAACCACGCCTGGCCGCTCACCCAGGCACCTCCCCGGTCAGTTTCGATATCCCGTCAACAGTCTCCTGCTCGGCGCAATAGAGGGTTTCCATTTTGTACGGATCATCCGGTACGGCTTTCATTGCGACCACTTCACTGATAAATCGTCGACCACTGGGTAACCTGGACAGTTGCACGATGACATCCAGTGATGAACCGATCAGGCGGCCGATGGCTCGCTCACCCGCGTCATACCCATTCACCGCCAACAGAGTTTCTATGCGAACAAGCGCATCTCTGGCCGTGTTGGAGTGAATCGTACT
Organism: Marinobacter alexandrii; assembly: GCF_005871205.1. GTDB lineage: Bacteria > Pseudomonadota > Gammaproteobacteria > Pseudomonadales > Oleiphilaceae > Marinobacter > Marinobacter alexandrii. The sequence goes on along the minus strand of NZ_SWKM01000012.1, from coordinate 436,640 downwards.
CATTGAACCTTCATGCCCCGTGTTCATCGCCTGCAACAACTCGATGATTTCACCTGACCGCACCTCGCCAAGAATGATCCTGTCAGGACGCATTCGCAGCGCATTGATAACCAGGTCCCTCGCAGAGACCTTCCCGGTGCCTTCCGTGTTCTCGGGTCGCGTTTCAAGCCGAACAATATGAGGATGATTCAGCTGCAACTCAGCGGAGTCCTCTATTGTCACCACCCGCTCATCTCGGGGAATGTACTGGCTCAAAAGATTCAGGATGGTTGTCTTGCCGGTACCAGTACCGCCGCTGATCAGGATATTACGGCGGGTTTCCACCAGGGACATCAGCGTATCAAGACACTCTGAGGTCATGGATCCCGCGTTTACCAGATCCTGTGCTGTCAGATGCTTCTGAGTAAATTTCCGGATGCTTATGGAGGGCCCATCCAGGGCAATCGGAGGAATAATGGCATTAACTCTTGAGCCGTCCGGGAGTCGAGCATCCACCATAGGGCTGGACTCATCCAGGCGACGCCCCAAAGGAGCAAGGATGCGGCGAATGACCCGGGTAACATGGTCGTCATCTATAAAACGTGTTTGGGCACGCTGCAGTACGCCTGAAATCTCGACAAACACATCCTGGGGACCATTAACCAGTATATCGTTAACAGTCTCGTCCGATAGCAGCGGCTCCAGCGGGCCAAAGCCGGCCACCTCGTCGAAAGTTTCCCTGATCAGTAGGGTCAGATCCTGCGCAGACAACGGCATACGATGTTGGGAAACGAAACTTTGCACATTGTTCTGCACAAACCCATAAAGGGTTCCACGCTCGATCCTAGCGACTTCGAGACTTTCTTCATCCAAACGTTCCACCAGATAATAGTGAACACGCTTTTTCAGCTCCTGATATTCCTGGTCGATTCGGGTAGCCACTCAATCGTCTCCTCAGCCGGCCCGCCAGAGTTTTTTCCGTGCTACGACACCGTAACCGTCCTTGCTTTCGCTAATCGCGTATCGTTTCAGGAGGGTCTCAAACCGGCTCTGATAATGGCTTCTCTGGGGCAGTTTGTGCAAAGGCAAGCCAGCATTGATTGACAGCAGGCGGCTGGTCCAATCCAGGGGCAAGTTGCCGATGTAATCAATACCAACCGCTCGTTCAAGTTCACCTAAGGAAGGTGAACCTTTCTTGTCATAGCAGTCCACGACCATGGATTTCCGACAGTCAGCTGTCATGTGACCACGCCAACTATCCAGTTGTCGACGCGCTTCGTGAGCCTGCTCGACGATGGGCTGGACAACCATCAGCAGCTCCTTAGCGTGCAACCCAACTGCACCTATCCAGAAATCCGCAACTACAGGATCAACATTGATGATGATGTTGTCGAACATACTCATTAACTGGCTGACAGCAATGAACAAATCCGCGTTGCGATCTTCACCGAGGGCTTCCGGCGACAGTTTGCCTGACAGCAAACGCAGATTGGGAGCGTACTCCTCCAATGCTGTCTCGATCATTGCCTGGTCAAGAGATTCTGGGTGCTGTAACAGGCTTTCCAGCGTGACCCTATTTTTGCTATCGAGATAAAAGGTGTGTCGATCCGTCGCCGTAGTATCAAGTGCAAGGATCCGGGCGTCCGGAAACAGCTTATTGTTGGTAAATGCCAGGTTCTGTGCGAAAAAACGCGCATCAACAACCGGGCTGGAACCGGTCACCAGAGTTATCTTCTTTCGTCCACTGGCAGGCTGAGAGCCTGAAGCCACCTGGACAGGTGTAACCTGCAGGAAATGCTGGACCCGGGTGCGTATTTCCTCACCATCGCTGATGACGACAAAGCAATCCCGGGCACCGGCACGCATGCTGCGCAACAGAAAGTCCTGGTTCACCCGGCGGGTCAGCGACACTACCGCAAGACCTTCACGCTCCGTGGTGAGCGCGCTGATAATCCTTAGAGCCTTACTCGCGTTGTTCTCATCCGCCGCCACCATAATGAAGCGGCTCCCGGTAGCCTCCACCAAACGGCTGACACGGGAAAGGTCCGACGAAGCTACAAACTCCACCGGCCACATGCCGTCGAGCGTTCGCTCCAGCCAAGTCCGGATGCCAATGTCATCCGCCACACAAACCAGGATCTCGTCTCTGCTCATGGGGTCACCAACTCAATCCATGTTTTATGGGGCGCTCACCAGGGCTCGAATCTATCGCCATGTCCGCCCACTCGGTGCTGCTGTGATGGTAGTCCCGAGCAATGGTTTCCAGCTTGCCACTACCCTTCCGGCCTGAACTGACCAAATGAGGCGTAACCACCATAATCAGCTCACGGTCTTCCCGTGATACGCGGTCGGACCGGAACAGCGCTCCGAGTATTGGCAGATTGCCTAGCCCCGGGATGCGGTCGCTGTTGTTAAAGGTGTTGCGAGTAACCAGACCACTGATGATGAACGTTTCGCCAGAGCCCATGGCAACCGTGGTTTCAGTCCGGCGAACCCGTAAACCGGGAATGGTAATACCATTGGCCGTTACACCGGCTGTCTCATCCAGATCACTGACCTCAGGGGCAACCTTCAAAATGATCTGCCCCTGATCCACTACGGTTGGCGTCAGGCTGAGGCTGACACCGAATTGTTTGAATTCCACCTGGACACCGTCGTCATCACTGCGCACAGGTATCGGAAACTCACCTCCTGAAAGAAAGGTAGCGTTTTGCCCGCTCAACGTGACCAGTGAAGGCTCCGCCAGGGTGTAGGCGAAGCCCCCGGATTCCAGGGCATTAATAATACTGAGTGAATTTTCTCCAAATCGGAAAAAACTGAAGCCACTTGATGTAATAGCCTGGCCTCTCCCAGGTATTGGAGCGACCGAACTTGTTCCTGCGAAAGAGGCTTCAAACTGCCCACCATTGAACAGCTTGGAATAGTACATCCCAAGTTCATTCAATTCGCTTCGGTTCACTTCGACAATGCGAATATCTGTCTGTACCTGGGTTCCAAAGGGCAGTTTTTCACCCAAAGTGGCCGACACAACAACCAAAGAGCGCAACGGCTGCGAGCGGCCTTTAAGCCAAACTGACAAAGTTGCTGAACCTTGGGACTTGGCGGTCAGCAACAACTCGCTGCCACCGGAAATCGAGACGCCGGCAACGTCAGGATCTGAGATTGCCACCTTTACCAGTGTGCCCGGAAAGGTCATTACTCTTTGCTCTCCATCGCCTAGCTTTACCGGAGCTCCGTCCACCGTCTCACTACCAGAGGTCGACGCGGAGAAGACCGCTGCCAGACTCCCCATCAGCAGTGCGGCTATCCAAATGGCAACCGGCTTAGCGTACATAAACACTCCTCGATTCGGTTCCTTCGAAGACCCTGACTCTGGTAGAAGGTGGTCTCACAGATCGCCTAACAGGCTTGGCTTTGGGGGCAGATGGAAACAGATCGTCCAGGTAAACCGCTTTGACTATCTGTTTTTCCTCTCCTGGCTTGGCCGTTTCGACCTGTTTCGGAGAAACCGCCACCAACCGAAGACTGCCCTCACTGGCAGCGAGCAATAACCGTGATACCTGCGCTTCAGGAACCGACAACACAACGGTATTATTGCGGCGGGAGTCGTTATCTTCCCCGGCTTCGCCATTGTAGGGAACGCCTTTGACGGCCAGCACCAAAACACTGTCCAAGAGCTTCAGGGCCGCGGGTTTGTCTTTATCAGACCGCCGGAAAGACGCGGTCACGTCCACCCGGTCACCAGGCCGCAACAAGCCTCCCACGCCTGACACATCATCTACACCAATAGCCATTGCCTGATGATCATGCGGAACCAGGGTTTCCAGCACACTGTCGTTTCGCATGCTGGCTGCGGTGAGTGTCTGGCCGGCTGCCAGCGAAGTCTTGATGGCTTCGCCGAAGGGCGCCTGCTCAGCAGGAATAGCATCCGGCACGAGGTCAGCAGCAGAAACCGAAACGAATCCTTCTTTTTCCATTACATCACCAGGAGATAAAGCCCGCTTGGCGACCAGGTAACGGAACTCCGGCTTGCTTGTCGACTGGTCCGGCACGGCAACCTGAGATTGCGATGGAAATGTCGGCCGCTGTTCGACAAAAAACAGGCCAAAAATGGCCAACCCTAGCGCCGCCAGCGCTAATGCTGTAGCTGGCAGCGCGTATATCAGTCGCTTGTTCATTGTTGCGCCTCAGTCTTCTAAATCTAGAAGGCCATCGTTGCTTCCGCACGCATCGTCTCTGGCATGGGGGGGAACTTCCCCAAGAAACCAAACGTTAGCTGGGGAACCATCGGCGCCTCCAGATTGTTGCGGGAGACGGCACAGCTCAGATAGCTGATGTCAACCGTTTCCACCACACCGCACTGGATAGATTCCGTTCCCGCCGTCAGTCTCTCGTCTTGCGAATCCCATACCCGCTGCAGAGTTGCGTTTGCGGTGTTTACGATCTGGTCGGAGAGACCGTCGGAAGAGAAGTGGGCCCGGTCCAAACGCAATGCTGACGAGGCGGCGACATCCACAACGCCCTGCATTTCATACTTGCCGAAAAACAAGATGCCGTATGCCGTTGCCCCGTAAAGCATGGCAACAACCATGGGAAACAGGATCAGAAATTCCAGAGCCACTGCACCACGACTGCGCCTCATAATTCTCCCCTTGCTCAAACAGCCGGGACCGCTTTAATTGCCGGCAGTCGCCGCGTCGGTAAACAAGCCAGAGAAGGCGTTAGACACTTGCGTCTTGATGGTGTCGTTGGTCATCGCAATGGTGAGGATCCCAACCAGCACAGCTGCAAGCACAATGTACTCGAGTGCGGAAGCCCCGTTCTGTCGGGACCCCATGGTCAATGTCCTGGTTTGCAGATTGACGGCCAGACGAATTGAGATGCTTTTTATTTTTTTCATAATCATGACTGAATCCTTCGAATGTGGATTACACGTTTTAAGGTAGAGCAAATGTGACTTTGATGACGACAGTATTTTTTTTATTTTATGTTTCGAATAGTTACCGTCATGCGTGGGTCGGAATGAATGCAAAAGGATGTAGCAACCCAGCCCACCCGGCGACATCGTTATTTCAGGTACGGCGTTACCTGTCCAACCCCTTTTAATATATGACCCGAATTGACATGCGCACCGGTTATGCCGGCCAATGCAGAATTACAAGAATTAATCGCCCAAGAGTCTGATTTTTGTGACTATTGCCTTCCTTCGGAGGCAAATGGGATACTGAAGCCATCATCAAGTCCAGGTCCGAAACCTATGACCACTCCCCATCAAGCCATCGCACGAATTGTCGATGTGGTTCAACCGTCCACGCTGCTGGTTTGTGGCGCGCTGGCAGAGGAAGCGGGCAAGAACTGGAAGTTACACAACGACGCGTGCCACCTAATAACATTAACCGAAACGGCGGTCGGCGATGCCTTCCCGCTACCAGAAACCCAGGATTTGGCACTGATTACCGGCGTACTTGAACATCTTTCGAGGGACCAGGGTGAGCTTTTTCTCGGGCAACTCAGAAATTACGGCACGCACCAGATTGCCGTGGTTGTAGAACCGGCGAAAGGTTGGAATCTCACAGACTTTATTGCGCTCGGGTTTCGCCGCCAAGCCGAGTTAAGCTGTGATGGCAAATCGTCTATCCTATATACCTACAACCTCGACACCTACAACCACAAACGCGCCTGGAACAATCCCGACAACTGGGCCAACCCGGAGATGTGGGGCAAGGCCTGGTGGTGAACCGGCAACGATTCATCTGCCCGCATTGCCAGCTGCACACCAACATTTGCGTGTGCGACCAGTGCCAGGCGGTGGCCAATCGCATCCCGATCACGGTAATACAACACCCGTCGGAGGTGGGGCGCAGCAAGGGCACCCTCAGAATTCTTGAACGCTGCCTGGACCAGGTGCAGGTTGTGGTGGGCGAATCCCCCAAGCAACTGCAGCGGGCCGGATTAAGTCTTGCAGACTTGAATGGGAACAGTGCCGTGCTGTTTCCCGGCCCCACCAGCCAACTTCTTGAGGAAGCCGACACCAGCGCCATCAGCCATTGGCTGCTGCTGGACGGCACCTGGCGCAAGGCTGCGAAGATCCTGCACCTGAATCCACAGCTTGCCACCCTGCCCCGATTTCACTTCGCCCATCCACCGGCTTCCCAATACGTGATCCGCAAGGCACCCGCCGAGCACCATCTATCGACCGCAGAGGCGGCCGCCTACCTGCTGAAAACCCTGGAGCCCGGCCTGGACGTTCAGCCGATCGACACCGCCATGGCCGCATTGGTGGACAAACAACTGGCCCAGATTCCACCGGAACTGAGGAATCACTACCAGAAACCTGGCGACCCCTGACCAACAGTTCGCTCACCAACGTAGCCCCCCTTCAAAGCCATTGAGCACCTTTACGGGCTGAGCGAAAAAGAGGTAACACCGATAAGCCTGCAATGGTTGGCAACCGACTTCGGCTTGGGCGATCATGGTGGCTGCATTCTCTCTGCCAAAAGGACACGCCGTAATGGCCCTGTTTAATGAGAAAAACGCGGAAAAACAGCTGAATGCCGAATCCGGCAAGGTGCATCGCACCGATCTGGAAGCTCTGCTGGAGCGCCAGCGTGCGATAGAAGAGAAAGTGAAAGGCAGTGGCAAACTCAACCGCTTCAGCGCCGACATCAAGCTCATGTTCGCGATGATCCGCGACTACTGGTACGGCAACTACCGCAGCGTGCCCTGGAAAACCATCGCGGCAATTGCCGGCGCGCTGCTGTATGTTCTCAACCCTCTGGATGTGATTCCCGACCTGATACTCGGCTTCGGATTTATTGACGATGCTGGCGTGGTCGCCCTGTGCCTGAAACTGGTGGAGTCGGACCTACACCGCTACGCTGCATGGAGCGAAGAACGAGACGCGCAAAACAATTTTACACATTCGAATTGATTGAGACTTAAACCGAACGTACTCTCTCAATCGTTTCTTCTTTTGCCCCAGCCTTTGGAGACGACGTGGATTTTGCCACCCTGATTGGCCTTGTTGGCGCCATAGTGCTCATCGCTTCTGCCGTTATTCTCGGCGTCTCACCCGATGTTTTCGTCAACGCCCCCTCCCTGCTGATCGTGATCGGTGGCAGCTCCCTGGTGGTGCTGGCCAAGTTCAGTTTCGGCCAGTTTATTGGCGCCTTCGGCGCTGCCGCCCGGGCCTTCAAATTCAAACTTCCAGAAACTCAGGCCGCCATTGAAGAGTTGGTGGACGTTGCACAGATTGCCCGTAAGGAAGGAGTTTTGGGATTGGAGGGTCGCGACGTCGAGTCCCCTTTCTTGGCGCAGGGAATCCAAATGCTGGTGGATGGCCAGGACGGCGATACCATCGAACAGCTGTTGAACAAAGAGCGGCTAATGACGCTGGACCACAACCGGTCCGGCGCCAAAGTGTTCACCGCGCTGGCCGATGTCGGGCCGGCCATGGGTATGATCGGCACACTGATTGGCCTGGTCCAGATGCTGTCGAACATGGAAGACCCGAAATCCATCGGCCCCGCCATGGCGGTCGCCCTGCTGACCACCCTGTACGGTGCCATGCTCGCCACCATGGTGGCCTCGCCCATCGCCGACAAGCTGTCCTTGCGGATGACCGAAGAGGCGCGCATGCAGTCCCTGTACATCGACGCCCTGAAGGCGATCCAGGCAGGCACTAACCCACGGATCATCGAACAACTGCTGTCCAGTTACCTGCCTCCGAAAGAGCGCAACAAGGCGCCCGAACCGGAGCCTGCGAGCGGATAAGCCATGGACGAGTTACCGGAAGAGGAAAAACCGGGGATCCCGGCCTGGGTTGTCACCTTTGCTGACCTGATGTCGCTGTTGATGTGCTTCTTCGTGTTGCTGCTGTCGTTCTCTGAGATCGACGCCATGAAGTTCAAGCAGATTGCCGGTGAGCTGTCGAAGGCGTTCGGGGTTCAGCGCGAAGTGCCGACCTTGGACATTCCCATGGGCACCAGCCCGATTTTTGACAAGTTCTCACCGGCGCCGCCCGAGCCCACCGTGGTAAACGAGATTCGGCAGACCACGTCCGACCGAAAACCGGAGCTTCAGACCCTCAAAAGCCCAACCGAACAAGCCATTGAGGCCGCCACCCAGGACCAACTTGACCAGAGCACCCAGGACATAACAAAGGTGCTGGAAGAGGCCATCGAAGATGGGCGCATCAATGTGGCTCAGGATGAGGATCAGCGCAGGATCGTGATCCGTATTGAGGAAAAAGGCTCCTTCCCCTCCGGCTCTGCCGATCTGACTTACGATTTCGAAACCTTGCTGCTCGACATGGCGGATGTGCTCGCGGATATTCCGGGCAGACTGACGGTGGAGGGACACACCGACGACATTCCCATTCGCACATCCCGGTTCTACAGCAACTGGGACCTCTCTGCAGCACGAGCCGCCGCTGTGGCCAATGCCCTGCTGGCGGTGGAAGAGGTTGAACCGACCCGGCTGGCTGTGAAGGGGCTGGCCGACACCAAGCCCCGGGTCAGCAACAACACCGCAGAAAGTCGCGCCAAGAATCGCCGGGTGGAAATCATCGTTGACCTGTCAGGCCCGCTGCAGGAGCAGGAAGTCGAACTGCGGGAACTGGTGGAATCAGGTGCTCTTGATCAAGAAGCAGTTATCGATTTTGAAGCAGATCCCACGCCCGAAATCCTTCTTGAAGACGACAACCCAAACAACAATCTTACCTGGTAATCGACCACCCCAGCGGATGCCCATTTCAGTGCAAAGTCGAGATGGGCGCACTTTTTTAGTGCGATAATCCCGCCAAAGACGTCACCTTACGTGTACTTACCCCTGACAACTGACTAACGGCACTGCTTTTGCCTTATTTTGGAACGCCTCTTGCTTCTGTGCACCCGACCAATGCACAACAAGCCCGACTGAGGCCAACAAAACAATTCAGGAGCAATAACCCGTGGACATCACGAGTGCAGTACACACCCTGACTGAAAGCGCCAACACGCTGTTCATCCTTATCGGTGCCATTATGGTACTGGCCATGCATGCCGGCTTTGCCTTCCTGGAAGTAGGCACCGTGCGCCACAAGAACCAGGTCAACGCCCTGGTCAAGATCATGACCGATTTCGGCGTCTCCGCTGTGGCCTATTTCTTCGTGGGTTACTACGTCGCTTACGGCAGCCACTTCATGTCCGGCGCGGCAGAACTGACCGCCAGCAACGGCTACGAACTGGTCAAGTTCTTCTTCCTGATGACCTTCGCGGCAGCCATTCCTGCCATCGTCTCCGGCGGTATCGCTGAGCGCGCCAAGTTCTATCCGATGCTGATTGCCTCTGCACTCATCGTAGCCCTGGTGTACCCGTTCTTTGAGGGCATGATCTGGAATGGCAACTACGGCTTCCAGGCCTGGCTTGAGAACCAGTTTGGTGCATCCTTCCACGACTTCGCCGGCTCCGTTGTGGTGCATGCTGTAGGCGGCTGGATTGCCCTGGCCGCGGTTCTGCTGCTGGGTGCCCGTAACGGTCGCTACCGCAACGGCCGCGTGGTCGCCTTTGCCCCGTCCAACATTCCGTTCCTGGCGCTGGGCGCCTGGATCCTGACTGTAGGCTGGTTTGGATTCAACGTGATGTCGGCGCAGACGCTGGATGGCATCAGCGGCCTGGTGGCGGTCAACAGCCTGATGGCCATGGTCGGCGGCATCCTGGTGGCCATGCTAATAGGCCGCAAGGACCCGGGTTTCATCCACAACGGTCCTCTGGCTGGCCTGGTAGCTGTCTGTGCCGGCTCTGACCTGATGCACCCGGTGGGTGCACTAATCACCGGCGGTGTTGCCGGCGCCATTTTCGTTTACCTGTTCGAATGGGCCCAGGCCAGAATTGAGCGCCTGGACGATGTGCTGGGTGTCTGGCCTTTGCATGGTGTTTGCGGTGTATGGGGTGCAATCGCCTGCGGCATCTTCGGCCAGGAAGCGCTCGGTGGTCTGGGCGGAGTCAGCCTGATGTCCCAGATCATCGGTTCCGTAGCCGGTGTCCTGGTGGCCTTCGTGGGCGGCCTGATCGTGTACGGCGTCATCAACACCATCTCGGGCCTGCGCCTGACCGACGAAGAAGAGTTCAACGGTGCGGACGTCAGCATTCACCGTATTGGTGCAACCGCTATCGAATAATGCGGAATGGCACCACTTTAAAACAGGCGGCCACTTGGCCGCCTGTTTTCGTTCTAAGCCTAAATTGACAGAATGACCATCCTCTCCTTTGCTGTAAGACAGGTCACGAGATCAACAACCTAGTCGCTGGCCCGCCTTTTGCTGCCCCTTACCGTATTGAGTGCCGACTCCACCGGCACCCTCGCAGGAGACGAACGGAATCATGCTGATTGAGACACCGGACGCAGGTCTGTTTGATGAACTGTTCGATGCGGACAACCGGGTACGGCCCCATTGCCGAATGCTGGAAAACTGGCTACTTGAATCGGATGAAAATCTGATTGCCGAAAAACGCCGGGAAGCCGATGTGCTGTTCCAGCGCCTGGGTATTACCTTCAATGTCTACGGTGAGGACCAGGGCGCTGACCGACTGATCCCGTTTGACCTGATTCCCCGGGTTATTTCCGCCAGCGACTGGCACAAACTCCAGGCCGGCCTGCGCCAGCGAGTAACAGCACTGAACCGCTTTCTGCACGACATCTACCACAACTACGAAATCGTTAAAGCTGGCGTGATCAGTGCCGAGCAGGTGTTTGCCAACAGCCAATACCAGCCCGGCATGCAAAACCTGAAACTGCCGCGAAACCTGTATTCCCACATCGCCGGCATCGACCTGATTCGCAACAACGATGGCGATTTTTACGTGCTGGAGGACAATCTCCGGTGCCCCAGTGGGGTCTCGTACATGCTGGAGAATCGCCGGATGATGATGCGGCTATTCCCAGAGCTGTTTGCCCACTCTCCGGTGGCTCCGGTGGAGCACTACCCCAATCTCCTGGGGGAAACCCTGCGCGCGGCATCGTTACAAGCCAATCCGACAGTGGTGGTTCTCACCCCGGGCCGGTTTAACAGTGCCTATTTCGAGCATGCCTTCCTGGCGCGACAGATGGGCGTGGAGCTGGTCGAAGGCGCCGACCTGTTCGTGCACCAGAACAAGGTTTACATGAAAACCACCATCGGCCCGCAACAGGTGGATGTCATTTACCGCCGGGTCGACGACGACTTCCTCGATCCGCTGGCCGGCAACCCCAGTTCAATGCTGGGCGTGCCCGGGCTTTATGCCGCCTACCGAACCGGTAACGTGGTCCTGGCCAACGCCATGGGCACAGGGATTGCGGATGACAAGTCGATCTACCCGTATGTGCCCGACATGATCCGCTTCTACCTCGGTGAAGAGCCCATTCTGAAGAATGTGCCAACCTGGCAGTGCCGCAAGAAAAAAGACCTGCACTACGTGCTGGACCACCTGCCGGAACTGGTCGTCAAGGAAACCCAGGGCGCCGGCGGCTATGGCATGCTGATTGGCCCCAAGGCCAGCAAGAAAGAGCTGGAAACCTTCCGCGGCCTGCTCAAGGCGCACCCCGAGGATTACATTGCCCAACCGACACTCAGCCTGTCGACCTGCCCCACCTTTGTGGACGAGGGCGTGGCGCCCAGGCATCTCGATCTCCGGCCTTTTGTGCTTTCCGGCAAGAAGATTCAGATGGTACCCGGCGGGCTGACCCGCGTGGCCCTGAAAAAGGGCTCACTGGTGGTGAATTCATCCCAGGGCGGTGGTACCAAGGACACTTGGGTACTGGAGGATGACTTATGCTGAGCCGCGCAGCCTCCAGCCTGTTTTGGATGGCCCGTTACCTGGAACGGGCAGAGAGCCAGGCCAGACAACTGGACGTCAGTTTGAAGATGGCCCTGATCGACGTTCCGGAAGACCGCACCGAGCAACTTTCCGTGCCGCTACTGGTCTCTGGAACCTACGATGATTTCTTCCAACACCATGACGAGATCACCCCCCAGAATCTGATCGACTTCCTGTTGCTGGACGACCAGCACCCGGCCAGTGTCTTCAACTACATCCGTAACGCCCGGGATAATGCACTCCATGTTCGGGGCAACCTGTCGGCCGATGTCTGGGAAACCATTAACCGGGCCTGGCTGGACCTGAAAGTACTGCAAAAAGAGGGTGTCACCGAATCCAACGCCAGCTCCGTGTTCGACTGGATTCGCGAACGCTCGCACATGTTCCGGGGCGCCGCCTACGGCACCCTGTTGCGCAACGATGCCTTCCACTTCCTGCGCCTGGGCACGATCATAGAGCGGGCAGATACCACCGCGCGAGTACTGGATATTCGCCATGTCATGGCGATGAAGTCGATGGAGGAACAGGCCACCCAGTCCTTCTTCGAGTGGACCGCCCTGCTGAATTCCCTGGCGGCGTTTGAGGCCTACCAAAACACTTACGGGCACAGCCTGGATCCTACCAGTGTCCCGGAATTGCTGATTCTGTCCCATGAACTGCCGCGCTCCCTGCACAGCTGCCTGGAAGAGATTGCCGGCCTGCTCGATCGGGTTGAAAGTGGTTCTGCCCAGCGAGCCCGGCGCATGGCCTCAAGCCTCTATGCCAACATCCGTTTCGGTGATACCGACTACATCGAAGAGCGTGGCCTACATGACTACCTCGTGGATTTCCTGGCAAGGATTCAGCGCATTGCCGGTCAAATTCAGAAAGACTACATGGGGTGGCACCAATGAGACTGCATATTCGTCACGAGACGACCTACACCTACGAATCACCGGTGCGCAACAGTATCCAGTACATCCGGCTGACGCCCCGGAACACGCCCCAGCAGCGTATCTTCGAATGGCACCTGGACATCCCGGGCGAAACCAGCGACATGATCGATGGTTATGGCAACCCGGTCACGGTGATGACCCTGAAAAAGGCGTTTCCAAGTATCACCCTGGTCGCCGAGGGCATTGTCGACCTGACCGGAAAGCCGCTGACCCGGGACGACTCACCGTTTCCACCTGAGGTATTTTTGTGCGACACCCCGCTGACCGAAATGGACGATGACCTGAAGGCGTTCGCCGAACAGTACTCGCCCAACAAACGCAGCCTGGTTCGCCTGATGAAGCATCTGCGGGAGCACATTGCGTTCACCCCAGGCGTCACCAATGTGACCCATACGGCGGCTGAAGCCTTCAAACTCGGCGCTGGCGTCTGCCAGGATCACACCCACATCTTCATCGCCTGTTGCCGCCACATCGGCGTGCCGGCGCGCTATGTCAGTGGCTACATTCATTCGGTGAGTGATGACCACGTCGCCACCCATGCCTGGGCTGAGGTCTGGCTGGGCAGTAACTGGCAAACCTTCGATGTGGTTAACACCCTGAATGTGGCCGAAAGCCACCTGAAACTCGCGGTCGGTCTGGACTACCTGGATGTAGCGCCCGTTCGCGGCATGCGCAATGGCGGCGGAAACGAGCACATGGAGACCCGGGCGTGGGTGACCGAGGCGGCGCAAGCGCAGTAACAAAACTGCCAAAAAACGCACAATAAAGCGCTCACGTTACGGCTGAATTCGTTTTAGACTACGCGCATTATTGGAGCCTGGCAGGAGGGCTTTATGACTTATTGCGTAGCGATGCGACTGGCCGACGGGCTGGTGTTTGCATCGGATTCCCGGACCAATGCCGGATTCGACCAGATTTCGACCTTCCGTAAGATGCATGTGTTCGAGCAGCCGGGCGAACGAGAGCTGGTGTTGCTGTCCGCCGGCAATTTGGCCACCAGTCAGAGTGTCATCAGCCTGCTGGAACGCCGCGCCGGCACCGACACCACCAACGTGCTCAATACCGCCACAATGTTTGAAACCGCCGAAATCGTGGGCCAGACCATGCGCGAAGTGATCCGCCGGGACAACCCGGACGGCAAGCTAAGCCACGTGGATTTCAGTTGCTCGCTGATTCTCGGGGGACAGATCAAGGGCGAAGCACCGCGGCTGTTCAACGTCTATCCCGAAGGTAACTTCATTGAGGCCACCGAGGAAACACCCTACTTCCAGATTGGCGAATCCAAGTACGGCAAACCAATCCTCGACCGGATCGTGAACTACCGGACACCGCTGGATCGGGCCTATCAGTGCGCCCTGATCTCCTTTGATTCAACCATGAAGAGCAACCTGTCGGTGGGCATGCCCCTGGACGTTGCGATCTATCGCAAAGACGCCCTCAAACCCTGCCTGATGGCGCGGGTGGAAGACCAGTGTGAATATTTCCACGCGCTGCGACAGCAGTGGCACAGCGGCATCCAGGAGCTGTTCTCCAGTCTGGAACCCCCAACGACCAGCTGAACGGCCTACTCCGCCTCGTACCCGGTCAACTCCATGTAGCCTTCCCCCGAGTGACTACCGCTGACGCTGACCGGGCTTTCCCAGTACGGGTATTGTCCCTCATTACGGTATTCACCGGGCGGCGCGGCAATCTCCAAATCAACCCCATAACGGGGCACCTGCAGCCGCCAGTGGGTTGGTGTTGCCTCGGTCTCGGCTTCCGGGGTTAGCGTCAGGTCGTCGGAACTCAGCGCCACTGCTTCCCTCTCTTTGGTAATCCAGGTGCCGGAGACAAACGCACCGCCGTCCTCCCGTAACCGGAACGCCATCAGTTTGTCTCCGGAATCCAGGTGCAGGGCGAACCAGTCCCAACCCTGCTGCCCGGTTTTCAGCAGCTGACTGCTCCACTCCCGATCAAACCAGCCCTTGCCGCGGACCTTCTGGGTTTCGCCGTCGATGGTGACCTTACCCGCAATGGCAATATCCACCAGGCTGAAATACATGGAGCCCTCACCACTGGCCGACTTGGCGCTGAAGCCCCGGTCACCGTGCGCCACCGGCGGGCCGTTCAGCCGCAGGAATAAATCGTAGGACCAATTATCCGCCGACACCTGCAACCGCCAACGGCCGGACTCGCCCGTACTGGTAAGCCGCCAGTCATCGAGCCAGACCTCGAACGGTTGTGCCGTAGCACCGGCGTGACCAACGTCGGCCCGGGCCAGCCGCTCGGCAAAATGATGCTGACCACGCCAACTGAGTGCGCCATGAGCCATCCACGCCGCCTGCAATGGCCACTGGGCTGGCGCCGGCGGTGTCGCGTTCGCCGACCTCGGGGTCAGGGCCTGACGAAACTGCGTCCATTGCAGGCCCAGCGGCTCGCCCGCCTGGTTTTCGAGATTGGCAGTCAAGTACCACCATTCGATGCGGTGCTGGGGGTGGGGCCCGAAATCCTCTGGGAATTTGAGCCGGTCGCCCGGGCCCGGCTGCAGGAAAGGTACGTCGGTGCCTGCCTGTTGCGATTCGGCGAGTCCGGCAAAGCCGCTGTCCTCGGACTCCCCAGAGCAGCCGACAGCCAGAAAAAGCCACAAAAATGACGCCAATACTCGAAAAAAGAACGGAAAGTGAATCGAACGCACACAAAACGTCATCGATCACCTCCAGACAGACTGCCGGCGGATGCCGGAATGGTGGCTGGCTGCTGGAGCTGACGACGCATCAGCGCAGCGATGCTCAGGCCAATCAACAGGCTGAGCCCGATCAACTCTACCCAGAACTCCGGATACACTGCCATCGGCAATGACCAGCCAAAGGCCAAAGGGTTGATCCGGTGCACCAGCACCCAGGTCAGCCAGATACCCAACGGCAAAGCCAACACCGCAATGCCAATAGTCAGGCTGACGGCAAGGCGCACCATCTGGCCGGCCACCTCCCTGTCGCGCAAGCCCCACACCGCCAATAGCCGGTAGTACCAGACCCTGGTTGAGAAGAACACCCAGCCCATAATCAGCAACGCAGCGGCCGCCAGGATCAAAGTCAGCACGGTCATGGCGCGGGTCAGCAGGAATGTCTGGTCGAACACGGTATCCGCCAGCTCCCGAATCCGCTCATTGTTCCGCACCGTCACCGTCTCCACCTGCCATACCCGCTGCAGCCCCGACACCACGGTGGCCATGTCCAGATCGCCCGGGTTGATCGACAGACTCTCGAATCCGGGTTGGAACGCCGCCGGCAAAAGCCCGGCGTTAAGCAGCACCTCACCGGCCGGACGGCCATAGTCGGGATAGATGGCCAAAACGGGCAATGACAGGGTTTCATCGGCCACTGTCAGGTTGAGGGTTTCACCCACCGCCAACTCCTGCCGGCGCGCGAGTTGTTCATTGATCATGATGCCCTCGCCCCGGGCAAAGGCCTGCCAGGGTTGGTCTGCGGCTGCCTGCAGGCGCCACTGGGTCAGCAGCCGGCCGACCGGCGCCACCGCCAACAGATCGACGCGCTGTCCCGGCCCTGTCTCCGAGTGCGACGCGGCGTCTGCCATCATCAGCTCCGCCTCGCCCCGGACCACCCGCTGCCAATCGCCGCTGGCTGCCAGCACAGGTTGGGCCGCCAGCCAGTCGACGCCGGGGCCGCTATCCGCACCCGCAGGCACCTCAACAAAGAAGTCCGCCGCCAGTCGCTGGGACAGCCACTCATCAAAAGTGGCTTCAAACACCGTCACCAGCGCCTGCACCGCCAACACCATGGCCAGCGCAAACTGCAGTGCCACCAGTGGCAGCGCCAGGCGCCGGGCCAGAACGCCAAACTCGGCAAAGTGCCAGCGTTTGAGCGGGTCCGGCGCAGCCCGGGCGAGGCGTTGAGCCAGACCTGACATCAGGATTGGGGCCAGTAACCCGGCGCCGACAAACACCAGGGCAACGGCAATAAACACCGGCACCAGCGACGACGCCACCATGGCCAGCGCCAGCCCGAGCAGCAGCGCCGCCAGGGCCAGAGATTGTCGCTGCCCGGCCAGGAGCATTACCGGCGCCCGCGAAACCGGTCGGATCAGATCAATCAGGCAGACCACCATCACCACCGCCATCATGGTCAGAACCGACGAGAGCCAACTCGCCTCCTGACCCGCGTACAGCGGCGCATCGAACAGGTTGTCCAGGGCCTGACCGAATCCGCTGCCCAGAAGCCCGGCCAGCAAACGCCCTAACGCCACACCCGGTATCACACAGAGCCCGGCCAACAGGGCCATTTCCAGCACCAGCAAGCGATTAACCGACACCGGCGGCACGCCGAACCGGTGCAACAGAGCGAAACTGTCCCGGCGTTGGGCCAGCCCTAATTGATACACGCTGCGCAGCAGCAAGGCGGTGATCAACAGCACCAGCACGCCAAGGGCATCCAGATTCAGCAGGAAGCTCTCACCCAACTCCCCGGTATCGGGGCCAAGGCTGAAGCGGCTCAGGCGATAGCCCTCGGGCAAGGCAGCCTCGGTGACCTGCTCCGCCACCAGCAGCGTCAACTCGGCTGACCGATCGTCGGGGCCGGTAGTCAGGGCTGCGGCATCGCGAATATCCAGGAAGGGCTTGCCGTTCAGGGGCTGATTCCAGGCTTGCGCCGCTTCGCCGGCACCGGCAAAACAGCTGGCCGCTAACCCGTCCACGCCCACCACCCGGCCCTGAGCATCCGGTCGCTGCACCTCAAGCCAGGGCATGACGCAGACACCGGCTCGGCGCAGGGTCACGAAATCAGCTACCGCAACCGACTGCCCGTCCGAACGCACCACTTGCCGCCGCTCCGCTACCGCCTGCTCACTCTGACCGAAACTGGCCCTGGCCTGGTGGGTGAGATGACTGACCCCGGTCCACAACATGGTGGCAACCACAATCATGATTGCCAGGGCGAGCAGCTGCAGCGGGTGACGCCGGTAATGGCTGAACAGTGCGGCAAACAGGGTCATCACTGGGACCGGTCAGCAGGCGCTGGGCTGGTAGAAGACATGGAAGATGGCGAAGGCGCTGCAGAGCAAGAGAGGTGCGCCAGATCCAGGCGCTGGCCACAGCGGGCCGCGAGTTCAGCGTCGTGGGTGGCGAGAATCAGGGCGCAACCGTGTTCGGCCTGAAGCCGGAACAATTCATCGGCAACGTCATCGGCAGTGTGCCGGTCCAGGCTGCCAGTCGGCTCATCCGCCAGGATCAGCGCCGGTTGCATGGCAAACACCATCGCCAGGGCCGCACGCTGACGCTGACCACCCGAGACCTGATCGGGGAACCGATCCGCCAGGGCGCCGATGCCCAGGCGTTCGAGCCAGGCCAAGCAGCCCAAATCGTCCTGACCAGCCAGCCGGGCCCTTAGCCGAACGTTGTCGAGCAGTGACATGGCGGGCATCAAGTTGGCATCTTGAAATACCACACCGATGCGCTGGCGCCGGAGATCGGCCCAGCACCGGGACTGTGCGCGGCGATCATGAGCCTGGCTGCCGTCAAAGTGTTGCCCATCGATATCGATGACGCCCGCGTCCGGATGCTCAAGGCCACAGAGCAGATTCAACAGGGTGCTTTTACCGGATCCGGACCGGCCCATTAACGCCATGGACTCGCCCTGGTTCAGGGTTAAGGCCAGGTCCGCCAGCACCGGGATCTGCTCGCTGCCACTGCGGAAGCCTTTGGCCAGTCCGTGAACCCTTAGCAAAGCTTGTCCCATCGAAAATCTGCCTCTAGTCGTCGACTCCTATCAGAGGAGCATGTTCGCCGTGTCGTTGGGCGCGCCATTCCCGAAACTGCTCCAGCCAGGACAGCAGCGCCGGAATCACCAGCAGCACCAGCAGCGTCGACAGCCCGAGCCCAAATGCGATTGAGGTCGCCATGGGTATCAGAAACTGCGCCTGCAGCGAGGTTTCAAACAGCAGCGGCAACAGGCCACCGATGGTAGTCAACGAGGTCAGCAACACCGCCCGCACGCGCTGAACGGCGGCCTCGTTCAGGGCTTCAGTAATGTCCAGGCCCTTTTTCCGTTGCTGGTTGTAGAAAGCTACGAGGATGATGGCGTTATTGACCACTATTCCGGACAAACCAAACAACCCGAACAGGGACAGGATGGTGAGCTGTAGTCCCATCAGCCAGTGCCCGATCAGGGCTCCGACCAAGGCAAAGGGAATAATCGCCATGACGATCACCGGCAGACTCCAGGACGCGAACACCCAGACCAGCACCACGTACATCAGGCCGAGGCCGATGATCAAGCCGGTCTGCATGTCCGCCAGGGTTTCACGCTGGTCTGCAGCCCGGCCTTCGAAGCTGTAGCGCACGTTATAGCGGCTGGCAATTTCCAGCAGGGCCTCGGCCTGCAGGCTGTCGAGAATCTGGTCGGTGGTGCTGACCTGGGTATTCAGCCCAGAGGTGACCTCCACCGCCAACTTGCCATCGGCATGGCGAAGGGCTTCGAAGCCCTGCCGGTGATCCAGGTTCATAACCTGGCTGAGTGGCACGAAGCGGCCATCCGGCACTCTTACCGTCATCTGTGACAACGTCGAGAGTCGCTCTCGCTGATCCTGGGGCAACTGCACCCGCACTTCCACTTCGTCCCGTCCATCCTGATAGATCTGGGCAATACGGCCATCAAAGGCGGCCCGCAGTTGTCGGCCCAGATCAGAGGTGGTCAGGCCCAGGGCCTCGCCGTAGGCGCTGACCTGATAAATCAGCTGTTCCCGCCCCCAGGGCATGTCGTCTTCCACGTCGAGCACGCCCGGCAGAGTTGATAACGCCTGGGACAGGGCTTCGCCGGCTGCTTTCAGGGACTCGGCATCGTCGCCAGTCAGGCGCACATTAACATCCCGGCCCGGTGGTCCGGCTTGCCGCTCAGAGATACTCAGATTGTCCAGCCCCGCAGGCAGCGCCAGGCGGCTGCGCCACTCGTTTATGAAATCGGGATTGCGAACCAGGCGCTGGTCTGATGGCGCCAGCTCTATGAACATGGCACCGAGCTCTTCACCAGTGCGTGACCGTCCTCCGGACCCAAGGGTTGCGCCCTCGCGGGTAATGGCGTGCCGTATCAGATCGCCGCCGAGGGCTGCCTCGGTCTCGTTCAGGCTACGGCGCATGTCGTCCAGAAACCGGTCCACGGTGCGCTCATCGGTGCCGGCCACAAAACTGACGTTGGCGTAGAAAATCGAGGGCTCGGGCGTGGGGAAAAAATTGAAGCCAAGCCGGCCGCCGACCAGCAAACCGACGGTGACCAGGGCCAGTGCTACTGCGCCAGCCAGGGTTACACCCCGATGCTTAAGACTAAGCAGGGAAAACCGGCGAAACCGGCCTTCCCGGAACTGATCAAATTTCTGCTCAAAACCGGATCGCAAACGCGCCACTGGGTTGCGGCTGGCAGGAGCAGGCTGTTGTTCGCTGCCAGAACCGCCGCGGGGCACGAAAGCGTGACGCAGGTGCGCGGGCAGCACAATAAAGCACTCCAGAAGCGAAGCCACCAGCACACAGATCATCACGGTGGGAATATCACCCAGGATATTGCCGATCACTCCGCCGACCACCAGCAGCGGCATGAACGCCGCCACCGTGGTTAGGGACGACGCCAAAACCGGCCATACCATGCGCTTGGCTGCGCCTTCGGAAGCGTAAATCGACTCTTCTCCCATGCGCGCGTGAGCATCGGCGTCTTCGCCCACAACAATGGCATCGTCAACGATTACCCCCAGCGCCATAATCAGGGCAAACAGTGAAATCATGTTGATGGAGCCACCGATGCCCCACAGCACAGCCATGGACGCGAGGAACGCGGTGGGTATGCCAATCGCCACCCACACGGCCACCCGCCCCGGCAGGAACAGGTACAACAGGCAGACCACCAGCACCAGACCGCCAAGCCCGTTATTAACCAGCAGGGAAATACGGTCGTTCAACAGCTGCCAGGACTGATCATACACTTCCAGAGTCAGGGACGGCGGCAGCGTCGGCCGGGTTTTCTCCAGCCAGTCATCCAGCACCTGGGCCGAGGCCAGGGAATCGCCATTTTCGGCGCGCTGCAGCACAAACTCCGCCGCCGGATAACCGTTGCGACTCAGGGTCATCTGATTATCCCGGGCTTCCTGCCGGATGATGGCAATGTCCCCCAGCCTCAACTGAATCCGCTCACCACTAAGTACCGTGACGTCCTCGAAGGCCTGGGCCGACCGGCGCTGCTCCACCGCCCGCAACTCCCGGGTGGCGTCCTGCTGCGCCATCATGCCCGCAGGCAGATCCCGGGAAATAGAGGCGACCCGGTCGGCAATCTGTTCCAGGGACAGCCCGAGGGTTTCCAGTCGCTCAACCGGCACATCGATACTGATCTGTTGCTCCGGCAGGCCGGAGATTTCAACCCGGTCGATGCCCTGCTCCAGCAGTTCGTCTTCGAACCGGTAACTCAAATCCCTTAATTCTCTGCGATCTACGTCCCCGTACACCAGTAATCGTGCCACCGGTTCGTAGCGTTCAATCCGGGTGACCTGAGGCTCTTCGGCGTCCGCCGGCAGATTGGTGAATTCATCCACCTGCTGATTGACGTCGTCCAGCGCCTGCATGGGATCAGTGCCCTCATGAAACTCCAGGGTGATGGAGGACACACTCTGGGCCGACGTTGACGTCATTTTCTTCAGACCGTCGACGCTTCGCAGCCGCTGCTCCAGCGGATCGGTGATACCCTGCTCGACATCCTCCGCCGAGGCGCCGCTCCAGACTACCCGGACACTGACAATGTCGAGGGCGAAGGTGGGGAAAAACTGCATATTCATCCGGGTCAGCGCCAGGACACCACCCAGCAACATCACCAGCATCACCAGATTGGCCGCAACCCGGTGATGAACAAAAAACCCGATCACCCCTCGGCGGCGTCTCATTCGGCAGCCTCCGCGCCCTTATCATCCGACCGTTCACTGCCCACCGACTCAACCTTCAATCCGGTCATGGCGTTGGGTAGGTGCGTCGTGATCAGTTGTGCGCCGGGCTTCATAGTCTCGCCCGCCACCAGCAACCAGCGCTCGCCATTGTCCGCCAGAGCCTCGCCTATGCGCTCAATCCGGACCCTCTCCATGCGCTGGTCTTGCGTCATCAGGTAAACGGCGTTGGCTCCGTAGAGGGCGCTGAAGGGGATGGCCACGGTATCCGGGCGTTCCGGCCGTTGCAGGTTGACCGGCAGCAACTCACCCGGTCGCAAGCCACCGCCATTGCCAACCAGGGCCAGGATGGCTTCGGTGCCGGCGGCATCTGCGGTACCGGCAAACCGGACCAGTTCAAACCGGTGCTCACCACCTTCACTGGTAGCCATCAGCGTTTCACCCCGGACCAGGGCGTCCAGCAGCTCCGCCCGGAACAGCGCCGGCACCCGTGCCCGCAGCTCAAGGTTCTTATCGGGATAGAGCGACAGCAGAGGTTCGTTCCGGGCCACCAGATCCCCCGGCGCCACCCGGACATCGGTGACCACACCATCGAAGGGCGCCGTTAGCTGTGCCCGCTTGGCGTCCCGCTCGATGGTGGCCAGGTTGGCTTCAGCCTGGGCCAGCTTGGCTTCCAGACTCTGTAATCGGGACGGGTGCTCGTCGATAGCTCGTTGGCGCGTGCTAACCGTCAGCTCCGCCCGGGCCAGGGCATCGGTGGCGGCTTCCAGGTTTTCCTGGGACGCCAGATTGCGCTTAACCAGAGCCTTGGTACGCTCCAGTTGCCGGGCCGCGTTATCACGAATCGCACGCTCGCTCTTAATCGCCGCCCTGTCATTGCGGTGCCTGACCTGCTCGGACTGAAGCTGGGCTTTGAGATCAGCCACCTGGGCCTTGGCCTGGGTCAGAACCGGCTCGATATCGGCATCATCGAGAGCAACCAGAAGGTCCCCGGCCTGCACCCGCTCGCCCTCCGAGACAGGTCGGGCGTCAATGCGTCCAGCCAGTGTCGCGGTGACATTTAACTGCTCAGGCGCCACAACCTGGCCGTACAAGGGCAACAGGGGCGTGTGCCGGCCCGGTTCGACAATCTGGGTGCTCACGCGCCAGCTGCGTTCCGTGGCGCTGACTTCAGCCGGTTCAGGGCGTGTCATCTTGAGCGCGAGGAAACCGAGGACACCAAGGGCAAGAATTATCAACGGAAAGAGTCGTTTGGACATTACTTCATTGCCAGCTAAGGTTAATGGAACCTGCCCAATTCGGGCGCTATTGTCAGTTGTAACCGGAGTAAACCACATTTGACAGCGCAAGCGCATGTTGGCCTGCTAAGTGTCACTCTGATCAATGCCCTGATTGTGGCTGCGGTCGTACTCGTTCACCACGAGTCATTGATCCGCCTCAGCAGCCTGCTGGCCAAAATGCGCCAGCACCACCACTTCCGCATGATTGCCGCGGTCTTCGGCATACTGATCGCGCACACCGTTCAGGTCTGGATCTTCGCTGGCGCCTATTATGCTTTCCACCACGCCGAGGGCTGGGGCGAGCTGATCGGCAACTTCAATGGCAGCCTGCTTGACTGCGTCTATTTTTCTTTCACCACCTTTACCACCCTGGGCTACGGCGATATCGAAGCCCTCGGTGACCTCCGGCACCTGACCGGCATTGAAGGCCTGACCGGGCTGGTGCTGATTACCTGGAGTGCATCCTTCCTGTTTGTGGAAATGCAGCGCTACTGGCCTTCACGCTGACCAGTGCGCTCAACGGTAGCGCCGCTGATCCAGAGTGGTCAGACGATCGGGGTAAAACACCATCAGACCGGTGACAAAGGTGCCATTCACGAAGCCCTCGGGAATCATGAACAGGGGCAAATAACGCAGGTATTCATGCACCAGTTCACCGAACTCATAAACGCCACTGCTCCACAGCATCAGGCACATCACCGTGCCAGCGACCGCCACCGAAATGCCGGCACCAAAAAAACCGCAGAAGAAAATATAGGCGAAAAAGTTGCGGAAATTCTGCCGACGCTCCCACAGCATGATGCCGTGGCTCACCAGCGCCGGCACCATCACGGTGACCAGACCATTGGCGGCAAACATCAGCAGGGGCTCGCGACCGGTAATCACCGTGATCACCAATGCCAACAATCCGGACAACACCGCCAGGGCCCAGCCCAGCATCAGCGTAACCACAGTAATGCCAAATACATGAATGGCCAGCCCTGGTGACAGCCCGGCCCGCAGTTGCCAGAGAAACCCCAAGGCAATGGCCGCCCCGAAAAACGAATGCTGGAGCGCGTTGTCGCTACGGAATGCCCGCCAGTCGATGGTGCGCACCGCCCGGGTCAAGATCAGCAGGAACAGCACCAGCGTGATGATCCACTGACTGGTCGAGAGCAGATTTTCGGTCATACCCATAGTGCACGTGCCGTTGTCTGAATGCCGAAAAGGGAAACTCCATAGTACTGGTCGGCCTCACCCATTGGACAAGCATGCTGACCATCAGACGTTAATACGCTGCGCTACCGACTGTCCGATCAGTCGCTGCCAGGCTTCATAGGTGCTGAGGAAAACCTCACCACTCAGATTGGCCAGTAGATCTGTATTCCTGAGACGGTCCATGACCGGCCCTTTGACCTCGGACAGGTGGAGAACCACGCCAGCATTCCGCAGGCGCTCATTGATGGCTTCCAGGCTTTCCAGCGCGGAGGCATCGATGAGATTCACCGCCGGGCAGACCAGTACGAGGTGTTTCAGCGCCGGTTCCCCGGCAACCAGATCCATAACCCGCTCTTCCAGGAACCGGGCGTTTGCAAAATACAGGCTCTCGTCCACCCGAAGAAAGGTTACCTTTGGGCACAGTTCAACATCGTGGCGCAGCACATTGCGAAAGTGCTCGGTTCCGGGCACCCGGCCAACAACGGCGCTGTGGGGCCGGCTGGTGCGGTACAGAAACAACCCGATGGACAATCCCACACCAGCCATGATGCCGGCCTCAACGCTGTGCACAAGGGTCAACAGGATGGTGGCCAGCATGGCGCCAAAATCGGGCCTGGAATAACGCCAAGTGCGCGCCAATGCAGGCAGATCAATCAGGGTGGCAACCGCCACCATGATAGTGGCAGCCAGCGTCGCCTGGGGCAGATAGGCAATCGCCGGGGTCAGATACAGGGTCGCCAACGCAATCCCTACCGCGGTGAAAGCCCCGGCCGCGGGCGTTTCCGCGCCGGCATCGAAGTTCACCACCGATCGTGAGAAGCCTCCAGTCACCGGCATACCTCCGGACAGGCCGGCGCTAACATTGGCCGCGCCAAGCCCAATCAGTTCCTGGTCCGGATCGATTCGCTGGCGACGTTTCGCGGCCAGGGTCTGGCCCACCGATACCGACTCCACAAAACCCACCACACTGATCAGCAGGGCACTCACTGCCAGCTGCTGCCAAAGTCCCCAGTCGAGGCTGGGCAAAGCCAGGGAGGGCAAACCCGCCGGCACTTGGCCAACCAGCTTTACGCCCTGGGCGCCCAGATTCAGTTGCCAGGCCAGTAAGGTGGTAACCAGGACCGCCAGGATCGGTGCAGTTTTGGTCAGGATATCGGCCAGCCTTGAAGTCAGTCCGGCAGCGCGCAACAGCGGATTCAGGCGTTTGCGCGCCACCAGCAGAAACGCAAGAGCCCCAACACCGACGGCGGCTGTCGCGACGTTGGTCTGACCAATGGAATCCGCCAGAGAATTCAGGATTTCGAGCAGATTGTGGCCGGACGCCTCGACACCCAGAATATGCTTGAGCTGGCTGGCCGCAATGACAATCCCAGATGCAGTGATAAAGGCTGAGATTACGGGATGGCTCAGGAAATTTGCCAAAAAGCCCAGCCGAAGCAGCCCCATGGCTATGAGCATCAGACCGGACAACGACGCCAGCACGACGGCACCGACGAGGTATTCCACCGTACCGGCATCGGCCAGCGGCGCCAGCGCTGCGGCTGTCATCAGCGACGCCACTGCCACCGGCCCTACTGAAAGCGTGCGACTAGTACCGAAAACCGCATACACCGCCAGAGGCAGAATACTGGCGTAAAGGCCCACCTGGGCCGGCAATCCCGCCAGCAAAGCGTAGGCCAGCGACTGGGGAATCAGCATCACGGTGACAATGACCGCCGCCACCAGGTCACTGACGGCCTGGCTACGACCATACCCGGGCAGCCAGTCGAGAAGAGGCAGGTAATGTTTGACGTTCATTGCCGCCTCAGAACCGGTTGATGGGCACTTTCAGATACACCTGGCCATTGTTCTCAGCAGGTGGAAACTGCCCGGCACGCATGTTGACCTGCACCGCGGGCAGTATCAGCTTCGGCATGTCCAGGGTAGCATCGCGCTCAATGCGAAGAGTAACGAACTCCTCTTCGGACACGCCATCATGGACATGAACATTGGCTCTACGTTGCTCTGCCACGGTGGTCATCGCGGTGTAGTCATCCCGGCCCGGGGCTTTGTAGTCGTGGCACAAAAACAGCCGGGTCTCCGGCGGCAGTGCCAGCACTTTCTGAATGGAGCGATACAGGTTGCGGGCGTCGCCACCTGGAAAGTCGCACCGCGCCGTACCGTAATCGGGCATAAACAGGGTGTCACCAACAAAGGCCGCGTCGCCGATAACGTAGGTAAGACAGGCTGGAGTGTGGCCGGGCGTGTGTCGAACCCGGGCCTCGAGCCCGCCTATCCGAAATCGATCCCCTTCCTGGAAAAGCTGGTCGAACTGGCTGCCATCACGAGCGAAATCAGTTCCCGCATTGAAGGCCTTGCCAAAGATTTCCTGAACATCTTGAATGTGCGCGCCGATACCCGTCTTGCCACCCAGTTGCTGCTTCAGATGGGGAGCGGCGGACAGGTGATCGGCATGAACGTGGGTTTCAAGAATCCATTCCACCTCCAGATCGTGACCGCGTACGTAGGTAACAATGTCATTGGCGGAGTCCACAGCGGTGCGGCCGGCAGCGTAATCAAAGTCGAGTACGGAATCCAGAATGGCACAGGCCTGGCTGTCCGGATCCCGGACCACGTAGCTGAACGTGTTAGTGGGCTCGTCAAAGAACGGCTGAACAATAGGGTTAGTCATGACTCTCACCTCTGCCTTATCACTCTATATGTTATAAGGATATACCATTTTGAGATATAGAGTGAAATGCCGTTTCCTAGAGTCCGAGAGGGCCAGAAACGTCAAACGCACAATCCCGGCCCGCCTGCTTGGCCAGATACAGGCGATGGTCAGCCCGCTTGATAACGGCGTCGACAGAGATCATGCGGTCGTCCCGCTCCCGCCCCGAGGCGACTCCCGCACTTACCGTTACAGGAATCGCACGACCTTCGAAGAGGAAATGATCGCTGCGCACAGCCGCCAGAATCCGACCGATTATCTGCTGCACCTCAATCTGGTTAGTGCCGGGAAGCACCACCATGAACTCCTCACCACCGAAACGGGCTACCACGTCAGTTGAGCGAATCAGGTCTTCCAGAATGTTGGCAAACCGACGCAACACAAAGTCACCACCCAGGTGGCCGACGGTATCGTTAATTTGCTTGAAATGGTCGATATCCAGCATGGCGACGGTAAAGTTTTCATCGTAGCGCTCCGCCCGTTCTACCAGCTCGCTGAGGCGCGGCATCAGGTAGCGGCGATTGTGCAGTCCGGTCATCGGATCCCGGATGGACTGACTCAGCAACTGTTCCTCAAGCATATTCCGCTCCAAGGCACCGGACAGCAGGCTGGAAACGATGATCAGCAGATCGTGCAGATCCTGACGCCACTTTCGCGGCGCCAGAGAGTCGAGGCCGAGAAACCCAACGACATCACCTTGGGCCCGCACCGGCACACAAAACACCGACGCGGTGTCGGAGGATGCGGATTCCGTCTCTGATTGAATCACGGCAACGTCGGGTGGTGGTGCGTCTGTGGCACCCGTAACGTGGGCAACCTGATTGTTATCCACCATTTCCAACAGCTGTTTACGCCAACACGGGTAAGCATCAATGGACACAGTCTGGTTTTCATCAACCAGCGAGGGCACACCCTCCCGGCACCATTGATGGGTTTTGGTGATGGCGGTGTAATCTTCCCCAAAAGCGTAAAGATAGGCCCGGTCCATGGAGAAGAACTCACCCACGCTCTTGAGCAACTCATCGATACACTCGTCAATGGTGCCAAACCCCAGGTTGATGAACTCAGTCGATAAGCGGGCCACCAGGCGCTGGAACCCGGCCTGGAATGAATACTCCGATTCACTCTCCCGCAGTTCCTGCTCCAGCACCTTGTAGTGCTGGATGTTGTGGAACTGGCCATACCAGAGTGTGCTGCCATCGGATTCGCGTGTTGGCCGGGACGACGCCTCAAACCATTCGTAGCCATTATCAGGCAGGTGCAGGCGGGCCCGGTATTGCCAGGGCTCCAGAGTGCGGGCGGATTCCCGGATACTCTCCTCCATTCCCTTGATGTCGTCCGGGTGGATGAGGTCGAACAGTGGCTCGGCGTTCTCTTTCAGGGTTTCAGGATCGATACCGAATAGCTGCTGGGTATGGTTGCTGACGTAGGTAAACGCGTGGGACTTGCCATCGGCGCTGAGCCAGTAGGCGAAGAGAATACCGGGCACCGCTGTGGCCAGCTTGTGAAAAAAATCCGCGGACGGAGGAGATGCCGGTCGTTGACGCTTTCTGGTCGGCATGACGGGTACTTCCCTGACCGAGGGCTAATCGCCCCCTTCGAGAAAAGTGTAGCTCACCACAAAGGGCGCAGCGAGAGTCATCGCCGTGGATCCCTCGGCGACATTCAGGCCGGTATTCGGCCTTATACAGGACTCTAATTCTCGACGGTGCAGGACAAGATTCTTGAGAGATGGCTGTATGGCAAGCCAGTTTCCCGATGCCAGCTGTTAAACGCCTCCTGGGCCTGGGTCAGTGCTTTCTTGCTGCCGGGCGAGGCATCCAGCAGCTCTTCCCGGCGCAGGCCGGCAATCACATCCCGGGACAGGATAAAACCGTCCCAGCCGACGTTGCGCAGAAAGTACTGGGCCGTCGCACCTCCCAGCCGGGCACCGTGGCGCTTGAGCCACAACAGCAGGCCAACCTGATCCTCTGACGGCCATTGGCTGAGAAAGGCGCCAAAGCTGCCGTGCTCCCGGGCGGCATCGACGATCATTCGGGCGTTGTCCGGCACGGTGCGGATTTTCTGCATGTTGCGGACGATGCGCTCGTCCTGGGCCAGATCCTCCAGCACTTCTGGCGGCACCTGTTGCCAGTAGATGGGAACAAACCCATCGAAGGCCGCCTCGAAATCAGGCCATTTACGGTTGATCACACGCCAGACAAAGCCGGCCTTAAAAATGCACCGTGTGATCTCCGACAGGTACCGGTCGTCGCCCAGCGCCGCCAATTGACCCGGCTCGGCCAAGGGCGGCAGCAGAGCCTGCAGCGCATTTTCGCCGCCTTTTCGATCCGCGGCCTGCTGATAGATCCTCGCAAAGCTCATTACCTGTCTCCGAATACGATCTTGAAAGTTCGGCCCAATTACCTGGCTGGCACAAACACCGGCGCGCCGTCAGCCTCTACCGTTACCAGTTTCTGGCCGTACAGCTGTTCCAGCGCCGCCGGCACCAGCATGCTCTGCGCCGGCCCCCAACAGGCCTCACCACCGGGATACAGCAGCAACAGGTGGTCACACCAGCGCGCCGCCAGGTTGAGGTCGTGCAGGCACATGAATACGACGTTGCCGGCAGCGGCTTGCCCCGTCAGCAGGCCCATGGTGGCAACCTGATGATGCAGGTCCAGATGATTGGTGGGCTCGTCCAGCAGCCAGAGTCCGGGCGCCTGAGTCATCAGGGTAGCAATGGCAACGCGCTGGCGCTCGCCACCGGACAGTGTGTGTACCAGCCGATCCCGGAGATGGATCACGTCGAGCGCCTCCAGCGCCTGCTCGGCCAGTTCCAGATCAGCCCGGCTTTCCATCTGCCAGGGTAACATCCAGGGATGGCGGCCAATCAGCGCCGTTTCCAGGACCGTCGCCGGGAACCCATCCTGGCGATCCTGAAACACCAGGCCAAGGTGCCGCGCCAACTGCTTGCGCTTCATGCCGGTCACCGGTTGTTCATCCAGCAACACCTGCCCGGCCCTGGGCTGGTGCAGACCGGCCAGGGTGTGCAGCAAGGTGGTCTTACCAACACCATTGGGCCCAAGCACTCCCCACACCTGCCCCGGCTCCACACACAGATTCAGCGGCTGACCCGATGGCCGGCCGGGAATATCGATAATCAGTTCGCTGGTGGTCAGGCCTGTCATGGGTTATCGGCTCCGATACAGCAGGTACAGGAACGTGGGTACGCCCACCAGCGCGGTGATTACACCCACCGGCAGTTGTTCGGGCGCAATCACCACCCGCGCCAGGGCGTCCGCCAGCACCAGCAGGCCACCACCGGCCAGCGCGCAGGCCGGCAGGATCAACCGTTGGTCGTTGCCGAGCACCAACCTGAGCATGTGCGGCACCACCAGGCCTACAAAGCCAACACTTCCAGCCATGGTTACTGCTGTCGCCGTCAGGATGCTCGCCAAAAGGTAAATCAGCCATTCCAGAGGCCGCACCGACACGCCCAGGGCGGCAGCCTGCATTGGCCCCCGAGCCAGCACGTTCAGCGACCGCCCCAGAGGAAACACCAGCAGGCAGACCAACACCAGAATGATCAACGCCGGCCCAGGTGTACCGGCGTGAGACAAGTCGCCCATCAGCCAGTACAGCATGCCCGGCAACCGGCTTGCCGGTGTCATCGCAAGAATCAGGGTAATCAGGGCACCCCAGCCGGAGGCCATCACTACCCCGGTAAGCAAGAGTCTGGAGGGCGTCCAGCTGCCAGTGCCATGGGCCAATCCAAACACCAGCAGGGTCGCCAGCATGGCACCGGCAAACGCCGAGCCGGAAACCACAAAACCGGCGACACCCGCCAGCATCGCCAGCAAGGCACCGACCGCTGCGCCACCCGACAGTCCGAGCACATAGGGGTCCGCCAGGGGATTGCGCAACAACACCTGCATCAGGGCGCCGGCCACGGCGAGCAAGCCGCCGGTCGCAAATGCACTGAGGGTGCGCGGCAAACGCAGATCCAGGATCAGCGTTTGCTGCAATTCGGTGCCACCGCCGGTCAGCACCGCCAGGGTCTGGCCCAGCTCCATGGCACTGGAGCCGATACTGACCGAGATCACCATCGCCACAATACTGATCAGGGCGAGTACGAGCAGCGGGCGCAGAGTGCTAGAGAGTGGCACGGGCGCGCTCCAAAGTTTCACAAAGGTGGCGGGTGCCATCGAGCATGCGGAAGGTTGGCCGTGCCAGCAGCGACGGCGGCTCTACAAACAAATTCTCGCTTTTTACCGCCGCCAACTCCGGAAACTGCTGCCAGCGCGCCAGCCCCGACAGGTCGCTGCTATCCTCGCCCGAAGTCACAATGACGTCAGGGTTGGCCGTCACCACGGCCTCCGCGCTAATCCGCGGCACCAATCGAGGCAAATCGGCAAACACATTCACGCCACCACACAGGGTGATGGCTTTGCTGATCAGCTCCTCACGGTTCACGGTCATCAGGGGCTGGTCCCAAATCTGGAAGAACACCCGAATTGGGCGGGCATCGGCATACTCCGCCTGAAGCTCCGACAGCCCCTGGCGAAAATCGGCGGCGCGCTGCCGACCCAGCTCCGATTGCCCGGTAAGCAAAGCCAGTTGCTCAACCGCCAGGCCGATATCTTCGAAACGACGGGGCGCCAGCCAGAATACGTTGATGCCGATAGCACTCAGCTTCTGCAACTGGGCCCGGGAGTTGCCGTCTATCCAGGCCACCACCAGATCCGGCTGCAATGCCACGATCGCTTCCAGATCCAGCCGGTTGCTGTCGCCGACTTGCGGCAAGGTGACCGCCTCAGGCGGATAGTCGCTCCAGGCACTGACGGCAACGATGCGGTCACCGGCACCAGCGCTGAACAGCAGTTCGGTGGCACCGGGAGAAAGGGACACAATGCGCTGCGCCGGGCTCGCGAGACACTGCTGGCGCTCAAGTGCATCGTGCGCACAAAGTTCAGCCCCGGCCCAGACACGGGTCGCCAGCAGCACCAGGGCGACTACGGTGAGCACAATTTTTTTGCCAAACACCCGTGCCGTCCGCAGGTTCCCCGGTCTGTCCATGCTGGCTCCCGCCAATTGGCTAATTCATGTTACCGAACGAAATCATACCGTACCGACAGGAATACGGTTCGGCCAGCACTGATGAAATTAGTGTTGTCGAATCGCTTGGCAGTGCTGTATTCGCGATCCAGGACATTGTCCACCGTCAGTGTGGCGAGCCAGCCAGGGGCCAGATTCCGGGATGCGCGCAAATCCCACACACCGAAGCCTGCAATACGTTTGCGGTCAACCTGAAACGTGGATGGGTTGAAAATCGCGTCGTACCTGAAACTTTCGGCACGGACAGACGTTCCGAGAACCCATTCACCCAGCTCTTTATCCAAATCTACCCGCAGAGTGTTCTCTGCCCGGCGAATAAGCTGCTCATCGTCTTCTTTATTTTCGTAGTTTCCAACCGTAGCGGCCGCCTTTAGGGTCCAGCCTCGGGCCTGCCAGCCACCGCTGAATTCAACACCGCGCAGACGGGCTTCGGGCACACTGCCGGCGGAATCCTGGGACGGCAGGGACAGATCCTCTACATCGGTGTGGAACACCGCCACATCCCAGAACCAGCGCACGTAGCGGCCTTCGAGACCAAGCTCGTAGCTGGTCGCTTCCTCGGGTTTCAGATCCGGATTGCCGAAGCCGGGGAAGTACAAGTCGTTAAACGAAGGCGCCTTGAAAGATGTGCCAACGCTGGACCGGACCCGGTGGTTGCGATCAAGCTCGTAGCCAACACCAGCGCCCCAGGTGGTCTCCTTGCCATAGGCCTCGTTGTCATCGTTCCGTAAGCTGAAATGGGTGTCCAGCGGACCGAAATTCAACAATGCCTGACCGAACACCGCGGTGTTGGACCGGCTGGATTCATCGTAAGCGGTGGTGCTTTCGACCCGGTCGACCAGGTGCTCTGCACCAAGCACAAACTCATGGGTACCGGCGGTAAACCAGTTTTCCAGACGAGAACTGCGGGTCTGGGTATTGAACTCACCGGGGAAGCTGCTGAAATCTTCCAGCTCATCCCGGGCATCAGAAAACTGAACTACAGAACGCCAGTTGCTGGTGATCGGGACTTCCAGATTCACACCGGCCACCTGGAACAGGAAATCCTCCTCCCCGCCCTCATACTCGGTATTGCCCTTGGCACCGAGAAAGGTAAAGCCGGTGCGCACGCCATTACTGAATTCATGGCTGGCGCTGGCAACACCGGAGCTGTTGTCATAGCCCTTGTCCTCGCCACCTTCGACCACTGGTGCGCCGTCGGTGCGGAAGTAATTGGCGGCGACATTGATCCGCGAGCCGCCTTCCACAGCAGACGCACCTGCGCCGTACTGCTGGCTGTCGAGATTACCCCCACCGGCTTCCACCCAGCCTCGCGTCCCCTGACCAGTTGGTGTGGTAAAGGCCTGAATCACGCCGCCGACTGCATCGGCGCCATAGAGACTGCTGCGACTGCCGCGCACAATCTCGACCCGGTTCACCAACTGCGGCGGCAGATACTGCCAGGCCGGACCACCGACAGTGGCCGAGCGGATGCGAATGCCGTCCACCAGCAGAATCGATGCGTCTGAAGCGTTACCCCGCAGAAAAACACTGGTCTGTTTGCCGTAGGACCCATTACCCACCACCGACACGCCCGGCTGGGAGGCAATCACTTCCCGGAATTCCTTTGGCTGCTGGCGACGTATGTCTTCCTGTTCGATAACAGTGACCGACGACAGACTCTCACCCACCGTTTTCGGGCCAAGCGTGGCCGTGACCACGATTGGATCCATCAACTCCGGATCTTGGTTGGTTTCGGCTGCAACAGCGAGAGGCAGGGTAAGAAGAGAAAGGCCTGCGATCTTGGCAGGAAAAGGACAACTAGCCATGTGTACTTGCTCCGTATTCCGCGCGCACCCGCACGGGAATTATCGTTATTGCTGCGGAACAGGTAGACAGGGGCGGGCGGTGGTCTGGCAAGGAGGCTGAAACCGGGGGATCGCCCACCCACAGTCGCCCACCGCAACGTCGGGTGTTTTTGCGGGCCGGTCTCCGGGCTTGCAGGCGGAACCCATAGAGGGTTCCCGGGCAATCACCTTCCCATGCAAAAGCACAGTGGCGCGTCAGATTGCCTTTATCCTGCTTACCGTTGCGGGGGCAGCATCGGACTTTCCGGCTAACGCCGGGTACACCGATTTCCCGTTTCACCCGTCGCGCTTTGCGACGGACACCTGCAAAAAGTGGCGCAAGGCTAACAACAGAGCCGCAAGTTTTCAATTAAACCTGAGCGCAGCCTCCTTTCCTGCACTTCACATCCATCAAAACCCAACCGCTACCCACGAAATACCATTACCTATGCTTGCCGGGCCAAAAACGATCCCGGCTCCCCTCTGCACTTTATACACACCGTTGCCTTGAATCCGCGCGCAGCCTGGCGTCGCGAGAAAACACGGGACCTGCTCCGCCCCAACTTGGCCCAATGTGAACTAAATCACACTTTTAGATTCATGTTACAAACCGTTTCGCATTGTTACAAAACTCATAGCTAGATGCGTTCCCAGATTTGCCTCCAACAATAAAAACCGGCGCATACCCAGCGTCAAAGAGCCCGAGGAGAGGCCCGATGAAAAACAGCAAAGGCACTCCGATGCCCAAAACCCTGACGGCGATACTGATGGTTGTCTGCATGCTGGTATTGCCGGCCTGTAAAGACGACGGTAGCAGCGGATCAAGCGATAAGACTCAGTCACCTGCCCCGACCTTACCCTCCCAACCGTCCAAACCCGGCACGCCTCAAATCCTTGCCAACCGATATAGCCCGGCCAATGGCTGTTACACCCTGGCAACCTCAAACGGCTTCGTGGCCGCCAGCCCACACAACGAACGGTATGGCGCTACCGGGGAGGCCAACGGGGCGACGCCTTTCTACCTGAGGCCGACGGCCCTGGGCTCTTACCTGCTGATGTCCGGCTTTCAACGAAACCCCGGCGGCATGGGTGACTTCGACCTGCTCGGCATCAGCGATCCCGCCGGCGAACTTCTCGACGATACTGGCAACTTTGTCGGTGAGATCAGCTACCTGGTCGCAGGCCTGGGCGACACCACCAACCTGGTGCTGGACCCGATTGCACCGCTGGGAGGGCTTCTAAGGGAGCTGGGCGAAAGCCTTGAGGAGGCGGGCAACCGAACCGGCGACATCACGGTGGCGCCTGCACTTGCCATGGTCCATGCCCCCAGCGACCTCGCGGTGTGGCGACTGAACCCTACCGGGGACAACCGCTTTTCCCTGGCCTCAGAGGTGACAGGACTGTTGCTCGGAGTTGAGGACGGCAACCTGACCCTGACCTCGCCTTCCCTGGCCGACGCCAGCAACGAATTCCGTCTGATCCCCGCCCAGGGCTGCGATAGCTACCCGGAAGCCGAACTCAATGTCGAAATGCTGAGCAATACCGGTCCCGCCATCTATCTGAAAGAGGTCGAGCGATTCCGAAAGGTTCCGGGCATCGACAAAAACGATGTGTTCGGGTTCGTTGACACGCACTCCCATATCTCGGCCTACGAATTCATCGGCGGCCGGGTCAACTACGGTGCGCCGTTCCATCGATTCGGAGTCACCCACGCCCTGGAAGACTGCGAGGCGGTACACGGCCCCTGGGGCGCAACCGGATTCGTTGAGCTAGCCACATCGGGCATCGGCCTCCACGATACCCAGGGTTGGCCGGGCTTCAATGACTGGCCCCGTCACAACTCGCTGCAACACCATCAAAGTTACTACCGTTGGCTGGAGCGGGCACACCTGTCCGGCATGAAGATTCTGGTAAACCACCTGGTTCACAACGAAGTGCTTTGCCGGATCAATCCCCAGAAGAAAAATGACTGCGATCCGATGGAAGCCATCCTGCTGCAGATCCAGCGCATGTACGAGATGCAGGATTACATCGACGCCCAACACGGAGGCCCGGGGCTCGGCTGGTTCCGCATTGTCACCAGCGCCGGCCAGGCCCGGGAGGCCATTGCAGATGGACACCTGGCGGTGGTGCTGGGCATTGAAATGTCCAAGGTATTCCGCTGCGGCGAGTTTCTCGGTGTCGCCGAATGCACGCGCGAAGACATTGTCGAGCGCCTTGATCAGCTTTACCGGCTGGGGGTTCGCAATATTTTCCCGGTACACAAGTTCGACAATGCCTTCGGTGGTCACCTGCCCGACCTGTCCAGCGGTGTCGGCATTGGCGCCATCCTCTATGGCGGCAACCTGCTTGAGACTGGCCACCCCATTGAGTTCGAATCCTGCCCGGAGGAGGTGGAATACGCCGGCTATGAGCCGGACCAGAACCCATCGTTGCAACCCTTCGGCCTGATCGACCAGCTGCTGTTCCAGATCGACTACGTGGGCGACCGTTTTCCCGAAACACCTGAGGAAATGGCGGCTCTGGATCCCCGACGCGGTACCGACCAGCACTGCAACCAACGGGGCCTGAGTAATCTTGGTGACTTCCTGATCCAGGAACTGATCAAACGCAAGATGATGATCGAGACCGACCACATCAGCCGCAAGGCCGCCGCCCGGATCCTGGCCCTGACCAAACCCCTGAACTACCCGGTCATCAACAGCCACGGCGGCTGGGGTGGCACCGAGGCCTTGCGTGACCGCATCGCCGCCCAGGGCGGCATCAGCGCTTCGTTTGGCAGCACCCGGGGCAAATGGGTGGACAAGCTGACCCGGGACGGCAATCGGCCTCGGTCTGCGGAGTTCAAGGTTGGGCCCTTTGGTGGTGCCGGTTTTGCCTCTGACGTCAATGGCATTGCCCAGCTTGCCTCCAACCCCGGCAGTCCCTCCGACGAGATGTCGCTGTACCCGTTTACTTCGGTTGACGGTCGCGTGCAATTCCACAAGCAACGCACCGGTGACCGCGAGTTCGGCCTGTACGACGGCTGGGGGGTAGCCCACTACGGTCTCTATCCCGACCAGATCGAGGACATGATCCGCCACAGCGATCGTTCGCCGGAGCAGATCGACGACGCCGTCAACCAGCTGTTCACATCCGCGGAAGCCTATCTGCGGATGTGGGAGCGCATTGAGAACGCCCCTCAGTGAATCGATTACCCGGAGACTAACCATGACAACAAGGAACCATTTACGGCGCCAGGTGCCCGGATTTCTGACCACAATGGTCGCGAGTCTGATGTTGGCTGGTTGCCTCGGCGGTGGCGATTCGTCATCCCCGCAAGCCAAGGAAAATGAAGCCCGAACCACGAAACCGTCCACATCACCCCCGGTGATCACAACACCTGGCAATCCCTTCAGTGAGGGGCGGACGTTCTTTGTCGAAGCCGGCCCGAATGCCACGCGTGACATGGTCAGCGCCATGATTCAGCTGCGCCCCGGCGACACTCTGGAATTCGCCTGCGGTTTTATCGAACTTGAACATGGCCTGCTGATTCAGGCCACCGAAGATGTGACGGTAAAAGGGTGTGGCAAGG
This sequence comes from Marinobacter alexandrii, assembly GCF_005871205.1. Classification (GTDB taxonomy): domain Bacteria; phylum Pseudomonadota; class Gammaproteobacteria; order Pseudomonadales; family Oleiphilaceae; genus Marinobacter; species Marinobacter alexandrii. The sequence continues at coordinate 399,304 of NZ_SWKM01000012.1, read as the reverse complement.
ACGAAACCGTGCTGTCGTTCCGCGACAGTGACAACGTGACCGGTCTGGAAGCCCTGAACGTTCGTGGTATTACGGTGCGCGATCTAACCATTGCCGACTCTCCCGGCGACGCCTTCAAGCTCAAAGGGGTCAAGTGGGGCACCCTGCTCAACGTTCGGGCTTACTGGTCTGGTGGTGGCGAGCCGGTCACCGCCAGCAACTATACCGAGCGACTGCAGGTCGGGTGCACCCAGCCGCCCATGAACCCGGGCGATCCGACCCCGGACTATGTCCCCAGCTCGGCCAGTGGCCGTTACGGCATCTACCCCGTGGAATCGGAAAACATCCTGGTGGACAACGCTGAGTCTGTGGGCGCCTCTGATGCTGGCATCTACGTTGGCCAGACCAACACCGCCATCATTCGGAACAGCCGCGCGGTGTACAACGTGATGGGGTTCGAGATCGAGAACGTTCAAGGCGGTGAGTACGACAACAACCTGGCTGAGTGTAACACCGGTGGTTTCCTGATCTACGACCTGGAAAACATCACCCAGTACGGCGACACCTCAGTGATGCTCAACAACCTTGCTCGCAACAACAACACCTACAACTTTGCCCACAGCGGCCTGGTATCAGCGGTACCGCGGGGCACAGGGTTCCTGACTCTGGGCTACGACAACATCGAAATCGTCAATAACACCTTCGAAGATCACAGCACCGCTGCCATCATCTATGCCAGTTACGAGCTGATCGACGGCAAAGACAAGACGACCGATAAGAAACTGGACCCCTACACCGAAGGGCTTCACATTCACGACAACATTCTGCGTAATTCTGGTTACGATCTGCCGCCACCGAATTTCGAAAAAGTAGTGCTCGAAGGCCAGGTAGAAAGTGTCCTGCCCACCCTGATTGGACTGAAGAACATCACCAACCCGGGAAAAGGCGCACACATCGTTTGGGACGGCCTACTGGATGACTTGGACGCCGACTGCCCCTATCCGGTGGACGCTAACGGCGACCCGGTACCCCAGGACAGCAATGGCAAACCCATCCACACCAATGAGCACCCCAATCCGGCCTGCCACTACAACGCCTACAAGTTTGATAGCCAGGCCACCCGGAAGGAGCCGCAATGGGGTTCCTGCTTCCACCACAACGCCTTCGAGGGAAAAGGCCAACCCTACCTGAACTTCCACGGCACCCAGGGCCTTGAGCTGGCTTTGGCCGCGGCCGAACAGGACACCAGCATCCTCAGCCTCGAAGGCCTGCAATCGGTGCTCGCCGGCCTCGACGGCGCCGTCGGCGACACCGACCCGTCCGTGCACGATTGCCAGGCCCGCTTTGGCAAGCTGCTGCCACCGCTACCCCGGGTGACCATTCCGCCGTTCGAACGCAGCGGGACCGTGGACCCGGCGCCGAGTCAGGCGGAAATTGACCGGCTGTGCAGCAAGCCCGTCCGTTCCGGCCAGGTGAACTGGGCTGCAACGGCCGTCAACTGTCCCCGACTGGACCAGTACAACCTGTTTGCCGATCCCGGAGATCCCCGCAGCACCCCACATGACAACGGTCTGCCCTACGTTCTTAACAGCAAACTGTTTTCCGATTACGCCACCAAGTACCGGGTTGCCTTCATGCCACCTGGCACCCGGGCGGTGTACCGGGACGGCCAGGGTGGCAACAACCTTAATGGCACCCTCCATTTCCCCAATGGCACGGTGCTGGCCAAGACCTTTGCCTTCACCGATGAGGGCGAGGGCACTGAAGAGCTGGTTGAAACCCGGCTTTTGGTCAAGCGAACCAGCTCAACCGGCGGTGCGTTCTGGGACGGAATCACCTACATCTGGGAGACTGACAGCAACGGTAAGCCTATCACCCGACTGGCTCCTGAGGGTGGCACCCGGGCTGTGAGCTGGCACTATCAGGATCACACCTCTGGTCAGCTGTTAACTGGTTCCAGCCCAGCCTACGCGATCCCCAACGCCAACCAGTGCATCACCTGCCACAGCAACGATGATCAGGAGTCCGGATCCGCACCAATTGGCCCGAAACCGCGCAACCTGAACCGCGCCTACACACCGGAGTCTGCGTTCATGGGGACCCGTGGTCAGGGCGGCTTTCCACAGGTCAACCAGCTTCAATACTGGGTGGATCAGGGCCTACTGACCAATGTGCCGGATCTGGAACTGGATGGCCGGGGCGTGGCCACCAATATAGAGCGGCTCCCGCACTGGAATCTGCCCGGCGACAGTGGCGCACCTGCCGGTACGGATGCCGATGTCGAGGCGCGCCTTCGAGCCTACCTGGAAGTAAACTGCCAGCACTGTCACAACGATCGCGGCGCAGCCTCTAACACCGGATATTATCTTGATCATTTCCGCGCCGTGGACGCAGGCTACGGAATCTGCAAGAAACCCACTGCCACGGGCGGAGGCTCGTGCGGTCGCCAGCACATTGTGGTTCCGGGACAGGCCGACAGCTCCATAGTGGAATGCCGGTTAGCCAGCGCCAACGATCCGCAACGGCGCATGCCACCTATAGCCCGCAGTGTCGCGCACACCGAAGGCGTGGCGCTGCTGCGACAATGGATTAATCAGGTTGTAGATAGCGACTACAGCAACGGCGATGCCTGCGGCAATGGAAGCATCTTTCAGTCCTTACCTAACTGACCCACAGTTGTCCGGAGGCCGTCGCCACGGCCTTCGTCTTTTTGCTCCCGCCTATGGCCCTGCTATATTGGGGCCTGCACTCCTCCATCAACGCTTTAATCAGGAATTTCGTGCATGCAGGCCGAGCTGATCGATATCCGCAACCACATGGCCAACTACCCACCCTTTGACGAAATGCCCGAAGAGTTGCTCGACCGGGTAGTCGGTACCATCGAGGTGGAGTATTTCCGCGCCGGCACCAGCATCCTGGAATTTGGCAAGGCTAACCACTGGCTGTACTACATTCGCAGCGGTGCGGTGGAAATCTACCGACGCTCCGGAGAGCTGTACAACCGAATCGGCGAGGGTGAAATTTTTGGCCAGTTCGGTCTGCTGATGCATCAAAAAGTGCGTTTCCCGGCAAAAGCCTTGGAAGACACTCTGATCTACCGATTCCCTGAAGAAATCTTCCGACTCTTATTCGAAAATGACGACAATTTCGCCGATTTTGTCGAAGTTGAGGACAATTCAAGACTTCGCTCAGCGCTCTCCCGGCGGGAGAAGTCAAACGAGCTGATGACGTCCCGGGTTACTCGGCTGATTACTCGGGAGCCGGTCTCGGCGCCTTGCACGGTGCGCCTGCAGGAGGCTGCCCGGATCATGACCGACCAGGGTGTCTCGGCGTTGCTGCTGATGGAGGAAAACAAGGGCCATACCGATCTTAAAGGCATCATCACCGATCGGGATCTGCGCACCCGTGCCCTGGCGGAAGCTCTGCCCTCGGAGACTCCAATCCGGGACATCATGTCCGAGGACCTGATCACCATTCGCGATAACGCGTTTATCTTCGAAGCCATGCTAACCATGCTGCACAACAACGTGCATCACTTGCCGGTGATGGACAAGCATGAGGTTCGCGGGGTGATTGCGCTGTCGGACATCGTCAAGTACGAGAGCCAGAGCAGTCTCTACCTGGTCAGCAACATCTATCACCAGCAGGATGTTCGGGGCTTGCAGAAAATCAGCCGGGACGTGCGCGACAGCTTTGTCCGCATGGTGAACGAAGACGCCAACTCCCATATGATCGGCAGCGCCATGGCCGGCATCGGGCGCAGCTTTACCCAACGGCTGCTGGAGCTGGGCGAGGAGAAACTGGGGCCGCCGCCTGTTCCCTATTGCTTCATGGCACTGGGTTCCATGGCCCGGGACGAACAGCTGGTGGTCACCGACCAGGATAACGCCATGATCCTGGACGACAGCTTCAACCCAAAAGAGCACGATGAGTACTTCCTGGCCCTGGCCAAGTTCGTCAGCGATGGCCTGGCTGAGTGCGGCTACACCTACTGCACCGGCGACATCATGGCCACCAACCAGAAATGGCGCCAACCACTGCACGTGTGGAAGGGTTACTTCACCGACTGGATCGAAAACCCGAAGGCCGAAGCGCTGCTGAACAGCAACATCTTCTTCGACCTGGACGGCATCTACGGCAAAACCGATTTCGCCGAAGACCTGAAGACCCTGGTGGCGGAAAAGGCCAGCAACAGTCAGCGCTTCCTAACCATGCTGGCCCGTAACGCCCTGAACCGGACCCCGCCCATCGGCTTCTTCCGCAGCTTTGTCCTGGAAGAGGACGGTCAGCAGCGTAAGAGTTTCAACCTGAAACGCCGGGGCACCGCACCTCTTTCTGATCTCATCCGGGTGCACGCCCTGGCCTGCGGTTCCCGGGCCCAGAACTCGTTCGAACGCCTGAGGGCCATTGGACAGACCAAGCTGTTGCTCGATGACGATTTGGGTAACTTGCGGGATGCTCTGGAATTTATTGCTATTGTCCGAATCAGACACCAGGCTATCGCCATCGAGGAAGGCCGAGAACCCGACAACAACGTGCGACCGGAGGATCTGTCGCCGTTTGAGCGCAGTCATCTGAAAGACGCGTTCCAGGTGGTCAGCAATGCCCAGAAATTCCTTCGCTTCCGCTACAATGCGGGGGTGGGGCGCAATGTCCCATAAAGCGGCCGTCGTCTCCACCCAGACACCTGACTGGTCAGAGCGTTTCGACGCCCTGGCCCGGGAAGCCCAGCACCCGCTGCTCAAGGAGTATTACGCGGCCGGCTGCATTGCCCCGGACACGCCCATCAGCGAGGTGCCGATGGTTGCCATGGATTTCGAAACCACCGGCCTGAACCCGGACCAACACTCCATCGTCAGTGTCGGACTGGTGCCCTTTACCCTGAAGGGTATTCAACTGAGCGCAGCCAGGCACTGGGTGGTTCGGCCCCGATTGCCACTTCACCAAACCTCCATCGAAATCCACGGCATCACCCATGCCGACATCGCCAAGGCGCCAGACCTGGAAGACATCCTGGACCCAATGTTTGAGCTGCTCCGGGGCCGGGTTCCCGTGGTGCACTATCGCAGTATTGAGCGGGGATTCCTGGACGTTGCCCTGAGGTGGCGGCTGGGCGAAGGCATTGAGTTTCCGGTGTTGGACACCATGGCCATTGAGGCGCATCTGCATCCGAACCGGCGCCCCACTCGGTGGCAGCAATTCTGGGGCGAGAAGCCGGTGTCGATCAGGCTCGCCGATAGCCGCATTCGCTATGGTCTGCCCCATTACGCCGCCCACAATGCCCTGATCGACGCCATCGCGACGGCCGAACTGTTGCAGGCGCAGATCTATCATCACTTCGGTCCAGAGGCCCCGGTCCGGGACCTCTGGCTATAACGGTGGGATACGACTGCGGCTGTTAGTTGGAGAACATTAGCTGCGCTGACCGCCGGTGACGTCATCGATATACTCGGCGTAGCCCCGCGCTTCCATGTCTTCCAGCGGGATGAATTCCATCGCTGCGGAGTTCATGCAGTAGCGCAGACCGGTCGGCGCCGGGCCATCGTTGAATACGTGACCCAGGTGCGAATCGGCGTGGCGGCTGCGAATCTCAATCCGGGTCATGAAGAACGACTTATCTTCACGCTCCACCACAACACCGGGTTCGATGGGCTTGGTAAAGCTGGGCCAGCCAGTGCCGGACTTGTATTTGTCCCGGGATGAAAACAACGGCTCTCCCGACACCACGTCCACGTACAGGCCGGGTTTCTTGTTGTCCCAGTAACGGTTGTTGAACGCAGGTTCGGTGCCATCTTCCTGGGTGATCTCGAACTCCATGTCGCTCAGCCGCTTCATCAGAACCTCCCGGTCCGGCTTCACGAAACTCTGGGCATCAAAACCGGCGCTAGCCTCAGAGTTGGAGGCCTTGGTCATCCCGTCAGGCTGGTACTGGGAGAAATCCAGCTCGTAGTCCTCGCCATAGACCTTCTCGATAAACTGATAGCGACCGGAATTGAAGGTGTAGAAGTTGTACCTCACCGGATTCTTCTTGTAGTAATCCTGGTGGTACTTCTCAGCGGTGTAGAACTCGGTGAACGGCACAATCTCGATCACCACCGGTTTGTCGTACACACCAGAGGCCTGTAACTCAGCCTTGGCCGCTTCTGCCAGGCGCTTCTGTTTGGCGTCGTGGTAAAAGATGGCGGGACGATACTGCTGACCCCGGTCGACAAACTGACCATTGGCATCGGTCGGATCCATCATCCGCCACAGCCCGGCCAGCAGGCCTTCGTAGGTGATCTGATCCGGGTCGTAGTAGACCTGCACCGTTTCGGTATGGCCGGTCTGCCCGGAAGCTACCTGTTTATAGTTGGGATTGGGCTCTTCACCGCCGGCATAACCGGAGACGGCCTCAACCACGCCGGGAATTTTCTCGTAACCGGATTCCACGCACCAGAAGCAGCCGCCTGCAAAGGTAGCAACGGCGAGATCGGGGTTATCAGGGGCGAACTCGGTGTCTTTTTCGGCCCGCGTCTCGGCACTGGCATGGGTTAGCGCAAGCGTACCTGCGGCGCCCAACAGCAGCGCTGTGGCCATGCCCATCAATTTGCCTTTCATACTTCATCTCCTGTGACTGGTTTACTGACTCCAGCCTAACGTGGTGCCTTCACAAAACCTTCTGGTGTTTCTTACGAATCTATAACGACACAGGTTTATTTTCCGGGCAGCCAGATCTGAAATTCGGCACCGGCAGACGCTCCGTTCTGCGCCGATAGCTGGCCTTTTTGCAGTTGCGCCATGCGTTGGGCAATGGCCAGACCCAGGCCGGCGTGGCCGGTGCGATCGGCATTGGCGGCCTGGTAGAAGGGTTCGAACAGTTGCGCCAGATCGTCGTCGTTGATGCCGGGACCGGCGTCCGCCACGGTGACACGAGCGCCACCATCGGCACCCTGAACCGCCAGGGTCACCTGACTGTTGGCGGGGGAATGGCTGACGGCGTTACTGATCAGGTTATCGAGAATGCGCTCGGTCATGGCGATGTCGGCCCGAACCATCACCGGATCGGCGGCCGCAATAACCAGGTCAACGCCGGCGCTCTCGGCTTCGGGCTGGTGTTTCTGCACCACATCGTGGACCAGTTCGGCGATCAGGAAGAGCTCCGGCACCGGCTGTTTTTCCCGGGCCTCCAGCGCCGCCAGTTCGAACAGTTCATCCACCAGCCGGCCCAGGCGATGGGTCTCTGCCAGCGCGACTTTCAGGAAGCGGCCGCGCTCAGCCGGGCTGAGGTCATCCTGCTTCATCTGCAGGGCTTCCAGATAGCCCTGAATGGAGGCCAGGGGCGTGCGCAGATCGTGGGACACCTGCGCCACCAGCTGCCGGCGCTGATGGTCCTTGTCCTTGAGCAGATCCAGCTGGCTGGCGATGCGCCGGGCCATCTGTTCAAACTGCGCCGCCAGGTAATCGATATCATCGCCCTGCTCCGGCACGTGCTCGGGGTTGCTCTCTAGGGCAGTCTCGAGAGCGGTCTCGCCATCGCCGGCCTCAAAGCGCTCCACCCTTTCAGTCAGCCGCGACAGCCGCCGGGTCAGCAGACGGAAAAACACCAGGCCCGCCAGCAGGCCCACAAACAGGCTCACCACCAGTGCGCCTGCACCCATTTGCAGCAGCCGTTCGCTGTGGACCATGCTCTCGGCGGCGTCATACTCCTCACCCCGCAGCACCACATAGAGATACCCGGTGGGGTTGGCGCTGGTGGGCACCGGGGTCACCGAGAACACTTTGCGCCGGTCATGGCTACGTGGATCATCGCCCGGCAGGGGGTAAGCGCCTGGGTCCGCCAACAGGGCCTGAATCGGGGCCAGTGAAACCCGGTTACGTTTGATTTTGTCGGGATCGGCGGAGTAGGACAGGATGCGGCCCTGCCGGTCCAGCAGGTAAATCTCGATGCTCGGGTTGATTGTCATATACAGCCCGAACAACTCCTTGAGCGCGGCCCGGTTAAGCTCGCCATCGGTCACCAGGTTGCGGTCGGTCACCAGGTTGCTGGCCAGATCGCGATTGAGTTCCTGATAGACGGCGCCGGTGTATTCCCGCACAGAGTAGAGGCTGAGCATGGTGAACAGGCCACCAACAATCACCAGCAGCAGGAACAGGCCCAGAGCCAGTCGGGCGTAGAGGGTACGGAATAGCGATGGCGCCATGGATCAGTCCATAAACCGATAACCGACGCCCCAGACCGTCTGAACGTACCGGGGCGCGGCCGGGTCGGTCTCGATCTTGTTACGAAGCCGGTTGATGTGAGTATTAACGGTGTGTTCATAGCCTTCGTGGTTATATCCCCAGACCGCATCAAGCAGCTGGGCCCGGCTGAACACCCGGCCACGATGGCAGGCAAAGTGCCAGAGCAGATCGAATTCCCGGGCGGTCAGATCCACTTCCTGGTCGTCCACAAAGACGCGGCGCCGAACCGGATCCACCCGCAGGCCTTCCACCACCACCTGCTCGGTTTCCGGCGCCGGTTCTGGCTTAGCCGACAGGGCATCAATCCGGCGAAACAGGGCCTTGATCCGCGCTGCCAGTTCAGCCACGCTGAACGGTTTGGTCAGGTAATCATCGGCGCCCATTTCCAGCCCGAGCACCCGATCCAGCTCACTGCTCTTGGCGGTCAGCATCAGCACCGGTACATAGCCCGGACTGGACCGAATTTCCCGGCAGACCCCAAGACCGTCCAGGCCTGGCAGCATCAGGTCCAGGATAACCAGATCAATCCCGCCTTGATTAAAACGCTCAAGGCCATCGTCACCGCGATCGACAAGAATGGCGTCCATGCCCAGGTCGGTCACCTGCATACGCACCAGCTCGCCGATTCCGGGGTTGTCCTCAATAATCAGTACGGTTCGTGTCATGGTTCCCTGGCTCTGATCCCGTCCTCGGAAAATAGTTACTCCATGGTGTCCTTATGGTCCATGGTTTCCTCGTCCATCGACATGTCGCCCATGTCCTTTTCCATGGTGTCATCCATGCCCTTGGCATCCATGGCGTCGTCTTTCATACCGTGCCCCATGTCATCAGCCATGTCATCCTTTTCCATGCCCTTCTCGGACATGTCCTGCTCCATGGTGTCATCGCTCATCATGCCATCGTCGTGCTTCATTTCGTCGCCGGCGACAGCAAACAGTGCAAACAAACTCAGGCCGGTTACGGCAAGCATTCGGGTCAGGTTTCGCATTGTGATCTCTCCTTGTGATTCGTCAGTCGTTGCCGGCACGGCGTGCTGGCACGACTGGGAGCATGGCAGGGGCCGCTCACGGCAGAGTCACAAGCGCTTAAAGAGTGTATAGCGGAACTATCACAAAACCTTCACGCCCGTGTGGGGGGTAGCGGGCGTGATTGGGTTTAGAAAGGGACCGGATCTTGTCCAGCGTTAGGCCAGGAAGCCAGTCAGGCGCTGGCGAACGATTTCCTCGGCGTCGGCCATGATCCGGCTGATCAGCTCTTCACAGCTGGGGATATCGTGAATCAGGCCGGCCACCATACCGCAGCTCCAGGCTGCCTCGTCCATCTTGCCTTCCTGCAGCACCAATCGGCCTTTCACGCCGGTAACCAGATGGCGGATGTCGTCGATGGTTTCGGCCTCGCCCTTTTCCTTTTCGATCCGGATAATTTCCTCGACTGCGGCGTTCTTCATGACCCGCTCGGTGTTGCGCAGGTTACGCATGATCAGCTTGGTCTGGAGTTCGTCGGCTTCGACGATGGCCTGTTTGACGTTGTCGTGAATCGGGGCATCCTTGGTCGCCAGGAAGCGCGTGCCCATGTTCATTCCCTCGGCACCCAGTGCCATAGCCGCGACCAGGCTGCGGCCGTCGGCCATGCCACCGGAAGCGACAAACGGAATGGTCAGTTCCTCGGCAGCCCGGGGCAGCAGGATGAAGTTGGGAATGTCGTCCTCGCCCGGGTGACCGCCACACTCGAAGCCATCGACACTGACGGCATCACAACCGATACGCTCGGCCTTAAGGGCATGGCGCACCGAGGTGCACTTGTGGATAACCTTGATGCCTGCCGCTTTCAGCTGGGGCATGTACTGTTCCGGGCTGCGGCCGGCGGTTTCCACCGCCTTGACGCCACCGGCGATGATGGCATCAATGTACTCCGCATAGGGCGGGGTGTTGAACGACGGCAGAAAGGTCAGGTTGACGCCAAAGGGCTGGTCGGTCATTTCGTGGCAGCGGGCGATTTCCCGGGCCAGGTCTTCAGGCGTCGGCTGGGTCAGGCCGGTAATGATCCCCAGGCCGCCGGCATTGGACACGGCCGAGGCCAGTTCGGCATAGCCCACGTGATGCATGCCGCCCTGGATTATCGGGTAGCGCATGCCGAACATTTCAGTGATTCTGGTCTTCATAGCGGCTTTCCTTTTTTGTGTTTAGAATGGCTGCAAATCACCACATGAGGTTTCAGTGACCGAGCAAACACCAACCCGAGCAACACCGGCGGACGCTCTGAAGCGGGCCCGGCGCATGTGGCTCAAGGGCGAACGCATCCACCTTGCCGCCCTCTCGGACGAGCTCAGCATTGGCCGGGCCACCCTGTTTCGCTGGGTGGGCAACAAGGACCTGCTAATCGGTGACGTCCTCTGGTCGCTGTACGATCCCCTGCGCCAGGAGGCGCTCAGAGCCACCCCCGGCACCGGGATCGACTATGTGGTGGGTGTCTATCGGCACATCAACTCCACCGTGCTGCACTTCGGGCCCCTGCGGCAGTTCATCCACCAGGATCCGGAGTACGCGCTGAAAATTCTTACCTCGTCCCAGTCCACCTTGCGCAGCCGTACCGTTGAGGCCAACACCCGGCTGCTGAGAGACCAGGTGGCTCGGGGACAGATCACGCCGCCGATGAACATCGAAAGCTTGTCTTACTTCATGATCCGGCTGGCCGAGTCCTGCCTGTACAGCGACATCCTTGGGGGGCGAGAGCCCCGGGATGAGGAGCTGGAGGATGCCTGTACTGCCGTTCGCATCCTTCTTGGTGGTAAAGCCTGAGATAGGAGTCTGGCCCCCGAGGCGGGGTATCTTTTCTTTTGGGAAAAATAACTCGCTGCGCTCAGACATCTTTTTCCCGGCAGAAAAGGCACCCCACCCCGGGTGCCGAGCATACTTCTTCGGTTACAGCTGAAGTGATCGCACTTCCAGGAATTCTTCCAGGCCCCATTTGCCGAATTCACGGCCGAGGCCGGAGTGGCCGAAGCCGCCGAACGGTGCCTGAGGGTTGAACGCGCCACCGTTAACGAAGACCTGGCCGGTGCGCAGTTTGCTCGCAACCCGCTTGGCGTTGTCCTGGTCTGCCGACCAGACTGCACCGGACAGACCGTAGGCGGTGCCGTTGGCAATACGGATGGCCTCGGCTTCGTCGGCGTAGGGAATGATGCTCAGTACCGGGCCGAAGATTTCTTCCTGGGCAAGGCGGCTGTCCGGTTTGACGTTGCCGAACACTGTGGCCTGAACAAAATAGCCCTGATCACAGCCTTGCGGCGCGTCTGGGCCACCGGCCACCAGGGTGGCGCCTTCTTCGATACCCAGTTTGATGAAATCCATCACCTTGTCGCGCTGTTGCGCGGAGGCCAGCGGCCCGAGACGGGTGGTTTCTTCCAGCGGATTACCCGGAGTCATCTTGGCCACCGCGGCGGCCGCCAGTTCACAGGCTTCGTCGTGCCGATCCGCCGGCACCAGCAGGCGGGTTAACGCCGTGCAGGTTTGCCCAGAGTTGAGCAGGCAGTTGTTGACCGTGCCTTTCACTGCAGCCGCCAAATCGGCATCCGGCAGCACCACCGAGGCGGATTTGCCGCCCATTTCCAGGGCAAAGCGTTTGAAATCTTCAGCGGCGGCGTGGGCGATCCGGCTACCGGTGCGGGTGGAGCCGGTGAACGACACCATGCGCACGTCTGGATGATTGATCAGGGTATCCCCCACCGTCTCACCAAGACCACACACCAGGTTGAACACACCCTTGGGCAGATCGGTGCCGTCCAGGATCTCCGCCAGAATGTAGGCGCTTTGCGGGGCAATTTCGGACGGTTTCAGCACCACCGTGCAACCGGCGGCGATGGCCGGCACGATTTTCAGGATGACCTGGTGCAACGGGTAGTTCCAGGGCGTGATACAGCCCACCACGCCCACCGGCGCATACTGCACTTCCGAGTTCTTCACCTGCTCGGTAAAGGCAAAGTCCGGCAGCAGTTTCAGGTAGCTCTTGGTGATGGTGGCGGGCAGCCCGGCCTGTATGCCGGTCGCCAGTTTGATCGGCATACCCACTTCCCGGCAGATGGTTTGGGCGATCTCGTCACTGCGGGCGGTCAGGCCCTCGTGCAGCTGTTCCAGCACTTTCAGGCGCTGCTCCAGCGTGCTCTCTGACCAGGTGTCGAAGGCATCGTGGGCGGCGGCGATGGCCTGTTCCATAACCGCACGGTTGGACGATGGCACCTTGGCTATCACCTCGCCGGTGGCGGCTTCGTGGACATCCAGGGTGTCACCACGCCAATCAACCCACTGTCCGTTGATGTAGTTCCTGCTCAGATCATTCATGCCTTTGCTCCTGACTTACCCGCCATAATGAGATTGCGCTTACACCACTTCGAACAGTCCGGCTGCGCCCTGGCCACCGCCTACGCACATGGTAACGACCACATACTTGGCACCGCGGCGCTTGCCTTCAATCAGGGCATGGCCGGTCAACCGGGAGCCGGTCACACCATAGGGATGACCCACCGAAATGGAGCCGCCGTTCACGTTGAGCTTTTCCATGGGAATGCCAAGGCGATCCCGGCAGTACACCACCTGGGACGCAAACGCCTCGTTCAGTTCCCACAGATCGATGTCGTCCATGGTCAGACCATTACGCGCCAACAGACGCGGAATCGCAAACACCGGTCCGATACCCATTTCGTCCGGCTCGCAGCCGGCCACGGCAAAGCCACGGAAGATGCCCATGGGCTCGATGTTGTTCTTCTCGGCGTAGGTGCTGTTCATCACCGTGCACACGGAAGCACCGTCGGATAGCTGGCTGGCGTTGCCGGCGGTGACGAACTGACCCTCGCCCCGAACCGGGTCCAGGCCCTGCAGGCCTTCAAGGGTAGTATTCGGGCGATTGCACTCGTCCCGGTTCAGAGTGACGTCGCGCTCACTGATCTCGCCGGTTTCCTTGTTCTTCACCAACATGGTGGCGTCGAACGGCACGATCTCATCATCAAACCGGCCCGCTTCCTGGGCCGCGGCCGTGCGCTGTTGCGAGATCAGGGCGTATTCGTCCTGGGACGCACGGCTGACCTGGTAGCGCTGGGCCACAATATCCGCCGTTTCAATCATCGCCATATAAAGCTCGGGCTTGTGCTTCATCAGCCATTCATTGCGGGCATGGAAGCTATTGAGCTTGTCGTTCTGCACCAGGGAGATGGACTCCACACCACCGGCGACCATGGCCGGCACCTTCTCCGACACGACGCGCTGAGCGGCGATGGCGATGGACTGGAGCCCGGAACTGCAGAACCGGTTGATCGACAGGCCTGCCGTGGTTGCTGGCAATCCGGCCCGAAGGGCCGCCAGGCGAGCGATGTTCTTGCCCTGGGCGCCCTCGTGGAAGGTGGCGCCAAGGATCACGTCCTCGACCACGTCCGGGTCGATTCCGGCACGCGCAACCGCGTGTTGAATTACATGCCCGGCCAGATCGACACTGTGGGTGTTGTTCAGGGCGCCCCGGTAGGACTTACCCAGGCCGGTGCGCGCGGTGGAAACAATAACTGCATCAGACATTTCAGTTAGCCTCGTTTCGTTCAGAGATCAGCGAAGGATTTGCCTTCAGCCACCAGGCGCTTGAGCAGAGCCGACGGCTTCCACTGATCACCGCCGATGTCGTCGTGGTACTTTTCAACCGCGTTCAGGATGGTATCCAGGCCCAGTTGGTCGGCCCAGAACATGGGGCCACCCCGGTAGGCCGGGAAGCCGTAACCGAAGATCCACACCACATCGATATCCAGGGCCCGGTCGGCGATGCCCTCTTCCAGAATCTTGGCGCCCTCGTTGATCATCACGAACATGCAGCGTTCCAGGATTTCCTGATCGGTGATGTCGCGCGGGGTAATGCCCTGTTCCTGGCGGAATTCGGCAATGATGGCGTCCACGGCCGGATCAGGGATCGGCTTGCGGCTGCCTTCCTCGTAGCGGTAAACACCGGCCATGGTCTTCTGCCCCAGGCGATCCTGTTCGGCGAGTTTGTCCATCCAGCTCAGGGGCACATCCTCACCGGAGTTGCGGCGTTCCTGGCGGATTCGGTAGCCAACGTCGATGCCAGCCAGATCGGACATGGCAAACTGGCCCATGGGGTAACCCAGGTCGGTCAGCACCTTGTCCACCTGCTGCGGTGTTGCACCCTCGTTAACCAAAGCCATGGCTTCGGCACCGCGCTTGTGCAGCATGCGGTTGCCAACAAAGCCGTAGCAGTTGCCAACCAACACACCCACTTTTTTGATTTTCTTGGCCACCGCCATCACCGTGGCTTTGACCTCATCCGAGGTCTTGCTACCACGCACGTTCTCTAGCAGCTTCATCACGTTGGCCGGGCTGAAGAAGTGCATACCGACCACATCTTCCGGGCGCTTTGTAGCGGAGGCGATCTCGTCGATATCCAGGGTAGAGGTGTTCGAGGCCAGGATCGCGCCGGGCTTACACACCGCGTCCAGCTGGGCGAAAATTTCCTTCTTGATGGCCATGTTCTCGAACACCGCCTCGATCACCAGATCGACGTCCTTGAAGGCGTCGTAGCTGAGGCTTCCGCTGATTAGCGCCATGCGCTCTTCCACCTGCTGGGTGGTGATACGACCTTTTTTCGCAGAGTTCTCGTAGTTCTTGCGGATGATCGCGAAGCCCTTGTCCAGAGCCTCCTGCTTCACTTCCACGATGGTGACGGGAATACCCACATTGGCGAAGTTCATGGCAATGCCACCGCCCATGGTACCGGCACCGATGATGCCGACACTGTTGATGTCACGCACCGGGGTGTCCTTCGCCAGCCCCTTCACCTTGGATACTTCACGCTCGGCGAAGAAGGCGTGGATCAGCCCGCCACGCTGGGGCGAGTCCATGCACTGGACGAACAGTTCACGCTCGCGCTTCATGCCTTCATCGAACGGCAGGGTGACCGCAGCTTCCACCGCATCCACACACTTGAACGGCGAAAACAGGCCGCGGGCCTTTTTCTCCAGCTGGGCGCGGAATTCATCAAAAACGTCACTGCCCTGATCGGCGGCGATCTTGTCGGTCAGGTCACGGACCCGGCGCACTGGCTTGCCTTCATCGGCAATGCTGTTGGCAAAGGCCAGGCCGGCGGCCTTGATGTCGTCGCCCTCATCAACGGCATCGACAATACCCAGTTTCAGGGCCTCGCTGGCACCGACAAACTCGCCAGTGGTGATCATTTCCAAGGCCTTACGGGCACCGGTCAGGCGCGGCAGACGCTGGGTACCACCGGCGCCGGGCAGCAGGCCCAGCTTCACTTCGGGCAGGCCAACCTTGGCGCTGCTCAGGGCAATCCGGTAATGACAACCCAGGGCTGTTTCCAGGCCACCACCGAGGGCGGTGCCATGGATAGCCGCGACCACCGGCTTATCACTGTTCTCGAATACATTCATGACCTCAGGCAGCGATGGCTCCTGAATTGGTTTGCCAAATTCGCGAATGTCCGCGCCGGCAATGAAGGTGCGGCCTTCACACACCAGCAACAGCACCTTGGCCTCGGAATCCTTCAGCCCCTGCTCAAGCGCGGCCAACAGGCCGGAACGAACCGCATGGCCCAGGGCATTCACCGGTGGGTAGTCCACAGTAATGACGCCAACGGTGCCTTCACGGTTATAAGTTACGACCTCAGACATAATCTCTCCTCGCCTAATATGGAATATAGTTTTAACAAGCGAAACTTGAGTACGATTTAATAGTAGATCTTGCGGGGTTTCAACCATCAATTGAAGACCGGACACAAAAAAACCGCAGAATGTCTTCTGCGGTTTTTTACGACGCCCTACTGGGCCAGGCCGTTCACCGGGATGTTTGCGGCGCTGCGGCTACGGTAATCACACGCCCAGGGATTCGATATCGCCGGCCAGCATGGCCAATTGATGGGCTACCGATCCACGCAGCTTCTCAGCAGACACCAGGTATGATGGCGCGGCACAGGTCAGTGCCATAATGGTGCCGTCTTGCAGATGAATAGGCACACCCGCCGAATTGATATTGCGGTCCCACTCGCCCAGCGATAGGCAGAAACCGTGCTTCTCGTAATCCTCCTTGGCGCGCTCGAGCCCTTCCTTTTTTTCCCGCCAGCCCTCGGCTCCGTACTTCGCTTCCATGGCATCGTCGATAACATGGCGCGCCTTATCGGTAATCGCGCAGTAATAGGCGCGGCCAGCAGAGGTGGTCGCCATCGGCAGCTTCAGGCCGATGTCCATGCGCAGCAGAGAGGCCTCCGGCGGCAGGCGGTTCTCCACATAAATCATGTGCAGGCGGTCCCGGCAGGTCAGACCAATGGACATATTGGTCTGGCGGGCAAACTCATCCATGTACGGTTTAGCCAGCTGACGCACCTTCAGGTTCGACACGTAGGCGTAACCCAGCGCCAGCACACCGGAGCTTAGCTGGTACTTCTCCAGCTGCACGTTGTAGCTCAGGTAGCCCAGCTTGGTGAGGGTGTAGGTCATGCGCGAAACGGTAGGCTTGGGCAGACCGGTAATCCGGGCAATATCCTGGTTACCCAGGATAACGGAGCCCTGACTGAAGGCGCGCAGAACGTCCAGGCCGCGGGACAGCGCCTCCACGAACTTACGGTCTTTTTCCGGCTTTACCGGCTCGCCGTCACCGGAGGCAACCATCAGTTCCGGTGAGGTGGATTCTGCTTTCGACATATAGTGGCGCCCTCCGACAGCGTCGCCTGATCAGGTATCCGGGATATAAGTCCCATGAATAGAAAAGATGCAGTATTTTAATCGTTGATAAAATCAAGTACCACAGAACACCTCGAAAAACGTTCAAAATTCGTGCCGATTCTGAAACACTATTCTTTAATGTCTCAGGTTAACGGGCCATTTCGATCATCGTTAGTCGAAAATACCGGTACTTTTCGGGATATTATTCTGCCAAGCAAAACAGCATAACCAGATCATTCCGCTTTTTCGAACACGGAGGCTTCATGAAAGTGCTTTTTGTCGCCGGGGACTCCAAACCCGAACGCTGGCCCCAGCCTATCAAGGCACTTCTGCCGGAAGCCGAGGTCGTGACCTGGGACCCGAACGGCGACCCCGTCATGGCCGACTACGCTATTGTCTGGCGCCCGCCAGGAGAATTGTTTGCCCGCGAGCCGTCTCTTAAAGCAATTTTTAACCTGGGCGCCGGCGTCGACGGCCTGATGTCGCTGCCGGAACTGCCGCCGGAGCTCACGGTGGTTCGCCTTGAAGATGCCGGCATGTCGGTGCAGATGGCCGAGCATGTGGTGCACCAGCTGCTGGAAATCAGCCGCAATATGCAGGTGTACCGGGCCCAGCAGAATCAGCACCAGTGGCAGCTGCAGCGCCCCATCAAGCGGAGTGAGTGGCCTATTGGCGTCATGGGTATGGGCCAGATCGGCACCCGGGTCGCCAGCACCCTGGCCAGTCTGGATTACCAGGTGAACGGCTGGGCGCGCAGCGAGCACTCGTTGGCGGGCGTAACCACCTGTGCCGGCCCCGACGGTCTGGCGCCATTTCTACAGGCCTCCCGGGTACTGGTAAACACCCTGCCGCTCACAGACGACACCCGGGACCTGATCAATTACGACTTGCTCAGCCAGCTCCAGCCCGACTCGGTGATTATCAACGTCGGCCGGGGCGAGCACCTGGTGGAACAGGACCTGCTCGACGCCCTGGATGAAGGGCAGGTAGCCCGGGCCTCACTCGACGTGTTCCGGCAGGAGCCGCTGCCAGCCGATCATCCTTTCTGGCAGCACCCGAACATCATCGTCACGCCCCACATCTCGGCACGTTCACTGCGGGAATCCACTCTGGAACAGATCACCACAAAAATCCGGGCCCACGCCCAGGGCCGGGCCATCACCGGCGTGGTTGACCGTTCACGGGGCTATTAAGGCCAGAAACACCAGCAGCAGCGGTATGGCAATAACCACGAACAGACCGTTCCAGCGGAAAGCCACCTTCCAGCGGGAGACCTGACCAAACCGGGACAGCAGCATTACAGCAGGTCCGAACGGTGACAGCATCATGGCCAGTGAGAAGCCAATCACCAGGGCGACCGACACCGGCACCGGGTCCATACCCTCGGCCACCAGCTGCGGCAGCAAGCCAGCGAGAATGCTCAGGACCGTGATTGGAATGATGCCGATCGCCGACAGCATCGGCAGTACCAGCAATCCGGCGGCTGCGAGCAGGAAGACACCGCCATCGGAACTGGCCAGTCCGCTGAGGGCATCGCTTGGAATCACGCTGGAGAGTGCCACGCCCAGGATGGCGGAGGCCGCAAAGATCCCCATCTCATTGCTCATGGAGACGATCTGGCCGGCACTCTCCCGGACAATGGCCGCCGGCGCGCGCTCCTTCCACAGCATGTACAACACGGTAATAACGGGCACTGCCAGCATCGCTGCGGCTGACAC
Organism: Marinobacter alexandrii; assembly: GCF_005871205.1. Taxonomy (GTDB): domain Bacteria; phylum Pseudomonadota; class Gammaproteobacteria; order Pseudomonadales; family Oleiphilaceae; genus Marinobacter; species Marinobacter alexandrii. Next base: position 380,665 of record NZ_SWKM01000012.1, on the reverse strand, counting down.
CTTTAATCCGGTCAGCACCACCAGCACCGCCATCGTGGTGAAAACCACCAGCATCAACACCAGCAAACCAACCGTACCGGTGGGCCACCGCTCCAGGGCGACCCGCTCGGCACTGACCCGCCGGAACCGGCGCTGTTCCAGCAGCCAGCCCAGCAAAATCAGTCCCACTGCAATCAGGGCACCAAACGGCAGCAGTGTCGACCAGTTCAACGCCGGCAGCTCACGGGTCAGGATGGCAACGGCGACACTGGTCGGGGCCACTAAAGGCACCAGGGCAAACCCCCGCAGCACACTGATCAGTACGCTGCGCAGCCAGCGCAACCGCGATTGCCCGGTAATTTCCCGCTCACGCAGGGTCTCGGACAAGGTGCCGCACAACAGATTCATCATGCCGAAATTCAGCACCGAGGCGACACTGCAACTGACTACCGCGTATTTCGGGTACAACCAGAGCGGGCGCCCGCCAAGCAGTACATCGTGAATTTGCCGCAGTACCTCGAAACGCCGAACCAGGCACTGCATCAACCCCAGGCTACCCAGAAATGCTGCGTAAAAGCCTGCATCGGCGGACGCCTTCAGCAGTTGTGGCATCGCGAGCTGGCCACGATAGGTCAGCCACGCCGTGACCGACAGCGCCACCAACATCAGGCCCCGGGAATAGCCCTGCAGACGACGACCGGCAAACAGGAAACCAACCAGAAACAGCCCACCGGCGAGGGCACTGAGTGGCTGGCTGGCAACACACATGGCCAGCAACTGCAGCGTGACGGCAATAGTCAGCAACCAGTGCTCGATACCTTTTACACGGAATTCTGAGCTCGTCACACCGAACCCAGCGCTGGAAGCTTGGTGACTGCTTGCATTTTAAACACACCCGGATTAGTCTTTTCGAAACTCATTACAAAACTCTGTTTCGCTGAATGAAACTATACTAGCATAAATGACAAGGATTGCCCGGCCACTATCTTCGCCGGGCTGGTCCGCCCACAATGACACACAGTCCTTTAATTAGAGGAAGCCGACATGAGCGCATATATCTACGATGGCCTGAGAACAGCTTTCGGCCGTCATGCCGGTGCTCTGGCCAAGGTCCGCCCCGATGATCTTCTCGCCAGCGTGATCAAAGCCCTGGTGGAGCGCAACGCTTTCGCACTTGAGGCCTATGAGGACGTGATTGCCGGCTGCACCAATCAGGCCGGCGAAGACGCCCGCAACCTGGCCCGCCACGCCGGCTTGCTGGCTGGTCTGCCGGTTGAGACTGGTGGCCTGACGGTTAACCGCCTGTGTGGCTCCGGCCTCGCCGCCATCATCGATTCCGCCCGCGCCATCCGCTGTGGTGAGGGCGAGCTGTTTGTCGCCGGCGGAGCCGAAAGCATGAGCCGTGCGCCGTTTGTCATGGCCAAGAGCGAGTCGCCCTTTAGCCGCGATTTTCGGGCCTTTGACAGTACCATTGGTGCCCGTTTCCCGAACCCGCGCATTGAGGCCGATTTCGGGTCCGACAGCATGCCGGAAACTGCCGACAACATTGCCCGGGAACTGAATCTGGATCGGGAACTGGTGGACCAGTTTGCCGCCCAGAGCCAGGCCCGCTTTGAAGCGGCCCGCCAGGACGGTTTTTATGACAACGAAATCCTGCCCATTGAGGTGCCCCAGGGCCGCAGGAAACCGGCCCTGACCGTCAGTGCGGACGAGCATCCGCGCCCACAGTCCACGGCGGAAGCCCTGGCTGGCCTGCGCCCGCTGTTTGAGGGTGGCGTGGTGACTGCGGGCAATGCCTCTGGCATCAACGACGGCGCCGCAGCCCTGATCATTGGTTCTCTTGAGGCCGGCGAACGTGCCGGCATTCAGCCCCGGGCGCGTATTGTGTCGTCGGCCATCGCCGGCGTCTCGCCCGAGGTCATGGGTTATGGCCCGGTACCCGCCAGTGAGAAAGCGCTGGCTAGGGCCGGTCTGACACTCAAGGATATGGACGTTATCGAAATCAACGAGGCCTTCGCCGCACAGGTCCTCGGATGCACCACCCGGTTGGGCATTGATCCAACCGATTCGCGACTGAATCCGAACGGCGGCGCCATTGCAGTAGGCCACCCACTGGGTGCGTCCGGCGCTCGTATCGCTCTCACCGCTACCCGCCAGCTTGAACGCAGCGGCGGGCGCTACGCGCTGATCAGCATGTGCATTGGTGTAGGCCAGGGCATTGCTGCTGTTATCGAACGCGTTAACCACTGAATTTTACTGAGGAGAAACACCATGGCTCTGGCTTCTGCACCCTGGGATGACCTGCTGCAATTCGACAAGCAACTGGATGAGACCGAACGCCAGGTTCGGGACAGCATCCGCAGCTTTTGTGACCAACGCCTGATGCCCGGCATTATTGAGGCTAACCGGCACGAAACCTTCGATCGCACCATCTTCAACCAGATGGGCGAGCTCGGCATGCTCGGCGCCACCCTGCCGGAAGAATACGGCGGCCCGGGCCTGAACCACGTTTGCTATGGCCTGATTGCCCGTGAAGTCGAGCGGGTTGATTCAGCGTATCGCTCTGCTTTGAGCGTGCAGTCGTCGCTGGTTATGCACCCGATCTACACCTTCGGCCAGGAAGCCCTGAAAAAGCGCATCCTGCCCAAGCTGGCGTCCGGCGAACTGGTCGGCTGCTTTGGCCTGACCGAGCCCAACCACGGCTCCGACCCCGCTGGCATGGAGACCCGTGCCAAGAAAGTGGATGGCGGCTACCTGGTGAGCGGTTCCAAGACCTGGATCACCAACTCCCCCATTGCAGACGTATTCGTGGTCTGGGGCAAGTTGGATGGCAAGGTGACCGGCTTTGTGATCGAACGCGATGGCGCCAAGGGACTGGATACCCCCAAGATTCCGGGCAAATTCTCCCTGCGTGCCTCGGAAACCGGCTCCATCTTTATGGACGAGGTATTTGTTCCCGACGAGAATAAGCTGGATGTGGAAGGCCTGAAAGGTCCCTTCAGCTGCCTGAACAAAGCCCGTTTCGGCATCAGCTGGGGTTCTTTGGGCGCGGCCGAATTCTGCTGGCATGCAGCTCGCAGCTACACACTGGAGCGCATCCAGTTCGGTAAGCCGCTGGCGGCCAATCAGCTGATCCAGAAGAAACTGGTCGACATGCAGACGGAAATCACCCTGGGCCTGCAGGCTGCACTGCAACTAGGCCGGATGATGGACGATGGCACCGCCACGCCCGACGCGATCTCACTGCTCAAGCGCAACAACTGCGGCAAGTCCCTGGACATTGCCCGGGTTGCCCGTGACATGCACGGCGGCAACGGCATTGCCGACGAATACCACGTTATTCGTCACGTGATGAACCTTGAGGCCGTCAATACCTACGAAGGTACTCACGACGTTCACGCCCTGATCCTTGGCCGTGGCCAGACCGGCATTCAGGCCTTTAGCTGAACCACCGGCGTATCCGGTGCAAGAGCCAGCAGCGCGGCACACAGCTCGCAGTCTGGCTTCTTGCACTCGGTGATCGAATGCTGCACAAACTGCCGGGCCAGTTCCGGTTTTTCCTTTCTCAATACCCCGGAACAAATCGTCACGTGACGGTAGAGCGCTTCAATAGCCTCCAGCTGTGACCGATAGGGCCCCAACTCAGGAATTTCCCGGGTTTTCACCAGCCACGCACCTTGGCGAGCCAGCAGGCGTTTTTCAATCTCGAACAATGGTTGGCTACCCATGATTCCAATCATCGTTTATTACCTCCGTTAATCGACAAACCCCGGGAGCGGGATCCGCTGCCAGGGTCAGTCACTATCAGTACGCCATTAGCGGACGCCAGACCGGCGCAGTGCTGCAGGGGTGTATTCCCGCGAGCTACGCTCAGTGCCGTATACGTATGGCTCATCTTCTTCGTTGGTCAGGCCCATCACCAGGTAGCGACCAGACAGCAGGTCGTACAAAGTCTCAAAGGCGTAACCCGGGGTATTGGCATTGGGGTGGTACATCTGCATGGCGTGCGCCTCAGCTACGCGCCACAGATTGCCACGGCCGTCGTAATGATCAATCAGCGAGATCTGCCAGGAGTCTTCGTCAATGAAGAAGTCGCGCTGCTCGTAAACGTGACGTTCTTCATCCTTGAGGGTCGCCTTGACGTGCCACACTCTGTGTAGCTCGTAGCGAGTCAGGCTCTGGTCAACGTGACCCGGCTTGACGATATCGTCGTAGTCCAGCTCGGCACTGGCGGCACGGTAGGAGTTGTACGGAATGTAGATCTCTTTCTTGCCGACCAGCTCCCAGTTGTACTTGTCCGGCGCGCCGTTGTAGAGGTCAAGGTTATCGGCGGTACGCTGACCGTCAGCTGCAGTACCCGGACCGTCGTAGGCTACGTTCGGTGCGCGGCGAACGCGACGCTGACCGGAGTTGTACAACCACGCCCGGCGCGGCTCTTTAACCTGGTTAATGGTCTCGTGTACCAGCAGAACGTTTCCGGCCAGACGCGACGGCGCAGTAATACCCTGCTTGAAGTAGAACATCACGTTCGGATCGTCGGACGGATCGTAGTCAGACAGCGCGACCCGCTCTGTGAACGACTCGGTGAATTTAACCGCACTGAAGTCACCGTTGGGCTGCGGAGTAACCTGGGCCACGTTGCGGTCAATTGAACCACCACGGTAGCGAGTGAGATGGTTGAAAATGACTTCCAGACCGTTCTGGGGAATCGGGAACGGGGTCGCGGTCTGGTAATTCTTCATGCCGTTACCACTTTCCACCAACTCAACCTGAGTGGCGTTTTCCATGGTCTGCTGAATGACCTGTTCAGGATAAGTCGCAGTACGGCGAGTCTGATAGACCGGGATGAAGTAGTCATCATAGGTCTTGATCATCGCGACCTGGCCCGGAGTCAGGTTCTCCGAGTACTCATCCACGTTGCTCTGATCAATGCGGAACAGCTCTTTGTCCTCAGGGAATGGGTCTATGTAGCGGCCGTCGTCCGGGTTAAAGCCCGCTGGCGACTGGGTCAAACCGCCATCCCAGGCCGGAATTTCATCACCGTTACCGGCCTTGGTGGCGCCGATTTTTGTCAGCGTATCGCCAAGCTTGGCAGCCTCCTCCGCGGAGACCGCCGCAAGGGCGGATCCGGAGGTCAGCAGTGCGCTGGCAACAGCGCCGTACATCAGGGTTCTCATGATTCTCATTGTGTTAACTCCTTCTACCGAGTCGTTGGTTACTTAGAATGAATAGGAGACGGAGGCTGCGATGAAGTCACGATCGCTGGTCTCGTTGTAATCGCCGCCAAAATAGTTGGTGTAACTGATGTTGGCTTTGTAAGCGTTCTGGTAAGTGGCCTCGAGCCCCAGACCGATCGACTTGTTGCCTTCCTTGAAGTTGCCGCCCGGATCCGGCGCATAACCTTTCACGTCGTGAGTCCAGAACAGTTTCGGGCGCATGTTGATACCGGCCACGGCATCCGGGTAATCCCAGACGAACAGGGTCCGGTAGCCCCAGGAGAAGGACGTGGTAAAGCCGTCATTGCCGCAGTTGGTCGGATTGATGTTCAGACGAGTCGGATCACCACTTTCACGTCTTCTGTTGTCTTCATTACCAGTCGCCGGGCCGTTGCTGCAGAAGTCGCCAGTGAAGCTTTCGCCTTCCAGGGGAACCGAGCCAACACCGTAGATGCCCGAACGGCCATAGCGCGCCTCAGACTTGTCCGCCAGATCGTGCACGTAGGTCGCACCGACCTCAGCCACGATGATGAAACGGGCCGCACCCATGACACGGTCGATGAAGTGAATCGCTGTGGCCTGGGCCTGGGATACGCCGTAACGGTCATAACCCTCAACAGCCGTGCCTGCATAGGTACCGCCTTTCTCCTGTCGGCGCTGTTCCAGCTTACTGATCACCTGACCGTCCGGGCCCCGCTGCTGCAGACCACCGTAGATCAGCTCAAAGGTGTTCCACTGGATCGGCATGTTCGGACGGTAGCTATATTCCGCACCAAGCGATGTACCGGTTGGCAGCGTGGTGTTGATGCTCACGCCATACAGGTCGATGCCCTTGGGGTACTCAATGAAGTAGCTGGGGAACCGCGAAGACGGCTTGGACGGATCGAACTGCTGGGTTTCGTCCGCATCTTCGGGGTTGTTCACCACACCACTGATGTACGGCAGGCGGCTGTGGTAGCGGGTGTAGAACACACCAAGCTCAGCATTCAGGTCGGTGGCGAAATAGCGTGCTGCCACACCGAACTGGTCCTTGTCACCAGGCTCTTTATCGCCCAGACGGGGCGCGATAAAGCCTTCCTCAAAGGCCTGGGAGTCAGGCACCTGACCAGCCAGCAGTACCGGGCCACAGCCGTCGGCGGCTACGTCAGCAGACGAGAAGAAGGTGCCGCAATCGTCGATGCGGAACGGCTCCCAATCGGTCTGGACAAAGGCTTCAACGGTAATTTCTTCGGTGACGCCCGCTGAGGTGTAGAGCATCTCAACCGGCAGCAGTACGTCTTTCAGCTCGGCACCCGGTGCGCGGAACGCTGGTACGTCGATCGGGTTGATGGCGTTGATACCGCCCAGAATGAAGGTACTCTCACCCCAGTTCACCACCTGGCGGCCGTAACGGATGGATACCGGGGTATCGCCAAAGTACCAGTCGGAGAATACGTAGGCGTCCAGCAGGTCGACACCAGAAGCGTTGTCCTTCGCCTCAGGGTTCAGCTCACGCTGCTGACCCACCGGGTCAGTTGCCCGCGGGTTATCCTTGAGCTCGAAGTCGTAGTAGTAGCTGGCACGAGCCAGTGCGCCGACCCGGGTCAGGGTGTCGCTGTCTGGCGCGTAGTCCAGGAACAGCTCACTGCGGCCACGCGCGATGGTGGAGTAAGGCTCGTTTTTCTCGAAGTTCAGGTTGCCGTCGTCGAAGTTGTTGGATGACGCACCGGTGTTGCTGAAAGCGAATTCCGGTCCGAGGTTACCCTGGGTGATCAGGCTCTTGTCCTGATCTTCCAGGCGGTAGGCAGTACCTACTGTCAGCGTGGTGCTGAAGGAGGCATCAATCTCGTAGATGCTGAAATCGAAGGCCGCGGCCGTGGCCGAAAGGCAGGCCAGCTTTACCGCCACTGCCAGACGAATCGATTTGGGCAGTTTGGAGTTTTTTGTTGTCATTGCGCTTGCTCCGCAAGTTTTGGGCAAAGCCTCCCCCATATGGCGAGGCTAACGCCTTGATTTACTTGTTATCGTAAGAGGGTCTGGGGGCGCCCCGGACTCCTGGGGCGCCGTCCGCGAAATTAGAACGGCAGGGGAATAACGCCACCGTCGCCGCCGCCATCACCGCCGCCGGAGCCGCCATCAGGATCTGCGCCGGGGTCGCTGTTATCAGGGTTGTCGCAGTCAGTACCGTCAACACCCTGAACCACACAGCCGTTGGTCACAGAAACAGTACCCGCGGAGAACAGCTCCAGCAGTTGGGCAACCATCTCGTCAAAAACCGCCGCGGATGAGAAGGCTTCAGATTCCTTCGTGCCAGCAGAGATCGGGTTGCCGTGCGCGCCTTCGGTGTAGCGGGTGATAACCGGCAAGGTATTGTTAATAGCATTTTCCTGAATGGCGGCTGCAGCCATGGCCGCAGCCATTGGATCGGTACCCGCCAGTGGCATATTCTCACCGTCGATCTCAAAGCCGGTCTCAGCAATGGTGGTGCTTAGCGGAGGCAGCGCTCCCTCTTCGTCCGCAGCATTCGGAATGGTGCCATCGGTCGGCTTCTCAGGATCGGTCGGATCACCGGCGATCTCGGTCACCAAAACTGACTGCCCTTTATAGAGCGGGGCGAAGGCGGTCGGATCGGCCGAGTCGAGCAGGCCCTGGAAGATGTTGAAGTAGAGGTCCAGTTCAATTCGGCCTTGAGCCAGGATGCCATCAGAAGCTTCATCCAAAGCAGACAACAACCCCTTTTCTACCGCTATTGTCTTGGAGTTCTCGGCCACACGTGTGAACTGGCCGCCGGTGTTGAAGAACACGGAGGAAGTTACCGGCACGAGGTTGGCATTATCTGCGCCCGCCACATTAGTTACATGAGGCACTGCAGCGCCGCCCATGCCACTCAAAGAATGGGTTACGAAGTAGACTTGGCTGGTGTCCAGAGTCACGCCGTTGGCACAACCGGAGCAGGCATTAATAGCTGCTTCGATATTTGCCAATGAAGCATTGATGTTCAGCAGATCAATGGCTCCCTGGCGCATGTTATCCCGGGTGTTGGCGTAGTTGGTGAAGTTCAGGAACAGGTCACCAGAACCCGGTTCAGCGACCTGATCCGCTGTCACCGCATTCAGGTCAGCGTCGGCGGCAAAGCCAAAGTGACGCTCGCTGGCTTCAGCCGAAGCACCCGCCTGACTGGGGTCGTCACCAGTGATCGGGAACACGTTGCCAACGATGCCGGTACTGAAGATGCCGTGTAGCGGCTGATCGATACCGATGGTCACGAAGCAATCCGCTGCCGCGTCAGCAGCACACGTCAGGCCAGCCGCTGTCGCCAGTGGCAGAATCGCGGAGCGGTCAGTGGTCGCAGCGTGCTGGTAGATAATGACAGGAAGAGCACCCCTGCCGGTCGCCACACTGGCAGCTGGTGCCCCTACGATGATCGGAACCGTGGTATCCGCGTTTTTCTGGGCAAACGGAAAGCGGTAGGTCACTCGATCTGAAGGCGCTGCAGTAAGAGTACCGGTTTCGTCGGCACTGAAATCAGCGGCAACCCAGCTCTCAGTTTTCAGCGCACTGCCATCGCCTTCGGTCGGTACACCCAGGTAATACGGCAGGGTGATTTCACCTTCGTAGACCCGGGCCGTAACCTCGTCACCTGCGACTGGACTCGGATCAAACTGCAGTGCACTGTTAATTTCATTGCTGTCACGCTGACTGAAGATGGTGACATCTCTCGGCTTTGGCGTATCCAGCAACGTGTCGGCGGCATTGGCCATGGCGGTCGCCTCGGCTTCAATATCGATGCTGGCATCCGTCGCTTGCGCTGCTGCTACCTGAATAGCGTGGGCAATCCGGCGATCAGCTTCCACATCTGCAACCACATCACCATAAAGGATGGTGGTGCCACTGCCGTTGGCGTCCGACAGGATGGTCGCCAGCGCCTCGTCGTATAAACGGAAGGAAGAGTCGGTCAGCGTGGCGTACAGTGCCGAATTGAGGTTTTCCTCTTCGGTGCTAGCGCCTCCGCCCAGGGATTGACCGCTAAGGTTATAGAAACCGTCGAACAGTTTCCCGAGCTCCTCCTGACGCTGCTCAATCTTCAACGACGAACGGAAATAGGTGACTGGCGCGGCATTGGCCAGCAGCACATCTTCTACCGCGGTGGTGGTGATGGCTGTTGCGTAGGGCACATCGTCAAAGTCAGCAGCAAAGCCGGCAGACTCTGGGTACTCACGTTTGAAATCGAAATAATCGGCAGCCAGCTTCCGGGCCGGTAGCATGGCATCACGGAACGGCTGGAAAGCCCCGTTCGACAGGACCCGGTCGGGATCGGCGACCGACTGATAGGTGGGCGAGCCGACCAGGGGCTCGCCATTAGCGTCCACAATGTCGTTGGTCACCGCCAGCACGTACTGGGTCTTGGCGGCCAGCGGCGTCAGCGGCAGCACCCGGATCAGATTGTCCTGACCACCGTCGATGTCCAGCAGTTCAACCCGCACTTTCTCCATGAGCAGGTCACTGAAGATAGCATCGGCAGCGGCAGTATTTCCCGCATCCTGCAGACGCAGTGCTTCACGATAACGCGCAGCAGGCGTAAGGCCCGGCGCTTCGGTGATGAGTGCCTGCACGGTGTCACCACTGGCGTACTCAACCGGAATCAGGAAAATGTTCTGGTCCGGGTTGGGAACCACTTCACCATCTACCTCAACAAAATCACGGGCATCGAGATTCTGCTGGCTGTCCAGGCTGGCGCTGATCTTGACATCAATTGGCGCAAGCACCGAGGCACCGTCCATGAAACCAAGCCCCTGGGTAACCGGGTTGGCCGGGTCTGTTCCGTTCAACATGGTGCCGTCGTCGACTTCGCTCAAAAAGAACAGAGCATCGCTGGGAATGACAAATTCAGTTTCCAGTGGATCAAACAGCGGATGAGTGCCTTTTACGTTCAGGCTGCCGTTGACCTGGTAATCAGGGTTGGCGTTTTTACTGGTCTGGCCGCCGCTGTCGAGACAGCCCGTTAGACCCAATGTGGCTGCCGACACGGCAGTAAACAACACGTTGCGGATAAACATACTCGGTCACCTTGAATAGGGTTTCTTGTAGTTCGGCGTATCCATCGCCTTTGCAGCACACCACGTTGGTCTAATTGCAATGGTTCCAAGATGATCGAATTTTTTTACGTGAAAACACTTATTTTTGGGCACAGGTATTTGTTAATTGGCACTTTTTGCCCGTGCTTTTTTTTACAGTGTCGGCATACCCCTTAGTCGCGCGCGCTGGTAGACTGCATATCTGTAATAAATGAAACCAGATTTCTGCCGCACGATCCCCGTGCAAGGTGATCATCAGGGGTACCCATTTGGCCTTGCTTCCGTTTCGCCAGTCCAAGTCAAAACGCTTCGAGCGCCTGGTCCATCCACACCTACGAACCCTGCATACGTTCGCGTACCGCCTAACCGGTAACCAGCACGATGCTGAAGATCTGGTTCAGGACGTGGTGACTAAACTGTTCCCGAAAGTGGACGAGCTTGAACAGGTGGAAGAGCTGCGGCCCTGGCTGCACCGGGTGTTATACCGCCATTTTGTGGATACTCTGCGCAAACGGCCGACTGGCCGTGAAACCAGCGCCAGTGCCCTGGATCGGCCGGACCAGCAAACCACGTTCCTGGAGTCATTGCCGAGCAGCGAACCTGACCCCATGAGCCACACTGACAATGACCGACAGAGCACCCTGCTCCGTCGGCTGATCAGTGAATTACAGCCCGACCAGCGAACCCTATTGCTCATGCACGACTCCGAGGGATGGCGTCAGGAGGACATCGCCGAAGTACTGGGCGTGCCCCTGGGGACCATCAAATCCAGACTGCATCGAGTGAGGGCACAACTGCGCGAAAAATTGCAAAAGGAGTTGGAACCTTTTGAGACACGGCAACGTGGATGTCAATGAGGTGAACACGATGAACTGCAGCGACTTTAAAAACGATGTTGATGCCCTGGCCGCTGGCGAGGTGTCTGAAGCGACCAAACGCACCCTGCGAGACCACGCAGCATCGTGCGACGATTGCGCCATGGCCCTGGCCACTGCGCAGTACATCGCCGAACAGCTTGCTGGCGATCGTGCGCCCGAACCTGACAGCGAATTTGAAACGCGCATCCTGAACCAGGCGACTGGGCGAACCAAAAAGTCCGGGCACTCTCCAGTCTGGGGCGGTGCGATTGCAGCGGCACTGGCGGTGGGCGTCTTTATTGGCAGCCAGTTCTCATCGACGCCACCCGCAGGCACTGAGGTTGCGGACAACACACCGCCCGCAACGACGGAAATAGCCAGTCCGCAACAACAGACCGTCCGCGTGGCTTTTTCGTCCGCACAAGCGGTTGAGAATGTGACGCTTACTCTTGAGCTGCCGCCCAATATGGAGCTCGCTCCTTTCCCTGGGCGCCACAAGGTCAGCTGGAAAGTGAACCTGAAACCTGGGGACAATCTGCTGGCACTGCCGGTGAACGTACTCTTCCCCGGCGAGGGGACGCTCGTTGCCCATCTGGGTGATGGCGAAAAAAGAAAGACCTTCAAAACTGACATTGGCAAATTAATGGAGCCATCGTCATGAAATTATGGAAGATACAGACTTCACTGCTTACTAAAGTCCTCCTGATGGGACTGCTATTGGCACCGGGATTGGCTGCGGCGCAATCGGATCTCGACATCACCATGCGCATGGTCGCAGATGATGAGGAGCTCGATTCCTCGTTTGTGCAGGAAATGCAGATCCCGGATTCTGTCAGCGAACTGGAGGGTAACGAAAGCTTCGAGACCCTGGATGCAGGCGAGCTCTCAACGGAAGCCCAAGAGCTGTCGGAGAGCCTTTCGCTGCAAGCCCGTGAAACGCGGGATGCACTGGGTGTCGAACTGCCGGGCGAAACCGGGCTCGAAGAACCGTCCATTGAATTGCCAGGGGCAGAACTGCCTGAGCCGGATTTACCTATTGGCGATCTGCCGGATACCGATCTGGATCTGCTGGAAGACGGCACCTCCACACTCGACGGCGTGACCGGCCAATAACAAATCGCTTGCCCGACACCCCAGCAAGCTCCCTGGATACGAAACGGTACCGTTTACGTAGACTTCCCCTTTGCTATGTGAATCTTCCCTTAGTGTGCTAGGTTAAGCCCTTCGCGCCAGAGACACTGAACGTGCGATAGGCTTAACCTTTACCAGCTTCGAGGGAAATTCGCTTGTTGTCTCGCCTTTCTTTGCCGCTGTTTATGACGCTGTGCCTGCTCGCGCCAGGGACAGTCTCTGCCGACACTGAAACCTCGACAGCCAAACAGCAGATGCGAGCGGGCATTACCGCCTTTCAGAACAACGACTTAAAGCAGGCCCGAAAACTCCTTGAAGCCGCTGCAGCCAAACTCGATTCACGAGCCCTGACCTACAACCTGGGCGTGCTCTATTACAAACTGAGCGAGTTCGACCTGGCGGAAGGCAAGTTTCGTGAACTGCTGGACACCAAACAACGCGGACTCGCCTTCTACAATCTCGGCTTGGTAGCACTGGCCCAGGATAACCCGCGCAAAGCTCGCGCCGCTTTCCGTAACGCCGCTATTGAGAACGCCGAAGACAAGCTCGGCAAACTGGCACGCGCCCAACTAAAAGACCTGGGAGACATTCCGCCTCCCAGCCAATGGCAGGGCCTGATCTCCCTCGCCGGTGGCTACGAGGAAAACATCGGGCTTTTCCCGGATACGGCTCCAAGCAGTCTCGACGACACATTTCTGGAGTCAGTCGGCGTGGTGTCCGGCTACCCGGTGCGCGAGGGCAACAACGCCATGAAGGCGCAGTTGCAACTGTATGGACGGCAGTACGCCGACGAACAGGATTTCAACACCCACCTTGTCCGTCTCGACACTGCCTGGGAACGGTCGTCAGCGCCCTATCGGTTCAGCCTTGGCATTGGCGGCGACCAGCTCTGGCGGGGCGGAAGTTCACAGGAACAGCGGGCTCGACTGTCCGGACAGGTTGCCACCAGCACCTGCCAGCTCCGGTCCGAAGCCGCTCGCTGCACCCTCGCAGTGGATGCCGAGCAGGTTTATGCGGATACCCGCCTGAACGCCTATGACGGCCAGCACTACCGCCTGGACCTGCGCTATAAAGCGAAACAGGATGCCTGGCGCGGCGATGTCCGCTATCGGCTGGATTACGATGATCGGGAAAATTTCGACACCGGTACCGAGTTCTACAGCGTCTCGCCCATGGGCCAGACCCTGAGCTTCGGTATTGGCTACGCGTTTACACCAGCGTTTGAGCTGGGCACCTCTGCAGGCTATCGCCTCAATTATTACCGAACCGCTCACCGGTTGCAGACGGCCGAAGGCTTGCAGGTAATCAACCGCAAAGATCACCGGTACACGGTTGGTATAGATGGTGAGTACCGGGTGAACCGCACGCTCTCCCTGCTACTCGACATGCAGCTGGTGAAGAACGACAGCAACATTGCCCGCTACGATTACGACAGGCGAACAGCCAGCGTTGGCGTGGCCGTTCGCCTCTAGTCCGCTAACCAGATTAAAACGCCAGTTTCGCGGAGGCCATTACCTGTTCGTATTGCTCGCTGCTGTCGCTGGCAATTTCAGCAAAATTCCAGTGCGCGTATTCCACGCCAAGCGTCAGCTTTTTGTGAGGCGACCAAAGCAGGTTCACGTGCACCGACGTCGACGCGTCAAAATAGCTGAGCGTTCCGGCTGGCGGAGCAGTCAGTTCATCGACGATCTCGGTGTGTGACACCGACAAAGAGCTGCGCCAATTCGGGCTCCAGAAATGACGGTACGCGGCCGTCGCTCCGAAGGTCTTGAGTGGTTCAACGTCTCCGGCGGCCAAGGCGGCGCGATCGACATCAGGGTAGGAAAACAGCGCCATGTACCGGCCCAGATCACCGTAGTTATACTGCAATCGCACGTCATCACGACCCACCGTAGGAATACGTGCGCTAAGGGAGAAGGCTCCGGTGGTTACGGTTTCATCCGCTGCGTCGTCTTCGATGTTGCGAACAATACCAGCGACCGAGTACATCCCCAGTTCATTGCGAATCTGATAGCGCGCGACCAGGTCTGGGTAGGACTGATCATCGTAGGACTCCGATCCGAATCCATCTTCCGGATTCTCCAAGGCCAGCATCAGCTTGCCGCCAGGCGCGGCCATGGTGTAACGAATCATCGGTTGACGCACATAGACAAAAGCGGCCTGCTTGCCCTGATCGAGAATTTCCGGCAAGGCTGCCAGGTCGGTGAAGGTGGTGTAGGTCTGCCCGAATAGCCAGTTGTTCCAGGCACCGTACGCCTGGCGCAGCCGGGGCGCATAGCTGTTGGACACAACCTCGTTGCCGTCAGCGTTGGCACCCTGGTTAAAGTCCATTTCAACGTAAGTCTTGAGGTCGTGGCCGGCCACGTCACTGGTCTTGGTGCCAATGCTAATCCGACTCTCACGGGCACTGAACCCGGTCTTCCAATCGCTCTCGCCATCTCGGGCGGCTGCCGCGAAGGTTCTGGCCAAACCCACGGAATAGGCGTTTTTCCAGCCGTTGCCATTGGACCCCGCGAGGACATCGGCCTTGATAAAACCACCAATGGTCACCGTTGTGTCCCCAATGCGTATTCCGCGACCATCCTTGAGAAGGTAATCATTTTCGACCTGAGCCTCCGGCGCGGTGCCAGTACCCAGATGCGACTCAAGCAATTCGATGCGCTCGCGAAGCTCCTGCAGCTCCGAATCCTGAGCGGAGGCGGACTGGGCGCCCAAGAGCAGTGCCGGAAGCACTGGAATTAATGTCCATGCGGCGGGTCGGCTTACAGCCACCGGAAGTCTTGTTGTTGTCATCTCATTCCTCATACAGCGTGGTTAATGTTTTTTTGAAGCGCTCGGAATTGGCGTCATAGAGCAATACAACAATTTAATTTCGCTCTGCGAACCCAGGATAATTATTGATTTCGCCAGGCAGTACCAACTTCCGAGTTAGCGAGCTTAGATAAAGATTTTTATTTTAACAAGGCGCAAAACATATTTATGAAACTCCATTTTTATCAGTTTCAAGGATTATGTTTCATTGACATTGACAGGAGCGCCATTATTGACGGATCATTGGCTTATTCTGCTATGCGGTATATATTTTCGCTGTGACGCCAAACGAGGTTGCCCATGAACATGAACTACACAGCCGAGGAGCTCGCCTTTCGCGACGAGGTGCGCGCGTTCCTGGATGAGAAGCTACCGGCGGACATCGCCGCCAAAGTGAAAGCCTTCCGCCCCCTGACCAAGGACGACCACCAGCGCTGGCAAAAGATTCTCAGCGCCCAGGGCTGGTATGCCACCCACTGGCCGGAAGAGTACGGTGGTGTGTCCTGGTCACCGGTTCAGAAACACATCTGGGATGAAGAGTCTTCCCGCTACGGGGTGCCTCGCTCTGTGCCGTTCGGCGTCAACATGGTTGCACCGGTTATCATCAAGTTCGGCAATGAAGAGCAGAAGCGGACCTATCTGCCCCGCATCCTCAGTGGCGAAGATTGGTGGTGTCAGGGCTACTCCGAACCGGGCGCCGGCTCAGACCTGGCGTCCCTGAAAACCCGCGCCGTGCGCGACGGTGATCATTACATCGTGAACGGACAGAAGACCTGGACCACGCTGGGTCAGCACGCCAACATGATCTTCTGCCTGGTTCGCACCAACACCGAAGTGAAGGCCCAGGAAGGCATTTCGTTCCTGCTGATTGATATGGACGCCCCGGGCATTACCGTTCGCCCAATCATCACCCTGGATGGCGAACACGAGGTCAACGAAGTCTTCTTTGAAGACGTCAAGGTGCCGGTGGAAAACCTGGTGGGAGAGGAAGATAAAGGCTGGACCTATGCCAAATTCCTGCTGACCTACGAGCGCACCGGCCTGGCCGGGATTGGTCTATCCAAAGCGGCACTGGCACATCTCAAACAGCTGGCTTCCCGCCGTCTCAAGAACGGTCGGCCACTGATCGAGAACACAACCTTCAGCCAGCGCATCGCCAAGGTGGAGATCGACCTGACCGCTGCTGGTATCAGCAACCTGCGCATCATTGCCTCGGTTGAAGGCGGCGGTGTACCGGGTGCGGAAAGCTCCATGCTGAAGGTGAAGGGCACCGAGATCCGGCAGTCGATCAACGATCTGGCGCGCCGGGCCATTGGCCCCTATGCCCTGCCGTTTGTTGAGGAAGAGCTGGCCGATGGTTTTGACGGCGAGTACCTCTCAGACGAGCACGCTGCGCCCTTGTCGGCCCACTACTTCAATAACCGCAAGCTCTCGATTTTTGGCGGATCCAATGAGATCCAGAAAAACATCGTGTCAAAAATGATTCTTGGGCTTTAAGGAGGCGACCATGGATTTCCGACTGAACGAAGAGCAGCAAATGCTGCAGGACACCGTGGCCCGCCTGGTTCGCGGCGAGTACAGTTTTGAAAAGCGCCTGGAATTCAGCGAAACCGAAGCCGGTTTCAGCGAGGCATTCTGGGGCCAGCTCAGTGAGCTGGGCTTGACCGCCGTGCCCTTTTCCGAGGAACTCGGCGGCTTTGGCGGCGGTGGCGTTGAAGTCCAGTCCGTGATGACGGAACTGGGCCGCGGCCTGTGCCTTGAACCGTACCTGCAATCCGTCATCCTCGGCGGTGGCCTGATCGCCCAGGCGGGTAGCGACAGCCAGCAAGAACAGTGGCTGGGCGGAATTGCCAGCGGCGAGCTGAAGGCCGCCGTAGCCCTGCAGGAACCCCAGAGCTTCTACGACCTGAACGATGTGGCCACCCGCGCCGAAAAGTCCGGTGACGGCTATGTCCTGAACGGTCGCAAAGCCGTGGTCATCGCCGGCCACTGTGCTGACCTGATCCTGGTGTCTGCCCGTACCTCCGGCGACACCCGCGAAGCTGACGGCATCAGCCTGTTTGCCCTGAGTCCGGACACCGACGGTGTTGAGCGTCGCACCTACCCGACCATTGACGGCTCCAAAGGCTGTGACATCACTCTGAACAATGTTCAGGTGGGCGCAGACGCCCTGCTTGGCGAAGAAGGCAAAGCTGCCGATGTCATCGAATACCAGAGTGGCCGCGCTATTGCTGCCCTGTGTGCCGAGGCCGTGGGGGTGATGGAAGTCGCCAACGAGCTGACCCTGGACTACCTTAAACAGCGCAAGCAGTTTGGCGTACCCATCGGTAAGTTTCAGGTGCTGCAGCATCGCATGGTCGACATGATGTCAGAGCTGGAACAGGCTCGCTCCATGGCGATCCTGGCCGCCAGTGTTGCCGATATCGAGCAGAGCGACGAGCGTCGGCGAATCCTGAGCGCAGCCAAGAACGTTATCGGACGCAGTGGCCAGTTCATTTCCGAGAACGGCATCCAGTCCCACGGCGGCATTGGCATGACCTGGGAATACAATTTTGCGCACTACGCCAAGCGGTTGATCACCATCAACCATCAGCTGGGCGACGACGACTTCCACCTGGAGCGGTACGCCAACCTGTTACAGGTCGGCTGACACCGTGCCGTAGCGAGTCCGGGACCTCCCCCTTCGAGTCTGAGGTCCTGTTCAGGGGGTGTCCGCAAGGTCACCCCCTTTTTTAGTTGTTCCGATCCATTGAGGTGAACCAATGACAACAAGCACCGAACATCCGGAAAACAAAGCCCTGCACAAGGCCGAATGGCAGGTTCGTACCGAGCTGGCCGCCGCCTATCGTTTAGTAGCGCTGTTTGGCTGGGACGATCTGGTTTTTACCCATCTGTCCGCCCGCGTGCCCGGCCCGGAGCATCACTTCCTGATCAATCCCTACGGCCTGCTGTTCCATGAAATTACCGCCTCGTCGCTGGTGAAAGTGGATCAGGACGGCCAGGTGGTGGCCGCAGGTGGGCTGGGCCGGGTTAATCCCGCCGGGTTCACCATTCACAGTGCCGTGCACATGGGGCGCGACGATGCCGGCGCAGTCATGCACCTGCACGCCGCCGACGGTGTCGCGGTGTCCGCACACCGGGACGGCCTGCTGCCCCTGAGTCAGACCGCCATGCTGTGCCTGGACCACCTCAGCTATCACGACTACGAAGGCGTGGCCCTGAACCTGGACGAACGCGAACGCCTGATCAGCGACCTGGGCAACAAGTCGATGATGTTGCTGCGCAACCATGGGGTGCTGACCGCCGGTCAGACCGTGCCGGAAACCTTCACCTACCTGTACTTCCTGATGAAAGCCTGCGAGATCCAGGTCAAAGCCCAGAGCTGCGGGCCCACCTGGATGCCGTCGGAGCAGGCAGTACAGACCACCGCCGAGCAATCACAGAACCTGGGCGCCGCGGCCAAGCTGACCTGGCCGGCCCTGTTGCGCCTGCTGGACAGCAAGAACCCCGGCTACGCGGTGTAAACGATGAAACCCACAAGGAGCAACCCGTGCTGACCCCAACACTCGAGGAACTGAACGACTACAAGGGTAAGGTCATCGGCCATAGCCCCTGGCACACCGTATCCCAGGACATGATCCAGGCCTTCGCCGATGCCACCGGCGATCACCAGTGGATTCATGTGGATGTGGAGCGTGCCCGTCTGGAAAGCCCTTGGGGCAGTCCGGTGGCCCACGGCTTTCTGACCGTGTCGCTGATTCCCAAATTGAATACCCAGGTGCTGCAGGTCAGCGGCATCAGCGCCAGCATCAACTACGGCTTGAACAAGCTGCGTTTCCCGTCAGCAGTGAAATCCGGCTCGGACATCCGCACGCGGATGGAATTGATTGATGTGACCCGGGTAGATGACCATAGGTATCTGGCCAGCTACCACACCACGGTGGAGATCAAGGGCGAGGAGAAGCCGGCCTGTGTGGCCGAAAATCTTGTGATGTATGTAACCTGAACCCGGGGACAGGTCATCCGTACAGGCGGATGACCCTCACCTCACGCTGAAGAACGCCTTTAACCTCTTATTGCTCCACCCGGCCCGCCAAAAAAACAATAAACATATATGTAATAACGGAATTATATGCACTTTATGCATATTGGCTTTTATTTTTTTCTTTATATAAATAAATCAAGTTAAATAAAAGCAATAATTAGACAACCTTTCCCAATATATATAGAGTCATCAACTTCAACATTATCGGGCAGTAATAATGGAAATATTATTCACCCCCTTTAAGCCGGCATGTAAAGCAAGGAGCCCCTACTGCCAGTGCAGGTACTGATTGCTCTGATGCAAAATTTTTTATCGAATACTTCTGTAAAATTTAAGCTTTTATTGGCCTTTGGTTTCATAATATTACTGATCGCCGGCACGGCTTTATCCTCTTATTCAGCTTTTCAAGATTTGTTTGATCGAAACGACAAGGTCCGTACCGTTTCTAAAATCAACAATCGTATTGATGAAGCACGCTTCAACGAAAAGAACTTTTTCCTTCGCGGCCAGCCACGTTATGTCGATGGCACTAATCAGGCCATTGATGAGGCTAGTGCCATTGCCAAGGCCGCCCAGGCCCGCCTGGAAAGTCCCGAACAGAAAACAGCCATGGCAAGCATTCAGAAGGACCTCGCGGAGTATCGTGACGCTTTTCAGAGAATGGTTGCGCAAAAGGCTGACAGCGAAGCGGCTCTTGATTCGATGGAAGTACGCGCCCGTGAAGCTGTGGATGGTTTTGTGCAACTTGAGCAGTTTTTCCAGAGCCGTTCACAGCAACAACTCAGGGCTGGTCAGGAACTGGAGGCCCGGGAAACCCAGCTGATGGTCCGGCGCTCCGGCGAGCTGGCGCGCGAAATGCTGGATGCCCGCCGCATCGAGAAAAACTACGTGCTGTCAGAAAGCCCACAAGATTCAGCCGCTTTGACCGAGCGCCTGTCTGCCATAAAGGAAGGCACGGCAGAACTGGCTGACTACGCTGTCACGTCGTCGGCGCAGAGCCGAATCGCCAAACTTGAGGCCGCCCTTGGCTCCTACGAGACCACGCTCTTTGCGCTCACCAGAAGTGTCGAAAGCATGACACAGGATGAGGCTCATGTGACTGAACTGGCGCGGAACGCGCGGGAACAGGCTGAAGCGGCGCTGGCCAGTGAACGCTCGCTCATGACCAAAACCAGGGACAGCGCCCTGCTTATTCTGATAGGCGCCACTGTCGTGGCCGTGGTCGTGGGTACCGGCTCGGCATTGTTGATCACTCGATCGATTGTGCGCCCGCTAGAACAGCTTGTTGCCCATGCCAGCAAAATTGCTGATGGCGATCTGTCCCAGGACATCAGCACCAATAGGAAGGATGACCTCGGACGTCTCATGATGGCCATGCAGGTAATGACGGAAAATCTCCGGCACATGGTAAAAGAAGTATCCGACGGTATTTCACAGATCGCCAGTTCTGCCGAGGAGTTGTCGGCGGTTACCGAGCAGACCAGAGCGGGTGCAACACAGCAGCGGGACCAAACTGACCAAGTCGCCACGGCGATGAATGAAATGACGGCGACCATTCAGGAAGTTGCTCAAAATGCAGAAGCTGCTGCCCACTCTGCCTCCGACTCTGACGCCCGCGCTAAAGAGGGGTACAGGGTGGTATCCACAGCGATGAGCAAGGTCGAAACCTTGTCCCAGGACATTAATGGCACGGCGGGACAAATTTCCAGGCTCAGAGATGACAGTGCAGACATTGGATCCATTCTGGACGTCATTCGCGACATTGCCGAGCAGACCAACCTGCTGGCATTGAACGCAGCGATTGAAGCAGCTCGGGCCGGCGAACAGGGGCGTGGATTTGCGGTAGTTGCCGATGAAGTTCGTGCGCTGGCACGGCGCACCCACGATTCCACTGGGGAAATTGAAACTCTGGTAAAGAATCTTCAGCAAGGTGCTTACGAGGCTGTCGAAAGCATGCACGGCAACAGCGAAAGTGCGGAGTCGTCAGTACACACCTCTCGCACAGCCGGGGAAGCGCTCTCCAGCATTGCCGATTCAGCAGCAACCATTCAGTCAATGAACCAGCAGATTGCAACCGCAGTGGAGGAACAGACATCGGTTGCCGAGGACATTAGCGAAAACATTGTCAGTATTCGCGAAGTAACTGAGCAAAATGCGACAGCTAACAACCAGATTGCGATTTCTTCTAACGACCTGGCCCAACTTGGGAGCGATCTCAAACGGGTTTCCGGACGTTTTAAAGTGTAACCAGAAGCGGGCTCCGTCCTACCCGCTTACCTTGAAAGAGAAAACCTCTGATGACCGGCATATTCCAATCGAATAACCTGCCTTCAGACTCATCATCTCCACTGCACGTGGCGGTGATAACGGAAGATTCGAGCACCCGAAGACTTCTGACAGAAAGAAAAGACTTCAATGTGACTGAACAAGGCGTATCGGCTTGGGCAGCGGGCAGTATCGACCTTGCCATTGTCGATCTTCCCGCCTTGAAGAGACACGAACTCGAAATTCGTCGGTGGAGAAATCTGCCGCCCAGTGAACAAGTTTCGATCCTGCTGATCGTCAGCGAAGACGACATAGAGACGCCTGAGGCGTTGCTCGGTGATCTTGTCGACGACCTCCTCCGAACTCCGATTTCAGAGGTTGAACTTCGAGCTCGTGCCCACAGTCTGTTGCGCTTTCGCAACCGTCCTGAGACACGAAACCTCGAGATCGTGCCTGCGGAGCTAGAACACAAGGGTGTAGCCAGAGCACTACAAGCTTCCAACGCGGGCAATGACCGCACTATTCGCGCCTGCAGCGAACAGGACATTCTGACCGATATATGCAAAAGCCTGACTTGTGAAGGCGGGTATCCGCTGGCGTGGATTGGCCAACGCCTTAATGACACCGACAAAACCATCAAACCGGTCGCGGTCTCAGGTAATTTCAGCGACCTGGTTCCCCGCGTATTTTCTGATGTCGATCAAGACGCAGTTTCGTCGAGCGCGATGGCCGAGTGTTTCGAAACCGGAATACTGAGTCAGAGCCTGTTGCCTGAGCCAAGTTACATCGGTGGAACCAGGCCAACACGGGAAGCAGCGCGGCCAAGAGCGGTCATCGTTTTTCCGCTCACCCAACATGACGAGCAACCATCGACCTGCCTGGCAATTTATAATTCCGAGCCGGAACTCTTTGACGATAGTGAGCTTGATCTGTTGCAGCGCTTCATTGATAACGCGTTGCGAGGCATCTACTCACTGCGCGAAAAGTTCAGCCATCGGCGACGTGAGCGTGAAGCGCTCAGGATCGCCTATCGCGACAGCCTGACCGGTTTGTCCAACAGAACCGCTCTGCTAAGGGCTCTGGATCTCAGATTACAGAAGCCAAGCCCCTACCCGCCAACAACCGCGCTGCTGTATATCGACTTGGATGGATTCAAACTCATCAATGACGCACTGGGCCATGCTGCCGGTGATTCGATGCTTATTGACGTCGGCCATCGACTTGAATCCAAAGCTCGGGAGTTCGATCTGGTCACCCGCCATGGCGGCGATGAATTTGTCATTCTCATGCCACTTGACGGCCCTCAAAGTCCATCGCCCACGCCTTACGAACACGCTCTCGGCCAGGCCAGCTCAATTGCCGACGAGATATTGAATGAACTTCAGAAACCCTTTCAAATCCTGGGGAAGGAGCACCATATCGAGAGCAGTATCGGTATTGGTATGTGCCCAGCCCACGCCCAGGACGCGTTCGGGCTGTTGATGAAAGCCGAAGATGCAATGTTCGAGGCCAAAAAAATAGGCGGAAACAGCTTTGAGCTTTACTCCATCGATCTTTCGGTGCGTCGGCAACAGCGTCTCGCACTGGAAAACCGGCTGTATCACAGTGTCGAGAACAGGGAGTTTGAAATTGCCTTGCAACCGATTGTCGACTTGACCGATGGCCGCATTATCGCGGCCGAGGCCCTGCTACGATGGCCTCAGGCCGATGGTACTTACATCTCACCGGCAGAGTTCATTCCCATTGCCGAGGAGTCCGGTTTCATCGTCACCATTGGAGACTGGGTGATGGAGGAATCGCTTAGGGCGCTCAAACGGGTGAGAGTCCATGGCTTTACCGACCTGCAGATTACGGTCAATCTCGCCATCGCACAGCTGTGGCAACACAACCTGGTTGAAAAAACCGTCAAGCTCATGGACTCACTAGGGTTACCACCCTCTGCGTTAAAAGTTGAGCTGACAGAAGGCTCTCTAATGCACGACGTCGACCGCATGGAAGGCGTTGTTGAAGAGTTTCGCGCCGCCGGCATCGAGGTTGCCATCGATGATTTTGGCACCGGCTATTCCTCCCTGGCTCGACTAAAATCCCTTCCGATCACAACACTGAAAATCGACCGAGGGTTTCTGAACGGAGTCCCGGAGGATGAGAATGCCGTCAGCGTGGTAACAACAATCGCCCAGATGGCCAACAATCTTGGAATCGAATCCATTGCCGAAGGCATCGAAACCGAAGCCCAGTGGCACCTTCTCCGGGATCTCGGATGTCCACTTGGGCAGGGGTTCTATTTTGCCCGGCCGATGAAGGAAAGCGATTTGCTGGCGCTGTTGATGAACCATTAGGGCGACAAGGTTACAGCGCAACAAAGTCAGACTACCCTTTAGAGATAACCTTGACCGCGATCTACCACCCCGCATTTATTGCTTGAAAGGCTATTTTTACGTTCCAAATATGTGCTTTGTGCACCTTTGTTTGTCGGAGAATTTGAACGTAAAATCATGGCCTTAGAAATCAGAGAAAGCACATGAACTTAGGGCAGGCAATCAGACGTTTGAGAAAACAGCAGGGCATGACTCTGGCGGAGTTGGCGGAACGCTGTGACTCTCACGTAGGCAACCTGTCCCGAATTGAACGAGGGCTGGCAAGGCCCAGCCTGGAACTGCTGTATCGGCTTGCCCAATCTCTGGACCTTTCCCTCACGGACATATTTTCCGTTGCCGAACGAAAGCAGCTCGATTCGGAGCAGGTCGCACTCAATGCCGCCTTCATCTCCCTGATCGAAGACGACCGGCAACTGCTTCTGGATTTTGCTGAAATGCTGCAGCGCCGCTCCAGCCGTCCCTTGGGCGATATCAGCGTAGGCAAGGATTCGTTGCCGGCCAACAAAACCGGTAGCGATTCTTGCGAAGACGGATCGGGACAGGGCTCCGACTGATCGGCAACGGCTACCCTAGTGAGCCCCCCCTTCAGCCCCGACCTTCGAGTTTGGCGCGCATCCTGAGCGTCACCAGCACTGTAGTTAGGTGCGGCACCGCAATGCCATGGCGTTCCGCCAGAGCCACCACGTTGCCCAACACGGCATCCCGCTCGATGGGGCGATCGTTCAGGTAATCCAGCGCCATGCTGTTCTTGTAAGGCGGCATCTTACGGGTGCCCTCGATGTTCTGCTCAATCAGCGACTCCTCCATGGGATAGCCTTCGGCCTCTGCCACCGCCATCACTTCCCGGATCATGGCACGGATCAACGCTTCGCCACCCTCGGTATCGAGAATAGTCCGGGTGTCAGCGCCATTGGCGATCACCGACAGCGGATTGAACGGGGTATTCCACAGGCATTTGCGCCAGCGCTCACCCACCACCGCCTCGGTCAGATCCACCTTGATGCCACCATCGATGAACAGATCCGACAGGGTTCGGCAATCGTCACTGATACCCTCGGGGTAACTACCCATCACCAGTTTGCCGTAGGCCTTGTGTTCAACCACCCCAGGCTCGGTGCGGCTGGCCGCGATGAATGCCAGACAGCTGATCAGGGGGTTTCTGGGGTAAGCCTCCGCCAGTTCGCGCTCGATATCCAGACCATTCTCGATCAGCACCAGCCGGGTCTGGGCCCCCATCCAGGGGCGTACCAGCTCGGCACGGTCGGTGCCCGGCAATACCTTCACACACAGGATCAGGTAGTCCGGCGGCGATTGGGGACTGTCCCCGCCCCGGTAAACCTGGTCCGGCCGGTAGGAGAGATCCCCGAGCGGGCTGGAAATACGAATACCGTTTTCCTTCACCGCCTCGTACTCGGAGCGCAGAACGGTGCTGACCGAGCAACCGGCCCGCTTCAGTATGGCGCCGTAAAAGCTGCCGATGGCACCGGCGCCGACTATCAGAATGCTGGGTTTATCAGTCATGCGGTTTTATTCCTGGCTTCCCACTCTTGTTCCTGCAACGCCCGCCACATCAACTTGCCAGTGGGCGACTTGGGCAACGCCTCCACAAACTCAACGATCGCCGGCACCTTGTAGGCCGCCATCTGTTCCTTGCACCAGCCGGTGATGTCCTCGACCGACGTTACGCCCTCGGCCTCCGGAGTCAGCACGATGCAGGCCTTCACAGTTTCGCCGCGCTTGGGGTCGGGCGAGGAGATGATGCACACCTCATGGATGGCCGGGTGGCGGTACATCAGTGCCTCAACCTCGGACGGCCAGACCTTGAACCCGGAGGCGTTGATCATGCGCTTGACCCGGTCGACCATGAAGAAATAGCCGTCCTCATCGTAGTAGCCCAGATCGCCGGTGCGGAAGAAATGCTTGCCGTCGATTTCCACAAAGGCCGCCTCGGTTTCCGCCGGCCGGTTCCAGTAACCCTTCGTCACCTGTGGGCCATACGAGACAATTTCGCCAGTCTCGCCGGGTGCCTTCTCCTCCAGGGTATCGACATCGATGATCCGGCTGTCGACGTCAAACACCGGGATACCCAGGCACTGCGGCTTGGGATTGTCATTGGGGTTGATATGGGTCGCTGCCATGGTCTCCGACAGGCCGTAGCCTTCAATGTAATCCAGGCCAGTCAGCTTCTTCAGTTTTTCGGCCACGGCGACCGGCATGGCGGCACCGCCACCGCCAATCATATTCAGGCTGGAGAGGTCGTACTGACCGATGTCCGGGTTGGACAGGAAATCCACCGCCATGGTGACAATGTTAGTCCAGCCGGTGACCTTGTAGCGTTCAATCAACCGGGAGGCGGTGGTGCGGTCCCAACGGGTCATGATTACCGAGGTCGCACCACAGTAGATGGGACCGTTCATGGAACCGGTCATGCCGGTCACGTGGAAGAACGGCAGGGTCGCCAGCTGCACGCTGTCCTGGGTACTCAGGTTCCAGAATACCCGGTGCACGGCTGTGGCCATCACCGATCGATGCGTGTGCATGCAGCCCTTAGGCGCGCCAGTGGTACCGGAACTGTAGGGAATCACCGCCAGGTCATCCGGGCCCGCGGTGTGCTTGGCCGGCACCTGTGCCTCGGCCATGGCGGCTTCCCAGCTCACCAGGCCCGGCACGTCGTTGGACCAGGCCGGGGCTGCCACTTCTGCAGGCAGCTTAAGATCAGTATCCGGCTTGATGTAGGTGCTGTAGGAGGCCACCACTACGCGCTCCAGATCGGTCTCCGCCAGCAGCGGGGTAATAAAGCCCTCCAGCTCCTGACCTGCCAGGCACACGTGGGCACCGGTATCGGCAATGTAATGCTCTAGCTCGGCCGAACGGTTCATCGGGTTAACCGGAATGACCACGGCGTCTGCACGCAGGATGGCGTAGTAGGAAATCACATACTGCGGCGAGTTCTGCATGTACAACAGCACCCGATCACCCTTCTGCACGCCTTGGGACTGGAGGTAACCGGCCATGGCTTCAACTTCCGTCAACAGGCGACGGTAAGTGATGGGCGCGTCGTAGAAGATGATCGCGGTATGGTCGGGAAACCGCCGCGCCGAGATCTCCAGGTTGGTGAAGAGGCTGGTCTTCGGCAGGGTCATGGTTTTTGGCAGTTCGTGCGGCCATACCTTGTGGTGGCGTGTGAACATGTTTGCTGTACTCCCAGTGTTAGTCAGTCGACCGCCGAGGCGGCCAAATCGAATTCGGTGCTGCCCCCAGGCAGCGGGTCCTGATGCCGTAAGGGCTGGATGGCGATGGCTTTTTCCCGCAGCACCGAAACATCGGCATCCGGCTCGACGATGTGCCGGGAATCGCGATCAAAGCCCAGCCACCAGTAGGGCAGGCTGCGAGCATCCTTGCCGGCCAGCAGCCGGGACCTTTGAATGGAGCCCGTAGATTGCCGGCACCAGCGGGCCAGTTTGATGTCATCCGCGTCACAGGCCGGGAAGTTCACGTTCCAGGCGCGGATTTCCGAGCTTTGCCAGAGTTTGCGGATAACCAGCTCGCCAAATTGCCGGACCGGGTCCCACTGGATGCCCTCGCGGGACAGGAACGCCTGGCTCAGGGCAATGGCCGGAATGTTCATGTGCAAGGCGCTAAGAACCGCACCCACGGTGCCGGAGTACTGCACCGAATCGCTGATATTGGCGCCGCAATTCACCCCGGACAGCACCAGATCCGGCGGCGTTTCCTCAAACCATTTGGCCAGGGAATAGAGCACGCAATCGGCTGGCGTACCGGACACCGCGTAGCGCCGTGTGCCGGTTTCGTAGACCCGCAAGGGATCGTGGATTGAGATGCTCTGGCCGGCGCCACTGCGATCGTGCTCCGGGGCGACAATCCAGACTTCATTGGCCAGCTTGCGGGCGATCGCCTCGAGGATCGTCAGCCCAGGCGCGTTAATGC
The DNA here is from genome assembly GCF_005871205.1 of Marinobacter alexandrii. Taxonomy (GTDB): domain Bacteria; phylum Pseudomonadota; class Gammaproteobacteria; order Pseudomonadales; family Oleiphilaceae; genus Marinobacter; species Marinobacter alexandrii. The sequence goes on along the minus strand of NZ_SWKM01000012.1, from coordinate 352,981 downwards.
CGTCGTCGTTGGTAATCAGGATGCGCTCGACGATGGGACCGTTATTTACGGTGGCTTCACCCATAGCCGTCTCTTCGCTCATGGCTATCTTTTCGCTCATGGCTGTCTTTTCGCTCATGGCTGCACTCCTTCACTGGCAATCCTCCAGCCAACCTGGGCCAGCAGGCTGGCGCGCTTGCCCACATCCAGGGCATTGGCATTGGCGGCATTGCCATCCAGAGCCCGTTTGTAGACACCCTGCAGGATAGCCGCCAGGCGGAATAGCGAAAATGCCAGGTACACGTGCCAGTCGTCGATGCTATCCCGGCCGCTCTGGTCACAATAGCGCTTGATGGTCTCCTGCTCGGTTGGAATACCCAGCGCTTCCAGATCCTCACCCAGCAAACCGCGCACGCCTTCCAAATCTGACGGCAGGTGGTACGGCAGGCAGTAATAGGCCAGGTCCGCCAATGGATGCCCCAGGGTCGACAGCTCCCAGTCCAGAATCGCAATAACCTGTGGGCAATTAGGTGCCAGCATCAGGTTCCCGAACCGGTAATCGCCGTGGGCAATGGCGCACTCGTCGGTCGACGGCAAATTCTCAGGCAGCCATTCGATCAGTTTGTCCATTTCGGGCAGGTCGTCGGTTTTGGAGGCCAGGTACTGCTTGGTCCAGCGCGCGACTTGGCGGGCAACATAGCCTTCGGGCCTACCAAAATCGCCCAGTCCAACGGCGTTCACATCCACCGAGTGCAGCGCCGCCAGGGTATCGATGGCCGAATGGTGAGCCGGCATCCGCTCGGCTTTTTCCAGCGCCCGCAGCGCCGAGTGGCTGACGATCCGGCCTTCCATGAAGTCCATGACGTAAAACGGCGTGCCAATAACCTCGCTGTCTTCGCACAACACCCGGGCCTTAGGCACCGGCACTGAGGTGTTGTCGGCCAGGGCGCGGATGACTTTGTACTCGCGCTCGACCATGTGGGCCGATGGCAGGGTCTTGCCCGGTGGCTTTTTGCGCAGCACGTAGCGGCCGCTCTCGGTATCCAGCAGGAACGTGGGGTTGGACTGGCCACCCTGGAACTGTTGGACCTGCAGGCGGTTGCCGAATCCTGGGATGGCTTGTTGCAGCCAGGCCAGGAGGTTGGCTTCGTTGAATTTGTGGGCTGGTAGGACGTCTACCAGGTCTGGGGTGATGCTCATGCTTTTTTGCCTTGGTTTGGGGGCGGCGGCCGGCAGATGGTGTATCTTTCTTCTGGGAAAAATAACTCGCTGCGCTCAGACATCTTTTTCCCGGCAGAAAGACACACCACCCACCAGCCTTGGCATACCTTTATCCGAATACCCTTAACAAATGGTTTCGCCGCCGTCGGCTACGATGACTTGGCCGGTTATGTAGGCACTGGCCTTGGTCGAAAGAAAAACCGCCAAGCCGGCGATATCGACTGGGTCGCCGATTCTTCTTAGCGGTGTTTTGTCTTCGGCGCGTTTTACCCGAACCGGGTCTTCCCACAAGGCCTTGGCGAAATCGGTCTTGATCAGACCGGGGGCTATGCTGTTGATGCGAATGCCTTTCGGACCCCACTCCACCGCCAGGTTGCGGGCCAGAGCTGCCTCGGCGGCCTTGGATACGCCGTAGGTTCCGATGGTGGTGTTGCCGCGAATGCCGGCGATGCTGGACAGCAATACCACCGCGCCTTCACCTTTTTCCGCCATCTGTGGCAGCACCATGTTGGTGAGCCAGAAGGTGCCTTTGACGTTGGTGTCCATGATCTTGTCCCAGGCCTCGTCAGTCATCTCGGACGTTGGGCCGTACACGGGATTGGTGGCGGCGTTGCAGACCAGCACGTCGATGGCGCCCCAGGCTTCATTGGTCTTTTCGACCAGGTTCTGGAGGTCTTCCTTTTTGCCAACGTGACAGGGAATGGCGATGGCCTCGTAGCCCTGTGCTTTCAGCTCATTCGCGACCTGCTCGCAGGCTTCGGCCTTGCGGCTGGAGATCACCACTTTTGCGCCCAGGCGGGCCATTTCTTCGGCAATGGAACGGCCAATACCCTTGGTGGAACCGGTGACCAGGGCAACCTTGCCGGTCATATCAAAAAGCGGGTTGTTCATCGTTCGATCCTCATACTCACAAGATGGCGGGACACGCAAACAGGGGCCTTCCGGGACTGTGAAAAACAGGGAAGTTTTTCACAAGCCTACAGGGACGTATTAACGGCGTGTCCCGGAAGGCCCCTGTTTGCGTGTTCCCTCGCCCAATGTCTCGGGCCGGGTTCAGATCAGCGGTACTGACGCAGTTCCAACTTGGCCACCGAATCCAAATGCACCTCATCCGGCCCATCCGCCAGCCGCAACGTGCGCACCTTGGCCCAGGCCGAAGCCAGGAAAGTGTCCTGACTGACACCGGCGCCACCGTGCACTTGGATAGCACGATCGATTACCTTCAGCGCCATGCTCGGGGCGATCACCTTGATCATCGCGATCTCCTGACGGGCCACCTTGTTACCCACGGTGTCCATCATGTGTGCCGCTTTCAGGGTCATCAGCCGCGCCTGCTCAATCTCCATGCGGCTGCGGGCGATGTCCTTGCGGATGGAATCGAAGCTCGACAGGGGCTTACCAAACGCTTCGCGCTCATTGGCACGCTTGCACATCAGCTCCAGCGCCCGCTCGGCCACACCGATGGTGCGCATGCAGTGGTGAATCCGGCCCGGCCCGAGGCGGCCCTGGGCGATCTCGAAACCCCGGCCTTCGCCCAGCAGCATATTGCTGGCCGGTACCCGCACATTCTCGTAGTGAATCTCGGCGTGGCCGTGGGGTGCGTGGTCATAGCCGAACACCGTCAACGGCCGGATCATCGTCACGCCCGGGGTATCCAGCGGTACCAGAATCATCGACTGCTGCTGGTGCTTGGGCGCATCCGGATCGGTCTTACCCATGACAATGGCGATCTTGGCGGTGGTGGTCATGGCACCGGACGACCACCATTTGCGACCGTTAATCACATACTCATCGCCTTCGCGGCGAATCTCGCAGGCGATGTTGGTGGCGTCTGAGGAGGCCACATCCGGTTCGGTCATGGAGAAACAGGAGCGGATTTCCCCAGCCAGCAGGGGTTTCAGCCACTGCTCCTGTTGTTCTTCATTGCCGTAGCGGGCAATGGTTTCCATGTTGCCGGTATCTGGCGCGGAGCAGTTGAACACCTCCGGCGCCATTTCCGAACGACCCATGATTTCACACAGGTGGGCGTACTCGAAGTTGGTCAGCCCCGCGCCAAGGTCACTTTCCGGCAGGAACAGGTTCCACAACCCCGCTGACTTGGCCTTGCTCTTCAGTTCCTCGATGATTGGCACCGGCGCCCAGCGGTTTTCCGCCTGTTCGATCTGCTGGTGATGGACGTGTTCGTTTGGATAGATGTGGGCATCCATGAACTCGATCAGTTGCGCCTGCAATGCTTTGACCTTGTCAGACAACTCAAACATGTCGGCTTCCTCTTTTATAAATCTGGCGTTGATTCAGTGAACCGCGGCAAACGCGATCACCTGCTTGTTGTTCTTGTTCCGTCATCAGATCGGCACACCTTCCGGCTTGTCGCTGCCGGAACGAATGCGGAAAGTGCCCTCGGCAATGGCCAGCAGGTTGCCCTGGTCATCGTGGACTTCCCCGGTGCTGTTAAAGATCCGGGTACCACCGGCACGCTTTCGGCCGGTGACGCGAATAACGCCACTCGAGCACTGCCCGGTGAAGGTGGTGGTCAGCGACAGAGTGATGGCCTTGCGCATGCGGCCGGGATAAGGGCAATGGGTGCCTGCCTGGGCCATAGCAATGTCCAGCAGCGAGGTCAGCACACCACCGTGGATTACACCACCCAGATTCAGGTGCCGGGCCTGGAGCTCCAGCTCAATTACCGCCTCGTTTTCTTCCCAGGAGGCCTGGCTATAGCCCAGCAGGCTGTGGAAACCGGGCAGATCGGTTCCGTTCATCAGATCAGATTCCTCGTAACTCATCAGACTTTCATTCCGGGCAGATTCAGGGACGCGGTGTTGCCGCCGTCCACCGGCAATGCCTGACCGGTGATGTAACTGGCATCGTCGCTGGCAAAAAACAGAATCGCGGCGGCAATTTCCTCGGGGTCGCCATAGCGGCGCAGTTCACAGCGGGAGCCAAGCTTGTGGGCTTTTTCATGGGCGCGGGCGTAATCGAACACCGCCTGGGTCATGCCGGTTTCCACCAGCCCCGGGCACACCGCATTCACCCGAACATTGTCGTCGCCCAAATCACAGGCCGCGGTCATGGTGAGGTTGATCACCCCGGCCTTGGACGCACTATAGGCGTTACCGCCGGCGCCGGAGCGCAGCCCTGCCACCGATGCGGTATTCACAATCGACCCCAGCTTGCGGGCCTGCATGTGCGGGGCGGTGTGCTTGATCAGCAACATCGAGCCGATCAGGTTCACCGACAGGACCTGATCCCACTCCGCACGCTCGTTCTCTGTAACGGGGGGATGGCTACCTTGGGCACTGGCAATACCGGCGATGTTGCACAACACATCCACCTGGCCAAAGTGCGCCAGGGTTTCATCCACCAGGGCCTTTACCTGGGCTTCATCAGCCACATCCACAACCCGGCGCAAACACTCCGCGCCTTCCGGCAGGCGGTTTTCGGTATCCAGCAGCCCGGAATCGGACACATCCGCCAGCACCACACGGGCACCTTCGCGCGCCAAACGCAACGCGGTGGCCCGGCCAATACCGCTGCCGGCCCCGGTGACGATGGCAACCCGATTATCGAAACGCGCCATGGCGTTCGCTCCTCAAAATTGGCTTGTTGTTGTAATTGTGCTCTTAGCGTTCGCTTTAATTTGTCACGCCTTCCGGTTTTGAGTCAATATATTCGAAAGGTAATTTCACTAGATAAAACACCATAGCACCGGAGTGACCAAAAATGAAAAATAATGTGAGTTCGATGTCGGTCTATGCACCAACCTATCCGGACGAGGTCTTTGACTCGATCGGCCAGCAGATCCAACAGCACGCCCACGAGCGTGGCGACCAGACCGCACTGATCACGGACCAGACAGTCATCAGCTGGCGCACGCTGCTTAATCAAGTTAATCAGATTGCCAACCGGCTGCGGGCCGAGGGCCTGCAAACAGGCGACTCGGTAGCGGCCCTGTCGGAAAACAGCGCCAACTACGTCGCCTTATACCTGGGCACGTTGGTAGCGGGTGGCTGCATGGTGCCGCTATCGGGCATGGCCAGCCCCGAGGCACTGGCATTGATGCTTGCGGACTGCGAAGCCCGTTTCCTGTTCGTGTCCTCGAAAAACCGGGACCTGCTGTCGGATTTCCGGCCTCAGCTAAGGAACCTGTCCGATAACCAAATCCTGGCTCTCGATGAGGGACAGGCAGGCATTGGCCAGAACCTGGGTGACTGGCTATCAGGCGCCTCTGCAGCAGCTGATCCGGCGGAGGTGACCTTGGACGATGCGTTCAACATTATCTACAGCTCCGGCACCACCGGCACTCCCAAGGGCATCCTGCACGATTACCGGTTCCGCCAGCGGCAGATGGCGCGCATGAGCCGGTTTGGACTGGACGGCGATGCCATCAACCTGGTGTCCACACCGCTGTACTCCAACACCACGCTGGTGTCGGTGCTGCCCACCCTATTTTATGGCGGCACTCTGGTGTTGATGCCGAAATTTGACGCCTACCGGTTCCTGGAGCTGGCCGAGCGCCACCGGGTGACTCACGCGATGCTGGTGCCGGTGCAGTACCAGCGCATTCTGGCCGAACCCGATTTCGACCGTTTTGATCTGTCCAGTTTCAAACTCAAGCTGTGCACCAGCGCTCCGCTCAGGGCCGAAGTGATCGCCGACGCGATGGCCCGTTGGCCGGGCAATATCCGGGAAGTCTATGGCCTCACCGAAGGTGGCATCTCGACCTGCCTGGATTGCGCCGCCCACCCTGACAAGTGGGATTCGGTGGGCCTACCCACCGAGGGCGCCCAGGTACGGGTCATCGACGACCAGGGCAATGAGTTGCCTCAGGGGGAGATTGGTGAGATTGTCGGGCGCGCCATTTCCATGATGCGTGGCTATGTGAACCGGCCCGAGCAGACCGCCGAGATGCTGTGGACCAGTCCTGAGGGCGAAGTGTTCTATCGCAGTGGCGACATGGGCCGGATTGATGAGGACGGTTTCATTTATATTCTGGACCGCCGCAAGGACATGATCATCTCGGGCGGCTTTAACATCTATGCCGTGGATTTGGAACAGGCCCTGCTGGCCCACCCTGCGGTCGCGGATGCCGCGGTAATTGGCATTCCCAGCGACCACTGGGGCGAGACGCCGCTGGGGCTGGTGGTACGCAATCCGGACCACAACGACAGCGAAGCCAGCATCCTGGACTGGGCCAACGCCAGGTTGGGCAAGTCCCAGCGCCTGGCCGCCATTGAAGTGCGGGACGAACTTCCCCGCTCAACCATTGGCAAAATCCTCAAGCGGGAACTGCGAGCACCCTACTGGAGCAAGTGAACGCAGCTCTAACTCTCTTAAGGAGGGTTAACGCCGCGACAAGCGATTCAGCGCGGCCTGGCAGTCCTCGGACCGGAGCCTTTGGGAAAACACCTCCCGCTCCCGTTCGAGTGCCGCTTTAACCTGGTCGTGCCACGGCGCGCGCATCAGTCGCTTGCTGGCACGCAGGGCGTCCCTGGGTTTGCCGGCAAGCCGCTCAGCCTGGGCCAGCGCCTCGTCCAGCGCAGTGCCGTCGTCCACCACCTTACTGGCCAGCCCACACTCCCGGGCTTCGTCGCCCGTCAACACCTCGCCCATCAGCAACAGGTCAGCGGCCCGGCGCGCGCCCAGATGCAATGGCATGGTCACGGTAGAGGCCGCTTCAGGCACCAGGCCCAGATCCACGAACGCGGTCTTAAAGGTAGCGCTGCGACCGGTGATCACCGAATCACAGTGCAGAAGCAGGGTGGTGCCAATACCAATCGCCAAACCCTCCACCGCGACGATGACCGGGGTGTCGCAGTCCATCAGGGCTTCTATAAAGGCCAGCCCGGCCGACGGCTTGGGATTAGCATCGGTGGCACGGGCCCGAAAGTCGTCCAGGTCATTACCGGCGGTAAACACCCCTCCGGCACCAGAGAGTACAATGGCGCTGACCTCAGTATCCTGATTGGCCTTAGTGACTGCCTCGGCAAGGGCGTTGTACATACTGCGAGTCAGTGCGTTCTTTTTTTCCGGGCGGTTGATTACCAGGTGAAGTACTCCGCCAGACTGCTGGGCATCGATCATTGGACTATCCTGTCTGAAGATTAATCGGAAGCTGTGGCTAAACATCCTATTGCAAAAGACCAATCTTGTGATAGATTCAGAGAACATAAATTCACCCTGCAGTCACAAGTTCTGCACAGTGAAACTAAAAACAAAACGAACACAACAAATAAGAGGTCTGCCATGAACCTGTTCGCACAAGCTCGCAAGAGTCTGACCGTATACGCCTCGGCGTTAACCCTGGGCATCTCCGCTGCGCTCAGCGCGGCACCCGCTGCCGCCCAGGAAACCTACACCTGGAAGGTCCAGTCCCACTGGCCAGGCTCCAGCAGCTCTTACACCGACAGTCTGATGCGTCTGCAGCGGGTTCTCGACGAGCGCACCGATGGCCGCCTGCAGCTTAAGCTGTATGAAGCGGGCGCCCTGTTTAAATCCAAGGAAATCTTCAATGCCGTCAGCCGTGGCATTCTGGAGATGGGCACCATTGCACCCGCCTATGCCCAGGATAAGATATCGCTTGCCGGCATCGCTTCTGGCCTGCCATTCGCGTTCCGTAACGTCTGGGAAGCAGCCTACTTCCACAAGAACATTGGCTTTGAACAGATGCTTCGTGACGAAGCCGCCGAGCACGGCGTCTACTGGGCCACTGACAAGGTCTACCCAACCGAAATGGTGGTCAAGCAGCCCATCACCAACTGGGACGAGTTCACCAGCCTGAAGATCCGCTCCTCGGGCGCGCTGCAAACCTTCCTGACTGAAGCCGGCGCGGCCGCCTCCTACATTCCTGGCAGCGAACTCTATTCCGCGCTGGATTCAGGCATCGTCGACGGCGCCCATTGGGGTGCTTCCCAGGGCGCGTCCAGCATGGGCCTCTATGAAGTGGCGAAATACCACGTCCAGCCGGCCCTGAACATTGCCGGTACCGACGTGATCATCATCAGCCACAAGGCTCTGAATAAGCTTCCTGAAGACATGCAGAAAATCGTCAAGGACGCCCTGGACGAGCAGTTCTGGATTCGCACCAACGAGTACCTGTACAAAGAACGCATCACTCTTGCCAAAGCCATTGCCGAGCAGGGTGTCGAGGTAAACGTGCTGCCAGATAACGTTCAGGACAAACTGGTGAAGACCGCCCAGGCCATGTGGGACGAAGAGGGTAAGCGCGGCGACAACGCCCAGAAAGCCCTGGACATGCTGAAGAGCTATCTCTCGGAGCTTGGCTACCTCTAACCCGCGTTAGCCAGTACCTGGTAGGCCGGAGCATATCGACTCCGGCCTTTTCTTGCGAAATACAGTCACCGTCCTTCCGGAGAATGCCATGAGTGTGCTGAGTGCATTCATGAGAGGGGTTACCCGTCTCAACGACTTTGTCGGGCGCTGGATAGCCCTGCTCATATTTGCGATGTTCGCGTTCCTGCTGCTGGAGGTGGGCTTTCGCTACCTGCTGAACGCCCCCACGGTGTGGACCAATGAGTTCACCCAGATGCTGTTCGGCATCTACGCGGTGATGTCCGGTGGCTACATTATGGCGCACCGGGGCCACGTGAATGTCGACCTGTTGCACTCTCACCTGAAGCCGCGCAAGCGGGCGGTGCTGGACCTGTTCACTTCGGTCATTTTCTTTATCTTTACCCTGGCCCTGCTCTGGTTCGGGATCGATATGGCCCAGGAGTCGATCTCCAGTTGGGAAACCTCCTATTCGGCCTGGAATCCGCCCATCTGGCCAGTGAAACTGGCTATTCCCCTCGGGACCGGTCTGTTGGTGCTCCAGGGGCTGGTCAAACTGCTGGAAGACATTGCCGTCGCTTTCAACCTGGATTACTACACGCCGGATCAGGGCGAGCCTGAGGGAGAACACTTGTGAGTATTGAAGCCCTGACCCTGATGTTTTTTGCAGCGTTGTTGTTCTTCCTGCTATTGGGCCTGCCGCTGGCGTTCGTGCTGGGCGGCGTGTCGGTAGTGTTCCTGTATTTCACCTGGGGATTCGACTCCTTCTACATGGTTGCCTCACAGATCTGGGGCACCATGGGCAGCTTTACCCTGGTGGCCATACCTCTGTTCGTATTCATGGCCATGATCCTGGAGCGCACCGGTGTAGCACGAGATCTGTATCGCATGATGCACCTCTGGTGCGGCGGTCTCCGGGGCGGCCTGGCGCTGGGCACCCTCGGCATCTGCGCGGTGTTCGCCGCCATGGTGGGCATCAGTGGCGCCGCGGTTGTCGCCATGGGCACCATTGCCCTGCCCTCCATGCTGGAGCGCGGCTACGACAAGAGCATGGCACTGGGCGTGATCAACACCGGCGGTGGCTGGGGCATCCTGATCCCGCCCAGCATCCTGATGATCCTGTACGCGCTGATCACCGGCGTATCCGTGGGTAAAATGTTTGCGGCCGGCATCATGCCAGGTGTGCTGCTGATGGTGCTCACTGCCATCTACATCATTGTACGCTGCCACCTCCAGCCGGAACTGGCACCTGCGCTGCCGGAGGAAGAGCGTGCCAGCTGGCCCGAAAAATTCCGGGCTCTGCGGGCGGTGCTGTTGCCGATCGGCGTGGTGATCATGGTCTTGGGCTCGATCATCGGGGGCATCACCACGCCCACCGAAGCCGCCGCCATGGGTGTACTGGGTGCACTGATCTCGGCCGCGGTCTATCGCCAGTTCAAATGGAGCGTGCTGCAGGAAGCAGCGATCCGCACCTTCAAGCTGACCGGCATGATCATGTGGATCCTGTTTGCCGCTCACGCTTTCAGCGCCGCCTACCAGAGCATGGGCGCCCAGGAGCTGATCGAAAGCCTGATGAACATGATCCCGGGTGGTCCCTGGGGCATCATCATCGCGATGATGGTGATTGTGTTCCTGCTGGCCATGGTTCTGGACCCGGTCGGTATCATGCTGATCACGCTGCCGGTGTTCATGCCCATTGTCGAAAGCCTCGGGTTCGACCCGATCTGGTTCGGCATCCTGTTCGTGATCAACATGGAAATCGGCTACATGACGCCGCCATTCGGCTTCAACCTGTTCTACCTGAAGGGCATCGTTCCGCCAGGTATCACCATGGGCGACATCTACCGGTCCATTGTTCCGTTCGTGCTGGTGGAGATTGTTGGCCTCGGCTTGATCATGGTGTTCCCGGAAATCGCCACCTGGTTACCAGATCTGTTTTTCTGATCCGATAACCAACCTGGACAGGCCCTAAAGCCCAGAACCTTTTCCGAATGAATTGCCCATAAAAAAACCGGCCCTCAAATGAGAGCCGGTTTTTTTTCGCTTCTTTCTGGCCAATCAGCGGCTGTGCTAGCCCAAAAGGTTGTAGGCAAACACAATAATAACCGCCACCGGCGTCACGAAACGGATCAGCCCGAACCAAAGCTGGAAGCCGCTGCCGTCGAGACCCAGATCCAGCTTCAGCGATTCCTTCGCCACAAACCAGCCCACGAACAGTGCCGTCAGCAGACCAGACAGGGGCAGCATGATGTTGGCGGTGAAGAAATCCAGCAGGTCGAAGATGGTTTTGCCCTCGAACCGCTCAAACATGGCCAGGGGTGCCACATCTGCCCAGACGTTAAGGGACAGAATGGAGGCGATACCCAGTGCCCAGCACAGGACTCCCACCAGAATCGCACTACCGGTGCGAGACAGACTGGTTCTTTCCTCTACCCATTCAACCACCGGCTCCAGCAGCGAAATACCGGAAGTCCAGGCGGCGAACAACAGCAGTACGAAGAACAGGGTGCCGAACAGCCCACCCATGGGCATATTGCCGAAGGCCAGCGGCAGGGTCTGGAAGATCAGACCTGGACCGGCACCGGCCTCCAGACCGTTGGCAAACACCACCGGGAAAATGGCCAGGCCCGCCAGCAATGCCACGCCGGTATCCATGACCGCAACACTGATGGCGGTGCGGGCAATAGAAACATCCCGGCCCAGGTACGAGCCGTAGGCCATCATGATGGCCATACCCAGGCTCAGGGTAAAGAAGGCGTGACCAAGGGCAATGAGCACACCGCTGACCGACAGGGCGCCGAAATCCGGTGTAAACAGAAAACTGACCGCCTCACCGAAATGACCGGTGGTGGCGGCATAACCCACGGCCAGCAGCAGCAGGATGAACAAGGCCGGCATCAGGATGGTGGCGGCTTTCTCCAGGCCACCTTTAAGCCCGCGAGACACTACCAATACTACCAGCGCCATGAAGACAGTGTGCCAGACCAGCAATTGAACCGGGCTCGCCAGCAAGCCGCCGAATAGATCACCAATGGACTCTGCGGTGCCACCTGTGAAATCGCCCATAGCTGCGTGGCCCACATATGACGCCGACCAACCACCGATCACCGAGTAGAAGGACAGGATCACGAACGCCGCGACCATGCCCACGATGGCGGAAATCCGCCACATCGGGGATCTCAAGTTGCGCTCTGCCACCAGCCGCATACTGGTAATGGGGTTGTGCCGGCCATTGCGACCAATGAACACCTCGGCCATCAGGATGGGGATACCGATTATCGCGATGCATAACAGATACACCAGCACAAAGGCGCCGCCACCGTTTTCGCCGGTGACGTAGGGAAACTTCCAGATATTGCCAAGGCCGACGGCAGAACCAGTCGCCGCAAGTATGAAAGCCAACCGGGAGGACCAGAGACCACGAGCTGCCTCTGCGCCGTTGCCCGAAGCCGAGTTGGACTGAGTCATGATAATTTCCTGTGCTTTTGGCTGAGGAATAGGGGACGAATATTTACGCCCGGGCAGGTCCCGGACTGATGGTGCGGAATTCTGCCAGCACTGACGGCATGATGCCAGTGCTGGCCGGGGATGGCTTCCGGGACTGCCGGAACCCCAATCAGATCAGTTTTTCTAACTATCCGTTTTTGCTGATAAAGCGCGTGACCAGATCTTTCAGGCCGCGCGACATGGCACTGAGGTGATCGCTACTCTGTTTTGCGGAGCTGGCCTGCTCATCGCTGTGGTCTGCCAGTTCCGCGATGTTGGTCACCTGTCGGTTAATCTCATCCGATACCTGGCTTTGTTCTTCGAACGCCGCCGACATGCTGATAAAGCTGTCGGAAATTGTCTGAATCGAGGTCACGATATCCCGCAGCGACGTTTCCGCTTCCTGAACCTTGGCCAGGCCTTCACCCGCCACCGATTCGCCGTCCCGGGTCGCCTGTACGGCCACCTCGACCTGGCCACGGAAGTCATTGATGACATCCTGGATACGCACGGTAGATTCCCTGGTTCGCTGAGCCAGAGAGCGCACCTCATCCGCCACCACGGCAAAACCACGCCCCTGCTCTCCGGCTCGCGCCGCCTCAATGGCCGCGTTCAGCGCCAGGAGGTTAGTCTGCTCTGCAATTTCCGAGATCAGGCTTGCGGCCTCACCGATACTCTTGGTGGACTCGCCCAACTGGCCAATGCTTTTTCCAATGCCATTCACCCGACCGACCAGTTGCTCAATGGCCACCAGCGCCTCGGAGCTGCGTTCGCTGCCAACCGTCGCCAGACGATTGGCTTCCTCCGCCGCTCGCGCATTGACGGTAACTGATTCACTTACTTCCTGAATCGATGCGGTCATCTCGTTGACGGCGGAAGCGGTCTGGTCTGTCTCAGCCCGCTGACGGGCAATCGCCGATGCACCGTCGCTGATAAAGCCATGTGATGCTCTTGCCTGTTCAAACAACAGCTCGGCCTGATCTTCGATGCGGGCGAGTGCCGTCCTGATACGGGCATCCTCACTCAACAACAACAGCCCCAACTGTGAGAACAGTCCGCTTTCGTCACTGTAGGTTCTGGCGACCACCGGATCCCGGAAGGCATCGGGCCGTAGCTTGAGCAAGCGATTGAGGCGGCCGGTAATCGAACCCAGTAACAGGCCTGCGCCCAACAGATGACCAACCACAATGATGGTAGCCGCCAGCCAGTTCTGATCGAACAGCAATGCCACCAGGCTTAACACCAGCGACAGGATCATCGGCCACCCCGATTTCACAACCGACGCCAAACGATTGCCTGCGCTCAGAATAGATTTCCCCGCAGAAATACGTTCGTACAGAGACTCCGCCCGGTCAATCTGGTCTCTAGTCGGTGCAACCCGAACCGATTCGTAGCCAACCAGCTGTCCATTTTCCCGAATCGGGGTTACGTAGGCGCTGACCCAGTAGTGATCCCCGGTCTTGGTCCGGTTCTTTACGACCCCCATCCAGGCCTTGCCAGCTTTGAGATACTCCCACATACCCTGATACACCGGGGCCGGCATGTCCGGATGACGGATGATGTTATGAGCCTGACCAATCAGCTCGTCGCGGGAGAAGCCGCAGATCGCCACAAAGGCGTCGTTGCAATAGGTAATCACGCCCTTGAGATCGGTAGTGGATATTAATCGACCACCCTTGGGCATGGTCACTTCACGCTGGGTTACCGGGAGATTCTTACGCATAGAAGTCTGCTCTTCCTTTGAGATCAGATGTAAACAGGCATCGGCTTTAACGGTGGCTTTAGCCGCAATGTTAACGGCATCTTCCTCGACAACTTTAACCCGCGGATGCTTCGGCACCCTTCGTTACCAGACGCGCACGGGGATGGAAACGGGCATTCACCCACAGCGAAAGCGCAATCACACCACCACCTATGGCCAGTCGGCTGAGGTCCGCGTCCCGATTCCAGATCAGCAGGTTCACCAACAAGCCAGCGGGCACCAGCGCATTGTTCATGATTGCCAGGGTGCCGGCATCGACGTAGCAGGCGCCTCGGTTCCACAGGAACAGGCCAAGACCAGAGGCCGCCAGCCCGAGCCAGGCCAGGATGCCCCATTGCATTGAGGTGGCTGGCAGACGATCCGGATTACCGAACACCAGGAATGACGGCAGTGCAATCACCAGCGCACCGATGAAGAAATAGCCAAAGGTGCGATACGCAGGCAGTGCCAGTTGGTGGCGTTGCATGATGTGCTTATAACCCACCTGCCCTGCAGCAAAGGTGAAGTTGGCCACCTGCAGCAACAGGAAACCGGTAATGAAATCCTCACTCAGGCCATCGTAACGGATGATCCCCGCCCCCAGGGTGGCAACGACGGCGGCAACCAGCGCCACCGGTGAGAAGCGTCGGAACAGGGCGTCATCAATCAGAGTCACGTACAGGGGCGTGAAGATGGTGAACAGCAGCACTTCCGGCACACTCAGGTAACTGAAAGAGCGGTACAGGCACAGGTAAGTGATACCAAACTGCAGCATGCCGGTGACCAGGATTCCCAGCTTCATGCCCGACGGCACACCCCGCCAGCGCGTGAATGGAAGGAACACCAGGGCACCCAATAACACACGGCTGAGCACAGCGAAATCACTGTCCACCTGGCCGGCCAGGAATTCGCCGATCAGACTGAACGAGAATGCCCACAGCACCGTAACAAAAACCAGTAACCCCATTTTGACTGCCACCCTTTAAAATCAAGGCGCGTACTTTAACCGCTTTTGGGCCCGCCTTGCAGTGGCGAAAAGGCGCATAAACACCGATGCCGGGGATCCGTCAGATCAGTTACCATGCCCGGCCTGCAACCCCGAAATCTCCACAACCGGACCAACCCAGCCATGGACGAGAGTCACCAGCCATTACCGGAATTGCGCCAGCCATTGGTGACCCGAACCCTGATCGAGTGGCGCACCCTGGCGATGCTCGGCGGCCCGATTCTGATCGCCCAGATTGCCCAAATGGCGAACGGCGTAATCGATACCGTTATGGCCGGTCACGCCAGCGCCAAAGATCTGGCCGCCGTGGGCATTGGTAGCAGCCTGTGGATGCCCTTGTTCCTGTTCTTCATGGGTCTGTTGGGCGCTCTGCAACCGATCATCTCTGGCTACAATGGTGCCCGAACCCTCGACCGGATCATGCCGACCACCTGGCAGGGTTTGTATCTGGCGGCTGCTGGCTCGGTGATCATGATCCTGCTGTTAACGAACGTGCATCCGGTGCTGGCCCTGCTCAATCTGGAGAAAGATACCGCCGGAATTACCCAAGGCTACCTCAATGCCTTTGCCTGGGGTGTACCGGCCATGCTGATGATGACCGCTCTTCGAGGTTTGACCGACGGCCTTGGTCACACCCGGGTGATCATGGCGTTTTCGGTGCTGAGCACCCTGATCAACCTGCCGCTGAACTACATCTTTATCTACGGCAAACTCGGCCTGCCAGCCATGGGCGGGGTTGGCTGCGGCTGGGCCACCTCCCTGTCCAACGGCATCGCCGCCGCGGCACTGCTGGTGTACCTCAACCGAAGCCACGCCTACCGCCGGTTTCACCTGCTCGCTGACTGGGCCAAACCGGAGCTTGCCGGCCTGATCTACATACTGAAACTTGGCGTGCCCATCGGCTTCACCATCTTCGTGGAAGCCAGTATGTTTTCAGTCATCGCCCTGTTCCTGGCACCACTGGGGCCAGTGGTTGTCGCTGGCCACCAGATCGCGCTGAACGTGGTTTCGCTGCTGTTCATGCTGCCCTTGAGTATAGGCATGGCGCTGACCTTGCGGGTCAGTTTCCTGATGGGGGCTGGGGCGCAAGATGCGGCCCGGCTGATCTCCCGCAGTTCCCTGATTCTGGCCGCGGCGACGGCGCTGGTGTTCGCGATCTTGCTGTGGGTTTTTTCAGAGGGCATCGCCGCGCTCTACACCGGCGAAATCGAGGTACGGCAAGTCACCATCCGGCTACTGCTGTTTGCCGCCCTGTTCCAGATCGCCGACGTGATCCAGGTCACCTGCATCAGCGCCCTGAGGGGCTACAAGGACACCCGCATCCCCATGTTCATCATGCTGTTTTCATTCTGGGGCGTGGGACTGCCCCTGGGCTATCTGCTGACCTTCACGGATGTGCTCTGGCCCGCCATGGGCGCGGCCGGTTTCTGGGTAGGTCTGACTGGCGGGCTTACGTCAGCGAGCATTCTGCTTGGCTGGCGGTTGTTTCGGTATGCCCCAAATGGGGTTGAGCATAAATGATGCGGTCACGCCCCGACTCTTTCGCTCGATAGAGCGCAGCATCGGCGCGGGAAAGCCAGTCGTCGACGCTCTCTTGAGCTAACAGTTGAGCAACCCCGAACGACGCGGTTACCAAGCCACCAGGGTGGGTAAGATGCTTCCGGAGCACCTGCTGAAGATTATTCAACACTGTTTCAAGGCCGGCACCACTGGTGCCTGGCAATAAGAGGACAAACTCTTCACCACCAAATCGGAACAGTCGGTCTGTTCGCCGGGTGTGCTGCTGGATCAGCGCCACCATTTCAACCAGCACATCGTCACCAACGCCATGCCCGTACTTATCGTTGATTTGCTTGAAATGGTCGATATCAAGCAAAGCAATCGAATAGGTTTCACCGCTACGATCGGCACTGGCGACAGCCCAGGCTAATTCCTGATCCATGGATCGGCGGTTGCGAACACCGGTCAACGGATCAATAGTGGCCAGATGCTCCAGGCGTTCGCGCTGAGTTTCATTTCTGTAGGCAAAGACATAGGCACAGGCACTCACGACCACAGCGCCGGCGGCAAAGGACCACATCTGGACCAAAGAGCGAAAGATATCCGTCTGGGCCATCATGGCAAAAATAGCCCCCAGATTGATGATAATGGCCAGACGGGGACTGGCCAGGAAGAAGCTGGTCACCAGACAGGGAAACAACCAGAACAAGCCCGGTTCGCCGGTTATCGCGCCAACAACGACCGCACTGGAAGACGTCATCACGGCCAAAAACAGACCACTGTACTTGGTGCGACCCGTCACCCAGGCACAAGTCACACTACCGACGATGCCCGCCAGGATGACAACATCCACGACCGCCGCCACAAAGTTGCCTTGCAGGAACCGAAATACCGCGAAAGGCGTGATGCCAAGAATGGCACTGGCGCCAAGCAGGGTAATGATCGACAAACGGAAATCCGTTTTTAAGCGGTACAACATCTGGGACAAACCCGACGAAAGTTTTATTTAGCTCGCTAGCATAGCTCAAGCCCAATGATCGAACCCCATACTTAAGCCAGAATTTACAAATCGGAGACGCATCCTCTCGAATTGTGAACCTTCACTCAGTTTTTACCGTGTACACCTAAACTGCCCTGTCAAATATAGTGAATGCATCTTTCTGGTTCAGGGGAATATAGAGGCGAGGTGTCGTTCAGAGTTACACTTCGCGTATTACAAACCAATAAGCAGGATTTCGAATATTGAGCAGCCTTGTCCGAATCGCGCCCGGAGCTCTGGAGTTGGGCCGCCCCCTGCCATGGAATGTGTACGATGCCAACGGCAATGTTCTGTTACGCCAAGGGTATGTGGTTCAGACCGATTTCCAGTTGGAGCAATTGTTCGAGCGAGGCCGCTTCAAACCCCGCAAAATTAAACGTCCCCAGGACGACATCGTTGAGGACCATCGGCGACGCAATCCCTTCGCCGACTATGCCGACCTGCTCCAGACTCTTGAGGCGACCCTGAACGCGATCACCGATGGCGAAGCCTCTGCCCAGAAACGGCTGATGGGCCTAACCCGGATGATCGAGCGTACCTGCACCGAAGCGCCGGAAGCCAGCCTTGCCTTGGTGCACCTGTACTCCATCAGCCCCACCATTCTTGAACAGACTCTGTTCTACGCCATTCTTAGCCAATTTACCGCCCGCCAGTTTGGTCTGGATGAAAAACGCACCAGCGTTCTCACGGCTGCCGCACTGACGGCCAATCTGGCATTGGTACCGGTTGCAGACCAGCTCAATGCCTCCAATAAGCTGCTCAGCCCGGACCAGCGTCAGGTCATCAGAAAACACCCTGAACGAAGCGTGCAGGCGCTGCAGGCCGCCGGCATCGACAACAAACTGATGCTTGCCATCATCGCCCAGCATCATGAACAGGCGGACGGTCAGGGGTATCCGGATGGGCTGAGCGGGACCGAAATCCGACCTGAGGCGGAAATCCTGGCGTTGTGCGAGCGCTACGTGGCGATGATCACCAAGCGAGCGTACCGAACCCGTCTGAACGTTACCGATGCCCGGCGGCTGATCGCCACCCTGGGCGATGGCACTTTCCGGCCAGCTATTCCCAAGGCCCTGCTCAAAGTTCTGGGCGATTACCCTCCCGGAGTCCTGGTGCGGCTTGATAACAATGAAGTGGGCGTGGTCAGCTGCCGTCCGGTGCGCTCCCGCGGGCCCTTCGTCAAAGCCATTTTCGGGCCCCGGGGCAATCGCTACAGCGGCACCTTTGAGCGGGACACCAGCCTGCTGGAGTACAACATTCGGGCCCTGGAAGAGCCCGAAGTCATGCCGTCCATGGATTTCAGCCTGATCTGGGGGTTCCGCTCCTAGGCGAGCTCAGCGTAACCCGAGCGCCTGGGCGTGGTGATCCAGATGATCATCGATGAATGAGGCGATGAAGAAGTAGCTGTGATCATAGCCCCGGTGCATACGCAGATTGATATGGTGATGGAAGGTTTCACAGACTTCCGCCAGGGCGTCCGGGTTCAACTGACTGTCCAGGAACTCATCGGCGGTGCCCTGATCCACCAGCAGTGGCAAGCGCTCGCGGGCAGTCGGTATTAACAGGGTGGCATCCCACTGCTCCCACGCCCGCGTATCGTCGCCGAGGTAACCAGTGAAGGCCTTTTGCCCCCATGGACACTCGGTCGGGTTGGCGATGGGTGCAAAGGCAGAAACCGAGGCGTATCGACCCGGGTTTTTCAAAGCCGCTATAAGCGCACCGTGCCCTCCCATGGAGTGACCGCTGACAGACCGCTGGTCCGTCAACGGCAATTGATCCTCCACCAGCTGGGGCAATTCCTTGACCACGTAATCGTACATCCGGTAATGGGGCGCCCAGGGTTGCTCCGTGGCGTTAATGTAGAAGCCTGCTCCGGTTCCGAAGTCATAGCTGTCATCCTCGCCCGGCAGATTCAGCCCTCTCGGACTGGTGTCCGGGCAGACGATCGCCAGCCCCAGTTTGGCAGCACGCTTCATGGCGCCTGCTTTCTGCATGAAATTCTGGTCGGTACAGGTCAGGCCAGATAACCAGTACAGCACCGGCGCTTTAGTTGGATTTTGCGCAACCGCACCCGGCGGCAGAAAAACCGCAAATTCCATATCACACTCCAGGGTTGCGGAGTGATGACGATAGCGACGATGCTCACCGTCGAAACAAATGTTCGTGGATAACAGTTCCATAGCATCCTCACCAGATAAAGAGTTTCTCAGTCATCAGCGCTGGCGTATTTGGGCAATTCGATACCACAGCCGGAACGCGCCAACTCTGCCAGAATGGCAGTACGCGTCACAATACCGATCAGTTTGCCATGGTCAATCACCGGATAGACCTTGGGCTTTCCCGCACCAAGATTTTGCGCCAGGTCCACCACGGCCATTTCCGGAGAAACCGTAACCGGCTCACGGAACATCACGTCGTCGACGATGGGGTCGCCCTCGCAGTGGTAACTGCTGACCAGCAGCGCATGAATGCAATCCTGTTCCGACACAAAACCCAGCACGTGGCGCTGGTCATCAACCACCGGCAAGCCGGTGACATGATTGTGCAGCAGGGATTTCACCACTCGGGTCAGCGGCGTGCCACAGCGGACAGGCTCAATGTGATTCCACATAACATCAGAGACTTTCAGTGAACGCATGGGCAGGTCTCCTCCCGTTGGGTTCAGATGTCCCGGCCAGAATGCGGGCCTCTATCTATAAACATAGGCAATCGACCCCAGAAAGGAAAACAGAAAACCGGGCAGATAGTTTACAGAGAGATTTTATCGCTTAAACTCCGAGGGTTACGCCTCAAAAGGGCAACAATAAAGGGTAACTATCGCTAACTTCGGGAGATCCCCATGGAAGCCATCTCTGAATTCGTTGGACAACTCAATTCGCTGGTATGGGGCCCCCCCATGCTGGTCCTCATTCTCGGTGTCGGGCTATTCCTTAGCCTTGGCCTTAAACTGATGCCTGTGTTGAAGCTGGGTGCCGGATTCCGGTTGATGTGGCAGGGCCGCAAGGCCACCGGTGCCGAGTCGGAGGGCGAGATCCCGCCCTTCCAGGCCCTGATGACCGCACTGTCGGCCACAGTGGGTACCGGTAACATCGCTGGTGTAGCCACCGCCGTATTTCTCGGTGGCCCCGGTGCGCTGTTCTGGATGTGGCTGACTGCCCTGGTGGGCATGGCCACCAAGTATTCCGAAGCCGTTCTGGCGGTGCGCTTCCGCGAGGTGGACGAGCGTGGCGACCATGTTGGCGGCCCGATGTACTACATCCGTAATGGCCTGGGCAAAAAGTGGGCCTGGCTGGGCGTTTTCTTCGCCGTATTCGCGGCCATTGCCGGCTTTGGCATTGGAAATACCGTTCAGGCCAACTCCGTCGCCGACGTGATGGAGGCCAACTTCGGCCTGCCGCACTGGCTGACCGGCGTCATCCTCATGGTTCTGGTCGGTGCCGTCCTGATCGGCGGTATTCGCCGGATTGGTCACGTAGCCAGTGCACTGGTGCCGCTGATGGCTATTTCCTACCTGGTCGCAGGCCTGATTGTACTGGCGATCAACGCCGCCGATATCCCTGCGGCACTGACCATGGTGGTGCAACACGCATTCTCCCCCATTGCCGCTGAAGGTGGCTTCGCGGGCGCTGCCGTATGGGCGGCTATCCGGTTCGGTGTGGCCCGGGGTATTTTCTCCAACGAAGCCGGCCTGGGTTCGGCTCCCATTGCCCACGCCGCGGCCCAAACCAAGAACCCGATCAACCAGGGCATGGTGGCCATGCTGGGTACCTTTATTGACACCATCATCATCTGCACCATCACCGGGCTGGTGATCATCACCTCCGGTGTCTGGACTTCGGGCGTGTCCGGTGCTGAATTGACGTCTATGGCTTTCGCAGAAGCGCTGCCCGGCGTTGGTAACTACCTGGTCGCAATCGCCCTGGCGGTCTTCGCATTCACCACCATCCTTGGCTGGTCGTTCTATGGTGAGCGCTGCATCGAATTCCTGTTCGGCGTAAAGGCTATCGTGCCTTACCGGGTCGCCTGGATTCTGGCGATTCCCGTCGGCGCCACCCTGAACCTCGGTTTTGTCTGGTTGGTGGCCGACACCCTGAACGCCATGATGGCACTGCCCAACCTGATCGCCCTGCTGTTGCTGAGCCCGGTGGTGTTCAAGCTGACCCGCGAACACTTCGAGCGGGAAAAGGCACCCGGTAAGGTTTAATTCCTTGTAAGTCGCCCTTGTAATTCGCCCTGACTAAACCCACGTTTTGTCCCAGGGCGAAGAAACATTCCGGCAGGGTTCGATGCCGGGCAAACGGCACCTGCCGAACGTCGCAGAAAAGGAGAAGAGCTTATGAGTTTACGTCTTGGAGATACCGCACCGGATTTCGAACAGGATTCCAGTGAAGGTCGAATCTCATTCTATGACTGGCTCGGTGACAGCTGGGGCATCCTGTTTTCACACCCGGCCGATTTCACCCCCGTGTGCACCACGGAGCTCGGCCTGACGGCCAAACTCAAGGACGAATTTGCCAAGCGCAACGTCAAGGCGATCGCACTGAGCGTTGATCCGGTCGACTCCCACCAGGAGTGGATCAAGGACATCAACGAGACTCAGGGCTGCTCGGTCAATTTCCCGATCATCGCCGACCAGGATCGCAAAGTGTCGGAACTCTACGACATGATCCACCCCAACGCCGACAGCAGCCTGACCGTGCGCTCCCTGTTCGTGATCGATCCGAACAAGAAGGTGCGCCTGATCATCACCTACCCGGCCAGTACCGGTCGCAACTTCAACGAAGTACTGCGGGTGGTGGATTCGCTACAACTGACCGAAAACCATAAGGTGGCTACTCCCGGCAACTGGGAGCGCGGCGGTGATGTCGTCATTGTGCCGTCGCTACAGGACGAAGACGAGATCAAGCAACGTTTCCCTCAGGGCTACAAGGCCGTCAAATCGTACCTGCGAATGACGCCCGACCCACACGCCAACTGGGGTGGCAACTGATCCAGCAAGCAAATCCTGAACTCAACTAGAACTGAAAAGGCGTCCTCGTGGGCGCCTTTTTCATTTGGCCGCTTCGGCCTTTTTCCTAACCGCATCCAGCAACAGATTCCTGGGGGTCAGGGACCGATCACAGAATTCCCCGAGCCGCACCCGATAGCCCTGCTCCTCAAGGTAGAGCGCGTAGTCCAGCACCATCCACAGCTCCAAGGGACGGCGGAACAGGTGCCGAACCAGTTCGTGGCGGCGCATATGCTGCCAGCGCCGGGCGCCTTGCGTTTCCCAGGCATCGAAGTCGATATCCGGCGGCAACGCCAGCGCCTTTTTGTTCGCGGCCCATCGACAGAAGCCAGCGAAGCCCTCGTGGATCACTTTGGAGGGATGCGAAGGCACCGCCAGATATTCATCCATGCCCCGCAACTTCCGCTGCAGGCTATCAAAGCCCAATCGCCACTGGCTCACCAACCGGGTCTGCTCTCGTACCCGGGCCGGCGCGGTCACCGTTTCCCGCACCGCAAGGCGCAAGTCACTGCGGGACGGAGTCAGGAGTCCATCATGGCTGGCCGCCCGACGCGACATTGGCCGGTAACTATCAGCATCAGTCAGATGATAACAACAAGGCGAGACACTTAATCGGGGCAGACCCGCCTCGCTGCCCCGGCGCATCAGGCGTCGGTGCAGGTCGCCACAAGCGTGCAGGGCGACGCCGTGGAACCCGGGCGACAGGACGAGATCTTGCGCCAGGACATCCTGACACTGCAGCGATACGGCATCGCCGTACTTAACCGCCACCCGGTTGCCTTCACGCACCAGTTCGGCGTTCCATTCCAGTCCTTGAACGGACTTTTGGCACACCGCCGCCAGTGTGCGGGAAAGATGACCTTTGCCACAGCACCAGTCCAGCACCGACTGCTCCAGGGGCCGAATGGCAGCCGCAAACGCTCCGGACTGACCGCGCTTGCGCCCCGGCATATCCGCCGCCCGAACCTCCGGCAAGGTGGCCTGACTGACCTCGGACTCAGTCGGTCTCAGGTCGGCCAATGCGGTCAGGTGCTCGTATCGTGCCAGCGAGGGCACCTGCTCTCCGACCATGGCCGCCAACCTTACCGGTTCATCTTCCAAAATCTGGCATTGCTCGTCACTCACCTCCGCGATGAGCCGGGCCAAATCCGGATAATGCCTGGTCCACGGCGGTGCCGGCTCCATGAACGGCGCGGGCTGCCAAAACCCACGGTGCTCACGCAGCCAGTCGTTTAGCGCCATCCAGTGGCTGTGAAACGATTCGACAGGGTCGTTTGAACTCGCGGCCGGAGGTACTGTCATGCAATTGGCCTTTGCTCTTGTTGAACCAATAGTTTCTGCCGTTGGCCGGCTACTCACTAAAGCGACCGGGGCGGAAGGCATCCAGGCATACCGACGGAGCCTCGCCATCGATAACCTGGGCAATCAGATCGGCACTACCGGCCGACAGGGTCCAGCCAAAAGTGCCGTGACCGGTGTTCAAAAACAGATTATCCCGCGGGCCACGGCCGATAATAGCGGGGCCGTCTGGTGTCATCGGGCGAAAACCGGTCCAGGTTTCAGCCGCTTCCAGATTGGCACAACCGGGAAAGCGCGAATTCACGGATTTCCGGATGGTGGCCAACCGGGCCTCCGGGATGTCCCGATTGAAATCCGCCAGCTCGACAAACCCCGTTGCCCGCAGGCGATTCCCCAACCGGGTGGACACCACCTTGTAGTTATCGTCATGAACCGTCGAGACCGGCGCATGGTCAGGGTTACTCAGCGGCACCGTAAGGCTGTAGCCTTTGACCGGATAGATCGGCAGCGCCAATCCCAGTGGCCGAACCAGATGGTCGGACCAGCACCCAGCGCTGATGACGAAGGCATCCGCCTCAATCAGTTCCCCGTCACCGTCCTCGGTGGTGATATTGATCGCCTCAACGGCATGGTCGTTAGCAACCAGGCTCTGGGCCTCGACCTGATAACGAAAACTGACCCCCTGGGCCTCGCACTCACTGGCCAGCGCCTGGGAAAACTGGTGGCAGTCGCCGGTGCCATCGGTGTCATAACTCAGGGCGCCGTAGAGGGGCCCATTGCCAACCATGCCCGGTTCAGCGGCTCGGACCTGCTCCGGCGTCAGCAATCGGGACGCAATGCCCAGTTCTGCCAGCAGCGCCTGAGTTTGGCGATAGCCATCCAGCGCTTCCGGGGTGCTGGCCAGGTGCAGCAAGCCCTGGTGATCACCATCGAAGGTCAGATCGAGTTCGCTTTCCAGGGCCTCGAACCGTTCCCGGCTGTGTATTCCCAATCGCAGCATGGCACGGCGGTTCAGCCCGAATAATCCGGGCGCCCAGGCGTAACGCAGGGTGGACATCATGAAGCGAACGGCTTCCACAGAGGGTGGCATCCGCCATTTCAGCGGGCCATCCTGTTTCAGCAGCCAGGGCACCGCTTTCAGCACCATCTTCGGATCGGCCCAGGGATAAACCACTCCGTAGGAACGCTGGGCGGCGTTGCCTTTGCTGGTTTCATTACCGGCGATCGAGTGTCGCTCCAGCACCGTCACCTGGTGGCTACGGCGATTCAATTCATACGCCGTGGTGACACCAACGACCCCACCACCGACGACAACAATGCGCATGTACGACTCCCTGTATTGGTTATTTCGCGCTTTTTGACGCAATTTAGATGAACTTATGCCTACTTAATTCGATTTTTGGCTAACAACTGACGGTATTCATCGAGCACCACATGGTCCTCCTTCGGATAATCCGGCGCCAAGTGCCGTAACTGTTCGGCCACAATCGCCGCCACTATTGCCCGGGCCTGAGGTTTTTGGTCGCCCGGTACGATGAACCAGGGTGCCTCTGCGGTATGGGTCTGCGCCAGTGCCTCTTCCGCATAGGCCTGATACTGATTCCGCTTTACCCAGCCGTCGATATCGGATTGCTCGAACTTCCAACGCTTGCGGGGTTTATCCAGGCGAGTTAATAAGCGGCGGCGATGCTCTTCCTCCGACAGGTTGAGCCAGATTTTCACTATCGTGGTGCCCTCCTCCACGAGATGGCGCTCAAAATTGCGGATGGACCGGTATCGGCTCCGCCAATTGTAAGTCTCCGGTGGGTACACCGGCCAGACGCGCTCGGCCATGACGGCCTCATGATGGCTGCGATTGAATGCGACCATTTCACCAAAACCGGGCAGTAGAGGTGTAACACGCCACAGGAAATCGTGATAGGTGGCAGCACCCTGAGGCCGGCTAAACGACCAGGCATGAAAACCCATCGGATCGGCATAGGTGGCCAGGGTCCGGATCAGGCTATCTTTACCGCTGGTATCCGGGCCATGGATCACCAGGAGTAACGCCCGCGCCCGATTGGCCCAGAGCCGTCGCTGGTACTCGCCGATCTCTTCAAGACTGGCCTCCAGCGATGGCAGCTCCTCCTCGTCATCCAGCAGATACGGATAGCCGCCCAACTGGGGTATGCCGGTATCAAAACGCCAACGCCTTGTAAAAACCGATACATACATGCTGAGAATTTCCTATGCTCGATGTATGGGTGAACAATCGTACATAATGATAGAATTTGCACATTCCATTTCTCAGCTTAGCAGCGCCTTGTGACTGCTATGGAGTTAACCCCAGAGCAATGAGTAAAAAACGACGCGAAATTCCCGTCTTTGATCATCCGATCATCGAAACCCACTGCCATCTGGATTACCTCAAGGATCGACCCCTGGAGGAGACTTTGGACCAGAGCCAGCGGGTAAATATCGAAAAAGTGATCACCATTGCCGTATCCCCGGACAACCTTGCCCGGGTCCGGGAGCTGAGCAAGATGACCCCGTGGCTGTATGGCACCCAGGGTATTCACCCCCATGAGGCCGAGCAGTACTCCGACGCCACAGAAGCAGAAATCCGTGCCCACGCCGGTGACAGCAAGATTGTCGCCGTCGGTGAGATCGGCCTGGACTACTTTTACGACAACGCCGACCGGAGCGTGCAGCGGGACGTGTTCCGTCGTCAACTGCAGATCGCCTGTGACACCGATCGCCCCGTGGTCATCCACAGCCGTGAGGCAGACGACGACACCATCGAGATTCTCCGGGAGTTCGAGCAGTCGCTGACCCGTCGTGGCGTAATCCACAGTTTCACCTCGGGCCCGGGGCTGGCGCAGTACGCGTTGGATCAGGGCTGGTGCCTGGGTTTTAACGGCATCACCACCTTCAACAAGGCGGAAAACGTTCGTGACATCGTACGCATGTCACCCATTGGGCAGATTCTGCTGGAAACCGATGCGCCCTTCCTGACGCCGGCACCTTACCGCGGGCGCGAAAACGCCCCGTTCTACCTGCCGTTCGTGGCGGAGAAGATCGCCGAGGTAAAGGAATTGCCTCTGGATGAGGTGGTGGCGACAACCTATCACAACAGTTTGAGGACGTTCTTCCCCGAACGATGATCAAACGCATCCCCATATCCGCCCTGAGCGTCGGCATGTACATAACCGACCTCAACAACGACTGGATTCCTCACAATAGCCAGCGTAAACACGGCGTGATCAAAAAAGAGGAAACCATCGAGAAAATCCGGCGCATGGGGGTCACCTTTGTTTATATCGATGCGTCCAAGGGGCTCGATACCCAGGATTCGGAAACCGCAGCTGAAGTGGACCGCCGCAACGAGGCTGCCTTGCAGCAGGCCGGCGAGCAGACACACGGTTTAAGAGCGCACGTGCCCATGGAAGAGGAGCTGGTGGTGGCACAGCGTATCCACAACCAGGCCCAGGGGCTGGTGGGCAGTTTCCTGAACAACGTGAAGATTGGCGGCGCCGTTGATGTCGCGCCCATCCATCAACTTGCGGACGAGCTGCAGAACTCAGTCCTGCGCAATGCCAACGCCCTGAGTTGCCTTGGCCGGATTCGGGAAAAAGACAACTACCTGCTCGAACACTCGGTCAACCTCAGCGTGCTGATGTCGCTGTTCGGCAACTATCGCTCCCTGCCCGCCGATGTTCTGCATCAGACGGTGGTGGGCGCCCTACTGCACGACCTCGGTAAAATTCTGACCCCGGATAAAGTCCTGAACAAACCCGGCCGGCTGAGCGCCGAAGAATTTGAAGTCATGAAACAGCATGCCCGACACTCTCGGGACATACTGGCCAGCACCGAAGGCATCGGAGAACTGAGCGTGATCACCGCCGCCCAACACCATGAACGCATGGATGGCACTGGCTACCCAGAAGGGCTAAAGGGCGATGAGATCTCCGAGTACGGACGCATGGTTGCCATCACCGACGTCTATGATGCCATCACCACCGACCGGGTTTACCACAAGGGGTTAACACCCACCCAGGGATTGAAAAAACTGGTGGAGTGGAGCGGCGACCACCTGGACCCCGATATGGTCAAACAGTTCATCCGCTGCATCGGCCTCTACCCCGTCGGCAGCCTGGTCCTGATGGAAAGTGGCCGCCTGGCCGCTGTGGTGGAAGCCAACGAGAAAGATCAGCGCCTGCCCGTGGTCCGGGTGATGTATCACACCAAGTTTCGCATGCCCATTACCATTGAGACCCTGGACTTGGCCAAGCCCGGCACTCAGGACCGCATCCTGCGCTCAGTCGACCCGGACGACTACCGGATTGATGTCCGCAAATTCATGGTCTAAGCGGCGTCTGAGCCTGCTCACCGCTGTCTGCGTTCTGTTCGCGCCTCCTGTTCCAGACCCCAGCCGCCAGGCCTGCTAAGCTTTGATAAACCCCCTGCTACACGGCGGGACACCAGTGATTGCCACCCTATTCCAGATTCTCGGCGGTCTGGCGTTGTTTCTGCTCGCCATGGGAATGATGACCGACGGCCTGAAAAATTCGGCGGGACAGAATCTTCGTCACCTGCTTGGAGCCTGGACCAAGACGCCGCTGAAAGGGTTCGGTACCGGCGTTCTGATCACCGGTATTGTGCAGTCCTCCAGCGCCGTAACCATCGCCACAATTGGATTTGTGAACGCCGGGGTGCTGTCACTGCGACAGTCACTGGGCGTCGTGCTCGGCGCCAATGTCGGCACCACCATGACGGGCTGGCTGGTCAGCCTGGTCGGCTTCGGCTTGAGGATCGACACCTTTGCCATGTTGCTGCTGGCTACCGGTGTAGCCCTGAAGCTGCTGGCTCCCGGCCATCGCGGCAAGTCCGCGGGTGAAGCCCTGGCCGGGTTTGCCCTGTTCTTCCTGGCCCTATCTCTGCTGAAAGACTCGCTCGGAGGTATGGCGGATGACTTCAGCGGTGCCACCCTGGTTTACCAGGGCTATGGGCTACCGGTCCTCGTGATGTTCGGATTCCTGACAACGCTGCTGACCCAATCCTCCAGCGCAGCACTGGCCATCATCCTCACCGCCGCTGCAGGCCAACTGCTGTCCCTGGAGAGTGCTGCTGCCGCAGTGATCGGCGCCAATCTGGGCACCACTTCCACAGCCGCCATTGCAGTGCTCAGTGCGACCGCGAACGCGAGGCGGCTCGCACTCGGGCATGTCATCTTCAACCTGATCACCGGCGTCATAGCCTTGATCATCTTGCCAGTCATGCTCTGGCTGATCGCCAGGTTTGCCGACTGGTTCGAACTGGGTGCCAATCCTGCCGTGTCCCTGGCCCTGTTTCACACCCTGTTCAATCTCCTGGGTGCCGCCATCATGCTGCCGTTTGCACCTCAGTTCGCCGACCTGTTGAACCGTCTGTTTCGCAGTCAGGAAGAGGACAGCGCGGAACCTCGCTACCTGGATAACACGCTGGTAAAAACACCGGAACTGGCGCTGGCGGCGGTTGACCAGGAAATGAAGCGGTTGATCGACATCACTCGTGGACTGCTGCGGGTTTGTATTGATCGCGAGGCATTGAGGGTAGCCCAGATACAGCCAATGTCGGAGACGGCGCTGAGTCTCAGTATCGCCATCACCGATTATATTTCCAGACTGCGTTCCGAGCGGATGCAGGCCAGCACCGTCAATGCCCTGGCTGGCAGTTTCCGGACCTGCCGATACCTCACCGAGGCGACACACCTGGCACCGGCACTCCTGCACCTGAGGAATGCCCACGGCGGCCCTGACGGGTCAACGCTCGAGCAGGACCGGGCACATTACCTGACAGAGCTTCGACAGCTGATTGCCTCCAAAGATGCCGCGCCGGAACAGTATGTCCGGGTGGAGCAGGCTTACCAGCGCTTGAAGTCATCGCTGTTGGAGTTGGTCGTGAAGCGAGCCCTGCCGATCGGGAACGGCGAACGAATCCTGGACGATCTCAGCGCAGTGCGACGCCTATCCGATCAATGGCACAAGGCATTGAACTGGTCCGCGTCGACAGGGTCAGATGCGGATTCCGCCGGTTCAACATCAGCCGAGGGAGAGAAACACCCCCATCAATATCGGTGACAGGAAAGACAGCAGAAAACCGGAGGCTATGGCCACGGGCACGCACGCCAGGCCACCGCTACTGCGAATGACCGGCAGCGTGAAGTCCATGGCTGTGGCGCCGCCATACCCGATCGCCATAGCCGGCCGGGCGCTGATCAGCAGGGGAATGATGGCCAAAGCGATAATTTCGCGGATGACATCGTTCAGGAAGGCTACGCCGCCCCAGGCCGGCCCCAACGCATCGCCTATGACGATCCCGGACAAGGAGTACCAGCCAAAGCCAGACGCCAGCGCCAACACATCGTGCCAGGGCAGCTCCAATACCGGAATGAGCAGCACTCCGGCGATCAGTGAGCTGAGTGTCAGCGCCAAAGCAATGCCCAATCCCTGCCGGTTCATCAGCAACTTGCGCAAGGACAGTCCGGCATTTCGGAGCTGCAAACCGATAAAGAACAGCAGCAGCATCAGTGCGCCAGTGGCAACGATCTCGGCCATAGGCAGTGGCGGTAGCAGGTAATAACCTGCCAGCAGGCCTACGAGAACCGCCAACATCGGTTTCAAACCCGCCAGGAACAGCCGCCGGTAGCTGGGGTTGCCTTCAACCTCGCCCTTAACCGGCACCATGGGTTGCCAGCGATGGAACAGCCACAGACCCGCCATATTTGCCACAAACAGGACTGCTACCAACACCAGCACCTGCACGGCCATACCGCTTAACTGGTCCGCCAGACCTTCCATCTGCCCCAGGCCAAGGCCCAGCAGACCCAGAATGAAATAGACCAGTGCCTCCACCGAGTAATGGATGACCGTCATTGCCTGGCGGTTCTTCAATGGCAGAGCAAAGCCCAGAAACAACGGGGCAAGAATCAATAATGCGCCGGTCAGCATAAAATCCTCGGGAAGACGAAAAGGGGGAGCGGTTTTAGGAGAGGGGTTCGAACTGGTCGGGATCCACCGATTCCGTGGTGGCGCGACGGCTCTTATCGGATTGTATGGTCCGCGACAGCCGCTGGGCCGTTACCGACCAGACCACGTAATCGGAGGGACGAGCTTCGTAGCCATTGCCCATCAGAGCGCCAGCGGTTCTACGCAATGCCGACTCGGCTTGCGCCAGAGTCTTCCATGGCCCTTGGCACTGCTGACGTTCCGGTCGACCCTGGTCGGGGCCGGCCAGCACCACCAAGCCCCAGGCCTGTTCAGCAAGCGGCTTGATAAACAACTCCAGGCGCTGCTGCTGACGCACCATCACCAACACCCGAATGGGTTCACGGCCATGGAAATAATGCAGTTTCACAGTGAGTACGCGACGCTGTCAGTGCAGGGCATGGTCGGAGCGATCCTGCACCAGCACCCAGGGCGCAATCACCACGGCCCAGAGTTCGGAGTTGTTATCGTACCAGGCCTGCGCCAGGGCCGGAGGTACCTCACCGACCTTGCTGTCTGCCATCCACTGTTCGAACCGGGTCTTGTTATCGGCCGTCAGTTCCGTGGCAACTTCTAGCAGATCAAGCTCCGGCGCGACCCGTACAACCTGGCCACGGGCAAAATAGGTTTGCAGGTCGTGCCAGTGAATGCGGGACGTTTCCAGATTCAGTTTCGCTTTCAGTTCATCTCTGGAAGATTCTGACGTCATTAATGGAGCCTCAAGATTGCCAGCTGGATCAATCCCACAGGTTACCCGAATCGACAGCCGAGACACCAGAGCAGGCAGCGTCTGAGCGTTATTCCGAACGCTGCTCCGGCTCCAGATTGCTCCAGATGTCTCGAATCTTGTCCGACAGGGCCATGGGATCAAACGGCTTGGGAATCACCGCGACGGCACCCTGGGACAGGTAGCCATTGACCTCTTCCGGCTGCACCTTCGCGGTCATGAAGATGGCAGGGGTGTCGATAAAATCGGGATGCTCACGAATGGCTTTCAAGGTGGTCGGCCCGTCCATGCCCGGCATCATCACATCCAGCACAATCAGTTGGGGTTTAAAATCGGCCAGCGCTTCCAGCGCTTTCTGGCCCGAAGCACAGGTAGTCAGGGTAAACCCACCTACTGCCTCCAGGGCTAGCTCTGCTACTGCCCTAATATCTTCCTCATCTTCTACCAGCATGATGCGCTCAAGCCTGGTTTCCATTTCCATCTCCGTCACCCCCGCCATCCTCATTTTTCTGCTCGTCTTCTCTGAATTGCTTGTGCCATTCATCCAGCCCGAGCTGTCGTAAAATCTTGCCCAGCTCCGCTTCCGGCGACTCCTTCGCAGCCATCAGCGCGCCAGCTCTCATAATCAGGCGCTCTTGAGTCACGTTCTCCCGCGGCAGATAATGCACCGCGCCAATGAGCTGTCGAAGTTCGAGGGGAAGAAACCACTGTATCTTGAGTTTATTGCCATAGGGCTGGGCCCAGTCCCTCAGTGCCTGCAACACCTGCTCATCGCTCACCTCGCCACCCTGTCGCTGGAACTGGTCAATCACCTTGAGCACGGCCAGCTCGCCGACCCGGCTCAATAAACCGGCGGTGAAAAACTGCGGAGAGCGCTTCCCCAGGGCAAGCGCCACGCGCTGTGCCTCCAGGGCCACGGTTTCTGCCTGCTTCTGATGCTCAAGAGCACAGGCGATCAGCACTTCCGACGAGAAGGCAGCACTGACATCCAGGGCCAGTGCCACCCCCTGATTCAGCGCCATAGGCACACCCATGGAGGCTATCGCATCGCGCAAATGGACAACCGGCGCACCGGTTCTTCGGAAGGACGAACGATTGGCGACGTCGAGCAGGCGCGAACACAAGGAAGCGTCGTCCTGCCAGCGTTCGGTCAACTGGGCTGCCGACAACTCGTCTGCCCGACCGATAAGCTCAAGCATGGTAGCGGCATCCGTTTTAACCGGCAGTTGAATAACCGTCTTGACGCCATCAGACAGAGCGACTTCCAATGAAGCAAGGGGCGCCGGTTCCTCCGGCAGCACTTGGCCAACCATTTGCACCAGCCGCTGGTGCA
The DNA here is from genome assembly GCF_005871205.1 of Marinobacter alexandrii. Classification (GTDB taxonomy): domain Bacteria; phylum Pseudomonadota; class Gammaproteobacteria; order Pseudomonadales; family Oleiphilaceae; genus Marinobacter; species Marinobacter alexandrii. The sequence continues at coordinate 320,348 of NZ_SWKM01000012.1, read as the reverse complement.
GCATTTCCACGTTGAATGGCTTACTGATGTAGCCGTTAATGCGGTAGTGGGCGACTTTCAGGATGGATTCCCGGTCAGCACGGCCGGTGATCATGACGATAGCCGCGACCTTATCACTCGCACGGACCTTGCGAACAAGCTCCTAACCGGAACCATCCGGGAGATTCCAGTCAACGATCAACAGACTTGGTTTGCGCTTTTCCCACAGCGCCAATGCCTCGTGAAATCCCGAGGCCTTAAGCACCGTGATGGCGGGATGTAATCCTGCGACCACAGTTTCCAGCAGGTCCGCCATCAAGTCGTCATCGTCTACTATCAAAGCATCCATATCTCAGACTTGTGTCCTTTCCGTTATCGGTGCTTCTTCTCCAACGGTAACGCCATTCCGTCCGGCCTGCTTTCGCCGGTAAAGCGCCTGGTCCGCTGCGTCAATAGCATCGTCACTGGTCAGGTAATTCTGCAAAGGCACAATCCCCACACTCAAAGTTACATGGAACTCCTGACCATCACTTTGGAAACCTATCCCGGCCATGTGCTCACACACCGACTGCAGCACTCTACTGGCGTCGATAAGCGAACAATTCGGCAGTGCCACCACAAACTCCTCGCCACCATAGCGACCAATGACATCGGATTTCCGGAGCTGATGGCGCAGCAGATTGGCCAAACCTTTAATAACCAGATCGCCGGTGCGGTGACCGTAGCGATCATTCACATGCTTGAAATGATCCAGGTCCAGCATCGCAACGACTGCCTGTTCCCCTCGGCGCTGGCAACGGACATATTCCTTGTTAATTTCTGACCGCGCCACGGAGTGCTTGAGCAATCCGGTCAAACTGTCCCGCGACACCAGTTTGTCCAATTGGCGGGCCCGGTAACAACGCACCGAGACAGCCCGCAGCAGAAACGCATCAGAGACAGGTTTAACGAGAAAATCATCGCCGCCCTTGGCCAGGGCATCGGTTTGATACTCGCGGTCATTTTCGGAGGACAGGTAGATAATCGGCAACCCGAGCCACTCTGGCTCGAATCGCAGCAGTCGGGCGAGGTCAGGTCCCCGGAAGGTACCCATCTGCACATCCATGAGCACTATGTCTGGCCGAAATTCGGATAAAGCACCGAGAATGTCGGCCGGGTTATTCACGCGCCACACTTTCAGGCCACCTTGCTCCAGCACCAGCCCATAATGCTCCAGTAATTCCGGATCATCATCGACGATCATCACCCGGCCCGACCCACTCTCCTCACGCTCGGTGATCAGTCGTTCCATGGTGTCTGCAAGCAAGGGCACATCAACCGGCTCGCATAGAAAACCGTCCACGCCACACTCAGCCAGGGCATAACGTTCATCGAAGGAATCCCCCGCCCCGACACAAACAATCGGGGGTGTGTCAGCAACGGATTCCAGTACCGATCCTTCGCTGAGCATCTTGGCGTCCTTGACCACAAGGACAGAAACATCCGCCAAACCGTGCTCGACTGCCCGCTTAAGGGACGGGACGGCGACCGGAAAAAAACCGTGCAGTTCTAGACCTTGGACCAGATTCTGGGCCTGCTCGGGGTCGGAATGTACAACCAGAGCAACGGCATCTGTTGCGGCTTCGACCGTAACCGGAAGCAGCGCAGCGCCGGTTCGTTGGCTGGCGACCGGATCCAATGACAAAGAGTCGACCAGACTTGCCACCCGTGACACGAATGCCAAATCGACGACTCTCTGAACCTGCGCCGGCGCAAGCTCGCCGTTGATTTCAGCCAATGGTTTCAGCAACACCTCAAGTGCACGTGCTTCCTCGCCCAGTACCGTATAGCCAAAGGTACCGGCAGACCCAGCAAGTCTGTGTAGAGAATGGTAGGCGGCAACGACGTCATTGGGCCCAAAACGCCCGACACGAAATTGCTCAGCTGCCTGTTGCAACCGGCTGATATCCTTTGCCGCCTTTTCCTTGAACCGCAGCTTGAGAACTTCCAGCTTCCGTGCTATTTCAGAAACATTCTCTTCAGACATGGTTCCCCAATGTAATCCACTACAGAATTGATTAGTGTCAGACTGTTACCGACATCAAAGCAACATTTTCAGCAAAGTGCCACAAGGAATTAGATTTGCGCTCACTTTCACTGGGAACACGACTCGCCCTGATCATCCTGCTGGGCACCCTCGGAACAGTTGGATCAGTCTTATTTGTGGCCTATGGCGCCCTGGTGGAGGACTTCGAAGACATCCTGACCAAACAGCAACTGTCTGAAACTCGTCGAATTACCAACGAGGTCAACGAACGACTGCAATTACAGCTGGATTTGCTGGCCGAGTCGGCCAGCATGCTTAGTGACGGCAACGCATTGAGAGGACTCGGCGAGATTGCCAACCAGCTTGAACGCCAGAAGCTGCTCAATAATTTATTCCCCGACGGCGTCTTGGTGTTCGATGCGAACGCAACAGCCATTTTTGAGAACTTCTATGTGTCTCGGCGAGTCGGGACCAACTACGCGGATCGACCACACTTTCAGAAGGCGATAAGAAGTCGCGAACCCGTTATCAGCCGGCCCATTATTGGGCGTACCACTGGCTTGCCGCTAATTTCATTCATAGCGCCAATCGAATCCGATGATGGAGATCTTTTGGGGTTACTTGGGGGCACCGTAAACCTGGGTAAAACAAGCATCCTGCCAAAGGAGACACTCTCGGAAATAACCAGCGACGGTGCAACCTTCTACGTCATTGATAGTGAGAACTTCCTATTCATTGAGGGCGGCCCTGCCCCTGAGAATGGCATCACGCCATTACCTTCACCCGGACACAACAGGCTAATTGACGCAGCACTGTCGGGTATCACATCAGGGCATGCAATTGGGCCCGAGGGCCATAAACTCATCTATGCAACCAGCCATCTTCAGCGTCTCGGCTGGCAATTTGTCAGGGCGGTCCCGTTTGAGTGGGCGACTGCACCCGCCGACGAATCGTTCGGACATTTTGTCTGGCTCAGTCTCGGGATTGCGTTGTTGATCGCCCTTGTCAGTTACGTGCTGAGCCGGTCTACCACCAACCCTCTTGACCGGATGACCAGGAAAATTCGCAATATGATCCGGTCCCCATCCGAAGCTGCCCGGCTTGTTCCCTCCGGTCCTAACGAGGTACGCAACCTGGCGATTGCCTTTAATCAACTGATGGACGAAAGGGATGCCATCAGTACCATGAAGGATCAGTTTGTCTCCAACGTCAGTCATGAGCTGCGCACGCCGCTGACCTCAATCAATGGCGCACTGCGCCTGATTGAATCGGGTGCCACCGGTGAGCTACCAGCGCGAGCCCGAGCCATGAACAGTCTTGCGTTGCGTAACGGACACCGATTGCAGCTTTTAATCTCAGACCTGCTGGACTTCAGCAAACTGTCCGCGGGACGGATGTCCGTCACATTGGCGCCGGAGTCATTGCAACCGATTCTTGAGTCAACGGTTTTCGACAATCAAACCATGGCCGATGAGTACAAGGTTGTTCTCACCGCCCACTGTAGCCTCCGACAAAAAGTAATCACCGATCCGCATCGATTACGACAAATACTCGACAATTTCGTCAGCAATGCTATTAAGTTCTCACCGGCAAATGGAAAAGTCAGAGTTTTCGTCGAGACAGGATCCTCAGGCTCCACACGAATTGTCGTTCAAGACAATGGTGACGGCGTGCCGGAATCTTTTGTAGAGCGCCTGTTTGATCGGTTTTCGCAAGCGGATGCAGGCAATACCAAGACGACAGCCGGAACCGGGCTCGGGCTGGCAATTTGCCGGGAGCTTGCCGCCCTTATGAATGGACGCCTGGGCTACTACTATGACCAGGGCGCTCATTTCTGGGTTGAGTTGCCCGCTGCCGGAAACGAGGCCTGAGTCAAACATGAAAGCACCGGAAATACCGTCGAATGAACTGGAACGCCAGTTCGCCCTCGACCAGTCGGGATTGCTGGATTCAGGTCCAGAGGAACGCTTCGATCGTTTAACTCGCATGGCCTGCAAGATATTCGACGTTCCCATCGCTCTGGTCAGCCTGATCGACAGGAACCGGCAATGGTTCAAATCCTGCCAAGGTCTGGCGGCGCCGGAAACCCCTCGGGATATTTCCTTCTGTGGCCACGCCATACTCCATTCCGACCTGTTCATCATCGAAGATACCCATCAGGATGACCGCTTCAGCGACAACCCGCTGGTAAAGGACGCTCCCTCTATTCGCTTCTACGCCGGCGCACCCCTGCACAACAGTGAGGGGTACCGGCTTGGCACCATGTGCCTGATTGATCGGAAACCGCGCCGGTTTGACGACGAAGACCAAGCCTTGCTACGGGAGTTGGCGGATTGCATCGAGCGGGAAATCAATATTCAGGCGGCATCCGAATTCTACGCCGACCTCAGGCGAAGCGAGCGCCGGGCCCGTGCGGTGATCGACGGCACCCGCGTCGGCACCTGGGAATGGAACATCCAAAGCGGTGAAACGGTCTTCAACGAACGCTGGGCTGAGATTTGTGGCTACCGCCTGGAAGAGCTGGAACCAGTCAGTATCCAGACCTGGCGGAATCTGGCGCACCCGGAAGATCTGGCTGAATCGGAGCGCTTGCTCACTGCTCTCTTTGAGGGAGCACTGGATGAATACGATTGTCGATCCCGCATGCGTCACAAAGACGGCCACTGGGTATGGGTGCACGACCGGGGCCAGGTCTTTGAATGGACCGCCGATGGCCAACCGCTGCGCATGTACGGTACCCATGCCGATGTCAGCGCGGAAATGGCCAACCTGGAAAAGATGCAGCAGCAGAACACCGCGCTGAGCATCCTGAACGATCTCGCCCTGGACCCTGAGACAGACGACAACACCCGCATCCGCAAAGCACTCAAGCTTGGCGCGGACTACCTGGACCTACCCCTGGCCATTGTCAGCGAGATCACCGGCAGCGTGTACACCGTCCGATGGTTCGATGCCCCGGAAGAATCCGGACTAAGTACTGGGCAAAGCTTTTCACTGGGCAACACCTACTGCTCCATTACTGTTGATTGCGGCGGGACCCTTTCCATTGAGCACATGGCCCGATCTCCTTACCGCGATCACCGTTGCTACAACCAGTTTGGCCTGGAGAGCTATGTAGCCGCCCCCATTTATTTGCAGGGCAAACTGTTTGGCACCCTGAACTTCTCGTCCCCGGCACCTCGATTACAGGGCTTTTCCGAAACTGAAGTCACCTTCGTAACCTTGCTGGCCCGCTGGATTGCCGGCGTGATTGAGCGTCAGATGAGCATGCAGATGCTGACCAAACTGGTGGAACAGACACCCGGCATGCTTTACCAGTACCGACTCTGGCCGGACGGCTCGTCGGCCATCCCATTTGCCAGCCCCGGCATCCGCGACATATTTGGCGTCTCGAGCGAGGATGTTGCCGAGGATGCCTCACCCTGCTTCGGTCAAATGCACCCTGACGAGGTCGACGCCGTTAGCGACAGCATAGCGGTCTCGGCCCGCAACCTCGGAGTTTGGCATGAGCAGTACCGGGTCAGGAACGAGGAACATTGGCGCTGGATTGAAGGTCGGGCAACACCGGAGTTGCTGGCTGACGATAGCATCATGTGGCATGGCTACATAGCGGACATAGACGACAAGAAAAAGATTCAACTGGCCCTGCAGGAGAGCGAGGACCAACTACGCCACCTGTTCGAGTTGTCACCCATCGGTATCGCCCTGAACGATTACGACTCCACCGCGTTCCTCGACGTTAACCAAGCCCTGCTCACGCCCACCGGCTACAAACGGGAAGACCTGATGGCGCTCAACCTCAGTGATTTACTGGCGGGTGGCGTGGACACTGTTCGCGATCAGGCCATGACCGAACTGGAAACCACCGGGCGTTTCGGCCCTTTCGAACAGGACATTGTTCGCCGCGATGGTTCGATGTATCCGGCGGTGATTCAGGGCATGCGTATCACCAGCGCCTCCGGCCGGGCGCTGGTCTGGTCGCTGATTGAGGATATATCAGAACGCAAAAAGGTCGAGCGGATGAAGAACGAATTCATCTCCACAGTCAGTCATGAATTGCGGACACCACTGACCTCCATTGCCGGCTCCCTCGGTTTGGTCGCCGGAGGCGCACTCGGCCCACTGCCAGAACAAGCCGAGCGTATGGTTTCCATTGCCGCCCGTAACAGCGACCAGCTGAAGCGACTGATCGACGACCTACTGGACATGGAAAAACTGGTGTCCGGGCGCATGTCGATCCGGATTCAATCGGAAGTCATCAGCCCCGTTATCCACGACTGCATTGAACGGTTGCACACCTACGCGTTAGACCGTGGCGTCTCTATCCTGTTCAGGGATCATCATCCACAACAGCGAATACTGGTCGACCGGAACCGCCTGGACCAGGCCCTGGCAAACCTGTTGTCCAATGCCATCAAGTTTTCGCCAGAGCACTCTGAAGTGGTGGTCGAAACCCTCTTCGATGGCCAGAACTTCCGAATTCAGGTCTCGGATAGCGGCCCGGGCATTCCGGCCAATTTCAGATCCCGGATTTTCCAGAAATTCGCCCAGGCCGACAGCTCAGACACACGAGGCCGTGGCGGGACCGGCCTTGGCCTTGCCATCACTCGCGAAATAATGAACCAGATGGGCGGCAGTGTTGGCTTCGAATCCGTTGAGGGTGAAGGCGCCACTTTCTGGCTTCAAGCGGCCACCAGTGAACCCGTGGCAGATTCGACAGCATGAGGCCCGGAAATCGCGATACGCATTTCTTTGTTTTGATCTGGGCATTCCGGCTGGTCATCCTGGTGTTGATGATTACGGTATCACTGCTGCTGGATGCTACCAGTACGTCCCGGCACCAAAGCGACGTCCGTCAGCAATGGCAAACAGAATTGGATGAACTCAGCCTCAACCTGCAGAGCATCATTATCCAGAATACCCAAACCGTTTGGGGCCTCGCTGCCAATGTCGCGGTCGAGCCCGATATCGACAACGACCGGTTTCGTGACTTGGCCTCGGTTATCTTCCGGCTTGCTCCTCAGTTGAGAAACATTGGTCTGGCACCAGACTTTATCATCCGTCACATTTACCCGCTGGAAGGCAACGAGGCCGCGCTCGGGCTGGACCTGAGCCTAGGCAGCCTGTCGCCGACCCAAATCGAACAAATGTATGATACCCGACAAGCGATCTATTCCGGCCCTATCAATCTGGTTCAAGGCGGCCAGGGCCTAGCCGCTCGCATTCCGATCTTCGAACGTGATTCTGACGCCTTTTGGGGAGTGATCTCGGTCATACTGGACCTGAAACGCATGTATGAAGCTGCTGAAATCTCGCCAATTTGGGGCACGAGGCGATTTGCCATCTCCAGTTCGGACGACGTGCAGGATCAGGAGGCTGTTTTTCTCGGTGACACCACAGCGGACTGGCAAGCCCCGATTACTGCGACCCTGAACATGCCCGGAACCCACTGGACCCTGTTCGCTGAACCCATGCAAGGCTGGCCCGACCAACCGGAAGCACCGCTGCTTACACGCGGCCTGCTCCTTATCTTGGTGCTACTGATTACCGGCGCCACCTTCTGGCTAACCAGACTGATGCTGAAAGATCGGGAAATGCAGCGCCGATTCTGGGGTCTGTTCGAACAGGCGCCCATCGGTATTGCGCTCTACAGCAGACATCGCAAGACACTACTGCGATCGAACCGGGCATTCGACCAAAGCTTCGGCAACCAGGCCATATCGCTGCAATATTTCGAACACGGATTTGATCAGCACGGGCAACCGATACCAGGTGGTCTGGGCATCGAGCGTCGCCTGCAAGACAATGTCAGCTTCAGTGGCGTGGAAGGGTACTTGCCGGGGCCCGACCAGACCCTGAAACCCATTATGCTTCAGGGTCTGCGGCTAGAGAGCCACAACAGCGAGTCGGTTGTCTGGCTGATTACCGAAGATATCTCAGAGCTGAAGAAGGCAGACCGCCTGAAAAACGAGTTCATTTCCACTGTCAGCCACGAACTACGAACTCCCCTGACCTCCATTTCCGGCGCTCTGGGCTTGCTTGCCAACAACACCGTGGGCCAGCTGCCAGAAAAGGCCTCCAAACTGGCGGACATCGCCTATCGCAACAGTCGCCAGCTCGCGCGGCTAATCAACGACCTGTTGGATGTTGAGAAGCTGGCTGCCGGCAAGATGCCGTTTGTACTCCACGAATACCCCTTGCCTCAGTTAATCCAGGAATGTGTGGAAAACATGGAGCCCTACGCCGGGGATCGCGCGGTCAGGATCAACGTTGGCCAACTCGCAAGTGTTCAGGTGGAAGTGGACCAGCACCGCTTCCATCAGGCAGTCAACAATCTGCTATCCAACGCCATCAAGTTCTCCCCTAGGGACGCCCGGGTCGACATTTTCACGGAAGCCCACGAAGGTTGGGTCAGGCTGTGCATTCGCGATCATGGTGAGGGCATTGCACCTGAATTCCGGGACCATATCTTCCAGAAATTTTCCCAGGCGGATGCCTCGGATCGGCGGGCGAGCGGAGGCACCGGGCTGGGCCTGGCCATTACCCGCGAGTTAATGCTGAACATGAAAGGCACGGTGGATTACGCTTCGACACCGGGCGAAGGCGCGGTGTTCTGGCTGGAACTTCCAGTTGCCGATACGGCCATGGCGCACGCACTGGTTTAAGGCGCCAGTTTAAGAGCGCCCGGCAGGCTTCACCTGCCGGGCCAGGGGATCACGCCGACTTGAGCATCTCACGCACCACGTAGTGCAGGATGCCGCCATGCTTGAAGTACACTGCCTCGTTGGCAGTATCAATACGCGACTTCAGGTCACAGCTTGCGGTAGAGCCGTCCGTGTAGGTTACCGTCATGGTCAGGGTCTGGCCCGGTTTGATGTCACCCGACAAGCCCTCAATGCTGATGGTTTCCTTCCCGGTCAGTTTCAGGCTCTTGCGATCCGTGCCCTCGGGGAACTGCAGTGGCATAACCCCCATACCAATCAGGTTGGAGCGGTGAATCCGCTCGTAGGATTCTGCCACCACCGCTTTTACGCCCAGCAGACGTGTGCCTTTGGCCGCCCAATCCCGGCTTGAGCCTGTGCCGTACTCCTTGCCAGCAATCACCACCAGAGGCGTGTCCGTTTCCTGGTACTTCATGGCCGCATCGTAAATCGGCATTTCCTCACCACTGGGCACATGACGGGTAAAACCACCCTCAACGCCGTCGAGCATCTCATTGCGGATGCGCACGTTGGCGAAAGTACCGCGCATCATAACTTCATGGTTGCCCCGGCGGGAGCCGTAGGAATTGAAGTCCTTGGGCGCAACACCATGCTCCTGCAGGTACTTACCAGCCGGCGTGTCGGGCTTGAACGAGCCCGCAGGCGAGATGTGGTCGGTAGTGACCGAGTCCCCCAGCAGCGCCAGGATGTTGGCACCCTTGATGTCCTCGATGGCATCCGGCTGCTCACCCAGGCCCTCGAAGAACGGCGGGTGCTGGATGTAAGTGGACTTGTCGGACCACTCATACACCTTGCTCTCCGGCACCTTGATGGCTTTCCAGATCGCATCGCCGTCAAAGACTTCAGCGTACTCTTTGCGGAACATGCCGGTTTTCACCTTTTCCACCGCCTCGGCGATCTCCTGCTGGCTCGGCCACAGGTCTTTCAGGTAAACCGGATTGCCGTCATTGTCGGTACCCAGGGGATCCTGGCTCAAGTCCAGACGGACATTACCAGCCAGGGCATAAGCTACTACCAGGGGCGGCGACGCCAACCAGTTGGTTTTCACCTGGGGATGAACCCGGCCTTCAAAGTTACGATTGCCGGACAGCACCGACGCTACCGTGAGGTTGCCATCGGTGATGGCCTTTTCCACCGGATCTGGCAGTGGCCCGGAGTTACCAATGCAGGTGGTGCAGCCGTAACCCACGAGGTTGAAGCCCAGTTTATCGAGGTCGTCGTCCAGTTCGGCCACTTTCAGGTAATCCGTGACCACCTTCGAGCCCGGGGCCAGGGAAGTCTTCACCCAGGGCTTGGTTTTCAGACCCTTCTCCACCGCTTTGCGGGCAATCAGGCCGGCCGCCATCATGACACTCGGGTTGGAGGTGTTGGTGCAGGAAGTAATCGCCGCGATCACCACCGCGCCCGGATCAAGGCGGGACTGCTCACCGTCCAGCTCAAGGGGCTGGCTGGAGGCATGCCGGTAGCTGTCTTCGACACCCACGGCCGTCTGACCACCTTCCGATTCCAGCTTGCTCTCATTGGACTCGGCTGACCCCTCGGACGTTTCCATCAACAGCTCGAAAGACGACTTCATGTTCTTCAGCGCCACCCGGTCCTGGGGCCGTTTCGGTCCGGCCAGACTGGCTTCCACCTCACCCATGTCGAGCTCCAGGGTATCGGTGTAGACCGGTTCGTGGCCCGGTTCGCGCCACAGGCCCTGGGCCTTGGCGTAGGCTTCCACCAGTGCAATCTGGTCATCGTCTCGCCCGGTCAGGTGCAGGTAGGTCAGGGTTTGATCGTCCACCGGGAAGAAGCCACAAGTAGCACCATACTCCGGCGCCATGTTGGCAATGGTGGCGCGATCCGCCACCGGCATGTCTTTCAGGCCATCGCCGTAGAACTCGACGAACTTACCGACCACGCCCTTCTTGCGCAGCATTTCAGTGACGGTCAGCACCAGGTCAGTGGCGGTAATGCCTTCGCGCAGTTTGCCACTGACCTTGAAGCCCACCACTTCCGGAATCAGCATCGACACCGGTTGGCCAAGCATGGCCGCTTCCGCCTCGATACCGCCGACACCCCAGCCGAGAATACCCAGGCCGTTGATCATGGTGGTATGGGAATCGGTACCGACCAGGGTGTCCGGGTAGGCAAAGGTTCTGCCATCCTGGTCTTTTGACCACACGGTCTTGCCCAGATACTCCAGGTTGACCTGGTGGCAGATCCCGGTGCCCGGCGGTACCACCCGGAAATTATCGAACGCCTGCTGGCCCCAACGCAGGAATTCGTAACGTTCCTGATTTCGCTCCATCTCGATGGCCACGTTGTCCTTGAACGACGAGGCATCGCCAAACTTGTCCACCATCACCGAGTGGTCGATGACCAGATCCACCGGCGAAAGCGGGTTGATCAGAGCCGGGTCCTTACCCGCCTTCTTGACCGCTTCGCGCATGGCCGCGAGATCAACCACGCCGGGCACGCCGGTGAAGTCCTGCATCAGCACCCGAGCCGGGCGAAACTGGATTTCGGTGTCGGAGCCCCGGTCCTTCAGCCACTGCACCATGGCATCAATGTGGCTGCGATCAACGGTGGTGCCATCTTCGTTCCTAAGCAGGTTTTCCAACAGAACTTTCAGTGAGAACGGCAGACGGTTGATATCACCGAGGGTCTTGGCCGCCGTCGGCAGGCTGTAATAGTGGTAGGTCCTGCCTCCCGCTTCCAGGCTGGACAAGGTGTTCAGGCTGTCTTTGCTGAGGTTTTCATTGGACATCTGTGCCTCCTTTTCAATCGTGATCGGAGCCTTCCGGATAGCAGCTGGTTATGTCGCGCGCTCGGTTATGCGAGAAGGCCCGGGGACGTGAAGCCTGCTTTAACTATTGCACCGATTAGCTGGAGTTCAACCGAACCTGCCTGAATGTTCACTATTCAGCTGACGAATACCTAACGGTTAAAGCCCCCTGTACCCACTAACCAGGCTATCTACATCTCCGATCATTTCTTCCAGTTTCTGCGCCATGGATCGAGTCCGCTGAGCCTCCTGTACCACTTCCGCATTTCGATCGGCGACAGTCTGGACCCCTCTATTAATTTCTGTGGAGGTCGCCGCCTGTTCTTCAGCCGCCGCGGCTATCTGACGGTTCATTTCGAGAACCTCTTCAATCGCGCCTTCAATGCGGTGGATCGCGTCTCCGGTCCGACGCACGGATTCGGTGGTTTCACCTGAGCGCGCCTGCCCGATTCTGATGGCAGAAAACGTAGCTTCGGCCACGGAAGCCAAATCGTCGATGGTACTCCGGATTTCTCCCGTAAATTCCTGGGTCCGGCGGGACAGGTTCCGGACCTCGTCTGCGACCACGGAGAAGCCTCGCCCGTGCTCTCCCGCACGGGCGGCTTCTATCGCCGCATTCAGGGCAAGCAGGTTGGTCTGATCGGAGATATCATTAATAGATGCAATAAAGGCGTCGATGGAATTAACCTTGGCAACGAGATCGTTAACCAATCTTGACGAATCTTCGAGGGATCCATGAGTGGCGTCGGTCAGCTCGACCGTATGCCGAACATCCTCACGCCCCTGAACGGCCGCCTCGGCAGCCATGGCTACTGAATCCGAGGCCATTTGAGCGTTCCGCGCCACATCCTGGATGGTCTCCGCCAACTCGGTCGTAGCCATTGCAGCTTGATCAGCCTTGAGACGTAAGTCCCCAGTGAGGTCAGTGGTGTGATCACTGACGCCCGTCAATTCGTCCGCACCCTCGCGGAGCCGCCCCGAAAGGCTTCGAACCTGCCCAATCAGCGCCGAAAACTGATCCATCATGCCATTGAAGTAACGCGCAGTAAGCGCGTCGCCGGAATCGTCCAGGCGGCCGCCAAGATCCTTATCCGCACCAAATCTCCGCACAACGTCAATAGTCTGGAATGCCTGGTCTCGCTCGCTACCCATTCGAAGTGCAAAGAACACCAGAATGCCGGTTTCAAACACAACAAAGGCCGCATGCAAAAAAGCCATGCCATAGGTGGCCTCGTGGTCAAACACAAGCAGCGGCATGGCGCCTGCAGTGACGCCCGCCTGCTGGAGGCCCGTGAATACCAGATGATGCGCCGCAATCACCAGCGCCGCCGCAACCACAGGCAGCCAATCCCGATAAACAATGACCAAGGCCAGGGCAGCGAAAATGTGAAAGTGCATCTCGATTCGGCCCATCTGACTCTGGATCATGATCGCCGCCCACGCCATCAGGCCGATGGCGAACAAGACCGAACAGGCCCGCGTTCCCCTGAACAGCAAATAGCACCCGGTCATAATGCCCCCCAATATCAGGGACGCAACAGCCGCAAACATTTTGGTCTCAAATTCCAGAGGAACAAGAAACGCAACGACCGGGACGTGGGCCAGAAGAATGAACAGAAGCTGGCGATCACTGCGCAGCCGGTCCTGACGAGCGTAGCTATTGGTTTCGGACATGGAAGAAAAACCTCTGAAAATATAAGGACTGCGCGAAGGATCTGAAAGGAGGAATATTTTTCTGGCTTCACTTGCGAGAGACTTATACGGTCGCTAAACGCTACAGATCATAGGCGAATACCCTAACTCTGTCTTACAGGCCATTTTTATACCTGACGTTCGCCGTACAGCTGGGCATAAAGCCCGTCCTGCCGAATCAGCTCATCGTGATGACCTTCTTCGATAATTCGCCCGTCCTCGAAAACATAGGCCCGGTCCGCCTGCTTCACGGCACTGAGCCGGTGAGCGATGATCAGCGTGGTGCGCTGGCTCAGGAAGGCTTCCAGATCCCGGTGCAGCTGGTACTCGGTCTCGGCATCCAGCGCCGAAGTGGCTTCATCGAGAATCACCAGTGACGGGTCGGACAGGATCATCCGGGCAATGGCCAGACGCTGGCGCTGGCCACCAGACAGCCGCACGCCCTGACGCCCGACCATGCTGTCGAGCTGCTGGGGCATATCCGCCACGGTCTTATCCAGTTGGGCTATCTTCAGCGCCTGCCAGAGCTCGGTGTCGGTTTTCTCCCGTCCCAGCGTGAGGTTCTGGCGCACGGTGTCATTGAACAAAGCCGGTTGCTGCAGCACCGTGGCCACGTGTTCCCGGAGACGGGGTAGCCCGATTCTCTGTACCGGTACGTTATCAAACAGGATCTCCCCACGCTGGGGTGTGTACATGCCCAGGATGACCTGCACCAGGGTCGACTTGCCGCCGCCGCTGGTGCCGACCACGGCGACTTTCTCGCCAGGCGCCAGGTGCAGGTTGATACCGCGCAGCACCGCCTCGTCGTCGTAACTGAAGTGCACATCCCTGAGGGTCAGGCTGACGGTGTGCCGCTCCCGGAAGGGGTTTTCCAGGGCCGGATAACGGGGCTCCTCCTTCAGCTCCAGCAACCGGTTGATCCGGCCCAGGGCGGCATTGGCGGCAAACCAGGCGTACTGCATGTTCAGCATCTCCTGCACCGGAGTCAGCATGAACCAGAGATAGCCAAAAATGGCGAACATCATACCGATGCTCAGATCGCTGAACAGCACCGTAACCATGGCCGCGCCGCGGAAGACGTCCACGCCAAACTGGAACAGCGCAAAGCTGGCCCGGGTGGCGGCATCGCTGCGCCATTCGAACTGGATGGCGTGATCCCGGACCGTCCGCGCCCGATCAATCAGGTGGCGCAGGTAGTGCTTTTCACGGTTGGCGGCCCGGAGCTGGTGAATGGCATCGAGGGTTTCAGTGAGATCGCCCTGGAACTCCTCGTAGGCCTCGTTTTCCCGCCGCTTCAGCTCCTTGACCCGTTTGCCGATCAGGATGGTGGCAAAAATCACCAATGGGTTGAACAGAAGAATCAGCAGAGCTAACTGCCAATGCACCCACAGCAGCACCAGGGCGGTACCGATCACGGTCAGGCTGGCCACCAGGAAACGACTGATGGTGGTACCCAGGAACTGGTCGATGGTGTCCAGGTCGGTGATGAAGTGACTGCTGATGCCACCCGCGCCCCGGGTCTCGTATTCAGACATGGCCACCCGTTGCAGCCGCCCGAGCAAGCGCGACCGGATCCGGAACACCACATCCTTGGAGACCTTGGAAAATTCCCGGGACTGCAGGACATTGAACGACAACGCCGCCAGCCTCAGGCCAAAGGCCACCAGCACCATTACACCGATATACACCAGAGGTTGCTGCCAGGCCTCGGGCAAGACCTGATCCATCACCGGCAGCACCGGCCCACTCTCTTCCAGCAGCACTTCGTCCACCAGCACCGGCAACAACAGGGGCACCGGCACACTCATTAACGTCGCCATGATCGCCAGGCCATTGGCCTTGACCAGGCGCGGCTTATGCTTCAGCGCCAGCTGGAAGACATCGCGCCACTGGTATTTGCGCTCGCCGCCATCCTGATCCGCGTTTTTATTGGGGTAATGATGCTGGTTCAAAAATCCTCCGGTTTGAGTGCCTGCCAAGAGCGATACGATGGCGAACAGCCATCAGTCTACCGTGTCACGGGATTGCTGCGATTGCCGATCAGTTCTGTCATGATTAACCGACGCTTTTTCTGACGGACCAGGAACAACACCCGCTGTGAAACACGACTGCCATTACCACCCCGGCGACCCGGCCAAGTGGCACTGCTCTGAGTGCCAGATGCATTACTGCACCCGTTGCATGCCCGATGCCGACACCCGCCAGCGCCGGGCACTCTGCCCCCAGTGCAGCAAGGCCATGCGCTACCTGGGCGCCGCCACCGAAGTGGTGCCCTTCTGGAACCGCATCGGCGCATTTTTTCGGTACCCGTTCCACAGCGATCCGCTGATGGTGATTGCCATCTGCACCCTGGTTCCGATTGTCGCCCCGGCCAATCTCATAGGCATCGTGATCTGGGTGTTGCTGGCCCTGGCCCTGTTCAAGTACACCTATGCGGTGATTAACCACACCGCCGAGGGCCACCTCAAACCGCCGCCTGTTTCCGTGGCGTTCAGCGGCAGTGGCTTCAGCATTGTATTACTTCAGTTTCTGGTGTTCGTGCTGATGGGCGGCCTGGTAGCCTCTGCCGGCATGCTCGGCGGCCCGCTACTGATGATGCTTGCGCTGGCGTTCGTGGTGCTGGCACTACCGGCCAGCATCATGGTGCTGGCCATGGAGCGCTCGGTGGGCGCCGCCGTTAATCCGATGAACCTGGCCATGCTGATTTCCCGGATCGGCAGCCCCTACTTCCTGCTATACGGCTACCTGATCCTGCTAACCCTGGCCTCTGGGGCCGCCCAGGATTTTGCCGTTAATCATTTCCCGTTCTGGGTGTCTCAGCCGCTGGCCGGCTTCCTGAACAGTACCTTCACCCTGATCCTGTTCCACATGCTGGGTTACCTGCTGTTCCAGTATCAGGAGGAGCTGGGCTTTGCCTCGGACCTGCAGGACGACGCCGAGCAGCAGGACAGCCAGCACCGTGACCGCAGCGCCCGCTTCGACGCGGACATCGACATGAATCTGAAAGACGGAAATTACGACCGGGTTCAGTCCATGCTGAAAGAAGCCCTCAAGCGTGACCGGGACAACAGCCAGCGCCTCGGCCAGCTGCATCGCCTGCTGACCGCCCGCAACGACGTCTCGGAGCTGTACCGCTATCACCCCCGATTACTGGCCTGGCTGGCCGATCGCAACGACGGCGATAGCATGGCGGCATTGCTGGACACCCTGCAAACCGCCGAACCCCAGTTCCGACTCGACGACCCGGAACTGTCGGTGCGCTGCGCCCGAGCGCTATACCATCGCGGCCAGTTCAAACCCGCGCTGCGCTTGCTACAGGACTTCCACAAACGCTTCCCGGACAGCGATCAGCTCGCCCACGCTTACCTGCTGGTAGCACAGTCTCTGGCGAATGGTCTGAATCAGTGGGAGAAAGCGACGGCGTTCCTGACCTTTATCCAAAAACGCTGCGAGAACGATCCGCTGCACAAGCAGATTGGCACCTACCTGGAGCAGGCCGAGAGGCGCGAGCCGCTTAAGGGGCCGAAGGCGAGCTTCGCAATTCAGGAGTAGGTTAGCCGGGCGGGCTGCTTCCGAAACACGCTGTGAATACATCCATGTACGCTCGACTCCGCCATCCATGGCTCCGCCCGGTTTCGGAAGCAGCCCGCCCAACTACCCAGCAATCATTCAATTCGCGTTCAACAACTGCCGGTAGTGTCGAGCCTTCGGCTCCATCTGCAATTTCTCGAACTCCTCCACCAGCAACCGGCAGGCCTCTGACGTAAGCAGCTGATCACCGGTGCCGCGCAGCCGCTCGAAGGCTTTTTCGGCGGCCTTCATATCGTGCTGTTTCAGGCTGGTGAACAGCACCCGGTTGTGGTCTTCGGCATTCAGGGGCTGGTGACTCTCGCCCTTGCCCAGGAATTCCTTCCAGATATCGATCACCTGCTCCGGCTGCCGCCGGGCCAGGGCGTCGTTCATCAACTCCCGGGTTCGGTCCCGGTACTCCGGCAAATCCGGGCGTAACTTGGCCAGCTGATACAGGTGCTCAAGCAGAATGGGCCGGTCCGGGTAGTGCTCGCGCAAGGCCACGAACTGATGGCGGGCCAACTCGAACTCCATGCGACCCAGGCTGGCCATAGCCTGGGCGTAGCCACTGGTGAAACGGGCATCCTGCTCGTCTTCCTCGGGCTCGAAAAATTCCTCCCGCACCTGCAGCCAGCTGCGACCAAGCATCCACACCAGGCCCGCGCCGGCGACCAGACCACCCGCGTGCGCCATGTAGGCAATGCCAGTAGCACCGGCAAACCAGTAATCGTAGATCTCCTTGCCCAGCCAGACCGGCAGCATGGCCAGGGCCGGGGCCCGGAAATAGTTGAAATACACCCCGAGAAAATAGAAGAACCGGATTTTCTGCAGGCCATAGATGGCCACGTACATTCCCATCAAGCCGGAGATGGAGCCGGACGCGCCTACCAAAGGCAGGTAGCTACCGGACGAAAATGCGGTGAACACCAGACCGGACAATGCCCCACAGATCAGGTAAGCCACCAGGAAGCGACCGGCCCCAAGGGCCTTTTCCACGGTGAAGCCAAGCAGGAACAGAAACACCAGGTTGCCGATGATATGGCCCCAGCCGCCGTGCAGGAACTGGTAGGTAATCAGGTTATAGAGGGTAAGTTCAGCAGGCACCAGGCCCAGCTGAAAGGAACTGAGTTTCTGGATGAAGTTCTCTTCAATGGGAATCCGCTGCTCGGCCCAGCGAGCCCTGTCGGCCGGCGCCCAGATCACCTGTTGGTTGTTCTGCAGGTAGCGGTAGAACTCCCGGTCCATCAGCAGACTCACCGCCAGCCAGAAGGGCTCGTCGCCCTCACGCAGCGTCTGGAACTGCTGCAGCTCATGCACCCGGTCCTCGGCACCCTCGAACCGGATCTGGCGCTGGAGGTAATCCTCGTAGGCTGGAGCCTCAAGCGATGGCAGGTCGGAATCCAGGTACTGGCCCACTGCCTGCTCGATTTTCCGGCTGTCGCCGCCCTGGTAGAACAGGAAGACCAGCAGGCACGTTAGCATCAGGCCAAGGGTGATCCAGGGCGGACGCTTCCAGTTAACGGTGTTCTCGGCGGGGATTATCAGCATGGGCGGTCACAATTCATCACAATCTGTCCCTGAAAACCTGTTTTTTACCACAGTAAGGCCTTCTTTTCGCGTTGTAATGTCTTTTAAGCGGTAAGGCGTCACGAATGCACAACAGCAACGATGACCGAGACCATGGGTTCACTGATGCCCTGTCATTCAAGGGTCACAGAAATGCCATTTAATCGGGGTATCACGGTTGCAGTGCAAACGCTCATCGACCTTTCGCCAATTGCCGTTAGTCCCACGCCAACGAATAGTGAGCCGGACTAACAAGAACAACCGGATACCGGAATCAAGGAAATTGCCAATGACCGTACTCGTTTTGGATAACCCAGAACTGATCGCCAAGGCCGCCATCGCGTCCGGTTTTACAGCCGCCGCCCTTGCCACCGATGCCAGGCGTCCGCACCGGATGAAGTTTCATTACGGCTTCAACAAGCACGCGCTGGACGATACCGACGTCGCCATTTTGCAGCAGCATGCCACCTATCTGCGGCAATACCCGGGTGTCCGGGTGCGCATTCACGGTCACTCCGACAATTTCGGCGCTGAAGATTATAACCAGTTCCTGTCTCGGCTTCGGGCCAACGCCGTCGCCCGGCTACTGATGCACGAAGGGGTAGCCGAGAACCAGATTTTACTAACCGGCTGGGGCTCGACCCGGCCACTGGCAACCCTGGAAGACCACGCGGCCAATCGCCGGGTGGAGCTGGAATACCTGACTCAGGACATGGCCCAGGCGTTACAGGGTTAACATCGGCGCAAAAAAAGGGGGGCTCGCAAGCCCCCGTTTTTGATGCCGTACTGTGCAATTCAGCCGTATACCTTCCAGACATTCCACAACAGCAGCACGGCCGTGAACAGAATGGCCAACCAGGTCATGATAATGCCCAGGAAACGCGCCCAGTGGGTGCCGCCCCGGCCATTCAACATGCCCCAGGCATGCAGGATACGGCCAACCACCAATACCATGCCGGTCCAGTAAACCAGGCCGGTGGCAACACCGTTCAGCTCGGCAATACCCAACATGATCAGAGCGATGGGCGCGTATTCCACCAGGTTCCCATGGGCCCGAACCGCCGCCTGAAAATCGCGGTCTTCGGTCACGCCAATGCCCTTCTTGAACTTGAGGCGGAACTTCACCACCTGAACCGACAACACCAGCAAAAGAATGCCAATGACTGCGGCAAACACTCCAGTTACGGGTACGATCATGTTCAGCCCTTCTTGATCTGGCTAACAATGGCCAGCAGCAGAACCGCCCCCACCGTTGCCGTTACCAGCTCGCCAACTGCGCCCTGAGCCGCGAGGCCGAGCAGACGGAACACAAACCCACCGATAACCGAGCCCACGATACCAATACCGACATTGGCCAACACACCAAAACCCCGGCCTTTCATGATCAGCCCGGCCAGCCAGCCAGCAACACCGCCGATTATCAGAAACAGAATCAGATTCATGGTTTGCCTCTCCCTGTAGGTCATTCGACAATTATTCAGACCCGCAAAGCCTGCCCTGTTTACCCAAGCGCTTCAAGAACTTCCACAGGTCAGCGGGGGACAATTACAGATCGGCTACAGCTCGGCGATAGTCTCGGCCATCAGTTTATGGCACCGGGCCATCAGCTCGGGGATGTCTGCGGTGGTCATCCCGGCCGTCTCGATCGGCGGCAGGATACGGATTGGCACCGGTTCACGCTGGCCGCCCCAACCCAGGGTCTTGTCCTGGTACTGACGGGCACACACCAGGGTGATGGGCGCGCCGGAACCAACGGCGGCGTGAAAGGCGCCTTTCTTGAATTTCTGCAGGCCGCGGCCCTGGCTGCGGGTGCCTTCCGGAAACACCCACAGACTCTTGCGGTCGCGGGCAATGGCTTCGCTGGTGGCCTGCATCACCGCAATGGCCTTGTGGGAGCGGGCGCGATTGAGGATCACGTTGCCACCGAGCCAGAACACCTGGCCAAAAAACGGAACCCACATCAGCGCCGATTTACCAACCGTGACGGTGCGCGGTGGCAGCAGGTCGCCCATCACGAACAGGTCGTCATTATGCTGGTGATTGGCAATCACCACCGTCGGGCGGTCGGTGGGCAGATTTTCCCGACCTTCGAGCGGGCGCTTCATGCCCAGGAAGGCACGGCCCACCCGGGCCACCGCAGTGCCCAACAACCGGTTGTTGTCCGGGTTAAACGGCCGGGCCAGGTAAAGCACCAGTGCGAACAGGCAGATAACCGGTACGCTGACCCAGGCCAGTAGTTTTCTTAACGCTCCCATGACATCCAACTCTATCGCCAAACTTTGGCGCACAAGTGTACGCTAACCTCAAATTCCGGCAACAGTATCCATCGGTTCCAGTTGGTTACGGTTTAGTGGCATCTCGGCACGGGCCTCCACCACATACCGCAGGGGGCCGCGGGTATCCATGCCATCGAACGGATAGCAGGTCACCAGGATCAAGGCATCGTCGGCCAACGCCCGGGTATCAATCCGCTCCGATCGGCTATCGACAATCCGCGTGGCCTGAACCCGGTAATGGCGCCAGCCACCCGCCCGGTCCTGCAACCGCAGTTCGCTGCCGGTCTTTAGATACTGTAGCTGATCAAAATGGGTATCGCGGTGACCGGCGATGATCACCGGGCCCTGACTACCGTCGGCGCCCAGCACCTGGCCAGGCCCGAACGCCAGGCTTTCGCCGTGACCGCCCGCCAGCACGATCATCGAGTCGCCCAGCTCCGGCACGGTTAACCGGGCCACCGGCCAGGTGTCGGCCCAGGGCCAGGGCCGGGTTTCGGCCTGCCGAGCCTGACTCTCGGCCCAGGCCAGCTCCAGCAATTCCTGGGCAACCACTGCCTTAAGCGGAATCCACAGCCCGAACACCAGCAAAGTGGTCGAGCAGGTCAGCAGCAACAACAACAGACGGCTCATACGGTGGCCCTCCGCTGCAACAAGCCGATGGCCAAGGCAAACATCAGTCCGATCACGCCCAGGGCGGTGAACAGCGGGGCCAGGGTCGCGGTCTGGGGATAACGCAACATGCCGGCCTGACTGCCTGCGGGTAACAGAGTGGGCAGGTGCTCGGTATCAGCGGTTGCCCCGCTGGGCCGGGCCGGTGATTCATCCACCGCGACAAAGCTGGTATAGGGCGACATCAGGGTGTGTTCCACGGCCAGCTCGGTCACCCGGGCCTTGTTCGGCTCGCCGCCCACTAAACGCGCGCTATCCAGCAGGTGATCGATTTTCTGCCGGGCCCACAGGCGATTCAAACCATGTCCCGGCGCTGCCTGCTGCAAATCCAGCGACTGCTTCCAGCGCCGACCACCCGGCAACTGGCCAGATACCTTCAGCACGCCTGACGGTGCCGTACCGCGAACCACCTGCACCAGCGGCTCACCCCGGAACAGGTCACCCGTGCGGGCTGGGAAACTTTCAACCTTGCCGCTTTGCCCCGGCCACTGCACCCGGACATTGGTCAACACCGGCGCTTCCATAGCGGCGAACAGGCGCTGTAAGGGCCCACTGACATCAGCCGGATCCTGAATGGCGGTATACAGGCCGCGGCCCCAACGTGCCGCTTCACGCATGAAGTGCAGGTTGGGCGCCGAGCCAATGCCGACGGTAAACAGACGCTGGCTGCCAAGCTGCTGGCGAATCTGGGCAAACAGGGCGGCTTCATTGCCAACCGCACCGTCGGTAATAAACACCACCTGGCGCACCCGCTCGCCGGCCTTTTCGCTAGCGCTGGCCGGGATGGTCAGGGCTCGCTCCAGCGCCGGGGCCATCTCGGTGCCGCCATCGGCCTGCAAATTGGCCACGTAGCGTCGGGCCCGCGCCAGGTTGTTGCCCGTGGCCGCTTCCGGTTGCATGAACAGGGCATGGGTCTGGTTGTTGAAGCGGATGACGTTAAAGCGGTCGTCCGGGGTCAGGGTCGCGAGCCCCTGCTGCAGTGCCGACCGGGCCTGGCGAATGGATTCCCCGGCCATGGAGCCGGAGGTGTCGATGACGAAGACCAGATCCCGGGGCAGCACCTGGGCCTCGTTCACCCCAGGCACAATCATGGTTAGCAGGTAATCGTCGTCCTGCCAGCGCTGATGGAACACCGCCGCCGTTGGCTCCCGCCCGGCCAATGGCTGCCAGCGCATCACGAAATCCCGGTCCATCAGCACCTGCTCAGACTGCACCTGAACCGTCTGACCATCGAGGCGCGTCTGCAGTGGATGGGACGGGCTGATAACCCGGGCCAGCGGCAGCCCGGCATCAATGGTCATCCGGATATCAGCCCGATGGCTGGTTGCGCCGACGTCATTCGCCTGGACCGTAAACGGGCTGATAGCATCGGCATCCGGCACCTGGGTCGATGGCAGGGCCCAGCCACCGTGCCACTCCCGGGGCTGTCCTGCCGCCGGCTGGCCGGGCATATACCGTGGCATCAGGGTGGTGGGCACCCGCAGTTCAAACTCGCCGGACCGGTAGTCCACCGGTTGCTGGTATTGAAGCTCGACACTAATGGTCTCGCCCGGGGGGATGTTGGCCACCCGCGCGGTAAACAGGTTGGGGCGGTGCTGTTCGACATTGGCGGCACTCTGTCCGGCCGAGCGGGCCTTCTCATAGGTCTTGCGGGCCTCGGCTTTGGGCTGCGCCTCGCCGACAATGGTGCGCTCACCCACGGTCATGGTCAGCCCATAGACACTGGCTTTCTCCGGTAACGGAAACACAAACACGCCCTCGCGCCAGGCATCGCTGGTATTGCGAAAGCGCCGGGACAACGTGGTTTCCGCCAGCAGGCCACTGACTTCAATATCGAACTCACTGTCCAGAACGATCGCCGGCTCCTGCCAGCGGCCGGCCGCGTCCACAAAGTGCAGCACACCGACGCTGTCCGATTGGCGCTGATCCGCCTCGGCATACAGCGGGTGGACAAACAGCATCAGCAGGACCGCCAGCCATAGGCTCACACCTTCGGCAAAGCGCCGGGCCCGGCGGCGCTGGCTGTCGGCTTGCGTGGGTGTTAATTTGAGCAATCCGGTAGAGAGCATCATGTCGGGATCCTTTTCGCTGCATGATTGGTCGAGGTCCCGCTAGTTCAGCACTCCCGCAGGTTTCAGAGATGGCGAAACCGGGCATTCCGGCTGCAAATAATGATCAATTGTGGCAACCACCGATGACAGCCTTGTGCCGATGCCTGCAGATGTTTAAATAACAGTTCCCCTATTAATCAGACCGTAACCAGACTGTCGTGACCATGAAGAAACACATTGTTCTGATCGAAGACGAGCCTGCCATTCGCGACAATTACCGGGTCGCGTTCGAGCGCCGTGGTTACCAGGTGTCGGCCTTCGGAGACCGGCCATCGGCCTGGCAGGTACTGCGCCAGGAACTGCCGGATATCGCCATTATTGATGTCGGCCTGGGCGAGGAACCGGAAGGGGGCTTCGCCCTGTGCCAGGACCTTCGCGCGCACTCCAAGACCCTGCCCATTATTTTCCTGACCGCCCGGGACAGTGACATCGATTCGGTGCACGGCCTCCGCCTGGGCGCGGACGATTACGTCACCAAAGACATGAGCATGGAGCATCTTCTGGCCCGGGTGACCGCACTATTACGGCGAGCCGAAGCCTGGGCAGAAGCCCTGCAGAAGCCCGATGAAGTGCTGGAACGTGGGCGCCTGACCCTGAACCTCGATCGCATGACCGTGGCTTGGGACGATCGGCCCCTGGACCTGACCGTGACCGAGTTCTGGATGCTGCACTCACTGGTGCGGCATCCCGGCCATGTCCGCAGTCGCGATCAGTTGATGGAAGCAGCCAGCACGGTGCTGGACGACAACACCGTGACCTCCCACATCAAGCGGATTCGCCGCAAGTTCACCCAGGTGGATGACCGGTTCAATGGCATCCAGACCGCCTACGGCATGGGCTATCGCTGGAACGCCCATGAGGTCTGAGCCTTGACCCTGAAGCGTCAACTCCTCGTTGCCAGCCTGCTCATGCTGTTCATTCCGTGGGCCGGCCTGCAATTTGTGCTGGAACTGGACGACGCCCTGCGCCAGCAGGCCGGTGAGCAGCTTCGGATGCAGGCCAAACGGCTGGCCGAAACCGCCGGCGACGCGCTGATTGGCCAATCACCGGTGACCTCCGATGAGCCCGCCATTTACGTCGACACCCTGAACCGCTCCCTGAATCTGGACGGCTACCCGGACGACTGGCCCGGCTACGAGGAAGGCGCTGCGAATGAAGAAGGTCCAATCTCAGCGCCAGCCAGCGACGACGGGAAAACCAGTCAGCCCGCCCTGACCTGGCAAGCCGCCTCGGATGGCCGCCACCTGTACCTGCTGATTCGCATCAGCAACCGGCAACCGGTGCTGTACGACCCGGGCAATCCCGACGCGGCCCACGACCGCCTTTTGCTCTGGCTGAAGCCACCATCGGATAGCGTCGATGTCGCGGCCAAGCAACAATCCTGGCGGATCCGCACCACCGCACCCGGCACGTTCTACGCCGTGAACGGAGGGGATGGAGATCCCGGAGAAGCCAGCCAGCGCCCCGACTATCGGGTAACCGGGAGCTGGCAATCCACGCGTTCAGGCTGGCAACTGGAACTCCAGATGCCAGCACCGCCGCCAGGCAGCCGGCTTGGCTTTGGTGCCCGCTGGACCGAGCAGGGTGAGCAAGTCGGAGTAAGCACTGCCACGGAACCGCTGCCGATGCTGGTGCGCCCGAACCAGGCACTGGAACGGCAACTGGAACCACGCCTGAATCCCGGCCAGCGGGTGCGGGTGCTTGAGCCGGCGGGCTGGGTTCGGGCGCAACAGCAGGTAGGCGCAGAACAAATCCGGCCGGAATTTGACCAGCTCAGTCCGCTCGAAGTCACCGAGCAAATCAGCCTGAATGCCCTGCGTGCGCTGATCCGGTTCTATCAGCCGGAGCCGGCCCAGGCGCCCGGCGCCGGCCACCAACTAACCCCGGAAGCGCAACCGTCGGAAGGCCTGGTCCGACACAGCGATGGCAGCACCTGGCTGCTCACCAGTGAGCCGGTGTTTGGCGGCCGCACCCTGATCCTCGAGCAGTCCCTGGACCAGCTGCTGACCCTGTCCGGCTCG
Organism: Marinobacter alexandrii; assembly: GCF_005871205.1. GTDB lineage: Bacteria > Pseudomonadota > Gammaproteobacteria > Pseudomonadales > Oleiphilaceae > Marinobacter > Marinobacter alexandrii. The sequence continues at coordinate 294,946 of NZ_SWKM01000012.1, read as the reverse complement.
GCCCTGGGATCGGTCATTGCCCGCAGCACCCTGATTATCGTTGGCCTGACCCTGGTGCTGCTGGGCTATGCCAGCTGGTTGTCCTGGCGCATCACCCGATTGCAGCGGGCGGTCAGCGCCAGTGTTGACGACGACGGCCGGATTATCGGCAACTTGCCATCGGCCAAAGCCAACGACGAACTCGGCCAACTTCAACGCCACTTCAGCCAGATGGTGGATCGCCTGCATGGCTACAATCGCTATCTGGAGAGCTTTTCCCGGCGCCTGTCCCACGAGCTGAAGACCCCGGTCGCGGTGGTGCGTTCATCGCTTGAAAACCTCAGCCATAGTGAATCCGAAGCTGAACGGTCGCAGTACCTGCGCCGGGCCTCTGATGCCACTGATCGCTTACGTCAGATTTTGAACGGCATGAGTGAGGCCGCCCGGCTGGAGCAGAGTTTTGATCACGCCGACAAGGAGCCGTTTGATCTGGCCGAGGTCGCGTCCCAGGCCACCGCCGCCTATCAGGGCGTGGACCCAAACCACCGGATTCAGTACGTCGGCCCGGAACACGGGCTGGCCATGACCGGCTCACCGGAACTGATCGTGCAACTGCTGGACAAGCTGGTGGATAACGCCCGGGACTTTACCCCCGAGGGTGGCCTGATTCAGGTGGCCCTGGCATCGCAGCCGGACGGCCTGTGCCTGACCGTATTCAATGAAGGATCGGCACTGCCGGATAATGCCGGCACCGATATCTTTGACCCGTTTGTCTCCCTGCGCGACGGGCGCGAGGAAGGCCACCTCGGCCAGGGCCTGCTGATCGTCCGTCTGATTGCTGAATTCCACGGAGCAAAAATAGACGCCGACAACGCCACTGAAGGCGGCGTGGATGGCGTCCGGTTCCGCCTTACCCTGTCTCCGAACGGCTGAGGCTAGTCCCGCGTGAACGAATGCCCTGCGAACTGGCGATAAAACTGATTGGCCGTGCGGCCATTGCGAACGCCCTTGCCGGTCGCAAACCGAATGGCGTGCCGGTGCAACGCCTCCCGGTCCGGAACCTCCGGGAACAGGGCATCGACGGCCTGTAGATAGACGTCCTGGGAGAACGGGTAGAACGACAACTGAAGACCAAAGCGATCCGCCAGCGAAACCTGCTCTTCGATGGCTTCGGCCGGGTGCAATTCACCATCCTGCATGGTGCTCTTGAGGTTGTCGGACATGAACTCGGGCATCAGGTGTCGGCGATTGGAGGTGGCATAAACCCTGACATTCTCCGGCGGCAATTCCAGCGAGCCTTCCAGCACGCTCTTTAACGCCTTATAGCTGGATTCGCCGACATCGAAAGACAGGTCGTCGCAGAAGATCACAAACCGGAAACTCAGATCGCAAATGTCGTCGACGATTTCCGGCAGGTTCACCAGATCGTCCTTGTCCACTTCGATCATCCGCAAACCGCGATCACTGTAGCGATTCAGCAGAGCTTTGATCAGCGAGGATTTTCCCGTGCCCCGTGAGCCCCAGAGCAGGGCGTTGTTGGAAGGCTGGCCAGCCAGGAATCGTTCGGTATTCCGGGCCAACGCCTGTTGTTGGCGATCGATACCTGTCAACGCCTGCCACTGAACCGGATCGAGGCGGCGGATTGCGCGCAAACCGGACCGATGCCGGCGCCAGACGGCGGCGGGCGTGGTGGTCCAATCCACTGTACTGGCAACTGTACTGGTCACTGGCATACCCCTTCTGTCCTATTCCGTCCACCGTCGGCTTGTGAAACACTGAAGCCCTGGATGGATTCTGTAACACGGAGACTTTACCTCAAATGGCCGTAAAATCCGTCGCCCTGGTGGCGCACGACAACAAGAAGAAGGAACTGGTGGACTGGGTTGCCGAAAACCGCACCCGCTTTACCGCACTAACGCTGTACGCAACCGGCACAACGGGCCGCCTGCTGGGCGAACATCTAAAGCGGGACGATATCCGTTGCCTGCTCAGTGGTCCTCTTGGTGGCGATCAACAGATCGGAGCCAAGATTGCTGAAGGCGAAATCGATCTGCTGGTGTTCTTCTGGGATCCCCTGGAACCCCAGCCACACGATCCGGACATCAAGGCCCTGCTGAGAATCGCCGCACTGTGGAATATTCCAGTGGCCTGCAACCGGGCAACCGCGGAATTTATTCTCACCTCTGCCTACATGACCGACGACCACCACCAGCCCAAACGGCCCGATTTCAACGACTACACCGGCCGCGATGTCCCTTCCTGAGGACGGGTTCCGTTGGGCAATGCCGACTGCACCGACTAGACTGAATCAAATAATAATGTCTGACAGCCGGCAACCCAATGAACGACAGGTTCGCCCCCCACAAGAGTCTAGCGCTCGCCTGCCTGGAACGTACCTTTGTTGCTGTCATGCTGGCCTGTACCTCACCAACGTCGATAGCCGCTGAAACATCTGAAGTACGAGGTGCCGTGTCCATTGGCATCGTTTCCGATAACAAGCCCAGGTTTTCGGTTGAGCAGCAACAATGGCTGGACCAGCGTAACCGAACCCTCACCTACTGCATCGACAACGACTGGATGCCCCTGGAGGGACTGGACTCCTCGGGCACTCACACCGGTCTATCGGCGGAGGCCCTTCGCCTGTTCAGCGAACGCGCTGACATACAGTTCAAGCTGGTTCAGACCAAGTCCTGGCGGGCCAGCCTGGCTGCGGCCAAGGAGCGGCACTGCGATCTGCTCACGCTGGCCATGCACACGCCCGAGCGTGGCCAGTACACCAACTTCACCACACCGTATCTGCACGTCCCCAACATTATCTTGGGGCGCATCGAGGCGCCGTTCATTGAGAGCATCGGAGACCTCCGCAACCAGCGAGTAGGCCTGGTCCGCGGCTACGCCTTTTCCGAACTCCTGGAATACCGCTATCCCGAGCTGCAATCGGTCGAGGTGGAGGATGAAACCGAAGGCCTGAAACGATTGCAGAACAATGACCTGGATGGCTACATCACCACCCTGGCAACCGCTATGTACCATATGCAAGAGTTGGGATTGGCCGATATCAAGGTGATTGGCCGGATCCCCATGGACTGGTCATTGTCGGTCGCCACCCGCAGTGATGAGCCCATTCTGCTCGAAATCATGCAGAAGCTGGTCGACAGCCTGACGCCCGAGGAACGACAAAATTTCGAGAGTTACTGGCGCAACATCAAGATTGAGCAGTCGGTGGATTACCGGGTGGTCTGGCAAATACTGGGTATTGCCCTGTTCGGCGCGTCACTGCTGTTCTATTGGAATCGCAAGCTCAACCGGGTTAACCGCCAGTTGGAGATCGCCAATGCCGCGCTTGCCCGCCTGAGCGTGACCGATGATTTGACCCAACTGGGCAACCGAAGCTACTTCGACCGGGAATTTCGCAAGAGCTTCCAGTGGTGCCAGCGCAATCGCAATGGATTTGCCGTTGCCATGGTCGATGCCGACCTGTTCAAGGGCATCAACGACAGCTATGGCCACGAAGCCGGGGACCATTGCCTGAAGGCTCTGGCCGAAAAAATGCGCCACCATTTCAGGCGGGAGACCGACCGCCTGGCACGCTTTGGTGGCGAGGAATTTGTTATCTTTACCACCTTCCAGACCGCGAAAGAGATAGTTGAACGCCTGGACAAGTTCCGCAATGCCGTCGCCGATGGCCCAACGGTTTGGGATGGCCGAGACATTAAGCTTACGGTGAGCATCGGATTGGCCACTGGTGTGCCCGAACCGGACGACTCACCGGCGCACTTTCTGCGGCTGGCCGACCAGGCGCTTTATGCCGCCAAGCAGAATGGCCGCAACCGGCTGGAAGTGCGCGCCATCAGGGATTGATGGGTGCTAAACTGCAGGAAAAATCACAAGGAGGACATCATGGCACGCATCTACGAGGACAATTCCCTTTCCATCGGAAACACCCCCCTGGTTCAGCTGAATCGGGTGAGCGACGGGGCCACCATCTGGGCTAAGATTGAAGGCCGCAACCCAGCCTATTCCGTAAAATGCCGCATTGGTTCCGCCATGATCTGGGACGCCGAGAAACGCGGCACCCTGAAACCGGGTATGACCATTGTTGAACCCACCAGCGGCAATACCGGCATCGCGCTGGCCTTTGTCGCGGCCGCCCGTGGTTACCGGCTGGTGCTCACCATGCCGTCGTCCATGAGCCTGGAGCGACGCAAGGTGCTCAAGGCCCTCGGCGCCGAACTGGTTCTGACCGAACCGGCCAAGGGCATGCCCGGCGCAATCGCCAAGGCTGAAGAAATCTTCGCCTCCGATCCGGACAATCACTTCCTGCCCCAGCAGTTCCAGAATCCGGCCAACCCCCGTATCCACGAGGACACCACCGGCCCGGAAATCTGGCAGGACACTGATGGCGAGATCGACATCTTCGTCTCCGGCGTCGGCACCGGCGGCACCCTCACCGGCGTCTCACGGTACATCAAGGAAACCCGGGGCAAGAAAATCACCACCGTGGCGGTGGAGCCGACTGATTCGCCAGTCATCACCCAGACCCTCAACGGCGAAGAGCCCAAGCCCGCGCCCCACAAGATCCAGGGCATAGGTGCCGGCTTTGTGCCCAAGAACCTCGACATGGAAATGGTGGATCAGGTTGAAACCGTGTCTAACGAAGAGGCCATGGAGATGGCGCATCGCCTGATGCAGGAAGAAGGCATACTCTGTGGTATTTCGTGCGGTGCGGCGGTGGTTGCAGCAGTACGTGTCAGCAAACAACCGGAGCACAAAGGCAAGAATATCGTGGTGGTGTTGCCGGATTCGGCGGAACGCTATCTGTCGTCGGCGCTGTTTGCCGACCGGTTTAGCGATTTGGAAAACAAGCAGTAAAGCTGAAATACAGGGCACGGCCGCTGGCCGTGCCCTGATAGTCCGTGTACCTGCCTTGTCGCTTAGAACTGGTACTTCAGACCTACCCGACCAGTATCAAACTCGGGGCCATCGTTGGTGACCTGACCGTTGAAATCATCCTCGTCGATGTCCACGTTGTAATGGTTGTACTCGGCAAACGCAGTCAGTTGGCGAGTGACCCGGAAATCAACACCGGCACCCACAAACGGACTCACCTCATCGTAGGTTTCGTCTTCGTCAAATGCCTCCACATCGAACGCTGATGCGAAGGCACCCACCTTGCCGTATACGCCGAAGCTGTCAGTCAGCGGGAAGCGGCCAACGGCACTGAGTCCCGCGCCCTTGAGCTTGCCTTCAACATCATCTTCGCCAAAATTGCCAAAATCGATGTATTCCGCTTCCAGGGCAAAGAACGGGTTGAACTGGTAGCCCAGAGCGGCACCGAGCATGTCATTTTCATCCTCGAATTCACCACCGTGGGCCTTGTAGCCGCCATAACTACCACTGATGTATGGTCCGGTCTGCTCCCGATCAACACCAGACTGTGCCCAGGCAGCAGGCGCGGCAAATGCACTTGCTGTCAAAACCGTGGCACAGGCAAAACGGGTTGTGGAATTCATAAGGCAGTCCTCCTAGTGAGTTCAGATGTCGTCCTTTCTCCTTGGCAATCACACACCTACATCGTGATTGCGTAAACTCACCCTAACTGGATTCCTGCTTTATGGGGGTTAAAACCGGACTACAATATCGTCATTTTCCGTTCATTCAGTGACGATGACCGTTACCCGCAAGCCCCATGCAGTTGGCGTAGAAGGTGGTTGTCGCTGGCCAATCCGAAAAGACGCCAATCACCCCGACATCCCGCGCCAGCACGTCGAGCACCGTGAACATGTCGCCGTCGTTATTGATAGCGTCCGACACGCTTTGGTAATACCAGCCACCGCCCTGGGCCAGTGGGCCACTGCGTTCCAGCGACCAGGCAATCATGTCCAGGCCAGCCATACGAGCATTCTCGGCGTACTCAGACGGCACAATTTCCTGATGGCCGTTCAGCACCAGCATCTTCCAGATAGCCGGCGCCAATATGTTCACGCCCTGTTTCTTCAGGCCCTCCATGTAGGCCAGGGAACTGTTGTCCTCCGTGTGCGCAGCCTGATCGAGGAACACCGCCTGACGGCCATAGCGCGGCGTTTCGTTCACCCAGAACAGAACGTCATCCAGGTTGAACGATTGCGGCCAGACGTCGCCCGGGCGTACGCCCGCTTCGCGATACTCGGCGATCAGCTGGCGAGCATAATCCTGCTGGCTGTAATCACCCTCAAATGGCATGTCCACCACCGGCGTTTTCAGTTCCGGCGTGAACTTCACCCCGAGGGTCTTGAACAGCGCGATGCTCTCCTTGTGACTCATCAAGGTGCCACGTGAGGAGTAAAGATCCGTACGCCAGTCCGCGGTACCGCCGACATACTCCTCCGGCGTGGTCGCCATAGGGTCATAGGCATCCATCTTGCCGTTCAGCGACTTGAACTCTGCCAAGGTGATGTCGCTGGTCCGGCATTCCGCCTGCGCCTCCTGGCCGCTGGCCGGATCTGCCGGCACAAACGGCTGGGTGCACTTGGCATTCAGTTCGGGCACGGTGACGATGTTGGTGGTGGTGTGAAGATCGTTCTGGGCATGACGGCAGACCAGCTGCCGATCCTTGGTAAAAGCCACATCACACTCAACAATACCTGCGCCCATGCGGGCGGCCGCAATGTAGGATTCACGGGTATGTTCCGGGAACTGCAGCGGGGCGCCCCGGTGTCCAATGGAAAAATCGGTGCGTTTCATAGTCTTGGTTCGGCAGGACTGCAGGCGCTGTTTCAGCGGACCCTCATCCATGTCATCCACCAGCCAGAATGGCCGCGGCCCGACCTCAACAGACGCCCGGGCTTTGCCGTGGTGACCACCTTTGTGCTGCGCGGGCTCGGACCAGCCTTGGGTATCCTGGGAATGAGACGAGGCCTGGGCAAACGCCAAGGGCACCGAACACAACACCATGCCTACCAATGTGCGTAACTTCATATCCAGCTCCTTTTGAAATGAATGTACTGACAAAAATGGACTGACGAGTCAGTGTTCACTCACTGGGTTACGTTAGCATGACCTTTATTTGACAGGGTGTTGCGTACAGGCAAAAAAAAGCCAGCGGCCCAAGTCCGCTGGCTTTTACAGGGCAATTACCGCCCGCAAGGGCGGCTGCCATCAGAATGCCGGAACGACGGCACCTTCATAGCTGTCCATGATGAAAGCCTTAACCTCATCAGACTTCAGGGCCGCGGCCAGCTTTTTCATCGCTTCGCTGTCCTTGTTGTCCGGACGGGCAACCAGGATGTTCACGTAGGGCGAATCAGAGCCTTCAATCACCAGCGCATCTTCAGTCGGATTCAGGCCGGCTTCCAGGGCGTAGTTGGTGTTGATCAGGGCAACGTCGACCTGGTTCAGGATACGCGGCAGGGTCGCCGCTTCCAGTTCCTTGAAGTCCAGGCCTTTCGGGTTGTCAGCAATGTCACGGGGTGTCGCGGTGATCTTGCTGGCATCCTCCAGCGTGATCAGGCCGGCTTTCTGGAGCAGCAGCAGGGCACGACCACCGTTGGTGGGATCGTTGGGAATGGCCACGACTGCGCCGTCTTCCAGATCTTCCAGAGAATCAATCTTGCTGGAATAGGCGCCGAACGGTTCCACGTGAACACCTGTCACAGTGACCAGATTGGTGCCACGGCCAGCGTTGAATTCATCCAGGTACGGCTGGTGCTGGAAGAAGTTGGCGTCCATCCGCTTCTGGTCGACCTGAATGTTGGGCTGAATGTAGTCAGTGAATACTTTCACATCCAGTTCCACGCCCTGCTCGGCCAGCGCCGGCTTTACGAATTCGAGGATTTCGGCGTGCGGCACCGGTGTTGCTGCCACAGACAGCTCTTCGGCAGACGCCGCAACAGAGAAAGTTGCCACTGCGGCCAGTGCCGCCAACGATTTCTTGAGGTTCATAAAGGATCTCCTGTTTAAATTATTTACGGCTGAAATGCAGCACCAGACGGTCGCCCAGCATTTGCAGCACCTGAACAAAAACCACCAACAACGCCACGGTAATAACCATGACATCGGTCTGAAAACGCTGGTAGCCGAAGCGGATCGCAAGATCGCCCAGACCACCGCCACCAATGACGCCGGACATGGCAGCGTAGGACACCAGGGTGATCGCAGTGACAGTAATGCCCGCGATAATACCCGGCAGTGCCTCTGGCAACAGAGCGCCGAACACGATCTGCTTAACGCTTGCGCCCATGGCCTGAGTCGCTTCGATAATACCGCGATCAACCTCCCGCAGGGACGTCTCCACCAGCCGGGCAAAAAACGGCGCTCCGCCAGCCACCAGCGGCGGGATAGCGCCGGCCACACCCAGCGAAGTACCGATCAGCATCACCGTGAACGGAATCATCACGATCAGCAGGATGATGAAGGGCACCGACCGTAGCACGTTCACCACAAACGACAACACCGCGTAGGCCGCCGGCTGCTCCAAGAGCTGGCGCTTGCCGGTCAGGAACAGCAGCACTCCGATTGGCAAACCGATCAGCACACTGAACAGCAGGGACATGCCCACCATAATGAGAGTGTCCCAGCTGGCCAGACCGATTTCTGACCAATCGACGTTACTCAACAGTCCATCCATCAAGGCTTCCATCAGCGCAGCACCTCCACGTGAACGTCGGCGGCTTTGAGCGCGTTCATGGCAACATCAAGATCACCACCGACCAGCGACAGGGTGAGCTGCCCGTAGGGCGTGTCCTTGATATGGTCAATGCGCCCGGACAGGATGCTGAAATCGACACCAGACTCCCGTGCCACGCTGCCCAACAACGGCTTGTAAGTGGCATCGCCCTTGAAGGTAAGACGCATGATACGGCCTTTGGCCTTCTGCAGATCTTCCTGCATTTCCTCGCTGTCGATGCTCTCGCTTTCGAACACAAAATCCCGGGTGGTCGGATGCTGCGGATGCAGGAAAACCTCGCTGACCGGCCCCATTTCCACCACACGGCCGGCATCCATCACCGCGACCCGGTCACACACCCGGCGCACCACGTCCATTTCATGGGTGATCAGGACAATGGTCAGACCCAGCTCCCGGTTGATGTCCGCCAGCAGCCTCAGCACCGACTGGGTGGTTTGCGGGTCCAGGGCGCTGGTGGCTTCGTCACACAGCAGGATGGTCGGCCGACAGGCGAGCGCACGGGCAATACCGACCCGCTGTTTCTGGCCACCGGACAGTTGCGACGGGTACTTGTTGGCGTGATCAGACAGGCTGACCCGAGCCAACAGCTCCTGCACCCGATCCCGGATTTCCGCTTTTGAGTAGATGCCCGCCAGTTTCATGGGAAACGCGATGTTGTCGGCGACGGTTTTGGACGACAGCAGGTTGAAGTGCTGGAAAATCATTCCAACCTTGCGCCGGAACGCGCGCAATTCCGACGCGCTGTAGTGGGTGATGTTCTCATCGTCGATCAGAATCCGACCGCCGGAGGGCGGCTCAAGAAGATTGATCAGACGAACCAGCGTGGACTTGCCCGCGCCGGAATGGCCGACGATGCCAAATACCTCGCCGGTTTCAATGGTCATATCCGTGGGATGAAGCGCGGGGATCGCCCGGCCGTCCACCTGATACGACTTCTGTACCTGGTCAAATACAATCACGGTCAGCGCCTTGTGGGTGCAGCGTTAAAACCGGCGATTATAGCCCATCCGGGCGCCAAACCCGAATCCGGGGCATGGCGCCCATGTGGGTAGTTGCCCTTACACAAACCGTTACCTGACACCCACTCCCGTGGTGCATTAAACTGCGTAAAAAGGCACTCCCAGTTTCAACAATCACCCCCAGAGGCCACCATTGTGACCACCGACAACAAGACCACCCCTGCAAGGATGACGTCGACTCAGGCCTGGGTGACCTATCTGAGCAAGGTAGAACTGCCGGTTCTGGCCAACACGCTGCGACGCATCAATGAACTCACCGACAACCGCAACAGCACGGTCAATGAGTTGGCCACCGTCATCCTCAACGATGCCCAGCTCACCTCCCAGGTGTTACGGCTGTCCAACACGGTGTTCTATAACCAGACCCGGACCCAGGTCAGTACCGTCAGCCGCGCCATCACCCTGATCGGCTTTGACGCCGTGAAATCCATGGCCATTTCATCGCTGATCGTGGACGCCCTGCTGCAGCGCAATGACCGTCCGCACCTGTTGCGCTGCCTGGCCCGTGCCATTCACGCGGCGGTCCAGGCCCGGTGCCTGATGCCCAAACGCAATGAATCAGCGCTGGAAGAGGTGTTTATTGGCGCCCTACTGATGAACATCGGTGAACTGGCGTTCTGGTCCTGCGAAACCGATCAGGCCAACGAACTGGAGCAGCGGCTTCGTCTGAACGAGGCCCCGGTACCGGCACAGAAAGCAGTGCTACATTCGACCTTTACCGAGATCACCCGCGGGCTGGTCGAAGCCTGGTCACTGGGCCCGTTCATCCGGGATGTGGTCTCGCCGGGACCTGCCAATTCCCCAGGCACCAGCCTGGTTCGTCATTCCGTGGAGATGGCCCGATTGTCAGAACAGGGCTGGAGTGGCGCCGAAATGGACAAGGTGCTGGAACAGTTGGGCAAGGACATCGACGAAAATCCGGCGACTGTGCGGGATCGGATCAAGGTCAACGCCTCGGAGGCCGCACGGGTGGCCGTGTCCCTGGGCATTCCCCAGGTCACCGCTCTGATGCCCGGCAACCGAAAAACCGATGATCACGCCAAGGCTCAGGCGCCGGAAATGGATCCGGAACTACAGTTGCAGATCCTTCGCGACCTGACCCACAGCCTGGCCGAGCAGCCGAACATCAATGAGGTGTGCGAGCTAGTGATCGAGGGCATACACCGGGCCATCGGCATGCAACGGGTTGCCCTGTTAATGGCCGATCGGGAAGGGCAGGTTCTGGTGCCGCGAAAACTCAGTGGCCGAGGCACCGAGGGATGGCGCGACCAACTCACCATTGCACGGGATGGCCGGGGAGTGCTGGGCGGCCTGTTACCCGAGAACGGGTGTTTCATCTACCGGCCTGGAGAAAAAGCCAGTTCCGTGAGCTACGACCGCTGGCTCGGTCAAGTGCCGGCTCTGATCGGCCCACTCCGGGCCGGCAACCGCCTGGTAGGCCTGTTCTATGCGGACAACGCCGCTGGCGATTACACGCCTTCCGAGCAGCAACTGACGGCGTTCGGACACTTCATCCAGAACGCCCAGTTGTGCCTGACCCTGATGGCCGCCCGATAGGGGGCATCAGAGCTCATACAGTTTGGTCACGTGCAGGATTGGACCCGTGGGAGCGCCCGTCGGCGACCCACCCACCGGTTCCAGACTGATGGCCAAGGTTCGGCTTTGCGACAGTGCTGTCCGGGCCTCGTCAGTCAGGGTCACCTGATGCACGCCACCCGCCGGGATTACCCCGAGCGATAGCGGCTGGCCCTGCTCGGGCACAATCCAGAGCTCGTAATCCTTGCCGGTGTCGGCCGCACTGGCCGCCACCGACCGCAATTTCAGCAACCGGTCCGGTCCGGACTCACTGACCAGCCAGAGCGGGTCACTGACATCGGCCTGGACAATCGCCCCAGATAGCTGCGGCGCGGACACGGGCTGCTGAACGATCAACACCGCCAACACCACCGCGGCGGCCGTGGCCACCAGACTCCAACTCGGCCACAACCAGCGTAGCCCTGAACCGGCGCGTTCAACAGAATCCGCTGTTTGCGGCCACAACCGGCGCTCAATTGCGCGCCAGGTTGATTTCGGCGGTTCTACGGCCGGCACTTCTGCAGACAATTGCCCCAGCTTTTGTTCCCAGTACCAGACTTCCTGGCGCACACGGCCCGACTCCATCATCCAGCGCTCGAACCGACGGCGGGCCCGACCATGCAGAGAGCCCAGCACATACTCTGCCGCCAGGCTCTCAATACGTTCCGTTGTCATTCTCATTTCTCGAGACACCTCTTGAGGGCGATCAAACCGCGTCGAATCCAGCTCTTGACCGTTCCGATCGGAGAACTCAACGCCTGCGACAGTTCGTCGTGGGTCAGGCCCTTGTAGTAAGACAACAAAATGCTGTCCCGTTGCACATCACTCAATTCATCCAGACACCCGGTCAACTGGGTGGCACCGGCACTCCGGAGCGATTCATCCAGCGGACCCGCGCGCTGGTCCTCCACATGCTCCAAATGTTCTTCGCCGGCGTGTTGGCGAACCTTTCTGGCGCGCATCAAATCCAGCGTTCGATAGCGGGCAATCGTCATCATCCAGCCCAGGGGCGTACCGCGATCGCTGTGATACTCACGAGCGTGATGCCATATCTGGATAAACGTCTCCTGCAACGCTTCCTCTGCCAGTTCCCGCTGCCCGGCCAACTTCAGACACACGCCGTACATGCGACCGGAAATCAGCTCGTACATCTGTTGGAACGCACGCCGGTCCTCGTGGGAAACCGCAATCAAAAGGCGCATCAGGTCATCCTGACTGGCGTCAACTTGAGACATTTCAGCTCCACTCTTCGTTGTTTTTGGTACGCGCCGACTCTCGGGTGAGATGCAGCACAGGGATCGAAATTATTTTTTCAGTTGGGGGTGCATCTTTCTCACGAGGCCACTCGTTGCTTCTCCTGCACAACCCAACAATAGACGAGGAACACGCAATGAACACAGCCATAAAACGCTCGGCCCTCGCAGTCGCCGTAGCGGGAATCTGTTTAGGCGCCAGCCTGGGCCAGGCGTCCAGCCACCGGGAAGCTCCGTTCATCACCGAAGTTCCAAAAGTGGACGGTACCGATTTTTACATGTTCCGCAGTTATGAAACAGGCCGCGCAGATTTCGTGACCCTGATTGCCAACTACCTGCCTCTGCAAGATGCCTACGGCGGACCGAATTATTTCGATCTCGATGAAGACGCGATTTACGAGATTCACATCGATAATGACGGCGATGCGGTTGAGGATCTTACCTTCCGTTTCGAGCCCTCAGACGTGTTCAACGACATTCAATTGTCGGTCGGAGACACTGGCGCCGAGGAGATGGTTTCTGTTCCACTGAAGAATATTGGCGACGCAACCGCGGACGGGAATGTTCAGGCCAGCCAGGAATACTCGGTGAAGGTCATCCGGGGCGACCGTCGCACCGGCACCGTTCAGACCGCCACCAACGCCAGCACTGGCATGGACACCTTCGACAAACCACTGGACAACATCGGCGGCAAGTCATTTACTGATTACGCAGGCTATGCTGACGGCCATATTTACGGTATCAACATCCCCGGCTGCAGCATCAACGGCAAGGTCTTTGTCGGCCAGCGCAAGGAAGCCTTTGCTGTCAATCTCGGCGAAATCTTTGACCTGGTCAACACCGATCCTCTGGGGCCTCGTAACGGTGAAGGTGCCGGCGATCTGGCCGACAAAAACGTAACCTCCTTTGCCCTGGAAGTGCCGACCTCCTGCCTGACCGGCACTGCGGCCAACTCCAGCGGCGACCCGGTGATCGGCGCCTGGACCACCGCCAGCGTGCGTCAAGCCCGCGTCCTCAATCCGGCTCCAAGCTCCAACGGCAAGGGCGCCACGGTTGAAGGCGGCGCCTACACTCAGGTGTCCCGTTTGGGCATGCCGCTGGTCAACGAAGTGGTTATCGGCTTGAAGGACAAAGACCTCTTCAACACCAGCGAGCCCAAGGATGACGGCCAGTTCCTGACCTACGTCACCCATCCGACCCTGCCCGAACTGCTGGAAATCCTGTTCAGCAGTGCTGGCGCCCAGGCACCAAACACCTTCCCACGCAACGATCTGGTCACGGCATTCCTGACCGGCGTTGATGGCGTCAACATGCCAGTGGGTGTGACGGCGTCAGAAATGCTGCGACTGAACCCGGCCATCGCTGCGACGCCCGCAGGAACGCAGAACGACCTCGGCGTGCTGGGAGGCGACAACGCAGGCTTCCCCAACGGCCGCCGTCCGGTGGACGACACCGTTGATGCGGCCCTACGCGTAGCCATGGGCGCCCTGACCACCGATGCACCGAATAAAGACACTCCGTTTACCGATGGTGTCCAGTTGAACCCTGCGGAACTCAGAACTAGCTTTCCGTATCTGGCAACCCCACTAGCCGGCTCACCCAACTGATCAGGAGTTTGTCATGAGTAATGTACTCAAAATGACTGTACTGGCGGTCTCGGGCCTGATCCTGGTGGGCTGCTCCGACAGCTCCAACAACCGGGTCGAGCGGCCGGATCCGTCGGTGGATTTCACCACCTTCGTTAATGCGGAAATCGCCAATACCAGCGATACCCGTGCGGCGGTGGAGATCAACGACACGGACTTCAGCTTCAACGATGAAAACAACCCGCAGGCCTACGATGACCTGTTCCGTTAAGACGACCCTTCGCCGGAGCGACATCCGTCGTCATCCGGCGATTTCCTTCCCTGCCCGGCCGGGCAGGGCTTTTTGGCTTGGGTTCAGCCTGGCCGGATCACTGCTGGCAGTACCAGTGGTGACCGCTGCGCCGAGCTCAATCCAAAATGATTTTTCTGACAATGCTGTGTTGGCAACGCTTCCGGATGTGTCGCCAAACCTGAGCTCTGCTCCCAAGAATGTCGATGAACTGGCTGATGAGGTGCAGCAGCTGATCGGACAGGCCCGGAAAACTGGCGATCCCCGATTCCTGGGCTACGCCGAGCGCCTGCTGGGGGACTGGCCGGAGCCTGACTTTACCGACCGGCTGCGAGTTCTGCGCGCCACCCTGGCCCAGAGCCTGCACCGCTTCGATTTGGCCCGGCAGGATCTCGAGCGGGTACTGCAAACCACCGACCAGCGCCGACAGCGGATTCAGTCCCGGCTGACCCTGGCCAACCTGGAGCTGGTGCAGGGCCGCTATGTCAAAGCCCGCGAGCACTGCCAGGCGCTGGCCGATCTCTATCCAGGGCTGATTGCCGCCAGCTGTCTAGCGCAAACCGAGGCCAGAACCGGCCGTGCCGAATCTGCCTACCGACGCTTGCGAGGCCAACTGGCCTCAGCCTCCAATGCCGACCCAACCAGCCAACTCTGGGCCGAGGGCACACTGGGCGATCTAGCGGCCCAACTGGGCCTCGACTCCGCAGCAGTCCATTGGGGCGCGGTGCTCCAGCAATCGCCGGATGACCTGTACACCCGGGCGCAACTGGCAGACTGGCAGCTGCAGGCCAGCAATCTCCAGGCAACCCTGGCACTCACCAAAGGCTATGACCAGGTCGATGCCCTGGCGGTTATCCGTGCGATTGCTCTGCGCGAAGCCGGAGCCCCAGAGGCCGAAGCCTTGGCAGACTCTCTGCGCGAAAGGTTTGCCGAGGCCCAGTGGCGCGGCACGCTGTTGCATCAGCGGGATTTCGCCCGCTTTCAACTGGACATAGAAAACCGCCCGGCGCTGGCCCTCAAGCATGCACTGGCAAACTGGGAGACCCAGCGCGAGCCCCTGGATACCCGCTTGGTACTGAGAGCTGCACAAAGCGCCGCAGACCAGTCCGCCTTGAAGCGACTACAGCAGTGGTTGGCGCAGTATGATCAGACCGACCACAGATATCCGGAGACACCCTGATGCTCCTGCGTGCTCACATATTACGGCTGCCCATGTTTCTCTGGCTGCTGGCACTGGCCAATCCCGTGCTGGCCCACAAGGCCAGTGACAGCTTCATGTACCTGGACACTGACTCCGGGCAGTTCCGGATCGACGTAGCTCTGCGCGACCTGGCCTTGCTAGTCCCCCTCGATACCAACCGCGATGGAGAGGTAACCGGAGGAGAGTTTCGCCAGCATAGAGGCGCTGTTCTAAATGCCATAGAGGCTGGGATTACGCTGTCTACCGGCAACTCCGCTTGCGAGCTACAGGGCGAGCAGTGGGGCATCAGCCAGCACAGCGATGGCGCCTACGCCGCCACCCGCTACCAGGCGCTCTGCGACGGCGGCCAGGCCCCGGACCGCCTTGAATACCACCTGTTATTTGAGCACGACAGCCTGCACCGCGGGCTGATTCAGATCAGTACCGGCGAAACGTCATCGCTTGCGGTGGCGGGACCAGACAGTCGGACCGTGGATTTGCGCCCGTCAGGCCGCTCGGGACTCTGGCTCAGCTTCACCACGTTTCTCCAGGAAGGTGTAGTGCACCTTCTGATCGGTCTGGATCACATCCTGTTTTTGCTGGTACTGGTGCTTCCAGCCAGCCTCACCCGCAACCAACCAACCACTTCCCCGCGGCTCTGGTTGCCGTCCCGAGCGCAGGTCATCGAGCTGAGCGCCGTGGTCACCGCCTTCACCGTGGCGCACTCGATCACCCTGGCGTTGGCCGCACTGAAGATCGTAAGCCTGCCCATTGCCTGGGTAGAAACAGTGATTGCCGCGTCCATCGTGGTGGCGGCGGTGAACGTCGTCTGGCCGGTACTCGGACGCAGAACCTGGCCCCTGGCCTTCGGCTTCGGGCTGATTCACGGCTTCGGCTTTGCCAGCGTGCTGTCGGACCTCACTTCTGGCACCGCCAATCTGGCGGTTGCCCTGGCAGGCTTCAATGTCGGCGTTGAGCTTGGCCAACTGGCACTGCTGGCCATCTGCTTCCCACTGCTAACCCTGTTGGCGCAGGCAACACCGCTCTATCAGCGGGCGCTGGTGCCGGTGATCCTGCTGGGTGTCGTTGGCGTCAGTCTTATGTGGGTATGGGAACGCATACCGGCCGTTTAGAGGCTAAACGGCCGGGGATGGTTGATGAAGGAATCAGCTGGCGGTGCTCAGTGCAGGGCTCTCAGCTCCCTGGGATAGAGGGCTGCGCTGACTTCCGGTTCTTCCAATAGATCGGCCAGCTCCCGATCGACATCGGTTTCCTGACCTTCATCGGGCAGTGGCTCAAACAAGGTGCTGAGCCAGGCCGCAACCGACGGGGCTTCGTGCCGCTTGTAGTCGGTGGACAGCGCCTTGATCCGGCGGAAACCGATAATGCGCTGATGCTTGGGATCCCGAATCTGCTCGAACCCCCGCCAGTACACGTGATCTCGGGTGTGCAGCTGGACGAACAGGGTATCGATCGGGCTGTTATCGGCGGCGTCTGCATCAGCGTCGGCATGCTCCGAATCGCTGTCCGGCGCCATTTCCGGGTTTTTGTGACGAATGGTGGTCCAGGCTGGGTACAGCACGGCCACTGCATCCGCTTCCACATGCTCGCGGGCGGCGCGGAGGATCAGTCCCCAGCGGGCCTTGTCGGCATCGGTTTCAAGGGAGTTAATGGGCAAGTCGTAGCTTTGTTCACTGGACAGGACGATAGCCATCATCGGGGCATCTAGCTCCCCCATTGCTTCGGCCTGTGCTACTGACACCAGATCATCGATTGCCATCGGTTGGTTCATAATACGCTCGCCTCCTCGATGCCATCAGGGTCGTTCAGGAAGGAAGGAACCTTCCTGATTGACAGCATAGCCTGTTCCGCACACAAAGATAAACGTGGAGTTTCCCCAACCGGATCACAACCCCTAGCCGTCGAATGCGTTCTCCAGGCGCTCGTATTGACCAAACCAGGGGCTCGCCTCTTCAAGCTGGGCCGCCAATTGCAGCAGCCGGGCTTCATCGCCGTGACGGCCGCCAAATTGCACGCCCACCGGCAAACCGGACTGGGTCCAATGCATAGGCACCGACATCGCCGGAGTGCCGGTCAGGTTGGCCAACTGGGTGAACGGGGTGCGGGCCAGGCTCTCCATCGCCATCTGGTCTACCTGGCCGGTGCGGTGCACCAGCTTGCCTGCCTTGAGGGCCAACATAACCTTGGCCACCATTTTCAGGTGCACCGGTGTGTCCAGCTCGCCAATTCGGGCCGGAAGCTGACCAGTGGTGGGGCACAGATAGAGATCGTAATGACCAAAGAACGTGCCCAGGGCACGGGAAAAATCGTTCCAGCGCTGCCGGCGCCGGACGTAATCAGACAAGGGCATGGTGTTGCCCAACATCCCGATCAACCGGGTATCCAGTTCGAAGCTGTCGTCCCCGACACCGAACTCCTCGCGAGCCCGTGCCATCATGGCGGACACCTCGCCAAAATAGAGCCCGAGGTAGCAGCGGGCCAGCGCCATGCCATCGTAGTCCGGGCGAGCGTATTCCACCTCGTGACCAAGATTTTCCAGCACCCGCGCCGTGGCTTCCACCGCAGCAACGCAGTCCGGTGCCACTTCGGTCCCGTAAGGCGAGGCCGTGAAAACACCGATTTTCAGGGTGCCCGGAGACTGCTGGATCAGATCCCGATACCGGCCCAACGGCGCCGGGATTTCAAACGGGTCGCCGGCGGCCGGGCCACTGAGGGCATCCAGCATGGCCGCGCTATCCCGAACCGTGCGGCTGACCACGTGATCGGAAGAAGCGCCGGTCCAGGCCTCGCCCACCAACGGGCCACTGGAGATACGGCCCCGGGAGGGCTTGAGACCAAACAGGCCGTTATAAGCTGCCGGAATCCGAATGGACCCGCCGCCATCGTTGGCGCCGGCCATAGGCACCACACCGGCGGCCACCGCCGCGCCGGAGCCGCCACTGGAGCCCCCCGGGGTGCAGTCGGTTTGCCAGGGGTTGCGCGATGGCCCCCACAGCTCGGACTCGGTCACCGCTTTGAGCCCGAATTCCGGAGTCGCGGTACGGCCCAGGAACACCAGGCCAGCTTCGCGGGCACGCCGGACAAACTCGGAATCCTGGGACGCAATATTCCGGGTCAGGCCCCGGCTGCCATAGGTGCAGGGATGACCCGCTTGCTCCTGGGCCAGATCCTTGAGCAGCAGCGGCACCCCCGAGAACACCGACGAGACCGGAAATTCCTGCGCCAGGGCTTCCGTGAACTGGGGGTGGCAGATGGCATTCAGCGAGCCGTTGACCCGGGTAGCCCGGTCTATTGCGGCCTCACAGACTTCCCTGGAGGTCACTTCGCCGCGCTGGATCAAATCCGCCAATGCGGTGGCGTCATACCTCAGATATTCTGATTGCTTCATGATCGGTTCCGTTTGTTATTGTGTTGTCCGGACGGTCACGGATTTATCGTGTATGAATTGGAGAGTCATGAGCTTACGACAGCTCTGCGTGTTTTTCACCCTGGCCTGGATGGCGCTTGGTAGCGCCAGCGCCGCCACGGAACAAACCGCGGCCAGTGACGACTGGACCCAGGTGGTTCGGAACTCGCCCTACTGGGTCAGCCAGGGGGTCTACAGCAATGTGTTGGCCATTCGCGGATGGGTGCTCAGGGAATCCGGTTATTGCGCGGACACTGATCGCCACGTCCTGTTTGATATGCGAGGCCAGTTTCTGGCCTGGATCAGCGATGGCTCCGATCGAGACGAGACCCAGACAAGGCTCAACGACACTCGGCAAGCGCTATTCAATGATAACCGCACCGATACCTGGTTGCCCGGCAAAACAGGCCAGACCGGCTATCCCTTTGCCCTGGCCTGCGACCAGCCCCACGTAAACCTGGATGAGGCGGTGGCCCGTTACCTCGGCACGCTGCCGTCGGAGCGCATCTGGGGTGCCTGGGACGATCTTAGCTTCGCGTCCAGTGACCAACCAAAAGCACTGCACGATGCCCTGACATATGTCGTCAAAACCCGCCAGAATCGGCTGGATCTGCCGGAGGAACTGCCCCTGTACCTTGCAGGCCAGATCCTGATCGAAAGTGGCGGACAGGCGCGCGCGCATTCGGTTGCCAATGCCCGGGGTATTCTGCAGCTGTCACCCTCGGCGCTGTCCGATTGCCGGATCAAACCTCGCAACTACTGGCACCGCCTGGCGCAGATAGATTGCGCCTTGCGCCTTATGAATCAGAATGCCCGCAATCTGGAACCCGCATTTGCCAAGCGCTTTGGCCACCTGCCTGAGGCCAAGCGGCAGCGCCTGTTCACCCTACTGCTGATCCAGGCCTACCATGGTGGCGCCGGCCGGGTTCAGGCCCTGCTGACCGACGACATCCTCTCCCGGCCGGCGGCCTACTTCGCTGAACACCATGACCGTTTCACCGCCGGCGACATTGCCTTCGGCATGGTGTTTCATAACCTGGGCCGTGATCGTCTCGGGCTCGCGTCCCTGTATTATGTGGCCGACGTGCAGCTGGCTACCGAGGCCCTGTGCCGCTCGCCCCGACTGAACACCACGGACTTTTGTGCATGGAAGTAGTCCTGTTACCCGACAGCCTGAGCCTTCCTGTTGCCGCGTTCCTGTTGGCCTGTTCGGTTCTGACCTCCATGATCACCGCCACCCTGGGCGCGGGCGGCGGAGTACTTTTGCTGGTGTTGATGGCCAACTGGATGCCGGCAGCGGCAATCATTCCGGTTCATGGCATGATCCAGCTCGGATCCAATGGCGGCCGGGCGCTGCTGACCCGGCATCAGGTCGACTGGAAGGTCATTGGCGCCTTTGCGCCGGGTGTGCTGGTGGGTACGGGTCTGGGTGCCTGGCTGCTGGTCGATCTACCGGCCTCCACCTGGCAGCTGACCATTGCCCTGTTCGTACTGTTTCTTTGCTGGGGGCCGGCCCTGCCCAGGGCCTCGTTTGGTAACACCGGGATATTTCTCGCTTCGGGCCTGACCAGCTTCATCAGTCTGTTTGTAGGTGCCACCGGACCACTGGTTGCAGCCTTTATCAAACAGATTCACCGGGACCGGCTCACCACCGTGGCCACCTTCGCCACCGCCATGACCCTGCAGCACGCGCCCAAGGCGCTGGTTTTCACGGTAGCTGGGTTTGTGTTCCCGGATTGGCTGCCCTTCATCCTGGCGATGATTGCCAGTGGCTTTGCCGGGACCTGGGTGGGCCTACATGTCCTCAGGTCGCTCAGTAACCGGTGGTTCCACCAGGCCTTCAACCTGATTCTCACCGCCTTGGCCGCCCGATTGCTGTGGCAGGCCGGTCAGTCCGCGGGCTGGTGGTAAGCCTCAGGACGGGGCTGGCACCACCACCACGGCGTTGCGACCACGGGATTTGGCCGTGTAGGAACCTTCATCAGCCCGGGAAATGACCTCTCGCGGCCCTCTGTCACCAGGGACTAGCTCGGTCAGACCGATACTTGCGGTCACACCAAAACTCCGACCGTCCTGCTCAATCCGCAATTCCTCAACCCGTTCCCGGATCCGTTCCGCCAGGGCCTCCGCCCGCTCCAGCCCACACATGGGGAGAATGATCCCGAACTCGTCGCCACCCAGCCGGGCCACGGTGTCAGACTGTCGAACCGTATCCTTGAACAGGTCTGCCAGGCGCTTCAGCAGGTCGTCCCCGAGCAGATGGCCACCTTCGTCATTGACCGGTTTGAAATGGTCCAGATCAATCAGCATCAGCACCGAGCGCGCCGCTGGTTCCGTGATCTCGCCCTGGCATTTGAGCAGGGACGCACTGAACGCCCGGCGATTGAGCAGGTGGGTCAGGCTGTCGTGGGTAGCTTCCCAGGACAGGCGTTCTTCCTGGCGACGACGTTCACTATCATCACGGATCACGAACACCATGCGTTCGTTGTACCGGCCCTGGCGAACATGGAGCACCGTCAGATCGATATCATACCGGCCATCGTTCCGGTTCTTCAGGGTGGCGTAAAGGCTGTCGATATCGCCGCCGGTCAGAAAATCATTATGGGTCAAAAGCTTGTCGTCGCTCCAGATCTCCACCAGATCAAAGAAATTCTGCTGGGCACAGTCGCCCTCCGTCCCCAGGAATTGGCAGGCTGTCTGGTTGGCGAATCGAATCCGGCCCTCAATATCCACCATCAACACGCCCTCCTGCAGCACCCCAAGGATGTTTTCAGCGCGCTGCTGCTCCTCCCGCAGAGCCTCTTCCACCTCCAGCTCCCGGGACACGTCCCGAATAACAGTGATGCTGCCCAGGGTCTTGTCCGGCGTTTCGATCACCGAGGTCATCACATCGCCCCAGATCAAATCCCGCTCACCTTGGCTCGGAATGCGGAATCGGCCTCGGAAAACCTCCTTGTTCCTGAGTGACTGCTTCCAACCACTGAGCACCGCTTCCCGGTCCGCTTCGAAAACGCCGTTGATCAGATAGGTGTGCTGGAGATCGGAAGTTGGCCGCCCGATGATGTTCTCGAACGCCGGGTTCACGAAATCGATGCGCCCGAGGACATCGGTCTGGACGATGCCTATCGGCGCGCTCTGGGTCAGTGAGCGGAAAAACGCCTCCCGTTCCGCCAACGACACCAGCACCTCATCACGCTCGTCCATGACGGTATTAAAGATCTCTGCCACCTGCTGGATTTCCCGACCACCGGTGACGTCGACCGGTACGGTACGAACCCCCAGATGCCGTTCGTTGATTTGCTGACCCAGAACCTGCAAGGGCGCCATCAGCCGCCGGAAGCGCCACAGCGCTATGGGTGTCACAACGCCGACAACCCCCAGCAGTGTCCACAGGAAGGCATCGGTCATCCGGGTAATGGGTGCAAAAGCTTCCCGAGCCGGCCATACCGCCGCCACAAACCAGGGCACCTGATCCATCTGCTGTACTGACATGATGGTACGGACACCGTCGCCGTTGCGGGTTTGCCGGGTACCTTCAAAGCCTTCCATGGCGTCCTTGAGCACCGGATTGCCAACGCGCACAGGCACCATCACCTGGCCGGTCCGTCCATGAGCAAGGGTGATACCGCTGCGGGTGGCCACGCCCAGGTAGCCGGTTTCGCCAATACGAAGGTTGGCAACCGCCTCCATGAAATTTTCGCCGCTCAGCAGCAGGGCACCACCAATTACGCCGATGAATTTCTGGCGATGATCGAAAATCGGCGCGGCAATCATCACCGCCGGCTGATCCTGGTAAATAGAAACGTAAGGTTCGCTGATGACTGGCGTCAGGCGCTGGGACGCATTCTGAAAATAGTCACGGTGACTGACGTTGAATCCGGTCAGGGCGTAGGATTCGGGATGTTCTGCCAGGATATTTCCATCCTCATCAATCAGGTACAGACCGTCGAACAGGTGTTGAAGGGCGGTTTGCTGACGGACAAGCACACTGGCACGACCGATCAGTGCGGTCTCGTCCATGGTGAAGCTGGCCGCCACGTGGCTGAGGGTGTCCAACCGACGCGCCAGCTTGTCGTCAATGTCACCTGCCAGTAGTTGAGCAATGGTAGACACCTGGTTTTTTGCCTGCTGCTCCAGCTCACTCTGACTAAGCACGGCACCCACCACAGTAACCACCAGCGCCGACAGCAGGGTGAAGCAAATCACCAGCACCACTGCGCGGTTCACTAGACTCCCGAGCCAGCGTCTAATCATCATTGCTTTCTGGCGTTGAGTGTTTGGGGGCTGAGCTAATCAGATCGTCTCCACAGCTAACGACATTGCCGCTAGGTTTGATGAATTGAGGGCTGGCGCCGCGCATTTTACCAGAGCCGCGCAGATTGTCAGATTACACCTTGCAAACGTATTGATAATCTTTATCATTTACACTGACATTTTTAATTCAGAGGCTCTCCATGCCAGATTCTGCCTTGCTCTCATCAGCCGAGTCGCTCGACGGCCCGCTAGCCCAGCTGTTCGAGATGGGTGGGCCGGTGATGGTGGTGCTTGCCGCCCTCGCAGTGATCGGGTTCATAACCTTCCTCTATCTGATGCTGGTCGGTGTCTTTTACGCACCGCGCCTTACCCGTCAACTGAAACGCTTCATGACGGAATGGCAACAAACACCCGCTGACGCCCAACCAGAGGCCCTCCGACAGCAGGCAGGAGCTATCGGCCGACTAAACCCGTTACTGCAGTTGGTGCTCGATACCGCCAGGTCCTGCCAGGAGCAGCGCGACCAGACCCGTATCAGGGCGACGGCGGCCCGGGATGCCCAGGATGCACTACAACCCTTCGAGGCCCCGCTGAAGATCATTGAGGTCATTGCCGCGCTTGCGCCGCTGTTGGGGCTGCTGGGTACAGTAATGGGCATGATCGACGCCTTTGGCGCCATGGCGGCATCTGAGGGCCGTGCCAACGCCACGCAATTGAGTGGCGGCATCTACGAAGCACTGACCACCACGGCGGCCGGCCTGGTGATTGCCATTCCGTTTGCTGCCCTGGCCGCCTGGATTGAGTTCCGGTTGCGCCGACTGCACGCCACCATCAACAGCACCCTGGTTACTGTTCTGAATGACGCTGACGGTATTGAGTTCGCGACAGCGGGTTCAAAGACCGCCCCGGAGGCTACACCAGAGGACAGCAACGCGCCACAGCAGTTTACACCACGCAGTCGACAGCGCCTGGCCCATGCAACTGGTTGAACCACGGCCCAGCCGACCCATTCCCATTCGCATGACACCGCTGATTGATGTGGTGTTCATCCTGCTGGTGTTTTTCATGCTCACCAGCCGGTTACTGCCCGTCGGCTCACTGGAACTGGCCAATGCCACACCGGACCACCGCACCGAGGCTGGTGAGCCGATACCTGAGCTGACCGTTGGCAACGATGGCCGGGTGTTCTGGCATGGACAGGGAAGGGCGTTTACATCGAATGAACTGATCCGCGCCCTTGCCGCGAAGGGGGTGAACGAAGTCACTCTGGGCACCCGCCCGCAAACCAGACTGGGGCAGTTCACCCAGGCCCTGACCCGCCTGGACGCCGCCGGTATCGAAACCCATTGGCAACGACAATCACAACAGACCCCATGACCGACCTGGTTCCGCCACCCTTCAGCTCTGGCAAGACCTTGATGGAGCGCGTGGAAGATGCGCTGTTGCCATTGATCAATCTGGTATTCCTGCTGCTGATGTTCTTCATCGTGGCCGGCCAGATTGCCGATGAACCGCTGCCCGAACTGCCGGGGGCCGAGACCGCGGCGCAGCAGCAAGAGCCCCGGGCCGACCTGTCGGTGACCAGCAACGGCGACTGGAAAATCGCCGGCCAGATCCTGACCCCGGAAAGTCTGATCGCAGCACTACCACCGGCGGATCCGCAACAACCGCTGACCATTGCTGCAGCCGAAAGCCTGGCCATGGCGAAATTGGAGAGCCTGTTCAGAACCCTCGAAGACGCCGGCTACACGGAAATCCTGCTGTTGACGGAACCGGCCTCATGAGAGGACCGCAGGGATTGATCAAGGCTGGACTGTTGCTGGTTGCGGTCGTAACGGCTGGGCTGGTTCTGTTGTTCGCGATCCCCAAGCAACCGATCACCCAACTGGCATTGGGTGAGGCGCCCAGCAACACCGCCCCGGCCGTCCGCATTAGCCTGGCCCTACAGCAGGAACCGGAACCTGAGACGGCACCCGAACCGCCTTCAGAGCCTGAGCCAAACCCCGAGCCCTCAGCAGAACCAGAACCAGAGCCTGAACCTGAACCTGAACCTGAACCGGAGCCCGCACCGGAACCCGAGCCAAAGACCGAACCGGCACCTGAACCGCCAGCTGAAACCAGCCCGCGGGAACCATCAGCGGCCGCAGCCACTGACGTTGCCGGGAGCACCGAACCCCAAAACCAACAAGTACAGCTTGAGGCTGGCAGCTCCGCCAGAATCGACGAATACCTGAACCGGCTCAGCCGGCATCTGAGTCGGTATTACGAATACCCTCGACGGGCGCGTCGACTGGGACAGGAGGGCACACCATTGGTGGTCTTCAGTTTCGACCGGGATGGGGACCTGCTGGAACTGCGACTGCAAACCGGCTCAGGCCACGAGCTCCTCGATGACGCCGCCCTGGACATGCTCAGAGGCGCCGAGCCCCTGCCGGCTGTGCCCGCCAGGATGAGTGGCCAGCGTTTCAGCTACGCTCTGCCAGTCCGATTCCGCCTGCGCTGAATCCGATCTGAGCCAGACTGCAGCATTGACCGAAAAATACGCACTGAACAAGTGCGCGCCACCGAACCAACAGACCAAGGGTGCCCGACGGAAAACAAAGCACCATCCGTAAGCCACTGAAAAAAATACGCTTTAAACCACACCCGACGACTCTGGCACGGTCCCTGCAGCAATCAGATTAGTAGAGCCAACGTGGGCTCTGCTCACAGCGACAACACTATTTCAGACAACGGCGTCTGCTCTTCACCCTGCTCATTCGGCGTTACAGGTGGTGGGCAGCGCCGTTTTTTTTGTGGGCCAGAGGAACCAGCTATGTCTTATATTTTACCTTCCGAGTTCGCCACCAAGATGGTGGACGCGGGTGAATCCAAGATCTACATGTCCACTCGTGACACCCTGATTCGTGCCTTCATGGCCGGGGCAATCCTGGCCCTGGCGGCGGCGTTTGCGATTACCGTCGCGGTTCAGACCGGGGTTTTCCTGATTGGTGCCATCCTGTTCCCCATCGGGTTCTGCATGCTGTACCTGATGGGCTTTGACCTATTGACCGGCGTGTTCATGCTGACCCCGCTGGCATTACTGGATAAACGCCCTGGCGTTACCCCCAAGGCCATCCTGCGCAACTGGGGCTGGGTGTTCCTGGGCAACCTGGGCGGAGCCTTGACCGTCGCCTTCATGATGGCGTTCGTCTTCACCTATGGTTTCAACACCGATCCCGGTGCTGTCGGTGCCAAGATCGCCAGCGTCGGCGAAGCCCGCACCCTGGGTTACGCCGAGTACGGCGCTGCCGGCTGGGCCACCATTTTTATCCGCGGCATGCTGTGCAACTGGATGGTGTCCATGGGCGTGGTTGGTGCGATGATCTCCACCAACGTCAGCGGCAAGGTGCTGGCCATGTGGATGCCGATCATGCTGTTCTTCTTCATGGGCTTTGAGCATTCCATCGTGAACATGTTCCTGTTCCCGTCTGCCATCATCATGGGTGGTGAATTCTCGGTCATGGATTACCTGTGGTGGAACGAAATCCCAACCGTCCTGGGCAACCTTGTAGGTGGCCTGGCGTTTACCGGACTCACGCTGTACAGCACCCACGTTCGCACCGCGCCCAAGCGCCCTGCGCCGGCGGCCTTTGACGACTCAGCATTGGCCAACCGTGCCTGAACCCTGTCCCAATCCGGCCACCGCACAGGCCGGAACGCCCCCGCCGGTATCGCTACCGGACGGGGGCAAACCCGTTTCAGCACAACTGAAAATCACGGTTGGCCAATATTCGGACCGCGGACTGAAAACCACCAACCAGGATTTTCACGGCCTGCTGATTCCTGACCCGCTACAGCGTGCAACCAAGGGCATCGCGGTAGCCATTGCCGATGGCATCAGCTCCAGCAATGTCAGCCAGGTGGCGAGTGAGTCGGCGGTGGCCGGCTTTCTCAGTGACTACTTCTCCACCCCGGAAACCTGGTCCGTCAAGAAGTCGGTTCAGCGCGTGCTGCTGGCCACCAACGCCTGGCTCCACGCCCAGACTCGCCGCAGCCAATTCCGGTATGACCTCGACCGGGGCTACATCTGCACCCTGAGCATCCTCGTACTCAAATCGACCACCGCCCACGTGTTCAACGTGGGCGACTCCCGGGTGTACAAAGTCCATGACCGGGCCCTGGAGCAACTGACCACCGATCATCGCCTCTGGCTGTCCCGAACCGAGAGCTGCC
Organism: Marinobacter alexandrii; assembly: GCF_005871205.1. Taxonomy (GTDB): domain Bacteria; phylum Pseudomonadota; class Gammaproteobacteria; order Pseudomonadales; family Oleiphilaceae; genus Marinobacter; species Marinobacter alexandrii. Next base: position 267,504 of record NZ_SWKM01000012.1, on the reverse strand, counting down.
TGACCCGCGCCATGGGCATGGACCACCAGCTGGACATCGACTATCAGCAGGCTTCGCTGCAGGTCGGCGATGTGTTTTTAATGGCCACTGACGGGGTCTACGAACACCTGGCCAATGCCGACATCCTGGAACGATTGAAACAGTACCCAAATGACCTGAACGCAGCGGCGAAAGCCCTGGCAACGGCGGCACTGGCGGCTGGCAGTGACGACAATCTGACCGTGCAGATCATCCGCATCGACAACCTACCGAAGTCCCAACAGGCGGGCGAGCTGAGCCGCGAACTGAGCCAACTTCCCTTCGCCCCGGAACTGACCCCGGGACGAACTTTCGACGGCTACCGGATTCAGCGCCAGCTCCACGCCAGTGGCCGCAGCCATGTGTTCCAGGCGGTGGACGAGGCAAGCCAGACACCGGTGGTGATCAAAATCCCATCCACAGATCTTCGTGACGACCCGGAATATCTGGAACAGTTCGCCACCGAGGAGTGGATTGCCCGACGCATATCCAACCCCCATGTGGTGCGGCCGTTCGCCCCGGACCGGCCCCGCAGCTGGGTCTATCTGGTGACCGAATTCGTGGAAGGCCGAACCCTGAAACAGTGGATGCTGGATCACCCGGCGCCTGCCCTGGAGACGGTTCGCAATCTGGTGGAACAGATCGGGCGGGGCTTACGTGCCTTCCACCGGCTGGAGATGGTGCATCAGGACCTGAAACCCGAAAACATCCTGGTAGATGCAGCCGGCGCCGTCACCCTGATCGATTTTGGCGCCACCCGGGTCGCCGGCCTGCAGGAAATGACTAACACCGATGCCGAGCACTATTCATGCGGCCCCCGCGGCGCGGCCCTGTACAGTGCGCCGGAAACCATGCTAGGCGAGCCCGGCAGTTGGCTGGCCGACCAGTTCTCCCTCGGTGTCATCACCTACCAGTTGTTGACCGGTCGGCTGCCCTTCGGCGCAGAAGTGCCAAAAATACGCAACCGCAGCCAGCAGCGCCGGCTGACCTATCAATCGGCCCGGCCCTATCGGGAAGATGTCCCAATGTGGGTCGATGACGCCCTGGCCCGGGCGCTCCATCCCGAGCCGCACCGCCGCTATCCGGCGCTGTCGGAATTTCTTCACGACCTCCGCCAGCCCGGCGCCGATTGGCAAAGCCGGCACCGGCCACCGCTGATGGAGCGACATCCTGTCGCCTTCTGGCAAAGTGTGTCAGCGCTGCTTCTGCTGGCCCTGCTGGCCACCCTGGCGTTTGACTGAAGCTGGCCGGGCAAAGTTTGGCCCAGCCAGCAAATCCTCGCTCAACATTCGGGCACCGTCTTGCCTGCCACCTGTTAAAGCCGACACAGAATTGATCTTAGCGATTGTTTTATAAGAGGTTAAATCCACTGGCACGGAGTTTGTACTTGTCTGAGTGTCCAGGGAAGACCCACAGGGACACTCATTCAATCACACGTCATGGAGCAGACAATGCCAACTCCTTGTTATATCAGTATCGAAGGCCAGACACAGGGCAAGATCACCGCCGGCGCATTCACCTCCGACTCGGTCGGTAACATCTACGTGGAAGGTCACGAAGACGAAGTGCTGGTGCAGGAATTCAGCCATGTAGTCACCGTCCCGACCGATCCCCAGTCAGGCCAGCCCTCCGGCCAGCGCGTGCACAAGCCGTTCAAGTTCACCTCGGCCCTGAACAAGGCCACTCCGCTGATGTACAACGCCCTGGCCTCCGGCGAAATGCTGCCCAAAGTAGAGCTGAAGTGGTACCGCACCTCGGTTGAGGGCAAGCAGGAGCACTTCTTCTCGACCATCCTGGAAGACGCCACCATCATCGACATCCAGTGCAACATGCCCCACTGCCAGGATGCCGCCAGCGCGGACTTTACCCAGCTGGTCACCACCGCCCTGTCATACCGCAAGGTCACCTGGGAACACGCAGTTGCCGGCACCTCCGGCGCTGACGACTGGCGCTCGCCGTTCGAAGCCTGACGCACCCGCGTTGCCATTTCGACATCGGCCAGCCTCAGTGCTGGCCGATGTGGTTTTGCGCAGGCCCCGGGAGCGGGTATCATCAGCGTCGATACTCCCGAAAAGCATTTGCTAGATGGCACTTTGATGACCAGTACCCAGGCCCGGCAACTCGGCCAACTGATGTGCGACACCACCTACGACATACTCTGGCAACCCGCTACCGGCTGGCTGACAGAGCGCCTCCCAGGCAGTTCGCTGCAGTGTCGTGTCGGTGCCGGCCAGGCCACCTACCACCGTTTTGATCCCCAGCAAAAACAGCACCTGATCACCTTTGGCGTGCTTATGGTGGAGGCCAAGCAACAGCCAGACACCGCCCATGGCTGGCTGTCCAGCCGGGAGATCAGGAGGCGGGGTTATTTTGACGGCCAGCTGAGCCCGCTCAACCTGTTGGCGCACACCTGCTGCCATGAATTCGCGCACCTGTTACAACAGAACGCCGGCAAACGCTTCCGGGGCTCGGTGCACAACCGGCACTTCTACGAGATACTGGATGAACTGCACGCCAGTGGTGGGGCTGCGGCGGTCCGGCGGTCTCTGGCTATTCGTGCCGCCGACCGCGGCATGGCGCTGTCCACCGATCCGTTCGAGCTGCCGGATTCGAGCGCGGCCCGGCAATACTGGCAGGTGGGCGAGGTCGTGACCTTCGGTGCGGGAGCCCGGGAAATCCAGGGTCAGATTCGCCGGGTCAACCGGAAGACCTGTACCGTCGAGGGCACCGGCCGGTCTGTAGGCTTGCGCTACCGGGTACCCTTACCACTGCTGCGCAAAGCGGGCTGACCAAAGCTCAGGAAACCTCGGCCGCTTCCGGCGCGGAGCAGTTACTCAACAAACCCCGCAGTTCCGGGATGCAGGAGCCGCAGTTGGTGCCGCACTTCAGGGCCTGACCGAGCGCCTCCACGCTATCGTCACCGGCCTGAATCGCCTTGGCAATCTGGTTTTCACCCACCTGGAAACAGCTGCACACCAGTGCCCCGGTGTTTTCCCCGTCTACCGCACGCGCCGCCAGCAGACACTGGCGTTGCTCTGGGCTCAGGCACTCAGCCTCAAAGCATTGATCCAGCCAGGCCAGATCCGGCAACTCGGAAGCGCTCGGCGCCACCAGCAGAACCGCTTGCAGCTGCCCGTCAACAATTCGGGCGGCCCGAAATCGGCCGCAGGCGACATCGCCCATTACTACCTGTGCCGCTCCGCCCAGCCAGGCATCCGCCTCCAGTTCCCAATCCACCGGCTGATTGCCTGCCAGCCACCAACTCTCGCTGTGACTCAGTGGCTGCCGGGCCCAGTATCCTGCCGGACTGGCCAGCTCTGGCTGCCACCCGCTGGCCGGCCGTCGCATCACCCGAGCGTGCCAACGACTGGGCACCGGCTGCAGGCGGGCGACTCCGTGCTTGCCCTCCGGCTGCCCGGACACCGGATCAGTGACCGCCATCATCAGGTCGGTCGCCGTGCCCTTGGAGGCGAACTGACTGTTCCAGTGGATGGGCACAAACACCTCGCCTGGGCGCTGATCCGATGTCACCCGAATCCGGCCCACGTATTCGCCACCGTTGCGACCGGTCAGCCGGCCCAGTTCACCTTCAGCAAGGGTCAGTGCTTCGGCATCGTTGGGATGCACCTCAATAAACGGCTCCTGCCGATGGGCGAGCAGCCGGGGCGCCAGGGCGGTCCGGGTCATGGTGTGCCACTGATCGCGGATCCGGCCGGCGTTCACCACCAGCGGCTGGGCCGATGAGGGTTGTTGACCGGCATTTACAGTATGGATCGGCACCAGACGGGCGCGGCCGTCGGGGGTGGAAAAGCCACCCTGATCGAAGAGCCGGCTGGTCCCCGTGATCCGACCATCCGGCGCCAAAGACACTGGCCACTGCACCGGCTGCAGTTGTTCGTAATCAAAATCTGACAGGGTTTTCAGACAATCGATATCAAATTGGCGCCGACTGCCACTAGCCTGGACGGCGATTCCGGAAAGCGCAGCGTGCTCGCGAAAGATATCCGCTGGCTTCCGGTAGTCGAACGCCTTGCCATAGCCCAGCTCCCGGGCCACGTTCGCCATGATCCACCAGTCCGGTTTCACCTCACCGGGCAGAGGCAGGAACGCCCTTTGCCGGGATATACAGCGCTCAGAATTGGTCACCGTTCCGTCTTTCTCGCCCCAACCGGCGGCGGGCAGCAGGATGTCGGCGTAGGCGGTGGTGTCGGTCTCGGCCATGCAGTCGGAGACAATCACCATGGGGCAACGCGCCAGCGCCTCGCGCACGTGGGCCGACTCCGGCAGGCTGACTGCCGGGTTGGTGCCCATGATCCACAGCACCTTGATCTCGCCCCGGTGCACCGCTTCAAACAGCTCAACCGCTTTCAGACCCGGGACCTCGGGGATCCGGTCAGTGCCCCAGAACCGGGCCACACTGGTCCGGGCACCGGGACTGTCGTAATCCATATGGGCCGCCAGGGTATTGGCCAGTCCGCCCACTTCCCGCCCGCCCATGGCGTTGGGCTGACCGGTCAGGGAAAAGGGCCCGGCACCCGGCAAACCGACCCGGCCGGTGGCAAGATGGCAATTGATGATGCTGTTGCACTTGTCCGTCCCCGCTGACGCCTGATTGATACCCTGGGAAAAACCGGTCACCGTGCGCGGGGTTTGTGCGAACCATTGGTAAAAGGTTTCCACATCGGCGACCGGGAGATCGCACTGCTCAGCCACAGAACGGGCTGAGGGAGCCGCTTGGGTCGCGGCCTCCAGGGTTTCCTCAAAACCATGACAATGACGGGCGATATAACCCTGGTCCAGGCCACTGTTATCCGCCAGCCACACCAGCAGGCCGTTAAACAGAATGGTGTCTGTGCCTGGTTTCAATTTCAGGTGCAGGTCCGCCAGCTCTGCAGTAGCAGTCCGACGCGGGTCAATCACCACCACCCGACGCCCCTGCCGACTGGCGGCTTTCATGCGCTGATACAGCACCGGATGAGCCCAGGCGGCGTTGCTGCCAGCGAGCACCAGCAGATCTGCCAGTTCCACATCCTCATAGCAACCGGGTACACAGTCTTCCCCGAATGCCCGTTTGTGGGCTGCGACCGCCGAGGACATGCACAGGCGGGAGTTGGTATCCACGTGTGGTGTGCCAACAAACCCCTTGGCCAATTTGTTGGCGACGTAATAGTCCTCGGTTAACAACTGGCCCGACAGATAGAACGCTACCGAACCAGGGCCGTGTGTGGCCACCGCCTCGCGGATAGCACCAGACGCCGCTTTCAATGCCTCGGACCAGTCACTGTCCACACCGGCGAGCCGCGGCTGCAATAGCCGGCCAGCAGGCACCAGGGTCTCGTGCAGAGCTGAGCCTTTGACACACAACCGCCCCTGATTGGCCGGGTGCTGCTGGTCACCGGCGACTTGCCCAAGCCCCGCGGAAACGCCACAGCCGACGCCACAGTATGGGCAGGTGGTCCGCACGCTGGTCGCTGTCTGATGCTCACTGTTCACGTCGTATCCTCTCGGCTCTGAAACAGAAACGCCCGCCCATGGAAACCGGGATATCCGGTGCACGGGGCGGGCGCTTTTGCCTGATGTCATTTATCTGCTGTCTTTTCCTGCCAGAAACGCTGCAATAAAAGGGCCATCGTGGCATTGAGGCTATAACGGACCCCGACGGGCAGGAGCGCCACATTTGACGGCCCAGATTGGTGCAAGAATCGAAAAAGCGCACTAAAACACACCGACGATGAGACTCCAGATTATGGCGTTAAAACTGAACCCAGCTTGTACTTGCATGTTTTAACGCTCTTTTTTATCACTGGCACAGGCTGTGCAATCAACATTCACGAACCTTCGAGATCATTACTGATTCAACAGGCATGGGCGCCTGCCTTCCGACAGCGGAGGGCTGGCGCTTTTTTTTGCCTGCAAGAACATTGCGAGGAAAGCATCCATGAAGACATCCCTGACAACCGTCTCCGGCACACTGAGACAACTGGCCGGACTGGCCGCAGCCGTCTCCCTGATGGCCGGCACCGGTCTGGCCCAGGCCGAAATCGGTGCCCCGGAGAAACCGGACCTGAAGATCGGCTTCATCAAGCTGACCGATATGGCACCCTTGGCCGTAGCCTGGGAACAGGGCTTCTTTATGGACGAAGGCCTGTTTGTCGAGCTGGAAGCCCAGGCCAACTGGAAAGTGCTGCTAGACCGGGTCATCACCGGTGAACTGGATGGCGCGCACATGCTCGCCGGCCAACCCCTGGGCGCCTCCATCGGCTACGGAACCCAGGCTGACATCATTACCGCCTTCAGCATGGACCTGAACGGCAACGGCATCACCGTCTCCAATCAGGTTTGGGAGACCATGAGTCAGTACATTCCTAAGGAAGACGGCAAACCGGTGCATCCGATCAGCGCCAGCGCCCTTAAACCGGTAGTAGAGCAGTCCCGGGCGGAAGGCGAACGTTTTCGTATGGGCATGGTGTTCCCGGTTTCGACCCACAACTACGAGCTGCGTTACTGGCTGGCCGCCGGCGGCCTGAACCCAGGCTTCTACGCGCCCCAGCGCGGTGACACCAGCGGCACCCTTGAAGCCGACGTGCACCTGTCAGTGACGCCACCACCACAAATGCCCGCCACCATGGAGGCCGGCACTATTCAAGGCTACTGCGTGGGCGAGCCCTGGAACCAGCAGGCCGTGTTCAAGGGCATTGGCGTGCCGGTGATCACCGACTACGAGATCTGGCCCAACAACCCGGAAAAGGTGTTCGGTGTGACCCAGTCCTGGGCCGAGCAGAACCCCAACACTCACCTGCACCTGCTGCGGGCCATGATCCGTGCCGCGCACTGGCTGGATGAGAACAACAACGCCAATCGTGCCGAAGCCGTGGAAATCCTGGCCCGGCCCAGCTATGTCGGAGCTGACGCCGAGGTCATCGCCAATTCCATGACCGGCACCTTCGAATACGAGAAAGGCGATGTCCGGGACGTGCCCGACTTCAACGTCTTCTTCCGTCATCACGCCACTTACCCGTACCCGTCCGATGCCATCTGGTACCTGTCGCAGATGCGCCGCTGGGGACAGATTCCCGAGGCCAAATCCGATGACTGGTACATGAAGACCGCAGCCCTGGTATATCGCGGTGACATTTACGCCCAGGCGGCCCAGTCGCTGATCGACGACGGCCTGATGCAGGCCGAGGACTTCCCGGATTTCAGCCAGGAAAACTTCGCCCGCCCGTACCAGGGTGAGCTGATCGACGGCGTTGCCTTTACGCCACGCCAGCCGAACGCCTACATCGACAGTTTTGATATCGGCCTGAAAGGCGCCGAGACACCGTAACCGGGCTTAGCCAGGAGAACGACATGACCACCTTAACCAACCCTAGCTCCAGAGCCGGCACACCCGGCTGGCTGAAAGCACTGGCAAGCCGGTTTACCGGCGCCGAGCTGGCCCAGTCGGGCAAGCAGCTGCTGCTGCCCACCATCGGCATCCTGATCTTCCTCGGGTTCTGGCATCTGGCCGCGCCTCAGGTCAACACATCCCTGGGCGCCTTTCCGGGCCCGGCACAGGTCTGGGAGCAAGGCGGTCAGCTCTGGCAGGAACACACCAACCAACGGGAGCGGGCCGACAAGTTCGTGACCATGCAGGAAGAGCGTAATGCGCGCATCCTGGCCGACAATCCGGATGCTGAGGTCAAAATCCGCGACTACCCGGCCGCACCCACCTTTCTGGACCAGGTGGTTACCAGCCTGATCACCGTGCTTGCAGGCTTTTTTCTGGCGACGGTGATTGCGGTGCCACTGGGCATTGTCTTTGGTCTGAATCACTACTTTCAGGCGGCGGTCAATCCGCTGATCCAGATCTTTAAACCGGTTTCGCCACTGGCCTGGCTGCCCCTGGTGACCATGGTGGTCTCGGCCACCTACGTCAGCGACGACCCGATGTTCGAGAAGTCGTTCCTGACCTCAATGATCACCGTCACCCTGTGCAGCCTCTGGCCCACGCTGATTAACACCAGTGTCGGCGTGGCGGCGGTAAATCCGGATCTGCTGAATGTGTCCCGGGTCCTGCGCCTGTCGTTCTGGACCCACGTGCGCAAGGTGGTACTGCCCTCGTCGGTACCCATGATCTTTACCGGCCTGCGGGTCTCTCTGGGTATTGCCTGGATGGTGCTGATTGCCGCAGAAATGCTGGCCCAGAGCCCGGGCCTGGGCAAGTTCGTGTGGGATGAATTTCAGAATGGCAGCAGCCAGTCCCTGAGCCGGATCATGGTGGCGGTACTGGCCATCGGTTTTATCGGTTTTCTGCTGGATCGGCTGATGCTGATGATCCAGAAGAAAGTCGCCTGGAATGAATAACGGAGACCATCATGACTAAAGCACATCTGGAATTGACCGGCGTGGAAATGGCCTTTGAGACACCGAAAGGTTCCTTCGTCGCACTCGACAACCTCAACCTGAAAATCAAGAAGGGCGAGTTTGTGTCCCTGATCGGTCACTCAGGTTGCGGCAAATCCACCGTGCTGAACATTGTGGCCGGACTGCTGCAAGCCTCCAAGGGCGGCTGTGTTCTGGACGGCCATGAGGTCAACTCGCCGGGACCGGAGCGGGCGGTGGTGTTTCAGAACCACGCCCTGATGCCCTGGCTGACCGTTTACGAGAACGTGGAACTGGCCGTGCAGCAGGTATTTCGCAAGTCCATGGCGAAACAGGAACGCAAGGACTGGATCCATCACAACCTGGAACTGGTGAACATGGCCCACGCTGCCAACAAGCGTCCGGGGGAAATTTCCGGGGGCATGGCGCAGCGGGTCGGCATTGCCCGGGCGTTGGCGATGAAGCCCAGCGTATTGTTGATGGATGAGCCATTCGGCGCGCTGGACGCACTGACCCGGGCTCACCTGCAGGATTCGCTGATGGAGATTCAACAGGAGCTGAACAACACGGTGATCATGATTACCCACGACGTCGACGAAGCAGTGCTGCTGTCCGACCGCATCATCATGATGACCAATGGCCCGGCCGCCACCGTGGGTGAGGATCTGCGCATCGAGCTGCCGCGGCCACGAAACCGGGTGACCCTGGCAGACGACCCCACCTACGTGCACTACCGCCAGGAAGTACTGAAATTCCTGTACGAGAAACAGCGCAAACTGGAAAACATCAAGACCCGCAAAGCCTCCAGCACCGACCAGCAGGAGAGCACCGCCCAGGCCGCAGGCGCCTGAGCCCGGCTGCTCTGTTACCGGTTTACTTCAGAACATCGGCCATGGAGACCAGGGCCCGAGCCACCTCGGGCAGCTTCTTACCCTGGTCCATGGCCAGTTTCCTGAGCACCCGATGAGCCTCATTGTTGTCGATCTTGCGGTGTTCCATCAGCAGCAGCACTGCTTTTTCCTGGGTTCTCCGGTCTTCCAGCGCCTCCTTGGCACTCTGCAGTTCGTCGGTCATCTGCTGCAACCGACGGGTCTGTTCCTGCACCAGATCGAAGATGGAGCGACCAAACTGCTGCCCCACACCCTCACTTTTCCAGGCTTCCCCGGACCGGACATCGTCACCGGAATCACACAGCACCAGCAGGGGCTGCGCCGGCGGGTTCTGCTCGTCCAGTGACGCGATCAGGGTTTCCTGGTGGGCCAGGGAGTTTCGAGCCTCGGCGAAGCGTTCGACACAGCGGGTGTGGAAACTGCCCTCGACCGCGTCTTCCACCTTTTTAAGTTCATCCATGCGTTCCGACATCAGGGAAAACCAGCGATCCGCCAGCCCGGAGTCCAGGGTTTTGTAGCGCCCCACCGAGCAACCGAGCTGACGCAGGCGCTCAATCTCCGTCTCCCGATCATGAGACCGCAGGGTCTGCCAAAGCGCACGGCTGTCGTCGTCGGCGAAGCTGACAAACACTTCGAAACAGCGTTCCTGTGCTTCAACAAGGTGCGTCATGCGCTTGGATAGTGCACTGTCGAAGCCACCGCTGGAGAAGCCGGCGGAACCCACGGCACGCTCCTGACCACAGAATTCCTTGCCATTCATCAGGTGCACCATGGCCACCAGCAAACCGGCCAGGGACGGATCGACTGCGGTGTCGGCGGCTTCAAATACCACCGTGATCAAGGCGTGGATCAGGTTGCCATAGGCCTCGGTGGCTTCCGCCGTGGACATCGCCTGCCCGGCCACCTGAGCACGCAATGCGGGCAACTGCTGCAAACCGTGCAGTGCAGTGGCAAGATGGTTCAGCAGGTGGCTGCTGACCGGGTGAGCCGTCAGTGCCTCCTGTACCTCGGCCAGAGCCTGCTCGAACAACTCCGCCAGCCGGTCGGATTCCAGAATCATCGCCTCCCGCTCGCCAGCGAATTTTTCGCCACTCGACCCCAGGAACACGTTGGAGGCGCCCCGCTCCCGCTGCAGGCCGTGCACCAGGTTGCTGATGCTTTGAACCACCTTGCCCATCTGCAGGAAGTACTGAAGGTTCATCAGTTCGCATTGTCGCGATGCAATCAGGAAATTCGCGGCGGTCGGCGACTTGGGGTTTTGCTGCTGTTGTTTGGTGTTCATGGAAATACTCCCGGCACTGGCTGTGCTGTCTCGTTAGCAAATAACGGAGCAATAACCACGCCAGAGGAAGCCTCAAAGTCGTGCAAAACGCCCCAGCACGGGGCAGATAACGCGCCCAGGGAACGCGACCACAACCTTCGAAAAACAGTATCTCCATGATTTAATTAGACTTAAAAAACTGGCACGAAGATCGCAAAGTCTTTTACAAGGATGAACGTCCCGGCCAAGGATTCGGCCGGATCATCAGATCATTGTTGTTGGCATTGGCGCCGGACCATCGATTTCCCTTGGGGATGAGATGCTCCGGTTTTTTTATGGGTCCAGAAAACAGTTCAGGAAATGGGGGCACGACTATGAGCGGAAACAGGCAACGCACATTGGTGGTCTGTGGTCACGGTATGGTGGCCCAACGCTTCCTTGAGGAACTGATGGCCCAGGCGCCGGTGCCCTACCAGAGCATCATTGTGTTCAACGGCGAGAGCCGGCCGGCTTATAACCGCATTCAGTTATCGGCGCTTTTGAGCGGTGATGCCGATGAGGACAGCCTGACGCTGAAGCCCGATGACTGGTTTGCCAGCCACGGCATCCAGGTTCATCACGGCGAACCGGTGCGCTCCATCAACCGTCGAGAGCGCACCGTGACCACCATGACCGGTCGCAGCCAGCGTTACGACACGCTGGTACTGGCTACCGGCTCCCGGCCGGGGCAACTTGGGCTCCCGGGTGAGGACCTGGATGGTGTCCGCTACTTCCGGGATATCAACGACACCCGGACATTGATCAAGCAGAGCGAAACCCGGCAGCGCGCGGTCGTGGTTGGCGGCGGATTTCTGGGCCTGGAGGCGGCGGCCGGCCTGCATCGTCGCGGCGTTGCCGTCACCGTGCTCCACCGCAGCAACTACCTGTTGAACCGGCAGCTGGACGCAGTGGGCGGCCAACTGTTGGCCGAGGCCCTGGACCGCAAGGGTCTAAACATTCTCACCGCCACCGCACCGCTTCAACTGCTGGGCCGAAACCGGGTCCGGGCTGTGCAACTGAGCGACCAGACCCTGATCAGCACCGATCTGGTGGTGATTGCCACCGGCATAGTGCCGAACCGGGAACTGGCCGAGGCGGCCGGCCTGGACTGTGGCCGGGGCATTCGGGTGAATCCGCAGCTGCGCACCAGCGACCCCGACATCTACGCCCTGGGCGAGTGCTGCGAACTGGACAACGAAACCTTCGGTCTGGTGGAGCCCGGCTACCAGCAGGCCCGGATACTGGCCCGGGTGCTTGCGGAAAACACCGGTGCTGCCCGCTGGGCACCCTCGGTGATCGCCACCCGGCTCAAGATCAGCGACGTGCCGGTGTTTTCCTGCGGCCAGCAGGCTCCGGACGAGGCCACAGAATCACTGATCTTCCGGGATTTTGATACCGGCAGTTACAGCCACCTGCTGGTCCGCGAGAACCGCCTGGTCGGTGTGGTGCTGATTGGCAGCACCAGCCAGGGTCCCTGGTACCAGGAACTGATCACAGACCGCACCGATATCGCCGAGATTCGAGCCCAACTGCCCTTTGGCAAACCATTTTGTGAGGCAGCGGCCTAAGCCGCTGCCAGGAGAGAGGACATCACCATGAGCAAGAAAACCCTGATCGTCGTTGGCAATGGCATGGTTGGCCACCACTTCCTTGAACAGCTGGTCGCCAGCCCCGCCGCTGCAGAGTATGACATTCTGGTCTTTGGCGAAGAAAAACAGCTCGCCTATGACCGGGTGCACCTGTCGGAATACTTTGCCGGGTCCACCCACACCGATCTCGCCATGGGCACTTCAGACTGGTACACCGAACAGGGCATCCAGTTGCTGCTGAACGAGCCGGTGACTGGCCTGGATCGCGACCAGCGCACAGTGACCACCCCCAAGGGCGATTACAACTACGATGAGCTGGTGCTGGCCACCGGTTCCTACCCGTTCGTGCCACCCATTGAGGGTAGGGAGCACCCGCACTGCTTTGTCTATCGCACCCTGGAGGATCTGGACGCTATCCGTGCCAGCGCTCAGGCTGGCAAATCCGGTGTCGTGGTGGGCGGCGGCCTACTCGGTCTGGAAGCCGCCAACGCCCTGAAGAGCCTGGGCCTGCAGGCCCACGTGGTGGAGTTTGCGCCGCGGCTGATGCCGGTGCAGCTGGACACCGACGGCGGTGCGCTGCTGCGCCACAAGATCGAAGAGCTGGGTGTGCAGGTACACACTGAAAAGGCCACCACCGCTATCGTAGCCGGTGAAGAAGCTCGCCTGCGCATGAACTTCAACGATGACAGCCACCTGGAAACCGACCTGATCGTGTTCTCCGCCGGTATCCGGCCCCAGGATGCCCTGGCCCGCAGCAGCGGCCTTGAGGTCGGCGAACGCGGCGGCATCGTGGTGAATGATCAATGCACCACCTCGGACCCGCACATCCACGCCATTGGCGAGTGCGCACTCTGGGACCAGCGTATTTTCGGCCTGGTCGCCCCCGGCTACACCATGGCCCGTACCCTGGCGTCGGTGTTGAACGGCGATCAGGACGCCGCCTTCACCGGCGCCGACATGAGTACCAAGCTGAAACTGCTGGGCGTGGATGTCGGCTCCATCGGCGATGCCCACGGCCAGACCCCGGGCGCCCGCAACATCCGTTTCAACGACGAACAGGTTGGCCATTACCGCCGCATGGTGGTCAGCGAGGATGGCAAGAAACTGCTCGGTGCCATCCTGGTGGGCGACAACAGTCACTACGACACCCTGCTGCAGTACGCCCTCAATGGCATTGCCCTGCCGGACAATCCGGAAACCCTGATCCTGCCAGAGAGCCAGGGCGGCGCCCCGGCCCTGGGCCCGGATGCCTTGCCGGAAACCGCGTCGATCTGTTCCTGCCACAACGTCACCAAGGGCGACATCTGCGGCGCCATTGATGCCGGCTGCGGCGACCTTGGCAGCGTCAAATCCGAAACCAAGGCCAGTACCGGCTGCGGCGGCTGTACCGCACTGCTGAAAAACGTGGTCGACAGCGAACTGGAAAAACGCGGTGTGGAGGTCAGCAAGGACCTGTGCGAACACTTCCCGTACAGCCGCCAGGAGCTGTTCCACCTGGTCAAGGTGAATGGCATTCGCACTTTTGCCACCCTGATTCGGCAGCACGGCCGTGGCCACGGCTGCGACATCTGCAAACCGGCGGTGGGCTCAATCCTGGCCAGCTGCTGGAACGAACACATTCTGGCCACTGACCATGTGCCGCTTCAGGACACCAACGACACCTTCATGGCCAACATGCAGAAGAACGGCACCTATTCCATCGTGCCGCGTATTCCCGGTGGTGAGATCACTCCGGACAAGCTGATTGTGCTGGGCGAGGTGGCCAAGCAGTACAACCTTTACACCAAGATCACCGGCGGCCAACGGGTCGACCTGTTTGGCGCCACTCTGAGTGAGTTGCCGGAGATCTGGGAAAAGCTGATCGCCGCCGGCTTCGAGACCGGCCACGCCTACGGCAAGTCCCTGCGGACAGTGAAATCCTGCGTCGGCAGCACTTGGTGCCGCTATGGTGTGCAAGACAGTGTCGGTATGGCGATCCGCCTGGAGGACCGCTACAAGGGCCTACGGGCACCGCACAAGGTCAAGATGGCGGTCTCCGGCTGCACCCGCGAGTGCGCCGAGGCCCAGAGCAAGGACTTCGGGGTGATCGCCACCGAAAACGGCTGGAACCTGTATGTCTGCGGCAATGGCGGCATGCGTCCGCGCCACGCCGATCTGTTTGCCACCGACCTGTCGGACGAGGAACTGATCCGCACCATCGACCGGGTGGTGATGCTCTATGTCCGCACCGCCGATCGGCTGCAGCGCACCAGTGTCTGGATGGAGAACCTGGAGGGCGGCCTGGAGTATCTGAAGCAGGTGGTACTGGAGGACAGTCTGGGGATCTGTGCGGAACTGGAAGAGCACATGGACGGCATTGTTGGAACTTACCAGTGTGAGTGGAAGACCGCGGTGGAGGATCCGGAGAAACGGAAGCGGTTCCGGGAGTTTGTGAATGCACCGGCGCAGAAGGATCCGGTGCAGCAGTGGACGACGGAGCGGGATCAGCGGCGGCCGGTGCTTGAGTCGGCCTAGCCTTTTGATTTTGTGGGTGGAGCGAGGGGCATGGGGGTATTTTTCTTCTGGGAAAATAACTCGCTTCGCTCAGACATCTTTTCCCTGACAGAAAAGTACCCCCATACCCCTCACTCACAGAACTTTCGAATATCGACAGCTAAGGATTAAAGGAGCAAAACTATGAAAGCTCGTACTTATTGGGATGCGGTTTGTACTGTTGGCGATCTGGTGCCGGAATCGGGCATCGCGGTGTGGACCGAAGATGGGCCGGTGGCGGTGTTTTATCTGCCGCATCGGCTGCCGGCTTTGTTTGCCATCAGTCACACCGACCCGTTCAGCGGCGCCAATGTGCTGGCCCGGGGGCTTACCGGCGACTTGAAGGGGCAGCCGGTAGTGGCGTCGCCGTTATACAAACAGCATTTCAACCTGGTGACGGGTCAGTGCCTGGAGGACGAGGCGGTGTCTGTTAAAACCTACCCCGTGTTATTGGACGGTGACGAGATTCGGCTTGAGGTTGCCGTCAATCAGTCGGAAACCGAGGCCGCCTGAACCGGGTCTGACAAAAAGGCGGCAGCCCGGTGATCAGCCGAACCGCCGTTCCTTGTTGCGTTCGGAGAGCTGGTCGTTCAGGGTCCAGAAATCGTACAACACACCCAGCAGGAACAGGCCGCCGGTGAGCAGGTAGAGAATGCCGGTGATCCACTTGCCCTGGTACATCCGGTGCAAACCAAAGACCCCGGTGAAGGTCAGCAACAGCCAGCCGATGTTGTAGCTGACCTCGCCGTCCCGGAACCGCAAGTCCGCCTCCCGGTCCATGGCCGGAATCAGGAACAGGTCAATGATCCAGCCAATGAACAGTAGTCCCAGTGTGAAGAACCAGATGGTGCCGGTAATCGGCTTACCGTAGTAAAAGCGGTGGGAACCCAGGAATCCGAAGATCCAGAGCAGATAGCCAAAGAGTTTACTGTGGGTGTCCGTTCGAGCTTCCATTCCTTCTCCTTCTAGCTCATCGACTGGTTTGAGCAGCTACCTGGCCTGCAGAGCTTGGTGGCTGGCCGAGGGTCAGATTAGTTTTCCCTTGGGAAAAACAACTCGCTGCGCTCAGACATCTTTTTCCTGGCGGGAAAACTAATCTGACCCCCGTCCGACAGACAATAGGGGCATAGTTACTGAATTCAAAGAACTAATGGACAAGAATCTATAGGACGGCCCTTCGCGAGGTCACCCCCCCTGCGACCCCACTCCCAAAAAAGAGACCCCAAGAACCCAACTCAGGGCCCCAATTCAGGCGCCGGATCCGGCCCACCCTCACGAAACTCACTGGCCGACTTCCCCGTCCACTTGCGAAACGCCCGGCTGAAATTCGACAGATCCGCGTACCCCAACTCGTAGGCAATCTCGCTGACTGACTGGCTGGTGTAGCGCAGCAACTGAATTGCGCGGTCTTTCAACACCGATTCAACAATCTCCCGATAGTGGGTGTCTTTCTCGGCCAGGCGCCGTTTCAGGGTTCGGGAAGACACGCAGAAGCGTTCTGCCATATCCTCCAGAGACGGCAATGGGCCAGGCATCATGCGCAACATGTTGCGGATGGCGAGGGTGATGTCGCCTTGTTCTTTCAGCGCCTTTTGCAGCTCGAATTCACACTGGTCCCGCGCCATCTCCGAGGCTTCTGCATCAGCCAGTCGCATGCGCACATCCAGCAGGCCTTTGGGGAACACCAGCATGACTTCCGGCTGGCCGTAATGGAACTGCACCGGCAGCTGACCTGCAAACCGGCTGTAATAGGCAGGCTCCGGGCTACTGAGGCGCACGCTGACACCCGGCAGTTTGCCGGCCTCCAGGGCAAAGCCCCGGCGTTCGGCGTCATCCCGGTCCAGCAATTGTTCAGTGAGAAAAATCAGTGTGGCACTGACCGTTTCAGACAAAAAGGGGTAGAGCTCGGGTACTTCGAACTCGCTGCACAGCTGCACCAGCACCCGGTCGTCATTCAGGGACTGCTTCATGCTGAGGAACGGTGCTCGCAATTGCAGGTACCGGTGCACCGAATTCAATGCGCCTTCAAAGGTGGGGCTGGTGAGCGCAGCAAAGCCCAGGGTGCCGTGGATGGTGAGACGCAGCTCCCGGGCCAAGGCGAAGCTCAGGCCATCCTTGCCCGCCATCTCCACTGACCGCTGGGCCATGACCATGGCGTCGGTAACGAAGACCCGGCTGTCGTTCGATTTGAGATCCTCTGGGCCGAACGCCAGCCCCTCATAGAGCCTGCGATCGTTATAGCCCAGCTGACGAACGGTCTCGGCCAGGACCCGCATGTAAACACCGGGTACCAGGAACAGCCCCAACATTCGCCACTCGTTGTCCTTGCCTGTTGTTGCCATCTAAGGGTCCTTCACGGAAGTTTACAACGACACTCCCCGGACTCTAGCAAAAGCCCAACAGCACCACAGTGGGGCGGGAAAAGGGCGGCAGGCGTCAGCACAGTCAATCATGGCCAGGCTATGGCCCAACCTGAACGGTAGCCGTCCCGTTCGCGCATTCCTTTGGATCATTGACTCTCACAGACTGGCTACAGGACATCAGCCAAGGTAAGGAGTCATCCATGCTGAGCTCAAAAACACCCGAAACAACACCCGTCACCAGCACACAGGCATCGAATACGCCGGACAATGTCAGTATCAAACCTCAACGCATGGGCTTCGAATTCGGGGAGCAAGTGCCTCGCTACTGGATCGGCCAGAACTATCTGGTGAGTCACACCATGAATGCGCTGTCGGTGCTTTTTCCACAGGGCGAGCAATTCTTCGTGGATTCGGTGCGGGCCTTCCGCGGAATGCTCCAAGACCCGAAACTGAAGGAGGAGGTTCGGGGCTTTATCGGACAGGAAGCCATGCACTCCCTTGAGCACACGGCCATGAACCAGCACGTGCGCGATCAGGGCGCGCCAGTGGAGGTCATGGAGGAGGACCTCAAGGTACTTCTTGATGCTGTCCGGATGCTGCCGAAGCGACATCAACTTGCGGTAACCTGCGCCCTCGAACATATCACCGCAATGATGGCAGATATGCTGCTGGAACGGGACGACGTGCGAGAAGAAATGGACGAGGGTATGCGCCCACTTTGGGTCTGGCATGCCATTGAAGAAACCGAGCACAAGGCGGTGGCCTACGACGTGTTCCAGCAGGCCGGCGGCACCTATCTCGAGCGCACTGCCTACCTCTTGGTGAGTACGGCAATTCTGGGCGTGGTGACGACATGGTTTACCGGCCGAATGATGCTCAGCGACCGCAGGAACTTTTCGCTCACATCCTCAGCGAAGGGCCTTTGGCGCCTCTGGGGACGTAACGGCAACTTTTCCAGCCTGATTCCGGCCTGGCTGGACTATTTCAGGCCGGGTTTTCACCCCTGGGACAAGGATAACAGTGAGCTGGTGGCCAAGTTCAAAAGCGAGATACAAGCCTATGTCGCTCCGGAATACCAAACCGGAAACCGCCGCACCCTGCAGTGAACTAATCCCGGGCGAGGTCTTACGTTCCGGACATCACCACCTCGCCCTTACGCCACAGGCGCCATTCCCCGGGCTGGTAGATGTCCCAGACCTCGTCGGTGGTGAGTGGTTCGGTCACGATCACACTGACTATGTCATTGGGAGTGGTCTCGGATTCGAAATCGACAATCACATCGGCATCTTTCAGACGCGCCGGGCCAAATGGCGCTCTGCGGGTGATGCTGGCCATCTTGGTGCTGCAGTAGGTGAATAGCCAGTCGCCGTTGCTGAGCAGAAGATTGAAAATACCCCGGCGGGCGTAGTCCCGGGCCAACGCCACCAGGTGCTCTACAATGACTTCAGTCGTGGTATTGCGATCACAGTCCCGGCGCAGGTGATTGAGGATGTCACAAAACAACGCCTCACTGTCGGTGGCGCCTACCTGTTCGTAGAAGCCTAGCGACGGGCGGAACCCGGTGATCTGGCCATTGTGGGCAAATACCCAGTAGCGACCCCACAGCTCCCGGATAAAGGGATGGGTATTGGCCAGGCAGATTTCACCGACGTTGGCCTGTCGGATATGACAAACGGCCACTTCGCTCTTGATCGGGTGAGTCTGCACCACTTCGGCCAGGCGCGAATTGGCACTGGCGTCGACATCGTGGAACGCACGCACGCCCTTGCCTTCGTAGAACGCCACACCCCAGCCATCCTTGTGTGGACCAGTATCACCACCACGTCGAGTCAGGCCGGTAAAACTGAAACAGAGATCGGTGGGGGTGTTGGCACTCATAGCCAGCAGTTCGCACATAACCGGGGCGGTCCCTCCAAGGTGTGGGTTATGCCCCAAGGGTACCCGATTTAACCCGTCTGGCCAGCCGAAATACATTGTGAGGAGGACTGTTTTACACCATCGGCCTGGGCCACGCAGTTGCGACCGGCGCGCTTACCGGTGTATAGACCCCGGTCTGCCATACAGAACAACGCCTCGGCACTTCGGCCATGCTCTGGCCATTGGGCGAGGCCGAATGAGGCGGTCACTCGGATGCAAGCCTGTCCGTAGGCGAGATGACAACCGGCAATGCGCTGACGCAATTCATCCATCAGCTCGAAGGCGGCAGCGGCTTTCACATCCTTCAGGATCAAACCGAACTCCTCGCCACCCAGCCGGCCGACAGCATCGGTCGCCCGCAGCCGCTCTGTCAGACACTTTCCGATGTTTTGTAACACCCGGTCGCCGGCATCATGGCCGAGGGTATCGTTTACCACCTTGAAGTGATCGATATCCATGATCACCAGCGCAAACCCGTTACCGCTGCGTTCGCACTCGGCAATGGTCCGGTTGAGCGTGCTCTGAAAACTGCTTCGGTTGGCGAGGCCGGTGAGGGCATCGGTCTGGGCCATGTCCACCAGGCGCTTTTCCGACTCTTCCCGGCGCTGCTCATAGACATGCATGAAGGTCAGCATGAGAACGGCGCACAGCACCAGGTTCAGCAGATCAATCAATACGTGGGCGCTGCCCATGT
The DNA here is from genome assembly GCF_005871205.1 of Marinobacter alexandrii. GTDB lineage: Bacteria > Pseudomonadota > Gammaproteobacteria > Pseudomonadales > Oleiphilaceae > Marinobacter > Marinobacter alexandrii. The sequence goes on along the minus strand of NZ_SWKM01000012.1, from coordinate 247,837 downwards.
CGCCAAGGTGGAGGTAGTAGATGACAACACCCACCAGCATGAACGGCAGCGACAGAATCATGCCCTCGTGCTTACCTAATAAAAGGTACGCCAGGACCGGGATCATCAAAATCCAGACGAAGGCCGAAACCGAGGCCTCGGGCAGCACCATAATGATCAGGAAAAACGAAAACAGCATCACCAGGTAGGCGCAGATCCACTGCTGCAGGAAATCGGTAACCTGCAGGCGCCACACCCCGAAGAACAGCAGCGCGCTGGCCACCAGCTCGCCCGCCGCCACCCACCAGAAGCCATTAAGGATTTGCAGGCAGGCAAACATAACCAGCGACGCGCCGGTGATAGCAAAAAGCAGGCGCATCAGAGAGCGGCGATGGCTGTCCCTGAGACCTGAACGACTCTGTTCGAGGGTCGCCCCCAGATCCATATGGTTCGGCGTTTTCATGCTGTGTCTTCCCAGGCTGATCAGCAATTATAGACCGTACTTCCAGCCTGTACAGCTGCCAGACAGACCTCCGATGTCCCTAACCGGCAGCAATCATCGGTAGAGATTCTTGCGGGAGAATCGTTCCACCAGGGGTTGGTAAGCTGCGCCCAGCAACCGGTTAATTGCCTCGATGCCCCAGGCGTCCGGTCCCACCAGGATCCGGGATTCGTCCTTGAGAATACCCTTGACGATGATGGCAGCGGCTTTTTCGGGTGTGGTCATCGCCATCTTGTCAAAGCCCTTGCGCTGGGCCGCGGCATTCTCGGACCTGCCCATGCGAGCCGCATTGGCAATGTTGGTCCGGATGCCACCGGGGTGAACGCAGCTGACTGCAACTGGCTGCTCTTCCAGCTTCATTTCCTGGCGTAGCGCCTCGGTAAAACCTCGCACCGCGAACTTGGCGGCGTTGTAGGCACTCTGCTTGGGCACTCCGATCAGACCGAACACGCTGGATACGTTCACCACGTGACCGTCGCCGGAGGCGATCAGGTGCGGCAGGAAAGCGCGGCTGCCGTGGGCAACGCCCCAGAAATCAATGTCCATGACCCACTTGAAGTCCTCGTCGGTCATTTCCCGGATCGAAGCCGAAAGCGCCACACCGGCGTTGTTGATCACCAGATTGATCTGACCAAAATCCGCTGCCACCGCCTCGGCGTGGGCGTATATGGCATCCCGGTCGGACACGTCCAGGTGGTAGCTTCTCACGTCCGCTTCTTTCAGACCGGCCACGGTCTCCGCCAGCCCGATTCCATTGACATCCGACAGCGCCAGCCGGCAGCCCCGGGCTGCCAGGGCTTTGGCCAATGCACGACCAATACCTGAGCCCGCGCCCGTAACAACAGCAACCTTGTTCATCAGATCCTTCATGGTCACACGACCCCTTTTTGTTGGTGTTCGGACAGGTTGGTGAACGTTTAGACAGGCTTTACTTTACCAGCCGCCCTGGTGCTGAATATGGCTCCAGTCGACATCATCACCAGGCGCTGCAGCCACCTTGGGACGCCATTGCCGGAATTGGGTACAATCGATTTTCGTCGGCCGGCGCGTATCGCCAGCCCACCACCTCTGGATTAATGGTAGCTGTATATGGAATGGAGTCTTACACATTTCTGGCTGATACTGGCGCTGGTGCTCAGCCTGGCCGAGCTGACCTCAGGCGTTCTGTTGTTGCTGGCGCTGGGCATTGCCTCAGCCCTGACCGCCGTGCTGGCCTACATCGGTTTGCCGTTCGAGTGGCAGCTGGTGGGCATGGGTATTTTTTCCGGCGTGCTGGTGCCCGTTGCCATCCGCTGGATTCGACCACGGTTCTCGCCCAAAGGCGTAGCCTATGGCACCACTGGCACCGGAGTTGAACACGGCCGGCGCTACCGCACCCTGATTCGGGACTTCGACGGAGCCAGCGGCATCAAGGTAAACGGTGATTTCTATCGACTACGGGTGGAAAGCACCGGCGGCACCGAGCTTTCTGAAGGCACCGAAGTCCTCTTCAAGCACTTTGACGGCACCACCGCCGTCGTCGAACCTATCACTCATACGGAGCAGTAAACATGGAGTCGTTCATCTCACCGGGGCTGGTGCTCAGCCTGGTTTTCGTGGTCATCGGTATTTTTATCATCGCCAAAGGCCTGGTGATCGTTCGCCAGTCGGAGGTGATGGTTATCGAACGCCTGGGTTCGTTCAATCGGGTTCTGGAGAGTGGCGTTAATATCATCATTCCGTTCATCGAGCGGCCACGACCGATCACCATGATCCGCTACGTGCGCATGGGCGAGGACTATCACCCGGTCACCAGTGACGAGACCCGTATTGATCGCCGGGAAACCGTGATGGACTTCCCCGGCCAGCCGGTGGTCACCACCGACAACGTCACGGTCAAGATCAACGGCGCACTCTACTACCAGATCATCGATCCCCGGCGCGCAGTGTACGAGGTGGCCAACATGAGCCAGGCGGTTGAGGTTCTGGCCAAGACCACCCTGCGTTCCGTGGTCGGCAAGATGGAACTGGATAAGCTGTTTGAATCCCGCAGTGAAGTGAACAACGCCATCCAGGCCGAGATGGAAGAACCGGCCTCCAAGTGGGGCGTGAAACTGACCCGGGTGGAAGTGCAGGACATCAGCATGCCGGAGGAAGTAGAAGAGGCCATGCGTCTGCAGATGGCGGCGGAGCGCAAACGCCGCGCCACGGTTACCGAGGCCGAAGGTGAGAAGGCCGCAGCCATCGCCATGGCCCAGGGTCAGCGGGAATCGGCGATTCTCAACGCCCAGGGCGACAAGGAATCCGCCATTCTGCGCGCCCAGGGTGAGCAGGAATCCATTCGACTGGTCCTCAGCGCCATGGGCGACTCTGAAGACAACAAGCAAACCGTTATCGGCTACCTGCTGGGCCAAAGCTACATCAAGGCCCTGCCGACCATGGCCAAGGATGGTGAACGGGTATTCGTGCCCTACGAATCTTCAGCCCTGCTCGGCTCCATGGGCATGTTCCGGGCGCTCGCCGGCAGCCCGGAGGACACAGTGCGCCAGTCCCTACATCGTGACGGCCTGCGCGGTGGCCTGGTCGGCTCCGCCGCCGACGCCTGAGACCAGGGACTGCCTGCTGGAGCGATTATTCCAGCAGGTTATCCAGGGGCTTGTCATAACTGGGCGCGAATACGTCCATGAAATACACCACTTCCCGCAGCCCGTCCTCATCAAGACGGGCCTTGATCTGATTCGCCGCCGGCTCGAACTCACTGTTGCCGGCGCGAATTTCCGCCTGGCATTTCAACCACGCTGACAGCCGGTCAGCCGCCTTGATCAACTCCTTGTCTTCCGCTGGCAGCTTCGACTCCTGTACGTAGGGCGCAAAATCGGCACGCAAATCCTCCGGTAACAACGCCAACAGCTCTCCTTCCGCTTTGTGCTCTATGTCGCCAAAAGCTTCACGCATCACTTTCGAGTGATATTTGACCGGTGTCGGCATGTCACCGGTGATCACTTCTGTGGCATCGTGGTAAAGCGCTGCCGCGGCAATCCGGTCGGCGTTGACCTGACCGCCAAAATGGCGGTTGCGGATCAGGGCGAGGGCGTGGGCGAGGGTGGCCACCTCCCAGGAGTGGGTAGCTACGTTTTCCTCAATGGCATTGCGCATCAAACCCCAACGCCTGATCCAACGCAGGCGTGAAATGTATGCAAAGAAGTGGCTTGCCGGGTGAACCATATTGCGCTTTCCTATTTTGCAGAACTTTATAATTGAACGGTTTAGCCCAGGTAAACCCGGTGGTAGTCTGAACGTGTACCTAACCGCTACATAATATGAGTCGATCGTGCCAATCCTCCACAGACTAAACCTAACCCTGGCAGTCGTCATTACCACATTCCTGCTGGGCGGAACCTCCGTTGTGCAGGCAAAAACCGTGATAACCGTGGGTGCCTACCATTTTCCACCGGTTGCCAAGGTGAGCGAAGACCACCAGCCTCATGGATTGCTGGCCGATCTGGTGCAGGGACTTGAAGCAACCCACAACGATATCGACATTCAGATCTTTCACACCTCGCCCAAACGCCGGCACCTCGACTTCGACGCCGGCCTGTACGACGTGATTTTCTTCGAGAGCTCCAATTGGGGCTGGGCGCACCGGGAGATAACCTTCAGCCGGCCGATCCTCACCTATGAAGACCTCTATGTCGCCTTGAGAAAGCCTGGCCGTGACCTGGATTTCTTCAACGACATCGGCAACCGCCAGTTGGTTGTGATATCCGGCTACTACTACGGTTTTGCCGACCTGGAAAACAACACAAAAACCCTGCAGAAAAACTACAGTATCGAGTTTTCCGACAGCCAGAACCGCGCCCTCAAACTGATCAAGGCCGACCGCCCGTCGGTGGCGGAAGTGGCGATCATCAGCCGGGCCTACCTGCAACAGCACCTGTCGGAGCAACCAGAAGACTGGCGCCAACTGCTGATCTCTGACCGGCTCGATCAGCGCTACGAACTCCGGATTATTGCCCGCAGAAACGGCCCGGTAAGCGCCAGCGACATGATGCAGCGGTTAGCACCCCTGGTGGCCGACGGTTCCTACCGGATGATGGTCGAGAAATGGGGGCTGCAATTACCCCCGGGCTTTCTGACCAACTTCAAGAGGCGTTAGCGAACATCCAGACTGAATTGCACGGTCACCGCGCCACTCTCATCCAGCGACGCCTGACGCGAAGGATCGAGCATGAACAGTTGGTCTGCAGGTACTTCATGGGTATCCAGCAATACGGTCCTGACCGCACGGCCACGGGCTGAGGCGAGATTGTTCAGCGCCTCCGGCGGCAAAGTGCGCTCACCGGCCAAGAAGGCCTGGCGGGCAGCCTGCCAATCACCCTCGGACAGCGACTTGGCGCCGTTTGCGGTCAACTCCTTGCGCAGCAGCGCCAGGCCATCGGCTTCGGGCGCCACGCCGCCACGGACACTCAGCAAGAGTTTCGGACGGTCCAACAGAGCATCGGCCAGGGCCGATAACTTGGCAGGCTCACCCTCCGCTAACTCGGTACTGCCGGGCTTGAAGCTGACTTGTCCCAACTCATTGCTGTTGAAACCGGCCAAATCGGCAATCGAACCCAGCATGCCAAATGGCGACGATGCCGCTTTCGCCAGTAGGTTCACAAAGGCACCCATGACCACCCGACTGATGTTGAACTGCGGGTCCGAAAGATCGCCGCTGATCGGCAGCTTAACTTCAATAACCCCATCCCGGTCCCGAAGTAACGCCAGTCCCAGGGACACCGGGGCATCGACAGCCTCGTCGCTGGCAACCGGCTCACCAAGCTCAAGACGGTCCATCACCACCAGGTTGGTACCATTCAGCCGGGTGCCGGTAATTTCATACTTCAGATCCAGATTGAGCTTGCCACTGTCCACCTGATAGCCAATGTAGCGACCGAAATAGGGCCCCAGCTCCGGCAGCGACAGTTCGGTCATGGCCAGTTCCATCTGGCTGACGTCGTCGGTGCCCAGGGTGCCGAGATTGCCGGAAAAATCGAGCTTGGCCACTTCGCCCACACGACCACTGATTTTGACCTTGCCCTGTTGCGGCGGAATGTTACTGAGGCCGGTCACGCTGCCGGACAGCTGGTCAAAGCGCGTAGTGAACACCGGCTCAATAGAGCGATCGGTGTAGGCGATTTCACCCTGCTCCAGCATCAGTTGCTTGATCCGGAAAATGAAACCAGGGTCTTTGTCACTGTCATCCTCGGAGGTTTCTTCAGGGCTGGAACGGAACACCCGAGCCAGGTTGTGGCTACCATTGACGCTGCGCACCGCATTGACCTGGGGCCCTGTCAGCGTCACCGTGCCGATCTCAAGCCGAGCCGGGGCGACGTTGTACTCGATCGGCGCCAGACGCAGGGTTTGCCAGGACAGCAGCCGGCTGTCCTGGTCGCGGCGTTGAACCGCCAGCCCGGCCACTTCCGCCGTGCCGCTGAAGGTTCCTGTTAAAGGCTCCTGCTGGCCATCCAGGTCCAGGTTGCCGTCCAGTCCCAGGGTGCCACTGGCAATGCTCAGGTTGGCGCCCTCCTGGACATAGGGCTCGAAGGCGGCCAATGCGATCTCTGAGCCGGAAACCGCGGCTTCCAGGGTGAAGGGTTTTGGGGTCAACTGGCCGTTCAGCGTGAGCCGACCACCGCTGGCCAGTGTTGCCTCGGCCTGGTAGTTCACCGGCTCATCCAGCGTGTGATCCAGGGACCCAACCGACAGCGACAATTGCTCCAGAGCCAAATCCGCCGGTGTTTCCGGTTGCTGATCCCGCCACCGAAGCTGGCCTTCAGACAAGGAGATACCGGCCACCGACCAACGGAACGACGACGCCCCGGACCCCGCAGCCTCGGTTTCGGATGCCGAGTCGGCGGCGGTGTCCGAGAAAGGTGCCAGCCAGTCAATGGCGCCGGACTGGCCCCGGGTCACTGCGATTTCGAGCCCATCGAGGGTGACCTGGCCCATGTCTGCCGCCAGGGCGTTGAGATCAAAGCTGATCTCATCGACACTAAGGGTGCCCGAGGTCAATTCGGCTTCCTCGCTGTCTTTATTAACAGCGATGGCCAACTCGTCCAGTGACAGGTTGCCATTGCGAGTCACCAGCAGGAATCGTTGCCCTATCTGTAATTCGTAATCGGAACTCAGGCTGACCTTGCCACCGCGCAGATCGTAGGGCAGATAGGGTGCCAGGAAATGCTCCAGGGTCTGAAAACCAATCCCACTGACCTTGATCGTGCCCTTCGAGTACAGAGGTGCCAGACTGAGGTCGCCCTGCCAGTCGATGGTCTCGTCGCCAATGGCCGCTTGCAGACTGTCGTTGCTGTCCTGTTCATCCCGTGGCCAGCTGGCGAGATCATTCAGGCTCAGGTCGAGCGGGCTGATCCGGAACTCCGCCGGCTCTGCCTTGCTGAAATCGCGAAACAGCAGCTCACCACCATTAATACTGATCTGGCCAAAATACAGGCGGGGCATGGCCGACTCGTCATCAGTCTGGCTGCGTCCAGCCGGTGGTTCCGGAGCCGGGTTGTTTCGCTGCCAGTCCCGGACAAAGTTAACGCTGTAATCCTCCAAGAGGTCCAGGCGAACGAACGGCTCCTGAAGCTCAATGGCTTCAAATCCCACCGTGCCACTGACCAGTTGCACCAGGTTCAGATCCAACCCCAGGCGTTCAAAACTGACCACTTTGGTGTCGTCGCCGTCCTGAGCCGACAGGCCCTCGGCACCAACAGTGAAGGTAAGCGGATTAAACGAAACATCGTCGACCTCGACCTGCCAACCCAGTCGCTCCGCCAGCTGTTCAGGCAACGCCCGCTCCAGCCACCAGGGCACCAGCAGGAAACCCGCCAATACGTACAGCGCGATGAGCACCAACAACCCCATCGTCAAGTAACTAATCAGGCGGTTTGCTCGACGGCTCGCGGCCACAGATTTCTCCTTCTCAACAGCGGGATACAGGGCGTGCGCCCCCTCTGATCACTAGGATAGTCGGCCGAGGCCCGTTTTGTCAGCCGCTGCTGAACCCGATATGCTCAGCGATCGTAAAGGACATCGTTACTAGATGACGAGGTAAGGTCTATGGACATCGGCGACATGCGTCGTGATTTTGAAAGCGAAGGGCTCGACCGTGATGCCCTGGACGACAACCCTGTGCGTCAGTTCAAGCACTGGTTTGAGGACGCGCGGCAAGCAGGCATCCTGGAGCCAAACGCCATGTCCCTGGCCACCGCCGGTAGCGACGGCATGCCCGACCTGCGCACGGTCCTGTTGAAGTACTTCGACGACAAGGGGTTTGTGTTCTACACCAATTACGGCAGCCGAAAAGCCCGGGAAATGGATGAGAACCCGAGGGCAGCCCTGCTATTCCCCTGGATCGGCCTGAACCGCCAGGTTTGCATTCAGGGCAAAGTGGAAAAGGTCAGCAAGGCCGAGTCCCTGCGCTATTTTGCTTCCCGCCCGAGGGGCAGCCAGATTGGCGCCTGGGTCTCGGAACAAAGCAAGGTCGTCACCTCCCGCGGGTTGCTGGAGCAGAAAGTGGCGGAGCTCAAGCACAAATTCAGCGAAGGCGAGATCCCTCTACCCAGCTTCTGGGGCGGCTACCGGGTCGTGCCCGAACGCATTGAATTCTGGCAGGGCCGCCCGAGCCGACTACACGACCGGTTCGAATACCTACGGGATGGCGATGGCTGGTTGATCCAGCGACTCCAACCCTGATCCGGCCGCAGCCGCCATTCACCGGAAATAGGAGTACAACGCCTGATGCCAGACATGGAACGCTGCCCCTGGTGCGGCACCGACCCGATCTACGTGCACTACCACGATACAGTATGGGGCCGGCCAGAGTACGACGACTTGGCGCTGTTCGAAAAACTGTGCCTGGATGGCCAGCAGGCCGGGCTCAGCTGGATTACCATCCTGCGCAAGCAGGACAGCTACCGTGAAGCCTACGACCACTTCGATCCCGAACGAATTGTGCACTACGATGAAGCCCGGGTTGAAGAGCTGCTCACCGACCCAGGCATCATCCGTAACCGGTTGAAAGTAAGGTCGATTATCAAGAACGCCCGAGGGTTTCTCAAGCTCCGCGAGCAGGGTATCGGGTTCAGCGATTTCCTGTGGTCGTTTGTGGGAGGCGAACCGATTCAAAACCGCTGGCCCAGCATCGATCAGGTGCCGGTCACCACCCCGGAATCCGAAGCCATGTCCGCGGCCCTCAAACGCGCCGGCTTCACGTTTGTCGGCCCAACCATCGTGTATGCCTTCATGCAGGCCACCGGGATGGTGAACGATCACCTGCTGCACTGCCCCCAGCATGAGGCCTGCCAGTCGCTCAGCAACTGATCTCATAACGCTTCCGGGTCGTAAGACTGCCTATATCTTCAATTCCGGAGCGTCATTGTGAGAATCACCCTGGAAGAACTGAGAGACAGCAATGACCTGGTCATTGAACTGCTGGAAATCATCTCCCTGGAAGGCCAGCACTACATGGCGCGCCTGACCCTGGACCGGCGTGAGTTGTTACTGTCGGACAAACAGGGTGTCACCAGTCTGTTCCGCAGCGCATGGCAACTGCAGGATACCCTCGCCGCCTTCCGGGTGCGCGAAACCCAGGTCGTTCATCCCTCTGCCTACCACGAGATGGTCGGTATGGAGCCGGCGGAGATCGAACCGCTACGTATTCGTGTGCAAAGAGAGAAAGCCCAGAGGGAAAAACCGTGATCGCGGTAGCACGACTGGCGATCGTCGTAGGCATCGCCGGGCTCTTTCCGTTCATTGCCGCCGTCGCCAGCCTGTTTCTGGTACCGCAATTCAGCGTCACGGCAATATCGTGGTTTTATGTCTACAGCGCCGGCATCCTCGCGTTCATGGCAGGGGTGTACTGGCCTATCGCGATGCAACTGGAGAACTGCTCTTACCCGCAATCACCCTTCGTCACCATGGTGCTGAGCCAAGTCTTTTTTGTCATCGCAGGGATTGGACTTCTGCTGCCAACACTCGGGCAAGTGCTGGTCTACAGCCTCGCTTATCTGGCACTGTACGCGGTGGATGTGCGCTGGATGAAAGTGTACTGGCCGTCTTGGTATTTGCGCATGCGACTGGTGTTAACGCTGGTGGTGTTGGCTTGCCAACTGACGGTCGCCGCCTGGTATGTGCTGCTGCATGGCGCTTGACCGGCAAGGGCCGCCTCGCCCTTACCGGCTTGTTGTTCCCTCAGGCACTCAACAGATTATCCACTCCATTGAAGCTGGCTTGCAGCTTTTTCAGCGCGGCTTTTTCGATCTGGCGCACTCGCTCCCGGCTGATGCCCAGGTCGTCAGAGATGACCTGAAGCGTGTCCGGCTCAGGCAGGCCCAAGCCATAGCGGCGCGACAGGATCGCCTTTTCCCGATCAGTAAGCGCACTTAACATCGCCGTCAAAGTGCGGGTGTTGTCGCGTTCGGACATTGGATGATCTGGCGCGGCCTGCTCGTCACTCTCCAGACTGTCACCCAGGGTTACCGAGCCGTCCTCAATCAACGGCACGTCTGTGGATATCTCACGCAGCGCCAGGGCCCTGAGTTCACCGATTCGCGACGGTGACGCTTCCATCTCCTGAGCCAGCTCCGATTGCGACGGCGTGCGGCCCAGATTCTGATGCATGCCCAGAGAAACCTTCTGCAACTGCCGGATCTCGTCGATGACGTTCTCCGGAGTATGCACCAGGCGGTTGCCCCGCTGCAGGCAGCGCTTCACTTCCTCGCTGATCCACCAGTAAGCATACGTTGAAAACCGGAAGCCCTTGGTGGGATCAAAACGTTCGGCACCCTTGATCAGACCAACATTGGCGTCCTGGATCAGATCCGACATCGGAATACCGTACTGGTAATAGCGCCGAGCTATGTGCACCGCCAGCCTCAGGTTGCTCTGGATCAGCTTGCGGCGACAGGCGGTGGCCAGATGAAAGGCCCGACGGCTGCGCGTTGAGAAGGCGCAGGCGTCGCCCAGACTGCCGACGACCGCCCTGAAGGTCTGGGGCGTATCCTCCGGCAGTGCCAGTTCGGTGCTGAGAATGCGGTAGCACAAGATCAGTTTGCGACAGAGGCGGCGCTCTGCCACGTCGGTTAAGAGTTCATACCGGGACGCATCCCTGAAGTACAACCCAACCAGGGAATCCCTTTCGCCATCGTTGGCCGTAGTCGGAGACGGTCCCAGCTTATCGGTCTTACGCATAGCTTTGGTACCGGTCAGAAATTTAAAGAGAATACGTCCAGAGGGCACTGATGGATTTATCAACAGGGAGCGCCGGAGCCGGCGTTGTCGGCAGGAATAAAGGGCCTGAAAACAAAAAAGCCCGACCGCATAGCGGCCGGGCTTTTTTGTGCAAAGGCGGTTACTCGATCGAGGCCGCGACGATGGCATATTCATGGTTGTGCGGCTCGATGAGAACTTCATGGAGGGCCGCAATGGCCTTCTCGTAGTGATCCTCATCCACCACAAACTGGATATCCACCTGACGCATGCACTGGTGAATCGCCAGTACACTGATCTCGTTGTCCGCCAGCGACTTCACCGACCGGGCCAAAATACCCGGCACCTTGATGTCACTGCCAATCGCAGACACCAGCGACACCTTGCGGGTGCTGATTTCAGCGTTCGGGAACTCTTCCTTCAGTGCGCGCACCACCCGCTTCACGTGCTTGAGCGTGCTACCCACATAGTGGGTGATGGTATTGGCGTTGGTGTCCTTGGCCATGAAGCGCACTTTCAGGCGGCTGAGCACATCCAGAATCCGGCGATCGGAACCGGGCTCACCCTGCATGTCCTGGTCGAACACCTCGATGGCAAACGCACCCTTGGCGCCGGCAATGATTTCCACCTGGGGCGTCTCACTGACGTAATCGCCGGTGATCAGGGTACCGGTGTGCTCGGGCTCGAAGGTGTTCATCACCCGCAGCGGAATTTCATTCTGGCGCATGCCCTTGCCGGCTCGCGGGTGGATCGCTTCCATGCCCAAGTTGGCAAGTTGGTCAGCAACGTCGTAGTTGGTACGACCCAGCGGCACCACCTTGTCCCCACCGACAATGTTGGGATCGGCGGAACTCAGGTGATATTCCTTGTGAATGATCGCTTCCCGGGCTTCGGTGATCACCGCCACACGGCTGAACGTCATCTCGCTGTAGCCACGGTCAAAGGTCCGCATCAGACCTTCCTTACACTGGGCATAGCCGGTAACGATCGGCAATTCCCGGGTCAGGTCGACGGCGTCGAACGCCTGCTTGAGCTTCTGATCCAGGGGCAGCAGCTCGGCGTCACGCCAACCGGTCAGGTCCACAAACCGCGCGTTGATGCCTTCCTGCTGCAGCTTCAGCGCGGTGTTAAAGGCACTGTGGGCCTCGCCGATACCCGCGAGCATCTCGCGTACCGTCAGCAGATGTTCCTCAAGCTGAAACTGACCATATGAACACAGCCGCTGCAGGTCGATCAGGCAACCCCGAACGCCTTCGATCCGGTCGGTGATGAACTGGTCGGCCTGTTGCTTGAGCATGGGATCTTCAAACAGGTCACCGTTCAGGTCGGTGAGGAACTTCACCAGCTTGGTGAGATCATCGCCCCAAGCCCAGTCTGACTCGGCATCGGCAAACAGGGCATACACCCCTGGCTCGCCCGTTTTCTTGTGCTCCAGCAACTCGTTGGTAACACCGCCGTAGGCGGATACCACGAAAATACGCTGGTAAAGCTCGTCCTTGCTGCGATTACCAATAATGATGTTGTCTCGGACAGCCTCGTAATTGCTCATCGAGGTGCCGCCGATTTTCTCAACGGTGTGCTGTTGCGTAGTCATAGGTTTGCCTTCGCTATCCTGCAGTTTGAAAGATCTGGGCCGGCCGGGGCGGAGCGTCTTACGACGCCTCGCTGACCCCCTCCTGCACGATCTCGTCAATACTTTCCGCCAGCAGTTCGGCGCCTTTTTTCAGATCGTCTTCGCTGGTCGTCAACGGCATCAGACACTTGATGACCTCATCGTTCGGACCACTGGTCTCAATGATCAGGCCACGCTCAAACGCGCGTTTGGTGATCGCACCGGTCAGATCAGCGTTCTTTGCCTCAATGCCGCGCATCAGACCCCGGCCTTTCATTTTGAACTGACCGGGATACTTGTCGCAAATCGCCTGCAGGGCATCGCCGAGAACTTTGGTCTTGGCTTTCACCTCGTTGGCGAATTCGTCGTCTTTCCAGTAGGTCTCGACCGCAGTACGGGCGGTGATGAACGCCATGTTGTTACCACGGAAGGTACCGTTGTGCTCGCCCGGATCCCAGACATCCAGCTCCGGCTTGAACAGCACCAGCGCCATCGGCAGACCGTAGCCACTCAGGGACTTGGAAACCGTGACGATGTCCGGCTTGATGCCGGCAAATTCAAAGCTGAAGAACTCACCGGTACGACCGTTACCCGCCTGGATGTCATCGAGAATCAGCAGAATATCGTGCTTCTTACAAAGATCGGACAGGCCTTTCAGCCACTCGGCACGACAGGCGTTCAGACCGCCCTCGCCCTGTACTGCTTCAACAATCACTGCCGCCGGCAGTTCGAAACCGGACGAGCCGTCAGACAGCAGCTTGTCCATGATCTCCAGGCTGTCGACGTCTTCGCCCAGGTAGCCGTCGTAGAACATGAAATCGACGTTACCCAGCGGGGTGCCAACACCGCCGCGATGGTGCTTGTTACCTGTGGCCGCTACCGCGCCCATGGTCACACCGTGGAAGCCGTTAGTGAACGAGATGATGCCGTTCCGGCCTTTTACTTTGCGAGCCAGCTTGAGCGCGGCTTCAACACAGTTGGTGCCGGTCGGGCCGGTGAACTGCATTTTGTAGTCCAGACCACGGGGGTCGAGGATGTGCTTCTTATACGATTCGATGAAGTCGTGCTTGGCCGTGGTGAACATGTCCAGGCCCTGGCTGACGCCGTCTGCCTCAATGTACTCAAGCAGCGCCTTCTTCAGGATATCGTTGTTGTGCCCGTAGTTCAGGGAACCGGCACCCGCGAGAAAGTCCAGGTATTCCTTGCCATCCTCGGTGTACAGGTGCGCGTTCTTCGCACGATTAAAAATCACCGGGAAGGCACGGCTATATACGCGTACTTCTGATTCAGTGGACTTAAAAATTTCCATTGTTTCCGCCTCTTAGCATATAAGGTTCGAGGTAAATGCGCGGGGGTCCAGTCAAGCAGTGCATCAGACAGTAAAGTGCTGATCGCAATAAAACCCACCGTGCGTTGGTTAAAGCCAAATGACAGACCTACCTCAGCGGTCTGCCAGCTTGTCCATACACAGTCTCACAGTCGCTCACGACCGGCCGGGGGCCGGCGTGGTGGACCAGGGCTCTCAGACAGGCTTCGTGAAGGGCCCGATGCGCAGCAGGAATTCGGAATCATGCTGCCCACCAAAGTGGGTCTCTTTCTCGAAGTGCTCGTGATAGGTGAGCTCGGCTCCCAGATCACGGGCGAATGAGCGGAACAGCGCCCAGGAAGCCTCGTTGTCAGCGGTGATCGTCGTTTCCATGTGCGTCACAGCTTTGCACGCATCACGGCCAACGATTTCTTTCAGCATCCGCTTGGCCAGGCCTTGTCCACGACCTTTCTCGTGAACGGCCACCTGCCAGACAAACACGGTCTCGGGCTGTTGGGGAGGGATGTATCCGGAGATAAAGCCGACCAGATCGCCTTCCTTCTCCGCGGCCACGCCGGTTTCGGCAAAGTGGCTGCACTGCAAGAGGTTGCAGTAAATCGAATTGGAGTCCAGCGGAGGGCATTCTGCCACCAGCTGATGTAGACGGAAGCCATCATCCTTCACCGGTACGCGGAGGGTGATGGCGGTGGTATTCGATCCTTCAGATGTCATAGCGTGATCTTTTTGTCTTAAAAAGTTAGTGCAGAATTATATAGACCACAAAATATATATCAAGTCGGCACTTTGCTGAACCAACCTGCGGCCCCCGCATTCATCTTCTCAGAATAGTCCGGATTGTCGCTTTCGCCAGTGACAAATTGGTTAAACGACCGAATGAAAAACCACCTGCTCCGGCGCCAGGGACGTGCCCTGAACAATGCGGGACCGGTACGACTGAGCGGCATCTGAACCAGCCGGCCAAAGCGTATCAAACTGTGGCAGCCAGGCCTTGACATCAAAGGCCACGGGCACCAGAGAGACTTCGATACTGCCCTGATCATGGCCTACAACAGCGTTATCTGCGGGGGCTCCGGTGCTGATGCGGGTAATCAGACCACGGGTATCGGCGCGTAAATTGCCCATGCCGGCCGACCCGTTATTGACCACCGTTCGCGCCCGCTCACCAACCCGTCCCGACCAGAGTACCGGCAGGCAGGTATGGGTGCAGGCAATGACATCCGCATCCGTGGCCTGGAGCCAGGCCTGCACCGCAGAGTCGTTACCGGCACTGAAGGCCTCATGGGCCAGACCCCAGCCGGCCAGGGAGTCCGGGTCACCGTGCACAACGAGAATCTTTAGGCCTCCAAACATCAGGCACAGGTGGCGGGGCTGACGCGAAAGCTGATCCTGGAGCTCGGGGTGGCCGGAAGCTATCGCCTGAAGCCGGGTCATGATCCGGTTTGAACGCTCCACCACACCCTGGTCAACAAATTCCGGGTAGGCACAACCACACCCGGCCTCGGCGCTGGGGTTGGCCAGCTCAAATTCGACATTGCCCAGGCTGACGCTATGCCGGAGCACCCGACGGTTGATGTCCTGGAACAGCTCATCACTGGCGTTGAACCAGTTGAAATCGCCATTGAACACCAACCGCACCCGACGTCCGGCCCGCTCCTCAGACCGGGCCATGCGCTCGATCTCGGTCAGGGCATGGGGATTGCCGTACAGACCGCCGATAACGTAGACCACGTCTTCCGACACCGGTATTGGCTCAGCGCACAAATGGTCGGCCCGATACCGGTACGCCAGCGGACAACTTCGACCTTCGGTCATAGTGCGGCCTCAGGCCTCCCCAGCTGCGAGCGAGCGACCGGCCAGTCGACGCAGCACCAGGGGCAGGAAGAAACCACCGGTGCAGATCAGGAAGCCGTAGGCGTTCACGCCCAGCAACATGGCGTACTTGCCTTCACCAATGGCCCAACTGGCCGGAATCAGCCCTACCGCCAGCAACACCCCCAGCGTCAGCCCGGTCCAGAAACTGAGGTGGAAACTCCACGGCGACCACTGGGTAAAGCCGTAAAACAGGAACACCGGGCCCAACCCCATCACCATGGTGCCGGAGATGGTGGTTGCCTTGAGGATATCGGTACCGGCAAACATCGGCAGGTTGCCGGCGAAGGCGAAGATCACCATCACCACCGCGCCAACCCGGATACTGGGCAGCCGGTCCTTGGCCCGACGCGCCAGACGAGGCAGATCCACCGCCAGCGATTTGGCCAGCGAGGTAAACGTGGAATCCAGCGTCGAGCCGGCCGAAGTCATCATCACCACACTCATAAAGAACAGCGCCGCCAGACCCAGCGACTGACCCACCGCGGCCGGGGCATTGCCCATGGCGTCGATGCCGTTCAGACGGGCGTGCACGCCCACCAGACTGAAGATAAAGACCGCAACAAAACCCAGCAGACCCGCCACCACAAAACTCTTCAGCATGGTCTTTTCCTTGTTCACGAAGCCCCGGTCGGTCAGGACCGGATCGTGGAACGGGTAGCTGAACATCTGCAGCAGCGCGACCAACAACAGGTCAAAACCGGCATCCAGCCGGAACTCGCCGTTGCTGAGCAGGGCACTGGTGTCGTTGGCAGGAATGATCAGGAACAACACGGCCCCGACAAAGAACACGAACACTACCGCCTGAATCACATCGGTGAAGATCGACGACCGCAGCCCACCCTTCAGGCTGTAGGCCAGGGTGAAGAGGGTGAACAGCATCGCCGAGACGTAGTACTCCCACTGCCCCGGCAGGCCAAAGTAACCACCTACCACGGCGGTGTTACTCCAGACCTCGTTGTACAACCGGATCAAAATCGCCGCGGCAAACGCCAGTGACGCCAGCCGCCCGAACCGTGAGGTCAGGAAATCCTGCAGCGACCGGGCCCCGGTCTGGGTCCGGATCAGGTAGATGATGTAGCCGGCCACCGGAATCGACAACCAGTAACTGGCGTAAGCCAGGCCCCCGGTCACCCCGTAGGCGGCACCCAGGTTAGCGGCATTGGTAACGGACTTGGCGAAAATCCAGCTGATGAAGATACTGGCCGTCAGTGACCATTGACCAACCGGATTACCCTGATCATCGGCGCCCTTGTAAAACGAATTGGCATTCTTGCTCTTGGGCGACAGCACGTACATCACAACGCCGTACACCACCAAAAAGCCCCAGAACAGGGCGCCTTCAAAAGTTGTCATCTCAAACGTCCACTCTTGTATTTAGAAAACCGCACATCAGTCGACGCGGTCTGTGGGGCGGGGCATTTTCTCCGCCAGGAAAAGGTGTCTGAGCGAAGCGAGTTCTTTTCCCAAGAAGAAAAGTTCCCGCCCCGCAGACCGCCAATGCCCAACTAGCAGGCTGCAGTTATCAGCCGGGCGCCGAACAACTCGCCCCAAACCGGTAACAGGAAAAACACCGGTGATGCCGCAACATAATCCGCTCATCCATGCTCTCGGCCAGCGTACCGCCCAAATCGTACTGCGGATCATCATCCACCAGCGTGCAGGCATAAACCCGAACCTGGTCACCCTTCTTCACCAGCATCCGGGTATAAGTGCACATAAAGTGACCCCGGCTGTCTTTGGTCGGAAACTTCTCCATGCAGGTCTCGGTGATTTCCGGACTGCCGTCCTCGGATCCTGGCGTGCCAAGATCCGGAAACGCGGTAAAGGCCAGGTCTTCGGCAATGCTCCACTCCCGGAAAATGGCGCGGAATTCCGCCTCCACTTCCGCCGGAATCTCATCCGGATCGGTCTGGCGGGCAACGGACACTTTGAAGCCCTGTTCCAGCAACCACTGAATACCCTCCAGCGCCTGATCGAAGCTGCCATCGCCGCGATCCTTGTCGTGGCGGGCCCGGCTGGGGAAATCAAGACTGACCCGGAAATGAATCGGGTAGGGGTTATCCAGCAGGGGCAGGATTTGGTGCCGACGCTTGAGCAAAGGCTCGGTGGCGTTGGTCAGTACGAAACAGGGTCGGTGCTGACTGGCGTAATCGAGGATATTGACGAAATCCCGGATCACGAACGGCTCGCCGCCGGTGAACGACAACTGCTCCACCCCCATATCCAGCGCTTCATGGATAAACGGCTTCACATCGCTGAGTTTCATGCCCGGAATACGGCCATCGCCCGGGTGTGAACCTTCCAGGCAGAACGGGCACGCCAGATTGCAGGCCGTGCCAGTGTGGATCCACAACTCCTTCAGGCGATCGGCGTCGATGTAGCCGCGCGGATCGCCGTTTCGGGTGTGGGTCCAGCTATCCCGCGCTCTGGGTTCAAGCACTTCAACCGCCGGAATGCGCTTCCGGGTCGGCCGTATTTCAGTCAGGGGCATATACGCTCCGAGATTCCTTGGTGTCTTTGCCACGGCGCCAGCCGTGCAGTTTTTCCAGCAGATTCAACACACCCTGAGGCGCGTGGGCCCGCTTCCATTCCCCGGCGGCAAACTTGGCCGATTCATTCCAGGTAGGATAGGGATGGATGGTCCCCAGAATCTTGTTCAGCCCCAAGCCATGCTTCATGGCCAGGGTAAACTCCGCCAGGATTTCACCGGCATGGGTGCCAACCACCACCGCGCCCAGGATCTTGTCCTTGCCCGGCTGGGTCAGCACCTTGATAAAGCCATGATCGGCACTTTCAGCAATGGCGCGATCGAGATCGTCCAGGCCGTATCGGGTCACCTCGTAAGCAACGCCCTGCTCCTTGGCTTCCGCCTCGCTGAGACCAACCCGGGCCACCTCCGGTGAGGTAAACGTCACCCAGGGCATCACCCGGTAATCCACCTGGAAACGCTTGAACTGGCCAAACAGACCGTTCACCGCGGCGTACCAGGCCTGATGCGCAGCGGCGTGGGTGAACTGATAGGGGCCAGCCACATCGCCACAAGCAAACACGTTCGGGTAGCGCATGCTCATATCTTCTTCCACCGGCACCGTGCCGTTGGGCAGGGTTTCAACGCCGATCTTGTCCAGACCCAGATCCCGGGTATTGGCCGCACGTCCCACAGCGACCAGGACCTGATCAAAAGCAATCCGCACCCGCTCACCCGCGTGCTCGCAGTAAACCACCTTCTCGCCGTCTTCGATGGCGAATTCCTTGGCCGCATGACCCAGGCGCACGTCGATACCGTCTTGCTCAAACTGGCTCTTGATCAGGGCGGAGACATCGCTGTCCTCTTTCATCAGTAACCGATCCGCCATCTCCACCTGAACCACCTGACTACCGAGGCGGGCAAAGGCATGGGCCAGTTCCGAGCCGATCGGCCCGCCACCCAGTACCAGTAACCGTTCCGGCTGGGTTTCCAGGGACCAGAGGTTGTCGGAATTCAGCGGTTCCATCTCGGCCAGGCCGGGAATCGGTGGCATCGCCGGTTTGCCACCGGTAGCGACGACAATGCTGCGCGCGGTCAGACGCTCGGTATGGCCATCGCTGTGGGTGACTTCCAACTCCCAGGGAGATACGAAACTGGCGTGGCCGGAGATGCAGTCGACGCCAAGTTTCCGGTAACGCTCCGGTGAATCGTGGGGTTCAACCTTGGCAATGACATTCTGCACCCGGTCCATGATGGACTTGAACGAGCCTTTCACCGGCACCGCTTCCAGGCCATAGCGGTTGGCATGGCGCAGGGTATCGGCGGCCTTGGCACTGCGAATCAGCGCCTTGGACGGCACACAGCCGGTATTCAGGCAGTCGCCCCCCATCTTGTGCTGCTCAATCAGCGCCACCTTGGCCTTCACCGCGGCGGCGATGTAGGCCGACACCAGACCGGCGGAACCACCACCAATCACCAGCAGGTTGTAATCGAACGAGGCCGGCTTCTGCCAGCCCGAGTACACCCGGCGCCGACGGATAAAGCCCACCACGAATTTGGCAATCAGCGGGAACAGGCCCAGCAGGGCAAATGACAGCAACAGATCGGCAGAAACGATGTCACCGGTGGACTCAATCTGCGCCAGCTGGGTGCCCGCGTTCACGTACACGAAGGTACCCGGCAACATGGCGGCCCAACTAACCAGCGCATAGGTGCGCAGCCTCATGGCAGTCAGGCCCATGGCAATGTTGATCAGGAAGAACGGGAAGGCCGGCACCAGGCGCAGGGTGGCCAGGTAGAAGGCGCCGTCTTTTTCGATGCCCCGATCCATTCGCGCCACCGTGCTGGCGTATTTTTCCCGCAGCGTATCGCGGGCCAGGAAGCGGGCCACCAGAAAAGCAATGGAGGCGCCGATAGTAGAGGCTACGGACACCGCCGCAAGACCATAGACATTACCAAAGAACGCACCGCCGGCGAGGGTCATGATGGTCGCGCCCGGCAGTGACAGCGCGGTCACCGCAATGTAAACCAACATATAGCCGCCGACTGCCATCGAGGCATGGTCAACGATCCAGGCGTCCAGGCTTTGCTGGTGAGCTTTCAGGGCATCGAGAGTCAGATATTCCTGGGCTCCGCTGCTCCAGAAGGCGACCACTATCACCACAATGGCCAGAATCGTCAGCCACTTTTTCGCGTTCATCACATCATCCTTTGCTAGACATTGGTTACGTCATCGACCCTAAAGCGGAGCCGTTGTTACAGTTCCGATGGAAAAAAGTTCCCGTACGGATATCAATCGCAATAGATACACAGTACGTGAGTCAGTAGCGGTAAAGGTCACAAATTAATAACAATCTCCTCAAAAATCTGGTTCCTGATCTAAGCTTGAGAACAAAATCCACATTCAGGCCAATTTATGGGGAACCTGAGCCGCCCAGCGCGGACCAATGGCTGAACGACCACCAATCGGTAGGGAATGACCTTGAACGCGCACCCGGATCCTGATGAAAACAAACTGGTTGAAGCCCTGAAGCGTGGTGAACAGGCCGCCTTTACCGAAGCGGTATCGACATACTCCGCCGGCATGCTCGCGGTCGCTCGCTACTATGTCGACCCTGCCAACGCCGAGGAAATCGTGCAGGACTGCTGGGTTACGGTGATTGATGCCATCCGCCGCTTCGAAGGCCGCTCCGGCCTGAAAACCTGGCTGCACCGGATTGTGGCCAATCGCTGCAAGAACCAGTTGAGAACCAGCCACCGTGAGATCACCACCGACTTCTCAGAACGCCTGGAACCGGAGTTGGACAGCCGGTTCAACGCCTCGGGCCGCTGGGCAACACCGCCAAAGCTGCGGTTTGACGAATCCGCCGACGCCCTGCTGGAAAACGGCGCCTTGAGCGACTGCCTCGACAAGCACCTTGGCCATCTGCCGGAAAGTCAGCGCTCAGCCCTGATCCTGTATGAAGCCCACCAGCATAAGTCCGATGACGTCTGTAACATTCTCGATGTCAGTGCGTCTAACCTACGGGTTATGCTTCATCGTGCGCGTCAGAAAATCTTTCTGATGGTGGAAACGTTTCAGGAGACCGGCGAATGCTAATGTGCCGAGAGCTGGCGGGGATTGCCAGCGACTATATTGACGGCGAACTGAACACCGGTCGACGCCTGTCCGTGCAGATGCACCTGATGATGTGCCGCCACTGTCGCTCGTTCATTGGCAATTTGCGGGCGAGCACCGAACTGCTGCGGGGGCATTCGTCGGCGCGCGTCGAACAGTCGGTGATCGATCGCATCAACCATCACGTCACCGAGGCCTTGAGCCACCGCACCGAGGATCCTGATTCGGACCGTTAAGCCTTGTTCGCCAGTGCCGGTTCGGGCGATGGCAACCAGGACAGGGCCCGTCGCTGCTGCTCGCGGGTCAGCGCCGCCGCCCAGCTGTCCAGATCAACCGGAATGGTGCCGGTTACTTCCAGACGGCGATCTTCCAACACCTCTGCCAGCGATGCTGTGCCGGAATTCGCGAGTACCTGGTCGCGGTGGCGCAGCAGCGCTTCAACCTGGGGTCGATAGCACCGCACCATCGCCGTGAGCCAGCGATTGACCGGCCAGCTCGGGTAGGCATGGTCGACATTGAAACGATCCAACGCCGTGATCACAGATTCCGCGCCCAGCCAGCTTTCATCGGTCACCCAGCGATTGACCGCAAACAGATCCGTGGGAAAGCCCCAGGCATCCATGGCAATCGCCACCAGGTGCGCAACCCGATCATTGCCCACAGGCCCCAGCACGGGCTCTGCCTCTGCCGGCAGGGCCGAGTTCCGCAGAAACAGATGAAAATGGCCATGCTCATCATGGTCACTGCGGTGGGCGTGATAGTAGTACTGCGATGCCGTGGCGGCATCGAAGACATCGTCCTTAGGGTAATGATCCA
This sequence comes from Marinobacter alexandrii, assembly GCF_005871205.1. Lineage (GTDB taxonomy): Bacteria > Pseudomonadota > Gammaproteobacteria > Pseudomonadales > Oleiphilaceae > Marinobacter > Marinobacter alexandrii. Next base: position 225,914 of record NZ_SWKM01000012.1, on the reverse strand, counting down.
GCTCGTAGAACTGCCCCTGGCCCCGCAACACCTCACCGACAATGTTCAGGCCGCCTTTTTCCAGCACCCGGTAGCATTCACGAATCTCGGTGGTGGCCGCCAGGCTGGTGCGGATCTGCTCGTCACTCAGGCCCGTCGGCTCCGGTGACTGAAGCTCAATCAATTCTGTCTGTGTCATACCTGCCTCCATCTTCTATTGCACCGGTTCCGGTGGCGCGTGGCATACATTGCGCCAGGCACCACCGGGATCCCGTAAGCATCCCGCCGTCAAGCCGCCGATGCTGCCGGGGCCTTCAGTTGTGCCGAGGCGCACGGATTCTTGGCTGCGCATGGGTTTTTGGTGGCACATGGGTTTTTGGTGGCACATGGGTTTTTGGTGGCACATGGGTTTTTGGTGGCACATGGGTTCTTCGTGGCGCACGGATTCTTGCCCGCACACGGATTGCAGGCACCGCATTTGCCGCCTTTCAGGGCGCAGGGATTTGCCGCCAGTTCGGTCTGTACCTTCGCCATGTACGCCGTTAACGCCGCCAACTGCTCGCCATCCCAGGGCAAGGGCTCCGCGGCCATGGGGCGAACCATGCAGATCTGGACCATTTCGTCGAGGTGCACCATTCCCATGCCAAAGACATCCCGGGCCATGGCAACCGAATGCGGATAGGCATCAGCAAAGGTGGCGTTGTAGCCGGTACCATTGTTGTGGCAACTGGAGCAAGCCAGGCCGTTGCTGCTGAGCGAAGTGTCGTTGAACAGCTTTTGACCCATGGCCACCAGGGCACAGGGATTGCCCTCATAGGGCTGATAGCCGGCGGGTCGAGTGACCCTTTTGGCGGCGCAAGGGTTTGGTTTCGCAGCGCATTTACCAGCCGCGGCACAGGGATTACAGCCTTTAGTGGCACAAGGGTTACAGCCCTTGACCGCACAGGGGTTGCAACCCTTGGTCGCGCACGGATTCTTCACTGCGCATGGGTTTTTGGTGGCGCACGGATTTTTGCTGGCGCAGGGGTTCTTGCCAGCGCAGGGATTACATCCGGCCTTACACTGCTGGCTGGCACCGCACTTGCCCTTACACGGTGAACACGGGTTACAGGCTGCGGCGACACCGCCGCCACCGGCGAGCAAGGCGGTCACCAGTAACGCCGACCACCAGTTGCTGTGCCGGTGTTGCTGACTGGCGCGGATCGCTTGTCGAAGTGGATGGATTGTAGTCATGACATCTCTCCCTGATCACGGAGTTAGTGGCGAAGCTTCAAAGCTCCGCAACCGCCTCATAAGGCGGTTATCAGTGAGACACATGACTTTCTCAATCATTACAAACCGCAGCCAAATTAATTACTCTCGAAGATCGCTGTTTCCGGATGAAAGGTGTACCAGGCAAACCAGAATGCACGAGTGGCCGGCAGCAACGAACCGTCGGCGTCCCGAAGCTCAGCAGAAGGGGTATCCGGATCGTAGTGAACAGTCACCGCTTTGCCGCCAATCGAGTCCCGTACGACGCCCGGGTGTTCAGCCAGCTCTGGAAACGGCCAGGCCTTGGTCTCGCCATTGTGACGCCAGCCCAGCACCCAGGTCTTCGGGTGGTATTTGCGACTGGTCTGAGTGACCGGAAAGTAAATCCGCTCCGACTGATCGTAATTGCCGTAAGGAGATTTGCGGTAATCCCGGCGATAACCGGTGTCAGTGGATAACACTTCCCCATTGCCGTCGACCCGTGCCTGCCACGCCTGCCAGCGCTCGTGCCGGACCGGCACATGCTGCAACTCCTTGCCCGCCAGCGGGCCAGACACCGCACGTCCCTCAATCTGCGACCAGAGCGACTCGGTCTGGTGGTCGTACATCAACAGATCGCTGTTATACAGCAGGCCGGAGACGCCAAAGGTCAGGTGCTGGCCGTCGACCACCGGATCAAAGCCAATGCCGGTGCCGCACAGCGGGCAGAAAGTTATCACCAGCGGCTGCGCCTGATTGCGCAGGTTGACGATTTCATGCCAGTTCAGGATGCCAATGGGAAAGGCCCGGCTGCCGTCAGTACCGTCAAAAGTCAGCATCAGGTCATTGGGCTGCCAGGGCTGGCTGCCGTCGGGTTGTTCAAACCTGGGTTGCTGTATCGCCGGTATGCCATCACGGGGTGGCCCTCCGCGCATAATCTGCTCGATCGGAATCAGTGCCGATTCAAGGTCGAACCCATTCTTCTGTACTGCCAGTGTCCAAGAGGCCCCCAACATCAGACACAGGCCCAGCGACCACGACCATCTCCAGAGCCCAGCTCTCACCGATAACCGGCGGAGCCACTGATTTCGTGCGTCCATAAGGCACCTCCCAACGCATTGTCCGGCCCGGGTGCACCGGTCCCATCATCCCTCATGGACACTTGACTTCGGGGTTTGTTACGCCGGAGGGGCAGCCGGCATGGCACTGCGCTGTCCGCTAGAGTAGAAGTATAACCTGCAGCAAATTCATGCGAGGCAAACCGTCGATTTGACGAGGGCAAGAGACCATGGGCCGAATTTTTCGCTGGCTGTCGGCTCGGCTAGCCAGGTATCTGAGCAAACAGATCACCGAGAACTCCATCCCGACCTCCACCTACAGGCAGCTTGAGCTGGCACTGCAACCGGCCGACGTGTTACTGGTCGAGGGCGACACCAGGATCAGTGTTGCCATCAAATACCTGACCCAATCCACCTGGTCCCACAGCGCCTTGTACCTGGGCGTTGATGCCGGCCTCGGATTGAGCGAATCCGGTGAACCCAATGTCCTGATCGAAGCAGACCTGCAGGAGGGTATCCGAGCCCTGCCGCTATCGTACTATCGCCACAGCCATACCCGGATCTGTCGCCCGGTGGGCCTGAACCCTGAAGATATCGAGCGCCTGACCGCCTTCGCACTCAGCCGGCTGGGTAACACCTATGATCTCAAGAACGTATTTGACCTTGCGCGGTACCTGTTACCCACACCACCGGTTCCGACCCAATACCGACAACGGCTGCTCGCCTTTGGCAGTGGCGATCCCACCCGGGCCATCTGCTCCACGTTCCTGGCTGAAACCTTCCAGCATTTGCGCTATCCCATCCTGCCGCTGATTCGGATGGTGCCGGCGGACGATCCCGATTGCGCCGACTGCACCCGCGTCGCCTATCGGATCCGGCACCATTCCCTGTTCACACCCCGGGATTTCGATGCGTCTCCATTCTTTCAGATCGTCAAACCTTCGCTGGCGCCGGGTTTTGACTATCGCCAGCTGGCTTGGGAAGATCGCCCGAAACAACAAGGACCTGCACCGTGAAATTACCCGATAAAGCCGACCTGATGCCCAAAGTGGCACGGCTGCCATTCTACCCACCAAAGCAGTCGATCCTTCATCGAATCAAGGCCGAACTCACCGGCCGAGCAGGACCGGCTGAGGCTGGTGGAGGAGAAGATCCGGGCCACGCTGGCCAATGCGCCCTCTAGGAAAGCCCGTATCGGTTGACCCGAGCGGGCTTGCTAAACTATTGGCAAATTTGATCCTACTCTTCAATGTCATGCGCCTGTGCAATCGTCACTGACGACGGCACGGCAACCAACTGGAAAGGACGAGATTATGAAGACCCTGCTAGCATCCGCACTGGTGATCCTGTCACTGGTATCTACCGCACTGCATGCCCAGGACGACACCATCCGTGTCGGTATGTCCGGCCAGTATTTCCCTTTCACCTTTGTGGAGCAGGACACCCTGAAAGGCTTTGAGGTGGACGTCATGGACGCCATCGCTAAAGAGATGGGTCGTAAGGTCGAGTACCAGACCGCCGCCTTCTCCGGCCTGTTCGGCATGCTCGGAGCGGGTCGCATCGATACCGTGGCCAACCAGATCACCATTACCGAGGAACGCCAGAAAGCCTACCTGTTCAGCGAACCGTACGTGTACGACGGTGCCCAGGTGGTTACCAAGGCCGGCAACGAAGACATCAACGGTGTGGAAGACCTCAAGGGCAAGACTGTCGCAGTCAACCTAGGGTCCAACTTTGAGGCGCTGTTGCGTGACCTCCCCTACGCTGATGAGATCAACATCAAGACCTACGAGAGCAACATCGAGCGCGATACCGCCCTGGGCCGGGTTGATGCTTTCGTGATGGACCGGGTCAGTGCCAGTCAGATCATCAAGGAAAAGCCGCTGCCGCTGGCGTTGGCCGGACCAACTTTCTCCCGGATCACCAACGCCTATCCGTTCAAGGACACCGAGCGTGGCCGGGCCCTGCGAGACGAAATGAGCGCCGCCCTGAAAACCCTGCGGGACAATGGCACCCTGAAGGCCATTTCCGAGGACTGGTTCGGCACCGACATCACCGCCCCATAACGACACAGGAACCATACTATGGGCGCGCTCGACGTCGACTACATGCTGGGGCTGGTCCCCGTGCTTCTTGGGTACCTGCCCCTGACCCTGCAGCTGGCGTCGCTGGGCATGGTGCTGGCACTGATCCTGGCATGCCTGTTTGCGGTCATTCGGGTGCAGCGGATTCCGGTGCTGAACCAGTTCACTGTCGTGTTCATTTCATTCTTCCGCGGCACGCCGCTGCTGGTCCAGCTGTTCCTGTTCTACTACGGGTTGCCCCAGCTGTTCAGTGCGCTCACCGTCATCGACGGTATCACCGCCACCATCATGGGTCTGACCATGCATTTCTCGGCCTACATGGCCGAGTCCATCCGGGCCGCCATTGTTGGTGTGGATCGCAGTCAGACCGAAGCCGCGCTGTCCATCGGCATGACCAACAGCCAACTGATGCGCCGGATCATTCTGCCGCAGGCCACTCGGGTCGCCCTGCCCACCCTGATGAACTATTTCATCGACATGATCAAGGCGACGTCGCTGGCCTTCACCCTGGGCGTCACAGAGCTGATGGGCGCCACCCAGAAAGAGGCGTCCGGCAGCTTCCTGTACTTCGAAGCCTTCATCGTGGCAGCGATCATGTACTGGATCGTGGTGGAGATGCTGTCCTGGCTGCAGGGTAATCTGGAAACCCGTCTGAACAAGGCCTATAGCCGATGATTGAACTCAAGGGGCTGCGCAAGCAGTTTGGCGATGCGGTGGTGCTCGACGGCATCGACCTGACCATCGAGAAAGGCGAGATCGTGGTGATTATCGGGCCCTCAGGCACCGGTAAGTCCACCTTGTTGCGCTGCGTGAATTTCCTCGAACAGCCCACCGCCGGCGAGATCACCGTTGGCGATCTGACCGTGGATGTAAACCGGGCCAGTAAGAAAGACATCCTGTCGCTGCGCCAGCAGACCGCGTTCGTGTTTCAGAACTATGCCCTGTTTGCCAATAAAACCGCCCTGCAGAATATCGCCGAGCGGCTATTGGTGGTGGACCGCTGGCCGAAAGCCAAAGCTTACGAGCGGGCCCGCGAAATCCTGCGGCGCATTGGTCTGGAAGACAAAGCCGATGCCTATCCGGCGTCCATGTCCGGCGGTCAGCAGCAGCGCGTGGGGATTGGCCGGGCCATGGCCGCCGGCGCGGAAGTGATCCTGTTCGACGAACCCACCTCATCCCTGGACCCGGAGTGGGTCGAAGAAGTACTGGCGTTGATGAAGCAGCTGGCGGCGGAACGCCAGACCATGATGCTGGTCACCCATGAGATGTCCTTCGCTCGCGACGTCGCCGACCGGGTCATCTTCATCGACGACGGCCGGATTGTGGAACAGGGCCCTCCGAGCGAGATCTTCTATCACCCGAAAGATCCCCGCACCCGGGACTTTCTGCAGAAAATCCTGGCGTCGCATCAGGCTTGAGCCCGGGGCCAATCCGGCTCCCGTCTTAGCGTCAGCGCCTACCAGGTTTCTCCGAACGGTCGCAGATCCAGCTCGAAGGTCCAGGCTGACGGCGCCTGCTGGGTCAGCATCCACACGGCATCGGCAACGGCGGCAGGCTGGACGAAGAAGTCGTCCGGCTTGTCACCCATGGCTTGACGGGTACGCGGTAAATCCACCACGCCATCGATAATCACGTTCGCCACGTGAATCCGCTCGGGGCCCAGCTGTCGCGCCATGGACTGCGCAAGGCTGCGCTGGGCCGCCTTGGCGGAGGCAAACGGCGCGGTATTGGCGCGCCCCCGCAAGGCCGCCGACGCGCTGGTGATCACAATACTCGCGGTATCTTGCTGGCGCAGTTGGGGTAGCACTGCCTGGAAGGCGGCGACCAAGCCACCGACGTTAATACGCCAGCTGGCTTCAAAGTCGTCCACGCTGGCGTCCTCAGCACTCTTGAACACACCACCGCCGGCGTTGTACAGCAACACCGAGACAGCTCCCAGTTGCTGTTCGATCCGCGCGAACACCGAGGGCGCCGCGGCCAGATCACTGGCGTCGTGGACAAAGGCATGGGCGCTGGGTAACTGACCCGCCAGACGTTCGATAAAATCCTTGCTTCGGGCCAGCATGGCAACGTCATAGCCCTCCTGGCAGAACCGGCGAACCAGAGCTTCACCATTGCCTGGGCCAACGCCAATCACCACACATACCTTGCTCATGTCACACCTCCGACCGGTCATCCGGCAGGTTTAGTCTCGGGTAGACGGACACGGCGCTCCGCAGGGCGCGCACGCAGTTTCGTCACGCTGGGTCAGAGCGGTTTCCACATTGCCCTGGCCTGAATTAAACGCGAACGTCGGGCTTTTCAGGTGATCGGCCAGAATCAACACCAGCAGGATAGCCAGGACCACCAGAATTCGGGTTCGACTGTAAGCTTGCTCCACCATTGACTATCTTTCCCTATCAGTTTGGCAGGCGGAACCAGGGCCGCAAGCGAATGCCAATGAGCGAGCCGACAAAGGCACAGGCAAACCAGATCCAGGCGTGCACACTGGCCGACGCAATACCCGAGAACAAGGCGCCAATGTTGCAGCCGAAGCCCAGGCGGGCGCCATAACCCAGCAACAAGCCACCGATCACGGCCGCATAAAACTGCCGGGGCTCCGGGCGATTGCGGCTGGCTTCATTAAAGCGGTTGGCCAGGCCGGCCGCCAGCATGGCGCCCAGTAACACGCCGAAGTTCATGACCGACGGGATGTTGGTCAGCACCGAATCCTTGAGCGCCATGGCCGGGTACTCCCACTGCCAGAACTCAAACTGGCCCATGTTCACACCAACGGCTTCCAATGCCTTCGCGCCCCAGACGTTAAAGGCGAAGGTAATGCTCCAGGGCGAACCACCAATAGCCAGGGTCAGGGCATTCCCCAGGGCCAGCACGAGAATCGCCCAGGTAAACGGCCAGCGCCCGGTCAGCAATGTTCGAACTAACCCGTGGCTCGGCGCCTGCCAAAGCAACGCGGCGCGCTCCACCGAGCCGTGGGCCTTGCGCTCGGTGCGATTCACCCAGAACGCAATCAGCCCCAGGCCCAGCCACTGGGCCAGAATCGCACCGCTGACGCCAAGGGGCGTGACCAGAGATATGGGATCGACACCGGGCTGATCCAGCCACCAGGGCAGGTGGATGGAGCCCACCACCGTGCCGATAATGAAGAACACCAGGGTGATGACCATGCGGATATTACCGGCGCCCACAGTAAACAGCGTGCCGGAACCACAACCGCCACCCAGCTGCATGCCCAGGCCAAACAGGAACGAGCCAACCACCAGGGAGGTGCCCACGGGCGCCACGGCACCGATCAGCCCTTCCTGGCCACTGTGCAACAGCGGCACCATGATCAAGGAGCTCAGCCCAAACAGCAGCAACTGCGCCCGCATACCAGCGCCCTTGCGGTGCACCACCAGGTTGCGCCAGCCGGCGGTAAAACCGAAGGCACCGTGATACAGGGCGATGCCCAGCACGGTGCCAATCACGAACAGCGCCACCATGAACGGGGCAGTTTCCAGCCAGATCAACCCGCCCAGCAGGGCGACGCCGGCCAAGGCGGTACTGACGACAAAACGGTCTATCTGCCAGCGGCCGCCAAACAAGGGCGGCTGGGCAACAGCGGATTCAGTCATAATTCAGACTCTCAGTCGAACAGGTTCAGAATCTTACCCAACCCCTTTCGGGCCACCTGAATCGGCCGGCTGCTGTCCTGAGACCACTCCGACATGGAGCCGTCGTACAGCGCCACTTCCTGGAAACCCGCCAGTTCGCTGAGCACAAACCAGTCGGTGGCGGCCCAGTGGCCAGTGTTGCAGAAGGAGATGGTGCGCGCGTTCGGATCCAGTTCCGCCGCGTTCACCTGGGCAGCGATTCGATCGGCATTCAGGTACCAGATCTCGTCCTGCTGACCAATAAACTCATGGTGAGGCAGGTTCCTGGCACCGGGAATGGTGCCCGGAGACTTGGCCGCCGGCGACTTGGTCTCACCCCGGAAATAATCCGACGGCCGCGCGTCCACTAACTGAGCCTGGGACTCCCGGGCCTCCTCGACTTCCTCCAGGGTCGCGATCAGGTTCGCTTGTAACGCGCCCTCAAACTTTGCCAGATCAAAGTCCGCTGCCTCGCCGCTGGCTACTTCGAAGCCAGCGGCCCGCCAGCCGGCGAAGCCGCCATTGAGAATAGTGACCTGGTCATGACCCAGCACCCGGAAGGTCCAGTAAACTCGCGCCGCACTGCCGAAATCGGTCGGCCCTGTGCCGGCCGGCACGATCACCACGGTGTTGTCATTGCCAATACCCAGGCTGCCAATCAGTCGCTCCAGGCTGGCGGTTGGGGGTAGCACTCCCTGCACACCGTCGCGACTCTCCCGCCAGCCATCGCCGGTGTAGCTGCTGTAGCGGGAACCGGGAATGCGGGCTTGATGAAAGCTGCTGCGATCACCGCCATTGTCGATGCCAGAACGCACATCCAGCACCACCAGTTGGTCCTGCCCAAGATTCTGATTCAGCCAGCTGGCGTCTACCAGTGCTGGCGGCTGAGTTGCGGCGTGGGCCAGCGACCCCGCCAGAAGAAGAATGACTGCCAAGAAGCGCGCCATAAAATCACCTGTTTGTGGATGCTATTGAGCTGGAACTCTGGATGTAAATACGCCAGTTTGTCCAGTTGGATTGCCGCCTGGGGCAAAGGTTCAAGGTCTACTGAATCAGACTCGACCGTCCAGTTGCAACCAGCGCGCTATCCGGGAATGGGGGCGACGACTGAGGTACAGGGGCAAGGTGCTCATGACCGCCAGAATGACAGCGGCAGCGATGACGGTCAGTGCCGGGTGGACCTGGAAGGTGTGGCCGAGCCCGGCGAAGACGAACGTCATCGGCAACATGCCGAGGGTGGTGGCTAGAGCGAAGCGCCAAAGTGAGATGGCGGTGACGCCAGCGGCATAACTGATCAGGGCAAAAGAAAACAGCGGTATCAGACGAGTTAAGGCCACTGCAATAAAGAGAAAACGCTGGGAACCGCGTGTCGAAAACACCGGGTTCTGATCCAGCTTACGCTGCACCAGTTCACGCCCAAGGATCCGCGCCAGATAAAACGCAATGATGGCTCCGGCCAGGGCGCCAGCCACTGCAACCGCGGTGCCGATGGCGGTGCCGTAAACCAGGCCGGCGGTGGCACTGATGGGCAGGGTTGGGATCGGGCCAATCACCACGGCCAGAATCATCAGCAGCATCAGCAACACCATCCCCAACCCATTCTGCTGACTGAGCCACTGGGACAACGCATCCGGTGCCAGGCTGGCCGGCATGCCCAACTGGCGCAATACCAGCCAGATGGCAGCCATCAGGAGCCCGACAAAGATCAGAAAGAAAAAACGAAAAGCCCATTGGGTGTGGCGCATCCGGGTATTCTACCCATCCTGCTCACCCAAGGAAGACTGATTAAATGGAAAGCCCGATTGAATGGGACGCACAATTAATGCAGTGGGAGTCGTAACCCTTCACCCGTTCAGGTGTCCATGTCGTACAAGTCACTCGCTGCTACCCGGGATTCAGGGTGACAAAAAGTGAGTGGCAGTTGGCAACAAGGGAGAAAGAACGATGAAAATCTTGACGCTAACCGGGCTTTTAATGGCGTTCGCCTTGGGCTCAACGGCTTTCGCCGAGGGCGTAAGCGACGAAGACATCAAGTGCGAAAACAACCCAGTCTGCCTCCAGAGTCCTACGGTCGGGGAAGAAAGCTAACTCACGAGGCGATTGACCTGTTCCACGAATCCGGCCGGCACATGATCCAGTGCTGGCCGGACATCTCCGCACATTTCAGGATGTGGAGTTTCTGGCTCCCAGGCCAATGTGGCCGGGACTTCAGACCAATGCAGTAACTCCAACCGACCATTCCCATGCTCCACCAGAGCCGTACAATGCTCCACCCAATCACCATCGTTGCAGTACAACCCGTTTTCGCTGCGCAGAAAGCCAGCGGAATGGATATGACCACAAATAAAACCGTCGTAATGGCCCTTTTCAGCCACCGTCAGCGCCGCCAGCTCGAAGCGACGAATGAAGGTCCGGGCCTTGCCGATGCGGGTTTTAACCCAGGCCGCCATCGACCAGTAGGGTTTGCCCTGCAGCCGCCGCAATCCATTGACCCAGCGATTCAGTCGCAGCAGCAACCCATGGGCACGATCCCCCACCAGCAACATAAGAGGACTGCACCGCACCACCTGATCAAACTGATCGCCATGGCAGACCATAAACCGGCGGCCATCGGCGGTTGTGTGCACCACCTTGTGTTTGAGCTCTATGCCAGCGATGGTCTGGCCACAGAATTTGCGGAAGAATTCGTCGTGATTGCCAGGCACATACACCACCCGGGTTCCGGTGGCGGCGATTTCCATCAACCGCTGCACAACAGCCTGATGCTCCGGCGGCAGATGCACGCGCTTCTGCATGGCGATCAGGTCAACGATATCGCCGACCAGGTACAGGGTTTCGCAACGCACCTGGTTCAGGAAATCCAGCAGATAAGCCGCCTGGCAATCTGCGGTGCCTAAATGCACATCGGAAATAAAAACGCTGCGGTAGTCTCGCATGGTGTCTCCTGCCATCAATCCGCCCGGATAATAGAATCCTCACACGGACGAATGACGGCAGGGTGACAGCCTCAAGACAGTTCCATGACCGCGCGTTCAGCGAAGTGCCGGGTTGAGCGTGTAGGTGCCGGTTACCCGGGCGCTGGCCAGGACATGTCCGGCCATGGCTTCGCGAACGTCATTGCCATCAAATTCGCCGGCAAGGCCGAGACTTTGCACATCCAGCGCGTGTACCTCGAAGTGGTAGTGATGGATGATCTCATCATTCCAGGGCGGACAGGGGCCGTCATAACCAGCGTAGGTGCCCGCCATGTCCGGATTACCGGCCAGGAACTGGGTGTAGCTATTCACGCCGCGAATGCCGATGGGTCTAGGCCCGGATTCCTTGCCCTTGGGAATCACGCCGTCGCTGTCCTCTCCCTCGGGGATACGGCTGGTTCCGGCCGGCACATCCACCAGCAGCCAGTGGAAGAAATCGACCCGGGGCAGATCTTTCGCCACGGTCTTGCCTTCCTGGTTCACATCATCCGCCACGCTCGGCACGTCGGGGTCAAACATCATGACCACGAAGCTCTTGGTTGCCTCTGGCGCGCCCTCCCAGAGGATTTCCGGGTTGCGATTGGGACCAAAACTCATATGATCGGTGTCGCTATAGACACCAAACGCGAATTTCTCCGGGATTGGCTGACCTTCTTCGATGCCTCGAACCTCTAATTTCACGACGTTGCCTCCTGTTGATCGTGGGCTCACCTTACAGACATTGTGTCTGAGGTCGGCCTGTTCAATCATACGTGTGTGATACACCGGTTGTAGCAATGCTGCTGCACGTCTGTCCAGAGAATCGAAGCACGAGAGTCGTCTCAGCCACTCTCAAACCTCAGATTTTTTGACATCTTATTGACCCACCAGGGGAGCCACCATGAGCAAACAGCAACCCGGCCAGCCGCAAGCACCGGACAACCAGAAAGACGAAGACGCCGTTGCCTTTGCCCAGGGCATCTTCGAACTGGCTCGAAATGGCGCCGCAGGACTTCTGATGCCGCTGCTGGGCGCAGGTGTGCCGGTGGACATCCGCACCAGTGAGGGCGAGAGTCTGCTGATGCTGGCCACCGCCAACGACCACACCCAGACCGTCGAGGTGCTACTGGAGCAGGGCGCCAACCCGAACCTGGCAGACAACCAGGGTCAGACCCCCCTGATGGTCGCTGCCGGCAACAACTCGGTCCATCTGATTGAGCCATTGCTGGCCGCTGGCGCCAAACCGGAATTGACCGACACCAAGGGTGCCACCGCGCTCGACCACGCCCGCGCGGCCGGGGCGGAATCGGCCATCGCCAGGCTGAGTGCCTGACACCTGTGTTCAACCAGGGAGAGATTATTCACCACACCAAGGACGCCCTCGGCAGCATCCTGGTGATTGATTACCGCAAGCACCGGGTTCTGACCTTCAACTCGGCATTCGAGCAAAGCAAGATCGACCGGCGTCGCCCCCACCTGCCGGTGCACGAGTATAACCGCGCCATGATGTTGCCCGCGGCCTTTGCCCAGCCCCGCCATGTCACCATACTGGGTCTGGGCGGTGGCGTGATGGCGAATGCCTTCCATCACCTGTATCCGGACTGCCAGATCCATGCGGTGGAGTTGCGCCCGGAGGTGGTGGCCGTGTCCCGGGAATACTTCGGACTGCCCGAAAGTGACCGGCTCACCGTGACCATTGCCGACGCCCGCGACGCGCTCTCGAAACTGCCCGATGCCAGCACCGACCTGGTGTTGGCGGACCTCTACAGTGGTGACCGGATGAGCCCGGCCCAGGCCCAGCGACTGTTCATCGATCAGTGCAGCCGGGTACTTAGTCCAAATGGCTGGCTGACCCTGAACTACCATCGGCCACCGGATCCGGGTAGCGTTTATTTGCGCCAGCTCCGGCAACAGTTTGCCAAGCTTCTGATATTCCGGAGCAAAACCAATAACACCGTGATTTACGCCAGCAAGCAACCCTTCGAGGCCCTGCACAGCCGGGATCCTTCCCTTCTCGCCCTGGAACAGCAACTGCCCATCGACTGGCGGAAGCTGATGGCAAAAGTGACACCCCTGTGAACGCTCCGGCCTTGATCAATGGCCAGGATGATCCATAGTTACTGATAACGATTCCGCCACGAGAGGACGTGGGCCATGTCTGACGAAGAGTACAAAAAGCTTCACCCAATCCTGAATGAGGTCACCCAGACCTACGTCGGCCTTTACACCAACAGGCCCAATGAAAAAAACCGGGAAAAACTGATCAAACTGGAAGCGCTGCTGCACGAGAAACTGGAACAGTTAGAGAAGGCCCGTAACGAAGCCAAATAAGGAATCAGCGCCATTTCTCATGAGGCGGGCGGTATCGACGGAACCCGTCCACCAGCTGTTCAGGTGTGTCCGCCAGCACCAACATGTTGATGTATTCCTGCTTCAGAAAGCCGACGGCCTCCATACGCTGGACCATGGCCAACAAAGGATCATAGAAGCCATCGACGTTGTAGAGGGCACAGGGCTTGTGGTGAAAACCCAGTTGCGCCCAGGTCCAGGCCTCAAAAATCTCTTCCAGGGTGCCAATGCCCCCCGGCAAGGCAACAAACCCATCCGCCAGCTCCGCCATCTTGGCTTTGCGCTCGTGCATGTCCGCCACCACAAACAGCTTGGTCAGGCCCCCATGGGCCAGCTCCCGGTTTCGCAGATGCTCGGGAATCACGCCATAGACCTTGCCCCCGTTAGCCAGCACCGCATCGGCGACAATCCCCATCAGGCCGACATGACCACCACCGAACACCACATCGATGCCGTGGTTACCAAAATAGGCACCCAGATCCTCGGCTGCGCGTGCGAATCGCGGGTCTGAGCCAGAACGGGAGCCACAATAGACTGCAATTTTCATCAAGCCCTCACTGATTTCCGACAGCGCCAACATTCGGCGGCTCTTAAAACAGTAGCAGACCGTGGGTTAGTACGACGCTCAGAGTGATGATCAGGAAGTTTGGCAACGCCAACGAAGATTAGAGCGGAGAAAACATCGCCTGAAGGGCACAAACAGTTATACAAGGTAGGAAAGAGAGCGAGCAGAGGTAAATCGATGGATGCGGGTCAGGCCCGCATCCACGTAATCACCAAGACAATTACTTGGCTTTTTTCCAGGCGAACTTCTGGAATGGCTCGTCGACCGGAGTTTCGGCGATGTGGTTGATGTAGTTACTCATCACCTTTTGCGACAGCACCAGAATCACTTCCAGCACATGACTGCGCTCATAACCGGCTTCATAGAAGGCATTGAGGTCTTCGCTGTTCACTTCGCCACGCTTGCGGACGACGGCCAACGTGAAGGTACGCAGGGCTTCCAGCTTGTCGCTGGGCAGCGGCGTCTCGTCACGCAGGGCGTTGATGATGTCATCTGACACCTTCATGCTCTTGGCGATGCCGGTGTGCGCCGGGACGCAGTAATGGCAGGCATGCTCAACGTTGATGGTTTGCCACACCACGGTGGTCTCGTCGTTATCAAAGCTGGTATTCAGTACCAGTTCGTGGAGCTTTTGGTAGCCATCAAGAACGGTCGGCGCATCAGCCATCACCGCGTGCAGCCCCGGAATCATGCCGAACGCCTTCTGAGAATTTTCCAGCAGCGGCTTGGATTTTTCCGGTGCTGAATTTTGATCGTGCAGAGTAAAGTCGGTCATATCTGGCTCCTAATTTGAGTGATTGCTCAACAACACCGACACACTAACTGTTATTGAGTGATCGCTCAAGCTATAATTTGAGCATTCATTCAACATCACTGGATTACCTGAACGGACCGAAGTTATGGCCAGGCACGCCCGCTACGATCGACAAACCGCATTGGCAAAAGCCGTTGCCCTATTTTGGGAGCGTGGTTACCACGGCAGCTCCATGAAGCAGATTGAGCAGGCCCTGGATATGCGCCCGGGTAGTATCTACGCAACGTTTGGCAGTAAGGATGGCTTATTTTCCGAAGCCCTGGCAGCGTACGCCGAACAAGGCAGCCAGGAGCTGAAGACCTACCTGGAGCCGGCCGAGTCCATCGTCGATGGTCTGGAGGCTTACCTGCGCGGTATCGCCCAGACCGGCAATCAAACCCTGGCCAAGCCCTCCCGGGCCTGCATGATTGTAAAAACCCTGCTGGAGTCCAGTAACACCCACCCGGCGCTGGCTGAGCAGGCCAACCGGATCCTGGCCAATATCCAGCAGACCCTGTGTGCGGCTCTGGAAACTGCCAAGGCCCGTGGCGAATTGCTGGCATCCACCGACTGCCATCGACTGGCGCGTCTGCTGCAGGCCCAGATCGTGGCGATCCGTTCTATGGCCGAACGCGACCTTGCGCCGGATGAGCTGTCGGACCTGGGCGATGATGTCGCCAGTATTCTGGAAAGCTACCGCACCCGGCACTGATACCCTCCACCTTCGGGCGCTCATAGCACTTCCGTCCAATTGTGCCATGGGTGCCCTCCGCGTTACTCTATTCCTTTCAGCATCAGTACCCTACATTTACTGCCCCGTCCCAGTGACGACAGCCAAGCATTTTGCCTGGAGAGTGCTTGGCTTTCTTCACTTCAGGGGCTGATTGTTATGGAAAACCTTCATCACATCGTGGTGGTCGGCGGGGGCGCCGGCGGACTGGAACTGGCAACCCGGCTCGGCAACAAGCTGGGCAAAAAACGTAAGGCTCGCGTCACCCTGGTGGATGCCGGGCTGACCCACGTCTGGAAACCACTGCTGCACGAAGTTGCCTCCGGCTCGCTGGATGCCAACGCCAACGAAATCAATTACCGGGCCCATGCCCGCAAGCACCATTACGAGTTCCAGCTCGGCCGCATGAGCGGTCTGGACCGTGAGGCCAAACAACTGGTCATTGCCGCCTTTCACGATCAGGACGGGGCCGAAGTGGTGCCGGAGCGACGCATTCGTTACGACACTCTGGTCATCGCCGTTGGCAGTACCGCCAATGATTTTGGTACCCCGGGCGCGCAGGATCACTGCCTGTTCCTGGACAGCCTCAGTCAGGCCCGCCGGTTCCACAACCTGATGCTCAACGCTTTCCTGCGCAAGAACCACGAGGCGCTGCAAGGCGAAAACCACACCCTGAATATCAGCATCATTGGTGCCGGCGCCACCGGCGTCGAACTGGCCGCCGAGTTACGCCTGGCGTCCCGGGAATTGCCGGTTTACGGCATGAACCACCTGCAAGCCTCCGACGTCTCGATTACCGTGATCGAAGCCGCCGACCGCATCCTGCCGGCATTGCCTGCCCGGTTGTCGGCTGCCGCAAACCGCGAGTTGGAGCATCAGCACATCAAGGTGCTTACTGGCCAGCCGGTCAGTGAAGTGCGGGATGCCAGCATCGTTATGCAAGACGGCACCGAGCTGCCCTCGGAGATGACCATCTGGGCGGCGGGCATCAAGGCACCGGCGTTTCTGGCCGATCTGGACGGACTGGAAGCCAACAAGAGCAACCAACTGGTGGTCGAGCAGACCCTCCAGACCACCCGCGACGACAGTGTCTTCGCCCTGGGTGACTGTGCCGCGTGTCCGCAACCGGATACCGACCGGCCGGTGCCGCCCCGGGCCCAGGCCGCGCACCAGCAAGCTGATGCGCTGTTCAAGACCTTGCGAAACCGCATTACCGGTGGCGACGCGGTGCCGTTCGTTTACAACGATCACGGTTCGCTGATCAATTTCAGCCACTACACCACCGTCGGCAACCTGATGGGCAACCTGGCCGGGCGCAGCATGTACATTGAGGGTAAGGTCGCCCGACTATTCTATGTATCCCTGTATCGCATGCATCAGGTTGCCCTGCATGGGCCGATTAGAACCGGCATTATCTGGCTGATGGACAAAATCAGTCGTGCGATGCAGCCTCGTCTCAAATTACACTAGACAGCTTCGGGGTACACTCTGGGAAAGGAATGGAGCGGGTGAAGGGAATCGAACCCTCGTATGCAGCTTGGGAAGCTGCCGTTCTGCCATTGAACTACACCCGCCTTTGCGGTGACTGTGTGAGCAATATAAGCAGTCAGCGCGACAATGAGCAAGCAGTCTAGCTGGAGCATTAATGGATCCCACCCTAACCCTGATTGGCGCCCTGATGCTGGTTATCAGTATTGTGCTCAGCCCGTTATCCAGCCGGGTGGGCATGCCAGTGCTGCTGATATTCCTCGGGGTTGGCATGATGATGGGCGAGGACGGTCCGGGCGGTATCCAGTTCGACAACTTCGAACTGGCCTTCCTGATTGCCAATCTGGCGCTCGGGGTGATCCTGCTCGATGGTGGTATGCGCACCCGGGCCGAAACCTTCCGGGTTGGTCTGCGCCCGGCACTGGTATTGGCCACCTTGGGCGTATTCATGACCGCAGCCGGCGCCGCTGTGGTAGCGCGCTGGGTCTTTGACCTGGAATGGCTGACCGCCCTTTTAGTAGGAGCGATCATTTCCTCCACCGACGCCGCCGCCGTATTCTCGCTGCTGCAGGGCCGGGGCCTGCACCTGAACGAACGGGTCAGCGCAACCCTGGAAATCGAATCCGGCAGCAACGACCCCATGGCCATCTTCCTGACCCTGATGCTGGTCACCCTGATCGGCAACAGCGGTGACAGTCCCACCTGGTCGGCGCTGATCATGCTGATCAAGCAATTCGGAATTGGCAGCGTGGCCGGGATTCTGGGCGGCTACCTGGTGGTGGAACTGGCCAACCGGATCCGGCTGACGCCATCGCTGTATCCGCTGCTGGTTGCCGCCGGCGGTATCTCGGTGTTCTCCGCCACCAACGCCTTGGGCGGTAGCGGTTTCCTGGCGATCTATCTGACCGGAGTGTTTATCGGCAACCGCCACGTGCGGATGATGCCCATGATCCTGCAGGTTCACGATGGCCTCGCCTGGCTGGCACAGCTGTGCCTGTTCCTGATGCTGGGGTTACTGGTCACGCCTTCGGACCTACTGCCGCTGTTGGGTGGCGGTCTGATCCTGGCGCTGGCGCTGATCTTTGTGATTCGGCCGCTGACGGTGCTGCTAACGCTCTGGCCATTCGCCTTTAACCGCCGGGAACTGGGCTTTATCAGCTGGGTTGGCCTGCGCGGTGCGGTGCCCATTGTGCTGGCGCTGTTTCCCATCATCGCCAATCTGCCGGAAGCCCAATTGGTCTTTCACGTCGCCTTCTTCGTTGTCCTGGTGTCTCTGGTGGTTCAGGGCACTACCATGGCACCGCTGGCCCGTAAGCTACGGCTGGAGGTCCCATCGGGCGAGGATCCGTATCGGCGCCTGCCGCTGGACGCCCCGGGCGCCGGCGATCACGAACTGATGCTGTTCCCCCTGCGCGGCCAGTCCTGGGAGACCCCACGCCCGCTGAGCCAGCTGCGATTTCCGGAAAACACTACTGTAGCCGGGGTGTTCCGAAACCGGGTGTGCCTGCAGCCCAAGGGCGACCTGGAAGTTTCCAGCGGCGACATGGTGGCTATGTTCGCCACGCCAGGCGTACTGCCGGAGCTGAGCAAGGTCCTGAGTGGCCGCCACGCGCCCCGATACCTGGCCGAACGGGCCTTCTTCGGGGACTTCGTGCTCAATGGCGATGCGCTGCTGGGAGATGTTGAACAGGTGTACGGTATCGAGTTCGACGATCTGCCACCGGAATTGTCCCTGGCAGAGTGCTTTGCCAGGCGCACCAAGGGCCACCCGGTTGTCGGTGACACGGTGATGCTGGGGCCGGTGGTGCTGGTCGCCCGAGCTACCGATTCCGACCAGGTGACCAAGGTCGGTCTGAAGATGGAGGGTTCACAAAATACTTGACCCAGAAAAGAGATAACTGAAAAAGTTAACAAAAGCCCTCAACATTCCATCGTCGAGCTATGTTATAAAAGTGGCTGCGCGAACATTAACCATTGGTAAGTTAAGGCCATGTTGACCCGTTTTCTGATTACCGTCTGTCTATTTGCAATCACCGCACTCGCCCCCCTTAACGGTGCTGCCAGTGAGCTGCTGGCGCGGGCTGACCTGACCATGCCCGGCGCAGAGGTGTTTGACCACGACTCGGTAGACATCAACAAGGTCCTGGTGCGCAAGAGCGAGCGCCGGTTGTATCTGATGGACGATGACCAGGTGGTGAAGAGCTATCGCATCTCCCTGGGTGACAACCCGGAAGGCCACAAGCTCTACGAAGGCGACGAGCGCACCCCCGAAGGCGATTACACGTTGGACTGGCGCAATGCCAGCAGTGACTTCTACAAGTCCATTCACATTTCCTATCCCAGTCAGCAAGACCGTGAACTGGCCCGCTCCTGGGGCCTTAACCCCGGCGGCAGCATCATGATTCATGGCCTGCCCAACGACGCAGACGACATGGCGTTCGCCTACCGCGGCTTGGACTGGACTGACGGCTGCATTGCGGTGACCAATGAGGAAATGGACGAAATCTGGCAATTGGTCACCAACGGCACCCCGATTCGCATCCTTCCCTGACTTTTTGCTGACGACTGCATTAAGTTGTTGTCATAAGCCGCGAAAATATACGTATCCCCAGTTAACATTTTGTCTCAGAGTGTTTTACACTGTTTCACGACTCCGGTAGTCAACGCCTATCGGGCCGGTTTGACAGGAAGTCGTTCATGTACTGAACTGACTTCCGGATATTAGGAAATAACTCGACCAATAAGGGGATTTACAATGCGTAAACTGACGATCGCCGGGTTTGCAATGGCTACTGTACTGACGGCCGGCTGTGCCTCTAACCAGGCAGGTATCGACGAAGCCAATGCAACTGCGAATTCAGCAGAGCAAACTGCAGAGAATGCACTGAACACCGCTAACAGCGCGGCCAGCTCTGCACGTACTGCCCAGCAGACCGCCGAAGAAGCTCTGGCCGCTGCCAAGGCAGCACAGAAGTCTGCTAACGAAGCGAACGAGCGCGCCAAGCGTATGCTCGAGCGTTCTAGCATGAAGTGAAGCACAGCTTACGCTGATGCTGAAAAGGCCGGGAAACCCGGCCTTTTTTTATACCTCTGGTTCAGGTTTTTGAGGTGATGCTGGCGCGTTCTCCTTCAGAAACGTCGTCATCAGTTCCATCGGCAGCGGGAAGACGATGGTCGAGGTATTGGTGTTGCTCATATCGGCCAATGTCTGCATATACCTGAGCTGCATCGAACCCGAGTTCGCCGACATCACGTTGGCCGCCTCTACCAGTTTCTTCGACGCCTGCAATTCCCCTTCCGCGTGAATAACCTTGGCCCTACGTTCGCGCTCGGCCTCCGCCTGACGGGCAATGGCCCGAATCATGGATTCGTTCAGATCCACGTGCTTGATCTCTACATTGGCAACCTTGATGCCCCACTCCTCGGTCTGGGCATCGATAATTTCCTGGATGTCGGAGTTCAGTTTGTCCCGTTCCGACAGCATTTCATCGAGATCGTGCTTGCCCAACACCGAACGCAGGGTGGTCTGGGCCAATTGGCTGGTGGCGGAATTGAAATCCTCAACCCGGATGATCGCACGCTCGGGATCGACCACCCGGAAATAGAGTACGGCGTTGACCCGGACCGTGACATTGTCCCGGGAAATCACGTCCTGGCTGGGTACGTCCAGGACAATGACCCGGAGATCAACCCGGACCAGTTGTTGGATACCCGGGATCACAATGATCAGACCAGGCCCTTTGACCCCCTGAAAACGTCCCAGAAAAAACACCACGCCGCGCTCGTATTCCGGCAGGATCTTGATCGCCGAGCCGAGGATCAACAACAGCACAAGAGTCGGTGCTAGGTAGGGAATCAGTTCACCAATCATACGGCCTCCTTGAGTATGCCGTGAGCTTATTTGTGCCGGGTCAGCCGTTCTCGTCCATGACCTCGACAGTTACTGTCAATCCTTCCATTGCCTTGACCCGAACCGAGTCGCCCTCGCTGACCGGGCCGGAACTGACCGCCTTCCAGCGCTCGCCATTCAGGCGCACATGTCCGCTGAATCGGTCGTGGTCGTGGGCGAAATCGTCCAGTGCCAGGCCCTGCTCGTGGCTCATCAGCTCGCTGCCGCTAACCGGTCCCTTGCGCCGCAGGCCGATAAATTTGGTCACCGTCCACAGGATGAAGCCAGCGGCGACCACCGCGGTGCCGCCAATGGTGGGCAGCGAGATGTCCCGGTGCGAGCCATCCATCAGGATTACCGAGCCGGTGACAAAGGCGACGATGCCGCCCACGCCCAGGATTCCGAAACTGGGCACAAAAGCCTCGCCGACAATAAAGGCCAAACCAAGCAGAATCAGCGCCAGGCCAGCGTAGTTCACCGACAGCACCTGGAAGGCGAAAAGCGCCAGAATCAAGCTGATGGCACCGATTACACCAGGCACCACTGCGCCCGGATTGGCCAGCTCGAAGATGATGCCGTAGAAGCCGATGATCATCAGGAAGTAGGCCACATTGGGGTCGGTGATGACAGACAGGAGCCGGGTACGCCAGTCTGGTTGTGAGCGCACCAGAGCCAGAGACCCTGTCTCCAGCACCAGGTCACCGCGGGCCATGCGCACCGTACGGCCATCGATTTGTCGCAGCAGGTCGCCCAGACTGGGGGCGACTACATCAATCACGTTTTGCTCGAGAGCGGCATTGGCACTGAGGTTTACCGCTTCACGCACGGCTTCCTCGGCCCAGTCGGCGTTGCGGCCATGGCGCTCGGCCAGCCCGCGAATGTAGCTGACCGCATCCTCGAGCACCTTGCGCTCCATGGGGGTATTACCACGGCGCTTGCCGTCGTCGTCCTGCTCACCATTAGCCGGCTCCGGTTCCTGCTCGGGACTGCCCGGCAGGCCACCCATCTGCACCGGTGTCGCCGAACCGAGGTTAGTGGCCGGGGCCATGGCGGCAATGTGACTGGCGTACAGGATATAGGTGCCCGCGCTTGCGGCCCGGGCGCCCTGAGGGGAGACATAGGTTGCCACTGGCACGTCGGAAGCGAGAATGGCTTTGATGATATCGCGCATGGAATCCATCAGGCCCCCGGGAGTGTCCATTTCAAGGACGACCAGAACGGTGCCGTCGGCTTCTGCGCGCCGGATGCCGCGGGTGATGTAGTCCATGGTGGCCGGACCAATGGCGCCGTCGATGGTCAGCACCAGGGCGGTGCCGGAGGCTTCCTGCTCGGCGTGAACCTGATGCAGCAGGGATCCTAGCGCGAGCACCAGACCGGCGACCAGAGTCGCGCCCCAGATTTTTAGTCGCTTGGCACGGGTTGAAGACAAGGGTTGGAAATCCTGCATACCACCTCCCCGGCGCTGATTGAGACTCAGAACATCCTGGCTAGCACCGACACGGGTAAGCGGCGTAGCAGAAATCCGACTGCCGTCCACGGCCAGCCCGGCACGAAACACTCCGCCCGGCCGGATTCAATGGCTTTAACCATGGCCTTGCAGCCGGTTTTGGCATCCACTCGGAACGGCGCATTCTTTACTTGTTCGTTAATCGCCGTTTTTATGTAGCCTGGATACAGTGTAGTCACACGAATCGGAGATTTCGCCTTTGCAAGTTCGACACGCAGTCCCTCCGAAAGTGCCGCAAGGCCGACCTTGGTGGCGGCGTAGGTGTTAATGCTGCCGGGCATGCCCCGTACCGCCGATACCGAAGACACGGTAACTAGGTGACCCTGCCCCTGCTGGCGGAAGATCTCCATCGCCGCTTCCATCTGGGCCAGGGCAGAGACAAAGTTGGTTTCAGCGGTCTGCCGGTTGGCCTCGAAATTACCGGTTCCGAGAGCCTGACCGCTACCGATACCCGCGTTAACGATGACCCGGTCCAGAGTGCCATATTCAGTCTGGAAGGCACGGAACACCTCAAAGACCTGGTCGTGATTGTCGACGTCCAGGGCCCGCACACTAACGATGACCCCAGGGTAATCCCGTTCAAGTTCAGCTTTCAGATGAGCCAGGCGCTCTGTTCGGCGGGCGCAAAGGGCCAGGCGGTCACCCCGGGCGGCAAATTCCCGGGCCATGCCCTCGCCGAGACCGGAGCTGGCACCGGTAATCAGGATGGTACGAGCCATGGGCTCTCCTTATTGTTGTCATTGTTATTGAGCAGAGCCGTGTGGAAGGCTCAAAAATAGAGCGTGGATTTCGACTCTTGGTCGGTATTCGCAGTTTCATCCTCGGAGCTATCGTCGGCCGCCACGCGGGCGACCCGCTCACCGATCATGGTGGGAATGCCGTCAGCCTGATCAACGGCAATTTCGATCGCCCGGCGCTGAATTTCCACTCCGGGGTGCTGCTTTCGAAAGACCTCAACCTCGGCCAACGCCTGGCGCCAGAGTTCGTCGCGATCCGAACGCGGGTATTCCTCATCCGGACGGTGCACCTCCAGCCAGACTTCGCCACCGGACAGGCCGATCTTTACCGGGTCCCGGACCACTTGCACCGACGTACCCTTATCGACCTGATAGACAAAGCGCGAGATGTCCTCGTTGTACATGCGGAAACAACCGTGGCTGACCGCCATCCCCACGCCAAACTTTTTGTTGGTGCCGTGAATAAGATAGCCCTTCTCGCTCAGCAACAGGGCATGGCTGCCCAGGGGGTTGGAGGGCCCGGGCGGGATCATTCGTGGCAGATAGTCGCCATCACGCTCGTACTCGGCGCGAATGCTGGCTGGCGGATACCAGGCTGGTGATTCCAGGGGCATGGTCACCTTAGCATCGGTCAGTGGCGACGGATTCTCTTCAGAGCCAACACCCACCGGATACACCTGCACACCATTTTCGGTGAAATAGTATAGGCGGTACTCCGCCAGATTGATCACGATACCTTCGCGCCGGGCATCCGGCATGACGTAACGACGGGGCAGGGTAATGGTGGTGCCTTCACCGGGTAGCCAGGGGTCAACCCCCGGATTGGCCTTCACCAGTTCCAGATAGCCCAGGGCAATCCGGTTACCGATACCGGCAAAGGTGTCCTCGTAACGGGTGGTGAACACTTCGATCCGGCCCGCCAGGTCGCCATCCAACTCAAACGTCGGTACGCGCGGCGAACGGTCCTGCGCCGCTTCCTCGCCCTTTGCCTCAGCGTCGGGGCCAGGCTTGTTATCCTCGGCGGCCTGCAACGGAGTCACCGCCAGAACCAGGGCCATCAGGGCAAAACTTACACATCTGAACCACATAGAGATTCTTTCCAACCGTCTTGTCGACACGGGTACCGTGACAGCCGCCAGCATCAGGAGTTCACGAATGTGGCGGCAATGGTCACAATCGCCAGCACCAGAAACAGGATGCTGGCACTGATTCTTGCGGTGGCCAGGGGCAGTCGATCCATCAGCCAACGCCCTGCCATGATAACCGGTATGTTGGCAATCAACATCCCCACCGTAGTACCGAGAACTACCCATACCGTCTCAGTAAAACGTGCTGCCAGCACCACGGTGGCCACCTGGGTCTTGTCACCAATTTCCGCGAGGAAGAACATCACCGTGGTGGCCATGAAGGCGCCCATGCCCAGAAAGCGGGAATCCTCGGAGTCGTCCTTGTCCGGGATCAGCAGCCAGGCCGCAATGGCCACGAAACTCAACGCCAGAATCCACGGCAGCCAGGCCTCAGGAATAAACCCGGCAATCCAGGCGCCAAACCAGGCCGACAGGGCATGATTCAGCAGCGTTGAGATCAGGATGCCGAGAATGATCGGCAGGCGCTGGCCGTAGCGGACGACGAGAAACAGGGACAACAGCTGGGTCTTGTCACCAATTTCCGCAATGGCAACGGCGGCCGTTGAGGCCAGAAAAGCTTCCATCTACAACTCCAAAACCAATGATGAGCGCGGACCAAACACTAGGTCCGCATTTTCCAGACCGGGATTGCCGCCAGCGCAACGAATACGGCCACCAGCCACCAGGCGGTGTGGAACGCCTCGATGGTGGGCATGCCATTGTGGTGCTCACCGAACTCAATAGTTAATGCCACCATGTTAACGCCAAAGGCACCCCCCAACTGCCGGGCGAAATTAATGGTGCTGGAACCGGCGCCCAGTTCCTCCGGAGCCAGTGGGTTCAAAGCACCGATGGACAACGCCGGCAGCATGAAACCAATACCAATGCGGCCGACCACAGTCCAGAGGGCCAGCCAGCCGAACGCCAGCGCCAGGTCCGATACCGCAAACAGCACCGCCGAGGCTGCAAACAGCGCGATGCCGAACACCACCAGCTTGCGTGCACTCTGCCGGTCGGCCAGGCGCCCGGCCAAGGGAAAGGTCATACCCAGAACCACACCGGCCGGCAACATCAGCAAGCCGGCGTCGGTGGCGGTGTAATCTAGCGCAGTCTGGACGAAGAGTGGTATCAGGTAGGTTGACCCGAACAACGCCAGGCCCAATGCCAGGGCGCCAAGATTGGCGTACAGGAACACCGGCTTGCGCAACAGCGCGATATTGACCAGGGGATGACGGGCTCGGCGCTCCCGCACCAGGAACAACACCAGGGCCAGGGCCGACAGCACGCCGCCGATGGCCACGCGGGTTTCCTGGCCGGCCAGATTCTGCAACCGGTTCAGGGTGTCCAGCGACAGCGCCAGGGTAGCACCCAGCAGGATCAGTCCCAGCAGGTCAAAGCGATAGGGTTGCGGACGGGAGGGCGGCAAGGGCAGGAACCGCCAGGCCATGGCCACGCCGATGATGGTCACCGGCGCCGGCGCAAACATGACGTAACGCCAGCTCAGTTGATCGACCAAAAAGCCGCCCAGCACCGGCCCCAGGGCGGGTGCCAGAATCACGCCCATGCCATAGATGCCCATGGCTTGCCCGCGCTTTTCCCTAGGGAAGATGCGGAACACCAGGTACATGCCCATGGGTTGCATAAGACCGGCCATGGCGCCTTGGCCAATACGGGCGGCAATGAGCTGTTCCGGGGTGGCGGCAAACCCGCCGGCGATGGAAATCACGGTGAATATGAACATGGCGCCGGCCAGGGTCTTGCGGACGCCAAAATGGTCCAGCAACCAGGACGATGCCAGCATGGTGGTGGTCATGGCGGCAATAAACCCGGTCGCCAGCCAGTGCACCCGACCCTGGCGAATGCCGAACTCGAGCATGATGTCGTGCAGTGCTACGTTGACCACCGTGGCACTGAGCACTGTCGCCATGGTGCCGAGCATTACCGTTGCCACCGCCAGCCAGCGCCAGCGTTCACCGTATCGGGTCCGGAGACCCTCGACCGTGTTGTCGCTCAAGGCTTACTTCTGCTTTTCAGCGTTTTCCAGGATCTTGTTGAATACCCGGACCGTGGTTTCGATGTCGTCGTCGCTGATACCTTCCAGCATCTGCTCCCGAAGTTTCTCAGCCCGCACAGTCAGATCGTCCATGAACGCCCGGCCAGCCGGGGTCAGGTGTAACCGGCGCGCGCGACGGTCATTGGGACAAGGCCGGCGCTCGATCAGACCCTGCTCTTCCAGGCTGTCCAGCAGCCGAACCAGAGTCGGATTCTCAATTGCCATCAGGCCGGCCAGTTCCCGTTGGGTCAGGCCTTCGCCGCCTTTGTCCAGATATACCATGGTGCTCCAGCGAGCCTGAGTCACGCCCAGATCCTTCAAGCGCTCATCGAGCATTTTTCTCCAGCGACGGGTAACCCGGGCCACGGCAAAGGGGAACTGATCTCTCATGCCTCAAACTCCGTTCAAATAGGCGGGTCAGCGGAGTGCCATCCAACGGGACTGACACGCCGACCTCGAATTGATCTTAAAACTGACCTTATCGGAAAGGTAACAATAGTATGCTAACCATTGCTATAAATACAGATGTGAATACAAAAACAAAGTCGTAGAAAACCGAGAGACGGATCAGCCCGCCGGGTTTTGGGTCGCCCGCTGAATGTCCTCCATTTCGGGCGACTCGTGAAATTCCTCGTTACGGGGGTCAATTTCCGTCAACACCGATGAGGTCTCTGGCATGGCCGGGACATAATGCTCCTGATCCTGCACCGCCACATCGTCGGTGTGACTGATGCGATAGCTGGTAATCACCGCCAGCACCAGCAGGAAACCGGCGTTGCCGAAGAACAGGCCAGACGGCCCCAGCACATTGATCAGTTCGGCCATGACTACCGGGCCAATCACACTACCCACGCCATAACTGAGCAGCAGCGTGGCACTGGCGGCAACAATCCGGCTGCTCTCCATCCGGTCATTGGTGATGGCAACCGCCACCGGATACAGGGTTGCTGACAGACCGGTAAACAGTCCGACGAACAGGGTCAGCTGCCAGATGTTATCCGCCCCGAGGACCGCCACGGCAACGGCAGAGCTGGCCGCCAGTATGGCCACCCAGAACATCACCCGGCGCCGGTCAAAATGATCACACAGGCGCCCTAGGGGCCAGGCTAGGATCATGGCCGCAACGATGGCGCTGGCCATGAAGGTCGAGGTTTTGGCCACATCCAGTCCCACCAGGGTGGCGTACACCGGACCCAGGGCATAAAAGCCGCCAATCATCACGCCACAGGTCAGGGCGCCGGCAACACCGGTAAACGATTCACGGGCGAGCGTAAAAATGGAGATCCGATCCACCTGATGAATGGCCGGCGCCTCCATCCGGGTCAGCGACAACGGAAGCAGTGCCAGGGTGAGCAGGATCGCCGCCAGTGAAAAGGGCATGAAGTTGGCCGGATCGCCAACGTTGACGATCAGCTGACCGCCTGCGGCCGACGAATAGAACACAATCTGATAGACCGCAAACAGGGCGCCCCGGTTGGTATTGGTAGCCCGACTGGAGAACCAGCTCTCAATAACCACCAGGACACCAGCAATACTGAACCCGGAAATAACCCTCAGCACTGCCCAGAACAGTTCCGATACGGCCATGGGATAGAGCAGAGCGGCCACGGCAGAGGCCGCGGCAAACACGGCAAAGGCACGAATGTGGCCAACCCGCCCGATGATCTTGTGGACATACAGGGTGCCGAGCACAAAACCAATGGAATAACACACCAGAATCCAGCCGATGATGTCCGGTGACACCGCTTCGATACTCAACCGGATACCCAGCAAAGTCATCAAAAAGGCATTACCACTGACCAGCAGCACGATGCTCATAATCAGGGCAGACAGAGAAGCGACCATCTGGGTCATGACAACAGACTCCGGGTATTGCAGATACGGTAGGTGGTAACAGAAAACCGACAACATCAAGATCCGGAATCGGCCGGACGCGCATTAAATCAGTACCGAATATTCATCACCACTAGGCACTTGCCGAAACACCCTGCAAGCTTAGTTGACACCTCTACAACTCCGCCACTGCGCGGTTTTACAGCATTTTACATTAATGGGTCGTAACAGACTGCACGTACCAGAGCAGGTAACATGACTTTCAGCTATTTATTAGACTCGTGAGCGCGTCGTTATGAAAAAAACGGACTGGCCCATTCGCTGGGATTTGCTGCTTCGCTACCGACTGATTGAAACCATTGCCTTGTGGGAAGGTCGCCTGACCACCAACCACATCTGTCACAGCTTTGGCATTGGTCGTCAGCAGGCATCCAAGGATATCAACACCTATCTGCGCGAAATTGCCCCGGGCAACCTGGTCTATGACCGGCACCTGAAAGGTTATGTCCCGGCCGCCAACTTCCAGCCGGTGGTTACCTGCGGGCTGGTGGCTGAATACTGGGATCTTCTGGCACGCCAGCAGAATCTGAGCGCCACCTTCGAATCCCTGAATATCGGCTTGCCCGAGAGCACCATCGTGCAGGGCCCGAACCGGGTCATCTCCCCGGAAACCATGCGCGCGGTGGTGCTGGCGACACGTCACGGCCGGCAACTGCGGGCCAGCTACGTGTCCTTGAGTCGTCCGGAAGCGGTCGAGAGCATTCTCGAGCCCCATACCCTGGTGTGTACCGGCAACAGCTGGCATCTGCGGGCCTGGTGCGAATCCAACCGGGAGTTCCGGGACTTCGCCCTGAGTCGTTTCCATCGGCCGCCCGAGGCGCTGCGCCAGCGCGTCAAACGCGACCGCCAGCAGGACCACGACTGGAACCGCGAAGTCACCATGGTACTGACTCCGGATCTGCGCCTGACCGAAGCCCAGCAACGCATCATCGCCCGGGACTACGGCATGGAGCGAGGCCGGCTTGAGGTCAAAACTCGTGCGGCCCTGGCGCCTTACGTGCTGTCCCGCCTGGGCATCACCCTGGACAACCAGCATCCGGACCCTCTGGTGCAGCAGCTGGAGCTGGCTAACCCGGACCAGTTGGGCTTTGGCAGCAAGCGGGAGCGGGCACTGAAAGCGGTAGCCGGCGTCTGCTAAACTGACGGCGTGACCGCAACCCGCATTCTCCTTCGTGCCATCGCCCTGGCGCTGTTGTTCCTGCCACTGGCAGGCGCGGCAGCGGCGTCCTGTGGCGACCCGGCCACCCCCATTGCCCGTATTCAGGGCGCCGGTGACCACTCGCCCATGGCGGGCCAGACCGTCACTGTCGAAGCCATACTGAGCCAAGATAGCCGTCACCAGGGCGGTTTTCAGGGTTTCTACCTGCAGCAGGCCGACCACCAGACTGACTCCGATCCACGCACCTCCGAAGCCCTGTTCGTGTACACCCGCCGCAGCCTCGGTGAGATCGGTGATCGCCTGCGCATTACCGGTACCGTGAAGGAGTTTCACGGGCTCACCGAACTGGTCGGCATCAAGGCCATGACCCGGTGCGGACGCGAGCCAGTGCCAGCCCCCATTGTCCTGACCCTGCCCTGGCCACAGCCGCCGGAAACCCTGGAAAACATGCGGGTTCGCTTCGAACAGCCGCTGACGGTGATCGACAGCCACAATCTTGGCCGCTACGGCGAACTGACGCTGGCCCGGACCGATCAGGTCAACGCCACCGAGTACCTGGAGCCCGGACCGTCGGCCCAGCTAGCCCCCGAGCGCCAGCGCCTGCAGCGGGTGGTGCTGGATGACGGCCACCGGCAACAGCAGCCTCGGCCAGTACCCTGGCCGCCGGGTGGGCTGACAGCCGACAACACCGTGCGTGCCGGCGACCGTTTCGGTCAGCTAGTCGGCGTTCTGGATTTCCGCTTCGGCGACTGGCGCCTGCAGCCCCAGGCAACGCCGGAACTGCTGCCGGCCAACCCCAGGCAGCCGCCGCCGACACGCCCTGAACAGCCACACCTGCGCCTCGTCACCCTGAACCTGGCCAATTATTTCAACGGCGATGGCGACGGCCAGGGTTTTCCCACCAGCCGTGGTGCCAGTTCCCAGGCCGACTACGAACACCAGCACCAGCGCCTTCTGGCAGCCTTGCGGGCACCGGATCCGGATATCCTGGCGCTCACCGAATTGGAAAACGACGGCTATGGCGTCGCCAGCTCGGTAGCCGACCTGGCCGAGGCTCTGGGGCCAAGCTGGCGCGTGGTGACCACCCCTGGCGCTGATGGCCAGGATGAGATCCGAACGGCACTGCTGTACCGCTCCGATCGAGTTCAAACCAGTGGTCATGCCAAGCGACTGACCAGCGGACTGTTCCGGCACCGGGGTCGGCCACCGGTGACTCAGGTGTTCCATGCCAAAAACGGCGACACCGGGGTTCGGATCACCGCCCTGCACCTGAAATCCAAGTCCTGCCGAGGTGCCACCGGCGCTGATCGGGATCAGCACGATGGCCAGGGCTGCTACAATGATCGCCGGGTTCAGGCCGCCGAAGCCATCGTGCAGTGGCTTTCGGAATTGCCCGCGCCCGACAATCTGGCGGGCACCCTGGTCACCGGCGATCTCAACGCCTACGCCCGGGAAGCACCGCTTGAAGTGTTTCGCAGCGCCGGCTTTACCAGCATGGTGCACCAGCTTCAGCCCTGCGATGCCCGCACCTGCCCGCAGTACACCTACCGGTACAAGGGCGCCCGGGGCTCGCTCGACTACGCGCTGGCATCCGCTTCCTTGCAGCCACGAATCCTGACCGCCGCCACTTGGCTACTCAACGCCGACGAGCCCCGGGCCCTGGCCTATGACGGCCCGCTGGACGTCACGTCAACCCTGCCTTGGCGCTCCTCCGACCACAACCCGGTAATCACCGACATCCGACTCTGACAGTGACCAAACGGCGGCGCCGAACTGTGGTCGCTTTCTAGCTGCTTTCTAGCTGCTCTCTACCCACTCTCCGACCATTCTGTGTCCGAACTCTGGTTGTGGCCTCATCGCCACCGATGGTCGGCTCACTGGCCAAGGCTCCGAGGCCCACAGTGGATAAACTGGGCTTCATGCTTCTGCTACCAGAGTGATCATACCCATGCCCATGAACCTGCCAGCACCCAACGTGTGGCCCATTGCCAGAACCGGTCAGCGACTGCTGCATCTGGCCAAGCGCCGGGTAGCCACGGTGGATGACCACCGCATGGTCTACCTGGAGCGAGGCACCCCGGGGCCAGACCGGCCAACCCTGGTGCTGATCCACGGCTTCGCCTCCATGAAGGAAAATTGGGGCTTCTGGCTGCCACGCCTGCCGCGGCACTGGCACCTGCTGGTCCCGGATCTGCCAGGTCTGGGTGAGAGCGAATACCAGGTCGACGCCAATTACGGCTACGAGGCGCAGGCCCGGCGGCTCCGGGACTGGCTCACCAGTATGCCCATCGGCAACCTGCACCTGGTCGGCAGTTCCATGGGCGGCGCCATTGCCGCCGTGCTGGCCCACCAACTCGCACCTGCACCGCGCTCACTGACCCTGCTCAACAGCGCCGGCATTCCGGAGCGCCCGGACAGCGATCCGGAGGCGCGTTTCGAAGCCAATGGTGATCACCTGTTGATCCCCCAGGACTGGAAAGGCGTGTATCGCATGTTCAACAGTGTGGGCGACGGCAAGGCAACCGTATCCGGGCTTGCAATGACCGCGCTGCTGGGGCCGGACCTGCTCCAGCGAGCCCCGGCCCTGCGCCATATATTCCGGGACATGGCCGCCGATGGCCTGGCACCGGTGCGCTACCTCGGCCCCTCGACGCCACCATTGCAGGTGCAGTGGGGCGACCGGGACCGGATCACCCCAACTCGCTGTGTCGACTGGTTTGCCACCGCAACACCCCAGGCCGAGGTGCACGTCTTTCGCGGTATCGGCCACCTGCCAATGCTGGAAAACCCGAGCCGCTCGGCCCGGGTCCTGCGCGACTTCGTCAGACGCCACGACCACTGAGCCCACACCCCGCTGTTGTTCACCAGGGGCCTGTCCGAATGGGTCAATTGGCCCGTTTGGCCCAGCCCTCTGTCAGCGGGGTCATGGGGAAGCGGCACCGGTACACGTCATAATCAGTGGCTACCTAAGTGCTTTGATAACAACAACAGCCCGAACACGAGGAACTTCCATGCGCGCGTCCACCTCCAACGCACAGGATCTGGGCATGCCGGCCATCTACCTGCACCTGTTGGCCGACCTGCTGAACCGTATCGGTGTCGATGAGAAAGCCCTGCTGCTGAGGGTTGGTCTCGACCCGCTCAGACTGAATTCCCCCGACCTCAGGGTCAGCCAGGCTCAGGCTAGCGAATTTGTCACCCGGGCCATCATTGAAAGTGGCGAACCCGGCTTGGGAATCATGCTGGCGCGGGAACTGAAAATGCCCCTGCACGGCGCTCTGGGCACCGCGATCATGAGTAGCCGCACCCTGGAGCAGGCGCTTGAGCTGATGACCCGTTACCTGACACTGCGGGCACCAAACCTGCACGTCAGCACCCGGCAGAGCAGCGGCAACGCCGCCTATTCGGTGACCTGTGATCAGGACCTGGGACCATTGCAGGGTTTCATCATGGATGCCATGTTGTTTGGCTGCATTTTCATGGGTGCGCAACTGACCGGCTCCACCGTGCCGGGCTTCCGGCTATTGCGGCGGGGACCAGAGCCAGCGTTCTTCCATCGTTTCCGCCCGAAGCTGCCGGTACCGGTGGAATACGGTGCCATGGAGGACGCCCTGCTGATCCCGGTCAGCCAGCTCGGGATGCCGATTCGCTTCAGCGATGACCAGCTTGCCGAGTCCTCACGGGTGCAGTGCGAAGAAGCCCTCAGGCAATTAACAGAAGATGCAGGTTTTGCCTGCCGGGTAAGGCGGGTAATTGAGACCAGCTACCCGTTCCCGCCAAAACTGGCGCGAGTGGCCGCCACTCTGTTCGTATCCGAGCGCACCCTGAAACGTCGCTTGCAGGAGGAGTCCGCCAGCTTCC
This sequence comes from Marinobacter alexandrii, assembly GCF_005871205.1. GTDB lineage: Bacteria > Pseudomonadota > Gammaproteobacteria > Pseudomonadales > Oleiphilaceae > Marinobacter > Marinobacter alexandrii. Next base: position 192,826 of record NZ_SWKM01000012.1, on the reverse strand, counting down.
AGAACCTGGTGGACGAGGTTCGGTTGGAACGGGCCAAGGCCTTGCTGACCACCACCAGCATGAATCTGAGTCAGATTGCCGATGCGCTCGGCTACGCCGATGCTGCCAATTATACCCGGGCGTTCAAGCGTTGGACCGGAAGCAGTCCGAGCCGTTATCGCAACTGGGCACGGCAACCCAAGACACAGACAGCGCCGACGACAATCGCCGCCAGCGTCTGATTCAGCGGCTCAGTCGATACCGATGATCTTGTGCATCTGCAGGGTCAGGCGCCACTGGGGGTGAGTCAGGCAATACTCGGTGGCCTTGTGGGTGTTGCTCTGCTTGATCGGATCGGGGCCCGACCCGGGCTCGGTCGGTGATGCCATGGGCGAAAGGAAATAGTGCTGGGCGCGAATGTGCTCGAAGCGCTCGGGCATGGCCAGGACCTGGGGGTAGACCAGCTTGAGTTCATCGCAGGTTTCCAGCACCACCGGGGCGTCCGCCTTTGGGCTCACGCACAACCAGTCGATGCCTACCGGGGCCGGCAGGGTACCGTTGGTTTCCACCCCCACCTCGAAGCCTTCCCGGTGCAGGGCTTCGATCAGCGCAACGTCCAGCTGCAGCAGCGGCTCGCCGCCGGTACAGACCACGTAGGGGCGCCCGGGGGCATCCGGCCACAGGCAGCGGATGTGCGCGGCCAACGCTTCGGGAGTCTCGAACTGACCGCCGTTCTGGCCGTCAGTGCCGACAAAATCAGTATCGCAGAAACTGCACACTGCCCCGGCCCGATCCTTTTCCCGGCCGGTCCACAGGTTGCACTTGCTGAACCGGCAGAACACGGCAGCGCGACCAGCCTGGGCACCTTCGCCCTGCAGGGTGTAAAACGCTTCCTTCACCCGGTACATCAGGCGTTCTCCTCATACGCCAGTGGGTCGGTTACGCCATGGCTGGCGAAAGCCTCCAGGCGCTCGACACAGGAGCCGCAACGACCGCAGGCCCGCTCCCGACCGTTGTAACAGGTCCAGGTCTGGCTGTAGTCGAGGCCCAGTTTCAGCCCCTCGGCCAGAATTTCGCCCTTGTCCAGAGCCATAAACGGGGCTTCGACCGCTACCGGTTCGTAGTTGGCCACCCGGCATACCGCATCCATCTTCTCGACAAACTCAGGACGGCAATCAGGGTAGATGGCATGGTCGCCGCCATGGGCGCCGTACCAGACCGCGCCGGCGCCGACGGTGACGGCGTAACCGGTAGCCAGTGACAGCAGAATCATATTGCGGTTGGGGACTACCGTCGCCTTCATGCTGTCCTCTTCGTAGTGGCCCTCGGGCACGTCTACCTCCGAAGTCAGCGACGAACCGGCCATAACCTCGCCCATGGCCCGAATATCGATGACTTTGTGGGGAATGCCGAGGCTTTCACACACCGCCGCCGCAGACTCGAGCTCCCGAACATGACGCTGGCCGTAATTGAAAGACAGCGCATGCACCTGCAGGCCCCGGGCCCGGGCCACATGCAGCAGCGTGTAGGAGTCCATGCCCCCGGAATAGATTACAACCACGGTGTCAGTCATTCGGAATCCCCAGTCGGTGTGGTGCAGGTTCAATCGGCCAACGGCCGCGCCCAATACAGGTGGCTGTCATCAGGCTTTTACAATCAGTGGACATATTGTAACAGTGCACGCACAGGTTGGGTTCGCGTCTCACGACCGGGGCGGGTAAACTCGGCTAAAAACAACGCATCGACTACACTGAGCCCATGACCACCGACAGCCACCCGGCCTTCATTGATTTTGAGGCTTCCAGCCTCGACCTGATCGCGAGTTATCCGATTGAGGTCGGTCTCTGCATGCCCGATAGCACCCTTCACAGCTGGCTGATTGCCCCACACGTGCTTTGGCAGGACTGGTCAGACAGCGCCGAACGCATCCACGGCATTTCAAGGGCAACGCTGGAAGCCGAGGGCACCTCGGTGCGGGACGTGGCGCATCACCTTAACGAACTGCTACCAGAGCAGGTGTTTTGCGATGCCTGGACCTTTGACAGTTTCTGGCTGCATCGACTGTTCCGGGCGGCCAAGGTGCGGCCGGAGTTCCAGCTCGAGTCCATCTCTACGCTGCTGGACACTCAGCAGGTTCGGGAGTGGTCTGCAGTCCGTCAGGAGGTCATTGTCGAGTTGGGTTTACCGGTGCACCGGGCCGCCAACGATGCCCTCATCCTGCACAAAACCTGGGAACGGATCAGGCCAGAAGACAGCGCGCCCCTACCATCGGCGGATCACAGCCACCAGGCCTGATGCGGCCCGAGAAATTCGGCCGTTAGTGGCGGACGCCTTTTGCCCGCAGTGCAATCACTTCCAGACCATCCCGAAGGGTATTCAGGGTCCAGTAGGTCACCAGCGCCATCAGGCCTGCACCGGCAACGGTAAAGATAAGATCTTCGCCAACGGGCTTTTCCTGGGCCAACACCATGTACAGTGCCAGGGCGGCGATGAGGGCAAGTTCGATAATTACGTGAGAGCGGAATTTGTTCCGGATAGAACCGGCTTGGTCGGTCATTTGCTTAGCTTTCAACCTCGTTGAAATTCGATATGAATGATTAATCGATGTGCAAATTATCACCAAAAAAGCGTCGAAGTTCTGTACGAAGTAATGGCTACGAGGTTTCCACTATCAAAAAAAACGCAGCCAAAAAGGCTGCGTAGAAAGGAGAGATCCATGCAGTTTCTGGCTCACCAGAATCTGTGGATTGCACAACGTAAAAACACGTGACGCTGAGAATTATCCCGATGGCTCCTCACGCTGTCTGTACGGGTTTGCCGAAGCTCCCAGACTCTTGCAAACCCGTAACTAGCCTATACACTGATGGGTGAACCAAACCACAACGAGCCGGTATGTCCGAGATGATCACCAAAACCTGTTTCCAGTCCGCTACAGATTGCCGCGTCGTGCAATCTGAGCGCGCTATGGTGAAAGACATCTAACGGCTTTCGGTCAGTCCCGGGAGCCTCAGCAGCGACCGGGTCAGCTTCTCCGCAAGAACCCCGGTTGCCCAGGCTCCGGGGTTTTGTTTTTGCAGCCGCAAAACGACAAGGAGAACATCATGAAAAGACAACCCACACCACGTGCAGCGAACCAGCCCGACCACCGTTCCGGCGCCCTGAAACGCCCGGCCAAGCTGCCCCTGCTGGATGCGATCTGCAAGAAACTGAACCAACGCGTTAACCTTGACGACGAACAGCGAGTACTGGGTGTGTACGAGCGCGGCTGGATCTTCAAAGGCGTGCTCGGCAATCTCGATGGCGCTGAGGCTCGTTATGTCAGGGCCCTGGCCACTCGCTATAACTCCTGGATTGCCCGCCAGGTGGCCTGAACTACAACTCAAGGCCGGTCCTGTCGATCAGGACCGGCACGGCTTCAGAGCGGCTATTTCAAGACCGCTAATGGTGCCGGTTGAATTCGAGCACCACCGTCGTCTCACCGCCGTGTACCATGGCATAATTGTTGATCACATCGTGAATCTTTTCCTGGGAATAAGGCTTGACCACGTAGCCATTAGCGCCGGCACTGATCGCCCGCTGGATGCTTTCGATGGAATCGTCGGCGGTCACCAGCACGATGTGCTGCTCGGCCCGAACCGTCTTGAACGCCTGCATCAACTCGTGCCCGTTGCCGTCCGGCAGCCCCAGATCAAGCAGGATAATCTGAAACTCCTGGTCCGCAAACGCCGCCTTAGCCGCCGCCGCATCAACACAGGCAAACACCTGAGTGGCACCGGCCTGATAGAGCATGTTGACCAACCGTTCCCGCATGATCGGCTCGTCTTCGACTACCAGCACCCTGAGCTCACTCATTGATTGTCTCCTTCCGTTCTCTTACGCCCGGTCATTGTCTGAGTCCCTCATAGCGGATCATTGCCCGATCGTCGTGGCAGATCAAGCGGGCTCGGCCGAGCTTCGTCGGCGTGCTGGCCACCGGTCGACGCGTCGCCGTAGTCCGCCCCTGAATCCACCCCTTCGGTACCAAAACGGGTCAGGATATTGCTGATACTGACCGCCGTGGAATACAGGGAGATAGCGATAATCAGCAAAATCGGCTGCACAAACGCCACGAAACCGGGCACCTGGGTACTTCCCAGTATACTCAGCATCAGAATAATCGCAGGCCCCAATACGGCAAACAGCGTCAGGGCGATAAAGAACACAATCCGTTCCTTGTACCGACCCAGATCCCGGTTGGTCACCAGACCCAGCACAAACTTGCCAATCGCCAGGCCGGCCAGGATGGCCGCCGCAATACTCAGGTCCGGGCGCATCAGGGTCTCATACAGCCGGCCATCCCAGAGCCGCTGCATGCCCAGCACAAGAAACGGAAAAAGCACGAACAGAATATCGGCGTAGGTGCCGTACATCATGCTCAGGGAATACTGTTCGCTGCGGGGGTGCCTGTCATTCATTGGCCAGCTCCTGTCATTGTTCTGAGAAGTGCGATCGGGTCGACATGGCGGCTGCCGAACACGCTTGTTCAATCATCGCATTGAGCCCATCCAGCTCTCCGCGAACCTGCTCCCAATCCGGAGTCTCGGTTTTCAGCAGGGCTTCAACCGTGGCCGCCTGCTCGGTCATTTTCGGGTAGCCCATGGCCCCGGCCGTACCCTTGATCTGATGCGCCTCGGACTTCAGGGTCTCGACATCGCCGTAGGTGCAGGCCGAGTTCATGCGCTGCCGACGCTCCGGCAGGCCCGCCAGGAACTGGGGCACCAGACGTTCAATATCCTCGTCCTCGAGGTCGTGCCTGACACTGCCAGTCTGAGGTCGGAGGTATCTTTCCAGCAGCGCCTGCACGTGCCCATGGTCGATGGGTTTGTTGAGCACGTCGTCGCACCCGGCCGCCAACAGGGCGTCGCTCTCCTTTTGGTCGCCGGCGGTGAATGCAATGATCGGCCGGCGGAAACCGGTCTGGCGCAGCAGCCGGGTGGCGGCAACCCCGTCCATGCCTGGCATGTGGCTGTCCATCAGTACCAGATGGATGGACTCGGACAGGGCCCGGCGCACCGCGTCCTCACCACTGGCCACCGCCAACACATCCAGGCCCTGTCGGCCCAGCATCCGCTCCACCAGGCGACGGTTGTCCTCGTTATCCTCGGCAACCAGCACCCGGCCTTTGAAAGCACGCGCCGGAAGCTCCCCTGACTCGGGCGCACGCTCCAGATATCGAGCCAAAGCCTCGTAGAAGCGCTGTTTATCAATGGGCTTGGCCAGATGCTCGTTGCACCCCGCCAACCGATAGTCCGCAATGTCCTCGGCCATGACGTTGGCAGTGAGCGCGATCACCGGCGTATTGATGCCCGCCTCCCGCAACGCAGCAGTGGCGTCCCGGCCATTCATCACCGGCATTTGGATATCCATCAGGATCAGGTCAAAGTAGTCGCGCAGCGCCAGTTCCAGGGCCTCGGCGCCATTACCAACGTGCACCAGTTCGGCGCCGGTCCGCGCCACCAGCAGCGACACCAGGCGCCGATTGGTCTCGTTGTCCTCGGCACAGAGGATGCGCCCGGTCAGCCTGGGCGCCAGCACCATGGGGATGGATCGCCGGCGCTGACTCAACTCGGAGGCATCACGCAGGAAGTACACGTCGGCCAGGGCCCCGGTGCGAATTGAAACCTCGAATTCACTGCCTTCACCGTAAGTGCTGCGCACCTTGATGTCGCCACCCAGCATTTCTGCCAGGCGCCGGGAAATGCTCAGCCCCAGCCCCGTGCCCCCATACTGCCGGGAGATGGCGGCGCTGCCCTGGGCAAAGGGATCAAATAACCGGCCCAGTTGCTCCGGTTTCATCCCGATGCCGGTATCGACCACCCGGGCAATCAGGATTTCGCGTACGCAATCACATCGAACAATCAGGGAAATCGAACCATTTTCGGTGAATTTGAGCGCGTTTCCGCACAAATTTATGATTATTTGTCGCAACCGGGTGGGATCGGTGAGTATCCGCTCCGGTAACGGGTATTCACAGACAATGCTGAACTCGAGACCCTTCTCCCGGGCTCTCGGGGCGAAAAACGCGCGGATTTCATCCAGCAGCTCCGGCAGGTCCACCGACACCACGTCCACGGCCAGTTTGTTGGCGTCGATCTTGGAGTGATCCAGGATGTCATTGACCAGTTCCAGCAGGTGCCGGCCGCTGCGTACCACGGTTTCCGCGCTGCTGCGCTTTTCCTGGGGACTCAGGTCCGGCTCCAGCAAGGTCTCGCCGTAGCCGATGATCGCCGCCAGCGGGGTCCGGATTTCGTGACTCATATTGGCCAGGAACTGGCTCTTGGCCTCGGCCGAGTTGCGGGCCACTTCCTTTTCCAGCCGCTCCTGTTCGCGTTCGCGCTCGATCCGCTGGCGCTGACGACTCTCGGTTACATCGATGCAGGTGCCTTCCAGATGGGTCGGCTCGCCCTTGGCGTCATAAACCGTGTGCAGGGAAACGTTGGCCCAGCGCTCTTCGCCGTCACAGGTCAGGTACCGGGTTTCCACGCCCTTGATCGTACCCTCGGCTTCCAGCTGCGCCACCACCCGCTGTCGGACCTGATCATCGACGATGCAGGTTTCCAGCACGTCTAGGTTACGGGCCAGCAGATCGCGGGCACTGCTGTACCCCATCAGTTCCGCCATCGCCGGATTGACGGTGATGAAGCGACGGTCCGGAGACATCTGAAAGACGCCCTCAATGGCATTATCAAACAGCGACTGATACCGCTGCAGGTTCGACAGCGCCCGCTGGCTCCAGCCCAAGGCTTCGCCCTGAACCTGCTTGATCCGGTCGGCCAGGGCAAATGAGAACAGGATGATCTGGGCGGTCAGCCCGATCTGTGGGGAGTAGTTGGTCAGGGGGTTGAGCGGCAGGAAGCCCATGACTGTAAGGCCATAGACCCCGATGCCAATCAACGCCAGGGTCCAGGCAAAGAAGTAGGAGCGGGCGGCCGGGTTGTAATAGCGCCAGGACAGATAACTGACCACGATCAGAATCAGACTGAGCACCACCGAGCCAATAACGACCCACTCCATCGCCACCTTATAGGGAAGAAACAGCGACAGCACTCCGGTTGCCACTACCGAGTACAGGCACAATCGCAGCACTTGGTCGAGATCGGCCGAGCGTTCCGGGGTTTCAAGCAGGTGGCGGGCCATGAGCAGGCCCCAGAACCAGGTCATGATGATCTGGAAATGCAGGTAGGCCTTGTCGAACATCGCCGGTCGGCTATCCAGCAACTGGATCCCATGCACCTGTTCCGTGACGATAAAAATCGCCGCAGACACCAGGTAAAGCACGTAGTAGATGTTACTGCGCTCGCGCACCGAAACCGCAACGAACAGGTTATACGCAAGGATGGCCAGCACGGCGCCTAACAGCAGTCCCCGCACCACCTCGTCCACAGACACCCTCTGGATGTAGATATCGGGGTGCCAGAGACTGATCGGCAGGCGAAAGGTATTGGTGTTGGTGACGCGAAGGTAGACAATATTGACCGCCTCCGGCGCCAGGGAAAGTCGAAACGCGGGGTTCGGGACTGCAAGATCTCGCTCAGCCCAGTTGTCCTGATAGCCGGCGCGGCCCTGCTGCACCACCGTGTCACCCTGCATCAGGTACAGTCGCACCTCGTCCACCAGAGGCAGCGCCAGCTCGAGGATCCAGTCGGTGGCCGCGGCGCTGCCAAGGGTTCGCACGTCAAACCGGACCCAGTAAGCCGATTCGGTGTAGCCGAAGTTGAGGACGCCCCCGTCGTGCCGGATAAAGGCACCGAGACCGCGATCCTTGACGGCATTAAAACCCAGCTCCTGCCGCGGATCTTCCAGGTACCAGATGCAACCGCTAAGGTCCCGGACGCTGGTGGTACTGCTGTTCAAAATCAGGGTGCCGTCACGACAGGCAGACTGGGTGGAGGCCGACGACGACAGCGACGCTGTCAGCAGGATCAACAACGCCACCAGAACACGCATCGCAGCGCGAATCACTGGAGGAAGTGTCGGATGATGCCGATGCCGCAAAATGTGATCTCCGCGCGGGCAGATGCCTGTCTTATCGTTTATTGTCAGCATTCACAGCGGGGCCGAGGGTCCCGCGGATAATCACTTTAGCGGTTTACCCGCGTTCGCGCACCTCAGAGTCCGACGAAATGAGACATTTGAGTCACTTCACCCTGGTCGCCTTTCGAATTGCCTGCATGCCAATGGTGCTTTCGGGCTGTGGATCCGAGGATTCCGGGCCAAGCGCCTTCAACCCCGCCACCAATGTCGATGTCACCTTTTCGACCTTTACCCTGACCGAGGCCACCGACATCCTGCTGTTCAGTGATCTGGTTCTGGCGGTAGAGCCGGCCGACAGTGGTGACACCGCAGCCCAGGCCAGGGCAGCAGGCATCCGCACCCAGCTCGCCGTTTTTCTGGGTCTGACCTATCCGGACGACGCCCCGGCGACCATCGCCTCAGTACGCAACCCGCTGGACCTGGTGCACCGGGTGATTGGCGAGAGCGCAGTCGGCAATTTTATTGATGGCCGGCGATACATGAGCGAGCGCATTGATGACGGTCAGGCTGGCGAGTACAGCAACACCACCAACAACGTCTCGATCCGCTTCACCGATCGCCAGGCGCTGACAGACGGACTGGGCGTAACCGAGTACAACTGGCGTTATCCAATCGTGAAGTGGGTGTACACGCCAGACAGCTCCAATCGAGTCATCCGGGTGATCAACTGGGTGGCCTCCGGGTCGTTCGAGCCAAATACCACTAACCCAAGCGCCACTCTCGGCACCGAATACCTGGCCCGGGATTTTCAGACGTCCGGATACAATGATGGCGCCAGGGCCCACACTGAGGGCAGCATCGTGATCAAGGGTGAGCGGGAAATGGCGTTTGTCCGGGAGTATCAGGGGCTCAACATCGACACCGTCCGGATCGACGGTACCGCAATAGGCACCAACGGGGGCAGCGAAGGGGGTCCGGAATTCGGGTTCGCCGGGGAAACCGTAGACTGTCTGCGCATTGAAATGAATTACGCCAATCCATCGGTTGCGGTGTTCACCTCACTGGGCGAACCACCGAGGCGGGACGATCCGGACAACCCCGGCCAGACCGAGGCCAATCCGGATTATTGCCTGAACCTGGACACCGCAACGTCCAGCTACGCCACCGCACCTACCGGGCTGCGCAACTGATGCGGCCCTGGCCGGTTAGTTCATACCCCGGTCAATGAGATCCCAGTTCTGCAGAAAACCTTTCTTCTGGTCAATCATGCGCTCGTAGCTGGAAATCATGAACCCGACGTGGGGTGCCCGGGTCAGACGCAGGGTTTCGATGCGGCGTTGCAGCCGTTCAACTTCTGAGCTGACACGCTGGTGCACGTGGTCGCGGACACTGTCGTGGTGATCGAGGTCCACCGTTCGTTCGATCTGGCCCTGGTGGGCGGGCGTGGGTGCTGGTTTGTCCATTCGGTATCTCGTCCAGTGAGTGTTGAAAAGGTCCATCTCCCAATTCCGGAGTGTGCCCAGCTACCCCGCCAACTGCAATAAAAATGAACAGAGTTTCACTTTTATCCAGGGGCTGGTATTGGCCACAGCTCTCCCCACGTAACCAGTCCTGCTATAGTTCCCTTAATAACTCCCTGTATTGTCCGGATTTCGTCCTCCGGTTTCACTCACCGCCCATCCACCGTCCGAGAGTGACCATGCCACAGACCTCCGTCGCCGACACCCTCCGTGAATACCTGTCCCTGCTGGAACTGCTGGATGACGCTTACTGGGAAGCCGGTAGCATCCATCACAAGGACATGCTGTACGACATCATCAGTATTTTCAGTCAGGAAGTGTCTGAAATGAACAAACTCAGCGTCCAGGATCATCACTACCCATACGAGGTCATCACCGAGGGTATCCGGCGGGTGGTGCCCAAGCTGGAACGACTGGATGAAAACCGTGAGGATGTGATTCAGCGGACCCAGACACTGACCGACTTCCGCGACATCCTGTCGTCAGTGCTGGGCATTCTTGAAGACCAGTTGAGAACGCTCTGACCCAGGCGGCCTTACGCCGCCACCAGTGGCCGCTGGTTCTCGGGAATCAGCGGGAAGTTCTTGCAGACGGTGTAGACGAACTTGGCCAGTGCCGGCAGGTGGTGACCAACAATCGGGAAGCCGGTATTCAGCAGGCTGACCGAAATATCCCGCGCCGGATCGGCCCAGCACAACTTGTTGATCAGGCCGATGTGGCCAAAGGCATCGCGACTCTGCGGCCCCCACAGGCCTACCGGATTACCGCCCAGCATCAGGCCCGCACTGAAGCGCATCGGAATCATCATGGTTCGGTCGATCTGCAGTGAGCCAAACTGCTGAATCGCGCGCCGAACCGTCATTTCACTGCAGACCCGCTTGCCGTTCCAGGTTCCGCCATTGAGCATCATCTGGTAGAACCGGCCCATTTCCTCGGCGGTGCCAACCAGGTTGCCCGCGGGAATCACCGCCTCCTGGAACCGGGGATCGTTGGTGACCTTTTCCACTGTGTGGATGTCACTGCCCAGGGCACGATTGACGATCCAGGACACCGGGAATCGGGGGGTTGGGCCGGTGGCGTAATTGCTGGCCAACTGGTGCAGGTGCTCCGGAGCAATGCCGTAAGTGAACCATTTCATGCCCATGGGCTGGCGCAGGTGTTCGTCCAGAAATTCCTCGATGCTGCGGCCGGTGACCTTTTCCAGCACCCGCTGCAACACGAAGCCGCCCGTGATGGCGTGATAGGCCACCTTGGCGCCGTCGACTTCCACTGGTTTCGCCTCGCACAACAAGCGCCAGATCTCGTCCTTCTGCCAGAGCACGTCAATGGGGGTATCACGGGGAATTGCGGGAATACCGCCGCGGTGGGACAGCACCTGATGCACGGTGATGGTGCGCTTTCCGCTCTGGGCAAACTCCGGGCAGTAGTAGGCCACCGGATCGGTCAGGTTGACCAGGCCCTGCTCCGCCAGCATGTGAATCAGCAGCGCCGTCACCGCCTTCGAGGCGGAGAAATAGCAGATAGGCGTTTCCGTGGTCATCGCCGACTTCAGGACGCCTTCACTGTCGTTCGGACCATTGCCGGTGGCGTGTCCGAGCGCCCGGTGCAATACCTGCTCGCCCCGGTGCCGCAGAGACAACTGCAAGCCCGGATGCACGCCGGTGCGATACAAAGCCTCGGCACTGTGCCAAATGTCATCGAGCGTTTCCTGGCTGACACCGACTGCGTCCGGGCGTTCGCCGGCGGCATCGCGATAGGTAACGGTGGACAGGTCGGCGGGGACTTTGCAGGTGTGCAGGGCACGGCGTGCTATACGGTTCATCCAGGTACAACCTTAGTTCAAAGAGGTTATTGTTGTTGCGGGTTCAAGCGTCATTATGAACATGGGGGGAGAGGTGCGCCATAGAAACGCAGTTGCGACCACGATCCTTGGCCCGATACATGGCGCGATCAGCGGCGGCCCGCAGTTGGGCAGCGGTCAGGCCGTGGTTGGGGAAGACCGCCACCCCAACACTGATGGTCAGGCGAACGGAGCTACCGTCCCCCAATGATTGCGGCACCGAGCTTACCAGGGTGCGAAGGCGTTCGGCGGTTTCGTGGGCCTCGTTCACATCCATCTCCGGCAGCACGATGACAAACTCCTCGCCACCAAACCGGCCCACCAGGTCGACACTGCGAACACTGTCCAGAAACAGCTTGCTGACCGCCTTAAGTACCGAATCGCCGGCAGCATGACCATAAGTATCGTTAACGTCTTTGAAATGATCGAAATCGATCCAGAGTATTGCCAGGGAGCGTTGGTAACGCTTGGCTCGCTCCAGTTCCTCGTCCAACAGCCGCGATAGCTCGCGGCGATTCAGCAACCCGGTCAGGGAATCGCGGGTTGCCAGCTCTGCCAGCTCGCTTTCCAGCTTCTTGCGTTCGGAAATGTCCAGCACAATCCCTTCCACCACGGCTTCACCGTGATCATCGATCACACCCCGTCCGCGCTCCCAAACCCAGATCTCACGCTTGTCTTTGCGAATCAGCGCGTACTCCACCGAAAACGGCTGATCGGCGGTCAGGGCCTCAGAAATAATCCGACCCACGCGTTCGCGGGTGGCGGCATCCACCAGGTCCGAATAACCCAAGCGCCGGCTGGCGATCAGCTCTGACGGCTCGTAACCGGTCAACTCGACGCAGCCGTCGGAGACAAACAGCAAACTCCACTGATCGTCGCGCAAACGGCGATACGCCATACCCGGAAGGTTGTCCATGAGTACCGTGAGCTGGCGCTCCCGACTGCGTAACGCCTGGCGTTGACCGTGCTGCAAGGCCAGCAGGGCGCGATCCTTGTGCAGTTGCCGGAGCAGAGCGGTGAACAGCACCAGGCCCGTGACCAGAATAAAGAAAAAGCCCTTCCAGGTCTGGACCCGTGACAGGGTGGCCGCGTCTTCGAACCACGCCTCGACGACTCGATCCGAGAAGGCAATCCAGGCAAACCCGGCGACCAGGTATATAAATGCCGCCCAAAAGGCACGGCGCGCAGGCAGCGAGCGATTGAAGATGGGGCGATCGTGGGTTCGGGTCATTGGTTGTTCGCGTCAATGTGTAGCGCCAAAATTAGCGTACAGAATCCGTAGCTGGCTCTAAAAATAGCCATCACAAGGGTGTAAGTCGAGCCCTGGGTGCGCTCCGGGCACAGGCTACCTAGCCTGACTGTGCTAAATTTTAATGTGATTGAAACCACCAGGAGCGTCCATGACCCCGGGAATCAACGCCGCCAGAACAGCCAGGGTAGACCATGACATCCACGAATACCCGCACGATTCGGCTAGCGAAAGCTACGGCATTGAAGCGGCAGAGAAGATCGGGGTCGAGCCCGGTCGTGTCTTCAAAACCTTAGTGGTTGCGTTGGACGGCGGGGAACTGGCGGTTGCGGTGGTCCCGGTAACCGCCCTGTTGAGCATGAAACGGATTGCCCGCGCCGCCCGGGGTAAGAAAGCTGCCATGGCGAATCCGGACGCAGTCCAACGCAGTACCGGCTATGTCATGGGCGGCGTCAGCCCGCTGGGCCAGAAGCGCCGGCTAAAGACTTTTATCGACGCCTCGGCCGAAGCTTATGACACGATCTTCGTCAGTGCCGGCCGGCGCGGCCTAGAGATAGAGTTGGCGCCGCGAGATCTGGCAAAGCTCACCGACGGCCGGTTCACAACACTGCAACAGGAATAGCAAGCTAACGCCCGTACACTGCGCAACGGACGTGCTTCTGATCGGTGGCTTTTGAACTGGCTGGCCCACCCTTGACGTTATTGCAGCTCCGCCACGCTGGGGAAGTTGGCCGGGGCATTGAGGAGGAGAAGGACGAAGACTAAGAACAAAAAAACCCGGAAAGCCAACAGGCCGTCCGGGTTTTTTGATCGATCCGGCCAAAACCGGATCTGGATCCCTCGACGCTTACTTCACTGAAGCACGGGCGTCAGCAAGGATCTTGTTCAGCGTGGCGCTGGGCTGCATGACTTCGCAGACGCGCTCCGTCGGCGGGTGGTAGTAACCACCGATGTCGGCCGGATTGCCCTGAACGTCGGTCATCTCCTGCAGGATCTTGTCCTTGTTCTCTTCCAGCTGCTTGGACAGCTTGGCGAAGAACTCTTTCAGATCCTTGTCGCTGTCCTGCCTGGACAGCTCTTCCGCCCAGTAACGGGCCAGGTGGAAGTGGGAGCCACGGTTGTCGAGCTCGCCGGTCACACGGGACGGTGACTGGTTGTTCTCGAGCAGGCGCTCGGTGGCCTTGTCCAGGGTCTGACCCAGCAGCCGGGCGCGCTCGTTGCTCTGCTTCTCACCCAGTTCGTCCAGGGACACCGCAGTCGCCAGGAATTCACCGAGGGAATCCCAGCGCAGGTGGTTTTCCTGAATCAGCTGCTGCACGTGCTTGGGCGCGGAGCCGCCAGCACCAGTCTCGTACAGGCCACCGCCGTTCAACAGCGGCACGATGGACAGCATCTTGGCGCTGGTGCCCAGCTCCAGGATCGGGAACAGGTCGGTCAGGTAGTCACGCAGTACGTTACCGGTCACGGAGATGGTGTCGAGACCGCGAATCAGGCGCTCCATGGTCCAGCGGATGGCACGGACCGGCGACATGATGTGGATTTGCAGGCCTTCGGTGTCGTGCTCTTTCAGGTAGGCCTCAACCTTCTTGATCAGCTCGGCGTCGTGGGCACGCTCGTCATCCAGCCAGAATACCGCCGGCATGCCAGTGGCTCGGGCGCGGCTGACGGCCAGCTTGACCCAGTCACGGATCGGCAGATCCTTGGTCTGGCAGGCGCGCCAGATGTCGCCTTTCTCAACGTTATGCTCGGTCAGCACGGTGCCGTCTTCGGCAATCACACGAACAACACCCTGTTCCTTGATTTCGTAGGTCTTGTCGTGAGAACCGTACTCTTCGGCTTTCTGCGCCATCAGACCAACGTTCGGTACCGTGCCCATGGTCGTGGGATCGAATGCGCCGTGGGTCTTACAGAAGTTGATCACTTCCTGGTAGATGGTGGCGTAAGTGGACTCCGGCATGACCGCTTTGGTGTCCTTGAGCTTGTTGTCCCGCGCCCACATCTTGCCGGAGTTACGAATCATCGCCGGCATGGAGGCGTCAACGATAACGTCGCTCGGTACGTGCAGGTTGGTGATGCCCTTGACCGAATCAACCATGGCGATTTCCGGACGGTGCTCGTAGCACGCGTGCAGATCTTCCTGAATCTCTTCCTGCTTGGACTCCGGCAGCTGCTTGATCTTCTCGACCACGCTGGACAGACCGTTGTTCGGGTTCACGCCGATCTCATCGAACAGCTGGCCGTGCTTGTCGAACAGGTCCTTGTAGAAAACCTTCACCGCGTGACCGAACACAATCGGGTGAGAGATCTTCATCATGGTGGCTTTCACATGCAGCGAGAACATCACGCCGGTCTTTTCGCAGTCTTCGATGGCATCTTCGAAGAACTTCACCAGTGCGGTCTTGCTCATGTACATGCCGTCCAGAACTTCACCTTCCTGCAGCGGCAGCTCGGATTTCAGTACGGTCTGTTTGCCCTGCTTGTTCTCAAACACGATGCGGGCTGTGGTGGCCTTGTCCAGGGTGACGGACTGTTCGCTGGAATAGAAATCGCCACCGCGCATGTGCGCCACGTGGGTGCGGGAAGCCGGGCTCCACTCGCCCATGGAGTGCGGGTACTTGCGGGCGAAGGCTTTAACGGCAGCCGGCGCGCGGCGATCAGAGTTACCTTCACGCAGTACCGGGTTTACAGCACTACCCAAAACCTTGGCGTAGCGGGACTGAATCTCTGTTTCTTCGTCGGTGTCCGGGTGCTCTTTGTACTCCGGTACATTGAAGCCCTGCTCGTTCAGCTCTTTGATGGCGGCACGCAGCTGCGGGATGGAGGCAGAAATGTTCGGCAGTTTGATGATATTGGCGTCTGGGTCTTTGGTGTACTCGCCCAGCTCCGCCAGTGCATCCGGAACCCGCTGACCTTCTTCGAGGAAGTCCGGGAAATTCGCCAGAATACGCGCCGCGAGGGAGATGTCGCTGGTTTCAAACTCGATACCGGCCGGCTTGGCGTAGGTTTCCAGGATAGGAAGAAGTGACCGTGTTGCGAGGGCAGGGGCCTCGTCGGTCAGGGTATAGACAATCTTGGCTTTGGATGATGTCATTTTCGTCCTCAGGCTAATGGGTGGGTTCAGGACGGTCATGCCTAGGTCTGGCGTCTTGTGAACGGCTTACCCGAGCGATGACTGATTAGGAACTTTTGATAGACCTACTAAGATACCATTTTTTGGCGATTTGGGGTTACGATCTTAGTATAAGAACGGAGTAAAAGTTCGCTAATTCCCGTTACAGGACGATGAAATGCCTCGAATTTACGAAACTTTCGTACATTCTGGATTCGAACCTGGAGGGTCGCGGTGGAGTTGCCGGTCTCCAAAACCCGCTCGAGCACATCCCTGTGACGCTTGAGCTCCGCCATCCTTGGCTCCGCACAGTTTTGGACACCGGCAACCCCACCGCTCATCCGGCTTGGCCGGTTTAGCCTTTCGGCAGCAGCTCGGCTGCTGCCAACTGGTCACGAATGTGGTCCAACGCTTCCGGGTTCGACAGGGCATCCCGGTTATCCGCTTTGGTCGAGCCGTTGATCAGGCGGGCCACCGCCAGTTCTACTTTCTTACCGCTACGGGTGTAGGGGATGTCCGCCACTTCGACGATGTGCTTGGGCACATGCCGCGGGCTGGCGCCTTCGCGAATGCGGGTGCGTAGCCGTTTCATCAGGTCCTCGGTCAGGCTCTGACCTTCCGCTGGGACGACCAGCAGTACCACTTCCACGTCGCCTTCGATCTGGCGGCCGACGACCAGGCTGTCTTTCACTTCCGCAATGGTCTCGACCTGACGGTAGATTTCCGCAGTACCGATGCGGACACCGCCCGGGTTCAGGGTGGCGTCGGAGCGACCGTAGATGATGGCGCCGCCGTGTTCGGTGAATTCGATGAAATCACCATGGGCCCAGACACCGGGGAAAGTCTCGAAGTAGGCGCCGCGGTAGCGGGCGCCGTCGGTGTCGTTCCAGAAGCTGACCGGCATGGACGGCAGCGGCTGTCGACAGACCAGCTCCCCCCGGCCATCGGTAACCGGCTGGCCATCGTCGCCGTAGGCAACCGCATCAACGCCCAGGAATCGGCACTGGATCTCGCCGCGGCGCACGGCCAGCAGCGGTGTGGCACCCACGAAGCAGCCACAGATGTCGGTGCCACCGGCGATCGAGCCCAGAAGCACGCCGGGGGCGCCATCCTTATACACCCAGTCGTAATCTTCCGGTAGCAACGGCGAACCGGTGGAGAACAGTACCCGCAGATCTTTCAGATCGAGATCCCGGGCCGGGGTCAGCTCGGCCTTACGGCAACCGGCCAGAAAGCGGGCACTGGTGCCGAAGTGGGTGACCTTTTCAGTGGCAACGGTTTCCCACAGGGCATTCAGGCTGGGGTAACCGGGCGAGCCATCGACCGTGATTACGGCCGCGCCGGTCATCAGCGCGGAGGCCTGCCAGTTCCACATCATCCAGCCACAGGTGGTGAAGTACAGGAACCGGTCTTCCGGGCCAACATCGCCGTGCAGCATCAGTTCCTTGGCGTGGTTGACCAGCAATCCGGCAGAGCCATGGACGATGCACTTGGGCTGGCCGGTGGTTCCGGAGGAGTACAGGATGTAGACCGGGTGGTCCGGATCCAGCGGCGTGAACGACGGCGCCTGGCCGGCACCGGCGGCAATGGCCTCATCCCAGGGCGTGATCAGCGGCCCCGGAATCGGCGCCTGGTCTTCCAACTGGGCCACACTGACCACGCATTTCAGGGAGGGCAGGCCGGCGACCAGTTCGGCGAAATCATCCTGGCGGGCGAACACCTTGCCGCCGTAGCCGTAGCCATTCACCGCGATCAGTGCCGTCGGTTCGATCTGACTGAAACGGTCGAGGATGGCGCCTACACCAAAGTCAGGAGAGGCCGAGCTCCAGATAGCGCCCAGGCTGGTGGCGGCCAGCATACCGACCATAGCTTCGTAACCATTGGTGACCACGCCCGCCACCCGGTCGCCAGGCTCAATGCCCTGCGACTTCAGGAAGGCTTCCAGGGCGCCGACATCGGCTTTCAGTTCGGCGTAGGTGCGGCGCAGAACCGGCCGGGTTTCGCAGTAGGCCACCACGGCTTCGTGGTTGGCGTGCTCGCCGTCCGCCAGCCGTAACAGGTTGGCGGCAAAGTTCAGCTTCATACCCGGGAACCACTCAGCGCCCGGCATGTCGCGCTTGCCCAGCACCCGTTCGGCGGGCTTATCGCTGACCAGGCCGCAGTATTCCCAGACCTTGGCCCAGAAGGTTTCCAGATCGTCGATCGACCACTGGTGCAGGGCATGGTAATCCACAAACGGGCCATAACCCTGGCCTTCCAGCCAGGCGATAAACTGGCCCATGCGCGAATGCTGGAGCATGGCCTTTGAGGGCGACCAGACGACCGGCGCTTGTTCTGTGTGACTCATCCGTCTCTCCTGTCTCTTATTGCATGTGCCAGCCGTGGCTAACCACGATGGACTGACCGGTCAGCGCGGCCGACGGGAACGCCGCCAGATGAACGGCCAGCTCGGCAACATCTTCCACGGTGGTGAACTCACCATCCACGGTGTTTTTCAGCATCACCTTACTGATGACATCTTCCTCAGACATGCCCAGTTCTTTGGCCTGTTCGGGAATCTGCTTGTCGACCAGCGGGGTGCGAACAAAACCAGGGCAAATGATGTTACTGCGTACCCCGTGTTCCGCACCTTCCTTCGCTACGGCCCGGCACAGGCCCAGCATACCGTGCTTGGCCGCGACGTATGGCGCTTTCAACGGCGAGGCTTCCAGGGAGTGGACCGAGCCCATGTACAACATGGTGCCGCCACCGCTGGCGTACATCTGCTTGAGCGCAGCTCGGGTCACCAGGAAGGCGCCGTCCAGGTGCACGTTCATCACCTTGCGCCAGTCGGAAAATGACAGTTTGTGCACGGCATCGATGTGCTGGATGCCGGCATTGGCCAGGGCGATGTCCAGCCCGCCCCATTTCTCGACAATGGCGGTCACACCGGCGTCCACCGCGTGCTCGTCGGTGACGTCCATGGCCAGGGCCATGGCGGTACCGCCGGCCTGTTCAATGGCGTCGACCGCCTCCTGGGCAGTTTCCAGGGTCAGGTCAGCAACCGCGACACGGGCACCCTCGCGGCCATAGTGCTCGGCGATGGCCCGGCCGATGCCACGACCGGCACCGGTGATCAGTGCAATCCGGTTTTCCAAACGCATTGGTGTTTTCTCCTTAGTCATAAGCCACGCTTGGCAGCCAGGTCGCGATTTCCGGCACGACGAATACGATAGCCAGACCAACCAGCTGAATAATGATGAACGGAATAACGCCCCGGTAGATATCGGTCACATTGATCTCCGGCGGCGCCACGCCCTTGATGTAGAAGAGGGCAAAGCCGACCGGCGGGGTCAGGAACGACGTCTGCAGACACATCGCAAACAGGATAGTGAACCACACCAGATCGAAGCCAAGCTGCTGCACCACGGGCGCTACCAGGGGCAAAATGATCAGGGTGATTTCCACCCAATCCAGGAAGAAGCCGAGCAGAAAGACACCGAACAGGATGGAAAGAACAATGCCGTAGGGGCCGAAAGGCAAACCCAGCAGGGCATCCTCGATGACCTGGTCACCGCCCAGTCCTCGCAGCACCACAGAGAAGGCTGTTGCACCCAGGAAGATGGCAAAAATGAATGCAGCCGTGCGGGTTGTCTGCTGCATGGAGGAGTTCAGTACCTTCATGTTCAGTCGACCTGCCATCAAAGCCAGTATCAGGGCGCCCAGAGCACCAACACCGGACGCCTCCGTGGGCGTTGCTATCCCGGCAAAGATAGAGCCGAGCACGCCCAGAATCAGCGCAGCCGTTGGCACAACGGCTTTTGCCACTTCCCAGACAATACTCCAGGTCACTTTTTCCGTGCCCTCAGGCACCGGCGCCATGTGCGGCTGCAGCAGGGGACGAACCATGGCGTAAGTTACGTACATGGCACCGAGCATGAGACCGGGGAAGAACGCACCCATGAACAAATCGCCCACTGACGCTTCGGGAACCGCCAGACGGTCGGCCATCAACACCAACATGATGGAGGGCGGAATCAAAATACCCAGGGTACCGGTGGCACAGGCGGTGCCCACGGCAAAGCCCTTGTCGTACTTGTTTTCCATCATCACCGGCAGTGACAGCATGCCAAGCAACACGACGGACGCACCGATGATACCTGTGGTCGCTGCCAACAGTACGCCGATAACAATGACGGTAACCGCATAACCGCCGCGAACAGCTCCAAACAGCTTGACCATGCTGTTCATCAGTCGCTCCGCGACTCCGGACTGGTCAAGCATGATGCCCATGAAGATAAACATGGGCAGAGCAACAAGGGTCTCGCTGTTGACAACCTTCCATATCCTCTCAGGCACAAGCCCCATGGAGGAGGAATAATCAAACCACAGGTTCGCACCAAAATTCTCGACGGCGATGACACCGACGACTGTCCAGATAACCGCGGTGCCACCCAACACCCACGCAACCGGAAAACCGGTCATCAACAATGCCCCGAACGTCAGGAACATGCCGATCACAAAAAGGGTTTCAAGCTCCATCAGGACGCATCCTCTTTCTTATTGTCCCCGGACTCGATCCGGATTGGCTTTGGAAAACCGAACAGCAAAGCCGTTACCTTCAGCAGACGGGATAACGCAGCCAGAATCAGCAGAATAAAAGACACGGCCAGAATGCTCTTTAGAATCCAGCGGTAGGGAAGCCCGGCAGGCGCCTGGCTGGTCTCGCCCTGTTCCCAGGAACTGAAGGCGTAAGGAATCATTTCGTAAACTGCCAGCCCCAGAAACGGTAACAGCAGCAATAACAAGCCAAGCAGTTCAATCCAGGCCTGGCCTTTGAGAGACAGGCGCTCATGGATAACGTCCACCCTGACATGATCATCGGTTACCAGGGTATAGCCCAGGCCCAACAGCCAACCTGCACCAGCGAGATGCCACTGGACTTCTTCCAGCGTCACCGACCCGGCGCCAAAGGCGTAGCGGCCCACCACTGCATAGATGATCACACCGGTGACCACTACCCAAAGCCAGGAAGCGCTCTTGCCTATCGCAGAAATCACACCATCCATAAACTGGCTGAGCCAGGTGGTCGGAAACTCGGTGTGATGATGAATAAATTGACCGGCGTCCGACACCGATACATGCACATCGGGCGGTGCGCCTTTATCAGACACTGTCATACAACAGTTCCTCGTTCAGAAAGCCTGCCGTGAAACAAGGATGGCCCCGTAGGGCCATCCAGACTATGTGCGAGAGCACCGGAAATGTGCCCGGTGCTCTGGGTCAGCCCCGAACCTTAAAGGTCCGCTGGAACATAGGCGCGGGTATCCCACACCTTGTAAGTTTCCATGAACTCCTGCTGACTCTCGTAAACACGCTTGAAGTCAGCATCCTTGGACGCTTCTTCTTCGAGCACTTCATTAGTCACGTCTCGCAGCTTGAGCAGAACGTCGCGGGGAATCTGGTCAGCCTGAACACCCTTGTCCTGGAACTCGGCCAGAACCTTACCGTTCTTGTACTCGCCTTCGGCCAGGCCGCGGGTTGTGGCGGCGGTGCAGGAAGCTTCAACCAGTGCCTTCTGGGCATCGGTAGTCTTGGCCCACTCATCCTGGTTGATCAGCATGTACTGAGCGGTGAACTGCTGGTGCCAGCCCGGGAACAGGTTGTACTTGACTACCTGATTGAAGCCCAGAATCTGGTCGATGGCGGGCATCGAGAACTCAGTGGCATCAATCGTGCCTTTTTCCAGGGCCTGGTAGAGTTCGCCGCCGGGCATCATGGTGACGGAAGCGCCCAGTTTCTCGAGTACCTTGCCACCCAGACCCGCGAAGCGAATCTTCAAGCCTTGATAATCCTCAAGCGATTCGATGGGCTTGGAATACCAGCCTGCTGTTTCGGGCCCGATAATGCCGCAAAGCTGTGCATGCACCTTGAAGCCCTTGTTGGCGTAGGTTTCCTGCAGCATTTCATGGCCGCCACCGTAGTAATACCAGCCAATATACGCCCAGGGCTTCATGCCAAAGGGGACAGCGGCGAACAGAGGAATCGCAGGGACTTTGCCCTGATCGTAGCCGATCCAGGTGTAACCGGCTGAGACTTTGCCGTCAGAAACCGATTGCAGAATGTCGAAGGGAGGAACCAGCTTGCCTGGCTCATAAACGCGAACCTGAATGCTGCCGTCTGAAGCGGTGGTGAGATTATCGGCAACCCAGGCAGCCGGTGAACCGAGACCGGGCAGGTTGGTGGCGAAGGCAACAGGCATCTTCCATCGTAGATCGTCTGCTACCGCGGAACCCGTCGTCAGGGCAATCGCACCGGCGATCCCGGTGATGGCCTTCAAGAGTTTCATTGGCAAGTCTCCTAGCATTGTTATTTTGGCTGGCCTGCCGGGTATAACCCCGGACAGGCCTAGTCTGAGTATAGCCAGACATCGCAGGAAACAGACGGACACGGGTAATTTGGGGTCCAACGAAAGGCGTCAATCTTGTTTTCTGCGTTGTTCTGACGTCCTGCACGTCAGCCTTTGCAGACAACATGCCAAAGGCTAATTTATTATATTTTTCAGATAGTTAACTTCGATATGGGGAAATTGTTCGGGATGATTTTGTCCGGAAAACCGGACAAAATTAGACATCAGTCGTAGGGGTTTGTACGGATGTCGGGACACATGTCCGGAAATCAGGACAGCTTCGCCAGCTTTTCGTACAGCACTGACCGGGAGATTCCCAGCAATTTAGCAGCACGCGTGCGATTGCCACGGCTGGCCACCAACGCCTCTTCGATGGCCTGGGCTTCGGCGTCTGCCAATGTTTGGGCCAGCGGGCGCACCGGTTGGGGGGTCAGGGAAGAAATCGGCCGGGCGCTGCTACGGGGAAGCACCTTGAACACCGCATCGGCGTCCAGTATTCCGCCTTCTTCGCCCATGGTCATGGCCCGTTCCAGGACATTGCGCAGTTCCCGGATGTTGCCCGGCCAGTCATAGCTACCCAGGGCCGACACGCCGGCGTCGGTGATCTCGCCGCGAAATTCAAGGCCTTCGCAGATCTCGCCTAACAGCGCCTCGCACAGCACGCCCAGATCGGCCAACCGGTCCCGCAGCGGCGGAATCGGGATCTCCAGCACATTGAGCCGGTAGTACAGATCCGAGCGAAAGCTGCCCTCGGCAATCATCGCTTCCAGATTGCGGCTGGTGGCGGCGATGACCCGCACATCCACCCGCTCGACCTTGTTCGAGCCCAGGGGCTCGATCTCGCCTTCCTGCAGGGCGCGCAGCAACTTGGCCTGCAGCGGCAGGGGCATGTCACCGACCTCATCCAGGAACAGGGTGCCGCCATTAGCGAGCTGAAACTTGCCGTCCCGGGTACGGCGATCGGCCCCAGTGTAGGCGCCCGGGGCGACCCCGAAAAACTCCGCCTCCAGCAGATTGTCCGGAATAGCAGCGACGTTGACTCCGACAAAGGGCTTATCGGCGCGGGCAGACACGGTGTGAATCGCTTGGGCCAACACTTCCTTGCCGGTGCCGGTTTCACCCAACAGCAGTACCGGCATCTCGCGACCAGCAGCCAGACGGGCCCGGCGCTTGACCTCCAGGGCCGCGGGACTGGCGCCGACAAAATCACCCAGGCTGTAGCGGGTACCACGCACCTTCTTGGCCAATGCCTTGCGGGCGGCGGCCAGATCCTGGTGCAGGCGGCGGTATTTGGAAACCAGTGGGGTCAGGGGCTGCAAGTCGTCATACAACACAAACGCCACCGCACCCACAATGCGGCCAGATTCGTCGTAATAAGGCAGTCGGGTCACCACCAGCTGCTGCTGGTTGTGCTCCATGATATCGAGCAGCAACGGCTTACCCGACTCAACCACCTCCGGCATCCGGGTATGCGGGATCAGTTGGCGTACCGGCTTGCCGATCACCCGGGCCGGATCGCCCAGGCCAAGCAGGTGCGAATAACTGCTGTTGATCCAGGTGATGCGACTTTCACCGTCCACCGCAATGGCACCGGCGCTGGCTTCCTCGAACATCGGGAACAGGGCTTCAATCAGGTCACGGGTCAGTCCGTTTTTGTTCTTTTCAGAAAACAGCTCTGTCATGTACCGCGCACCATCACCGGCTTGAATGTCATTCATCGTGAAAAACCCCAGCATCCGGCGGCCCGGATGCAATCAGGAAGTATATGGGGCCCCTTCGGTGGGGGCAAACTAAGCCGCTCCGAAACCAGCCGGAGCGGCTGAGCGCCGGTTTAATCCGGGATCCGCAGCTGGTTGCCCACAAACTGGATGCGATCGGAATCAGCCGGATCCGGGTTAATGGCCGGTAAGTTCAGCTCGGACAGCGGTGTGCCGATGTCACCGCGGGGCTGGGTTCGAACCACCTGGCTCGGAGGCAGGGGCTGACGGTACTTCAGCTTCGCCCACACCAGATCCAAAGCCTGGAAGTAGTAGTGATGCAAGGGCACGTAGCGGTCGGCGAAACCAGGGAAGCCATTCAGCACATCCAGATGATGGGCATTCAGGATCTCGTAGTAGCGCAGGTTACTCCGGCGGCCCTCAACCTTCTGGTTCAGGCCCACGTACGGCCGTGACGTGTGGTTGATAGGCAGGATGGCATCGGCACGGCCGGTGACGAACACCGCGGGTTTACGGCGCAGGTTGCCAGAGGCCCGAACCCGGGCAATACCCTTGGCAATGGCATCGGCCTGCGCGCCAGCGTCGCCGCCCAGTTCACTGCCGGTAACGGCGTCACGGCCCTCGGCAAGGCTGCGCAGACACAGCAGGGCATCCAGGCCATAGTCCTGCTGACTGGAACTGGGGGAGGCGCTGACCGCCAGGTTGGTGGGTTGTCCCGCTGCTCCGTCGTAAACCAGATTCACCCCGGCGGTTGGCGGAATACCGTTACTGACGGAGAACAGCGCCGCTTCTGTGGCCGGCGCCAGCGGTGTCACCGCACCGGCGACATCGGTCGCGGCCAGGCTGAGATCACAGAGCCGGTCCTCAACCCCGGCCCGGGCGTAGGCATTGGCGTAGGTCATGGAAATTCCCTGGGCTACCGCGAGACCAAAGTGCACCGGTGCCAACAGGTTCTGCTCCGGCTGAATGCCAAAGTCCTCGTTGAGAATCCGCAACGCATCGGTGGCACGCTCGTCCAGGGTGGCGCCCGAGACCAGGCCTTTGTTCGCCAGGGCATGGCAGATGTTCTCGCCAATGCCCGGCGGGTTGAACACCGCGTTCAAGGGAGCGCTATCGCGGACCGCCGGTGCCTGGTTGGCACAACCCTGGTACACCGCCAGGGCGGTGGTGTAGTCCAGCAGGCTGCGGCTGTGTTCGGTGATCACCGGCCCGTCACCCTGGCGAATGGTGAAGCGCCGATCCACCTGCGGGTTCACATTGGGCTCGGACACCGCAACGCCATCAATGAGGCCCCACCAGTCCTGTTCTGCGGCACGCACCGAAGCACCGCCACCGTTGGAGACACTGGAGGCAATCACCAGGGTGTTTCTCGGTTTGAGGGTAATCAGGGTTTTGCCGTTACGCAGCGGGCGGCCAAATTTTTCATTCAGCACGTAGAAGCCGAAGCGGATGGACTGGAGCACGTGTAGCCCCCAGCGCTCTTCCGGATTGGCTTTGGAGTGGGCGTGCTTGAACGCCATCCGGTCGGGCCAGAGGGCGCTGAAATCCGCCCGCGCCGAATCGGACAGATCGGCCCGGAACTGCACCGGCTGCCCGGTCTCGGTCAGGGTGCCATTCAATTGCTGGGCCGCGTTGGTCTCCAGGTTATGAGAGCCGGTGCCGGTGCCCTTGTCGGTGTAGACCACGGCACAACCCTTTTTCAGGCCCCACTCACCGGCGGTGCCAATGGCGCCATAGATACCCCGGGACCCGGACGACGGTGCGGTGATCATGCAGGCGTTGCGCGGATCAAAACTGGCCGGTACCTGAACCATCACCGTCACGGGCACATCGGTGCCGCGAACTTTCATGAAGGCGCGGTATTCGTCACCGGCAATCAACCCCTCACCGGCGGCATCGACACCGGGGCCAAAAAACACCCCGTAGCCACCACCAGGGGCGGTATCCACCAGGGCCCGGTAGTTGTTGTAAATGGCCAATCGGCGCAGTTCCGCCGGTGTCGGTGCCAGCGGATCATCGAATGCCGGCGCGGGTCCGGCCAGCCCGGATGCGCCGAGACCGGCGGTGAGCAGGTCATCGGTGACACCATCGAAAGAGGTCTGCTCAACGTCACCCTGAATAAATCTGGGCAAGGTGTTGAACGGGAAGTAGCCTTTGGCCCAGGCACTAGAGGCAAACACGGAGGCACCGAGCACGATGCCCAGCAGGATTCGTTTCATTGTCGTTCCTTGTTTGTTGTTGTTAACGAACGGGTCATGCCCGTGGGCTCCAGCCCAACAAGGGTTATGCGTATCCTGTGCCAACCGTTCAACTCGCTGTTTTTAAGTAATAAATTCGGTCTGACCCTGAAGTCAGGCAGGAAAAAAGCGAAAACAATCCGGAAATCCGGACAATTACAGACCAACCGGGGCTCGCGAAAGCCCCGGCCAGGGCGGCAAGGCGCACTGTCCTGGATTCCGGACACCGTATGGATATTCGGACAGTGGGGTGCCATCAACGAGAAAAGAACGCTGGCCGCATCCGGTCGACAGCCAAAGTCGTACTATTGATCATTGACCATTAGGGACGAGAGGCAAACGATGATTCAGAACCGATCCAGGCTGGCCCGCCGGATGCTGACCGGGCTGCTGGGCAGTGTGGCGCTATTGGCCGGCTGTTCAACCCACACCAACGCGCCCGGCACCGAGGTGGCCCTTGACGAAACCGGCTACACCGTGGAGCGGGATCTACGCTTCTCCCCCGACGGTTGGCCCCAGGCCCTGTACGCCGACCTGTACCTGCCGGAACAATCGACACCGAGACCGGTAGTGCTGATGGTGCACGGCGGCGGCTGGGAACGCCGGTCCCGGGAGGACATGGACTGGATCGCCGAGGAGCTGGCCGGTCATGGCTTCGCGGTGCTGAACATCGACTACCGTTTTGCTCCCGACTTTACCTTCCCGGCCCAGTTGCATGATTTGCAGGTGGCTCGGACCTGGTTGAACCAAGCCGCCGACCGCTACCGTCTGGACACCTCGAAGGTCA
Source organism: Marinobacter alexandrii (assembly GCF_005871205.1). GTDB lineage: Bacteria > Pseudomonadota > Gammaproteobacteria > Pseudomonadales > Oleiphilaceae > Marinobacter > Marinobacter alexandrii. Next base: position 165,986 of record NZ_SWKM01000012.1, on the reverse strand, counting down.
GTGGCTTTGGTTTTTCCTCCGGCGCGCATCTGGTGGCGTTGCTGGCCGTGGTTGCCAGTACCGACAGTGAACTGAACCAGCCCTATGGCGGGCCGGACACTGCGCTGGAAGCGGTGGCGGTGGGCGGGCTGCCTTCTGATCTGATGGCATTCGGCTCGGGCCGTTTGATCCGCCAGTTCCTGGGTGGCAGAGCACAGGACATTCCGGAGACGTACCGCAAGGCGTCTCCTATCGCCCATATCTCGCGCCACGCGCCGCCATTCTTCCTGTTCCACGGCACCATGGATTCACTGGTGCCGATCCGGCAAGCAGAATCCTTTCGCGACACCCTGGCCGAACACAGCGTCGACACCGAACTGTTCCGGATGCACCTGCGCGGCCACATCACCAGCTTTCTCACTGCCGGTGATGCCGTGGACGCGGCTATCCGTTTCCTGGCTCGGAAAGGCGATAGCTAACCTGGATCAGCCCAGGCGCACGAAAGGCAGCAGGCTGACCCCGGCAATCACCACGATGGCAACCACCGCCGCCAGGGTGCGGACCGGGCGCCGTCGGATCATCGCCCAGATGCCCCCGGTTTCACCGGCGGCCAGACTGGCCTCATAGGCTTGTCGCTGGGTCTGCAGACGCTGGCGCTGGTATTCGTCCAACAGCGCCCGGGCGCGGGCAGCCTCGTCGTCATCATGGACCCAGAAGCCCCCCATGCTGATGCCCCACTTGCTCGGCGGAGTCTCGTAGTAGCGAATCTCGTGGTCTTCAAACAGCGCCCGGATTTCGTCGGCCTCGTCGTCGGGCACGTGACGCAGGTTCATCAGGTGATGGGGCATGGCAGCTCGTTAATTGGTATCGGTGGCCGGAATCCCTATATCCTAACATCAACGGATAAGACACCGAATTCACCACCGGGATACTGCATGACGGACAGCCCCCTCCGACTGCTGCTGGATTTCGACGCCCGCAGCCAGCGAGACCAGAATCAGCCACCGGCATTCCTGCACCGCCGCGATCGCAAATTCGCCCTGACCTGCGCGGAGCAGGACCAGGCCCCGAATGCCCGGCGCTGGCTCGAGCACATGGCGCGTCTGAGCGGCCCCGGCAGCAAAGCCAGCGCCGGCCAGAAAACCCTGCGTATCTGGCGCCGGATCAATACCGGCTTTGCCCTCGGGGGTGCGGTGTTCGGCTGCCTGACCATGCTCGGACTGCTGTTCTACGAGGGCGGCCAGCGCATCAATATCACCGTCATTCTGGCGTTTGTCGGGCTCCAGTTGCTGCTGGCCCTGTTTACCACCGCCCAGTCCCTGGCCGGCTGGCAGCCCTGGCGCTGGCTGGTGCGTCGGCTAGCATCAGAGCGCAATTCCGGAACGGCTGCCCGACTGCAGCCGCTGCTGATGGCCCGGGCTGCCCACCTGGGCGGCATAAGCTTCGCGGTGGCGGGCGTACTGACCCTGGTACTGATGGTGGTGGTTCAGGACCTGGCCTTTGGCTGGAGCACCACGCTCGACACCGGCGCCAGCGGCTACCATCAACTGCTGACCACCCTGGCTGCGCCCTGGGCGGCATTCTGGCCTGCCGCGGTGCCGGATCTGGCCCTGGTGGAGGCAACCCGGTTCTTTCGGGCCGAGGCTGGCACCGGTGCCATTGCACCTGAACGCTGGGGCCACTGGTGGCCCTTTGTCACCATGCTGTGGATTAGCTGGGTGCTGGTTCCGAGACTGCTGCTGTTCCTGGCCTCAATCCTGTTGCTGCGGCGCAAGGCACGCCAACTCCTGGCCAACCATCCGGCCATGCACGCGCTGCTGTACCGGATGGAAACGCCAACCCTGGATACCGGCAACCACCACAACGATGCCGACGACCTGCCCGACACCGACACCCACATAAGCCTGCAGCCGCTGCCCGATAGCAATCTGCTGTTGTGCTGGGCCGGCGCCGGCGAACCGGCGCTGCCGCAAACCCTGGTCGGCGAGTACACCCAACTGTTCCCGGCCGGGGGCCGGGCCAGCCTGGCCGAGGACCAGGCGGCACTGGCCAACATTGCCAATCAACTGGCCACAAGTCCGAAACCGGCAGTGATTGTAATAACCCGCAGCTGGGAGCCGCCCACCGGTGAACTGGAGGACTTTCTTGCCAGCGCCCGCGAGCTCTGGCCCACCGGAACCCGGGTCGCACTGGTGCCCCTGAGCCTGGACAGCGAACGGGAACCAGAGCCGCACCAGCTCAGCCAATGGCTGCGCTTTGCCGATCGGCTGGGCCCGGGCTTTGTCAGTGTCAGTGCGCCGCGCCTGCACTGGCGCGATCCGCACGCCGACCTGCTCCCCGAACCGGGCTTCGAGCCAGGTACAGAATCGAGGAAGCTGCCGTGACTGCCGCCCCGGTCTTTGCCGTCGTCGGCCACCCCAACAAGGGCAAATCCAGTGTCGTGGCCACCCTGTCCCAGAACGATGCCATCGCTATCGCTCTTGAGCCAGGCACCACCCGCCAGCGCCAGGCCTACCCATTGAGCGTCGACGGCCACACCCTGTATACCCTCGTGGACACTCCAGGCTTCCAGCGCCCACGCCGGGTCCTGGAATGGCTGCAGGCCCACAGCGTGTCGGCTTCCGATCATGCCCAGACCGTGCAGGCCTTTGTGACCCAGCACCAGGGCGATGGCCGGTTTACCGACGAATGCGAGCTGCTGGCGCCATTGATAGACGGCGCCGGTATTATCTACGTGGTCGATGGCTCGGTGCCCTACAGCGCCGAGCACGAGGCCGAAATGACCATCCTGCGCTGGACCGGTCGCCCCAGCCTGGCGCTGATCAACAGTATCGGAAGCGACGACTACAGTGGCACCTGGCAGGCTGCGCTCGGCCAATTCTTCCAGGTCGTCCGGAAATTCGACGCTGTTCGCGCTCCTTTCGAGCAACATCTCGGACTTTTACGCGCGTTCGGGCAATTGGAGCCGGACTGGGAAGTGCCCCTTGAGCAGGCCACGGATTTCCTCTCAGACCAGCGCCTGAAACGCCGCAATCAGTCGGCGGCGATCATCGCCCGGGCGCTGGAAGACCTGATGGCGTACCAGGAGAAACGCACCCTGACCCAGAACCAGAGCGCCGGTACCAGTGATGACACCCTGGCCGAACAACTCCGCCAACGCTGGTACCGGCACCAACGGCAACGGGAACAAAGTCTGCGCATCGACATTGAGCACCTGTACCAGCATCAGTGCATCCAGCGCCAGGAAGCGGAACTGGAATGGCACAACGAGCACGACCTGTTTTCCGAGGACAGCCGCCGGGCCTGGTCGGTGAGCAAACGCTACCTGGCTACCGCCGGCTTCGGTGCCGGCGCGGTTGGTGGGGCCGGCCTCGACGCCCTGACTCTGGGCCACTCCCTCGGGGCCGGGGCCTTGGTCGGAGGGCTGATCGGTGCCGCCGGCAGTTATTTCTACGGCGACCGGCTGATGCTGCCGGCCGTGCACATCGGGGTACTGCAGAATGGCCTGCGAACCGCCACCTTCGGACCTGTACAGGACAGTCAGTTCGGCTATGTTGTATTGGGTAGGGCGGTGGATCACTGGTGGCACATCAGCCAGCGCAACCACGCCGGACGAGAGCTTCTGGATCTGGAACCGGCGGACCATCACTGGCTCGAACAGCTCGACAGGAGCAGCCGTCAGATCATTCAGCAGGTCTTCGACAAACGCCGAAAACTGCGGCCACTGGACGACCGACAGCGACAGAAATTCATCACTGCCATCGAGCAGAGCATGACCGCCTACGACCACTGGCGGTTGAATCGGACGTAACAGGGATGTTTATACTGTTAGGCTGTTCCATCACACAATGGGGAATGTGAATGAAAATTGTACGAGTGCAAGACATCATTGGTACCGAACGCGAAGTCACCGGCCCAGGCTGGACCAGCCGCCGGATGCTGTTGAAAAAAGACGGCATGGGTTTCTCATTCCACGAGACCATCATTCCCGCCGGTGCCGTACTGAACCTCTGGTACAAGCACCACCTGGAAGCCGTTTACTGCGTTGCTGGCAACGGCAAGATCCTGGACAAAGCCACCGGTGAGACCCACGAGATCACCGACGGCACTCTGTACGCACTCGACAAGCACGATCAGCACACCCTGTACGGCGGCACCGAAGACATGCGCCTGATCTGCTCCTTCAACCCGCCGGTTACCGGCCGCGAAGTGCACGACGAAGACGGCGCCTACCTGCCGGATACCAGCGAAGACTGATCTTTAACTGTGGCTGAACCACGCGCCACAACCACACCGCCACCGCCAGCGCGACTGCTGCCGGTGGCGGTGTTGCTTTGGTTGGCCGGGGTTTACCTGCGCGTTCCGGTGCTGGTGGCGCCGCCGCTGGCACCGTTCATCAGCGACGAACTGGCCCTGTCCCAGGCTCTGACCGGCGCCCTGACCACCCTGCCAATCCTGATGCTGGCCGTCGGCTCCATGCCCGGCTCCCTCTCCATCGCCCGCATCGGCCCCCGCAACACCCTGGCGCTGGCCATGGTAATCATGGTGATCGGCTCCGCCGGCCGAGGCCTGGTGCCCGACACCCTGAGCCTGATGATTGCCAGCGCGGTGATGGGATTCGGAGTGTCCATGATGCAACCGGCACTGCCGGCACTGCTGCCGCGCTGGCTGGAACCGCACCACCTGGCGCTGGGCTCGGCGATCTACATGAACGGCATGCTGATGGGCGAGTTCATCGGCGCCGGCATTACCCTGCCGGTACTGATGCCCCTGCTCGACAACAGCTGGCGCGCCACCCTTGTGGCCTGGTCGTTACCGGCCCTGCTGGTGGCCGCCGCCCTGTTCCTGCCCAAACGGGACCGCGCCCGACCGGTGCGCAAACCCGCCTGGCTACCGGACTGGCACAACCCGCTCACGCTCCGGCTGGGCCTGCTACTGGGCCTGTCCGGCACCCTGTTCTTCGGCCTCAACGCCTACATGGCCAACCTGCTGGAATCCCAGGGCCAACTCGACAAACTGCCCGAAGCCCTGTTCTGGTACAACCTGGCCCAAGTGGCAGCGTCCCTGATCATGCTCAAAATGGCCCGGCGCTGGGTCGGCCGCAGTGAAGTCATCGCCACCCTGGCCAGCATCGCCATCATCGGCGCCATCGTTGCAGTCGTCGCCAGCGGCTGGTGGTCCATCATCAGCGCCACCCTCATGAGCCTCGTCGCCGGCATGCTGCTGATCCTACTGGTGGCCATCCCGCCACTGGTCGTCTCCGCCTCTGAAACCGGCCGCCTGTCCGCCGGCACCTTCCTGGTCGGCTACACCGTCGCCTTCGTTGTCCCCATGACCGGCGGCCTCGTTGCCGACTGGACCGGCGACGCTCGCCACGCCCTGCTGATAATGATCGGCTATGGCCTACTGGTGCTGCCCCTGGCCTTCACCCTCGACCTGGAACGAAAAAAGGGCCAGCCCGAAAGCTGACCCTTTCAAAAGAACGCCCCACCCAAGCCAAAAAGCCGTGGGGTGGGGGTTCATTTCCCGCCAGAAATGGATGTCTGAGCGCAGCGAGTTCCATTTCCAAGGGAAATTAACCCCCGCCCCGCGGCCCTCTCTGTATTGGAAGGCCACTCCAGCCCGAGCGACTACCGCCTCAGATGTAGTAATCCTTCAACGGAGGAAACCCATTGAACTCCACCGCACTGTAAGTCGTGGTGTAGGCACCAGTCGACAACCAGTACATCCGGTCACCAATCGCCAAGTTTAACGGCAGCGGGTACTTGTGATGCTCGTACATGATGTCCGCACTATCGCAAGTCGGCCCCGCAATCACACAGTCCTCGCCTTCACCCACCTTGTCAGTCCAGATCGGAAACTTGATCGCCTCATCCAGCGTCTCAATCAGGCCCGAAAACTTACCGACATCGGTAAACACCCAGCGGTGCAGGGCAGTACGCGACTTACGGGAAATCAGCACCACCTCACTCACCAGCACACCGGCGTTGGAAATCAGCGACCGGCCCGGCTCAATAATGATCTCCGGCAGATCGGCACCAAAATCCTCGTGCAGGAATCGGGCAATCTCCTCCGCGTACACCTTCAGTTCGTTGGTACGCGTGATGTAGTTGGCCGGAAAACCGCCGCCCATGTTGATCATCTTCAACTCGATGCCGTCTTCTTCACGCAAACGCTCGAAAATCACCTTCACCTTGCTCAGAGCCGCGTCCCAGGCACCGATTTCGCGCTGTTGCGAACCCACGTGGAACGACACACCGTAAGGCACCAGGCCCAGATCACGAGCCAGGATCAGCAGATCCATGGCCATATCGGTCTGACAACCAAACTTGCGGGACAGCGGCCAATCTGCCGTCAGCGTGCCTTCGGTCAGGATACGCACATACACCCTGGAGCCCGGAGCCGCCTTGGCAATGTTGCGCAGATCCGCCTCCGAATCAGTGGCAAACATACGCACACCCTTCTCGTAAAAGGTGCGAATGTCCTTCGACTTCTTGATGGTGTTGCCGTAGCTGATGCGATCACCGGTCACGCCCAGAGCCAGCACCTTATCCAACTCGTACACCGACGCTATATCGAAACTGGCACCTTTGTCCCGCAACATGGTCAGAATCGGTTGGGCCGGATTGGCTTTTACCGCGTAATAGACCTTGGCGTACGGAAAACCTTCCACCAGCTCGTTGTACTGACGATCAATAGTGGCGGTGTCGATCACCACAAACGGCGTTTCCTTGCCGTCAGCAAAGGTTTTGATGCGCTTAAACGTCTCGGCGTCGTAGTAATCGGCGATATTGGCGTTGGCTGACTCGGTCATGGATAGTGTTTCCCTCCAATGGGCACACAGACATAAAAAAGGGGCACCACAGCCTGACTGCAGTCCCCCGGAATTGGCGCGATCATCGGGCTTTTTTCGGGTTCCAGATATGAGCATATCTACCCATAACAGACCGGTTCCAGCGCCCTGACAGTGGGCGTCGGTCAAGGCTCCAAAAACTTGTTAATAACAGGTTGATTTAGAAAGGCATTTTTAGCGCGGCCAAAACATTATCATTGGCGTTTCTGGGCCTGCCGACGCTCAGACCGCCGTTGGCCAGGCCGGTCTCGGGTCCGAGGGCTCCCGGGGTCCGGATGGCTCGCTGGACTGACGCAGGTAGCCAAGGATGGCGTCCTGCAGCTCACGCCCGGCCACCAGCCCTTTATTGCCAAACAGGCGGTTGAACTCCAGGACATAGGGGTAACCGTCGACCAGGGCGATATCGAAACCGGCGTGATCCACCCCCAGTTCCTTGGCCAGACTCAGGGCCAGATCGGTCATCACCGCAGGCACCGGGCTGGTGTCGATGTGCCCACCCCGGGACACATTGTTGTAAAAACCCTGGTCGGCCTGAGTCCGCCAGTAGGCGGTCAGCACCCGATCACCAATCACCACCACCCGGGCATCCCGGTCGATGGGCAGGTATTCCTGGGCGTAGAGCACATCGGTGACATAGCAATACCGTTGCCAGTCGGCCCGGGATTCAATCAGCCACACCCCCTCACCCATACTGGCCTTGGGCAGCTTGGCGACAAAAGGATGCGGCATGGCCTGCCAGATCCGCTCCCGCTCGACCGGGCCATTGGCCTCGATCAGGGTCCAGGGCGTGTGCGCCGGCGCAACGGTCTGGAACGCCCGGGTCATCTCCACCTTATCGTGCCCGATGCGATAACTGGCCACGCTCGGAAACACCCGGCACTTGAGCCCATGCACCAGGGCATTGAGCTGCCAGTATTCCGGAAAGAGCACCCAGTCCGCTTCTTGCAGCAACTGCCGGTGTTGCAGGAACTGGTCCGGTTTCAAAACGGTGGTGTTGGGCAGACCCAGGGTACGAAATACATTAAACGAAACGAGGTGCATGGTTACCGCCGCACGGTAGAAAAGTGAGCACATTTTATCCAGTCCGGTCCGGCTGGCAAGCGTTTTATCACCGCTTCAGCCGAGCCCGGCAATCGTCGCGATTTGGCCTTAGCCTGCTACGCTTTGTGTATAGCCACCACGGACCGTGACCATGGCCAGACTCGACTCTCCTGCCCAAGCGCTGCTTGATACGCTCCATGCCGATCATCAATCGGGCGCTACCGAGCTGGCTCTGAAAACCCTGCGTAACCTGGCAGATTATGTCCGCCTCCAACGTCCCAAACCTGCACTGCTGACCGATCTGGTGAACAAACTTCGGGACGCACGACCGAGCATGGTGGTCATCGCCAGCGCGATGATCCGGGTCCAGGAGCGGTTACAGGCGAAAGACGGTGAGCCGGTGGCAGCGATTGAAGCGGTGTACCGGGAGCTGACCGACGCCACTGACGCCCTTATAAACCATGCCCGCAGTCAGATCCCCGAAGGCGCAGTCATCATGACCCACAGCGCCAGCTCGGTGCTGGAGCGGTTGTTCCAGCGCTTGATGGAAGAACATGTCGGGTTCTCAGTGATCTGCACCCAGAGCAGTCCGGGCCATGAAGGGCATCAACTCGCCAACCTGCTTAATAAGCTGGGTGTGCCAGTGACCCTGATCACCGATGCCCAGATGGGCGTGTTCGTAGCCACCGCGGATCTGGTACTGACCGGTTGCGACAGCTGGCTGACCGATGGTCATTTCGTCAACAAGAGTGGTACTCGGCTGCTGGCTTTGGCAGCCAGGGAACGCAGCGTGCCGTTCTGGGTCTTGGCCGACAGTTTCCGGGACAGCACTGAGAGCAGCGACCGGGTGATTCTGGAAGAGCTGCCAGCACAGCAACTCGGGGCACCCAAAGGGCAATGGATCACGGTGCGCAATCTCTACTTTGAGACCATCCCACAACACCTGGTGACCGGCCGGATCAGCGAACAGGGCGTTTTTTCGTATCCTTTTCCATAGCCTTTTTAGTACCCCGTTGCGCCTCCGCAGTGAACGGATCCTCCGGCCAGGGGTGTTTCGGGTAGCGGCCTCGCATGTCCTTGCGCACTTCCGGGTAGGCATTGCGCCAGAAACTGGCCAGGTCGGCGGTGACTGCCAGTGGTCTCTGGGCCGGTGACAGCAGGTGAATCACCACCGGCACCTGGCCATCGGCCAGTCTTGGGGTTTCGGACCAGCCAAACAGGGCCTGGAGCTTGGCGGCCAGGACCGGGCCATTGCCGGTGGTGTAATCCAGCGCAACCGACTGACCGGTGGGTATGGTCAACGCCTTCGGAGCCAGCTCCTCCAGCTGCTGTTGCTGGCTGTAATCCAACAGGCTTTGCAACGCCTGCTGCAGATTCAGGCCCTGCAGGTCGGACCAGCGCTTCAGCCCGGGCAGGAAAGGGGCAAGCCAGGATCCCAGACTGGTCAGCAAAGCGGCATCACTGACATCGGGCCAATCACCGGACCCTGTATTCGCCAACATCTGCACCCGCGCCTGCCACTGCCGGGCCGACTTGGACCAGGGCAGGCTGGCCAGACCTTTCTGCCGCACGGCATTGAGCAAGCCCTGCTGGATCAATGCCGGGTCCGGTTGCGGCAGCGCCTGTTCCGCCAGCACCAGCTCTCCCAGTTTACGGACCCGACGCGCAATCACCGTGCCGCGTTTATCGTCCCAGACCGCTTCCTCAGCCTCATGGATGTGGCTAACAAGATCCTGCTCCAGATCCGCCAGGTCGACGGGTGCAGCCAGATAAATTGTGGCTTCCCGGGACTGGCCATCGAGCTCCGCCGCCACCAGCCAATCATGACGGGCGAGTGCGTCGTCTTCCCGCAGGCTGGCACCTTTGCCATTACTGAGCTGATACCGGGGCACCTGACCCGCCCGACGCCGGCCAATCCGGTCCGGGTAGGCCTGGGCCAGCAAGCGCCCGACTTCGGACTCGGTTGGTGGCTTTTGGGAGCGACCGACGCTGCCATCGAGGCGCTTGGCGGCCTGACGAACCGACTGCAGTCGCGCCGGATCGACACTGCCATGTCCACGCTCGCCGTGCAGCAGCCGAACCCGCTCGTGCAAATCCGCACCGGCGCCGGGGCCCAACAGATCCCGATCCCCCAGCAATGCAGCCAAATCGGCCGCCAAGCCACCCAACCCCTGGGCCCGGCCCCGCAACACCATGTGCGCAAGGCGCGGGTGCACCCCCAGCTCCCGGGCCGCCTTGCCATGCTCGGTGATGGCACCGTCGGGGGCCAGCATATCCAGCCACTGCAACAACGCCACGGCCTGGTGCCAGTGCGCCTGGGGCGGCGTATCGATCCAGGCCACCTGATCCGGTGAACGCGCGCCCCATTGGGCCAGCTCCAGCACCAGCGGCGCCAGATCCGCTTCCTGAATTTCCGGCGGGGTAAAATCGGCCAGCCCAAACTGCTCGGCCTCACTCCAGAGCCGGTAACAGACACCCGGTTCAACCCGACCGGCTCGCCCCTTACGCTGCTCCGCCGAAGCCTTGGACACCCGACCGGTAATGAGCCGGGTCATGCCGCTGTTAGCATCGAACACCGCCCGGCGCTGCTGACCGCTGTCGATTACTACCCGCACGCCCTCAATGGTCAGACTGGTCTCAGCAATGGCGGTCGCCAACACCACCTTGCGCTGACCCGGCATGGCAGGGGCAATGGCCCGATCCTGCTCGTCCGACTTCAGGTTGCCGAACAACGGCGTTACCACCACATCGTCCGGGACCGCACCCCGCAATTGCTGAGCGACCCGACGAATCTCCCCAGCACCGGGCAGAAACACCAGCACCGAACCGGGTTGGTCCTGCAGCGCCTCGTGAATAACCGCAACCACCCGATCAGCCATCCACACCCGGCGGGCCTGAGCCGGCGCCGGCCGGTACAGCACCTCCACCGGAAACGCCCGACCTTCGCTGCGCAGCACCGGCACCTCACCAAGCACCCGGGCAATGGGCCCGGTATCCAGTGTCGCCGACATCACCAACACCCGCAGATCCTCCCGAAGTGCCTGCTGGGATTCCCGCACCAGTGCCAGCCCCAGATCCGCCTGCAACGAACGCTCATGGAATTCATCGAACAGCACCGCGGCGTAGTCTTCGAGCATCGGATCGGCCTGAATCAACCGGGTCAGAATACCCTCAGTCACCACCTCAATCCGGGTGGCCGAAGACACCTTGGTATCCAGCCGGGTCCGATACCCAACCGTCTGCCCCGGCTTCTCGCCCAGCTGCTTGGCCATAAACCGAGCCGCCGACCGAGCCGCCAGCCGCCGCGGTTCCAGCATCAGAATAGTCTTGTCATCCCGCCAGGGCGCATCCAATAACGCCAGCGGCACTCGCGTAGTCTTACCGGCACCCGGCGGCGCCTGCAGCAGCAAGGTGGCGGACTGTTCCAGGGTTTTCTTGAGTTCCGGAAGGATTTCATCGATCGGGAGCATTAAGTAGCTCGGTAGTCTTTTTTGTCAACGATATCGGTATTGTCAGCTAGAGAGGGGTGGTGGGGTATTTTTCCGCCAGAAATGGATGCCTGAGCGCAGCGAGTTCCATTTCCAAGGAAAAATACCCCGCCACCCCGATCAATCCCGTACCCAACCAGTCCTAAAAAAATCAGGACGACAACCGCTCCCGATTCTCCCGAGCCCACTCATAAATCCGCTCAAAAGCCTCAGCCAGATCCTCCGGCTTATGCGGCGGCTGCAGCACCGCGGCCAACTTGCCATCGGGGTTCAGCAGCGCGAAGTGGCCACTGTGGTCCACCAACAGCTCGCCATCCACATCGCGGTGAATGAACACCGCATTCAGGCTCTTGGCCAAAGAACGCAGAGTATCCAGATCGCCGGTCAGGCCGTGGAAGTTGTCCCCGAAGAAGTCGGTGTAGGCCTTCAGCTTGTCCGGAGTGTCGTGGTCCGGGTCGGCAGTGACCAGCAGGTAGTCCGGTTGCGGCAGTTCGGGTGACAGCAGCTGATCAGTCCGGCGCAGGTTGGCCATGGCCGCCGGGCAGATGTCCGGGCAATTGGTGTAGCCCACAAAGGCAAAGGTCCAGCGGCCCCGTAGGCTTTCCCGGGTGACCGTTTCGCCCTGTTCATTAGTGAGGGTGAACTCCACCAGCTCCCGGGGCTGGTCATAGACGTAGGTATTCAGCTCGGCCAAGACCGGCGCCGGCTCAGGCTCCTGGCCGCCGACCATATAGACCTGACGCCCGATCACCAGTCCAAAGATCAGAATAACCAGGAGCAGAAGCAGAAACAGTGTCAGGCGAATAGGGCTGTTCATCAGGGTTCCAATACCGAAGTCAGAAAAGCAGGCGGGAAGCGCCATCCGAAACCGTGCGGAGCCATGGATGGCGGAGCCGAGCGTACACGGACGTATTTACAGCGTGTTTCGGATGGCGCTTCCCGCGTGCGCAGGCACAACGCCTGCGTTAGAAGAATACAAAATGATCGACCAGCAATACCACAAATAGTGCCATCAGATAGGTAATCGAGTACTTGAAGGTATTAAGCGCTACCCGGCGATCGTCACCTTTCCACAGGCGGATGGCATAGTGCAGGAACCGCAGGCCCAGGACCAGGGCACCGATCAGGTAAATCCCGCCAGACATGCCGGTGACAAACGGCAGCAGACTCACTGCCAGCAGCATGAAGGTGTACAGCAAGATGTGCAGCTCGGTGTAGTGGTTGCCGTGGGTGACCGGCAGCATCGGGATACCGGCCTTGGCGTATTCTTCCTTACGGTGAATCGCCAGGGCCCAGAAATGCGGCGGGGTCCAGGCGAAAATGATCAACACCAGCAGCAGGGCGTGGCCTTCCACCTGACCGGTGACCGCCGTCCAACCCAGCAGGGGCGGCATGGCGCCGGCAAGACCGCCGATGGTGATGTTCTGGGGTGTCGCGCGCTTGAGGAACAGGGTGTAAACCCCGGCGTAGCCCACCAGCGAGGCCAGGGTCAGCCAGGCGGTCAGGGCGTTGACCTGCCACATCAACACCACCATGCCCACGCAGGCCAGCAGCGTGGCGAACAGCAGGGCGTCTACGGGGGCAATCTTGCCGGTGGCCACCGGGCGTTTTCGGGTGCGGGCCATCACGGTATCGATCTTTTGGTCCACCACATGGTTCACTACCGCGGCGGCACCGGCCAGCAGGGCTATGCCCAGGTTGCCATAGAGCAAAACCTCCCAGCCCGGAACCCCGGGTGCCGCCAGCAGCATGCCGATCACCGAGGTGAGGATCATCAGCGCTACCACTCTGGGCTTGGTCAGCTCCAGGAAATCGCGCCAGGTGATGGATTCGTTCGCAGTTGTCTGGGCCGGCAATGCGTCCACTCGTTCACTCATGCCGTAACCTCCCGGTTAATTGTTGTTGTGTGTGTTGCACTCGCGGTGTTCAGTTCTGGTAACCGATGGTGGCGCCAGATCAGGTGCACCACCGTCAGCAGCAGCCCCGCGCCCATGGCGTTGTGGGCAACGGCTATGGCCAGGGGAATGTTCAGGATCACGTTGGCCAGCCCGAGCAGGATCTGAGCGCCAAGTGCCAGCGCCACCAGAGCGATAGCCTGGGTCAGGCCGTATGCCTGCCGTTGCCGCCACATCAGCGCCAGCAGGACAGTGAAGTAACCGAGTACGACCATTGCTCCCACCCGGTGAGTCATATGAATGGCCACCCGGCCGTCGGCAGTCAGCTGGCCGCCCAGATAATTGGGGCCCACCTGCTGGGTAACATCAAAACCGTGCCGGAAATCCATGCCTTCCGGCCACCACTGGCCCTGACAGGTGGGCAGGTCAGTGCAGGCCACGGCGGCGTAATTGGCGGCAGTCCAGGCACCAAGGGCGATCTGCATCACCACCAGCAGCAGGCCGCCATAGAGCCAGGGCCTGAAGCCTTGCAGCACGGCACCGGCGGTCTGGGGTTTGGGTTTGGGTTTGGGTTTGGGTTTGGGTTTGGGTTTGGGATGTCGGAGCCGAAGGGTGAGCAGGGCCAGCATACTCAAGGTGGTGAAGCCGCCCAGGAGGTGCATGGCGACCACCTGGGGCCAGAGTTTGAGGGTAACGGTCCACATGCCGAAAGCACCCTGCAGGACAATAAAGCCGGCAATGAATAGCGGCAGTTTGACCGGGACACCGAGCTTACGATGACGAACCGCATAGGCCGCCAGGCCAAAGACCACCAGGCCGAGGGTGCCGGCGGCATAGCGATGGATCATTTCTGGCCAGCCTTTCTCCACATCCACCGGGGTGTCCGGGAACCGGGCATTGGCGATGGCAATGCTGGACTCGCTCTGGGGCACGGTGAGAAAACCGTAGCAACCGGGCCAGTCCGGGCAACCCAGCCCGGCATGCACCAGTCGGGTCCAGGCGCCGAGCATAATCACCACCACTGCCAGCAGAGTGGCAAACAGGGCCCAGTTAAACAGGCGCCGGGCCTGGGGCGAGGAAGCTGACGACTGCTGATTCACACGCGAGTCCTCCACGGTGCGGTCATCCGATCTGGGAAATCTTGAGCAGGTGCTTGAGATCCTTGAGCAGTTCTTTGCCGGTATCGTCGGAGCCGTAGTGCATCATCAGATTGCCAAACGGGTCGACCAGAAGAATGCGTGGCTGGGACTGCGGATCAATGCCCTCGGGCCAGTCTGGCGTGGTGCCGGGTGCCGGAACCAGCCGTTCCATCAGACTGTATTCCTTCTGCCAGCGGGCTTCCAGCTCCGCCGGCACACTGCCCAACACCGCCGCACGGGACACCCGGTTGGCGTTCTTGCCCAGGGCAATGTTGACCTGTCGTGCCAGGTACAGCAGTTTCTCGCACTCACTGGCGCACTCGCCGGCGGCCACCAGCAGCAACCACTCGGGCTCGACCTCGTCCGGGCCAAACCGGTCGGCCAGGGGCTTGCCCGATGCGGTTTCAAGGTTCAGGGTTTGCACCGACACCACCGGCTGGATCAGGGTGCCATTGTTGGTATGACCGGCGGGATTCAGCCAGCCGGTGTAGAACATGATGGTGGCGAACACCATGGGGCCGAACCCGATCGCAAACAGCAGAATCGCGGTACGCCGACCCCGCCGGACCTGCTCGGGAGAGGGTCCGTTGTTGTTGTCGGATGCCTGGTTAGCCATTGTCGTTGTCATTATTGGCTCCTGTCTTTCGGTAGCTCGCAGCTACCGTCAATATACCCAGTGCGAGCGCCAACGCAAACCATTGTGTGGCGTACCCGTAATGAGTTTGTGGTCCCATCCGATCGGGCACCCAATCGGCGCGGAAAGCACCGGGCTGATCACTGTCGGCCAATCGGATGATGGCCTCGGGAAGGTCGGTAATTTCGTCGGCCGCTACCGCCCTGGGCAGGCTTTGCACGCGCCGGGGCCAGCTGGTTTCAGGCGGGATCTGATCATTCAGCACGGGCGGTTCCGGATACTCACTGATGCGGCCGGACACCTCCAGCACGCGCTCGGGCGACGGCACCCTTGGCAGCTCATCCCGGTGCCGCGGCGCCTGAATCCAGCCCCGATTGACCACCACGGGCGGGCCTTGCAACGGAAAGAACAGGGTCAGGACCTCATAGCCGGGCATACCGTCCCGGGTGCGGTTGTCCAGTAGCCAATTATAGTCACCGAAGCGCCCGGTCAACGTCACCGGCCGTCCCGAATCCAGGCCCCGACCGACCAGCTCGGGCCAGCTCAGGTCCAGCGCCTGCTGCTGCCACTGTTCCAGCTGTGCCTGCTTTTGCCCGGCCCGGTCCAGCTGCCACAGCCCCAGACCGATCAGCAGCGGCAGGAAAATCCCGGTGAACAGCATCAGCCGCCAGTCGAAGTGCCAGTGACGAGCTCTGCCCTGCGGATCAGACATGCTCTGCTATAGTGATCTCTGGGGTTGCGTATATGCCACCGGCCCATCCTTTCATTTTTGGTGCAGCACCGGGATATTCCATGTTAAAAGCCGTAATCGTTGTATTAATGTTGGCCGTGGTGGTCAGTCTGTTCAGTGGCCTGTTTTTTCTGATCAAGGATGGCGGTAAAACCAATCGGGTGGTGAACTCCCTGGCAGTCCGCGTCACACTTAGCATATTGCTCCTGGCGGTTATTCTGATTGCACTGTGGCAAGGGAGCCTGACCCTGAATCCGACTCCCTTTTAATCCTGGTCAGATGATGTATACGAAGATGAACAACCCCAACCAGACCACGTCCACGAAGTGCCAATACCAGGCTGCGGCTTCAAATCCAAAGTGGTTTTCAGCGGTAAAATGACCCTTGTTGATGCGTAGCAGCATGATGATGAGCATCAGTGAGCCGAGCAGGACGTGGGCGCCGTGGAAACCCGTAAGCATGAAGAACGTGCTGCCATAAATCCCAGATGCCAGAGTTAAGTCCAGATCGCGATAGGCGTGGATGTACTCGTAGCCCTGAACAAACAGGAACACCAGGGCAAGAGCGATGGTCAGGCCGAGCCAGAGCTTGGTTTTTGCTCGATTGCCAGCCTTCAAGGCATGGTGGGCAATAGTAACGGTAAATGAGGAGGTCACCAGCAATATGGTATTAACCAAGGGCAGGCCCCAGGCACTGATGACCTCTTTGGGTCCGGGGAAAGCCTCAGGATTCGGGTTTTCTACCAGTGGCCAGGCTGCCCGGAAGCCGTCCCAAAGCATGGCCGAACTGCCCCGGTCACCTTCACCGCCCAGCCAGGGCACGGCAAACACCCGAACGTAAAACAGGGCGCCAAAGAACGCGGCAAAGAACATCACTTCCGAGAAAATGAACCAGCTCATGCCCCAGCGAAAGGACCGATCCATCTGATCACTGTAGAGCCCGGCCCGGCTTTCCTGGATGACATTGCCGAACCAGCCAAACAGCATATACGCCATAATCACGGCACCTATCATGAACAGGAACCAGGAGCCGTCAGTGCTCTCGCCCTGCTTGCTGTTCACCATGATCGATGCCACCCCGTAGAGGGTTAAACCCAGGCCGACGGTGGCAATGATCGGCCATTTGCTCTGTTCCGGAACGTAGTAGCTCTGGTTATCCGCCATGACAATCTCCGATGGCTTAGCCGTTTTCGTTTGTTGTTGTGATGGGTCGATCCATGTCTGACACCGTGGCCGTTTTACTCTGATCGTAGAGCGTGTAGGACAGGGTCAGCTTGGTTATGTGCTCGGGCAGATCCCGGTCAACGATAAACACCAGCGGCATCTCTGTGCTTTCACCCGCCGCCAGGGGTTGCTGGTTAAAGCAGAAACACTCGGTCTTATGGAAATACAGGGTGCCTTCGGACGGCGACAGGCTCGGAACTGCCTGGCCTACCATCGCTGCACCGGTCGGGTTCTGGGCGAAGAAGGCGACGGTGACCAGCTCACCGGGATGAACGTCGATGCTCCGGGTGACCGGCCGGAAGGTCCAGGGCATGCCCGGACCGTTCTGGGCCAGGAACTGCACCTGCACCGTGCGGGTGACATCGGCCTCGGCCGCCGCTACTGCCTCGTAGCGGCCACCGGTCTTGCCGTTGATGCCGGTGATTTCGCAGAACACGTCGTACAGCGGCACCAGGGCAAAGCCAAAGGCAAACATGCCCACCACCCCGGCCAGGCACCAGGACACCACCCGCGCATTGGTGCGGGGGCGTGCTTCGGCTTCCGGAGTGCGCTCGTCCATCTCGGGCCTCGCCTACTTCACTTCCGGGGGCGTGGCGAAGGTGTGGTAAGGCGCGGGGGACGGTACCGTCCACTCCAGGCCTTCGGCACCATCCCAGGGCTGGGCGGCAGCCGCCTTACCACCACGAACGCATTTCACCACAATGAACAGGAACAGCAGCTGGGTAGCCCCGAACATGAAGGCGCCGACACTGGAGACCATGTTGAAATCGGCGAACTGCAGGGCGTAATCCGGAATCCGCCGCGGCATGCCCGCCAGCCCCAAGAAGTGCATAGGGAAAAATGCCAGGTTCATGCCGATGAACGACAGCCAGAAATGGGTCTGGGCCAGAGTCTCGTCGTACATGTGGCCAGTCCACTTGGGCAGCCAGAAGTAGGCGGAGGCAAAGATGCCGAAGATCGCGCCGGGCACCAGCACGTAGTGGAAGTGCGCCACCACAAAATAGGTGTCGTGGTACTGAAAGTCAGCCGGGGCAATGGCCAGCATCAGACCGGAGAAACCACCGATGGTGAACAGGATCACGAAGGCAACCGCAAACAGCATGGGGGCCTCGAAGCTGAGCGCACCGCGGAACATGGTGGCCACCCAGTTAAATACCTTCACCCCGGTGGGCACGGCAATCAGCATGGTGGCGTACATGAAGAACAGCTGGCCGGCGATGGGGATGCCCACGGTGAACATGTGGTGAGCCCAGACCACGAACGACAGCAGGGCGATGGCACCCACCGCGTACACCATGGAGGCGTAGCCAAACAGCGGTTTTCGGGAGAACGCCGGGATGATGTGGGAGACCGCGCCGAAGGCGGGCAGGATCATGATGTAGACCTCGGGGTGGCCGAAGAACCAGAACACATGCTGGAACAGCACCGGGTCGCCGCCGCCGGAGGCGTCAAAGAAGCTGGTGCCGAAGTTGATATCCATCAGCATCATGGTGACCACACCCGCCAGCACCGGCATCACCGCAATCAGCAGGAACGCGGTGATCAGCCAGGTCCAGACGAACAGGGGCATTTTCATCAGGGTCATGCCCGGGGCACGCAGGTTCAGAATGGTGGCAATGACGTTGATCGCGCCCATGATCGAGGAGATCCCCATGATATGGACGGCGAAGATAAAGAAGGTGGTACTCGGCGGGCCATAGGTCGTCGACAGGGGTGCGTAGAAGGTCCAGCCGAAGTTGGGCGCACCGCCTTCCATGAACAGGGTTGAAACCAGGATCAGGAAGGCACAGGGCAGCAGCCAGAAACTCCAGTTGTTCATCCGCGGCAGCGCCATGTCGGGGGCACCGATCATCAGCGGCAGCATCCAGTTGGCCAGGCCGACAAACGCCGGCATGACCGCCCCGAACACCATGATCAGTCCGTGCATGGTGGTCATCTGGTTGAAGAATTCCGGTTGCACAATCTGCAACCCGGGCTGGAACAGTTCGGCCCGAATGACCATCGCCATGGTTCCACCGAGCAGGAACATGGCAAAACTGAAGATCAGGTACATGGTACCTATATCTTTGTGGTTGGTGGTCAACAGCCAGCGGCTGAAGCCTTTAGCCGGGCCGTGATGATGATCCTGGGCGTGGGTATCTGCAACCGCACTCATGAAAACCCCCGTTACCGCCATTTATTGTGGCTGGTGATATCTGTTATCTGGCGTTGATTACTGCTCGTTCTTGTAATCAAAGATCTCTTTGGGCGTGACCATCTCGCCGGTGTTATTACCCCAGGCATTACGCTCGTAGGTAATCACCGCGGCCAGGTCGACCTCGCTCAGCTGATTGCCGAAGGCCTGCATAGCAGTACCGGACTTGCCGTTAACCACGATATCGATGTGGGCGGCCATGTCCTCGATGGCAATCTTGCTACCCTTGAGGGCCGGGAAGGCCGGGGGCGCACCGCTGCCGTCCGCCTGGTGACAGGCCGCGCAGGCGGTCTGATAGGCTTTCTCGCCGCGCTCCATCAGCTCGGCCATGGTCCAGTCTTTCTGGGTCAACTCACGCTCTTTTTCGGCCGCAACTTTCTGCTCCGCCACCCAGGTGTCGTATTCCTCCTGGGGCACCGCCTTGACCACCACCGGCATGAAGCCGTGGTCCTTGCCGCAAAGTTCGGTGCACTGGCCACGATAGGTGCCGGGCTCGTCGACCCGGGTCCAGGTTTCGTTGATGAAGCCGGGGATGGCGTCTTTCTTGACGCCAAAGGCCGGCACCCACCAGGAGTGGATCACGTCATTCGCCGTCACCAGGAAACGTACTTTCTTGCCCACGGGGATGATCAGGGGGTTATCCACTTCCAGCAGGTAGTTCTTACCTTTGGCCTGCCGGTTGTTGATCTGGTCACGAGGTGTGGAGAGATTGGAGAAATAGCCAAAATCTTCATCGATGTATTCGTACTGCCATTTCCACTGATAGCCGGTGACCTTGATGTCGACATCGGATTCAGTGGTGTCGTACATGTCCACCAGGGTGGCGGTGGCCGGAATCGCCATTACCACCAGGATGACAAAGGGGATGATCGTCCAGAGAATCTCCACCAGCGTGTTCTCGTGAAAATTCGCAGGCTTGTAACCCTGGGATTTTCGATGGGCGAAGATGGACCAGAACATGACTCCGAACACCACGACGCCAATGGCGACACAGATCCAGAGAATGATCATGTGAAGGCTGAATATTTCGTTACTGGTGCCGGTCACCCCGGGGGTCATGTTCAACGTCCAGTCCGCCAGGGACACGGCCGGGAACATCAGACCACCTAACAGGGCACCTGCCCGCTGAGCGTGCACGCGCATACTGTGTCTCCACAGAGTGTTATTCTTGTCGGATTTGCGTTATCCCACTGATTTTTCGGGCGCTCGCATACACCCTGGAATCAGTGTGGAAGCCTGCTTATGGATACCTCAGAAACGAGTATAGACACAGATCCGAAAAAGGCTAAAAAATCAGTTAAATCCAAAAATGCTAACCACGCATTTCTAAAAAACAGAGCGATATAGGATGTTCCACCTGCCCGCCATTGACCGACGCCTCTGGGCCCTGGCCTGGCCCCTGATGCTAACCAATCTGACCGTCCCGCTGCTCGGCCTGGTGGATACTGCCGTGCTGGGCCACCTGGACAGTCCGGAATACCTCGGCGCGGTAGCCGTCGGCGCCAACCTGTTCAGCATCCTGTACTGGACTTTTGGCTTCATGCGCATGGGCACAACCGGCCTGGCGGCCCAGGCCTGGGGCAAGCGCGACCGGTTTGGTCAGGTCGCCCTGCTGCTGCGCTCGGTGCTGCTGTCGGTGGCCATCGGGCTGTTGCTGATCCTGTTGCACCAGCCGCTGATTGGCCTGGGCCTGAATCTGATGAACCCCAGCCCGGACGTCAGCAGCCTGGCCGCCGAGTACGCCGCCATCCGGATCTGGAGTGCGCCGGCGGTGCTGTGCCAGTACACCCTGGTGGGCTGGCTGATCGGCACCCAGTTCGCACGCGGCCCGATGATCATGCTGATCGTCGCCAATGGCCTGAACATTGTGCTGGATATCCTGTTTGTTACCGGCCTGGGCTGGAACAGCCGGGGCGTTGCCATCGCCACAGTGATTGCCGAATACGGCGCCGCCGGCATCGGTTTTGCCATCGTGCTGACCCGGCTGCCGGAAGACCAGCGTCTGACCCGGGCCCTGTTCGGCCAACTGAGCGACTACCTGGCCATTCTCCAGGTCAACCGGTTCATCATGGTTCGCACCATTGCCCTGCTATTGGTGCTGGCGTTTTTTACCGCCCAGGGCGCCCGCCAGGGCGACACCATCCTGGCCGCCAACGCGGTGCTGCTGACCTTCCTGCTGCTCATCTCCAATGCCCTGGATGGCTTTGCCAATGCCGCCGAGGCCCTGATTGGTGAAGCCATCGGCAAGGGCAGTCGGATTCGGTTCCGGGCGGTGTTCCGCAGTGCCCTGCGCTGGTCGCTCTGGGGCGCCCTGTTGCTGACCGTGGTGTTTGTCGCGGGGGGACGAGGGCTGATTGCCCTGCTGACTGGCATCGAAGAGGTGCGCACTACCGCCTGGCAATACCTGCCCTGGCTCTGGCTGCTGCCGTTTGCCGCGGTCTGGGGTTTTCTACTGGACGGTATTTTCATCGGTGCCACGCGCACCCGGGACATGCAGAACACCATGCTGTTTTCGGCGCTGGTGGTGTTCCTGCCGGTGTGGTGGCTCACCACCGGTTGGGGCAACCACGGCCTGTGGTTTTCACTGATCTGCCTGATGCTGGCACGGGCGTTCAGCATGGGCTGGTTGTGCTGGTCCCACAGCCGACATCAGCGCTGGTTTGAACGCGCCTGAACACCCGGCCGGAGCGTAATAACGGGCACCTGTTTTTTCCTGACATTGCACCGGCAAGGCCCGAAATGTCGACTACACTTGTCGGAAATGGCAGGCCTGTAGTGGATCGTCCGCCGCTGCTTACCTACCCATATAAGGTATTCGGACAACGGGAGGGGCCTTGCGACCTCAATTCGTTAAAACATCGGCATCTCCTGGCATGACACCACAGGTGGTTCTCGAGATCATTGATCAAGCACGACGCAAGGAAGCACGTTCTGGCATCTTTCTCCACCAACTCAGGGAGAAGGCGGCCTGCCTGCCTTCGTCCGTGACTATTGACGGCTATCAACCGGCCACGTCGCTGTTCCAGTTTGCGGTGGAATACATTGAGATGGCGCCCCGCCTGATCGAATGTGTCGAAGCCTGCGCCCGGGAAGCAGGCAAGGCCGAGCTGTTCGCCCCCTTTGTGGATGCGGCCACCCAATACTTCACACGGCCGTCGGCGCTGATTGTGAAATACGACGGTCTCGATGGCTTACTGATTCGGGCTTATCTGTGCCACCGCCTGATGGAGGAAATGTACGAGAACAATCGCTCCATTCGCGCCAGCGATTTGGTGGATATCGAGGCCACCCGTGCTAACCTACTGACCCATCAGCTTATTGGCGAACCCTTCTCAAATGAGCTGGACGATGCAATCACCGTCACCGTGCTCCAGATCGCCGGTACGCCTGACTACTATGAGCTGAACCTGGATCCGTTCGTAGAACAGGTAAACAACGCCGCCTGGGACTGGATGCGGCATTACTGGGAAAATTTACTGGTTCGGAACCACATTCGATTTTCCCTGGGGTCAGGAATAGCCTGATAGGTTCAGAGGATTCATGAGAAAAGTAACAGCCGCAGTGCTGGCGTTCTTGTTGTGGCCCATGTCGGCACTGGCAGCTAATCTGAGCCTCACCATCACCGCCTCAGACGACAACACACCGGTCGCCGATGCCGTAGTTTATCTGGACCGAGTCGATGAGGTGGTCCCGGTAACCGCCGAAATCTACCAGAAAGATCGCGAATTCCACCCCAAGATCCTGATCCTGCCGGTCGGTTCACAGGTCGAATTTCCCAACCGCGACAACACCCAGCACCACGTGTACTCGTTTTCCCCGGCGAAAACCTTCAACATAGAGCTGTATGCTGGAAAGCCCCAGGTTCCGGTGCTGTTCGACCAGCCAGGTATTGTTGAACTGGGCTGCAACATTCACGACCACATGCAGGCGTTCATCGTGATCAGCCAAACCGCTGCTATTGGCCAAACTGATGTCACCGGCCGCGTAACCCTACCGGTGACGGCCGCTGAGCCGGTAACACTCAAGATCTGGCATCCGCGCCTGCCGGACAATACCCAGCCAATTACCCGGACTTGGGATAGCGGCAGCGAACACTCACTGTCCATTGATCTGGTTCCTGAGCCTGAAATGGACGACTCCATAAACCTTTTGCAACGGCGCTTCCAAGAGCTTTGATGAAACTGCAGACATACATGGGCTTTAGGGGCCGATTGATCGCCGTCATGATTGCACTGGTGGTCGTAGTCAGCCTGATCATGGCCGCCCTGTTCATGATCTACTTGTTTGAAGACGAAAAGAGTCGCGCCAACGAGCAACTAACCATCGGCGAACGAATGTCTCGTGAAATTCTGGACCGCAGAACCGAACTGATCCTGTCGCGACTCAGAGTGGTGGTTCAAGATTTTGGCTTTCGCTCAGCAGTAGCCAGCGGTGATCCAGACACCATTTACAGTGCCCTGGAAAACCACAGCCGGCGTGCCCAAGCTGATTTTTCGGTGCTGATCGACAACGACGGCGCACTGATAGCCTCCACTGTGAAACAGAAGTCCCCGGAGATGCGCGACGCTCTCATCAGTCTCGGAACCAGCCAGGGCATTGACCGCGCCTTCGCTTACCTGGATGGTCGAGGCTATGAGGTATTAGAGGTCCCAGTTGAGGGCGCCGGACTTCGGGCCCGGCTAGTTGCCGGCTTTGCCCTCGATCAATCGCTGGCGCTGGTTATTGCCCGCCTGAGTGGGACCCAAGTCACATTCCGGGCGCGTCCCGACAGCAACACACCCTATGAGGTCATTGCCACCACCTCGGCAGATGACATGGACATTGAGAACGAGCTGGCCGAAAGCACCGACAACCCGGGAATGCTGCTGAATCGTCAGCACTATTTCAGCCGCGCCATTGATCTTGGGAACTCCAACACCGGCGATATCCAGGCGGTGTTAATGATTAGCCGGCAAGCCACCCTTGAGAACTATTACACCCGAGCCAAGGTTATCGCCCTTTTTGTAGGTGGCATCCTGGTGCTCGCCATCGTTCTGGCTCTGATTATCGCCCGCATGCTCGGCAAGCCAGTGTTGCAGCTGGCCGACTATGCCCGCGCCGTAGGCGATGGCCAGAATCCGACTCCGCCCGATATCCGCACCGGAGGGGAATTGAAACAATTGCGAAATGCCCTTCGTGACATGCTGGTCCGACTGCGGGAGCGGGAAGCTCAAATTCGGTATGCTGCCACCCACGATGACGTAACAGGCCTCGGCAACCGCAACGCGCTGATGCAGTCGGCTCAGGCCCTGTTCGAGAACGGTGAGGCCTGCACGCTGATCGGAGTTCAGTTGAACGACCTGGCCGATATCAACGACACCCTTGGCCTGGAGTTTGGTGACGCTGTGCTCGTAGGCGTTGGCCGACGCTTAAGCAAAGAACTCCCCGATGCTCGAATGATTGCACGGACCGGGGGAGGTGAATTCCTGGCCTTGGTGCCAGCAAGCAGTCCAGAGCAAGTCGATGCCCTCGCTCGACACCTCTTACACATGGTCCAGTCACCCCAACAAATCAACAACAGCCCATTTTCAGTACGCGCCATCATGGTCACTATGGAATTACCTGCCGACGCGTCCAACACTAACGAACTGCGCCGGCGCCTGAACCTGACCTTCGAGCAAGCTGAGGATCACCCGGAGCCCGTTACCCGGTACCACCCAGGCCAGGACGAAAGCCACCTGCGTGAACTGCAGCTGACCGCCGATTTGCACACCGCCATCAGCAATCGTGGCCTGCACATGAACTACCAGCCTAAGCTGGACCTCCGAACCGGTGAACTGGTTCAGGTTGAGGCTCTGGTGCGTTGGATTCACCCGGAGCTCGGTTTTGTCTCCCCGGAGGAGTTCATTTTCCTGGCTGAGCAGTCTGGTCAGATTCACGACCTGACCGCCCATATCCTTGAGCGCGTCGCCGAGGACGCACGGGCCTGGGCCGGGCAGGGTGTCGACGCCGGTGTCGCCATCAACCTGTCGGCCATGGACCTGACCTGGCCGGAGCTGACCGATCACCTCACCAAGGCCTTCGCCAACTGGCACCACGGCATGGAACGAATCACCCTGGAGGTGACGGAAAGTGCCCTGATGAAGGATCCCGAAGAGGCCATGGCGACCCTAAACCGGCTCAAAGCACTGGGCATGACCCTGTCAGTGGACGATTTCGGCACCGGTTACTCCTCCCTGTCACAGCTGCGCAAGCTACCGGTGCAGGAGCTGAAAATCGACAAATCCTTTGTCCTGAACCTGGACACCGAACCCCAGGACCAGCTGATCGTGAAGTCGACCATCGACATGGCCCATGGTCTGGGCCTGAAAGTGGTGGCCGAGGGCATCGAGAACCTGGCCGCCTGGCAGCTGCTGCAACAGTGGCGGTGTGATCTCGCCCAAGGCTTCTATCTGTGCCGGCCGGTGCCTGCTAACCAGTTGGTCGAAACCGCCCAGGCGCTGGCGACCCGCCGCCAGGACTTAACTGCACACCTGCTGGAAGATCATTGATGACCTACCGCCTGCTCATGCTGGCCATGGTTGTATCCCTTGCCTGCCCATCCGCGTCCGCCGCCATTGGCAGCCGAATCTGGGCCACCGGTGGCGTATCCACCATCGAAGGCAGCGCCGGCGGTGGTCTGGTGCCCTGGGCCCTGTTAGGCAGTTACGCCAGTGATCAGGAGTGGGGCGGCACCCTCGCGCTCAGCCGGGCCGAAACCGACGACTACAGCCTGTCGGTCACCGGCGCCGGGCTGAACTGGAACAACCGGGTTGAGCTGACCCTGGCCCGCCAATCCCTGGATCTGGATGCGCTTGTGTTCGCCCTGAAGGATGGCTTTGACCTGGAGCAGGATGAGCTCAATCAGGACATTATCGGTGCCAAGGTGCGACTGGTCGGCGACGTACTGTACAGTCCCTGGGGACAATGGAGTGCCGGCATTCAGTACAAGCGTCAGCGCGATTTTACCGTGCCCGAGGCCATCGGCGCCCGGGATGACAGTGGTACCGACGTGCTACTTAGCGCCAGCAAGCTGTTTTTCGCCGCGGTATTCAATCGCAACCTGCTGGTGAACGGGACCGCCCGTGCCACCAAGGCCAACCAGGGCGGCCTGCTGGGCTTTGGCGGCGATCGCAATAACGGTTATGAGGTGATGGCGGAGGCCAGTGTCGGAGTGTTCGTAAACCGCCAATGGCTAGTGGGCGCTGAGTACCGACAAAAGCCCGACAACCTGAACTTTGCCAGCGAGGACGATTGGTGGGACCTTTTTGTAGCCTGGGTCCCGGACCGTCGAATGGCGGTAACTGTCGCCCTGATTAATCTGGGCGACATCGCCACACTGGACGACCAGCAGGGCCTGTACCTGTCGCTGCAGGGGAGTTTCTGACATGCGCCAATACACTACACCGTTGTTCACCCCTCTATTCCGCCGTGCCCTGATGCTGATCGCCGGATTTGCCCTGGCCGGCTGCCAGGGCATGAACACCACCCCCGCACCGGCGATCGACACTGACACCAGTACCGGCACCAGCGCCGAACCGACGCTGTATCAGCAGTTGGGCGGGCGGGCTGGACTGGCACAGATTGTCGAGGACCTGCTCTACCTGATCGTGGACGACGAGCGCATCAACCACCAGTTCAAGGGCGTGAACGTGGCCCAATTCCATAGTCACCTGACCGATCAGCTGTGCCAGCTTAGCGGCGGCCCCTGTACCTACAGCGGTCGGTCCATGCGGAAAGTCCACGCCGACATGGCAATCACCGAGACCCAGTTCAATGCCCTGGCGGAGAACCTGATCCTGGCCATGGAGCAGAACGAGGTCGGCACCGGCGCCCAGAACCGCCTGTTGAAACGACTAATTCCGATGCACCCCGACATTCGTAATCTGTAAGCCGCCCCCACAACCGGGTATGCTTGCGCCCCTTCACACACTGACACTGGGAGACCCTGACCTTGCTGGAAAATGTCGATCTGGGAAAACTGATCATTCGCCTGACTCTGGGCGGGCTCATGCTGTTCCACGGCGTCGCCAAACTGCTTAATGGTATCGGCTTCATTGAAGGCGAGCTGGTTAGCCATGGCTTACCCGCGATCCTGGCCTACGGCGTGTTCATCGGGGAGTTACTGGCACCGCTGATGGTAATCCTGGGTTATCACACCCGTATTGGCGCGCTGCTGATCATCTTCAACATGCTGGTTGCCATAGCCCTGGTGCATGGTCATCAGTTGCTGACACTGGGCAGCAACGGCGGCTGGGCACTGGAACTGCAAGGTTTCTTTCTGTTCACCGCGGTCGCGGTCATTTTCCTTGGCCCGGGCCGCTACAAACTGAAAAACTGAGGCTGCTATTGATCGCCCGCGGACACCGTACGAAGTCCGCGGTAGGTCATCACCCGATTCCGTCCGGCGCCCTTGGCGCCATAGAGCGCGGCATCGGCACGGCGGATCAACTCACCCGAGGACTCATCCTGGGTGGGCACAACGGTGGCAACGCCAATACTGACGCTGAGACTGACCGCCGTCTCCTGGGCGCCCGGGTACACCGTGGCGTTCTCCACCGCCTGCCGAAGCCGCTCCGCCACGCGCTCGGCACCCTCTGCCGGGGTGGCCGGTAACAGCACCGCAAACTCCTCACCACCATAGCGCGCAAGCAGGTCTCCGGAACGCTGGATTTCGTTGGCGCATATGGCGGCAACGGTAATCAGGCAGTCATCCCCCACCAGGTGACCATAGCGGTCGTTTACTGACTTGAAGTAATCGATGTCCAGCAGCAACAGACTGATGGGCAACCCTTGGCGACCAACCCGGCACCACTCCTCCTTCAGACGCCCATCGAACTGGCGCCGGTTGGCGACCTGGGTCAGGCCATCGGTCAGGCTGATCGCTTCCAGCCGGCGATTGGCCCGCTCCAGTTCCTCGGTGCGCTCCCGAACCCGCTCCTCCAGCGTCTGGTTGGCCTGACGCTGAATACCCAAAGCCCGTTCCTGGGCCCGGAGCCGGCGCTGGCGTTCGAGATTGATCCGGTAGGCCAGGGCAAACGACAGCAGGATGACCTCGACGGCGACGCCAATCTGGGGCCCGAATTCAGTCAGGAAAGTCGTCGGCAGGTAGCCCAGCTTGCTGACGGCCAGAATCAGGTGGCCCAGCAACAATGGTGCCCAAGCCAGCACATAGATGCCCGCCAATCTCTGGCCTCGAGACCAGACGTAAATGCCAATAAACCAGGCGGCCGGGGTGGCGATAGCCGCCAGTACCGCAACCAGGGTGATGGCTGTCTGGTAAGCGCCAAAGGCGCCGATCACAATGCCGATCCCGGCACCCACCATCAAGACCTGGAGGAACCGGTAGCTGGCCTTGCTGTAGCGGGACACCGCCAGAAACTGGAGACTGAACACCAGCGCCGCGATCATGGTCAGGCCGGTGAGCGGAATGGTGACGTATCGGTTCAGCCCCGGCAATTCCGGCCACAACCACTGGAACAGAATGCCTTTGAAATGCAGGTGAACCAGTCCGGACAGCACCACGGTCAGCACGTACCATAAATAGGTGGGCTGCCGGATAATGGCGAACAGAAACAGGTTGTACAGCGCCAGCGCCACGATAATGCCCAGGAACATGGTCTGCCAGCCATAGGACAGTTGTTCACCGGCCAGGAACTCAGCTGCGGTTTCGACCTCCACCGGCACCTGAACCGCGCCTTGGGTTTTCACCCGCACGTAGGCGGTAATCGGTTCGGTGTTGGAAGGTACCGGAAAGACGAAATTACGATGGTCCACCGGACGATTGGAAAAAGGCCGGGCATCGCCGGTTTCGTAGCTACGGATGACTCGGCCGTTGAGCACCCAGAACAGGTCCACCTCATCCAGCAGCGGGTAGCTGATCTCCAGCACCTGATTCTCCGATTCCGGGGCCACCACCACCTGAATCCAGTAGGTGCTGTCACTGAATCCGAGGTTCAGCCCGCGACCAGCACCAATCGATTGCCATCGATCGGGCTCCCGGGCCAGGACCTCATCGATATTCGATAGCTGGCCGGCATCCTGGAACCAGCGAATGACCGCAGCGTCAGCATTGGCCTGGTTCACGCTCAACAGCGCGACCAGTGCCAACCAAAACAGGGCGACGGGATTAGCGGTGTGCTTCATAGACAGGTTCCGGTTTTCGGGCCCAATGCCTTAAACTACACTGCGTGGGCCCTAAACAAGTTTTAGCGCGTCCGCTCAGGATGTGTTGTTAGTCTAGACCCTCGGGGCGATACCGTCCCGTGTCCGCCGTTCCAATCCGGTTTGTTTTCAAAGAGGCCGCACATGACCGATCCCCGACACCCGATCCAACCCGGTCGCTACCGCCACTACAAGGGTAAGGACTACCAGGTCATCGACCTGGCACGGCACAGTGAAACCGAAGAATGGCTGGTGGTTTATCGCTGCCTGTACGGCGATCACAGCCTCTGGGTCCGCCCCCTGTCCATGTTTCGGGAAACCGTGGAACTGGCCGGTGAGCAGGTGCCCCGGTTTTCCCGCATCGGTGACGACTGAGGGCGCCACCCCGCTTTGACTGTAGCCGTCATTTCCTGCACATTAGCCCGCTTTTCGTGAACCCGGTCCCCTGAACGGACCGGACAAACCTGTTATTCCTATTCGGAGTCTGCCATGAATGCCGTTGTTGCCGCGGTTGCGATCATGCTCGTCCTGAGTTTGAGCCGCATCCACGTTGTTGTTGCCCTGATCATTGGTGCCATTTCCGGCGGTCTGATTGCCGGCATGTCGCTGGAAGCCACCATTGAAGCCTTCAACAGTGGCCTCGGCGGCGGCGCCACCGTAGCCCTGTCCTATGCCACCCTCGGTGCCTTTGCCGTTGCCATTGGCAAGTCCGGCCTGGCCCACGCCCTGGCTGATCGCGCCCTGGCTCTGGTTGGCAGGCATGAAGATGGTTCAGCCGTCACCGGCATGCGGTTCCTGATCATTGGCCTACTGCTGGCGATTGCCATCTCGTCCCAGAACATCCTGCCGATCCACATTGCCTTCATTCCGCTGGTGGTTCCGCCGCTGCTGTACGTGATGGCCAAACTGAACATGGACCGCCGCCTGATTGCCTGCGTACTGACCTTCGGCCTGATCACCCCGTACATGTTCCTGCCCATCGGCTTTGGTGGCATCTACCTGAACGAAATCCTGGTTGCCAAAATCAATGCCAACGGCGTCGACGCCTCTGATCTGAACGTGATGAAGGCCATGGCACTGCCGGCGCTGGGCATGCTCTGCGGCCTGTTGATAGCGGTCTTCTTCAGCTACCGCGGAGGCCGTAACTACGAT
Organism: Marinobacter alexandrii; assembly: GCF_005871205.1. GTDB lineage: Bacteria > Pseudomonadota > Gammaproteobacteria > Pseudomonadales > Oleiphilaceae > Marinobacter > Marinobacter alexandrii. Next base: position 135,476 of record NZ_SWKM01000012.1, on the reverse strand, counting down.
ATGGACGTACTGGCAAAAGCCGAGCGTGTCGACGCCAGCTACAGCCCGCGAACCCTGGTGATGGCACTGGTCGCCATTGTCACCGCATTCGTGGTACAGCTCTGGCTCGGCTCGATGATCCTCGGCGCCCTGGCCGGTTTCGTGCTGTTCAACCTGTCCGGGGTAGTGCGCTGGAAAGAAGCCGATGACCTGTTCACCGAGGGCATGAAGATGCTGGCGATGATCGGCTTCATCATGATCGCCGCCTCCGGCTTTGCCGAAGTCATGCGCGAGACCGGTGAAATCGCCACCCTGGTGGACAGCTCCGTCGCCACCATTGGCGAGAACAAGGCCCTGGCGGCCCTGCTGATGCTGGTAGTCGGCCTGCTGATCACCATGGGTATTGGCTCGTCCTTCTCGACCATTCCCATCATCGCCGCCCTGTACGTGCCGCTGGCCCTGCAACTGGGCTTCAGCCCCCTGGCCATCGTCGCCCTGGTCGGCACCGCCGGCGCCCTGGGTGATGCCGGCTCCCCGGCCTCCGATTCCACCCTCGGCCCTACGGCTGGCCTAAACGTCGACGGCCAGCACAACCACATCTGGGACACCGTGGTGCCCACGTTCCTGCACTACAACCTGCCGCTGCTGGGCTTTGGCTGGTTGGCGGCTATGGTTCTCTGACCTTGGGCAAATGGTGCTAAAAACGTAGCCTGCTGAATTGGCGGGCTGCGAGGTCGCGGGGGTACTTTTCTTCTGGGAAAAACAACTCGCTTCGCTCAGACATCTTTTTCCCGGCAGAAAAGTACCCCCACACCCTCGTGGTCGGACTACACAAATATGTCTTTGATGATTGAAGCTAAGCTAGGTGGGTATCTGGCGCTGAAAAGTCTTTAAACCAGAGATATCTTGAAAGTCTGACGTGAGGGGGTAGGGGGATTTTTTACCGCCAGAAATGGATGTCTGAGCGCAGCGAGTTCCATTTCCAAGGGAAAAACATCCCCCTGCTTCCTCGCAGCCCCCAAACCAACCAGTCTTCGAGAACTAGACCTCAGTCATCATCCCCAGACTTAAAGAAAACCACCTGCTTCACCGTGTGGTCATCCTCATTCTTACGCTTATTCACCCGCGTCTCCAACTCAGGATTGGTGGACGGCGGCTCGGCATCCGACACCGCGTCGGTAAAGCCGCAGGCCACGCACTCGCGCACCTGGTCGTCGTCATCGGTGGTGTACATCATGATCTTGTCCATCTCCGCGCAGCGGGGGCAGACAGCGCCGGCGATGAAGCGTTTTGGACTCGCCATAACTAAACTCCGGAAATAGGTAACCGACAGTCTTTACGACTGCCGGAACACATTGGCTCAGGCGGCTTCGTCCGTGATGCCGGATTGTTTCAACAGGGCATCCACCTGGGGTTCCCGACCACGGAAGGCCTTGAACAGCTCCATCGGCTCCTGGGAACCGCCTTTCTCCAGGATATTATGGAGGAAGGAGGTACCGGTCTCGGCGTCAAAGATGCCTTTTTCCTCAAACAGTGAGAAGGCATCCGCCGCCAGCACTTCGGCCCACTTGTAGCTGTAATAGCCAGCTGCGTAACCGCCCGCGAAGATATGCGAAAACGCGTTCGGGAAGCGGTTGAATTCCGGGGCCTCGATCACCGCAATTTCTTCCCGCACCTTACGGTGCATGTCCAGCGGGTTAGTGGGTGCCTCCTCGCTGAATTCCGCGTGCAGGCGGAAATCGAACAGGGAGAACTCCAACTGCCGAACCATGCCCATACCGGACTGGAAGTTCTTCGCCGCCAGCAACTTCTGCAGCAGATCCTCTGGCAGCGGTTCACCGGTTTCGTGGTGCGAGGCAATCAGCGCCAGCGACTCCGGATTCCAGCACCAGTTCTCCAGGAACTGGCTCGGCAGCTCGACCGCATCCCAGGCCACACCATTGATGCCAGAGACATCCAGCACGTCGACCTGGGTCAGCATGTGGTGCAGCCCGTGGCCAAATTCGTGGAACAGGGTGGTGACCTCATCGTGGGTCAGCAGCGACGGCTTGCCGTCCACCGGCGGCGTGAAATTACAGGTCAGGAAGGCTACCGGCAACTGCAACTGGCCACGCAGATTGCGCCAGCGCACCCGGCAATCCGCCATCCAGGCACCGCCACGCTTGCCCTGACGGGCAAACAGGTCGAAGTAGAACCAGGCCAGCGGCTCACCGTTACGACTGATGCAGTAGGCGGTAGCGTCTTCGTGCCAGGTCTCTACCTCTGGTTTGGCTTCAATCTGCACGTCGAACAGTTTCTCCGCCACCCGGAACAGCCCCGGCACCACCTTATCGACCGGGAACCAGGGCCGCAGGGTTTCCGGCGAGATGTCGTAGCGCTGCTGGCGCAGTTTCTCGCTGTAGTAGCCAACATCCCAGGCCTGCAGATCGTCGACGCCGTACTCGTCACGGGCGAAGGCCTTGAGTTCGGCGTACTCCTGCTCGGCTACCGGCTTGGACTTGTCCGCCAGCTGGTTCAGGAAATCCAGCACTTCATCGGTGTTGCGGGCCATCTTGGTGGCCAGCGACCGCTCGGCGTAGTTATTGAAGCCCAGCAGCTTGGACAGGGAGTGACGACGCTTAAGGATTTCCGCCATCAGCGGCGTGTTGTCCCAGGTGCCGGCGTCCGGGCCCTGATCCGATGCGCGGGTGACAAACGCCTCGTAGACTTCCCGACGCAGGTCGCGGTTGTCGCAGTAGGTCATGACCGGGAAGAAGCTGGGGAAATCCAGGGTGATGACATAACCGTCCAGCTCTTTCTGCCGGGCCGCCTGCTTGGCGCCGTCGATGGCACTCTCCGGCACGCCGGCCAGCTCACTGGCATCGGTGATGTGTTTGTGCCAGTTCTGGGTCGCGTCCAGCACGTTGTCGCTGAAGCGGTTGGACAGCTCCGCCAGCTCCCGGGACAGAGCGGCGTACTGCTGTTTCTGTTCTTCCGGCAGGTCCACACCACCGAGATGGAAATCGCGCAGGGTGTTTCCCACCGACTTGCGCTGGGCTTCACTCAGGTCCCTGAAATCATCGCGTGCGGCCAGTTTCTTGTAAGCCTCGCACAGGGCAGCGTTCTGGCTCACCTCGGTGCTGTACTCAGTGATTTTTTCCAGGCAGTTCTTGTAGACCTTGCGCAGGTCATCCGAGTTCTTCACCCCGTTCAGGTGCGAAATCACCGACCAGGCATTACTCAGGTGGTCGTCCAGAGCCTGCATCGGCTGCGCCAGGGTTTCCCAGGTCGGATCGTCCTGCTGCGCCAGGGTGGCGATTTTCATCCGGTTCTCACTGAGAATCTGATCAATGGCCGTTTCCATGTGCTCGATACGGACATGGTCGAACTTCGGCAGAAGATCTTGAGTCAGTAACGGGTTATTCATAGGTCCCCTTCTCAGCTATTCGTGGGTAAGGTAGTTTCTTAAAATCTTGCCTCGGGGCAAGGCACCTGTGGGAAGATCTTTTCAAAACCCGCTCAAGCACGTCCATGTGACGCTTGAGCTCCGCCATCCATGGCTCCGCACAGTTTTGAAAAGATCTTCCCACAGGCACCCCGATCCACCGGGTAATTCCAGTAAGGATATATGTAATGACGAATGTACGTTCTCACAAGGGCAAAGCACCACAATTTGGTGAACGCAGCTGGATAGATCCCAGCGCCGTGGTGATTGGCGATGTCCAGACCGGCGACGATTGTTCGATCTGGCCAATGACCGTGGTGCGTGGTGACATGCACCAGATCCGCATCGGCGACCGCTGCAGCGTCCAGGACGGCTCGGTGCTCCACATCACCCACGCCAGCGACTACAACCCCGGTGGCTACCCGCTGACCATCGGTGACGACGTCACCATCGGCCACAAAGCCCTGCTGCACGGCTGCACCGTAGGTAACCGGGTACTGGTGGGCATGGGCTGCATCATTATGGACGGCGCCGTGGTGGAAGACGAGGTTATCGTGGCGGCCGGGTGCCTGGTGCCACCCGGCAAGACCCTGGAATCCGGTCACCTGTACGTCGGGTCACCAGCGAAAAAGGCGCGGGCGCTGACCGACAAGGAGCGGGGTTTCTTCACCTACACCGCCGGGAATTACGTTCGGCTGAAAGATGATTACCGGGCGGAGCAAGAAGTCTGACCCAGGTCAAAAAATGGACAACAAGGTCCTTGAAAACGGTTTGGGTGATCCTACATTCGCTAATAGCAGGAGTTCACGGATAACCATCCGGCTGGCGCCACCGGTGTTGGGCAGTTCCGCGAGCGAAGCTGAGACGCAGTATGCAGATTCGTAATCGTGAATGAGGAGGTATCGCCATGAGCAACCTTACCCGCTGGAATCCGGTCCGAGAATTCGACGACCTGATGAACCGTTACAACCGTATGTTCGGCCCGAATTGGGGCGGCGAACGTGAAGGCAAGGATCTGTTCAGTCGGAGCGACTGGGCACCGGCTGTGGACATCAAGGAGACCGCCGAAGCCTTCACCATCGATGCCGAGCTCCCGGGCATGGCAAAGGACGACGTCAAGGTGACCGTACACGACGGTGTGCTGACCATCGAAGGTGAACGCAAGCACGAAGAGGAAACCAAGGACAAGAAGCAGCATCGTATCGAACGCTTCTACGGCAGCTTCATGCGCCGATTCACCTTGCCGGAAAATGTCGATGAAAACAGCGTGAAAGCCAACTTCAAGGACGGCCTGTTGACGCTAACGCTGCAAAAGTCTGAGCCTAGAGAGCCCAAGGCCATCGAGGTGGATGTCCAATAAGCTCAACCGGGCTCAAGTGGTGACGCCGGGAACTCAGTTCCCGGCCGTCGCCGACCGTTTAGCACCAGCCTGTTCCAGGGCCTGGGCGTAATCAACACTGCGGCGATGCTCGGAAATCAGGTCGAGAATAGTCTCACCCTGCTCGTTCACCGCGTTCAGATCCCGGCCTGCCGCCACGAAGAAGCCGATAAATCGCTCGAAGTCCCCGGCACGCATGGCCTGATAGGCTTTGAACAGGGCATTGAAATCGGCATTCTTGCTGCTGTCATAGGGATCAAGGGCGAGAAAGCTCTTTACACGCTCATCGCTCCATTCCTCACCGATGACTTTAGGCTTGTCGGGTCCGCTCATAATCGCTCTCTCATTGCCGGATTCGTTAGCGACTGGCTTCATTGCTATGGCGAGCCAGTCTCGGGCGAAACAGTATAAGGATCTGAAACCAAGTCAGTTATATAAATTCAGCATGAGAGTGTTCGCCCAGGCTATAAGAGCTTGACGCTTTTGGTCGCTTCCATGTCGTAATGGTCCCACCCGCCCGCATCAAACGCAGTCACATTGAAGCTATCAGCAACCCGCCCAAGGGGAGTTAGCCATGGCTGTCAATATCGAGCAAGCACTGCAGGACCACCCACAACAGCGCGCCGGAGCTGCACGGCAACCCGACACCGTCGACCAGACCGACCGCAAGGTTCCGATTAACCTGCGCCAGTCCGGGCCAACGCCGGTGGAAATGCTCATTTCCACCCGGGTACGCAAGTCGCCGTACTGGCACCTTGCCTACGAGGCCGGTTGCTGGCGCGCCACCGTCTACAACCGGATGTACCACCCACGGGGATACGTCCGGCCCGAGCATGGCGGCGCCATGGTCGAGTACGACTCCCTGGTCAACGACGTGACCCTGTGGAATGTCGCCGTGGAACGTCAGATCCAGGTCAAAGGTCCGGATGCCGAACGTTTCGTGAATTACGTGATCACCCGCGACGCCACCAAAATCAAACCCATGCGGGGCAAATACGTCATCCTCTGCAACGAGGACGGCGGCATTCTCAACGATCCGGTGCTGTTGCGGGTAGCAGAGGACGAGTTCTGGTTTTCACTGTCCGACAGTGACCTGGAGCTGTGGCTGCGCGGTGTCAATATCGGCATGGGCTTCAACGTCAGCATTGCCGAGATCGATGTGGCTCCCGTGCAGATTCAGGGGCCGAAATCCGAAGCCCTAATGGTCGACCTGTTTGGTGAGAGCGTCCGCGAGCTTCCCTTCTACGGCCTGATGGAGGGCCAGGTGGCGGGACATGATGTGATCGTATCCCAGACCGGATTTACCGGCGAGAAGGGCTATGAAATCTACCTCAAGGACGCCACCAAACACGCCGAGGATCTCTGGTACACCGTGCTTGCGGCGGGTGTGCCCCACAACCTCCGGGTAATCGCCCCGGCTCACCATCGACGAATTGCCGCTGGCATTCTGTCCTGGGGCCAGGACGTGGACGCCGAGACACTGCCATTCCAGTGCAATCTGGCCTACCAGGTGCCGCGCAACAAAGACGCAGACTACATTGGCAAACGGAGGCTGGAGGAAGTGCGCGGGCAATTGGAGGCAGGGCGTCCACCATTCACTCACACCATGGTGGGAATCCGGTTCGGCGGCGGCCAGGTCACCGATTATGCCAACGATTTCTGGCTAATCAGCAGACCGGACGGCGGCGCGGCCGAAGGATATGTGACCTCGCCCTGGTATTCGCCGGAACTGGAAACCAACATTGCGCTGGCCTATGTGCCATTCGACCAGCGCGCACTCGGCACACGTCTCCTGGTGCACCTGCCCGTCGAGTATGCCGGCGCAGATGGCTCTACAGAGGTCGAGGCCGAAGTAGTGGAAGTGCCCTTCCGCCCGTCTGTTAACCCGAATGCCAGGGAGCGCGCCCGTGCCAAGGGCATCGATTTTGCCGACTGACAGCCGGTGTCTGCAGGCGCTGGTGCGCTCGGCGTCGATTGAAGCGACGCCGCGCCAGATCCTGACGGCTGAGCATCTGCCAGAGCTGTTACCGGCAGGCACCCCGGTGTATGTGCCCTTCCTCCCGAGGGGGCAGTTCAGTGACAGTCTTGCGGCCTGCCGCCGGCTGTCGGAACTGGGTATGCAGCCGGTGCCTCACCTGCCGGCCCGGATGGTAGAGAGCCGAGGACAACTGGACGACTGGTTGGCTCAGCTGCACGAAAGCCAGGTTGACCGCTTACTGCTGATCGCCGGCGACCGCGATTCGGTTGCCGGTCCTTTTCCGGATACCCTGGCGGTGCTCGAATCCGGCATCCTGACCCGGTTCGGTTTTCAGGGTATCGGGTTCGCCGCCCATCCGGACGGCCATCCCAGGGTCGACCGCAGCTCGTTGACCCGCGCCCTCGAACTCAAACAGGAATATGCCCGCACGAGTGGAACACACCTGTGGGTGGTCACCCAGTTTACCTTCGATGCCCAGGTCATCATCGACTGGCTGCAAAAGCTGGGCACCCTCCTGCAAGAGGTGCCGGTTTACATTGGCCTGGCCGGCCCAACCCGGGTCCGTACCCTGCTGGCTTACGCCAGCCAATGTGGCATCGGCGCCTCGACCGTCGCACTGTTGCGCCAGCCCGGCAGCGCCCGACTACTCCGGGCCTGGCGCCCCGATGCCATGGTGCGATCCCTGGTGCAGTATTGTCAGGAAAACCCGGAAACGCTTCTGAAGGGCATACACCTATTCCCATTCGGCGGTTTGCACCAGTCGGCGCAATGGATTCAAGATCACGGCCGGTCCCTGGAGGACCATAGGAGATAGGCCAATGGGCTCTCAATACAGTGAGCAGACCGCCAACACGCCGGTGCTGGAGAGCCTTCCAATGGCGCCAGCGACGGACATCGAGATCGCGCGTTCGGTGCAGCCTCAGTCGATCCTGCTCCTGGCTCAGCAGCGATTCGGATTGCCGGCCGAAAGCCTGGTGCCCTTTGGCCACTACAAGGCCAAGCTGGATATGGCCTATGTGGACACCACCGATACCGCATCCCGTGGCAAGCTGGTGCTCGTCACCGCGATGACACCGACGCCAGCAGGCGAAGGCAAGACCACCACAAGCGTGGGCCTGAACGACGGTCTCAATCGTCTGGGTGTGAGTTCGTCGGTCTGCCTGCGGGAACCCTCCCTCGGGCCCTGCTTTGGCATGAAGGGCGGTGCCGCTGGCGGGGGCTGGGCTCAGGTCATCCCGATGGAAGATATCAACCTGCACTTCAACGGCGACTTCCACGCCATCACCACCGCCCATAACCTGCTGGCCTCGCTGATCGACAATCACATCCACTGGGGTAACGAAGCCGGACTGGACCCGCGCCTGATCAACTGGCGCCGTGTGCTGGATCTGACCGACCGTTCGCTGCGGAACCTGGTCTGCGGACTGGGCGGCAAGGCCCATGGAGTGCCCCGTGAAACTGGTTTCGACATTACTGTGTCGTCCGAAATCATGGCCATTCTCTGTCTGGCAGAGGGCCACCTGGATCTGCGCCGGCGACTGGGCAACATGATTATTGGCCAGCGATCCGACCACTCCCCGGTCACCGTCCATGACCTCGGTATGGAAGGGGCCCTGTCGGTCATTCTGAAAGACGCCCTGCAGCCTAACCTCGTGCAGAGCCTCGAACACAACCCCGTGTTCATCCATGGTGGGCCGTTCGCCAACATCGCCCACGGCTGCAACTCGGTCAACGCGACCCGGGCCGCACTGGCCCTGAACGACGTCGTCGTGACCGAAGCAGGCTTCGGGGCGGATCTGGGGGCGGAAAAGTTCATCGACATCAAGTGCCGGCACTCGGGCCTGCAGCCCGATGCCGCCGTTCTGGTGTGCACCGTCCGGGCCCTGAAACTCCAGGGCGGGGTGGCCCGTAGCCGGCTGTCAGAGCCCGACCTGGACGCGCTTCGCGCTGGCTCCGCGAATCTGGAACGCCACATCATGAACCTGCAGCAGTTCGGACTTACTCCGGTCGTCTGCATCAATCGCTTCCCCGGGGACACCGCGGAGGAAATCACGCTGATACAGGCCATCTGCCGGGACCTGGGCGTGCGCGCTGTGCCGGCGGATCACTGGGCCGCCGGCAGCGATGGCGCCACAGAGCTCGCTCAAGCCGTGCTCGATCAGCTTAGAGACGAGGTGCCCGCTGTGCGTTTTCTGTACGACGACAGCCTGCCGCTGGCGGAGAAGATTGAAACCATCGCCACCCGAATCTATCACGCCGGCCAGGTCGAGTTCTCGGCACAGGCCAGTCGACAGCTGCGGGAGTACGAGGCCCTCGGCTTCGGGTATCTGCCGGTCTGCATTGCCAAGACCCAGTTCAGTTTCTCCGTGGATGCCGGGTTACTGGGAGCGCCGTCCGGCCATACGCTGCCGGTCAGGGAAGTGCGGCTGGCGGCCGGTGCCGGGTTTGTGGTGGCGGTCTGTGGCGACATCATGACCATGCCGGGACTGCCACGGCGGCCCGCCGCCCTGGATATCCGGCTGGACGAGGATGGCCAGGTCGTCGGATTAACCTGAGCCGACGTGTTGTTCGCAGGTACCGTAGGTTGACTCGGTACTGGCGCGTCTGAGTGCCTCGCGCGAGGCCGATGGCAGCTGAGGTCCGGTGTCGGTCAGCGCTTGACCGGCCATGGCCGGAGCACAGATATCCACACGCTCCTGTCTCGGTGCCCGGCCCATGGTTTTGCGGTAACAGCGGCTGAAATGCGTGGCCGAAACGAAGCCACACATGGAAGCAATCTCGACGATTGAGCAGGACGTCTGTTTCAGCAACCGTCGGGCACGGTTGAGACGGACCCGCAGATAGTACCGAGAAGGTGTGCACCCGAGGTGTTTCAGGAACAATCTTTCAAGCTGGCGGCGGGAAAATCCGGCCAGAGCGGCCAATTCATCGAGCTCGATCGGCTCCTCGATGTTGGCCTCCATCAGTTGCGCGACCTCCGCAAGCCTGGGTTGCGAACTGGCCAGTCTGGGCAGCATCGGCACCGGCTGGGAGTCAGACTCCTCACGAACCCGATCACAGACAAACATATGCGATACCGCGGTGCTCAATTCGCGACCATGACGGCGGGCCAGAAAACTCAGCATCATGTGCATGGGGACTGTGCCCCCGGTGCAGGTCATACGGTCCTGTTGCAGGGTGAACAGACGGTTGTTGGTCTGTACCCGTGGGAACCGTTCCTGTATCGCTTCCAGGCATTCCCAGTGGGCGCTACAGGAATACCCGTTGAGCAGCCCGGCGCTGGCCAGGACATAGGCCCCGGTGCACACGGCGCCCAGCCGGACCTGCAGGCGCGCCTGCCGTTTCAGCCAGGCCACTTCTCCGGATGAAAAGCTGTGAAAAACGTCTATACCGGCCACGACAATAACCAGATCGAACCGGTTATCGCCCCGCGTGCCCTCATCGGGCATCACCGTCAGGCCGTCACTGGCACGTACCACTCCGCCGTCAATCGACAGCAGCTTCCAGGTGTAGAGTTCCGTGCCGGCCAGCTGGTTCGCCATGCGTAGCGGTTCCAGGGCCGTCGCGAGGGCAATCAGCGTGAAGTTATCGATCAGCAGAAAGCCGACCCGATAGGGTGTCGGAGCAGACCTGGGTGCAGATAAACCTGGATCGTTGGACACAATACATCCTCCTGACCCTAACACTAGTTGACTCTGTTTGATCGGACAACGTCGCCACGGTTCCATTGTAGTCGCGTTCGCGGGTCAGGACTTCACCCGCTCATTATCCGGATCGAACAGTGCCCGATAGCCAACAGATTCCACTCGTATCGGATAATGCTCCTGGAAATACTCCAGAATCAGTTCCCGACCCTCCTGGGCGTACTCCTGGGGCAGATAACCCAGCAGGATGTTCTTTCCCACCGACGGTCCCCAGACAATGCTGGTGTTATAAGAGCGTCGCCCGTGGCTGTCCACCAGTACCTCACCGGTTTGGGGGTCCAGGATCGGCCACTGCCCCACCGGGTAACGCGATACGCCCGCGGCATCTCGATGCTCGGTCATGGTCATGGTGCACAGATAAGCGGCCTGTCGGGGTAGTTCCCGCTGTTGCAGGTAGGCGCTCTTGCCAAAAAAATCCGCGTCCTTGACCTTGGGCCGGGCCAGTCCGGCTTCGTAAAGATTGTACTCCACCTCCAGATCGACGTTCTGCAGGCGCAGACTCTTCTCAAGCCGACGGGTATTGGCGTAGGTTTCGATGCCAACCGGGACCACACCCGCGTCGTACAACAAGTCCCAGACCTTCAGGCCGTAACTGAACGGAAAATAAAGCTCCCATCCCTGTTCGCCGACGTAGGAAATCCGGAACGCCCATACCGGCACTCCCTGCAGCTCAAGTTCCCGGGCGGTAGCGAAAGGAAAATTGTCATGGGACAACTCGTCCGGGTTACTGACCAGTGCGGCCAGGGTTGCCCGAGCCTTGGGCCCCCAAAGACCCAGAGTGGCCAGGCTGTCGGTGCGATCATCTAAGCGAACATTGTTGAATCCGTGGGCCCGGGCCATACGCGTGATCCAGCAATAATCCCGGTGACCGGTGTCACCCCCGCAGACCACCCGGTAATCGTTATCGCCTCGCCGGATAATAGTCAGGTCAGAGCGGACGCCACCTCGGGCATCCAGAAAGTGGGTATACACACCTTTGCCGTTGGGCGTGCTACCACCGACTTTGGCCACCGACAGGAATTCGAGCAACGCTTCGGCGTCCACACCGGAGACATCGAAAATGGCGAAATGGGACAAGTTGATCATACCCACCGATTCACTCATCTCTAACTGTTCGGCGTTCGACACCTCCCAGAAATGGCGGGCATCCCACTCATTCTCCCGCACAGGGATACGGTCGCGGAACTTCGGCAACAGTCTGGCTTCATTGGCGGCATATCCGTGGGCCCTCTCCCAGCCCGCCGCTTCCATGAAGTAGCCACCGAGTTCCACCTCTCTCGGGTAGAACGGGCTCGTGCGCATCCTGCGACCGGTCTCGTAGGGTTCGCGTGGGTGCACCGCCGGCGTGTATATTTTCTTCGCGGTTTCGTAACAGCGGCCATAAACGTAGGCCGGGGTTTTCTGGAGCGGGTAATGACGGGCAATATCGACGCTGTGCGGATCCATTTCCGGACTGCCGTGGGTCATCCAGTCCGCCAGCACCTTGCCAGCGCCGGGGCCATCCTTGACCCAGACCGCCTCACAGAACCACAGGTTACGCACTTCCGGGGACTCGCCTATGAGCGAGCCACCATCGGGGGTCACCGACAGCAGTCCATTAAACGAGTGTTTCTCTTCCCACCCCAGCTCGCCCAGAATCGGTGTCATTTCGATGGCTTTTTCGTAGGCGCTCATGACCTGATCCAGCGACAGCTCGCGCATGGAGGGGGACATCCGGGCGTCACCGGGTTCGGCGATCGCGCCAGGGTAGACCAGTCTCGGATTGTCGGCCTCGTAATAACCCCATTCGATCCGGCCGCCCTCGGTCGTGGTGGGATCGCCGGTGTCACGTACGTACGCTGAGTTACCCTGGTCGCGGAACAGCGGATATACAATCTGTTTGCCGGTGCCCGCCAATGCCTCATAGGGGCCAAAGAACAGTAACGGGTGCTCCAGCGGCATCAGCGGCAGTGCTGCATTCGCCGTGTTGGCCATGAGTGGCCCCCAGATGCCCATGGCCAGGACCACATACTCAGTCTCGATATAGCCTTTGTCGGTCTCAACCCCACGCACCTGACCGTCCCGTACATCAATGCGGGTGGCCGGCGTATACGGGAACACCTTCAGTTTGCCGGTTGCCACCGCCTCCTCGACCAGATCCCCGGCCACTGTCTGGGAGCGCGGAACGACCAGGCCGGCATCCGGATCCCACATGGCGCCCTGAATCTGACTTTCATCCAGCAGTGGAAACAGCTCCTTGGCCTGTGTTGGTGAAATCATGCTGACGTTGGTACCGAACGCCTTGCCCGACCCGACTTTGCGACGTAGCTCGTCCATGCGCTCGTCGTCGTCCACCCGGGCCACCTCCATGCCGCCACACTTCACGTAATTGCCGCGTTGTTGGTAGAAGGCCTGGCTGTATTTGGTGGTGTAAATGTTCAGTTTGTCGTGAGAGGTAGTAAAGCAGAAATCCGACGCGTGCGACGTGGAGCCGATGTCCGTGGGAATGGCCGATTTTTCCAGGCCTACGAGATCGTCCCAGCCTTGCTCAATCAAATGATGAGCGACCGACGAGCCGACAATCCCACCCTGGCCGATAATAACGACTTTCGCGCGTTTCGGTAGCTGTGCCATCGCTGCCCCCTCCTTTACTCAATCGCGGCCGGTGCGTTCAGGCCATGGCCACCGCACTCTGATTCAATGTGGCCCTGATTGGCTCTCGGAGGTGAATCCAATACGACATTCAGCCGTCCAAAAACGGCACAATCTCCACAGAGGGTTTTTCGTTCGCTTTCAGATCGGCGCACTCTGGGTCACGAATAGCAATTTCGACCCGGCGGTTCAGTGCCCGGTTTTCTGGCGAGTTATTTGGCGCCAGCGGGTTGGTCTCCGCCCGCCCGGCGGCCACCACGCGGTCCGCCGGCACTTGGCGATTGAGCACCAGTTCGTGCACCACCGACACTGCCCGCGCAGCGGACAAATCCCAGTTGGAACGAAACCGGTCGCTGGATATTGGACGGTCATCGGTGAAGCCGGAAACAAAGACATTGCCCTGGCAGTTGGCCAATACCCCCACCACCCGCTCTATGATTGGGATCATCTCTGGCTTGATATCTGCCGCCCCCGAACGGAAGGTCGCCTCTTCGGAAAACCGGATAACCACCTGTTGCTTGTCGTAATTAATGCTTAGGGCATTGGACGCCACCTCTGACTCCAGTTCACTGACCAGTCGACTGGCCAGGTCGATAACCCCGCCCGGAATCTTGGTGTCGGTCTCAGCCACGGCACGTTCGTCAATAAACTCCGGCTCCGCCGGCTGACTGTCACTGGGCTCAGGCTGGGATACGGAGTTCGATTCGACCGGGGTGATCGGCGAGCCCCCCACGTCCTGGCCCACCACGTTGCTGGAGCCCAGAGCCACGGCCATGGAATTGGCCATGGCCCGGTACTTGTCCACATCCATCTCGGCAAATGACAGTAGCAGGATAAAGAAGGTCAGCAGCAGCGTCGCCAGATCGGCGAAGGTAACGATCCAGGCCGGGGTGCGGCTCTTCAGGCGGCTGCGGTTCTTCTGCTGGACAACTTCCAATGCTTCAGGCCTCCCGCTCCGGCGCCAGAGCCATGCGATGATCGGGGTGCACAAACGAGGACAGCAGTTCGGTCATGACCCGCGGGTTCTCCCCGCGCATGATGTTTTTGGTGGAGGTGATGATCAGCATCTGATTGCGGGTTTCGTCTTCCGCCTTGAGTTGGAGCTTGTCCGCCAGGGGCAGCGCGATCAGCTGGGCAATGAAGGCGCCGTAGAGGGTGGTCAGCAGGGCAATGGCCATGGCCGGGCCAATAGCAGAAGGATCGTCGAGGGTATTGAGCATCTGCACCAAGCCGATCAGGGTGCCGAGCATGCCAATCGCCGGGGCTGATTCGCCAATGCCCCGGAACACCCGTTCCGCCACTTCGTAACGCTCGGATATCTGCTGGGCCTCCTGGGCCAGGGCCTCTTCAACCAGCTCCGGCGGGTGGCCATCAACGCACAGGTTGATCGCCTTGCGCAAAAAGCCATCGTCGGTCTCGTGGTTTTCCAGACCAAGTATACCTTCCTTGCGAACCACCAGGGCCAGGGCGCCGACCTCCCGCACCAGCTCCGCCGGCCGCGCCACCCGATCGGTAAAGGCGGCGCTGAACGCGAGCCGGAACGCGCTCATCACCGAGGGCATACGGAACTTGATCAGGGTGACCGCGAAGGTGCCGCCAAGGACGATCGCCAGGCCCGGCAAGTTCAGGAACGTCAGCAGTGAGGCGTTGGCCAGCATGGCCATGGCCACGATCAGTACACCGGCAACCAGCCCGACGAGGGTAAGTATGTCCATTGAAACCCCTTTAGGAAGATGACCTTGAGCCTAGCCCAAAACCCGACCACAGGCTCAGTCGTTTCGTAACTCTTCGATAACCGGTGCGGTTTCCGGCTGCACGCCGCGCCAGACCCGAAACGATTCCGCCGCCTGCTCCACCAGCATGCCCAGGCCATCGAACACCCGCCCAGCCCCATTGTCCAGGGCCCACTGGTTAAACGTGGTGGTCTGCAAAGAGTACATCATGTCGTAGATCACCGTTTCGCTACCGATCACAGTTGGCGACAACGGCGGCAGGTCACCCTGAAGGCTGGCGCTGGTGCCATTGATGATCAGGTCATAGGGCTGATCCGGCCGCTCGAATCCGACCGCGTTTATCTCGACCCCTGGGGCGACCGGTGCGAACAATTGCGCCAGGGCCTCGGCCTTGGCCACGGTTCGGTTGGCGATGGTCACTGAGGCCGGCTGCTGCTGCAGAATCGGACCCAGCACGCCCCGGACCGCACCGCCGGCACCCAGCACCAAAACGCGGGCCCCATTCAGGCGAATACCGTGATTGCGGGTCAGATCCCGAACCAGACCGCAACCATCGGTGTTGTCGGCGGTCAGACGGCCCTGATCATCCCGGTACAGGGTATTAACGGCGCCGGCCTTTTCGGCCCGCTCAGTGCGGACCTCGGCCAGCTGCCAGGCCTGTTCCTTGAACGGCACCGTCACATTCAGACCCTTGCCACCGCGCTCGAAGAATTCCCGGACCGTGTCGGCAAAATCCTCCAGTGGTGCCTGGATCGCGGTGTATTCAACGGCCTGGCCGGTCTGGAGCGCAAACAGACTATGAATGCGGGGCGATTTGCTGTGGCTGATGGGGTGGCCGACAACTGCGTACAGATCATTGTTCATGGTTAGTCTCCAGCCAGTTGCGTCCGGTCAGGAAATATTCGGTCAGCCTTGCTTCCTCGGAGCCCGGTTCAGGCTCTCGGCCATAGTCCCAGCGGACCAGCGGCGGCAGCGACATCAGGATGGACTCGGTGCGGCCCCCGGACTGCAGGCCAAACAGGGTGCCTCGGTCATACACCAGGTTGAACTCGACGTAGCGGCCCCGGCGATAGAGCTGGAAATCCCGCTCACGCTCGGTGTAAGGCAGCGCCATGCGGCGGCGGACAATGGGTTCGTAGGCGTCGATGTAGCTGTTGCCCACCGACTGCATGAGCCCGAAGTCCTGGGCGAAATCACCGGTGTTGTGGTCATCAAAGAACAGGCCACCAATGCCCCGCGGTTCGTCCCGGTGCTTGAGGTAAAAATAGTCGTCACACCAGTGCTTGAAGTGGTGGTAGAGGCCATCGCCGAACGGCTGGCAGGCTGCTCGCGCGGTCTGGTGCCAGTGCACGCAGTCGTCCTCGAAGCCGTAATAGGGGGTGAGGTCGTAACCACCGCCAAACCAGTACACCGGTTCGGCGTTGGGAGGCGTGGCCATGAAAAACCGCACATTGGCGTGGGACGTCGGCACGTAGGGGTTGTTCGGGTGCATCACCAGGGACACGCCCATGGCCTGCCAGGGCGCTCCGGCCAAGTGCGGACGATGGGCGGTGGCAGACGCCGGCATGGTTTCCCCCATTACGTGGGAGAAGTTCACCCCGCCCTTTTCGAAAACCTTGCCATCGGTGATGACCCGGCTGACACCGCCGCCACCCTCGGGCCGGTCCCAGGCGTCACGAACAAAGGTAGCCTCGTCCTCGAACGCCTCCAGACGGCTGCAGATACGCTCCTGCAGGCCCAGCAGGTAGTGTTTGACGGCGTTGATGTCCGGACTTTGTGACATGGATTCTCCTAGCGAAGCTGCTGACCACTGACGATATCAATAATCCGGCTGGGCTGGCGATTGCCACCCAGGGCCCCGGGTACAATCCGGTCCAGTTGGTCGCCAAAGTAGCGGCGAACCTGCCAGGAATACCTGGCCGGCTGGCGGCCGGCGGGGTTGCAGGAGGTCGAGACCAGGGGCCGGCCCGCCTTTTCGCACAGGGCGCGCACCACCGGATGATCGCTGACCCGCACCGCGATGGTGCTATGGCGGCCGCGCACCCACTCGGGCACCTGCTCGTGCACATCCGGCAGCAGACAGGTAACCGGCCCGGGCCAGTGCTGCTCGGCTTCGCGCTGCATCTCTGGGGACAAAGGATCAAGCAGGAACCGGACTTGCTGTACCGACGCGGCGACCAGGATCATGCCCTTGTCCATGGGCCGCTGTTTCAGTTCCAGGATGCGTTCAACCGCGTCCTCGTCCCAGGGATCACAACCCAGGCCCCAGACCGCTTCGGTGGGATAAGCGATGACACCACCGCCAGCAAGGGTCCGATAGGCGCACTGTAACTGCCAGTCACTGAGGGGATTGGGTGCCGTCATGTTGATCTTCGTCAGCTGAAATCGAAAGTGATTCTGACACTGGGTTCAGGCAATGCGCAGGAAGCCGCCCGGAGCCGAGCCCACCAGCCCCTGCAGCTCCAGCAGCAACAGGGCCTGCATGAGCTGATCGGCGGGCAGGCCCGTCGCCGAACTCAGTGCATCGGTTGATTGCGGATCATACCCTAAAGCCTCAAACACCGCGATTTCCCGACTGGCCAGGCCGGCGCCCGGTTTCGCCACAGGAGCGGCCGCAGTCAGGCCATGGTCCGGGCTGGTATCGACCCGGCACTCGCCCTGAAATGACCACCAGGTGCCCAGTTCCTCCAGGATATCATCGACGGTTTCCACCAGCCGTGCGCCCTGCTTGATCAAGTGGTGGCAGCCACGGGCAACAGGGCTGTGCACCGAGCCCGGGATTGCGAACACTTCCCGGCCCTGCTCCAACGCCAGTCGAGCGGTAATCAGGGAGCCGCTTTTCAGCCCGGCCTCGACCACCAGGATACCCCGGCTGAGGCCACTGATGATCCGGTTGCGCTGGGGGAAATGAGCGGCCCGGGCTGGGGTACCGGGCGGGTACTCCGACACCATCAGGCCCTGATCGATCACCCGCGCCGCCAACCGACGATGCTGGCTCGGGTAAACCCGGTCGAGGCCGCACCCGATCACCGCCACGGTGGGCGCGCCGGCATCCAGGGCCCCGGCGTGGGCCGCGCCATCGACCCCCAGAGCCAGACCACTGGTGATCACCAGATTGCGGCGACTGAGTTCCGCGGCGAAAGTCCGAGCATGATCCAGCCCGGCCCGGGTGGCATGGCGACTGCCAACCACCCCGATCTGGTCCTGGCTGAGCAGACTCGAGTCGCCCTGAGTGTAGAGCACCAGGGGCGCATCGTGGATATGACGCAGGGGGTCAGGAAACAGCGGGTCGGCCGAGGCAATCACGGAAATGCCCAGACGTTTGCAGTCCTGCTGAATAGTCGCCACCTTCGCCACCACCGGGTGCTGACTGTCACCGCTTTGCCAGGCCTGGATCGCGGCTGCGGTTTCCGGTGGCAGTCTAAGGGCCTTTAGGGTCGCAGGGTTCAGAGCCAGCACATCGGTGAGATCTGGATAGGCGGCGCTGAGATCGCGGCGCAGACGCCGGCCGAACTTGGGCAGACAGCTCAGCAGTTGCCAATCGGCGGTGTTACAGATGGAGGCACCCGAAACCCGGGTGTCGGGGTGGGATTGATCGGTCAACATTGTCATCCTTGCAAACGAAAAAGCCGGGCCTTCCTGGCCCGGCCAACTTCTAATTTTTAAACTCTGGTTCTTGACCCCTGCGGTTCAGGGGTTGGTTACCTTGTCACCAACAGAGAGCGCACGGGTGGCCTGCAGTACGAGGCCATAACTCATTTTCTCGTAGGCCTGGAAGATCATCATCAGGCCGGCGCGCTCAGAGGGCAGCTCGATGGTTTCCCCGGTGACCGGATCCCGAACCATGTTGCCACTCTTCAGAACCGACATGACGTTGCCCGGCTCCAGACCATCACGCTCACCACGGTTGATGGTGACCACGTCGAACTGGCCGATCTGGCTGACACCGCCGTCCACGGCGATCATCTGGCCATCCACGTCCTGGTCCGGCGCGCTGGGTACGAAACTGGTGGAAATGGGCCGGTTTACGCTGGTCAGCAGACGGTCGCCAATGCGGATTTCCTGGTTGGACTTGGTCAGGCGCAGGGTCAGCACGTCGCCGTTTTCGGCGGTGACATTGCCAGAACCTATGCTGCGTGCTTCCAGGCCCAGGAATTCCCCGGTCTCCGGATCAACAAATTCCTTGGTGCGACGGAAAATCCCGACTTTATCGGCAGGCTTGTCGCCACGGGCGTAAACGCGATCACCGGCACCGGTAATGATGCGGCCATCTTCCCCTTCCAGCACGTAAGGTGCGTCGTTCAGCTCAGCCGGGGTCACAATGCGGGTGTCGGTCAGAAAGCTGCTGATAGCGTCAAGCGGAATGGCCGGAATCGGCGTATCGATGGCTTCGGAGCGAATCTGCGGTGACAGCTTGACGACATCGCTGGTGGCAACCTTGGTCACCCGCGGTTTGCCATCGATGTATACGAGGGCAAGACGATCGCCCGGATAGATCAAGTGCGGGTTCTTGACCTGAGGATTAACGTGCCAGATCTCGGGCCAGTACCAGGGGTTGTTCAGAAATCGGCCTGAAATATCCCACAGCGTATCACCCTTCACGACAGTGTAGCGCTCGGGATGATCGGACCTCAGCTCCGGTGCAGCGTGGGCCCAGGAGGTGAACAGCAGCGTAAATGCTGCCAGAGCGTACAGCAGTTTCCTCATTGTGTAAGTCCTTGATCGCGTGCCTTGAGTCTTTGAGTTCTGTTGGGATGCAGCCAGATGCTTGCAGCTTATTACGTTGTTATTCCTGATACTATAGAAGAAGTCCCGGAATTTGTGATGTTATCTTTTGTTCTTCCAGTAAATTCTACCCGGGCGCCGAAAGATTTTAGCTATTAACTGATCAGTTTGTACTCAATCGACGAATTATTGGATAATAGCAGTATCGCGTTAGCGCGGCCGGCAACCGTTGAATCCTGCGGTTGCATCCCGATTATAGTAGGTAACGGGTGATTTTTTGCGCAGTACGCTGTCGCATTTTAGCGATCAGTTGCACTTGCTTTCAGAAAGTTACACATCCGAATCTGCAAGGACTATGTAAAAGGGACAGTAGCGCCAACACTGAACACAGTCAGACAGGTTTAAACACGAGCGACATGATACTAGATATTCTCGAATACCCGGATCCCCGCCTGCGCACCATTGCCAAGCCGGTGGACGAGGTCACAGACGACATCCGTACGCTGATCGACGACATGTTCGAGACCATGTACGATGCGCCCGGCATAGGCCTGGCGGCGACTCAGGTCAACGTGCACAAGCAGATCATCGTGATGGATCTGTCCGAAGACAAGAGCGAGCCCCGGGTGTTCATCAACCCGTCGGTTGAAGTGCTTGATGGCGATCTTGAGGACATGCAGGAAGGCTGCCTGTCGGTACCCGGCTTCTACGAAGACGTCAGCCGTATCGAACACGTCATGATCCGAGCCATCGATCGGGACGGCAAGCCCTACGAACTCGAAGCGCGGGGTTTGCTGGCGGTCTGTATCCAGCATGAGATGGACCACCTGAACGGCAAGCTGTTCGTCGATTATCTCAGCTCCCTGAAGCGCAACCGGATTCGCAAGAAGCTGGAAAAACTGCATAAACAGAGCGCCTGACCGGCAAGCGGTTCGCCGTTCTTGCAGGACTACAGACCTCGGACCGGGTTACGACCCGGTCTTTTCGTATTCAACGAGACAGAGACTTCAGCACCGTGCGACTTGTTTTTGCCGGCACCCCCGATTTTGCTGCCATCGCCCTGAAAGCCCTGCTGGGCACCCACCACACCGTTGTCGGTGTTTATTCCCAGCCGGACCGACCCGCCGGTCGTGGCCGCAAGCTGATGCCCAGCCCGGTCAAACAGGTGGCCCTGGACGCCAACATCCCGGTGTTCCAGCCGGAAAGCCTGAAGTCCGAGGCAGCCCAGCAGGAACTGGCTGCCCTAAAACCGGACGTGATGATCGTAGCGGCCTACGGCCTGATCCTGCCCAAGGCCGTGCTCGACATTCCCACCCACGGCTGCCTCAACATCCATGCCTCGCTGCTACCGCGCTGGCGCGGCGCGGCGCCGATCCATCGCGCCCTGGCCGCCGGCGATCAGGAAACCGGCATCACCATCATGCAGATGGATGAAGGTCTGGATACCGGCGCCATGCTGCTGAAATCGATGACCGCCATTGCCCCCACCGATACCGGCGGCAGCCTGCATGACCGCCTGGCCGACCAGGGTGGCGAAGCCATTGTCGAAGCCCTGCGATTGCTGGAGAAGGGCGAATTGGCCGGTGAAGCCCAGAATGACGATTTTGCCTGCTATGCCCACAAACTGGTAAAAGACGAAGGCCACATCGACTGGACCCGGAATGCCGCTGACATTGAACGCCTGGTCCGCGCCTTCAATCCCTGGCCCGGCACCTACACTGATCTGGATACCCAGCGCATCCGCATCCACGCCGCCACCGTGCTGGACGAAGACAGCCAGCAGCCGCCGGGTACGGTGCTGCGCCGGGAGCGCGAGGGCATCGACATTGCCTGTGGTACCGGCACCCTGCGGATTGTCCGGGTGCAACTGCCTGGCTCCCGGGCCCAGAGCGTGAACGACCTGATAAACGGCGGCAAACAACTGCTGTTGCCGGGCCAGGAGCTGCACTGACATGAGCGATCAGCCTCAGCCCCTGCGGGCCATTGCTGCCGGTGTCCTGCTGGCGGTCGAGAACGGCCAGTCCCTGTCCCAATGCTTGCCACCAGCCCTGGCGCGCCTTCCGATCAGTGAACGGCCCGCCTTGCAGGCCCTGTGTTATGGCAGTTGCCGCTGGTTTCACCGGCTCGACGACGAACTCCAGGGCCGGCTGAAAAAACCGCTACGGGCTTCCGACCGCGTTGTTCATCACCTGATGCTGGTAGCCCTGTTCCAGTTGCGTTTCAGCCAGCAGGCCAGCTACGCCGTGCTGAATGAAACCGTGGAGGCCTGCCGGGCCCTGGACAAACCGCACCTGACCGGGCTGGTCAATGGCGTGCTGCGCGCCGCCGAACGGACCGGGGCACCGGAGCCGAGCACCGACGCCAGCCGTGTCAGCCATCCAGCCTGGATGGTGGAAAAGCTTCGCCACAACTGGCCCGAGGACTGGCGCGCCATTGTCGACGCCAACAATGCTCAGGCACCGATGACGCTGCGGGTTAATGCGCTCCGGTTCAGTCGGGACGAGTACCTGGCACTACTGAAAGAAGCCGGCATCGGCGCCGTGGCCACCCGGTTTGCCCCCAACGGCATCCAACTGCAACAGCCGGTGCCGGTTGACCGCCTGCCCTGGTTCGCCGATGGCGCGGTCAGTGTCCAGGATGAAGCCGCCCAACTGTGCACTACAGTGCTGGATCTGGCGCCGGGGCAGCGGGTACTTGATGCCTGCGCCGCGCCGGGTGGCAAGACCTGCGCCATCCTCGAAGCCTGCAGCGAACTGGCCGAGGTGGTCGCCATTGATGAATCCGAGGCCCGGCTGCCGCGGGTGCAGGAAAACCTCGACCGCCTGGATCTGGTCGCGACCCTGAAACAGGCCGACGCCGCCGATATCCATCAATGGTGGGATGGCGAGCCGTTCGACCGGATTCTGCTGGACGTGCCCTGCAGTGCCAGCGGCGTTATCCGGCGCCACCCGGACATCAAGCTGCTGCGCCGGGAGTCGGACATCGTCCCCCTGGCCAGCATCCAGCTTGGCCTGCTTGAGGCTATGTGGTCTATCCTCAAACCCGGTGGTCGCCTGGTGTACGCGACCTGCTCGGTGTTCCCCCAGGAGAACCACCGTATAATCCAGCGCTTCCGCAAACAGCAGGAAGCGGCCCGTCTCATGGAACCCGAGGTTTCTTGGGGACGGGACATGGGCCCGGGGCGTCAGTTGCTCCCCGATCCGAACAGCCATGACGGCTTCTTCTACGCCGTACTGGAGAAACCCGAAGCATGAAGATCCTCATTCTCGGTGCCGGCCAGGTCGGTGGCACACTGGCGGAAAACCTGGCCAACGAAGCCAATGACATCACCATCATCGACAGCGACGGGGCCCGGCTCCGTGAGCTGCAGGATCGCCTGGACATCCGCACGGTGCAGGGCGAAGCCTCCTACCCAACCTCGCTCCGACGGGCGGTTGCCGAAGACGCCGACATGGTGATTGCGGTAACCAGCAGTGACGAAACCAACATGGTGGCGTGCCAGGTCGCCAAACTGCTCTACAAGACCCCGACCACCATCTGCCGGGTGCGCGCCAGTGCCTATCTGGCCAAGTCGGACCTGTTCTACCAGAAGGATCGCACCAAAGACCTGGACAGCCTGCGCGGTTTTCCCATTGATGTCCTGATCAGTCCGGAGCACCTGGTCACCAAGCACATTACCCGGCTGATTGAGAACCCGGGCGCCCTCCAGGTGCTTGAGTTTTCCAAGGGCCTGACCCGGCTGGTAGCCATCCGGGCCATGGAGGGCGGACCGCTGGTCGGCCATGAATTGTCCTACCTGCGCACCCACATGCCACGCATCGATACTCGAGTCGCGGCGATCTTCCGGAAAGACCGGGCGATCATGCCCCAGGGCGACACGGTGATCGAGGACGGCGACGAGGTCTTCTTCATCGCCGCCTCCGACCACATCCGGTCGGTGATGAGTGAGCTCCAGCCCCTGGTCAAGAACTACAAGCGCATTTTTATCTGCGGCGGTGGCAACATCGGCCAGCGCCTGGCGCATACCCTGGAGAATCGCTACCAGGTCAAACTGCTGGAGCGGAACCACGAGCGCTGCGTGATGTTGTCGGAAAACCTGCGCAAGACCGTGGTGCTGGAAGGCAACGCCGCCAACAAGGACATCCTGCTGGAAGAGAACATCGAGAACACCGACGTGTTCTGCGCCGTCACCAACGATGACGAAGCCAACATCATGGCCTCGCTGCTGGCCAAGCGACTGGGCGCGCGCAAGGTACTGACTCTGATCAACAATCCGGATTATGTCGACCTGATCCAGGGTGGCGATATCGACGTCGCAATCTCACCCCAGCAAACCACCATCGGCAGCCTGCTGACCCACGTTCGCCGCGGCGACGTAGTGAATGTTCACTCCCTGCGCCGGGGCGCGGCGGAAGCCATCGAGGCCATTGCCCATGGCGATCACCGCTCCTCCAAGGTGGTCGGCAAGCGGCTGGATGAGATCAATCTGCCCGAGGGCACCACCATCGGTGCCATCGTACGCCGGAGTGAGGTCCTGATCGCCCACGATCACCTCCGGGTTCAGCCCGATGACCACGTGATCCTGTTCCTGGTGGACAAGACCCGGATCCGCGAGGTGGAAAAACTGTTCCAGGTGGGACTGACTTTCTTCTAGTTCAAAATCAAGGCAGTGAACTGCACTTAGAAATACCGCTTTGGCAGGCGTATAATGCGCTTTTTTTCAGAGTGCCCCGGGCCAGTTCGGGGCGCCACATTCAGATCGATCAGTAGGCAAACGTCGTGACAGACAAGGCAACCAAGCAAACTACTCCGGACATCAAGACCTTCCAGGGCTTGATTCTGGCTCTGCAGAATTTCTGGGCGCAGCATGGCTGTGTGGTCCTCCAGCCACTGGATATGGAAGTGGGTGCCGGTACCTTCCACCCGGCGACGTTCCTGCGGGCCATCGGGCCGGAAACCTGGAACGCCGCGTATGTCCAGCCGAGCCGTCGGCCGACCGATGGCCGTTACGGCGAGAACCCGAACCGCCTGCAGCACTACTACCAGTTTCAGGTGGTCCTGAAGCCCTCGCCGGACAACATCCAGGAACTATACCTGGATTCCCTGAAGGCCCTGGGCCTGGATCCGCTGGTACACGACATCCGGTTCGTGGAAGACAACTGGGAATCACCGACACTGGGTGCCTGGGGCCTGGGCTGGGAAATCTGGCTGAACGGCATGGAGGTGACCCAGTTCACCTACTTCCAGCAGGTTGGCGGTATCGAATGCTTCCCGGTCACCGGCGAGCTGACCTACGGCCTTGAGCGTATCGCCATGTACCTGCAGGGCGTGGACAGCGTCTACGACCTGGTCTGGACCGAAGGTCCGGATGGTGTGGTGACTTACGGCGACGTGTTCCACCAGCAGGAAGTGGAAATGTCGACCTACAACTTCGAGCACGCCGACACCGAGTTCCTGTTCCACAGCTTCGACGTTCATGAGCGCGAGAGTGCCCGTCTGATCGAAGCCGGTCTGGCGCTGCCGGCCTATGAGCAGGTGCTCAAGGCCTCCCACACCTTCAACCTGCTGGACGCCCGGCACGCCATCTCGGTGACCGAGCGCCAGCGTTTCATCCTGCGAGTTCGCACCCTGGCACGCTCTGTCGCACAGGCTTACTTCGACAGTCGCCGTAAACTTCGTTTCCCGCTGGCCCCCGAGGCCCTGCGCGAGGAAGTACTGGCCGCGGCCGACGCCGCCGATGACAAGGCCAAAGGCAAGAAAGGCAAAAAAGCGAAGAAGGCTCAGCAGGAACAGGGGAACGCGTAATCATGGCAACACAGGATTTTTTGGTCGAACTGGGCACCGAAGAGCTGCCCCCGAAAGCACTCAAACCACTGTCCGATGCCTTCACCCAGGGCATTGCCAAGGGTCTGGAGGACGCCGGCATTGAGTTTGGCAAGGTCGAGGCCTTTGCCGCGCCCCGCCGCCTGGCGGTTCGCATTCGTGAGCTGGCCGATGCCCAGCCGGACAAGCCAGTTGAAAAGCGCGGTCCGGCAGTCAAGGCCGCCTTTGACGACGCCGGCAACCCGACCCGGGCGCTGACCGGCTTTGCCACCTCCCTGGGGGTCACCCCGGATCAGCTGGACACCCTGGAAACCGACAAGGGTGCCTGGGTGGTCTACCGTACCGTGGAGCAGGGTAAGCCCACCGTAGAACTGCTACCGGAACTGGTCGACCAGTCACTGGCGGCGCTGCCGATTCCCAAGCGCATGCGCTGGGGTGCGCATCGGACCGAGTTTGTCCGTCCGGTCCACTGGGTAATCATGCTGTTCGGCAACAAGGTGATCGACACCCCGATCATGGGTCTGAAGCCCGGCAACAAGACCCGGGGCCACCGCTTCCACTGCCCGAAGAAACTGATTGTACCCACCCCCAATGACTATGAGGTGGTGCTCAAGCAGGAAGGCTACGTGCTCGCCGATTTCGCCGAGCGTCGGGCCAAGATTCGCGCCGGTGTGGCCGAACTGGCCGAATCCGAGGCCGGCGGCAAGGCGGTCATCGATGAGGACCTGCTGGATGAAGTTACCGCGCTGAACGAATGGCCGGTACCGCTCATGGGCCGGTTTGAAGACCGCTTCCTGGAGGTTCCTGCGGAAGCGCTGATTTCCTCCATGAAGGAACACCAGAAGTACTTCCACGTTGTCGGTGCCAATGGCGCCATGCTGCCGCTGTTCATCACCGTGGCCAACATTGAGAGCAAGGATCCGGCCCAGGTTATTTCCGGCAACGAGAAGGTGATTCGCCCTCGTCTGTCGGACGCTGCCTTCTTCTACGAGACCGACCGCAAGAGCCGCCTGGAAGATCGTATCGACCGGCTCAAACCGATCGTGTTCCAGGAAAAACTGGGCAGCATCTACGACAAGTCAGTTCGGGTCGCAGCCCTGGCCAGCAAGATTGCCGAGGCCATCGACAGCGATCCGGCCCTGGCCGAACGCGCTGCCATGTTGGCCAAGACCGACCTGGTCACCGAGATGGTGCTTGAGTTCACCGACCTGCAGGGCATCATGGGCCAGTACTACGCCGCCAATGACGGCGAGGCCGACGATGTTGCCAAGGCCCTGAACGAGCAGTACATGCCGCGTTTTGCCGGCGATGACCTGCCCACCACCGCCACCGGCTGTGCCGTGGCCATTGCCGATCGCCTGGATTCGCTGGTCGGTTTGTTTGGCATCAATCAGCCACCGTCCGGCACCCGCGATCCGTTTGCCCTGCGCCGTGCCTCCCTGGGTGTGCTGCGCATCATCATCGAGCGGGAACTGCCGCTGGATCTGCAGACCTGCTGCGAGTGGGCCGCGGAGAACTTTACCGTACTGACCGAGCAGGACACCGCCTCCACCGTGGTGGATTACATGCTCGAGCGCTTCCGGGCCCATTACGACGAGCTCGGCATTGGCGCCGAAGTGTACCTGGCGGTGCACGCCCGTCGTCCGACCCGGCCACTGGACTTCGACCGTCGGGTCAAGGCGGTGGAAGCCTTCCGCCAGCTGCCAGAAGCTCAGGCCCTGGCCAGCGCCAACAAACGGGTGTCGAATATCCTGACCAAGCAGGGTGGCGACCAGATTGGCGAAACCGTCGACACCAGCCTGCTTCAGGATTCTGCCGAGCAGCAGCTGGCCGAGCAGGTCGAGCAACAGGCCGGGAAAGTACTGCCGCTGTTCGAGCAGGGCGATTACGCCAGTGCCTTGCGCTCCCTGGCCAGCCTGCGTGAGCCGGTGGACAGCTTCTTCGATGAGGTGATGGTGATGGCCGAAGACGACGCCACCCGTAACAATCGCCTGGCACTGCTGAACCGCCTGCGTAATCTGTTCCTGCGAGTGGCAGACATTTCCCTGCTACCCACGGCCGGATAACGGACAAAGACGCAGGAGCGAAAGAACCAGGATGCTGATCATCCTCGACCGGGACGGCGTCATCAACGAGTACGATGGCAACTACATCTGCTCCGCTGAGGACTGGCACCCCATTCCCGGCAGCATCGAGGCGGTGGCCCGGCTATGCAACGCCGGCCACCGTATCGCCATTGCCACCAACCAGTCCGGCATCGCCCGGGGCTATTACGGCCTCGAGGAACTGGATGCCATGCACGAAAAGCTGGAGAGCCTGGTGGAGGCTGCCGGTGGCTGCATCGATATCATTGCCTACTGCCCGCACCATCCTGACGACCGTTGCCACTGTCGCAAACCATTAACCGGCCTGCTGGAGCAAATCCGGAGTCATTACCACCTGGACTCGCTGGATGGGGCCATCATGGTGGGTGACAGCCGCAAGGACCTGGAGGCTGCCATCGCCGGAAACTGCCAGCCGGTTCTGGTACGGACCGGTAATGGTCGGGACACCGAGCGCCACCTGGACGCCCGACCGATCCGGGGAGCCGAGGTAGCGGTCTACGATACTCTCAGCAAGTTTACGGATGCGCTTTTGCCCGCGGAGGGCTGGTAAAACCAAAGTGAATCCGTATAATACCGGCCGTTGATCGGCGTGTGGCGCAGCTTGGTAGCGCACTTCGTTCGGGACGAAGGGGTCGCAGGTTCGAATCCTGCCACGCCGACCACTTTCCCGCTTTTCCCGTCTTTTCGGTTCCATTACTCCCCTTCCTGCATTCATTCTTCCCCCATTTGAACCACTATTTATTTTTGCCCAAACCCCATTGCTTTCGACGCCCCATAATTGGTCAGAAGAACAACAAAATTCGTGCGTGAAACACCGCTTGGAATAATGCTATAAAGTTGAAAACACCCAACGGAGGGAACAATGGACCGGACAACACCGGCTTCTCCAGGCCTGTCTGCAGGTAGGCAAATGGGTGAGTGTTAGTCGGTGAGGTGAGGGAGCACATGTATCTATCGGCGGAAACCAGACTCAAGGCCATTCTCGAAGGCACCGGGGCAGGTACCTGGGAATTCAACCTCGATACCGAAGAAGTCATTTTCAACGATCGCTGGGCCGGCATGCTGGGGTACACCCTTGAAGAGCTGGCACCGATCTCATTCCAGACCTGGTCGCAGCTCTGCCACCCCGACGACGTCCAAGCCGCCTACCTGGCACTAGATAGTTACCTGGGCGGCCACAGCCCGCAATACGAATGCGTGCTGCGTATGCAGCACAAAGACGGCAATTGGCGTTATATCCACACCCGGGGCGCCGTGTTCGCTAGCCGACAGGGAACGCACGCACGCTGGTTGATGGGCACCCACCTTGATGTCACTGAAGAGAAGCGCAGACAGCGCCAATTGCAGCAGTTGGCAGAATCCTTGCCGGGTGTGATCTACACCTTTGCTATGGACTCCCAAGGTCAGTACGGGTTTCCATTCGTGAGCCGAAAGGCTGAGGAGTTTTATGGCGTAGACGCCGACGCGGCCATGGCCAACCCCCAACTGCTATTCGATTGCATCCACCCGGACGATCTGCCCCGGGTACACGAATCCATCATCACTTCAGCCAACACGCTCGAGCAATGGAGCTGTGATTATCGCATTGTCCGGGAATGCGGCACTCAATGGGTGCGCGGCACCTCCCAACCGGAACGAGATCCCGACGGTAGCATTACCTGGCACGGCGTCATCACCAACATCGATGACCAGAAGCGCCTGGAACAGAAACTTGAGCACCTGGCGATCACCGACGAACTCACCGGCCTGTATAACCTCCGGTATCTGCTGATGAAGCTGGATGAGTGCGCGGCCGAGACCGAACGCTATGGCACCACCTTCTCGGTGGCCTCACTGGATATCGACTACTTCAAGTCGGTCAACGACCGCTGGGGCCATCCCACTGGCGATCGGGTCTTGCAGGGCATTGCTGAACTGCTCCGTCAGCGGACCAGACGCGCCGACATTGTCGCCCGCACTGGGGGTGAGGAATTCATTGCGCTGATGCCACGAACCGGCCCGGACGATGCCCGGCACCTGATGGAAACCCTACGCAATGATCTGGCGGAAAAGGTCTTCACCAGTGACAGCGGCGACGCCTTCAGTGTCACCCTGAGCGCTGGCGTTGCCAGCTGGTCCGAACACACAAACGCCGTTAGCCTCCTGCTATCCGCATGCGACCGGTCCCTGTATGCTGCCAAGCACGCCGGCCGAAATTGTGTCCTGATCGACAGCCGGTAAACGGCACTGCCAAGTCTCATACGCGCTGCTCCGAGGCCGGACAAGCACAATGGCCAGCTTCAGCGCTAACCCCTTCGTTTGGAGCACAGACTATGATCGGTTACGTCACCATTGGTGTCAGCGACATCAACAAGGCCAAGGATTTCTACACCAAGCTGCTGACAGACATGGACGCCAAGGTCCTGCTGGACATGGGCCGCATCGCCTTTATTGGCAAGAATATGGGCACACCCATGTTGGCGGTGTGTGAGCCGTTCAACCAAGAACCCAACCACCCGGGGAATGGCAACATGTTCGCGCTTCAGCCCGGCTCCAAAGAAGCCGTCGACGCGCATTACCACAAGGCCCTGGAGTTGGGCGGCAGCTGCGATGGCGAACCCGGCCAGAGAATCCCGAACCAGTTCTATGGCGCCTACGTAAAAGACCCGGACGGCAACAAACTGGCGTTCTTCCACTTCGGCTAATCAAAAAGGCCCTCACGTGAGGGCCTTGCTCATTGTGGCATTTGCTGTCAGGCGGCGGTGGCAGCCACTTCGGCCTTGCCACCCTTGAGCAGCGCATAGCCCAGACCAATCACCAGCGATCCGATGGTGATGGCGATGAGGTAGGGCAGAACGACACTGACGGCATTGGGAATCGCCAGCACGAACAGGCCACCGTGGGGCGCCATCAATTTTACGGTGAACAGCATCGACAGGGCGCCGGTGATTGCCCCGCCCAGCATGCAGACCGGAATAACCCGGAGCGGGTCCTTGGCCATGAACGGAATTGCGCCTTCCGAGATGAAACAAAGCCCCAGTACAAATGACGCGCGGCCAGCCTGGCGCTCGGCCTCGGCGAACTTGCGACGGGCCACAAACGACGCCACTCCCATGCCAATGGCCGGCACCATTCCGGCTGCCATGATCGCTGCCATCGGCGCGGAACCGCCGCTGCCTTCCGACAGCAACCCAACGCCAAAGGTGTAGGCGGCCTTGTTCACCGGACCACCCAGATCGAAACACATCATCGCGCCCAAGATACCGCCCAGCAGAATGGCGTTGGTGGTGCCCATGCTTTCCAGGAAGCTGGTGAGCGCGTCCATGATCGCCGCCATGGGCTCGCCCAGTACGTAGATCATGCCAAGCCCGGTCACCAGGCTTGCCACCAGGGGAATGATCAGGATCGGCTTCAGCGATTCGACACTCTCCGGCAGCGGCAGTTTCCGACTGATAAAGCGGGCCACATAACCGGCCAGGAAGCCCGCGACGATGCCGCCAAGAAACCCGGCCCCCAGTTCACCAGCCAGATAGCCGCCGATCATGCCCGGCGCCAGGCCCGGACGGTCGGCAATGGACCAGGCAATGTAGCCGGCCAACAGCGGAATCATCAGTTTGAAGGCTGTTCCGCCGCCAATCTGCATTAACGCCTCCGGCAGGCTACCCGGCTCCTGAAAGGCTTCGATTCCGAACACGAACGACAACGCAATCAGCAAGCCGCCGGCCACCACCATCGGCAACATGAAGGACACCCCGGTGAGCAGGTGCTTGTAGGGGCCGCGAGCCTCGCCGCCCGCTGATGAGCTGGCCTGAGGCTTGCCGGTGTCCAGCACCTGAGCCTCCGCCAGAGCAGCCTGCACCGTATCGGCCGGTTTTTTCAGCGCCGCGCCAGTGGAGGTCCGCCACACCCGCTTACCGGCGAAGCGCTCGGGATTCACTTCAATATCACAGGCCAGGATGACCACATCCGCGGCAGCAATCTCTGCCTCGGTCAGGGGATCCTGGGCGCCCACCGAGCCCTGGGTTTCAACCCGGATTCGGTGCCCGGCCGCCTCAGCAGCCGCGGTCAGAGCTTCTGCTGCCATAAAGGTATGCGCGACACCGGTCGGGCAGGCGGTCACTGCGACAATCTGTCGAGCTTCGGAATCCGCCGCTACCGACGCTTTGGCGGCCACGGCAGGCTCGCTGGGGGTCCAAGGCCGGGCCTCCTGCACCGCGGTGTCCAGAACCGCCGCTGGCGCCGCCAGTGCTTCGGTCACCGGCAATTGGTACATGGCCTTACCGGTGTAAGCATCGAGCGCCACCGGGGTACCCAAGGCGGCGATCACCAGGTCGGCGGCGGCAATGTCGGCCTCGCCAATGGCGGTCGGCTGCTGGCCGTCGCGGCCACGCATATCCGTTCTCACCGTCCAGCCCCGATCCAGGGCAGCCCGTTCAAGCGCCCGGGCGGCCAGGAAACTGGTGGCAATGCCCTGGGGACAGGAACTCACAATAATCAGGTTCATAACGGCACCTCCCCATTGTTGTTATCCCCAGGCCAGGGGGTAACCCGGGTTTGTTCGACAAGTGAATGAAAATCCGACGCGGCCGGATTGCCGACACCGGCATGGCGCACGCATTCGGCAGATAGCGCCGTGGCAAAGCGCAACTGGGCCACAGTGGGTTCTCGGTGTTCTGTCTGCAGCAAGCCGTGCAACAGACCAGCCAACAGGGTATCGCCGGCGCAGACGGTACTGCGCGCGGACACCGGCGGGGGCTCGGACTGGTAGCTGCCATCGGGGCCGAACCAGAGCACGCCGTCGGCGCCCAGGGACACCACAACATGAGCCAGGCCCTCGGCCTGCAACTGGGTGGCTACGCCCGCCACCTGTTGGCGGGACACCAGCGGACGCCCGGCCCAGGCCGACAGTTCCTCAATATTCGGCTTGATACCGAATGGACCCGCCTGCAGACCGCAGGTGAGGGCGTCGCCACTGGTATCCAGCCACACTGGTTTATCCACAGCCCGGACCATGGCCACCAGATCGGCGACCGCTGCCGCGGGCAGACTCGCCGGCAGACTGCCACCGATCACGATGGCATCATGCTCGGCTAGCAAAGGCGATAACTGATCCATCAACTGGTCCAGGGTGTGTTCAGACACCTCGAAACCGGCGCTGTTGATGTCGGTAACCCGGCCGTCCTGTTCCGCCAGCTTGATGTTGACCCGATTGCGACCGGGCACCCGCACAAAACGGTCGGCCAGGCCTTTATCGGCAAACAGCCGCTCGAACGGTGCCGCATTAGCCTCGCCCAGCAGACCGGACACGGTCACCTGATGGCCAAGGCCAGCCAGCACCCGGGCCACATTGATGCCCTTGCCCGCCGGCTCCAGCCGGGTGGCTGTAGTGCGATTGACCTGGCCAGGCTCAAGGGCATCCAGCTCGGCATTGAGGTCCAACGCCGGGTTCAGGGTAATGGTCAGGATGCGTGCCATCAGAACGACTCCAGGGCATCGCGTACCTCAACCGCCGTGGCCTTGGACAAGGCCAGCCTGGCCCGTTCCCGGGCCGCATCCAGGGTGAAATCACGGATGCAGGCCTTGACCAGGGGTACCCGCCGGCTGGTGACGGACAGCTCGTCCACCTCCAGGCCAACCAGCACCGGAATCGCCTGGGGATCCGAGGCCAGCTCGCCACAGACCCCAACCCAGCGGCCATGGGCGTGGGCGGCTTGCACGGTCATCTGAATCAGCCGCAGCACGGCCGGATGCAGGGCATCGGAATCGGCCGAGAGCTGGCCATGGCCACGGTCGATGGCCAGGGTGTACTGGGTCAGGTCGTTGGTACCGATGGAGAAAAAGTCCACTTCCGGCGCCAGGGTCGGCGCCAGCAGGGCACAGGAGGGCACTTCGATCATCACGCCAATCTGCACGTCGGCGCAGGTGACCTCGGCCTGCACCCGCTGCACGATCTGCTTGGCGGCGCGGAACTCTTCCAGATCCTTGACCATCGGAAACATAATCCGCAGGGGCCGGTCGCCGGCGGCGGTCAGCAGGGCGCGGATCTGGGTTTCCAGGATCTCGGGCCGGGTCAGGGACAACCGGATGCCACGCATGCCCAGGAAGGGATTGTCTTCCTGGGGCAGCGGCCAGTAATCCAGCGGCTTGTCGCCACCGACATCCAGCGTCCGGGCCACCAGCGGCAGACCGTTGAGCGCGTCGAAAGCACTGCGATACTCATCAATCTGAGTCGCCAGATCCGGTGCTTCCGGATGGGCCATGAACACGAATTCGGTGCGCAACAGACCAATGCCCTCGGCACCGCGGGCCACCGCATCGGGTGCGTGCGCGGTATTGCCCAGATTGGCGCAGACTTCCACCCGGTGACCATCGCGGGTGATGGCGGGCTGGTGCCGCTTGTCGTGGGCCTCGGCCTGCAGGGCTGCCAATTGCTCCAGCCGGCGGGCAACCTGGGCCCGACGCTCATCGCCCGGATTCGGCACCAGCGAGCCGCGCTCGCCATCGACCACCAGCTCGGCACCGTCAACCAGCTTCAGCACGGCATCGCCGGCACCCACCACCGCGGGTAGACCCAGCGCCCGGGCCAGAATGGCGCTGTGGGAGGTAGCACCACCGCGGGCGGTAACCAGCGCCCGAACTCGCGTGGTATCCAGCCGGGCGACGTCGGATGGCCCCAGGTCATCAGCCACCAACACATAAGGCTGCTCCGGCGGTTTTGGCATTTCCACACCGCAGAGGTTGGCCAGTACGCGCCGACCGACATCGCGCAGGTCTGCCGCGCGCTCGGCCAGCAGCCGATCCGCCAGCGCCTCCTGGCCCTTGGCGGCGGTATCGATGGCCTGCCACCAGCCGGCTTCGGCGGACGCGCCTTCGTTGATCGCTTCCAGAGCAGCCTGATACAGATCTTCGTCCTGCAGCATTTCCACGTGCACCGACAGAATCGGCGCGGCTTCGCCGCCCTCGGCCTGGCGAATCAGGGTGCGCAGCTGACTGTCGGCGGCATCAAAGGCGCGGTTCAGGCGCATGATCTGGGTTTCGCTGTCGACCGAGGTGTCCGGGTAAGTCAGCGTTGGCTGGCGCAGGACGAAAATCGGCGCCAGTGCCAGACCCGGCGATGCCGCCACTGCTTTCAGCGGCTGGTCGTCCGGCAAAGGCTCAGGTTCGTTCTGGGGCCGGGTCTGCGGTGACTGCTCGGCACGAAACGGCGCTACCGCTTCACCCAGGCCCTCAGTGATGGCTTTGGTGAGGGCGGCCACCGCCGCCTGGGCATCTTCGCCGGTGGCGGACAGGATCAGGGTCTGGCCCCGACGCGCGCCCAGGCCAATGATCCGGGTCAGACTGGTGGCGGAGACGGCACCGCCATCGCCTTCCCGCAAGCGCACCCGGATGCTGGCGTTATGACGGCGCGCCTCCTGCACCAACTGCTTGGCGGGGCGAGCATGCAAACCGTGGCTGTTCAGCAGGATGACACTGGCGGTGACGGCATCGGCCGCTTCACCAGACAGCCGGGCCAGCAGTGCCTCGGCCCCCAGACCTTCAATTGGCTCACCGGCGGTCAGGAATTGGTCCAACCGTTCCAGCAGCTCCTGACACTCGTCGCCCGGGCCGGCCAGGCAAAACACCCCCTGAAACTCGGGCCCCGGACGTTTCGGCGTCGCCAGTGACAACGCCGGACGGCGCGCTCCCCGGCTGTGGTGCACCAGCCACAGGCCCTGACCCAATGCCACCGGAGGCTGCCCGATGATCTCGGTGAGGAAATCGGTGTCAACACAGCGCAGGCTCTGCAGGCGAGCAGCGGCAATCAGTGCCAGTTCGCTGGCCGTGGTGGCCTCAAGCCCCAGGCACAGACTGTCCCGGTCGCATTTCGCCAGCACCGGCGGTTTGCTCAGCAAGGCCACCAGCTCTGCAGCATCGCCGGTGCGGGCCAGCTTGTCAGCCAGCCCCGGGGTATCCAGTACCCGGGTCAGATGACGAAGAATGTCCAGGTGCTCGTCAGACTGGGCAGCGATGGCCACCAGCACATACACCCGGGCACCGTCGTGCCAGGTCACGCCATCGGGAAACTGCAGCAGCCGGATGCCGGTATTGTGCACCGCGGTGCGGCTGTCCGGGGTACCGTGGGGAATGGCAATGCCGTTGCCCAGGACCGTGGACGACTGTTGTTCCCGGGCCATCATGCCGTTCAGGTAATCGGAGGAGGTGCGACCAGCGGCTTCCAGGTCCCGGCCGGCCTGGGTCAAGGCGTCCTGCCAGTCGACGGCGGTGGCGCCGAGTCGAACATCGTTGGCGGTCAGCGTCAGCATCGAAGTTGCCTCGCTTTGTTGTTGTGGTGAGCGTAAGTTTGGGGTTGCTGAATCGTGTCAGCAAACATAGAATCGATAATGAATCAGATATGATCGAAAATCAAGCAATCGCGTAATAGGACCTTCCATGACACTCGCCGAACTCGCCCGACTTGCCGGTGTATCCAGAACCACCGCCAGTTATGTCATGAATGGTCAGGGCGTGGCCCGGCGCATCAAGCCCGACACCATAGACAAGGTGCTGGCGATCGCCCGGAAGCACCGGTTTCAGGTCGACGCCCAAGCCGCAGCGCTGCGTGGCGGTGCCAGCAAGACCCTGGGTTTTATCCTGCCGGACCTGGAAAACACCAGCTACGCGCGCCTGGCCAAACTGCTGGAACAGGGCGCCCGTGCCCGCGGCTACCAGTTGCTGATAGCCGGCTCCGACGACAACCCCGAAACCGAAAAGGCTCTGGCGCAGGCTCTGAAAGCGCGGCGCTGTGACGCCTTGATCGTGGCCAGCGCACTGTCAGAACACGACCCTTTCTACCCCGACCTACAGGCCGATGGCCTGCCGGTGATCGCAGTGGACCGGGCTCAGTCGCCGGACCTGATTCGCTGCGTGGTCAGCGATAACCGGAGCGCCGCCGACAGCCTGACCCGCTCGGTGCTGACCGAAGGCTCCGGCACCGTGGCCTGGTTTGACGCCGTACCGGACCTGGCCATGAGCCGGGAACGCCGGTCCGGCTTTGAAGCGGCGGCCCGGAAATTGGGCTGGGCCACCGAGGTATGCAGCGGCGCCCGCTATGATCGGGCGACCGGCGCCGCCCTGATGCGGGACCTGCTCAGCCACCGGGCGCTGCCGGAAGCGCTGGTCACGGCCTCCTACACCTTGTTGCAAGGGGCACTGGATGTGCTTTTGGAACAGCCCGGCGGCCTGACCCCGGCACTGAAACTGGCGACCTTTGGCGACGACCGGCTGCTGGATTTCCTGCCGGTGCCGGTGCACTCGCTGCCGCAGAACCACGAGGCCATTGCCGCCGCCGCTCTCGACCAGGCCCTGGCCGCCATCGCCGAGCCACAGGCGCCGGTTCAGACGGTCACCATCAACCGGACCCTGAAACACCGTCCGGTTCGGACTCAACAGGCGACTCAAACCACCATCCCGGGAGCAGGGCCCGCACCGGTGGCTTGAGAAAGCGGTCGTCGATCAGCCAGATCACGCCCTCGTCCTCCGGCGTGCGGATCACCCGACCAGCGGCCTGGGCCACTTTCTGTAAGCCCGGGATCAGATAGGTGTAGTCGTAGCCGGCGCCGAACCGTCGTTGCAGACGGTCCTTGAGCAGTTCGTGCCAGGCGTCGAAGGGCGGCAGGCCCAGGGTAGCGACAAACGCCCCGATCAGCTGGTCGCCGGGCAGATCAATGCCTTCGCTGAACACCCCACCGAGCACCGCAAAGGCCACGCTCCCGGATTCGCGCCGGAAACCGTCAAGAAAGTCCCGCCGTTGCTGGGGACTCATGGCCGGCTGTTGTGAGCGCTGGGGGACCTCCGGGGCCTGCCGGGCCAGCACTTCCGCCACCTCATTCAGGTACTTGAAGCTGCTGAAAAACGCCAGATAGTGGCCCGGTCGTGCCTGGTACTGGCGGGCAATCAACTCGGCAATGGGTTGGGCCGAGGCCTGCCGATGGGCCTGACGGGTACTGATCCGGGGCGTGAACTGAACCTGCAACTGGTCCCCGTCGAAAGGACTGGGCAATGAGGTAAAGCGACTGTCCTCGGGCAGGCCCAGAAGATCCCGGTGATAGATGCCCGGATTGAGGGTTGCGGAGAACAGCAGCACCGAGCTGGCGGCCGCAAACCGCTCACGCAGAAAGTCCGCCGGCACCAGATTCTGAATCGTCAGCCGCGCCCGGCCCCGGCCCTCGCGCCGGAACTCGCACAGGGAATGGTCACCGAAGGAATCCGCCAGCTTCATGAACGCAACCGATTCAAACAGCAGCTCCTGCAGCGCCAGATCGGGCGGATTGTCGGCCAGGAAGTCGGTCAGCGCCGATACCAGCCCGAGCAGGCTGCCGGTCAGCGCCGACGGCAACTGCTCGAGAAAAACCGCGGCGTCACCGGCATCGCCATGGTCCCGGATTACCCCTTGCCAGGCCCGGGCGGTGCGATCCAGGTGTGGTTTCAGGACTTTCGGGGCGGTTTTCTTCAACCGCAGAAGACGCTGCTGATCCAGACGCACCGAGTACATACCCCGGCCGCGATCCACCAGATTGTGGGCCTCGTCCACCAGCACTGATGCCTGCCACTGGTTTTGCCGGATCAGCCCGTGGAGCAGGGCAGACTGGTCGAACATCCGGTTCACATCGGCCACCACCACATCACTCCAGCGCGCCATTTCCTGGGCCAGGAAATACGGGCACAGCTGATGGCCGGCGGCGATCTCTGCCAGCCGATCCCGGGTCAGGGTGGTACCGGCCTGCACCGCCTCGGCGCGGGCATCCGGCAACCGGTCGAAGAAACCCTTCGCCAGTGGACAAGACTCGCCGTGACAGGCCTTATCCGGGTGTTCGCAGGCGTCGTCCTTGGCCACCAGTTCCAGGGTCCGTAGTGGCCAGTCGTCAGGTTCGGGCTGGGCGGCCCGCAGGCGCTCGATGGCATCCACCGCCAGTTGCCGGGTGGTGTTGCGACAGGTCAGGTAATACAGCCGGTCCTGGCTGGCGGCGGGCATGGCCATCAGGGCCGGAAACAGCGTGCCCAGGGTCTTGCCGAGGCCCGTGGGCGCCTCCAACAGCAGGGTGCCGGCGTTCAGGGTGTTGCGGTACACGGTCTCGGCCAGCTGACGCTGCCGGGGCCGGAAATCCGGGAAGGGAAAACGCAGTGTCCGCAGGCGGGCATCCCGACGCTCACGGTGATCCGCCTCCCACTCGGCCCAGGCCTGGTATTTAGCGCACAGGGCTTCCAGTTCCTGCCACAGCTGCTCGGCACTGGCGGTTTCCGAGATCGGGGTTTCCTTGTCCCGGCCGGTATCGTAATACACCAGCACCAACTCCACTTTCTTACGGTTTTCCTGTCGGCACAGCAGCGCACCGTATGCCCGTAGCTGGGCCCGGTGCAGGGCTCGCTGGTGCTCCCGGACGCGGGACAGATCGCCCCGGTGGGTCTTGATTTCCTCCAGCCGGCCCTGGTGTGGGTGGTAGCCGTCGGCCCGACCCGAAAGCTCTAAACCCAGGCACTCCCCAGTCAGTAAATACTCACTTTTGTAACCATAGCCACGCCGGGACTGGATCGCCTGATGCCCGGCAATGCCCTCCTCGGAACTGGGCGCCGGGGTGTAGCGGAAATCCAGATCGCCATGGCGGGCGGCGAATTCACACAGGGTCCGGACCGCAACTTTCACGTCGAGGCTCCGTCGGGTTGCCAGCGCACGTAACAGACACTGGCGGGAATGCCCTGGTCGGCAAAGAAGGCTAGCCAGCGAATCTGGTGGTCCTGCAACCGATCACCCGGGCCTTTCACCTCGATCATCTGATAGCGCGGCGCAGACGCCGGCGCCTCCGGGTGGAACTGGATCAGATCCGGAAAGCCACTGCGGTGCTCGCGGATGTTCAGCAGCAGGCGCCGGAACAGCTGCTCCAGATCCGCGGCCGGAATACAGGCCAGGGCCAGATCCAGCAGTTCCGGCGTAAGCACTGGCCAGATCACGAACGGATTGACGATGCCGTACTTGGCATCGTAGCTGTCGAGAATGCGGCGCTGGTAGCTGCCATCTGAAAGGGCGGCAAAACAGCGATCGAACGACACCTGTCGACGCTCGACAAAATCATCCCGGGTCAGGTCCGCGGGGCCGACGTGAAACGGGTGGAAAAAGGCGCCTGGCAACGGCTCAAAAATGGTGTCCCAGCACAGCAGGCCGAACAGGCCGGTGATCAAGGTGTTCTCGACATAGAACACCGGCGCCTGGTCCTGCCATAAATGTTGCAGCACCGAGAACTCCACCGAGCCGGTCGATGGCTTGGGCAATTCCACCGACCACTCCCGCAGCTGGGGAGAGCCGGAACTCAGGGGTGAGGGCTGGGCCAGCTTGGCGGCCAGCCGTTTCAGGATTCGCGCCAGGCCCTGGGCCTCGGCATCACTGAGGGCCTGTCGCTGCCATGCGATGGCAATGGCCCAGGCTTCGTCAAAGCGTTTCAATCGTTCCAGCAAGCGTAGCTGTTTCAGCCGGGCCTCGCGATGGCCGCTGGCGGCAAACGCCGTCACCGCCAGTTCACGCTCACCCTGGCGTTCGGCCTGCCGGCCCAGTTCCAACAACAGCCGGTTCCGCCGGCTGGTCAGCCAAGGATTGCTCAATTCACCAGGCACCTCTGGCCAGACTTCAGCGGCGGGCACGCCCTCGTCCAGCCACTGCCGGCACTGATGCATGACCAGGTAACAGTCCACTTCCACCCGCTGGGCGAAGGCGCGGGAATCCAGTGTGAACGGTACTGGCTCGTAGCGCTGGTGCCCCAGCTCCACCAGCACAAAATCGGACCAGCTCTGGCGCAGGTTGCCGAAGAACATCAGCCGGATACGATCAAACAATCCCATTTGCTTCAGGCGCACCACCGGTGCCGCCGACTGGCGGAGCCAGTCCGCCAGTGGTCGCGGGTCGGGAAAGCGGTGGTGCAGGCTCTCCAACATCCGGGCCTTGGCCAGGGATTTTGGCAAGCCCAGGGCCTCGAGCTCGCCGGCAAACACCCGCCGCAACTCCGGTAGCGTGTACAGACGGAACAGCTGCTCAAGCTCCAGCAACGGCTCGGCATCCAGCCAGTCGTTGGCGAGCAGCGGCTCCAGGGCCACAGCTTCGGCCACCGCCAGCTCCGGGTAGTTGAGTTTGTCGGTGCGAAAATGTTCTCCGGTGCGCATCACCAGCCGGGTCAGCAGGGCCCGCGCCGGCATCGGCAGGGTCAGGAATCCGGTCAGCCGGCACTGCTCGGGGTCGGTCAACAGATCGGCGTGGTGATCCCGGACCCAGGCCACCACGGTCTCCATGTTTTCCAGGTAATACAGCGGATTTTCAAGATCCGCGGTGCCCGGTTTCCGGTACCTGGGTTTGGGTTTGGGTTTGGGTTTGGGTTTGGATCTGGGGCCGACCATGGTCCGGGCGATGCCTCCTGATGGCTGGTTCGATTGACGGCTGTCGGGGGTTGTGGCGGGCTAATGACCCGAGCCCGGCATTCTGGCGTATGCACTGACTCATTCACAGGAGAATGCCATGACCGCTCCCATTCTGATCACCGGCGCCGGCCAACGCATTGGCCTGGCGTTTGCCAAAGCCTGTCTCGAGCAGGGCCAGCCGGTGATTGCCACCTACCGCACCTATCGGCCGGCGGTGGACGCCCTGCAAAAAGCCGGGGCCGACTGCGTACACGCGGATTTTGCCACGAACGAGGGCATCGATGCCTTTATCGATACCCTGATGACGAAAACCGACAGCCTGCGGGCGATCATCCACAATGCCTCAGACTGGCTGCCGGAACGTAACGACACCGATCCGGGCGAGGTGATGCAGGCGATGATGCAGATTCATGCCATGACGCCCTACCGCATCAATCTGGCGTGCCGGGCACTGCTGGAAAACAGTGACCAGACCACCGACATTATCCACATGACTGATTACGTGGTCGAAAAGGGCAGTGCCAAGCACATCGGCTACGCCGCCAGCAAAGCAGCCCTGGCCAATCTGACCCTGTCGTTTGCCCGGCTGCTGGCGCCCAAGGTGAAGGTGAACAGCCTGGCGCCGTCGCTGATCATGTTCAATTCGGGTGACAGCGAGGCCTACCGGGAAAAGACCCTGAAAAAATCCCTGATGGGCATTGAGCCGGGAGTGGAAGTGGCGGTGCAAACCCTGCAGTTCCTGCTCGACACCCCGTACATCACCGGGCGCAACCTGCCGTTAGACGGCGGCCGCCATCTGGCGTAAATAATCGCTGGTGATTACAAACGATCGGACGTGATAGGCAGTGATCAAAAGCAATCAGATGCCCAGTTTCGCCGGCTTCAGCAGAACCCCGGCGATTTTCCAGACACCGTCCACCAGCACCATGCGGTAATAGGCATCCCAACGTTTACCCTCGGGCCCTTGCAGTCGCACCCCCTGAATTTCAAAGGCGCCATGGGGCACCCGATCAGTAAATTCGATCGCGGTAGCGCTGTGGACCGCCGGGTACGCCTGCCGCACCATGTTGATAAACACGTCCGAGCTGCCGAAGCGGCGTTTGATACCCTCGGAGGCATGAGCCCAGGCCTGTTCCTGATCGTTGTTGGCGAAGGCTTCAATTTGCAGCAGGATCGTTTCCCGAATGTCGGAGTCCTTGTCGGCCGCCAGGGGCCGGGCAGTGAGCACCAACGCCAACACGACCAGGACAACCAGGAAGACCCGCGCAGTCAGGCTCGCGCGATTGTGAATGATGGCGATGCTGTCCATCGAGACACCCTCCATTGTTCATGTCATAGACAATACGCTTATGTCTGCGCCACAGATCCGTTTGCTTCGCCAAGATTCAACCAATTCCACCTGCTTTCTTGATTGTTTACTGCTTAATTTTTGACCTGTTCGAGCGCCGACCTCGTATACTTTTAAACGTCGACGACAAACCCGAGGTCAATATCCTATGCACATGAACACCGGCGAACTGAAAAGCCACAAACACGATCCCATCTCCCTGCTGGAAATCGTCTCCATGGAGGGCCGTTACTACATGGCACGGTTTTACCTGGACGGCGTAGGCTATATCCTCACCGATACTCACGACCACGTCGTCATGTTTACCGGCGCCTGTGCCGTGCGGGACTTCTTCCACGATTACCAGGTGGAGACGACCGAAGTGATTCCGCCTACCGGCACCGACGAGATGATTGGCATGCCCGTAACCAGCACTGAAACCATGCGGGTTCCGCTCTGAATCCGGGCTGACCGAACCCGTTGATAACAGCGCCGGCAAAACGGGCCGGCGTTATCCCCCCTTGGCGAAAAATCCCCATCATCTTTTACCCGGACAACGGTCTTAAGGCGGTCTGATTCTGTGGCCACATGCGGTAACCTGTACCCTCAGGATTGAAACCCGCATTCGCACTGGATCTCCTCATAACAAGGACCCCCATGGCCGACCATTCCGCCATCGAACCCGGCTTCCATGCCATCCACGCCAACCACCTGGAAGACCTGCGCCGGGCCGTCGTGTTCGTGTGTCAGCAGACACCGCTGCCGCCTCTGGAAAGCGAAACCTTTCTGGTGCAGAGCAACGGCATTGCCCAGTGGCTGAAACTGGCACTGGCGGAGCAGCGGTCAGACGACGGTGGCGGCCTGGGAATCGCCGCCGGTATGGATTTCCTGTTCCCGGCTCGTTTTATCTGGCAGGCCTATCGGGCCGTTTTGCCGGCCGGAGATGTGCCGGAGCAGTCACCGTTCGACAAGCACCGGCTGGTGTGGCGGCTGTACCGGTTATTGCCGGAATTAGTCGGTGAGGACGAGGTATTCACGCCCCTGGCTCGCTTTCTCGACGGCAGCGATTCGGAGCTGCGGACTTTCCAGTTGGCCGAGAAAGTGGCCGATCTGTTCGACCAGTACCAGGTCTTCCGGGCCGATTGGCTCAGTGCCTGGGAGCAGGGCCGGGATGTGGTGATCACCGCCCGCAATGACGAAAAAACGCTGGACCCGGAGCGGCGCTGGCAGCCGGTGCTGTGGCGGCGCCTGGTTGAAGACGTGGGTGTCGACGCTCGCACCAGTCGCTCACAGATTCACACCCGGTTCATGGAGGTGGGCCAGACCGTGACCGCGCCGGCACACCCGAACCGTCTGCCCCGGCGGATCGTGGTGTTCGGGGTTTCCTCGCTGCCCCGGCAGGCGCTGGAGGCGCTGTACGTGCTCAGTCGCTTCAGCCAGGTGGTGCTGTGTGTGCACAACCCCTGCCAGTTCTACTGGGCCGACATCATCAGTGACCGGGAACTGCTGAAGGCGGAACGCAAGCGCGGCAGTGCCCATCCGACCCTGTCCCAGATCGACGACCCGGACCAGCTACACCAGCACGCCAACCCGCTGCTGGCGGCCTGGGGCAAGCAGGGCCGGGATTACATCCGGCTGCTGGACGAATTCGACAACCCGGACGAATACCGCAGCCGGTTCCAGACCCCGGACCAGAAGATCGACATTTTTTCCGAACACGGCCAGGCCGATGCCCCGCGTCTGCTACACCAGCTCCAGAACGACATCTACAACCTGACACCACTGCGGGATATCCGGGACGAGCACCGCGAGGTGACACCGGCGCAGGATCATTCCCTGGTGTTTCACGATGCCCACAGTCCCCAGCGGGAAGTGGAAATCCTGCACGACCAGTTGCTGGCAGCATTCAACGCCGACCCGACCCTGCGGCCCCGGGATGTTATTGTCATGGTCCCCGACATTAACGTGTACGCCCCGCACATACAGGCGGTGTTTGGCCGTGACCCGTCCGACCGCACCCGCCACATCCCATACACCATCTCAGATCAGGGCCAGCGCCATCACGAACCGGTTTTAATTGCCCTGGAAACCCTGATGTCGCTACCGCGCAGCCGGTTCGCCATGAGCGAGATCATCAGCCTGTTGGAAGTACCGGGCATCCGTGACCGCTTCGACATCAGCGAAGCCGAGATTCCGCTGGCCCGGCAGTGGGTGGAAGGTGCCAACATCCGTTGGGGCCTGCACGGCCAGCACCGGGAAAGCCTGGAACTGCCGGCGCACCTGGACCGCAACACCTGGCAGAAAGGCCTTCAGGCCATGCTTCTGGGTTACGGCATGGGCGATGACGAACCCTGGGGCGGGGTTGAACCCTACGGCGAAATCGGGGGCCTGCAAGCCAGTCTGGCGGGCCGGCTGAACGACTTTGTCCACCAACTGGAACGGCTCTGGCAGGAACTGCAGGAAGCCCGCACCCCCAGCCGCTGGGAGACCCTGTTCTCGGCCATGCTCGAGCGCTTCTTCGACCAGCTTGAAGGCAGCGACCTGCTGTTGCTGAACCGGTTCCGGCGCCAGCTCGAGCAGTGGCTGGACAATGCCCTCGCCGCCGGCCTGCAGGACCAACCGCTGCCACTTACGATCGTCAAGGACG
Organism: Marinobacter alexandrii; assembly: GCF_005871205.1. Taxonomy (GTDB): domain Bacteria; phylum Pseudomonadota; class Gammaproteobacteria; order Pseudomonadales; family Oleiphilaceae; genus Marinobacter; species Marinobacter alexandrii. The sequence goes on along the minus strand of NZ_SWKM01000012.1, from coordinate 90,606 downwards.
TGCTGCTGGACGGCCTGGACGAAGGCGGCCTGAATCAGCGCTTTCTCGCCGGTAAGGTCAACTTCGCCACCCTGATGCCGATGCGGGCGATTCCGTTTCGCCGGGTCTGCCTGTTGGGCATGAACGACGGCGACTACCCACGATCACGGCCGCCGGTGGATTTTGACCTGATGGCCGAGGACTATCGCCCTGGCGACCGCTCACGCCGGGAGGACGACCGTTACCTGTTCCTGGAGGCGCTGCTGTCGGCCCGGGAACAGCTGTACATCAGCTGGGTCGGGCGCAGCATCCGGGACGACTCGGAACGGCCGCCGTCGGTCTTGGTAGGGCAGTTACGGGATCACCTCGACGGCCTCTGGCACTGGTCCGGTGACGGCGATATACCGGTATCCCAACCAGTGTCCCAAGTGCTGACCACCGAGCACCCGCTGCAACCGTTCAGCCGGGACTATTTCCCCCAGGCCAACGGCATCGCAGGCGACCCCGACAGTGCCGCCAAGCCGGTCATCGAGGTGCTGCGTGCCGGTACCCTGTTTACCTATGAGCGGGAATGGCGCGCCGCTCACGGCGGCGAATTGCCCGGCGCCGAACAGGCACCGCTGCCGTACCAGGAACCCGAGGAGCCGATTACCCTGAGCGACCTGGCCCAGTTCCTGAAAAAGCCCATCGATACCTTTTACCAGCGCCGGCTGCAGGTGCGCTTTGACGCCGTCGATGACGACGATACCGACAACGAGAATTTCGACCTGACCGGTCTGGATCGCTGGCGTCTGGACAACGAGCTGATCCAGGACAGTGTCCTGAAAGCCGGCTCGGAACCGGAGCTGCACGACCGATCGGAGCTCACCCTGGACCGGATGGCCCGGCGCGGCGATCTGGGCATGGGCGTGACCGAACACCGGTTGCGCACCGAACTGGCGGGCCGGCTGCCAGACCTGTTCGAGCGCTACCGCAGTGCCCTGAGCAGCTGGCCGGAAGCCCTGGCAGAGCCCATCACCCTGGACTACCGCTACAGCGACCCCACCGGCGCCGTCGAATTGGTGGACCTAATCGACGGCCTACGTGCCAGTCCGGATGGCCAGCTGTGCCGGCTGGTCATTGCCCGCTCCAGCCTGCTGGCCGGTTCCGGTGCTGGCCGCCGGGTGCGCTACGCCAACCTGATGGCCGACTGGCTAATCCACCTGGCCGGCCAACTGACTGACCGACCGTTTGAAACCCTGATTCTGGCCAAGGAAGAGGGCCGGAAATTCCGCTTCCCGCCGATGCCGCCGGAGCAGGCACGGGCCCAGCTGGACGCCATCCTGGCCGGCTGGATGCAGGCCACGACTCGGGCGCTGCCGCTGCATTGCGAGGCCGGCTTCGCCTGGATTGCCAGCTACTATCAAAGCAAGAAATACCTGGGCGATCACGACCGCGCCATCGCCGAAGCCGAACAGGCCTACCAGGTTGCCCTGGAGCGCGACACCGGCTACCTGCGTGGTGCCTATGGCAGCCCGGAGGCACTGCTGGCGAGCGGCGAATTTGAGGCCCTGCTGCATGCACTCTATGTTCCGCTCTGGGAAGCCGAGCAGGGCAAATCCGCCGCCGGCGCAGTGGGGGCACAGGCATGAGCACCGACACCATGACACCCAATCCGAACCTGGATCCGTTAACGCTGCCGCTGCACGGTAGCACCCTGATTGAGGCCAGCGCCGGTACCGGCAAGACCTTCACCATTGCGATTCTGTACGTACGCCTGGTGCTCGGGCACCAGCAACCGGCGGACAGCCCGCTGGCCCAGGGCATGCTGCCGCCCAATTTGCTGGTAGTGACCTTTACCGACGCCGCCACCAAGGAACTGCGGGACCGCATCCGCACCCGGCTGACCCAGGCCGCCGAGGTGTTCTCCGATACCGCCGATGCCGCCACGGCGTCGCCGGAAACCGCACTGATTTACCAGCTCCGGGACCAGAGCTATCCGGATCCGTCGTCCTGGCCGGACTGCCGCAAGAAGCTGCTGCTGGCGGCGGAATGGATGGACGAGGCCGCGGTCTCCACCATTCACGGCTGGTGTAACCGCATGCTGAGTGAGCACGCGTTCGACAGTGGCAGCCTGTTCAAGCTGACCCTGGAAACCGACCAGACCGACCTGCTGGACGAGGTGGTCCGGGATTACTGGCGCACCTTCATCTACCCGCTGCCGCCAGCGCTGATGGACGATGTGCTCGGCCATTGGAAAACCCCGGGCGAGCTGCGCCTGGCGGTTCGCAACCTGCTGACCGAGGCCGAGCAGCTGGCGGCTTCCGAGGGCGACGTGAAGGCGGTCATCGAAGCGGTCCAGCGCCGGCGCCGGGATAGGGCCCAGCAGCTGAAAGACTATCCCTGGGCCAGCTGGAAAGACGAGGTTCTGGAGCTGCTGGATGACCTGCAGAAGGCCAAGCGCCTGCACGGCGGCAGCAAGAAAGCGATGGTTGCGGCCTGGGATACCCTGCTGGACTGGCAGGCCTCCGACACGCTCGCGCCGGACGGCCTGGACAAGGCCGGGTTCCAGAACCAGACCCCGACCGTGCTGCCAACCAAGCTCAAGGGCGACGAGCCGGCCCCCGACCATGCCGCCTTCACCGCCATCGAGGAACTGGTCGGGTTCAGCCAGAGCCTGCCGAGCGCCAAATCTGACCTGCTTCGGCACGCCACCCGGTGGATCGCCAAGCGGCTGGAAGCCGAGAAACAGAAACGCTCGGAAATGGGTTTTGACGACCTGCTCACCCGCCTGGACGATGCCCTGCACGGCCCCCGGGGTGACCAGCTGGCGGCCACCATCCGCCGCCAGTTCCCGGTCGCGCTCATCGACGAATTCCAGGACACCGACCCGGTCCAGTACCGCATTTTCGATCGAGTCTATCGGGTCACGGACAACGACCCCAACACCTGCCTGTTGATGATCGGTGACCCCAAGCAGGCCATTTACGGCTTCCGCGGTGCCGACATCTACACCTACCTGCAGGCACGCCAGGGCGCCCGCGAACGCACCTACACCCTGGGTCGGAACTTCCGTTCCGCCAGGCCCATGGTGCAGGCGGTGAACCGGGTGTTCGAGCACGCCGACCGGACCAGTCGTGACGGCGCCTTTCTGTTTGGCCCCGGGGATAGCTCGCCACTGCCGTTCCAGGGCGTGGATGCCAACGGCACCAAACGCCTGTGGTCGGTCGACGGCGACTACCAGCCCAGCCTGACATTGTGGGCCCTTCAGAGCGGCGCCGAGGACAAGGCCGGCAACCCGAAAGGCCTGGCCAAGGGCGCGGCAACCGCGGATCTGGCCGAGGCCTGCGGCAGCGAAATTGCCCGCCTGCTGACTCTGGGCCAGCAGGGCCGCGCCGGCTTTGCCCGCACCGACGATGCCACCGACCTGCAAGCAGTCCGCCCCGGCGACATTGCCATTCTGGTGAACAACCGGACCGAGGCCGGCGCGGTTCGCGCGGCCCTGGCCGAACGGCGGATCAAGAGCGTGTACCTGTCGGACCGGGATTCGGTGCTGACCTCGCCAACTGCCGCGGAAGTGCTGTGCTGGCTGCGCGCGGTGGCGGAGCCGCGCCAGCTGAGCCTGACCCGGGCGGCGCTGGCAACCCCGACCCTGGCGCAATCCTGGCAGGACCTGAACCGGCTGCTGACCGATGAGCTGGCTCTGGAGCGAGAAATTGAGCGCTTCATGGGCTACCAGCAACAATGGCAGAACCAGGGCGTGCTGCCGATGCTGCGCAGCCTGCTGATGGACTTCGAGGTGCCCGCGCGTCTGCTGCCACGCCCGGACGGTGAACGCCGCCTGACCGATCTCCTGCACATTGCCGAGTTGCTGCAGCAGGACAGCCTGCAGCTGGATGGCGAACATGCCCTGGTGCATCACTTCACCCAGATCCTGCGGGCCGCCGACGAAGAAGACGAGCATCGCACCCTGCGCCTGGAAAGCGACGCCGGCCTGGTACAGGTGATCACCGTGCACAAATCCAAGGGCCTGGAATACCCCCTGGTGTTCCTGCCCTTCGGCACCTCGTTCCGGGCCGAGAAGGATTCCCAGGCCTGGGTCCGTTACCACGACGACCAGGGCAAACTGGTGACCGTGTTCGATCCCGGCCCGGACGACATCGCCCGGGCCGACCGGGAACGCCTGGGCGAGGACATCCGCAAACTCTACGTGGCGCTGACCCGGGCCCGGTTTGCCACCTGGGTTGGGGTCGCCGAAATCGACCAGTGGTCCCAGAGCGGGCTGGGTTATCTGGTGACCGGCCAGGGTGGGGCGCAACAGCCTGAGCCGGGCGACAACCAGTCAGCCCTGACCGGGTGGCTGACAGCCGTGGCCGATGGCGAACCGGCGATCCAGGTGACGCCTCTACCTGAGCCCTCCGATTCCGGCTACCAGCAGCCAGACCCGGACAGCCTGGGACCGGCGCTGGTGTCGGAGCGCGAGGCCCGGGAGGACTGGTGGATTGCCAGTTACTCGGCCATTGAATACAGCGGCCTCAGCGGCACCGGCGTGGTGTTCCGGGGTGAGGTGGAAGACGCCGAGACCCAGAATCTGCTGGAAGAAAGCGCCCAGGACGTCGGCCCCGAATCCATGACCGGTGCCCCGGAGCCAACGCTACCGGACGACCACCATGGCTTTCCCAAGGGCGCCGGGCCCGGCACCTTCCTGCACGATGTCCTGGAGTGGTGCTGCCAGCAGGGCTTCCGGACCATCGCCGATAACCCGGCGCTGTTGCGGGACTATTTGAGCCGACGCTGCAGCACCCGGGGCTGGAGCGACTGGGCGGAGGCGCTTGAGCTCTGGGTGCTGGGACTGATCCAGCAGCCGCTGGTGCTGCAACGTGGTCAGCCCGAGCAGGTCAGCCTGGCCGAGCTGGGCCAGCTGCGACCGGAACTGGAATTCTGGTTTGAGAGCCGCAACGTCAGCATCGGCCGCCTGGACAAACTGGTGCAGGCCCACACCCTGAACGGAGCGGACCGGCCCAGGGCCGAGGCCGGGCGCTTCAATGGCATGCTCAAGGGCTTTATCGATCTGGTGTTCGAGCACAACGGCCAGTACTACGTGCTGGACTACAAATCCAATGCCCTGGGCGACACTGACAGTGCCTACACCGACCAGGCCATGGGCGAGGCGATCCTGGACAAACGCTACGACCTGCAATACGTGCTCTACCTGCTGGCGCTGCATCGCCTGTTGAGTGCCCGGTTGCCGGATTATGACTACGACCAACACGTCGGCGGCGCGGTCTACCTGTTCCTGCGCGGCTACCGGGCCAGCACTGCCGGGGCCTTTACCGACAAACCGCCCAGGGCGCTGATCGAGCAGCTCGATGCCCTGTTCGATGGTGAGACCGCGGCCGAGGAGGCCATGGCATGAGCAAGACCCGTCATTCCGATCAACAGTTCGCCCTCGATCTCGGCAGCGACATCGACACCGGCATCCCGGATCCCGCGCCGGCGATCGACAGCCAACAGCTGTTTGCCAGCCTGGACACCATGGATGCGCTGCTTGCCCAGTGGCAAGACCAGGACTGGCTACGGCCCCTGGACGTCGGCTTTGCCCGGCTGATCCGCAGTCTCAGCGAAGAGCAGGGCGAAGCCCCGGAACCCTTGCTGCTGTTGCTGGCCGCTTTGACCTCGCACCAGGTCGGCCGAGGTCATGTCTGCATTGATCTGGGCCAGTTGCTGCAGGACGCCGAGGCGACCCTGGCACTGCCACCAGAGGACAGCATCAACCTGGTGCCAACAGCCGATACCGAGACCGCACCGTCGCCCCGGGATATTCTGGCCAGACTCAACCTGGCTGACTGCCTGACCACTATTCACGATAGCTGTGCGGTAAGTGATGGCTCACTTACTACACCGCTGGTGGTGAACGACAGCCGCTTGTACCTGCGCCGGTTCTGGCGCTACGAGCAACGGATAGCCGAGGGTATCCACAGCCGTCTGGCGTTGCCGTCGCCCCTGGCCGATACCGCCAGTACCGCCTCAACTACCCTGAGCCAGGCCCTGGGGGTCCTGTTTGGCCACCAGAGCGAGGTCGATTACCAGCAGCTGGCCTGTGCCCTGGCCGCCCGCAACCGGTTTGCAGTGATTACCGGCGGCCCCGGCACCGGCAAGACCACCACCGTGGTCAAGCTGTTGGCGGCGTTGCAGGCGGTAGCCGGAACCACCTCAGACCGGGCCGACGGCCGCAAGTACCGGATCCGCCTGGCAGCCCCCACCGGCAAGGCCGCAGCACGGCTGAACGAATCCATCGGCGGCGCGGTCAGCGAACTGCCGCTGGGACAGTTGCCCGGTCAGGTCAGTCTCGATGACATCCCAACCCGGGTCACTACCCTGCACCGGCTGCTGGGTAGCCGGCCCGACACTCGCCAGTTCCGGCATAACCGGGACAACCCGCTGCTAGTGGATATCCTGGTGATCGACGAAGCCTCCATGGTTGATGTGGATCTGATGGCCTCGGTGTTCGAGGCGCTGCCGGGCTCGGCGCAATTAATTCTGCTGGGCGACAAGGATCAGCTGGCGTCGGTGGATGCCGGTGCGGTGCTGGGCGAGCTGTGCCAGCGCGCGGCAGCTGCCCACTACACCCCGGCCACCGCCGACTGGCTGACCGCCGTCACTGGCCACACCTTACCCAGCGAGCTACAGGACCCGGACGGCCAGCAGCCGGACCAGGCTGTGGCCATGCTGCGCAAGAGTTTCCGGTTCGACGAGCACAGCGGCATTGGCCAACTGGCCGAGGCAGTCAACACCAACCGGCTGGATGCCACCACCCTGGCAGCCTGTCGCGACGGCGGCTTCAACGATGTGATCTGGCTGAATGGTGGCCGGCGCCGCCCGGACCGGGACAGCACCCTGGCGCTGGTGGCTAACCATGCCATCAGCGGCAGCCCGGAAGCCTTCCAGAACCGGGGCCAGGGCCGGCCCGGCAAGGATGGCGTGCTGGCCCCGCCCGTGGGCTATCGGCACTACCTGACCCTGCTTAAAGACGCCAAATTAGCCGCAGACAGCAGCCGGGAGCAGTGGGATCAGCTGGCGCGGTCTTTGCTCAAATCGTTCGCGGATTTCCAGATCCTGTGCGCCCTACGCAAAGGCCCCTGGGGTGTGGAAGGCATCAACGAGCTGGTAACCCAACAGTTGCTGGCGCACCGGCTCATTGATGGCGGCAAGACCTGGTACAGCGGCCGTCCGGTGCTGGTTACCGGCAACGATTACAATCTGGGTCTGATGAACGGGGATATCGGGATTACGGTGGAAGTGCCCTGGGACCGGGACCACCAGGGCCAGGCCAAGACCACGCCCCGGGTGGCGTTTCCGGCCTCCGACGGCACCGATGCCATTCGCTGGATTTCGCCAAGCCGGCTGCAGCAAGTAGAAACCGTATACGCCATGACGGTGCATAAATCCCAAGGCTCGGAATTCAACCACACCTGCCTGGTGTTGCCGGACCGGCTCAGCCCGGTGATGACCCGGGAGCTGATCTACACCGGTATTACCCGGGCCCGCAACTGGTTCAGCCTGATCACCGGCGATGCCGGGGTATTCCAGGACAGCGTGCAGCAACAGGTGGTACGGGCCTCCGGGCTGGCCCAGCGGCTCAGTCTGCGCTAGCCCCGGGCTCGCCGGTATCTGCGTCGGCGCCATGGTGCTGCTGCTGCCAGAGCTGGGCATAGCGACCGTTCCGGGCCAGCAGCTCGTGGTGATGGCCACGCTCGATGATCCGGCCGGCGTCCATTACCAGGATGGTATCGGCATCCCGGACGGTGGACAGGCGGTGGGCAATCACCAGGGTAGTGCGCTGCCGGCTGATTTCATTCAAGGCGCCAACGATGGCCTGTTCCGATAGGGAATCCAGGGACGAGGTAGCCTCGTCCAGGATCAGTAGGGGGGGATTCTTCAGGATCACCCGGGCAATCGCCACCCGTTGTTTTTCACCGCCTGACAACTTCAGCCCGCGCTCGCCAACCCGGGTCTCATAGCCGTCCGGCAGGCTGTGGATAAACTCCTCAAGGTGCGCCAGGCGCGCGGCCTCGTAAACTTCCGCTTCGCTGGCATCGGGTCGGCCATAGGCCAGATTGCGATAGAGGGTATCGTTGAACAGCACGGTATCCTGGGGCACCACGCCAATGGCCGAGCGCAGGCTATCCTGGGTGACCGAGCGGATGTCCTGGCCATCAATTAGGATGGCACCGGCATCGACGTCGTAGAACCGGAAAAACAGCCGGGCCAGGGTGGACTTGCCCGCACCGCTGGCACCCACCACCGCCACCGTGTGGCCGGCTGGAATTCTCACCGTCACGTCCTGCAGAATCGGCCGGTCGGGGCGATAGGCAAAATCGACATGGTCGAAGATGACCTCACCGCTGGTAACTTTCAGCGGCCGGGCATCGGGCGCGTCTTCGATGGCCGGCGCATCCCCCAGCAGACCGAACAGGCGCTCGACATTGACCAGGGCCTGACGGATTTCCCGATACACGAAGCCCAGGGCGTTCAGGGGAATAAACAACTGGATCAGATAGGCGTTGATCATGGTGAAGTCGCCCAGGGTAATGGTGCCACTGGCCACCTCCCGTACCGCCATGGCCATGATCACAATCAGCGCCACCCCGATGATCAGCGCCTGGCCGCCATTCAGTACCGCCAGTGACAGCCGGTTCTTCAGGCGGGCCTGCTCCCAGTCCTGCAGATCCTGGTCGTAAAGCTCGGCCTCAAAGGCCTCGTTGTTGAAGTATTTCACCGTTTCGTAGTTGAGCAGGCTGTCCACCGCCCGGGAATTGGACTGGTTGTCCCGGGCATTGGCCTCGCGCACAAACCGGGTCCGCCACTCGGTCACCCGGATCGAAAACAGCACGTAGATCACCACCGCCACCAGAATGGCCAGTACGTAGCCGACGTTGAACACCACCAACAAGATGCCGGCCACCATCAGGATTTCCAGCAGGGTAGGGACGATGTTGAACAGGGTGAAACGGAGCAGGAAACTGATTCCGTTGGTGCCGCGTTCGATGTCCCGGGCCAAGCCGCCGGTCTTGCGGTCCAGGTGAAACGCCAGCTCGCGGTTGTGCAGATGGCGGAACACCCGCAACGACACCCGGCGCATGGCCCGTTCCGCCACCCGGGCAAAGACCGCATCGCGCAACTCACTGAACAGGGTGGCACCAAAGCGCAGCGACCCGTAAGCCAGCACCAGCAGCACCGGGATCCACAGCAGCAACTCACCGCCGCGATTCTGATCGAGGTAGTCGACGATGTACTTGAGCGCCACCGGCGTGGCCACCGTGGCCAGTTTCGCCAGTACCAGCAGGCCGAGCGCTAACGCCACCCGGCCGCGGAATTCAGCCAGATAGGGCCAGAGCCCGGCGATCACCTTCCAGTCTGGTTTGTGGTGGGCTGGGTAGTCGTGATCGGCGTAGGCGCGCACAGAAAATTCCTTGTTGGACAGGGCAAAGCGACGGCCGCGGCCGTATGATGTGGAAACCGGATGGTACCGAACGGCCCCGGTGTCTGAGTGTACGCAAAACCCTGGAGGCAAATCATCAACAACCGTCATCGCCGCGCCCTGCAGTTGGTCATTGAATTCATTACGCCCTATCGCAGGGCCATGGTCGGCGCCCTGATTGCACTGGTGTTCACCGCGGGCATTACCCTGGGGCTGGGGCAGGGCCTTCGCATCCTGGTGGATCAGGGTCTGGCGACTGAATCGCCGGGCATGCTGGCGCGCGCCATCGGTCTGTTTTTCGTGCTGGTACTGGGCCTGGCCATCGGTTCCTTCGCCCGTTTCTACCTGGTGTCGTGGATTGGTGAACGTGTGGTGGCGGACATCCGAAAACGCGTGTTCAACCACCTGATCGACCTGCACCCGGGCTTCTTTGAACAGAACCGGGCACTGGAAATCCAGTCCCGCTTCACTGCCGACACCACCGTGCTGCAATCGGTGATTGGCTCCACCGTCTCCATTGCATTGCGCAATGCCCTGATGCTGGTGGGTGGCCTGATCCTGCTGTTCGTCACCAACGCCAAACTCGCCAGTATCATCCTGCTGGGTTTTCCGCTGGTGATTGCCCCCATCCTGTTTTACGGCCGCCGGGTTCGGCAGCTGTCGCGCCTGAGTCAGGACCGGGTCGCCGATGTCGGCAGCTACGTGGGTGAGAACCTGACCCAGATCAAAACCGTTCAGGCCTTCAACCACCAGCCCCACGACCGGCGGTATTTCGCCGAGGTGTCGGAAAAAGCCTTCGCCATTGCCCGCGACCGGATTCGCCAGCGCGCCTGGCTGACCACAATGGCGATCACCCTGGTGATGGGCGCAGTCGGAATCGTGCTGTGGATTGGCGGCCTGGACGTGATCCATGGCCGTATTTCGCCGGGTGAATTGGCGGCCTTCGTGTTCTACAGCCTGCTGGTAGGCGTGGCGGCAGGTGCCATCAGCGAAGTCATCGGCGAGCTGCAACGGGCGGCCGGATCCGCGGCCCGGCTGTTCGAACTGCTGCAGACCCCCTCGACGTTTGCCCGGCCGGTACCGATCCAGGACCGGCCGGCCCAGATTAACGGCGCCATCGGCATCGAGTCACTGACCTTCCACTACCCCGGTCGCAGTGACCAGCCGGCACTGAACCAGCTGACCCTGGCCATTCAGGCGGGCGAGACCCTGGCCTTGGTCGGTCCGTCCGGGGCCGGCAAGTCCACCCTGTTCGATCTGCTGTTGCACTTCTACCAGCCGGAGCAGGGGCGCATCCTGATTGATGGCGTCGATACCGCCAACTGGTCACTGCCGGAGTTGCGGCGCTGTTTCGCCCTGGTACCGCAGAACCCGGCGTTGTTCCATGGCACGGTCACCGATAACATCCGCTATGCCCGCCCCGACGCCAGCGACGACGACGTGCGCCGGGCGGCCCAGGTGGCCCACGCCGACGAATTCATCCAGGGCTTGCCCCAGGGCTATAACACGCCCCTGGGTGATGCCGGGCTGGGACTGTCCGGAGGCCAGAAACAACGGCTGGCCATTGCCCGCGCCCTGCTGGCCGATGCCCCCATTCTGCTGCTGGATGAAGCCACCAGTGCCCTGGACGCGGAAAGCGAGCACCTGGTACAGGAAGCCATGCCGGCACTGACCCGGGGCCGGACCACCCTGGTGATTGCCCACCGACTGGCGACGGTGCGCAATGCCGATCGCATAGCGGTGCTGGATCAGGGCCAGTTGCTGGCGGTTGGCAGTCACGATCAGCTGATGGCAAGCAATGAGCTATACCAGCGCCTGGCACGGCTGCAGTTTCGGGATGAACGGGCCTGAACGGGAGATGTTTTCGCTGACCATTGCCACAGCACTCCACGATGGTCGGTTTGTGGTTCCTGCTCGTACTCCTTACACTGATTGATGAACCATTTCGAACCTGAACTCAGGGAGAAGGCAAAGTGAGCAATAAAGAATTGCAGGCACTCAAAGAACGCTACGTTGCAGCGGGCGCGGCAAGTCCCAACGAACAGTTTGCCGATCACGCCACCAACGCGGAACTCTGGGATGCGGACGGCAAGCGCATGATCGATTTCGCCGGCGGTATCGGTGTTCTGAACATTGGCCATCGTCACCCCAAGGTGGTGGAAGCGGTCAAGGCCCAATTGGACAAGCTGATGCACACCTGCCAGACGGTCATGCCCTATGAGGGCTACGTCAAGCTGGCGGAAAAGCTCAGCGGAATTGTGCCGGTACGCGGTCACGCCAAGGTAATGCTGGCTAACTCCGGCGCCGAAGCTTTGGAAAACGCCATCAAGGTAGCCCGTGCGGCCACCGGTCGCAGCAACATTATCTGCTTTGACGGCGGCTACCACGGCCGGACCTTTTACACCATGGCGATGAATGGTAAAGCCGCGCCCTACCAGACCGATTTCGGCCCGATGCCGGGTACCGTTTTCCGTGCGCCTTACCCGGTGCCTTATCACGGGGTCAGTGAAGATGAAGCCCTGCGTGGCCTGAAAATGACCATGAAGGCCGATTCCCCGGGCAAAGACACCGCAGCCATCGTGATCGAGCCGGTGCTGGGTGAAGGCGGTTTTTATGCGGCACCGACCAGCTTCCTGAAGGAAATCCGCAAGATCTGCGACGAGCACGGCATTCTGATGATCGTCGACGAAGTCCAGAGTGGCTTTGGCCGGACCGGCAAAATGTTTGCTATCGAGCACAGCGGCGTTGAGCCCGACATGATGACCATGGCCAAGAGTATGGCCGATGGCATGCCAATCTCCGCCATCGTGGGTACCGACAAGCACATGGACGCCTCCGGCCCCAACTCCCTGGGTGGTACCTATACCGGTAGCCCAACTGCCTGTGCCGCGGCCCTGGCTGTATTCGATGTATTCAAGGAGGAAGACATTCTCGCCAAGGGCCAGCGTCTGGGCGAGAAACTGAAGCAGCGCTTCAACCAGTGGCAGGAGCAATTTGCCCATGTCGACAACGTCCGCAATCTCGGCCCCATGGCGGCCTTTGAACTTGTCGAAAGCAAGGATAGCCGCGAGCCCAAGCCGGAACTGGCAGCCGCTGTGACCAAGAAGGCCAAGGAAAAAGGTTTGATCCTGCTCAGCTGCGGCATGTACGGCAACACCCTGCGCTTCCTGATGCCAGTCACCATCGAAGACGAGGTGCTGGAAGAAGGGCTGAACATCGTGGAAGAAGCCCTGAAGGAAGTTGGCGCCTAATGGGCTAAGCCCAAACCGGCATTACGCCAGCGGAAAACCGAAACCGGATCCGGGTCACCTAGCACCCGGGTCCGGTTTTTTTATACCCGATCTGTCCACAATCCCGGTCCTCCCGACAGCTACGCCCCAAGTTAATGACCAAGGGAGGTGTTGACTAAAGAGTGAGCAATGCATGTTGTTCTTGCACCACAACAAATACAAGACAAGGAGCATGCAATGAATTCCATCCATCGAGTCGTGGCCGCCAGTGCGCTCGGGCTTGCACTCAGCCTGCCGGCCCAGCACACCCAGGCCGGCGCCTTCGTCCATCTGTTCGAATGGCAGTGGAGCGACGTTGCCCAGGAGTGCGAGACCTTTCTCGGCCCCAAAGGCTATAGCGCGGTGCAGATCTCGCCGCCGCAGGAACATATTCAGGGCGATGCCTGGTGGACCCGGTACCAGCCGGTCAGTTACCAGTTGCAGAGTCGAAGCGGAGACGCCGCGGCTTTTGCCGACATGGTCGCACGCTGTAATGCCGCCGGTGTCGATGTCTACGCCGATGCGGTGATCAATCACACGGCCGCTGGCTCCGGCACCGGTACCGCCGGTTCCTCCTATGACAGTGGCTCGCGCAGCTATCCGGTTTACAGCGGCAACGACTTCCACGCGCCCTGCGATATTTCACCATCCGACTACGGCAATAACGCCGACCGGGTTCGCACCTGCCAGTTGGTCGGCCTGCCGGATCTGGACACCGGCGCCAACTACGTTCAGGACACGCTGGCGGGCTACCTGAACCACCTGACCTCACTCGGGGTAGAGGGGATCCGGATTGATGCCGCCAAGCACATGTCACCGGGTGACATCGCCGGCATTCTGAACCGCACCAACGATCCACTGTATGTGTTCCAGGAAGTCATCGATCTCGGTGGAGAAGCGGTCAGTGCCGCTGAATACACCGGACTCTCGGACGTGACCGAGTTTCGCTACAGCGCCTCCCTGGGTGATGTGTTCAAAAACCAGAAACTGGCTTACCTGAATGGCTTTGGCGAGAGCTGGGGCTTTCTGGCCGGCGCCGATGCGGTGGTCTTCACCGATAATCACGACAACCAGCGCGGCCACGGTGCCGGCGGTAGCAATGTCCTGACCTACAAAGACGGCAGCCTGTACAACCTCGCCAACGTCTATATGCTGGCCTGGCCTTACGGCTACCCCAAAGTAATGTCCAGCTATAGCTTTTCCAACAGCGATCAGGGCCCACCGGCGCAGGGCGTTTACCAGGGCGGCAGCGCTCAGTGCGGCGGCGCCTGGATCTGTGAGCACCGCTGGGACGCTATTGCCAACATGGTGGAGTTCCGCAACGTCACCGATGGCACCGGCGTGAATCAATGGTGGGACAACGGCAACAACCAGATTGCCTTTAGCCGCGGAGCCAAGGGCTTTGTTGCCATCAACCGGGAAGGAAACGATCTGACCCGCGCCTTCTCCACCGGGTTACCGGACGGCGACTACCGCAACGTCGCCGGCAACGGCGCCTGCGTTTCGGTCAGCAATGGCCAGATCTCGCTGACCGTGCCCGCCATGGAGGCGGCAGCGCTGCACGTCAACGCGGGCTGCGACGCGCCCCCTCCACCACCAAACGATCTGGCCACTGCTAACTTTCAGTGCGACAACGGCACGACCACAGCGGGGCAGAGCGTGTACGTGACCGGTGACAATGCGACTCTGGGTAACTGGGCGCCGGCCAATGCAATCAAGCTGGAGCCCACCAACTACCCAAGCTGGACCGGATCGATTGAGCTCCCGGCGCAGTCCACCGTCGAGTGGAAGTGCATCAAGCGCAGCGAACAGGACCCACAGGCCCAATTAGTCTGGCAGTCCGGCGCCAATAATGTGATGCAAACGGGCTCGGCCGGCTCCACCACGGCTACCAGTGGCAGCTTTTAACGCCTTCGAAAGCGAGCAAAATCGTCGTATACTGCCGGAACACTCTGTGTCCGGCAGTACCCATTCCCTGGTCTGCTGTCGTTCCCTGCATCAGGCTATCTATGACTTCACCAAGCAACACGTCCACCCCCGATCACAAGCCCAGACCCTGGGTCGACCTATTGGTCAGTATCGTCATTCCCTCAGTGATACTGATGAAGTTCAGTGGCGAGGCGCACCTGGGCCCGGTCAATGCCTTGATCATCGGCCTGGCGTTTCCACTGGGCTGGGGATTGTTCGAGCTGATTCGCTACCACAAGAAGAATTTCATCGCGGTGCTAGGCCTGATCAGTGTCGGCCTCACCGGCGGTATTGGCCTGCTGGAACTGGACGCGGGCTGGCTGGCGGTAAAGGAGGCTGCGGTGCCCGCGGTTATCGGTCTGGCGGTGCTGATTTCCACCCGTACCAAATATCCGTTGGTACGCACCCTGCTGTACAACCCAAAAGTTCTGGATGTGGATAAGATTCACCGATCGCTGGAAGAGAAGGGCAGTGTGGATGAATTCGAGGCGCGGTTGTTGAAGGCCAGCTACTTCTTCGCCGGTACCTTCCTGTTCTCATCGATCATGAACTACGTCATTGCCCGGTGGATTGTCACCAGCCCTTCAGGCACCGAGGCCTTCAACGAAGAACTCGGCCGAATGACTCTAGTCAGTTATCCGATGATCGCTATTCCCTCAATGATCATGATGATGCTGATTTTCTATTACCTGTGGCGCACCATCCGGCGCCTGACCGGCTACACGCTGGAAGAAGTGATGGCACCGCACCTGGCTGAAAAAGAAAAGAAAAAGTCGATGTCCCAGGAATAACCGGGAGCAGAAACAGGCATAAAAAAAGCGGCGCGGATCATAGATCCAGCGCCGCTTTTTTTTGCCCTGAGCAGGGCGTTCGTTACACGTCGAGGTTGGTGACTTCCAGTGCGTTGGTCTGGATAAAGTCCCGACGCGGCTCAACGTCGTCACCCATCAGGGTGGTGAAGATCTGGTCGGCGGCAAAGGCGTCCTCGATAGTCACCTTCATCATCCGACGGGTTTCCGGATCCATGGTGGTCTCCCACAGCTGTTCCGGGTTCATCTCACCCAGTCCCTTATAACGCTGGATGTTCAGGCCGCGCTGAGCTTCCTTCATCAACCAGGCCAGGGCACCTTCAAAGGACAGCACGGTCTGCTTGCGCTCGCCACGCTGGATGTAGGCCCCGTCTTCAATCAAGCCATCAAGGGTCTCACCCATGCGCGCGATGGCAGCGTAGGACGAGGATTCGAAGAACTCGTGATTGAACACATGCTCATGGGGAATGCCGTGCACATAGATGGTGACCTTGGGCAGGAACAAGTCCCGCTCCGGGTCCTTGGTCACCGAGAAGGTGTACTTGGTACCGGTGCGGGTATCCAGAGCCAGGCCGTCACCCAGGCGTGCTACCCAGCGCGCCACCGACTCTTCGTCGCGCAGGTGCTCGGATTTCAAGGTCACGTTGTCCAGCATCTGCTCCAGCACCTTGGCCGGGTAAGCGCGGGACAGACGTCCGATCATGTTCATCACCGCCTGGTAGTCCTTAACCATGGTTTCCAGCGCGGAATCCTTGATTGCCGGAGCATCCGGGTTAACGAACAGCTGAGCGCCTTCCAGAGCGGTCTGGGTCAGGTAGGCTTCCTTCGCCTTCTCATCCTTCAGGTACTGCTCCTGCTTGCCACGCTTAACCTTGTACAGCGGCGGCATCGCGATGAAGACATGGCCACGCTCGATGATTTCCCGCATTTGGCGGAACAGGAAGGTCAGTAGCAGGGTACGAATGTGCGAGCCGTCAACGTCGGCGTCGGTCATGATGATCAGGGAGTGGTAACGGAGCTTGTCCGGGTTGAACTCCTCGCGCCCAATACCACAGCCCAAGGCGGTGATCAGGGTGCCGACTTCGGCAGACGACAGCATCTTGTCGAACCGCGCTTTCTCAACGTTCAGGATCTTACCCTTGAGCGGGAGGATGGCCTGGGTCTTACGGTCACGACCCTGCTTGGCACTGCCCCCGGCGGAATCACCCTCCACTATGAACAGTTCGGACAGGGCAGGGTCCTTTTCCTGACAGTCAGCCAGCTTGCCGGGCAGACCGGCGATATCCAGCGCGCCTTTCCGGCGAGTCATGTCACGGGCCTTGCGGGCGGCTTCCCGGGCGCGGGCAGCCTCGATCATCTTATTGACGATCAGCTTGGCCTCGTTCGGCTGTTCCTGAAGGTAGTCAGCAAAACTCTGGTACAGCTCCTGCTCGACCGCCGTTTTCACCTCGGACGAAACCAGTTTGTCCTTGGTCTGGGAGGAGAACTTCGGATCCGGCACTTTAACACTGATGATGGCGGTCAGGCCTTCCCGGGCGTCGTCACCGGAAGTGCTGACCTTGGCCTTCTTGCCCAGGCCTTCCTGCTCAATGTAGTTGTTCATGGAGCGGGTCAGGGCGGCCCGGAAACCCGCCAGGTGAGTACCGCCGTCACGCTGGGGAATGTTGTTGGTGAAGCAGAAAATATTTTCCTGGAAGGCGTCGTTCCACTGCATGGACACTTCCACGACGATGCCATCTTCGCGTTCACGGTTAAAGTGGAACACCCGGTTGATCGGGGTCTTGTTGGTGTTCAAGTGCTCAACAAAGGCACGCAGACCGCCTTCGTATTCAAACACTTCTTCCTTGCCACTCCGCTCGTCGGTTAGACGGATGCGCACACCACTGTTGAGGAACGCCAGTTCCCGCAGACGCTTGGCCAGGATGTCGTAATGGAATTCGATGTGGGTAAAGGTTTCCGGCGACGGAATGAAGTGCACCTTGGTGCCCGACATCTCGGTTTCGCCCACTTCACCCAGAGGGGCGTTAGGCACGCCGTGGGTGTAGGTTTGCTCGTACACCTTGTTGTCACGACGAATGGTCAGGGTCAGGGTCGAGGACAGGGCGTTAACCACCGACACACCAACACCGTGCAGACCGCCGGAGACCTTGTAGGAGTTGTCGTCAAACTTACCGCCGGCGTGCAGTACAGTCATGATGACCTCTGCAGCGGATACCCCTTCCTCTTCGTGCAGATCCACCGGGATGCCTCGGCCATTGTCCTTAACGGTAATGGATTCATCCGGGTGGATGATAACGCCGATTTCGGAGCAGTAGCCTGCCAGAGCTTCATCGATGGAGTTATCCACCAACTCAAAGACCATGTGATGCAGGCCGGTGCCGTCATCGGTATCGCCAATGTACATGCCGGGCCGCTTCCGTACCGCATCCAGTCCTTTCAAGACTTTGATACTGGAGGAATTGTAATTCGATTCGCTCATTCGAGACTCCTGAAGGGTGTACCGGTGACCGGCCTACTCGCCGTCCGGGCGATGGTAAGTCCGGCAGGTCCGGCTTTATTCTTCCGTCAATTTGCCATGTTCCACGTGGAACATTCTGTACTCCGGTGCCTGATTGTCGGGCCACAGGGCGTCGGGCAGCGGGTGTTCGATGGAGGTAATGAACACCTGGCAACGCAGTGCCTGTAGCTTTCGAGCCAGCATGGCCCGGTGACCCACATCCAGCTCGGCATTAATATCGTCGAGCAAAAACGTCACCTGCTTACCCAGTTCACTCAACACCATGCCCTGGGCAATCTTCATCAAGATAACAAGGGTTTTCTGCTGGCCTCTGGAAAAGGTTTCCGCTACTGGCCGGCCCTGAAATTTTAACCGGATGTCGGCTCGATTCGGACCATACAGGGTATGCCCCATCCGACGTTCCTGTTCCCGGTGACTGGCCAGGATATCCAGCAATGACTGACTGCTATCCCAACCTGGATAGAACTCAAGTTTCAGACCCTGAGTCCATCCGACATCGACTTCCTGAACCAGGGTCTGGAACGCTGCCTTGAACCGATCGAACGTGGTTTTTCGGGCCGCGCTGATGCGGTCACTCAGGGCCACGTACTGGCTATCCCAGACCCGCAGCAGGGCTTCGTCTAGTCTACCATTTCTTAGCGTTTGATTCCGCTGTGACGTCACTCTCTGACACTGTTGCCAGGCCGAGGCAAACGAAGGTTCCACGTGGAACACGGCCCAATCGAGAAATTGCCGGCGTTTGCCTGGGCCACCGGCAACAATGTCAAAAACACCCGGGTCAATCACCGATACCGGCAGATGCATGGCCAGCGACGACAGACTGCGAACGCCTTCGCCATCGACCCGCAGGGTGGTTTCCTTCTGGCTGACATCCCGGGCTATCCCGAGCCGATGGGCCACGCCAGCCGCGTCGGGTTCCGTCGACGCATCCAGGCCCCGATCCAGCCCACCGAAGACGGTGAACTGTTGCTCGCCATGACTGACCACCGCCTGATGCCGGCTGACCCGAAACGACCGCCCCAGCCCCAGATAACCAATTGCCTCCAGAACACTGGTCTTGCCGCTGCCGTTTTCGCCGTACAATAAATTGAAGGACGGCGAGAAACTGACCGGGGTCGGGGATAGGTTCCGGAAGTGCTGAGTCTGGAGTTTTACTAACGCCATAAAAACGGGAACTCAACGTGGCGAGGAGGGGAGTTTGAAGCGACCAAAAAAAAGCAGCGTTACCACTCGTGTAACGCTGCCCTAGTGTACAAAAGCCCGCCCGGTAAGGCGACCGCGTTAATGGAGCATGTTCAATCGTTCATCCATGAACACATCCATTTCAGGCGCCAGGATGTGGACGTAGCGATCGAAGTAGAGGAACTGTTTCAGCAGCAAGGCAAACTCCCGCGGAAAATGCAGGCCGTGGCTCTCGCCGATTTTCACCATATCCATCAGGATGTGGTTTACATCGTCTTCGGCCTGATCTGCCTCGTACGGCACCTGATCCGGTACCATCTTGTCCATCTGCTGATACAATCGGCGCAGGTCCGCCGCCAGTTCATCCACCAGTACTGTCTGATGCGTTACCCCGATCCGAATCATGGCGTCGGCCATGCCTTCGAAGTTACCCACCATCACCGACGAAATGAAATCACTGACCGCCTGCCAGGTGTCCGGCTTGATCCGCCCGACAATGCCGAAGTCGATAAAGCCGACCCGACCGTCCTGCAGCACCATCAGGTTACCGGCGTGAACGTCAGCGTGAAAAAATTCACACTGGGTCAGGCTGGCGAACCAGGTGTTCATCGCCGTGATCAGGGTCCGCTCCGGGTCCCGTGCGTAACCCCGGATGCTTTCCAGGTCGGTTAACGGAACCCCGTGGAAACGCTCCATAGTCAGTACCCGGCGGGTGCTGCAATGTTCATACACCAGCGGTACCGTGGCGTCTTCATTGTGCGTATCGTTCAGGAAGTTGCGAAACACCTTCAGGTTATTCGCTTCCTTGATGAAGTCACATTCCTCCATCATGGTGCGCTGGATTTCCTCGACAATCCCGGACAACGAGGTCCAGGATAGTTTCGGCGCCAGCGTCTCCAGGATGCGCGCCGACAGGTACAGGAAATTCAGATCAGTCAGCAGGATGTTTTCCACACCCGGCTTCTGCACCTTGATGACTACATCCTCACCGGTTACCAGCCGTGCCGCGTGAACCTGGGCAATGGAGGCTGACGCCAGCGCCACCGGATCAATATCCGCGTATACCTGGTCAAGCGGCCGATCCAGTTCGTCGCTGATAATCTTCTTGATCACACCGAAGGGCAGGTTGGGGGTTTTATCCAGGCAGTACTGGAATTCCTCCACATACTCCTTCGGGAAGAAGGTGGGCGAGCTGGCAATGAACTGACCCAGCTTGATGTAGGTCGCGCCCAAGGATTCGAAAGTCTGCCGTAACAGACGCGGGGTAGGGGGGCGATCGCCCCGAACCCAATTGACACCGGTACGCCCCAGCACGGACAGGGTTTGTCCAATCCTGAAGGCGCCCTTGATTCCGTTCGTCACGGTGCCCATGGTGATTCTCCTATAGCCGCATCGGCATAACGACGTACAGGCAGCGATTGTCCATCTGGGACTCGATCAGTGCACTGCTGTTCGGATTGGACAGGGTGATTTTCACCTGGTCGTCATCCAGTGCGTTCATCACATCCACCAGATAACCAACGTTGAATCCAATCTGCAGGGATTCACCTTGGTACTCCACCGGCAGTGCATCTTCCGCCTGCTCCTGGTCCGGGTTATTGGCAAACACCTGCAACTCGTTCGGTGCCAGGTTCAGCCGTACCCCGCGAATGTTTTCGTGGGACAGGATACCGGCACGCTGGAGAGTGTTCTTCAGGGTTGCCCGATCGGCCAGGACTACTTTGTCGCCACCTCTGGGGATAACCCGGTTGTAGTCCGGGAACTTGCCCTCGATCAGTTTCGAGGTGAAGGTATAGGCACCGACAGTGGCCCGCAGGTGGTTATCACCGATTACCAGGGTCACCGGTGTTTCCACATCATCCAGCAGCCGGGCCAGTTCCAGCACACCCTTACGGGGCACAATCACCTGCCGCAGTTCCGGACAACCTGTGGATAACTCCAGGTGCGCCATGGCCAGCCGGTGGCCGTCGGTGGCGACGGTACGGACATGGCCCTGATCCACTTCCAGCAACAGGCCGTTCAGGTAATAACGGACATCCTGCTGGGCCATGGCGAACGCCGTGGCATCGAACATCCGCTCCAGTTCTTTCTGGGGCAGTTCCAGACGGAAGCTTTCGGCTTCGTCTTCGACATTCGGGAAATGCTCCGCCGGCAGTGTCGACAGGGTAAAGTGACTTTTTCCACAACGCAGGTGCAACCGGTCACCTTCCAGCCCAAGCTCCAGGGGCGCTTCTTCACCCAGCGCCCGACAGATGTCGGCCAGCTTACGGGCGGGCACGGTGATCCGGCCAGGCTGGTCAACGTGCACCGGAGTTACCCGAGCCACCAGTTCCACTTCCATATTGGTGCCGGTCAGCGTCAGAGTATTATCTTCGGCTACCAGCAGAACATTCGACAGCACCGGCATGGTCTGTTTCTTTTCCACCACGCCAGCAATGCTTTGCAGCGGGGTAAGCAGGGATTCACGGCTGATCGTCAGTTTCATGGCACTCAGCATTCTTTTAAGTTGAAGGGTGAATGTTTTGCGCTAACGCCCGGCATCAGGTGGTCAGCAATCTCATAAAGTTCTGATAATCCTCGCGGATACCCGGATCAGTCTCCTGCAGTTCCACGATTTTCTTGCACGCGTGCAGCACGGTGGTGTGGTCACGGCCACCGAAGGCGTCACCAATTTCCGGCAGACTGTGATTGGTCAATTCCTTGGACAGCGACATCGCCACCTGGCGTGGCCGGGTCACCGTCCGGGTCCGACGCTTGGACAGCAGGTCGGCCACTTTGATCTTGTAATACTCCGCCACGGTACGCTGAATGTTGTCGATGCTGACCTGCTTCTCGTGCAGGGCCAACAGATCTTTCAGACTCTCCCGAATAAACGGCGGGGTAATTTCCGACCCGGTGAAGTGAGCGTTCGCTATCACCAAACGAAGCGCCCCTTCTAGCTCCCGCACGTTTGAGCGGATCTTCTGGGCAATAAAAAAGGCCGCTTCACTACTGAGTTTCACGTTCGCCTGGTCCGCCTTCTTCATCAGGATGGCGACCCGGGTTTCCAGTTCCGGTGGTTCCACCATCACCGTCAGGCCCCAACCAAACCGGGACTTCAAGCGCTCCTCCATGTCGACAATTTCCTTGGGGAAGCGATCACAAGTCACGATGACCTGCTGCCCGCCTTCAAGCAAGGCATTGAAGGTGTGGAAAAACTCTTCCTGGGAGCGCTCCTTGCGGGCGAAAAACTGAATATCGTCGATCAGCAGCGCGTCCACCGACCGATAGTAGCGCTTGAACTCGTTGATCGCGTTCAATTGCAGCGCCTTCACCATATCCGCCACGAACCGTTCGGAACGCAGGTAGGCCACCTTGGCTCCCGGTTTGCGCCGAACGATCTCGTTACCAATCGCGTGCATTAGGTGGGTTTTACCCAGACCAACGCCGCCATAGAGGAACAACGGGTTGTAGGCGCCGCCCGGATTCTCCGCAACCTGCATGGAAGCGGCCCGGGCCAGCTGGTTCGACTTACCTTCCACAAAGGTATCGAAGGTGAAGCCTTCATTCAGGAAACTCTGGTGCTTGATGTCGCCCTCGACCTGAACCGACCGCCGCCCGTTACTTGGGTTACTTGCTTTGGCGCGCACCGAGGTATTGTCGCCGGCACTGACCGCGACACCTTTTTCTTCCTCGGTGACCCGGCTGCCGCTTTCTTCCTGAACCGAGCCACTGGATCGAACCGGGACCTCAGACCGGCTCACCGGCTCACTGTTCCGAGGCGCAGAGCCAACCTTCATATTTACACGGGGAGCCTGGCCTCCGTTCAGATCCTTCAACACTTCTTCTATACGCCGAAGGTATTTCTCATTAACCCAGTCCATAACAAACCGGTTGGGGGCAAACAACATCAGCTGCCCCTCCCGGAGATCGGACTGCAGGGGTCTGAGCCAGGTGTTGAACTGTTGTGCGGGAAACTCGTCCCGGAGTACTTCAAGACATTGATGCCACATGGTGTTCGGCACGACAGCCTGCTCCCGATAACCCAGAAATGTCTCAGATCAGAATAGCGAGACATCCAATCCAAAGAGGTAACGCGAGATTCTAACCCGATGGGCCCACCAGTGAAAGACCGCCGACTATTTCATGAACAGGCTGTGGAAACAAATTAGCAAATTTATCATTTAGTTACAGACTTACCTACAGCCTTGTGTACAGAAAATTCTTTCAATAATTGTTATCCACACCCCCCTGTGTACACCCTGCCTTCAACCCTGTGTGAAACCCTAGGACCGAACGGTGGATAACTAGGAGGTGATCACCCGAAAGCACTTATGCACAATTCGTGGCGCCACTGTCCACAGGGCTCATCGGTACTTGTAAGCCCCCTTATCATCTCCGTAACTTACTGACTAAAAGCCTTTTCCATTGCTTATCCACAGAAAACAGCCTCAGTAATAACAGTAATAATTAATCCTTAAAGAGAATTCTAAAAGAACCTATAGATTTTATTATCTGGTCTGATTTGTCCGGCCAATGGGCACCTGTGAAAACCACTTATCGATACCCATTGAACTTTCCCCCGCATTTGCATATCATGCCGCTCCTGTTTTGGCTGTACATTTTCCAGCCACATACGAATTTTCAACTTACGAATTGTGAGATCATCACCATGAAGAGAACGTTTCAACCAAGCGTCCTGAAGCGTAAGCGCGTACACGGTTTCCGTGCCCGTATGGCCACTGCCAACGGTCGCAAGGTTATTTCCCGTCGTCGTGCCAAAGGCCGCGCACGTCTGTCAGCGTAACCAGCGCGCCTCATGAAGGCTTTGAGTTTCCCGAAATCGCACCGTCTGCTCAGACCGGCTGATTACGGCAAAGTCTTCGATGACGTACAGCTGAAAGTTCCGCACAAGAATTTTCTGATCCTGGCAACACCGAATAATCTCGGGCACGCCAGGATCGGTTTGATTTTTTCCAAGAAAAATCTGAAGCTCGCGGTCCAGAGAAACCGGATCAAGCGACAGGTTCGGGAAACTTTTCGGCATCAGACCGATTACCCCAGCCTGGATATTGTCGTACTCGGTCGCCAGGGGCTAGCCAATCTGGAAACCCCAACGGTAACGGCCGCACTTAACGATTTGTGGCGTCGACTAAAGCGGAAACACCAGCAATCGCTACCTGCGAACGCTCCATCAGCACAACCAGCCGGCAAAGGATCGGGTTGATGCGTAAACTCCTGCTTGCTCCTATCCGTTTCTACCAGTACGCACTCAGTCCCCTGATGGCCAGTCATTGCCGCCATTATCCAACCTGTTCTCAATACGCCGTTGAAGCGATCACCCATCACGGTGCGTTGAAAGGACTGATTCTCGCTACCCGTCGGTTATTGAGATGTCATCCCTGGGCCGAGGGTGGTTATGATCCAGTGCCGGGTATGGCACAATCCGATTCCAGCAAGGCCGTAACACCCTGCCTTCAGGCGAAGCACTCCCACACTACAACCCAGACCAGACAGTAACTCTATGGATATTCAACGCATCGTATTATTTGCCGGCCTGGCTATTGTCAGTTATCTGATGGTGCTTGCCTGGAATGAGGATTACCATCAGCAGCCGCAAACGGAACAGGTGGCCCAGACCAATGCCGGTTCTACCACCGGCGGCGAAGACAGCATGGTGCTTCCTGAGCAGAACCAGAGCACAGGCACCAGTGAGGAGTTCAGCACGCCGGAGAGCGGAGAGCAGATTGCCACCGCGACGGATTCCGACATCACCGTTGAAGACCAGTTTGTTACCGTTCGCACCGACGTCTTCGAGCTCACCATTGACCGGGTCAGTGGCAATCTTATCCACAGCTCACTGACCGATTACGACAAGTCCCTGAACAGCCGGGAACCGCTGAAGCTGCTGACCAACACCAACAGCCGCACCTACGTCATGGAAAGTGGCTTGATTGGCCGCAATGGTCCGGATAGCCGTGCCAATGGCAGCGCGCCGGTATACCAGACCAACGCTGATAGCTATGAGCTGTCTGAAGGCCAGGACCAACTGACTGTGGACCTGACCTACACCACCGACGACGGCGTCAAGATCACCAAGCGCTATCAGTTTGAGCGCAACAGCTATGAAATCGGCGTGCGCTACCTGATCGATAACCAGTCCAACGAGACCTGGAAAGCCAACTTCACCGGTAAGATCGTCCGGGATCAGGCACCCGACCCGACCGCTCAGAACAGCATGGGTATTCAGGCGTTCCTGGGCATGGTGATGAGTTCTTCGGAGGATCCGTACGAGAAGTTTGATTTCGGTGATCTGGCCGAAACTCCGGTGAATCAGTCCGTTACCAACGGCTGGCTGGCGTTCCTGCAGCACTACTTCCTGGCGGCATGGGTACCCGAGCCTGATCAACCGGCTCAGTTCCAGACTACACGTCGCGGCCCTCTGTACGTGATGGGCTTTGTCTATCCGGCCACTACGGTGGCGTCCGGTGACACCGTGGAAGTGGGCGCCCGTGCTTACATCGGCCCGAAGATTATCGATCGACTGGAGAATGTCGCACCGAACCTGGATCGCACCGTCGATTTCGGTTTCCTGTTCTTCATTTCACTGCCGCTGTTTATCATCCTGGAGTGGTTCTACGGCCTGGTAGGCAATTGGGGTGTCGCCATCATCCTGCTGACCGTGCTGGTCAAGGCGGTGTTCTTCCACCTGTCGGCCACCAGCTACAAGTCGATGGCGAAGATGCGTGCGGTGGCGCCGCAGTTGACTCGCCTCAAGGAACTGTACGGCGACGACCGACAGCGCATGTCCCAGGAAATGATGGCGCTGTACAAGCGTGAGAAAATCAATCCGCTGGGCGGCTGTCTGCCGATCCTGGTGCAGATGCCGGTGTTTATCTCCCTGTACTGGGTACTGTTCGAGAGCGTGCAGTTGCGTCACGCCCCGTTCATGCTCTGGATTCAGGATTTGTCCCAGATGGATCCGTACTTCATTCTGCCGATCCTGATGGGCGCCAGCATGTTCCTGCAGATGCACCTGAACCCGACACCGCCGGATCCGATGCAGGCCAAGATCATGAAGATGATGCCGCTGATCTTTACGGTGTTCTTCCTCTGGTTCCCGGCCGGTCTGGTACTGTACTGGCTGGTGAACAATATTCTGTCGATCAGTCAGCAGTGGTACATTACCCGCAAGATTGAAGCAGAGACGGCTGGGAAAAAGTACTAACAACCGGTACTTTTGACCCGACCCAGACAGAGGCTCCTTCACGGAGCCTCTGTTGTTTGCGCCCGAAGGAATGTTCATGAGCCAGACAGCAGACACAATTGCCGCTATTGCCACTGCCCCCGGCCAGGCCGGCGTGGGGATTGTTCGGGTGTCGGGCCCAGCCGCCGCGGACATCGCCCGGCAAATGCTGGGCTTTATCCCCAAGCCGCGATACGCCCATTACGGCCCTTTCCTGGACCAGGATGGTGGCCTGATCGATGAAGGCATCGGATTGTTCTTCCCCAACCCGCATTCGTTCACCGGCGAAGATGTGTTCGAACTCCAGGGCCATGGCGGTACCGTTATCCTTGACCTGTTGTTGCGGGAAGTCTGCAGCTATGGCGCGCGGCTGGCGCGGCCGGGTGAGTTTTCCGAGCGGGCGTTTCTGAACGACAAACTGGATCTGGCCCAGGCCGAGGCCATCGCCGATCTCATCGAAAGCAGTTCGGAGCAGGCCGCACGCTGCGCCGTGCGCTCCATGCAGGGGGTGTTCTCCCGACGTGTCGACGACCTGGTGGATGCGGTGACTCACCTGCGCATCTACGTGGAAGCGGCCATCGACTTTCCCGAGGAAGAGATCGATTTCCTGGCCGACGGCAAGGTTGCCGGTGATCTGCAGCAGCTGCTCGACCGGTTGGAGATCATCCTCGGTGAGGCCCAGCAAGGCACCATTCTCCGGGATGGCATGAAGGTGGTGATTGCCGGCCGTCCCAACGCCGGCAAGTCGAGCCTGCTCAATGCCCTGGCCGGTCGCGAGGCGGCCATCGTTACCGCCATCGAAGGCACCACCCGGGATGTCCTGCGCGAACATATTCACATCGATGGCATGCCGCTGCACATCATCGACACCGCGGGCCTGCGGGACAGCCCGGACGAGGTTGAGCAGATCGGTATTGCCCGGGCCTGGGATGAAATTGCCCAGGCCGACCGGATCCTGCTGATGGTGGACGCTACGACCACCGATCAGACCGAACCCCACGAGATCTGGCCGGATTTTATCGACCGCCTACCCGCCAATGCGCCCGTTACCGTGGTGCGGAACAAGGTCGACCTGTCCTCGGAAACCGTGGGCTTTACCGACACCGACGGCAGTAGTGCGCCGGTGATCCGACTGGCAGCAAAATCCTCCGACGGCCTCGAGGTACTGAGGAATCATCTTAAGCAATGCATGGGGTTTGCCAGCACCACCGAGGGTGGCTTCCTGGCCCGGCGCCGGCACTTGGATGCCCTGGAGCGGGCGCGCGAAAATCTGTTGCAGGGCCAGGGTCAGCTGGAAGGTTACGGCGCTGGCGAACTGCTCGCGGAAGACCTGCGCGCGGCTCAGGATGCCCTGGGGGAAATCACCGGGCACCTGAGTCCGGACGAACTGCTCGGCAAGATCTTCTCCAGTTTCTGCATTGGTAAATAACAGCGGATTGCCGGCATGCCGGCGGTGCGCCCGGTTTTGTTTCAGCCCCGTTACCAATTGATACGTTTTTATCTCCCAATCCGGGAACGCACAGCGGTAATCTGGCGTTCTAGTTAGGGAATTTACTTATTGAGTACATTAGGGAGTAAAGGCGTGATCAAACTAGTAACAGGTTTTGCTACGGTGGCGCTGACGCTGATGGCGTCGACAACCACCGTGCAGGCAGAAGAACGGCTCTACCTCTACACCGAAAATTTCCCTCCGTACAACATGAGCGCATCCGGGCGTGCGTTTGAGCATGGTCAGGAGGATATTGACGGGTTGTGCACGGAGCTGGTGGTGGCGGCGCTGAAGCAGACCAATCTCGATTACCGCATCAAGCTCCGCAACTGGGACTACGGTTACAACCGCGCTCTGAGCAAGGAAAACCACGGCATTTTCTGTACCACCTACACCGAGGAGCGCGCGCCGCTGTTCAAGTGGGTGGGGCCTCTGACCGACAACCTGTGGACAGTTTTCGCACCACCGGGTTCTGACTTCGAGATGGACGAGCTCTCGGACGCCAGGGGCATGGTGTTCGGTGGTTACCGTAATGACGTCAAATCGGAATATCTGATCAAGAATGGTTACGAAGTGTCGGCGCTGGACAGCGATGACCTGAACCCGAAGCGGCTGGAACTGGGCCAGATCGATCTCTGGCTGGCTGACCGCCTGGGCGGTCCTTATGTGGCGTCACAGCAAAACGTGGAAGGCCTGGTACCGGTGTTTTCGTTCAACGACACCCAGCTGTTTCTGGCCCTGAACCTGGAGACGTCGGATAAGATAGTTGCCGAACTGAAAAGCGGCCTGGCAGCCATTCGAGAGTCCGGTATGTTCGAGGCGATTGAGACCAAATACGGCCTTTGACCGAAAGCTACGACCCGCTCTGGCGTGGGGGCCAGTAAGTAAAGCCCCCGTCCTTCCCGCCTGAGCCGGGTTTAACCAGTGCGGCCAAAGCTTCGGTCGGACCGCGCTTCCAGCGCCTCGGTGTCACTGCGGTTGCCAAGAAAATCAGGCCGTGGCTTGTTGCCACAGAAAGGCTGCGCCAGCAGGTTTTCCACACTGTTGTAAACGAAGAACAGATTGCTGCGCGGCCAGGGCGACATGTTGGCATTGGACGCGTGTAGAGTGTTGCACTCAAAGATGATCAGGGAGCCTGCTGGCCCGGTCGGGGCCTTTATCCCATGCTCATCCACGATGCGCCTCAGATCCTGAGCATTGGGTACGCCCAACTCCTGTTTTTTAAGCGACGACTGGTAATTGTCTTCCGGAGTTCGGCCAACACAGGGTATAAACGTCTTGTGGGAGCCGGGTACCAACATCAGCGGTCCGTTGAATGGCGTATTGTCGGTCAGGGCGATGGAAAAGCTGACGGCACGCATTCGCGGCATACCATCCTCGGCGTGCCAGGTTTCGAAGTCGGAGTGCCAGTCGAAGCCCTTGCCGTGAAAACCCGGTTTGAAATTGATCCGGGACTGGTGAATATAGGCGTCGCTGCCCAGCAGTTGATGCACCATATCCAGGATTTTCGGATCCCGGGTCAGGCGGTCGAAGCGTTCCGACAGCTGGTGAATGCCGAAAATGGAACGGATTTCCTGTTTGCGCGGTTCGGTAATGGTGCCTTCTGATCGCAGCACACTGTCGTTTCGTTCGTAGGCGCGTAGATCGTCGCGGAAGCGGCGCACGGTGTCCGTATCCAGGAAGTTATCGAACACCAGAAAGCCATCGCGCTCATATTGAGCCAGTTCGTTTTCAGTCAGCGGGCCCCGGTTGCGATCCGCTCCTTGGCTGTAGACCACCGGATCGAGCCGATCGAAGGGCGGAATGGGGCGCTCAAGGCGCGTGGGATAAAAGTCGTCAGAACGAGTCTCCATATTCGAACCTCCTTCTTTTATAGTGAATATCAATAAATTCTTATTTATTTCAAAAGGTTAAATTATCCGATTTGGAACTGCGCCAAGAGAATTGGGGGCTGCCCCGTACTTTTCAAGGGTGCTGGGCTGACTTTGTGACAGCAACTAGTTACAGATAGCGCCCTTAACCTCTCGGTGGACCCGGCGGGTAATGCCGGTAAACAGGGTATAGGAAATGGTGCCGCACCACGGCGCAACCTCATTGGCCAACAGGTTCTTTCCCCAAAGTTCTACCGCAGAGCCCAGGCCGGCATCCAGGCCTGTGAGGTCTACGGTGAGCATGTCCATGGATACTCGACCGATCAGTTGGGTTCGCTGACCGTTCACGAGCACTGGTGTGCCATTGCGGGCCTGACGCGGATAGCCGTCGGCATAGCCCAGAGCCACTGTGCCGATTCGCGTTGGTCGTTCACAGACCCAGGTACCGTTGTAGCCGACAGCGTCGCCGGGTTGAAGCTCATGTACGGCAATAATCTCTGAAGTCAGGGTCATCGCTGGTTGCAACAGGGGCTGGATATCGTCCTCACCGCTGAACGGGGACGAACCATAGAGAATTATCCCCGGACGTTGCCAATCATGGAGGGCCAGGGGATGCTTCATCGTGCCAGCGGAGTTGGCAATGCTCCTAGGTGAAGGACAGTCGCGATGGATATTGTTGAACCGTTCTATCTGTTTTTCCGTTTCGGGACTTGCCGGATTGTCGGCGGACGTAAGGTGGCTCAGTAGCGTAATACTGCTGACCTGTGGAAGGTTGCCAAGCCGCTTATAGGCGAGCTTGTATCCGTCCGGTGTGAAGCCTAGTCGGTTCATGCCGGTATTCAGTTTCAACCAGACATGCACCGGCTCGGTCAGCTTTGCGGAAGCGATGGCTTCCAGCTGGAAATCATTGTGTACCGCGGTCCAGATATTGTGGCGGCAGATGTAATCGAGCTCGTCAGCAGAGAAGAACCCCTCCAGCAGCAAAATCGGTTTGCGAATACCGGCCTCTCGCAGTTCGATGGCTTCTTCTATGCAGGCAACGGCAAACCCCGGAGTGTAGGGTTCGAGTTTTTGGGCCACATCAACAGCGCCATGGCCATAGGCGTTGGCCTTTACCACCGCCAGAGCTTTTTGCTCCGGCGCCTGCGATATTGCGATCTGGTAGTTGTGGGCAATGGAATCCAGATCTATCGTCAAAGTTGCGGGTCGGGCCATGGTAGATACCTTTTTACTAATCGCTGGGTGTGTAACGTCAGTGATAACGAGCCATTGAAAGTCCCTCGTGATCGAGGTCGGGGGTTTTCCCGTTAACGACATCGGCCACATAGCGGGAGGCGCCCAGTGACATGGTCCAGCCCAGAGTACCGTGACCGCTGTTCAGGACCAGATTGTCGTATTGGGTGTTGCCCAGAATGGGCACGCTGTCCGGGGTCATTGGACGCAGTCCGGTCCAGAATTCAGCACTATCAACATCACCCGCTCCGGGGAACAGGTCCCGCACCGTAAACTCGATGGCGCCCCGGCGTTTCAGGTTCAGTTCCTTGTTGAAGCTGGCGATCTCGGCGATGCCGCCGACCCGGATACGGTCATCAAATCGGGTAACCGCCACCTTGTATTTCTGATCCATCACGGTGGAAACCGGTGCCTTGTTCTCGTCAACAATCGGCATGGTCAGGGAGTAACCCTTCAACGGATAGATTGGAAGGTGGATCCCGATTTTGCGTGTCAGGTACGGTGCGTAACTGCCCAGCGCTATCACATACTTATCGGCTTTGAGTTCGCCGGCGCTGGTTTTCAGTGAGCTGACTTTGCCTTTCGCGGTTTCGATGGAGTGGATTTCAGTGCCCATCATGAACTGCACGCCGAGTTTCCGGCACTCCTGCGCCAGACCGTTAGTGAACTTGTGGCAGTCACCGGTCCCATCGCCGGGCAGATACAGACCGCCGACGATCTTGTGTTTCACGTTGGCCAGAGCCGGCTCCTGGTTG
Organism: Marinobacter alexandrii; assembly: GCF_005871205.1. Lineage (GTDB taxonomy): Bacteria > Pseudomonadota > Gammaproteobacteria > Pseudomonadales > Oleiphilaceae > Marinobacter > Marinobacter alexandrii. The sequence goes on along the minus strand of NZ_SWKM01000012.1, from coordinate 58,848 downwards.
ATGCAGTTTTGAACATCGACTATTTCGTGGGGAACATTGCAACGCTCAAGAATCGCCACGTCACTGGCCGCACCATCCAGCTCTTTCTGACTCCGGAAAACTTCCAGCGTCCCCTTCATTCGCACGTCATAGTCAAGATCAAGCTCAGTGTTCAGCTCCCGGAAACATTCCGCACTGTAGCGGGCAACACGGAGCATGCGCTCTTTGTTCACATCGAACGCTCGCGAAGAACACTGTGCCAGCATTTTCATCATCCAGCTGATGGTGTTGGCATCGAACCGTTTGACGTCGAAATAGAGAGGCGAAATGTCCTGCATCATCCATTTGATGGCTTTCAACGGCACTCCGGGTGCACCCCAGGGCGTTGAATAATCAAACGACAACATGCCCGCGTTGGCAAAGCTTGTTTCCGTGGCTGGCGTGTCCAGGCGATCGACCACAGTAACCTCATTACCCGCTTTGGCCAGATACCAGGCGGTCGTCACACCGATAACTCCGCTACCCAAAACCAGCACTTTCATACACCGCCCTCAATAATGGATTATTCGTTGGATATCACCATTTTATTACCAAAACACCAAGATTAAGCTTTGATTTAAGGATTTATAAAGGGCTAAAATTTACAAAAACGTAAATTAACAGTGGAAAATACTGATCATGATTGAAGGGCGCAGGCGTTCTCTCGACAAACTGGATATCCGTATCCTTAAAGCACTACAAAAGGATGGCCGAATCAGTTACGTAGACCTCGCCGATAAGGTCGGCCTGAGTTCGACTCCCTGTATCGAACGGGTGAGACGGCTGGAGAAAGAAGGCTATATCGAGGGCTATCATGCCCGTCTGAATCCCGAGTTACTCGGATACAACATGCTGGTGTTCGTGGAGATTTCCTTGTCTTACCAGTCCCCGGATTCTTTCCAGAAATTCAGCGAAGCGGTTGAAGAGTTGCCCTATATTCTGGAATGCCATCTGGTGTCAGGGGATTCCGATTACCTCATCAAGGCACGGATCAGCGGGATATCCGAATACCGCGAGCTGCTCGGCGACATGCTGTTGACGCTACCCGGGGTCAAGAACTCCAAGAGCTATATCGTGATGGAAGAAGTAAAGGAAAGTCTTTTCCTGCCTTTGGACTAGAGCAGTCATACCAGATTGGTGAAATCGGATACTTCAACGGTGCCGGCTTGAGATAATCGGCCCGGTCCGGGGCCATAGTGACCAGTAACGAAAAGGGCGCCTTGAGGCGCCCTTTTCGATTTTCTGTATTAACGTTGAATTGCACTATTTGCCTTTCCAGGGCACCAAGGTCTTTTCTGCATAGCGCATCAACATATCAAAGAGGTAGGCGATGATGCCGATCATGATAATACCCATGATAACCACATCGGTTACCAGAAACTCGGCAGCATTCAGTACCATGAATCCCAGGCCCGCCTGGGCGGCCACCATCTCTGCAGCGACCAGGGTTGTCCACCCGAAACCGATCCCTATGCGCATGCCGGTCAGAATCTCCGGAAGAGCGTTTTTGAGAATGATATAGCGGATGACCTGCCACCTGGAGGCGCCCATGGAGTAGGCCGCATGAATCTGCTCAATAGCAACAGAACGTACTCCGGCACGGGCGCTCAGGGCCATGGGTGCAAAAATAGCCATATAGATCAGCACGATTTTCGAGGTCTCGCCGATGCCCAGCCAGATGATCACGAGCGGCAGATAAGCCAGCGGTGGCAGTGGCCGATAGAACTCGATGATCGGGTCGAACAGTCCGCGACCGACCCGGTTGACACCCATCAGAATGCCGATGGGAATGGCTGTTAGCATCGCAAGGGCGAAGGCACCGAACACCCTCAGCATACTCCAACCGGTGTGTTCCAAGAGTGACGCACCTGCGAAGCCTTCAGTCAGTATTTCCCAGAAACGGGCGACGACGGCCAGTGGCGAAGGCAGGAACAGTGGACCGATCCAGCCCGCGGCTGTAACTATGTACCAGAGCAGTAACAGGCTTGTTGCTGTTACCACGCTGATAGCAAGGCTTTTTCCATGACCGGGCGCACCATAGGATTCTCCCGGCATGACGGGGCCTGCCGAAAACAGTTTGCGGATTCGCTGAATCACGTTAGGGGAGGCCTGTTTATTGACGGGCTCGGCTTTGCTGGTAACGGGTTTGTTTCGTTCCGGCTGGGCAACAGCAGTTTTTGGGCTAAGTGCTTTCGTAGCCATCATCAGTGCAACCCTCCAACCACTTCGTCGCCGTGGATTATGCCCAGGACTTCCTCACGCATGGCGATGAAGTCTGGCATTGACTTTACCTTGCGCGCGTCACGGCATTCGAGAAAGCGTTCATTGAAGTCGAGCTTGAATTCATGAGTTATTCGGCCCGGACGCGGAGACATGATGATTAACCGGGAAGCCATGAACAGCGCTTCCTCGACACTATGGGTGATAAAAAACATCATTTTCTGAGTTTCTTTCCATACATCCAGCAACAGCTCCTGCAGCACTTCCCGGGTGAGGGCGTCCAGAGCCCCGAGGGGTTCATCCAGAAGGAGCATTTTGGGATCGTTGGTCAGAGCGCGGGCGATGCCCACTCGTTGCTGCATACCACCGGATAGCTGGTACACCGGGTGATTGTGGAATTCTTCGAGACCGACGAGTTTGAGAAAGTGCGTCGCCCGCTCACGTCGCTCTTTCTTGCCAATGCCCTGGAGCTTGAGACCGAACTCGGTATTTTCGATGACGTTAAGCCAGGGTAGAAGGGCGTGTTTCTGAAACACCACACCCCGTTCCTTGCCCGGACCGTCGATTTTGTCGCGCAGGTCAATGCCACAAGCCACTCGTGGCAGTCCGCTGATCTGACTCTGCCCGAGGGTCAGGTAGCCCTCGGTCGGCGAAATGAAACCGGCCATCAGGCTGAGCAGAGTGGTTTTGCCGCATCCGGAAGCACCCAAGGCGACCACGAATTCGCCCGGTTCGATGGTGAAATTGATATCCGATAGCGCGCGAACCTGCTCACCGCCGTTCAGGCCCGGGTAGACCACTGAGACATCATGAATCTGCAGTTTGCTCATGGAGATAGCTCCTGTATTCGATCGGTGCCCCAGCGGGGCACCCGGACAAAGTGTGTTCAGATTTCCAGTGCTTTTTGGGCATAGGAGGGGTTCACGAAAACACTGTAATCATCCTTCAGTGCCGGAATCTTGCCCTGGTCTTCCAGAAACTCGGATGTGAAACGTAATGCACGCGCCGCGCCACCTTCTTCTCCGCATTCCAGCCACGCGCAAGTCAGTTGCTCTTCCAGGGGCACAAACTCATACAGGGCCAGCACATCGAGGACGTTTTCGGCGTTGCCTCCGGTCATCTTGGCGATGCTTGCAACCATGGGGGAATCCGCGCTCAGGCTGTCTTTGTTGCTGCGGTAGGCTTCGTCGGCATCGCTCATCAGCTTGATTACCTGGGTAACAACTTCTGGATTTTCTTCTGCAAACTCCTTGCTTGCGACTACACCGTCGAATGTTGCTTTACCCCAGCGGCTGAGATCACCGGAACTGAGCAGTACTTTTCCATCCTGTTTAAGCTTGCTGAGGACCGGGTCCCAGATAAACGCGGCATCGATATCGCCCCGCGTCCAGGCAGCGGAGATGGCATTGGGCTGCATGTTCAGGACCTTCAGATCGGACTCATCCAGTCCAAACTGTTCAAGAGCAAAAAGGGTGTGGAAGTGGGTGGTGGAAACGAAAGGTACACCAAGGGTTTTTCCTTTCAGATCTTGTGGTGCCAGGATGCCGGTCTCGTCGCGCACGACCAGGGCTTCGGCGTTGTTGATGTTTTCCAGAATCCACACCAGCTCGATATCAACGCCCCGACTGATGGCAGCCGCGATCGGGCTGGAGCCAGCTGAGGCGATATCGATGTCGCCGGAGGCCATGGCGGTAATTACCTTGGCACCAGAATCGAAACGTCGCCATTCAACTTCAAGGCCAGTGGCCTTCTCCAGGGCGTCACTATCGATAACGGATTTCCAGGGATTCATCATGCCCTGATACCCGATGGTGACGGTGTCCGCCGTCGCAGTGGCGCTCAGAATGAAGCTTGTACCCAAACCTGCCAGCAGGTATTTGAAGCCTTTTTTAACTGTCACGTTATTCATAGTTTTCTCCCGAGAGGGTCATGTGCCGAGGTTGATCTTGTGTTCTGTGTCTACAGTAGATTTGGCATCGGTCCAGCATGTAGATCCAGTTCCGCGGTAATATGGGGCCAGTACAGGCTGTGGCATATCAATTGCATCATTCTGAAGCATTGACGTCTTTTTTAGGTGCAAACGCCCCATGAATGAGCACTACCTGAATATTCCTTTCGAAGAGGGTCGTCCCCTTCAGCAGCAGATCCAGGAGCGTCTGGTGGATGCAATTTTGGGTGGGCATCTGCCGGTTGCTGAGCCTTTGCCTTCTTCGAGAAAGCTGGCGGAGCAGTTGAAGGTTTCACGCAATACCATTGTTTTGGTGTATGAGCGCATGGTGGATGCAGGTTATCTCCAGTCCAGCAAACGCCGTGGCTACTTCATTTCGCCGGCCTTTCACGACCCTGACCAGATCAATGTGCAGGACAAATCTTCACGGGATGGTGATTCCCAGAAATGGAGCGACCGGTTCAAGCTCCAACCGAGCAAGTATCAGACCATCGTCAAGCCGAACCAATGGCAGCAGTATGAGTACCCGTTTATCTATGGCCAGATCCAGCAGGAGTATTTTCCGATAGAGCACTGGCGCGAATGCGCCCGTCGCACCCTGAGCACTACTGGGCTGACAGACTGGTTGCATGATCGCGTTGATATTGATGATCCCATGCTGGTGGAGCAGCTGCGCACACGAATATTGCCCAAACGGGGCATCTATGCAGGGCCGGGAGAAATATTGGTCACCATGGGGACCCAGAATTCCTTGTACCTGCTGGCCAATTTGCTTTTCGATCGCCATACCCGTGTGGCGTTGGAAAATCCCGGTTACCGCGAAGCCCACAGCATTTTCCGGAGCTTCAACGCGGACCTGGTGCTGCAACCGTTGGATCAGGAAGGGATCATGGTCGATGAAAAACTCAGAACTTGTGATTACATCTACATCACACCTAGCCACCAGGTACCCACCGGAGTGGAAATGAGTCGTCGTCGTCGTGCCGAATTGGTGGAACTGGCCCGGAGCAGCAATACGATTCTTATTGAGGATGACTATGATGCCGAGATCAGTATGCAGGAAAACCCAATACCGGCCATGAAAGCCGATGACCGGGACAATCGCATTGTTTATCTGGGCAGTTTATCCAAGTCCATGTCGCCGGGTCTCCGTATTGGCTTTATGGTGGCTGACGAACAGTTAATTGCTGAAGCCCGGGTTTTGAGACGTTTGATGTATCGACACCCGGCCAGCAACAATCAGCGACAGACGGCTCTGTTTTTGTCACTGGGGTATTACGATGCCTACCTGCGAAAGCTACGGACTCTGTACGTCAACAAACTGGTGAGGATGGAACGTGCCTTAAACCAACATCTACCAGATCTGATGACCCACGATGTTCATAGCGGTGCCTCTTCATTCTGGTTGAGAGTAGCGGACGGAATTGATACCGAACACTTGGCCTGGGTTGCGTCTCGCGAGGGGGTCCTGATAGAGCCTGGTGCCGTTCACTTTCTCCACCCGTCGCCACCTTGCAATTACCTCCGCCTGGGGTTCTCCACCATACCTGCCCACAAGATCGAACCTGGGATTTCGCAACTGAGGACCGTCCTCGAGCGGTTTAATGACTCCTAAAACCCCTCTGGCTCTATAAAGTCCTTCAACTGGATCTATAGGGTTATCCGCAAGGCCTCCTAACGTGTCACCCCAGTGGTGTTGCTTCTGACACCTCCGGACGGGGAAAAGGACTTGGCGGATAACCTGACACAATATATCAATGCAGATCTTGGCTGGGCGGTATTGCTGATCCTTGGCGCGGCACTGGTTCGGGGTTACACCGGCTTTGGGTTTGCAGCTATTGCCATTACGGGCCTGAACCTCGTTTGGCCGCCCCAGATCAGTGTTCCTGTCATAATTCTGCTGGATCTGATCGGTTCTGTTGGCCTGCTCCGTCCGTCCTGGCCGGAGGCTGATCGTGCCCTGATCGGGCGCTTGGCCTCTGGAGCCCTTCTCGGCATCCCACTGGGGCTGACCTTATTGATAGAGCTGCCGGAAAGCTTTCTAAAGCTTGCCATTAATGCCGGTGTCCTGATTCTGACCCTGATACTTTTTTTCCGGCCGAGAAGGGCAGAACGCGAATACCCCTGGCTTACCCGAATCGCTGGGGGTATATCCGGTGCCTTCACGGCTGCAGCCTCTATCGGCGGTCTCCCCATCGTTTGTTATTTGATGAGCACGCCGCTGAATGCCAGGAGCCAACGAGCGTCAATGGTTATCTTTCTGTCGGCCAGTGATCTGGTGGTTCTGATTCTGCTTGCCGTCAGTGGATTGCTGGGGCTGCACCTTCTGCTACCGACCCTGCTTCTACTTTTGCCAACACTCTTAGGGGTCCACTTTGGCAAGCTCGCCTTTTACCGTTTCAGGCCCACCTCCTTTCACCCGGTAGCTTTGCCGATTCTGGCAGTTCTGTCAGTTGGCGGGCTCTGGGCGGGCCTGAAAACCTTTTTCCTCACCACGGCTACAGGAGTCTGAACCATGCAGAAAACTGCGTTTATCACCGGCGCTACCTCCGGTTTCGGGCGCGCATGCGCACTTCGACTTGCCCAGGCAGGCTGGAACTTGATCCTTACAGGACGTCGTCAGGAACGACTTGATGATTTGCAGCAAGAGCTGGGAAGTCAGTGCCAGGTAGTGACATGGAAACTGGATGTGCGTGATGCAGAAGCTGTCCAGGCGTGTATCAACAATCTTGCCCCGCCGTTTGACGAGATTGATCTGCTGCTCAATAACGCCGGCCTGGCCCTGGGTACCGAACCCGCTCAAACCTGTGATCCGCAGGACTGGAAGCAGATGATCGATACCAACATTCTGGGCCTGACCAACGTAACCCATGCCTTGTTGCCAAAGCTTATCCACAAGGGGCCCGGGGCCAGCATTATCAACCTCGGTTCCATTGCCGGACGCTGGCCTTACCCCGGAGGCAACGTCTATTGCGGTACCAAGGCGTTTGTTGAGCAGTTCTCTTACGCGTTGCGTTGTGATCTGTCCGGCACCGGCGTGCGTGTCAGCAACCTGGCCCCCGGACTTTCGGAGAGCGAGTTCACACTGGTTCGCACGGGCGGGGATAAAGCGGCTTATGACCAACTCTACCAGGGCAGCGATCCGATTCAGCCAGAAGACATCGCTGAAACGGTGTTCTGGCTCGCCAGCCTGCCACCGCGCCTGAATGTAAACCAGCTGGAACTGATGCCGGTCTCGCAGGCCTGGTCACCTTTCTCTATTCATCGTAACTAATTGAAAAAGGATTAATTCTTATGAATAGCCATGTAAGTTACAACCATATCGCCGCCATGCTGGACCGTGATCATGTCTGGCACCATTTGACGCCGGGTGCTGCCGCTGCCAAGGGTGTGCCCATGTTTGTTCGCGGTGAGGGGCTCTCGATCTGGGACTCTGCGGGCAAAGAGTATCTTGATGCTTCAGCAGGCGGAGTGTGGGTTGTCAACGCCGGATACGGTCGTACCGAAATTGCCGACGCAATCCGCGAGCAGTTGGTCCGGCTCAATTTCATTGCCAGCTCGATGGGTAATGAGCCTGCAGCACTGTTTGCCGGAAAATTACTCGAAAAGATGCCAGGCATGAGCCGGGTCTTTTATTCCAGCTCGGGCTCCGAGGCCAACGAAAAGGCCTACAAAATGGTGCGCCAGATTGCCCATAAGCATTTCGGCGGGAAAAAGCACAAAATCCTCTATCGGGAGCGGGATTACCACGGCACCACGATTTCAGCATTGAGTTCCACTGGTCAGGCAGAGCGGCGTGCCCACTTCGGTCCCTTTACGCCGGGGTTTGTAGAAGTCCCTCATTGCTGCGAGTACCGCAACCAGTATGGTGATGTGGATAACTATGGCCTGCGCGCCGCTGACGCCATTGAAGAGGTGATCCTTCGGGAAGGCCCGGACACCGTTGGCGGCATCATTCTGGAACCCATCACCGCCGGTGGCGGTGTCATTCTTCCGCCGCCGGGTTATCTGCAAAAAGTCCGTGAAATCTGCGACCGTTACGACATCCTGCTGATCATTGACGAAGTGGTTTGTGGTCTGGGCAGGACCGGTAAGTGGTTCGGCTACCAGCATTTTGATATCCAGCCAGATATCGTCACTATGGCAAAGGGTATTGCCTCCGGCTATGCGGCGATTTCGTGCACCGTTACCTCCGAGCGGGTTTATCAGTTGTTGCAGGAAGATGAAGGTGACATCTTGGGGTTCTTCCGGGATATCTCCACCTATGCCGGTAACCTGGCTGGTCCGGCTGCCGCGCTGGCCAACATGGATATTCTTGAGCGGGAAGGGCTGGTGGATAACAGCGCCAAGCTGGGAGAGCGACTTTTAGAGGGCTTCCGAGCCTTGCAAGACAAACACCCGATGCTCGGTGATGTCCGTGGCAAGGGCCTTTTTGCGGGACTGGAACTGGTTCAGGACCGGGAAACCAAGGAACCAGTACATGAGACCGTGGCAATTGCCGTGGCCGCCAAGTGCAAGGAGCTTGGCGTGCTCATCGGTCGCACCAACCGCAGCCTGACTGGCCACAACAACATTATCAATTTCAGCCCGGCGTTGATTGTCACCGCCGAGCAGATTGACCGGATTGTTGATGTGGTTGATCAGGCGTTGGCTGAGTTTGGAGGCTGCCGACAGGGCTAGCCATTAAAAGCCATGTGCTCGTCCTCGAGCTGCATCAGGTTGCGGGTCGGGCTGAGCATGCTGGTGGCGTGGCTTTGGGCCCGGGGCAATAGGCGCTGGTAATAGAACTCCGCCGTGGCCAGCTTGGCCTGGTAGAAGGCGTCGGAGTCCTCGCCGCCGTTTGCCAACTTATCCACAGCCACCGCCGACTGCCGCAGCCACATGTAAGCCATGGTGACGTAGCCGCTGTACATCAGGAAATCGTACGCGGCGCCGCTGACCACATCGCGATCCTTGCGTGCGGCCAGCATCACCCGCACTGTCAGCAAATTCCACTGCGCGGTCAGTTTCAGTAACTCCACCGCGAACGGCCTTAGCCGCTTGTCGGTCAGTTGCTTGCGGGTGAAGTTGGCGACGGTCAGGGTAAAGTCTCGAACCGCGCCCCCCTGAGTCATCACCAGCACCTTACGACCGAGCAGATCCAGCGCCTGGATACCGGTGGTGCCCTCGTACAGGGTGGCAATCCGGGTATCGCGTACGATCTGTTCCATGCCGTGCTCACGGATATAGCCGTGGCCGCCGAACACCTGCATGCCCAGGTTGGCTGCCTCGCAGCCCATTTCGGTAAGAAAACCCTTCAGGATCGGAGTCAGGAAACCCAGTTTGTCGTCGTACTTCGCGGCTTTGTCCAGATCACCCTCGGTATGGCCTTCCACCATGTGGTCTGCCAGCCGGGCGGCGTAATAAAGCATGGCCCGGCCGCCTTCGGCAATGGCCTTCTGGGTCAGCAGCATGCGCCGGACATCACCGTGGTGGATCAGGGCATCGGCGACCTGGTCCGGCTCCTTCTTGCCAGACAGCGCGCGCATGGAGCGGCGTTCCCGGGCATAGTCCAGTGCCCATTGATAGGACAGTTCGGCCGGTCCAACTCCCTGGATGGCGGTACCGATGCGGGCGGTGTTCATGAAGGTGAACATGCACTCCAGACCCTGGTTTTCCGGGCCGATCAGGAAGCCGGTGGCGTCGTCGAAGTTCATCACGCAGGTAGCCGACGCCTTGATCCCCATCTTCTTTTCCAGAGTGCCGCAGCTCACCCCATTGCGCGCTCCTACCCCGCTGCCGCCTTTGCTCTCGGCGGGCAGGAACTTGGGCACGATGAACAGGCTGATGCCGCGGGTGCCTTTGGGCGCATCCGGCAGTCGCGCCAGCACGATGTGGACAATGTTTTCGGTCAGATCGTGATCACCGGAGGAGATGAAGATCTTGGTGCCGGTGAGCTTGTAGCTGCCGTCAGCCTGGGGCTCGGCCTTGGTTTTCACCTGGCCCAGGTCGGTGCCGCACTGGGGCTCGGTCAGGCACATGGTGCCGGCCCAGCGGCCCTCGGTCAGGGGCGTCAGGTAGGTGTGTTTCTGGTCGTCGCTGCCATGCAGAAAGATGGTATTCATGGCGCCCAGGGACAGTCCCGGGTACATGGAAAAGGACCAGTTGGCGGTGCCCATCATTTCCTGCTTGAGCAGGCCCATGGAGGCGGGTAGGCCTTGACCGCCAAATTCCTCGGGCGCGGACAGGCCCTGCCAACCGCCCTCGGCGTACTGCTGGTAGGCGGGTTTGTAGCCTGCCGGTGTGGTCACTTCACCGCCGGTCAGGGTGCAGCCCTGCTCATCGCCACTCTGATACAGCGGGCTCAGTACTTCCTCACAGAACCGGCCGCATTCAGTGAGAATGGCATCCACGATGTCGGGACTGGCGTTGGCACCGCTGGCGAGGCGCTGGTAATGCCCGGGATAGTCAAACACTTCATTGAGCAGGAATTTCATGTCGCGCAATGGCGCTTTATAAACCGGCATAACGGTTCCTCGTAATCCTTGGCTGTGGATAAGTCATAGTTGGGCTCGGCCCATTAACCAGTGTTGTACGGTATTCCCCCGGTGCTGCCATTGACGAAAACCACTTCCAGTCCTGTCAGAAAAGACAATTGGCCGAAATGACGGAGTTTTCCACAGGCGCCTGATTGTTGATCGGGCATTACCAACAGCGCGTATCTTGTACACCGTTCTCTCATCCACCCTTTTTCCTGCGAGTGTAAAGATCATGCAAAGCCCCTCTGTAAGCGCCGTTGTTGCTGGCCCCATTCGTCTACTCTGGTTATTGTTTGCGGTGTGGTTACTGGCAGGGTGCGCCGGAGCTTCCCTGGACGACTACGCCGATCGGGAGCCTGTACTGATACCGGCCCAGTTTTTTACCGGTGAACTCTCGGCCAGGGGTGTGGTCAAGGACTACACCGGTACGGTCATTCGCACCTTCGACGCGGACATCAGCGCGTCCTGGGACAACGACGGTACTGGCACCCTGGATGAGGTTTTCCGCTTCGACGATGGTGAAGTACAGACCCGAACCTGGACCCTGACCCCGGTGGATGACGGCTATCGCGCCACCGCCGGCGACGTGGTTGAGCCGGGCCTGATGCAATGGCGTGGCAATGCCATCCACATGAATTACGTGCTGCGGCTGGCGTACGGGGACGGTACCCTGGATGTGCGCATGGACGACTGGATGTACCTGGTGACCCCGGACACCCTGATCAACGAGACCACCCTGAGCAAATGGGGCATTGATGTTGGTGAGATTGTGCTGGTGATCCAGAAACGATAACCGAACCCGACGACGTTCACTGATTCTGGAAACTGTGTATGTGGAAGCAATGGCTGGTGGCACTGGGCCTTGTGGTTGTATCCGGCGGGGCTGCGGTGGGCTATCTGAGTCTGGCCGACAGCGAGCAGGCGGGCAGTGGTCGTGAGCGACCGCCTTCAGCCGTCAACACCCGGCTGCCCGAGCGGGACACCGTGCGGGATGTGGTCAAGTCAGTAGGTAACCTGGAGGCCTTGAACTCAGTGGAACTGACCAGCGAGGTCAGTGGCCGGGTGGTGTCGCTGCAGTTGCAAAGTGGCACCCGGGTGGATCAGGGCGCGGTCCTGCTGCAACTGGATGATCGCCAGGCCCGGGCCGACCTCGAAGTAATTGAATCCCAGCTTGCCGATGCCCGTCGTCAGTTTCAGCGTGCCCAGCAACTGCGCTCCAACAGCAGTGTGTCCCAGGCCGAAGTGGATGCCCTGCGTACGGCAGTCAGCGTGGCCCAAGCCCAGCGTGAGGCGGCCCGGGTCCGGCTGGAGAACCACCGGATTGAAGCACCGTTCGCGGGGGTGATTGGGCTCAGTGATCTCGACGTCGGTGCCTATGTAAGCGCCGGTACCCCCGTTGCTACCCTGGATGCCACCGAGCGGATGGAACTGAATTTTGCCATTCCGGAACGCTTCCTGGGCGACATCAGCCTGGGCCAGACCGTGGTCGGCCTGTCCCCGGCCTATCCGGGTAACCGCTTTACCGGCGAACTGGTGGAACTCGGTACCCGCATTAACCCGCTCAGCCGGACCCTGCCGGTCCGGGCAATGATCAACAACCCGGACGGCAAGCTGCTGCCCGGCCAGTTCATGTCCGCTACCCTGACTCTTCGGGAGCGCGTCGCTGTGGTGATTCCCGAACAGGCGGTGATGATCCGCGGCGATGAGCAGTATGTCTTTGTGGCCGAGGACGGCGTAGCCCGCCGGACTCCGGTGACCCTGGGATCACGGATGCCGGGCCGGGTCGAAGTGTCCGAAGGCCTGACCCTGGAGGATGCGGTGATCGTCACCGGTCAGGATCGGATCAGCAACGGTGACCGAATCCGGGTCCAGGATGCTGAAAACGCGATTCCGGAGAATCGTTTCGTTCAGTCCATGGAGTCCTGACCATGATCCTGTCCGACGTCTCCATCAAACGGCCGGTGTTTGCCACCGTCATCAGTCTGCTGATCGTGGTCTTTGGCCTGGCGGCACTATTGGGCTTGCCGGTACGGGAGTATCCGGACATTGATCCGCCGGTGGTTTCGATCTCCACCGATTACACTGGCGCAGCCGCCGAGGTTGTGGATACCCAGATCACCCAGGTCATTGAGGGCGCGATCAGCGGCATTGAAGGCATCCGTTCCATCGAATCCTCGACCGAACAGGGCGAGTCCCGCACCAGCATCGAGTTTTCCACAGACCGGGATGTGGATATCGCCGCCAACGACGTCCGCGACGCGGTATCCCGGGTTGCTAACCAGCTGCCAGAGGAAGCCGATCCGTCGGTGGTGCGCAAGGCCGATTCCGACGCCCGGCCGATGATGTGGGTAACTCTGCGCAGTGACGTTTGGGACAGCGCCGAACTCAGCGATTTTGCCGACCGCACCCTGGCCGACCGGTTGTCGGTGCTTGAAGGCGTGGCCGATGTCTTCATCGGTGGTGAACGCCGTTACGCCATCCGGGTCTGGCTCGACCGGGAACGGCTGGCGGCCCGGGATATCACCGTAGCGGAAGTGGAGGCGGCGCTGCGGGCCAACAACGTGGAACTGCCGGCTGGTTCGGTGGATTCTTCCACCCGCAACTTTACGGTCCGGGCCGAAGGCCGGGTATCGACGGTGGAGGATTTCCAGCGCCTGGTGATCCGGCGCAATGGCAATGACCTGCTGCGGCTGGGCGAGGTTGCCAATGTGCAGATGGGCGTGGAATCCGACGTCGGTCGCTTGCGGGCTAATGGCCAGACCGCCATTGGCATGGGCATCATCCGTCAGTCCAAGGCCAACACCGTGGCGGTGTCCGATGCGGTTCAGGCCGAACTTGAGAATATCCGCGAAACCCTGCCCCCGGAAGTCACCATCGCCGAGAGCTACGACGAATCGATTTTTATCCGCGCCTCCATCAAGGAGGTGGTAATCACCCTGGCCATTGCCGTCTCCCTGGTGATCCTGGTGATTTTCCTGTTCCTGCGCTCCTGGCGCGCCACCCTGATTCCGGCGGTGACTATTCCGGTGGCGGTGATTGGCGCCTTTATCGGCCTCGGTTTCCTGGGCTTCTCGATCAACGTGTTGACCCTGCTGGCCGTGATCCTCGCCATCGGCCTGGTGGTGGACGACGCCATCGTCATGCTGGAGAACATCCAGCGCCGTATCGACAATGGCGAGCCGCCGCTGCTGGCATCCTATCGGGGCGCCAAACAGGTGGCCTTTGCCGTGATCGCGACTACCCTCACGTTAGTCGCGGTGTTTGTACCCATCTCGTTCATGGGCGGCAACATTGGCCGGCTGTTCGCCGAATTCGGTTTCACCCTGGCGGCTGCGGTGGTGGTGTCCAGTTTGGTGGCGCTCACCCTGGCACCAATGCTGTGTTCCAAGTGGCTGCGCCACAGCCCGGAAACTGCGGAAGGTCATCGCCTGTGGGCGGCCAGCGAGAAAGTACTGGATGGCCTGACCCACGGTTATCAGCGCCTGTTGCGGTTTTCCCTGAACCAGCCGGGGCTGTTGCTGGGATTGGGGCTGGCCGGGATGATCCTGGCGGCCGTGGTGTTCCCGCAATTGCCTCAGGAACTGGCGCCGACCGAAGACCGGGGCATTATCATCATGCCGGCCAGTGCACCCCGGGGATCGACGGTGGAATTCACCGATCACTATGTGCGCCAGGCCGAAGCGGAGCTGTTGCCGTACCTGGAATCCGGGGTAGCGAACCGGTTGCTGTCGATCGTCGGCTTCCGGGACGAGGAAGATAACGCCTTCATGATAATGGGTCTGGTGCCCTGGGAAGAACGGAGCACCAAGCAACAGCAAATCACCAGTGAATTGCGGGGCAAACTTAGCCAGATCTCGGGTATCCGGATCGTGGCGGTGAACCCACCGGGATTGGGACAACGGGGCTTCAACCAGGCGGTGCAGTTTGTGGTCGCCGGCCCGGATTATGAATCGGTGCAGGCCTGGAGTGACGAGCTGGTGGAGCGGGCCAAGGACAACCCCAATCTGCTGAACCTGGAAACGGATTTCGAACTGACCCGTCCGGAACTGCGGGTGTCGATTGATCGCGAGCGGGCCGCCGACCTGGATATTACCGTCGAGGATGTAGGCCTGACCCTGCAAACCATGCTGGCGTCACGCCAAGTAACAACCTACCTGGATCGCGGCCGGGAGTACGATGTTATTGTGCAGGCGGCCGATGCCGAGCGCGCGACACCGGCAGACCTGGGTCAGATATACCTGCGTCCCCGGGAGGGCGGCACCCTGATTCCGATGCAGGCCCTGGTATCGGTTAAAGAAACCGGCGCCAACCCGGATCTTCGTCGCATCGACCGGCTACCTGCGGTGGTGATCAGTGCTTCTCTGGCAGACGGTTACGATCTGGGTTCGGCCCTGACCTATCTGAATAACCTGGCTGTGGATAACTTGCCTCCGGAGGCGCGGGTCAGTTATCAGGGCCTGTCCCGGGAATTTCAGGAGTCGTCCGCCGCCATCTACCTGACCTTCGGGCTGGCCTTTGTGATCGTGTTCCTGGTGCTGGCAGCTCAGTTTGAAAGCTGGATCCACCCTCTGATTATCATGCTGTCGGTGCCGCTGGCGGTAACCGGTGCCCTGTTGGCGCTCTGGTGGTCGGGCATCAGCCTGAACATCTACAGCCAGATTGGCATCATCATGTTGCTGGGACTCATGGCCAAGAATGGCATTCTGATTGTCGAGTTTGCCAATCAGCTACGGGATCGGGGCTACGCGGTCAAAGACGCTATTCTGGAAGGGGCGAGCCTGCGTTTCCGGCCGGTGCTGATGACCACCATTTCCACCGTGTTTGGTGCCGTGCCCCTGGTGATTGCGACCGGTGCCGGCGCCGAGAGCCGCGCAGCGATTGGTGTGGTGATCCTGGGTGGGCTGGTGTTTGCGACCACGCTGACCCTATTCATCATCCCGGTGCTGTACAACCTGCTGGCGGGCTTTGCCAAGTCGGCGAATGCGGTTGAGAAGGAGTTGGAGCGTCAGGCCGGTGGCCCCGCTGGGGGAGCTGTCATCTCGGGCGCGCCGCAAAAGCGGGCTGACGATTTCTGACACTCACCGAGAGTTAAGCGCTTGCGTTAGAACCAGGGCTTAGAGGGTCGATGGGAATGACATCTGGCCTGACAGCACTTCGTCGGGGTGGATGTCTACGCAGAATACCTGGGCACCCGCCTCGGTATACAGGCTTGTGGATAATGTAATGGTGCGCTTGGCGTCGGGCAGCCCGACATAAGGCCGTGAGCTGCTGATTTTCTGGGGCCGCTCCAGGGCATTGCGGAAATACTCCCGGTGCTCCCAGCGGGCGCCGGCCGAATGGTACAGGGGGTTGAACCGCCCCCGGTTCAGGTCGTGGCCGGCGCGAGCAAGGTTTCCCTGCTGAACACCGTTGCTGTCCAGCAGGAAGCAACGTTTCACCCCGGCCTGCTCCAGCAGGCGCTGGCAGGCGTCTCGAAAATCATTGCCACGAGCCAGTTCATGGCAGGCGTCCATGATCTCGAACCGCAACAGGCGCAGGTAACTCTCTTGATTCTGGAGATCCTGCAACGACCATTCGTCTGAGTCGAGCAGGACGTCATGGAGCCTGGCTTCGGACTTATCCACAACGCCAGGGGTAATGCTCTCAGGCTTGCCGAGCAGAAAGCCCTGTAACAGATCGACTTCCGCTGCCAGGGCAATTCTGGCCTGTTCCTGGGTCTCGATACCTTCCAGCAGCACCAGGCTGCCGCTTTCCCGTATCATCCGAACCAGACTTTCCAACAACAGCCGGGCGCGGTTGTTCTTCTCGGCATTGACCAGCAGGCTGCGATCCAGTTTTACGATCAAGGGATTGATTTGCCACAGGCGCTCGAAGTTTGAGTCCCCCATCCCGAAGTCATCAATGGCGATCTGGAAACCGAGGGTCTTGGCGTTGTGGATAAATACCATTAATGCTTCGGGGTCTTCCGAAGCCGTCTCCACCAGCTCCAGTACCACTCTGTCTGGCTGGATACCGTTGCGATGGCAGTGGTCGGAAAGTCGCTCGAGTGACGCCTCGGGATGCACGCAAGTGTCAGGATTGATGTTCAGGAAAAGCCAGACCGGACTATCACCGGCGGCGAAATTCGCCAGGTGCATATGCAGCAGGTGCCGATCGAGTTCCGGGGTCTGGCCCAGAGCGGCGGCCTGCTCGAACAGGCTGATCGGCGCAACGGGCTGGTCGTGCTGACTGACCCGGACCAGTGCTTCATAGCCAACCAGTTTCTGGTGGGTCGGACTCAGGATCGGTTGATACGCCGATCTGAAATCATGGCTGTGGATAATGTCCTGCCCGGGTTGAGCACGGGCATGGCTTCGGCGGGAAAGTCGGACTACGCTGCTCATTCAGCAACCTCGAATCTTGCTGGTGTTAGAGCCGTCCTGGCCGTGAATTGGAAGCACTAAAAGACATCTAACTAGCGGATTTCGTGCCAGAATTAACCAGTACCGCCAAGCCTGCGGCGACTGGCAGAAAACTGGATTCAATACAAATTGACTCGGCGGGTTTGCACGACCTCGGTGCGTCTTGGGCGTTTATGACCGCGTTGTGCACTAAAACAGGATGATTCATGGAGCCACACAGCCAGTTTCGATTGCTGGGACAGCGGCGGTTTTTGCCGTTCTACCTGACCCAGTTCTCCGGCGCCTTTAACGATAATCTGTACAAGAACGCCCTGTTGCTGCTGATCACCTTCAGCGCCGGTGGCCTGATGGGGTTGTCGGTCAATGTGGTGGTCAATCTGGCGGCGTTTCTGTTCATCTTGCCGTTCTTCCTGTTCTCCGGCATTGCCGGCCAGCTGGCGGACAACTACGAAAAGGCCCGGATCATACGCACCGTCAAACTGGCGGAAATTGTCATCATGGCGCTGGCCTCGGTTGGTCTGTGGTTTGGCTGGTATGAGCTGCTGCTGGTGTTGCTGTTCCTGATGGGTACCCAGTCCACCTTCTTCGGGCCGGTGAAATACGCGATCCTGCCCCAGGTGCTGGCCGATGACGAACTGGTTGGTGGCAATGGCCTGGTCAGTATGGGCACCTTCGTCGCCATCCTGCTGGGCACCATCGTCGCCGGGCTGCTGATGGGGTACGACCTGGCCGCGAAAATGACTGC
Source organism: Marinobacter alexandrii (assembly GCF_005871205.1). GTDB lineage: Bacteria > Pseudomonadota > Gammaproteobacteria > Pseudomonadales > Oleiphilaceae > Marinobacter > Marinobacter alexandrii. Next base: position 40,998 of record NZ_SWKM01000012.1, on the reverse strand, counting down.
TGTGGGGGTGCTGGTGATGGCGATATTGGGTTATGTTGCCGCTCGCCAGGTACCGCCAACCGGCGATCGGAGTGTGGCGGCTGCGGTCCGTTTGCGACCGGTACAGGAAACCTGGCAGTTGATGGTCATTGCCGCCGAGAGGCGCCGGGTGCTGCTGGCGGTGCTGGCCATTTCCTGGTTCTGGTTTCTCGGCGCCGCCTACCTGACCCAGTTCCCGAACTTTGCCCGTTCCAGTCTGCTTGGGGATGAGACTGTGGTCACCCTGTTGCTGTCGACGTTCATCGTCGGGATTTCAGTGGGTGCCATGCTCTGTGAACGGCTGACCCGTCATCGCATTTCCCTGGTACCGGTGCCCTGGGGCGCCCTTGGCCTGACCCTGTTGGGCGTTGATCTGTTCTTTGCAGTGCCCGAGTCGCCGATGCAATCGACCTGGCTGACCCTGCTGACCGATCCCGTGTACCTGCGAGTGCTGTTGGATCTGGTGGGCATCGGTGTCTGCGGCGGCTTGTTCATCGTCCCGTTGTACGCGTTCATCCAGCACGAGACGCCGGATCACAAGCGCGCCCGGATCATTGCCGCCCTCAATGTTATCAATGCCCTGTTCATGGTGGTCAGTGCCGTGGTGGGTATTCTGGTGCTGGGGGTACTGGAAGTATCCATTCCGGGATTTTTCCTGCTGTTGTCGTTGCTTAATGCCGCGGTCTGGCTGGTGGTCTGGCGTCTGCGCCGGCTGGAGCCGGTGAAATCTGTGGATAATTAATTGAATAAACGTCGGAAAACCTCTGGATGAATTTTTTTAATATAAATTAAAACAGTTAGTTAAGTGTTTTTTTCGGGCGGTTAACCCATGCTTGAATGTGTGGATAACTGTCTTAAAAACTTTTCTGAGAAGAGCTGTACAAGCATTTGAAAAGCCGATGTATTTCGGTTATCCACTAACGTCATCCACAGGAAAAGGGCGGGATTTTCCGGTGCCTGGGGTGTTGTTGGCTTTCAACACCGCCTGACTCTGGTTAAAATTTGCACATTCCAACTGCAATTCGGTGGCCGAGGCGTTATACTCGCCGCCCTGTTTTTATCCCCCGATTTCCGAGGTGAACTGTGGATTTTCCAACCCGTTTCGATGTCATTGTCATTGGTGGTGGCCATGCCGGTACTGAAGCCGCGCTGGCCGCGGCGCGCATGGGCTCGCAGACCCTGCTGCTGACCCATAACATCGAGACCCTGGGCCAGATGTCCTGCAACCCCGCCATCGGTGGCATCGGCAAGAGCCACCTGGTGAAGGAAATCGACGCCCTTGGCGGTGTCATGGCCACGGCGACCGACCGGGCCGGTATCCAGTTCCGGGTTCTGAACAGCCGGAAGGGACCGGCCGTGCGCGCCACTCGCGCTCAGGCTGACCGGGTGTTGTACAAGGCGGCGATCCGGGAAGTGCTGGAAAGCCAGCCCAATCTGACCCTGTTCCAGCAGGCGGCTGATGATCTGATTGTGGAAAACGACCAGGTCACCGGGGTGGTTACCCAGACCGGGATCCGCTTCAATGCCAAGACCGTGGTACTGACTACCGGCACTTTCCTGGGCGGAGTTATCCACATCGGCATGCAGCACCATTCCGGCGGTCGCGCCGGTGATGCCCCGGCCAACGCGCTGGCCCAGCGTTTGCGGGAATTGCCGTTCAACGTCGGTCGACTGAAGACCGGTACGCCGCCGCGAATTGATGCCCGCAGCGTGGACTTCTCGGTGATGGAACAACAATGGGGCGATAACCCGGCTCCGGTGATGTCATTTACCGGCAGCCGCGACCAGCACCCCGAGCAGATCTGCTGTTATGTCACTCGCACCACCGAGCATACCCACGACATCATCCGCAGCGGTTTTGATCGTTCGCCGATGTTCGCTGGTAGCATTGAGGGTGTTGGACCGCGCTATTGCCCGTCCATTGAGGACAAGGTCAACCGCTTTGCCGATAAGGATTCGCACCAGATTTTTGTTGAGCCCGAGGGCCTGACCACCAACGAGCTCTACCCCAACGGGATCTCCACCAGTCTGCCGTTCGACATCCAGTTGCAGGCGGTACGGTCGATTCCGGGCTTCGAGAATGCCCACATTACCCGTCCGGGTTACGCCATCGAGTACGATTACCTGAATCCCCAGGATCTGCGCCACACCCTGGAAACCAAGTTTATCCAGGGCCTGTACTTTGCTGGCCAGATCAACGGCACTACCGGATACGAGGAAGCGGGCGCACAGGGACTGCTGGCGGGCATCAACGCCGCGTTGCGGGCCCAGGACAAAGACTCCTGGTATCCGCGCCGGGACGAAGCCTACCTGGGTGTGCTGGTGGACGACCTGATCACGATGGGTACCAGTGAGCCCTACCGCATGTTCACCAGCCGTGCTGAATACCGCTTGATCCTGCGCGAGGATAATGCCGATCTGCGCCTGACCGAAACCGGCCGCAAGCTGGGCCTGGTGGATGATCATCGCTGGCAGGTGTTCAACGACAAGCGCGAGGGCATCACTCAGGAGCGCCGTCGGCTGGAAACCACCCGGATTCACCCGAATACCGACGCCGGGGAGCGGGCCAACGGTTTCCTCAAGCAGCCGATGACCCGGGACCAGTCCCTGGCCGAGCTGCTGCGTCGGCCGGAGATCGCCTACGGCCACATTGCCGAAATCGGTGCCGACAGCGCGGAAGATCCGAACGTCGCCGATCAGGTGGAGATCGAGATCAAGTACGAGGGCTACATCTCCCGTCAGGCGGATGAGATTGAACGTCTGCGCCGTAATGAGAACACCGAATTGCCGGTGGATCTGGATTACGACGTCATTGGTGGTCTGTCCAATGAAATCAAGCAGAAGCTCAAGGAAGTGCGCCCGGAAACCGTGGCCCAGGCGTCCCGGGTCCAGGGTGTAACCCCGGCGGCGATCAGCCAGATTTTGGTGCACCTGAAAAAGCGCGACCTGCTGCGCAAGCAGAGTGCCTGATCTGATCCCATGACTAATTCACTCTGGCAGCGCCAGCTCCGGGACGGGCTGGTGGCGATGGATGTGTCCCTGAGCGAGGCCCAGCAACAGCAGTTGCTGGCCTTCCTGAATCTGCTCAACAAATGGAACCGGGCCTACAACCTGACCGCAGTGCGCGATGAGCGCGAGATGGTGTCCCGGCAATTGCTGGACAGCCTCAGCATTTTGTCCCGGGTTCATACCGAGCATCTGCTGGATGTGGGTGCCGGCGGCGGGCTGCCTGGTATCCCCCTGGCCATTGCCCTGCCGGAGCGCCGGTTTACCTTGCTCGACAGCAATGGCAAGAAAACCCGCTTCCTGAATCAGTGCGTGCTGGAACTCGGGCTTGGCAACGTTGACGTTATCCACGGCCGGGCCGAAGCCTGCACGCCAGAGCAGCCGTTCACCCAGATCAGTAGTCGGGCTTTCACGGCACTCGAGAACCTGGTCACCTGGTGCGGCGATTTGCTGGCAAATGGCGGCGAGTTCCTTGCCATGAAAGGTCAGTTTCCGGATGATGAAGTGGCTGCGCTTCCGGCCGGTTGGCAGGTAAAATCCAGCCATTCCCTGGAAGTCCCCGGAGCCGATGGCGACCGTCACCTGCTGGTGGTCACCCGGGCAGATCATTCCCAGTAACCCGCGAACAGGAGGCGAGACATGGCGCGCGTGATTGCAGTGACCAATCAAAAAGGCGGTGTGGGGAAAACCACCACCTGCGTCAACCTTGCTGCTTCACTGGCCGCCACCAAGCGCCGGGTTCTGCTGGTGGACATGGATCCCCAGGGTAATGCCACCATGGGCAGTGGTGTGGATAAAAACGCATTGGAGCTATCGGGCTATGACCTGCTGACCAAGCGCGCCACTGCAGCCGAAGTCATCTTCCTGGCGGAAGCGTCCGGCTTTGATATCCTGCCCGCCAACGGCGACCTCACCGCGGCGGAGGTCGAACTGATGAATGAGATCGGCCGCGAGCATCGGTTGCGCCTTGCCCTGAACACGGTTCGGGACAACTACGATTACATCCTGATCGACTGCCCGCCGTCGCTCAGCCTGCTGACCGTCAACGCGCTGTCGTCGGCCGATTCCGTACTGATTCCCATGCAGTGTGAATATTACGCGCTGGAAGGTCTGGCGGCGTTGATGAACACGGTTGAACAGATCCAGGAAACGGTCAATCCGAATCTGCAGTTGGAAGGCATACTGCGCACCATGTACGACCCGCGCAACAGCCTGACCCTGGACGTATCCGGTCAGCTCAGCGAGTATTTTGGCGATAAGGTTTACCGGGCGGTGGTTCCCCGCAACGTTCGCCTAGCCGAGGCGCCCAGTTACGGCATGCCGGCGCTGAAATACGACCGCGCTTCCAAGGGTGCCGTGGCCTACCTGGCCCTGGCCGGTGAAATGGTCAGGCGCCACGGCTCAACAAAGACATCCGCGCCGGTGGCGGTGTAACATACCGCCCTGTCACTCCATAACGCACAACGAATTTCAACGGGAAGAATGACTGACACCATGGCGGCGAAGAAACGAGGATTGGGCGAGCGCGGACTGGGTGCCCTGCTAGCAGGCTCCAAGGTCAATCTCGACCAGGAACTGAAGGACCACGATGGGGAGCTGCGCGAGGTCCCCATTGACCTCATCCAGCGTGGCCGCTTCCAGCCACGCCGGGACATGGATCCGGCGGCGCTGCAGGAACTGGCAGATTCCATTCGTCAGCAAGGGGTGATGCAGCCGGTGGTGGTGCGTCCCATTGCCGAAGGCCGTTACGAGCTGATTGCCGGCGAGCGCCGCTGGCGCGCCACCCAGATGGCGGAGCTCGACAGCATTCCCGCCATCATTCGGGATGTGCCCGACGACGCCGCCATTGCCATGGCGCTCATCGAAAACATCCAGCGTGAAAATCTCAACCCGATCGAAGAAGCCTTTGCCCTGCAGCGCCTGCAGGACGAGTTCGGCCTGACCCAGGCTCAGGTCGCCGAGGCTGTGGGTAAGTCCCGCACCACCATCACCAACCTGTTGCGCCTAATCGGTCTGACCGAAGACGTTCGTCTGATGCTGGAACACGGCGATCTGGAAATGGGCCATGGCCGTGCCATGTTGACCCTGCCCCCGGAGCAGCAGATGCAGGTTGCCAAGCAGGTGGTCGCCAAATCCCTGTCCGTGCGCCAGACCGAGGCGTTAGTGCGCCGGGTCCAGCAGGAAAAGCCAGACCAGAAATCTGGCCGCGAGACCGCGGTCGATCCCAACATCCGCGCCTTGCAGGATGACTTGGCCGAGCGCCTTGGAGCTAGGGTCTCCATTGCCCATGGTCAACGTGGCAAGGGCAAGCTGGTGATCGAATACAGTTCACTGGACGAGCTCGACGGAATTCTCGGCCATATCAAGTAATTTGGCCCGTTTTTCTTGGTCTTTCGTAGAACTGCGAAAGTTCATACCCGGTGAATCACACAACATGTAGTGGTTAAAAGATAGGCTGCCGTCTATTTGTATGCAGATGTCGAGAGCCACTGTGGTTATGCCTTTTGTGACCGGGGCTTGCGGAATCCAGTTTTGTTGATTCGTGCACATTGAACACCTATAATCTGCGGCGCTCGTATCGGTGTATTTGCTCACTTTTCATGCAACATCGACAAAAAGCACCGTACTCTCGGGAAAAAAATGACGAAGACAACGCCGAGCGGGATACGACGCCCGCCCATCACACGATGGTTTGTTATAGAAAGTGTGGTACTCGTCTTGGTCAGCCTGGCATTTCTCGCGTTCCGCGGTCAGGTTTCCGGTTATTCAGCGCTGCTGGGCGGTCTCATTTTTCTGCTGCCCCACGGTTATTTTGCGCTTAAGGCATTCCGCTTCTCCGGCGCGCGGTCTGCCAAACAGATCATGACTTCTTTTTACCAGGGTGAGGCCGGAAAGCTCATCCTGTGCGCCATCTTTTTCACGATGGTGTTCAAATGGATTCAGCCGCTTGATATAGCGGCACTTTTTTTAACATTTGCGATCATGCTGGTCACCAACTGGTTGACACCGCTTCTTGCGGGCAGCAATACGCAGCAAAGCTAACTGGACCTGGGAAACCGTTATGGCAGGAAGTGCATCCGAGTATATTCAGCATCACCTCCAGAACCTCACCTACGGTAAGCTGCCGGCAGGCTATGAGCGTGCCGACGGAACCGTAGTCGAACAAGCAGGCTGGACCCTGGCGCAGAGTGCCACTGAGGCATCTGACATGGGTTTTATGGCCCTGCACATTGACTCCCTCGGGTGGTCAGTCGCGCTTGGCGTTCTGTTCCTCTTTTTCTTCCGCATGGCGGCAAAACGTGCCACCTCCGGCCAACCCGGTGGTCTGCAGAATTTCGTTGAAGTGATGGTCGAGTTCGTCGACCAGAGCGTCAAGGAAACCTTCCACGGCAAGAACAAGGTCATCGCCCCGCTGGCACTGACCATCTTCTGCTGGGTGTTTCTGATGAACCTGATGGACCTGGTGCCGGTGGACTTCCTGCCGCAAATATTCCACCTGATGGGTCTTGAGTACATGAAGGTGGTACCGACCACTGACGTCAATATTACTCTGGGCATGTCCCTGTCGGTCTTCTTCCTGATCATCTACTACAGCCTGAAGGTGAAAGGCGTGGGTGGCTTCCTGGGCGAACTGACCCTGCACCCGTTCTCCTCAGACAACCTGATTCTGAAGATCCTGCTGGTTCCAGTGAACCTGTTGCTCGAGGGCGTCAGCCTGATCGCCAAGCCGATCTCACTGGCTCTGCGTCTGTTCGGTAACCTGTACGCTGGCGAGCTGATCTTCATCCTGATTGCGCTGCTGCCCCTGTGGGCGCAGTGGACGCTGTCTGTACCCTGGGCGATCTTCCACATTCTGGTTATCACCCTGCAGGCATTCATCTTTATGATGTTGACGATCGTGTACCTGAGCATGGCTCACGAAGACAGTCACTGATCGGACTTCATTTAGTCGTAGTTTTTAAACCCTTAACGTTAACCTGAAAACCTAAACTGAAAACTGGGAGTTATCATGGAAACTGTAGTTGGAATGACCGCGATTGCCGTTGCACTGCTGATTGGTCTGGGTGCCCTGGGTACCGCGATTGGCTTTGGTATCCTCGGTGGCAAATTCCTGGAAGGCGCTGCGCGTCAGCCGGAAATGACTCCGATGCTGCAGGTTAAGATGTTCATCGTCGCTGGTCTGCTGGACGCCGTGACCATGATCGGTGTTGGTATCGCACTGTTCTTCACTTTCGCCAACCCGTTTGTCGGCCAGATCGCCGGTTAATCGAGTCGCCAACCGGGGGTTCACCCCGGTCAGATGATTCTTAACAAAACAGGCGAGAGGTGAAGACGTGAACATTAATTTGACGATGATTGGTCAAGCCATCGCGTTCTTTATCTTTGTCGTGTTCTGCATGAAATATGTGTGGCCGCCGATTATGGCCGCACTGCAGGAACGTCAAAAGAAGATCGCTGACGGACTGGCTGCCTCAGACCGCGCGGCGCGCGATCTGGAACTGGCTCAGGAAAAGTCAGCTCAGGAACTGCGCGAAGCCAAGCAGCAAGCCGCTGGTCTTATTGAACAGGCCAACAAGCGCGCAGCCGCCATTGTGGAAGCATCGAAAGATGACGCCCGCAAGGAAGGCGAAAAGCTGATTGAGCAGGCCAAGGCCGAAATTGAACAGGAACGTAATCAGGCCCGTGACGCGCTGCGTGCAGAAATTGCCGCCATCGCCGTTGCCGGAGCTGAGAAGATCCTGGAAACCTCTGTCGATGCCTCCAAGCACAACGAGATGTTGGAAAAACTGGCGGCAGAACTTTAAACGACGAGGTTCATCATGGCAGAACTGAGAACGCTGGCCCGTCCATACGCAAAAGCAGCATTCAAGGCCGCCCAGGAGCATGAGCAACTGGAACAGTGGTCACAGGTGCTGACGATTGCCGGACAGGTCACCGCGAACAAAAGCATTCGACAGCTTCTCGCGAATCCGGGTCTGGAAGAGCAGAAGAAAGCCGAGCTGATTCTCGAAGTCGCCGAAGACGGCGTCACCGAGCAGATTCGCAATTTCTTCGCGGTACTGGCGGAAAACCGTCGGCTGACTCTTCTTCCTGAGATTTCAGCGCTCTTCAACACGTACCGGGCTGATCTGGAGCGCACTGTTGATATCGAAGTGACCGCGGCTTACGAGCTGACGGACGAACAGCAACAGAAGCTCGCCCAGGCACTCTCGAGCAAACTCGAGCGGAAAGTGTCACTCGCAGCGTCATCGGACAAGTCGTTGATCGGCGGCGCAATCATTCGCACCGGCGATCTGGTTATCGACGCTTCTGTACGCGGAAAGCTGACCAAGCTGGCCGACGCTCTGGGCTCCTGATTTCAGCACAAGGTTTGAGGATATTGGCATGCAGCAACTGAATCCATCCGAGATCAGTGACATCATCAAGAAGAGAATCGAGAAACTCGACATCTCTTCCGAAGCAAAGAACGAAGGTACGATCCTGTCCGTCTCTGACGGTATCGTGCTGGTCCACGGTCTTGCCGACGTTATGTACGGCGAGATGATTGAATTTGCCAACGGCACCTTCGGCATGGCTCTGAACCTGGAGCGTGATTCTGTTGGTGCGGTTGTCCTGGGTGACTACGAAGGTCTGGCCGAAGGCCAGAAAGTTCGTTGCACCGGTCGCATCCTGGAAGTTCCGGTTGGTCCGGAACTGATGGGCCGCGTGGTTGACGGTCTGGGTAACCCGATCGACGGCAAGGGCGAGCTGGGTACTGACCTGACCTCACCGGTTGAGAAGGTTGCACCGGGCGTTATCGCACGTCAGTCCGTTGATGAGCCGGTTCAGACTGGTCTGAAAGCCATCGATACCATGGTTCCGGTTGGCCGCGGCCAGCGTGAGCTGATTATCGGTGACCGTCAGATTGGTAAGACCGCTGTCGCCATCGACGCGATCATCAACCAGAAAGACACAGGCATCAAGTGTATCTACGTGGCCGTTGGCCAGAAGCAGTCTTCCATCGCCGCCGTTGTGCGTAAGCTGGAAGAGCACGGTGCCATGGATCACACCATTGTTGTTGCCGCTGGCGCAGCCGATCCTGCAGCGATGCAGTTCCTGGCGCCGTACTCCGGCACCTCCATGGGTGAATACTTCCGTGACCGCGGTGAAGATGCCCTGATTGTTTACGATGACCTGTCCAAGCAGGCCGTTGCTTACCGTCAGATCTCCCTGCTGCTGCGTCGTCCGCCGGGCCGCGAAGCTTACCCGGGTGACGTTTTCTACCTGCACTCACGTCTGCTGGAGCGCGCTTCCCGCGTAAACGCTGACTACGTAGAGCAGCTGACGAACGGTGAAGTGAAAGGCCAGACTGGTTCTTTGACCGCGCTGCCGATCATCGAGACCCAGGCCGGCGACGTATCCGCGTTCGTACCGACCAACGTAATCTCCATTACCGACGGTCAGATCTTCCTGGAAACCAACCTGTTCAACTCCGGTATCCGTCCGGCCATGAACGCCGGTATCTCCGTATCCCGGGTAGGTGGTTCAGCCCAGACCAAGATCATGAAGAAGCTTGGCGGTAACATCCGTCTGGCTCTGGCCCAGTATCGTGAATTGGCCGCTTTCGCACAGTTTGCTTCCGATCTCGACGAAGCAACTCGTCAGCAGCTTGAGCACGGTCAGCGTGTAACGGAACTCATGAAGCAGAACCAGTACAGCCCGATGTCTGTGGCTGAAATGGGTACGGTTCTGTTTGCAGCCAACGAAGGCTTCCTGGACGACGTTGATGTCGACAAGGTTGTGAAGTTTGAAGCGCAGATGCTTGACTGGATGCGCTCCGAGCAGAAGGACCTCCTCGACAAGATCAACGTGAAAGGCGATTACAACGACGAAATCGCTGCCGGCCTGAAAGCTGCACTTGAGAAATTCAAGACCACTCAAAGCTGGTAACAAAAAGGGCCTGCAATTCGTTGCGGGCCGCTTTTCGTAGCAACGAGTGTTTAACTTGAGAAGGCAGTGAGTTATGGCCGTCGGCAAAGAAATACGTAACCAGATTTCAAGCATCAAGAGCACGCAGAAAATCACCAGCGCCATGGAAATGGTTGCGGCGAGTAAGATGCGTAAGGCTCAGGAGCGCATGCAGGCAACTCGCCCGTATGCCGAAAAGATGCGTCAGGTGATCGGGCACATTGCCAAGGCGAATGCTCAGTACAAGCACCCCTTCATGGTCGAGCGCGAGGTCAAGCGCGTGGGCTACATTGTGGTGTCAACTGATCGTGGCCTCTGCGGTGGTCTGAACATTAACCTGTTCAAAGCGCTTGTCCGTGATATGAAAGCGTGGAAGGAAAAGGGAGTGGAATCCGATCTGTGCGCCATCGGACAGAAAGGTGCTTCCTTTTTCCGGAGCTACGGCGGCAACGTCGTTGCGGCACTGACCCATCTGGGAGACAGTCCGAGCTCTGAAAAACTCATCGGCAACGTCAAGGTGATGCTGGATGCGTTCTCGGAAGGCAAGATTGACCGACTCTATGTGGTCAGCAACGAGTTCGTAAACACCATGACCCAGAGCCCGAAGGTAGAGCAGCTGCTGCCGCTGCCTGAAGGCGAAGACGAAGAAGAGATCAAGAACCAGTGGGATTATCTCTACGAGCCCGATGCCAGGCAGATCCTCGATGGCCTTCTGCCACGTTTTATTGAATCCCAGGTATACCAGGGTGTGGTAGAGAATCTGGCATGTGAACAGGCAGCCCGGATGATCGCCATGAAGAGCGCAACTGATAACGCCGGTGACATCATCGACGAGCTTCAGTTGGCTTATAACAAGGCGCGTCAGGCAGCCATCACCCAAGAGATTTCGGAGATTGTGAGCGGCGCGGCTTCGGTCTGATCCAGCCCACAATCCAACTGGCTTTTTTGACTACTTAAGATAACGAGGAACCGAGCATGAGTAGCGGACAAATCGTTCAGATCATTGGCGCGGTTATCGACGTGGAATTTCCACGTGACTCCGTACCCAACATTTATGATGCACTGTTGCTTGATGGTGGCGAAACGACTCTCGAAGTCCAGCAGCAGCTGGGTGACGGTATTGTACGTACCATCGCGATGGGCAGCACCGAAGGCCTGAAGCGTGGCCTGAATGCAGAAAACACCGGCAAGCCGATTTCGGTACCGGTAGGAACCCAGACCCTGGGCCGTATCATGGACGTTCTGGGTCGTCCCATCGACGAAGCCGGCGAGATCGGCGAAGAAGAGCGTTGGGCGATTCACCGCAAGGCACCGGGTTATGCAGATCAGTCTGCTTCTTCCGACCTGCTGGAAACCGGCATCAAGGTTATCGACCTGATCTGTCCGTTCGCCAAGGGTGGTAAGGTAGGCCTGTTCGGTGGTGCCGGTGTTGGTAAGACCGTAAACATGATGGAGCTGATCAACAACATCGCGAAAGAGCACTCCGGTCTCTCCGTATTCGCAGGTGTTGGTGAGCGGACTCGTGAAGGTAACGACTTCTACTACGAAATGAAGGACTCCAACGTCCTTGATAAGGTAGCGATGGTCTACGGCCAGATGAACGAGCCTCCCGGAAACCGCCTGCGTGTGGCCCTGACCGGTCTCACCATGGCTGAGAAATTCCGTGACGAAGGCCGTGACGTACTGTTGTTCGTTGACAACATCTACCGTTACACCCTGGCGGGTACCGAAGTATCAGCCTTGCTGGGTCGTATGCCGTCTGCGGTAGGTTACCAGCCGACCCTGGCCCAGGAGATGGGTGAGCTGCAGGAGCGGATCACGTCGACCAAGACCGGTTCCATCACGTCCATCCAGGCGGTATACGTACCGGCGGATGACTTGACTGACCCGTCTCCGGCGACCACCTTCTCGCACCTCGACGCGACCGTGGTACTGAGCCGTGACATCGCCTCCAAGGGTATCTACCCGGCGATCGATCCGCTTGACTCCACTTCCCGTCAGCTGGATCCGCTGGTCATCGGCGACGAGCATTACGAAGTGGCTCGTGGCGTGCAGACCAACCTGCAGCGCTACAAGGAACTGAAAGACATCATCGCCATCCTGGGTATGGATGAACTGTCAGAAGAAGATAAGCTGACCGTAGCACGTGCCCGCAAGATCGAGCGTTTTCTGTCGCAGCCGTTCCACGTTGCTGAAGTATTCACCGGCTCCCCTGGTAAGTACGTGTCCCTGAAGGAGACCATCAGCAGCTTTAAGGGCATCCTCAACGGTGACTATGACGAAATGCCTGAGCAGGCTTTCTACATGGTTGGTACCATTGAGGAAGCGGTCGAGAAAGCGAAGGAAATGAAGAGCAAGGCGAAGAAGTAATTTGAGCCATTGCACTTGTTTCCGGATCGATCAAAGAGGCAACTGACATGGGTATTACCGTGCATTGTGATGTGGTAAGTGCCGAAACAAAGATCTATTCCGGATTGATTGAGATGCTGATTGCAGCGGGCTCTGAAGGTGACCTGGGCGTTGCCCCAGGTCACACTCCGCTGCTGACTCAGCTGAAGCCGGGACCGATTCGGATCATCAAGCAGGGCGGTGAAGAAGAAATTCTTTATGTGTCCGGCGGATATCTGGAGGTCCAGCCCAATCTGGTGACTTTGTTGGCTGATACCGCGGTTCGCGCCAAGGATGTGGACGAAGCCGCTGCTCTTGAGGCACAGAAAGAAGCCGAGAAAGCGCTTGCCAATAAGACCGGTGAATTCGAGTATTCCCGTGCCGCTGCAGAACTGGCCGAAGCTGTTGCTCAGCTTCGTACCATCCAGCAGCTGCGCAACAAAATGCGTTAAGCATTTCGTTTCGGGTTTGCCGAACACCGAAGCCGCATCCTGCGCGGCTGGAAATCCAACGCTCTGCGTTGGGCTCCGGCCTATCGGGTTGCGGCTTTTTTTGTTTACCGATACACCAAACTAGACACTCCGGGGGTCTGATTTGTCGATGAACCCGCTCCACGTTGTAATCCTGGCCGCGGGTCAGGGTTCAAGAATGAAATCCGCTCTGCCCAAGGTTTTGCATGGGGTGGCTGGTCGGCCGATGCTGCATCATGTCATCGGAACGGCCAAGCAGCTTGGCGCGGAAACGATTCATACGGTAATTGGTCATGGCGCAGATCAGGTAAAGGCCGTTACTCCGGAAACCTCGGTGAACTGGGTGGTACAGAGCGAACAGCTTGGCACCGGCCATGCCGTGGCCCAGGTGCTGCCAGATCTGCCGGACGACGCCCGGGTGCTGGTGCTTTATGGCGATGTGCCACTGACTCGGGTGGAAACCCTTGAGGCCATGGTGGCGGAACTGGATGAACGGACTCTGGCACTACTGACGGTGACGCTGGACGATCCCGGCGGCTATGGCCGTATTGTTCGCAACGGCGCCGATCAGGTTACCTCCATCGTGGAGCAGAAAGACGCGACCGAATCCCAACGCGCCATCAGGGAGGTCAACACCGGCATTCTGGCGGTATCGGCCAAACACCTGAAGAATTGGCTGCCAACGCTGTCCAACGCCAATGCCCAGGGCGAATACTACCTGACCGATATCATTGCCATGGCGGTGGATCATGGTCTGTCGATTTCCGTGGCCCAGCCTGGTGATGCGTACGAGGTTCAGGGCGTGAATAACCGGTTGCAGCTGGCCGAGCTTGAGCGTTGGTACCAGCGCCGGGAAGCCGACCGGCTGATGACCGAAGGCGCCACCCTGGCCGACCCGGCCCGAATCGATGTCCGGGGCGACCTGACCATCGGCAACGACATCCTGATTGACGTCAACGTGGTGTTCGAAGGCAAGGTATCGATTGGCAGCGGCGTTTCCATCGGCCCGGGCTGCGTCATCAAAGACGCGCGGATTGCCGACGGTGCCCAGATCAAGGCCCACAGTGTCATCGAGGGTGCCACTATCGGTGCCAATGCCCAGATCGGGCCTTTTGCGCGCCTGCGCCCAGGCACCGAGCTGGCCGCCGACACCAAAGTTGGCAACTTTGTGGAAACCAAGAAGACGGTGGTCGGCGAGGGCAGCAAGATCAACCACCTCAGTTACGTGGGCGACGCCTCACTGGGCCGTAATGTGAATGTGGGTGCAGGCACCATCACCTGCAATTATGATGGGGTGAACAAATTCAGGACCGAGATCGGCGACGGGGTCTTTGTTGGCTCCAATACGTCTCTGGTTGCGCCCGTCAGTATCTCTGCGGACGCCACCATCGGTGCCGGGTCGACCATTACCCGGGATGTCGCGGACAGTGAACTGGCCGTGGCTCGCGGGCGCCAACGCAACATCTCCGGCTGGGAACGGCCGAAGAAATCAGATTGATCGTTTTACAGGACAGGTGATAGCAGCATGTGTGGCATTGTAGGCGCGGTTTCGGAGCGGGACGTTCAGGGAATTCTTCTTGAGGGCCTGCGCCGTCTGGAATACCGGGGGTACGATTCGGCCGGTATGGCGGTGATCGATGGTGGCAGAGTGACGCAACGAGCTCGAGAGGTAGGCAAGGTGGCGTCGTTGGCCGAGGCCATCGAGACCAATCCTCTGTCGGGTCACCTGGGCATTGCCCACACCCGCTGGGCCACCCACGGCGAGCCGTCGCAGGTCAATGCTCATCCCCACATGTCCGGCGACCGTCTGGCCATTGTTCACAACGGCATCATCGAGAATTATCAGGACCTGCGGGACGAACTGAAAGCCGATGGCTTCGAGTTCACCTCCCAGACCGACACCGAAGTGGTCGCCCACCTGATCGAGCAGTATTACCGCAAGCACAGCAATCTGTACGATGCCGTGAAAGCGGCCATCGCCCGTCTGCGCGGCGCCTACGCACTGGCCGTGCTGCATGCGGACGAGCCGGATCATCTGCTGGTATGCCGGGAAGGCAGCCCACTGGTCATCGGTGTGGGCATCGGCGAGAACTTCATCGCCTCGGACCAGTTGGCGCTGCTGCCGGTAACCGACCGTTTCATGTTTCTGGAAGAAGGCGACATTGCCGACATCCGTCGGGACGCCGTCAGCATTCACGACCGCGAAGGCACGCCGGTCGAGCGCAAGATCATCCGCTTTGAACATGGTTCCGATTCAGCGGAGAAGGGCGAGTACCGCCACTTCATGCTCAAGGAGATCTACGAGCAGCCCGCCGTGATCAAGGCGACCATGGAAGGTCGGACTACCGACACCCGGGTATTGGAGCAGGCGCTGGGCACCGACGCCGCCAATCTGCTGCAGGACGTCAACCACGTCCAGATCATCGCCTGCGGCACCAGTTACCATGCCGGCATGGTTGCCCGTTACTGGATTGAGGAGTTGGCCGGTGTTCCGTGTTCGGTCGAGGTGGCTTCCGAATTCCGTTACCGCAAACATGTGATTCAGCGCGATACCCTGTTTTTGTGCATCTCTCAGTCCGGTGAAACCGCGGATACCCTGGCAGCGTTGCGCCAGGCCAAGCAGGCCGGTTTCCGGGCCGCTCTGGCGATCTGCAACGTACCCGGCAGTTCCCTGGTGCGCGAATCCGACCTGGTAATCATGACC
This sequence comes from Marinobacter alexandrii, assembly GCF_005871205.1. GTDB lineage: Bacteria > Pseudomonadota > Gammaproteobacteria > Pseudomonadales > Oleiphilaceae > Marinobacter > Marinobacter alexandrii. The sequence goes on along the minus strand of NZ_SWKM01000012.1, from coordinate 25,464 downwards.
CAGGCCGGCCCCGAGATTGGCGTAGCCTCCACCAAGGCCTTCACCACACAGCTGACGGCGCTGCTGATCTTCACCCTGGCACTGGCCCGTCACAATGGCCTCACTGAGGAGCGGGAAGCGGAGATCGTCAAAGCTATCCACCAGCTCCCCGGACAGGTCGACCAAGTGCTGGCACTGGATGCTGAGATCGCCGAGATGTCCAAGGCCTTCATGGATAAAAACCACAGCCTGTTCCTGGGCCGGGGTTCACAGTTTCCGGTGGCGCTGGAAGGCGCCCTCAAGCTCAAGGAAATTTCCTACATCCACGCCGAGGCCTACCCGGCTGGTGAGCTGAAGCATGGGCCGCTGGCATTGGTCGACAGTGAGATGCCAGTGGTAACCGTGGCGCCCAATAACGCCCTGGTGGAAAAGCTAAAATCCAACCTGGAGGAGGTTCGGGCCCGGGGCGGTGAGCTCTTTGTCTTCGCCGACAGCGCAGCCGATGTGAAAGCGGAAGAAGGCATCCATGTCATGCAGCTGCCGTCGGTGCATGAGATAACCGCACCCATCGTGTACACGGTGCCACTGCAATTGCTGTCTTATCATGTAGCCGTGCTCAAGGGCACGGACGTGGACCAGCCGCGCAACCTGGCCAAGAGCGTTACTGTCGAGTAATTGGGTTCCCCTATCTCCGTCCGCGTTTTTGGAAATGCGTTACGCCCAAGGGTTATAAAGCAGGAACAGAACCGCCAACATTCTGCATCATGGGAGATAACTATGTCTTACACAATCAATCGTCTAATTGAGAATGTGGAATTTGAAGAGGTGGACCTGAGAGTGCGAAAAGCGTTGGGTGACCACGGCTTTGGCGTACTGACGGAAATCGACGTTAAAGCAACCATGAAGACAAAGCTGGACAAGGATATGTTCCCATACCGGATTCTCGGAGCCTGTAATCCGGGCATGGCCTGGGAAGCTATCGGGCTGGAACCTCGCGTGGGCGCCATGCTGCCTTGCAATGTCATTCTTCGTGAGGTGTCTGGGGGCATTGAGGTAAGTGCGGTGGATCCAGTGGCTTCCATGGCCGCCATTGATAATGATGAGCTCAAACGGGTTGCTGGCAATGTTAGGGATATGCTTTCTAAGGTAGTGAAGGAAATCTGATTATTAAGCCTTCCGGATTTCCCGCCGGGAGGTGTTCTACTTTTAGCAAAACTCTCCTAACATCAGAAAGGTCGATAGCATCCGTGATACCGGGCGGCCATCCGACTGGTGATGACCATTACGCCTGAAACTAGACCCGTCAGTCGTCGCTTATTTGGACACGACCGTCAGAGATTTAATTGGCAAATTACCAACCGCTAAGGTACCAGGTTTATAGCGGTGCCTATGTGTCTGATATTGACCCGCATCAACTAGATGCATACTCAGAGATGGTTTTCAGTTCTGTTTCAGCTTGGCATGATCCATTCAGTTTATAGTCTTTCTTTCTCGCAAACGTGCAATCACAGCTTTTCTGCCGATAAAGAGTCATTCCGTTGTTTGAGGGTAAAGAAGGCGAGTATGGACGACTGGAACCGTTAGTGCTGATGGAGCTGCAATGGTTTTTCTGAATGATTCCGACCGCCAGCGAGCTGCGATTGTGCTTGCTCTGATGATCTGGGGTGTCAGTTTTTTCCTGCACTTTTTCTGGGAAATGATGCAGGTGCCTTTCTTCATTGGCATGACCGGGGCTCGTCATTGGGATGTGGTCTGGCTCTGCACCCGCGCCACCGTCGGGGATGCCAACATAACCATTGGGGCGTATACGACTGCCGCATGGATATCCAGAGACTGGTTTTGGGCCGGTAGCAGCTGGAGCCGGAGCAATCTGTTGGTTTACGTTGCCGTCGGACTGCTGGTAACGATCCTTTTCGAGTACTGGGCGACAGTTGAGGGTGACAGATGGAATTACAGTGAGCTGATGCCCGTGATCTCATGGACGGGCACCGGGGTACTACCTCTCGCTCAATGGATTTTCTTGCCAATATTAACAATGTTGGTAGGCAAATGGATGTTTCTTGGATGGCTCGCTCTGAGATCCAAATGAAAGAGTGAAGGTGGTTTTGAATTAAAGAAATTCATACATTGCTCTGTTATGCCTGATTGCTCTGGTCGCCGGGCTGCTTCGGATCATCGGGGCTGAGCAATATGGGCGGGCGATGAATGGTACTGTTTGCCCTCCCCGAAGCCACTGGAAATATTGGATTTACGAGCGCTGCAGTTGTCGCTGGAGCAGGGTATTTTCCTGGTCGCGGGTCAGGGTCTCCATTGGGGACCGTGGATTCATGTTTTCTGGGCGCAATTCTTGATAACATTCAGTTATTACCTAATAACCAGATGACTTCCCGGAGGTGATTGATGGGGCGAGTGGCTGCCGCAGGACTGATAGTAACTCTGGGGCTGTTGGCCCTAGCAGCCCATGGGCAGCAGGTGAGCAATGCTGGCGCCGTGACGACGGTGGTTGTCGAACGTGGCGAATTTCACGAAATCGTCCTTCTGGATGGCGTGATCGAAGCCGTTCAGCAAAGCACCGTCTCCGCCCAGACCAGCGGTACCGTCCAGAGCCTACCCTACGATGTCGATGACTCAGTTGCCGCCGGTGAGTTGATTGTTCAACTGGAGGACAGTGAACAGCGCTCCCGATTACGCCAGGCCGAGGCCGGGCTTGAAGAGGCTGAAGCGGCGCTGACAGATGCACGTCAACGATTTGAGCGAATTGAATCTGTTCATGAGCGAGGGCTGGTTTCCCGACAGGAATTCGACCAGGCCCGCAACAATCTCGCCGCTGCCCGCGCCCGGGTGGAGCGTGCCACTGCTGCAGTTTCCGAGGCACAGGAGCAGCTGTCATACACCCGGGTGCTAGCGCCCTATGGTGGCATCCTCACTGAGCGCCATGTGGAGATAGGGGAGTCGGTAAGTCCCGGCCAGCCTCTTCTTAGCGGACTATCTCTGGAGCAGCTTCGGGTTGTGGTTGACCTGCCACAAAGGTATGCCGAACTGGCGCGTTCAGAGCGCCAGGCAAAGGTCACCCTTGCCGATGGCCGGGTACTTGAAACCGGCGAGATGACGTTCTATCCCTACGCCAACCCGCAAACCCACACCTTCCGATTGCGAATGCGCCTGAGTGACCCCAACGGCACCTTGTTTCCCGGAATGCTCGTAAAAGTAAGTGTGCCGGTTGCACGTCGGGAGGCTCTTTGGATACCCACCAGCGGTTTGATTCAGCGCAGCGAAATGAGGGCCGTATTTGTACTGGACGAGCAGGACCGGCCCCGCCTGCGTCAGGTACGTACCGGGACCAGGGACAATGGCCGACTCGAGATCCTCGCCGGTCTCAGTGAAGGCGAACGGGTGGTTACCAATCCTTCGGAGCTGGTTGGCAGTGATCGCCTGAATCTGGTGAATAAATCGGGCGAGGAACCAAACCCGTGAGTAGGGAATTGCCGCCTGTAGGGCCATCCGGGGCCATTGCCCGGGTTTTTCAGAACAATCACCTCACGCCCTTGCTTGCCATTCTAGCCATCATTCTTGGCGTGCTGGCCGTGGTGGTGACTCCAAAAGAGGAAGAGCCCCAGATTGATGTCACCATGGCCGACATCATGGTGGCGTTTCCGGGTGCCAGCACTCGAGAGGTGGAAAGTGCCATCGCCACACCTGCTGAACAGGTGATGAGCGAAATCCAGGGTGTGGAGCACGTCTACTCGGTATCTCGTCAGGGCCAGGCCGTGATTACGGTGCAGTTCGAAGTAGGCGTGCCCCGTCAGGACGCATTGGTCCGGCTGTACAACCAGGTGTATTCGAATCAGGACTGGTTGCCTGCCAACCTTGGCGCGACCCAGCCAGTGATCAAGCCTAAGGGTATTGATGATGTTCCGGTGATGACCTTGACGCTCTACGATCCGGTAAATGGACAGACGGGCGAGGAACTGACTCGTCTGGCGCATATGCTGGAAGTGGCACTGAAGCGGGTTCCCGGCACCCGGGACGTTTATACCACGGGCGGTATTCCTGACCGGGTGGATATCCATTTTGATCCTGCATTACTAGCGGGTTTCAACCTGACCATCGACGATATAAAAAAGTCGCTGGCAGCCGCAAACTCCAGCAGTCAGGAGACCCGAATCACCCGCGACAATGTGTCAATTCCGGTCCAGGCGGGAACGCTTCTGGAATCGGTCGATGACGTCCGACGCCTGGTGGTCGGCATGCACAATGGCTCCGCAGTGTATCTGGAAGATGTGGCCGAGGTCCGTCGGGGTAGTACTGTGGCCGATCACAGTGTGATGACCGGCTTTGGTCCGGCACATACGGAAGGTATGGCTGGCCAGCCCGGTGACATCTACCCGGCCGTCACTCTGGCTATCGCCAAAAAGCCGAGTGAAAACGCCATCAATATCACCACCGCCATTCAAGAGCGTCTGGAACAGTTGCGAAATCGGGCGTTACCTGAGTCTGTTGAAGTTCTGGTCACTCGGGATTACGGCGTAACGGCTTCCCAGAAAGCTCGCAAACTGATTACCGATTTGATTTCCGCCACGCTTTGCGTGGTTCTCCTGGTGCTGGCGGCTATGGGCTGGCGCCAGGCACTGATCGTGGGTATTGCGGTATTAATCACGCTACTGCTGACCCTGGTATTTTCCTGGGCCTGGGGCTTTACCCTGAACCGGGTCTCCCTGTTCGCACTGATTTTTTCCATCGGCATATTGGTGGATGACGGCATCGTGATTACCGAAAACATCAATCGCCGGATCCAGAACTCCAGGCACGCGGTGAGGGACATTATCCCGGTCGCCGTGGACGAGGTGGGCACGCCCACCATTATGGCCAGCCTCACCATCATGGCCGCATTGATTCCGATGGCGTTTGTCAGTGGTCTGATGGGTCCCTATATGAGTCCTATTCCGATCAACGCTTCTGCAGGCATGGTACTGTCCCAGATCGTCGCCTTTGTCGTAGCGCCTTGGCTGGCGTTCCGATTGCTGAGACAGAAAAAAGGGGAAAAGGCGGTTGAAGCCGATGACGCTTCCAACTCTGCTGACGGTGTCAGCCCCCTGTCCCTGCGAATTTTCCGGATGGTGTTGGGGCCGTTTCTCGGGGATCATCCCTGGCGTCGTCGTCTGCTTACTCTCGGGGTGGTTGGCCTGACTGTCGCGGCAACCTCGTTGCCGGTGTTTCAGGCCGTGATTCTGAAAATGCTGCCTTTCGACAACAAATCCGAGTTGCAGGTGGTGGTGGATATGCCGGAAACCACCCCGATGGAACAGACCCAGCGGGTGTTGATGGAAATGGCTGGCTACCTGGAAACGGTGGACGAAGTGGCCAACTGGCAGACCTACGCCGGAACCTCCTCGCCAATCAACTTCAACGGACTGGTGCGGCAGTACTACCTGCGAGGTGATCCCTACCATGGTGATATTCAGGTCAACCTCACTCACGAAGAAAACAGGGATCGGCAGTCCCACGATATCGCCCAGTCTTTGCGGGCTCCCCTTACGGCAATTGCTGAAAAGTACGATGCCAGTGTGAAAATTGTGGAAGTACCCCCGGGCCCGCCGGTGCTGTCTCCCGTGGTGGCTGAGATATACGCCGTGGATGAAACCCGCCGTGCGGCAATGGCCCGGCAGATCGCGGACGGCATGACCGCAGTGGATGGACTGGTGGACATCGATACCACCCTGGAGGCGCCGACACGGGAGTGGGAAGTGGTGGTGGACCGGGATCGGGCGGCGCGACTTGGTGTGTCCCAGGCCCAGGTCGTCAGCGCCCTGCAGACGGCCCTTGGCGGAACCAGTGTGAGCTTCCTGCACGATGATCATGCCAAATACCCGGTTCCTCTTCGGGTAATTCTGGGTGAAGGCGACAAGGCCCAGCCATCGGTGCTGTTATCGCTTAATGTGCGAAGTCGTAGCGGTAACCTGGTTTCGTTGGCGAGCATTGCCGAAGTTCGGGAAGCGAACTGGATGGGGGCGATCTACCACAAGGATCTGTTGCCGGTGACCTACGTGACGGCGGATATGGCTGGTGACATCGATTCACCGCTGTACGGTATGTTTACTATGGTGGAACGCCTGAACCAGCAGGAAGGTGCGCCGGACCAGTATTTCATTGATCAGCCAGTCTTGCCGGAAAAAGGCACCCTGAAATGGGACGGCGAATGGCAGATTACCTACGAAACCTTCCGGGACATGGGGGCCGCCTACAGCGTCGGTGTGTTCATGATTTTCGTACTGCTGGTGGCCCAGTTCCGTTCCTACATCCTGCCTCTGGTGATCATGGCGCCAATCCCTCTGACACTGATTGGAATAATGCCGGGCCATGCTTTGCTGGGGCGGGAATTCACGGCCACCAGCATGATCGGCATGATTGCCCTGGCTGGCATTATCGTGCGCAATTCGATTTTGCTGGTGGTGTTTATCCGGCAACTGATTGAGGAAAGTGTGGACCTCGATGAAGCCGTTGTTCTGGCAGGCGCGGTGCGCATCAAGCCGATCGCTTTAACGGCTATCTCGGCGATGGTGGGCGCTTACTTCATCCTAAACGATCCGATCTTTAACGGGCTGGCGATATCGCTGATCTTTGGGCTGGCTATGTCGACATTGCTGACCGTACTGGTGGTGCCTCTGCTGTACTACACCCTCGCTCGCTGCAAGTGGGTGTGAGCCCGAGATTGTTGGACCTGTATTCCCATAAAGCCTTCAGAGCAATCGCTCCTCGCTCCGTTACATGCTGTGTGTGGTCTCCAGGCTTTTCCTTGAAGTTTTTACAAATGATAACTATTATCATTTCGAAACCGCCAAGGAGAACGGAATGGAATTTCTATGCCCCACTCATCGTCAGCAGTTTGCAAACCTATCGCTGGAAGAACGGAAGGATCTCTGGCTCTTTTGGATGGAAAATGCCCACGCCTGCATTGAGCGGGGCGATTGGCGGGACGTGATCTCCCTGTCGGGAAGCGCTATGGATCTCGCCTGCCTTGATGGCGCGACTGATGAGAGCTGCATGCACGTTGAATTGACGCTCGCTGCTATTCTGGTGTCTCAGGCTCTGTCTATCTGTGGTGATATCACCGGCAAGGAGCAGGTGCTTTCCAGGGCACTGAAAGTGCTGCGTACCGATGATTCCCTGGCAATTTCACCGGAATGCTGTGGTATGGATGAGTGTGTGTTGGTGTTGTCGGATCGCACTCGCCATGCCGAGTTTTTCTCGGATCACCTGAATTGGTCCGCACCGCACTTCCCGTTCCGGCAGCCGGTAGTAAGCAGGGTGCGAGTGCTGCACTGAAGGAGGCGGTAATTAAGGTTGGCTAACCAAATCATTCGCCTCCCAGTAAGGTAATGGTTTTGCAAAACCCAGATTTTTGCTATTTTGCAAACCGGATCGAGACAAATCGCCGATCTGACATGCTAGCGGGAGAGACCGCGCCGCACTCCCGTGTGGCCGGCGCCGAAGGAGCAACTGCCCCGGAAACTCTCAGGCAAACGGACCGCTAGCATGAATACTTTCCGAAGAGCTGCCGACGACTGCGTCCGTTGGCACACCGAAGGAGCAAGCCGCTGATTTCAAGGAATTGGCGAGTGAATCTCTCAGGTACCGTGACGGAAGGGGTGCTTTCTACCATGCTGTACACAGAATGATGTGTTAACAGGCTATGGGGAAAGGGAACCCTGGACGCCTCTTGGAGAGCTCTATGAAGCGAATTGCAGTTATCGGCGGTGGTATCACCGGCATTACCACGGCTTACACCCTGGCCAAGCGCGGCCTGGATGTCACCGTCTACGAAAAGCACCGCTATGCGGCGATGGAAACCTCCTTCGCCAACGGTGGTCAGTTGTCGGCTTCCAATGCCGAGGTCTGGAACAACTGGCAGACCATCATCAAGGGCATGAAGTGGATGATGCACAGCGATGCCCCGTTGCTGGTCAATCCCAAGCCGTCCTGGCACAAATTAAGCTGGTTTGCCGAGTTCATCGCGGCAATTCCCCAGTACGAAAAGAACACCACGGAAACCGCCCGCCTGGCCATTGCCGCCCGTGAACACCTGTTCCAGTGGGCGCAGGACGAAGGCATCGACTTTGACCTGAAGAAGCAGGGTATCCTGCACATTTACCGGGACAAGGCTGGTTTTGATCACGCCTCGAACGTCTCCAAGCTGCTGGCAGCGGGCGGCCTTGAGCGTCGGCCGGTCACTCCCGAGGAAATGAAGTCCATTGAGCCCACGCTTGCGGGCACTTACTACGGTGGTTTTTACACCGAGAGCGATTCCACCGGAGATATCCACAAGTTCACCAACGGCCTGGCCGATGCGATCCAGCGCCGTGGCGTTAAGACCAACTACGGCCACACCGTAACCGAATTGAGCGCGGATGCCTCCAGCGCCTGGGTTACCTCCTTCGACGGCAAAGAACAGACCCGTGAAACCTACGACGGCGTGGTGATCTGTGCCGGTGTTGGCAGTCGCGCCCTGGCGGCCAAGCTGGGTGACCGGGTTAATATCTATCCGGTTAAAGGCTATTCCATCACCGTGGAGCTGGACGACGAAGCTTCTCAGCAAGCCGCGCCGACCGTCAGCCTGCTGGATGATGCCACCAAGCTGGTCACCAGTCGTCTGGGTGATGACCGTTTCCGGGTTGCCGGTACCGCCGAGTTCAACGGCTACAACCGCAACATCCGTGACGACCGCATCAAGCCGCTGACACGCTGGGTTGAGGAATGCTTTCCCGGAGTCAGCACCCGTCGCGTGGTGCCTTGGGCTGGCCTGCGTCCCATGTTGCCGAACATGATGCCGCGAGTTGGTCCTGGCCGCCTGCCTACGGTGTTCTACAACACCGGTCACGGCCACCTGGGCTGGACGCTTTCGGCCATCACCGCCGAGCTGCTGGCGGATGCGGTTGATACGGCGTCCTCAGGCGCAACCGTGAGTACGGCCCGCTAAGTTCACTCAGTCCCTCACTGCGCCAGTGACTCGACAAGGAAGTCGAGCAGCATCCGAACCTTGGGCGACAGGTGGCGGTTATGGGGATAAACCGCCCAGATACCGTCATCGTCCTCCCGGTAATGGGTCAGTAGCGGCAGCAACTGGCCCGTATCCAGTGCCGTTTGAACGTAATAATCCGGTAACTGGACGATACCAATCCCCTTCAATGCTGCATCCAGCAAAGCCCTGCCACTGTCGCACCGGATGTTTCCGCTGATTCGGACATTGCGAGGTTGGCCCTGTTCCTGGAAGCGCCAGTAATCCAGGTTGCCCTGCAGACAGTTGTGCTGCGCCAGTTCCGATAGCTCATAAGGTGTGCCGTGGGCCGAGAGGTACTGGGGCGATGCGCACACATACAGGGTCCGGGATGACAGGCGCCGGGCCATCATGCTGGAGTCCTCCAGTTTGCCGAGCCGCACAGCCAGATCATAACCCTCACCCACCAGATCCAGTTTCTGGTTGGTCAGGTTCATTTCAATGTCCAGTTCCGGATACCGCACCACAAACTCGTTCACCAGAGGCGCGATCCTCTTCTCACCGTAAGTAATGGGTGCTGTCAGCCTGAGCTTGCCTCTTGGGGATAACTGCAGATTGGTGATGGAGCGCTCGGCATCGTCCAGGGCATCCAGGACCTGTCGGCAATGTTGGTAGTAAATCCGGCCTGCTTCCGTGACCGATACCCGCCGGGTTGTCCGGTAGAAGAGCCGGGTGGCCAGCCGGGTTTCCAGTGCACTGACCTGTCGGCTCACCTGAGCGGTCGAGACCTCGAGTCTCCGGGCAGCCTGGGTAAAGCTTTCGGTTTCGGCGACGGCAACAAACTCGTTTACGCCTTCCCAGCGATACATGTCCGTTCTCTCCAAGTATGCCAAGTGTGCCAGTTCTGATGATTGTTACAGCACAGTAAAAGTCATTTGATGAACTGGGTCATTATCAATTGATTGTGGATAAATACAATGATTGCACAAATCAGATGGCGCTAATCGCCGTCCACAAGCTACCAGCGGAGAGCGTTATGGCTGAAATCATCAAATCAAAAGCAGCAATTGCCTGGGGACCGGGCCAACCTCTGTCCGTGGAAGAGGTGGATGTCATGCCCCCAAAGGCCGGAGAAGTCAGAGTGCGTGTTGTCGCCACCGGGGTTTGCCATACCGATGCGTTTACCCTTTCTGGTGATGACCCGGAGGGCAACTTTCCGGCCATTCTCGGCCACGAAGGCGGCGGCATCGTTGAGTCGATAGGCGAGGGTGTCACCAGTGTGCAGGTGGGTGACCATGTTATTCCGCTCTACACCCCGGAATGTGGCGAGTGTAAGTTCTGCCTGTCGGGCAAGACTAATCTATGCCAGAAAATCCGCGACACCCAGGGCAAGGGGCTGATGCCCGATGGCACCTCGCGCTTTTATAAGGATGGCGAGCCCATCTTCCATTACATGGGCTGCTCGACCTTTTCCGAGTACACCGTGTTGCCGGAAATTGCCCTGGCCAAGGTCAGCAAGGACGCGCCGCTGGAGGAAGTCTGTCTGTTGGGCTGCGGCGTGACCACTGGCATGGGCGCGGTGATGAACACCGCCAAGGTAGAAGAGGGCGCCACCGTCGCCATTTTTGGTCTGGGTGGCATTGGTCTGTCTGCCATCATTGGTGCTGTCATGGCGAAAGCCAGCCGCATCATTGCTATCGACATCAACGAGAGCAAGTTCGACCTTGCCCGCCAGTTGGGCGCAACCGACTGCGTCAACCCAAAGGATCATGACAAGCTGATCCAGGAAGTTATTGTCGAGCTGACCGACGGCGGCGTGGACTATTCCTTCGAATGCATCGGCAACGTCGACGTTATGCGGTCGGCCCTGGAATGCTGTCATAAAGGCTGGGGCGAGTCGGTGGTCATCGGTGTGGCCGGGGCTGGCCAGGAAATCTCAACCCGTCCGTTCCAGCTGGTTACCGGCCGGGTCTGGAAAGGCTCAGCGTTTGGGGGGGTCAAAGGCCGCTCTGAGCTACCGGGGATGGTGGAGCGCTACCTGCAGGGTGAATTCAAGCTGAACGATTTCATTACCCACACCATGGGGCTGGATGGCATCAACGACGCCTTTGAGCTGATGCATGAAGGTAAAAGCATTCGGACTGTTATCCACTTCGATCAGTGAATAGAGTGGCCGCCTGTCCTGATGGTCAGGCGGCCTATTCGTTCTCTGAGGTCAGCGAGACCTGAACAAGTTCGTGCTGCAGTTTCTTGAGAAGGTGCAGCAGGCTGACCCCGTCATCAAAACTCAGACCCTGCAGCGCCTGCTGGTAGAACTCGGTGATGGTGTCCTGCAGCTGATTCCAGAACTTCTGCCCACTGTCAGTCAGTTTCACCAGCCGGGCGCGACGGTCCTGCGGGTCCGTTATCCGAACCACATGGCCATCCCGCTCCATTCGTTTCAGAACCCCATCAAGATTCTGTCGGCTCACGTACAGGTATTCTTTCAGCTGGTTGAACGAGGTGCCATCCTCAAAACCTTCCCGTGACAACGCACCCAGCACTGCCCACTGCACCGCACTGATCCCCATTTCGTTCTGAACCTGCCGCTGCAGGATGTTGCCAGTCTGGAACAGGCGGAAAAACAGCCGGTTCGGAATGCCGCCGGATTCGTTGACGATCATCTGAGCTCCTGTGTGTCCCCGGGGCTGGGATGCCTTACGTGGGTAGGTATTCGCGGGCAATAATATTTTTCATGATCTGCGCGGTGCCGTCACCTATTTGCAGACCCAGCACGTCCCGCAGACGCTGGGCAAAGGGCAGATCCTCGCCCCAACCGGTATGACCATGGGCCAGCAGACACTGTTTCACCACGTCGAACGCCAGCTTTGGCCCCCACCACTTATTCATGGCGGCCTCGGCGTTGTGGGGCAGATGGCTGTCCTTCAACCAGAGCGCATGGTAGCACTGCAGGCGCGCGGCATGAACGTAAGTCTGGTATTCGGCCAGTGGGTGGGTCAGGCCCTGAAACGCCGACAGGTTCTGGCCGAAGGCGGTGCGTTCGGTCAGCCACTGCCAGGTTTCGTCCAGAGATTGCTGGGCTACCGCCAGGCACTGCAGGCCGATCAGTGCACGGCTGTAGTCGAAGCCCTGCATCACCTGTTTGAAGCCCTTTCCCTCGTCACCCATCCTGTGGCTGGCAGGTACCTCCACGTTGTCGAAAAAGATGGAGCCGCGGCCTATGGCGCGTTGGCCGTTGTCCTCGAATCGCGTGGTGGTGATGCCCGGTGTGTCCATGGGCACCAGAAATGCGCTGATCCCGGAGGCTTTTTGTTCCACGGTGCCGGTGCGGGCAAACACTACGGCCACATCGGCTTGATCCGCCATGGAGATGGAGGTTTTTTCGCCGTTGAGCACATAGACGTCGCCCTTCTTCTCCGCTTTCAGGCGCAGGTTGGCGGCGTCGGAACCGCCGTGGGGTTCTGTCAGGGCAATGCAGGCGACGTTTTGGCCAGAAGTGATGCCGTGCAGCCACTTCTTCGCCAGGTCGGGTTCGGCGTGACTGGCGATAATCTGGCCATTGAGGGAAGCCAGTAGCGGAATGTAGCCGACGTTGAAATCCCCTTTGGCGATCTCTTCTATGATCAGGCCACTGGTGACACAGTCCATCCCGCTGCCCCCGAACTCCTCCGGCAGCTCGCCACCCAGCAGACCCATCTCGCCGAGCTGGCGGATGACATCCTTTTCGATCACCCCTTCCTTGTCCCGCTTGCGGTAGCCCGGAGCCAGCACCTCGGCGCTGAAGCGGGCCACAACCTCGCGGATTGCGTTCTGTTCTTCGTTAAATCCGAAATTCATGGTGTTCTCCGGGCGGTCGGGTGGTTATTTGTAGTACTTGCGGAATTCCGGTTTGCGCTTTTCCTTGAAGGCCTGCACGCCTTCTTTGGATTCGTCGGTGTTGTAGTACAGGCTCAGGGCCTGCATGCCGAGCGCGCCAATGCCGGCAATGTTGTCGCTGTCCGCGTTAAAGGAGCGTTTGGCGATTGAGAGGGCGGTCGGGCTCTTTTCCAGGATCTCGTCGCACCATTTGCCCACCTCTTCGTCCAGCTGATCTGCGGGTACCACCGCGTTCACCAGACCCCACTCCAGGGCCTGCTCAGCCGAATACTTGCGGCACAGGTACCAGATTTCACGAGCCCGCTTTTCACCGACCACCCGGGCCAGATAGGCGGTGCCGAAGCCCGGGTCGACGGAGCCGACTTTCGGGCCAACCTGGCCGAATATGGCGGTTTCCGAGGCAATGCTCAGATCGCAGATCACATGGAGGACATGGCCACCGCCGATGGCAAAGCCGTTAACCCGGGCGATGACTGGCTTGGGTACCTCCCGGATCAGGCGCTGCAATTCCTCCACGGGGAGACCGATCAGGCCACGGCCGTCGTACTGGCCTTCGTGGGCGCCCTGGTCGCCGCCGGTACAAAAGGCCTTTTCACCGGCACCGGTAAAGACAATCACCCCGATGTCCTTGTTCCAGCCGGCCCGGTTGAACGCATCGATCAATTCCATGCAGGTCTGGCCGCGGAAGGCGTTGTAGCGTTCCGGTCGGTTGATGGTGATGGTGGCAACGCCGTCGGTTTCGTCGTACAGGATGTCTTCGTAAGTCATGATGGGGTCTCCGTGTTTTGGGAAGGCTGGGTTTTAGCCGGCCATGGTCAGGCCGCCGGACACGCTGATGACCTGGCCGGTAATGAAATTGGCGTCATCGCTGGCGAGCAGGGCGATCACCCCGGGGTAATCCTCGGGCTGGGCCAGGCGCTTCATGGGCACGGCGTTGCGGAAGGCTTCCAGCAGTTTCTCGGGGTTGGGGGCACTGTCGGCCACGCCTTTGAGCAGAGCAGTGTCGGTGGGGCCCGGACAAACCACATTCAGGCACACATTCTTGGTGGCCAATTCCCGGGCAACGGTCTTGCTGAAGCCCACCAGGCCAGCCTTGCACGCGGCATAGACGGATTCCCCGGACGAGCCGACTCGGGCAGCATCGGAAGCGACGTTGATGACCTTGCCGCCGCCGGCGGCCACCATTTTCGGCAATACCACATGGTGCATGTTGAGGGCGCCGGTGAGGTTCACCGCAATCAGTTGTTCCCAGAGTTTTGGCTCGGTTTTCAGGAACGGCATGAAGCGGTCAAAACCGGCGTTGTTCACCAGCACGGTCGGTACGCCCAGATCGTTTTCGATGGCGGCTACGGTGTCAGTAATTGCGGCGTAATCGGTGATGTCGGCGGCGTAGGCGCGGGCCTTGCCACCCGTCTCGGTGATCATATCTACCGTGGCCTGGGCCGCGTTCTCATCACGGTCGAGCACGGCCACCAGGCTGCCTTCCTGGGCAAAGCGCTGGCATACGGCGCGGCCGATGCCACCACCGCCACCGGTGACGATGACTGTTTTTCCGTTCAGGCCTCTCATGATGGTTTTCTCCTGTTGTTTTCGATGAACGAATCAGCTGCGTTTGGCTGGGTCCAGGCGTACTTCCTTCGCCTGTTCACGTAATTTGAATTTCTGGATTTTGCCGGAGGCGGTGCGGGGCATGGCCTCAATCACCTCGAGATACTCCGGTAGGTAGCTTTTGGAGAGTTTTTCTTCGATGAGGTAATTCTTGACGTCGTCCAGAGAAAGATCGGTGGTCTTCTCGTCAATGGTGACGTAGGCGCAGACCCGCTCGCCCAATCGCTCATCCGGGCAGCCCACCAGGGCAACATCGACGATCCCCGGGTATTTGTAGAGCAGGTTCTCCACCTCAACGACGGGAATGTTTTCACCGCCACGGATCACCACGTCCTTGGTGCGACCGGTGATGCGGATGTAGCCATCTTTGTCCATGCGGGCCAGGTCGCCGGTGCTGAACCAACCCTCCTGATCCACACCGTAGAGTTCCGGGCGCTTGAGGTAGCCAACAAACAGGCTCGCGCCGCGAACCAGAAGGTTGCCCTCTTCACCGACCGGCACTGCGTTGCCCTTGAAGTCGGTGACTTTGATTTCCATCCAGGGCAGCACTTTGCCGTCAGACTGGCTGGCGCGTTCGGCCGGGTCTTCCGGGCAGGTCATGGTCACTGCGCCGTTTTCAGTCATGCCCCAGGCAGAGAGGATTTTGGCTTGCAGGGTGTTGCTGGCCTGTTCGACCACGGCGGTTGGAATGGGGGCGCCGGCTGAGACAAAAATACGCAATGAGTCGAGCTCGCCCTCATGCTTGGGCGCGGTTTTCACCAGGTCTGCGAGGAAGGGCGTGGATGCCATGGTGAAGGCCGGCTTTTCAGCGGCAATCACCTTGCAGACATAGTCGGCATCCCAGATATCCTGAAGGATGGCTGTGGTGCCCAGGTAAACCGGCATCATCACGCCATAAAGAAAGCCGGTCTGGTGGGCCAGGGGTGAGGCCATCAGGATCTTGTCGTCGGATGTCAGGTGCAGCCGTTCGGCATAGGGACGCACGTTGGAGAACAGGGTGTTGGAGGTGTGCATAACGCCCTTGGGTTCGCCGGTGGTGCCGGAGGTATAGAGAATCTGGACCACCTCATCGGCGCCGGGTTTACGCACGGCAAACAGCGCCGCAGTGTCCGTTTTTTCTTCCCATGGCGTGTCCAGCAGACGCTGTTCAAAGCTGCGGTCACCCTCGCCGCCAATCACCAGCAGGGTTTCCAGTTTTGGCAGGTCGGAGCGGATGCCATCAACCATGGCTTCGTAATCAAAGTTGCGGAAGATCTTGGGAATGACCAACAGTCTCGCTTCGCCGTGGCCGAGCATGAAACGCAGTTCCCGCTCCCGGAAGATTGGCATCAGTGGGTTGAGAATGGCGCCGATGCGCATGCAGGCCAGGTGCAGCGCGGTGGTCTGCCACCAGTTCGGGAGCTGGCATGCCACGACATCGCCCTTATCGATGCCCATTGCGACCAGGCCCGCGGCCATCCGGGCGACGGCATCGTTGAGTTCCTGGTAGGTAAGCGCGGTGCGGGTATCACCGGTGACCTGGTAGCCGACGATGGCTTTGCGGTCCGGGGTGCGGGCCACTGCTTCGTCCAGGTAATCGGTAATGAGCTTGTCGTTCCATGCGCCATTTTGAATCATGGCGGAGCGACGTTCCGATTGTGGGGTGATGCCAGTTTCCATGTGATTCACCTTTAGCGTCGGGATTTGTTGTTGTTGGCAATTCCGGCAGCGCCAATCGCTGATGTTGTTTAAAAATACGCCTACTCAAAATAATATGTCAACATGTTGCCCTATATTTTGTTGGGGCATGCGTTTCGAGGTATCTTTCTAAGCGGTTTAAAGGACCCATACCCTGAAAAATCTTTGGAGGCGGTTATGACTTACAACAATATCTTGCTAGAGCGCCATGACCCGGTCGCATTGATCCGGCTCAATCGTCCACGCGTTCTCAATGCCCTGAACAGCGCCTTGATGTCGGAGCTTTCGGACCTGTTGAAGGATCTGGAACAGGACGACGAGGTCAGGGCAATCGTCATCACCGGTAACGACAAGGCGTTTGCCGCCGGCGCAGACATCTCTGAAATGCAGGCGATGGATTTTTCCCGGGCCTACCGGGAGCAATTCATTTCCTCGAACTGGGAGCAGGTCACGCGGTGCCGGAAACCGGTCATCGCCGCGGTCGCCGGTGTTGCGCTGGGTGGCGGATGTGAGCTGGCGATGATGTGCGATGTGATCATTGCCGCCGACTCGGCACGCTTTGGTCAGCCGGAAGTGAAATTGGGCATCCTGCCCGGGGCCGGAGGAACCCAGCGCCTGACCCGGGCCATCGGCAAGGCCAAGGCGATGGATCTGTGCCTGACTGGGCGCATGATGGATGCTGAGGAGGCCGAGCGTAGCGGCTTGGTCTGTCGCATTGTTCCGGCGGCGACATTGGTGGATGACGCCATGGCCATGGCCGGAGAGATCGCCCAAAACTCCCTGATGGCCACCATGCTTAACAAGGAAGCCGTCAACCAGGCATTTGAGACCTCGCTGGGGACGGGCGTGGATTACGAGCGCCGTCTGTTTTGGGCGAGTTTGGACACCGAAGATCGTCGGGAAGGGATGGCGGCCTTCCTGGAGAAGCGAAGCCCCGACTGGACGCATAAATAAGATGATTTTGTAATATTTTTTCACGAAAAGGCCGCATTGCCCGAGAAATCGGGTAAAATACCGGCGCTTTATCTCTACAATTTTAGTAATAATACGAAAAAATTGTAGTCTGGCTGACGCAACGACCAGTATCGATTGCGATCAGCCTGAATAACTACGAAAAATTTCAATAACCCGTGCTTTCAGAAGACTTTCGCCATGCCCACTACCGTTATTTCCGGCTTTACCCACAACTTTCTTGGTAAGGCTCCGGTCTGGTACAAGCAGGTTATCCTGCTGTTCCTGTTTGTTAATCCCATTGTCATGTACCTGTTGGGGCCCGGAACGGCGGGCTGGCTGTTGATTGCCGAATTCATCTTTACCCTGGCCATGGCCCTGAAGTGCTACCCGCTGCTGCCCGGCGGGCTGCTGGCGGTGGAAGCCCTGTTGATTGGCCTGACCACGCCGGATGCGGTGTACCTGGAGGTGCTGACCAACTTCCCGGTGATCCTGCTGCTGATGTTCATGGTGGCCGGGATCTACTTCATGAAGGAGCTGTTGCTGGTTACCTTCACCCAGATCTTAGTAGGCGTGCGTTCCAAGTCCGCACTGTCCCTGCTGTTTTGTGGCGCCGCCGCCGTGTTGTCAGCGTTTCTGGATGCCCTGACGGTAACGGCGGTAATTATCAGTGTCGCGGTCGGTTTCTACTCGGTGTATCACAAGGTTGCTTCGGGCAAGGGCTACCATCACAGCGATCACAACGCGGGCAGTGATGACGAGGTGGTGGAGCTGCACCGGGAAGATCTGGAGAATTTCCGCGCCTTCCTGCGCAGCCTGCTGATGCACGGTGCCATCGGTACTGCTCTTGGTGGGGTTGCCACCATGGTGGGTGAGCCGCAAAACCTGTTGATTGCCAAGGTAGTGGGTTGGGATTTCGCCGAGTTCTTCCTGACCATGGCGCCGGTCAGCATACCGGTACTGTTTGCCGGCCTGTTTACCTGCTGGGCACTGGAGAAGTTGCGTTGGTTCGGTTACGGCGGGCGCCTGCCCAAGCCGGTCCGCCGGGTGCTGGAAGAATTTGCCGATAACGAACGTTCCAAACGCACCAAGGCCGACCAGGCTGCGCTCTGGATCCAGGCCATGGCCGCCGCCATTCTGGTGATTGGCCTGGCGTTCCATTTGGCGGAAGTGGGCTTGATCGGTCTGCTGGTGATTATCCTGATCACCTCATTCACCGGTATCACCGATGAGCACCAGATTGGCAAGGCGTTCCAGGAATCGCTGCCATTCACCTCATTGCTGGTGGTGTTTTTCGCGGTGGTAGCGGTGATACACGAACAGCATCTGTTCAAGCCCATTATCGATTACGTGTTGTCGCTGCCGGAAGGCCAGCAGCCAGGCATGTTCTTTATTGCCAACGGCGTGCTGTCGATGATCAGTGACAACGTATTCGTGGCGACGGTGTACATCAGTGAGGTCAAGCAGGCGCTGGACGCCGGTAGCATCAGTTACCCCCACTTCCAGGCCCTTGCTGTCGCCATTAACACCGGTACCAACCTGCCCAGCGTGGCCACTCCCAACGGCCAGGCCGCGTTCCTGTTCCTGCTCACCTCGGCCATAGCGCCGTTGGTTCGGCTGTCCTACGGGCGCATGGTGATTATGGCCTTCCCCTATACTCTGGTTATGGGTGGGGTTGGCCTGTATATGGTAATTAACCACATTTGACGAACGGTTCGAGAAATTTCCAAACCAGTCAGTGCAGTTTGCTGCGGGTCTGTTAAGCTCTAGCAAAAACTGGTCATAAAAAACTCGATGAACCATCGCAGGAACCCGCAACCCCGCACTGACTGGTCTCGCACCGTGGTCCAAGGTGTCTGGCTATTGTTTTTTGCCTTGCTGGCGCCAGCCTTTGCCCTGAGCGAAGAAACTGCCGCCAAGACATTGCGTATTGCCTATGTGGAGTTCCCGCCGATTACCTTTCACAACGAGGCCGGCGAGGCCGACGGCGAGTTGATCAACATTACCCGTAAGGTGGTTCGAGAGGCAGGTTACGTCCCCGATTTCATTCATCTCCCGATCAGTCGGGTTTATCTGTACCTGAAAAGTGGCCGGATTGATGTCTGGCCCGGACTGACCAATATCCCGAGTCTGCACGGTGATGTGCTGGAAAGCTGGGTCAGCCCCATGCCGATTCAACTGAGTGTCTGGTATTGCAAGGACAAGGGCCGTCCACTTGAGCATTTCGACCAGCTCAGTGGTAAAACCGTTATCGTGATTGCCGGTTACACCTATGGTGGCCTGATTAACTGGCTGAACCGCGCCGAGGACATCCGCATTACCGAGGCCCCCAATCACCGTGCGGCCATCAATATGCTCAAGCGAAATCGCGGCGATTATCTGCTCGACTACCGTCAGCCGGTCGAGCAGACCCTTATCAAACCGTCAGACGACCATATACTCCAATCGGAAGTACGCACCCGCAACGCCGCCTGGCTGTTCTCCCTGACTCATCCACGGGCGGCAATTCTGAGAGAAGAATTTGACGATGCCTACCTTCGGCTAGTCGAGGCCGGCGAGGTGCCGCCGCTGCGCGACCAGTCTCACGGCTTTCTCATCCCCGGGTTCCCCGAGCCTTACCGCTAACGCTTGATCGGTTCAGCGCGACAGGCTGATATCGCCGTACCAGGCGGTGGCGGATTCGCCGGTGTTGTCGGAATCCGACATGATGGCAATTCCCACCAGCGGCGGGGGCGCCTCACCAAAGGCCTGGCGGTAATCCGCGACAATATCCCGCTCCACCGTGACCCATTCGCCCGCCTGCGCGTTGCCGGAATTAACCGCCACCATCATGGTGCTGTCGGTATAGGGGTTGGGCACAATGTCACCCTCGGGCACCTGGTTGGCCCAGATGTAATTCAAGGCATTGCCGGGCAGAGTCTCACCAAACACCACTTCAACCGCCTTGCGCTTGGCCCGCTCGAAGAACCCGGCCTTATCGGGCTGGAACTTGAACGCCACGTAGATCCGTGCCGGGTAGTCGTCCCCGGACTTCTCCCGGGCATTACCCTTCTCAAACACGTTCGACACCTTCCAGCGCCAGCGCAGTATCAGTGACTCGGTTGGTTTCAATTCCAATCGGGCAATCAGGCCCGAAGCACCGCCATTGGTCTGGGCCTTCACCACCTGGGTGCCGTTGTCGGTCACCAATTCATACTGGGAATGCTGATCAATTTTCGGGAATTCCAGGGGTTCCCAACCCTCGGTCAGCGCTGATATCTGGGAGAACGGCTGCAGTAGCGGTTCGGCGGCATAAAGCTTGCCTGATGTCAGGGCCAGGGCCAGAGCCATCAATATCAATGGCAGGGTAATTCGGGGAACGTGCTGCATGAGGTACCTCGCAAAGTTTGGGAAGTAGTACTGACCGGAAAAATCCACGGAAGTGCC
This sequence comes from Marinobacter alexandrii, assembly GCF_005871205.1. Taxonomy (GTDB): domain Bacteria; phylum Pseudomonadota; class Gammaproteobacteria; order Pseudomonadales; family Oleiphilaceae; genus Marinobacter; species Marinobacter alexandrii. Next base: position 4,955 of record NZ_SWKM01000012.1, on the reverse strand, counting down.
TTGTTCCTCTGAAATTCTCTGTATATAGTGTTCGAATCCTTGGTCAAATACCATATGTTGATTTTTTGAGCATCGTGGTATCGGGAATCCGGTGAAAATCCGGAACTGACGCGCAGCGGTAATGGAGAACGAGCGTGGCATTAAGACACTGGCAAGGAGCCCCTGGTTACCTCCTGAATCACCTCTGCGTGCGCTGAAAGCTGCAGATGCAAGGCGCGGCTCGCCGCCAATGGCCTAAGCCCTTGGCAAGAGTCGCAACACAGCAGATGCAGCTTTCAGAGCACGCCCTTCGGGGTTTTCAGAGCGCTTCATAATCGGCGTTGCGACTTTTTGAAAGGCCCCGGCCTTCCTGCAAAGTCGCGCCTTGATTGTGAAGCGCTCTGAAAGCCAGAGGCGATTCAGGAGGTAACCAGGGGCTCCAAACCGGGAAGTCGCCACGCGAGGCCGAATCGAACGATTCCTGCTCCTGAGTCCGAAGACCTGCCAGGGAGGTGCTGTTATCCATCACATCGGATAACAGCGCGACTGCACCTTCGCGACTCAGGCGCCTGCATTCGGCCAGATTAAGGTGAGCAGCAAACGGATAGGGAAATTCCGCCAGGTTCTGGCGCCCCCGCTCCGTCCTGCGTACGCGAAGGTTATGGAATTCAACGCGTATTCAGGAGAACACAGCATGTCCGCCTCTGCTCTAGCCGACCCCCAGTCCTCGGCCCCGGCCAACACCGAATCCCTTCAGGTTATTAAACGCAACGGCACCCTCGTTGGATTCAATCCGTCCAAGATCAGTGTCGCAGTGACCAAGGCCTTCCTCGCCGTGGAAGGCGACCAAGCCGCTGGCTCTGCGCGTATTAACGACGCCGTGCACCGGGTCACCGAACAGGTCATTCACGCCATTGGTCGGCGCCTGAAAGCCGGTGGCAAGGTGCACATCGAAGATATCCAGGACCAGGTGGAACTTGCGCTGATGCGCGCCGAAGAGCAGCGGGTGGCCCGGGCCTATGTCCTGTACCGGGAAGAACACGCCCGCGAACGCGCCCTTCATGCGCCGGTGGAAGCCCATCCCCACCTGACCGTGAAGAAAATCAGTGGCGAGACTGCACCGCTGGACCTGGGCCTGATGAAACTGCAGGTGGAGCAGGCCGCCGCCGGCCTGGAAGGCATCGATGGCGACACCCTGGTGGAAGATGCCCTGACCAACCTGTACGACGGCATCGCCCAGGAAGACGTGCTCTCGGCCCTGGTGATGACCGCCCGTAGCCGCATTGAACGGGAGCCGGACTACAGCGCCGTCACCGCTCGCCTGCTGCTCGAACAACTGCGCCTGGAAACCGTTTCGGCGCTGGATTTATCCACAGAAGTGCCGCTGGCGGAGATTTATCCACAGGCTCTGAGTGCCTTCATCCACGCCGGTATTCGTTACGAACTGCTGGACGAAGCCCTGGCCGCGTTTGATCTGGAACGCCTGGGCGCGGCCCTGAAGCCGGAGCGCGACCGCCAGTTCGGCTTCCTCGGCCTGCAGACCCTGTACGACCGCTACTTCCTGCACTGGAACAAAGCCCGCCTGGAACTGCCCCAGGTATTCTTCATGCGCGTGGCCATGGGCCTGGCCCTGCGCGAGGACGACCCCAACGCCCGCGCCATCGAATTCTATGAGCTGCTGTCCAGCTTCGACTACATGGCCTCCACGCCAACCCTGTTCAACAGCGGTACCCGCCATTCCCAGCTGTCGTCCTGCTACCTGACCACCGTCGGCGATGATCTGGAAGACATTTACGGTGCCATCCGCGACAACGCCATGCTCTCGAAATGGGCCGGCGGCCTGGGTAACGACTGGACCCCGGTCCGTTCGCTGGGAGCGCACATCAAAGGCACCAACGGCCAGAGTCAAGGCGTGGTGCCGTTCCTAAAAGTGGTGAACGACACCGCGGTGGCGGTAAACCAGGGCGGCAAGCGCAAGGGCGCGGTGTGTGCCTATCTGGAAAGCTGGCACCTGGACATCGAAGAGTTCCTGGAACTGCGCAAGAACACCGGCGACGAGCGCCGCCGCACCCACGACATGAACACCGCCAACTGGGTGCCGGATCTGCTGATCGAGCGTATGCGCGAAGACCGGGACTGGACCCTGTTCTCGCCCAGCGATGCGCCGGACCTGCACGATCTGTACGGCAACGAATTCCGCACCCGCTACGAGCACTACGAGGCGCTGGCGGAGCAGGGCAAGATTGCCTTGTTCAAGAAGATTCCCGCCAAGCAGCTGTGGCGCAAGATGCTGACCGTGCTGTTCGAGACCGGCCACCCCTGGATCACCTTCAAGGACCCGTGCAACCTGCGCTCGCCCCAGCAACATCGCGGCGTAGTGCACAGCTCGAACCTGTGCACGGAAATCACCCTGAACACCAACGCCGACGAGATTGCCGTGTGCAACCTGGGCTCGGTGAACCTGGCCGCCCACATTGCCGATGGTGAGCTGGACGTGCAGCGCCTGGAACGCACCGTTAACACCGCCGTGCGCATGCTCGACAACGTTATCGACATCAACTTCTATGCCGTGCCCCAGGCCCGTAACTCCAACCTGCAGCATCGCCCAGTCGGCTTGGGCCTGATGGGCTTCCAGGATGCCCTGTACCAACTCGGCTTGCCCTACGCCAGCGCCGAGGCGGTGGAGTTCGCGGACCTGGCCATGGAACAGCTCAGTTACTTCGCCATTCGCGCTTCCGCCACCCTGGCTGGTGAACGCGGTGCCTACGACAGCTACGACGGCTCCCTGTGGCAGCAAGGCATCCTGCCCATCGATTCCATTAACTTGTTGGAACAGGCGCGCCGGGAAGGGGACTTCTCCGTGAACACCGAAGTCCGCCTGGACTGGTCCCCAATCCGCGAGTTGATTGCCCAGCACGGCATGCGCAACAGCAACGTGATGGCGATCGCGCCCACGGCCACCATCTCCAACATCGTGGGCGTGTCCCAGTCCATCGAGCCGGCGTACCAGAACCTGTTCGTGAAATCGAACCTGTCCGGCGAGTTCACGGTGGTGAATCCCTCACTGGTGCGGGACCTGAAGGCCGAGGGCCTGTGGGACAACGTGATGGTCAACGACCTGAAATACTTCGACGGCTCGGTGCAGCAGATCGACCGCATTCCCACCGAACTCAAGGCCCGCTACGCCACCGCCTTCGAGATTGACGCCCGCTGGCTGGTGGAAGCCGCCGCGCGCCGGCAGAAGTGGCTGGACCAGGCCCAGAGCCTGAACCTGTACATGGCCGAGCCCAGCGGCAAGAAGCTGGATGCTCTGTATCAGCTGGCCTGGGAACGGGGCCTGAAGACCACCTATTACCTGCGCTCACTCGGCGCTACCGGGGCGGAAAAGACCGCATCGGCCGCCGCGCCGGCGCCAGAGATGGCGCCGCAGCCTCAGGTATGCAGCATCGACGACCCAGACTGCGAAGCCTGTCAGTAACCACTTACTTATTCTTCAGGAGGCATCACCATGCTCGACTGGGACGACGAACCCAAAACCCAGACCAACGCCAGTGCCGGTGACAACACCACCGGCCCGACTCCGGTTAACGTGGACGACAAGCGCGTAGTCAACGGCGACACCGACATCAACCAACTGGCGCCGTTCAAGTATCCCTGGGCCTGGGAGTACTTCATGAACGCCAACAAGAACCATTGGACCCCGCTGGACGTGAACATGGCCCAGGACGTTCACGACTATCACCACCGGCTGACGACCCCGGAAAAGCACGTGTACGAAAACGTGCTGGCCTACCTCACCACCTCCGACATCCTGGCCATGCGCAATATCGGCCTGGCGGTGATGGAGAAGATGAGTGCGCCGGAGCTGCAGATCTACCAGGCCCGGCAGGTGTACGAGGAAGCCATGCACACCTGGGCCTACCAGCACTGCATCGAAACCCTGAACCTGGACCAGAGCGAGATCTACAACCGCTACCGGGTAGTGCCGGCGATCAACGGCAAGATCCAGATCGCCAACCGCCGGCTGGACGCCGCCATGCGCCCGGGCATGAACCTGCGCAACCGCGACGACCTGCAGGAATTCATCATGTCCTACCTGTTCTTCGCGGCGGTGTTCGAGGGCACCTGGTTCTATAACGGCTTCAGCCCCATCTTCGCCCTGCAGCGCCGCGGCCTGATGCGCGGCACCGGCGAACAGCTGCAGTACATACTGCGGGACGAAGCCATGCACTTCTCGTTCGGCCTGAAGGTGGTGAACCAGATCGTGGAGGAGGAAAACATAACCTTCGACCCGAAAGCCGTGCGCGACATGTGGGACGAATCGGAAGCGGCGGAAAGTGCCTACGCCAAGTACATCCTGCGCGACCCCATCCTCGGCTACTCCGCGGAGTACCACAGCGAGCAGTTCCGCTTCGTGGCCAACCGCCGCGCCCGCACCGTAGGCCTGGACGAACCCTTCCCGGGCGCCAAGAACGTGTCGCCCTGGCTGGATGAGCAGGCCACCATGCGCAAGGAGAAGAACTTCTTCGAGACCCGGGTGATTGAGTATCAGACTGGGGCGCAGTTGGAGTGGTAACACCCTTGAGCCCGGAGTTCAGCGACAAATGACGCAAAACTCCGGGCCTAATTTCATAGCTTATTGAAATATAAGCAGTAAGTGATCGGTTCCTGCGAAATATACGTCAACTCCATCTTGGAGATAGGCGACAAATGACGCTTATTTCCCCTTCCCTGTTCTGTGGGCTATGCTGCAATTCAATGATTTTTCGATAATTAAACAGGGAATTGACGAGTTCCTGCTCGGAAATAGGCGCGGTAGGGATATACGTCATTTGTCGTTGAATTAGCTGTTATGGCCTATATGAAAGCTAATCACGTTGTCATGTTGCTAGGATTCCTTGCGCCGAGTTTGGCATCGGCTCGGCCTTGGACCGGAGATTTCGATTTTCCGGTTGGAGCCTTTTTGTTTTTTGCAG
>NZ_SWKM01000010.1 GCF_005871205.1 Marinobacter alexandrii | reverse complement strand
GTTGATTAATAAAGAGAGCAGATGGGTCTATCAGGCCCGTACCATTGGGTCTGTAGCTCAGGTGGTTAGAGCGCACCCCTGATAAGGGTGAGGTCGGTGGTTCAAGTCCACCCAGACCCACCAAAATTGCTCAACTCCTGGAGTTGAACAATTTGAGGTAGCTTAAATGGGGCTATAGCTCAGCTGGGAGAGCGCCTGCCTTGCACGCAGGAGGTCGGCAGTTCGATCCTGCCTAGCTCCACCAATATTACTGACACGCCGTTGGGCGGTTAGTGTACAGAAACAAGCATTTCGATTTAATGACATCGGTTGTTAAACGAAGTTCTTCTTTCTGATCACTGGGTCAGATTTGCTCTTTAACAAATTGGACGAGAAAGAACACGAGTACGATTCTCTCATTATCTCCGAGAGGACGTATTCAAGTGATAGCGATTTCAAGCGTTATCCGGTGTTGTCGTTGAAGTGGTTGTGATATCGCTTCAAGGAAACTGTCTCGAAACACCATTCTTCATCCGGCTTGCCGGGTTGAGAGTGTTGGCTCGATTGCAGTTGTCTTGGGGTTATATAGTCAAGCAACTAAGCGCATACGGTGGATGCCTTGGCAGTCAGAGGCGATGAAAGACGTGGAAGCCTGCGATAAGGTTCGGGGAGCTGGCAAAC
>NZ_SWKM01000009.1 GCF_005871205.1 Marinobacter alexandrii | reverse complement strand
TAACGCCTGCCAGCATGCGCGGCTACGAAATGGAGGCGAAGCCGCAATGTAGTAGGCGTCGCCGTGACTGGCCTGGTTATGTGGGGCCAGATATTTCTTCTAGGTTAATTATTGAGTTCTGCCCTACCAGCCTTGTACTGCCGTCAGTTCTCTCAACACGATATGATTTCGGCGTCTCCTTGATGCATTTAACGCGGTTTTCATACTCGATTTCATAGCGGCCTGTTGAGAAGACTACATTGTAGGTTTTGCCTACTTCCATTTTGAAACCTCCGTAAACCTGGATATTTTTTGACCATACCAGATTTTCTTAACGGAGAATTTTGTGCCTGTAACTGTGCCCACTGACACCATTAATACAATTTAATGAGCCGTGATCAGTGGCCACATAGCGCCAGCGTCCCGTTGACCACATGGTTATGAGGTTTACTAACGGCCAAGCAATCTTGCCCAAAAACCCCTTTTCTCACGCTTCACCGCTTCTTCAATGAAATCTATCTTGGGTTTCCGTCTGTCTGATTCTGCGGTCAGATCCATCACTACATTACCAGAGCAGGTGTAGGTAGCGAGACGGTACTGGTCAGTCTCGTAGCACTTACCGAACAGGTGCTTGAAAATGTTTTTCCAGACCGAGTAATACTTCATGCACTGCTTTTCCGTGCCGAACATCACCCCATATTCTCCAACAACAAGCGCGTGGGTAATCCGCTTTCGCTTCCCATTTGCCTCTTTGGCTTTGGCGATCTGCTCTGCGTCCAATGTCACCAATACGAGATCATTATCCATAGAGGTCCGTACACTCATAAC
>NZ_SWKM01000008.1 GCF_005871205.1 Marinobacter alexandrii | reverse complement strand
CTGCAAAAAACAAAAAGGCTCCAACCGGAAAATCGAAATCTCCGGTCCAAGGCCGAGCCGATGCCAAACTCGGCGCAAGGAATCCTAGCAACATGACAACGTGATTAGCTTTCATATAGGCCATAACGCTTGCAGCACGCGCGCCCATGGAATGGAGCCGAAGGCGCAATGTAATGGGCGTCGCCGTGCCTGCACTGGTTATGCTTTATTTATCCACAATATCATGTTCGAAAAGGTACTCTCTCCCTATCGGTGTAAGCTTTATTCGAGAAGCATAGTTCTGAACTGTAGTCAGGAGGCCTGCTTGCCTAGCCTCCAATAAGTACTTGTCTGACGTAATCCTGTGCATGCTCAACTCACTGAGTAGATTGTGAAAACTGATATAAGAAGCCGATGTCTTGTTATAGCACCGCGCAACAGCTTTCATGACCTCCTTTATACCGTCAGAACTCCTATCCGGAGCGGAGTTCTCCATGGGCTTAAACGGGTTGGAGCCTATCTCAGGCTTTTCAAACAGAGGGGCGTCGAGCAAGTGCCGCAATAATTCGTCAAAGCTAAATTCAAGCTCAGCATCATTTGAAAAATTAACAAATAACTTCGTGCGCAAAAAAGTTGGAGTGTTGTATGTGCCAGCCGGCTGCCTAATAATGGGGATAACTTTTGCGCTATCAATTTTTGAGAGCAGGTTTGAGGTCAAGATCATTTTCTCATACCCAACTCCACCCTCGCCCGCATTAGCCTTCTCCACATAACGGTTTGAGCAAATCATCAGCACATATTGCGCGGAATCCAACTGTGTCTCCATAAAATGCGGAAGATCGTCTCCTGGTTTCAAGTCCCATTGATCTAGAATTGCATCAATGCCTCGGTTCCGCAAAGTAGTGGCAAAATCTAACACCCATCTCTTATGATCAGCAGAGTCATGAGAATAGGAAACAAACACTCTCGGTGGATTCATTGTAAAACCTCAAAAACAATCATCGACTGCGCACCCGTTTAGTTTTCAGGCATAACGCTCAGCTTAGCGGCGCCTTTGTAATGAAGGCGAAGCCGCAATGAAAAAGGCGTCCGGCGGCCATCGGCCGCGTACTACAGCGACTAGTTAGAAGCCGGTTCACCCGATGGTTTTCGATCCG
>NZ_SWKM01000007.1 GCF_005871205.1 Marinobacter alexandrii | reverse complement strand
CCCGGATTTCTCATAGGTCCCCGGCAAGTCTCGCAGACTGTGCAGGATACCGCCATTACCGCTCATTTGCGGCCGAGATTGACTAATAACTGATCAATTTCTGTTGTCCGGACACACGCCCCCCTTTCCCCCATTGCGTCGGGCCGGGGGAGCCCGGGCTTCTATCCCGGAACCAGTTGACGTACCAGGTCAGAGAGTTCGTCTTTGTAAGGATAGGCATCGCTCATCAACACCCGTATGCGCCGAGTGTTGCGAATGATGACCGCGCCCACCTTGATCAGTTTCAGCCGCAGGTTACTGGCGCTCATTCTCTCGAAAGGCGTCTTCTTCAAGTGGGCCCGTAATCGCTCGAACAGCGTGTAGGCAAAGCCCGATAGGAGCAACCGCCACTGATTGGTCCACCACCGCGTGCTGGAGGTGCGATCTGCGAACAGACACAACTGCTGATCCTTGATCCGGTTTTCCATATCGCCACGGGCACAGTACTGCTCGTAGTAGAGCTTGAGGCCGTCGTCATAGCGGGAACTGATCACGAAGCGAGGGTTCGAGCCAAACTCACCTTCTTCCAGGCGAGCCACCACCCAGCGAGGGTATTTCCAGGTGTGGGCCTGGTACTGGAACCGGTAGGTGGCAGAGACTTTTTCTCCCAACTCCCCGTGAGCCCTGCGAACCAGCATCGAGGGCACGTCCACCTCCTTGAGCAGCCGGCTGTTTTTGCTGATGCCCACAAGGTAATCCACGTTATTCCGGTCGCACCAGCTCAGCAATCGGGGGCGATAGAAGCCGCTGTCACCCCGGAACACGATGCGGGTATCCGGCCAGTACTGCCGGATGAACTTCACCAGCAGGGCCAGAATGGCCCAGCTGTGGCGGCTGTCGCTTCGATTGCTGGTGCGCAGGTAGCTCACCAACAGGTGACGGCCGCAGAACACGTACAGCGGGAAGTAACAATGGTGATCGTAGTAGGCGTTAAAGAACTTGCCGGGCTGGTCGCCATGCACTGGAATGTCAGTGCCATCAAAATCCAGCACAATTTCCTTGGGTGGAGTCTCGTGCTGTTCAATGAAGTGATGCCACAGCAGTTCGTGGGCGTTGATCACCGCCTGCCGGTCCACGCGCTGTTCCATCCGGCACAAGGTCGATTTGCCCGCCAGAATGGCATCTTCACCGGTTGCGGTCTGAAGTGCCTGATCAGCGCGTAGCGCCTCGTGATCGTTGAGGTCTTCGTACCCGGCAGCCACGCCAAAGACCCGCTGCCGGACCATGGTTTGAAGCTTGTGGCGAACCAGCACGGGATTACGGGCATCGTCCAGCACCGTAGCCAGGCGCTGAGTGAGCTGGTGTTGTTTGTCGACTTCGCGAAGCAGGAGCAATCCGGCATCGGAGGTGATGTGGCCACCGGAGAAATCGGCTTCAATTTGCCGGCGAGAGAGTGGCGAGAAGGTCAGTTTTTCAGGTACCATTTCGGATAGCGGCTGTTGGTGCTTAGTGAACGGTGTAAGGTCCTGAAATTATACCGCTTTCAGCCGCTTTCTTTTACCCCCTCATGAGAAATCCGGG
>NZ_SWKM01000006.1 GCF_005871205.1 Marinobacter alexandrii | reverse complement strand
ATCAGCGTAGTCTCCCTCAGTGATCACCATCTTAGAGGCATCACCATAAGATTTATCTTTTTCTAAAGTGCCGTGAATTTTAAATAACTTTTGATGAGAAGGTGCCGCCGTAGCGTCAAAATCATAATTTGAGGTGTATACCTTCAAATCCTTTTCTTTTCTACGATAGGACTCCTCAATAATATTATCGTAATTTGTCGTATAAATAGACTTCCAGTCATATAGGGGAAGATTAAGCATACCTCCGCTTGGTCTAACCGTTCTAAAGCAGGATCTCAGATGGCTAACAAGATCTCTTCGATCATGCTCTACGCAGATAATCTCTGTAAGCTCAGCGAGGGTATAATCGGAGGGCTCAATATTGAAGCGTTTAGATAGAGAATCTATAAGAGTGCCGACAGACGGTGCATTAGATGGAATCGAGGCTCCAGAACCAAAAAATAGAATGCTTTTCTGAGGGTCGATCCTTGAGGCCAGACTTTCCAGGGAAATAGGCACAACTTTCTCCTTTTATAACTTTATAAAAACTGTCGGCAATTATGTTTTACCAAAAAATCGCTCGACCCGACAATTTTTGAACACATGAAAACGAATCTAATCTAGATTTCTGTCAGTTCAGACTAGCGCGGTACCGAGAACATGCCGCATCACGATATTTCCGACTTTGTTCAGCACCATCTTTATTAAATTCCTCAGTCCAAAATTCACACATCTGCCTATTGGTCCGAATTACGCTTGGATCTGTACGCTCACGAGTTTGTTTTCTGCGAATCTGTTCCAGGCGCTGCTGCTCCTGTCTTGCTTGCTCGGCCAAGTAATCACGCGGAGAAGCATTTGCGCTCGGTGAAGGTTGTTGAATTGGGTTGGAGGGGCTACTGAGGGTAGGTCGACCGCCTAACAACTCCTCCATTGTAGCTTCCATAACTAAAAAAGAGAGGAACAGCCCCATAAGGCCAATAATTGTCCAAGAGACGATGTTACCGACAACGACTGCGGAAAAGATCTTGAACCAAGACATCGTTCACTCCATTGAAACACCGATAGGAAGCGTAGCGAAGATGTCAACAAAGTGTCCATGGCTTTGTGGTTTGATGTGGCTTAGAGTGAAGCAGAACTTCACGAAGCAACTGATTTGGCAACGATAGTGGATTTCTGTGTTGCTCCGAGAGCCTGCGGCATCGGGTTCAATTAACGCCACTGCGAACGATATAAAGCGCGGAACATCCGTTCTATGCTTGCAATTTCCCTACAGTCATATATGGTTTTTGCAGGTTTCGGTGAAAACCTGCCGCTTGCAAAGGCGAAGCTACGCATCACCACTTCCTTCTCAAAGATTGACACAAAGCTCAGGCGCACGCCTGGTCAGCAAGCAACCCACTGCAATGTGCGCCGCGCGAGAAACGTGTCATGCCCAAATTTAGCCCAATCTCTATTATCAAACGTTCTACAAAAACGTTGGCTAGGAATCAGACTATCCCGCTTAACAAGGCGCTGGAGTCTGTAGCAACTTCATCTGGCTTTTCAGATTTTCACGAAATGACTGCCGTTGCGAAAAAGTCATCGCAAGAGTCGCGCTTGACAAAAGCAGCGTTCGGCCTCAGCGACTTAGGGTCTGCAGTGTTTGAGGATGAGATAGACTTTGCGCTTGATTCCTTGTTGGAAGAGGAGCTCTCAGGAGCAATTGCCGAAACTAATGCTTACAACTTTTCCTTGCAGAGCATTGATGTAGGCTCAACGCATTACGACGAACATGTTGGCATTCTAACTCTTAATGCCGAACTCGAGTATTGCGGGGACCAGGATCCAGACAGGCCATACCACGGAACAAGTTTCTTCATTAAAGCTGAGATTCGGTTGAAGTGGACTTCGGACGGATGGGAGTTGCTTGAAGACGAACCCCTTACCATAGAGAGCTGCACGACGGATGCAGATAAAGATAGAGAGGCGGAAATGGATTGGCTGTATGAGGAGTCGCAACGCCAGAATTAGCCGTTTTCGCTAACCTCATTGGACGGCCTTCCACGGTGGAGGGCCTTTCAAGTTGCTCCGATATGGGATCTTGGACGTGAACGTCCTCCCACAACCAAAATCGACTAGAGTCAACCGAGTGTCAACGCAGCGGTGGTTTACAGTGCAACAGTATGGTGTCGTATCAGCGTAACTAATTAATTCGGCAGCTATTGTGGTTTTATGTGGAGCCACAAAGACCACCACAAGGCTCTCATAATCCCTTGGTCGCTGGTTCGAGTCCAGCTGGGCCCACCATATTTCA
>NZ_SWKM01000005.1 GCF_005871205.1 Marinobacter alexandrii | reverse complement strand
CTGCCCTTCCGTTAAGCCCGTGAGCTGGGCGTAGCGGTCCTGGGTCATGACAGGGGTTGCGATCAGGATGATTTGCTTTTGCTCGTCCACTGTTTTGCACTCTGCTACACTAATTTCCACATTTAGCTGCTCACAGCTGAGCAGTTTACTGACCATAAGCAGAATATAAGCCTTAAAAAGCTCGCAGTCAACAGTAAACTGCTAGATTTTTAAGCCTTTAACTGGTGATATTAGAAGATGCGTCAAGAAAAAAAGTCAGAAGAGCAGCAAACTGTTGACGACAACGGCTTCACTGAACGCTTGAAGGCACTAATTGGCAACGGATCGGCAAGGTCGTTCGCACACAAGGCAGGAATGGGAGACAGCACTTTTAGAAATATTCTGAACGGCGCCCTGCCCCGACTGGACAGTTTACTGCGCATTGCAAAAGCGGCCGGAGTATCAGTGGAATGGCTAGCGACCGGGAAAGAACCAGAAAAGTCCGATTCTCAATTTGACGAAGAGTTTGCTCTTATTCCTGGCTACAACGTTCAGGTAGCCGCCGGTCATGGATCAATTGCTGGAGATGAAGCGCCAACGCGGGAGCTGGCGTTTAGACGAAAGTGGCTAAGATATAGAGGATTCAACGATGGCGACCTTGCGCTTGTGTTCGCGAAAGGCGACTCGATGGAGCCAACGATTTCAGACAATGAAACAGTGATGGTAGATACTAGCGAACGAAAGTTGCGAGACGGACATATCTATGTCATTCGAAACGGAGATCACTTGCTAGTTAAGAGGATTCAGACACTCTGGAATGATGGAGTGCAATTATTGAGTGACAACAAAGAATATCCGCCTCAGGAGATATCAACTACAGACCTCCCATCGCTTGAGGTCATTGGTAAAGTTGTCTGGGTAGGGAAGGACCTGTAGGCCCTTCCTAGCTAAGTGATATCAACCAACATCTACAAGAGACGCCAGCTTTCGTTCGTATTTAATTACGTACTTGCTGATCTCAGGATCGCCAACTCTCGCTTCTGCCTGTTTAAGCTGCTTCAAAGCCTCATCTATCTGTTCAAAGTTCCCAGTAAGCTCACACAAGGCGATAGCAGCGTCACAATAAGACGATAGAACATATTTGTTGTCACTGTAACGCTCCACCAAGACTTGAGCCAGCTCTGACGCCTCTTGAAGAATAACTTTACGATCCTCAAACATTAAACCTTGGGTCTTCTCTGCTCTCTCAACCATTAATTTAACCTTGTATCGTTCCACTGAAGGATCGCGTTTAAAATCTTTCTCAAATATTCTAATTTCTGTTTCGGCCTTATCAAACTCACCCATTTCAATTAGATTTCTAATCAGTCTGTGTCGAGGCAAAATTTCGCCAGGGGCTACAGACATCATCCTCCGCAAAATATGATTCCTTTTATTCCTATCCGGTAGACTTTGAACTCCGCCGTCAACACTGCACAGCTCCCTAATAGTTCTAATCTCAATTTCATATGTCGGCGAAATAGCGTCGATAACAGACTCAAATAATCGATATAATTCTTCCGTATCATTAAACTTATACTTTGCGATTATCCCAGTGATTATACTGTGACGCCCTCTCCAACCATAAATCCCGTCCCGCGCGCTGACCGTATACTCGGTTATAATGTCAGTTAATTTTGCCAGGATTAATGGTATAGACTCGGCATCAACATTCAACATCCTAATAACTAGCTGCCTGTGAACCCTCACTCCAGCGTTTTCCATCGCCGCAACTAGTCGATAAATCTCTTGAGACCCTTCATCGAGGGAAGAATATTCTCGGAGGATAATGTCGTCAAACTTCTCTGAGGCAAAAATATTCTTTAAACAGACAAACATATCAGAGTCACAGCGATCAACAAGGCGCCTCCGACGCTCGTATCTCGAGAACCCACTAAAAGATTCTTCCGCCAACTTATTTAAATTTGGATTATTTTCAACCAAGGCTATAAGACTATCAATCTCAGCCCGATCAAGCCTTCTTAGTCGCGTTTCAGTTCCGAGTTTAAAAAGCGCGGGGCTCTTAACTCTCGGGAGCCATTGATTAGTAACTGACGATAGTATTAGCTTAAAATTTTTCAGCCCTTCAATCGCAATCTTATCTACCAGTACATTTATCTTATTCAAGTATGAGCTGGCATCGTCGACAAGTAGAACCGTTCGCTTTTCAGACTCAAATTCCTTTGCATACCTAAACCAAGCATCGGGGTTCAAATCATAGTCTGTATTGTGTTCAAAGCATTCAAAACCTTGGTCGTGTAGTGCCTTAACTAATTGGCGAGCCGCAGTAGTTTTCCCGACACCACTAGCTCCTAATACAGAAAAAAACAAAAGTTTATCATCAGAGAACTTTGACTGAAGTTCATTGGTCAATGTGCGCTCAAAGGTCATCTTAGACGCGATATCAGCATAGGTTGCAGGCGCCCCGTTATACATGGCACTTACGTTAGAGTCCCTGTTGATAAAGTCGGCAACCGAAAAGGTTATCGGAACCAAGTCAGGATATCTTTCAATCGAAGTAGAATCTGTACTAAAAACAATTTCAGTATCTGGTGCGTACTTGCTTAACTCATTAAAAAAACTATCAACTCCGCCAAAGCAAACAGTTACACCTTTCGACTCTAGGATCTTTGCACGACTCGGATCTTCCTGAAACATTAGTACATATATTTTACACGATGACGCGCCGTCTTTTCGTATTCTAAGAACACGATCTATTATCTCTTTGATCGCTGGATCACTCAAAGAGTACCCTACAATAATCATATGGGAGTCAGTTAGGTCACCCTTTAAACGATCGTAAATAAATTCACGATATTCTTCAGTATCAGCGTAGTCTCCCTCAGTGATCACCATCTTAGAGGCATCACCATAAGATTTATCTTTTTCTAAAGTGCCGTGAATTTTAAATAACTTTTGATGAGAAGGTGCCGCCGTAGCGTCAAAATCATAA
>NZ_SWKM01000004.1 GCF_005871205.1 Marinobacter alexandrii | reverse complement strand
TGCGCCGATGGTAGTGTGGCATTTGCCCATGTGAGAGTAGGTCATCGTCAGACTCTTAATACCGAAAAACCCCAGCTTCCTCGAGGCTGGGGTTTTTTATTGCCTGAACGAAAGGCACCGAAGGGGCGTTTGCCGCAAAAATTGCCGGGCAACTTTGTCTTTTGTGTTCGCCTGGTGTTTAATCCGGCGTTACCCATTCTTCAAGTTGGATGCTGTGTAATGAAATCCAAAGCCTTAATCAACCTGCTGAGCGATGGCGACGTCCACTCGGGCGAATCCCTGGCCGGTCAGCTCGGTGTCAGCAGGACTGCGGTCTGGAAGCAGGTCCGGCGGGCTATGGACGAAGGGGTGAAGATTGAGACCATCCGTGGACGGGGCTACCAGTTGCTGTCGTCGGTGGACCTGCTCGATCGTGAAGCCATCTTCGCCGGTGTTGATGACGAGTATCGCTCCAGTCTGTCGCTGGTAGTGCTCGATGAAGTTGATTCCACCAACGCCGAGGTGCTGCGGCAAGTGGCTGACGGCGCCACCGGCGTGCCCGTGGTCATCGCCGATTGTCAGACTGCTGGCCGTGGTCGTCGTGGTCGGGTCTGGAGTAGTCCGCGCGGGCAGAACCTGTATCTGAGTATCGGGCTGACATTTCATGGAGGCTTCTCGGTTCTGGACGGTTTGAGTCTGGTGCTTGGGGTCGCGGTGGCCAACGCCCTGGAAACCCTGGGAGCCTCGGATATTGGTCTGAAGTGGCCCAACGACATCTTCCTTACTACGGGTAAGCTGGGCGGTATCCTGATCGAGCTGCAGGGCGAATTGCAGGAAGGGGTGGTCCAGGTCATTGCCGGTATTGGCATTAATGTGCATATGGCTGAAGCTGAGGAAGTGGATCAGCCCTGGAGCAGTCTTGGAAATGCCAACCCGGGCATCGACTGGTCGAGGAATGCCATTGCCAGCAACATCATCACTGCCGTGCTTGATGCAGTCCATGTGTTCTCTGAAAATGGTTTTCGCGATTTTCACGGCCCCTGGCAGCGTCGGGATATCTTTGCTGGCAAGCCATTGGAGGCGCGCAATGGTGAGCTCCATGGTACTGGTGAAGGTATCGACGAGACCGGCAATTACCTCCTGCGTACTGAAGAGGGCGTAGTGCCTGTGAGGGCGGGCGAAATCAGTTTAAGGGTAGTGCAATGAGGTTGTTGGTTGATGCTGGCAATTCGAGATTGAAGTGGCGCCTTGACGAGGGCGGCCTCGTTGTCGAGCAGGGTGTTGGCCGGCTGGACGATGCCGATCTCGTGCCCGGCTTAAACGCGAAGCCAGCTGACATTACCGCCGTTGCGGTGTCCACCGTCGCCGCCGAGAACCGGCGCCTGGCCTTGCAGACGTATCTGGAGCATCGAACCGCTGCTCCGGTTCGGTTCTACTGGGCTGAGCCGGAACGTGGTGACCTGGTAAACGCCTATAACGATTATCCGAAAATGGGCGCCGACCGCTGGCATGCCATGTACGGTGCCTGGGCCCACTTTCGCCAGGGTGTTGCGGTGGTGGATGCCGGCAGTGCCGTGACGGTGGATTATGTCGACAGCTCGGGACAGCACCTCGGCGGTTTCATTCTGCCGGGACTGCAGATGATGCTTCGGAGCCTGAAGAATGATGCTGCCCGCATCGGCTTCGATCCGGATCAAGTTTTGGAGACCAGTCCCGGGCAGTCCACCGGTGAGTGTGTAAACCATGGGCTGGCCTGGTTGTCGGCAGCGATGGTGGAGCGGGTTCAGAGCGATGTTAAAAAATTTGGCCTTGAGCATGTCCTGGTTACCGGAGGCGATGCCGATCGACTTTTGGGCCTGGGCTTGTTGGCTGAATTTCGGCCGCAACTGGTGTTGGACGGGTTGGCGCTGATTGATTCCGAGGATCAGGCGCAATGAAGTGGGTTGTTTTTGTTCTTCTGTTTCTCAATTTCGGACTCTGGTATGGCGCCGGGGCGTTTCAGAATTCCGACCGAACCAAGGTGATCGCCAGCGGCAACCTGCCGAGGGTGTCCAGCCTCAAGGCCGAGACGTCAGTACCGTCGCCCCATCCAAAGCCGACTCCCGCCGCCCAGTCCATATCGTCGGTCGATTCCCAAAATGTCCCGGATACAGACGGGTCTGGTGAGTCTTTGGTGGAACATGCTGATCAGGAGTCGGTCACGCCTCCGCTGGTCTGTGGTCGCCTGGGCTTGATTTCTTCTCTGGACACGGCAGAGGCATTGGTTGCCGGTCAGCCCATGGCGGGTGAGGTTGGTTTGGCGTGGCAGGAGGTGACCCGAGAGTTGCCTCCGTTTCATTGGGTCATTATTCCGCCGCAGCCGTCTGCGGTGGCCTTGAAACAGTTCCGGGATATTCAGCGCCAGGGCATAGATTCGTACTTGGTAACCGAAGGTGAGAACCGAAACGCCATTTCTTTGGGCTTGTTTGAGTCTCGTGAAGCTGCAATATCCGTGCTCGAAGAAAAAAAACGTCAGAATCTTAACGCAGTACTGGCCAACTTCCCCCGAAATCAGATAAGCTACGCGCTCGTTTTTAAGGCTGAGCCGAATCTTGTAAAAGATGTGGTGCAGGCGGTAAAAACGGATTACGGAGCGGATTTCGATTTCGTCGAAATCAACCCTTGCTAGGGTGTTGCAACGCTCTGAAAAAATCCGTAGTATACCGCCCTCGCTGACGAGGCGAATGTGAGCTGGCGTAGCTCAGTTGGTAGAGCAGCTGACTTGTAATCAGCAGGTCGGGGGTTCGATTCCGTCCGCCAGCTCCACTTTTTTGACAGTGTCGCGATAGCGATACTGACTCGGAGGGGTTCCCGAGTGGCCAAAGGGATCAGACTGTAAATCTGACGGCATCGCCTTCGCAGGTTCGAATCCTGCCCCCTCCACCACTAATTGCTCGCGGGCATCGTATAGTGGCTATTACCTCAGCCTTCCAAGCTGATGACGCGGGTTCGATTCCCGCTGCCCGCTCCAATTTGGTTTTGCAATGCTCATGTAGCTCAGTTGGTAGAGCACACCCTTGGTAAGGGTGAGGTCGGCGGTTCAAATCCGCCCATGAGCTCCATCATTAATCCGGTCAACGTTACGATCCAGGTTGATTAGGGAGATTGGTCGAATGTCTAAAGAAAAGTTTGATCGCAGTAAACCGCACTTGAACGTTGGCACCATTGGTCACGTTGACCATGGTAAGACCACACTGACCGCCGCCCTGACTCGTGTATGTCACGAAGTTTGGGGTACAGGTTCTGCGAGTGCATTCGATCAGATCGATAACGCACCGGAAGAGAAGGCGCGTGGTATCACCATCGCCACTTCTCACGTTGAGTACGACTCCCCGACTCGTCACTACGCGCACGTAGATTGCCCGGGCCACGCTGACTATGTGAAGAACATGATCACGGGTGCGGCGCAGATGGACGGCGCGATCCTGGTTTGCTCCGCTGCTGACGGCCCCATGCCGCAGACTCGTGAGCACATCCTGCTGTCCCGTCAGGTTGGCGTTCCTTACATCGTTGTGTTCCTGAACAAAGCGGACATGGTTGACGATGAAGAGCTGCTTGAGCTGGTAGAGATGGAAGTTCGTGATCTGCTGAGCCAGTACGACTTCCCGGGTGACGATACTCCGATCATCACTGGTTCCGCGCTGATGGCGCTGGACGGTAAAGACGACAATGAGATGGGTACTACCGCTGTCAAGAAGCTGGTAGAAGCTCTGGACGACTACATCCCGGAGCCAGAGCGTGCTA
>NZ_SWKM01000003.1 GCF_005871205.1 Marinobacter alexandrii | reverse complement strand
TTCGTTATCGCTGGCGTCAAAGACGGAGGCCGAGATGAGACACCATAACCAGTGCAGGCACGGCGACGCCCATTACATTGCGCCTTCGGCTTCATTTCATGGGCGCGCATGCTGCAAGCGTTATGAGAGTGAGGCATTCATTTGAGTTTCAGAAGTGATTTTGGCGTTTTTGTTTGTCCTCACGTATTCGAGGGGAGTCGGCCTGTGCTTGAGTCGGTGTGCGATCCCGACGGAGATTGGCAAATGTTGTGCGGGGTAGAAGGTTGCGTTGAGGAAGGCGAGCCTCGCTATGTTGGTGTAGGCCATTTGATGGAAAACGATCAAAGCATAAATGAGCTCTCGCAATTAAAGTCTGGAATGTTTGCTGAGCGCCCAAGTGCCAAATCACCATGGAAATTTGGGGAGTTATCCGACTGATGTGCCGATCTCATAACCAGGCAGTCAACCGGACGCCAAAAGCGTGGCGCTTTTGGTTCCCTCCGCTGCGCTCCGGCGCCGGTTACCGCTAGCGTTATGTGGTGAATCTCAGGCATACCAAGGAGATAGGTCTAAATGGATGAAGGACAGGAAGCCGCCGTAAAGGAGTTCTTCGAGGATTTTGTCACGGCATTTTCGAGCTTTGATGGCGATCGTGTGGCCACCAAGTTCAGCCTTCCTTATATGGCTAAAGGTCCGGGTGATGTTTGCAATGTTTTCGACTCACGGCCCCAGTTGGCAGAGTATTTTCAGTCCTACCTGGATGAGTATCACTCCCAAGGCTGCCGCGAATGTCGCTACTCAAACCTTGCTGTAAATCGGCTTGGTTCTGAATGCGTGGTTGCCTCTGTAACCTGGAATCTGGTGGATGCATCTAGCGTATCAGTCACCTCGTGGTCAGAGTCTTACCTGCTGGCTTTTGCAAACGGTAGAGCTTTAGCCTTTGCTACGGTAGACCACGTCGGGGATTAGGGTATGTGCTTAGCTTCGGGCTCACATAACCAGTGCAGGCACGGCGACGCCCACTACATTGCGCCTTTGGCTCCATTTCATGGGCGCGCATGCTGCAAGCGTTACATGCCTATGAAATTGATAACTTGTATATTTCTTTCAGCACTTTGCAGCGGCGTTTCCGCTGGGGAATGCCTAGAGTCGTCTTCCCGACAGCACGAGGCCGTCACGATTAGTCCAGATTCCGACCCAGCTTCCGGTATCTATCACGTTAGGGCGCCCCGGGAATTCGATGGCATGGAGCTAAAACTGCTGGTCTTGTCGGCTACGATGAAAGGTACAGAGGAAGGCAAGGAAATATCTCTGCCGCTTGCGATCAAGACCCGGGGAGAGCGTACCGGTAGTTATTTTCATATGCCTAGCAATTGGCTCAATGTGCGTGTCGCCGCCAACTACGGCGAGGGGTTGTGTACCGAGCTTGTGACAGAATTCAGCATGTAACAAGTGCGTCAAATACGTTCCGGGCCTAAAGGCCCTCCACCGGACGGCTTTTGCTCCGCTTCGCTGCGCAAAAACCGCCGTTTACGCAGGCGTTCTGTGTCATAAGGAGATAAGACCATGTCAGAAGTCAATGAGATTCAAATTAAGTGCCTAAACCCTAGATGCGGCACATGGTTCCCTTCGCCGATATTCTTTGGTGATACGGAATCCTTTGATTCATCCATGCTTGAGGGCAATACGGTTCAATGCCCATCCTGTGGCTCTATGACGTCATGCAACAAAGAAAATATGCGAGTTCGCGGCAAGGATGGCGGATTTGTGGGGAGTGACACATAGTCACACAGAACAAGGCGCAGCAGTACGCGGCCAATGGCCGCCGGACGCCCTTTCCATGGCTCCTTCGGCGCCATTCCAAGGTCGCCGCTGTGCTTCGGCGTTATAAATAGGAGGAGTAATGGTCGAACAGATCGAGGAATGGATACATCAGGTGAATTCCTCGCATAAAGAAGTGCGTCGGTCTTGCTCCGTCCTTGAAGAATATTTCAGCGGTTTTTACTCGCCTGACTTTCTCAAAACAGCGTTTTTCGTTGTTACCGACGAAATTCCGAAGCCTGATTTTCCAGAACTCCGGGAAGCAGGTCTAGGCGATTTCATCGACATGGACGTTGGAGGTATCACCTACAACGATACCTATTATATAAAGGTAGAGGCCGCAAACGAGCTTCGGCTTCACTTCCATGAATTGGTTCATGTGGTGCAATGGCGAGAACTCGCTCCGCAAGGATTCATAGAGCGCTACATCCGAGAGATTCAAGATTATGGGTATGACAAAGCTCCTCTAGAAAAGATGGCTTATGCCCTAGATGGGTACTACCAAAGCAAGGGAAGGCATCTCAGTGTTGAGCAGTTTGTCCGAGAAAATTTATAACAATTCGCGTCACTCGGACGCACTAAAGTGCGCCGGTGCGCTTCGCGTTACAAAGCAAGGGAGCGCGCGTAGTAATGATCGCCAGGGAATGGAAATGCCGAGTGCCTGAAAACCATAGTGAAGGGTTTACGGGCTACCTTTACGAAACCGGCATCAAGGATTCGTCCGCAACACCAGGCTTTCTCGGCGCTCAGATTTTACGCCGTTCCTTGGCGGCCAAAATTGAACTCACCCTCATCACGTACTGGGACAACCTGGAGTCCATCAAGGCGTTTGCTGGCAACGATATTTCGCAGGCACGCTTGTACCCAGAGGATGAGGTTTATGAGCTTGAGCCTGATCTTTCAGTGCAGCACTATGAGGTCATCGAGCATCAGTTTTCGGCAGAGCAGCGGGGGTAATCGAATGCACTTTCTTTGTAACAAGTCGTTCAAGTTCGTTCCCGGCCTGACGGCCGTCCACCGGACGCCCTTTCCTCCGCTTCGCTCCAAAAAGGGCGCCGCTTAACATTGGCGTTAGATTGGTGAGGAAGAATGAAGAAAGAAGCCTTCGTAGGACTTAGCAGTCCAATATTCTATGACTATCAGAATGTTGCGCCAAAAGCGCCAAATGATGATAGAAGCTCCCCGAATCCTGTCATAGAAAACGCGATAGGTTTGGCGATATTTTACGACGAAATATGGTTTGTTTGTGAAAGCTTATGCCCCGCGTCACTTCGTGGCCAGTCAAACGTAAAGTATTTAGACAAAGATCTCGACCCCGTCGTCGCTAGAAGTGCGGTCGATATACTTAGTCTTGAGAATGAAAATCAATCTCTATTGCATACGGTCGGGGAAACAGCGAGAGCAAATTTTACAGGTTATTGGGACGCCGTTAAAAAGGCCGGAACATATTGGGAAAATGAAGAGCCCCGTATGGATAATCATACCCATGGATTGAATATCTTCGATAAAAATTTACGGGCATCGTCTAATGACCCAGAAATAATTGTTAATGATCTCGAATGTGCGAAGTTTTTAAGAATGGATCTTTCTCTCAACACATTTAATGTAAATATTTACAACAAACTATACCCAAATCAGTTCGATCCACTTGCACAGGCAGCCGAAAATACAATCTGCAGCAATGCAATTATAAATTGTAGAGTTAATAATGCGATATCTAAAGCCGGCCCTGTAGACAAAATATATGATTATGCGTCAACAAGCCCTACGGCAAAGGATTTCCGGAGATATATTGAAGATAGATCTCCACTGGATGCCTACGGTTGTTTTCAGCAGCTTTCAGACGAAATAGATGATCATATTGCTCGAACACTTCGGAAGTCTTCAGAATCAGTGCATCCTGTGAAAGGAATAATGCGCTCACTTTGGAGCTTTGGACAGGGCATACTGATACCGGAAGGTATCCGCGACGTCAGCCGTTGGTATTTGGCCCAAGTCAAAGTTCCTCCAGACGGAGCAGCAGCATTTCTTTGGGATTTGCAGCAAAAATCTAACCAATGAATCAAGCTGACCAATTTGCGCTTGCGATCAAAAAGTCAGCTTATTTATAGTGTTAGCACTTTTTAAATTAGGAGATGGCCTTGAGAAAACCTCGTTTATTCATAGCTTCATCCGTTGAAACCTTACCGGTAGCTGAAGCTGTCAATGTGAACTTGGATCACGATCTCGAGGTCACAATATGGAAGAACGGAACATTCAAGCTCTCCTCTTCTGCAATTGACGACCTTGTAGAGAAATCATCGGCTGTTGATTTTGCCCTCTTTATATTCGCTCCAGAGGACGTTGCCTTGATAAGAAGCAGGGCTGAGCATGTTGTGCGCGATAACGTAATTTTTGAAATGGGCTTATTCGTTGGGGCAATTGGGAAATCCCGATCATTTATCCTTAAACCCCGTGACGTTGAAATGCACTTGCCAACAGACCTCCTTGGTGTGACACCTGCTGACTATGATGCAAGTCGGTCAGACAACGATCTCGTGTCTGCAACCAATCGGGCGTGCGCGTTGATTAAATCGGAGGTTGATCGAATTGGCTTTATTGATCATGCGAGCGTGTCGGCAACACAGAGAATTGTCGCGAACCCAGCAAATTATACACTCACGGATCAGGATTATCGGTTCCTCGCTGCTTGCCTACAGAGCCATACATGCGACCCAAGAGGAATGCCTTTCTACAGAATTTCAAACAGTTTTCGAGGAATAAACGAAGCGGTCCTGCAGCTCTCGCTGATAAAACTTGAGCGAATGGGTCTGCTCGATAAGGTAATCGAAACCGATGAACAAGACGGTTACGATTATTTTGCTTATTCGATTACGGAGCTGGGGGTAGATACCCTATTGAAGAACGAAGATGCCATCCAACCGAAGCGCCCGGAACCGGTCGATGATTTTGACGATGACATCCCGTTTTAGTGCTAACAAAACGCGTCACACGGATGCCCTTGTCTCCGCTTCGCTGCGTCAAGGTCACCGGTGCGCTCCGCGTTATAAGCCAAGGCTCCGGTAGTTTTTTGGTGGTTGGGTGAATGGGCCTTGGCGGCAAATTGGTGGGTAGTTTCTGGTTTCGCGTCATGGCCAAGGCCAGCAACTTCGTCGTCCAATCTGGAAG
>NZ_SWKM01000002.1:3283-5205 GCF_005871205.1 Marinobacter alexandrii | reverse complement strand
GAAAATAAACGGTTGACAAGGCGGCGACACGATGTAGAATACGCCACCTTGATTGAGCAGCAGCTCAACCGCTCTTTAAAAAATTGACCAAGTAATTCGTGTGGGCGCTGGCCGAGGTATTTCGGATACGAAATATCAGGACAGTGACTCGTCGAAATTGAGTTTTGTCTTGAGCAAGAATAGAGAATCTTCGGATTCTTGTATGATTTAAACTGAAGAGTTTGATCATGGCTCAGATTGAACGCTGGCGGCAGGCTTAACACATGCAAGTCGAGCGGTAACAGGGGTAGCTTGCTACCCGCTGACGAGCGGCGGACGGGTGAGTAATGCATAGGAAACTGCCCAGTAGTGGGGGATAGCCCGGGGAAACCCGGATTAATACCGCATACGTCCTTCGGGAGAAAGCAGGGGATCTTCGGACCTTGCGCTATTGGATGTGCCTATGTCGGATTAGCTGGTTGGTGAGGTAATGGCTCACCAAGGCGACGATCCGTAGCTGGTCTGAGAGGATGATCAGCCACATCGGGACTGAGACACGGCCCGAACTCCTACGGGAGGCAGCAGTGGGGAATATTGGACAATGGGGGCAACCCTGATCCAGCCATGCCGCGTGTGTGAAGAAGGCTTTCGGGTTGTAAAGCACTTTCAGTGAGGAGGAAAAGTTAGTCCTTAATACGGGCTAGCCTTGACGTTACTCACAGAAGAAGCACCGGCTAACTCCGTGCCAGCAGCCGCGGTAATACGGAGGGTGCAAGCGTTAATCGGAATTACTGGGCGTAAAGCGCGCGTAGGTGGTTTGATAAGCGAGATGTGAAAGCCCCGGGCTTAACCTGGGAACGGCATTTCGAACTGTCAGGCTAGAGTGTGGTAGAGGGTAGTGGAATTTCCTGTGTAGCGGTGAAATGCGTAGATATAGGAAGGAACACCAGTGGCGAAGGCGGCTACCTGGACCAACACTGACACTGAGGTGCGAAAGCGTGGGGAGCAAACAGGATTAGATACCCTGGTAGTCCACGCCGTAAACGATGTCAACTAGCCGTTGGGGATCTTGAATCCTTAGTGGCGCAGCTAACGCACTAAGTTGACCGCCTGGGGAGTACGGCCGCAAGGTTAAAACTCAAATGAATTGACGGGGGCCCGCACAAGCGGTGGAGCATGTGGTTTAATTCGACGCAACGCGAAGAACCTTACCTGGCCTTGACATGCAGAGAACTTTCCAGAGATGGATTGGTGCCTTCGGGAACTCTGACACAGGTGCTGCATGGCCGTCGTCAGCTCGTGTCGTGAGATGTTGGGTTAAGTCCCGTAACGAGCGCAACCCCTATCCCTAGTTGCTAGCAGTTCGGCTGAGAACTCTAGGGAGACTGCCGGTGACAAACCGGAGGAAGGTGGGGATGACGTCAGGTCATCATGGCCCTTACGGCCAGGGCTACACACGTGCTACAATGGTGCGCACAGAGGGCTGCAAACCCGCGAGGGGGAGCTAATCTCACAAAACGCATCGTAGTCCGGATCGGAGTCTGCAACTCGACTCCGTGAAGTCGGAATCGCTAGTAATCGTGAATCAGAATGTCACGGTGAATACGTTCCCGGGCCTTGTACACACCGCCCGTCACACCATGGGAGTGGATTGCACCAGAAGTGGTTAGTCTAACCTTCGGGAGGACGATCACCACGGTGTGGTTCATGACTGGGGTGAAGTCGTAACAAGGTAGCCGTAGGGGAACCTGCGGCTGGATCACCTCCTTAAACGAAGCCGAATGCTTCGGTCAGAGTCCACACGAATTACTTGGTTGATTAATAAAGAGAGCAGATGGGTCTATCAGGCCCGTACCATTGGGTCTGTAGCTCAGGTGGTTAGAGCGCACCCCTGATAAGGGTGAGGTCGGTGGTTCAAGTCCACCCAGACCCACCAAAATTGC
>NZ_SWKM01000002.1:0-3190 GCF_005871205.1 Marinobacter alexandrii | reverse complement strand
GAAGGTTGGCTCGATTGCAGTTGTCTTGGGGTTATATAGTCAAGCAACTAAGCGCATACGGTGGATGCCTTGGCAGTCAGAGGCGATGAAAGACGTGGAAGCCTGCGATAAGGTTCGGGGAGCTGGCAAACGAGCTGTGATCCGGACATTTCTGAATGGGGAAACCCACCCGATTTCGGTCGGGTACCTTGCACTGAATACATAGGTGTAAGGGGCGAACCGGGGGAACTGAAACATCTAAGTACCCCGAGGAAAAGAAATCAACCGAGATTCCCTAAGTAGCGGCGAGCGAACGGGGATTAGCCCTTAAGCTAAACAACTGGTAGGAGAAGGCTCTGGAAAGTGCCGCCATAGTGGGTGATAGCCCCGTATCCGAAACCTGAGTTTAGTGAAATCGAGTAGGACGGGACACGTGGTATCCTGTCTGAATATGGGGGGACCATCCTCCAAGGCTAAATACTCCTGACTGACCGATAGTGAACCAGTACCGTGAGGGAAAGGCGAAAAGAACCCCTGTGAGGGGAGTGAAATAGATCCTGAAACCGTATGCGTACAAGCAGTCGGAGCAGACTTGTTCTGTGACGGCGTACCTTTTGTATAATGGGTCAGCGACTTATGTTCAGTGGCGAGGTTAACCGTTTAGGGGAGCCGTAGGGAAACCGAGTCTGAATAGGGCGATTTAGTCGCTGGGCATAGACCCGAAACCGGGCGATCTATCCATGAGCAGGTTGAAGGTTGAGTAACATCAACTGGAGGACCGAACCCACTGTCGTTGAAAAGCCAGGGGATGACTTGTGGATCGGAGTGAAAGGCTAATCAAGCCCGGAGATAGCTGGTTCTCCCCGAAAGCTATTTAGGTAGCGCCTCGGACGAATACCACAGGGGGTAGAGCACTGTTTCGGCTAGGGGGTCATCCCGACTTACCAACCCGATGCAAACTCCGAATACCTGTGAGTACTATCCGGGAGACACACGGTGGGTGCTAACGTCCATCGTGAAGAGGGAAACAACCCAGACCGCCAGCTAAGGTCCCCAAGTACCAGTTAAGTGGGAAACGATGTGGGAAGGCTCAGACAGCTAGGAGGTTGGCTTAGAAGCAGCCATCCTTTAAAGAAAGCGTAATAGCTCACTAGTCGAGTCGGCCTGCGCGGAAGATGTAACGGGGCTCAAACTGGTCACCGAAGCTGCGGCTGCATACTTTGTATGCGGGGTAGGGGAGCGTTCTGTAAGCCTGCGAAGGTGAGTTGAGAAGCTTGCTGGAGGTATCAGAAGTGCGAATGCTGACATGAGTAACGACAATGCGGGTGAAAAACCCGCACGCCGGAAGACCAAGGGTTCCTGCGCAACGCTAATCGGCGCAGGGTGAGTCGGCCCCTAAGGCGAGACCGAAAGGTGTAGTCGATGGGAAACGGATTAATATTTCCGTACCTTGGATAGCTGCGATGGAGAGACGGAGAAGGCTAGGTGAGCCGGGCGACGGTTGTCCCGGTTTAAGCGTGTAGGGAGTGGACTTAGGCAAATCCGGGTCCACAATTCTGAGACGCGACGACGACTGCTCTTTGAGAGCGGGAAGTCATTGATGCCCTGCTTCCAGGAAAATCTTCTAAGCTTCAGGCTATTCGAGACCGTACCCCAAACCGACACAGGTGGTCAGGTAGAGAATACCAAGGCGCTTGAGAGAACTCGGGTAAAGGAACTAGGCAAAATGGTGCCGTAACTTCGGGAGAAGGCACGCTGGTGGTAGGTGAGACCCCTTGCGGGTGGAGCTGACGCCAGTCGAAGATACCAGGCCCCTGCGACTGTTTATTAAAAACACAGCACTGTGCAAACACGAAAGTGGACGTATACGGTGTGACGCCTGCCCGGTGCCGGAAGGTTAATTGATGGGGTTAGCATTCGTGCGAAGCTCTTGATCGAAGCCCCGGTAAACGGCGGCCGTAACTATAACGGTCCTAAGGTAGCGAAATTCCTTGTCGGGTAAGTTCCGACCTGCACGAATGGCGTAACGATGGGGGCGCTGTCTCTACCCGAGACTCAGTGAAATTGAAATCGCCGTGAAGATGCGGTGTATCCGCGGCTAGACGGAAAGACCCCGTGAACCTTTACTATAGCTTCACAGTGAACTTTGAGCATGTTTGTGTAGGATAGCTGGGAGGCTTTGAAGTGGGAACGCCAGTTCTCATGGAGCCAACCTTGAAATACCAGCCTGACATGTTTGAGGTTCTAACTTGGACCCCTTATCGGGGTTGAGGACACTGTGTGGTGGGTAGTTTGACTGGGGCGGTCTCCTCCCAAAGCGTAACGGAGGAGCACAAAGGTGGGCTAAGCATGGTCGGACATCATGCGGTTAGTGTAATGGCACAAGCCCGCTTAACTGCGAGACAGACACGTCGAGCAGGTACGAAAGTAGGTCATAGTGATCCGGTGGTTCTGTATGGAAGGGCCATCGCTCAACGGATAAAAGGTACTCCGGGGATAACAGGCTGATACCGCCCAAGAGTTCACATCGACGGCGGTGTTTGGCACCTCGATGTCGGCTCATCACATCCTGGGGCTGAAGCCGGTCCCAAGGGTATGGCTGTTCGCCATTTAAAGTGGTACGCGAGCTGGGTTTAGAACGTCGTGAGACAGTTCGGTCCCTATCTGCCGTGGACGTTGGAGATTTGAGGAAAGCTGCTCCTAGTACGAGAGGACCGGAGTGGACGAACCGCTGGTGTTCGGGTTGTGTCGCCAGACGCATTGCCCGGTAGCTATGTTCGGATAGGATAACCGCTGAAAGCATCTAAGCGGGAAGCCCCTTCCAAGATGAGATCTCCCTGGACCTTTAAGGTCCCTGAAGAGCCGTTCAAGACCAGGACGTTGATAGGTCGGGTGTGTAAGCGCTGCGAGGCGTTGAGCTAACCGATACTAATTGCTCGTGCGGCTTGACTATATAACACCCAAGACAATTGCGGATAACGCAACGAAATCACTATCACACCTCTTTCTCGTCCCCCCAGTGATCAACCGTTTTGTCTGACGACCATAGCGGCTTGGAACCACCTGATCCCATCCCGAACTCAGAAGTGAAACAGGCCTGCGCCGATGGTAGTGTGGCATTTGCCCATGTGAGAGTAGGTCATCGTCAGACTCTTAATACCGAAAAACCCCAGCTTCCTCGAGGCTGGGGTTTTTTATTGCCTGAACGAAA
>NZ_SWKM01000001.1 GCF_005871205.1 Marinobacter alexandrii | reverse complement strand
CTCATAATCCCTTGGTCGCTGGTTCGAGTCCAGCTGGGCCCACCATATTTCAATGACTTACAAATACCTCTGTCATATCGAGAACCAAAACTGTCAACGAAACGACGACGATGCCTCGAATGATCAAAATTTTGGGCTTGGTGTAGTCGAGTAATCCCGTGCGGCTTTGAGCTTCAAACGATGAGCGTGAACAATTGACTTCGCTTCTTCGAAGGTAGCCGCAACGCCAATCTGCTTATCTTCCCAGAAAACAATAAACAGATATCCAGGAGCTGGCAGAGAATCGGGATCTTCCTTTCTGCAAATTTTACCTTTGATACCAACCGTGCTGGTTTCCTTAAACTTCTGCATAAGACACCTACGTTGTGAGCTTGAGCCAACAACATACATCGCCACGAAAAATCATTCAAGCCATTGTTTTTTATATTATTTTTATATTATAACTTACGCAGACAGACAAGTTGTCACGAGCTGAATATTGTTTTAACCGGCCCTTTTTCCAGAACCTCGTTCAGAAAATCGGGGGCGAGGTGAGCGTACCTCATTGTCAACTTCAGGTCGGAATGACCCAGAACCTTCTGGAGCGTGAGTATGTGACCGCCATTCATTACGAAATGGCTTGCGAAACTATGGCGGCAAATGTGTGTTAACTGGCCTTTGGGTAACTGGATTTCTGCTCTTCCGAGGGCGGATCTGAAAGCGCTGTAACAGGACTGGAACGGAAGCTCCTCGATCAATTCCTGGTACAGGTCCTTACTGAGTGGAACCGAGCGACTTTTCCCACTTTTCGTGCCTGAGTAGGTTACCCGATAAGGCGTGAATGCGGACGGCTTAACTGACTCCGCTTCCGACCACCTGGCGCCAGTGGCCAAGGCCAAACGAGCCACATGGTAAACCGATGGGTTGGATGACGCCCTGCACTCCTCGAGGAGCCGTTCGATTTGTTCCTGGTCCAAGAACGCCAGTTCAGGCTCGTCGATTTTCAGGCGGCGCAACTTTTCAAGCGGATTCTTCCCTTTCCAGTGGCCTTGTCGGATCAGCTCGTTAAATACAGCTGTGAGATAGGCCTGCTCATGGTTCAGTGTGTTCTCTGAAATTCCGGAATCGACTCTTACCAGGCGATAGGCTGCAAAGTCGCCAGACGTGAACCTAGTGGCCCTGGGATTACCAAGGCGCTCGACGGTTGCTTCCAGCTTTTTCTTCCTGGATTCGCCGTCTTTCAGTGCATGACCATGATGGATGTACCACAGTTTCACCAGGTCCTGGAGCGTCCGTTTGTCCTGCTTTGGGTTCCAGTCTTCGCCGGCCTCGTGTTTGTTGAGCACCCAACGTTCGTATCTCAGCGCTTCAGGCTTAGAATCAAAGGACTTCCTGACACGTTTCTGCCCTCGTCCACCGGGTTGAATATCGACCTGCCATCGTCCCGACGGTAGTTTCTTAATCATGCGGCCACCTTGGTCAGCAGTCGTCGTTTTATCAGCCCATCCTGGACGAGCTGGAACAGCTCGTTTTCATAGATTTCCCGTCGCCGGTAATAGGCGCACAGATCCTCCCAGAGTCCGGATTTCTTGAGGCAGTCCCAGGCCTGTCGTGGGTTAAACCGGTTGCGTGCATAAATGGACAGTAGATTGCCAAAGGCCAGGGAGACGTTCTTTTCGTTGCCGCAACCGGGTTCCTTTTTTACGCGTTTGTAGAGCAGATCCGGGGCTGAGTAACCGAAGCCGATGTCGTCCCGGAGCTTGGTCCAGATGGGGTGTACCCATTCGCGTTTGACCTCGTAGCGGTTGCCCTGGAGCGCGTATTGCCAGAGGCCGGTCAGGTGCGGAACGGCGTCCATATAGGTGTAGATGGGCTTCATGTTCGGTGTGCCCTGAGATATCTCGTTCACGATCCGATGGTGGAAGCGGATTTCCAGACGCCAGACCGGCATGTCCGGGTCATAGCAGGTGTCCGGGAAGCACGCTTCGTTGCTGGCGCATTCCCAAATGCTTTCCATGAAGGCGCGCTTGTCGGAGACATCGACCTCTTTGGACTTGTCGTAGAGGCAGACCTGAAGGCTGTTGGCCTTGCCGAAGGTGTAGGTTTCGCCGCGTCCGTTGACCGTGGAGCCTTCCAGGCCCTGGAAGTGGAAGTCGCTCATGCCGTTGTGGACGCTGATGGTCCGGGCTCGGGTGACGAAATGCTGGGCAAAATCCTGGGGTGGTTCCCAGCCTTGGAAGTCCACTGCAAGGTGCATGGCGATACCGACCGGGTTGATGTTCGTGAGGAAATACATACCCCACTCGGCCAGTTCGTCGTGGATCTGCTGGCTGGAACGTTCATAGAGCCAACGCGGTGACGTCTCGATCTTAACGTGAGTGCCCAGGGTGTCGGCTTCGGCGTAG
The DNA here is from genome assembly GCF_005871205.1 of Marinobacter alexandrii. Lineage (GTDB taxonomy): Bacteria > Pseudomonadota > Gammaproteobacteria > Pseudomonadales > Oleiphilaceae > Marinobacter > Marinobacter alexandrii. Next base: position 5,674 of record NZ_SWKM01000001.1, on the reverse strand, counting down.
AAATTCTGCAGCAGAATTGTGAGGCCATATTCCCGGTTTTGCAGGATGTACTTAAAGCCACCGCGTCTGCCGGACTGGAGCCGGAACGGGATCTTCTTAATAGTGATCGTGGCGTCGTAGCCGGATTCGTATTCGGTGGCGATATCGGCAAGAATTTCGGGCTTCAGGCGTCCCTGGAACAGTTGCCGCACGGTGTCGGTTCCCGTCCAGAGGACGTTGACGCCTTGGAGGTTCACTTGCTGGCCTTCAGGACCGATAAAGAGGTCCCCTTTGCCGATTTCCCCGGTGGTGGCGTCCAGTCGTTCGAAGTCTCTGATTTTCATCTGTGGCTCACTGTGGTTCTGTGTGGTTAAAAATCGACTACCGTCGTTTTCTATGAGACGTGTTACAGGGACGTCTCCAAGCCGCTGCGCGGCGCGTGGCGGTCGCTCCGCTCGCGCTCACGCGCCGTCGCCTTCCTTCGTCGGTAAGGCTGTTTCCAGGTAGGAGGAGCGGGATTGCTTGTCCTCGTCAGTCCGTTCCGGTTCCCGGTAGCTGTAGTAGGTGACGAGCTTGCCCTGGATGACGCAGAAGGGTTCGCCGGTTTTGAGGAACCTGGCGCAGTTCCTGGAATGGATCTTCCGGGTGCCGGTTTCGCCCCAGATCCAGTAGACGTTGTTGACCTCGCCGACGATGCGCCAGGTGTTGGAGAGCGGCAGCCAGCCGGGTTCGAGTTCGTGTTTGACCTGGTGTGGCGCCCTGCCCTCTAAGCTGGCTTTGGCCGCACGGGTTCGTTGGGCAGTGCGTGCGCCTTGGCTCGTTGTGATGGCTTGCTGTTGGCTGGCCTGCTGGGTGCGGACCTCGGTTGCGGCTCCCGGTGTGGTTTCCTCGGTGTGTTCGTCCGGGCTGAAGTAGGCAACGGCTTTCCAGACACCCAGGACCATGATCAGGATGGCGACGGGAATACCGTATTTGATGAGCGGGTGCTTCAGGACGTTGGCGCGGTCATCGGCTTTCTCTTCCATGCCGGCGGCGAAGTCGGTTTTGTTGCGGGTGTGGCTCTTGTAGTACTGGTAGATCTCGGGCTTGTAGGAGCCGTAGAGCTGGCGCATGGGTTTTCCGGGTTTCTGGCCGGTGGCGGCACCCATGTAGACATCGACCCGGTACTTGTTCTTCTGGCCGATGGCGGTGAGTTTGACGGCGCGGTAGGTTTCCTCGACGAGGCCACGCACGAAGGCGCAGAGCTGGGCCAGATCCTGGGTGACCAGGACGATTTCGTTGGTCCGTCCGTCCGGGCCAACGTTGTGCCGGTGCTCGGTGAAGAACTCTTTCTGGCACTGCGGGATGTTGGTGGCTTTCATGCCGCTTTTCCAAAACCGCCAGGCTTCGTCGATGATCCAGATGACCCCGGCCGGGTGCCGCTCCAGGTCGAAGAAGGTGGGATCCTCCTCCGCTTCCTTGTTGTCGAACATGGTCACCCTGCCCTGGGGGTAGTCGTCTGAGAGACGGCCCAGCTTGAGCGGGATGTTGGTGATGATGTGCCGACCGGCGTCCAGGGCCGGAATCACGACGTTCTCGACGACGCCGTAACTCTTCCCGGAGCCCGGCAGGCCTGCGTAGCCAACAATGGACATGGGTTCCTCTTCTGTCTGTTATCCAATGAAGGGAATTCTTCGGAGGATGAAGCGGGCAATCAGCGCGGTCATCATGGCGGTGATGCCGTAGTCGAACTCGAACACGGTGAGGAAATACAGGAGCTGGCCGCCCAGGCCATCGAACACGCCCTGCAAATCCACGATGTCGATCTCGGGTATCCAACTGAGCATCAGTTCCACGCCATCGACCAGCAGGCCGAAGAGTTGGCGCGGTACCCACAGGACGATGTCGATCAGTGCATCGATCAGTTTCTGGATCATGGTTAGGCCCTCAGGAAGACGAAGACGGCGGCCAGGGTCCACACGGCAATGAACAGCAGGGACAACAGGCCACGGTGGTCGGTTAGGATCTGGCAGTGACTGTCGATGGGCATGGCATCCCAGACCGGGGTGGCCGGGATGGTCCAGACCGGACAGGTGTTGTTGCTGGCGATGGTCGGTATGGTAGTGACCGACTGGATGGTCGGGTGATTGACGATGACTTGCTGCAGGCGTTCGCTGCTTTCGCTGAAGGTGGGGGCATCGCCCAGGCCATCGGTGCTGTAACCACCCTCAGGACCGTCCATCTTGTCGTTCAATTCGGTCAGGGTGTCGGCGGTGTCCTGGGTGTTCTGTTTGATGTCGGCCAGGTCGCCCAGATAGTCCTCTCCGTCGGGGTTCTTCAGACCCTCGCCACCACCGGAGCCCGCACCGCCGCCACCGGCTAACTCACCGTTCTTGCCCATCTGTTCCAGAGAGGACACGTCATCGGCAATGCTTTTCACCGCGTTCTCGATCTTGCCCAGATGGCCGTTGGAGGTGTCGGTTTTGGCGTTGCCGTCTTTGATCGCTTTCTCGATCTTGTCGAGTCCCTTCTCGACGGATTCCGGATCGTTTGTCCGGTCGTATTCGTCCGGCTCCCCATCGCCGTCGGTATCGGTGTTGGGGTCTTCCGGGGTGTCCGGTTCCTCGGGTTTGTTTTCCAGGGTCTGGCAGGCGAAGCCGTAGTTGTCGATCACGCCAATGGTGCCGCTTTTGCACTTGGGTACGCCGTAGTCTTCCGCGATGCAGCGGAGTTCGCCGTTAACGAAACCAACCTGGCCGGGCTTATCCCCGGAGCACTGGTCGTAATCGCCGCACATTTTCACCGGACTGGTGCCGTAGCCGGTCACGATTTCGCCACGGTAATCCGGGCTGTCGTTGGTGCATTCGTTGTCTTCTTCAGGAGGCGGCAGGCACGCGCCGTTCAGTTCGCCGTGTTCGCATTCGAGCTGGCAGAGGCCGTTTTCCGGGTTATGGACCTGGCCGTTTTCCCGGCATTCTTCGGGTTCCTGATCGGGGAGCTGACAACGTGGGTTCGCATTGGCGCCGGCGTCTGTCCAGCCGGTCACGCAAGAGCATTCTCCGAGGGGCTGTTCGCCGGTGATGGGGTTCTTCTCGTGCTGGAACGCTTCACATTGCACCGGACTGGCGACCATACGAACGCCACCTCGGATCCGATACATTTTCTGATCGCCGACGTCGTACAGGTACTGCGGGTCATCGTCATAACCCTCGACGTAGCAGGTCTTATCCGGATGCTGTGACTCGCAGGAATCGCGGTAGGCCTCGGCCTGAGGCCACATCGTTTCGCTCGGTGACTGACCCATGCCAGGCGGGTCGTAATAATCCTTGGAAGCGACTTTATCCCAGATGACGACGGCACCTTCAGGGAGGGGTGGAAATCCGGCGAAGGACAGAGATGAGAAAAGAAGGCCGAACCACAGGATCAGATGTCTTTGAACAGGTACACGCACAGCGCAGCCCCCATCACGAAAAACGTCCAATCCCACAGTTCGGCCACGATCACCCTCCTACTTGATCATGCTCAGCAGGAGGCGGGCACCTTTGCGCACGACATAGAAGCCGGCCAGGACGCCCACAACGGCGATGACGCCGGTGATTTCACCGGAGAAATCGAGGCCCCCGGTGACGGTGGACCAGTCGGCTGCATTGGCGGCAGATGCGCCCAGGAAGGTCATGGGTACGGCTGCGAACGTGGCAGCGGGTTTCATGTACTTGCGGGCTTTTGCCGCCTGGAATTTGATTGCGTTCATAGGTATTACCTCAGCATTTTCAGGAGTTGACGGCCGCCCCATGCGACCGCCATGAGTGGCAAGGTCACGCTGAAGCCCTGGAAGATGGCTTCGGCGATCATTGCTGGGGTGTACTCGACAGGGATCGTGTACACCACCTGGGTGATGGCGCCGGAGCAGTCCCAGCCAGAGGCCGTGAGTGTCCAGTCGCCGTCACACAGGATTGCTTTGCTCACCGGTCAGTCTCCTGTCCGGTTAAGCGGATTTCTTGATGGGTTCCTGGGGCTTGAGCTCCAGGGCCTTGAAGGTGATCTTGCCGCCCTGCCCAGCTTTCATCTGGGCTTTGACGGTGAACATGCTCGGGAGCCGTTCGGCGTGGTTGCGCAGCTGGTCGATGTGTTTCCAGTCGCAGGCGATTTTCATGACTTCGTTTCCGACCCGGTTGTCGTCGTCGGCTTCGGCTGGGGAGTAAGCCCACAGGGAACCGCCCCGGTTGCCGTCGATGTCGTAGCGGGTGGCGCCGATGATCATGAGGTTCAGGTAGTTTTCCATTATGTGTGTCCTCTGGTTTCGTTGGGTGTTGCTGTTGGCCTTCCGTTTCCTGGTTGGAAATCAGGAAGGGTGTTGAATCTGGTGTTCTGCGACCCCTTTGGGGCGGGCTCTACTCGCGTTGCTCCTGGCCACTAAGGTGGCCACCCTTACGGGTAACGATCCCTGTCGCCTGCCGCGCTCCGCTTGCCTCCTGTGCTCATGGTTCGGAATCAAGGGGCGGTCGTCCTCCCCCGACATCCTCACCACTCTGTGTGCGCACTGTGGACCAGCCAGAGCCCGCCACAAGGCCAGGGGGCCGTTGGCCCTGGCGCTGCGCGCCAGCCTTGCAGCGGTCACTGCCCGGCCCCCTGATCGTGCGCGAGTGGTGACGATGACGGGGGCGGACTCGAAGGCTTTTCAGGGGGTTGGTCCTGAGTGCCAAAGCTGGGGCAGCCAGCCTCCAGCCAGACGCGCAGAACGGAACCGCCGAGGGTCCAGAGGTCGGTGCCGCGCTGGATGGCTTCCTGCTGCAGTTGCAGGTAGATGGAGGACGGAGCGCAGACGTAGAAACGGCGCTCTTTGTCTTCCACCTGCTCTTTTCTGGGTGGGATGTGGGTCATGGTTGCGTCTCCGTGACGTTGGGAAGATCCAGTTGGCCGCAGTCCCAGGCGTCCCGCAGTTGGATGAGGCGGTCAAAGGCCGGGCTGTGATGGCCGCTGGCTTCCAGTTCGTGGATCAGGGCGTCGGTGAAGCCGGCTTTGCAGCGGGCCATGTAGTCGCACGGGTACTCGGTGCGGACTTCCTGCAAGTGGCTTAGCCGGTGCAGGAGATTGTCAAAAAGGCCTTCCAGAGCCTGGGCAGTGAGCGCAGAGGACGGACGAGGGCCCTGGAAGGCAAAACTGGCTGCGTTGACGGCGTTGGTTGCGGGGTGGCGGTGTGTCATGCGGCGGCCCTCAGTGCGGTGCAAGCCTGCCCTACGGCCCAGGCGTTGAAGTCGCGGGTGTCATCCTGAAGGAAGAATTCGGCCCAGGTGATGGTGAGGTTGAGGCCGAACCAGTAGAGGTCGGAATCGACGCCCATATAAGACGACACCATCTGGTGGATCTGGCTGATGCGTTGGGCGGCTTCTTCGTAATTGCCTTCCTGGTGGGCTTCACAGGCTTGCTGGAAGCGCAGGCGCATAATGGTTTTCTTCTGGTTGCGCACGTCCGGTGTCATTGCCAGTCCTCCTGGTCCAAGGCCTGCTGAGAGAGCGCGGCGATGTTAACCATGCGCACCCGACCGATTTTGAGTGAAGGCAGATGTCCTTTTTCAATCTGGCCCCTGACCTGCCCTTCCGTTAAGCCCGTGAGCTGGGCGTAGCGGTCCTGGGTCATGACAGGGGTTGCGATCAGGATGATTTGCTTTTGCTCGTCCACTGTTTTGCACTCTGCTACACTAATTTCCACATTTAGC
>NZ_SWKM01000011.1 GCF_005871205.1 Marinobacter alexandrii | reverse complement strand
CTCCAACAACAAGCGCGTGGGTAATCCGCTTTCGCTTCCCATTTGCCTCTTTGGCTTTGGCGATCTGCTCTGCGTCCAATGTCACCAATACGAGATCATTATCCATAGAGGTCCGTACACTCATAACAGCCAATTCAGCGACAAATGACATCTATCATATCGCACCTATTTCCAAACTCTGAGCTGGCCAAACTTCCTCTAAGGCCCTGAATTTTCGAATATCAGTGGCGGTCTCGGCCATCTATCTTTTCGGAAATAAACGCACTTTGTCCCAAAACCACGGAATTGGCCGTTCGCTTATTTCCAACAGCGCAATTGAACTATTCCATATTTTTCATGAGGTTGTAAGCGGCCAAATCGATCCTGGCGGTATTTTGCGACATTTGACGTTTATCCCCGCTGCTTATGGCCTCCACGAAGCGTAGCAGAGCAATTCCCGAACGCACTTTTCCTTCGCCAAAGCCCTACGGCAGGCCGCATTCCATTCCTGTTACAATATGCGCCACATTTTGAACACCGAACCTGTACACCAGAGTGATTCATGACTGAGAACACCCCGCTCCACAGCGCCAACAATTCATCCGCAGTGCAAGGCTTCCATAGCGAGAACTTCTCCCGCCGGTTCAGCGTTGCCCCGATGATGGATTGGACCACCAGCCATTTCCGCTACCTGGCCCGCCAGTTGAGCCGCCATGCGTTGCTCTACACAGAGATGGTAACTACCGGCGCGCTGATTCATGGCGATACCGAGCGATTTCTGCGCCATGAGCCGGCGGAGTATCCGCTGGCGCTGCAGCTGGGTGGCAGTGATGCGGGTGAGCTGGCGCACTGCGCGAAACTGGCAGAGCAGTTCGGGTTTGATGAAGTGAACCTGAATGTGGGCTGCCCCAGTGATCGGGTGCAGAACAACATGATTGGCGCCTGCCTGATGGGCCACCCGGACAAGGTGGCGGAAGGCGTACGGGCGATGATTGAGGCCACCAGCCTGCCGGTTACGGTGAAGCACCGCATTGGTATTGATGGTCGGGAATCCTGGGATGATCTGTGCGAGTTCATTGAGAAGGTTGCGGCGGCTGGCTGCCGGACGTTCATCGTGCACGCCCGCATTGCCATCCTTGAGGGCCTGAGCCCCAAGGAGAACCGCGATGTTCCGCCGCTGAAGTACGATTGGGTGTACGCTCTTAAGCAGAAGTACCCGCATCTTGAGATCATCATCAACGGCGGCATCAAAACCTTTGATGAGTGTAACGAGCACCTGCAGCACACCGATGGCGTAATGCTGGGCCGGGAGGCGTACAACAACCCCTGGCTGCTGGCCAGTGTGGACAGCACGTTCTTTGGCTCGCCGGAATCCCCCCTCACCCGCCATGACGCGCTGCGGGCCATGTACCCGTTCATCCAGAGTGAGCTGGAGCGCGGTGTGTACCTCACCCACATCTCGCGGCATCTGTTGGGCCTGTTCCACGGCCAGCCGGGCGGGCGTCAGTTCCGCCGCTACATCAGCGAGAATGCCCATAAGTCCGGTGCCGGGCTTGAGGTCATTCAGACCGCCCTGGAGAAAGTCCGGGAGCCGGAAGCGGCGGTTATTGCAGAAGCTTAATTGTCCTCAGGCCTTTGGTTGTCTTGTCCCTGTCAGACCAGCCCGTTATTGTAGGTGAATCACCCGCATCTGGGAGTCGGATGCCTCAATAACAGATCAATCGGGACGACAGCACGAATGACCAACAAGCTCGAACAACTGAAGACCATGACCACCGTGGTGGCCGACACCGGCGACATCGACGCCATTGCCCAATGGCGCCCACAAGATGCCACCACCAACCCTTCCCTGCTACTGAAAGCTGCCGCCTCAGACGCCTATCGCCCGATGCTGGATAAAGCCGTTGCCGATGCCCGTCGCCACGGTGGTTCCGATGCCGAACAGCTGACCGTTGCTACCGATACCCTGGCGGTGCTGGCCGGGCGGGAAATCCTGAACCTGATTCCCGGCGTGGTCTCCACCGAAGTAGATGCGCGTTTGTCGTTTGATACCGCCGGCACTCTTGAAAGGGCCCGTCGATTGGTGGATCTGTATGACAAGCAGGGCGTGGACACCAGCCGGGTGCTGATCAAGATTGCAGCCACCTGGGAAGGCATTCGTGCCGCCGAGCAGTTGGAAAAGGAAGGCATTCGCTGCAACCTGACTCTGTTGTTCTCGTTCATTCAGGCCGCTGCCTGTGCCCAGGCCGGTGCGTTCCTGATCTCACCGTTTGTCGGTCGGATTCTGGACTGGCACTTGGCCAACAGTGGCCGGGACAGCTATCCCGCGGCAGAAGATCCGGGCGTGCTATCGGTGTCCAGGATCTATAATTACTTCAAGGCCAATGACTACAACACCGTGGTGATGGGCGCGAGCTTCCGTAACACCGGCGAGATTGAGATGCTGGCAGGCTGCGACCGGCTGACCATCAGCCCGGCCCTGCTGCAGGAATTGCAGGACGACACCGCCCCGCTGACCCGCAAACTGTCGGCCGACGGCGTCAGCTCGCCGGATAAATTGGGCACGGTGAACGAGCGGTTGTTCCGCTGGGAATCCAACGAAGACGCCATGGCGACCGAGAAACTGGCCGATGGCATCCGCCGCTTCACCGCGGATCAGATTGAACTGGAACAGCGGGTACGCCAGTTGGCCAAAGCGGCCTGATTCACCGCTGTTCGCAACGTAACAGGAGTGCGACTGCCCTAACATGTTAGATCAACTGAAAAAGCTGTTTGCCGCACCGGCGTCGGAGAACCAGGAGCCGGACAACCATCAACTGGCGGTGGCGGCCACCGCCTTGATGGTGCAGCTCTCACGGGCGGACCACAACGAGGACGAGCGCGAGCTGCAAACCATTGTGGACTGTGCGGTAAAGGCGCATCAGGTGACCCGCGACGAGGCCGAGGCGATCCTTAAGGACGCCCTGGACCACGCCGACGATGCCACCTCCATGTACGAGTTTACCGGGCAGATTAACGAACACCTGGACCAGAATGCCAAGCAGTCGCTGCTGGAAAGCATCTGGCGTGTGGCCTTTGCCGATGGCCGTATCGACAAGTACGAAGAACACCTTATTCGCCGTATGGCGGACCTGCTGCATCTTAATCACCGGGAATACATGCAGGCGCGGCACAAGGCGGAGAATTCAGGATAATAAGTGCCGGGTGACGAGCGTGCCGGCTAACACAAGGAGACAGTATGCTAGCCATTCTTCATCCCAACACCGGGCTGGACAGCGAGGCCTACCGCCAGACCATGCACTACCTGGAAAACCTGCCCAATGTGTCGGTGCGGGTTCACGAGGTACAGGGCGCCAGCCAGCGGCTCACGGAAATCTACCTGCTGGGCGACACCAAGGGCCTGAACAAGGAAGAAATCGAGGCGCTGCCGGCGGTGGAGCGGGCAATCCGCATCTCGGACGATTACCGCATTCTGGGCCGCCACAAAGACGACCGGCGCCAGAGTGGCTTTACCTACAACGGGGTGGAGTTCAGCCAGTCCAACCTGAACGTGTTTGCCGGCCTGTGTGCGGTGGATGTGCCGGAGCACGTAGAAATGATGATGAAGGCGCTGGAGGACAACGGCGAGGTGTGCACCCGCATGGGCGCCTACAAACCACGCACCAACCCCTACTCGTTCCAGGGCCACGGCAAGGGCTGCCTGCCCTGGGTGTTTGAGAAGGCGGGCAAACATGGCATCAAGGTGATTGCCATGGAGATCACCCACGAGAGCCACATCGAGGAAATCGATACCTGCCTGGAACGCCTGGGCCGCCCGACCGGGGTGATGCTGCAGGTAGGAACCCGGAATACCCAGAATTTTGAGCTGCTGAAAGCGATTGGCCGCCAAAGCGAGTATCCGGTGTTGCTGAAGCGCGGCTTTGGCATCACCCTGAACGAATCCCTGAATGCCGCCGAGTACCTGGCCAGCGAAGGCAATGCCAACGTAATCTTCTGTCTGCGGGGTATGAAGACCGAGGCCGGCCAACCACACCGCAACATGGTCGATTTTGCCCATGTGCCGGCAGTGAAGCGGCTGACCCGGATGCCAGTGTGTGTCGACCCGTCCCACTCAGTGGGCAGCAGGGACCGCGCTCCGGACGGCATTCTGGATGTGATGCACGCCACCGCTCAGGGCGTGATTGCCGGTGCCAACATGGTGCTGGTGGACTTCCACCCGAAACCCGAACGGGCGCTGGTGGACGGGCCCCAAGCCCTGCTGATGAACGAACTACCGGCCTACCTGGAAGATATCCGGCTATGCCACGACACCTGGACCAAACGCCAGGCCATTTACCAACGCCTTCAAGGTGAAACACCAGAATGATTGTTTACGGTCACAGAGGCGCCAAAGGTGAGGCGCCTGAGAATACCTTGCCGGGATTTATCCATGCTTACCGCCATGGCATCCGGCATTTTGAATTGGACCTGGTGCTGTCCAAAGACGGTATACCCGTGCTGGTGCACGACCTGACGGTTACCCGTACCACCAGTCATACCGGCGATGTGGGCCACTACACGGCGGCTGAGCTGGCCGACATGGACGCCCGGCGCAACACCAGCTCCTGGCCCCGAAAGATTGGTATTCCCACCCTGGAAGACCTGCTGGACCAGTTTGACGATCTGGAACACTTGCAGTTGGAGGTTAAGAAAGACTCCCGGCAGCGCCTGAACATCCTGTGCAACCGCCTGACCGAGATCATTCAGCGTCGCGACCTGTACAAAACCACGACCATTACCTCGTCAGATACCTGGTTTCTGAAGGAAATCCGGCGGCGCAACAAGCACATTCAAATCGGATTGGTGGCGGAGCGGAAGTTCCCGCGGCCTCTGAACGTTGCCACGCGGCTTGGGTGCAGTTACCTGTGTCTGAACTGGAAGCTGTGCTCGAAAGAGCTGGTGGCAAACGCACATCGGCGCGAAATGCATGTATCCGTCTGGACGGTAAATCGCATTCACGACATGTTGCAGCTGGAGGAAATGGGGGTAAACAGTGTCATCACCGATTACCCGACCAGCACCCACATCTTTTTCGACAACCGGGCCAGGGCTCTGTTGTCCCTGCCCCAATCGCAATCCGAGCCGGTGCCGGGCACCGGCCAAGCGCTGTCTACCGGCGGCTGAGGCCGGATCAGAAGATCCGGTTCAGGCCGTTCAGGGCGGCTACCCGGTAGGCTTCCGCCATGGTCGGGTAGTTGAAGGTGGTGTTGATGAAGTAGTTAAGGGAATTGGCTTCCCCTTTCTGGTTCATGATTGCCTGCCCGATATGAACGATCTCGGCCGCCTGGTCCCCGAAGCAGTGAATGCCCAGAATCTCGCGGCTTTCACGGTGGAACAGGATCTTCAGCATGCCCACCGCATCGCCGGTGATCTGAGCGCGAGCCAGGTCTTTGAAGAAGGCCTGGCCGACTTCGTACGGCACCTTCGCTTCCGTCAGCTCACGCTCGGTTTTACCCACGGAACTGATCTCGGGAATGGTGTAGATACCCGTCGGCACATCCGAGACATAGCGGAAGTACTCATCCTTGACGATGTCAGACGACGCCGAACGGCCCTGGTCGTATGCGGCACTGGCCAGGCTCGGCCACCCGATGACGTCACCGGCGGCGTAGATATTCTCCACTTCGGTGCGGTAGTGCTCATCCACCGACAGCTGGCCACGGCCGTTCGGCACCAGGCCGACATTGTCGAGGTCCAGGGAATCGGTGTTGCCGGTACGGCCGTTACACCACAGGAACGCATCGGCGCGGATCTTCTTGCCGGAAACCAGCGACAGCACCACACCGTGGTCGTCGCCTTCCACTTTCTCGTACTGCTCGTTATGGCGGACCAGCACTCCGTTGTTACGCAGGTGATAACTGAGTGCGTCGGAGATCTCGTCGTCCAGGAACGACAGCAGACGGCTGGTCGGGTTGATCAGGTCTACCTTCACGCCCAGGCCGGCAAAAATCGAGGCGTACTCTGAACCGATAACACCGGCGCCGTAGATGATCAGCGTGCGCGGGGTGTGGGACAGGTTCAGGATGGTGTCCGAGTTGTAGATACGATGGTGACGGAAATCCACATCGGGCGGCAGGTACGGGCGTGAGCCGGTGGCGATGATCGCCTGCTTGAAGTGAATGTGTTCAACCGCCTTGCTGCCGCGGATTTCCAGCCGGTTCTTGTCAACGAACGAGGCACGGCCGTTGATCAGGTCTACCCGGTTGCGGGCGTAGAACTGGGTTCTCAGCTTGACCTGCTTACCGATGACCTTCTGGGCGTTCTGCAGCACGCGGGGAAAGGAGAACCAGCGCGGCTCGCCGATATCGCGGAACATCTGGTTGGTGTTGAACGTGATGATCTGCTTCACCGAATGACGCAGCGCCTTGGAGGGAATGGTCCCCCAGTGGGTGCAGTTACCGCCGACGGTGGCCTTGTCTTCGATGATCGCGACACGTTTACCGTGCTTCGTCGCATTCATCGCCGCGCCTTCACCGGAAGGCCCAGCGCCGATAACGACGACGTCGTAATGATGTTCTGCCATGCGCGCAGTGACTCCTTATCTACGTCGTGAAAATTAGGTCGTTATTATTGATGCCGTGTCAGTGCTTGTCGGCCTTGGTGGCGTCGTAGGTGAGGGCCTCGGCCTGCCCACTCTCCTGGGCCTGGCGCTCGTTCTCTTCCTCACACTTCTGGGTGTTGCCACCGCAGATATCGCAGGACTGGCTGATACCCAGTGCGCCAATGCCGCCACAGGTGCCGCTGATCGGCTTACGTCCGAGGATCACGCCGATGGACATGGCTGCAACAAGCAGAACCACGATGAACAAAACTAGAAGAAAGATACCCATGTTGCCCTCCCGTTATTGAGCGACATTACTGAGTGACGTAAGACGAAAAGGCCGGCGTCTGATGTGTTTCGAAGCCATTTTCCGTCCGAACTATAAAATAGGCCGGGATATTCTCCCGGGTCGCGAGGGCGTGCGCTTGTTCAAAGCCCATCACGTTAAAGCCTGTGGCCAGGGCATCCGCCGACATGCAGTCTTCGGCAATCACCGTTACCGAGGCCAGATTGTGCTGGATAGGACGCCCGGTTACCGGGTCTATGGTATGGGAAAACCGGCGCCCTTCCGATTCGTAATAGTTACGATAGTCGCCGGAGGTCGCCATAGCCCGGTTTTCCAGCGCGACGATGCGATTCACCTGACGGACCCCTGAGGTTGGTTCCTCAATCGCCAAGCGCCAGGCATCTCCCTCGGGTTTGCGCCCATTTACGCGGACTTCGCCACCAATCTCTACCAGATACGCCTGAATACCCTCACTGTCGAGGTATCGGGCAACGGCGTCAACCCCGTAGCCCTTGGCGATGGCGGAGAGGTCAATGTACTGGGGCTTCTCAGCACGCAGCGCCGGTGGCTGCCCGCGCAGCTCCAGCTTGTCATACCCCGTGACAGCCAGCAGCCTTGCCAGTTCCTGCTCGGACGGCACCTGTTCCGGGCGTGCCTTGGGGCCAAAACCCCAAAGGTTCACCACCGGGCCAATGGTGACGTCAAAAGCACCGCCAGTCAGCTCTGAAATCGCCTCAGCCCGCTGCAGCACTTCATACAACGGCGCTGACAGCGGCCTCCATTCGGACTGGTCCTCGGCCCGGTTCAGCTGCGACAACTCGGAATCCGCGCGCCAGGTGGACATGGATGCATCCACTTTTTCCAGCTCGCCCTCGATTCCGGCCGCCAGGGCTTCCAGCCGGGCCTGATCATCCGGCAGCACCACGTTGATGTGGTACTCGGTGCCGAACACCGGCCCGGAGATTTCCCAGACTTTTTCTTCTGGCTCAAACGAACAACCCGCCAGAGCGAGCCCGGCCAGCGCCAACATGGCGCCGACAAAACCCACCCTGACGGGTTGAAGCATGCGGGATGTCATTGGAGCTGATTAACCCCCGAAGTCATCCAGCATGATGTTTTCATCCTCAACACCCAGATCCTTCAACATCTTGATGCAGGATGCGTTCATGATGGGCGGCCCACACATGTAGAACTCACAGTCTTCCGGAGCCGGATGGTCCTTCAGGTACTTCTCATAGAGGACGTTATGGATAAAGCCGGTCTCGCCTTTCCAGTTGTCCTCTGGCAGTGCGTCGGACAGAGCCACGTGCCACTCGAAGTTCTCGTTCTCTTCCTGCAGCATGTCGAAGTCTTCCACGTAGAACATTTCGCGGACGCTTCGTGCACCGTACCAGAAGCTGATCTTACGCTTCGAGTTCAGACGCTTGAGCTGGTCGAAGATGTGCGAGCGCATCGGTGCCATGCCGGCACCACCACCGATGAATACCATTTCGGCATCGGTCTTCTTGGCGAAGAACTCACCGAACGGCCCCATGACGGTTACCTTGTCACCCGGCTTCATGTTGAACACGTAGCTCGACATGATGCCTGGGTTGTGGTCGGTTCCTGGAGGCGGAGTCGCGATCCGGATGTTGAACTTCAGGACGCCCTTCTCTTCCGGGTAGTTCGCCATGGAGTACGCACGAATGGTCTCTTCCTTGTTGATCGCCTTGTAGCGCCAGATGTTGTGCTTGTCCCAGTCTTCGTGGAACTCTTCCTCGATGTCGAAATCCTTGAAATCGATTTCGTACGGAGGGCACTCCAGCTGCACGTAGCCACCAGCACGGAAGTCTACTTCTTCACCTTCCGGAAGCTTCAGTACCAGTTCTTTGATGAAAGTGGCCACGTTGTGGTTGGACACCACTTCGCATTCCCACTTCTTCACGCCGAAGAATTCTTCAGGTACTTCGATCTTCATGTCCTGCTTCACCGGAACCTGGCAGGACAGGCGCCAGCCTTCCTTTTCTTCCCGGTTGGTGAAGTGGGTCTTCTCGGTCGGCAGCATGGCGCCGCCGCCTTCAAACACCTTACATTTGCACTGGGCACAGGTACCGCCGCCGCCGCATGCGGAGGACAGGAAGATACCCTGGTTTGCCAGGGTGCCCAGCAATTTCCCGCCCGCACCGGTCTTCATGGTGTGTTCGGGATCGTCGTTGATCTCAATTGTCACGTCACCGGTGCTTACCAGCCTGGAGCGGGCCGCAAGAATCACTGCGACCAGAGCCAGAACGATAACGGTGAACATGACCACGCCGAGAATAATTTCTGTATTCATGGTCTCGCCTTTTCGTTAAACCGAATCACCGGGTGAGTTACAGAGAGATGCCGGAGAAGGACATAAAGCCCAGGGACATCAGACCCACAGTGATGAAGGTGATACCCAGGCCGCGCAGGCCTTCCGGAACGTCACTGTACTTCAGCTTCTCGCGAATGCCGGCCAGCGCAATGATGGCCAGGGCCCAGCCCACGCCGGCACCGAATCCGTACACCACACTCTCACCGAAGGTGTAGTCCCGCTCTACCATGAACAGTGACGCACCCAGGATGGCGCAGTTCACTGTGATCAGTGGCAGGAACACACCAAGAGCCGCGTAGAGCGCTGGAATGTACTTGTCGAGCACCATTTCCATGATCTGTACGAGAGCCGCGATTACCCCAATGTACGTAAGCAAGCCCAAAAAGCTCAGATCTACGTTCGGCAGACCGGCCCAATCCAAGGCGCCTTCGCGCAGGATGCTGTTGTACAGCAGGTTGTTCACCGGAACGGTGACGGTCAGAACCACCACTACCGCGATACCCAGACCGGTAGCCGCCTCGATCTTCTTGGAGATCGCCAGGAAGGTACACATACCCAGGAAGAAAGCCAGAGCCATGTTCTCAACGAAAATAGCCTTAACAATCAGACTGATATAATGTTCCATCAGAAGGCCTCCTTGGCGGTGTGGCGAGACATCTTGTAATCCGCCTCTTCAACCTGCTCCGGCTTCCAGACCCGCAGGCCCCAGATTGCCAGGCCGATGATGAAGAACGCGCTCGGCGGCAGCAGCAACAGACCGTTCGGGATGTACCAGCCACCCTCGTTAACCGTCGGCAGCAGTGTTACGCCAAACAGTGAGCCCGCACCCAGCAGTTCCCTGAAGAACGCCACGAACAGCAGCAGCACGGAATAACCGAGACCGTTACCGATGCCGTCGAGGAAGCTCAGGTAGGGGCCATTCTTCATGGCGAAGCCTTCGGCACGACCCATCACGATGCAGTTGGTGATGATCAGACCGACGAATACCGACAGCTGCTTGCTGATCTCGTAGGCATAGGCCTTGAGGATCTGGTCCACCACGATTACCAGGGAGGCAATGATGGTCATCTGCACGATGATCCGGATGCTGGCCGGAATTTGAGCTCGAACCAGCGATACCGCCAGGTTAGAGAAAGCCGTTACCGCGATGACCGCCAGACACATGACGATGGTCACGTTCATGCTGGTGGTTACCGCCAACGCGGAGCAGATACCGAGGATCTGCAGCGCGATCGGGTTGTTGCTAAAAATCGGTTCGAAGAGAACCTGTTTGGCTGATGCATCTGCCATGATCAGACCTCCCCTTCACGCAGTTTTTGTAGGAATGGTGCGTAGCCGCGCTCGCTCATCCAGTAGTTAACCAGTTGCTCGACACCACGGCTGGTCAGAGTCGCGCCGGACAGGGCATCTACCTTGTGCTCTTTGTCAGCAGCATTGGCACTCACACCACCTTTAACCAGACGAATCTTCGGATCGGCGCGCTCGCCGTCGTAGACTTCCTTGCCCACCCACTGCTTTTTCCAGCGCGGGTTGTCGACTTCGCCGCCCAGGCCCGGGGTTTCAGCGTGCGCGTAGAACCCAAGCCCCTCTACGGTGTTCAGATCGCCTTCCAGGGAAATGAAGCCGTACAGGGTGGACCAGAGGCCATAACCGTGAATCGGCAGTACCACGCGGGTAACTTCGCCGTTCTCACTCATGGTGTAGACCTTGGCAACGTTCGGACGACGCTTGATACCTGCCTTGTCTTCAGACGCCGGGATGTTGGTAGACATCTGCGGGTCGGAAGCGGCTTTGTACATGTCGTACTTCATCGGGTCCTTCACACCGACGTCAGACGCGTCAACGAACTGACCGGTGTCCAGGTCAACCAGACGAACTTCGAACTGCTCAAACTGCGATTCGATTTCATCGGCGCTGGCGCCCTTCTCAAGAAGGCCGGCAGCGGACAGGATGTTAGTCTTGATGTCCAGGTTCTGGTTTTTAATCTGCGCTGGGCGGAGCATAACCGCGGCGCCAGATACCACCACGGAAAAGACAATACTCAGGACCAGAGCAACAATCAGCGTTCTGGAGACAGTTTCTTTAGCTTTAGCCACGTGCGAGCCTCCGTTTGATGTTGGCCTGAACCACATAGTGATCCATCAGCGGCGCAAACAGGTTTGCAAACAGGATGGCCAGCATGATGCCTTCCGGGAACGCCGGGTTAACTACCCGGATCAGCACGGTCATCACCCCGACCAGGATACCGAAGCTCCAGCGACCGGTGTCGGTCATGGCAGCAGATACCGGGTCGGTGGCCATGAACATCATACCGAAGGCGAAACCACCCATCACCAGGTGCCAATGTGCCGGAACGGCGAACATAGGATTAGTCTCGGAGCCGACTACGTTAAACAGCAGCGACGTGGCAATCATGCCAATCAGCACCCCCCCGACAATGCGGAAGTTTGCGATCTTCATAACCAGCAGGATGATACCGCCGATCAGCACGGCCAGCGTGGAAGTCTCACCCATGGAGCCCTGAATGGTACCCATGAATGCGCTCATCCAGCCAATCTGCGCTTCCAGTGCTTCCAGGCCACCGCTGGCCGCCCAGCTCAGGGCCGTAGCACCACTGAAACCGTCAACCGCGGTCCACACAGTGTCACCGGAGATTTGCGCCGGGTAGGCGAAGTACAGGAACGCACGACCGGTCAGAGCCGGGTTCAGGAAGTTCTTGCCAGTACCGCCGAACACTTCCTTACCGATGACCACACCGAAGGTGATACCCAGCGCCACCTGCCACAGCGGGATGGAAGGCGGGCAAATCAGTGCAAACAGTACCGAGGTAACGAAGAAGCCTTCGTTCACTTCGTGCCGACGAACCGTGGCGAACAGTACTTCCCAGAAACCGCCGACGATGAACGTCACCGCGTAGATGGGAATAAAGTAGGCCATGCCGTAGATGAAGTTATCCAGCCAACCTGCACCGGCACCGGTCGCGGCCAGCGCGTTGATGAAGGCCGTACGCATGCCGCCGTCGCCAACCATCGCATCCGGAGTGGTTGCGAGGTAGCTGTTGGCCTGGAAGCCGATGTTCCACATACCGAAGAACATCGCCGGAAAGGTACACATCCATACCGTGATCATGATGCGTTTGAGATCAACGCCGTCACGCACGTGGGCGGTGGTAGAGGTTACCTTGCCCGGTGTGTAGAAGATGGTATCGACGGCTTCGTACAGCGCATACCAGCGCTCGTACTTGCCACCTTTTTCAAAGTGATGCTCGATTCCATCGAGAAACTGTCTGATAGCCATCGTTTTAGCCCTCGATCTCGATTCGGGTCAGGTTCTCGCGGAGAATCGGACCGTATTCATATTTACCCGGGCACACAAACGTGCACAGCGCCAGATCTTCTTCATCCAGCTCCAGGGCACCGAGTTTCTGTGCCATCTCTGTGTCGCCAACGATGAGTGAACGCAGCAACTGGGTCGGCAGGATATCCAGCGGCATGATTTGCTCATACGCGCCTACCGGTACCATGGCTCGCTCACTGCCGTTGGTGGTGGTGGTAAAATTGAACAGCTTGCCACTCGCCAGTTTCGACAGATAGATATTCAGGACGGAGAACTTGTTGGAGCCCGGAGACAGCCAGCCCATGAACTCGCGCTTGGTGCCTTCTTCCAGCAGTGAAATCTGGTTGGCAAAACGTCCGAGATAGGCACAGGGGCCGTCACCACGACGTCCGCCGAACACCGAACCGGAAATGGCACGCACTTCCGCTTCGTTGCTGACTTCGCCTTCGAGCAGTTCCGGCAGGCTGGCACCGATACGGGTGCGTACCAGACGCGGCTTCAGTGCCTTGGGGCCACCGATCGCTACAATGCGCTCAACCGGCACTTCACCGGTTACGAACAGCTGTGCGATGTCGATGACGTCCTGGTAGTTGATCGACCAGACGGTCTTGCTGCCAGACACCGGGTCCAGGTGATGGATGTGGGTGCCAACATTGCCGGCCGGGTGCACGCCGTCGAACTGATGCACTTCAACGGCATCGTTCTTGGGCACAGGCACGTTGGAGCCAGGCTTGCCAGTAACAAACACCTTACCCTGAGTCAGCTTGGTCAGAATCTCCAGGCCTTTCTCGAACGCCGCGCTGTTCTCGCCGATGATGACGGTCGGGTCAGCGGCCAGCGGGTTGGTGTCCATCACAGACACGAAAATGGAATGGGGCGCGCTGTCGATGGTTGGGACTTTGCTGTAGGGGCGGGTTTTAAACGCCGTCCACAGACCGGACTCCACCAGGTTGTCGACAACCTGCTGGCGCTCAAGGCCGGCAAGATCCGCATCGTTGTAACGAGCGAAGGTCTCCGCTTCGTCACCATCGATCTCGATAACGATCGATTGAAAAACGCGACGGTCACCACGGTTGATTTCTTTCACCACGCCGGCGGCGGGTGACGTATAACGAACGCCTTCGGTCTTCTTGTCCGTGAACAGCAGCGTGCCGCGCTTGACGCGGTCCCCTTCTTTCACAGCCATCGTCGGCTTCATGCCGTTGTAGTCAAAACCGATCAACGCCACATGGCGAACGGGTTTGCCCTCTGTAATGGTCTGTTCGGGAGCGCCGCTGATGGGAAGATCCAGGCCTTTCTTGATCTTGATCATTAGCCTCATCCAGTCATCAGAAACTAGTCTATGGATTATTCACGTCCGGCACCTGCGGCCCAGGTTTCCTCTCAGGATTGCACCAGATGGTTGCCCCAAGTAGCGAAAGTGGATGCCGTTCGAATGCGGCTTGTCCTCCGACGCTGGAAATGATGAGAAACTGGATGCCAGACATACCCAAAATCGCGCCAATTATAGAGATTAAGGAATCCTATTTCCACCAGAAAGCAGAACGGCTTTGTGCCTGACCGTAAACCGAGGACGCCACAGATTTGGCAAAGAAAAACCCCGGCAACTTTCGTTACCGGGGTTTTAAGGGTAGTACACAACCGTTACGGCGTGTTTGGATCAGTCCCGTGCACGTTTCGGGAAGATCGGGTAAGTTACCCCTGCCATCTGGCTCACAACACGAACCACCTGGGCACTGTAACCGAACTCGTTGTCGTACCACACGTACAGGATCAAGCGCTTGCCACCGGCGATGGTCGCCTGGGCATCAACAACACCCGCATGGCGAGAGCCAACGAAGTCTGTAGAAACCACCTCGGGTGAGTTCACAAAGTCGATCTGCTTCTGCAACTCGGAGTGCAGAGCCATGTCGCGCAGATAGTCGTTGACGCCCTCGACGTCCACATCCTTCTTCAGATTAAGGTTCAGGATCGCCATGGACACGTTCGGGGTCGGAACCCGGATCGCATTACCAGTCAGCTTGCCTTTTAGCTCCGGCAGCGCCTTGGCAACGGCTTTGGCAGCACCGGTCTCGGTGATCACCATGTTCAGGGGCGCACTGCGGCCACGACGACTGCCTTTGTGGTAGTTATCGATCAGGTTCTGGTCGTTGGTGTACGAGTGAACCGTCTCAACGTGACCGTCTTCAATGCCGTACTCGTCGTCAATCGCCTTCAGTACCGGCGTAATAGCGTTGGTGGTACAGGACGCAGCGGACAGGATCTTGTCGTCTTCGGTGATCCAGTCGCTGTTGATGCCATAAACAATGTTCTTGATGTCGCCCTTGCCCGGCGCAGTCAGGAGGACGCGGCTGACGCCCTTGGATTTAAGATGCAGGCCCAGGCCTTCTTCATCACGCCACTTACCGGTGTTGTCGACAACGATGGCATTGTTGATGCCATACTGAGTGTAATCCACCTTGTCCGGACCATCGGAGTATATCACCTTGATAAAGTTGCCGTTGGCAACCAGGGCAGACTCTTCTTCGTTGACGGTGATGGTGCCGTCGAACGGGCCGTGCACAGAGTCGCGACGCAGCAGGCTGGCCCGCTTTTCCAGGTCGTTTTCAGCGCCGCCATTACGCACAACGATGGCACGCAGACGCAGGTTATTACCGCCGCCGGCTTTTTCGATCATGATCCGGGCCAGCAGACGACCGATACGGCCAAAGCCGTAAAGCACAACGTCTTTGGTGTCGTTGTTGGCTTCTTCTTCAGACTGCGCGGCGTGCTGGCCAACGATCTGGCCGATTTCGCGTGTCAGGAATTCCTTGAGATCACCACCCGCTTCCTTGAATTTAACGGCCAGCTTGCCGATATCCACGTGCGCGCGGCCCAGCTCCATAGAGTCCATGGCCTGCAGGATCGGCAGTGTGTCATGAACAGACAGCTCACTGTCTTCCACCTGGCGAACAAACCGGTGGGCACGGATGATGTCGATCACCGACTGGTTGATGATGGCACGGCCGTAAACCGACGTGACCACATTGTTCTTGCGGTAGAGACGGCCGATCAACGGAATCATGGCTTCCGCGGTGGATTCTCTTTCCGTCCAGTTAGACAGGTGCTGATTGATCTGTTCGTGGCTCACAGTTGGGACCTCTGGTTAGCACTGGTAAGAAATTGCGGCGCACATTATCCAACTTAAATACGCCCACGGCAAATACGGTCCGTTCATGATTTCGTAAACACCCGGCCACAACCATGACACCCGCAGATGCGAGCGGTAGAATACGCGCCTCGCCGCCTCCCGGTCACCCACAGCAGGAGAACATGACTGCCCATGAGCCAAGGTGCATCCACACCCCGAACGCCCCATTCGCTGATCGCCCCAGCCTTCCCGGAAAAAAAGGCTGATCACCGTACCTGGGGCCAACTCCATGGCAGCAGCGATGCCCTGGCTATTTGCGAGAGTGCCCGAGCCCACCACGGCCTGACCCTGGTTATCACCCGAAGCACCAGCGACGCCATCCGCCTGGAACAGGCCATGCGCTTTTTCCTGGGGCTGCCTGCGGATGAAGAGGGGGCCGCGATTACCGCCGACGGCCTGGAACTGCTGTCGCTGCCAGACTGGGAAACACTGCCCTACGATCTATTCTCACCGCACCAGGACATTACCTCCCGGCGTATCCGCACCCTGCACCGGCTGCCATCGACCAGCCACGGCGTGCTGGTTGTTCCTGCCAGAACACTGATGCACCGGTTGCCGCCGGTGGACTACCTGCAGGGCAACACACTGCTATTGGAAGTGGGCCAATCGCTGGATATCGACACCTGGCGCATGCAGCTGGATTCAGCCGGCTACCGGCACGCGGAGAATGTGTATGAGCATGGCGAGTACGCGGTACGGGGCGCGATTCTGGATATTTTCCCCATGGGCTCCAACCTGCCCTACCGCATTGACCTGTTTGACGATGAAATAGAAACCCTGCGCACCTTCGATCCGGAAACCCAGCGCTCCATTGACCGGATCGAGCGCATCGAACTGTTGCCGGCGTTCGAATTCCCCTGGCATAAAGAGGCGCGCTCCGGTTTCCGTGGCCGCTGGTTCGAGCAATTCCCCGATGCCGACAAAGACGCACCCATTTATAAAGACATAACCCATGCCATTACACCGCCGGGGATCGAGTATTACCTGCCGCTGTTTTTCGACCACACCGCCACCCTGTTCGATTACCTGCCGGGCCAGACCCAGGTATTTACCGCCGAGGGTCTGAACGAGGCGGTCAGCCTGTTCGATTCGGAAACCCGCAATCGCTACGAGGACCGCCGCCACGACCGGCTGCGCCCGATTCTGCCGCCGACCCGCTTGTTCCTG
The DNA here is from genome assembly GCF_005871205.1 of Marinobacter alexandrii. Taxonomy (GTDB): domain Bacteria; phylum Pseudomonadota; class Gammaproteobacteria; order Pseudomonadales; family Oleiphilaceae; genus Marinobacter; species Marinobacter alexandrii. The sequence continues at coordinate 1,426,759 of NZ_SWKM01000011.1, read as the reverse complement.
CAGACCGACGAACTGTTCGGCCACCTGAAAGACTTCCCGCGGGTAACCACCCAGTCCGACGAAGCCACAGGTTCGGGCGCCGTGAATTGTCCGGCCGAGAATCTGCCTGACATCGCCATGGACGGCCGCGCCGCCGACCCGGCAGGCCGGCTCAAGCGCTTCCTGAACGACTTCACCGGCCGCGTGCTGATTTGCGCCGAATCCTCCGGCCGCCGGGAAGCCCTGATCGAAAACCTCGGTGAGCAGTCCCTGAAGCTGAAAACCCAGGACGGCTGGCAGGCCTTCCTGGACGACGACAAATGCACACTCGGTATCACCATCGCGCCAATGGAACTGGGCCTCGCCCTACCCGAGCAGCAGATTGCCCTGATCACCGAGACCGCGCTGTTCGGCGAACGGGTGCTGCAGCGCCGGCGCCGCCAGAAGCCGACCGAGACCGACGATGCCGGCTACCGGGATTTGTCCGAGCTGCGAATCGGCGCACCCGTGGTGCACATTGACCACGGAGTGGGCCGCTATAAAGGTCTGGAGACCATCGACGCCGGGGGCGAATCGAACGAATTCCTGATGCTGGAATACGCCGGCGGCTCCAAGCTCTATGTGCCGGTTTCCAGCCTGCACCTGATCTCCCGCTATGCCGGCAATGACAGCGACCATGCGCCCTTGCACAAGCTGGGCACTGAGCGGTGGAGCCAGGCAAAGCAGAAAGCCCTGGAGAAAATCCGGGACACCGCGGCCGAGCTGCTGGATGTCTACGCCCGCCGCGAGGCTCGCAAAGGCTTTATCTTCGAGAATCCGAAAGAGGCCTACCGCTCCTTTGCGGCGGGATTCCCATTCGAGGAAACGCCGGACCAGGAAGTGGCCATTCAGGCGGTGATCGAGGATATGACCGGCGAGCGCCCCATGGATCGGCTGGTGTGCGGCGATGTCGGCTTTGGTAAAACCGAGGTGGCTATGCGTGCCGCCTTCATGGCGACCTATTCCGGCAAACAGGTAGCGGTACTGGTACCCACTACCCTGCTGGCGCAACAGCATTATGAATCTTTTCGGGACCGGTTCTCGGATACCGCGGTTAACGTGGAACTGCTCAGCCGCTTCCGCAGCGGCAGCCAGACCAGCAAGGCTCTGGACGCCATCGAGACTGGCAAGGCCGACATCGTGATCGGCACCCACAAGCTGCTGCAGGGTGACATCAAGTTCAAGAACCTGGGCCTGGTGATCATCGATGAGGAGCACCGGTTCGGGGTTCAGCAGAAAGAGAAGTTCAAGGCGCTGCGGGCAGAGGTCGACATGCTGACCCTGACCGCCACACCGATCCCGCGAACCTTGAACATGGCCATGGGCCACCTGCGCGATCTGTCCATCATCGCCACGCCACCGGCCCGGCGGCTTTCGGTAAAAACCTTCGTGCGCCAGCGCGACAACGCCATGGTAAAGGAAGCGATCCTGCGGGAAATCCTTCGGGGCGGTCAGGTGTACTTCCTGCACAACGATGTGGCCAGCATAGAGAAAGCCGCCGAGGACCTGCGCCAACTTATTCCCGAAGCCCGGGTTGGTGTCGCCCACGGACAGATGCGTGAGCGCGATCTGGAACAGATCATGTCAGACTTCTACCACAAGCGATTCAACGTGCTGGTGTGTAGCACCATCATCGAAACCGGCATCGACATCCCCAGCGCTAACACCATCATCATTGAACGGGCCGACAAGTTCGGCCTGGCCCAGCTGCACCAGCTGCGCGGGCGGGTTGGTCGTTCGCACCACCAGGCCTACGCCTACTTGCTGACACCACCACCGCGCTCGATCAGCTCAGACGCCAAAAAGCGCCTGGACGCCATTTCTGAATCCCAGGACCTGGGTGCCGGCTTCATGCTCGCCACCCACGATCTGGAGATCCGGGGCGCCGGCGAGCTATTGGGCGAGGAGCAAAGCGGCCAGATCGAAAGCATCGGCTTCACCCTGTACATGCAGCTGCTGGATGAGGCGGTAGAAGCCATTCGCGAGGGCCGCACGCCCAATGCCGACCTGCCTCTGAGCCACGGCACCGAGATGAACCTGCGGATTCCGGCCCTGATTCCTGACGACTACCTGCCGGATGTCCATAACCGCCTGATGCTGTACAAGCGGATTGCCAGCGTGAGCAGCAAGGCCGAATTAAAAGAACTTCAGGTTGAGATGATCGATCGCTTCGGATTATTACCGGATCCGGCAAAGAATCTGGTTCGGCAAACCGAGCTGCGGCTGCATGCGGAAGCCCTGGGCATTGTCCAGATCGACGCTGGCAAGGAATGGACCCGCCTGGAATTCGGCAGCTCGACGCCGGTCGATCCACTGGTGCTGGTTAAAAAGGTGCAATCCGCACCGGACCAGTATCGACTGGAAGGCGCCAACAGCTTCCGTTTTCGGCTGAAGGACACGTCGACCGGTGGTAAACTCGACGGCATTTCCAACATGCTGGGCGAATTGGGGCCGGAAAAAGCGACCGCCAACGCCTGATGAAAGCCCGATTCACACATGGAGTAATACCCTTGCAGATTGATGGTAATCGTGGCGGCCGATGGACGGCACGCACTGTATGGACAGCGCTGCTGCTGACATTGTCGCTGACCACACAGGCCCAGGATTCGGATGCCAATGGCAAATCCGTTCCGGACAACTACTACCGTGCGGAACTGGTAATCCTTGAACGCATCGTTGAGCCCGAAGCGGTCAACGAGAAGATGGCGAACCGGAAGGTTGAACCCACGCTGGAGTCAGGTGAGATCCTGCAGACGGTGGACCGGGGCGGCGTGACTGAAACCACCCTCGATCTTGCCCCGCGCAGCGACCTGCATTTAAACAGCGCCGTGCAACGGCTTGAGCGTAGCGGGCGTTACCGGGTATTGATGGCGGCAGGTTGGTACGAGGCTTTCCCTCCAGGCTATGAGGGTACGCCACTGCGGGTTGCCGTGGGCGACTGGCTCTCTGGTGGCGACACCCGTGAGATTGAAGGCAACATTACGATCGATCGCCAGCGTTACCTGCATGTGGATGTGCACCTGAATCACTGGCAACAGGCGGAAGGTGCGATGTCAGCACCCATGCCGACCGAACAAGGCCAGAACGAAGCCGCCACTGCCAGCCAGGACAATGCGGGCAACCCGGGCCCTGCAGCCAATGAACTGACGGCTCGATCCAGTGAGCTGAAGGCTCAGCCCAACGGTATCGAGGCTCAGCAAGCTCCCGCGGCAGCACCGCTAGAGCTGCTGACCTGGATTCGCGAAAACCGGAGGATGCGCAGTGAGGAGGTTCACTTCCTGGACTCGCCGACGGTAGGCGTGCTGGTATTCTTCAAGAAGATTGAGGCTTCGGAGTAAGGCCGCCGAGGCCGGCCATCGACATTTCCAGCATACCTTTCACTCCAGACATGCCCTTGTCGATGGCTTCATGGATTTCTTCCATGGAGATGATGTGGTCCGACTTACCGGCGGCCCAGTTCACGACCAGTCCCAGGCAGACATAACGCATGCCCAGCTCTGCGGCCAGAACGGCCTCGGGCATGCCGGTCATCCCCACCAGATCACAACCATCCCGCTCCATGCGAGCGATCTCCGCGGCGGTTTCCAGCCGCGGCCCCTGGGTTGCACCGTACACACCAAAATCGGAACAGGGCGTGCCCTGCACACGGGCAGCGTCGATCAGGATCTGACGGGCGTCAGCATCATACGGCCAGGTGAAGTCTATGTGAGTCACCTCGTCCAGATCGCCCTCAAAGAAGGTACCAGGCCGGCCCCAGGTGTAATCAATGATCTGATCGGGCACGACGATGTGGGCAGGCCCCATCTCTGAATGAATGCCACCCACGGCGTTCACCCCGACCACGGTACGGACACCGGCGTCGTAAAGCGCGCGCAGGTTGGCCCGGTAATTCACCTGGTGCGGCGGAATCCGGTGAGGGTTGCCGTGGCGGGACAGGAAAACCACTTCCTGCTCACCCAGACGCCCCTGAACAAGTGGCGCCGATGGCGTGCCCCAGGATGTCTCCACCGGGCGTTCGCCGGTGATCTCGAGACCCGACAAGGTCGTTAAACCGGTACCACCGATAATACCGACGGGGCTGCGTCCAGCCGTTGCGCTCATTCACCCTCTCCTGAATCTTCGGCATCGCCGTATCGGGTCGCTTGACCGGACTCGGTGGATGCTGTTTTCGACTTACGATTGCTCGGCTCTCCAGACTCAGACTCGTCTGTCTCATCTGAGCCATCGCTCTTGCCGGCCTTCCCATTGGCCAGACGAACACCCTCTGGCAGGTGCAAAGTGCGAGTCGGGAAGGCAACTTCGGCGCCGTAACCCTCAATAATAGTGCTGATCTGCAACAGCACGTCCTGCTTCACCTCGTGGAATTCAACCCACTTGGTGGTCTTGGTGAAGGTGTACACCATGATGTCCAGCGAGGAGGCATTAAAGGCAACGAAATTAACGATCAGGGTCTGGTCCTGGTCGATTTCTTCGTGATTCTCCAGCATCGAGCGAATGTCGCCGACAATATCACCCATCTGGCTGACATCGGCGTAGCGAATGCCGATGGTTTCGCTGATCCGGCGGTTCCGCATCCGGGAGGGGTTTTCAACCGCGATGGTGGTGAAGGCCGCATTGGGGACATAGAGCGGGCGAAGATCAAAGGTTCTCAGCGTGGTCAGGCGCCATCCGATGTGCTCAACAACGCCCTCAATATTGCGATCTGGTGAACGCACCCAGTCGCCAACCTTGAACGGACGGTCGAGATGGATTATGAAGCCACCGAAGAAATTGGCGAGAAGGTCCTTGGCGGCAAAACCGACGGCGATACCACCGACACCACCAAACGCCAGCACACCGGAAATGCTGTAGCCGAGAGACTGCATGGCAATCAGCACAGCAGTAATGATAACCACCGCCCGGGAGAGCTTGCTCACCGCATTCACGGTGGTGTAGTCCATGGGGGTCTTCATCTTCATCGGCGAGACCAGAATCTTCTCGCTCTGCTTGATCAGGCGCAGCAGCGACCACACCAGAATCCAGATAAAGCCCATCTTCAGGACGGTCTCGTTGGCCTCAAAGATCGTAGCATCCGAGTACTTATGGGCCACTTCCGCCGCCCAGTAAACGCCCTGCAGCCAGACAAAGCCAACCACGGGCTTGCGGGCCGCATGCAACAGGGCGTCGTCCCAGAGGTTCCGGGTTTTGCTGAATTTGCGCTCAATGGCACCGATAATGTGGCTGGCCAGGTAGGCCACTGTTGCGGTGCCGAACACCAGGGCAAAGACCACCAGACCTACGCGCCACTCCTGGGGCAGCAAATCAAAACTCTTGATCCAGCCATGCACCATGGCTGTTGCTTTTTCGATCATCGGCTTCCTCTGAAAAAACGGACTTAGTAGATAGAGACCGCGGTACCGGTGGTGACCCGGTTGAACAGGTCAATCACATCGTCGTTGCGCATGCGGACGCACCCGTGGGAAAGCGGCACTCCCATGGGCTCAGTGTCGGGCGTGCCGTGAATGTATATGAAGCGGCGAAAAGTATCGACCCCGGGGCCCCGGTTTTTGCTGGTCTCACGGCCACAAAGCCAGAGAATACGGGTCAGTATCCAATCGCGAGCGGGGTGCTGGGCGGCAAGTTCAGGGGAATAGATCTCGCCGGTGGGTCGGCGGCCACGGTAGACGGTGTACATGGGCTGGCCATCGCCGATCATGGCGCGGACATAGTGGCTGCCTCGCGGCGTACAGCCGCTTCCGTCCTGCTCTCCGGGGCCATTAAGGGCTGTGGAAATCGGGTATTCAGCCAACACCGAGCCATTGCCGTCAATCAGGGTCAGGCACTGGCGGTCGAGGCTGATGTGGATGTTCTGGTCAGAGCTGCTGTCGTTACTCAAGCCGGTCAAGCTCCCTTGGGGCTGGTGCCAAGTCGAAGCCTAACCGAGAGCGGAGATCTCAGGCAACCGGGGTCTGGCTGTCAGGCAGCGGGATCAGCATTTTGTCTTCCGCCTGCATACCGGCTGCAAGGAAGGGCACCAGACGAGCGGCAATTTCCTGGATGGTGGTTTCAACACCCAGTTTGTTCTGCAGTATATCGCGCAGGGCATCGCTGCTGGACATGGTGAACGCGGTCGCTCCCAGCATGAACTGAATGCGCCAATAACGGTCCACTGACGACAACTGTGGGGTCGCTTCCTTGAGCAGACGCATGAAACGGCTGAACGGATCGCCGTATTCCTGCTCCAGGAATTTACGCAGGTGCCCTTGGGACTGGGTATAGGCAAGGCCCAGCAGGCGCATGAAGATGGAAATACCCTTCTCGTTACGCTGGGGCATTCGTACGGCACTTTCTGTCAGGGCCCAGAGCGTTTGATTCAGGGTTGGCGGTTTTCCGTCACAGCGCTCCTCCAATTCATCAAAGGCAGTTTCCAGTGTTGCGGAGAACGGCGTGAGAAATCGGGCGAACACAGCGTGGATCAGCGCGTTCTTAGAACCAAAGTGGTAATTGACAGCGGCCAGATTTACTTTAGCCTTACTGGTTATCATTCGGAGCGAGGTTTCCGAAAAACCACGGTCGGCAAACAGCTCTTCAGCTGCATCGAGAATCCGATCTACGGTATCAGACTGCGCCATCTTATTTTCAAAGCCTCTAGCAAACGTCTGTTTGAAACATACGTTTGAAAGCCTGATCTGTCAAGCTCTTGGCTCTGGTTCCGCTGCCACACCCTGCCAGCCCTGATCGATAGCCCGCCGATTCCCCTCAAAGAAAGCCGCCTGAACCCGAGCATAAGCCTTCTCAGCTTCCAGCAAATAGATCAGATACAGCCGCACGTGCTCGCGGCGGGTTAGATGGCTAGGCAGTATGCGCCGCTCAGAAAGCCGGATCAGCGAACTGAAGCGGGTATTTTTCAAGGCGGCGTTAAAATCGGCCATGCGCGTACACTGCCAGATCAGCCCTTCCTTGCCCTCAAGGTGGGCGGCATAGGCGCGGGCCTCACGCAGCAGGCGCTGGCGCTTCATGATGACATCAAGGTAGGAAGGGCTGGAGGTGTAGATGCGCCGGACCGCAGGAATCCCCAGCATCAGGATGATCATGAACGCACCAAAACCGGTACCCGCCACCCAGGCCGTGACAAACCCGGTCAGGCCACTGACAAACACCACCGCAGCGGCAAAGGCGCTGAACAACCACAAGTCACGATTCCGGCGCGCCGTCGCCAAGGTGTAGTCGTCTGGCCAGTCACTCATGGCCAAGCGATTGAAATCCAGAAGCAAAACCCGATCGCATTGGCGTAAGATCAGGCGAAGCTCGCGTTGCTTGAATTGCGCCCGAGCCTGCTCGAATTCGCTCGAGGCGGCCTCCAGCTCTTCTGCCACTCCGTCCTCTTCCTCCACGGCCGGCGCGGTCTCCAGAGCTTCGGCTTCGGCCGCGTCGGGTTGCGTGGCCGATGGCAGCGGATCAGCAGCGCGCCCCTGGCGCAACACGGCACCTTGGGTGGGGTCGGTCTTTGGAGGCGCTGTCCGCTGATTTTCAGCCATGTTATAACTTCCGGAACGGGCAATGAATCGATAAAGGGCTACGTAATACAGGTATCGACCGGGTAGCAACTATCTTGAGCCTGAGCGAGCAAAGCCAGCGTGACAACCGGGCCAACTTGGCATCGGCCGGCTCCACCGCTATCCTTGGCGCCCTGCCGCAACCGCATTCGCGTATTTTTCAAGAGGTCTGGCTATGTTCACAGGTATTGTTCAAGGCATTGCAACTGTCGAAGAGGTCGCCGCCGCACCCGGGTTAAGCACCCTGGTCATTCGCCTGCCCGACAACAAGGCCGCCGGCATCACCATCGGCGCCTCGGTGGCCATCAACGGTACCTGCCTGACAGTCACCCGCCAGGACGGCAATGACCTGTACTTCGATGCCATGCAGGAGACACTGCAGTGCACCACCCTTGGCGATCTTCAGGTTGGACACGAGATCAACTTTGAGCGGGCAGCACGCATTGGCGACGAGATTGGCGGGCATTTGCTGTCTGGCCACATTCACACCACGGCCACCATCGCCGAGATCGTGAAAACCGAGAACAATGTGACGCTGTGGTTTGAAGTGCCCGAGGCATGGACCAAATACATCTTCACCAAAGGTTATATCGCCATCAACGGCGCCAGCCTGACCATTGGAGAGGTCGAGGGAAATCGATTCAACGTGCACCTGATTCCAGAGACCCTGCGGGCAACTACCTTTGGCACCGCCAGCGAGGGCCAGCGCGTCAACATCGAGATCGACAGCCAGACCCAGACCATCGTCGATACCCTGGCCCGTCTCGGCTACAACCAACCTCCCAAGACTCAGTAACCGCGCATCACGGCCCTACCCCGAAGACTCGTATATCAGCGCTGACTGGCCTCAAGGACCACAAACTTGGGATTGGCGTCGAGCTGACGAACGGCCGGGAAGAATTTCCGCAGACTGCGGTGATAGCCAAGGTGGCGATTGCCAACGATCAGCAGCGAACCACCCGGCGCCAGGTGCTCAGCCGCCACACGGAACAGACGAAGGGCAATGTGATCCCCCACCACACCGCCCTCATGAAACGGCGGATTTAGCAGAATCAGCTCAAACTGCCCGGCGGAACTGGCGATGCCGTCGGCGTGATCAAACCGGGCCTTACTTTCCGGAAATAACCGGGACACATTGTCCCGGGCGCTGGCCACAGCCTGACTGGAGACATCTGCAAAGCTCATCTCCAGATCCGGTCTCTGCTCCAGCGCCACCAGCCCCACCACGCCATTGCCGCACGCCAGATCCAGAACCCGGGCATCAGCTGCCAGCGCAGACACAGCGGTTTTTACATGGGGCAAGAACAGGCGGGTGCCTATGTCCAGTTTTTCCCGGGCAAACACGGCAGGCAAGGCGCCTACCTGAATCTGACTCCCGTCCACACTGTAGCTTTTCCAGCTGCCGGGCCAGCTGTCGAGATCGGCAGTGCCACGGCGGCAGACCACTACCCGGGCTTTCTTGCGAGCAGGCAGGACGGTTTCCGTGTGCACGGCCTGAGCAAAGACCTCGACACCACGGTCAGGCAGATGCTTGATCATCCCTCCCGCAAGCAGCAGGCCGTCTTTGGCCAGCACACTGTTGACCCACCGCAGCAGCCAGGCCAGGTATTCGGCGTGACGCGGCACCCTTAGGATAATGACGTCATATTCGCCCTGTGGTGGGTTCAGCCAAGTGGTTACAGCCAATGGTGCATCCACGGCGGAATTCAGACCGGCGTTGTGCGTGACGGCCGCAGGCAAGGTCGCACTGTCGGCAACAACGTCCGGTTTAAAGGAGCGCAACCCAAGGGTCAGCGCTCCGAACTGGTCATCAACAATGAGCACCCGGGGAGATGGCAACGTGGCCAGGCGCTGGTACGCCTCATCCAGCAGCAGCTCATCGGCAGCATCCCAGGCTCGCAGCGAGACGTCGCCCCCACCCAGACGGGCTAAAGTCAGGGCGCCGTCCGGCGTGTCCATCACTGCAGTGGTCATATTGGTGTCCAAAAGGGGGATTCATCACAAAAGCGTTATTTTAGGCTGTTTATTCTAGAAATTAAGCCTAAATTACGAGGTGTTCACGCATTATCCTTTTTCTGGTTGGCTCCGTTGTTGTGGACGCAAACCCTTTGCCCCTCACCCCAGGGGCTTTTTTTTTGCCTGGCGTTTAGCGCTTGGGCCAGCGCCGGTACTTAACGGCGGGTGGCACGGTACACCGTGAAGCGGCGATCTTCAGTCAGGCGCTCCACCGGTCCCACGAAGCGTTTAATCAGGTTTTCGTATGGCAGGAAGGTGTTGGCAACCAGCCTCAGCTCACCTCTGGTCTTGAGATGGCGGGCCACCGACCGCAGGAAATCTTCGGTCATGGAGGTGTCGGTTCTCACACCAGCGTGGAATGGCGGGTTGGTCACGATCGCAGGCCAGACACCCTCGACACCGGCCAGGCCATCCGAGGCGATAATTTCGCCGGTCGCCCCTGCCCGTTCGTAGGTCGCACGAGCACATATTACCGCCTGGGATTGAACGTCCACCCCATCCACCGGCGCCACCGGCCGGCCCTGATCTCGTTGCCAGGTCTGATGCCAGGAGCCGATCACGCCTGCGCCACAGGCGAAATCCAGTACCCGATTGGCTTTCAGTGGCGTGCTGACCAGGCTGTCCAGCAACATCGACGTGCCGGCATCCAGCTCGCCCTGGCTGAAGATACCGGGCAAGCCACAGACCTCAACGGTGCTGCCGGCATTGGTTATCGAGTGCCACTGCATCCAGTCTGCCACGTCAAAGTGCGACAGCGGTGCCAGGCTACTGGCCACCCAAACCTGACAATGCCGGGCGCTATCAACCTTGGCCGCATCCGGATCGATGCTCTTGAGCTGCTTCACCGCACCGGCGATGCCTTCTTTCTTCTCACCCATCAGGATCAAGGCGGCATTCGGTGCCGCGATCCAGCGCGCCAGCGCCAACCTGAGATCAAGCTCGGCCCGGGCCTTGGGCAAAAACACCACCACCGTGTCGAAGCTGGAGGCCGTGAGTGCGGGATTGTCGTAACCAAAACACACCTGCCAGTTTGCTGGCCCTGCCAGCTCCTCGGCGTAGCCTGCATGCTCGCTCATTGCCAAGCCCCCGGAAGGCAGCTCTGGCAACAAGGCGCCGGAACTTGCCCCCAGCAAGGCCACACGACCTTTCAACAGGGAACGATTCCGAAGCAGGGCTTCATGGGATTTTGGCAGTGCGGACATCGGCAGGCGGACCCCGTTTCTGGTTCTGGAAACGGGCTACTTTAACTGGAATCGGCCCGCAAGTCCCGCCAGAACTGGCGTACCTTGCGGGCCGATACGACTACTTCAGCGTCGAAATCTCAGCGTCAGGCGTTTTCCTGGCGACCAGATCGGACTGGCCTCGCTGCCAACTCCTCAATGGTTCGGTTTCTGACCGACTCGCGCTCATCGTCGCTGGAAATGGACAGCCCCATATCCCGCAGAACGCCGTCACGGAGTGCGTAGACGAAGCCGTGCACCGTGAGGGGCTGGCCGCGCTTCCACGCATCCTGAACAATGCTGTTCTGGCTCACATGATTAACCTGCTCCACCACATTGAGCTCACACAGCCGATCCACACGATCCTGAACGTCGCTGATCTGGTCAAGGATCGGCTGGTGGCGGTCACGCACATCCTGAACATGCCGAAGCCAGTTGGTGATCAGGCCGGAGCCCTCGTTCAGCAGCGCGGCACGGACACCTCCACAGCCATAATGGCCGACTACCATGACATGCTTGACCTTCAACACCTCAACCGCGAACTGAAGCACTGACAAGCAGTTGAAATCGGTGTGCACCACGACGTTGGCAACGTTCCGGTGCACGAACAATTCCCCTGGCATCAGATCAACAATCTGGTTTGCCGGTACCCGGCTGTCTGCGCAGCCAATCCACAAGTACTCCGGCGCCTGCTGACTGGACAGGCGGTCGAAGAACTGCGGATCTTCCGATTTGATTCCAGCCGCCCAGGCCTGGTTTTTCTCAAGTAGACGGTCAAGCTGACCCATCGACACACTCCCTTTTAATCTTTTGACCCTTCAAATTGAAAGGCATCTGTTTTACCAAAGCAATACTCAAGTGGTCGCATTCGCTGTTGAGCTCTGGGCAGCAATGTCTCCAGCACTCGATCCGGCAATTTCTCCAGCATTTTGCCCCCCATTCGCGCTGCCACTCTCTGCCTCACTCTCGGTCTCACTGTCGGCATCAAGGTGACCGGAATGCATGGTGCTCTGGGCCAGATCCAGTAGCTCTCGCAGGGCCACGGAGAACATGGCGTATTCAGGCTCACGTACGCTCTTGAGCTCCGCCAGCATGGACTTCCAGCGCTGGATCATTCCCACATGCCGTTCAAGCCAGGCATCGACACAAACCGGTACATCGTCCGGCTTGCCAGCCAATCGGAGTACGCCGGTGGTGAGTGCTCGCTGCTGCCACTCCAGATCCTCCCGGAAACTCTCCCGGGCCAGGGCCTGCCAGTGCGAGGCCGGTGCCAGTGAAGCAATGGCCCGGGCAAACCAGTTCAGGTCCAGCTTGTCACCCAGTTCATAGTACAGATTGGCGACCGTTTTCAGCGGCATGCCGGACGCTTCCTGGGCCTCAATAATGCCCAGGGACGAGTACAGATAGTCGGTACCCGACACCACCGATGCCAGCTCTGTTGGCAGACCGGCCTCGACGAGCCCCTGATGCCGTTTCTGCCAGGCTGTGCGCGCGTGTTCACCGAGGTAGTCCGGCAGACCGGCGGTGATGGCCCAGACATTGTCGGCGAAGCGCTCGATGTGGTTCTGGATGCTGAGTTCAGCCCGACGATTGCGCAGCAACCACCGAACGGAGCGACGCATCAGCCGCATCAGGTCCTGCATCAGCTCCATTTGCAACTGGGCCGGCACGTTGAAATCCTGATCCTCAATCTTGTCCCACCAGTTGTCGATGCGGAACACATCCCGGGCAATGATCCAGGCCAGAGCGATGGACGCCGCGTCGGCACCGGTGGACTGATTCAGCCGCTCAACAAAGGTGATCCCCATGTGATTGACCATGTCGTTGGCAATCTGGGTGGCGATGATTTCCCGACGCAGTTGGTGCTCGCCCAGCTCCTTGGAGAACTTCTGGGTTAGCCCGCGCGGGAATACTTTATACATCTCGCCAGCCAGCAGGGGCTCATCCGGCAGCGTGCTGTTGATGAGGGTCTGCTTCAGATCGCCTTTCACGTAGGAGATCAGCACCGACAGTTCCGGCCGGGTCAGGCCCTTCTTGTCGAGTTTCCGCTCCGACAGGGTTTCATCGTCGGGCAGAAACTCCAGCGACCGGTTGAGTTTGCCTTCGTTCTCCATGGTGTTCATCAGCCGGCGGTATTCCTCCAGCCGGATGGCAGCATCCTCGCTGGCAATACTGATGGCCTGGGTCTGCCGGTAGTTGTTCTTCAACACCAGATCGGCGACATCGTCGGTCATTTCCTCCAGCATGACGTTGCGCTGCTTGCCGGTCAGATCGCCCACGGCAACGGCCTGGTTCAGCAGGATTTTCATGTTCACTTCGTGGTCCGAACAGTCAACGCCACCGGAGTTGTCGATGAAGTCAGTGTTCATGCGTCCGCCCCGAAGCGCGAACTCAATCCGCCCGAGCTGAGTCAGGCCAAGGTTACCGCCCTCACCCACGACCTTGCAGCGCAGCTCGGAACCGTTAACCCGCAGGCCATCGTTGGCCTTGTCGCCAACGTCGCTATGGGACTCGCCCGCGGACTTCACATAGGTGCCAATGCCGCCAACCCAAAGCAGGTCTACCTGGGCCTTGAGAATGTGGGAAATCAGCATGTTCGGGGGTACCCGATCGGATTTGATACCCAGCAGCTTCTTCATTTCGGCACTGACTGGAATGGACTTGGCGTTGCGACTGAACACGCCACCGCCCTTGGAGATCAGCTTGGTGTCGTAATCCGTCCAGGCCGAACGGGGCAGTTCAAACAGCCGCTTGCGCTCCTTGAAGCTCTTGTCCGGATCCGGAGTCGGGTCGATGAAGATGTGAATGTGGTTAAAGGCAGCCACCAGCTTGGTTTTCTCGGAACAGAGCATGCCGTTGCCGAAAACATCTCCCCCCATGTCGCCAATGCCGATGGCAGTGAACTCATCCAGTGCCGGGTTGATACCCATTTCCCGGAAATGGCGCTCCACCGATACCCAGGCACCCCGGGCGGTAATACCCATCTTCTTATGGTCGTAACCATTGCTGCCGCCGGAGGCGAAGGCATCGCCCATCCAGAAGCCGTAATCTGCAGACAAGCCGTTGGCGATGTCTGAGAAAGTCGCGGTGCCCTTGTCGGCCGCCACAACCAGGTAGTGATCGTCTTCGTCGTGACGGACCACCCGTTCGGGCGGGTGGATGCCGGCATCCACCAGGTTATCGGTAATATCCAGCAGGCCCCGGATGAAGGTCTTGTAGGCCTCAATACCCTCGGCCTGGAACGCCTCGCGATCGGACGGATCGGGCAGGCGCTTGGCAACAAAACCACCCTTGGCACCGACCGGAACGATGACTGCGTTTTTCACCTGCTGGGCTTTCACCAGCCCCAGAATTTCGGTGCGGTAGTCCTCGAACCGGTCCGACCAGCGCAGGCCGCCACGGGCAACCTTACCCCCGCGCAAATGCACACCTTCCACCCGCGGAGAATAGACAAAGATCTCAAACATCGGCAGTGGCAGCGGCACATCCGGAATTTGAGACGGATCAAATTTCACGCTGATGTACGGCTTGGGCCCGCCATCCTCATCGTGCTGGTAGAAGTTGGTGCGCAGCGTCGCCTGCATCAGCTCCATGTAAAGCCGCAGCACCCTGTCCTCACTGAGATTATCGACCCCGTCCAGCCCGGCGTTGAACTCAATTTCCAGTTTCTGCTGGGCCGCGCGACTCTTGCCATCACTCTGGAAGCGGTCCGGGTTGAAGCGCACCTCGAAGTACTCCAACAGCAGCCTGGCCAGTTCCACATGGTTGACCAGAGTGTTGGAAATGAACGTCTGACTGTTGGAAAAACGAATCTGGCGCATGTAGCGGGCAAAGGTGCGCAACAGGGCAATCTCGCGCCAGCTCATGTACGACGACAACAGCATCCGGTTGAAGGCGTCGTTTTCGGCATCGCCATACCAGACCCGACGGAACAGGTCCTCGAAGATCGGGCGGATACGATGGATGTCCACCACCCGGCCGGTGTGAGCCTGCAACGTGAAGTCGTGAATCCACACCGACTTGCCGTGGCGGTCGGTGACTTCAAATGGATGCTCGCCCAGCACCCTGAACCCCAGGTTGTCGAAGATCGGCATCACGTCGGACAGCGGCAGCGGCTGATCCGGGTAAAAGAGCTTGAAATGCAGGGTGCTTTCAACCTCTTCCAGGGCTCGGTAGAAGCTCATGGCCAAATCACCGCGTTTGGCGGCGCCGGAGATGTGCTCCAGATCGATAGCAGCGCGACGCGGCGAGAACATGTCGGTGTAGCTGGCCGGGAAACCACCGGACCAAAGCCGTGACAGTTCGTTACCCTGCTCTTCGCCGTAGGCCTCACTCAGGGACTCGTACAGGCCATCGCGCCAGGACTGCGCCATCTCGATGACTTTTTCACGAATCTCGGCAATGGGCAGCTGTCGGTTCTCAACCTGAGGCACCCGAATGGTGAACTGCACGCGGGCCAGCACCGACTCGGAGAAGTGGGTGACAAATTCGATGTCTTCCGCTTCCAGCCGGTCCAGCAACACCTGCTCGACCTTTTGCCGGAGCTCAGTGTTGTAGATATCACGGGGAAAGAACGCCAGGCAGGTCACGAACTGGCCATACACGTCCTCGCGCATAAACAGCTCAATGCGGCGGCGCTCCTGGATGTACAGGATGTTCTTGGCCACCTTCAGCAGATCTTTGCTTTCAATCTGGAACAGTTCATCCCGGGGATAGACCGTGAGAATCTGGTCCAGCTCTTTGCCGGCGTAATCGTCGCGCAGGAAACCGGATCGTTTGATTACACTCTGGAATTTCCGGCGCAGGAGCGGGATCTCATCCGGGCGCTCGTTGTAAACGCGGGAGGTGTACAGACCCAGAAAGCGACGCTCGCCAACCACTTCACCCTTACTGTTGAACTTCTTGACCGCGATGTAGTCCGGGTAGGCCGGACGATGCACCCGCGAGCGCTGGGCGGATTTGGCGAAAATAAAGATATCGTCGGTGCGCGTCATTTCATGGCGCGTGCGTTGGGGTAACTCGTTCAGCCGAACCCGGTCCGGACGCTCGTTATTGACCCGCAGGATGCCAAGCTCCGAGTTCTCAACCCGGCGCACCACCATGCCGCTCTTGTCTTTGGCAAAGTCGTACTCGTCGTAACCCAGGAACGTAAAGTGGTCCTGTACCAGCCAGTTCAGGAAGGCTCGCGCCTCTTCTTTCTGTTCATCGTCGATTCCGGCGGAGGTGGTATCCAACTCGTCCAGGATCTCGCCGACCTTGTCGGTGACAATCGGGAAATCTGAGACGGCGATGCGCACTTCGTGCAACACCGTTTGCAGTGTTTCCTCCAACTCGCTCAGGTCGGCCGGATCGCTGTGCCGGTCGATCTCCAGCACGATGAAGGCTTCGAATTGGGAATTCTTGCTGGCGCGCTTGTTGGGCAGCAGCTTGCTTAGCTTGCCGTCCTCAGTGCGCTCTACCTGAAGGATGGAATGCTGGATGGAGTGGGTTCCGATCTCGCGCTGATTGATTGCAATCCGTAGAGAGTCGATCAGAAAAGGGATGTTCGGGTGCAGTATGAAAATGACCGTGTGGGTCGACTGCCAGCCATCGCTTTCGAGGTCAGGGTTGAACACCGACACTGGTGTCTCGTCGGCGGTCCGCTTCTGAAGGAATTGCCAGGCCGCGAGAACTGCACCGTAGGTGTCTGAAAATCGTCGACTGACCAGCTCCTCAAGAGGAATATGGGCATAATGCTGCTTGGCAAATTCGCAGATCTTGTTTGCCTCTGTCTTGGCAATTTTCTGGGCGAACGCATCAGCCAGTTGTTCAAAAAACTGATCCTTGCTGGCTACTGTCAGCGCATTCATGATCGACCTCGGTTAGTGTGAAGTAAACGTAATCGTCTTATTGTCACATAAGCATAGTCAAACCCTTGATTTTTGCCGGGCAGACACCAAAACTGCGGCAACTACTTACGCACGAAAAGACGTTCTAAGATGAACCCTAGAGAATCGGAGCAGTTCCTTTCAATGTCGCTACAGCATACGTTCGGTGAACTCAGGTCGCAGTTGGCAAAAAGGATAATCGGACAGGAAAAATTGGTGGACCGATTGCTGATTGCCCTCCTCGCCGATGGCCACCTCCTGGTGGAGGGTGCCCCGGGCCTGGCAAAGACCACCGCGATCAAGGCTCTGGCCGATCACCTGGACGGTGATTTCCACCGCATCCAGTTCACCCCGGACCTGCTGCCCTCCGACGTAACCGGCAGTGAAATCTACCGGGCTGAAACCGGGACCTTCGAATTCCAGCGCGGGCCGATCTTTCACAACCTGGTGTTGGCCGATGAGATCAACAGGGCGCCGGCCAAGGTACAGTCCGCTCTGCTCGAAGCCATGGGCGAGCGCCAGGTCAGTGTGGGCCTGCGTACCTTTCCGCTCGATCGCCTGTTCATGGTGATGGCCACCCAGAACCCCATTGAGCAGGAAGGCACCTATCCCCTGCCCGAAGCCCAGCTCGACCGTTTCCTGATGCACGTGGTGATTGATTACCCCTCGGCCGAGGCCGAGAAAGCCATTCTGCACCTGGCGCGCAATGACTATCGCCAGGGCCAGCCCCAGACCGATGTTCGACTGACCGCGGACCAGGTCTTCGACGCCCGCAACGAGGTCGCCGATATCTACATGGCCGAACCGGTGGAACAGTATCTACTGGCGCTGGTACTGGCCAGCCGCGATGCCGGCAGCCTGGACCCTGAGCTGGCGCGCTGGACCGCCTTTGGCGCCAGCCCGCGCGGCACCATTGCCCTGGACCGCTGCGCCCGGGCCCTGGCCTGGCTCGACGGCCGGGACTACGTGACCCCGGACGACGTCCGAGCCATGGCTTATGATGTGCTCCGGCACCGGATTCTGCTGACCTTTGAGGCCGAGGCCGAGGGCATGACCGCCGACGCGGTTATCGAGCGCCTGATTGAGCGAGTACCGGTCACCGCCTGATGATCTTCACCGATGCGACAGACTGACACCGCCACCATGACTGACTCCGACGCTCTAACCCACATCAGCCTGCCGGACCTGATCCGCCTGCAGGCCGATGCACGTGCGTTGAAGCTGCCCTCGGCCCGCCCGGCGAAAACACGCCAGGCTGGTTTGCAGCGGTCACCGCAACGGGGCCGAGGCATGGCATTCGCGGAGGTTCGCCAATACCAGCCCGGTGACGACATCCGCAGCATCGACTGGCGCGTAACTGCAAGACGCCAGGCGCCCCACACCAAGCTGTACGAGGAAGAGCGGGAACGCCCGGTGCTGTTGCTCTGCGATTTGGGCCCGACCCTGTTCTTTGCCAGTACCGGTGCCTACAAACAGGTGCGGTCGGCGCAGGTTGCCAGCCTGCTGGCCTGGCTGGCGCTCTGGGCCGGTGATCAGGTCGGCGGTATTGTCTTCAACGACCGGTCACTGAGCGTGCTGCGCCCGGCCCGGCGCAAGAAATCCGTGCTGCGCCTGCTGGATACCCTGGCCGACCACCAGCAACAGCCGGGAGCCAAAGCCAACACTCCCGCCGAAGACACCGACACCAATGGCCTCGACCAAGCGCTGGCCGAAGCCCGCCGGGTAGCCCACACCGGCAGCCGCATTTTTGTGATCAGCGACTTCCTTGGCATCACGGAAGACACCCCGACTCTGTTGGGCGCCCTGGCCCGTCACAATTCGGTCAGTGCCATCCGCATCGTGGATCCCCTGGAGCGCGCGCTGCCCAGTAGCGGCCGCTTTGCCGTCGCAGGCCCCGACGGCCCGGTCTGGTTTGATGCCGCCAATACCCGGTTCCAACAAGCCTGGCGACGCAAGGTGGATGCCCATGAGGCCCGCCTGGAACACTGTTTCCGCACCTCGGGCGTGGCCTCGGCCATGGTGTCCACCGGCGAGGAACCTGCAGTGGCGCTGAAAGCGCTGCTGGGGCCGGGAGGCCGGATCGGATGAACCCGCAGGACCCACTGAGCCAACTGAAGGACATTCACCTGCCGGCAACCGGGGGCTTCTGGCCACCGGCACCGGGCTGGTGGCTACTGGCCTTGATTCTGCTGCTAGCGCTTGCCGGACTGTTCTGGCTTGTGCACCGGCGCCGTCGTCGCAATCGCTGGCTGCGCTTGGCCAAAGCCGAACTGTCCGCCTTGGAACATCAGGCCAGCCCGGAACCCCACTGGTTTGCCCAGTTGAACAGCCTGCTGAAACGGGCGGCGCGCCAGCGTTATCCGGACAAACACCCGGAGTCTCTGAGTGGCGAGGCCTGGGTAGCATTTTTGCTTTCGACGGCGCCGAACGACCGAATTGCTTCGCGGCCAATCGTTGAAGCGATTGTGCACAGTAGCTGGCAACCCAAGGCCAGTGCCGACCCCCGACAGGCCACGGAATTTGCCCGCTCCTGGCTGGGAGGTCAGGCATGGTAAGTCTCGCTTATCCTTGGCTGATGCTGCTTGTGCTGGTACCGCTGCTGCTGCAGTGGCGGCGACCCGCGGGACAGTCGGTGGATGCACCGATGCTGCCGGTTGGCCACTGGCTGTCTGACCTACCCGGCGTAAGCCGTCACGGCAGCGCCACCCCGCTTTGGCAGAAACTATTGCTGTTCGTGATCTGGTGTCTGTTGGTGGTGGCGCTGGCGCGGCCACAGCATGTTGGCGAGCAGGTACAACTGCCGGTATCCGGTCGCGACCTGATGCTGGTGGTAGACATCTCCCCGAGTATGGACGAACAGGACATGGTCGTTCAGGGCCGCAGCATCAACCGGCTGCAGGCGGTGAAGGTAGTGCTAGACGATTTCATCAGCCAACGCAAAGGCGACCGCCTCGGGCTGATCCTGTTTGGCACCCAACCCTATGTGCAGGTGCCCCTGACCTTTGACCTGGCAACCGTGAAGACCCTGATGCGGGAATCAGGCCTGGGCATGGCGGGCCGAGCCACCGCCATCGGCGACGCGGTGGGCTTATCGATCAAGCGGCTGCGGGACCGGCCACAGGACCAGCGCGTGGTCATCCTGCTCACCGATGGCGCCAACACCGCCGGCGAAATCACCCCGGACAAAGCCACCGAGATTGCTGAAGCGGCCAGTGTCCGGCTCTACACCATCGGTATCGGTGCCGAATCCATGATACAGCGCGGTTTCCTGGGCTCGCGGCGGGTGAATCCGTCGCGGGATCTGGACGAGGCCCTGTTGACGCGCATGGCGGAGCAGACCGGCGGCCGCTACTTCCGGGCCCGGAGCCTGCCGGAACTGGAACTGATCTACGAAAGCATCAACCAGTTGGAGCCGATTGAACTGGAGGGCAAGTTCTACAGACCAGTCACGGAACTTTTTGCCTGGCCGGCGGGCTTGGCGGCACTGCTGTGGCTGGCCCTGCTACTGCTCCGCCACGGCTCCTCGCTGGTGAAATCTCGCCAGCCGGCGACGAAGAGGGAAACCAATGGCTGATTTCCATTTTCTCCGTCCGTTCTGGCTGCTGCTGATACTGAGCCTACCCATACTGATTTTCACGCTCCGACACCTGCGTCTTGGCGACAGCGGCTGGGCAAGGATCATTCCTGAGCGATTGTTGGCGCCGGTCATCCGCCATGATGGCACCTCCGGCACACAGCACGGGTCGCCGATGCTGCCGGTGTCCCTGGCGGTGATCGCCCTCGCCATTGCCCTTGCCGGTCCCGCCTGGCGTGAGGCACCCACGCCACTGAAACAGCCGGGCGATAGCCTGGTCATCGTGCTCGACCTGTCGCTGTCCATGCTCGCCACCGATCTGGAGCCAGATAGGCTGACACTGGCAAAACGCAAGATCCGCGATATTCTGGACGCCCGTGAGGGCAGCTTGAACGGGCTGATTGTATTCGCCGCCGACGCCCACGTAGTTGCGCCGCTGACCGACGACGGCAAAACCATCGAAGGCATGCTGGATGTGCTGGATCCGGTGATCATGCCGGCCCCGGGCAACCGGGCCGATCTTGCCATTGCCCGGGCCCGTAATCTCCTGCAACAGGGTGCACCGGGCAAGGGGCGGATTCTGCTGATCACCGACGATGTGCCCACGCGCTACCACACCAGTATTTCACAAACCCTGGAAGGCACCGACCTGTCCCTGGATACCCTGGTGGTCGGCACCGAACAGGGTGGCCCCATTCCCCTGGCCAAGCGGGGCTTTATCCGCGAGAACGGCGATATCGTCATCACCCGTGCCAACCCCGACTCCCTGGCCAGCCTGGCCCAGCAGAACGGAGGCGCAAGCGAGCAACTCACGCTGGATGAAAGTGATATCCAGGCCCTGAAGCTGGAACCCACGGAAAGCGATGACTGGCAGGAGACCGACTCTGGCGTCACGGTGAACCGCTGGCAGGATGACGGCTACTGGCTGCTCTGGCTGGTTCTGCCACTGTTGCTGCTGGGCTGGCGCCGGGGCGCCTTTACCGTGCTTGCCCTCACCGTGCTGCCGCTGACGTCGCAGCCGGCCCAGGCAATGGAGTGGGGGGAACTCTGGCAACGGGAAGACCAACGAGCCCCCGAGCTGATTCGTGAAGACCCGGCTGACGCCGCCAACCATCTGGACGATCCGGAGTGGCGTGGAAGCGCCCTGTACCGGTCGGGGCAGTACGAACAGGCCGCCGAGGCCTTTGCCGCCGTCCAGGGCGCGCGTGCGGATTACAACAGGGCCAATGCCCTGGCCCGGGCCGGCCAGCTGGAGCAGGCCCTGGCTGCCTACGACCAGGCCCTTGAACAAGCCCCCGACATGACCGACGCCCGCGAGAACCAGGAACTGGTCAGACAATTACTCGATCAACAGCAGAAAGGCCAGCAACAAAACCAGGGCCAGGAGTCACAACAGCAGGACAATAGTGATTCGCAGAACGGCTCGTCCGATCAGTCCCCCGGCAATCAGGGTCAGGAGCAACCCCAGGAATCCGGCCAATCCGGGAACAGCCAGGACCAGGGCCAGCCGTCGGAGCAGTCGTCCAACAACGGCGCCAACGAGACCGACAGCAACGCCAGCGACTCCCAGGACAACACCGGGGACCAACAGCAGCAGGCGCAATCCCGCGAAGGTACGGACGGCAGCGGCCAGGTGGAAGCACCGGCCCAGATTTCCGAGCAACCCCTATCCCAGGGCCAGGAACAATGGCTGCGCCGGGTCCCGGATAATCCCGGCGGCCTGCTGAAGCGCAAATTCCTGCAACAGTATCAGGAACGCCAGACACCATCCGATGAGGGCGATACACCATGGTAAACCGGCTAATGATCTCTGCCATTCGCGTATTGGTTCTGATGGCGATGGCTACCTTTCTTCACGCCGGGGAGCTCAAGGTCGAACCGGATCGCACTCGGCTTTATGAGGGCGAGGTGCTGACCCTGACCGTGACCGGCTCCATGAAACTGGATATCAACCTGAGCAATCTCTTCAATCTGGACCTGTCCAACCTGCCCTCGCCCGACATCGAAAAGGTGGAACCGGCATTCGAGGTACTGGCGAAAAATCAGCGCTACAGCATTCGCACCGTGAACAACGACATGGTGGGTGAGATCACCTGGACTTACCAACTGGCGCCCCAGCGCAGCGGCAAGCTGACCATTCCGTCACTCAGCTTCAAGGACTCAACCTCGAAACCGGTCAACATTGAGGTCGTCAGCGGAAACCCGCCGGATCAGAACGTGGCCGCCAGCCGGGACAGTTTCATCGAGTTGTCAGCGGACAAGGCCGAAGTATACGTGCAGGAACAGCTGACCATGACCATCCGCCTGTTCTTCAGCGGCAATCTGGTGCGAGGCGAGCTGTCGGAGCCGGAACATCCGGATGCGATCATCGAGCCTCTGGGCAAGCAGAAGGAATACTCCCGCTACCGCGACGGTGTCCGCTACCGCGTGGTGGAACGCCGCTACGCGCTGTTCCCGCAACAACCGGGCGAACTGACCCTGCCACCGATCCGCTTTGAGGGACAGGCCCGCGACGCCAGCGGCAAGCTGATTTTCCTACGCGACAGCGAGCAGCTCTACACCGTTCCGGTGAACGATGTCCCCGCCAGCTATACCGGCGATACCTGGCTGCCCGCCAGCGCCCTGACACTGGATGAGTCCGGGCTGCCCGAGTCCTTGCAGGTGGAAACCGGCGAAAACCTGACCCGCAACATCACCCTGCGGGCGGCCGGGTTACCGGCCGAAGCCCTGCCCCCGCTGCCAGAACTCGCTCCAGAGGGCCTGCGCAGCTACCCCGAGGCGCCGGAACGGAAAACCGACATAACCCCGGCCGGCCTGACCTCGAGCCTGAGTCAGACCCGTGCCCTGGTGCCGGTGCAATCCGGCCCGCTGACCCTGCCCGAAATTCGGATCACCTGGTGGGACACCACCAGCGACAGCGAGCAGGTAGCCGTCATTCCGGCCAAAACGTTGCAGGTGGGTGGTGCTCCGGCGCAGGTTAATGCCTCAACAACACCTTCTGGCACCGATAACGATACGGGCGCCACCACGGGCACGTCAGAGCCCAGGACTTCGAACAATGACACATCCAATTGGCAATGGCTGAGCCTGGCTCTGGCTGCACTCTGGCTGGCAACTCTGGTGTTGTGGTGGCGGGCCCGAAACGGGGGTAACACGCCCAAGTCACAGCGGGCTGCGCCGGACCATCGGGAAAGCGCCCTGTTCGAGCAGCTGATTCAAGCCGCCCGCAAGGGATCGGCCTCAACCCCGGCGCTGCTGGTGCAGTGGGCGAACCAGCGCTTTGCCGGAAAAAACTTCCGGACCGCGTCGGAGGTTATGGCGGGGTTGAATAATGCCACCCTGAGCGCCGAACTTCGGCGCCTGCAGGCGCGGCTGTTTGCGCCGGGCAATGATACTGCGGAGGATTGGGACGGCCGCGCCCTGGCCAAGGCACTACAACAGGTGCGCGAGCAGCGGAATTCTGTCGAGCCCCAAGGCTCCGAACTGCCGCCACTCTACCCCGACAGCCTCTCGGCATAAGCGTGGCGAAACCAGTTTCAGTTATCTGAGGCTCATATTAGGAGGTGTTGCCGTTACTGAGTGAGCTGCTGATCAATCACCAACTCGACCGGCTCACCAGCGTCATCACTGACCTCTGCCGGCACTTCCAGGCTGCCCTGCCAGTCGCCGGGTTGGGCGATAGCGTTGCCTGAGCGGCTCAGCCGGGCGGTCACCATGACCGCCTCGGCGCTGGAGATTTTCGCCTCCGGCGACATCGACTTGCTGTCATCCAACCGTACCTCGGCCGGCAGAGCACCTGCCGTCAGGCGGGTGATCGCCAGGGGCGGGCCACCAGCACCTCCCTGACCACGGGCGAACACAAACAGCACGGTGTCTGCAGGTACCTGATCCCGAAATGCCTCGGACAAGCTCACCCGAACCGTCACGCCCGGGCCTTCTGCCTCGGCAGTTTCGAAACTGGGTGGCGTTTCACCCAGACGCCCGTAAGCTTCCTGAATACCACCCTGAATCGAAGCTAGTTGGGGATGATCCGGCGCCACTGCCACAATCCGTTCCCAGTACTTGATCGCTTCCCGGTAGTTTTCCTGGCTGAAGGCGTAAATGCCCAGTAGGCCCAGGGCGTTCACTTCATCGGGATTCAGTTCACGAGCCGCTTCAATGGCCGCCCTCACCTCAGCGGTCATGGCCCCCTGGCTGCGGAAGAACTGGGCCTGTGCCGCCAGGCCGAGGGCAACGGCACGTGCGTTTTCATTGGGCGCGTATTCCGACAGGCGCCGGAAGGCCGAAGCCGCAGCCTGGTATCGCTCCAGACGCATGTAGCTCTGTCCCAACATGGCCCAGCCATCGGGATTGTCAGGGCTGGCTTCAAGCTTTTCCCGAAGCTGGTCGGTAAGCTCGGCCATCTGGTTTTGGCGGGCGCTGTCAGTCTGCCCCATGGCCTGCATGGTGATGAGCTGTTCCACGTCGTCCATGGCGCCCCACTCCTGGTAAAGGAAATAGGTTGCGACCGGCACCAGCAGAATGGCCACCAAACCCACCGCAATGGCACTTTTTCGGCCACTCAGGGCTGGCCCCATCACAGTCTCATCCGGGACATCATCGAGCATGGCACCGGCGAGCTCTTCTTTCAGCTGCCGGTAGTTGTCGTCGCCCAATATTCCCGCCTCGTACTCGGCGTCCAGTTCCTTCATCCGGCTCCGATAGGCCATCAGGTTCTGGTTTCTGAAGTCAGCTCGCTCTCTCGCCGCTGAGCTGTGAAAAAGCACCGGATACAACACAAACGCAAGGGCCAGGATGATGAGTACCGTTGCGGCAATCCAGAAGGTTTCAGTCATGGAGATATCGTCACAGGTTCAGTCATGAGTGCAGCAGAGAAGAAGCGATCAGGCTCGATTGTCCTGATCGTCTTCTGCAAGAATCTTGGCCACGCGGGCCTTCTCTTCGGCGGTCAGCTCCGGTGTCTCGTCGGTTTGCCGACGAGAGCGCACGATGACACCGATCACCACCAGCAAACCGCCTAGCACGGCAATGGCGGGCGTTGCCCACAGCAGGATGGTGCGTTTCTCGACCTGAGGCCGGTACAGGATAAATTCGCCAAAGCGGTCTACCAGGGCATCGACGATCTCGTCATTGCTCTCGCCCGTGCGCATGCGTCGGTAAACCTCTGCGCGCATATCCTTGGAGATGGGCGAGTTGGAATCGGCAATATTCTGGTTCTGACACTTCGGACAGCGCAGCTCCTCGATCAGGTCCTGAAAGCGTTGCTCTTGCTGTGTGGTCTCGAAGTTGTAGACATCGGCCACCTGCGCACTGGCCATGGGGGCCAGCATCAGCAGTGCGGCCACGAGGGCAAAGCGGGCCATCAGCCATTCTCCCGGATATCGTTGATCACCGGCAGCAGGGTTTCCTGCCAGACCTTCTCGTTGACCACACCCACGTGCCGATAGCGCACCACACCCTGTTCATCAATCACGAAGGTCTCCGGCGCGCCATAGACCCCCAGATCGAACCCCAGGGTGCCCCTGGGATCGTAGATTGACGTGCTGTAAGGATCACCGAGCCGCTCCAGCCATACCAGGGCATCCTCCCGGTTATCCTTGTAGTTCAGGCCAATGATGGACACGCCCTTGTCTTGGGCCAGCCACATCAGATCGTCGTGCTCGTCGCGACAGGCAGGACACCAGGTGCCCCACACGTTCAGCAGTTGCACCTTGCCCTTGAACAGTGACTCGTCCAGCAGAGTATCCGGGGTGTTCAAATCCTTCAGACTGAACGCCGGCACAGGCTTGCCGATCAGCGCCGATTCCAGTTTGGTGGGGTCTTTCCCGATACCGGCGAACAGCACCACGCCCAATACGACGGCAATCAGCAACGGCAGAAACAGGAAAAAACGCTTCATGATACTGCTCCAGCGGATTCGGTGGCGTTGCCGGAAGGGACACCGGCGTTGCTTTTCTGGGCCGAGCGTTCACGCACCCGGTAGCGACGGTCGGAAATGGCCAGAAAACCACCAGCCGCCATGAAGATGGCACCCAGCCACAGCCAGCGCACCAGAGGCTTGTACTGCAACCGAATGGCCCAGGCGTTGTCGGAAATCCGCTCGCCAACGGCCACGAAGATGTCGCGGAACAGGCCGGCGTCAATATCCGCCTCGGTCATTACACTCATACCTACGGAGTACTGACGCTTCTCCGGGTGCAGGTCGGCAATCTTCTCGCCGTCCACCAGCACATCAAAGCTGCCGTACTGGGCGGTAAAATTGGCGCCCCGGCGCTCGCCAATATCCCGGAACACAAACTGGTAATCGCCCACGGTGGCCACATCACCTGGCACCATGCGCACATCCCGCTCAATGCCGTAGTTGGAGACAATGGTGGCACCCGCCATGGTGATGGCCAGGCCCAGATGACCGAAGACCATGCCGTAGTAGCTGCGAGACTGGCGCTTCAGGCCGTGCAGGCGGCCTTTGCGAGACGCGGATTTTTCCCACAGGTCCCAGAAGGTCGCCACCGCCACCCATACGGCGGTAAAAACACCGGCACAGGCCCAGGGCGTAAAGCCACCGTAGCCAACCAGAACCGCCGCGGTTACCACCAGGCTGATCGCCAGCGGCCACAGCAACTTGCGCCCGAGCCAGCCGCCATCGGTCTTTTTCCAGCGGGAGAAGATACCAGCGCCCATCAGCAGGCCGGTTGCTACTGCCAGCGGGCTGAAGGTGATATTGAAGAACGGCTCGCCAATGGACAACTTGCCCATTTCCAGATAATCCAGCACCAGCGGGTACAGGGTGCCGACGGCCACCAGCAGCGTGGCGGAAACCAGCATCACGTTGTTAAGCAGCAGGAAGATTTCCCGGGACATCGATCCGTACCTGGCGCGGACATGCACCACCGGCGCCCGGAACGCGTAAAGGGTCAGGCTGGCGATCACGGTCACGGCCAGCAGAGCCAGCAGGAACACACCGCGCTCGGGATCAGAGGCGAAGGCATGCACTGAGGTCAGCACGCCGGAGCGCACCAGGAAGGTTCCCAGCAGGCTGAGCGCAAAGGTGACAATGGCCAGCAGAACGGTCCAGCTTTTGAAGACACCGCGCTTTTCGGTCACCGCCAGGGAATGCATAAGTGCCGTACCGGACAACCAGGGCAGCAGCGAGGCATTCTCGACCGGATCCCAGAACCACCAGCCGCCCCAGCCCAGCTCGTAATAAGCCCACCAGCTGCCAAGCGCAATACCGATGGACAGGAACGACCAGGCTACAGTGGTCCAGGGCCGGGACCAGCGGGCCCAGGCCGCATCCAGACGGCCGTTGATGAGCGCGGCGATGGCAAAAGCAAAGGCCACGGCAAAGCCAACATACCCCATGTACAGCATCGGAGGGTGCACGATCAGACCGAAATCCTGCAGCAGTGGGTTCAGGTCAGCGCCGTCCGCAGGCACGTTGGGCAACAGGCGATCAAAGGGATTGGAAGTAATCAGGATAAACAGCAGGAAGCCAACGGTGACCATGCCGAGGATGGACAGCACTTGGGACACCACCACCGACGGCAAGCGGCGACTGAACACTGCCACCGCCAGGGTCCAGCCCGCCAGCATCAGAATCCACAACAGCAGCGAGCCTTCGTGGCCGCCCCAGACGGCGCTGAATTTGAAGTACCAGGGCAACAGGCTGTTGCTGTTATTGGCGACGTAGGCCACGGAAAAGTCGTCGGTGAGAAAGGCTTGGGTAAGTACCGCGAACGCCAGGGCGACAAAGACAAACATGCCGGACGCCAGCGGGCGGGCAAACGCCTGCAGGTTATCCCGTCCGGCAATCGACCCCACCAGTGGAATCACGGAAAGGAGCACTGCCAACAACAGCGAGAGAATTAGTGCGAGCTGTCCGAGTTCCGGATACATCAGAGCCCTCTGGCCACTTGGCCGTTTATAGTTTGAAAATCAGTACGTAGGTGCGTTGCTGGAGCCTTCACCGTATTTTGCTCCGTATTCCGCCCGATCCTTGGCGGACTTCGCCAGCGCATCCGCCACCTCCGGTGGCATATAATTCTCATCGTGTTTCGCCAGGACTTGGTCGGCAACAAACCGGCCCTTACCGTCAAGCTTACCCATGGCAACCACACCCTGCCCTTCGGCAAACAGGTCCGGCAGGATACCGACATACACAACCGGAACCGAGGCGCTGAAGTCGGTCACCCGGAACTCCACCTGAAGGCTCTCTGGGTCACGCAGGACAGAGCCTTCCTCGACCATACCACCAGCGCGGATGCGGACATCCACTGGCGCTTCTCCGGCAGAGATCTGGCTTGGGTCATAGAACAGGTTAATGTTCTGGCGCAACGCGTAAGTGGTCAAGCCGACCGCCACCGCGATACCTGCGATCAGAAACAGGACGATGGTCAGTCGTTTTTTACGGATAGGATGCATTCAGTATCTGCCATTCAGTCTTGAGAAACTTTTACCCGGGTAAACGTCGCCGGCGCCGGTTGCGCCGAGCCGCGCCCGCTTTCGTCTGTGGTTTCGTGCACCCGGCGGCAGGCTTGCAAAACCGCCCGGTGTCGGCGCCATGACCAGAGCATCATGCCCGCGATGAGCACTACAAAGACGCCGTAACAGACCCAAACATAGGGGCCGTGGCCATCCATTAAGATAAAGGCGGTAAACGAGTCGAACGCCATTTAACCGGCCCTCCGCGCCAGTACATGTTCTTTGACCCAGCGCGTGCGCTGCTCACGTGCGAGGATTTCTGTCTGCATGCGCAAGCAGGCCAGCCAGCCGAACAGCAGGTACAGGCCCAGCACCGACAGCAACAGGGGCACCCACATTTCCGCCGGCATGGACGGTTTTTCGGTCAGCTTGAATGTCGCGGGCTGATGCAGGGTATTCCACCATTCCACGGAGTACTTGATGATAGGGATATTGACCACCCCGACCAACACCAGTACCGCAACCGCCCGAGCCGCGGACTTTTCATCATTGATGGCCCGGTCCAGGGCAATCGCCCCGCCATAGAGAAATAGCAGGATCAGCATGGAGGTGAGCCGGGCATCCCAGATCCACCAGGTGCCCCAGGTCGGCTTGCCCCAGACCGCGCCGGTAAACAGGGCCAGAAAAGTCAGCACCAGGCCAACCGGCGCAACCGCCTTAACGAAGACATCCGCCAGCTTCATCCGCCAAACCAGTGTCACCACGCCAGCCGTCGCCATCATGATGTACACCGACTGCGCCAGGAACGCCGAGGGTACGTGAATGAATATGATCCGGTAACTGTTGCCCTGAAGGTAATCCTTAGGTGCAAAGGCCAGGCCCCAGACCAGACCCACGGCCAGCAGGGCCAGTGCGCCCGCCAGCAACCACGGCATCAACCGGGTTGCGATCCCGAAGAACCATTTGGGAGAACCCAGTTTATGAAAAATCTGCCACATCAGACGGATACCCTAAGCATCATCAATTATTCCTAGCTGTTCGACAGGCTGATTTTCAGCGCTGCCGCGGCCGCAAACGGTGCCAGTGTTATCGCCAGGACCAGAAACGCTCCCATCAGGGCCACGTAGGCTCCTACCGGAGCGCCCTCCGTTGCTGCGGCCACTGTGCCAGTGCCAAAGATCAGCACCGGAATGTACAGTGGGATGATCAGCAGAGACAAGAGCACACCGGCGGAGCGCAGCCCCAGGGTCAGTGCCGCGCCGATGGCGCCGATCAGGCTCAGCACTGGTGTTCCGATCAGCAGCGTTAGACACAAAACTGCGATGGAGTTCCCGTCGAGGTGCACCATTACCCCCAGTACCGGCGCCAACAGCACCAACGGCAAGCCGGTCAGCACCCAATGCGCCAGGGTTTTCGCCAGCACCAGCAGGAACAGCGGCTGCGGTTGCAGCACCAACTGCTCAAGAGTGCCGTCGTCAAAATCGTGGCGAAACAGGTGGTCCAGGGACAGCAACACGGACAAAAGCGCGGCCACCCACAGGATACCCGCTCCCGCCTCGCGCAGGAATGACACTTCCGGACTAACTCCCAGTGGGAACAGTGTCACCACCATGACAAAAAACAGCAGGGGATTGAGCAGATCCTGGCGCTGCCGGAAGGCCACTTTCATATCCCGGCTGAAAACCGCCCTCATGGCGGCAACAGTACTTACGGCAGATTCCTGGGGTTTGATCAGCGGACGGGTTTCAGCGTTCATTGCGCAGCCACCTCACCCAGCTTAATGCTCCGCATGCCGGGCAACTGCAACTCGTGGTGCGTGGTGACCACCACGGCCCCGCCCTCAGCGGCGCGCTGCTGTAGCAATGCTTCAATGGCGCTGACACCCTTGGCGTCGATGGCGGTGAACACCTCATCAAGCAACCACAGCGGTTCGTCGGCGATCAGCAATCGGGCCAGAGCGACACGTCGCTGCTGACCAGCGGACAGGCGTCGACAGGGAACATCGTGAAAGCCGTCCAGCCCGGTCCCAGAAAGCGCCTGGTGTAGCACGGAATCGGCGACAGGGCGACGGGGCGCCACCAAGGCGCGCAGATTCTCCATCGGAGTCAGCAGCGCCTTGATGCCCGGGCGATGCCCGAGGTACAGCACATTGCGCAGGAATTCCTCGCGGTGCCAGTTGCGTGACTTTCCGCACCACAATAGCTCGCCGGACCAGGCATCGTTGAGGCCCGCCAGGATTCTCAGCAAGGTGGTTTTGCCGGTTCCGTTTGCCCCCTCGACACGGGTAACCGTACCGGGCAGTATGGAAAATGAAAGGTCACGGAACAGCATCCGCTCATCTCGTTCACACTGAAGATTGGTCGCCTGTAGGATCGGCTCAGACATCAGGGCCCCGTAACCAGGACGATGCGCGCACACGCAGCATCGGATGCATTCAACACGGACATGGCGGGTGCAGACATTTTTTCACGGCAAGACCCACCGGCGCGGCGTATTATAACGAAACCCCGGGCGGATTACTCTTGCCCAACATCAAATCGCCCAACACCAAACCAATTGCGATGAAACTACCGACTGGCCCTCAGCCGACTCAGCCCACTGCGCCGTCTTCTACCTCGCAGCCTTCAAGCACGGCGGCGAGCCAGAAGGTCACAGCCGATCTGCCGGCCTCGGCCCGTCAGCAACTCGACGCCTTGCAGCTTGCCAATCGGCAAACCACACTGGCCAGAGTCGCCGAAGTAATCATCCGTCAGTCCGGAGAACGATCGGAACTGCTGCTCGATGTGCGCGGCAAATCCCTGACGGTGGACGCATCCATTGGCAACACCCGTCTGCAACCGGGAGATTGGGTAAAGATCATGCGGGCCGGCAACGAACTGCAGTTGATGGGGAAGCTGGCACCGGCCCAGGCACCCGCAGTCGCCAAGGCACTGGCCCAGCACCTTCCCTGGCAACAAAACCTGGAGAGCGGCCTGAGCCGGATGCTGGCGAGCCTGAACCAGGGCCTGATACCAGACCCGAGCCCGGGCCAGTTGCCATCCGCTCGCGTGGCGCAACCGCTGCCGGAAGCGGCCCGGCAGAGCATTCAACAGGTGCTGGCGAGCCTGCCCACTGCCACCAGTTTAAAACCAGGCAGCGGAGGCCAGGAGCAGCCGCTGCAGCAGGTTAAACAGTGGATCGCCGAGAGCGGCGTGTTTGCCGAATCCCGGCTGGCGCAGAATCCTTCAGCCAACGTCCCCGACCTGAAACTGGCCATCGGCCGGGTGATCACCGCCCTGCTGGCACAGCAAGGCCAGGGTCCGGAACAGTTCACCCGCATCACCCCGCTGGCCAGCCCCGAGCTGGTTCAGGCCCCGCTGCAATTCCCGCAGCCAGTGAGGCCCTCGCCCGCACCGACTAGCAGCGAACCTACCACTGTGGGACAGATGCTGCGGCTGCTGGCCGGCATGCTCAACCGAATTACCGTTAACCAGTTGCACAGTCAGGTACTGGCGGCCCGGAGTGGCGGCGACGCACCAGCGCCACTGACGACGGTCCTGCTGGAACTGCCTTGGGTGACGCCCCAGAACGAACCGAAAGTAGCGCAATTGCGCATCGACCAGCACCCGGACGAACGAGGTGACAAGCGGGATCCTCAGAAAGCGGCGACCAGCGAGTGGCGACTCTCGCTGGCCATGGACCTGGACGATGCCGGCCCCCTGCACTTCGACGTGGCGTTGCGTCAACACTCGGTCAGTGCCAGGGTCTGGGCAGACAAACAAAGCACTCTTCGCCAGGTGAACGAGGAACTGCCCCTGCTACGACAAAGCCTGACCGACCTCGGCCTGGATGTGACCGAGCTGGAATGCCGGCGAGGCAGCCCGGAAGGCTCCGTCACTCGACTAGAGCACAGATTAGTGGATACCCAAGCATGACCGAACGTTCGTCACACCAGACCACTCATGCGGCTGTTGCATTGAAATACGATGGTGAACAGGCACCCACGATTGCGGCTACCCGCACCGAGGAGATGGCGCAGGAGATCGTCAGGATAGCGCGGGAGCACGGCGTGCCGCTGTACGAGAATGCGGAATTGGCCAGCATCCTGGCTCGACTCTCACTGAACGAGGAGATCCCGGAGAGCCTGTATCGGGTGATTGCCGAAATTCTGGCGTTTGCCTTTCACATCCGCGGCCGCACGCCCGAAGACGCCGGCCGCAAAGATGATTCCGCGGCCATTTAACAGGCCACGGGATTGCCGTGAGCGTCTTGCTTAAGCCGCCTGCCGCTTCTTCAGAGCCGAGACCAGCTCCGCTTCCGGGCGGGAGATGCCGCAGGTGTTCATCAAGTCCTCGATGTCTGCTCCCAGATCCACCAGGCGCGAGGCCTCGTCATAAGAGATCCGCAGCGGATCGTTCTGGCGCATTTCATCAAGCGTAGTTCGGAGTTCATGCAGCTGCCGCTCACAGCCCACCAGCCGTTGACCAATCCCCACACTGCCACTCGTGGTGGCATGTAGCTCTCGACCCAGGGAATCGCAGCGGTCTTTAAGAGACGCTTTCAACTGCCGAATCTGGCGACCATGGACAAAGCCCTGAATGACCAACAACGCGACAACACCGGCGGTCAGTGCCCAGGGAAGGTAGGAAGGAATTTCTGCAAACATGACGGACGTCTCCCGTGATTTAACTCGAAAGGCGTCCATCCGTAGCACTGTGGCCCCAAGGGCCTTTTTCTCACAGTGCGGCGATTTCCGCCCATTCGTTTTCAGACAACATTTTGTCGAATTCAACCAGGATGATCAGCTCACCATCCTTGTTGCACACGCCCTGGATAAACTTGGCACTTTCCTCGTTACCCACGTTCGGTGCAGTTTCTATTTCACTGGACTTCAGGTACACCACCTCGGCCACGGAATCCACCAGAATTCCCATGACCTGATTGGCCGATTCCATCACCACAACCCGCGTTGAGTCGGTCACTTCGGCATCCGCCAGACCGAACCGGCGACGGGTATCGATCACCGTGACCACGTTACCCCGCAGATTAATGATGCCGAGCACGTAATCGGGTGCACCGGGGACCGGAGCAATTTCCGTGTATCTCAGCACCTCCTGAATCTGCATGACATCCAGACCGTAGGTCTCGTCATCCAATCGGAAGGTCACGTACTGCAGTACCTGATCGTCCTGGACCTGATTGTGTTGTCCGCTCGGGGAAGCCATAGCACTGTATCTCCTCTGTGGCTGCCCGGCGGGCAACCTGATCGTCAAAAAGTCATCATCAGTGCCCAATACTATAGTTAAGGGCACAAACCGTGCCAGCGTGGCACGGTTTCAATCAGTAACTGACGCTTTCGTCAGCTCAGATCCAGATGTTGTTCGCGTTCGGCCCGCACCAGAAGGTCGGCCATGGTGCGCACATCAATGAGTGCACACATATGATCAATCACGGTTCCGGCCAACCAGGGCCGCTTGCTGCGCGCACTGCGCCAACGCACTTCGTCCGGCCGGAGGGTAAACGACTGGGCCACGTCGTCACAGGCCAGGCCCCACTCGCTGTTATCCAGACGAATGACAAACCGGTAGTTGTCCCGGGCATTCTCGGGGACTCGTCCAGCCATGATCCATTCGGCCGTATCCACTACCCGCAGATTCTGATCACGATCCGGGCGCATGCCCATGTACCAGCGCGGACTGCCCGGAATCGGTCGAATCTCGCTTTCATCCTCTACCCGATGAATGGCGCCCAGCAAAATCAGTGGCACCGCTAACTGAAGCCCGGCAACGGTAAAAATCAGGCATTCGAAGGGCGCCTCTGACCAATCGGGACGGGCCAATGGCGCCTGCTCTGCAGGCTTTGGCTCCGGTGCATGACGGACTTCCACCTCGGGCTCAGCCGTTACAGGCTCCGGAGGTGCAGACTCTTCCACCACCGGTGAGGGCGGCTCTGGCTCTGGCTCAGGTTCCGGTTCCAGAACCGGTGCTGCCACCGGCTGCTCGATCGGCCGGGCTTCCACCTGCTGCTCCGGCGCCAACACGTCAACCTCTTCACGCAGCGCGGAGTCCGTCGCTGTGTGCAGCAAATCGTCCAGGTAACTGGCAATGGCACTGGCCGGGTCCGCCAGCTTTGTCATTTTTTCGTCAGGCATGCTGACGCTCCTTGACCGACCCAGTCCGCGTCAAAAGATCGTCAAGCAGTTTGGTGTAGGCGCGAACGCCGTGGGTGGTGGCATCCACGGCCGAGGGAACTATACCAGCCTGGCTGGCGTCCCGGAATTTGGTGTCGACTGGTATTGCAAAGCGCCACAGTGTATCCGGGTAAGTTTTTCGCAACAGGTTCAGACTCTTCACCGACGCCTGGGTACGGCGATCATACAAAGTCGGAACAATAGTGTAGGTCAATTCGTTCTTCTGGGACCGCATGATCATCTTCAGGGTATGCAGCATGCGCTCCAGACCCTTGATGGCGAGAAATTCGGTCTGTACCGGAATTACCAGATGCTGAGCAGCCGCCAGGGCATTGACCATCAAAACGCCCAGCGACGGCGTATTGTCGAGAATGACGTAGTCAAAATCGTCCCACAACTGGGCCAGAGCCCGGGACATGATCAGCCCCATGCCCTCCACGCCGACCATCCGACGCTCCAGCGTTGCCAGCGCCGTACTCGCGGGCAGCAACGAAAGGCCGCGGCAGCTGGTCTCGGTGATGAGCTGGGCCGGCAGCCCCTCGGGCACCTTGCCCTGATGCTGAAACAGATCAAACACACTGTGCGCAATGGTATCCGGATCGTAACCGAACCAGCTCGTGAGTGACCCGTGCGGATCCAGATCCACGACCAACACCCGCTTACCGCGCTCGGCCAGCATTCCGCCCAACGCAACCACGGATGTGGTTTTGCCAACACCACCCTTCTGATTGGCTACTGCCCAGATTCGCACGTATGTCTCTCCAAAGAAAACGCCATGGCAGCAGCGGTGGACGCTGCTGCATTCCGGTTTATCGGCCACTTGCCCGGCAACTTGAACACCGATGACTCACCGCAAACCAGCTGCAACGGCAATCGGTTGCCGGGAAAACTACTGCCATGAGTTAATACAGGAACCGTGCCAACGCCGCCATACGCATGTGTCGCGGATCTGCGCTGTCAGCGCATGGCCCCGCGCACACTGGCATCACGAGAAATTAGCAGGACCACCCGGCGGTTACGCCGACGTCCCTCATCAGTGTCGTTGCGGGCAACCGGCTGGAACCGACCGTAACCCACTGCGGCCAATCGTTCGGGCTCAATACCCTCCATCGACAACATGCGCACCACCGCCGCGGCGCGAGCTGTCGACAGCTCCCAGTTGGAGGGAAAACGCTGGCTGCTGATGGGCTGGTTATCGGTGAACCCTTCGACCTTAACGGCGTTATCACGATTTCGCAGCACCGTGGCAATCTTCTCGATCACGGCGAAGGCATCGTAGTGCGGTTCGGCATCACCGCTTCCGAACAGCAGGCTGTTAGGAAGGTTCAGTTCCAGCCAGCGATCACTGGACTCCAAGGTAATGACGCCCTGACTGATCAATTCTTCAAATTCCAGGGACAACTGATCGGCCATGGCACTGAGCGCCCTGCTCCGCACCTCCGCTTCGCGCTCCGGATTGCCGGGCGCTTCGGTTACCGGCAAGGAAATGACCGCATCGTTGGTCAGTTGCTGTGGCTGATCCCCCACCTCGATGGGCTGAAAGGAGCGCTGGGGCGCATTAAACACGCCAGTCAGAGTTTCCGAGAGCACTTTGTACTTGCCCTGGTTCACTGACGACACCGAATACATCACCACAAAAAAAGCGAACAGCAAGGTAATGAAATCCGCATAGGAAATCAGCCACCGCTCCTTGTTGTGAAGATCTTGCTGGGACTGCCTACGGCGTCGCATACGATGCCCCGATCATGGTTACTGCAGGAAACCCCGCAGTCGCATTTCGATGGATTTGGGGTTTTCCCCCTCGGCGATGGCAATGATGCCGTCGATCATCATGTCCTGATACCGGGTGCGCTCCCGGACAATGCCACGAAGCTTGTTGGCAACCGGAAAGAACAGGAGGTTAGCGAGCGCCACCCCGTAAATGGTCGCAACAAAGGCGGTGGCAATTCCGCTGCCCAGGGATTGTGGATCTTCCAGATTGGTCATCACCTGAATCAGGCCCATGACCGCGCCGATGATTCCGATGGTCGGCGAATACCCGCCCATGGCTTCGAAAACCTGGGCTGACTCCAGATCGCGCTGCTCCCGGGATTCCAGATCCACTTCCATGATCCCGCGAATGGTTTCGGTTTCGGCACCGTCCACCAGCAACTGCAGGCCCTTACGGGCGAACAGTTCAGGCTCCCGCTCGGCCAGGCCTTCCAGCCCGAGCAGCCCCTGCTTGCGGGCCTTTACGCTCCAATCAATCACTTTGCCAATGCCATCTTCCATGCTGATGAACGGCGGCACCAGCACCCAGCGCACCTGCTGGAATGCCCGCTTCAGAATCGGCCAGGAAGTTTGCAGGATCGTTGCCGCAAGAGTGCCGCCCACCACGATCAGGGCAGCCGGAGCGTTGAACAGAGAACTGAGCGCGCCACCCTCAAGCAGATTGCCGCCCAGTATGGCGGCAAACGCAAGTACGATGCCCAGAAGACTCAGAATATCCATCAGGAAACGCCTTCTACCAGGCGTGGCCCAATCTCTTCGAGCGCCAGAATTTCATCACTGAGACCGGCTTTTGCGACCGCCATGGGCATGCCATAGATGACCGAGGATTTTTCATCCTGGGACCAGACATCGGATCCGCTCTGCTTCATCATCCGGCAGCCTTCCTTACCGTCCGCCCCCATGCCGGTGAGAATCACACCCAGAGTCTTCCCGGGGAAACTGCGCGCCAGTGAACCGAAGGTAACATCAACACAGGGCTTGTAGTTCAGGCGCTCATCGCCGGGCAGGATGCGAACCCGGCCCTGGCCACCGCGATTTTCGATCATCATCTGTTTGCCACCGGGCGCCAGTAACGCCAGGCCCGGCTTGAGCAGGTCGCCGTCTTCGGCCTGGCGAACCTCAATCTGGCACAACTTGTTCAGGCGCTCGGCAAAGGCCGGGGTAAAACTGGCGGGCATGTGCTGAATCAACACAATAGGCCGCGGGAAGGACGCCGGTAATGCCGTCAACACCCGTTGCAGGGCTACCGGACCTCCGGTGGAAGTCCCGATGCCGACTACGTTGTAGTGCTTGGCCGGTCCACGCCGGTACGAACGTCGGCTGACTTCCGCTTCTGCGGCAGCCTCCGGCGTGCGCCGAACCGGGGATGAGCGCGGTGCGGAGGATAACGGTGCGCGAGTACGCGCTGCGGTGTTGTCTCGAGCGGTGCCTGGCGCTGGCTTGCTGACCGGAGCTGAGGTCGGCCGGACGCCGGGCCGGCTGCGGGCAACATCGAGAATGCGATCGATCAGGATGCGCTGGAGTTGACTGCCGTCTCGGGCAATTTCTTCGAAATTCTTAGGCAGGAAATCCACCGCTCCGGCTTCCAGCGCATCCAGGGTTACCCGGGCGCCTTCATAAGTGAGCGACGAAAACATCAGCACCGGTGTTGGGTGCTTTTTCATGATTTCCCGGACTGCCGAGATACCATCCATCACCGGCATCTCGTAATCCATGGTGATGACGTCCGGCCGCAATTTTGCCGCCAGCTCGACACCCTCGCGGCCATTGGTGGCCACGCCTATTACTTTGATCTGGCCGGAGCTTGTCAGAATTTCCGTCAGCCGTTTGCGAAAGAAACCTGAATCATCCACGACCAGGACAGAAACTGTCATCCATTTCTCCTAACGAATTCCGCTTCCACGTCCGAGCCGGACCGGCGTCAACTGTAGTGCTGCAGCAGGCTGGGAACGTCAATAATCAGGGCAATACGGCCATCGCCCGTAATGGTGGCTCCCGCCATGCCTGGAGTACCCTGGAGCGCCCTGCCCAGCGGCTTGATAACCACTTCTTCCTGGCCCACCAGCTGATCCACCACAAAGCCCACCTGCTTGGTTCCCATGGCTACGATCACCACATGGGCGTTGGCAGGCTCTTCCTGACCCTTACCCTTGCCCACCAGCCAACGCTTGATGTGGAACAGCGGGAATACTTTGTCCCGCACGACGATGCATTCGCGACCATCGACAATATTGGTCTTGGTAAGATCCAGGTGGAAAATTTCCACCACATTGACCAGCGGCAGCGCGAACGACTGGTCGCCCAGCATGATCATCAGGGTCGGCATGATCGCGAGGGTCAGCGGCACCTTGATGATGATTCTGGAACCT
This sequence comes from Marinobacter alexandrii, assembly GCF_005871205.1. Classification (GTDB taxonomy): domain Bacteria; phylum Pseudomonadota; class Gammaproteobacteria; order Pseudomonadales; family Oleiphilaceae; genus Marinobacter; species Marinobacter alexandrii. Next base: position 1,387,800 of record NZ_SWKM01000011.1, on the reverse strand, counting down.
TTGCCCAGCTTAGAGACAATGCTGATCTGGCCGTTGAGCTGACCAATCTTGGTCTTGACCACATCCATGCCAACACCACGTCCGGAGACATCCGAGATCTGCTCCTTGGTGGAAAAACCGGCGGCGAAGATCAGGTTGAAACACTCGTTCTCGGTGAGCCGATCGGCGGCGTCCTGTTCGTAAACGCCCTTCTCGACGGCTTTGCGGCGCAGCACCTCGGGATCCATGCCGGCACCATCGTCCTCAATGGCCAGCAGGATATGATCGCCCTCCTGCTCGGCGGACAGAGTGACTGTGCCCTGGCGCGGCTTGCCGGCTTTTTCCCGAACGTCAGGCGCTTCGATACCGTGGTCTACGGAGTTCCGTACCAGGTGAACCAGCGGATCGGACAGGGCTTCCACCAGGTTTTTGTCGAGATCCGTGTCTTCCCCGTGCATCACGAGGTTCACTTCTTTCTTCAGGCTGCGAGCCAGATCCCGAACCACGCGCGGGAAACGGCCAAACACTTTCTTGATCGGCTGCATGCGGGTTTGCATGACCGCCGCCTGCAGATCGGTGGTAACCACGTCGAGGTTGGAGACGGCCTTGTGCATATGCTCGTCTTCGCTGGACGCACCCAGGCGCTGCAACCGGTTACGCACGAGCACCAGTTCGCCCACCATATTCATGATGTCGTCCAGGCGCTTGGTGTCTACACGCACGGTAGTCTCAGCAACCGGCGACGTGTCTCGGGCAGGCGCAGGGGCTGCGGCGGCCGTCGGCTTGGCTTCAGCCTTCTTCGGCTCGGTTTTCTTTGGCTCGACTTTCTTTGGCTCACTCTTCGGAGCGGCCGCCGGTTCCGCAGCTGGCGTTCCGGTCTCGCCGGCACCCGCGGTGGTTGGCGCACCGCCTTTGCCATGCAGCTCATCCAACAGCTTTTCAAATTCATCGTCGGTGATCAGATCGTCACCACCAGCGGCTGATTCGCTGCCGCTCGCTGCCGCACCAGTATCAGCCGCAGGCGCAGACTCATCGGCAGCCACTGCACCGGCAAACTGGCCTTTACCGTGGAGCTGATCCAACAGAGCCTCAAATTCATCGTCGGTGATGTCGTCATCGCCGGAGCCACCGCCTGATGCCGAGTCGACTTTGGCCGGTTCATCAGCGACCGCTGGGGATTCCGGGGCAGCGCTTCCGTCCTGCAGCGCATCCAGCAACTGCTCGAACTCGTCATCGGTAATATCGCCACCGTCGTCTGCCGCTTGCGGCGCCGTCGCTGGTGCGTCTTCACGGGGCTGCACTTCGCCTGCGGGCTCTGCAAAAGCGTCGAGGGAGGCAATGAGCTGGTCAGGGGCCGGTGTTAACGCTTGGCCATTCCTGACCTGATCGAACATCGAATTGACGTGGTCGAGGGTCTCCAACACCACGTCCATAAGCTCGGAGTCCACTTTGCGTTTGTGGTTCCGCAAGATATCGAAAACGTTCTCAGCCGAGTGGCAGCAGTTGACCAGGGCCTCAAGCTGCAGGAATCCGGCACCGCCCTTGACGGTGTGAAAACCGCGGAAGATGGCGTTGAGCAGATCACTGTCATCAGGATTTTGCTCAAGGTCTACCAACTGTTCTGACAGTTTTTCAAGAATCTCACCGGCTTCCACCAGGAAGTCCTGGAGAATCTCATCATCGGCATCAAACGCCATGGGCAACCCTCATTAGTTCAGAAACCGAGACTGGACAGCAGATCATCAACGTCATCCTGCCCCGAAACTACATCTTCACGTTCTTCGGCCTTGATCTGTGGCCCTACACCCTGCTCTGCCGAAACCTCGGTTTCATCAATCCTGTGCACGGTGCCAGTCAGCTGGTCTACGTGGCTCGCCATCACCACGAGACTCAGCATCTGTTCTTCAACTTCCTTCACCAGCGCGGTGACCTTCTGGATTACCTGACCGGTGAGGTCCTGGAAATCCTGGGCCAGCAGAATTTCCGACAAGCTGTTGTACATGCTGTCGGCATCAGCGGTCAGGCTCACGAAGAACCGATCAATACGGCCATACAGCTCTCGAAATTCTGCCGGCTGCATCTCGCGCCGACGCAGGCGTTGCCATTCGTCCCGGAGTTCCGTGGCTTCATTGCGGACCGCATTCGCCACCGGCATGGTCTCTTCAACCAGATCCATGGTGCGATTGGCAGCCTGGCTGGTCATCTGCACGACGTATTCCAGGCGATCAGAGGCGTCGGTCATTTTCGACAGCGCTTCCTGTTGCTCGGCACTGCGAGGATCTATCTGGAAATTCCGGATCGCTTCATGAAGACTCCGGGTGAGGCGTCCAACCTCACGGTACAGGCTTTGATCCCTGACCTCGCTCAGCTCGTTAATCACCGTCATCGCTTGGGCAAAATCGCCGGCCTGCACACTCTTGGCCAACTCTTCACTCTGACGCTGGAGCTTTTCAGTCACCTCCGGATCGAGGCTCTGATGGTTCGTCTTGCTATTGCTCATGAGAGCCATCCGACCTCTGGTTACTGAATACGTTCGAAGATTTTCTCAATCTTTTCTTTAAGCACAGCGGCCGTAAATGGCTTGACCACATAGCCATTCACACCGGCCTGGGCGGCGGCGACAATCTGGTCGCGCTTGGCTTCTGCGGTCACCATCAGCACCGGCAAGGTCTTCAGGCTTTCGTCCGCGCGGACGGCTTTCAGGAGATCGAAACCGGACATGCCCGGCATGTTCCAATCGGTCACCAGGAAATCGTACTTGCCGCTTTTCAGCATCGGCAGCGCGGTATTGCCGTCGTCTGCTTCGTCGGTGTTGCTGAACCCAAGATCGCGCAGCAGGTTCTTGATGATCCGTCGCATCGTGGAAAAATCATCCACGATCAGGATTTTCATGTTCTTGTCCAATGGGACCTCCAGTTAGTCACACCCGGAATTCGTTTGACCGTTGAGCTCGAAACCTAACGGGCCGTCTTTTAAACCACGTATTGTCTGATCTTTGATGACCATGTAAAGCGCCGGTTACCAAAAACTACACAGCGCTATGAACCGGACACACCTTATTCGTTATCAATCGTTGGCATCCCGCTGCCAGTCGGCCAGCCGCCCACGCAGTCGCAGTGCGGCCTGGCTGTGAATCTGACTGACCCTGCTTTCGCTTACCCCGAGGACGGCGCCGATTTCTTTCAGGTTCAGCTCTTCCTGGTAATACAGACTCAAAACCAGTTTTTCGCGCTCCGGTAATTCGTCAATGGCGTGCGCCAGGTTGCGTCGGAAGGCGTCGGAAGCCAGGCCATCCAGAGGATTATCACTGGTCTCTGATCCTTCTATCGGCAGCTCTCCAGATTCATTGAGCTCATCAAGGCTAAAAAGTCGTCCGCTGTTAGCGTCCGATAGCGAGGCGTGATACTCCGACAGCTCCATACCCAACTCTTCGGCCACTTCAAGATCCTGGGCTTCACGGCCTTCGCGGTCTTCCACGGCCTTAATCGCCTGGGAGATACGGCGGGCGTTGCGGTGCACGGACCGGGGCACCCAGTCGCCCTTGCGGATTTCATCCACCATGGCGCCGCGGATGCGGATTCCGGCATAGGTTTCGAAGGTAGCGCCTTTTGCGGAGCTGTAGCGTTGGGCAGCCTCAAGCAGACCAATCATGCCGGCCTGTATAAGGTCTTCCAACTGCACTGAAGCCGGTAGCCTGGCCATCAGGTGCAGCGCTATTTTCTTGACCAGCGGGGCCTGCTCTTCAATGAGACTGGCCTGACCCGAGGCGCCGGCCTGCTGGTAGATTCCCAGGTTATTCGTCAATGTCATGTATCCGGTGTTGTTATGATTGGATCAGATTCAGACTTCGACGAGCCGCTCCACAAAAAACTCAAGATGTCCCCGAGGGGATGAAGGTAACGGCCAGCTGTCAACTTTATCTGCCAAGGCCTTGATTGCCAGTGAGGCCTTGGCGCGGGGGTAGGCATCCAGCACAGCCCGCTGGCGCTGTACTGATTTCTTGACGGCCTCGTCGTAGGGCACCATGCCCACGTATTGCAGGGCTACATCAAGAAATCGTTCGGTGACCCGGGTCAGTTTATCGAACAGGTGGCGTCCTTCCTGTTCGTTACGCACCTGATTGGCGAGAATACGAAAACGGTTGGTGCCGTACTCCCGGTTCATGAGTTTGATGAGCGCGTAGGCGTCAGTAATGGAGGTAGGTTCGTCGCATACTACGAACAACAGCTCCTGGGACGCGCGCAGGAAACTGACCACCGACTCGGAAATACCGGCGGCGGTATCAACGATCAACACGTCAATTTGGTCACTCAGTTCACTGAAGGCGTTGATCAGGCCCGCGTGTTCCATGGGGCTCAGGTGGGTCATGCGCTGGGTCCCGGAGGAGGCCGGAACAATTTTGATGCCACTGGGGCCATTGACCAAAACGTCCTTCAGGTCACACTCACCCGAGAGCACATCGGCGATGTTGCGATTGGAGGTAATTCCGAGCAGCACGTCAATGTTGGCCAAACCCAGGTCGGCATCCAGGATCACCACGCGACGGCCTTTCTGTGCGAGGGCGATACCGAGGTTAACCGACACATTACTTTTGCCGACCCCACCCTTTCCGCCAGATACCGCAATCACCTGTACCGGATTTGCTCTGCTCATGTTGACTCTTGTCTCTCGCCAGTTTCGTCGAAGGCTCGTCTTACCAAACGGCGCCCGTTCTGCACGCCGGATACTCCATCATCCGATACAGGTGTCACTATACTCAAGCCCCTTCAGCCACCGATTGCTGTTGCTGAATATTTTTTAAACGCACCACACCTAAGCGAACCAGGGGAACGGCTTCTGCGTGATGCAGGTCCTCGGGGATTTTCTGTCCATCCGTGTAATAGGCCACCGGCAACCCGGTTTCCATGACAAACCCCAGAGATTCGCCCAGGGTAAGGGCTTCGTCAATCTTAGTCATCACGCAGCCCGCAAGATTTGCCATCTTATAGCAATGCCAAACGGATTTCATGATGCGCGGCTGGCTGGTGGCGGACACCACCAAATGGGTGCGAATGTTGTGATGACTCTGCGCCAATTCGGACAACTGCTCTTCATAGCCTTTATCTGAGCTGGTCAGGCCTGCGGTATCGATAAGCACCATGTGGCGGTCGGACAATTCATCCAGGATGGAATCCAGCGAGTGGCTTTCATCGACTACCCGCACCGGCACATTGAGAATGCGCCCAAATACGAACAGCTGCTCGTGGGCGGCAACCCGGTATCGGTCAGTGGTCACCAGCGCCAGCGAATCAGCCCCGTGCCGAAGTACGTAGCGAGCCGCCAGTTTTCCAATGGTGGTGGTCTTGCCGGACCCAGTGGGGCCCACCAGAGCGTAAACTCCACCCTCGTCCAGCCATTCCTCACGAGCCGTGCGCACACCGGTGGCGAGCATCTTTAGGGATTGTTTCCAGCCCTCATCGAGCCGGCCGCCTTTATGCCGGCGTGACAGAGACGCCGCCAGATCGCTGCTCAAACCAAACTCCTGCAGGCGCTCTGCCAGCCGCTGCTGCACGGCGTTGCTGGCAGGCTTGGCAGGCTCAGCCGCCCGACCATGCATCAAATCCCGCAAGGAACTGATTTCCGCTCGCATCTGAGCCAGCTCATCCGAATAGCCGGAAGTGCCGCCTGCTGATCGGGTAGTCGGCTCTTCAGTATCGACCATGGCCGCGTCGCTCAGCTCGGCGAACGAAGCGCCGGCATAGCCCGCGCCCGCTTTTGACCGCTTCTCGCGGACGTCACGAATGCGATCCCGCGACCGGCCCAGTTCGTCTTCCAGGCGACGGTGCTGATCGGCCTGCATTTCCGCCAGTCGTGATCCGTTGGTGGCGGTCTCAGCCTGCTCGCCAAGACGCTGACGCGCCATATTCTCGTCGTAGTCCAGCGCCGTCACGATTTCGACACCGCCTTCGACACGGCGATTGGAAAGAATTACGGCATCCGGGCCCATCTGTTCACTGACCTGCTTCAGCGCCTCTGACATGCTCTGCGCAAAAAACCGTTTTACTTTCATGCTGCCTCATCCTCCACCGGCACCGCCGCCTGGGCGTTGTCCGTACTGGGGTCCGTGTGCTTACTGGCCAACGGACGCCACGATAGTGATCTGTTTGTTATCCGGAATTTCCTGGTACGAGAGCACGTGCAAACGCTCGACTCCGTAACTCGCAAACCGCGCCAGAACCGGCCGAAGCGGCCCCGAGACCAGCAGGATGGCCGGCTTCCCAAGCATTTCCTGGCGCTGCACGCTTTCCTGAAGGGAGCGCTGCAGTTTTTCCACCATGTTCGGCTCGAGAACCAACCCAATGTCATCCTGACCGCCGGATTGTTGACTCTGTTGAACAGACTTCAGCAATAACTGTTCCAGATCTGGATCCAGAGTAATAACCGGTATCTCAGCCTCGTTGCCGCAGATACTCTGAACGATCATGCGACGCAGGGATTGGCGGGCTGCCGTGGTCAGCAATTTCGGGTCCTGACTCTTCGGGTGCACGTTGACCACTGCCTCGGCAATGGAGCGCATATCCCGGATTGGCACCTCTTCTTTCAGCAGGTTCTGCAGCACCTTCAGCAGCAGACTGATGGACACGGTGGTCGGCACCAGTTCCTCGGCCAGCTTGGGTGACACTTTCTCCAACTGGTCCAGCCACTTCTGGACTTCTTCGTGACCCAGCAGCTCGTGGGCGTGCTTCTGCAGGACCTGATTGAGATGGGTTGCCACCACAGTGCTGGCATCCACTACGGTGTAACCGAGAGTCTGGGCCTGATCTTTCTTGTCCTGCTCGATCCAGCTGGCGTCCAGGCCAAAGGCCGGATCCTTTCCTTCAATGCCTTCAATCTTGCCGAACACCTGACCCGGGTCGATAGCCAGCTCCCGCTCCGGATGAATTTCAGCCTCGGCAATGGTGACGCCCATCAGGGTAATGCGATAAACGTTGGGCATCAGGTCCAGATTGTCGCGAATATGAACCGACGGCATCAGGAAGCCCAGATCCTGGGACAGTTTCTTGCGCACGCCCTTAATCCGGCTCAACAGCTGACCACCCTGGGATTTATCAACCAGTGGAATCAGCCGATAGCCAACCTCCAGTCCTACGATGTCGACGGTGGCGACGTCATCCCAACCCAATTCCTTGGTCTCACTTGGCGCTGGCAGCTCTCGGCCATGATCGCCATCGCCGCCCGGGGGCAAGTCACCACCTGCCGACCGAGGCATGCCACCGGAACCACCCCGCACCGGAAAGGCTCCGTCTTCCTCGACGGTTTGGCGATCGTGCTTCCAGATATACCAGGCTGCGCCGGCGGCAAGGCTGCCGAGTCCCAGGAAGGCAACGTGGGGCATACCCGGAATCAGACCCAGGATAATCAGGATGCCAGCGGCGATGGCCAGGGCCTTGGGCGCGCTGAACATCTGACTCAGAATCTGCCCGCCCATGTCCTGACTGGACGTTACCCGGGTCACCATGATGGCGGCGGAGGTGGAGAGCAGCAGCGACGGAATCTGGGCGACCAGGCCGTCACCAATGGTCAGCAAGGCGTAACGCTGCATGGCCAGACCAAAGTCCAGATCGTGTTGCAGCATGCCGATGGCGACACCACCAATAATGTTGATGGCCAGGATAAGCAGGCCGGCAACTGCATCGCCTTTAACGAATTTCGAGGCACCGTCCATAGAACCGTAGAAGTCGGCTTCCTGGGCGATTTCCGAACGGCGGTGTTTGGCTTCGTCCTGATTGATCAGGCCGGCGTTCAGGTCGGCATCAATGGCCATCTGCTTGCCGGGCATAGCGTCGAGGGTAAAGCGGGCGCTGACTTCGGAGACTCGCCCAGCACCTTTGGTCACAACCAGAAAGTTGATGATCATCAGTATGGCAAACACCACCAGACCAACCGCGTAGTTGCCACCAATCAGCACTTCGCCAAAGGATTCGATGACCTTACCGGCGGCGTCGCCACCCTCGTGCCCCTCTAACAGCACGATCCGGGTCGAGGCCACATTCAGAGCAAGTCGCAGCAGCGTTGCCACCAACAGTACGGTCGGGAATGAGGCGAACTCCATCGGACGCATGGCGTAGACACACACCAGCAGGATGACGATGGACAGCGTAATGTTGAAGGTAAAGAAGACGTCCAGCAGGAAGGCCGGCATGGGCAGGATCATCATGCCCAGCAACCCCATCAGCATGACCGGGACACCCAGATTTCCCCGCGTCAGGGATTTGACGTTATTAAGGACTAAAGCTCTGTCCATGCCGGATACTTCTCCGATTGGCTGTGCGTGACCGCGTGCTCAGGGTCGAAAACCTGACGCAAAGGCGTCGTTTCAGACTGGTGTGGCAAGATCCGTACCACTCCTTACTCGATTTCCATGTGCTTTCGAGGCGTGTCGCCTGACGTACCCGTCCAGATGCGGTATCCTTGCGCCATTTGAACGCGCCGCAAATCCATTTAAGACCAACCAGACTCACAGGTGACTCATGCCAATTCACGAGGTCAAACATCCCCTGATCCAACACAAACTCGGCCTGATGCGCCGGTCGGACATCAGCACCAAGAATTTCCGTGAGCTGGCACAAGAAGTTGGCGCCCTGCTGACTTACGAAGCGACGAAAGATTTCAACCTGCAGGAAAAGACCATCGAAGGCTGGGCCGGACCGGTCAACGTTGAACAGATCCACGGCAAGAAGATCACCATTGTCCCGATCCTGCGTGCCGGCCTTGGCATGCTGGACGGCGTTCTGAGCCTGATCCCGGTCGCCCGGGTGAGCGTGGTCGGCCAGATCCGTAACGAAGAAACCCTGGAAGCCAGCACCTACCTGGAGAAACTGGTGGGCGAACTGGACCAGCGTATGGCACTGATCGTGGACCCGATGCTTGCCACTGGCGGCTCAATGATTTCGACCATCGATCTGCTGAAAAAAGCCGGTAGCACCGAAATCCGTGCGCTGATCCTGGTTGCGGCGCCTGAAGGCGTTGAAAAAGTGCTTGAAGCCCATCCGGACGTCTCCATCTACACCGCCTCTGTCGACGAGCGCCTGAACGAGAAAGGCTACATCCTGCCTGGTCTGGGTGATGCTGGTGACAAGATCTTCGGCACCAAGCAGAAGGACCTCTAAGCATGCTGGAACACACTAATGAACCAACCTGGAAACAGGCGCTAGCCGGTTCCCAGATGCTGCTGGTTGCCTTTGGCGCCCTGGTGCTGATGCCACTGATTACCGGGCTTGATCCGAACGTCGCCCTGTTCACCGCCGGCATGGGCACCATCGTGTTCCACATCGTCACCGGCGGCCAGATCCCGATCTTTCTGGCGTCGTCGTTTGCCTTTATTGCCCCGGTCATTGCCTCCAAGGGCCGATTCGGCATGGAAGAAACCCTGGGCGGCCTGATGGCAGCGGGCATTCTCTACATCTTATTAAGTGGTTTGGTTCGCCTTCGTGGCACAGGCTTTGTGCGTGCTTTGCTGCCGCCAGTGGTCATCGGCCCAGTTATCATGACCATCGGCCTGGGCCTCGCACCCGTTGCCGTACACATGGCCTCCGGCCGGACCGGCGACGGCTCCACTCAACTGATCCCCTACGATACTGCTATCTGGATCGCGATGATTTCCCTGGCCGTGACCATCATCATGTCAGTATGGGCGAAGGGCATCTTCCGCCTGATCCCGATCATGTTTGGTGTCATCACCGGCTACGTGCTGTCCGCTTTTGCCGGCATCGTCGACACCACGCCCATCCAGGAAGCTCCCTGGCTGGCGGTACCGAACTTTGTCGCGCCTGAGTTCAGCTGGGGCGCTATCATGTTCATGATTCCGGTGGCCATCGCCCCGGCCATTGAGCACATCGGTGATGTTCTGGCCATCGGCAACGTCACCCGCAAGAACTTCCTGGAAAAGCCCGGGCTGCACCGCACACTACTGGGCGACGGCCTGGCCACCAGTGCCGCAGCAGCCCTGGGTGGACCACCCAACACCACCTACTCGGAAGTGACCGGTGCGGTCATGCTCACCAAGAACTTCAACCCGCGGGTCATGTGGTGGGCCGCTGTGGTTGCCATCGTGCTGGCATTCGTTGGTAAGTTTGGCGCCGCCCTGCAGACCATTCCGGTTCCTGTCATGGGCGGCATCCTGTGCCTGCTGTTTGGCTCCATCGCAGTGGTGGGTCTGAACACGCTGATTCGCCATCAGGTGGATCTGTCCCAGTCACGCAACCTGGTAATTGTGGGTGTGACCCTCGTGTTCGGTATTGGCGGCATGGTGCTGGGCCACTTGGAAGGCATCGCCCTGTGTGCCGTCGCGGCCATCATCCTGAACTTGATCCTGCCCGGCAGCCGCGAGGCTTGGGGCAAAGCGGTGTATGAGCAGCAAGCCGACTGATAGCTCCGGCATCAGTTTCACCGCCCTCTATACCGGTGCCGTCTGGCACCGGTATGGTCTCTCCGACGACATCCTCGCCACTGAACAGGGCCGCTGGCTCTACCACCTGATGACCCCGTTCGAATCCGCCAGCAAGGCGGCCATCGGCGGCAATATCCGAACCTTCCTGCTGCAACGCCATTTGATCATGGATCACCTGATTGATCAGGCGATTCAAGACACCGGCACTACCCAGGTTCTGGAAATAGCCTGCGGCATGTCTCCCAGAGGACTTCGATTGCGGCAACGGCATCCCCTGGTGCACATGGTGGAAGCCGACCTACCGGACATGGCCGGCCGCAAGGCAATGCGTCTTCTGGCGGCGGGACGCCTGGGCGAGCATCACCAGGTAACACCCATCGATATCCTGGCCGACCACGGCCAATACCAGATCGAAAAAGTCATCGATCGCGTGTTCGACAATGCCAAGCCGGTGATCATCGTCACCGAAGGCCTGACCAGCTACTTCTCACTGGATGTCATCAGCGACTTCTGGCGCCGCCTGGCAAAGGTAATGGCTGATCGCCCCGGTTCGCTCTACATCACCGAAAGCTACTACCGCCCCAGACAGCCCTTGCTCAACGGCACCCTCAAGACACTGGGCGCCCTGCTCGGCACCGCGACCCGCAGCCAGGTATCGTTCCACTTTCAAACTGACGACGAGGCCCAGCGCCATTTCCTGTCGTGTGGTTTCGACTCAGCCACCGTCCACGATCCACGGGCTTGGTACGGCACACTACCGATACCCGAGAGTCGCGGGGAGCCTATGGTTCGGGTTATTGCCTGTAGCAGTTAGCCAGCCTCTAGCACCGCTCCTAGCCTGGAAGGCTTGGCGTCTGTGGCCGGACGGTAAGGCTTTCCAAAACCCGCTCAAGCACATCCCTGTGGCGCTTGAGCTCCGCCATCCATGGCTCCGCACAGTTTTGGAAAGCCTTACCGCCCAGCCACCTGCTGGCTTCGGAGAAATACCATGCTTAAACGAATTTCGGGGAATTAAGCGGAGCTTGTTGGAAGAAAGCTGGAATATCGAGGAACTACAAGGTGTTTGTGGGTGGCCCTCCCAAAAATGTTGGAGGCCAAGGATGGCCGGAAACAAGCGCACATGGACGTGCTCGTAGCGGTTTTTGGGAGGGCCACCCACAAACACCCATCACCAAAACTCGAAGGCTAGGTGCTCAAGAGCTAAACATCGCGCCGCAAGTCCGAAGGAATCGGGAACTCAGGCATACCGGGTTTCGCCCCACGCCCCTTGCGGAACTGTCGGAGCTGGAACACGTAGGCCAGCACCTGGGCGATGGCCATGTAGAGACCGTCGGGGATCTCGTCGCCGATGTCGGCGTTGTGGTATGTAGCCCGGGTGAGCGGAGGCGTACGCAGCACTTCCACCTTGTTCTCGCGGGCGATCTCCATGATTTTGAAGGCCACCTCGTCGGCTCCCTTGGCCACCACTACCGGCGCCGCCATGGATTTTTGATCGTACTTCAGCGCCACCGCATAGTGGGTCGGGTTGGTGATCACCACGTCGGCGGTCGGTACATCCTGCATCATGCGGCGCTGGGCCATCTCGCGCTGGAGCTGCCGGATCTTGCCTTTAACTTCCGGCTTGCCCTCGGTGTCCTTGTACTCGTCCTTCACCTCCTGCTTGGTCATTCGGAGTTTTTTCTGGTGGTCGTAGATCTGGAACGGCACGTCAATCAGCGAAATGATGATGGTGGCGCAGGAGAGCAGGAAGAAACTCCAGCCCAGGGTCCACAAAACGTGCTCCATGGCCGGTACCGCTGGTTCCTCGGCGATACTGAGCAGGTCTTCGGTTCTGAGATTCAGGATGAGAACGGCTACTGACATCACCAGGCCGACCTTGGCGATGGCCTTCACCAGCTCAATCAGCGAACGGGCGGAAAACATGCGGCCCAGCCCCTTGATGGGGTTCATCCGGCTCAGCTTGGGTGCGATTGCCTTGCCGCTGAACAGCAGGCCGCCGATGCCGATGGAGCCGAAGATGGCAGCAATCAACAAGACCACCAGTATCGGTGATAACGCCCAGGCTGCTTCTTTCGCGGAAGCCATGAGCTGAATGCTCATGTGGCGGGTATCAAAGATGGCCGAGCGCTCCAGCACAAAACTGTCGCGCATGATGGCTTCCAGGCTGGCACCCAGACTGGAGCCGAACATCAGCAGGCCGCCAGCGCCTGCCATGAGCACAGCCATGGTGGCCAGCTCACGGGAACGGGCGGTCTGGCCCTCGTCCTTGGCTTTTTCAAGCCTTCGGGGCGTGGCCTCTTCCGTTTTTTCCTGACTGTTGTCGTTCTCTTCGGCCATGGTTCAGCGTCTTCGGGCGCTACAGGTGGACAGGCGTTTACGGCTGCCCCTGCAACTGCCTCATGAATTCAAACGTCTCCCGCGTGTACTGATCGAAGTGCGGCAGAAAGTTGGCGTGCAGTACCCATATGGAAAATAATCCAAAAATCAGGCCAATCGGGAAACCCAGGGCAAAGATGTTCATCTGGGGCGCGGCGCGGGTCATCACGCCGAAGGAGATGCTGACGATGAGCACGGCGGTAACCGCAGGCAGCGCCAGCAGCATGGCGGAGGCGAACATCCAGCTGATGCGATGAGCCAAATCCCACAACCCGCCCTGTCCCAGGCCTTCCAGGCCGATGGGCAAGGTCCGGAAACTTTCAATGAATACTTCGAAAACGGCCAGGTGCCCATTCATCGCCAGGAACAGTAGCGTGATGGTGATGGTGTAAATCTGCGACAGCACAGGAACGTTGACGCCGTTGGCCGGGTCCACCATGGACGCAAAACCAAGGCCCATCTGCATGGCGATCATCTGGCCGGCAACAACAAATAACTGCCACAGTGCCGTTAAGGCAAAGCCCAGGCCGACACCTATCAGAATCTGCTGCAATGTGATCACCACGGCATCAGCACTGAGCGCTTCAACTTGGGGGACCGGCGGAATCAGCGGAACAATCAGTATGGTCATCAACAGCGCCAGACCCAGACGAACCCGGGCCGGCACGAGTTGGGTGCCGAAGATGGGAATCACCATCAGGAAACTGGCCAGCCGGAACAGCGGCCACAGGTGCTGGCCTACCCACTGCCCCAGCAGATCCGCACTGAATTCCGCTGGTATCATCCGTTAGCCAATCAGGTAGGGAATGCTGGAGATCAGCCGGTTGGCATGGTCCAGCAACTTGGTCAGCATCCAGGGCCCGGCAACAATAATGACGATCAGGGTTACCAACAGCCGCGGCAGAAAACTGAGGGTCTGTTCGTTGATCTGAGTCGCGGCCTGGAAGGTACTGACCACCAGACCGATGAGCAAGCCCGGCACGATAATGACCGACGCCAACAGCACGATCATCCACAGCGCCTCACGAAGAATATCGATGACAGTTTCCGGAGTCATTGCGCCCCCTATATTCCGTAACTGGCGGCTAGCGTGCCCATGATCAGGGCCCAGCCATCCACCAGTACAAACAGCATGATCTTGAACGGCAGTGAGATGATGATCGGTGACAGCATCATCATACCCATGGCCATCAGGACACTGGCGACCACCATGTCGATGATCAGGAACGGGATAAACAGGATAAAGCCGATCTGGAATGCGGTCTTCAGCTCACTGGTGACGAAGGCCGGCATCAGCACCCAGAAGGACACGTCGTCGGGGGTCTGGTACTGCTCATCGGCCATCCGCATGAACAGCGCCAGATCACTTTCCCGGGTCTGCTCCAGCATGAACTTTTTAAACGGAACGCTGGCCAGTTCGACCGCCTCCAGGGAAGTCACCTCCTCCTGCAGGTAGGGTTGCAAACCAACGCGGTTGGCCTCTTCCAAAACCGGCTTCATGATGAAGATACTGAGAAACAGCGCCAGCCCGAGCAGAATCTGGCTAGAGGGTGTCGCCTGGAGGCCAAGGGCCTGGCGAAGAATGGCGAACACCACGATGATCCGGGTGAACGAGGTCATCATCATCAGCATCGCCGGCAGAAAGGTCAGCGCCGTCATCAGCGCCAGTATCTGCAGGGTCACCGAGTACTCCTGAACGCCCTCGCCTTCACCAGGTTCCACGGTAAAGGCCGGAATGCCGGGAATGCCGCCAGACTCCTGGGCCATGGACAGCGGTGCCCAGACAACGCCGAGCAAAAACACCAATACCGGGATAAACCGTTTGAGAAGCAAAGCAGGCATGAGGTCAGTCTTTCCTTGCGGGCGAAGTCCAGGATTTACCAATCATGCCCTGGAGCCGGCGGGAAAATTCTCCGGAGGGTGGATTGCTGGCATCGACCACCGGCTCATCGAACACATGGAGTGTGCGGATAGCAGAGGGCGTGATGCCCAACAGGATCTGCTGGCCACCCACTTCAATCAGCGCCAGGCGCTCGCGGGCGCCCAAGGCCATGACCGAAACCACCTTGATGGCGTTGTTGTTCATTCCGGTCATGCCGTTCATGCGCCGGATAATCCAGGCGCAGCCGTAGATGAGCGCAATCACGGCAATCAGACCTAGGCCCAGGCTGACCAGGGTACCCATGGTATCCGGGGCGCGGGCCGGTAGTTCCTGGGCCGTTTTCCCTGCCTCTTCCGCCCACACTGGATTTGCCAGCGTGAACGCGATCAGACCGACCAGCTTCGACCACATGTTATTTCTGCAACCGTTTGATGCGCTCGCCCGGACTGATGACGTCGGTCAGGCGAATACCGAATTTTTCATTCACCATGACCACTTCACCGTGGGCAATCAGGGTACCGTTCACCAACACATCCAGCGGTTCGCCCGCCAGCCGGTCCAGTTCGATCACCGAACCCTGGTTGAGTTGCAGCAGGTTGCGGATCGGAATCTGGGTGTTACCGACTTCCATGGAGATGGTCACCGGAATGTCCAGAATTACGTCCATGTCCGGGGCCGGCCCGGTGCCCTGGGACGGCTCGTTCACATGATCGAACTCTTCCATGGGCGCGGCCTGAACATCATTGTCTTTCTCGGTCTCGCCCGCCTCGGCCATGGCCGCCGCCCACTCATCCTCAGCAGAATCGCCGTCGTCACCCGACTCTTCCATGGCCGCTTCCCACTCGGCGGCCAGCTTTTCGTCTTCGCTGAGCTGCTGTTCGTCTTTGCTGTCGTCAGCCATTGCGTCCCACCTTCAGTTGTTTCTTGACCTTGGGCAGCGATGCCCTCTCTTGAATTCGAAGGGCCAGCTTGCCGTCACGCGTGCCCATAGTGGCCTTGTAAACCGGAATACCGTTTGCGGTCACCGTCAGATGTTCGGGAATCTCTACCGGGATAATGTCGCCCGCCTTCATCTTGGCAATGTCGCGCAGAGAAATCCGGCGCCGGCACACGGTGGTGTTCACCGGCACGTTCACGTCCTGGATGTCTTCCTGCAGAGCGTTAACCCAACGCTCGTCCACGTCGTCGATGTCACTCTGCACACCGGCATCCAGCACGTCGCGAATGGGTTCGATCATGGAATACGGCAGCGCGAAATGCAGCTCACCACCGCCACCGTCCAGTTCAATGTGGAAAGTGCTGACCACCACCACTTCACTGGGGCTGACGATGTTGGCCATGGCCGGATTCACTTCTGAACTGAGGTACTCAAAATCCACTTTCAGAACGGCCTGCCAAGCCTCTTTCATGTCGGTGAAGACCTGGTCGAGCACCATCTGCACAATTCGGGTTTCGGTCGGGGTGAATTCCCGGCCTTCGATCTTGGCGTGCCGACCTTCACCACCAAAGAAGTTATCGACCAGCTTGAACACCAGCTTGGCATCCAGTACGAACAGCCCCGCGCCACGCAACGGGCGAACCTTGCACAGATTAAGGCTGGTGGGGACATACAGGGTATGGATGTACTCACCAAACTTCATGATCTGCACGCCACCGGTAGAGACATCGGCGTTACGACGCATGAGATTGAACAGGCTGATCCGGGTGTAACGCGCAAAACGCTCGTTGATCATCTCCAGGGTCGGCATCCGGCCACGGACGATACGATCCTGGCTGGCAAGGTCATAGGACTTTACGCCGGTATCGTCGGTCTCTTCATAGGTATCGATATCCCCATCGTCCACACCATGGAGGAGGGCATCGATTTCATCCTGTGACAACAAGTCCTGCATACGTAGTCCTGCCCCTGAAATGCCTTACCCGCTTGGGGTCCTATTGCACCACAAAATTTCTGAACAATACCCGCTTGATGGCGGGCTCGCCTTCCTGTTCCAGTACCTGGTTGACCGATGTCGACATCCGCTCAGCCAGGCCCTGACGCCCTTCCGGCGTCTGCAAATCCTCAAACTTACTGCTACCCAGAACCGTCACCAGCTGACTCCGGATCAGCGGCATGTGCAATTCTGCCGCCGCCAAGGCCTGTGGGTCAGTCGCCTCGAGGGCCAGGTAAACCTGAGCGTACCGCTGGCGCCCATCACTGGCCTGCACCGTAGTCACCACGGCTTTGTTTAACTTCACGTAGGTGCTGGGCACGAAGGTCTCTTCCACCGTTTCTTCGGTGGCTTCACCCTCGTCGCTGGCCATGCCAGGAAGACTGCCGCCGAGAAACCAGAGCGTGCCCACGATCGAAAGCGCGATGGCCAGCACAACAATGATCACCAGCATGACGATCATTTTCAGTTTGCCTTTTGGGGCCGGTTCCGCTGCAGGTTCGTTATTTTCAGCCATAGTCTTTGCTTTGCCAGAAATCCGTCAGACGGAGGGTTTTTCCGCGACTTTTATGAATTCGATGCAAAGGGTGGGCCAGAAAACCCACTCCTGCCGTTAGGAACAGCAGTTTAGCGTTGCGCGGGAAGATGGGCAAAACAGATTGAAGAGAATTCTTAAAAGAAGGAATCACTTACAGGTCAGGGCGGAGAACGACTCCTTCGCCATCAGGCGAAGACGTCGACCTCGCCTTTCCAGCTCAGGTCCAGATTACCGGTTTGAATGTCGGCCTCTTCGGCGTCAGCCAACAGGGAATCGCCTGAGTTGCCACCGTTGCCACTGGCCTGTTCCTCGCCAGAGGTCTGTTCACCACTGTGCTGTTGGGGCGAATCGGAGACATCGAACCGGGCCAGGTTCAGGCCCTGCTCTCCCAACATGTCACGGAGTCGATGGGACTGCTGCTCCAATTGATCCCGGACAATCGGGTTGGCTGAGTGCACGGTGATGTTGGCCTGCTCGTTCTGCACCCGAACTTTCACCTCCATCGGCCCCATGTCCGCCGGTGTCAGATGGATTTCCGCCACCGACATATTTCTGGCGGTCAACCAACTGAGCTTGCCCACCAGCTTGTCGCCCCAGTCGGCCTGGCCAACCGGGGTGTCGATGGACGTGGCGTAGCTTCTCAGTGGCACGGCAGCCTCAGCAGGAACCTTGGCCGTGGCAGCATTCGCGACCTGCTGGCCAGCTACTTCCAGACTGGACTGGAATCGGCCAGAGGCAATCAGGCTGGCAGGATCAGTAGGCCGACTGGTTTCGGAGCCAACGGTGGTTGCCAGCGCCTCTGTCAGTTGCAGTCCGGCGGTCAGTCCCGGGGTGCTCTGGACCGCCTGCCCGGCCTGTCCCGGTTTGCCACCCGAACCTGTGTTCAACCTGCCGGCGACCGGCATCAGTGTGGGCAGCGGCTCCGTGGTGCCACTTACTCCAGCGGCCTTGCCGCTGACGGCCACGCCGGCCGCTGGGGTCAGCAGGGCCTGGAGTTCGGCAAACGTGGGGGGAATAACTGTTTCTTCCAGGCCCTTGAGGGACTCGCCCGCAGCCTTACCGGACTTTTCGCTGACTTCAACCCCACCCGCAGAGCCGGTGCTGGTTTCGTCCGGAATACTACTATCAGTGCCGGTTTCGGCTTTTTCGCTATCAGCCGCCACGTTCTTTTCGGCCTGCTGCGCAGACTGATCGTTGTCGACCTTGCGGCCATCGTTTGCAGCCTGCTCCGCTCGCCGATCAAATTCTTGCCGGTCCAGGCGCTTTTGTTCCGCGCGGGACACCGACTCGTAACGGCTCTCGCCGTCCGGCGCCTTGGTGGAACCGGACTTTACGGTGTTAACGTCAGTTTTCATCCCTGGGGCGGGAGTCTGGGGAAGAACCATCTGGGGCATGGCAACCTCTTGCCGCTTTCGTCTCTGGGACGCCCAAAACTTGCCAGCTTGAGCTGGCTTGCGGGCTGCGTCCCTACTGTTTTGCAAAAGCTTTGCAAAAGCGATGCCAGTCAATCATTCGATGACTAGCGAACCATCAGCTTTTCGAGCAGATCAGCCACATTGCGAAACTCCTTCTCGATGGCGTCAATAATGGCAGGCACTTTCTCCAATCGCTGTTCTTTGCCCGCATTTTCGGCAGTTCGACACAACTCTCCCAATAAAGGCGCGCCAATGTTGATGCAGCTACCTTTAAAACTGTGGGCGGCGTGGGCCAGGGCCTCGGCGTCCTGCTCGCTAACAGCCTGCTTGAGGCTAGCGATACGTTCACGGGAGTCGTACAGAAACGTGCGCATCAGCACATCAAATTCGTCTTCCATGACATCCTGAAGCTCAGCCAGTGCCTCTCCGTCAAGGTGCGGTTGTTCAGTCATACCTACCCCCTGTTCGTATACCGGTCACTGCCGGTGTGATGACGCCGGATTCGATGAGGTACCGGCGACTTCCCAATCAAATATAATCTCAACCTGGTTACCCTGCTGATGGAACGTGACGGATTCGGCGAGCCGCTTCAACAATAAAAGGCCGCGACCGGCGTATCGGCCGGCTCTTCCTGGTCTCAGCTCCGACTCCAGGATCGGATGATTGTGGAAATCGAAGCCCGAGCCACTGTCCTCACAGACAATGCGCAACCTGCCCCCCGAGGGTGTCATAGAGTGGCTGAGACTGAATCGGATAAAGTGGCCTTCCACCCGACTCAGCCGGCGACGACGCTCTTCGTAATATTGGTCGAAGCCGTCGGCTGACTGCTTCCAGTGCGACGGTAGTTCCAGCACACCATGCTCCAGCGCATTGCTGTAGAGCTCCGCCAGCAAGGTGTAGATTTCGCCGCTCTTGCGCCTCAAACCCGGAACTTCCATGCAGATGTGCAACAGCAACGGCAAGGGACTGAAGTCCCCGAGTGTGCGCTCGCGAATTTCATACTCGCAATGCCATTCCATGGGGCCGGGCAGTGGCGACGGCTCAATGCGGTCGTGAATGGTTGAGATCCCTACCTCGTCGACCATTTCGACACTGCACATGGTCAGGTCGTCAGTGTCGGCGGCGCTCGCTGAAAAATGACCCACGGCTTCCATCACGGCATCGAATGGATGCTGAGTTCCCGCCCGTGACTCCAGCGCCCGCCGAATGCCCGAGTCGCCGAACAACTGGCCCTCGGCGTTGCGTGACTCCAGGAAGCCGTCGGTCAGCATTAACAAGCGGTCGCCCGGCTCGGTTGCCAAGGTATCCATGCCGTCATCGAACTGATCGGAAGGCAGAATGCCGAGCGGCAAATGCCGGGAGGGTACGACCTCCAGTTCCCCGCTGGTACGCACCAGCCAGCCATCGGGCAGGCCACCATTCCAGACCTGCAGTTGGTTATGTTTGAACTCCGTCTCGATCATTCCACCGCAGCAGAACATGCCCGGCGGCAGGATCTTCTTGAGCTTCTGATTAAACTCCCGCAGCACGTCGGCGCCCTTGAAACCTTTGCTGACCATGCCGTAGAAAATCTCCGCCAATGGCATGGCACCGATGGCTGCTGGCAGACCATGACCAGTGAAGTCGCCGATGAAGACTAGCATGCCTCCAGCCGGAAACGGCGCCGCAAACAGGACATCGCCGTTGAACAGGGCTAACGGTGAGGCGTGATGACGAATATTGAAGGCGTCCAGGCAACCGGTGTGGGCCACATTGTCGAAGACCCGTTTGGCTATCTCCTGCTCCGTCACCAATTGCTCGTTACGTTCCCGGATCAGATCCCGCTGACTGGACAAGGCCTGGTGCATCAACCGCATGCGATTGAAGGCATTGATCTTGGCCTCAAGGATGACCCGGTTGTAGGGTTTGGTCAGGAAATCATCGCCACCGGCATCCAGACACTTGGCCAGCTCCTCAGCCTCCGACAGCGAGGTCAGGAAGATCAGCGGTACCATCCGCTCACCCGCCAGGATCTTGATCTGCCGGGCCGCCTCCATGCCGTCCATTACCGGCATCAGGGCGTCCAGCAGCACGATATCCGGTTCGCAGTGCTGGAACAGCTGAACCGCTTCCTGGCCATTCTTCGCCTCGAAAACCCTATGCCCCAGTCGACGTACCAGCACCGCCAGAATCAGACGGTCGGTGTCGCTGTCATCGGCGATCAGAATGGTGAGCGATTTGGGTTCCGCAACGGACTCTTCCACATTGGACTCCGGGCAGCGCGCGTGAATCAGCGGATGGCGAACAACTGCTCGAAATTGGAGATGGACAGGATCCGACGGACGTCGTTGTTGCAGTTTTCGATGGAAATCTGTGCGCCGTCGCCGCCGGCGTAATCCCGGAGCAGGAGCAACATACCAAGCGCGGAACTGTCCAAATAGGTGGTATCCGACAAGTCAACGATGTAGTAGCGAATGCTTTCATCACCGTGCTCGTAGGCATCACGGAAGGCCTGATGGGTGCTGAAGTCAAACCGCCCCACAATACTAATGATCAGAGTCTGGCTGTCTTCACCACGACGTGTCTGAATCGGCATTCCCAAACCTCCGAAGGTATTCTTTGCTGCATGGACCACCCATCTACCATCTACGGGCGAATCTTCTTGGGGTAAGGATAGCCCAACACGACTAAATTGCACTGGCCAGAACTCGGCGCTGTTCTGCTTTTTATCGGCGCCGAGGGCCGAAGGCGCGGCCGGCAGCTTCGTCAGCCAGCTTCTGCTCACGCAGGTCCTGCTCGCGCTGCTCCTGCTGGCGACAGGTCTCAATGTACTTCTCCATGCCCCGCTTGCGCTCGTAGGCTTGTTGCCACTCGGCCCGACGGGCATCGAAGACTTTCTCGGTCTGGTCGAGCTGTTTCTGCTGCTGGACAATGACCTGATCAAGCTGGGCGATGAAGGCCTGCCAGGACTGCAGGCGGCGCACGTCAACGACACCCTGCTGGCTATTGCGAATCTGATCCCGGTATTCCTGCTGGTACTGATTCAGGTTATTGACCTGTTCCCGCTGCTGCTCCACGAGCTTGCGGGCGTCACCCATGCGCTCAAGCGCCTCCTGCTCCTTGCGCTCTTCCAGGGACAACACGACTTCCAGGCGGCGGGAACGAAGCATCAGCCTCTAGCCCCGGAACCGCCGGGCTGGGTATTCACCGCCGCCGACTTGATCCGGTCCGGTGACCGGCGCTCTGGCACCACCGCCAACAACTGCTCAATGCTGTCCTTCAGGGGAGCACTCTCATTCAGTCCTTGCTGCAGGAACTGGCGCATATTGGCAATGTGGGCGATGGCAAAATCCGTTTCCGGATCCGAGCCCTTCACGTAGGCGCCCACACTGATTAGATCCCGGGCCTGCTGATAGCGTGAATAAACCTGTTTGAACCGTTGGGCGCGGGCAAAGTGTTCGGTTTCGGTGACCTGGGGCATAACCCGGCTGATGGAGGCTTCGACATCAATGGCCGGATAATGGCCCTCTTCCGCCAGGCGGCGCGACAACACAATGTGACCATCCAGGATCGCCCGGGCGGCATCGGCAATGGGGTCCTGCTGGTCGTCACCCTCGGTCAGCACGGTGTAGAACGCGGTGATCGAGCCACCGCCGGGCCGGCCGTTACCGGTGCGCTCCACCAGTTGGGGTAATTTTGCGAAGACAGAGGGCGGATATCCCTTGGTTGCCGGTGGTTCGCCGACCGCCAGGGCGATTTCACGCTGGGCCTGGGCGTAACGGGTAAGTGAATCCATCAACAGCAACACCCGCTTGCCCTGATCACGGTAATACTCGGCAATTCGTGTGGTCAGCATGGCCGCACGCAGGCGCATGAGTGGGGAATCGTCGGCGGGAGACGCCACCACCACGGATCGGGACAGGCCTTCGTCACCCAGGATATCCTCGATGAACTCCTTGACCTCCCGGCCCCGCTCACCGATCAGGCCAACCACGGTAATATCGGCATCGGTGAACCGGGTCATCATGCCCAGCAGCATACTCTTACCTACACCACTGCCGGCAAACAGACCCAGGCGTTGGCCCTGCCCTACGGTCAGGAGAGAGTTAATGGCACGAATTCCCACATCCATGGACTGCCGTACCGGCGCACGATTCAGGGGGTTGATGATATCGCCGGTCAGTGCCACCCGGGCTTCGGCCTGCAGCGGCCCCTTGCCGTCAAGGGGCTCGCCACTGCCGTCTACCACACGCCCGAGCATCTGCGGCCCAACCGGAACACGACTGGCGGCCGACACCGGCACCACCCTGGCGCCGGGCTTGAGACCATCAATGGCGGTGAGTGGCATCAGGTAAACCCGGTCGTCCTCGAAGCCCACTACTTCCGCTTCAATGGTGCTGGCACCCTGGCTCTCGATAACACACCGATCGCCTACGACCATGGGGCAACCAACGCATTCCAGGGTCAGTCCCACCATGCGGGTAAGCCGGCCAGACAGCTCCGGGGTCGGTTCGTTGCCAAGAAAATCCTGGAATTTGTTAAGACGGTCAGCCAGACGTGAGGTCATCGCCCGCATCCTTGTCTTCGTCCGATCCATCCTGCGGGGGTGGGTCTTGCGGCTCAGGAGTACTTAGCACGTCCCGTTGGAAATCGGTGAGATCGCCCATCAGGGCATCCAGCTCTTCCACTTCACCAGACTCGCCCTCAGCGGCCTGCTGGGCCAGCATGCTCTGAACCGCGCGTTGAAAACGCTTTTCTACGGTGAAATCCACCAGGCTGTGGCGGGTTTGAACGGTGCAGCCACCGGGCAGTATGGTGTCATCCGCGATAATGGCGGCGGACGAATCCAGTCGTGCAGTCACTTCACGCACAAAGGTTTCGTCGTCGGGATGGATATGAATGCGCAGGTTTTCAGCAGTCGACGGCAAGGCTGACAGAGCCCGCCGGACCACACTCTGAATCTGGGACGAATCCAGGGACAGTTCCCGGAACACCACCGCCCGCGCCAGAACCGTGGTGAGATTCACCAGCGCGCTTTCCACCTCATCTTCATGACGGCGGATTGGCAGCAGCAATTCGCCCATCAGATGTTCAAGGCGGTCGAGCTTGGTATCGATGTCCTTCCGAGTCTCTTCGTAGCCCTGCTTTTCGCCCTGTTCCCGGCCTTCGGCAACACCGGTCTGCAGGCCTTCCTCGTGCCCCTCGGCCCGACCCTCGGCCAATCCGGCCTGATAGCCCGCTTCCCGGCCTTCGTTGTAACCGTCCTCGCGGGCCGCCTTGCGGATCTCCTCGAGATCGGCGGCAGTCAAAGGTTTGACGTCCCGCTCCTCTTCCCGGGCAACTTCATTGCCACGGGCATCCAGCAACGGCAGCTCCCAGCGCTCGTACGCGGTCAGCTGCTCCTTGGGTATGCGGTTAAGACCCTTTGAGGAATCTTTCATCACATCATTTCTTCGCCAGCACCGCCGAGTGAGATTTCACCCGCTTCGGCCATCCGGCGGGCCACGGTGATAATGTCTTTCTGTGCTGCCTCAACCTCGCTGACCTTAACCGGGCCCTTGGCCTCGAGGTCATCCTGCAGCAGCTCGGCAGCGCGCTTGGACATGTTCTTGAAGATCTTGTCCTGGACCGCATCGTCGGCGCCTTTGAGGGCCACTACCAACACTTCCGAAGATACTTCTCGCAGCAGCGCCTGGATGCCGCGATCGTCAATATCTTTTAGGTTGTCGAAGACAAACATCAGGTCCTCGATGGTCGAGGCCAGGTCAGGATCCATATCCTTGATGGAATCCATCAGGTTGCCCTCGATGCTGCGATCCATGAAGTTCATGATATCGGCCGCACGCTTGATACCACCAATCCGGCTGGTCTGAGCGGCTGAACCACCGGAGAACTGCTTCTCCAGAATGTCGTTCAGCTCCTGCAGGGCCTGGGGCTGGATGCTTTCCAGGGAGGCCACGCGCATCATCACATCCAGCCGGACCTTGTCGTCCAGGGTGGCGAGAATTTCAGCGGCCTGGTCCGGGTCCAGATAGGAAATAACGATGGCCTGAATCTGGGGATGTTCGTAACGAATGATGTCACCCACGGCACGGGGTTCCATCCACTTGAGGGTGTCCAGACCGGTGGTGTTACCCCCGATCAGGATGCGGTCGATCAGGCTGGCAGCCTTGTCGTCGCCCAGGGCCTGGGTCAGCATGGCGCGGATATAGTCGTCGTTGCCCACGCCGAGACCGGTCTGACCGCCCACAGCATCGACGAACTGGTTCAGCACGAAACTGACGTCATCCTTACTGACATCCTTCATCTGGGCCATGGCCACGCCCACACGCTGAACCTCTTTCGGGCCCATGTGCTTCAACACCTGCGCTGCATCGGCTTCACCCAGGGACATCAGCAGGATAGCGGCCTGCTCGACCCGCGAGATTTTGCGCTGCGGTTTCTGGGGCGCGCCGGCTCCTGGCTGGTTATCTTGATCAGTCATCAACGTTCACCCACTGGCGCATGACCTGGGCAACCCGGGCCGGGTCTTCTGCTATCAGGCCTTTCAGAGAATTCAGTTGCCTATCATAGCTGTCAGTGGCGCCGGGCAAAAGCAGATCGTCCTGGCCCGACATGGCCTGGCGTAATTCATGACCACCTTCGATGCTGTCGAGATCGCCGTAACCGCGATCGCCGTCGGATCCACCCCGTTCACGTTGGCCACTGCCAGACAGACTCTTCAGGGTCGGGCGCAACAGCCCCAGCACCAGGACCAGAATTACCAGGCCGGCCAGCACCTGCTTCATCAGGTCCCAAAACCAGGGCTGCTCCCAGAATCCCGGTGCTTCGAATTCAATGGATTCTTCCGGCGCAAAAGCGGTGTTCATCACCGTGACACTATCACCACGGGCCGCTGAATAGCCGACCGCATCCCGCACCAGCATACTCAGACGCTGTAGCTCCTGCTCCGGCCAAGGCTGAAAGCTGACTTCACCGGTTTGCGGATCCACCATTTTCATGTCGTCCACCGCCAGCGCTACCGTCACTCGCTTGATACGACCCAACTCCTGGCGCACGTAGCTGACGGTACGGTCCATTTCGTAGTTGCGCGTTGCTTCGCGTCGAACATCCATGGGTTTGCCGGGCGCGCCCTCCTCGCCGTCGCCAGCGGCGGCCTGCTCAGGCACGGTGGCATCGGCCGGCGGCTGATTGGACAGCGCACCCGGAATGCCCAACGGTCCGGCACCGGCAACCCGCTGCTCGGTCATTTCCCGCTCGCTTCGGATCGCCTGCTGCTCAGGATTAAACAACTCTTCCGCCTGCTCTACGGAGGAGAAATCCAGATCCGCCGAGACCTCGGCCCGGTAGCGGCCTTCACCCACGATGGGTGAAATCAGCGATGTCACTCGCCGGCTCAGTCGTTCTTCAACCTTCGAGGTGTACTCGTACTGATCCTGCATGCGGTCAGTTTCGCCGCCAGCTTCCTGGCCCGTGAGCAGGCTGCCATTCTGGTCCACGACCGTGACGTTGCCTTTCTTCATCATCGGGATGCTGCCGGCGACCAGGTTCACCACCGCGTTGATCTGCTCCTGCTCAGGCCGACGACCGGCAAACACCTCCAGGAATACAGAGGCAGATGGCTCGCGGGCATCCCGGACAAACACCGAGCGCTCGGGAATGGCCAGGTGGACCCGGGCGCTACGAACGCCGCGCATGGCGCCAATGGTGCGGGCGAGTTCACCCTCCAGGCCGCGCCGGTAACTGACTGTTTCCATGAACTGCGAGGTGCCCAGACCACGGTCCTGGTCCAGCAGCTCGTAGCCCATGGTTTTCTGATCCGTGACGCCTTCGGCGGCCAGTTTCAGGCGTGCACTGTAGACCTGATCGGAGGGAACCAGCAGCGCGCCGCTCCTGGGGTCCATCTTGTAATCTATACCGTTGCTGTCGAGGATGGTGGTGACATCCTGGGGATTGTACGAAGACAGATCACCCACTACCGGCTGGTAATTTGGCTCCTGCGCCCACAACACCACGGCAACGCCCAGCGCCACACTGGCGGCCAGGCCAACCATCAGACCGATCTGACGCATAAGGTTCAGGCGATTAAAGCCCAGGAACATATCGCTGCTGCTCTCAGGGCCATCGGATGCCTGGGATGCCGGAACATTGGAAGACGTGGTTTGTGCAGGAACGCTGGCCATTGCTCTGCTCCGTTATCAGATCGGCATGTTCATGATGTCTTCGTAAGCGCGAACCACCCGGTTACGGACCTGGGTCAGGGCTTCGAAGGAGACAGAGGATTTCTGGGCTGCAATCATCACCTTGGTGATGTCCACGTTGGGATCGCCCATGTCATAGGCGGTGCGGAGTTCGCCGGTGGTCTGCTGCAGGTCGTTCACATTATTCACCGCCTTCCCCAGCATGTCGCTGAAGCTCGATGTTTCCTGTGTTTCCTGAACCTGGCGCGGGCCGTCAATTCGACCTCGCACCGACTGATCCTGCTGAATTTGCTGGTTCTGCATCATCTGGGAACGCAGTGAGCGAATGTCTGACAGGACGCTGTTGATGTCGGCACGCTGGACCATAACTCTCTCCCAATTCCGCCGCTAGCCATGGCGGAGTGACTCATGGAATTCTATTGACGCTTTAAAAGCAATCACCGGGCCAACTAAACTTTAACGATACATATCATAAAGTTAATGAGATATTTGGAGAGCAGGAATCAGCGTGCGACGGAGTTTTGACAGCGTTGGGGCGCCCGCAGGAGACGCATGGAGAGCGGTTTCAAGAGCCATAAAAAAAGGGCACTCAAGTGAGTGCCCAACGAAGGAGTCTTAACAGAGGTCAGGCCATAGCCAATTCGGTATCGAGATCGATACCTGCATCGCGCATCTGGGCAAGTTTGTAACGAAGGGTCCGCGGACTGATGCCGAGCTGCTCCGCTGCGCGATTTCGACGCCCACGCTCCTGTTTGAGCGTCTGGATAATGATACGGAACTCCTGCTGACGGAGATCACTGCCGAGGGAGCTGGCCGCCGAAGGCTCATCGCCACCAAATGCCGGCAGATCATCTTCCGCCGGTTGAGTGCGCAGATAGTCCTCCGGTGCGCCGGGCTGGGCAAAACCATCATCAGACGCTGGCCTAGCTGCAACCGGTGCTGGCGCGGCGGGCCGGCCAGTGATGCCAAGTTCCAGGCACAGGTCACCGGTATGGATGACATTGCCCTGCTGCAGAACCAGTGCCCGTTGAATGGCATTGTCCAGTTCCCGCACGTTGCCGGGCCAAGCATGACTCATCAGCGCGTTTTTGGCATCGGCGCCGAAGGTTATGCCCGTCAGCTTCATCTTGCTGCAGTGTTTTTTCAGCAGCGACGTGGCCAGCGGCATGATGTCCAACGGCCGTTCGCGCAGTGGCTGCCAGTGCATGGGAAACACGGTCAACCGGTAGTAAAGATCTTCCCGGAATTTGCCTTCGCGAACGTAATCCCCGAGATCTCGGTTGGTGGTCGCAACCACCCGAACATCCAGGGCGATGGTCTTGCGACCACCGACACGCTCAACCTCTCGCTCCTGCAGAACCCGCAGCAACTTGGATTGCAGCCCCAGATCCATTTCAGAGATTTCATCCAGCAGAATAGTACCGCCATTGGCCTGTTCGAACTTACCCGGCGAGGCCGCTACCGCGCCCGTAAATGCGCCTTTTTCATGGCCGAACAGGATCGCTTCCAGCATATTCTCGGGGATGGCCGCGCAATTGATGGCGACAAACGGCTGATCGGCCCGGGGAGACTGCTGGTGAATAAAACGGGCCAGCACTTCCTTGCCGGTACCACTTTCACCGGAAATCATTACCGTCGAATCGCTGCCGGCCACCTTGGTTGCCAACTGGAACATGCGTTTGCTGATCGGGTCTTCAGCGACCGGGGCATCCGAGGATTTCTGACGCACGCCGCCCACGATCCTGCTCACCGCCTGCACCAGCACCTGGGACTCGAAGGGCTTGACCAGATAATCGATGGCACCAGCCTGCATGGCGGAGACCGCGTGACTGATCTGACCGTAGGCGGTAATCAGCATCATCGGCAGGCCCGGGTACAACCGCTGCACTTCGGCAAGCAGTTCATGGCCAGACAACCCCGGCATGTTGACGTCGCTGACCACCATGTCCACCGGTGCTTCTGCCAGGCGGGCCAGCGCCTCCTGGGCATTGGCTGCCTCGCGCACCCGGAACTTGGACAGCTCCAATGTGGTTACCAATGCCTCGCGCAGGTCATGGTCATCCTCAACGATCAGAATCTGGGCCTTGGCCATGGTTGCCTCCGATTAATAGTTATTCTTCAGTAGCGGCAGGCGCAGGGTGGCGACCGCGCCACCCTGCGACAGCGCTTCAATATGGAACTGGCCCTGGTGGGCCTTCACCACGGCCTGGACAACCGCCAAGCCGAGTCCGGTACCGTGGGACTTGGTCGTGTAGAACGCTTCAAGCAAACGCCCGGCCTCCGAAGACGGGAAACCCGGGCCGTTGTCGACCACCCGGATAACCAGTTCACTGCCCTCGGCCACCACCTGCACGGCAACCGTGGTGGCGCCAGCTTCCAGGCTGTTATTGACCAGGTTGGTGCAGGCTCCGACGAGCGCATCGCGGTTACACATCAGCCCGCAATCGTCTGACACCTCGTCCACAATCGATACCGTGGCTCCGGCATTGAGCTTCAGTCCCTCTAACGCAGAGTCCAGCGCCGATACCAATGTCTCAGCGGACAACTCCTCCGCCAGACGGGTCTCGCCGCGAGCAAAAATCAGCATATCGCGCACCTGCTGCTCCAGGTGCGTCAGACGGGACATCAAACGGGACGCGCAGCGCTGGCGCATCTCTTCATCAAGATCTTCCTGGCTCAGATGGCCGCCATACAGAATGGCTGCCGACAGCGGGGTGCGGATCTGGTGCGCCAGAGACGCCACCATCTTGCCCATGGCAGACAGACGCTGGGCGTGAGAAAGCTGCGACTGAAGCTGGCGGGTTTCCGTCAGGTCCGTCAGCAGGATTAGCTGACCGGGTTGGTTTTCCATGGTCCGGATTTCAATGCTCACCCGGCGACCGTCTTTCAGGGAGACTTCGTGGCCGTCGTCCCGACGCGGCGCGAAACACCGACGGATAACATCCACCCAGCGCTCGCCGTCCAGGGGTTCTCCCAACAGCGAAATGGCCGCCGGGTTGGTCTGGGTCACTACACCCTGACTGTCCAGTACCACCACCCCCGCTGGCAGGGCCTTCAGCAGAGTCGACAGGCGGTCAGCAAGCTGCTCTTTTTCTTCCAGCTCCTGCTGGCGCTGCATGGTTTCCTGGGACAGCTCACCGGATAGCTGATTGACCCGGGATTCGAGGGTGCGGTAGGAATCGGTAATCTGTCGGGACATGCGGTTAAACAGCTCCAGCGCCGAATCCACCGCCTCGTCGTCCTGCTCCGGGAACAGGGCCGTAACCTTGTCGTTGACGTCTGCCGCCGCATTCGCCCCGGCCTTCTGTGCCTCGGACTGGATAACAAAATGTGCCTGACTCATACCTTCGCCCCCTGACCGGCCCAACCCCTAGGCCGCACCATTCGGATTATTCGTTTGCAGGGGGTATAAGCCAGCACCGTGCCAACTCGGTTTTTTCGTTAATTATCAGCAAGAAAGAAAATTCAAAAGACAGGTCGCGACGGTTTTACGTCGGCCAGAAACGCGAACGGCGCCATCGGTTACAAACCTTTGACGCCGTTATACCGAAGGGAGGCCGGGCTTACTGTCGCCAGAAAATACCCTAACCCGGGCTCAGGATTCTTCCGGCTCTTCTTCTCTGAGCCCGTACTTTCGAACTTTCTCCACCAGCGTGGTTCGCCGAATCCTGAGCTTCTCGGCTGCCCGAGCCACAACACCGCCGGCTTCATCCAGTGCCTGCTGGATGAGCTGCTTTTCCAGATTCGACAGATAATCCTTCAGATCAATGCCATTGACTGGCAACAGCGCTGGCGCGTCCAGGCCAACCAGGCCCGGTATCGCCGAGGGCATACCGGTATCTTCAACCGGCCGATTCTCGTCGTAGTCGTCCACGTACCGAAACTTTTTCGGCAGCTCCTGGACGCCAATCACCCCATAGGGGTGCATAATGGCCAGCCGCTCGACCAGGTTCGCCAGTTCCCGAACATTGCCCGGCCAATTGTGGCGACACAGACTCATGATCGCCGCTGAATTCATCCGTAGCGACCCACGCTTTTCCTTTTCCATCCGAGCAATCAGCTCGTTGATCAGCAGCGGTATGTCTTCCACCCGCTCACGCAGGGCCGGCATTTCGATGGGGAAAACGTTCAGGCGGTAGTACAGATCTTCCCGGAAATCGCCGGACTCGATCATGTCTTCGAGGTGTTTGTGGGTTGCGGCAATGATCCGAACATCTGCAGACAAGGTTCGGTTGCTGCCCACCCGCTCAAAGGTCCGCTCCTGGAGCACGCGCAGGATCTTGACCTGCATGCTCAACGGCATATCCCCGATTTCATCCAGAAACAGCGTGCCACCCTCGGCCATCTCGAAACGGCCCACCCGTGCCGTGATGGCGCCCGTGAATGCGCCTTTTTCATGGCCAAACAGCTCGCTCTCCAGCAATTCCGCCGGAATAGCGCCACAGTTCACCGGCACAAAGGGCTTGTCACGACGTGCGGAATGATAATGCAGATTGCGGGCGACCACTTCCTTGCCGGTACCGGACTCGCCGGTGATCAGCACACTGACGTCCTTATCGGCCACCTGCTCCATCAGTTGGCGCACCTGGTGGACCTTACGGGAAGTGCCAACCAGGCTCCGAAACAGCTGCAGCCCCCGCTGCTGACCACGTTCCCGAGAGCGACTGAATTGGTCGCGATAGATTTGGGCCCGGTACAGCGAATCAACAAACTTGGTGTAATTCAGCGGCCATTCCATGCGCGCGATCACTCGGGCTGAGTCATCAGTGGACAATCCCTTGAGCGTCGGATCGCCAACCAGCAGAAGTGGAACACCCTGGGTGCAGCCACAGATAGAGGCAACGGTTTCAACAACACTTTCGTCCTCACCATCGATGATGGCTACCGAAATGTCATCAAGGCTGTCGGCATCCGCAGATTTCAGAAGCTCGAACGCATCCGTCCCATCAACAACCTGCTCTTCGCCGATGAACTCAAGAATTGTGACCATGTCCCTGCGTTTAGCAACATCGTCACTCAGCACGAGCACCTTATTATTTTTGGACATTCACCAGAATCTCTTGATGGATTTGAGCGCTATTTAAGACTCTACAGGTCTTAGAGTCAATTTTATGACGCTATTTTGGACGGTTCGATGAAACGTTTTGGTACATCTTCGCGGCATTGCGATTTTGGTTTACACCTTTGAGTGCGTCCTGAGCTTCCTGTCGGGCCCGAACGGCGCCCTGATCCATTGCCTCGACCAACTGCTGCATCTCCTCCAGCCGGGTCCGCACTTCACCCGCACTCAACTCCTGAGCCTCCAGCGCCACCATCAAAGGCTCTGCCGCTGGCTGCACCTGACGGTTCAGCTCTGCAAGCCGGTCCCAATCCTGCGCGCTCAGCGCACGTCCAAGGTCTGCCATCAGTCGGTCAAAACGGTCCAGGTGTTCCCGGGGATCGGCCATGGTGCTTTCTCCTGTCAGGTGCTCTTGGTATCGAGCGATCAGCGGCGCGCGTCACGACGGGCGGCAGACGCGGTGAAATCACCGCCGCGGAACCCTGGATTGAAGTCGTATGCCGGAAAACCGTCATCCAAACCATCAATGTAATAACGTTCGGCGTTCAAATCGTACGTCATTTCCATGGTAGTCCAGAATACCGGCTCACTGTAATAGCTAATATTGTGGGCTTCGGACACCCGCCACAATTTGCCTTCCTGGTCGTATTCCTCCGACGCGACGATCTGCCAACTGTCCTCGTCGAGGTAGAAGACCCGTCGGTCATAGATGTGGCCGATGCCGGTACGACGCTTTGCCTCTACCACCCAGACCCGGTGCAACTCATAGCGAGTCAGGCTCTGATTAATATGCCGCGCCCGGATTACGTCGTCAGGCTTAACGCCACTATCGTGCAACTTATAAGCGTTGTAGGGCACAAACAGCTCGCGCTTGCCCTTCAGAGTCCAGTCGTACTGATTAGGCGCACCGTTGTACATGTCCTTCTGGTCCACCGAGCGCAGGGACGACGAGTTCGGCAAGTTAGTCTCATAGGCCAAATTTGGCGACCGCCGCAAGCGCCGGGAGCCGGCATCGTAACGCCAGGCCAGTCGGGGTGAGCGGATCTGATCGAGTGTCTCGTGCACCAGAGTAATGGTGCCCGCCAGGGACGATGGGGAAATAGTGTCGGTCTTCAGGTAAAAGATCTTGTTATCAATCTCTGGCAGTTCAGCGCCTTTTTTGCTGTAGCCAAAGAAATACTCGTAGTCATTGACCACTGGATTGTAGGAACCGTCTCTCTGGGGTGTCGCTGACCCGCTGCGGAAGGCAACTTCGGTGCCGCGATACCGAAGAATGTGATTCCAAATCGCTTCCAGGCCATTGGCCGGAATCGGGAACGGGCTGGTCATGATGGTGTCGCGGACGCCATTACCGTTGTCCAGCAGCTCGGCCTTTACCGCGTTTTCCCGCGACTTCTCGTACACGTGCTCGGGAAAGGCGGCGCTGCGCCGGGTCTGG
Source organism: Marinobacter alexandrii (assembly GCF_005871205.1). GTDB lineage: Bacteria > Pseudomonadota > Gammaproteobacteria > Pseudomonadales > Oleiphilaceae > Marinobacter > Marinobacter alexandrii. The sequence continues at coordinate 1,354,573 of NZ_SWKM01000011.1, read as the reverse complement.
TGCACCGGCATGAAGAAATCCGACCCGTATTGCTCCAGCATCCGAACATGGCCGTCAGATAACTTGTCGCGGTACAGGTGCAGATTCTCAGCGGTGATCACAAACAGTGGCTTATCTTCAGGAAACGGGTTGATCTCAACCTCGCCCTTGCGCGAACCATTGGGCGGGGTTTTGAGCCCGCCCGTCCACGCCGGAATCGTACCCGCACTGTTGGCGCTCCGTTCCGCGCCCACTGGAGTCAGCTCCTGGCCCAGTATCTTGGCCTCAACCGGAGCTACTTTACCAAGAGCCGGCGCAGCCGCCCCAAGCAAGACTGCCGCAATACCCGCGACCATAGATTCCCGCATCCCTTTCCCTCCAAAATTCAGACAATTCGATGGCTGCCGCAACCTATCCATCAAGACCGCACGGGCGCTGCCTACCTGCACCACCCGCAACCGGGGCCTCTTTTGCCAAATTCAAACGGCCGTTTCAAGTCAACAATTGTGTTTTCTTGTGAAACCAACCTGCCAGAAGTAGCCGAAAACCGAAGGGGGGAAGAAGTTTTCAGCCATAAATGTTATGCTGGCCGACTGACTAAACGGGTTGAAACAACCGCATCGGGATCGCAGGTAACGCATGGCCTCACAATGGCATTCACTGGTGTCGCAGAAATTGGTGCTGGCTCGGGTACTGTTGAGCCAGGCAGCTTCCGGTGACCAGCGATCTGACTCCGAAGCTGCGCACGCCCTTGGCCGCGAAGCGATGAAGCAGGGCTCCATTGAACTGCTATTGCGGGCTCGCGGGCTTCTACTGGTGATGATTGCCCGTCTCTACCAGCAGCGCACGGAAGAACCGGCAACGTTGGACGAGCTGGCAGCGTTAATCGGAGACGAGGCCAACGAGGTCTCGCGGTTAAGGGAACTGGCGGGTCAGGCCAACAACTGGTGGAATCACCTTGATCAGTTGGCAGCATCCCAGAGTCGGCCACCGATTAACCGCAAATCGGTGTCTGCGGAAAACATCATTGCGGTGTCAGCCGAAACCGGGCCTGACCGTTCCATCGATGCGCTACGCCAGACCCTGGATGCCATGAAAATTTTTGCCGATGCCCTGGAAGAACAGCACAGCGAGTGGTAACCAACCACCGCCCACGCCAGGTCTCACTAATTGAAAGGTTTAACGAATGTCACCGTCATTTTTTGAAATCGTACAACTGAGCAACGGCGACTACGCACTGCGCCGCATAGACGACGATAGCGCGCCGCTTGTAAAGATCTCTTTTTCCGAAGAAGCACGGGAAATGATGGAAGATCGGGATATGAACGTGGCCAAGGCGATGATCGCCGCTGGCATTGAAGCTGTTGGCAATGTCGCTCACGACATTGACTGGGAAGACGATGAACTTGAGGCGACCGAGCCCCAACCTTCGTACACCCTGCACTGAGATACCCACTCCGGCGTAGCTACTCAGCTTTTGCTACGCTGATTTGGCCGGCCTCATATGCCCGAGGCCGACTACCACTCCTGAAAAATACGCGCCGGCGCGGCTTCAGCGCTGCCGAAGCACCACCCCATGACTGTTACCCGTCGCTGACGCCCTTTGCAGGGCCTCAAATGCTGGCTTCGCTAGCTTTCGGCTCCACATCACTACCGCGTGACAGGTTCCGGCACTCAGTGCCCGCTCGGCCAATTCTTGCGCCGAGTGGTCAGCGGTGGATCTCAGCACCAGCAACTCACCGGCAATAATGCCATGCATGGTCTGCCACTTGCTCACCAACGCCTGCGGCGGATCGATCCAGGCCAGCCAACGGCGCTCCTGGTTCAGTTGCGTCAACATCGGCAACAGCAACTGGAAGTTTTCAACCTGCCCTTCCGGCAGAATGATCTCGGTAACGTTGCCAGTCACCACAGGTTCGGCTGTCTCGGTCCGGCGACGGGCGCGTATCAGAGAACGTCGCTCGGCGGCCGCAGAGGGCGGGACCGCACGAGACAGGGCACCGTGCTGATAAGCCATATTCTGATTGAAGCTCAATTGTTCCATGATTCACCCGCTTTCCGACTCTCTGTAACAATCCAATAGGATCAGTGCAGATCCGACCGACGGATCACACCTACTCCCAACCCTTCAATAAACAGTTGCTGCTCGGTGAGATCCACCTCGATAGGCGCAAACTCATCATTTTCGGCAATCAGGTAGACCTTCGACCCTTCCTTCCGGAAGCGCTTGACCGTCACTTCTTCTTCACCCACCCGTGCGACCACCACCTGGCCGTTGTGCACGTCCTGAGTCCGGTGGACCGCCAGCAAATCGCCATCGAGGATACCGATATCCTTCATGCTCATGCCCCGCACCCGCAGCAGGTAATCCGCTGACGGTGAGAAAAAGCCGGGCTGGAGCGTGACGTGATCTTCAATATGTTCCTGAGCAAGAATCGGGCTACCTGCAGCCACCTGACCGATGACCGGCAAACCCAGATCTTCTTCGGCTTCCGGCAACCGGATGCCGCGGCTGGCGCCCGGCACCATCTCAATGGCCCCTTTGCGGGCCAGGGCACGCAGATGCTCTTCGGCTGCGTTAGCTGAGCGAAACCCAAGCTCTGCGGCGATTTCCGCACGGGTTGGCGGATAACCGGTTTCGTCCAGATACCGCCGGATTATGTCCAGCACCTGAGATTGCCTTGCTGTCAGCTTCATTGAGCTACTCCATTGCACGTCCATCACATGGATCCCGGAACTGGCGGCCTTCTGCCAGCCCTGTTTTTATATACAGTAAAATGACTATATACAGTGTTTTATCCAGTGTAAAGCCCAGCCCGGTATTTTCTATCGCCCGCATCAACCTTAACGTAATGGTGAGTGTGGTATGGTGATTCCACCAAAACTACTGTGCCAGGGAGTGCTATGACTCAATCCAGTGACTGCAAAATGCCCGACATTATGTACACCGAGGGTGGCGACGAACGCCGCGTTGGGATTGAGATCGAATTGTCCGGGCTCGGTTACGATGCGCTGGTTCAGCTTGTGGCACGCTGCCTTGACGCCAAACCCAAGCTTGATTCCCGTTATGTCACCAAGTTAGAGACAGATCTGGGCTCTTTCACCATTGAACTGGATTCCGACCCGATTAAGGATCTGGATCTGGCTGATGAACGTCTTCCTGACTCCATCCGCGAGCTGGGCGGCCAGGCTATGGAAGTGATCGACGCTGCGGCCGAGCGCATTGTGCCACTCGAGATTATCAGCCCACCGGTACCGTTTTCCCATGTGACCCGGGTGGAAGCGCTGATGGAGACGTTGCGTGAAGAGGGTGCGCTGGGCAGTCGGGAAGCCATCTACTACGCGTTCGGCTTGCAGCTGAACCCGGAACTTCCAGACCTGCAACCGGCCACGCTAGTTCGGTATTTCCAGGCCTTTGCGGTGCTGTATGACTGGCTGAAATCCCGCCACCAGCTGGATATCAGCCGCAAGTTCACCACCTACATTGAGCCCTGGAGCAGCAAGTACGTCGACCAGCTGATGGATGACGACTACAACCCGGACCAGGCGCAATTGATGCGGGATTACCTGGAGTCCAACCCGACCCGGAACCGAGCGCTCGATCTGCTGCCGCTGTTCGCGCACCTGGACGAAGAGTTGCTCAGTGACTATGTGGTCGATCCACGGATCAAAAGCCGACCTACCCTGCACTACCGGCTGCCTGACTGCGACATCGACAATCCATCATGGCACTTCTCAAATGTCTGGAATGACTGGGTGATCCTGGAGCAGATCGCTGGCAACGCCTCACATCTGGCCGAGCTCCGGGCGCTTTACCGGGAAAGTGGCAAGATCAACCTGCACAACCTGACTCACAGCTGGCTGGATACAACCACCGAGTGGTTGCAAAGCAGGGGTTATGTCTGAGCGCAAGGAAATGGACAAGGAGATACCAGGGCTCACCATTGGCATCAGTGGCCCGGCACGAAAGGGAACGGCGCAGCGTCTGATCAGCCTTGGCTTGCGGATGCATGGGGCTCGCACCCACTACATACGCCCGGGCTCTAACACCAACGTACTGCTGCTGGACGGCCTGGTTCTGTCCGGCGGTACCCACGTGCACCCGGAACGCTATGGCCAGCAACCCCAGGTAACCGCGCACTACGACCAGCAGCGCGACACCACCGACCGACGCCTGCTGGAAGAGGCCGAGCGCATCGGTATCCCGGTGTTGGGCATTTGTCGAGGCGCCCAGTTCATTAACGTGTTCCACGGTGGCTCTCTGTGCCAGAACGTCACCCCGTTGCGGGTAAACACTCGGCATCGTCCACTGCTATTACCCATGCAGACGGTGCGTCTGGTCAACGCCAGCCGGCTCGGGCGTCTGATGCAGTCCTCGGTGATTGGTGCCAACCGCATCCACAGCCAGGCGATCAAGCGCCTGGGCAGGAACCTCCGCGTGGTTGCCCTCGACAACGACCACTTTGTCCAGGCCATTGAAAACACCCACGACCAATGGCTGATGGGTGTGCAGTGGCACCCGGAATACCTGCTCTACCACAGCGGCCATCGTCGTATTTTTCAGGAGTTCGTCCAGGCCGCCCTGGACTTCAAGCTAAGTCGCCTGGAACCGGAAACCGAAGAGTCCGGGCTCGAATTGCGTTCACAGGAGGGATAATCGATGAACCGAAAGACTTGCCGACGACTGCTCTGCGCCCCGCTGGCGTTTGTGCCAGCACTCGCCCTGGCCGGTGAAGTATCACTGACCGGAGAAGGCAGCGTACGCTATCAGCCCGACAGCGCCCGGCTGCAGTTTACCGCCAGCGCTGAACATGAGCTGCCGCAGCAGGCGACCGAACAGGTCGCCACGCTAATGAGTCAGTGGCGCCAAGCCATCAACGATTATCAGGCCCAGCTTCAGGACTATTCCGACGCGAGTGTGAACCTGTACAGCCGAACCCTGCCACCTAAAGACCGCGAAGAAGAGCCCCGGACCCGTTCCGTGGCTTCGCAGACCGTATCGTTCCAGATCGACGATCTTGCCCTGCTCAATCCCCTGCTCGAACAGGCCCAGACTATCGGTTTGACCTACCACCTGGGGCCCAACCAGTTTTTCCATTCCGATGAGGAAGGGCTCGAACGCCGGGCGCTGGCCAATGCCATCGCCGACGCCCGTTCGCGCTGCGACTTTGTGGCCGAACAGCTGCAACAGAGCTGCGGTGAGGTGGTTTCGATCAACGTGGACGGCGGTTTCCGACCCATGCCCATGATGATGGCAGAAGCCAAGGGGCGCGCCGACACCGTGACTAGCGTTGGCGTCCGGGAGGTCACCGCCACGGTCAACGCCACCTTCGAGCTGAACTGAGTTCAGAAATCCCGGGTGTAAAAGATGTCCAGGGAAGCGGCCAGGCCACTGGCCGCTTCCAGATAGAAATACCGGCCCAGATCGTAGCGCAGGGCCACGGTGGTGATCGGCTCGAACACTCCGACTCCGTAACGGACACTGAGCTCCTCCGTCAGATAGCCACTAGCCACCACTGAAGTCTGTTCGCCGCTGCCCTCAGCCTCGAGTGTCAGCCGGTCGATGCCAAACTCTGCTCCCAACTTTCCGGTCAACTTGTTCGCTTGGGTCAGCCCCAGGGAAATCGCAGCGCCGCTCATCTGACCCTCATCGCCCCGGCTTTCCGGTGCGCGCCCGAGAATGATATAGGACAGGGCGCTTGTCTGGGGCATGTCCGGAGTGGAAAACACTTCGGTGGTGGGCGACTGCACGGGCCCACTCAATCGAATACCCGCCACCACGGTGTCCACGGTGCGCACTGCTTCGATGTTCAGATAGGGCTGAGTAAGGTTACCGACGAACAGGATGCGGGCGGTGCGCAGCTCCAATTCCTGGCCGAACTTCTCGTAGGTCCCGTTGACCAGTTCCAGGGTGCCCCGGGTGTCCAGGTTGTTGCCAATCCGCAAGGTGCCCTTGAGGTCACCGGTTACGCCAAAGGCATCAAATGTGACCTGGTCCTCCCCAACAACCACGGTGACATCCATATCCAGATTCTGGATAACCGGTTCTTCCCGCTCCACCCCGACAATAACTTCGTCCTCGGAGACAGTAACCGCCTGCTCCGGAAGGCCCCTGATTTCAATGCTGCCGCGGGGCACGCCCACTTTACCGGCAACCCGGAGCTCGCCGCGCCGAAATCCGATGGTGAGATCAGGCGCCAGCTCAACCTGGGCATAGGGCTCAAGGCTGAACGGAATCCGCTCCCCCAATATCCTCACCTGCCCTTCCGGAGCATTCGCCCAGTCCACGGCCCCCTCCAGGGTGATCTCACTGCGGGCATTACTGCGAATTCTGCCGCTGATGTCCGCCGAGTATCCGTTTAACGCCAGGCTGATCGCCACTTCCTCGAGCGGAATCGGCAATGTCTGGTCTACCACACGCCCTTCGATCAGCTCCAGTCGGCCGTTCACCGCCGGTTTCATCAGCGGGCCGGACAAGGTGCCCTGGCCATCGATCTGGCCGGACACCTCGTCCAGGCCGGCAAAAATACCGGCCAGGGAAATATCCAGTCCTGCCAGACTGTACTGCCCCTCCAATTCACGCTCCGCCGATCTGGGGTCGACCGCTACCTGCACCGACAACTCGCCCAATTTTGGCCCGGCAAGCTGGACATCGAGATCAGCCCGATCCGGTTTCAGCTTCAGCACGGTAACAAAGCGATCGTAACTGAGAGGCTCCCACTCCTCTTCCACCTGAACCTCAAACTCTCCGCTGCCGGCGTCGATCCTGATCTGACCGCTTGGGCCGCTGTCGGGCAAGGTGACGTCAATTTCGCCATTCAGGTGACCTTGCCAGCGAAGGCGCTCTGGCAGCAGGGGATCCAGAGCCGTGGCGGGGAAATTGTTAATCCGATAGGCCAGGTCAGGCGTCGGCAGAAGGGTCTGATCGTTGGCGCAAACGGTACTTTGCTGCCAGCGCCAGCAGTGCTGGCCGACCGTAAGTTCACCCTTTCCTGCAACCTTGTAGGCCAAGGCCGCCGGAGATTCCAGGGTCCAGCGCTGGTCATGGTCCGGAATCTCGATCTGGCCCTCGGCGAGCGCGCCCTGCCAGGCAGTCCAGGCGTCACCGTCAAAACCACCACCGAACAGCAAGCGAACCGACGCATCGGCATGCTCAACCAGGGCTTCCAGCCGATGCTCGTCCCGAGTACCGGAAACATTAATATCCAGCGACTCCAGGGTCTGCCCAGAGCCGGCGACATCTTTCGCCCGAATGGAGGTATCGACCCTGAGACCGGACTTCACAGCAGCATCGACGTTAAGACTGGCGACGGTCACGCTGTCTTGCCAGGCCAGCTTTTTCGCACTGGCGGTTAAGGTTCCCGTGGGATCGTCAGGCGTGCCGCCAATATTCAGTTCCGCATTCAACTGGCCCGCCAGGCCGTCCAGAAGGTCACCGGGTGCCGGCAACGCCAGGTTAAACTGGCCACGCAGCTGATCGCCCCAGGCACCGGAACCCGCCAGCTCATTCTCGCCAACCGACACCTGGAGCTCAGTGACCTCCCACTTCCCGGATGAGGTATCCAAGGTACCGCTGGCACTTGCCGGCTTGTCCTGCCATTGCCCACCCAGATCCCAGCGGGCTTCAACCCGGGGAATGGTGCCTTTCCTGACCTGGCCCTCAGTTTCGATGTCCCCGCTGAGGCTGGCACTCAGGGCCGGGAGCCAATAACCGGGGTTGAAATCGTCAAGTTCCAGCGCCGCCTGCCAGGACACCGGGCCGGCGAACGCCACCCTGCCCTTGCCGGACAGCGATCCCGCCTCCGTCTCTACCCGGAGGTCGGTCAAAGTGACCTTTTCCAGGTCACCGTCCACTTCCGAGGACAGCGTTGCCTTGCCTTGAGGACCTTCTACCTCGGCCTCAACACTGGCCTGATACTGGCCCTTTGACCAGCTCACCGAGCCATCCACCCGATTCAGAGCAACAGCGGGTTCCTCGAGCTCCGGCAGCAACGAATACCAGGGAAAACGGTTAAGCGACAGGTCGGCACTGGCCTTCAGCCCGTCCTGCCAGCTGACCTGTCCTCGCACGCTCGCCTGCCCTTCTCCTTCCGGGGTGCGGGTGGATAACGTGAGATTCACGTCGGTGGCGGCTTCGGTGTCGACTTTGCCCTCGAGAGACAGCGCGATCGGCCCTTCGGTGCCCGGCAAGGTTGCCTCCCCCCGGGTCTGGAAACCTGAAGCCAGACTGCCATCGGCCACCACAAACCAGTCCTTCAGCATCAGGGTATCGGGCACCGAATCCATCGCCGTGAACTGTTTTGACGTGATGCGAAGACGGGCCGGCAGGGTTGTATTCAGCGGCGCAACATCGCCTTCCAGCGTGGCGTCCAGATAGCCACGGCTCTGTCCGGAGACCCTGAGATCACGGACACTGCCGGACAGATTCAGATCGACCACCCATCGATCACCCAACGGTGGCGGCAGCGTCGCTTGCACATTGAGGTCCACCGGCCAGTCGCGACGGGTTATCACCCGGCCGGAGGCGGTCACCTTGTAGTCGCCGAGTTGGTAGACCCCGCGCTCCAGCTGCCAGTCGGCGCCTGAGCCGCCTGCCGACAATTCCAGTCGATCCCAGACCCGGCTGCCATTCAGGCTGAACGGCCCCAGATTAACGTCGCCAACGCGAACCCCCACCGGCAATTCCAACGCGGGAAGGTCGATCCCTTGCGTGGTTTCCTCAGTCTCGGCCGAGGGTTGGACACGAACGTCCAGGCGCGTGGCCCTGAGGGTATCGAGGCAGATCCGGGTTTGCAGCAGGCAGGAGGGGGACCAGTCAACCAGCACCGCCTCCACCTCAACATTCACACCAAAGCCTTGCCAGACCACCTCGGAAGCCTGCCACTGACCCAGCAATGAGCCGCGACCCTCCGTCACCTCGAGGCCCGGAACCTGATCGATGACCCAGGCAGTGCCAGTTTCAGACCGCAGTGCCAGCAATATTGCAACCATAAGCACCACGGGCAGCAGAATCAGGACGGCCAACGCCACCAGCAGCCAGAACCAGCCGGATCGCCGAGCCTTGTCCTGCGCACTTGTGTCCTGCCCTTGCTGGTCGGGGCCACCGGGTTCGTGCTGTTCCGTCACAATTCAGGCCCCATGGAAAAGTGGATACGCCAACCGCCGCCAAACTCCGGATCCAGGCCTTTCGCCACATCCAGACGCAAGGGCCCCACTGGACTGACCCAGCGCAGACCAATGCCGACACCGGTAGCCAGTGGATCGAACAGATCGTTGACGGCATTGCCATGATCCACGAACAGCGCCGCTCGCCACCGGTCGGCAAACTGATACTGATACTCGGCACTGCCCACCAGCAGGTACCGGCCCCCTACCGGAACCCCGTTTTCGTTTTCCGGCGACAGGGTCTCGTAACCATAGCCACGCACGCTCTGGTCACCACCGGCGAAAAAGCGGAGCGACGGCGGTACATCCTCGAAGCTGTTGGTGGCAACGCCGCCAGCCTGAACGCGAGCCAGGAACCGGTGATTATCGAACATGGTGTACAAGCCCTTGGCCAGCGCGCTCACGTGCAGCACATCCACGGTCGACAACACCGCCCGGTGGGCACCGGTGACATCGAACTGCAGCCGATAACCCTTAGACGGATCCAACGCGGTGTCGGCGTAACGCCTGGAATACGCGGCGCCTGGCAGAAACAGGCTACTGGTGCCGGATTCCTCATCGCCAATGTTGAAGCGTTCCCCTTCCCAGCGCAGGGACAACACCTGAAGCCAGCTATTATCCAGCTCATGTTGCCACTGCTGGCCCAATGTCAGCAGTTCCGATTCAACATTCTCAATATCTTCCCGCTGATAACCGGCGGTCAGGCGGATCAGATCGGTCATGGGTGGTTCCAGCGGCAGTTCGTACCAGGCGCTGACGTTCTGGCGTGGCACCGACAGCTCGGTGTCTGCACCGCGCTTGTGCCCCATGGGGTTGATCCAGTGCTCGCGCCAGTTGGCCCGGAACCGGGGGCCGACATCGGTCGAGAAGCCGACACCCACGCCAACTGAGCGGGGCGGACGCCGAGTCACGGTGACCGCCACAGGAATTACACCGTCGACTGCCCGGCCTGGCACGGCATCTATATCAACCCCGGAGAAATACCCGCTGCTGGAGAGATCCCGGTTCAACTCGGCAATCTTGTCAGTGTGATAGGGGGTACCAGGCTCAAAGGTAACGAAGTCATGAAGCAGATCAGACTCAAAGTAATGATCTTCGGTGAAGGTGACCTCGCCCAACTGGTATCGCTCGCCACTCTCGTACACCAGGGTCACTTCGGCAGTGCGGTCTTCAGGATTCACCGTCAGGCTTTTTTCAACAAAGCCGCCATCGAAATAACCGCGCTGACGGGCACGAGTCTGAATGGTGTCGCGCAGGCTATTGTAATGGCCGTGGTTGAGGACATCGCCCTCGGCCGGCTGTTTGGGCAGGTTGTCGGTGAACCGGCTGTCACGCGAGGCTGCGCCGCGGATTTCCACGGTCCGCGAGGTCACCCGTACGGGCTCCCCAGGAGTGATCGTCAGGATCAGCCGGGCGCCATCGTCAGAATCTCCGTCCTCCACACGCCAGTCGATCTGCGGCTCGTAGTAGCCCAGGGCTCGCAAGGCCTTGCTCGCCTGATCAACCGCCGTCGACGCATAACGCCGCAGGTTGGTGGCATTGCGCCCCTCAACCTCACCGATAAAAGCTTCGGCATTGGTTTTGAGTTCCGGGTAGTCGCCCTCAAGCTTAACCTCAACCTGTTGAGCCCAACCGGACAGCGGCAACCAAAGGATCAAAAGTGCGAGAAGCCGGCGCCGGCCTGTTGTTACAACACGGTTTCTAGAAAGCATCCGGCGGTTTCAGTGTTGGAATCGTGAGCGAAGGTTCATTCAAGCCTGCGAGTTTAACGACAGGTGGTCAAGTTAATCCGCCCCTAGTCGTCGTCAGAGCCGAAATACGCTAATCTGTCAGGAGCTTACAATGTCCTGGCAGGTAACTGGAAGTCCTGAATGCTGCACATCAACCGAGAGAACCTGAAGTCCAGCCACCAACTGATCTGGTTTATCGTCGACTTCCTCATGCTGGGGCTGCTGATCATCAACCTGGCCTTCATTATATGGGATTCCATCTACAACTTTGTGGCGGTTCAGGATTTGCTCAAGCAATACGCCCCCGATCTACAAAGCCTTTATCATCCGATCCACGATCGCTTCATCTTCTACGACATGATTTTCGTGTCGATTTTCCTGAGCGAATTTTTTCTTCGCTGGGGCTACGCGGTAAAGGCCAAGATCTATGACCGCTGGTATTTCTATCCGTTCATTCACTGGTACGACCTGGTAGGCTGTATCCCGGTAGGTAGCCTGCGTTTCCTGCGGGTTCTGCGCATCATTTCTATTATTTACCGCCTGCATCAATACAAGATCATTGATGTCACCAACACCAAGCTCTACCGCTTCGTAAATTTCTACTACGAGGCCTTCATGGAAGAACTTTCCGACCGCATCGTTCTGAAGGTGCTCAGCGGTGTGCAGCAGGAGGTCAAACGGGGCTCGCCGCTGTTCGACAAGATCCAGCAGGACATTCTCTACCCGCGCCGGGAAATGCTGACCGACTGGATCTCCAGCCGCGTTGCTGAAGCCGCCCAGGAAGGCTATGTGCCGAACCGGGGTGCCTTGCGCAGCTACCTCGAGGATCGGGTCGACAGCGCCCTCAAGCAGAACCTTGAGCTATCGCGCCTGAAATTCCTGCCGGTGGTCGGCCCTACCATCCAGGAAACCCTAGAAGAGGCGGTCGGCGATATTGTTGCCAACGTTATTCACCAGATCCTTGAAGACCTGGCCTCAGCCTCCAACCACGCCTTCATTGAAGACATCGTCAACGTCTTCCTGCCCAGTCCAGACCAGATGGAATCGGACGAGACCGAGAACGAAGCCCTGATCAACCTGATCGTCGAAATCATCGATGCGGTGAAAGCCCAGGTGAGAGTGAAGTACTGGCGCGAGGACCTGCCATGAGTTCGATGCATTACCAACCCGCACACAAGCTGCTGACTGAACTGGAAGCCGGCCGAATTACCAGTGAAAGCCTGACCAAGGCGTTGCTCGAACGCATTCGCCAGCAAAACAGCCATATCAATGCCGTAGTGACTCTAGACGAAGAGCGGGCGCTGAGCCGGGCCCGGGAATCTGATCAACAGCGGGCAGCCGGTCGGGCCACCGGGCCATTGCATGGTCTGCCGATGACCCTTAAAGACACCTGGGAAGTAGCCGGCATGACCACCACGGCTGGGGCACCGGCGCTGCAAAACCACGTTCCGGAAAAGCACGCCGACATTGCCCGCCGCCTGGAGGAGGCCGGCGCCATTATCATCGGCAAGACCAATGTGCCGATCTACGCCACCGATCTGCAGAGCTACAACAAGCTCTTTGGCGTAACCAACAACCCCTACAATACTGACCACTCCCCCGGTGGCTCGTCCGGCGGTGCCGCCGCGGCCCTGGCCAGCGGCATGACACCACTGGAAGTGGGCAGTGATCTGGCCGGCTCTATTCGTACGCCGGCGCATTTCTGCGGGGTGTTCGGCCATAAACCGACTAGGGATCTGGTTTCGCTGCGGGGCCATATTCCGGGCCCGCCCGGAACCCAGTCGCGACCGGATCTGGCGGTAGGCGGGCCCATGGCCCGCTGCAGCCGCGACTTGGAGTTGCTGCTGGACGTTATTGCTGGCCCCCGCCCGGCCGATGCCCGCAGCTGGGCGCTGGCGATGGAGCCGGCCACATTGGAAACACTGGCACAGGCCAGGGTTGGGCTTTGGCTGGACGATCCCCTGTGCCCAATTGAGACTGAACTCAGTGCCGGCTACCGGGACCTGGCTGGCAAACTCGAAGGCCAGGGAGCCCTGGTGGCAGAACCCAACCATCGCCTACTCAATCTCGAACACATACTGCCCGCCTACTTCAATCTGCTGGGCAGTTTGCTCGCCACTTCATTGAAACCCTCACAGCGCCGCCAGATGAAGTGGATTGCCCGACTGGAACCCTGGCTGAAGTTCTTCGGACCGGTTACCCCATTTATTGGTGAATACGCCCGCGGTGTGAATCAGGCGGCGCATCAGTGGGCCATCTGGAACGAGCTGCGCGAGAAGATGCGAATCGAAATCGAGCCCCTGTTCGAAGAGTTCGACGTGTTGCTTACACCGATAACCCCCACCACAGCGATCCGACACGATCACAGCCAGCCGGTGTTCAAGCGCCGGATCATGGTGGCCGGGCAACCCCGGGCGTACATGGATCAGTTTTGCTGGATTGCCCTGGCTACCCTGCTCGGTCTGCCTGCTACGTCTGTACCCGTGGGTGTTTCCGCCAACGGATTACCCTATAACATTCAGATCATCGGGGCTCCGGGCCGGGATCTGACTACCCTGAGATTCGCCCGATTACTGGAGGCAGAGGGACTGGCGGCTTTCAGACGGCCACCGGAACATGACTGAAAATGCTACAAGGATGAATAAAATAAGTGGGGAAAATCACATTATATCGACGCATTTTCGGCAATACTCAACTACATATGAGCACAAGTTCGAAATCGCGACGCCCATTCAAGGATAATATGAACCCACCGCAGGTCCGCTCCCGCGGGATTCGCAGCCTGATGCTAGGCGTCTTATTAGCGCTAACTTCGGCAGCGTACGCCACGCCCAAAATCCTGCTCCATGAGAGTGTCGACCCCACTCTGCTTGACTCCGTTTACCTTAACCAGATATTCGCCATGCAAACCAGAAAATGGCCAGATGGCCTGGCCATTCAAGTTTTTATCTTACCCAGTGACAGCAACCTCCACCGCAAATTTGTGGTCGATCGCCTGCAAATTCAGGCCCATCAACTTGATCGGATCTGGAATCGGATGCTGTTCACTGGCACCGGCAAGGCACCAACCGTAGTTGAGTCAGAGGACGAAATGTTGAAAGTGATCCGGACAACACCAGGAGCAATCGGCTACGTCTCGAAGAACTATCCCACGGACGGCGTTAAGGTGTTGCAAGGAGTTCAGCCATGAAGACACTTTCAGAAGGAATTCTTGCAAAGGCGCTTTTTGCAGTTTCCCTGGCTGCGTGCTCCCCCGCTATGGCGATCGATATCAACAACTCCTCCCAAATTCATGGCTTCGTAAATCAGGCGTTCCTTTATAGCCCTGACAACCCCTATGCCGGCACGGATTCTAAAAATGGGTCGGTGAAGTTTCGCGAACTTGGCGTCAACGGCTTCACCGAACTTACGCCTGAATTGCGGCTAGCCGGGCAGGTGCTCAGCCGACAACAGGACGAAGCCGACGATGGCGACGTCCGGATCGACTTTCTACTGGCCGATTACCTCGTATTCAGCGATCAGAATATATCCTTCGGCATCCGAGCAGGTCGGGTGAAAAATAACATCGGTTTCTACAACGCCATCCGGGACATCCCGTCGGCCCGCCCCGGCTATAACGTACCCGACTCGATTTATTTCGATGCGTTCCGGGACACCTTGCTGTCTGTCGATGGTGTGAATCTCTACGGCTCCGTCCTTTTCAGTGAAAACCTGATCACCTGGGAGGTGTCTGGTGGCCAACGCAACATTGATCTGGACGACTTCGAGGAGTTTGCTTTCGGGCAGCGCGTTTCTATGGGTAAATCCGACGATATTCCGCTCTGGTTGCTAAATCTGAACCTGGTGCCGGCCTTCGACCGAGATTTGCGCCTGGGCTTGAGCCTGGTGGATCTGACCATCGACCTCGATGAGACCCAGTCGGTGGCTGAGGCTCAGGAAGCGCTGATGAGCGCCCCACCGGGCGATATTGTCGCGAACCCCCTAAGCTACGTAACTGATGGCAAGTTCGAAGGCCTGCTTGCCATTGTCTCGGCCCAATACAGCTACCAAGACTGGATAATGACCGCCGAGTATCTGAATCTGGAAACTGATTTTCACGCTGAGATTCTTGGCCAGCCCAGTTCGGATAGCGTCACTACCGAAGGCTACTACCTTCAGCTTGAGTGGCTTGCAACCGCTCGAACCTCCTGGTTCACCCGTTACGAAGAACTCTACCTGGACAAGAATGATCGCTCGGGCGAGATTACGGCCAGGCCCAACAACCGCTACCGCGGGTTCGGCAAGGGCTGGACACTCGGCGGCCAATGGCGGTTTGCAACAGACTGGTCAGTCATGGGCCAGGCCAGCTTCAATGAGGGGACTGCATGGCTGCCGAACTACAACGGCAGGGAAGACGAGGATCTTGATAAATATTGGAACTATTACGTTCTGTCATTGAACTACCAATTCTGATCCGTCGGTTGCTGAACTATGTACCTGAGCCTGAAATGGAAAGCAGTCGCCTTCCTTAGCCTCGTTCTTATTACCCTGACCGGAGTCTGGATCAGTCAGCACATCTATAAGGCGATTAATACCTATGATAATCGCATTGCGGACCTCCAGCTCCGTCAGCAATCGGTGCTCGATCAATTGCTGGACGACAACTTCCTGCGTCTGTCACAGCTGTCGCAACTGATTGCGGAAATGCCTGAGATCCAAGGTGCCAATAAACCCGGTGCCGACGAGAGGCTCCAGGAGTATCTCCGGAAAGAGTGGATAGAGCTCAACATCAACACTGGCATCGACTTCATCGGCCTTTTTACCATTAACGGCACTGAGACAGGCTCTGCCTTCAGTCCACTGCTGTTCCGGAATAGGCAAGAATTGACTGATGCCATCGCTGACGCCATGCAAGTCGATGGCGCCCAGATTCCTCGCTCATTCCTGTTTTGCGATTTTGGCTGCTCACAATTTGTCATTGAGCCCTTTGTGCTGGACGATGGCTCTGAGGCCCTGATAGTTACCGGCCAGAACATCTCCGACATCATCCAACGCTACCAGCAGGTCTCCAGCAACGATCTGGCAATACTGTTGCCGGCGCTTTCAGACGCCAACCTTGCTCTGGAATCCGACCGATCGCTGGCCGAATGGGACCGGAGGCTCTGGGCCGCCAGCCGGTTCCAGGAGACACTTGATCAGCTCCGTCACATTGAGAAGACCACCGCCTATGACAATCTGGGCGACGCCGAGCCATCCGAGGTCAGGGGTCAGAGACTGCTATTGAACCCGCTCAGGTTCATTGGGTACCGGGCCTACGGCGATACACCCGAAGTGATTGCCATCAGCGATGAGACCCAGCAACACCACAACCTCGTCAACTCCGTCAAAATCAGCATCCTGATTGGCACCCTGGCGCTACTGGTGTCGGAACTGGTTCTGTTCATGATCATGCTCAATCCACTGCGCCGACTGTTTTCAGTGGTCGAGGCTTTGAACCTGCTACCTAAACATGAGTATAAGGAAGCCAAGGAGAAGCTCAGCGGCCGATCGGGCGTGTTGCAGGACGAACTCTCTTTACTGGAGAAAAGCACGCGGTTCGTGACCCACGAATTGGAGGCCCTACACATCGAAGTTGAGGACAAGAGCCATTCTCTGCAGGAGCAAATCGCGGTGATCACCCGATCGCAGGCCTTCCTGGAGCGACTCATCGACAGCTCGCATCTGTTCATCGTTACCCAGCAATTTGATGGCACTATCCTCACTTGCAATGCCCGGTTCGAAAACGAGTTCAAACGGCCAACCTCGAATTTCACCGACCTGTTCATGTCCGACGAAAGCCGAAAGATGTTTCAGGATCGGATTGATCTCCTGAAAGGCAATCACTGCGAGGTGATCCAGCTGGATGCGGAATTCGCCAACGATCAGGGGCTGCCCATCTATCTCGACTGGACCTGCTCCATCGTCGACGATGAGAAAGGCCGAAACATCATTCTCGCCATTGGCATCGACCTTACCCAGCGCAAGCGGGATGAAGAAGCCCTCGAATGGCTGGCCAACAACGATCCGTTGACCGGCATCGGCAATCGCCGCGGCTTCCAGCACGATCTCCAGAAAGTCCTGGATACCCAGCGCAACGGCGCAGTAGTGTTCATTGATGTGAATCGATTCAAGCAAATCAATGACCTATACGGCCACACCGTGGGCGACAATGTACTGATACAGATTGCCGAATCCCTGCGCGCCAGCGTTCGGTTGACGGATTCCATCAGTCGTTTGGCGGGCGATGAATTTACTGTAGTGCTGCCTAACATCAAAGCCGACCAGCTTGAAAGGTTCCTGCAAAAACTGTCGGAAAAACTATGCGGGCAGCTTTTCTTAAGCAGAGAGGGGCGCTGGGTCGAATACAGTGTCAGCGTGGGCGCCGCCTTGATTCCCCTCCATGGCACTACCGAGCAGGAGCTCATCGTTCACGCCGACATGGCCATGTACCAAGCTAAAAAGAAGGGCGGTGACCAGTGGCAGATTTTCGACCCGAGCACCAACGATCTCGCCGATATCCGTCGCGATCATGATCTGACGTCGCTGCTGAAACAGGCTCTTAAGCGCACGGATCTGTTCGAGTTGAACTATCAGCCGATCTACTGCATCAAGAGTGAGACAGTCAGCCATTACGAGGTGCTGCTTAGACTGACAGACCTGAATGGCAACCCGGTCTACCCCAACGATTTCATTCCAGCCGCAGAACGCATGGGCTTAATCCGGCTGGTGGATGAGTGGGTACTGGATCACGCCATCAGCAAACTCGCCACCATCTGGGAGGCCGGGACCCACTTCAGCCTGTCCATTAACATCTCGGCGCCCACTCTTCAGTCCAACACCTTCCCGGAAATCCTGAACAACCTGATTCGAAAATATCAGGTTGATCCCAGCTACATCATCATCGAGCTGACCGAAACCGCTTACATTGAGAACTTCCAGATGGTGCTGACTAACCTAACGCGGATCAGCGAATCGGGCGTGATGGTTGCCCTGGACGATTTCGGGGTTGGTTTTTCATCGTTCAGCTATTTGAAAAAGCTGCCATTGAGCTACGTGAAGCTGGACGGCTCGTACATTCTGGATCTGGAGAATAATCTGGACAATCAGGTGTTCGTGGAAAGCCTGAACAAGATGGTAAATGCCTTCGGCATGAGAACCATTGCAGAGTTTGTCGAAGATGAGGTAACGCTAAGGAAACTGGAGGAGCTGGGTGTTGAGTATGCTCAAGGCTACTATATCGGTAAGCCTTCACCCGATCTTTCTGAAATGGTAGCGGGGGCAGGATTCGAACCTACGACCTTCGGGTTATGAGCCCGACGAGCTACCAGACTGCTCCACCCCGCATCATTACTGCCTGTCTTTCGGGTCATCCCCGATCAACGTGGCGCGCATATTAAGGGGTAGAGCAGTGCCTGTCAAAGCCAATTTTGCTTTTCTGGAAATTTAGCGCTCCAGAATCGCGGTAACGCCCTGGCCACCGGCGGCACAGATTGAGATCAAGCCACGGCCACTGCCCTTCTGCTCCAGCAGTTTTGCCAAGGTTGCCACGATGCGACCGCCAGTCGCGGCAAACGGATGCCCAGCTGCCAGACTGCTGCCTTTCACATTCAGCTTGCTGCGATCGATGCTGCCCAACGGCTGGTCCAGCTCCAGGCGGGTCTTACAGAATTCCGGATCTTCCCAGGCCTTGAGCGTCGACAGCACTTGCGAGGCAAAGGCTTCGTGAATCTCGTAATAGTCGAAGTCCTGCAGACTCAGACCCGCCCTCTCAAGCATGCGCGGTACGGCATAAGCCGGCGCCATCAGCAGGCCTTCTTTCTTGTCGACAAAGTCCACCGCGGCCACCTCCGAGAACGTCAGCCACGCCTTCACCTCAAGATTGTTGGCTTTTGCCCACTCCTCACTCGCCAGCAGCACGCAGGAGGCACCGTCGGTCAGCGCGGTACTGTTGGCGGCGGTCATAGTGCCATTTTCGCGATCAAAACAGGGTTTGAGCGACGCCAGTTTTTCCAGCGTCGTATCCGGCCGAAGGATGTTGTCACGCTCCAGTCCCGCCAACGGCGTCATCAGGTCGCTAAAGAAACCGTCCTCGTAAGCTTGCCCCAGCTTCTTATGGCTCTCCAGGGCCAGTTGATCCTGATCCTCCCGGGCAATGTTCCATTCATGGGCAGTGATCTGGGCATGATCGCCCATGGACATGCCTGTGCGCGGCTCGCCATTTTCAGGCACTTCCGGCACCAGGTGTCCGGGCCGGAAGCGGCCGAGAATCTTGAGGCGCTGGCCCAGGGTCTTGGCACGGTTCAGGTCCAGCAGGATTTCACGTAGGCCCTCACCGACACCAATCGGCGCGTCCGAGGTGGTGTCTGTGCCACCGGCGATGCCGCACTCGATCTGGCCCAGGGCAATCTTGTTGGCCACCAGGATGGCCGCCTCGAGCCCGGTTCCACAGGCCTGCTGAATATCGTAAGCGGGCGTTTCCGGGGCCAGGCCTGAGCTCAATGCGGCTTCCCGGGTCAGGTTGAAGTCCCGGGAATGCTTGATCACCGCCCCGGCTACAACCTCGCCCAGGCGCTGCCCCTGAAGGCCATAACGGTCTACAAGCCCGCGCAGCGCCGATGTCAGCAGCTCTTGATTGCCGATCTTGCTGTACGCCGTGTTCGACTTGGCGAACGGAATCCGGTTTCCACCGAGGACCGCGACACGGCGCACTCCATTTTGCTGCGCCGCCGGCTGCGTTGCGCGCGCCGGCGTCTTGGGCTGAGTGGTTTTTGGTGACTGTGCCATGATGATGTCCTTTCAGAATATGGTTAACTGATCCGCAGTCTAACCTGACAGGCCAGCTGCTCATTGGCATGCCTGACAATATGCCGGCGGCATTGAGTCAATACAAAAATTGACCGATTCTTTACCCTGTAGGTCGACCCGCTCTCTTAATGCATTCGAAATGCACTATAGCAATCACAAGGAAGATTCTATGTCTGACCTGTACCTGAAATTTGTTAACACACCGGTTGGAAAAACCGCAGCGCAGTCGCTGGGCTTGCCCGCGCCCATTCCCTTGAACCGTCTGAAGCGCCCGGACCAGCCGTTTATCGAGGGTGACGTTCTGGTGGGCGCAGGCAACGGCGCCAAAGCCATTGCCACCCTCGGTGGCATTCTGAACGCCAGTGCGGCTACGGTGCACCATGCCAGCGGCATTGATTCCCTCAGTGACTCCGCCAAGGCGGGCAACAAAGCCAAGGCTCTAGAGCTTGGCCAGGGCACGGAGCCAACGTTTTCGGCCCTGATCTTTGATGCCACCGGCCTGAAAAAGCCAGATGACCTCAGGGCCCTGTACGACTTTTTTCACCCCACCATCAAAAAGCTCGGCCGCAATGCCCGGGTGTTGGTGGTTGGCCAGAACCCCGCGACCTGCCGCAAGGCTCCTCAGGCAGCAGCCCAACAGGCGCTGGAGGGATTTGTTCGCAGTGTTGGCAAAGAGGTCGGCAAGAAAGGCTCCACTGCCAATCTGGCATGGATGGCGCCGGGCGCAGAGAAACAGCTGGATTCTACCGTGCGCTTTTTCCTGTCACCCCGTTCGGCCTATGTGTCCGGCCAGGTGGTGCGCATTGGCAAGAGCGCCGCGGCACCGACGATCAGCCCGGCCGCCCCTCTAACCGGCAAAGTGGCTCTGGTCACCGGCGCGTCCCGAGGCATTGGGGCGGCCATCGCACAAACACTGGCCCGTGACGGCGCCACAGTGATTGGCCTGGATATCCCACCGGCCATGGCCGAACTGAAGCAAGTGACTGATGCCATCAATGGCAAGGCGCTGGCTTGTGACATTACCGACAAGGCCGCGCCCAAGCTGATCGCCGACTTTGTGCAGGAACACTTCGACGGCATCGACTTGGTGATCCATAACGCCGGCATTACCCGGGACAAAACACTCGGCAATATGCCTGAGCACTTCTGGGATATGACTATTGCGGTGAACCTGAGCGCCGAAGAACTGATTGATGAGGAGTTGATGCACCGCGAACTGATGCGGGAAAACGGCCGAATTGTGTGCATTTCATCGATCAGCGGTATCGCCGGTAACTTCGGACAAACCAATTACTCCACCGCCAAGAGTGGTGTTATTGGCTATGTCGAGGCCATGGCAAAGCAGTTGAAGAACGGCGTGACCATCAATGCCATCGCGCCTGGCTTCATTGAGACCCAGATGACGGCGGCCATGCCGATCACCATTCGCGAAGCCGGGCGCCGAATGAACAGCCTGTCTCAAGGCGGTCAGCCAATTGATGTGGCCGAGGCGATCGCGTGGTATTGCAGCCCTGCGTCTAACGGGGTGAATGGCAACGTGGTGCGGGTGTGCGGCCAATCGCTGATTGGCAAATAGGCAATAAAAAAGGCAGGCCCTGAGGCCTGCCTTTTCGAATTCTGGTGGGTGGTACTGGGATCGAACCAGTGACCCTCGCCTTGTAAGGGCGATGCTCTCCCAGCTGAGCTAACCACCCGGGAAAAGTAAAAATGGCGGAGCGGACGGGACTCGAACCCGCGACCCCCGGCGTGACAGGCCGGTATTCTAACCAACTGAACTACCGCTCCGCATCGATTCGGGCTTTTGCCCTGAATCTGCAACCGGATGGGGTGATCCGGTGCTGCGCGTCGAAAAATGGTGGGTGGTACTGGGATCGAACCAGTGACCCTCGCCTTGTAAGGGCGATGCTCTCCCAGCTGAGCTAACCACCCAACTTTCGACTCACTTCCATGCCCTGTTAGGAGCATCCACTTGCAACGCTGAACGTTGTTTGTTGATTCAGAGTTCCTGTCTCAACCAAGTGAGACGCGCATTTTAAGCATTTCACTGGCGGTGTCAAACGTTTTACCGAAAAAACCGAGAAAAACTTCCAAGCCATTCAAAATTGGCCATTTTTCATGCAATCTCTATGACTTGCCTGCCTTGGTCCTGCGCTGCTTGACGGGCCTGCGCCCCTGCCCCGCCTGCTCGGCCTTTTCCTGCAACGCCAGCTCACTGACTTTGGAGCGCCGCCCTTCCGGTACCGAACGGTTTGCCAGCGAGCAGTTGAGCTCATCGAGGCGATGCTGGACCTCTTTCCAGGTGCCGACCAACGGCGGGATTAATTCCTCGGTCAACTTATGGAATCTACCCTTTAACGAATCCTTGAATGACATGGCTTTGACGTTCCGGTTCTGACATAGCAGTGGTTACAACCGCTATCAGTGTAGTAACGGGATGCCATTCCGACAATTGCGCATTCACCTCCTCGTCCGGTCATCTTTGCCAACCGCCTAAAAGATCCACCATCCGCCGCCAGACTCCGCCTCGGCTTTACGTTCTCGCTCCAGTTCCAGCTGCGCGTAGTCCTCTTCAAGCTGCTGGATTCTGCGGTCGGCCTCAAGCGGCACTGTAGGGCCGCCACCGAACGGCCAGAACCACGACGCGGCTCGATATTGTCCTTCCTCTTTCAGTCGCTCGATTTCCAGTTCCCGCTCTTCCTCAAGCAACACCATACGACGCTCGTAATCCATGTCTTCATTGATCTCCACTATGGACGTAGCGGCATGATTGGGAGCCAGAAGATCACTATTGAGGAAGCGGGTACTGATAATCTGGTCGGCCTGCATGGCATAGGCACGGGTGACCAGTTGAAGATCCCCCTGTGCCAGCGGGTGCTCCGGATCAAGATCCGGGTGAGATTGCTCAGGCTCGGTCAATTCGTTGTAACGCAGGTAATAGATGCGCCCCGGCTCGGTGGTCAGCGTGGCATCGGCGATCAGGCTCAGGCTAAATGAGTTCATTCCCTCCAGCCCCAGAAGCGGTCGTCGCATGGCAATATGGCGCTCGCCGGGACTCACCTCCAGCCAGGTGTAACTGTCGTTCCGGATATTGAAGTAGTGCTTGTCGTCGATGTAGACGCTGGGCGATTCGATCTCCTCAGCGGCCCACTGGGAATGGGTTCGATAGAAGTACACCAGCGCGTTCGTCCGATCCCATTGATCATTGGGAATGTGCACAAAATCGGGACCGGACACGGGATGCAGGAAGCCTCCCACACTCTTGCCAATGGACTGGTAGATGGTACAGCCGGAGCTGAGCAGCAATGCCGCCATCAGCACTGCCCGGCTCGCCAGGACAGGCAGCCGGACAGCGGGGGGCGTAGGGCTTTTCATGATTGTTCACTCTTCACTTGTCCGCGAGTTGCCTGATAATAACAACTGCTCGCCGGCAGAAATGAGAGCTACCGCAAAGGGATGACTACAAACCGTTACGCACCCGCCAGAGACACCCCACCCTTTGAAAAGCCTGTTACTGACCAGACATCCGGGAGCGCAATTCATTAACTTCTTCAGAAAGCCGAATCAGACGCGACGTGAGCTGGGAACGGGACGCATCCACCGCCGCGATGGTGCGCTTCAGACTGGCCACCTCATTCTTGAGCGTCTGCACACTACCGGCACCGGCGAGTCGGCCCGACTCCTTTTCAAGCGCCGCTATCCTGCCCTCCATTCCTCGAATACCCAGCTTCTGCTCCTGCTCGAACCGGCGAATGCGGTTTTCGACGACCTGATCCACGTCCGCTATCTGCTGACTGAGGGTCGTGAGCTGCTCCGTTGCCTGCCGGTTGGCATCCTGCAAGGCCACAATGGAGGTTTTCATCTGTTCTTCCATGGCAGCGACGTCTGCCGCCAGCGAGGACCGGGCCTTATCAACCGAGACTTTCATCGCCGCCAGGGCCTCGACGTCTTCAGCCTGAGCGCTTTCCAGATCCGCCAATCGAGATTGGTGTTCGTTCAGACGCCCCTTATTGCGCTCATTGGCGACTACCCACAGCTTCCGGATTTCACTGTTGGCGCTTTCCAGGGCCTTATCGTTCGCAGCAATCTGCTCGGCCAGCGAGGCGCCACGCTCCTGCAGGTTTTCGCCAGTTTCCGATAATTCGCCTTCAAAACGAGCCAATGCCAACTTGCTTTGCCGAGCCCAGTAGTCGGCTTCCTCCACCTGACTTTCCAAAGCCACAATCCTTTGATTCTGGGTGTACCACCCGGCAACGGCCAGACCAGCAAGACCAATGATCAGAAGCCAGAGCAAGAACACGTTGCCCCGACCGCTGCCGCTTCCTCCAGCAGGTGCTTTCCGCTTTTTTCCCCTGCTGCTCTGCGCGTTGGTGGCTTCGGGATCACGACTGTCAGCACCACCATACGGTGTCCCGGCTCTGAGTTCATCGTCGTCTGGACGGATGGGTTCCATTACTTCTCCTGGCTATGGACGGACTGATTCTTAACAGCGGATAATACATGCAGTTATAAAACGGGTGAAATGCCATTGCTGTCGCGTCCGAAACGCTGACGGAGCTTTGTTGCATGGCCCGTAGGCAAAACATACAATGGCCGGCTTTCCAATTATCACAGGACAGTTGCTTATGCAGCCGCTTGTTGGACTCATCATGGGATCCAAATCCGACTGGCCCACCATGGAACACGCCGCCAAGATGCTTGAAAAGCTGGGCGTCGATTACGAAACCAAAGTGGTATCAGCACATCGCACACCCGACCTGCTGTTTGATTACGCAAAATCCGCAGCCGAGCGCGGTCTGAAAGTAATCATTGCCGGCGCCGGCGGTGCCGCCCACCTGCCCGGCATGGTTGCCTCGCAGACTTCTCTGCCAGTATTGGGTGTTCCGGTGCAGTCCAAGGCCCTGAACGGTCTCGATTCATTGCTGTCCATCGTTCAGATGCCCGGCGGCATCGCCGTGGGCACACTGGCAATCGGTAATGCCGGCGCCACCAATGCCGGCCTGCTGGCAGCCCAGATTGTCGGCACCAGCGACGCCAATGTGCGCCAGGCCGTCGATGAGTTCAGAAGCACCCAGACCCAGACTATTCTGGACAATCCGGACCCGCGAGATCAGTAACTTCCAAGCCATGCCGTGCTGAGCGGATTGCAAAAGGTGTTTTCAAATCCGCACACACCGACGATTCAGAAGCCAGAGACCGGCAGGAGAATACAGATGAGAATTGGTGTTTTAGGTGCAGGCCAACTGGGACGTATGCTAGCCCTGGCCGGCTATCCACTGGCCAAGACCTTTGTTTTCTACGACATGTCTGGCAGCCCCAGCGCCGGACTCGGCGAAGTGATCATCGACCGCGAAGGCCAATACCAGGACGATTTTCTGTCGCGCGTTGATCGCGTGACTTACGAATTCGAGCACCTGCCCGTCCACGTCGCGGAGAAACTGGCGAAAGAAAAACCGGTTTACCCCTGTCCGAGGGCCCTGCAAGTCTGCCAGAACCGTGAATTGGAGAAGACTCTGTTTGGCCAGCTCGGCATCCCCACCCCGGAATGGAAAATCGCCGACAGCGCCGAATCCTTGAAGGCGGCCGCTGAAGAGCTGGGCTGCCCAGTTGTAGCCAAGTCCAATACCGAAGGCTACGATGGCAAAGGTCAGGCGGTTCTGCGCAGCCCGGACGACGCGGAACAAGCGTGGACGGACATCGGGCACCCTCGCCTGATCGTCGAGAAGTTTGTCGACTTCAAGCGCGAAGTATCAATCATCGCGGTGCGGGCAGAAGATGGCGACCTGGCCTTCTACCCGATGGCTGAAAACAGCCACCACGAGGGCATTCTGCGCTACTCCATCGCGCCAGCCCCAGGCCTTCAGGCCTTCATTCAGGAGGACGCCGAGCGGTATATCCGGGCCCTACTGAACGAATTGGACTACGTCGGCGTATTGACCCTTGAGCTGTTTGAAACCGAAGATGGGCTGGTTGCCAACGAGATGGCACCACGGGTGCATAACTCCGGGCACTGGACTATCGAAGGCGCCATGACCAGCCAGTTTGAAAACCATATCCGGGCGGTGAGTGGTCATCATCTCGGCAGCGTTGAGGCGCGGGGCCTGAGCTGCATGATCAATATCATTGGCGAGCATGGCGACACGGAACGCATTCTCGAGCTGCCTTATGCCCATCTGCACCTGTACAACAAAGGTGAACGCCCGGGGCGCAAACTCGGCCACGTGAACGTTCTGGCCGACAGTTACGAAGAGCTGGTCTGGCGCGTACGCAACTGCGCCCAGTTCCTGCCCGGCAGCCCGGAGTTTAAAAGCTCTTTAACACCAAGGGGTTGATATACATTAGATCGACCCTATATTGACGAGTTGTACACTCACATAATAGAGAGACAGGGAGAACGACCTCATGGCATTTGAACTTCCCGCACTACCTTACGAAAAGAACGCTCTGGAACCGCACATCTCTCAGGAAACCCTTGAGTACCATTACGGCAAGCATCACAACACCTACGTCACCAAGCTGAACGGCCTGGTCGAAGGTACGGACAACGCCAACAAGTCGCTTGAGGACATCATCAAGAGCGCCAGCGGTCCGCTGTTCAACAACGCGGCGCAGGTTTGGAACCACACTTTCTACTGGAACTGCCTGAGCCCGAACGGCGGCGGTGAGCCCACTGGCGCGGCCAAGGATGCCATCGAAAAAGCCTTCGGTTCGTTCGATGCCTTCAAGAAAGAGTTCAACGACAAGGCCGCCAACAACTTCGGTTCGGGCTGGACGTGGCTGGTGAAAAAGGCCGACGGCAGCGTTGCCATTGCCAACACCAGCAATGCTGAAACACCGCTGACCGGTGCCGATAAGCCGGTGCTGACGGTCGACGTCTGGGAGCACGCGTACTACATTGATTACCGCAACTCCCGCCCGAACTACCTCGAAGCGTTCTGGAACTTGGTGAACTGGGATTTCGTGAACGAAAACCTGGCCTGATTACCTAACCAAGTTGATTGAAAGGCCGCAGCCGTAGGCTGTAAAAGCTCAAACGCCCGCATTGCGCGGGCGTTTGTGTATCCAAGCGAACGAAAACCTTACAAATTGATACACCCTCGCCCTGAATTCTCTGAAAAAATCGCCGATACTCAGTCAAGTCAAGCGACCTTCTACCTTCCTTGGCGAAACGTGGACCAGTCGTCGCGAAAACAGCGATTTATGTGCGACCATAAATCTTTAATAAACACGATTACAGACAGACTTGAATGAAAAACTCCTTCAAGGTTGAGCATCGGCTGGGCTACCGCATTTTTGGACGGACTCTCGCCATAGCCCTTATCAGTGGTATCTTTATTAGCACTGTGCAGGTGATCCTCGATGCCCGACGTGTTTCTATGGACCTTGACAGCCAAGCTGACCAGACCATTTCCATGGTCCGGGACGCCGCAACTCAGGCAGTTTTCAGCATTGATTCAGAGCTGGCCCAACAAGTGGTTGATGGCCTCTTTGCCATGGAAGCCGTGCACCTGGCCGCCATTGTCCATCCCGATGGCGAAGCCCTTGGCACCCGCAACCGCCCCCTGCACCAGATCTCTTTCCGCCAGATGACCGACCCGATATTTGATTCTGATCGGTCTTACCGGATTCCACTGGTTCGCGACGATACTACGAATGCGGTTTATGGCTATCTTGAGGTTCACTACGACACTGTACCCGCCGCCAGAACCTGGCTTAACCGGGCAACCGTCACCTTTGCCTCTGGCGTAGCAACCGCGCTCATTCTAGGACTGGTTCTTTACTTTGTTTTCCATCTGCTGCTGACCCGCCCGCTGCTGCGCATCGTGGACTCCGTGAAAGCGGTGGATCCGGAACACCCGGACGATCGGCTGGTAACCATCCCTCCCGGACACGATCGGGATGAACTTGGGCTCTGGGTAAATGCCACCAACAACCTGCTGGTGGCCATCGCCGACACCCAGAAACGTCATCGCGACGCCGAGGATCGAGTCAGCCGACTTTCCCGATACGATCAATTGACCGGCCTGCCAAGCCGGGACACCTTAATGGAACTGTTAGCCCTGGATATCCAGGAAGCAGAAGCCCGCAAAGGCATGTTATCGCTGATGGTCTGCGGCATTGATGACTTCAAATCCGTGAACGAACAATGCGGTTTTCGCAGTGGAGATCTGATTCTGCAAACCGTGGCCGACCGACTCACCGGCCAGCTCGGCAACTCGCATTTTACCATTGCGCGACTCGGCAGTGACCAGTTCGTGATTGTTGAGAAAGACTTAAGGGATGGTTTCCAGGCCGCCGATACCGCCGAGCGGGTTCTGGCCTGCATCGGCGGCCCGATGATGGTTGAGAACCAGCATGTCGCAATAACTGCCACCATTGGTGTGGCACTGTTCCCATCCGACGCCGACAAAGCCGACCGGCTGCTCCAGAGCGCTGAGCAAACCATGACACTGGCGAAGCAAAGCGGTGCCGATCACTTCCAGTTTTATGTTGCCAGCATTGATCAGGAAATTCGTGATCGCAGGCAGTTGGAAAAGGATTTGGTTCAGGCTTTGACCAACAAAGAGTTCCATCTGGTTTATCAGCCCCAAATCAGTCTGGAGAGTCGCCGTGTGATTGGCGCGGAAGCCCTGATCCGTTGGACACACCCAACCCGAGGCCTGATCCCGCCGGACGACTTCATCCCCGTCGCCGAAACCAACGGCATCATTGTTGAGATTGGGCAATGGGTTCTGGAGCAGGCTTGCGCGCAGGCGGCACGTTGGGCCGACCAAGGCACGCCCCTGCGCATCGCGGTTAACCTGTCCGCGGTGCAATTGCGCCAGGCTAGCATCGTCGGCGATATTCTGGACACCCTTCGTCGGCATGACATCCCGGCTGGCCGGCTGGAGCTGGAGGTTACCGAAACGAGCTTTATGACCAACCTGTCCGACGCCGTTGCCAAACTTCACCGGCTAAACAAGGCCGGTATCAGTATTGCCGTTGACGACTTCGGCACCGGTTACTCATCGCTCACCTATCTGAAACAGATGCCTGTACAGCATTTGAAAATCGACAAGCAGTTTATCCGGGACCTGCTGGTGAACGAGGATGACACTCGCATTGCCAACACCATTATCGATCTGGGCAAGAGCCTGAATCTGTCAGTCATCGCTGAAGGCGTGGAAACCGCCGAACAGGAATATTATCTGAGCCAGCGGGGCTGCAAGCTCGCGCAAGGATATTTCTTCAGTAAGCCACTGCTGCCCCGGGACTTTGAACGGTTCGTAAAAGGCTTTCACGACCAGTTGGTCGAGAACAAAGTTTAATCATCCAATCCCCCAAGGAGTTAGCATGGGAACCACTGTTATTGGCCTGATTGTTATCGCCGTCGTAGTCATCTACCTGGTCTTTATCTACAACCGACTGGTGTCGCTGAGAAACCAGTTCAAGAACGGTTTCGCACAGATCGATGTGCAGTTGCAACGTCGACACGACCTGATTCCCAACCTGGTTGAGGCCGCCAAGGCCTACCTGAGCCACGAGCAGACCACGCTCACCCAGGTCATGGAAGCCCGTAACAATGCAGTCAGCGCACAGAAAGACGCCGCCCGTGATCCCGGTGATGGCACCAAAATCCAGCGCCTGGGCAGCGCCGAGAATCTGCTGAACAAAGCCCTGGCCAACTTCTATGCGGTGGCCGAGGATTACCCGGAGCTGAAAGCCAATGAAACCATCCAGCAACTGATGGAAGAACTCTCCAGCACCGAAAACCGTGTCGCCTTTGCCCGCCAGGCCTATAACGATGGCGTCATGAGCTACAATATTTTCCGCGAGCAGTTTCCCAATAACGTCCTCGCCGGCATGTGTGCGTTCAAAGAGACGGCCCAACTGGAGCTCGAGACCCCGGAGGCCCGCCAGGCACCCAAGGTCGCTTTCTGACGCCCTGACCCATGGCCCATCCCGGTTTTTTCCAGCGCCAGGCCAGTGCCCGGCGCAACACCAGCGTATTGGTCCTGCTGTTCCTGACAGCGGTGGTGCTGATCACGCTTGCCGTTTCCCTGGTCGGGTACTTTGTCACCCGCAGTGAATCCTCAGCCCTGGTCTTCCACGATTGGCTGCTGTCTCGCCATGGTCTGCTGACCGCCGCGACAGTGGTCACGCTGATCGGTGTTACTTCCCTGATTCGGTGGGTTGACCTGGCCGGCGGCGGCGAACGGGTGGCCAAGATGGTGGGTGCCCGCCCCATTGATCCCGACACTCGGGACCAGGACGAGCGCCGGCTCCGAAATGTGGTGGAGGAAATGGCCATCGCCAGTGGCGTGCCGGTACCCGAGCTGTTCGTAATGGACCAGGAAACCGGCATTAATGCCTTTGTTGCCGGCTATACGCCGGGCGAAGCCGTCATGGTGGTTACCCATGGCACCCTCACCCAACTCAGCCGCGATGAACTCCAGGGCGTGGTCGGCCATGAATTCAGCCATATTTTCAATGGTGATATGCGCCTGAACGTTCGCCTGATTGCCCTGCTGGCCGGTATTCTGATGATTGGCCAGATTGGCGGTTTCCTGATGCGGATGTCGTTTTACGGCCGCCACCGCTCTATGCGCTCATCGGGAGATAATCGCGGCCAGGCAGCCATTGGCGTGATTGGCATTGCGCTGCTGTTGATCGGCTACGTTGGCGTGTTCTTTGGCCGGTTGATTCAAGCAGCCGTTTCCAGACAACGGGAATTGTTGGCTGATGCCTCTTCGGTGCAATTTACCCGCAACCCGGAAGGCATTGCCGGTGCGCTGTTCAAGATCGGTTTGAAGGGCGGCTACCTGGACACCACCAGCCATGCCAGTGATATGAATCACATGTGCTTCGGGGAAAGCGCGCGGATGAAGTTCGCCTCACTGCTGGCCTCACACCCACCTATTGAGCAGCGCATCAACCAGATTCAGCCGGGCATGCTGGCCCGTCTCCGCAGCCGTCTCCGGGATACCCAACCCGGAGCTGACCTGCGCGCCGCTACCAGCTCTCAGGCCCCGGCCCAGGCCTCGGGTTTTGCCGACCTGGGGGCAGAGGTGGTGGCACCGCTCCGACGCACCAGTACTTCGCCTCTGGCCTCGAGCAACGAGGCTGCTTCTTTTCCCGCAACCAGCAAGCTGTCAGAACGAGTTGGTACTACATCGCCCCAGGGCGAGGCCTTCGCCACTCGCTTGTTAGGCCGACTACCCGCTACGTTTCGCAGCCTGCTGTATACCCGCGCCGGCGCTATCCAGCTCTGCTATGCGATGGTGATCGCTGAAGTATCCCGGGAGGAGCAACATCGGATGCTGGCAATGATTCCCGAGCACCCGGTGCTAGGCGGCCAACCGGACCTCCTGGAAAAGCTGATTCCAGCTCTGAAATCCATCGGTGAGGAGGTGCGATTCCCTGCCCTGGAGTTAGCCATGCCGGCGTTACGGAAACTGGATTCGGAGGAACGGGAAGGTTTGATCACCAACGTCCAGAAGCTGGTCGCGGCGGACAATCGGATGTCGCTGTTCGAACTGGCCCTGACCAGCTTTCTGTCGCGCCACCTGGGCGCCAGTGCCGGTCAGGTAACGCCGGTTCGCCACCGTAAGTACCGCCCGGTAATGCCGGCCGTCCAGAAGCTGCTAAGCCTTTTTGCGCGCGCCGGCACCAAAAGCGCCTCGGATGCCGAGTCGTTATACCGGGAGGCGATGGCAGGGTTTGATAATACCAAGGGGCAGGATCAGGCGGTTCTGGAGAAGGTGACCATGCGCCAGTTACAGGAGGCGCTGACCACACTGAACGGGCTCTCACCTTTGCTCAAGCCCGCTATCATTGATGCCTGTGGGCACTGCATCACCCACGATGGCCATATCGACGTCCGTGAATACGAACTGATGAGATTGGTGGCCGACCAGATCGACTGCCCGATGCCACCACTCACCGCTTAAGGGGTTGTTGTTTCACCCATCTTCTGGCGCTTCCGGCCGTCAAACAGCACCTCGATATCCGGGCTGGCGTCCACCGCCGGCAGATCCAGCTTCTTCCGGATATCCAGATTCACTTCCCACAGTTCCTGGAACTTGTCGTCCGTGGCGGCCACCGCTTCCGCCTTACCCAGCATGATGGTCGGGCGCAGAAACACCAGCAGGTTACGCTTGATACGACGCTCGGACTCAGACGAGAACAGGCGACCAATGAACGGAATGTCGCCTAAGAGGGGCACCTTGCTCTTGTTGACCTGGTAGTCATCACGGATCAGGCCGCCAAGAACGATGGTCTCGCCATCGTCCGCCAGCACTGTGGTCTTGATCTCGCGCTTGTTGGTAACGATGTCAGAGGCGTCCTCAATGCTGTCAGCGACGTTTTCAGTGGTTTGCTCAACCACCAGTCGCACCAGACCGTCAGCACTGATGGTGGGCGTCACCTTGAGGGTCAGGCCTATGTCACGGCGCTCAATAGTGGTGAACGGATTAGTGGTGCCGTCGCCAGTCACTGTCGACTCACCGGTCCGGAACGGGACGTTCTGACCCACGATAATCTCTGACTCCTGATTATCCAGGGTGATGATGCTCGGCGTGGATAGGAGGTTGGCCGCCGCAGAAGTGGACAAGGCCTGTAGCAGAATACCCCAAGTGATGCCGTCGTCATCGCGCTGGCCGGCACCGACAGTCACCCCGCCCCGGGCAGGGCTAAGTACCGAATCGGTCACCAGTGCACCTATCACTTCGTCTAGGGCGCGTCCTACATTGCCGAAATTGGTTCCAACAACAGGGGTCGCTTCCCCGGACTCATCACCCACGGCAAACTGGACACCGAGATCCTGGCCAAGATCATCACTGATTTCGACGATGGCAGCTTCAATCAATACCTGAGCCCGGCGAACGTCCAGATGCGCGACGATCTGCTCGGCTTCCTGCATCAGTGACGGCTCACCCCGAACCACCAAGGCATTAAGGCCTTCATCGGCGAAAACTGCGAAATTGCTGCCTGGTTTGGTTCCACCAGACCCGCCACTGCCGCCACCAGCACCCTCTTTGGCTAACTCACCCATGACACCTTTTAGAATTTCAGTCAGCTTCTTGGCATCCGCATGTTTCAGACGCAACACCTTGGTGGTGCCACCGGTGGCGGAAGGCTGGTCGAGTTGACGAATCAGCCCGCGCATTTTGTCGCGAAAATTCTGGTCGCCGCGTAGGATTAACCGGTTGCTGCGCTCGTCGGCAGTTACGCTGTACTTGCGTGCGGCATTATCACCACCGGCACGCCCGAGTTCATCCGGCGCCAGTTCCTGCAGCAGCGTCACCATATCGCCAACCCAGGCTTCTTCCAATTGGATTACCTCCACTTCGTACTTGGAGGGACTGTCGAGTTCACGGACGATCTGCTCAATGCGCTGGATGTTCGAGGAATGGTCACTGATGATAAGTGCGTTAGCAGCAGCCACACCGGCAAGGTGCCCATACTTGGCCACCAGTGGACGCAGGATTGGCACCAACTCAAGCGCGTTGGCGTTATCGATCTGGATCACCCGGGTAATGAGCTGCTCGGAGGGAATCTCTTCAAACCGGGCCATGGATTCAGCCGACTGCTTGGCATCCACCTGTTGCACCACCTTGATCACTTCCTCGCCGGGAATGGCGGTAAAGCCGTGGACATTCAGCACGGCCAGGAACAGATCGTATATTTCGTCCTTGTTCATCGGGGCGCTGGACAGCACCGTTACCTTGCCTTTGACCCGGGGGTCCACCACAAAACTGTACCCGGTAATGTCTGCAACCTGAGTTACGAAGGCCCGGATATCGGCGTCCTTCAGGTTCAGTCGCCAGGTTTCTTCCTGCCCGTGGGCCACCGACATGAGAGGCAGAAGAATGAGCAGGGCAAACGCCCGCAGAATATTGGTCTTGTGGTTATACATGTGGCGATTTCGTCCTGTATCGATGAACCCGGTCAGCGCCACTGCTCGGGTATGGCATAACTGATGGTGAGGATGGATCCGTCACGCTCGATTTCTATATCCACCTGAGCCTGGCCGCGCCAGCTCTCAAGCAGGGATTTGTCCTGTTCTATGTCGCCCAGACGCTGGCCGTTGATGGCGGTAATCACATCGCCGGCCTGAAGGTTAACGGCATTGAGCATGGCATTGGAACCGTTGTAAACATATCCAGACGCTCCACTGTCATCCACCGGGCTCAGGCCATAGGCATTAAGCGCTGCTATGCCCTGGCTGTCCAACTGTGCCCGGGCACTTTCCAGAAAGGCATCCGGCGACGATGCTATCGGCGGTTCCATGGCTTCTGCAACCAGCCCGCCGGATTCGGATTCCTCGAACGTCAGTGATTCGTAGCGACCGCCCCGGCGAATCAGGATGCGGCTCGGCTCCACTTCCGCCAGCTCGGCATTGCCCGGCAGCATGTCGCCGACCCGAAAGTACGACGTTTCTCCGTTACTTCCTGCAACTATAGCACCGGAGTCTTCCGGGCGCTGTCCCACAAGCACGCCCTCAAGCCGCAGCCGCAGGCCGGTCTCAGGCGCTGATCGTTTGACCACTTCAGCGACTCCCTCCTGCGTTGGCGGCCGGCCAAAAAATTCGAAACTGGCCATGGGGAACGACAACCCCGAGCCGTCCGCAGCATTGCCGCTAGCGGCGACCGGCGCAACCGGCACTGGTCTGTCGTCCCAGGCCGCCAACCAGGTCACCTTGGCCAGCGCTATTCCGAGATAGATCACCAGCCCCACCAACAACAGGTTAGCCAGTGCTCGGGACAATCGGCTTTGGGTCTGTGCGTTCATCGCAGGCATATCAGCGCGCTCCTGGCAGCAACGGCTGCCGGACCCGGAACACCACATCGCCAGGGCTTGCGGAATCTGACCAGGGCTGACCTGCCAGGTCCACCATGCGCTTATAGACCCGGAGTTCCATCATGCCGTTCCACAGGATTTGCGCATCGGCCGCCGGACCATCACCGCCCTGCTCCGCCACTGTGAGGGCAACGCCGCCCTGAGTGGTATCAAGCTCGGCCTGCATGGGCGGGAACCGGGCCTGGCCGGTCCGATTACCCATCGGCCAGGAAACTTGGCCACCGGCCCACCGGCCAAGTCCTTCAGCCAGGGTGATGCGATTGTCTTCCCATACCAGATTAAACTGATCGATGGAGACATTACCCTCGATCATGGCGCCGCCACTGCGACGAATCAGGTCTTTAAATTCGCTGACTACTACCTGGCCATTGGCATTGATTTCGGCCCGTTGGGGCCAGGCGACGGTGACATCGCCTTCAATTTCAGATTGGGATGAGGCAATAGAAAGGTCGACCGGAAGTGACAGCTCGGTCAGTGAGGGCCAGCCCAGTTGCCAGTCCACGCGCAATGGGTAACCCGCCATCACCAATCCGGCGGCACCGTCCCAAATCCGTCCGGACACCTGCCGGATCTCCACCTGCTGGGGCAGGGAAACCTGGCTGGATGCCTGCTGCCATACCCATCCTGCCGGCACCCAGAACAGTAAAGCGATCGCATACACCACCAACGCCAGCAAGCCCAACAGGACCAGCTTGCCAGGGCGAAGAAAGGTTTTGGATTCAGCGTCGCTCATTCGGGTACACACAGACAATTAATCGGTAGCCGAGTCTAGCAAAGGCCTGAGGCAAGTTCATGAGAAAAAAACAAAAACCCCGCGCCAGTGCGAACTGACGCGGGGTTTTCAGGGTCGATCGGGCCACGCCCGGATCGCTCCGAGCATGGCTGGGATCAGGCCGGCATTACATCATGCCGCCCATGCCTCCCATTCCGCCCATTCCACCCATGTCCGGCATACCACCGCCGGCGCCTTCTTCCTGTGGCTCGTCTGCAACCATCGCCTCAGTGGTGATGATCAGAGACGCAACAGAAGCGGCTGCCTGCAGTGCGGAACGGGTTACCTTGGCGGGATCCAGGATACCCATTTCCAGCATATCGCCGTACTGCTCGGTAGAGGCGTTGTAGCCGTAAGAGCCTTCGCCTTCACGAACCTTGGCCACAACCACGGAGGACTCGCCACCGGCGTTGTACACGATCTGACGCAGCGGAGCTTCCATAGCGCGACGCAGGATGTTCACGCCAGCTTTCTGCTCTTCGTTGATCGCGTCCACTTTCTCCAGCGCTGCGATAGCACGGATCAGGGTAACGCCACCGCCGGCAACAATGCCTTCTTCAACCGCAGCGCGGGTGGAGTGCAGTGCGTCTTCAACGCGGGCCTTCTTCTCTTTCATTTCTACTTCAGAGCCTGCGCCCACCTTGATGACGGCAACGCCGCCAGCCAGCTTGGCAACACGCTCTTGCAGCTTCTCTTTGTCGTAATCAGAGGAGCTGTCTTCGATCTGCTTGCGGATCTGCTCAACGCGAGCTTCGATATCCGCCTGGGCACCCACACCGCCGATGATGGTAGTGTTTTCCTTGGTGATGTTGACACGCTTGGCGGTGCCCAGATCATCCAGGGAAGTGTTTTCCAGGGTCAGACCCACTTCTTCAGAGATCACAGTACCGCCGGTCAGAATGGCGATATCCTGCAGCATCTCTTTGCGACGGTCACCAAAGCCAGGCGCCTTAACGGCGGCGACTTTCACAATGCCACGCATGTTGTTCACCACCAGGGTAGCCAGCGCTTCGCCTTCGATATCTTCGGCGATGATCATCAGCGGCTTGCCAGCCTTGGCGACAGATTCCAGCACCGGCAGCAGTTCGCGGATGTTGGAGATCTTCTTGTCGACCAGCAGGATGTACGGGTCATCCAGCTCGGCGGACATGTTGTCCTGGTTGTTGATGAAGTACGGAGACAGGAAACCACGGTCAAACTGCATGCCTTCAACCACGTCCAGCTCGTCTTCCAGGCCACGGCCTTCTTCAACGGTAATAACGCCTTCTTTACCTACGCGCTCCATGGCGTCGGCAATCAGCTTACCGATGGTCTCGTCACCGTTGGCAGAGATGGTACCTACTTGGGCGATGTTACGGCTGTCGTCACATGGCTTGGCCATATCACGGATCGCTTTCACCGCTTCAACGGTGGCCTTGTCGATACCACGCTTCAGGTCCATCGGGTTCATGCCGGCAGTGACTGCCTTCACGCCCTCGTTAACAATGGCCTGGGCCAGAACGGTTGCGGTGGTGGTGCCGTCACCGGCGGTGTCATTGGCCTGGGAAGCAACTTCCTTGACCATCTGAGCGCCCATGTTCTCGAACTTGTCATGCAGTTCGATTTCTTTCGCCACAGACACACCGTCTTTGGTGATGGTCGGCGCGCCGAAGGATTTTTCCAGAACCACGTTACGGCCTTTCGGGCCCAAGGTCACTTTAACCGCGTCTGCCAGTACGTTGACGCCTGCGACCATGCGCTTGCGAGCATTATCACCGAATTTAACGTCTTTTGCTGCCATGTCTTCTATTCCTGTTCGTTAAACCGAAGTTACTGAATAAATCGGATTAATGAGGGTTCGTGCGAGTCGCCTAAGCGATCACTCAAGCACGCCGTAAATGTCGTTCTCGCTCATGATGAGCAGCTCTTCGTCATCGACCTTTACGGTGTTCCCGGCATACTGGCCGAAAACTACGGTGTCACCCACCTTTACCGCCAGCGCGCGCGTTTCACCATTATCCAGGATGCGACCGTTGCCAACGGCAACCACTTCGCCCTGGGAAGGCTTCTCTTTGGCGTTACCAGGCAGCACGATGCCACCTGCTGTTTTCTCTTCTTCTTCCTTACGGCGCACGACAACACGATCGTGTAGCGGACGAATTTTCATTGCTCGGCTTCTCCAATAGTCAGATTAATGTGGCAATGACATTTGCTGTTAAAAAGGTCGGACTTGCAAAGCATCATCCGGCCAAATTGCCCGGCTGCCTAACTTGCTGTTTTCCAGCCGTTATCAGCCTGCGGCGAACTTGTGGAACTTATGTGGGGTTGGCGTAGGGGTTTTCAACACCTCACCCTCAAAATTTTTCACTTTTTTTCGATGCGATCATGGTCGGTTTCGGTCTGGTCCTGATACTCGCCTTCGATGATGTTGCCCTCGCTGTCACGATCAAACGGACGCTGCCTGCCGAAGGGGTTTTCACCGGCGCCACCAAAGGGATCCTGACCGAAAGGACCGGTGCCTCCCCCCGCTCGGAAATGAAAGCCCCGGCTCTGGCCGGAAACCACCATGCGCTTCAGGGCCTGGGACGCCAGCCAGTGACGAGAGCCCGGGAGAAGGCACAGGAAACCGATGGTGTCGGTGATAAAGCCGGGGGTCAGTAACAACGCTCCGCCGACCGCCAGGATCAGCCCTTCGGCGACTTCTTTCGCGGGTAGCTCACCGCTGTTCAGGCGCTGGTTGGCCTTCAGCAAGGTGGCCAGGCCCTGCTGCCGAAGCAGCCAGGCACCAATGACCGCAGTCAGCAACACCAGCCCGATGGTATTCAGCACACCGATAACCCCGCCCACTTTGATGAGCACAGCCATTTCGGCCACTGGCATAACGATAAAAAGAAAAAGGAACACGGACATCAGAACCTCAGGGTCTGAAGTGGGTTTTAGAAGGTCTGGTATACTCCGCGCACTCAGCACACGCAACACCACCTGACTTTGTTGATTAGGGCAAAACATGAAACTTCAAGATTCCGTGATTGCAATTACCGGCGGCGGCCAGGGGCTTGGCCGTGCCATGGCAGAATATCTGGCGGCCAAGGGTGCGCGGCTCGCGCTAATTGATTTGATGCCGGAGAAACTGGCCGAAGCAGCCGAGGCCTGCAAGCGGGCCGGCGGCGATGCCAAGACCTACGTCTGTAATGTGGCGAAAGAAGAGGACGTTGCTCACACGTTCGAGGGCATCGTGGGAGACTTCGGCCGGTTGAATGGACTCATTAATAACGCTGGCATCCTCCGGGACGGCCTGATGGTGAAGGGTAAGGACGGCCAGATTGAGAAGCGCATGGAGCTTGCTCAGTGGCAGGCGGTGATTGATGTGAATCTGACCGGGGTTTTCCTGTGTGGTCGGGAAGCATCTACCCAGATGATCAAGAATGGCGACCAGGGTGTGATCATTAATATTGCTTCGATTTCCCGGGCCGGCAACATGGGGCAGAGTAATTATTCGGCGGCAAAAGCCGGCGTAGCTGCTTTGGTGCCGGTGTGGGCGAAGGAGCTGGCGCGTTATGGCATTCGCTGCATGGGGATTGCGCCGGGCTTTATTGAGACGGAGATGACGGCGTCGATGAAGCCGGAGGCGTTAGAGAAGATGACGGCCGGGATTCCGCTGAAGCGGATGGGCAAGCCGGAGGAGATTGCTTCGGCGGCGGCGTTTATTTTTGAGAATGATTATATGTCGGGGCGGATGATTGAGGTTGATGGGGCTTTGCGGCTGTAGCCTTTAGGTTTTGGGGGCTGGTCAGGGGGCGGGGTGTCTTTTCTTCTGGAAAACGAACTCGCTTCGCTCAGACATCTTTTTTCCGGCAGAAAAGACACCCCGCCCCCTGACCGATTGAACTTTGAAAATTAGCCTACTGATAACGAGTAAACACTAGGGCTGCCATTGGTATTGGCGTAGGTTGATCTTGCCGTTTTTTACTTCAATGCCGTCTTGCTCTAGCAGCGCTTTTTGCTTTATGAACGTCGACGAGCCTTCCGGGAAGGCGATCTGTCCGTTGCTGCGGATTACTCGGTACCAGGGCACGGAATGTCCTGCTGGGAGTTTTCCTAACGCCCGTCCGATATACCTGGCTTGCCGGCCGAGGCCGGCCATGTCGGCGACTTGTCCGTAGCTGGCCACCTTACCTTTCGGAATGCTCAGAACCACCTGCCAGATTTTCTGATCCTTGGTTGGCTCCATGGGTCAGGACTCCTTCAGAGCCGGTTCTGAGTCTGGCTCAACTGTCTCGGCCTTTCGTGGTGCCAGTGCGTCCAGCCGATCACCTCGGCTCATCAGAAACAGCACAAGAATAATTGCTGGGACACCCATTATGGCTGAGATAGTGAAAAACTCAGCATAACCGAAATCTGCCACCACGATACCCGAGAAACCACCGAGAAATTTGCCCGGCAGAGTCATTAGCGAGCTAAATAATGCGTACTGGGTGGCGGTGAATGAAGCACTGGTCATACTGGAAAGCCAAGCAATCAGGGCGACATTAGCCATACCGCCACTGAGGTTGTCTGCACTGACCACAACTGCCAGCGTGACCACGTCCGGAGGGTATTGAGCGAGCAAAACGAACAGAAGGTTAGTAGCCGCCGTCATAATGGCTCCGGCTAGCAAAATTTTTCTTACACCGTATTGCATTACTAGAACGCCACCCACTAACGATCCGACGATAGTCATAAAAAAACCGAAGATCTTAGTGACATAGCCGACTTCAGCGGTAGTGAAACCCATAAAACTTAAATAGAAGGGATTCGCCATTACGCCCATCGCGATATCTGAAATTCGGTAGACCGCTACCAAAATCAAAATAGCTACCGCTAACTCTTTGTAGCGTTGTAAAAAATCTTGAAAAGGTCCGGCTACCGCGGCGTAGAACCAGCCTAGGAATCTCGCAACTGGCTGTGGAAGATGTGAACGACTCGAAGCATGTTTTTCAATTTTAAGGGCAATATCTTGAGCTGCAGCAAAATGATTTACCTGAGGCTCTTTGATGACTAGTACCGTTACCGCGCCCACACCGACCAGGGTCGCCATGATCAGATAGACGGCCTCCCACGACATACTTGCGGAGAGCACAAGAGCGCCGCCACCGGCAACCAACAATGCTACCCGATAGCCAAAAATATACGTTGCCGCCAATGCGGCTTGCAGTCTCTCTTCCGCTATTTCAATCCGGTAGGCATCGATCGCAACGTCCTGCGTAGCAGAGGAGAAAGCCACTAATAGCCCGAACAACGCAAGTGTTTCAGTCGCTGACAGCGGATCAACTGTAGCCATGAAATAAAGGCCCGTCGCAATCCCAGCCTGGGCAAGCAAAATCCAGCTTCGCCGCTTGCCAAACAGGTGGTCCAGGATCGGTAATTTTAGCCGATCCACCACTGGAGCCCAAAGCACCTTGATGGAATAAGTAAGCCCCAGCCAGCTAAAGAAACCGATGGTGGCGGTTTCCACTCCTACGTTCGCGAGCCGGGCGTTGAGGGTGGAAAACACCAGCAGGAACGGCAGCCCCGCCGAGAACCCGAGAAACAGCAGGGCAACAACCTGCCATCGCGTGTAGGTGTAAATCGCTTCCCGGATTAGGGCGCGGCGGTCGCTGGAGAAGATGGTGAAACCTCCGACTCAGTCGCGAAAGTTGTTGAATTGCAGCGGGATATCCAGCTCAGCCTCGCGCAGCATCGCCATCGCGGCCTGGAGGTCATCCCGCTTCTTGCCGGTCACCCGGACTTTGTCGCCCTGGATGCTGGCTTGTACTTTCAGCTTGGCGTCCTTGATCATTTTCACGATCTTTTTCGCCATGTCGGTCTCAATGCCCTGCTTCAGCAACAGGTGCTGTTTTACCAGCTTGCCGGCTTTGCTCTCGCCGTCTTCGGACAGGGCGCGGGCGTCAATTTTGCGCTTGGCAAAGGCCATTCGCAGCATGTCCATCAGCTGTTCCAGCTGGAACTCCTGTTCGGCGCTGATGGTAATGCCTTTTTCATCGCGCTCGATATTCGCTTCCACGTTCTTGAAATCCCAGCGGGTGGCCAGGTCTTTCTTGGCCTGGTCCACCGCGTTAGTGACTTCGTGCAGATCAATTTCAGAAACTATGTCAAAAGAAGGCATGGTCGTTATTCTCCAGCAGCCACTGAGGTTATACTGTGGCCTAAATTTATTCCCGGATGTTCAAGGTGCCAAAGCATACCAAGACCCACGCCGGACCGCACCCGGCATGGGGCGACGCATCTGACCATGGGCTGATGAGAAGTCGATAACAATGCCAAACCTGGACTTACCCATCCTCGTCGTTGACGACGCCAAATTCAGCAGTATGGTGGTTGGCCGAACGCTGCGAAATGCCGGATATCGCGACGTACGCATCGTCAATAACGCCTCCGCCGCGCTGGAACTCATTGAGCAGCGCCCCGTCAGCGTACTGATTGCCGACTGGTTGATGCCCGAGATGGATGGCTTGCAGCTCACCGACCAGGTTAGGCAACAGGATGAGCAGAGTAATCACTACACCTATGTGATTCTGCTGACCGCCCGCGAAAGCATTGCCGCACTGTCGGAAGCCTTCGACCGGGGCGTGGACGACTTCATCTACAAATCCGACATGACCAAGCAATTGATCCCCAGGATCTTTGCGGCAGACCGCATGGCGGATCGGCAGAATACCTTGCTCAAAGCCAATGCTCTGCTGGTGGAGAACAACCGCGAACTGGAAGCCACCAACGTCATTGATCTGGAAACTGGCCTGGGCAATAACCTGTACAGTCGTGATCGCCTGGCAAAAATTCTGCGCCATGCCGAATCCCGCGGCGGCGCCTGCGCCTATGTGTTATGCGGTATTCGCAACTGGCAAGACCTCAAGCGCAAGCACTCGCCCTCGGTGATGAGCGAACTGGCGGTGGGCATCGCACGGCGCCTGACTACCCTGGTGCGTCCTATTGATTCTCTGTGCCGGGTTGGTGATAACCAGTACGCTGTCATTGCCCACTTCCCGAACAGCGATCACTGCACGATCACCGCGTTTCGGCGGGTGTTTGATGGCATCAACCACAAGGCCCTGAAAACTACCGCCGGCTATATCTCGCTGGAAGCGGGCATGGTGCTGTGTAAGGCAGACGCCGAGCACGGCACGCCATTGGTACAGGATGTAGAGCGCACCGCCGTTCAGGGCCTGGTGGACGCCTATGAAACCCGTCGATTCACCGAAACAGTGCCGGAAATGGAAACCGGGGCCTGATACGCGGCTGGTGGGTTTGCAAACACTCCGTAACAGTGCGACACACATCACCCACAGACACTGATAAGCGAAAGCCCTATTCTGAGATTGTGGATTTAAGCAGTATCCCCCATGGCGGAGGAGCCGTGCAGTACCTCCGCCGCCATATGGGCCAGCTTACTGACAGAGATCCACCGGATTAACGAATTTTTCAGGCACTTTCGTTCTTTCCTTATCTTTGGGCCAGCTTATTAGC
Source organism: Marinobacter alexandrii (assembly GCF_005871205.1). GTDB lineage: Bacteria > Pseudomonadota > Gammaproteobacteria > Pseudomonadales > Oleiphilaceae > Marinobacter > Marinobacter alexandrii. The sequence goes on along the minus strand of NZ_SWKM01000011.1, from coordinate 1,311,784 downwards.
TGGCCTTTTTGTTTTTAGCCCCACAGCCCTGCTCCCGCTGCTGCTGCACCAGGTTGTTACCGCGAATGCTTCTTGCCGCCGAAGTTCTAACGGCACAGATCCGTTATACTCTCGGCAACAAATACTCCAAGAAACTGTGTTGTAACCATGAAATCCCTCGGAACCACCTCCGTTGCCGCACTTCGCCAGTATGTTCGCGCCGCCGAATCTGCCGGCGTTGATACCGCACCGCTGTTCACCAAAGCCGGACTGAATGCCGCCATTCTGGACAGCGATGATGGCCGGATCGACGGCGAGCAATTCCAGGTATTTATCCAGCAGCTGGCCGAACAGACCGGAAACCGGATTCTCGGCTTGGAAACCGGCGATTTCGTGCAACCAGGCTCCTACAGCGTGCTGGGTTACATCACCATGAGCTGCGCCACCCTGGGCGAAGCCGTGGCCCGCATCGCGCCTTACGAAAAGCTGGTGGGCGATATGGGCACCACCCGCCTTGCCATGGCCGGCGACAACATCAAGCTGCTGTGGCACTGCAACTACGACAACCCCGCAGTACGGCCCCACCTGGTGGATAACGTATTCTCATCCTGGGTTAATTACGCCCGCTGGTTGGCCGATGACGAGGCCGCCGCGCCCACCCTGGTGCAACTGAAACGGCCATCGCCGGGTAAGGAGCTGGAGCAGGCGTACCAGTCACGCTGGAACTGCCCCGTGCACTTCTCTGCCGATGAAGACAGTCTGACCTTCCGCAAGGAACTGCTGAACACGCGGCTGCGCCAGCCCGACCCTATGCTGCGTAAAACTCTGGAGGCGCATGCTCTCACCCAGCTGGCATCGCTCGAAACCAACACCGACACTAAGAGCGATCTGGCCTCACAGGTAAAGCACAGCATTCAGCAACAGCTGATGCAGGGAGTCACAAGGCAGGATGTGGTAGCGGACGAGCTCGATATGAACAGCCGGACCCTGCAACGCAGGCTGAGCCAGGAAGGCGTGTCGTATCAGAAATTACTGGATGAGGTTCGGCAGACCATGGCCGAGGACTATCTGCTCAACAGCGAGTTGGCGATTCCGGATATTGCGTTACGGCTGGGGTTCAGTGAAACCACATCGTTTCACCGGAAATTCAAGGCAATCAAAGGAAAGACGCCCGGAGAGTTCCGGGCGTCCAAAGGCTAACTAAAGGCGAAAGTCAGAGCTTGCGGCCTTTGCCTGCCGCAATGCGCAGACGCAGCGCGTTCAGCTTGATGAAGCCTTCCGCATCTTTCTGATCGTACGCACCCTGATCTTCTTCGAAGGTGGCGATCTTCTCGTCGAACAGCGAGTCATCCGACTTCCGGCCAACAACCTCAACATTGCCCTTGTAGAGCTTGAGGCGCACGGTGCCGTTCACGTAGGTCTGGGTCTGGTCGATCAGCGCCTGCAGCGCCTCGCGCTCAGGGGACCACCAGTAGCCGTTGTAAATCACCTCGGCGTAGCGCGGCATGATGCTGTCTTTCAGATGGGCCACTTCGCGGTCCAGCGTGATTGACTCAATGGCGCGATGGGCGCGCAGCATGATGGTACCGCCCGGCGTTTCGTAACAGCCACGGGACTTCATGCCCACGTAACGGTTCTCAACGATGTCCAGACGACCAATGCCGTTGTCACCCGCCACCTTGTTCAGGGTTTCCAGCACCACGTGAGGCTTCATTTCCTGGCCGTCGATGGCAACGATGTCGCCCTTGCTGTAAGTCAGCTCAACGTAAGTCGGCTTATCCGGAGCGGCTTCCGGAGAAACGCTCCAGCGCCACATATCTTCCTCGGCCTCGGCCCAGGGATCTTCCAGGTTCATGCCTTCATAGGAGATGTGCAGCAGGTTGGCATCCATGGAGTAAGGAGACTTGCCCTTCTTCTTCTCCACCGGAATGTTGCGCTCATCGCAGTAGGTCAGCAGCTTTTCGCGGGAGTTCAGATCCCACTCGCGCCAGGGTGCAATCACTTTTACGCCAGGCTTCAGTGCGTAGGCACCCAGCTCGAAGCGGACCTGGTCGTTGCCTTTGCCGGTCGCACCGTGGGAGATGGCATCGGCACCGGTCTCGTTGGCGATTTCAATCAAACGACGAGAGATCAACGGACGGGCGATGGAGGTACCCAGCAGGTACTCCCCTTCGTAGATGGTGTTCGCGCGGAACATCGGGAACACGTAATCGCGCACAAACTCTTCACGCAGGTCCTCGATGTAGATTTCCTTCACTCCCAGCGCTTCGGCTTTCGCCCGCGCCGGTTCCACTTCCTCACCTTGGCCGATGTCGGCGGTGAAAGTCACCACCTCACAGTTGTAAGTGTCCTGCAACCACCGAACGATGACGGAAGTATCCAGGCCACCGGAATAGGCCAGCACCACCTTCTTAATATCAGACATGCCCTTGCTCCAGACTGAACAGTTTGGATGTATCGAAAATAAGGCACGTATTGTACGGGACGATGGCGGTAATGGCTATTGGCCTACAGCTTCCTCACGAATGCCGTCCCAACCTTCCTTGATTGAGCGCAGCAACTCAGCGACTTCATCCAGTTTTGCTGGATCATTCTTGGCGTTCGCCTCGAACAGAGTGCGCTCCATGTACTCATAAAGGCCAGCCAGGCGCTCAGCCAGGTCTCCACCTTTATCGAAGTCCAGGAAACCGCGAAGGCCGCCAATTATTTCAATGGCCTTGGTGATCAGCTTACCCTTGCCTTCGAAGTCCTTCGCCTGCATGCGAGCTTTTGCCATATTGATCCGCTCAAGCGCGCCGTTATACAGCAACTGGATAAGCTTGTGCGGATCAGCATCGGTGATGCTGGTCTGGGTGTTTACGCGCTGATATGCCTGTAAACCGTTCATAGGTTGCCTCTTGCTTCAGGTTCCGGTCTTACCGGATCAGTTATCACGGTTGTTCTGGGGAGCGAGCGCAGCCAGCTGCTGGCTCACATACTCCCGAGTACTGTTGAGCCGGGAAATCAGAGAATCAGCAGCACTGAACTGGGACACCAAACGCTCGCGATAAGAAGCGATACGCTCATCCAACTTCACCTGCTCAGCCTGAATTCGCTCAAGCTCCTTATTCAAACCTTCTGTCCGGGATTCTAACGCACCATCTGCACCAACAATGTTGGTTACCAGATCAACAGTCCGCTCTGCGATACCCTCAATAAACTGGATATTGCCCCGACTACCAATCTGGTCGCCGGTAATTTTCACCTGGAGGCCAGAGGCGTTTCCGTTTCCACTGCCAAGGAACAAGACTTGCCCGTCGCCCTCGGCGGCACGGCCATCAATGGTCCCTTCGACATCCACCCCAGCGGTTCCAGTAGCTACCGTCAAACCAAGGGCAGCACCACTTTCAACTGAAGTAACACTTACGTTCGATTCGCTACCATACTTACTGGAAGTAAATGTAAGTTGGCCGCTTCCGTTCAGTGACACCTGCACCGAACCACCAGCCGCGCTCAGGGCAGAGCTTGCGTTGATCTGACTCTGAACCTGATCCGCCAAATCCTGCGCGGTGGCATAAGTGCCGGCATCCAGCTTCAGTGACACGCTGGTTTCTTCATCAACAAACAGCGTCAACTCATCATTTGTGCTATCGATGGTAACATTGTCCGCCAGGACCGCATTGCCCGAGACGGAACCACGAGTGGCTGCCTGTGTGACGTTGATGCCGTACGTTCCGGGCTCTGTGCTAATCCCGCTTCGAACAAACTCAACCTGAGCGTCTGAGGCCCGCCCCTGTTCAGCAAACAGAGCGGTCACATCATCCGGATTGTTTTTAAGCTGTTCTTCAAGCTTGGTGCGATCAAGCTCCAGATTACCTGTTTCGAAATCGGTGGTAATTCCAGCATCGGCCAAACTGCGGACTGAAGCATTCTCAAGACCAGGCACTACCCGGGTCAGGATGTTCCGAAGCTGATTCTGGATACCACGAACAGTACTGTCGCCAGTAAGCAAAGCGCCTTGGCCAGTCTCGGCATTGAACCCTGAAAGCCCCTTGATCACCGACTGCAGGCTATTGAACTTATCTACAAACCCTTGCACCCGGTCGGCAACGGCTCCGAAATCCTGTTCGACTTTGACGTTTGAAGTCACGCCTTCGGCCTTCAACTCGAAGCTCAGGCCGTCAATGACATTTTCAATATTGTTGGTCGGGCGGGTTATCTGAATGCCATTGACTTGCACCACCGCGTCCTTGGCTACAATGGTCTCCGTCAAATTATTGGTTGTTCCGTCAAACACGAACCGCGACAGGCCAGCGGTATCGGTATTGTTGCCATCATCGTCGGATGCGGTAATCGTTACCGCATTGGCGGTACCAGTTTCTTCAGCCGACATCACCAGGCGGAAACCAGAACCGGTATCAATAACACCCGCCGTTACGCCTATTCCGGCATCGTTAATCTCGTTGGCCAGGCCTTGAAGGGTGTTGTTGGTTCCATCGATGGTCAAAACCTTGGATTCGTCACCAACTTGCAGCGTGAGGGAGCCGGTGCCAATACCGGTGGTATCTTTGTCTGAAAAGGTGCCGGAAGCCAGCGACTGCGCCTGGGCGAGACTATCTACCTGGACGGTATAGGAGCCACGACTGGCCTTACTATCGTCCAGAGTCACTGCGACGTCGTCATTGGAGGAACTGGCGGAGAACGCCGTCATGTTGTCAGGAGCGCTCAGCTGACGCATTGGCAAGCGTAATTCAGTGATAGCGCTGCGCAATGTGCCGTAGGCGGACAAGAGAGCCTCGGTACGTTGGGTATTGAATTCCAGCCGGCTTTCTGTGGGCTTGCGCTCTGCAGCCACGAGCTGATCGACAAGGTCTGAGCTCAGAACCCCGGATCCAATACCTAGCGATGATATACCTGCCATAACATTGCCTCCTCAGGAAGGCGCTCGCTTCATTGATGAGCTTAACGGCCGGGAGCGGCAAAACTTTGCCTCAGACTCGGCCATTTTTGTAACAAAGTGTACGTCTAACTGAACGCAAAACACCGCCAAACCATCAGGTAAGGCGGTGCCGAATACACGCTTTCAACGTTAGCGCTTAAGCTTGAGCTTTTACACTTCTATGTTGAGGAGCGTCAGCGGTTCATCCTGCTGCAATTTTTCTGCCAACCTCAAAGCTACTTCATCGGGAATCTGCCGAATCACTTCCTGGGTCTGCTGATCCACCACACGGACAATCGTTGCACCGCGCTCGTTATCAACTTCAAACTGCAGATCTCTCTGCACGTTCTGAACGAAGTCATTCAGTTGCGACACCGCATCATCCAGCTCTTCTCTTTGGCTCTCATTCCGGTTCTGAAGCCTTTCAGCTTTGGAAACCTCCTGAGCCTGAGAAACCGCCCGACCATCAGCGCCTTTCCCTGTTGATGGAGTAGCTAGGTCGGAGGCATTCCTGCCCTCGGCCTGAGATGACGAAAGTGCCCGTGCCGGAGCTTGCGCACTGGTGCGAACCAGCTTCAGATCCGGGCCAATCAGGTTAACGTCATTCATAGCTCACCTCACTATCCTTAAACGGCGTAAACCGGAGCCCGAAGGCTCCGGATGTTACCGCTATCCCCTTACTGCAGGAGGGACAGAACCTGCTGTGGGCGGGCGTTAGCCTGCGCCAGAACCGAGATGCCAGCCTGCTGAAGTACCTGAGACTTGGACAGCTTGGCGGTTTCTGCCGCGAAGTCTGCGTCCAGAATCCGACTGTTTGCAGCGCTCAGGTTCTCAGACGTTGTCGCCAGGTTGGAGATCGTAGACTCAAACCGGCTCTGTACCGCACCCAATTGCGCGCGCGAACCGTTGATGCTGTCCAGTGCGGCATCGATAGCCAGGATCGCATTGTTCGCGCCCGAAACAGTCGAGATATCAACAGTTGCAACGGACTGGGAAGCGTCGACTGTCAAAACGTTCTGAGCGGCGGCGTCCATACCAACGATAGCAGCGCCAGCGGTGATGTTTACGGTTTCAGATGACTGAAGGGTGATATCACCACGATAGGTGGCTGCGAGAGTAGCGTCACCAGTTTCACCAGTAGCCAAAACAGTATTGGCGCTAACGTTACCGGCAGTTGCTTCGGTCTCATCATAAGTTTCGGTAACGTTTATATTACCGCCACTTGCATTCGTGAAAATAATCTCATTGGTAGCCGTATCGAATGAGGCAGTAACCCCTGTATCAGACTGAGCCGCGTTCACCGCGTTCACTACATCCGACGCACTAATTGTTGACACACCGCTATCGAAACTAAGCGTTGAGGCCAACACATCGGTTCCATTGATATTTAATGTGTAGCTAGCGGAATCACCCGTTGCGGTGAACGTTGCAGCGACAGCGTTAGCGCCGCCAAGCGCGATGGTTTGCGTGTTGCTCGCAACTGCTGTCACACCAGCGCCACTGGCGTTGATCGCACTCGCCTTAGCGAAGGCGCTATCGTCAGTCTCACCTCTGGATGTTTGACCAGTAAAACCAGCCGACGAAACAATGTTGGTGCCGTTGATAGTGACGTTCCCACCGGTCGAAGCGGTGGCACTAACTCCATCATAAGCATCTGCGCTTGCCCGGGCGGTGCCACCTACCGCGCCGCCAACGACTGTAGAAACAGTATTGGTGCCAGTTTCGTTGACAATGGAGCCGATCTGGGTAGAACGCGCCCCACCAACACTAACATTGATGATTTGGTTAGCATTGGCACCAACCTGGAACTGCTGCGAAGTGAAAGAGCCGTCCAGCAGGTTCAAGCCGTTGAACTGAGCTGTTGTAGCGGTACGCTCAATTTCACTCACCAACTGGCTAACTTCTTCCTGGAGAGCCTCACGGTCAGAAGCACTGTTGGTGGAGTTAGCAGACTGAACAGAAAGCTCACGAATACGCTGCAGGTTGTTGGTGATTTCACCCAGAGAACCCTCTGCGGTCTGCGCCAGAGAGATACCGTCGTTAGCGTTACGCTGAGCAACGTTCAGGCCACTGATCTGAGCCTGAAAACGGGTAGAGATCGCGAGGCCCGCGGCGTCGTCCTTGGCTGAGTTAATACGGAGGCCGGAGGACAGACGCTCAAGCGCCTGGTCATTCAGCTTCTGGGAGTTGCCCAACTGGTTCTGAGCAGACAGTGACGCGACGTTCGTGTTAATACCGAGAGCCATATTGCTTCCCCTTTCGACTAGTGTCGTTTCTTTGTGAAAAAGGTCCGGCGCCTAATCGTCTGTTGGTAGCACCGCCCTGATGCAATGCTTAACGGCACGTCAATTCCTTCCTTGAGAAAAAACTTAAAAAAACTTTGTAAAAGAATGTAAAAGCGGCAATGACTTACCGTTATGACCGCCATTTACATGACAAAACGCTATCAACACATCCTCAAAGGCACGGCAATATATCTATTTTTATCAGAAACTTAACGTCATTTCTTGAAAACTGGCACAGCGTTCGCTTTGCTCACTCCAAACGGTAATCAAACGATATTTTGCCGACCACGCGCTCAAGCATCACGGCGTCTGGCCACCGGCACCTGGGAGCAGGGAGAAAAGAAATGCCACAAGTAATCAATACAAACGTCGCTTCACTGAACGCCCAACGTAACTTGAACACCTCACAGCGCTCGGCCGACACCACGCTTCAGAGACTGTCCTCTGGTCTGAGGATCAATTCGGCAAAGGACGATGCGGCTGGCCTGGCGATCTCCGAACGCTTTACAAGCCAGGTAAAGGGTCTCAATCAAGCCATCCGGAACGCCAACGATGGCATCTCCCTGTCTCAGGTTGCAGAAGGTGCCTTGGGTGAGGCCGCTAACGCCCTGCAACGGATTCGAGAGCTTGCCGTACAGTCCGCCAACGCCACGAACTCTGGTTCGGACAGGAAGGCACTCCAGGCGGAAGTGTCCCAGCTGATTGAAGAGATTGACCGCATTGCCTCGGAAACCGAGTTCAACGGATTGCGAATTCTCGATGGCAGCTATACCACCCAGCAGTTCCAGGTCGGTGCCAATGCTAACCAGACGATTGGCGTATCGATTGATGGCACCAAAGCTAACCAGATTGGCTCAGTTGTCGACGTGGCCGGTCAAGTCGCTCGCACCGGCGCCGAAACTCTGGGAACAGCCACGGGCGGAACTAACGGTGCCGCCCAAACCGGTATAACTGACTTCAGCGGTGTGAGCAGCGCAGCCACGGGAACCTCCGTCATCATTAATGGAACCGTGGTAGCCGATTCGACCCGTTTTGCGGGCACTCTCGCAGGACAGGAGGCTGACAGTGCCTACGCTAAGGCCGCCGCCATTAACGGCAGTGCCCTGGATGGCGTGAGCGCCCTTGCTGAAACCGAAAAAAGTTTCGCCGGCATTGGCACCGGCAATGCCTCCCTCGCTACCTTTACCGACCCGGCTGCGGAGGGCGACACAGCTACTTACAGCCTCGACATCAATGGCGTAAAAGTTCTCGAGACCACACTAGACACAGGCGATTCAATCTCCCTTGCAGATGCTGAAGCGGCCATCAATGAATTCAGCAGTAAGACCGGAGTACGCGCAGAAATCGACACATCCGGCGAGCTCGTACTTCGCGCTGACGATGGCAGGAACATCGACATTGACGAAACCATGTCGATTACCGAGGGAAATACAGCAAACAATGAACTCGCAGGCGATGTATCAAGCATTACCTCGCTGTTCCAGGATGGCTTCACCCAGACAGCTGACACGGACGCAACTGTATCTAACAGCTTTCTCTATCGCGGCGAGGTCACCCTACAGTCTCTGGATAACGTCACCATCAGTGGCGGTGGCGACATCATCGGCTTCAACCAGGCACTCCTGAATGTCGACGACACACAGAATGTGGCCACAGTCGATATCTCGACCATCTCGGGGGCAAATAAAGCTCTGCTCGCCATGGATTCCGCACTGCAATCTATTAACAGCGTACGAGCGGATTTAGGCGCCATCCAGAATCGCTTTGAAACCACGATTGCAAACCTTGGCACAACCGCTGAGAACCTGACCGCGGCCCGTTCCAGAATCCAGGACGCCGACTTTGCGGCCGAATCCGCAAACCTTGCCCGTACCCAGGTACTGCAACAGGCCGGCCTATCGGTTCTGGCTCAGGCCAACGCTCGCCCCCAGCAGGTGCTTCAGCTACTTCAGGGTTAATGGTGTTCAATTAATAGGTTGAGGTGTCCCATGCAATCACAGCATCACGTTCAGAATCCTGGCTCCGATCGGGCGCAGGCGGCTCGGCTCCTACTTCAGGCCAACCTGGCCTACGGAGAATCCAACAGCAACGGGCTGAACCATATTCAGCGCCTCCGGGCCAGACAGGAATGCCGTGATTACCTGGCAGATGCCTTCCAGCTCGAACCTGAAAACGCCGGTGCTCTTGGCCTTCTGGGACGGATTGAACTGGATGAAGGGCATCTCGACGAAGCTCATCATCTGTTCAGTGCCAGCCTGCAGGCTCAGCCTGGGCAAGCCCAGCAGCACGCCAACCTGGGGTACTGGGCTCTGAAATCCGAACGCCCGGCGCTGGCCGAGCAGCATTTCCTGGAGGCACTGGACTGCGACCGGCAATCCGCCGCCGCTTTCTGCGGGGTCGCGCATGCCAAACGCCTGCAAGGCCAGTTCGACGTAGCCTACCTACACTATCGCAAACTGCTGGAAACCGGCGCGAACTGGGATTCAATCTACAGCGGCATGTTGAGTTGCGCGCAACACCTTCAGGTGGAGCGTGCTGACGGTGAACTTGCGCGGGATGCCATTGCCCTGCTCGGCCGGGATGGACTGCCTCATCAGGAACTGGGCCGATTTGTAGCTGCCATCGTGCACCAACAATACGATCTGGATAACCCCAATGCCGAGATCTTCCTGGGTGCCGCTAGCGAAGATGAGCTGTTGATTCTTGGCCTACAGAAGACGCTGATGCCGAACCCGGCCGTTGAGAATCTGGTGGTCATGCTACGCCGCGCTATCATTGCGGAAGTGGCACAAACGGTGGACCTGCGTGACGAACTGCAGCAACTGGCCTTGGCCATTGGCCAGTATGCCGACCGCACCGGTTACGCCCTGGCCGCTGAAGAGGACGAAGAGCGCCTGATTGCCACGATCAACGAAAGTATTCAAGCCCAGCTAATGATGGGCGAGTCGCAGGACGGAATGATCGGCTCCCTGATCATCAGCGGTATGTACGGTGCACTGTTTCATCAGCGTTTTGCTGTTCAGCTCGGGCAGTGGAGCCTGACCGACTGGCCGCTGGCGCTTCAGCCGGTGATGGCCGCCAGCTATTACGATCGGGCCAACGAAGAGGCCATCAAGCAGAACTTCGATGAAAAAGCCGAAGAACTCTGCATGGACAAGGTGGACGTACCCCAAGCCTGGCCGGCCTGGTCACAATTAGCCTTCCGCGCCGAGAGCAGCCTGAAGAATGTAATGGCATCGGAATTGGGTATTGCCACTAACAACCTGCCCGATACCCTTCGGATTCTGGTGTGCGGCGCCCAGTCCGGCCAGCGCGCCATGGAACTGGCACGTTACCTCAGTGATGTCGAAGTGATTGCGGTCGACGAATCCCTGGCCAATGTCGCCAAGGGCACTCGCATGGCCAGTGACATGGGTGTTGAGAACATTGTGTTCTGGCCCTGGTCCATTGCCCAGCGCTTTGTCGCTGACGGTCATCAGGTGCACTGGATTGAAGTTGGGCGTCTGCCCTCACCCGCCATGACAGATATGTCTCTGGCATCACTGGTGAGCGACGCCAGCTTGGCCGGAGCGGTGGTGCATATGCACACTGCCATTGGCGAACAGACCGCCGGTGACCGCCACATTCGCAACCTGATTGCTGAGCACAAGCTGCCGGCTACGCGGACAGTGCTGCGTCAGTTACGCCGCATGGTGCTTGCCAATCCTCAGGATGCCAACTGGAAGGAACTGACCCAGGAAGACGACTTCTTCAGCTTGGGCGGCTGTCGCGATCGCTGGTTCCTGCCGCAGGACGGCGCTCAGCTAAGACAGCTAATGGCCATGGTAAGCAACGAGGTAGACTGGAAACTGGTAAAAGCCCGGGATGCCGATGGCCACAGCCTGGCGACTCAACCGGTGCAGCGGCAGATTCAGGCCGAGGCCCTGGGCAGCGAAGTTCAGAGCCTGGTCGGCCAGGGGCTGAGCGTTTACTTCTGCAAACGCCGCTGAGGTTCACTCAACCATACGCTCACACGTATGGCATCAGTGATTCGCCGTACAAATGCAGGTCCTCAAGTACATGCCGCCGCTCCGGGGTAAGATCCGGATCGGCGGCCAGCCGTTGCAGCTCATGGGCAAAGGCTTCAAGCGACCGCCAGCCTTTCTTCGGATGCATCAGCCGCTGGGACCGGAACTCTTCCCAGCGTTCCATTTCTTCTCCCAGCAAAGAATCGGGGTAGTTCCGGGCTCGATAACGGAACAGCAGTTCCGACAGCCGCTCATCGGCAAACTGCACGTCTTGCTCGCCCAGGGTTTCCACCGGCTGCTCCAGCACCCAGTTCAGCTTCTCCCGATCGGCCTTGCCGATAAAGCCACCCGCGTAGAGTTGTTCATCCGGATCGGTCAGGTCGCTTTCGTGGGCCTGGTCGAAGGCCTGGGCGATTCGCGCCGGCAAATCGGATGCCTGCTTCAGCAATGCAAGGTTGGCCCGAAGTGTATCGCCATCAAGTTTTAGCTCGTCCAAGCGCTCCTTGGTCAGGCTCTTGAGCATGGTGCCGGGTGCCAGTACCGGACATTTATTCAGCTGTACGCCCTTGAGCGGAAACCGACTAACGCCCTCGCCCAATTCTGCCTGGGAAGTAAATACCCGCTCACGAATCTGCTCAGGCGTGGCGTTGATCAGCTCCGAGGGATCCTCGCGAAGGTCATACACAATAACCAGGTTTTTGTTGGTCGGATGCTCCGCCACCGGCGCCACCATCGCACAGCAACCACGAGAGGCCGGGTACTTGGCCGAGATGTGAAACACCGGCTTCATGGTCCCGGTATCCAGCATCGCCCGCGCCGAATGCTTGTCCTTATTCTTCAGCACAAAATCGAACAGCTTGGGCTGTTTTTCCTTGATCAGCTTGGCGACCGCAATGGTCGCCTGAACGTCTGACATGGCATCGTGCGCGCTTTCGTGGGCGATGCCATTGGCGACTGTCAGCTCTTCCAAACGGAAGCTGGGGCTACCATCTTCCTTTTTCGGCCAGTTGATGCCCTCGGGGCGCAATGCGTAGGTCAACCGAACCATGTCGATGATATCCCACCGGGAATTGCCGTTCTGCCATTCCCGGGCATAAGGGTCCCGGAGGTTTCGGTACAGCGTATAGCGGGTTACTTCATCATCAAAGCGCAGGCTGTTATACCCCACCACGCAGGTGCCGGGCTGACTGAAAGCTTCATTAATCTGAGCGATGAACTCAGCCTCGGGGTAACCATCCTGCAGGGCTTTCTGGGGCGTGATGCCGGTGATCAGGCAAGCTTCCGGGGACGGCAGGTAGTCGTCCGCAGGCTTGCAGTAGATAACCAGCGGATCCTCGATGATGTTGAGATTTTCATCCGTTCTGACACCGGCAAACTGGGAGGGGCGGTCATGGACCGGGTCTACGCCAAAGGTTTCGTAGTCGTGCCAGTAGAACGAGCGAATCAAGGGAAAACTCCTGCCTGTGATGGGTCAATTGGGCAGGAGTTTAGCATCTAAAACAGCTGAGTCCCCATATCGGCCTGGTGAGTCTGCAGCCTGGGCAAGCCAGAAGGGCCGGTCAATTGGCTCATATCGACGGTCATGCTGGTGGGGAGATTAATGAACACACCCTTTCCGGCGTTGATGACGTTGGCACCGCCCGGACTCTGCCATTTAACGCCCGCGTCATCCCGCTGAAAACCGATAAAGAAGTCATCGGTAAAGCCCGTGACTGTGCCACCTGCGCCGTCATCTTGCGCCGTGCCGACAAACAACGACTGCACTTTGCTCAGGGAGGCACACTCACTGCAGGTAGCCGGGTTGGCGCTATCGGCAATGCCAATCTGCGTTGCACGGTAGTTGGTTGCCTGATTACCGGCGTCAAACAGAGTCGCGTCGTGAACAACACCCGCCGAGTCTCGAAGCTTGAGGCCGATGTTACCGCTCAGGCTGGTCGTTAACGAGGAAACAGAACCGCGAGCCTGACCGAAGCCCATCCGAAAACCTGCCAACCCGCTTGCGTCCTCTGCCAGCTCAATGAACGGTTTTGAGGCTTCGAACGACACGGTCTCACCTTGCATGTAGTCCTGACCGTTGTATTGCACACCGTCCTGTCGAGCGATGTGGCCCAAAGCCAGGTGGGTGGCCGCAAAGTCGGAGCCGCCATCTATCTCACCCACTTTGACATCGTCGATGTTTACCCGGGTTTCAACGTCTATACCCAACGTCATGCGGGTGAAGTCATGAACGCCATCGGCGAGATTATCGACCTGCATAAATGCCTGCCCTGTAACCTCTCCCATGGTTTGATCGGAGATCGGTTTCAATTCAGCCTGGGTAACCGGCACAACACCCAGACTTAGCATGACCAAAGCAGCGCATCCATAGACATGATGCTTCATAACGTGTGCCTCTGATTGATGTTCAAGAGTCAGTTTCAACACCAGACTCTGCTGTTGCGCGGTTATCCGTTAATACTAAGGCTCAACAGGCGGCTTATTTCGCTAATTGCTTTCTTGTAGGACGCGAATGCACTATAGCCGAGCCGAGTTCGCCAATAGAGTGAGCTTCATCACAATCGCCGGGAACCGACCGGCTTGGTAGGAATCAAGTATGACCGGCTTCACAAAACATTACGTCGCCGTAGCAAATGTGTACACACCGTAACAGCCTGATATACTCGCTCAAATTTTCATTGGCGCTATGACCACTTCCATGACCACCCGCATCCTCGTTTGCGACGATTCCGCGCTCGCTAGAAAACAGATGGCAAGAGCGCTCCCTGAAAGCTTCGGTGCCGACATCGTATTCGCCAGCAACGGAAAAGAAGCTCTGGAGCTTTTGCGTGGCCATGAGGCGGAGCTTATGTTCCTCGACCTCAACATGCCTGAAATGGACGGGTATGAGGTTTTGAGGCACATCCGCGAGGAAGATCTCCCGGTACTGACTATCGTGGTCTCCGGTGACATCCAGCCCGAAGCCAGAGAACGGGTACGCAAGCTGGGCGCTATCGACTTCATCAAAAAGCCGACGGAATCCGGCCTGATCCTGAATTTGCTCAAAGATTACGGCTTCTACAACCCCAGTGAGCTGGAAGCCGCGGCCCTGAATGACAGTGCGCTCAAATCCGAGTCATCCAGCGCGAGCGCCAGCGACATCTCGGTGTCCCTGACCGATTATCTGCAGGAAATTGCCAACGTCGCCATGGGCCGTTCATCCGACCTCCTGGCGCGCCTGCTCAAAGTATTCGTCAAACAGCCCATCCCCAAGGTGGCCTTCATCGCCAACTCTGAGCTGCACATGGCGATATCTGCAGCCCAACACAGCGATACCTATTCTGCCGTCTGCCAGGGTTTCACCGGCGCAGGCATTGCGGGCGAAGCCCTGCTAATCTTTGCCGATGCCAGCTTCCGGGAAATGGCCGAAATGCTTCATTACGAAGCGCACGACGGTGAAACCGTGAATGTCGAAGTCCTGATGGACATGTCCAGCATCCTGTTCGGTGCATTCCTTAAAGGCATAGGCGATCAACTGGACCTGAAGCTCGGGCTGGGTCATCCGACAGTGTTGGGCCAGCATCGACAAATCACCGAACTGCTTGAGCATCACAGCACCCGGGACGAACGCCTGCTATGTATTGAAATCAGCTATGCCCTGGAGGACCGGGATATCCAGTGCGACGTGCTGGTGTTACTGACTGAAGATTCCGTACCTTTCCTCGAACAACGCCTCGAATATCTGGTGGACTGATCAATGGCCTTTAATGAAGTAGAAGCCAACTCGTTTCACTGGCTGGTGGATATGCTCGAGTCCGTTGAAGTCGGGCTTGTGGTTCTGGATCTGGATTTCCGGGTGCAGGCCTGGAACGGGTTCATGGAGAATCACAGCGGCATCACCGCCAGCAAAATCCGCGACAAGGTCATCTTCGATGTCTTCCCGGACATTCCCCAGGCGTGGCTGGCGCGCAAGGTGGATGCCGTTGCGTTGCTGAACACTCGAGGCTTTACCTCCTGGGAGCAGCGCCCTTACCTGTTCAAGTTTCGCAACACCCGCCCGATTACCGGTACGGAAGAGTTCATGTTCCAGAACCTTACCATCAGCCCCCTCTCCGGCCCCTCAGGCCAAGTCGAGAAGGTCTGCCTGATGGTGTACGACGTCACCGACATCGCCAGCAGCAAACGGGCACTGGAACGGGCCAATGAACAGCTCGCCAAACTGAGCATGACCGACCGCCTGACCGGCCTGCTTAACCGAGGTACCTGGGAAAATCTGGTGGATGCGGAGTACGAACGCTTCCGCCGCTACGGCCAGGCCACCTCGCTGGTAATGTTCGACATCGACCACTTCAAGAAGGTGAACGACCGCTATGGCCACCTGGCCGGCGATGAGGTCATCAAACACACTGCAGAAGTCACCAAGGGCAACCTGAGACAATCCGACACTTCCGGCCGTTACGGCGGCGAAGAGTTCGGCATTATCCTGCCGGAGACCGACGCCGAGGGCGCCCGCACTATTTGTGAAAGAATTCGGGAAAGCATCGCACAAAGCGTGGTTGAAACCAGCGTGGCGCCGGTTCAGTACACCATCAGCATGGGCATTGCTCAATTAAGTGATGGGCCGGAGAATTACATGCAATGGATGCAATTGGCCGATGAAGCGCTTTATGCGGCCAAGGAAGGTGGACGAAATCGAGTGATGATTTCCGAAAAGTGAAGGGAAAAAAAGAAAAGCCCGGCAGAAACCGGGCTTTTCTTTTAAGAAACCGACAAACTAAACTTAGTTTTCCTGCCAGCTCTGAACCGCTTCTTTACCGTACTTATTACGCCATTCATTCAGCGTTTTGTGGTTGCCACCACGGGTCTTAACCACTTCACCGGTATGCGGGTTCTTATAAGTCTTCATGGGCCGCTTGGCACGACCACCAGCAGTTGCCTCAGCCTTTGCGCCAGCAACAGACGGATCAATGGCAGACAAAATCTGCAGAACATCTTTGGGTGACTTGTCATATTCCTTCATCAAGTCACGAACCTTGTTTTCGAACTCCAGTTCACCTTTCAGAGCCTGGTCTTCTTCGAGCTTCTCCAGTTCTGCGGCAAGCTTTTCCATAAGCTGCTTTTTTTGGTAGTAATCGTTGATCTTTGCCATGGAATTAAAACCTTATTCATAAAAAGGGTTTTAAAATATTTCGGAGTTGACTAAAAGTCGGTAAAGATAATAAATAATTAAATACGATTTAGCAAACTTATTGCATTTTCCGAAAACAAAAAGCCGATCCTATTGATCGGCCTTTTTAAAATAATCCGAAATGGCATCCTAAAATTACAACCTTAAGTCCGCCTCACCGAGCGGCAGGATTCCCTTCAAGTCAAAAAGAACACCGTCGTCCTTCAAATAAGAACGCAACTCCTTTCTGGACAGTTTTCTTTAAACACAAAGCCCATAATCAAGACACGTGAATTAGCCACTGTATGGTTGGTCTTGATCATCGCCTTCACCAAATCAGCTACCTTAATTGAACTGGCGTTGTGAATGCCTGCTGCAATGATACCCGCGTACAACTGATCCACCTCTTCAACAAGCTCAAGTGTAGAGCCACAAGTTACTTTTTTGATGGTGATCACACGATACTCTTTATCACCCGAATTAATCGTTTCCGGGCTATATCCAGCGAAGAAATTTTTATTAAAGTTCAGCCCCGAAATGCGCTCCAACACAGGACTACAGACTTCTCCCTTTGCACCTGGGAGAAAACAGTCGATTCGTAAATAACAATATCACGTGGTTTCAAAACCTGCCCAACTGTTTCACTGGCTTTCACCAATGGTGTTAAGTAGGGCGTTTACATCAAAGCCTATGATTTCTCGCCGCTCTCCAAATGCAGCCGGCAGCGGCAAGCCAACGTAGCCGAGCCCAATCACCGCAATCTTTTTCATACGAATTCCTTTCGTTGCCATGGCAGCTATCCGTAGCTCTAACTCTAATTGCGAATCTTGCTATTTAAACCGGAAAACGGCGGATCTTATCTGACTCTGAGATTTTGATACCTGGTTTCTGGGCATCATTCTGCCAAACCAAATCTGCAACCTCCTCGCTAGGCGTGAACCCTGTAGGAGCGGCACTGAGGATTTGAACGACTCTATTGCAATTGAATTCCTGGCTGGCGCTTAGCAACTCTTGGAGCGCGACATCCAAGTCGCCCGGTGACATAGAAACCTCACGAGCCATCATGATCCTTGGATGCGAGGTTCCTTGCGGGTTATCACCTATCAACAGCTCTTCGTAAAGTTTTTCGCCCGGCCGAAGCCCACTAAAAACCACCTCAATATCGCCATGGGGCTCATCTTCCGTTTTTTCAGCTAAGCCCATCAGGTGAATCATCTTGCGGGCCAGGTCAGCAATTTTGACGGGCTCACCCATATCCAGTACGAAAACTTCTCCACCTACACCCATGCTACCCGCCTGCAAAACCAGCTGGCTTGCCTCCGGAATCGTCATGAAATAGCGGATGATGTCCGGGTGAGTAACCGTAACCGGCCCACCGTCACGAATTTGGTCACGAAACAACGGCACGACTGAACCAGAGGAACCGAGGACGTTGCCAAATCGAACCATGGAAAACACGGTTTTGTCCTGCCGATCCGCAAGGCCCTGAAGCACGAGTTCCGCCATTCGCTTGCTGGCCCCCATAACATTCGTTGGCCGCACAGCTTTGTCGGTAGAAATCAGAACGAAACGCTCAACACCCGCGGCAATCGCCGCTTCAGCGGCATGAGCAGTGCCGAAAACATTGTTCTGAACACCTTCAATAACGTTGTGCTCGACCAACGGCACATGCTTATAGGCAGCTGCGTGATAGACCGTTTGAACACCGAACGTCCGCATAATCACTTCACAACGCCGCCGGTGCACAACGCTACCCAACAACGGGTGCAACTCTACACCCAAACCTTCAACCCGGTTTATAGCCTGCAATTCACGCTCAATGGCATATAGCGAAAACTCAGACTGCTCAAAAAGCACCAGTGTTTTTGGCTTGTGGCGGATGATTTGACGACACAGCTCTGAGCCAATAGAGCCCCCTGCCCCGGTCACCATGACCGATTTCTGGAATAGGCTTTCTGCAACAATTGCCGTATCCGGACGAACTGGGTCTCTGCCAAGGAGGTCCTCAATTTCGAGATCACGGATATCGTTGATTCGGGCCTGGCCTGCGACCAATTCAGACACGGATGGCACGGTTTGAACTGGAATTGAAAGCGGCTCTAGTTGTTTAAGAAGCTTTTTTCGATCTACTTTAGAATCAGGATCCAAGGCTAGAAGGATCCGCTGAACACGATACTTCTCCATGTTTTTCGCGATCAGATCGATTCTGACTACCGGCAAGCCATCAATCATCGATTTATGGTTGGCCCGATCAAAGGTGACGAATACAACTGGTTTGTATTCAGGGCCTTGCCGAAGCGCAGAGGCAAGGGCCATGCCTGTCTCCCCAGCACCAATGATCGCGACAGCCTCTTTATTGCGCTGGTGCGGGTGATTAACCAGCATTCGCACTCCGAGGCGAGTGCCACTGACGAAAACAAATGCCAGGGCACCGTAAATAATAGGTACCGAGCGTGGAATGGGTACCTGCAGCAAGTACCCAGTGATAATCAACGCCAGGGCCGAGGCGAACACCCCATAAATGATAGTGAGAAAAGCCTTATCGCCCAGAAACCGAATAACCGCACGGTAAAGCCCTAACCGAATGAACACGGCAATCGTAAATACCACAGTGATGGCAGCTACGATGACATGGCCTCGGTCCGGCACCCACAACTGTTGCTCTAGTCGCAGCGCGAACGCGGCCCATATCGCAAAAAACAGAACAACCATATCGGATGCCACTGAGATCAGCCGCTTTTGCACCCTGGGTAAATTCAGAAAGGAGTTGATCATTGTGCGTCCTTCACTCTGTCCCCGGATCCTTTGCCCCTTACGGTCAACAAGATATAGCGAAAATAAGCGATAGCGTTGAGCTCCGCCAGCATTTTGGCATCGGTTTCAGCCAGCAACCGTGGTGTCGACATATCAATATCGTTTACCTGCGCCAGCCCAGTTATGCCCGGCCGGGCCTTTAACACCCCCCTGCTTTCCCGCTCGGATATCAGTTCTTCCTGATTAAACAAGCACGGCCTCGGGCCCACCAAGCTCATCTCACCTTTCAGCACGTTCCACAACTGGGGTAACTCGTCTAGCTTGGTACGCCGAAGGAAGCGACCAAACTGGGTGATGGATGCCGTATTGGCCAGATGGCTTGCGACGGAGACAGTATCCACTTTCATGGTACGAAACTTCACCAATGTGAACGGCTGCTTGCCGCGCCCCACTCGCTCCTGGCGAAATATCGGGGCGCCGGTATCAAACAGACCTAGCACATAAAGCACCACCAACACCGGAAAACCAAAGATCAAGCCAACCAAAGAAAACACAACATCTAGCAAACGAATCACATCACTCATCCTGACTATTCTTGAAACAGCGTCTTAGCCCCTCGTCCACCGATACCGGCGGCTCCCAGCCCAACATCTCACGGGTTTTGGAAGTATCCACTTGCAAAGACCCCAGTAACCTTTGCGCCATCGCTTTCTTACCCAGAGCCGTAGCACCGATCTGCAATAATTTAGCAGGCACCGGCAATAGCCTAGCTGGTTGGCACATGGCTTTGCCCACGCAACGTAACAGCTCCGACGTGGAAAGGTCCTCCCCATCACTGACCAGGAACACCTGATTTGCGGCGGCAGGATTAGCAATACAGTTGATAATGAGATCCAACAAATTATCCAGAGCGACCAAAGAGCGCTTGTTGTGGATAGCGCCCAATGGTAGCGGAAAGCCTTTAGCAATCAGCTTAGTCATGTTGGCGAAGTTTCCTTTCACGCCCTGGCCGTAGACCAAAGGCGGACGAATGATCACCACTTCTAAACCTGTTTCTTCTGCAATTTGCTGTAAACCCTCTTCTGCTTCTCTTTTCGAGATTCCATAAGGGTCTTCGGGGGCAGGAACATCATCAGCCGTGAAACAATGGCCTGACGTCGTCTGTTCACCATTCACTTTTATTGAGCTGATAAAGACAAACCGCTCTACACCAGCCGCAGCGGCTTGGCGGGCGAGGTTGAGTGTGCCAGCCACGTTCACGCATCGGAACTCGGTAAGCGGATCAGCGGCTTCGTCATCCATAATATGGGCGCGGGCGGCAGTGTGAACAATGGCATGCTGTCCCTTCAATGCCTCAGACCAATCCGTATCGCCATTGATCTCACCCACAGCGATACGCCGGGAATCATCACCCTCCAACTTTTTTCGCACGGCACCTCGAACAGCAACGGACGGCTCAGCGGCCAACCTCTTAATCAGGTGGCCGCCGACAAAACCGGATGCGCCCGTGACCAGAACTCGCTCAGGCATCCTCCAATAACTCCTTATAAATCGCCAAGTGCTGATTCACGATTCGATCTATAGAAAAGGCGCGCTCAGCCAATTCTCGACCTGCCTTGCCCATGAGCATCCGCTCTTCCGGCGCCTCAATAAGAGCTTGTAAGCGATCGGCCAATGCCACCGCACTTTTCACGGGCACCAGAACGCCAGTCACACCCGGCTCTATCGCATCTCGGCAACCGGGCACATCCGTTGTTACTACCGCCCGCCCGCAGGCTGCCGCCTCAACCAAGCCTTTCGGCAACCCTTCCCGATAGGACGGCAAGCACACAATATTGGCGGCAGCGTACTGCCTTGCAATGTCAGAGCGATAGCCGGGCAACTCAACAACACCTTCGGCAGCCCACCTATCTAGCTCAACCTGCTCGACACTGGTAGGGTTGCCTGGATCCGGCGCTCCAATGAGGCGCATCACCACCTCAACACCACGGGACTTCAGTATCCGAGCCGCTTCAACAAACTCATAGACGCCCTTATCCCGCAACAATCGGGCGGCCATTACAACAACCGGTATACCTTCCGGCTCTTGCAAAAACGAATAATTGGCGAGATTTACGCCCGAACCGCGAATCATTCGCACCTGTTCTTTTTTTAGCGCACCAATCGCCAACAATCCATCGCGGTCATCCGGGTTCTGGAAAATTACAGCAAGGCGCTGCTGGCTAAACGCCAACCGGTATAGCCAAGACACTAGAACCCTGCGAATTCTTGCGGCCAGCGATTGCGCGACAAAAACGGTCCCCAAACCAGAAACTGCGGCGACTACACCAGAACCTCCCGCGAGTCGCGCAGCTAAACCGCCATAAAGCACCGGCTTTATGGTAATCAAATGCACCAGGTCCGGCTTTAATTCCCGAAATAACCGATACAAACTGATAACAGAGCCCAGCTCGGAAAACGGATTTTGGCCGCTTCTGGCTATGGCAACGGTGTGATGTGCGAGCCCCAGACGCCGGATTTCACGGACAGCATCATCGTCCGCTGTTGCAACATGCACCTCATATCCTTCCTCGCCCGCCGCCAGGGCGACTGGCAACCGATGCGACAAAAAAAATTCGGGGGCATTGACAACAAATAGAATTTTTCTGACTGTCAATTAACTAACACCCACGCCTGATACACAAACAAACTCCAACAGTTATACTGCCAGATACGGGTCAACTCACAGCCACAAAAGCTAGCCTCAGCCATTACCTATTCTCATCGCAAGCTGCAGGAAACCAGCATGCCTCATACGCTTCAACCATAGCCTTTATCGAAAACTTCTCTGCAATTCGATCGCTGCTCGTAATTTTTCGAGCCTGCCAGGCTGAGGGAGAATGCTGCTTTTCTCGAGCTAGTTTAATGATCACTTCAGCCAATGCTCTTGAATCACGAGCAGGGCAGCAAGCTTCTTGATCGCCCACGATCTCCAACGCATCACCCACATCAGTTGAAACACATGGAGTACCGCAAGCCATGGCCTCGGCAAGCACATTCGGGAAGCCTTCCGACAGACTGGAAAGCACATGCAGATCCAGCGAATTCATAACCGCCGGTACGTCGGACCGTTGCCCGACCAACAGCACACTATCTTGCAGACCAAGCTCAGCAATATTTTTTACCAAGTCAACGTTATCGGGAGACAAGCCTTTACCGATCAAAAGGCAGCGAAAGGGAATCTTGCATTCTGCTACCCGAGCCAATGCTTGCAACAGGTTGAAGTGATCTTTCAGAGGATCAAAACGCCCAACGTTGCCAATGATGAAATCGTTTGAACCCAGGCCCAGCTCCGCACGCACCTTGGCGCCTGCCGCAGCGTCTGACCTGAAGCGCGAAAGATCGTAACCGTTTGGTATCACGCGCAACTTTCGCGCTGAGTAGCCGATATCGGCATGAACATCTTGTGCCTTTTTGGCACAGCAAATGATCTTATCTGGCACCCAACTTGATAAAAGCGCACACAAACGGGCAATCATGATCGTTGATCGTTTGGACTTACCCTTTTCCAGCGTTGAGTGACGAATACCCCAAAATACACTCCGCACTCCAGCCAATCTTGCCGCAATGCCGCCTAATAAATCCGCATGGTACATCCATGTTTGCACCACATCTGGCTGCTCCTTGCGAATCAGTCTAACCAACCTAAAAAATCGACGGACACTGGGTCTTCCTGGGTTCATTCCAAGGCAGTGAATCGCTATTCCCGATTGGGCCAATAGAGGGCCATATTTTCCATCGTTCATCAGCGAAATCACGACAGGCTGAACCTTTTTTCTGTGCAAGCACAGGCGAGTCAGAACGCCCTCGGCACCGCCATCGTTCAAGCCGGTTATGATGTGTAGAACTTTTTTAGTCACGCTGATGTTCCAGCCATGCCTGAAACATCAGCACATCCCAAAGGTAGTAGTGCCAGCGACGTTTGCCGGAGACATGTTCTTCCCACATCTTTCGGATAGGAGTCGGATCGAAGAAACCTTCCTCACGCAGGCGTTTCTCGTCCAGCAGTTCCTCCGCCCATTCCCGCAGTGGCCCGCGCAGCCAGTGTTCAATGGGCACACCGAAACCCATCTTAGGTCGATCCATCAGTGCCTTGGGGACATAGCGATAAAGTACCTGACGTAAAAGCCACTTTCCCTGACCATTACGATACTTATAATCCGTGGGCACCCGCCAGGCGAATTCGACCACCCGATGATCGAGCAATGGAACTCGAGCCTCCAAACTCACTGCCATACTTGCACGGTCAACTTTCGTAAGGATGTCGTCGGGCAGATAGGTCAATGCATCCACATACATCATTCGTTCACGCAAACCCGGTAGGATAGGCATCCGGTCAGGGCGCTTGAGTATTGTGTCCGGCTCCATGGCGCCAAGCACGAGCTCCTCAGGCTTTTGGGCATGGGAGACAAAATGGCGATAGAAGGATTGGCTGTCCAGATACCCCAACATCTCGGCCAGCTTCGGCAGGCGGTCGGCGAAGTGGTCGATACGCAAACGTCGCGGCAACAATGCCATCGCTTTCTCCAGGCCGCGCGCCGGCAAATGCGAAACTAATGTCGCCAGAACCCGCCGCAATGGTCGTGGCACTCGTTCCAAAATGCGCCAGATCGACTCTGCCTTGAAATAACGCCCATAGCCGTAGAACAGCTCATCGCCACCATCCCCAGACAGACTCACCACTACATGTTCCCGGGCGAGCTGGCTAACCAGAAACGTAGGGATCTGGGAGGAATCTGAAAAAGGCTCATCGTACATTGTTGGTAGTTTGGGGATAACGGCCATCGCCTCTTCAGGCGTGACATAGAGCTCCGTATGTTCGGTGCCCAAATGTTCGGCTACGGCCTTGGCGTGTCGGGCTTCGTTGTAACCCTCTTCATGGAAACCAATGGTAAAGGTCTTAATCGGCCTGTCGCTCTGTGCCTGCATCAGTGCAGCGACGGTGGTCGAATCATACCCTCCGGATAGGAATGCTCCCAGGGGAACGTCAGCCGCCATTCGTCTTCGGACTGCATCACGCAAAAGACCGTCCAGCTCGCTGGTCAATGCCTCTGGGTCGCAAGTGGATCCGGCCACGCCCTGTTCCGCTATCCTGCCGAGGTCCCAGTAACAAACTGGTTCGCCCTCATCGCGCCCATTATCGCCAATAGCGACGAAATGCGCCGCCGGCAGCTTCGCAATACCCTTGTAAATACTCCAGGGCGTGGGAACATAGTTGTGGCGCATGTACAGCGCTAGAGCATCTCGATCGATCTCACCGCTCCAATCCGGATGCGCAGCCAGTGCCTTGAGTTCAGACCCGAAAAGAAAGGCATTGCCGCTACGGCCATAATAAAGTGGCTTCTCACCTATGCGATCCCGGGCCAGGAATAACGTACGCTCCGACGAATCCCATAGCGCAAAGGCGAACATGCCGTTCAAACGCTCAAGTGCCCCCCGAACGCCCCAATGGCACACAGCGGCTAGCAGAGTTTCTGTATCGGAATGGCCACGCCATTCAAAGGCGCCGCCTAGAGTCTCAAGCTCCTCTCTCAATTCGAGATGGTTGTAAATTTCTCCGTTGTAAACCAGAACGTACCTGCCGCAAGGCGATAGCATCGGCTGATGACCCGCAGGGGAGAGATCAATGATGGAAAGGCGGCGGTGTGCCAGCGCAAGTCCAACAACCGAATCCGTCCAGGTACCGGCATCGTCCGGCCCACGGTTTTGGATACGCTGAGCCATCCGTTCGACGATATTATTGTCTACCGCATGTCCTCTATCCCAGAATCCCGCTATTCCACACATAAATTTTGGCTATTCCTTATTTTGTAACCGACGCAGTATGATTTCAGCTCAACCTTTTGGTCGGCGGCACCATACTGGGACGAACATTATCCACAAGCGATTTATGCGCCCGTCGACCAATACCCAATTGCCGAAAAACGCCCAGAAAACCAAGGAACTGAAACAAAACGATCAAGCCATCTAGTTGATACCTGTGCCGTGGGCCCTGCAGCTCCCCAAATACGCCATACAGGGCCACCGTCAAAAGGAAATAAATGACGATAAATCTTGCGGTAAGCGTTCTGCGCTGCCAGACACGGTAAACGCCATAAATGAGAAACGGCACAAGCCCCCAGTAAACAACCTGCGGCAAATCGAGGAAGCTGTATGCTTCGGTCGTATGGAATGGTATCGGTGTTAGAAGATAGCGTACGATCCCGTAGCTTGGATTTACCCAATCTTGTAGCAGGAGGTTAAAGGCACTGCCCAGCATGCGCGTACCCAAGACGCCCAATACCGCCCCCCCACCCGTGACTACCAATAGCCAGAGCCAAGATCGGCGGCGGCCTGACGAGCTAAGCATCAATGCCAAACCAAGTGCTACTAACATCATCAAAGGCGTATAAAAGCGGGTGAACAACAACACTAAACCAAGGAACAGGGCGAGACTCAGCGCTCTTCGATAGCGGCCGGACTCCGCCAGGCTCACAACATAAACAGCCATGGATGTGCCCGCCATCACCACAGTGTCCTTGCCATTCACGATGGTCGACCAAGCAACCACATCCGGATACAGAACTATACTCGCGAAAAGCCCCGCCGCCAGGCTACGCGAGAAGTTCAACCCGGTCTTCGCCGCGCCCGCCATAAGCCCAGCCGCCAAAAAAGTGAGTGCGACATTGACCGCTACAGGAGCGTAATAAGCGTACCCAAAGAGGCGCATGGCGTCCGCGTTAAATAAATAATAAAAAAAATGCTTGCCTCCAGCGGTTGAGAACAGCAATGGCAAGTGGACCGAGAAATTGGCAATGCCAACCCCATGATTTAGCAGTGACCGCCCCCTTTCTAGGTAGGACCAGTCGTCCAGAAACGTCCATGTACCATCGAATAAAGCTACATAATAGACGACATACACCACTGCCTTAATGAGTGGCAGGAACATACTCAGCATAACGGAGCGGGTTGCAGCCAGGGTGAGGATGAATCCGGTAACAAAGATGAAAAGAGCCGGGACCATTAGTTCGGCCAGCTGGAAAGGAGAAACACTGGGGCTCATAAGACACTCCTTACGTCCAGTGCATAGGATGCCTTCAAGCCCAAATCTCCTCCCTTGATCAGCCCAAACCAGAAGCTAATCATAAATTCACAGACTCAGGCTTACGTAACTCTTCGAAGTTTTTGCATACGAGAGAAAATTGTGTTCCCCCACGATTGCTAAGGCCAGTGCACATACTTTTTTTCTCAAACACTGCCATTCTCGTGTAAGCCCACTAAGTCATCCCACTTAGCCATCACCTGCGCAAAGGAAAAGCGCTCTCGCACGCGGACAGCGGCCCTGCCCATGAGCCGACGCTTGTCATCATCCTGTATCATCTCCGCCATCGCACGGGCCAGACCCGCGTCGCCGTCCGCAGGCGGGACCAAGACACCATCAATCCCGTCCCGAATGATATCAGCCGGGCCGGTTTTACAATCAAAGCTGACTGCGGGCAATCCATGGGCCATGGCCTCCATCAAGGTATTCGGAAAGCCTTCGAAGCGCGAACTCATTACGTAAATCTCAGCGCGGTTGTACCATTCCGCCAAATCGCCGATGCGACCAGGGAGAAGGACACGCCCCGATAGCCCCAAGTTCGTTACCAGAGCTTCCAGCATCGATCGTTCCTCTCCTTCTCCGAGAATCACTAAATCCCAGTTCGGAAAGCTTTCTGCCACAAGGGAAAATGCCTGAATTAGCAAATCAAATCCCTTCTCTTCGCCCAAGCGACCGACCGCCAAGACCACGTACTGGGTTGGATTAACTACATCCGAAGCTGCGGGACCTTGCGGGGAGATCGGCAATGGATATACACAGGGGTTCGGAATGACAACTCCGCGTGACCCAGAGGACTCCGTTTTCAACCAGTCTTCTCCGCGCTGGGTCTGCATTACGACCGTCGCTGCCAACGGATAGGTCCAGCGGCGTAATCGGGACCAGATTGGTCCCATTGGCATGGCTGGCGGGTACGTTCGTTCCGAGACAACCACCGGTACCTTAAGCCCACGAGTCGCCAATAAAGCCGCCACATTGACGTTCGGCAGAAATGACACCACTGCGTCCGGGCCCCAGTCGCGCACCAATGTACGCATACCCAGAAACCGCCTGAGCAGCGATAGCGGTGACTTGCGTGTCGTGTCCACCTTATCCGCTAAATAGACAAGAGACACCCGATCGTCCAACTGGTATGCGCACTCCCCCCTCCCGGAAAAAGTCGGGACGAGCATTACCTCATGCCCTCGTTCAATCCAATGGTTGCACAGTAGAGCGGCGACTCGTTCAGCCCCCCCACCCTGCATTGAGCTGACAAAGAAAAGAATTTTTTTACTTTGAGCCATTGGTTATCACTTGTCTGAAAAGGTTCTCCCACGTTTCTGCAATCCGTTCCGGCGCAAAGCGCTGGGCTGCTTCTGTAGCCCGCTGGCTAAACTCTTTGCGCAAGTATTCATCCGTCATCAGGGAAGCCAGAGCATCAACAAGTGCTCCTTGATCATTCTGGGGCACCAGAAGCCCATCCACCCCATGGCGAATAATGTCCCGTGGCCCTGTGTCGCAGTCTACACTGACAGCGGGAAGCCCATAGGAAAGAGCTTCGGCCAGAGTGTTGGGAAAGCCTTCGAAACGAGAGCACAAGGCGTAAAGATCAGCAGCTTCGTACCACTCTCCAATATTGCCTACGGCCCCCGGCAGCGAAACCCGCTTAGCCAGCCCCAGAGATTCCACTTGCTTCTCAAGCTTCGGGCGACAGACGCCCTCCCCCAAAATAATGAGGTTCCAGTCGGTGAATCTACCGGCAAGAGCTGCAAAAGCCTCAATAAGCCAGTCGAATCTTTTCTCTTCTCCGAGACGACCTACCGCAAGAAGTGTACGACCCGGGTTTCGGGGCATTATCCTTGGCTCGTGAGGTTCAATCGGAAAGGTAATCGGATTCGGAATCACCGCTGTGAAACCAGCTTTAGTGTGCTCACGAATCCAGGCTTCACCCTGCTCCGTTTGCACAACCACTGCGCTAAGGTACTGATATGAAAAACGACGCAGCCTACTCCATATAAAGCCAAGCGGCATTGCCGGAGGATACGTGCGTTCCGAGCCAATTGCGGGTATGCCGGTTTTACGGGCCGCAAGTGAGACTAGAATACTTGCCGTACTCATCATAGCCAGAACAACATCCGGCTGTTCCCGTGTTATGAATGCTCGCAGTTTGCGGACACGACGAAAATTATGACGGAGGGCATGCCAGATACTGGCGCTGGGCTGATCAAGCCCCAAGGCTGCTCGCCTGACACCCGCATCCAGGGAGTAAAAATCCGTCTCCAGACCGGCAACCGTCAAAATGGTTATGGACCACCCCTTTCTTGCCCAATAATTAGCAAGACTGGAAGTAACACGCTCCGCTCCGCCAGAAGATAGAGAGTGGACCAGGATCAAGAGCCTCAACTGCCACAAGCCTCAAAATAGAAATTCTGGTTACTACCTTTTATGTCTGCCGCTGCCTGGGCTTCAGTAACTGCCGCAAGGATTTTACCCTTCCAGTTAAGCTGCTGATAGTCATGCAAGGCTACACGCTTAGCTTCTACTTGACTAAAAACAGTACCAAGTACAGAAACCAAACGCTCCTTTGAGAAGCTCTGAACATGCCCCCATCGATGGAACTTTTCGGCACAGTGCGGGCAAACAACCAAGCTGTCAGCGAGATTCTCATCCGCTGGAACCGTACCCACAAAGCGCCCGGCGGGACGAAGCACCCTCATGACCTCATTGAGTGTCTCCCCGAGCGTATCCTCGTCAAGATGCTCAAGAACTTCAGACATGATCAGTAAATCAAAAGAATCGTCCGGAAAAGGGATGGCTTGGGAGTATCCCGCCTGAGCATTCTCGCCCAGATCTAGCTCATCCCGGAGGCGCTCGATTGCAGTGTTACTGGGATCCAGACAGCTGACCTGTACACCCTTCTGGACAAGCAGCCGTTCCAGCGTCCCGTTCCCAACACCTATATTCAACACGCGCGCACCGACCGGAACCTGCTTTGCTAGATAACTGTACCTGCCACCACTTGGCCAGCATCCGCCGACCAGAGAAGCATCATTCTGATAAGCTTCCCAAATTTTATCCTGTTCCATCCCTAACTCTCTCACCTTTCATCAAAAGGGCACGGGCAGCTAATAGCCCTGATGCCAGATAAACGCCCGCTGTTGCCAACAACAGTCCCTGAAGCCCCATAGCGGGAACCAGGACTGATGCCAACACCAGCTTGACCGCGAGGTTGGCCGCAGCAATTGCAGCCACTGTCCTGTAACGCCCCTGACTCAAAAGGGCATACACTAAAATCATTGATGCAAAATAAAAAGGCACCTGGGCAACAGCAAAAATCAAAAGCCCCGACACCCGAAGAGTATCACTGCTGCTGAACTGCCCACGTTCATAGAGGAGTTCAACGATGTACGGGGAAAACCAGAATGTTACGATTGCGATCCCGAGTCCTACCCCGAATAACATAATGGCCCACTGAATAGCGGTGCGCTCAATGCCGGCACGGCCCTCTGCATGTGTGCGGGACAAAACCGGCAGTGCGGCGCGGCCAATAGCAATAGTGCCAAGACCAAGAATGAGGCTCAGAATGCGAGTAGAATAGCCTAAAGTAGAAAGCGCACCCGTCCCCAACCGCGCTGCAAAAAATTGATCGATAATTTCCACCAGACTCATCAGCGCCTGGCCAACGAGCATTAGACCGAAGCCCGCAAAAAACGGGCGCCAGTGCCGGGAACGAAAAACGAAGACGGGTGCCTCCGCCTCGCCCCGGAATGCCAACGGCATGAACAGCAATACAACCTGGACAAGAAAGCCGGCAAGAGTTCCCCAGATTAGCGCTGCGGTGCCGCCCATCATGATCACAGTCACCAGAATAGCCAGAGCCGGAGCACCCTCAAGAAGGGTATTGAGGTGACGATTCGCCGCCATCGTCCAAGCGGCGAGGAGGCGAGCAATCAGGGCCAGAGGCAAAACCCAGGCAAGCCAGGCCGCCATGTGACTTGCCCGAGCGGCCGCTGCTTTATCAAGGCCCACCCAGGACTGCTCCACAAACCAGGGAAGAAACAGCCAAGCACCGACACCAAGCGCCATGCCAACTAACAAAGTGCCACCAAGCAGCTCGCTGCGAAACCGTGGCGTGTCCTGCGGCGACTCCTGCCGTATACGAGCCGCGAGAGGAACCAACACTGCCCCGATCACACCAGCAATGATTCCAATAGGCCATTGAATCAGATTGAAAACAAAAAGGTAGGCATCTACCGTGTCACTGACGCCATAACGCCAGGCCACAGCCATCTCTTTCGCTGCCCCGGCAAGCTTCCCTACTAGAACAAAAAAACCGACCAGCAGCAGACCTTGGGCAAGCTGTTTGTTGTCGCTACCAAGGCCGCCAAGTCTCGCTCGCAGTCTTTGGGGAAGCAAATTCTGGGTGCGCTGTTCAGGCGTTGTCATTGAACAGTCAACTTAGAAAAGCAGAAAGAAACGATATCGGCAACACCTATTGAAGTCTATGATAAAAACTCAATGTACCAAGGCATAGCTTTCTCAATACCCTCACTGATGTTGAACTCCGGCTCATAACGCAGCAACTCTTTGGCCTTGGACACATCCGCCTGGGAATGCTTCACATCCCCAGGACGGAAATCCCGGTAGACCGGCTGCTTGCTGTAGCTAACGCCGTTACGATTGAGATGCTCGGAAATGGTATCAAAAAGCTCGTTAAGACTAGTTCTGTCCCCCACCGCCACATTGTACACTTGGTTTCTGGCCGCATCGTCGGCCGTGGCCGCCAGAAGATTGGCCTGCACAGCGTTCTCAATGAAACAGAAATCGCGGCTAGTCGTGCCATCGCCGTTGATGAACACCTCCTCACCCTGGATCAGCGACGCAGTCCACTTGGGAATCACTGCCGCATAGGCACCATTTGGATCTTGTCGCTTGCCGAACACATTGAAGTAGCGCAGGCCAATGGTATTGAAACCATAGGTTTTGGCGAAGACGTCGGCATACAGTTCATTGACGTATTTGGTAACAGCGTAGGGGGATAGCGGCTTACCGATATTCTCTTCCACTTTCGGCAGCGCAGGGTGGTCTCCGTACGTGGAGCTGCTTGCAGCGTAGGTGAAACTGGCGACTCCTGCATCACGGGCGGCTACAAGCATATTCAGGAAGCCACCAATGTTGGTGCCATCGGTTGTGATCGGGTCGTTAATGCTGCGTGGCACAGAACCTAAAGCGGCCTGGTGCAGGATGTAGTTCACACCTTCGCAGGCTTGCTGGCAATCTTTTAGGTTACGGATGTCGCCCTCAATAAAAGAGAAACGTTGCCATTGCGCGTGGCTGATCTGGGCTTTTACTTCTTCCAAATTATGCGGGTGGCCCGTAGCAAAGTTATCCAATCCAACTACGGTTTGGTTTAGCTTGAGCAGTTGTTCCAGCAGATTAGAGCCGATAAAACCTGCCACGCCAGTTATCAACCAGGTTTTCGGGGCGCTGTTTAACTTGTTCTGCAACTCTTCGTAATGGGTCATGGTTTACAGCCTGATGTCGGATTCTTGTGCGGGCAGGATATATTTTAGGTCGTAAACCACTCCGCCCGACTTTACCAGCGACCGAATACCGGGCGCCCCCAGGGCCTTGAATTGATCATGTCCCACGGCAAGGATCACGCCGTCGTACTGGCCGGGCTTGGGCTGCTCGATGGGATCAATGCCGTACTCATGCTGAGCTTCGGCTTTGCTTACCCATGGGTCGTATACATCAACTTCAATATTGTATTCGCCCAGTTCTTTTACGATATCTATCACTCGGGTATTGCGCAGATCCGGGCAATTTTCCTTGAAAGTAAGGCCCATCACGAGGACCCGAGCCCCTTCCACATGAATACGCTTCTTAAGCATGGCCTTTACGAGCTGCGAGACGACGTAGGCACCCATGCCATCGTTAAGTCGACGGCCGGCGAGGATGATTTCGGGATGGTAGCCAATGGTCTGCGCTTTATGAGTCAGATAATACGGGTCTACGCCAATACAGTGGCCGCCCACCAGGCCAGGACGGAATGGCAGGAAGTTCCATTTGGAGCCGGCGGCCTGCAGGACGGCTTCGGTATCTATGCCCATCTTGTTAAAGATCATTGCCAGTTCGTTGATAAGGGCAATGTTCAGGTCTCGCTGAGTATTTTCGATAACCTTCGCAGCCTCGGCAACTTTGATACTGCTAGCCTTGTGGGTGCCTACGATAATGATTTCGTTGTACAACGCATCAACCAAGTCGGCGATTTCAGGGGTGGAGCCTGCGGTGACCTTTTTGATGTTGGTGACACGGTGTTCTTTGTCACCAGGGTTAATCCGCTCCGGGCTGTAGCCAGCATAAAAATCCCGGTTGAACATAAGACCGGATACCCGCTCCAACACCGGCACACAATCTTCCTCGGTTGCCCCCGGGTAAACTGTGGACTCATAGATTACGATATCGCCCTGCTTGAGAGTTTTGCCGATGGTTTCACTGGCCTTGATCAGCGGGGTCAGATCCGGGCGTTTGTGTTCGTCGATCGGAGTCGGCACCGTTACGATGTAGACGTTGGCGGCGTTAAGATCCTCAGCGTTCGCGGTATAGCTGAGGTGAGCCGCCTGTTTCAGTTCCTCACTGCTCACCTCCAGGGTATGGTCTTGGCCATTCTGGAGTTCGGTGACACGTTTTTGGTTAATATCAAAGCCGATGACAGGGCGTTTTTTACCAAATTCAACGGCCAACGGCAGGCCGACATAGCCTAGACCTATCACAGCAATGTTTAGATTGTCTGTTTGCATAGTGGTTGCTGATTTCTTCGCTGGAGGATTTGAGGGGAATAGAATTGAGATTATGAGGCTTCAGCCTCTGGATTAGTCTCTTTTGCTGATTCAGTGCTGCCTTTTAAGGCGGCTCGAATGAACACAATAAGAACGCCAAACATACCACCAAGCAAAGTGGCAAATGCAACAATCAAAGCTCGCTTAGGTTCACTCGGCTCCTGAGGAACCACCGCTGGATCAATCGTCTTGAACACATACTCTTGCTGAGCATTGGCGAGCATCACTGTGCGAGTTTCGCTCTCTATGAGCTGATAGAAAACTTGCTGCATACCAGCAATATTAGCGTCGCTTAGTTTGTCTTCAAGATAAGCAATCCGTGCTTCGGCACGGGCCACATCTTCTCTACGCATGTGATCGTTAATGTCCTGTACCAACCATTCAGCCCACTGTCTAGCGACCTCCGGAGAAAGGCTTTTTATACTAAGCGTGACTAAGCCACTCTCCTGGTTTTCACTGATACTGACGTGGTTATTTTTGAAGACCTTAACCAGATCCCAGTCTGTAGGCTTCAGACTTTTGCCTTCTTCGTCCTGCAACCATTTTCCCGTTTCAGGATCGTATATGTCCCGGTCAAATTGCCACTTACTTAAATTGGGGCGCCAGCCCTTCGCCGCCATTAGAGGAGCTGCCAAGTTATGGCGATCAATAAAGCTAGCCAGGAACGCGCGGGAGCGGAGCACTTCCTTGGCGATAACTGTTTGATTGGAACGACCACTGCCAAGACTGATACCTGCGAGACTGGCCAAACCACCAAGCTGGCCCGAAATGCCCCCCATAGTATTGTCATCGTTGGCAGGCGCCATCAACACGGTGGACTGATAGATGTTTGGTTGATAGATAGCGTATGCGACTCCGCCAACAGCGAACAAGAAGGTGATGGCAATAATCAACCACTTGCCAGACCATAGGATGGCGAACAACTGGCGCAGATCAATTTCGTCTTCTTCGAGATTGCCAAACGTACCTGGGATTTTTTCATATTGGGTCATCAAAGATTCCCTACTGCCGCTGCACCAAGTGCCATCTGGTAAACGATCTGACTGACGTTTGTCCACAACTCGAGCTGATTAAGTCGGTCAACGTCGATAGGCATGATAATCGTGTCACCGGGCTCCAACTGCTGGCTTCTTGTACCAAACCACCGGCTTTTTTCTGGCAGAATTACGGACCCGTCTGCTTTTACAACATACACCCTGCTTTCATCTGCCTGGCGCGTTGGACCGCCGGAGCGCTCCAGATAATCATCGACAGTTAAACCAGCCTGGTGCAAATGGCTGGTAGGAAATTGAACCTCGCCGAACACGGTAACAGCCTGCGGAATTTTTGGAACGGTTAGCGTGTCGCCATCCTGAAGCTGAATCGATTGGTAGTCATCATCATTTAACACGGCCGACAAGTCGACCACCATTCGGCCGACCGCTCGACTGCTCTGAACGTCTTCCAGAAGACTCTCAACCTGTTTGACCCGATCACCGCTTTGACCACCGAATCCATCCCCCTCAAGCTGCACGCCGAGGAGGTCACCCTGTAGACGTTCTTTCGCTTCCCGCAAACGCTGCGCCTCCAGCTGGCGCAGTTTGGCCCGCGTAAATACAGCACCGGTCGGGAACGCGTTCTCAGTCAGGCCGCCTGCCCGCCCGATGACTTGCCTGAGGGTTTCGCCATCCCGAAAAGTGTATTCGCCTGGGTAACGCACTTCACCTTTCAACTCGATGGTGCTGGTTGTGGCAAAGTTCGGTATGGATTTGATTAGAATCCTGTCTCGGCTCTGGAGGGCCACGCTGCCAATTCCGGCCATGGCCTCCGCCAGGTTCAAGCTGAGGATATCGGTTGTACCTATGCCGTTTTGATCTGTCGTGTAACGGGCAATTTCTGCGCTATAGAGAAACGCAGAATCCTTGAGGCCACCTGCCACAAATATCGCATCTGCCAGCGACCGTGAGGCTGGCATGGGGTACTCTCCCGGATAACGAACGGGCCCGGTAATGCGAATGGTCTTTTGCGGCGCAGAGGGTGTTGCCTGGCTTTTGAGTCGTTGAAGCACCGGTGAAAACAGGCTTTCCCGCGTGTCGTTTCGGTCATCTTCTTCGCTTTCTTCACCGACCTCAATTTTCCCGGCATCGGAGAAAATCAGCAATTGATCTCTCTCCTCCAACCGAAGGTCAAACGGACTACCTGGATTCTGTACTGCTTTTCTTAGGCGCAGATTCAGAACGGATATAGTGTCTGTCACTTTGTCGGTGCGTACTATGGCCGCATAGCGTTGATCGGCGACCGGGGCCAGATCTGCGTTCAGGTGCTTGATCACCGAACTCACGCGCATACCCGGCATCCAGGCAAAGCGGCCGGGGCGTGTCGCCGCACCGCTGACCTCGACAAACTGACCGGTTATATCCGAGATAGACGGAATGGTGACGGTGTCACCCGCCTGAATTCGCGCACTTTTTCCTTTCGTGGCGGTGTAATCCGCCTCGGCAAGAATACGCAGGAAATCTTCATTGTTACGTTCAATATTAATGCGCTGAGGATAGGCCTGGGGCGTAAGGCCGCCGGCCATGCGAACCAGGTCTGCCAAGGTGTTCGCATTTT
Source organism: Marinobacter alexandrii (assembly GCF_005871205.1). Lineage (GTDB taxonomy): Bacteria > Pseudomonadota > Gammaproteobacteria > Pseudomonadales > Oleiphilaceae > Marinobacter > Marinobacter alexandrii. The sequence continues at coordinate 1,276,168 of NZ_SWKM01000011.1, read as the reverse complement.
TCAATTCATACAGCGCGGGGCGGTAGACTTCACCTTCAATTCCAGCACGCTTGCCGACCGGCGGAATGAAGATGACATCGCCGGGTTGTAAGCGGTTATCGCCCGAACTGTCACCCTTGAGCAGAAGGTCATAAAGATCCAGTGTGCCAACTAACTTGCCGTCACGTTTGTGCTGAAGGTTTCGTAAGGACCCGCTCTGTTTAATGCCACCGGAAACGTACAGTGCATTGGTGATGGTTGATAGAGAACTAACTGAGTAGGACCCGGGATTACGGGCCTCGCCAAGTACAAATACTCGCATACTGCGCAGCTCGCCAAGGGATACGCTCACTTGAACGCCAATGTATTGCGCAGAAACCTTCTTGCTTATCTGCTGTCGGGTTTCATCAAAGCTCAGCCCTGCCACACGCATCGGGCCGGATTGAGGAAAGCTGATAGTGCCATCCCGGCTGACAGGCAATTCCAGATTCTGGTTTTCCTTGCCCCAGAGTTGGATACGTAATACATCGCCCGGGCCAAGGGTGTACTCCGAAGGGATCGGAATTTCAGTCACCGGTGCGAAAGTGGTTGGGTTCCCCCTGAAGAGATCATAGCCATAGGGCTTAAGGCCGCCTTTTTCATCCGAGGCCTCCTGATCTTCGGGTTTCTCCTCGCGCGCCTTGTCCTTCTCTTCGTCCGTGTCGCTGTATACCGGCTCCACGACTTGCACTTCTCGAGGGCGCTGAGAACTCTGGCCTGATGATTGGAGACTGTCCAGGTCCACACCATACTGGCTGGCCAGGGCTTCCTGCTGTGCTCTTGGCAGATTCTGGAACTGCTCAATCTGAGACTTACTGATGGACTGGGCACCCACGGCCATTGGAAGCAGCAACGTCAGGTAGAATGAAAAACCTTTTATATTCAAGATACTAAGCTCAGTGTATTAAGGTCGATCAATTTAGAAACGGTAAGTCCAGGTAGCACCCAGAGACCATTGGTCTTTCTCACCTCCCAGGTACTGAATTTTCTTGTCGGTGGCCTGGAGGCTCAGGTCTAGCCAACCATTAAGCAGGGGCCTTCCATACCCTAGATCAAGCATTGCTACGTCCTGATCAACCGCGGGTACGGTATAAAAAATATCGTCGCTTGGAACAACGGTTCGGGAGACGCCCTCCTTGTTAAGCCGAGCGTAGGTTACCTTGGTGGATACGTATGCGCCGTTGTCGAAAAAGTTAAAGGCACCTAAGGTAACCGCTTCCGAATCACCATCGAAGCTGGCTGCCATACTGCGGCCGTAATAGCGGTAGCCAGAACGATAGCGAGAGTGGTCGTAGGTGATGTTGGGCATGGCATCGCCCAGAAAGTCATCAGCTAAGGTATTGGTGTATTCAAGGAACCATTGCTGATCTGCATCAAGAAGCTGCGTGGTCCAGTCTGCCCCAACAAGCCAAGACTTTCGAGCCGGAAAAGCACCTGCTTCGTCCTCCCCCATCATCTGGGCGTAGATGCCCATGGCCTGTTGGCCCACCGCGAAACCGTAGCGGCCGTCGATGCTGGCGAGCTGGTTGCCGGGATCATCCTCTTCGAGCTGACCATTATCCCGACCGATAAGAGCATTCCAAAGCGTGGACCCATTTTCCGGGCGGCCTTCGCCACCGAGCATAATAGCTCGTGACAAGCCGATATCCAGCCCGTTGATTGGGCGAAGGGTGAGTCGCATTCCTACCAGTTTTGCGTCCGGTACAGCCCTTTCACTCTCGTATTGGCCAGCAAAGGCTGTGAACTGCCACGGCCCGATCCAATTTAGCCATTTGATCTCCGGCGCACGGCTGTCATTGCGATTGAGCCAGATGGCCGGCATTGGGCGGGCGTTATTGGAGAGAATAAGGCTAGACTGCCAGCCAGGCCCCCACCAGCGATCAATGGCTCCAGCACCAAATACCCAGTTGCCTGCGGTTGCTGCAACGTAGGAGCCATCCAAGCGGAACTCTTCGCCATCATCAGTTTCACCCGCAATGGCTGGCTTTATGCCTAACGCCCAGACTTCACCTTGCCATTGCAGATCCACTGCTGTCCCGGCTTTCGCCAGGGGGTTCTGATCAAACCCACGCGTTGCTGGGATTTCGGTACTGCCGTAGAGACTGTACTCGCCCCGGAAACCTTGCCCTGCCTGCTGTTCCTGTTCGAAGCGGAGATAGGCTACAGCTGTTCCCACCGACGACTGGTCGGAACCCACACTGGTCTCCAAGCCATTATGAACCGCACCCCACATCAACGGCCATGTGGTCACAGTGCGATTGAAGTGCCCTCGGTCGGATAGTTTTTGAGCCGAGAAGCGGGCCCTTGCATCACCAGGCGCGAGCCATGGAGCTGCAGAAACCGAAAGGGATACCAGGCACGCTACCGCCCCACCGACCAGAGTCCAGTGCTTTATGGCCATGAAAGTGTTGTTGTTCCGGATGACAGGAATTTTTTGACAGATTGAGAAAAAAGGCCACCCCCCGTCGACGGATTAGCCATCTGTGTTGCGCGGCGCCGATTCTACGGCACTCAGTGCGCAGAACAAGTTACAGCGGGCGTAAAAACACTACAGTCGGGGGTATGCACGTAACAACTTGTTACAGCCTGGATAGCGCTGCCGATAAATTCAGGCTTCAGCCATTTGCTCCCGTACGAGCGCGGCAAATTCTGCAAAAAAAGCTAGAAATGTTCCTGCCAGCAACCCGAGCAGACCAGCCAGGGTCACGATCAGGCTCTTGGCGGGCCCTGTAGGATCGGCACTCTGCCGACTAACAACTAACAACTCTACAGGCTCAATCGACGCTAACTCATTTTCGAGTGACGCCAACTGCTCAATTGCTGAAGCCATCGAAGCCCCTGCATCTTCAGCCCCACGAAGCATCTCTACAGTCGCATCCAGTGACTCGATCCGCTTCTCGAGTTTTTCCCGAAGGCTGGATACAGCGGCTACTTGCGATTTCTCCAGCCGCCTCATTAACTCGCCATGGATTTTTTCAACTGTTTTCGCTTGGGCTGCCGGTGCTTCTGTTACTATTCGAACCAACCCCGTATCTTCAGGGTTAGCAAAAGTCACTCCAAACTGGAGCCGTTTCTCATGTTCCGTTCGGTAGGCAGCTTCGAGCTCCGGCACCCAATGATTTTCAAGCTCCGCAATAATACTTAAGGGTTCGTCTAAATACTCACCAGAACCTTTTTCCGCCACTTTCACCAAGCTGACGTATTCGAACTTTGCGGGGGTTAAAATGGCATATCCGAGACCAGCAAGTATCGTTACCAGGAAAACAGCATAAAACACCCGCCTACGCCGCAAAAATGTTGACGCGAGATCAACCAGGCTAATCTCGTCGTCGTGACGTGTTCGGCTAGGGTTTTCATTGTGCGTCATTCAAAGTCCACCATGTTTCATTTAAGTATTAACCTGTTGATTTGCTGGAACGGAAAACCATCCCGGATCAGACTGCCAGCCTTTATCGCTTTATCGCTGCCACCGGAACACTTATGCGCTGCTGCTTCTGCATAAAGTTGATAAACACTATGGCGCGTTCTTCACCATCGTAAGCCTGGAAAATCGCGCTGAGACCTCCAAACGGCCCTTCCGTCAACTGCACCTGGCTCCCTGATTGGATCCCCCCCTGCGCAGCCACCTTATCCAGGCTGTCCTTGATGTGCTGAATCAATTCATCCGAAATTTTCGCAGGCTTGTTCGCAAACCCAACCACTCGGAGAACACCACGAGTAGAGCGTAATTTCGACCACGCAGAGTCCGTTTGCTCAAGATTTACAAAGAGATAACCAGGGAATAATGGCTCCAGGTTTTGACTTCTCTTACCACCCTTTATCCTTTCTACCGGCACCTTCGGGTAAAAGCAGGGAATTTCCTGATTCTGGAGATGAGTCAGGGCCCGATCACCTTGCGCCGGCTTGTACTGAACTGCGTACCAGCTCATGCTTATTTTCGACCAAAGGCAATAAAGTGCGGGTTCAAAATATCTTCTTTGCCGTAAAGAAGCGGCTCACCATTGAGCTTTTCCACCTTGCCTCCCGCGGCGGCAAGCACTGCGTGTGCTGCAGCCGTATCCCACTCACTAGTGGGCCCGAGGCGCGGATAAATATCGGCCCGCCCCTCAGCGATGCGACATAGCTTCAGGGAGCTACCGGCCTGAACCAATTCGTGGTCCCCTAACGCTGCAATGTAAGCTCTTGTCTCCTCATTCAGGTGGTTTTTGCTGGCGACCACCCGCTTAACCGCCTTTGGCTCTGAAACACTAATGCGATGAACCGCCCCGGTGCGGTCACGCTTGTGAGCGCCCTGGCCCTTTACGCCCCAATAGGCTTCCTTTGCCGCCGGCGCAGTAACCACACCCATAACCGGCTCACCATCCTCTATCAGGGCAATGTTTACGGTAAACTCACCGGTGCGCTGCGTGAAATCCTTGGTGCCATCAATCGGATCTATTAACCAGAAACGACGCCAGTGCTTGCGCTCCTCCCAGCCAATTTCCTGTCCTTCTTCCGACAGAATGGGGATGTCATGACTGATATTTCGGAGGCCTCTCGCGATCTCCTCATGGCTCGCTATGTCCGCTGCGGTTATAGGTGAGCTGTCGTCTTTGTAGCTAACCTTAAAGTCGGACTGGTAGATATGGAGGACACGTTTGCTCGCCTCATCTGCAACTTTGATGACATCACGGAGAACAGAGCTGTATTCCATAGACCACGCTTCCTGCTTTAGATCAAAACTTCAAACACGTAAGCGGGCGATAATAACATTTCACGGCAAATAATCAGACAGGTGTTCCCATGAAACTTCGATTTCTTGGTGCAACAGGTACAGTTACCGGCTCAAGATATTTACTTTCTGACGACAAGCACAGACTGCTGGTGGACTGTGGGATGTATCAGGGAGTCAAAAATCTTCGTCGCCGAAATTGGGCCGCCTTTCCCGTTGACCCTTCAACAATAAATGCGGTGGTACTGACCCATGCGCACATCGATCACTCCGGCTATTTGCCAGCTCTCGTAAAAAACGGCTTCAAAGGCAAAATATACTGCACGAAAGCCACTTATGAATTGTGCGAGGTATTACTCCCGGATGCCGGCTTCCTGCAGGAGGAAGAAGCCAAGTATGCGTACCGGAAGAAATACTCCAAGCATGAAAAGCCGGAGCCATTATTCACGGAAAAGGATGCAAGAAAAGCTCTGGAGCAGTTTGAGCCCCTGCACTACCACAAGCCTTTTGAGCCGGCAAAGGGCATGCAAGTGACATTCACACCTGCAGGCCACATTCTTGGCTCCTCCTGCGTGCACGTCAGCGAAGCCTCCACTGGTCGAACGGTGGTTTTTAGCGGAGATGTGGGACGTCAAAAGGACATCATCATGCGCTCACCTGAGCCCATCCACAGTGCAAACGTACTGGTGTGCGAATCCACTTACGGAGATCGCTTGCATGAGGACAGCGATCCGGAACAAACACTGTCGGAGATCATATCTCGTACCGCTGGCCGCGGGGGCATTGTACTGATCCCCGCATTTGCGGTGGGACGCGCCCAAATGCTGCTTTATGTGATTCACAAGATCATGGCTGACGGAAAGATACCCAAACTGCCCGTGTTCCTGAACAGCCCGATGGCCATCAAGGCGACGGAGATTTTCTGCCGCCACAACAAAGAGCACAAATTGAGCATCGCACAGTGCGAATTAATTGACCGAAATACCGAGTTTGTCCGCACTGTTGAAGAATCCATACGCCTGGGCGCGGTACGGTATCCCTGCGTTATCATCTCGGCTAGCGGCATGGCCAGTGGAGGACGCGTTCTGCATCACCTCAAAACACTGCTTCCAAACCCAAGGAACAGCATTGTCTTTGCGGGCTTTCAGGCACCGGGGACGCGAGGAGATGCTCTGGTAAACGGAGCGGAATCGGTAAAAATCCACGGTGAATACTGGCCAGTCAAGGCTGACATTCACAACCTGGACTCCCTGTCGGCCCATGGCGATTACAACGAGATCCTCACATGGCTTGAACAGGGTACCGTCCAGCCCGAAAAGGTTTTTGTGACCCATGGAGAACCCGTTGCCAGCGACCTGATGCGCCGGCGTATTCAGGAAAGGTTCGGTTGGCAGGCAACAGTGCCGGACTTATTCGAGGAAGTCGAAATCTAAGGGCTATATGAGTTTAGATAACAGCACAGCTGGCTGGACTGTAGGCATCCCGCCAGGCATTGGCACCGGAGCTGTCAATGATGCACTGCCAATCGCCCGAGACCGAGCGCTGCAATCGAATGACAAGCCCTGCCAGATCACGATGAGCGTTGCCCCCCATGGTCACTTCAAGGTGACCAGATCCGTCAGCATTTATCACTGCGATGTCTGTCGTCATCACACCCGTGGTTAATGACGACGACACATAGCCAATATCATTGTTACCGACAGCCCCACCGCGAGCAAGACTCTCTTCCACAGGTGATTTATAGGCAGCCAGCTCCCCAAGCGCTCGATTTACTTGGGTTTTCATAACGTGCCCCTGGTAAGAGGGGATCGCAATGGCAGCTAGAATGCCTATGATTGCCACGACAATCATCAATTCAATCAGCGTAAAGCCCTCAACGTTTTTAGTCATTCTTTTCATTCCCGCATCCCGACTTCATCTAATCTTTAGCAAAGGCCGGGCCAGCGCCCTGCTCGATACGCGGGAAATTTCCGTGGAACCAGAAACGAGGGAAGAAAGGGGCATAAGAGCCTTGTTCGTAACGGACCAGATCCGCCTCCATCGCCTGATGATAATCCCAGACCTCTTTGACCCAAAGTGCCCCTGCTGACAATACAACTGCAGCAAGAGTCATTCTGAACACGCTCCCCCTGAGACCCTCGGTTTTTGTTGGGTCCGAAGGTGAGACTACGTCTGCCGACGGCGTTGATAACGCCCAAAACAAACTCAAGACACACAGGCCAACCAGCATAGAGGCCGGAACGATGAACACAGCCGAAACCCCAGCATGGATCATGCCGGCGACCGCAGAAACCGTCAAAACTACTAACCCCGTAGGCGATTCGGCAGGGTCAAACCGGAGCTGCCCTGCCCGTACCAGCAAGTTCTTTATGAAACGCATGACTAGCACGAATATCGCGGCAATTACCAACCAACCGTATTCCGCCGCCCACATAAGATACATATTATGTGGGTGCCCCAGCTTTATTTTGAGCTGATCCTGACCGGATATAGACTCATGAGTAAGCCAGGATTGTGGCCCCAGACCCCAGGGAAAATTCTGGAAACTCATGAGCCAGGCCTCTCGCCAAAGCGGAAGCCGCCCAGAACTGTCAGAGTGGAGGCTCCGAACAGTCACCTCTTCGAAGACGAAGCTTGGGATCAGCACTGATAGCAACACCCAAGCGATACCGCCGAACAAGATGAACCGGCCGAAAATTCTCGCCCACGGGATGAGCATTTTCCCAAAGAAAAGGATCGCGACCACTACAGCGAGCGCCAGACCCAGCATGGTACCCCGTGCCGTGGTCATAAAAACCATCCACCACCAGATAGCAGCGCTAAAGCTGACACACCATTGCCACTTCCTGTTATCAACGAAGGGCCCTACCAGTAACGCAAGCGGCATAATGGGCAATAACCAAGTCGCCAGGTGGCTCCAATAGCGCATGTTCACGAAGCCCCAGGGAATCACATCCGTTAGCTCGGAAAATCGATCAGTAATGGCAAAAAGATACACAGTCATGGTCATGGCTGCGTAAAAAAAACAGGCGATCGCCGCAACGATGACAAATAACTCAACTGCATACCGAGAGATATCCAACCCCCGGATTCGCCATCCCAGAACCGCGAAAGCCAGAAAATAGATGGCAAATAGTCCCGGCTCAACCCAGTTGAATGCACTGAAAGCATAAGGAACGGACAGAACCAGGAAGCCGGCAGCAATGAGGAGATTAGGCCAGATACTCACTACCAACTCTTCATCTGCGACAGTGATATCTGACCACAAAAGACTAGCAACAATGACAACGACCATCAGGAGGCACTGGAAGAACCTCTGATCGGCGTAAGCTCCGAAGGCAGTGGGAATAAAGTCTGAGAATAGGGCACTCAAAAAAATGGAGCAAAATAACGGCACAAGAAAGGCATGCGAAAACACTCTCGCGCTTCGGCTGATCTTATGATCAACTCGCATTCTCTGATCAGATGAAGCCACTCACCGCCTCCTTAATTGACCTAAAGCCAAACAGCTTACCCAAAAATAAAAAACCCCGCTCTTGAGCGGGGTTTTTTATTGCTGTTCTCAGCTATGACGCTTTGAACAGGCCCTGATTAGCTGTGCGGGCAGCCAGCAGGTGCGTAGGAGTCTTTCCAACCATTAGCTGTCGGGCCGTTAGTGATCTGACAGCTGTAGCTGCCGTCGATAGCGCGGGTAATAGTAATTACTGCACCTGCGACTGCGTTCGACGCGTCAGTGCCCAGGGTAGCCGCCCAAGAAACGTTGGCTGCTGCAGGGTTAGTGATCGCAAGAGGAGGAGTGACAAGGTTAGAGCCAGTCCAGCCGATAGAAATAGTGCGCGGGGTAGTTGTCAAATCGTCTGCAAGACCAATTTGGCCGCCGCTGTTGAAGATACTCTCAACATTTGATTTCAGTGCACTCACTTCACCTACGACACGAGTCACCTGAGAGCGCGCTGTATAATCCTGGTACTGAGGAATAGCTACAGCGGCCAAGATACCGATGATCGCAACAACGATCATCAATTCGATCAGTGTGAAACCCTTTTGGGCGTGGTTGATGTTCATATTTTTCATGGTCGACCTCTGTGTTTGTCGGTTATCAACTCTTGACGGCCCGGGACCGATGGAGCCTTGCCCCATGACCGGCTTGGTGAGCCTAGCCATGTGAATGCACTCAACATGCCAACTCTGAAATCGCACAACAAACCATTTAATTTCATGATATTAAGAACGAATTCCGCTCAGAATAATGATACGAAACCTGGTCGACGCTCACCGGAAAATGTCACTTGGTGACGCTGAACGTCACTTAATCTGTCCCTCGGAAGTCAGCGTGCACCTGATATCGCGACATTCAAACGACGAATCCTGCGAATGCCTTCCCAAAATCCCGGTAGCCATCTAAACTCAGTTCAACAGACGAAACACCGGTTTCAATAACTTAGGCGGCACTTCTTACTCTATTTATGGCTACCAACAACAGCAATGTAACGCTCACCGGTCTCGCAAGACGCTTCGTGGACGACGGCCTGCTGGATGAAGCAACGGCGAAAGACGCGTTTCTTCAAGCTTCCCAGAACCGCACCCCCCTGATCACCTATTTGGTACAGAATAATCTTGCAAACAGTAGTGGGCTGGCGTTTTCTGCGGCAATGGAGTTCGGGGTTTCGGTTCTGGATCTCAGTTCCTTTTTGCCGGAAATGATGCCCGAGAAGACTGTCGATGAGAAACTGATCCGAAAGCACAATGCCTTACCGCTCTACAAGAGAGGCAACCGCCTATTTATAGCCGTGTCTGACCCGACCAACATTCAGGCGCTGGACGAAATAAAGTTTAATACCGGCCTGAGTACCGATGCAGTCCTGGTCGACGACGCCAAACTTCGTGCGGCGATCGACAAGTACCTCGAGTCGCAAGACACCACCATGGGTGATCTCGACGATGCCGATTTGGAAGGCGTCGAGACTGAGGGCGGCGAACAGGAAGACGACGGCGCAGTCTCCACGACTGAGGTCGATGATGCCCCCATTGTTAAGTACGTCAACAAAATGCTGCTTGACGCCATTCGTGGCGGCGCCTCCGATGTTCACTTCGAACCGTACGAAAAGACTTACCGGGTGCGTTACAGAACCGACGGCATCCTCAAAGAAGTGTCCCGACCGTCCATCAAACTGGCCCCCAAAATTTCTGCGCGCGTAAAGATCATGGCGCAGCTGGACATTTCAGAACGCCGCGTACCTCAGGATGGCCGCATCAAGATGAAGCTATCCAAAACCAAAGCCATCGATTTCCGGGTCAACACTCTCCCCACCCTCTGGGGTGAGAAGATCGTGCTGCGGATTCTTGACCCAAGCCAAGCCAAACTCGGCATTGATGTACTGGGTTACGAAGAAGACCAGAAAGAGATGTATATGACTGCTCTTGAACAACCGCAGGGCATGATTCTTGTGACTGGACCGACCGGTTCGGGCAAGACCGTTTCTCTCTATACCGGTATCAACATTCTGAACACTCATGAGCGCAACATTTCGACGGCCGAGGACCCTGCGGAAATCAACCTTGAAGGCATAAACCAGGTTAACGTGAATACGCGGGTCGGACTTGGCTTCGCTGAAGCCCTGCGGGCATTCCTGCGACAAGATCCCGACGTCATCATGGTAGGCGAGATTCGAGACCTTGAAACCGCCAACATTGCCATAAAGGCTGCCCAAACCGGCCACCTCGTCCTTTCAACCCTTCACACCAACAGTGCCGCCGAAACACTGACACGGATGATGAACATGGGTGTGCCATCATTCAATATTGCAACATCGGTGAGCCTGATCATCGCCCAGCGCCTTGGCCGGCGCCTGTGTAGCTGCAAGCAGGCAACGGACATTCCCAAGGACGTACTTTTGAAGGAAGGGTTCACACAAGAACAAATTGATACAGGCTTCACGTTGTACCGCCCAAAAGGCTGTGATAAATGCAATGGTGGATATAAAGGCCGCGTTGGTATCTACGAAGTGGTCAAGATCACCGACGAGCTGGCGAACATGATTATGGAAGAGGCCAGCTCCATTAAAATCGCACAGCAGGCTCAGGCCGAAGGCTTCAGAAACTTGCGTCAGTCGGCGCTTTTGAAGGTTATTGAGGGTGTCACCAGCCTCGAAGAAGCCAACCGGGTCACGAAGGATTAAGCATGGCAGAGAAAGCGCAAAAACTGGAATCGTACGTCTGGGAAGGCAAGGATCGGAAAGGAAACAAATCCAAGGGCGAGCTCACTGGATCGAACCTGGCACTGGTCAAAGCGCAGCTTCGCAAGCAGGGAATTATTCCGGACAAGGTCAAGAAGAAACCTAAGCCATTGTTTGGCGGGGGCAGCAAAAGGATCACGCCTTTTGACATCGCGATGCTGACCCGACAGCTTGCAACCATGATGAAAGCCGGCGTCCCGCTAGTGCAGAGTTTTGACATCGTTGCGGATGGCCTTGAAAACAAGGGGCTGCAGGAACTGGTGATGAGCATTCGCAATGACATCTCGTCAGGAACCAGTTTTGCCGGCGCGCTCAGCAAGCACCCGAAACATTTCGATGATCTCTACTGCAATCTGGTAGATTCCGGTGAGAAAGCCGGTGCACTGGAACAGATGCTGGACCGGATTGCCACCTACCTTGAAAAGACAGAATTGCTGAAGAAGAAAGTCAAAAAAGCAATGACCTACCCAATTGCGGTCGTTGTTGTAGCCATCATCGTGACCGCGATTCTTCTCGTTAAAGTAGTCCCTCAGTTTGAAAGCCTGTTCAAAGGCTTTGGCGCCGAGCTACCAGTATTCACCCAGTTTGTGGTCCGGCTTTCGGAGTGGATGCAAAGTTGGTGGTTCGTGGTTTTGCTTGGCATCGTTGGCACCATCTTTCTCTTTAAGGAAGCCATTCGACGATCACAGAAATTTTCTGACTTCATTGACAAGTATGTTTTAAAACTGCCTGTGGTTGGCGAAATACTCGATAAGTCTGCCGTGGCCAAATTTGGCCGCGTCCTGTCCACAACCTTTGCAGCCGGTGTTCCGCTTGTAGATGCGCTGGACTCAGTGGCGGGTGCCACAGGCAATGCTGTGTATCGAGATGCCATTGATCGTATAAAAAACGATGTTTCAAGCGGCACCCAGCTTCAAGTCGCCATGCGCCAACAGGATATTTTCCCGGTCATGGCCGTCCAGCTCACCGCCATTGGCGAGGAGTCCGGTAACCTGGATGAGATGCTGCAGAAGGTTGCTGAGCATTACGAGGCAGTCGTTGATGACATGGTGGATAACCTTACCGCACTCATGGAGCCGATGATCATGTCCGTCCTGGGTGTCTTAGTAGGCGGTCTCATTGTTGCCATGTACCTTCCCATCTTCCAAATGGGTCAGGTTGTCGGTTAATTATTCCTAGCTATCCTGGCCGGGCTACTCGCTGTATCCCGGCCTTTCTCGTTTTAATGGACTCTCAATGCTCACACTAGACACATTTTTGGCGACGCCCTGGCTACTATTCCTGTCCATCACCCTGCTATCGCTCTGTATTGGCAGCTTTCTAAATGTGGTCATCCTCCGCCTGCCGAAGATGATGCATCAGGACTGGCGCTGTCAGTGCGAAGAATTCTTGGAACTCCCTGAGAACCAGAAAAAACCGGAAGAACGCATCACCCTGTCCAAACCGGCTTCGACCTGCCCCTCCTGTGGCCACACTATTCGGGCCTGGGAGAACATTCCGGTGGTTAGTTACCTGGTCCTCGGCGGCAAGTGCGCCTCCTGCAAGACGGGCATCTCTCCCCGCTACCCGATCATTGAAGCGATTACCACTCTACTCTCCATTGCCACCATCGCTCTGCTCGGGCCCACCGAAGCCACACTGTGGTCGTTGTTGTTGGTGTGGTCCCTGGTGGCATTGACGGTGATCGATTTCGACACCCAGCTGCTGCCGGACAGCATTACCCTACCCCTGCTTTGGTTGGGCCTGGTGCTGAATTACTTTGGTGTGCTGACCGACTTCACCAGTGCTTTCTGGGGCGCTGTGTGGGGCTACCTCTCCCTGTGGTCAGTTTACTGGTTATTCAAACTGGTGACCGGCAAGGAAGGCATGGGCCACGGTGACTTCAAGCTACTGGCCGCGCTGGGCGCTTGGCTGGGCTGGCAGCTACTGCCGGCAGTGATTCTGCTGTCGTCCGTGGTCGGCGCGGTGGTGGGCATCAGCCTGATGATTTTCAAGAAACACGGCCGCGAGGTGCCTATTCCTTTCGGGCCATACCTGGCGGCTGCAGGCCTGCTGTGCCTCTGGTTCGGAACCGAGATTCAGAGTTTCTGGTTTGGCTTTCTGGGTGTCTAACTGATGGCAATTGTAGGCCTTACCGGCGGTATCGGTTCCGGCAAATCAACCGTTGTGCGCATGTTCGGGGATCTTGGTGTCCACTGGGTCGACGCTGACGACGTTGCCCGCGAAGTGGTTGAGCCGGGCACACCAGCACTCAAAGCCATTGCCGAGCATTTTGGTGCGGACATACTGGATGCGGTGGGCGCCCTTGATCGGGCCCGGCTGCGGACCATTGTATTTGAAACACCAGAAGAGCGGAAATGGCTGGAAGCATTGCTGCATCCAATCATCCGGGAAGAGCTGATTCGCCAGTTGAAGCCGGAACACTACTCACTGCCCTATGTGCTCCTGGTCTCTCCCCTGTTGTTTGAAACCGATCAGCACCAACTCGTGGATTACGCCCTGGTGGTGGATGTTCCGGTTGAGGTTCAGATTGAGCGCACCGTTGCGCGGGATGCCAACTCAAGGGATCAGGTAGAGCGAATTATTGCTGCACAGATGCCCAGGGATCAGCGGTGTGCCAAGGCTGACGCTATAATTGATAACAACCGCCCACACGTTGACGTAGAGCGTCAGGTTCATGAATTGCATAACAAGATGTTGGTGGATTTTGCCTGACCGCTACTCTCGCTCTCTGCTGACAGGCATCGCCGCCGCATGCTTTTCCTTCCAGACACCCGCTCAGGCGGCCGAGCCAGTGTTTCGGGTTCAGGAGCGCCCGGTATCCGATGTGCTGGCGCCCAAGGCCCTTCCACAGTCCTTCTACACTTTCTCGCCTGACGAGTATTGGGATGAACCCAGGGATTCTTACTGGTTCAACTTCAGCAACTGGGTGTTGCTGCAGGGACGGACGCAAAACCCGAAAATCGAAAGACTGGGGCAGTGGGCTGATCGCACCTTATCGGGAAGCCAATACGGTCTTCCAAACAATGCCAGCTACCTCCGTGTTGGCTTCGCTACCGAATCGGAGTACGGCGAGCCGTTTCAATTCGAACCGGAAGCCCGGTTTCGGCTGGATATTCCAACCACTCGCCGCAAGCTGCGTCTGGTTATCGAGAGTGAAAGCGAAGAGCTGATCCCACTGGAAGAGCGGCAACGAGACCGTCAATTGACGGAAACCGATCGCACCGACACCGACACCACCGGCGCCCTGCGCTATTTGACCCAGATTGGCGATGCCATCAACTTATCCAACGATGTAGGCGCTCGCCTACGATTTCCACCCGACGCTTTCTGGCGAGCCACCGCCCGAAAGAAATGGCGCCTGGACGACGACTGGCTGTTACACGTCCAGCAGCGCTTCTATTATTACCACAGCGATGGCTGGGGTGAACGCACCTGGGCTGGCTTTGGCAGGTCGGTCGGAAACGGCTGGTACTTTCAATCTTCGTCGGAACTGGAGTGGGTACACCGGGATCGAAAGTTCGTGGCGGCCCAGATCTTCAGTGTCGATAAGCGACTGAACAACCGCTCAACCCTGACGCCCCGACTGGGGGTTCTGGGCGAAAGCCAGCCCTCCTGGCGCTCCACCTCAGCCTTTGCAGACTTGACCTGGCGGTACCGCTTGCACAGTGATTGGGTGTACACAGAACTGATACCGGCGCTGGAGTTTCCGCGGGACGAAAGCTTCAAGGATCGGGCATCGGTGCTTTTCAGGATAGAATTGTACTTTTCCGGCAGCCTTGAGCGGCCTTATTTGGATTAACTATGCCACGACATCCGTCCCGTCCCGCGCAGGACGCCCTGACACTCTCGCCAATCGCCCTGACTCGATCCTGTTTTCGTGACAAGTTTGGCGTGCCTCGGCAACCCGGCCTGACCCGCTACGCCCATGCGGAACTTGTGATCGAGGCGCCCTATGATCGTGAGGATGCGTTCCGGGGACTGGAATCGGCCACCCATCTCTGGCTCACCTTTCAATTCCACGAAGCGGTTCGTGCCGAGTGGCGACCAGTGGTCCGGCCACCTCGTCTGGGGGGCAACCGCAAGATGGGAGTCTTTGCCAGCCGATCGCCATTTCGACCCAATAGTTTGGGGCTTTCTGTCGTCAGGAACCAGGGACTCAGTCGCAAAGACGGTCGACTGATACTGCACATTAGCGATCACGACCTGATAGACGGCACCCCTATCCTCGACATCAAGCCCTACCTGCCGTTTGCCGACGCCGTGCCCGAGGCTTCTCTGGGATGGGCCGACAGCCCGCCCACCGAGCGGCTCTCAGTATCTTTCCTGCCAGAAGCCGAACAGCAGCTCCGATCCCTCCCGCCCGAGGAATACCCTGATCTGCGAAACCTTATCGAAGATGTGGTCGGTTACGACCCCCGGCCCTCGTTCCGCCGAGGCCGGGAGGAGGAACGAATTTACGGTGCGCACCTCTATGATTTAAACGTTCGCTTCCGCTTCGTGAACCTTGACTCACAGGAACGTGTCGAAGTCCTAACTGTCTGTTAAACTCCGGCAGGTGAGTTTAGTAGTTGACACAGGGAATCCGTGCATTGTCTTCAAACCGGTTTTTAAAGCGCTTGGGAATCCGGCCGCTCGCGGCTCGATTGCTCGCGTATGTGTTGCTGTTCAGCCTGGTGTTCTCGCTCATCGCGACCGGCATCCAGATGATCGGCGAATTTGAACGCCGGAAAGAAGATCTGCGAAGCACCCAGGTCCGCGCTGCCGAGTTGGTGTCTGGCAGCATGAGTAACAACATCTGGCTGATGAATTTCAGCGAAGTTGCCAACAGCCTGGAAGACATGAAGGCCGTCGCTGCCATCCAGCACGCCCGTGTCGTTACCTCAACGGGCGACCAATTCACCACCGGCACCTTTCCCGAAGGCCGGGTAATGTCTCAGACCTTTCCTCTGGTCTTCGACCGGTCTACTTTCCGCAGTCCCGAAGATGTTGGCCAACTTACACTCACCTCGTCGGTGGAGCGCATCTACGACGACCTCAGGGACCGGGCGCTGCTGAACCTTCTGTTCCAATCGATTGTGGTAATGCTGGGCACCTTCGGATTGCTGATCATTGTTCGCCTTACCCTTTCCCGACATCTTGAGACCATGGCCGACTACGCCGCCAGGCTCAACCTGGACGCCCTGGTCGACCCGCTCAAGCTAAAACGATCTGCACCGAAAACACCGGATGAACTGACCGAACTGGAGCAGGCACTGAACAAGATGCGGCTTCAGATTCTGGAAGATACCCAGTCGCTGCGCCAGACCACTATCCAGTCCCAGGGTGAACGGGATCAGGCTATTCGAGCAAATCACGCCAAGAACCAATTTCTAGCCAACGTCAGCCACGAACTTCGCATTCCCCTTCAATCGATACTCGGCTACGCCAACCTGCTCACCGACACCCCCCTGGACCAGGAACAGAGCGAATACGTTGCCACCCTGCTCAACGCGTCAGAAGGACTGTCAGCGATCATCAACGACCTGCTCGACATTTCCAGTATGGAAGCGGGCAAATTGATGCTGGAAGACATCCCGTTCGATCTGCGGTCAACCCTGAACGACCTGGTTCACATGCTGGGTCCGAGGGCCCGCGAAAAAGGTCTCGCTCTCGAACTACGTATCGATGAGAACCTGCCCTGGGTGTTAAAGGGTGACCCGGTGCGAATTCGCCAGATTCTTCTCAACCTGACATCTAATGCCATCAAGTTTACCGATTCCGGCCACGTGTTGATCAGTATCGAAGTACTTGGCCGGCGCGACGGCCAGCTTCGGCTTCGCTTGGCGGTGGAAGACACCGGCGTTGGCATCAATCCGGAAGATATTCCTCTGGTATGCGAACCCTACGTTCAGCTCCAACAAAGCTTCCAGCGCCAACTGCCGGGTGCCGGCCTTGGCCTGACCATTTGCCGACAACTGGCCAACCTGATGGACGGCACACTGGATCTGGAGAGTCGTCCTGGCGAGGGCTCCACCTTCTGGATCGAACTCCAGCTTCCGGTAGCCCCGGAAAGCTCCACCCGGGTAAGGCCCGATGACCGGATGATGAAGAATCGCCGGATTCTGGTGGTGGACTCCTACGAGCTATCCCGC
The DNA here is from genome assembly GCF_005871205.1 of Marinobacter alexandrii. GTDB lineage: Bacteria > Pseudomonadota > Gammaproteobacteria > Pseudomonadales > Oleiphilaceae > Marinobacter > Marinobacter alexandrii. The sequence goes on along the minus strand of NZ_SWKM01000011.1, from coordinate 1,259,069 downwards.
AAGATCACTCTGGAAATGCTCTCCCGACATAACGTTCACATCGAGGCGGTAAAATCTGCTGGTGAAGCATTGACCTCTGTTCGCCAGGCTTTCGACAGTCAGCAGAAATTTGATGCCATTGTTCTCGATGGTTTTGTTCCAGACATGGACAGCGACCTCCTGTGCCGCCAGATTCGCGGCAACCCACTCTGGGCCGATATGCGCCTGTTGCTGCTGTCCTCCAATCCCCAGCGCGGCGATGCCGAACACTTCCGTCAAGCGGGCGCCGATGCCTTCCTGAGCAAGTCGCTGCGTGAGTCTTGTCTGATGCCTATCCTGAACCAGCTCTTTGCGGACGCGGCAAAAAATGAGCGGCGATTCCTCACCCGGTTCTCACTGCAGGCTGTCAGCGATTCGTCTCGTCGGCGGGAATTGCCTTGCGGGCGCATGAAGGTGCTGCTGGTTGAAGATAACCCGGTCAACCGCACACTCACCCGCAGGCTGCTGGAAAAACTTGGCTGCGACGTAATGACAGCTAACGATGGCGAAGCGGCTGCCAGCCTGTGGCAGGTCAATCCTTTTGACCTGGTGTTCATGGATTGCGTCATGCCGCGGGTTGATGGGTTCGAAGCCACACGGCGACTTCGGCACTGGGAATCAACCAACCAGCACGACCGCATTCCTGTGGTCGCTCTCACAGCCAGTGCGATGGAAGAAGACGAGGAAAAATGCCGACGTGCCGGGATGGATTCGTTTGTAGCCAAGCCTGTCAATATTGAAATGTTAAGGGCAGTACTGGAACAATACTGTAAGGCGTCCGCAGTCTCCTGAGCAGATTGCGGACAACAGATACAGTTATACGAGCGTCAAAGGCAACCATGAACGTCGAATGTCCCACCTGCAAAAAAACCGTGGAATGGACTGAATCCAACCCGTTCCGCCCGTTCTGCTCCGAGCGTTGCAAGCTCATTGACCTCGGGGCGTGGGCCAACGAAGAATACCGGGTACCCGCTGAGAACGTCTCGCCGGACGATCTCGACCAGGGCGGCGAGGAAACCCGCCACTAAACGTCGATCCTGCACGACATTAAACGTGGCTTACCGCCTTTTAAGTTGAGTGCCCAAGGTCGCCCCGTTACCATAGTCCAACTTTTTTAATCACTTACGAAAGGTGCATGCATGAAAGCGTCCCGTATTTCCCTGATGGTTCTGTCTCTCGCTGCAGCTCCGGCCTTTGCCGGCGATGTCGACCTGAGTCTTACCAATGACTCAGTCAAGGGTCAGGTGAACTTCCTGGGCAGCAATGACGAACTGCAAATGGGTGCAGGCTACACCTACCGTGAAGGTGGTTTGGACATCCTGAATCTGGATTTTCATGCTCAGGGCCGAACCGCCATTGGCAATCTTCCCACTACCGCCGGCATTGGCATGCGTGGTTTCGGCTGGGATGCCGATGAGCTTGACGGCGGCGCCGTCGCACTGGGTGGCTTTGCAACCTTGAACATCCCCAAGGTGCCTGGCCTGTCCTTCACCGGTGGCCTGCACTACGCACCGAGCATTCTGGCCTTCGGCGATTCCGATGACTTGACCAGCCTGGAACTTCGAGGCAGTTATCGGGTGATCCGCAACGCCGAGGTTTTTGCTGGCTATCGTTACCTCAACACCGATCTTGACCGCCCCCTACGTGGCGACGTCAATCTGGATGAAGGCGTTATGGCGGGCATGAAGATCTTTTTCTGATCGCTTGATCCGGGACCTGCTCAGGTCACGCTGTACGAAAAGGCGCCCACTCGGGCGCCTTTTTTCGTGCCATCCCTCACGCTTTGCCTTTCAGCCCACTGGTAGACTGAACGCCTGAATTTTCGGTAGGGATGGCCAGGTATGCGACTGAATTTGGGGCTCGTTATTTACGCAGTCTTTGCAGTTCTTGTGGGCTGCGGCGGTGGTGACGATGTCATCAGCGGTGTAAAGGACGACCCGAATGATTTCGCCGGTGGAAAAAATCCGGTGAACGATTTCAGCTCCGCCAGTACCGGTGATTCCAGCAACAACAGTGGCCTGGCCGGCAATGAAGTCCGGATTACCATGGAGGTCCCTGGGGGAGTGGCGCGGGACGCCGAGCTCACCAGACGTAACTTGAAGATTGTCCAGCCCGATCGGGTGCAGATTTACACCACCAACACGTCACTCCAGAACCTGGGGGCGGTTCCGGTGTCCATGCGCACCGATGACAATGGTTTTACCATTATTGGCTTTGACGACGGCCTCCCCCTGGGTCCGGATGTCCTCATTGAGGCCAGTTACCGCAACACGGTCATGCGGGCATTGGCAGCCGACGCCGACCGAGATGTGAAGATCAACCCCTTTTCCGAGTATCTGGTTCGCAACACCCTCGCCGAATACAGTGAAGGTCAACTTCAGGGCATTCTGGACTGCGTAGCAGACGCACGTGGCCAGCTTTGTCTCAACAAATATGTGTGGTCGACGCTTGCCGACCAGGTGCACGATTTCGAGATCGACATTCCACCCAACGCAGACCTGAATCTTGCTCTTACGACCCTATCCGATCGTGGTGATTTTTCCGGATACGTTGCTGCAATGGCGGATTATGCCCTTCTGGATGAAGGCTCCTCGGGCAAGATCAGCGCCAGCTCAGCCGACTACAATGCAGTATTTCTCGGCGTTGAGTTGGGCCAGACGTCCCTCGAAAGCTCAGTGGCCAATTCAGGGCAATGGGGTGTTCGCCTTGCCCAGGAAGAACGACTGGAAGACCTGAATGGCGTGGGCTATGTCTATCCGGCACTGACTCTAACCAGCTTTGATGCCTTCAATATCAAGGTAACGTCGCTCGCCAGCGACATCCCCTACGAGCGTGAAGCGCTTATCCATCAGGATGGGAACAACTTTTTCCTGCGCGGCTCAGAGCAATGGTCACTCAACACCCATGCTTCATCGCCAGGTGCCGCCACGCTGGTGGACAATTCCCGGCTACTGGCGGGTCGAGCTCTTTACCAAAGCATTACCGGGCGGGGCACGTCCAAAATACTTGGCTGGACCCGCAACCCCTATTACCTTGACGCCTACACTTCAGCCCCGGCGTCCGAGACCGTCGGTCCGGACCGGGTAATCAGTGGCTATTTCAGCGCCGGAAAAGCGATCGAACTCGAAGAAACCGGAAACGAGCTTAAGCGCAAAGATACCGTCGAAGACCACTACCTATCGGTACTTGAAATTGATCTGTTACGGCAGAGAGGCTTCGACCTGAACGCACTCAATGGCAGGGATCTAAACGTTGTGTACCTAGCCCTTGAGTTCAACGAAGGCGCTGTGCCTGTCGCCTTTGAATCCGGCCTGGGTACCTGGGATATTGCTGTAAACGGCTCAGCGGAGGATGGCCGAGCCACCGCAACCATCACCCAAAGCCAAGCCATTCAACAGATCCAGCGAGGGGCCGGCGGTACTGTGTCCTCAAGCGTTGATACTCTGATCGTTCCCTGGACGCTGAGCTCCCGCACCTCACGGCTCAGTGACGGTGACCACAACATCGGCCGACTGAATCTGGACGAGAGCGACGCCTCGGGATCCTTTGTACAACCGGACATCGGTGTCGGCGCCAGCAATCCCGACGGTGATCTGCTGGCGTTCAACCTGAACGGCAGTCCCGGAGGCGACGGCCTGCTGATCGCAGCCGCCCAAACCGATGCGCCCGCTCCGGCAAGCGGCCGTTTCAGACTGCAAGGCGTTCGTCTTGGACTGGCCAACGACAGCAATACTCTGACCCATTTCGATAATTCAATTCTCACCATCACATCGGACAGCACAGCGATTCTGACACCTCGCACTCTGAACGTTACCCACTCGGTGAGTGGTGAGACGGTCTCTGCACCCGAGTTCCAGGAGTCCGAAGACATTGCCCTGACCTACTCCGATCTGAACGATGGCCAGACCCTGTTCACCAGTTCCAGCACAAATGCCAACCTCAACCTGGACGGTTTCTTCACGGAGAACCAGACTCAGTTCTACCTGCGCCTCAGGGATACCCAGGCGGGTGAGGAACAGATTGGTCTGGTAGTGGCGACCCGGATTGCGGAGTCTCCATGAACCAACAAGCCCTGAATTAACTGCCACTGACCCGGCTGGCGAACGGCAGCGTATAACCTGTTATAATCGTTGGCATATCGTTCGTGACGAGAGGTTTTATGTCTGCTGGCAAACGTGGTCTGTTGCTGATTCTTCCCTTAATTGCATTCGCCGTGGGCGGTGGTTTCTATGTGCCACCTTCCTCCCTGGGCGACGGGCGCTCGGGCTCGGAACTCCCACTGGCGTCCCTGCCCAAACTACCGAATTGGGCACATCAGGGTCTGCCCGATTTCAGCGGCTACAGCGACACAACGGAGAAAAAAGCCGCCTTTTTCTCGTTCCTGTACCCACGCATTGTTCTGGCCAATTCCCGGATTCTGATCGAACGAGATTACTTGCAGAGCCTGGCCCAGAAACCCGAACTGTCTGAAGACGAACTGCAGTGGCTGAATGGTCACGCTGAGCGGCTACGAATCGACGCCGAGCCCGGCAGCAAGGAACAGTTTGCCCTGCTTCGCAAACGTCTGGACGTAATTCCACCATCCCTGATTCTGGCCCAAGCCGCCAACGAATCTGCCTGGGGAACGTCCCGATTTGCCACCAAGGGCTACAACCTGTTCGGCCAATGGTGCTTCTCAAAAGGTTGTGGGCTGGTTCCCCGGAGTCGGGTGGAAGGTGCGAACCATGAGGTTGCCAAGTTTTCTTCACCGTTTCGGTCGGTACGAGCATACATCCAGAACCTCAACCGGCACCCGACTTACCAGGAACTACGGGATATACGGCTTGAGGACCGTAGAAGCAACGACCCCATTTCCGGACCTGAACTGGCTGCAGGGCTGCTGGGCTACTCCGAGCGTGGCCAGGAGTACGTTGAAGAAATTCGGGCGATGATCCATTACAACAACCTCGCCTACTACGATGACGATTTTCGGGAAGCAATCCGCGACCTGGCCCCGGACGACTTGCAGCAGCTGGCGACATCAAATCCGGAAACCAAGCTCCTGCCCGGGCAGAAATCTGCTACGGCGAGGCCGAGTGACGGCTGAGTCCACCAACAACGAACCTAACTCCAGAGATACGCAGGAATGCTCCACTTTTTGCCCGCGCCGCTCAAAGGGACCCTGGCGGCGCTGCTCATCCTTTGTAATACCCTGATTCTTTTTCCGGTTCTACTGCTGTTCGCCATCGGTAAGCTGGTGTTACCCATTGCCCCGGTCAGAAAAGCCAGCACCGTTGTGCTGAACCGGATAGCCTGGATCTGGATCGGATTTAACAACCTGCTGATGGACACGTTGCATCAAGTTGAGTGGGACGTGCGTGGTGTCGAAACGCTTAGCTCCGAACACTGGTATTTTGTCACCTGCAACCATCAGAGCTGGGCCGACATTCCAGCCATTCAGTACGTTTTGAACAGCCGGATTCCGTTATTGAAGTTTTTTCTCAAGAAGGAGCTGATCTGGGTGCCGTTTCTGGGGATTGCCTGGTGGGCGCTCGATTTTCCGTTCATGCATCGCCATTCCAAAGAGCAGATTGCCCAACGTCCAGAACTGAAAGGCAAGGATGTCGCGGCAACACAGGCCGCCTGTGAAAAGTTCCGCTACACACCGGTAACGGTGTTCAATTTTATGGAAGGCACTCGATTTACACCCAGCAAACATCAGCACCAAAACTCACCCTACACATATCTTCTGAAACCACGGGCGGGGGGCACAGCGTTCGTCCTGCAGGCGATGGGTGAGATTATTCACACCATGTTGGACGTCACAATCGTCTACCCGGATGGCAATGCAGGTTTCTGGGATTATCTATGCGGACGCATCCGTCGCATCGTCATTGATGTTCGAACTCGCGAAATCCCCCCTCGCTTTTTAGGCATGGATTACGAGAACGACCGCGAAATGCGCAAGGATTTTCAACAGTGGATCAGTGAGATTTGGGCCGACAAGGATGCCCGGATCGAAGCCTTGAAGCTCAGTTGAACAGCGTTAAAGCAATCCCAGCTCTCGCGCCCGGACAATGGCCTGGGTTCGGGACCTCACTGCCAGTTTGGCATTGATGCGGCGCGCGTGGGTTTTGACGGTGTGCAGCGAAATGTGGAGCTTATCGGCGATTTCCTGGTTCGACAGCCCTTTCGCAATCAGTTCCAGAACACCTTGCTCCCGATCACTTATCGGCTCCGCCAATGCCTCGGCGGATTCAGTTTCAGGTTGAATGCGATACAGTCGGCCCAGGGCATCTTTGAATGGCCCACTCGCGATCTGGGCGAAGCCTTTAGTCATCAAATCCTGAAGCTCATTCTGAAGCTCCACAAACGGACTGATAAAGTGCTCCCGCGACGCTTCGGCAACAACGGCAGCCAGAATCTTCTGCGCTGCGTTCAGACCTTTTTCTTCCTGGGTGAGCACAGACTCCAGCAAACGAATATGAAGCTCCACACCCCACGGAATCGCCGCCTCATAGCGCTCCCGAATGCCCGTCAGGGTCTCGCGGGCACGCACGCTATCGCCTCGCGCCAACGCTACTCTGACGTCCATACAGTCCAATAGCCCCGGCATCATCGGGAAAAGCTCTGGCACACAACCCGCTTGCCGATATGGCTCCAACTTGGCTACCGCCTGGGCAGCACTGTCGACCTGGTTTTGGGCCAGCCAACAGCTGGCCTTGAGTGCTTCCAGGACCGGAACGAACAAGGCTTCATCCACCTGCCAGGCATGCATGGTACGCTCGGCGCGACCGATCCAGACGAATGCATCGTTCAACCGGTCTTCCGCTCGACACATCAGAATACGAACTGACATTGCCAACAACAAACCCAGGTCACGGGTTCGCTCCGCATGACGACCGCAACTGACCAGCAGACGGTCTGCCTCTTTGTTTCGGCCCTGATGCCACAACACCAGCACCAAATTTAGCTGTAGGCGGGTTTCACCAATCTTGGCCGGCCTCGCCAATTCATGCATCGCGGTATCCAGCCCGGTACGCAGTAGCTGCTCCGCATGCTTTAGCGACCCCTTGCCTAGCTCAATCCTGGCGTGGGCGTATACCGCCAGCGCCTCTGAGCCCGAATCGCCCGCTTCTCGGGCAAGCCGTGCCGCAGCGCGATTGGCATCTCTGGCCTCGGTAAAGCGACCACCCGCACACAACGCGCTTGATCTCACCATCTGGGTAACAAGCTGCCCCTGAGTGGACAAATCACCCGCACTGAGCGCCCGCTCAGCCATTTCCAAAGCCGGCCCCACTTTGCCTTCGCCCCGGAGAATAAACGCCCTCAGCGCACAGATGCGGGCCGCGTGCTCCTCAGCCTTGGCCCCTTCGAGCCCATCGATCAGGGCTCTGGCCTGACGAAACTGACCGCCAATCGCATGAACCCAGCCGTAGACGATTTTGAGCCGGGCACTGCGCTCCAAAAGCTGGTTCGGCAGACTTTTTCGCAACCGCAACAACGAGGCAGTGTCCTGACCCAACAGCAGTGCCTCTGATCCCTCGGAAGCAATCGCCACTACCGCATCTGAGTCGCCAGCGAGCAAGGCGTATTTCAGAGCTTCGGGAAACTGTCCCCGCTCTTCAAACCAACGGCTGGCGTAACTCATACGCTCTACCTGCCCGACCATTACCGGTGCCTTCAGCCATTCCTGCAGCAGTGGATTCATCCGGTACCAACGTCCGCGGCCTGGCATGGCCTTAAGTGGCAAGCCATGCTCCATTGCCTGCGATGGCACAAAACCAATCTCGGGCATAACCGGCGCCAATGCCAGGAAAAACTCATCAGAGCACAGCTCAAGCTCCGCCATAATGCGCACAGAACGTCGTTGGGTAGAGGTGAGATTGCCAAGAACCGATTCCTTCAGAAAACACTCAACGCTATTGGTTTCCTGCACTGGTTTCAGTTCGCTGTGGCGGATCAGCTCCCGCCTGTACAAAGCGAGCGGTGTCGGCCAGCCTTCGGTCATGTCATACAGGTTATCGATGGCCACACTGGTGAGCTGTTTTGATTCCAGTAGCTGCCCATAGAACTCGAAAGTTTCGGATCGACTAAATTCCAGGGTCTCGCTGGCCAGACGCCTGAAGCGGCTTTCAAGCTCCAGACCGTGGGTTTCAAACGGCAACGCGCGCCGTGAAAGCAGCACCATCGACAGACACGCCGGAAGGTCAGACATCAGTTGTTGCAACAACGCAATAACCGCTGGATTACCAAGGTTCTGAACATTGTCGATGATGAGGGTCCGGGAAGGCGAACCTGATTGACGCTCCAGTGTGGCCAGCATCATCGCCAACGCATCCGAAAACGTTGCTCCCCCCTGCAGGCTACTTTCGGAGGCTTCCGGCAAGTCGAGTGCAATGGCAATAAGGGTCAGAAATCGGGATGGCGAATTATCCTGCTCACTCAGTGCCACCCAGCGAAAGCCGTCTGGGTTAACGTCGGCGGCATGCAAGCCGGCAGTAACGGCGTGTGATTTACCGTAGCCACAGGGCGCCTCAACAAAAAGCACTCCCCGGGGAATCAACGCTTCAGCAATCAGCTGGTCCAACACCGGCCGTTTCAGTGAGCCGACAGGCAATAGCGGAATCTGAAGCCGTTGCCTCAGCAGATCCCTAACCAGCTCACCCCGCTGCATATTACTGTTAGCTGACTGGAATTCATCGTTGGCTGCACAGCCATCATTGAATGGTTTCACTCACTGCCCCGCTGCAAAAACCGGCCAAATGGAATGCACTGTTTAACCGGCAAATGGTTCTCTGCACTGACCTTTGAGTGGCGACCGACTCCGGATACGCCTTTAGTATGATAGGAAGGTTAAACCAATTAGGGTGCGGGCTGCAAAATTTTGACGTGAAAGGGTTTTCCGAGGTGGCGGTTTCTTTGGCGGCAAACGCGCATTGCGACGTTTGCATTGCCACAAACAAAAACGGCGGGCCTAGGGCCCGCCGTTTTTCACTTCTCATCTTGACCTTATCGAGTACCCGCCCGACGAAGTGCCGCCGGCGTGTAATCCCGAGACTGGCGCTCAGCACCAAACTCGTACGGATCTTCTTCCTCGTTGGTCAGACCCAGCGCCAGGTAGCGACCAGACAAAAGGTCATAAAGAACCTCGATGGCGTACCAAGGCACGTCCTGATCGTAGAACTGCATGGCGTGAGCCTCAGCCACCCGCCAGAGTTCACCACGGCCATCGTAGTGATCAATTACCGAAGCCTGCCAGGAATCCTCGTCGATAAAGAAGTCGCGTTGTGCATAGATGTGGCGCTCACCATCCTTCAGGGTTGCGCGCACATGCCATACACGGTGCAGCTCATAACGAGTCAGGTCCTGGTTGATGTGCCCGGCCTTGATAATTTCATCGTAACTGAGGCTCGGGTCAACCAACTGGTAAGAGTTGTAAGGGATGTACATCTCCTTCTTGCCCACCAGCTCCCAGTTGTAACGATCAGGCGCACCATTGTACATGTCGAAGTTGTCCGACGTACGCATGCCGTCGGCCGCTGTACCCGGTCCGTCATAAGCGACCTGAGGTGCACGTCGTACGCGACGCTGACCGGCGTTGTATACCCACGCACGACGCGGTTCAGCAACCTGGTCGATGGTCTCGTGAACCAGCAGTACGTTACCAGCAAGACGAGCCGGAGCTGTAATCGCCTGCTTGAAGTAGAACAAAACGTTGGGATCTTCGCCCGGCTCAAAGTCCTGCAGGGCAGTACGCCAAGTGAACTCATCCTGGAACTTGACCACGGAGTAGGCGCCGCCCTCGGTCGGCGTTACCTGACCGACATTACGGGCAACGGAGCCACCACGGTAACGGGTAATGTGGTTCCAGATCGCCTCAAGACCATTCTGAGGAATCGGGAACGGTGTGGCTTCGGTGTAGTTACCAAGACCGTTACCGTTCTTGATCAACTCAACCTTTGTGGCATTCGCCGTGGTCTGGTCGTTGACCTCTTTCGGGTATGTCGCCGTGCGATGAGTCTCATAGACCGGCATGAAGTAATCGTCATAACGCTTGATCATGGCGACTTGGCCAGTGGACAGTTTGTCTGCGTACTGGTCAACGTTGCTCTGATCAATGACGAACTTCGGCTCTTCGCCCTCAAACGGGTCAACATAGCGGCCGTCGCCCTTGTAACCTGCTGGCGGCGTGCTCAATCCGCCATCCCAAGCCGGAATGTCACCACCGTTACCGGCTTTCTCTGCACCAATCGGTGTCAGCGAATTGCCCAGCTTGGCCGCCTCTTCGGCAGAAACCGCACCATAGGCTTGACCCGCAAACACACTTGCAGCCAATACACCTGTGGCCAGTAGTTTCTTGTTCAGTTTCATTTAAAGTACCTCGTTAACCAAATTCTTGCCGGTATCAGAATGAGTAGGAAACACTCACTGTTGCGAAATCACGGTCAGTCAACTCATTGTACGGCTTGCCGTCAAAGAAGTTGGTGTATCCGATATTACCGGTAATCCTGTTCTGGTAAACAGCCTCTACAGAGAGGCCGATCGCCTTACTGCCCTCATTGAAAGCACCGCCCGGCTGAGGGCTGTAACCCTGGACATCATGCGACCATGCCAGCTGTGGACGCAGGTTCACACCAGCAAATACGTTGGTGTAATCCCAAACGAAGCGTGCACGATACCCCCAGGAGAAATCTGTAGTGAAGCCCTCATTGTTGCAGTAGTTGGTGTTTATATTTGCTCCACCAGCACAGACATCAGCTCCTCCCAGTGATTCCAAAGGTATTTGACCAACACCGAAAGTGCCTGAGCGTCCATAGCGGGCTTCATCGTTTTCGGGCAGGTCGTGAATGTAGGTTGCGCCAAACTCAGTGATTAACGACAGGCGGCTTGCGCCCATGACCTGGTCAAAGAACTTGATCAGAGTGAACTGTGCTTGAGAGACTTTAAAGCGGTCGTAACCATCGACTTTCGTGCCCGCCAGATTCGCACCACCGGCTTCTTCAAGGCGCCGGCGCTCCAGCAAGCTCAACGGAGTTTGATTGCCATCTGCATCAGTTCGGGCCTGAATGCCGCCCAGCAATAACTCAAATGCGTTCCACTGAATAGGCATATTCGGCCGGAAGCTGTATTCCGCACCCAAAGACCAACCGCCCGGCGTGGTCGTGTTGATACTCACACCGTACAGGTCAATATTTTCAGGGTATTCAATAAAGTAGCTTGGGAACGCCGCGAAAGGCTTGCTCGAATCGTTAGTTTGAGAACCGTCTGGATCGGAGGGGTTATTCACCTGACCACTCACATAAGGCAGCCGGCTGTTGTACTTGATGTAATAGAAACCCAATTCAGAGTCATTCAGAGCCGGCACGTACCAGCGCATTGCCACACCAAACTGATCCTTTGAGTCGGCTTCTTCGTCTCCAAGACGCGGTGCGATGAAGCCCTGCGCAAATGCCTGGGAGTCAGGCAGTGTACCCGCCAGAAGAACCGGGCCACAGCCATCAGAGGCAAAATCGTTGGTGGAGAAGAAGGTTCCACAATCGTCCGGCTTAACCGGTTCCCAGTCCGCCTGAACGAACGTCTCCAAGGTGATGTTCTCGGTCACACCAGCGGAGGCGTAAAACATTTCTACCGGCAGCAGTGCGTCCTTCAACTCAGCTCCTGGCGCTCGGAAAGCTGGCACGTCGACCGGGTTGATGACGTTGATACCACCCTGGATGAAGGTGCTTTCGCCCCAGCTCAGTACCTGGCGACCATAACGCAGGCTTACCGGCGTGTTGCCAAAGTACCAGTCAGAGAAAACGTATGCATCGAGGAGTTCGCCACCGGAGGCATTGTCCTTGGCTTGCTCGTTGAGCTCTCGGCGCTGACCGACAGGATCAACCGCTCGGTTTTCGTCCTTCAGCTCGAAATCGTAGTAGTAACGACCACGAACCAGGCCACCAACGCGAGTCAGCATGTCGCTGTCAACGTCGTAGTTCAGGAACAGCTCACTGTTACCTTTTACAACCTTGGAGTAGGTGTCGCCCTTCTCGAAGTTCAGGTTACCGTCGTCATAGTTGTTGGTGGAGGCACCGATGTTAGCTTTCGCGCCACCGGGAGCATACTCAGGGCCCAGGTTACCTTGGGCGATCAGGCGCTCATCCTGATCAGCCGTACGCCAACCGACACCTGCGGAAAGCGTAGTGTTGAACTGGGCTTCGACATCCCCCATGTAGAATGAATAGGCTGCGGCCTGACCGGACACGCCGGCCGCAACTGCTACGGCTAGCGGCAATTTTGTCCAACGCTGCCATTGTTGTGTTTTTCTTGTCATTGGAAGGCTACTCCATTGTTGTTCTGAGTCGCTGCTCTGATTATTGGTATTCACGATGTATAGGAGGCTTCATGCACAGTGCTCGTGATGTTGGCACTATAGCTAACGCTGTCGAGCGCTTTGATCAGTCAAAAGTATGATTTTGCCTTCATACCCCATTTACCAGCGGGTTTACTCGCACCGCTTCACTATAGACAACTATTTTGGATGCAACCACTTTGGTTTGGCGGGGTTTTCTTGGTCAGACAGGAAGGGAAATCGGGCCCATCCCTAGGCCCTAAGTGCACGAGTTCACAGCAACTCAATTGCCATGGCCGTGGCCTCACCACCACCAATACATAGGGCCGCAACGCCCTTCTTCTTGCCATAACGCTGCAGCGCGTACATCAGGGTAACGAGAAGGCGCGAGCCGGTAGAACCAACCGGATGCCCCTGGGCACAGGCACCACCGTGAACATTCACCTTTTCCGGATCTAGCCCCAGCTCGCGGATTGGCATCATGGCCACCATGGCAAAGGCCTCGTTGATCTCAAACAGGTCGACCTCTTCTTTGCTCCAACCGGTTTTACCGAGCAAAGTTTCGATGGCACCGACCGGTGCACAGGTAAATTCTGCAGGATGCTGAGACTGGGTGCTGTGCCCCACAATTCGCGCCAGCGGCTTCAAGCCACGCTTCTCGGCTTCTGATTCCCGCATCAGCACCAGGGCCGAGGCGCCGTCAGAGATAGACGATGCATTCGCAGCGGTCACAGTGCCGTCTTTACTGAACGCCGGACGCAGGCTGGGGATCTTGTCGATGTCGGCATTGAAGGGCTGCTCATCGTCTTCGACGACGGTGTCGCCCTTACGGGATTTGACCGTCACGGGGATGATCTCGTCTTTCAGCAGGCCTTCGGTGATCGCACGTTGCGCTCGCTTGAGAGAGTTGATGGCGTAGTCATCCATCTCTTCGCGGGTGTATCCTTTCTTGTCCGCCATCTCCTGGGCGAAAGCGCCCATCAGGCGACCCGTTTCCGCGTCTTCCAGGCCATCCAGGAACATGTGATCCTGTGCTGTGTCGCCAGGCCCCATACGATACCCTTTCCGCGCACTTGGAAGGATGTAGGGTGCGTTGGACATGCTTTCCATGCCACCGGCGACCATGATGACGTTGCTGCCCGCCTTGATCAGGTCGTGGGCAAACATGGCGGCCTTCATACCGGAACCGCAAAGTTTGTTGATGGTGGTGGCACCGGTGTTGTCTGGCAGACCAGCCTTGCGCATGGCCTGACGAGCCGGGCCCTGCTTCAGGCCCGCGGGCAATACGTTGCCCATGATCACTTCCTGCACATCAGCTGGCTGAAGGCCGGCGCGCTTTACAGCCTCGGCAATTGTAAGAGCACCAAGCTCAGGCGCGCTAACAGCCGACAGGCTGCCCTGGAAACCACCCATAGGGGTGCGCACCCCACTGACAATCACTACGTTATCGTTGCTCATAGATCGATCTCTCTGTGTTATTGATGACCAAGCTCTCGCCCTGCCCATCGTTCTGATTCAGTGTTACTGAATTCTTATGGAATCAATTACGGTTTGTGCGGTGCTTCCAGGTACTCATGCGATTGCATTTCCAGCAGTCGTGATTCAGTTCTTTCAAATTCAAAACTGAGGCGACCGCCCGAATAGATCTCGGTAATGGGGGCCGCGGCGGACATGATTACCTTCACATTGCGGTCGTAAAACTCGTCCACCATGTTGATAAAGCGACGGGCCTGATCATCATTCTCGCGCCCAAGGGCAGGAACGTTACTGATAATGATCGCGTGGAACTGCCGAGCCAGCTCGATGTAGTCGTTCTGGCTGCGGGGACCATCACACACGTCTTTGAAATCAAACCAGACCACGTCGTCCGCATGAGCCTGGGCCGGGATTTTCCGCCCGTTTATCTCCATGGTCTTGCTGTGTTTTCCCGCCTCTACTGCCAGTGCGTCAAAGCTCTTCCTTAGACTGACGTCCGCGTCGTCGTCCAGCGGCGAATGGAAAAGTTCCGCCTGCTCCAGAGTCCTAAGACGGTAATCGATACCGCCATCAACATTCACAACCTGAGTGTGCTTTTTCACCAGGGCAATGGCTGGCAGGAAACGCGCGCGCTGTAGGCCATCTTTATACAGCCCGTCCGGGACAATGTTGGAGGTGCACACCAGTGTTACGCCACGACTGAAGAGACCATCCATCAAAGTGGCGAGGATCATAGCGTCACCGATGTCGGAAACGAAAAACTCGTCGAAACAAATCACCCGGGCTTCATCGGCGAACTTCTTCGATACCAGCTCCAGCGGATTTTTCTCACCCTTCAGGGTCTTCAACTCGTTGTGAACCCGCTGCATGAACCGGTGAAAGTGAACCCGCATCTTGCGCTCGAACGGCAGCGATTCGTAGAAGGTGTCCATCAGATAGGTCTTACCACGACCGACACCACCCCAGAAATACAGCCCGGTAACCGGCTCTTCCTTGCCCTTCTTCAGTTTTCGGCGCAGCTTGGTTATCGCCTTGTCTCGATCACTTTCGGCATCGACCAGTTTGTCGTACAGTGACTGCAAGCGGCTAACAGCATCTTCCTGAGCAGCGTCCTTCTGAAAATCCGCGCGTTCAAGATCCTTCTGGTAACGCTCCCACGGGGTCAAATTCGCATTGGCATCGGAGGACTTGAAGTCTGTCATTAAGCTGTTCCCGGAGATCTGTCGTGAAATTTGGGGCGGCGTATTGTCGCGCATTTCGTCATTATTCGCCACGTTGGCTGCTTTCAAAGCAATACGACGATTGGCGCAGCATAGAATCATGGGCTGATAGCAGTTCCAGCGTTATACTCGTTTATCGTGCTAGGCTAATTTCCAGGTAAAAGGACGACACAGCATATGACAAACCTGATTCTGGCAGCGATTGCCGCTCTGATTGTAGGCATCGTCATCGGGGTACTTGTTGGCCGCTCCGGGCAGGGAACCACGCTGAGACAGCGTCGGGCGGAACAGCAGATCGAGGAATTGAGAAGCGAATACACCCGCTACCAGGCCCAGGTGAATGAGCATTTCATGGAATCGTCACACCTTCTTCGCCGCTTCAACGACGCGTACCGTGATGTGAACCAGCACATGGCGCGGGGAGCCAATCGACTGTGCAACGATGAAGAGTGGATGGAAGAACTGGCCCAGGAAACCTCAAGGAAGCGATTGGAAGAAGTCAGTGACGACGGCGCCGAGCCGCCACGAGACTATGCTCCCAAGACCGACCCCGAGGCTTCGGGAACGCTGGCAGAAGATTTCGGCCTCCCCAAGAAAGAGAAGGCCTGAGCCCTTACACCGGGTTGTCGCAGTCAATAAACCGATGCGTCAGCCCGAATTCCTTTGCCAGTGCCTCGCCCAATGCCCGCACCCCATACCGCTCAGTGGCGTGATGGCCCGCGGCATAGTAGTAAATGCCACACTCACGCGCCGTGTGAGTCGTCGGTTCTGATATCTCCCCGCTAATGAACGCATCCAGGTCGGCATCCAGCGCGGTGCCAATGAAGCCCTGTGCGGCACCAGTACACCAACCTACCCGGCTGATATGGGATTTACCTTCGCCAACCAGAAGCGGCTCCCGGTGGAGCTGTGCAGCAATATGACGACCAAACTGCTCTGGTGTCATAGGCTCGGAAAGCTCACCTTCCCACACCAGACCACCGAGCGGCTTGGGGTTCTCGATACCCAGAACATTCGCTAGCTGCCGATTGTTGCCATACTCCGGGTGATCATCCAGAGGCAGGTGATAGGCGGCCAGATTGATATCCTTCTGAAGCAAGGTTTTCAGCCGCTCGCGCTTCATGCCACGAATGCGCTGGTCTTCACCCTTCCAGAAGTAACCGTGGTGCACCAGGATCATGTCGGCATCGGCTTCGATAGCGGCATCGATTAGCGCCTGCGAAGCCGTCACCCCAGTAACAAGGGTGCGAACCTCTTCCTTACCCTCGACCTGGAGACCATTCGGACAATAATCCTGAAAGTTCTCTGGCTGGAGCCATTCGGAGATTTTTCGAACAATACTGTCACGATTTGCCATGGCGATACTCCCTTCTGACTATGCCCGCAGAGGCCAGTGCCAGTTGCCGGGATGACCTTGCGGGAATGTTGGAGGCCAAGGATGGCCGGAAACAAGCGCACATGAACGTGCTCGTAGCGGTTCCCGGAAGGTCATCCCGGCGATGCTGAGCCACCGAAACCAAAGGCTACAGCGACTGGAGACCTTTGATCAGAGCATCATTCTGCTCGGGAGTACCAATGGTAATCCGGAGGAATTGCTCAATCCGCGGCTTGTTGAAGTGACGAACGATGATGCCCTGCTCTCTCAGACCCTGCGCCAGAGATTCGCCGGACTTAGCTTTGTGGCGAGCCAGCACGAAGTTTGCCTTGGACGGCAGCACTTCAAAATCCAGCTCGGTAAGTGCTTTCGTTAGACGCTCACGCTCACTGATGACGCCATCACAACACTTCTGGAACCAGGCCTCGTCTTCATAGGCGGCCTGAGCGCCGGCCAAAGCCAACCGATCCAAAGGATAGCTGTTAAAGCTGTTCTTGACCCGATTCAGTGCTTCGATCAAATCCGGATGCCCCACCGCAAAGCCAACGCGCAGCCCCGCCAAAGAACGGGCTTTGGAGAGAGTCTGGCAAACCAGCAAGTTAGGATAGTCATCGACCAGAGTAATGGCGCTTTCGCCCCCGAAGTCGATGTACGCCTCATCAACAACGACGACCCGATCCGGATTAGCTCGCAGGATTTCCTCCACGTGCTCCAATCCGAGATACCGACCTGTGGGCGCATTAGGATTAGGAAAAATCACCCCGCCGTTAGCCTGCTTATAGTCTTCGGGGTTGATTTCAAAGCTGTCGGTCAGCGGGACTTTGATGCCCTCGATGTTATACAGACCGCAGTACACCGGGTAGAAGCTGTAGGTAATATCCGGGAACAGAATCGGCTCGCCGTGCTGGAACAGGCCGTAGAAAATGTGCGCCAGCACCTCGTCTGACCCATTACCCAGAAAGATCTGCTCTGGCTTCAGGGAATGGTAGCTGGCAATGGTCTGGCGCAGGCTTTCGCCTTCCGGGTCCGGATACAGGCGGAGGTTGTCATTCAACTCTGCCTTGATCGCTTCAACGACCTTGGGTGACGGACCAAAGGGGTTTTCATTGGTATTCAGCTTGACCAGATTGGCCATTTTCGGCTGCTCGCCTGGCACATACGGGACCAGGTCACTAACCAGCGGGCTCCAGAACTTACTCATACTGAGATGAACTCCGTGCTGTCGCGGCGCAGGAAGGCCCTGCGCGCGAACATAGATGTGTCAGTCTTCCTCAATGCGATACTCGGCGGAACGGGCGTGAGCTGTCAGGCCCTCACCGCGCGCCAGCACGGAGGCCACCCGCCCCATTCGATCCGCTCCGGAGGCACTGAAACCGATGAGCGACGAACGCTTCTGGAAATCGTAGACACCCAGAGGTGACGAGAACCGGGCAGTCCCGCTGGTGGGCAGCACGTGGTTCGGCCCCGCGCAGTAGTCGCCAAGCGCTTCGGCGGTGTAACGCCCCATGAAAATAGCGCCGGCATGACGAATTTCTTCGCACAACGCCTCGGGGTCTTCCACTGACAATTCCAGGTGCTCCGGCGCAATTCGATTGGAAACCTCGGCTGCCTGACTGAGATCAGCCACCTGAATCATTGCCGCCCGAGTGCCCATAGACGCCTCGATGATTTCGGCACGCTCCATGGTGGGCAACAACTTGTTGATGCTAGCTTCAACCGCGTCCAAAAACTTCGCGTCCGGGCTGATCAGAATCGATTGCGCCTGCTCATCGTGCTCAGCCTGCGAAAACAGGTCCATGGCGATCCAGTCAGGATCAGTCTGGCCATCGCAGATCACCAGGATCTCAGACGGACCGGCGATCATATCAATACCAACGGTGCCGAATACCTCGCGCTTGGCAGTCGCTACGAAAATGTTGCCAGGCCCGACGATCTTATCGACGGACGGCACCGTTTCCGTGCCATACGCCAGGGCACCAACGGCCTGAGCACCACCCAGGGTAAATACGCGGTCCACACCCGCAATCGCCGCGGCCGCCAACACCATATCGTTAACAACGCCATCGGGAGTCGGCACAACCATAATCACTTCAGCGACACCGGCCACCTTCGCCGGAATGGCATTCATCAATACGGACGACGGGTAAGCGGCCTTGCCGCCCGGCACATACAAGCCAGCACGATCCAGCGGCGTGACCTTCTGGCCCAGCACCGTGCCGTCCTCTTCCTCGTATTGCCAGGACTTCTGATTCTGCCGCTCGTGATAAGAACGAACCCGCTGCGCCGCTTGCTCCAGAGCAACCCGCTGATTTTCAGGAATTGCCTCGAGCGCCTTCTGCAGCCGGTCCTGACCAATCTCAAGCTCCGCAACACTGCCGGCCTTCAGGCGATCAAACTTCTCGGTGAACTCAAGCACCGCAGCGTCACCGCGGGTTTTCACCTGATGCAGGATATGACGTACCGATTCATTCACCTGATGATCAACGCTGTCTTCCCAGGCCAACAGCTTGGCCAGTGAACTGTCGAAGTCACTTTGGGAGGCATTCAATCGTGTGATGCTGATATCGGTCATCTATCAAACCCTGTCTGGAATTAACAACGTGGGACTGCGGAAGCCCTGCCCAGGCTCGGGGAAGTGGTCGGGCGAGGCTTCCCAAAACTGTGCGGAGCCAAGGATGGCGGAGCTCAAGCGCCACATGGACGTGCTTGAGCGGGTTATGAAACCTCTTGGCCGAGCGCTTCTTAATCCGAAGTACGTCGCTTATCTACGGCAACGGACATCTTTTCAATTATGGGGTTAATCTTTTCGTGTTTCATCTTCATGGACGCCCGGTTCACCACCAACCGGCTGCTGATGTGCTCAATCAGCTCCCGGGCTTCAAGGCCATTGGCCTTCAGAGTATTGCCGGTATCCACGATATCGACAATCTCATCCGCCAGCCCAAGAATCGGCGCCAGCTCCATAGCACCATACAACTTGATGATGTCTGCCTGCCGGCCCTGGGCCGAATAGTAGCTGCGCGCCAGGTTCACAAACTTGGTTGCGACCTTGATCCGACCATTCGGTGGTGTCTGATCCTTGGGGCCGGCAGTCATCAGACGGCAACGGGAAATGTTCAGATCCAGCGGCTCATACAAACCCTCACCACCATGCTCCATCAACACATCCTTGCCGGTAACGCCAAGATCAGCGCCGCCGTACTGAACGTAAGTCGGTACGTCCGTGGCTCGGATGATAAGTACCCTTACACTGGGATCCGTTGTCGGGAAAACCAGCTTGCGGGATTTCTTGATGTCGTCGACCAGCTCAATGCCGGCTTCCGCCAGCAGTGGCAGCGTCTCTTCGAGGATGCGCCCCTTCGACAATGCGATGGTGATGGAATCTGTCATGCGTCCTTCCGGTTTCCCGTTTGTTTCCGTCACGCCGGCAAGCGGCGGATGCTGGCACCCAGCAGCTGAAGTTTTTCTTCGATGCACTCGTAACCGCGATCGATGTGATAGATGCGATCGACGATGGTATCGCCATCAGCCACCAAGCCGGCAATCACGAGACTCGCGGAAGCGCGCAGATCCGTAGCCATTACCGGTGCACCAGCGAGGCGCTCAACACCTTTGATGATGGCGGCGTTGCCCTCAAGCGTGATGTCAGCACCCATCCGGATCAGTTCCTGCAGGTGCATGAAGCGGTTCTCGAACACCGTTTCCACGATGGTGCCGCTACCTTCAGCCACCACGTTCATGGCTGCAAACTGGGCCTGCATGTCTGTGGGGAACGCCGGGTAAGGTGCAGTTCGAATACTTACGGCTTTGGGACGGTTGCCCTTCATGTCCAGCTCGATCCAATCGGGACCGGTGCTGATGTGGGCGCCTGCCTCATTAAGCTTTAGCAGAACCGACTCAAGCAGATCTTCCCGGGTGTCCTTCAACTTGACCCGCCCACCGGTTGCAGCAGCTGCCACAAGGTAGGTTCCGGTCTCTACGCGGTCCGGCAAAACGTCGTAGTGACAGCCGTGCAGACGCTTCACGCCATGGATCTCGATGGTCGCGGTGCCGTGGCCCTTGATATCGGCGCCCATGGCAATCAGGCATTCCGCCAGATCCACCACTTCCGGTTCACGCGCGGCGTTCTCCAGGATGGTTTTGCCGTCCGCCAACGCCGCAGCCATCATCAGGTTTTCCGTACCGGTCACGGTGACGGTATCCATGAAAATGTGCGCGCCCTTCAGGCGTCCATTAGTTTTGGCCTTGATGTAGCCATTCTCGACCGTGATCTCGGCACCCATCTGTTCCAGGCCCTGGATGTGCAGATTCACCGGCCGGCTGCCGATAGCACAGCCGCCGGGCAGGGATACTTCAGCCTCACCGAAGTGCGCCACCAGGGGACCCAGCACGAGGATCGATGCCCGCATGGTCTTCACCAGCTCGTACGGCGCATGAAAATGCTTGATGGTATTAGCGTGAACTTCCACGCTCATTTTCTCATCAATCATCAGTTCCACACCCATGCGACCGAGCAGCTCGATCATGGTGGTAACGTCGTGCAGGTGTGGCAGATTACCAACGGTTACCGGCTCGTCTGCAAGCAACGTAGCCGCAAGAATTGGCAGAGCAGCGTTCTTGGCGCCGGAAATGCGTATTTCGCCGTCGAGAGGCTTCCGCCCCCGGATCAGAAGTTTATCCACAATCAATATCCTGTCTTGTCGAGGCCTATCAGCCCTGGCGCTCAGCCCATTCAGCCGGCGTAAATGCTTTCGGATGAAGCGCGTGAATTGTTCCATCCATAACCTGCTGGAACAGCGCCTTATTAATCAGTTGCTGTCGTTTGATCGTTGGCAATCCCTCAAATACATCACCAACCACAACAACCATATAATGGGTACCGTCGACCTGTACCTCAACTTCACAGCCGGGCAACGCGTCTTTCACCAACGCGGCGACTTCAGTGGCATCCATAAAAAAACCTCGAGCATTAGAAAATCAGGGGCGAGATTGTAACCAATTACAGAGGCTAGGTCAGCTTTACCATTGGCTAACGAAGAAAGCCGGCAACCTCACATGGCAGTGAAACAAAACTGTTAGCGGGTAAATCCGGGCAGATGGTCATCGAGGTGACTGAGAGCTGCCAGCGACAGCAGACGCTCGCTCACGCCTCGGTAGGTCAGGTCCACACCCAGACTGGCTGCCAGCCGCTGCCAGCAAAGGAGCATTGACAACACAACACTGTGCGCCGTCTCAAGCCCTTCAAGATCCACGGTCAAATCAACCGCGGCAGAACGAATGACCGCCTCGCCCTTTGATCGTAGCGCCACGACGGATTCTGCATCCACGTCACCGGTCACCACCAGGATGTCATTCGTCATCTCGACACGGGGAGCCATCGCGGTCACGACTTGTCGACTTCCTTATCCAGGTTCAATGATTTTACTGCATCGCCCCAACCATCGATGACCACCTGAACCTGGCCACGGTGCTCTTCCATCTCCTGGGCAAACCGATCACGGAAGGCGAGGCCAATGTTCACGCCTTCGACGATCACGTTCTCCATCAACCACTGACCGTCACCTTTCTTGTACATAGAGTAAGTCACCGGGTAGCGGGTACCTGAAGCACTGATCACTTCCATCTGAACCGAGGCGCGGCCGGCATCCTGCGGGTTGATGACAGCTTCCTTGACCTCAATACTGAAGTTGTCCGCGTCCACCAGGGCTTTGGCGTAGCTGTCAAACAGGCTGCGCTTGAACTTCACTACGAATTCGTCACGCTGTTCCGGGGTGGTCTGGCGCGCATACCGCCCCATCACCCGAGCTGCGATGCGGCGAAAATCGACAAAGTTCTGCAACGACTCTTCCATGCTGGCGTAAAATGCGTCGGGATCTTCATCGTACAGGCCGCGCTCTGCATTGAGTTTTTCAACCAGGCGTTGAGTGTTTTCGTCTACATAGGCCTTAAGGTCCTCAGCGGCTCCGGCATGAGCAGAACCCACCGCAAAGGCGGCCAATACAAACAGCAGAAACAATCGTTGTTTCACCAACAGCATTACAATCTCCTTTGAAAACCAGTCACCGCGGCCCCACTCATCGGCCGGAAGCAAAATTACTGATCAGCCGTTCCAGATTCATGGCCGACTGGGTGGAATAGAAGGTATCGCCGTCTGCCAACGATTCCATCTCTCCCCCTACGGATATATCAATGTACTGTTCACCGAGCAGGCCCGATGTACGTATTACTGCCGAACTGTCTGACGGAATGGTATCTATATCAGCACTGATCGCCATCTCCACTTTCGCCTGAAACGTCTTTTTATTCAGGCTGATAGACTCGATAGTGCCGACCGTAACCCCGGCCATTGAAACCCGCCCCCGAGGTGCCAGCCCACCGGTATCATTGAAGTTGGCATACACCGTATACGTACCTTCGGCCGATTTGGGCGTCAGGCCGCTGACTTGCAGAGCGAGAAACAGGAGCGCCGCCAGTCCGGCAACCATAAACACTCCGACTATGACTTCCGTTGTTCTCTGGGTTATCACCGCTCCACCTACCTATCTGTCGGTCGTAAGTTCAAAAGTCGCCAAACATCACGGCGGTCAACACAAAATCCAGGGCCAGCACGGCCAGCGACGAATACACCACCGTTTTCGTCGTCGCCGAACTGATACCTGCAGAGGTCGGCACACAGTCGTAGCCCTGGTAGACCGCAATCCAGGTGCAGACGAACCCGAACACTACGCTCTTGATCACGCCGTTGAGCACGTCATCCACGAAGTCCACAGATGACTGCATATTACCCCAGAACGAACCCTCAAAAACGCCGAGCCAATCGACACCTACAAGCATTCCGCCCCATATTCCCACCGCCGAAAAGATAATGGCCAGCACCGGCATGGCAATGAAACCAGCCCAAAGCCGCGGCGCAATGACCCGCCGAAGAGGGTCGACCCCCATCATCTCCATGCTCGACAGCTGCTCGGTCGCTTTCATCAAGCCTATTTCCGCCGTCAGGGCTGACCCGGCACGCCCCGCGAATAGCAGCGCTGTCACCACCGGCCCCAGCTCACGCACCAGCGTGAGGGCGATCATCTGGCCAATGGCCGCCTCGGAGCCGTAGTCGCTGAGGATGGTGTAACCCTGCAAGCCCAGCACCATGCCGATAAACAGCCCCGACACGATAATGATCGCCAGCGACAGCACACCAACCGCGTACAACTGCCGGACCAACAGCGGAAACCCGATGCTCGGCCTGGGAACACCAAACACAACGCCGGCCAGAAACTGGCCTGAACGACCGAGTGCGGCCATCGTGGTCAGCCCCACCCGGCCCAACGCCACAATTCGATCGATCAAGACACCTCCCCGGTGAGCCCATAATCAGCGCCAGCTGGACCGGCAGGATAGTGAAACGGGACCGGACCATCGGGCTGGCCGCGCAGGAATTGCTGGATCTGCTCGGACGGATGAGCCCTAATCTCATCAGGAGTGCCCTCGCCAATCACCTTGCCATCAGCGATGATGCAGGCATGATGGCAGATACTGAGGGATTCCGGCACATCATGGGACACCAGCACACTGGTCAGCCCCATGGAACTGTTCAGGTCCCGAATCAGTTTTACCAGTACGCCCATGGTGATGGGATCCTGACCGGCGAAGGGCTCGTCGTACATGATCAGTTCGGGGTCCAGGGCGATACTGCGTGCCAGTGCAACTCGCCGGGTCATTCCGCCGGACAACTCCGACGGCATTAATTGCCGCGCACCGCGCAGGCCCACGGCTTCCAATTTCATCAGCACGATGTCATGAATCATGTCTTCGGGCAGCGAGGTGTGCACCCGCAGAGGAAACGCCACGTTCTCGTACACGCTCAGATCGGTAAACAGGGCTCCGCTCTGGAACAACATGCCGATCTTTTCACGAAGCGCGTAAAGCGCGCCACGCTTTAGATTAGGCACATCGTGACCATCAAGGAAAATGCTACCGGAATCAGGCCGCAGCTGACCACCTATCAGCCGCAATACCGTGGTCTTTCCGGTACCACTGGGCCCCATGATGGCGGTGATTTTCCCGCGCGGTATATCCAGGGTGATGCCATCAAGAACTCGGCGCCCTGAGCGGGAAAAAACAACCTCTCTCAATGATATGTATGCGGGACTGTCCATAACCCTACCCTTTGTGTAACCCCACCCCTTGAAGTGCGGCTACATTATGCCAAGCAAGCCTCAAGCTCAATCGGTCAAACCCGAAAAAACATGAACACTTTGATCAGTTTCACTGAACTTTCTGTAACAGAACCTGTAACCCACGGCGTCTCTAGTCGAAAATGATATACTCCGCTGTGACTTCAACGGCATTGGCCCAAAACCAGACACCGTGCAATGCATTGATATCCATGTTCACCCAAGCAGACCAGGCCCTAATCCCGATGACTGAACTGAGCTCAAAGGACTTTCGCACTTCCGCGCTTCAAGCCATCCGTATCGAACGTGATGCCATTGATGCCCTGGAAGGACGTATTGATCACCATTTCATCAAGGCCTGCGAGGTGATCATGGCCTGTAAGGGCCGAGTTGTGGTCACTGGCATGGGCAAATCCGGCCATATTGGCAACAAGATTGCGGCAACCCTGGCGAGTACCGGCACACCATCGTTTTTCGTCCATCCAGGCGAAGCCAGCCACGGCGATCTGGGCATGATTACCAGCCAGGACGTGGTGATTGCCATATCCAACAGCGGCAACACCAGCGAAGTGGTTACCATTCTGCCGCTGATCAAGCGTATGGACGCCCCGCTGATCAGCATGACCGGCAATCCGGATTCGGTACTGGCCCGGGAAGCCGTGGCCAACCTGGACGTGAGCGTTGAAACAGAGGCCTGCCCGCTGGGCCTCGCGCCAACCTCAAGCACCACGGCCACGCTGGTCATGGGAGACGCTCTCGCGGTCGCCCTGCTGGAGGCTCGCGGCTTCAGCAAGGAAGATTTCGCGTTCTCGCACCCGGGCGGCACGCTCGGTCGCCGGCTCCTGCTCCGTGTCTCCGACATCATGCACACCGGGGACCGCATTCCTAAAGTCCCTGAAGGCACCACTCTCAGCGGCGCTCTGCTGGAAATTTCGCGCAAGGGACTGGGCATGACCACGGTACTGGATGCTTCAGGCAAGCTAACCGGCGTGTTTACCGACGGCGATCTGCGCCGCACGCTCGATAAGAACGTCGACGTTCACACCACCGCAATCGAAGACGTCATGACCCCCAACGGCAAAACCATTCAGGCCGACCACCTGGCGGCGGAAGCCCTGAACATCATGGAAGAAATGAAGATCAACGCCCTGCCGGTGACTGACCAGAACGGCGGTTTGGTAGGCGCTATCAACATGCACGACCTGCTTCGGGCCGGAGTAATCTGATGTCAGACCCGATCAGCCCGCTAACCGCGAACTGGCCACAGGAACTCCTGACCAAAGCCGCCGGGATCCGCCTGATTGCGCTTGACGTCGACGGCATCATGAGCGACGGCAGACTCTATTTCAGCGCCAATGGCGACGAGCTCAAAGCCTTCAACATCCTCGACGGGCTGGGCATGAAACAGCTGATGGCAGCGGGCATTGATGTCGCCGTGATCACCGGCCGAAAGTCGCCCCTCACCGAAAAACGGATGCGGGATCTGGGCATTCCCCACCTGATGCAGGGACGTGAAGACAAGCGCATAGCGCTGCAGGAACTGCTCAGCACCATGGATCTGCCAGCCGAAGCGATCGCTTATATGGGCGATGACCTGCCGGACCTGCCGGCCATCCGCTTTGCCGGGCTTGGCCTGACCGTGCCCAACGGCTATTGGCTGGTACGTGAACACGCCGACTATTGCACCCAGGCAGCCGGCGGTAGCGGCGCCGTGCGCGAAGTTAGCGACCTGTTGCTGACCGCCCAGGGCAAACTCGGCACTGCCCTGGCGACCTATCTGGAGCCCGACGCATGAGCACCAGCTCACAGGGCCAGCGCAGCAATGACACCAGCGAGAGCAAAGGCGGCCTGATCGCACTGCTTACGCTGTCAGACCGTCCGTGGCTGCGCACCCTGGCCCTCGGCGGCACGATTGCCGCGACCCTGTTTCTGTTATGGCGCAGTGACGAACCCACCAGGATTCAAGACGATGCGGCGGAACTTCGAGGCAAGGCCGAACCCGATGGCTTTGTCGTCAATGGCCAGTACACGTCCTACGACGAAAACGGCAATCTGAAAATCCAGTTCACCAGCCCTCGAATCGAACAGTTCGAGGAAGGCAATGTCGCCACCATGAAAGAACCCCGCGCCAAGCTCTTCGGTCAGCCAGAAACGGAACCCTGGATTGTCGAGTCGGAGAATGGCAGCCTGCTGCAAAATGAGGGCGTGCTCTATCTGACCGATCACGTGCGGGTTATCCGGACCATTGGCGAACGCAAAGCCACGATGACAACCACTAGCCTGACCCTGGATAACGACCAGGGCACCGTGTACACCGATGCACCGGTTACCATCACCGATCAAATTGGCGTCACCCGGGCGAAAGGCATGAAAGCCTGGATTGACGACCGAACCCTCGAACTTAAATCTCAGGTGGAAGGACGCTATGAAACTGGTCAATAACCGATTTCTCACGCTGCTGGCTGTCACGCTGGCACTGACCTTCAGCGGGCCTGCCACCGCGTTTAACCTGGATTCCGACGCCCCCATCACGGTGAGCGCCGATAACGCCCGACTGGACGACACCAAGGGCATCGCCACCTACACCGGAGACGTCCAGTTGGTGCAGGGCAAGACCCGGCTCGACGCAGAACGCGTGGTGCTGTATCGGGATGCCAATGGCCTGAGCCGCATTGAGGCCTCCGGCCAACCGGCCCGCTATCAGCAGCCAACCCGGGACGGCGAGGGTGAAACCGATGCCCGTGCCCTCAACATCACCTGGTCCGCCAGCGAAGACCAACTGACCTTTGAAAGGGATGCCATCATTGAGCAGAATGGCAACCTGTTCCGGGGTGACGTCATTCACTATGATACCGTCCGCCGGGTCGTAACCGCGCAGGGCGGCGACACCAACACCGGTAGCGGCCGCGTCGAAATGGTTATCCAGCCACGCAGTACCAAGAGCAAACAGGGATCCGATGGCAGTTCTCAGAGCCAGTAACCTGGCAAAAAGCTACAAACACAAAAAGGTGGTGATTGACGTTTCGCTGGAGATCCGCAGCGGCGAAATCGTTGGCCTTCTGGGGCCGAATGGGGCCGGCAAGACCACCTGTTTTTACATGATTGTCGGGCTGGTGCCCGCCGATCACGGCCGGATCACCATCGACAGCCAGGACATCACGCCGCTGCCGATGCACGGCCGCGCCCGAAAGGGTATCGGCTACCTGCCCCAGGAAGCCTCGGTGTTCCGCAAACTGACCGTGCGCGACAACATTATGGCCATCCTGGAGACCCGCAAGGGCTTGAGCCGAACCGAACGGGTCAACAAGCTGGAAGAGCTTCTCGAAGAGTTTCACATTACCCACATTCGTGACAGCGTGGGTATGGCGCTGTCTGGCGGCGAGCGACGGCGTGTCGAGATTGCCCGGGCGCTGGCCATGGAGCCGGCGTTCATCCTGCTGGACGAGCCATTTGCAGGCGTTGATCCCATTTCCGTGAGCGACATCAAGCACATCATCCGTCACCTTCGTGACAAAGGCATTGGCGTGCTGATCACCGACCACAACGTGCGGGAAACGTTGGACATCTGCGAGACAGCCTACATTGTGTCCGGCGGCCATATCATTGCATCCGGGAATTCGGAAACCATACTCGCTAACCAACAGGTAAAAGAAGTCTACCTGGGCAACGAATTCAGATTGTGACGCCCAGCAGCCGATTGTGTTGGTGACTGTGAGCAAGTAAACTCGGCAAAGAACTTGCTAGGCTCATATGTGATCGCAGCAAGTGACGGCCATACAACAACTTTTCATCGAACAGACCGCAACGCACAGTGCTGACGAGTGACGGATCCTGAACCATGGTTATGAAAGCCTCTTTACAGTTAAAGCTGGGTCAAAGTCTGACCATGACACCCCAGCTGCAACAGGCGATCCGGCTTCTGCAGCTATCCACACTGGATCTTCAGCAGGAAATTCAGCAGGCGCTGGAATCGAATCCCATGCTGGAAACCTCTGAGGACGACGATCAGGCGGCCGACGCTACCTCAGCAGAAGACAACAGCAATCAAGAAGAATCAGCGAGTGAATCGGCAGCAGAACCGGCAACTGACACCAGCCCCGATTGGGATGAGTCCGAAAACGGGCCCGACTGGTCATCTGAAACCGAGATTCCTGACACTATTCCGGACGACCTTCCGGTTGACACCGCCTGGGACGACATCTATCAGTCGGCGCCGGCAACGTCGGCCCGTAATGACGACGAAAACGATCACGATTTCGAGACCCGGAACTCGCCAACGGAAACCCTGCAGGATCACCTTGAATGGCAGCTGAACCTGACCCCGCTAAGCGAAAGGGACCAGGCCATTGCCCACGCCCTGATGGATGCCGTGGACGAACGGGGTTACCTGACCAGCGCACCCGAAGACATCCACACAGGGCTGCAAGAAGACAGTGACGAAGATCCGGTTGAATTGGACGAGGTCGAAGCGGTGCTGCACCGCTTGCAGCATTTCGATCCCCCCGGGGTATTTGCCCGTGACCTGCAGGAATGCCTGCTGATCCAGCTGAACCAGTTACCGCCGGAAACACCCTGGCTGTCTCAGGCCCGGCTGGTGATCACCCACTACATCAATCTGCTGGGTAACCGCGACTACGCGCAACTACTCCGACGCAGCCGGCTCAAAGAAGATCAATTGCGGGAGGTTCTGGCCCTCATCACTGGCCTGAACCCACGGCCCGGAGACGTGATTGATCGCGCCGAGCCTGACTACGTGATTCCGGATGTCATCGTTCGCAAACACAATGGCCGTTGGCGGGTTGAGTTAAATCCTGAAATCGCACCGCGCATCCGCGTCAATGCAGGCTATGCTTCTCTTATAAGGCGTGCAGACAGCAGTGCCGATAACACCTACCTGCGTGATCAACTGCAGGAAGCCAAATGGTTTATCAAGAGCCTGCAAAGCCGCAACGAAACCCTGCTCAAGGTGGCTACCCGAATAGTTGAACACCAACAGGGCTTTCTGGATCACGGCGAAGAAGCCATGAAGCCACTGATACTGTCGGACATTGCGCAGGCGGTGGAAATGCACGAGTCGACCATTTCCCGGGTCACAACGCAGAAATACATGCATACGCCCCGGGGCATCTTTGAGCTGAAATACTTTTTCTCGAGCCATGTCAGCACGGATGAAGGCGGGGAATGTTCATCGACCGCCATCCGTGCAATGATCAAGAAACTGATCGCGGCGGAAACGCCAAAAAAGCCGTTGAGCGACAGCAAAATTGCGGCCATGCTAGGGGATCAAGGAATCAAGGTGGCGCGGCGGACGGTAGCCAAGTACCGGGAAGCAATGCATATTCCACCTTCTAATGAGCGAAAAAGACTGGTTTAGGAGAGACCTGCCCTAACGAGGGCTCCCCCAGACCAAACTTTGGTGGCGCAGCATGCGCCAGCCCTCAGCCCGGCCCGTTTGGACCGGCACGATGACAACAGGAGACGCCTATGCAACTCAACATTTCAGGCCATCACGTAGAACTGACTCCCGCACTAAAGGATTACGTCTCGGAAAAATTTGAGAAACTTGAACGCCACTTTGACCACATCAGTAATTGTCAGGTCACCTTGCAAGTGGAGAAAGTTCGTCAAATGGCGGAAGCGACGTTGCACGTGGTTGGTGGTGATATACACGCAAAGGCTGAAAACGAGGACATGTATGCGGCCATCGACGGGCTGATTGACAAACTGGACCGCCAGATCCTCAAGCACAAGGAAAAGAATGTAGACCGGATGCACGGCAACGGCGGTCGATAGACGCCAGTTTTCGTGCATGTCATCTCATCGCGCTGCGGCAAGGTTGTTAACCTGCCGCAGCCTTTTTTTTACGGAATTGCAGTCGATTCATGAGCGACACATCCCTAACCATCGAGAACATTCTTGCGCCAGAGCTGACTCTGTGCCGGGTCCCCGCTTCCAGTAAAAAGCGGGTACTGGAATTCATTGCCGAACAGATTCACCAGCATAACGGCACTCTCAGCGAGACCCAGATTTTCAATAATCTGATTGGCCGGGAACGTCTGGGTAGCACCGGCATTGGCCAAGGTATTGCCATTCCCCACTGTCGGCTGGAAGGGCTCGATCATGTGGTGGGCGTTTTGCTGACGCTGGACGAGAGCATTGAGTTTGACGCCATTGATAACCAACCAGTCGATCTGGTATTTGCCCTGGTCGTACCCAAAGAGGCCACCAGCGAACACCTGGAATTGCTGAGTCAGCTGGCGGAAAAGTTCAATGAACGCGCGTTCTGCGATCGACTTCGTCAGTGTGAGGATGCTGCCGCGCTTTACCAGCGCATGACGGCAGCGACCGAGTAAGCCAAAATCTGGCGACGGTATTGGAGAATGTGAGCGTATGAAATTGATTATCGTAAGTGGCAGGTCTGGCTCCGGTAAAAGTACAGCACTTCACGTTCTTGAGGACCTCGGTTACTACTGCATCGATAATCTGCCGATTGGGCTGTTGTTCCCGCTCACCCGTGAGGCGACAGACAAGAGCTCGCCCGGGCGGCTCAGCAAGATGGCAGTCAGCATTGACGCCCGCAACCTGTCTGGCGAGCTGGCCAACTTTGAAGGCATCTATCGCCAGCTTCAGAACACCGGCGTTACCGTCGAGGTTATTTTTCTCGATGCCGACGAACAGTCGTTGCTCCAGCGCTTCCACGCCACCCGGCGCAAACACCCCCTGAGTGATGACAAAACCTCCCTCCGTGAGGCCATAACCAACGAGAAGAAACTGCTGGAGCCGCTGTCCAAGCTGTCGGATCTGTACGTGAACACCACCGGCATGTCGATGTACGAATTACGGGACATGGTGAAGCAGCGTGTGGTTGGCCGAAAAGACCAGGAACTGGCGCTGCTGTTTCAGTCATTCGGATTCAAACACGGGGTTCCGCTGGATTCGGATTACGTCTTCGATGTCCGCTGCTTGCCCAATCCATACTGGGACACCAGCTTGCGTAAGTTCGTCGGCACCGACCAGCCAGTAATCGACTTCCTGGAAAAAGAACCCGCCAGCCGCAAAATGATTGATGACCTGATTGCCTTCCTGGAATCCTGGCTACCGTCTTTCGCGGACAGTAACCGCAGCTACATGACCATTTCCATCGGGTGCACCGGCGGTCAGCACAGATCAGTGTATGTCAGCGAACAACTCAGCGCTCATTTCCGAAAGAGCTACACCAACGTTCAGGTTCGACACACCGAACTACCGCATCTGCAAACCCGCGGAGAAATCTGAGTTCGCCATGATTCGTCGCCCCATCACCATCATTAACAAACTGGGACTCCATGCCCGGGCAACCGCCAAGCTGGTTGCCACGGCCTCCGAGTTCGACAGCAGCGTGCGAATCAGCGGTAAGGGCCGGGATGTAGATGCCAAGAACATCATGCAGGTGATGATGCTGGCGGCCAGCCAAGGCACGGACGTCGAACTGATTGCCGATGGACCGGACGAAGAGGCCGCCGTTGAAGCTCTGACTGCGTTGATTAACGACTATTTCGGCGAGGGCGAATAAGCTTCCAGCGCTCCACCCTACCCTCTACCCTTCTCAGTCGTTCTCTGCGGGATTCACCTACAACTCTTTCTGACCTGTGCGCCCTAACTCCGTTATAATACAGGCGTTTTCTGACTGTGGGTGATCCATGACCGATATTCTGGAAAAAAGCCAGGCCCGCCAACGGCTCCGCTCCCTGAGCGAGGCTCTGGACAGTGGTGCCCTAAAACAGGTTGCCCGCATCCTGAATGGCGGCCTGAGCCCCAGCGATATTGCCCACCTGCTGGAATCGTCCCCACCCCGCCAGCGTGCGCTGCTGTGGAATCTGGTTGATAAGCAACTGGAAGGGGAGGTTCTCCAGTACCTCAGTGACGATATTCGTGGCTATTTCCTGAGCCAGCTGAACGCCCAGGAACTGGCCGATATCATTGAGGATTTCGAGTCAGACGATCTCGCTGACTTGCTCCAGCAGTTGCCGGACACGGTGATCCAGGAAGTCCTGGACACCATGGACGAGCAGGACCGCCAGCGCGTCGAGGAAGTGCTTTCCTACCCGGAAGACACTGCCGGCGGCCTGATGAACACCGACACCATCACGGTGCGCCCGGACATCAGTATCGACGTTGTACTGCGCTACCTGCGCCGACACCGCACACTGCCTCCCATGACCGACAGCCTGATTGTAGTCAGCCGGCGGGACGAGTTTATCGGCATGTTGCCGATCACCAAGATGCTGGTATCCAACCCGGCATCCACGGTGCGGGAAGTCATGGACACTGACATTGAGCCAATCCCCGTTTCCCTTTCCGATACCAAGGTAGCCACCCTGTTCGAGCGCTACGACCTGATCTCGGCACCGGTGGTGAACGAAGATGGCAGACTGCTGGGCCGAATTACCATCGATGACGTGGTCGATGTTATCCGTGAAGACGCCGATCACTCACTGATGAGCATGGCCGGTCTCGATGAAGACGAAGACACCTTTGCACCAATCTGGAAAACCACGCGTCGTCGGGCGGTCTGGCTTGGCATTAACCTGATCACCGCTTTCATTGCCTCCGGCGTCATTGGCCTGTTTGAAGAAACCATCACCAAGGTGGTGGCACTGGCTGTTCTCATGCCTATCGTAGCCAGTATGGGCGGCATCGCCGGTAGTCAGACCCTGACCCTGGTGATTCGAGGCATGGCCGTGGGCCAGATAAGCGGCGCTAATGTGGGCTGGCTGCTGAACCGGGAATTCATGTCTGGCGCCCTCAATGGTGTATTCTGGGCACTGGTCGTTGCGGCGGCAGCCGCTGTCTGGTTCCAGGACCTACTCATTGGCGCCATCATAGCAGCGGCATTGATCATCAACCTGGTGGCTGCGGCGCTGGTGGGAACGGTGTTACCACTGTTCCTGAAATCACGAAACATTGACCCGGCGTTGGCAGGCAGCGTTATTCTGACAACGGTTACCGATGTGGTCGGCTTTATGTCTTTCCTTGGCCTGGCCACGATATTTTACGCGTAACCGACGCACTACCGAACATCAATGGATTTACCATGACTCAGCACGACCAGTACGACGACGAAGACGAATTTGGCAAGAGCAAATCTCAGCTCAAACGGGAAATGCATGCCCTGCAGGATCTGGGCAAGCGCATGCTCGATCTGAGCAATGACCAGCTCGAGACCCTGCCAATCAGTGAGACCCTTCGGTCCGCGATTGAAGAATCCCGTCGCATTCGCCAGAACGAAGCCAAGCGCCGTCACTTGCAGTACGTGGGCAAGATCATTCGTCAGGAAGACGATCCCGATGCGCTGAAACGGGCCATTGATGCGTTTGATGCCGGCAGTGAAGAACACACCCGACGGCACCACCTGGCCGAGCGCTGGCGCGATCGAATGATCACCGAAGGCGACTCAGTGGTGGGTGAATTCTTTAACTACTGCCCGAGCGCCGACATGCAGCATTTGCGCAACCTGGCGCGAAATGCCCGCAAGGACGTCGAAAAGCAGAAGAATACCGGGCAAGCACGAAAACTGTTCCGCTACCTCCGGGAATGCATCGACGACGCCGAAGCAACCAACTGAATTGCTGCCGCCGGCCCTAGAGCCGGCGGTGCTCCCATACCGGCATCCGCTTTCGCAGCTCTGCCAGCTGATCTCCATCCAAGTCTGCCACCACGATACCCGGGCCCTCGACCAACTCAGACACCACCTTGCCCCATGGATCGCAGATCAGGGAATGGCCGTAGGTTCTGCGCCGCTCGCTGTTTTGTCCGCCCTGGCCCGGCGCCACAACCGCAACCTGATTTTCAATTGCACGGGCACGGATCAGCGCATGCCAGTGAGCATCACCGGTCTGCCAGGTAAATGCGCTCGGCAAGCAAACCCAGTCTACGCCCTCGGCACGCAGGGCGCGAAACAGCTCTGGAAACCGGAGATCGTAGCAGATTGCCAGTCCCAGCTTGCCGGCCGGGGTATCAACGGTTACCAGCTGTTCGCCGGGCTCGAAGGTATCCGATTCCCGGTATTGACCATGGGCATCTTCTACCATGGCATCAAAGAGGTGGATCTTGTCGTAACGAGCCACCTCCTGCCCCTGTGCGTCAAAGACCAGACAACAGGCCCTCACCCGGTCAGTGATGGCAGTACCATCCGGCCTCTCGGCCAGGGGCATGGAGCCACCCACAATCCACAACCCCAGGGTTCTCGCCTGCTCCGCCAGGAACGCCCGGATCACGGGCTGGTCGCTGGCCTCGGTACGGCCGCACTCAAGCATTTGATGGGTTGCCAGAACAGCGAAGTTTTCCGGCAGCACCGCCACCGACACTCCCTGATCGGCAGCCTCCTTCAGCAACCTGCGGGCTTCCTGCAAATTGGCGTCAATGTCGTGGGTGCTCACCATCTGGATGGCAGCCACCCGGCCGGAAACGATTGCGGTCATAATCAGCTCCTGTCATTCGCCATTGTCGAATACTCGCCGGAGATCCACCTTCGGGTCGTCCCAGGTGCCAGTCACCCCGTAGGACGCGCTGGTGAGTTTGCTTAAAGGATCGCCCAGAATCTTGTCCAGAACAAACAGGGCTCCACCTATGGGCGCCCCAGCACCCATCAGTAGGGCTGCCAACGGCAGGTTCTGGGTCAGCGGCAATACCACCACCAGACGCATGTCGAGAGTCTCGGTTGCAATGTCGGTTGAACCGCTGAGTTTGAATGCGCCGGACGGCCCCACTACTTGCAGCTCGGGATCCATATTCACCCGCCCGTCCAACAGCTGTGCCCGGCCGGAAATCGCATCAAAGGCCACTCCACGCTCATAGAGATCGGAGAAATCCAGCTTCAGCCGGCGCCAGAGAGTATCGGCATTCAACAGATTAAAGACCCGGAAAAGCTGGGCTGTGTTGTTCTGCTCAAGAATGATGCCCTCGTCCAGCCGGAGACTGACCGACCCGTTCATGTCGGTCAGTGCAATTTCATCCGGCCTACCTGGCCAGTCCAGATCAAGCTCAATGTTGGTGGTTTCGTTAGTCAGGGGAATCTCGGTTCCGAACAGGCTGTTCAGGTCCGCCACTTTGCCACCGGTGACCGAACCGGCAAACCGACTCTTCTCACGGTCATCGATGATACTCCAACTCATATCCCCGACCAGGGTCAATGAGTTAAGCCGGCCCTGAATGCTCTCCACCACTAGCCGGTATGGTTCCGGGCGCAGCTTGAACGACCAGGTCCCCAGGGTTTCATCATCCAGGCGCAGATCGGCAATGGTGGCGTTGACGTCGGGCCACTCGCCCATATCCAACGCCCGAAAGGCTTGCAGCTGCTCCTCGAAGGTCAGCAGTTCCTGCTCCTCCTGCTCGGCTTGCTCATCCCGGGTAAGGCGCACGACTTCGAAGTCTGCCATAACGGTACTGCCATCATCGGGCACCGCCACACGGCCCACGGCCCGCTCTGAATGGGTGGTCACAACCCAGCGGTCGCCCAGGTCCAGAGCTTCAATCTGAATGTCGTTAAGGGTATGGCGCCCCAGGTAGAGATG
Source organism: Marinobacter alexandrii (assembly GCF_005871205.1). Classification (GTDB taxonomy): domain Bacteria; phylum Pseudomonadota; class Gammaproteobacteria; order Pseudomonadales; family Oleiphilaceae; genus Marinobacter; species Marinobacter alexandrii. The sequence goes on along the minus strand of NZ_SWKM01000011.1, from coordinate 1,222,947 downwards.
CCCAAGACTGACCTCCAGGCCACTGGGTTTCCAAAGCACATCAAACGAAGCCCGGTTTTCCCAGGTGCCTGAGACTGCAAGGCCACCGGGTGCTTGCGGATCGATAAACGCTTCCAAGGGTGCAGACTCCTCGGCTGACTTTGCCAACGGTTGCGGCCAGTCAACAGCGACACCTTGCAAGTCTGACCGCACCCAGATCTTGGAGCTGGCATCAGTGCTGACTTCCAAGCCGGCCGCATAATCCACGGTTCCGGTAATTCCCAATGTGCGACCCGGCGCCAAGCCAGCCGCTGCAAGCAGCTCAGCCGTTGGGTATTGTCCCGTCTGCCGGATCGAGAGGGCCTCGCCGGAAGCGCTCCTGGACAGGCGTATCCCCACCGGCGCATCCAGGAACCGGGCAGTCAGCGGCCCGCCTGAGATGCCATCGGCAGATTGATAGGCCAGCTCACCGCTAACCTCATCCCAGACGAGGCCGGCCGGCGGGTAAGCAACTGTTGCCTTGTCGGCGCTCACGCGGGCGTCCACTGAGACTCCCCGCGCCGCATCCAACGGCAATGAGATGCCGAGGTCCAGCCGGTACTGGCCGCCAAACTCAAGGCGCTGGGCTTCCGAGCCTGCCATTTCACCCAACGGGCTGTTGTCCATCCAGAACCGGACCGCCTCGCCAGGCACATCGGCGGAGGCATCAACAACCACAACCGTGCCCTGCTCATCAGGCACCACCATTACTTTACTGGCATTCAGATTCAAACCGCCGGTTTGCGCTTCCTCCAGGGTCACCCGGGTATCGAGCCCATTAACCACCACCTGTCCACGGGCATCTGTCACCTCCGGCCAGCGCGGGTCATAGCGGACGCTGGCGTTCTCAAAGTTGAATTCCATGGAGGAAACAAATGAACCCGGTGGTGCCTCCGAGCCGATCTGACCATGGCCGTAATAGACGCCGGAGGTAACGTCGGCCCGGGTGATAGAGGTTGTCAGCCAGTCGTACAGCTTGGTGCTGACCACCTTGCCTGGAATAAAGTCTTCTAATGCGCTTTCATCGGCCCCTTCTAAGCCGACCTTGAGGCCCAGATTGTCCTCGCCCGCGCGATTCAGTTTCAGGTCGAAAGCGCCGGCAAGCGCCGGACCGTCGAGCTGGCGCATGCGAATGTTGTCCGAGAATACCCGGGTAATGCCACCCTCCAGCTGCCAAGCCACCAGGCCGTCCAACTCCGAAAATGCCCAACCATCGTCGTACAATTTGGGGAATGACAAACGCACCGGCGCGTCGGCCGTGTCGATCTGGACGTAGCCGGCGTTGCGGGCGACATACAGCACACCAGATAGCCCGTTAACACCCGGAGCACCTCGGTAGGCTTCAACGCTCAGGTCGCGAAGCCTTCCGGTGAGTTCAAAGCCGTTGTCGTCACTATCCTCTGGCAACCACAGGGACACCCGGTCCAGATAGCCTCTGGGTCGATAATTATCCAGGGCCTGGGCGCCCCGGTCCGGCAAAATGGGTAGGCGGGAAAGCAACCTGCGCGTGGGGCCCAGTGGTAACGCGTCGGCAATGACGGTGACACCACCCTCCTCCGGCATCAGACGAAGGCTGAACGGCGACACCTGGTTGCCGTTCCAGGTCCACTCCAGCTGCTTGAGATGCCACTCCCCGGGGCCATCAGACTGCCTGGAGGCAACCCCAGTCGCGTTGGAACCTGCTCCCAGCGCCCCCGCCGCCGACCGGCGCCAACCGAACCGGGCCCGGATGTTTTCAATAGGGGCCAGGGATTCTTGGCCAACGCCCAGCTGCAGATAGGGTGTCCGCACCGTTCCGGTGACCTGCAAGAGTTCACCATCGCGGAAGGTCAGCCAGGCCTCCCCGCCAAGATCAAAACCCTCTACCCGAACGGAGCGCCATTGATAGTCATCAATCAGGCCGTCGAACAGCCGACCGGAATTCACATCCAGATAAAGCTGGCCAGTGAAGTCACCCCGGAAGAAGTGTTTTCCGACCAAACTGAAACTGGCCAGCTGTTCGGTGGTTCCGGATTTGATGGCTCGTCCGGAGGCCCGAAAAAGCCCCTTGCGGTAGACCAGGTCCAACTGCGGCACATCAACGGTCCGCACATTGCCCTGGTTGTCGCGGATGCCCAGGCTTAACCGGGTGATTTTGACGTAGGGCTCGGACAGCCACTTACCGGCAAGATCGAGCCAGTCTTTCAGGCGGTGGTTCACCGGCTCGGGCAGCTCGGCGCCACGCACTTCGACCTGTCCCGATTCGGATTGATTCAGCGCCAGCTCAACACCATCAACCTCGAAATCTTCGAAAACAACCCGCATTCGAAGTAGCGACGACAGGAAATCAAATCTCACCCGGAGATGATCCACCTTGGCCGCCGTAACGTCCGAATCGGCGCTGGAGACACTGATATTCCGGGCGGTAAAAGAGGGGTCCAGCCAGAACCAGCGGGAGGACAGACTACCGATAGTGACATCGTGACCAATCCGAACAGATAACGCATCGGCCAGGTCGTCGGCAAAGGTATCAACATTGCGGGTGAGCTGGCGCCCTACTCCCGCATAAAGTGCAAAGACCAAGAGCACCACCAGAAGAAACCACCACACCAGACTGGAAAGTCTGGCGGCAACTTTGACCGGCGGGCTCTCTGCCATGTGCTCCGGCCAGGGTGGCTCTCGGTCGTCGTGGGACATCAGCGAGCCCTATACGCCATGCTGGCAGGCCGGGACCGAATCAGAGCAGAACCACATCGTACTGCTCCTGGCTGTAGAATGGCTCTACCTGGAATCGAATGGTCTTGGTGATGAAGGTCTCAAGATCGGCGACATTGTCGGATTCTTCATCCAGCAATCGGTCAACCACACTTTGGGATGCCATCACCAGATAGTTTTCCGCCTCATAGGCCCGGTTGACCCGCAAAATTTCGCGGAAGATCTCGTAACATACGGTTTCACTGGTTTTCAGGAAGCCGCGGCCATCGCAGATTGGGCAGGGTTCGCACAGCACCTGCCCCAGGCTTTCCGTGGTGCGCTTGCGGGTCATCTCCACCAGCCCCAGCTCGGAAACACCGGTGATTTTGGTCTTGGCGTGGTCGCGCTCCAGCATCTTTTCCAGCATCCGGTGCACCTGGCGCTGGTGCTCCGTATCTTCCATGTCGATGAAATCGATGATGATGATGCCACCAAGATTGCGCAGCCTTAGCTGACGGCTGATCGCCCGAGCCGCTTCCAGATTGGTCTTGAAGATGGTCTCTTCCAGGTTCCGATGCCCAACGAACCCACCGGTGTTGATATCGATGGTGGTCATGGCTTCGGTCTGATCGATGATCACATAACCGCCCGACTTTAGCTGAACCTTGCGGCTAAGGGCTTTCTGGATCTCGTCCTCGACCGAATAGAGATCGAAAATCGGACGTTCCCCTGGGTAATACTCGACCCTGTCGGCAAATTCGGTGACAAACTCATCCACAAACTCCATCACGCGTTGATGGCTTTCACGGCTGTCGATGCGCACTTTTTCCGTTTGAGGCCGGATCAGATCGCGAATGGTGCGGATAAACAGCGGCAGATCCTGATACACCACCGCCGGTGCCTGTACTTTTGAAATACGCTCGTGGATCGACTGACTTAGGCGATGCAGGTAGGTCATATCGCCAATCAGCTCATCCGAGGACGCCGCCTCCGCTGCGGTGCGAATAATGTAGCCACCATCAACTTCCGTCTCTTCTTCGGCCGCGCCTTCCACCAGCCCCTTCAAACGGGCACGCTCGGTCTCGTCCTCAATGCGCTGGGAGATACCCACGTGACTGACACCCGGCATGAATACCAGGTAGCGCGAGGGAATCGACAGTTGAGTGGTCAGGCGTGCGCCTTTGGTTCCAATCGGATCCTTGGTCACCTGTACCACCAGCGACTGCCCCTCCCGGAGCAGTGTCCGGATGTCGGGCACAGTTTTCGGGCTATCGTTGGAGTCGTCTGACCCGGACTGAGAGATCACATCCGAGGCATGGATAAAGGCTGCCCGCTCAAGGCCGATATCGACAAACGCCGCCTCCATACCAGGGAGAACTCTGACCACCTTGCCCTTGTATATATTGCCAACGATGCCCTTGCGGCTGGTGCGTTCAATATAGGCTTCCTGCAACATACCATTCTCAACCAACGCTACGCGGGTTTCGACGGGGGTCACGTTGATCAGAATCTCTTCACTCATGTACGGTTCTCCAGACTGTTTGGCCAGTTTTCCCAGACCGGATGACCGGCATCCGCCAGCAAGGCGGCGGTTTCCTGCAAAGGCAAACCCACTACGGCACTGTAACTGCCGTGCAGATTACTGACAAAAATACCACCGAGGCCCTGAATTCCATAGCTTCCCGCTTTATCCATCGGTTCGCCGCTGACCACATAGGCTGTCACCTCCGCCAGCGACAGCTTGCGGAATTGGACATTGGTGATCACTACCCGGCATTCGCAGTGCCCGTCTCGGGCCAATGCCACCGCAGTCATCACCTGGTGGCTGGCATCGGACAGCTGCATAAGGGTTGCGACGGCCTCATCCTGATCCGCCGGTTTGCCAAGGATGACGCCATCCAGCACCACCGAGGTATCCGAACCCAGCACCATGGCCCCAGGAGACGACGCGGCGACTGCCAGTGCCTTGTCGCGCGCCAGCCGCTCCACATAGTGCTCAGCGGTTTCGTTCGGGAGAGGGGTTTCGTCAACGTCGGCCGGCTGAACCGAGAAAGGAACGCCAATTTGTCGCAACAGCTCGGCCCGCCTGGGAGAAGCGGACGCGAGAATAATGGTGGACATGCTTATCCCAACTTACGGTTGATGTTATCAAGAAGTACACAAAACACTGGCCACGCCAGTGCACTGGTCAGGGCCGGCCACAGGTAACTGAATCCGGCATCATCGGCGCCAAGCATCTGCTTGATGAAATGCACGAGCATCTGATTGATACCCAACAGCAGAAACACCAACAGGCACTGCTGCGGCATCGGGTACATCCGAAGGCGCTGGTGTATCGTTAACACCAGGAATGCGATCAGCCCCATGGCGAGCGCGTTGACACCCAGCGGCGTTGCTTCAAGCACATCCAGCAGCAAACCGAGAATCCAGGCCAGGAAAATACCGAACTGGGCCGGAGCCCGGAAGGTCCAGTAGAACACCACCAGCCCAAGCCACTCCGGACGGAATTCGAACCAGCCGACGGGAAATAGTGAAATACTCAGAACCAGCGCCACTGCCACCGACAGGGCAAACACCGGATAACTGATTACAGATAGCATCAGCCTTCCCCCTCTTCGGACGTTTCAGCGCCGGCATCAGCGTTTCCAACATCATCCTCAGTGATTGCCGGCGGGAACACTACCAGCACCAGGCGACTTTGATTCAGCTGGGCCCGAGGGACCGCCTCTATAGCCACAAACGGCTCGCCGGGTTCCTTGTTGATTAAACTGACCTCAGCCACCGGGTAGCCGCGGGGAAAGCGCCCGCCCAGACCGGAGCTGACCAGCAGATCCCCTTCACGAATATCCGCGGTATCAGGAACATGGACCAACTCCAGGGTTGAGGTATCACCGGTCCCGAGCAGAATGGCCCGCAAGCCGTTGCGCACTACTTCAACTGGCACCGCGTGGCTACTGTCCGACACCAACAACACTCGGGAGGTAATCTGGCTGGTCTGCACCACCTGCCCCATCAGGCCCTGGGCATCCAGCACCGCCTGGCCCGGCCTCAAGCCGTCACTGCGGCCCTTGTTGATGATCACTTCGTGGGAGAACGGATCGGGGGAAACACCGACAACCTCACCAACGATCACGCGGTCATCCAGAACCTCGGAGGAATTCATCAGTCGGCGGAGTTCGTTGTTTTCGGACGCCAGCGCAGCGTATTTCAGCGCCCTGCGCTCAAGGATGAGCAGACGAGCCTTGAGGTCTTCGTTTTCTTGTTGCAGATCTTCTTTGTTTTCAAACAGGCCGGCGAACCAGTCACCGAATTCGGAGGGCGCGTTACCCAGCCAGTACACGGGAGCGAGCCCGGTAGCGATGACACTGCGGACGGTGGAGAGCTTATCAAAACGGGCATCGGCAACCACGAGGGTTGCCGACAGGATAATAATGAGAAAGAGTCTAAAGCCCGGTACCGGTCCCTGGACAAAGATGGTTTTAATGGCAAATCCTCCCTACGGGCTTATCCCTCCTGGGAGAACATTCCAATACCACCCCGGTCAATCACCTCCAGCGCCTTACCACCGCCACGGGCCACACAAGTGAGCGGATCTTCGGCGATGATAACCGGCAGGCCGGTTTCTTCGCTGATCAGCTTGTCCAGGCCACGCAGCAACGCACCACCGCCAGTCAGCACAATCCCGCGCTCGGCAATATCAGAGGCCAGCTCGGGCGGAGACTGCTCCAGCGCGCTTTTAACGGTCTGGACGATCTGCGCCAGCGATTCCTGCAACGCATCCAGAATCTCTTCACTGTTGAGGGTGAAAGCCCGCGGCACACCCTCGGCCAAGTTGCGGCCACGGACATCAATCTCGCGAATTTCGAGACCTTCGTAGGCGCACCCGATTTCGTGCTTGATCCGCTCTGCGGTGGAGTCACCAATCAGACTGCCGTAGTTGCGACGGACGTAGGTCACAATGGCTTCGTCAAACTTGTCGCCGCCGACGCGAACTGACTCGGCGTAAACAATACCGTTCAGGGAGATGATGGCTATTTCTGTCGTGCCGCCACCGATATCAACAATCATGGAGCCGCTGGCCTCCTCGACGGGCAAGCCGGCACCAATGGCGGCTGCCATTGGTTCTTCAATCAGGAACACTTCACGGGCACCAGCGCCCAAGGCGGATTCCCGGATGGCCTTACGCTCAACCTGGGTCGACTTGCTCGGCACACACACCAGTACCCGCGGGCTCGGTGTTATAAAGCTGTTCTCGTGCACCTTATGAATAAAGTGCTGCAACATTTTCTCGGTGACCACGAAGTCGGCAATCACACCATCCTTCATCGGCCGGATAGCGGTGATGTTGCCCGGTGTCCGGCCCAGCATGCGCTTGGCTTCGGCGCCAACGGCGGCCACCATCTTCTGGGAGTTGTTCGTGCGAATAGCCACAACCGACGGCTCATTCAGCACGATGCCGCGCTCGCGCACATAGATAAGGGTGTTGGCGGTGCCCAGGTCGATGGACAGGTCGCTGGAGAATAAGCCTCGGAGTCTTTTGATCAACATTCGTGTAGTTTCAACCTGAGAGTTGCAGTCGCAAAAAAGATGCGGCAACTTTAGCAGTGAGCACCCCCACAGGCAAGGTGAGAACGGGCCTCAAGCCTTACGATTCACGTATTTACCCGGTGGATTGGGGCCTCCCGCCTTTGTTCGAATCTGTTACCATACCCTCTTTATTTTTGGCTTTGGGGACGGGCCGCTCGAAGATTCCCTTTCAAATCACCCTACGAGCCCCTTTTTGTGCGCTTGTAGCGGGCCAGAGCCGCCCTCACCAAGAATCTTTTGTTAACGAGTTTTCATTTACCTGGGAGGCAACGCGTGACCATTTCCCGTGAGGACATTGAAAAAGTCGCTGTGCTCGCCCGCATTCGTGTGGACGACGAGCAAGTCTCAGCCCTTGAGAACGATCTGGGCAACATTCTGGATCTGGTTGACCAGCTCAGCGCGGCAGACACCGACGCGGTTGAGCCCCTGGCCCACCCACTGGACGCCGTTCAGCGCCTGCGCCCGGACGAAGTGACCGAGACCAATCAGCGGGAGGCCTTCCAGGCCATCGCCCCGGCCACCGAGAACGGCCTTTATCTCGTGCCTCGTGTCATCGAGTGATCTGACGACCAGCGAATTCAGGAATCATCATGCATAACAAATCCGTAGCCGAGCTTTCCCGCGAACTGGAGAGCGGCAAGGTATCAAGCGTGGAGCTGGCACAGCAGTTCCTCGACCGAATCAAACAGCAAGACGGTCAGTTCAACAGTTTCATCAGCGTGACCGAAGACCAGGCACTGACCGATGCCAAGGCCGCCGACGAACAACGGGCCGCCGGCAACGCCACACCCTGGACTGGCATCCCATTCGCCCACAAGGATATTTTCTGCACCAGCGGCGTGCGCACCACCTGCGGCTCCCGGATGCTGGAGAACTTTGTACCCCCCTATAACGCCACCGTCACCGAGAACTTCCGAAAGGCCGGTGCCGTGTGCCTGGGCAAGACCAACATGGACGAGTTCGCCATGGGGTCATCCAATGAATCCAGCCACTTTGGCCCGGTGACCAACCCCTGGGGCCTGAGCAAAGGTGAAAAGCGGGTTCCCGGTGGTTCGTCCGGTGGTTCTGCCGCAGCCGTTGCGGCGCGCCTGGTGCCGGCAGCCACCGCCACCGATACCGGCGGCTCGATCCGCCAGCCGGCTGCATTGTGCGGCGTCACCGGCCTGAAACCGACATATGGACGCGTGTCCCGGTACGGCATGATCGCGTTCGCTTCCAGCCTGGATCAGGGTGGCGCCATGGCGCGCACCGCTGAAGACAACGCCCTGATGCTGAACGTTATGGCTGGCTTCGACCCGAAAGACTCTACTTCCGTAGACCGGGCCGTGCCCGACTACACCGCCACGCTGAACGAACCTTTAAAAGGCCTCCGCATTGGCTTGCCGAAGGAGTACTTCTCGGATCAGCTCAGCCCGGCGATGGAAGAACAGGTCCGTTCCGCCGTTAAGGAGTACGAGAAGCTGGGCGCAACGGTACAAGAGGTGTCCCTCCCCAACGCCAAACTGGCCATTGCCGCCTACTACGTCATCGCTCCGGCGGAGGCATCTGCCAACCTGTCACGCTTCGATGGCGTCCGCTACGGCTACCGCTGTGAAGATCCGAAAGATCTGATGGATCTGTACACCCGCACCCGGGCCGAAGGCTTTGGCACCGAGGTCAAGCGCCGAATTCTCGTTGGCACCTACGCGTTGTCTGCCGGCTACTTCGACGCTTACTACCTCAAGGCCCAGAAGGTACGCCGACTGATCCAGCAGGATTTCATCAACGCCTTCAAGGAAGTGGACGTGCTGATGAGCCCGACCACGCCCTCCCCGGCTTTCGCCCAGGGCGAGAAAACCAGCGATCCGGTCACCATGTACCTGGAAGACATTTTCACCATCGCCGTAAACCTGGCGGGCGTGCCGGCGATGTCGGTACCGGCCGGGTTCGTCGATGGGCTTCCGGTTGGCCTGCAGATCATTGGCAACTACTTTGACGAAGCGCGTCTTCTGAATGCCGCCCACCAATTCCAGCAGGTGACCGACTGGCACCAGCGTGAACCGCAATAAGCCCGAGATAGGAGAATTACGCCATGCAATGGGACATTGTGATCGGGCTGGAAATTCACGTTCAGCTCGCGACCCAGACCAAGATTTTTTCCGGCTCCAGCACCGCTTACGGGGCTGAGCCAAACACCCAGGCCAACGCGGTCGACCTCGCCATGCCGGGCACTCTACCGGTTCCCAATGAGCAGGCCTTCCGGTACGCCGTCATGTTCGGCCTGGCGGTGAACGCCGAGATCGAACGCCGTTCGGTGTTCGAGCGCAAGAACTATTTCTACCCGGACTTGCCCAAGGGCTACCAGACCACTCAGTTGGAGCGCCCCATCGTCGGCCCCGGCCATGTGGATATTGATCTGGCCAACGGCGAGACCAAGCGGGTCCGCATCCACCACGCCCACCTGGAAGAAGATGCCGGCAAGTCCCTGCACGAGGACTTCCATGGTATGACCGGCGTGGACCTGAACCGGGCCGGCACGCCTCTGGTTGAAGTGGTCACCGAGCCGGACATGAACAACGCCGAAGAAGCGGTGGCGTTCGCAAAGAAGCTGCACAGCCTGGTGACCTCTCTGGGCATCTGCGACGGCGACATGTCCCAGGGCTCCATGCGCTTTGATGTGAACATTTCACTCAAGCCGAAAGGCTCGGACACGCTGGGTACCCGCACCGAAACCAAGAACCTGAACTCGTTCCGGTTCATGGAGCAGGCCATCGCCCACGAAGTCGAGCGGCAGATGGACATCCTGGAAGACGGCGGCGTGATCGTGCAGGAAACGCGCCTGTACAACGGAGACCGGGACGAATCTCGCTCCATGCGCAGCAAGGAGGAAGCTAACGACTACCGTTACTTCCCCTGTCCGGACCTGCTTCCAGTGGAGATTGACGACGCCTTTATCGAGCAGGCACGCAGCCGTCTGCCAGAATTGCCGGACGCCCGCAAAGCCCGATTCAAGGAGCAGTACGGCCTGAACGATTACGATGCCGGCCTACTCAGCGGCGATGCGAAGCTGTCAGCGTTCTTCGAGGAAGCGGTCAGCCACGGTAAAGATGCCAAACTCACGGCCAACTGGATTCAGGGTGAGTTCTCTGCACGCCTGAACGCCGAGGAGAAAACCGTGACGGAATCGCCCATCACCGGCGCACAGCTCGGCGATCTGATTGTCCGGATTGCCGACAACACCGTGTCTTCCTCCGGCGCGAAAAAGGTGTTTGAATCCCTCTGGAGCGGTGAGAGTGACAATGTGGATGCCATCATTGACGCCCAGGGCCTGAAGCAGGTCTCGGACACCGGCGAACTGGAGAAGATGGTCGATGAGGTGCTTGCCGGCATGCCGGATCAGGTCGCTCAGTACCAGAACGAGGACGATCCGAAGAAACGCAAGAAAATGCTCGGTGGCTTCATGGGACCGCTGATGAAGGCCTCAAAAGGACAGGGGAACCCCAAGCTGTTCAATGAGATCCTGGTGAAAAAGCTGGGAGGTTAAGGCCTTTCGATCTGGTTCGGGGAGGGTCATAGCGATCGTCCCCGGACCAAACCTCCCTCGATACGGTCGGCATTTTGTGATGGCCTTGTCAAAAAAACCGCAACAAATCTGCCACAAAGAACGACACGCTTCTTGCTGACTACAAAGTAAACAACTAAACTTTTCCGAGTTTAAGTGTTTTTTCTGGAAGGGATTTTGGGGAAACACAGCCGCTATGAATGCCAGTTACGTCAGACGAGTAGCCATGAAACCAGCTGTCATAAAAACAAATCTACGCAACCAACAGCGTGTTGATGTCTCGACTGAGATTGCCATTGAAAGACCTGATGGGTGCTGCCTGACCTGCTCAGTCGCGAACCTCTCACGCACGGGCTTGATGATTTCCTGCAGCCAGGAGGCCATCAAGGCACTGATTCCTGACCAGCGAAGCCCTGCACCCGGCAACTGGGTCTCCGTAAAAACCCGCTTTTCCGTGCCCGTCGTTGCAACCCAGCCCGTCGCGGTTATTGCCGAGGGTCACATAGTGCATATGCGCCGGATCGCCCGGGACGAATTCCAACTGGGCATCCAGTTTTCCGAATTCGAAGGCAACGGCTTCGAATACGTGGATCGCTACGTCGCTAAACTGCTGGCAGACTCCCGAAACCAGTCCTGACACGCCCTGTCTTTCACGGCTCTCGTAACCGCGTAGCCAGCCTTGCCGCTATATTATTATAACCCCAAACTCTAGTTGGGGCGCTTCTTATACCCTAGCCCATTCTGGTATCATTTCAGGTCAAATTTGCACAGCCAACAGGGTCCGCATCGCGGCATCGGAATACCATGACCACATACAACCTCACGCACCTGAAACAGCTGGAAGCGGAAAGCATTCACATCATCCGGGAAGTGGCAGCCGAGTTTGACAACCCGGTCATGCTCTACTCCATCGGCAAGGATTCTGCCGTGATGCTGCATCTTGCCCGCAAAGCGTTTTACCCCGGCAAGCCTCCGTTCCCGCTGATGCACGTGGACACCACGTGGAAGTTCAAGGACATGATCGATTTCCGCGACCGAAAGGTGAAGGAATACGGCCTGGACCTGATCGTTCACAAGAATGAAGACGGCATCAAGCAGGGCATTGGTCCGTTCACCCACGGCAGTGCCAAGCACACCGATGTCATGAAGACACAGGCGCTGAAGCAGGCGCTGGACAAGTACAAGTTTGACGCTGCGTTCGGTGGTGCACGCCGGGACGAGGAAAAATCCCGGGCCAAGGAACGCGTCTATTCGTTCCGGGACGAGTACCATCGCTGGGACCCGAAAAACCAGCGCCCGGAACTCTGGAACATCTATAACGGCAAGGTCAACAAGGGCGAAAGCATTCGCGTGTTCCCGCTGTCCAACTGGACGGAGCTGGACATCTGGCAGTACATCTACCTTGAGAACATCGAGATCGTTCCGCTTTACTACGCCGCCAAGCGCCCTGTGGTTGAGCGCGACGGCACCCTGATCATGGTGGATGACGATCGCATGCCACTGAAAGAAGGCGAGAAGCCGATGATGAAATCGGTTCGCTTCCGAACTCTGGGCTGCTACCCGCTGACCGGCGCCATCGAATCCGAGGCAGACACCCTGCCGGAGATTATCCAAGAGATGCTGCTGGCCACCAGTTCAGAACGTCAGGGCCGGGTTATTGACCACGATTCAGCCGGCTCCATGGAACAGAAAAAGCGGGAAGGGTATTTCTAAGATGGCACACCAGTCTGATCTGATTGCAGAAGATATTCAGGCCTACCTGAAGCAACACGAAAACAAGGAGCTGCTGCGCCTGCTGACCTGCGGCAGCGTTGACGATGGCAAGAGCACACTGATCGGCCGCCTGCTCCACGACACCAAGATGATCTACGAAGATCATATGGCGAGCCTGAAAACCGACAGCGCCAAGATGGGTACCACCGGCGAAAAGCTGGACCTGGCCCTGCTGGTCGACGGCCTGCAGGCGGAGCGCGAACAGGGCATCACCATTGATGTGGCTTACCGCTTCTTCTCTACTGACAAGCGCAAGTTCATCATTGCCGACACCCCGGGCCACGAGCAGTACACCCGCAACATGGCCACCGGGGCCTCCACGGCACAGCTGGCCATCCTGATGATCGACGCCCGCCAAGGCGTTCTGACCCAGACCCGTCGCCATTCGTTCATTGCGTCACTCCAGGGCATCCGACACATCGTTGTCGCCATCAACAAGATGGACCTGGTGGATTACAGCGAAGAGCGCTTCAACGAAATCAAGGACGACTACCTGGCGTTTGCCGCCAAGCTGGGCCTGAAAGACATTCGCTTTGTGCCGATTTCCGCTCTGGAAGGCGACAACGTCGTCAACAAGAGCGAGAACACGCCCTGGTTCACCGGCCAGCCGCTGATGGAAATTTTAGAGACCGTTGAAGTTTCACGGGACAAAAATCTCGAGCACTTCCGGTTCCCGGTTCAGTACGTGACCCGCCCTAACCTGAACTTCCGTGGTTTCTGCGGCACCATCGCCTCTGGCGTAATTCGCCCGGGCGACAAGGTCATGGCCTTGCCATCCCGTAAGACCAGCACCGTAAAAGACATTGTCACCTTCGACGGCAACCTCGACGAAGCCTACATTGACCAGGCGGTCACCTTGACCCTGGACGACGAAATCGACATTAGCCGTGGAGACATGCTGGTCAAGCCGGAAGACGAGCCGGAAGTGGGCAATCGCTTCAACGCCAACATCGTCTGGATGACGGACACCCCGTTGGAAACCGGTCGGCTTTATGACATCAAGCTGGGCCCCACCTTCACTTCGGGCACCGTCAAGACGATCCATCACCAGACCGACGTCAACACACTTGAGCAGCAGGCCAATCCGGCCAAGCTCCAGCTGAACGAAATCGGCCTGTGCGAACTGACCCTCAACCAGCCCATCGCGTTCGATGCCTACCAGCGCAACCACGCCACGGGCAGCTTCATCGTGATCGACCGACTCACCAACGTCACCATTGGTGCCGGCATGGTTGCCGGCCTCGCAGACGGTGTTGAATCCCTGGATCCGGTCAGCCTTGAGGAGCGCGAACGTCGCCTTGCCCAGAAGCCGGCGATCATAGGATGCAGCGGTAAACAGGCGCCCGCTTTGGCACTGGCGGTAGAGCGTGCGCTCTTCGATCAGGGCAAGACCGCGGTCGTGGTTACCGAAGACAATGCAGGCGACGCCGACGATCGTCGCCGGACATCCCAGCTGCTGTCCGCCCACGGCCTGATCGCCGTTGCGGTCAACCTTGGTTCCGATGTAGCCTCTGCCTCCGTTTCCGCTGACAGCGACAAGGAAATTCCTGCCGCTGTCGGCCAACTGGTTCAACAGTTGATCCGGAGCAAGCGAATCTGACCCCCGGGTAGCACACAAGCCCCGCAGGCCAGAGTCGCCTCCGGGGCTTTTTTTATTGCACGCGCAGCATGAGAATACCAGCATGGCTATCAGACACCTTCGCACCGCTTTTGCCAGTCAATACCAGCCCGGGCAACCGGCCCGCTTGCAGTCGGGAGAGGCATTTTCAGAACCCGGCGGCGACTACGAATCTCTCCATAAACAGATGAAACGGCTGTTCAACAGCAAGCCAGGAAAGAAGTATGGCCGTTTTTCGGAAGAGATTGGCGAATGCCCGTTCAGCAGCTGGCTGAAAGATTACCTTGAGGACAAACAGAGCTTCGGTTCTATGACCGACCGACTGTTTGGGCAATGGCAGGAATTGCTGACCGGTTGCCAGGAGGAATTCCAGGGTCACCTGATGATTGTGCACGAAGCACTTGCTGACTCAGAGGTGGTGTACCTGCTGATTCTGGAGAGCGACAGCGCCCTGCGTTTCGACGGCAATCAGACTCTGGACGCCACCGACGTACTGAGCCTGTCACGTCTGAATCTCGCCGTGCGGATCGAGCTGGACGACTGGCGCAGCGACAACAGCGCGGAAAACTATCTGACCCTGGTGCACGGCCGCGGTACCGGTGAGCCCGGCGAGCTGTTTATCCGCCTGGCAGGCTTTACCAACCAAGTGGATGTAGAGAAAGAGACCGTAACCTTCCTGGACGCTGTCGAAGCGTTTGCGAAATCGTCGGAGCCGGAAAAGGCAGGCGAGGTTCGCAGCAAAGCTTACGAGTTCTGCAAGGAACAGCACGCACTGGGCGAGCCGGTCGAAATCGAGGCGCTTTCTGGCTATCTCGACGAGAGCGAACCACAGCGATTCAAGGAGTTTGCCTCCAAGACCACCGAACTCCCGGAAAGCGGCGTTCTTCACCCGGACCACCGCAAGGTTAAAAAGCTGGTTCGCATCGCCGGCTCTGGCGGCGGCATGAGCGTTTCCTTCTCCTCAGATCTGGTCAACCAGGCCGTGTACTACGACCGCGACCAGGATGCTCTGACCATTACCCGACTGCCGAAGGCACTGCGTGAACAGTTGCAGCGGTATTTGGAGGCTCGGGAGGAGTAGGCTACCCCCTCCCGATCACCATCCTTCCAGGGGAATACCGTGCATATCTAGGTATTCCCGATGCTCATCCTTGTAATCCTCTATAAGCACTGAATATTCTTGAGGCTTACCTTCCATTTCGTTTCCTTGTAAACGAACTAATTCCAACTCGTTACCTACCTGACTTTTTATCCAAACGACGATCTCACCACCTGGAGCGAGCCCAAGGGTCAAAACGTTTCTCGGCTTGTATTTCAAGCCCTTAGACGTTGTAAAAGGAGCCGGCTCTCGCATCGCCTCACGCCACTCAGATTTAATTTCGATTAACTTCTGATAAACCTTTTCGTCGGCGAAAGAAACCCATTGAATTCCGATGTAGTTAGGAAAAGGCTCCATCCTTCCTCCTTTTCCAGTGGGACCTCCCTCTCCCTGCCAACAGCAACTGATATATCCAGGAGCTTGATGCCAATGCCGCACCCCTGATTTCTCTAGTTCAAGATATTGAACCCATGCGTGATAGTGCTTTGGTGCAGCAATCTGAAAATACCAGTTAACTTGCTCTTTCGAAGAGGCAGAGACGCAACCAGACTGGAAAAACGCCAACAATAAGACCAAACAAACAGAACGAAACATGCCTTACTCCAATGCAGTATTTGCGTGAACGTGTCTTCCTAATGCTTTTACCGGCTTTGACGGCATCAATGGTCGGAAGGGAATCTCTAACCTCAAAACTTCGTCCCAAAGCAGGAATTCCAGTAAATTGAAGTGATTAGAGTGATGAATATATCTCTGTTTCAGAAACCGACCCTGCTCGACCGACAAACTTGGAACGTCCTTCCCGGCGCAAACCTGATCTCTTAAGTTTTCATATATCTCCATCAAGTCTTCAGGCAGGAAATAGTCGCGGTCTGAGGGCATAGCCTCGAACGGAACCTCCTCCTCTAACGCCAAGGCGTGCATTAGTCTCAAAGGCACTCTCGAATATTCGCCCTTTATTAATCTCAACATTTGCAAGCGCAACTCTACTCGCCCATCTGGCAAAGGGTGATTATCCCGAACCTGCTCAATGCCAAGGCTGTATTGCTCACCATTCCCTAGAGTAGAGCTGTGTTCTCCTATCCATTGCTCAGACTCCACCCTTTGCTTTATGGCTAGCAAGTTATCCCATTCGGGGGTTTCCGTGGGCCATACGGTTGCAGAACCTGTAATTGTAAGCTTGGGATGAAGAAGAACTTGCTCGACCTGGGCATCTGGATAACCTCCGCCAATATCCGAATGAGCGCCAGGCAATTCAATTTCTCTAAAATTAGATGCCAACATTCCATCAGCATCCTTCAAACTGTTAAGCGCAAAATTATTCCGTTTTTCGTCTTTAGCAGTGAGGTGAACAGCTTTACCGACGAACTGCGAGTTAAGGTGAATGTCGACAGGAGCATTACGATCATTACCGGCACTGAGGTCCATCTCCCGCCAGTTGATGATTCCCGCGACGGTATCGAATAGCCCGACAAACCGAACACTTACCGAGCCGGGCCACTCGAGGCTGTTTGCCGACCAAGCCTTTCCGAGAAGCCCAGCCGGCCCCTTTCGAACCTCATTGACAGCGTGGCGTGCTGCAGCGGCTCCACGACTAAACCCAAAGAAGTCGAGAGTTAGCTGTTCAATCACCCTGCCTTTCGACCTCTGAGAAACTCTCTCAGCCATATCGAAAAACACACGTTTAACCTGAGCCACGGCTCCCGTCTTTCCTAATCCAGTCGCCATCCCTTCGTATGAATCAGAATCTCCCGTTTTCGTTCCTGCGCCCGGCGCATATACCGAAAGAGACATTACTTTGTAGTTCAGCAAAGTCTTTTCATCTTCACGGTACAGGCGCCACAATTTAGCGACGTTCGTCGGCTCGTTTGCATAGCTCTCGCCCATCAATAAACGTAATTTTTCACGACATTCTTTGAGCTTTTCTGGGGACTCCTTTAGCGGCATGAAGCAATCCCTCTCCAGCCGTTGCTTGAATGCTTCGATATTTCCGACATTATTTAATGTTCCGTCGGTGAAGACACCGACAGCCACGTGCAGAGGTAAAGTCTCATCCTCTGACATGCTTGCTTTTCGTTTCGCCTCGGCGACAAACGGCACAACCCCTCCCGCAGCACCCAATGGCAAAGACAGCTTGCGATCTCTAGCCCCAACATTCTGCGAAGGGTGGCGTCGCTCCTCATCAGCGGCTGATCGATGCCCCGCAGAGCCGGCGGGTGTTAACAAACCCAGTGCCCCGGCTATCACCCCCTCCCGGTTCAACGTATCCACTTCGTTAGCTAAAAAGAGAAAAGGAGAGGAAGATGAAAGGGTCCACTTTCCTGACGTCGCAGAAGATGATGAATCCGGCTTCCAGACTACGGGGGGATCAATAGGTTGGCCGGATGTAAGAGGGTTGTGAACCAGAACCAGGTCACCGGACTCGAGCAATGCAAGCAATCGAGCGCGAAGGAACTCCGGACGGGCGCCCGCCGAAAAGCCGGGTATATCGTATGGGTCGAATCGCGGGAGCGGCTCACACTGCCCCAGTAATGCCTGTTTAACCAGCCGGGCGGCGAGAAATGGCGATTCAGCAAGCGGCAGATCGCGCGCTTTCAGGCAAGCTCGGGGCTTTATGTGCATGACAATCCTTGTCGATCAGGGTTCTCAGCGGACGATCCGTGTCCGTGCGCCAGGCTTTATGTAACCCTGACTCCTAGCCCCAAAGGTAATCAATTCTGCGGGCGCAGAAAAACGATCAGGTCTCGTTTTACTCCGCATGCTCCAAATGCGGATGCCGAAGCTTGCGAATCTCTTTCATCCAGCCAACCCCATCAATCAACTCCCCCGTGTCCGGATCGATCGGCGGGTATGGCAGTTTGCGGTCGTCGCAATAGCGTTTGACTGTCGGCTGGCACCAACAGAACAGCAGGCGCTCGTATTCATCGTCCGGCAATCGGCGGTAATCGAAAAGTCCTGCCGCTTTGCGCTGGCGCTGGGCTTCGGCAAGGATGATGGCGCAGGCGGCAGAAACGTTGAGGGATTCCACCATTCCCATCATCGGAATCACGATGTGTTCGTCAGCCTGGTCTGCCGCATCAGAGCTGACCCCGTCCACTTCGTTCCCGAGGATCAACGTGCAGGGCACGGTAAAGTCCACTTCGCGATAATCCACGGCCCGGTCAGACAACTGGGCGGCATAGAGCTTATGGCCCTGCCCCTTCAGGTCGGTGATTGCGGCATCCATGGTGCGGTGGGTGTGTGTTGTCACCCAGTTGTAGCTGCCGCCGGCGGTCTTGCGGAAGGCTCGAAAGCCTTCCCGTGGCCAAACCACATGCATATTGGCCAGGCCAAAGGCATCGCAAGAGCGAAGAATGGCAGACAGGTTGCGGGGTTTGTGCACCTGATCGGTCAGCACACGCAGGTCGGGCTGACGGGTATTCAGGGTTTGTTTGATACGGGCGAGACGTTCGGGAGTCATTTGAATTCAGGTTCGACAACTTCGGAAGACAAAAATAATACCACACGAATCTAGCAACAAGCCGAGACAATGGTGGTTGAAGAATGAGCACCCCGTTATAATGCTCAGTTCCTTTTTGTTCGCGCCTGATTTTCTATCGACCGCAAGCCCCGGCGCACCATCCACCAGAATACGTTGAGACCCATGGCCAAGAAGCTGTACATCAAAACCCACGGCTGCCAGATGAACGAATACGATTCATCCCGAATGGCGGACCTTCTGCGTACCGGCGAAACCGTCGAAATGACCGACACGCCGGACAACGCCGATATCCTGCTGCTGAACACCTGCTCTATCCGTGAGAAGGCCCAGGAGAAAGTGTTCCACCAGCTCGGCCGCTGGAAATCCCTCAAGAACAGCAACCCGGATCTCATTATCGGCGTCGGCGGCTGTGTCGCCAGCCAGGAAGGCCAGGCCATCATTGACCGGGCACCTTATGTAGACATGGTATTCGGCCCGCAAACCCTACACCGCCTGCCTGACATGATCACGGAAGTGCGTGCGAAAGGTAACGGCGTAGGCGTCGTCGATGTCAGCTTCCCGGAGATCGAAAAATTCGACAATCTCCCGGAGCCGGGTGCCGACGGCCCATCCGCCTTTGTTTCAATCATGGAAGGCTGCAGCAAATACTGCACTTTCTGCGTGGTGCCCTACACACGGGGCGAGGAAGTCAGCCGCCCGGCCGACGACGTGATTGCCGAAGTGGCGCACCTCGCCTCCCAGGGTGTTCGTGAGGTAAACCTGCTGGGCCAGAATGTGAACGCTTATCGGGGCGAGACCCACGATAACGACACCATGGACCTGGCGGAGCTGATCACCCTGATTGCCACCATTGATGGTATCGATCGCATCCGTTACACCACCTCGCATCCGGTGGAGTTCACCGACGCGATGATTGACGTCTACGAACAGGTCCCGGAACTGGTGAGCCACCTTCACCTGCCGGTGCAAAGCGGTTCCGACCGGGTGCTGGCAGCCATGAAGCGCGGCCATACTGCTCTGGAGTACAAGTCCAAACTGCGCCGCCTGCGCAAGATCCGCCCGGACATCAGCTTCTCGTCCGATTTCATCATTGGTTTCCCGGGTGAGACCGACAAGGACTTCGAGGACACCATGAAGCTGATCAACGACATCGGCTTCGATGTGTCCTTCAGCTTCATCTACAGTGCCCGTCCGGGCACGCCGGCATCCGATTTGCCGGATGACACCCCGATGGACGTCAAGAAACAGCGCCTGAGCATCCTGCAACAACGGATCAACCAGCAGGCTATGGACATCAGCCGCAAAATGGTCGGCACTACTCAGCGCATTCTGGTCACTGGGCTGTCCAAGAAAGACCCTGGTGAGTTTGCGGGTCGTACTGAAAACAACCGCATCGTCAACTTCCGGCACGATAACCCGGAGGTGGTTGGTCACTTTGTTGACGTTGAAATTGTTGAGGCCTACCCCAACTCCCTTCGCGGCGTCCCCGCGAACGCGGAACTTTACTGAAGCCAGGGTCAGGCACACCAGCCGAGACACGAATGCTTAAAAAGCCCCGTACGCGGGGCTGCCACTGCACATGGAGCCTAATTGAACACCAACGATTCCAGACAATTCGACCTGCACCCGGTGGATCAGCGCCGGCTGGCCTCTCTCTGCGGCCAGTTTGACGAGAACCTCAAGCACATCGAGCGCCGGCTACAGGTAAAAGTCGGCCGGCGCGGCCACCACTTTCGCGTTGAGGGCGAAACCGATCACGTCGCCGCGGCGGTAGAGGTTATCCGCCATCTGTATCGGGAAACCGAGGCCACCGACGACATCTCTCCAGATACCGTTCACCTCTTCATTCGTGAGACAGGCTACGAGCGCCTGCCCGAAGACGTGCCCTACGACGGCGCCGTAACGGTCATCAAGACACCAAAGCTCCAGGCCAAGCCGCGCGGCGCGAACCAGCAGAAGTACGTGCACAGCATCCGCAGCCACGACATTAATTTTGGTATTGGCCCCGCCGGCACCGGCAAGACCTGGCTCGCCGTTGCCTGCGCCGTCGAGGCACTGAAAGACGAGCAGGTGAAGCGGATTCTGCTGGTGCGCCCCGCCGTGGAAGCCGGTGAAAAACTGGGATTCCTGCCCGGCGATCTGGCGCAAAAGGTCGATCCGTATCTGCGCCCGCTGTACGACGCACTGTACGAAATGCTTGGCTTCGATCACGTAACTCGGCTGATCGAAAAGAGCGTGATCGAAATTGCGCCGCTGGCATTCATGCGCGGGCGCACCCTGAACAACTCTTTCATCATTCTTGATGAAAGCCAGAACACCACCCGTGAACAGATGAAGATGTTCCTGACCCGTATCGGTTTCGGCTCAACCGCGGTGATCACCGGTGATACCACCCAGGTGGATCTGCCGCGCGGCCAGAACTCCGGCCTGATTCACGCCGCAGGCGTGCTTGGCAAGGTCTCCGGCATTGGCTTTACCCGCTTCGAAGCCAAAGATGTGGTTCGTCACCCACTGGTTCAGCGCATTGTGGAGGCCTACGATTCGTTCGATGACGGAGGCGGAAGCCAGTCGTGAACGAGCTAACTGTCGATATCCAGGACGTATTCGAGGGCAGCAGCGTGCCCGCCCATGCCCAATTTCAGACCTGGGCGCAAAGCGCCTGGCTGGGCGAGCATCCGTCTGAAGTAACGGTTCGCATCGTTGACACGCTGGAGAGCCAGGCCCTGAACAATGAGTTCCGGGGCAAGGACAAACCGACCAATGTGTTGTCCTTCCCATTTGAAGCGCCAGCCGGTATAACGGTGCCATTGGCGGGAGATCTGGTAATTTGTGCACCCGTTGTCGAATGCGAGGCCGCCGAGCAACAAAAGACGCTAACGGCCCACTGGGCGCACATGGTTGTTCACGGTATGCTGCATCTTCAGGGCTACGATCACGTGGATGATGAAGATGCCGAGGTCATGGAAGCTCTTGAGATTCGGTTGCTTGCGCAACTTGGATTTGGCAACCCTTACGAAGCAGAGGAAACGGAACAAGACTCATGAACGACGATCAGTCGAGTCGCAGTCAGGGCGGAAAGTCCTGGCTGGAACGTATATCACAGGCCTTTGCCAGCGGGCCTGAGTCCGTTGAGGACGTGCTGGAAATCCTCCGGGACGCCGAGTCCCAAAGTATCATCGATGTCGACGCGATGAGCATCATCGAAGGTGCCATGCAGGTGATCGATATGCGCGTGGATGAAATCATGATCCCGCGCTCCCAGATGGTCACCGTCAAAGCTTCGCAAGAACCCAAAGAGTTCCTCGGCGAAATCATTTCCTCCGCCCACAGCCGTTTTCCAGTTATAGGCGACAGCCAGGACGACGTTATCGGTGTTCTGCTCGCCAAGGACCTGCTGCCACTAGCACTGAACAATGAGCTGAACTGGTCGAAAATTCGCGAAATTCTGCGCCCACCGACCTTTGTCCCGGAAAGCAAACGCCTGAACCAGCTGTTGAAAGAGTTCAAGGAAAACCGCAACCACATGGCCATTGTGGTGGACGAATACGGCGGAACCGCCGGGCTGATCACCATTGAAGATGTGCTTGAACAGATCGTCGGCGAAATCGAAGACGAACACGATTTTGACGAGGAAACGCACATCAAAGCCCGTGGTGACGGTACCTACGCGGTCAAAGCGGTCACACCTGTCGATGATTTCAACGAGTTTTTTGAAACAGAGCTCGACGAGGAAGAGTTCGACACTATTGGCGGTCTTGTACTCAAGGAGTTTGGACATCTGCCCAGACGCGGTGAAACGGTTGCATTCGGTGGCTTGCGCTTTACTATTGCCAACGCCGATAACCGAGTCATTCGTCTGCTGCAGGTAACCCGAAGTGAGAAGTGAAGCTACCGAAATCCGGGGCCTGAGCACCCCACTCTCCGCCAGTCGCTGGCTGGGCATCGCCACGCTTATCGCGGCCGGTGCTCTCCAGACCCTGACCTTCTCACCGTTTGAATTCTGGTGGCTGGGCCCAGTTTCCGTCTTGCTGATTCTGCTGGTGACGGTGCCCCTGGCGGCGGACCGCCTATTCAAGGCTGGCTGGTTTACCGGCCTCGGCCTGTTCGGCAGTGGTGCCAGCTGGGTTTACATCAGCATCAGCCAGTACGGCAACACCTCCATTCCCGTATCCGTCCTGCTCACCGTCATATTCGTCGCCGGCCTGGCCCTGTTCCATGGTTTGGCTTTCTGGTTCTGGGGCAAGCTTGCCAAGGACAGCCAGGTCCGCCGGCTGATCCTGTTCCCGGCTATCTGGATTCTCGGCGACTGGCTTCGTGGTTGGCTGCTCACCGGCTTCCCGTGGCTGTATCTGGGCACCGCGCATACCGATGGCCCCCTGGCCGGTCTGGCGCCTTTGGTCGGCGTCCACGGCCTGACCTTCTGGATTACGGTGACCGGCGCCGCACTCTACGCCGCCTGGTGGCTGGCAATGCACCTCCGGCACGTCGCCGCGGCCATCACTCTTCTATGCGCGCTCATACCCTGGGTAGTTGGCCCGACAGTAAACCAGGTAGCCTGGACCGAGATCGACTCGGCGCCAACCAGCTTTGTGGCCATGCAAGGCAATATCCCCCAGCAGATCAAATGGGATCCGGATTTCCTGAAAGACCAGATCGTGACCTATCTGGGCATGACAGAGCCGCACTGGGACGCCGATCTGATCCTGTGGCCGGAAACCGCCATCCCCATCCCGCAGGACAAGGCCGGCAAGATCATTGAACACATCGATCAGGAACTCGGCGATAACAGCACCCTGATCACCGGCATTCCCTGGTATGGTTTCAGCGACCGTATCGAGGACTTTACGTTCCACAACAGCATCATGGCCATCGGCAACGGCGAAGGGATTTACCACAAGCAGAAACTGGTGCCTTTCGGCGAGTACGTTCCCCTGCAGGGGCTGTTGCGCGGATTGATCGGGTTCTTTGATCTGCCCATGAGCAGTTTCAGCCGCGGCCCGGACTATCAGGGACCGCTCCAGGCTAATGGTATACGAATCATGCCATTCATTTGCTACGAGGTGGCCTACCCGGACTTTGTTGCCTTCAACAGTCGCAACGCAGATCTGCTGCTGACCATCAGCAACGACGGCTGGTTCGGCGATTCCATTGGTCCGCTGCAGCACCTGCAGATCGCCCGCATGCGGGCATTGGAAACCGGTCGCTACATGCTGCGCGGCACCAACAACGGCGTCACCGCGATCATCAATAACCGGGGCCAGATCACCGAGGCCATTCCCCAGTTTGAAAAGGCCACCCTACGGGGTGAGGTATACACGGCAACAGGCAGCACCCCCTACATGCAGACCGGTTCCTGGCCGGTGCTGACTCTGGCGGTGATCCTGGTGGTGTTCGTGCGCGAGCGGATTATTCCTCCTTCCTCGGCCAGCGGCTCGTAACCCGCTCATAGTAGTGGGAGCCACAGGCGTCGCAGGGTTCCAGATGGCTGGTGGCGGTCAGGCACCTCATGTGGCTGCAGTTCAGGCATCGGAACATGCCGGCGGTGGCCACTTCGCCGGAGATGTAATGGCCGGCGTCGTCATTTTCCAGCTTCTGGTTCAGCTCCAGAGTATCCACCCGGGTCCGGTCGGCCACGGAGAGCAACCGGTCGGCCAGCTGGTGTTCCAATAACGAGATGTCCAGCTGCAGCCACTCGGTCAGTCCCTCACCGGTTTCGTCCACGAAGTGCATCAGATGGGCTAGGTCACGCTGGAGGTAGGCGCCCAACAAATCCGCCTCCTCCCGGGTCATTTCCTCCAGCTCATACTCGAACTGGATTGCATTTCTGATCTCTTCCTCCAACGTTTCGAGCGATGTCTCCTGTGCCAGCTTCAACCGGCCCTGCACCCGCTCAAGCATCCGGTCGTAAACCTCAAGTGCCTTACCGGAAAGATGGCTTCGTTCTGGTTCAGTCATATTGGCTCTCCCTTCAATACTGTTCAGTCTGGCACAGGATCCGAAATTTGGCAGACTACCTGTCAGGCCCTCTGTGCGTTAGAATGTCCGGCCGCTCCGAACATCATTTTGATACAGGGTAACTTTGGTAATGGCAGCAATGGACGAGCAATACAATCCACGCAGTGTAGAACAGAATGCCCGCACCTTCTGGGAGGAGAACAAGACCTTCGAAGTGAAGGAAGAACCGGGTAAACCCAAGTACTACTGCCTGTCCATGTTCCCCTACCCCAGCGGCAAGCTGCACATGGGCCACGTTCGCAACTACACCATTGGCGACGTAATTTCCCGCTACCAGCGCATGCAGGGAAAAAATGTCATGCAGCCCATGGGTTGGGACGCCTTCGGTCTGCCGGCCGAAAATGCCGCCATTGCCAACAAGACCGCGCCCGCAAAATGGACGCATTCCAACATCGATTACATGAAGAACCAGCTCAAGCAGCTGGGCTTCGGCTACGACTGGAATCGGGAACTGGCCACCTGCAAGCCGGATTACTACCGCTGGGAACAGTGGTTCTTTGCGCGCCTGTATGAGAAGGGCCTGGTGTACAAGAAGATGTCCACCGTCAACTGGGATCCGATCGACCAGACCGTCCTGGCCAATGAGCAGGTGGTCGACGGTCGCGGCTGGCGTTCCGGCGCCCTGGTCGAACAGAAAAAGATCCCCCAGTGGTTCATTCGCATTACCGATTACGCCGAGGAATTGCTGAACGATCTGGACCAGCTGGAAGACTGGCCGGAACAGGTCAAGACCATGCAGCGCAACTGGATCGGTAAATCCGTGGGTACCGAACTGACCTTCCCGCTGAAAGACGGCGACGACGGCCTGACGGTCTACACCACTCGCCCGGATACCCTGATGGGCGTGAGCTACATGGCCGTGGCCGCCGAGCACCCGCTGGCCAAGGCCGCCGCAGAACGCCACCGCGATGTCGCCGAGTTCGTAGATGAGTGCCGGAATAGCAAGGTCGCGGAAGCTGAATTGGCGACCATGGAAAAGAAAGGCATTGATACTGGCTTCAAGGCCATCCATCCGCTGACCCAGGAAGAGATTCCGGTCTGGATCGCTAACTTCGTACTGACCGATTACGGCACCGGTGCCCTGATGGCGGTTCCGGGTCACGATGAGCGCGATCACGAGTTTGCCCTGAAGTACCGCCTGCCAATCAAACAGGTGATCGCAGCCAGTGATGGTCGCGAACTCGATGTCCAGGAAGAGGCCTTCACCGAAAAAGGCACCCTGGTCTCGTCCGGCAAGTACAGCGGCCTGACCAGTGACGAAGCCTTCGACGAAATTGCTGATCACCTGGAAGCACAGGGCATCGGCAAACGCACGGTCAACTATCGCCTGCGGGATTGGGGCGTGTCACGTCAACGCTACTGGGGTGCCCCGATCCCCATGATGACCCTGGAAGACGGCACCGAGCGTCCGGTCCCCGACGATCAGCTGCCGGTGCGCCTGCCGGAAGACGTCGAGATGGATGGCGTTCAGTCACCGATCAAGGCCGACCCTGAGTGGGCCAAGACCAGCTTTGAAGGCCAGCCGGCCACCCTGGAGACGGACACCTTCGATACCTTCATGGAGTCGTCGTGGTATTACGCGCGGTTCTGCAGCCCCAACTACGACAAGGGCATGCTGGATCCGGCCGCAGCCAACTACTGGCTGCCGGTGGACCAGTACATTGGCGGCATCGAGCACGCCATCCTGCACCTGCTTTACGCCCGCTTCTTCCACAAGATGCTGCGCGACGTTGGCCTGGTGAACAGCTCAGAGCCATTCAATCGCCTGCTCTGCCAGGGCATGGTGCTGGCGGAGACCTACTTCCGCACTGACGATACCGGCAAGACCACCTGGATCGCGCCTGCCGATGTAACCGTGGAGCGTGACAGCAAAGGCCAGGTCATCCGGGCCATCCATAAGCAAGATGGCGCACCGGTAGAAATCGGTGGTGTCACCAAGATGTCCAAGTCCAAGAACAACGGCATTGACCCCCAGGCCATCATCGATGAGCATGGCGCCGATACCGTTCGCCTGTTCATGATGTTCGCCGCGCCGCCAGAGCAGTCTCTGGAGTGGTCTGACAGCGGCGTTGAAGGGGCCCACCGCTTCCTCAAGCGCCTGTGGCGGATGGTGAACGAACACACCGCTGAAGGGCCTTCACCGACACTGAACGCGGCGGAGTTGAACGACGCCCAGAAAGACCTGCGCCGTAAGACCCACGAAACCATTGCCAAGGTCAGTGACGACGTCAGTCGCCGACTCACTTTCAACACCGCCATTGCCGCCGTCATGGAACTTCTCAATGAGGCCGGCAAGCTGTCGGACAGCGAGCCCCAGAGCCGTGCCGTTCGTCAGGAAGCCCTGAACACCGCAGTACTGGTTCTGTCACCGATTGTTCCCCACATCTGCCACTCCCTGTGGCAGTCACTGGGGCACGAAGAGCCGGTGGTCGATGCCAGGTGGCCGGTGGCCGACAAAGACGCGATGGTTCGCAGCCAGATCCAGGTTGTGCTGCAGGTCAATGGCAAGGTCCGGGCAAAACAGGATGTCCCTGCCGACATCGGCAAGGCTGATCTGGAAAAACTGGCGCTGGAGAACGAGAACGTCATGCGGTTTACCGAGGGTGCTACAATACGCAAGGTAATCGTGGTACCAGGCAAGCTGGTGAACGTGGTGGCCAACTGATATGCCACTTCGCTCGCCACCCTATCCGGCCTTACCCGCGGTCATGACTGCTATTGTCATGACCACGATAGCCGGTTGCGGCTTCCAGTTGCGCGGCGCGCCGCCGGTATCGGCGGCGTTGCAGCCTCTGGCAGTTGAGTGCGCGCGCGATGTGCCGGAATTGCTGTGCGAGTCCGTACGCGACCAGCTGGAATTGGGCGATGTAGAACTTGCCGAAGCCAGCAACGCCGCCTACGTCATGAAGCTCAGTGACTTCCAGCAGGACCGCCGGGCCTCGGCCATTACAGTCCAGGCCGCAGCCGCGGAATACACCCTGCGCAACTCGGTCAGCCTGGAGCTGATCAGCACTGATCAGGTGCCGATCATTGGCGACACCCGCCTGAGCTCCAGCGAAAGTTACCGCTATGACGAAACCAATGTGTTGGCCAAACAGCGCGAGGAAGAAGAGCTGCAGACCCAGCTCAGCAACCGTCTGGCCCAACAGATTATCTTCCGACTGGCACCGCTGACCCAGGCCCGTATTGACACCATCCGGGACCAACCTCAATCAGATTCCGGTGATCAGCCGGATAACGACGCACCAGCGCCATGAAAACGCAGCCGGGCCAGCTTCCTCAACTGCTGAAAAAAGGCCTGTCGCCGGTCTATTTGATCTCCGGCGATGAGCCCTTGCTGGTACAGGAATGCTGTGACCAGGTCCGCAAGGCCGCGTTGGATGCCGGCTTTGTCGACCGGCTGACCTTCCACGCCGACAATCAACTGGACTGGAACGCCGTGGCCGACGAGTTCAGCGCCATGTCCCTGTTTGCCGAACGTCGGCGCATCGAGATCCATCTGCCCACCGGCAAGCTGGGGGATGGACGGGCGCTGCTGGAGCGGGTGCTACAGGAGCCTCCGGAAGACATCATCCTGTTGTTGATCAGTGCCCGCCTGGATGCCGCGGAAACGCGCCGAAAGTGGTACAAGGAACTGCAGAACAAGGGTGTTCATGTGCCGGTCTGGCCGGTGGACGCGGACAAATTCCTCGGCTGGCTGCAGCAACGCGCCTCAAGCCGGGGCTTGAGTCTGACCCGAGGCGCCCTGGCAATCCTTGCAGAACGACTTGAAGGCAATTTGCTCGCTGCCAGTCAGGAGCTCGATCGCTTGTCGCTGCTGAGTGGCACTGACACCATTGACGAGGAAATTGTGGAGCAAGCGGTGCAGGACAGCTCCCGGTTCAATGGTTTTGAGCTGGTAACCGAACTGCTTGCCGGCCGGGCACCCCATGCCGGAAAAATGATAGGCGTGCTGCAGCAGGAGGGAGAAAATCCTCTCGGTCTACTTGCGGTACTCACCCGCGACCTGAACCTGATTCTTGAACTCAGGGGCGCTGCCAGTCAGGGCGAAAATCCCAGTGCCTTTCTGAAAAAACGGGGCGTCTTTCAGCCTCAACGCGCCCGGGTAATCGAACAGGCTTCCCGGCGCCTTTCCCGCCCCCAACTGCACCAAGCCATTGAGGTCTGTAGCCAGATTGATCGAGCCGCCAAAGGTTTCGACAGCCTGACGCCGTGGCACTATCTGCGGGACCTCTCGCTGCTGCTGTCAGCCCGATCCTGATCTGGATCAAGCCCTCTCCACTCTCATACCCGCTCGCCGTCACTTCTCTTGACAGAAAATCCCTGGTCGGCGCATCTTAAACAAAGACTGTGTTTAGAGGAGAGGTTTGAAATGAGCCTGCAAGAAGAGCTAAGAAAACTTTCCGAAAAAATAAAGCAATATCGCGACGAGGCCCGTGTTCAGATGCACCTTGCCAAAGAGGACGTCAAAGACGAATGGGACGATCTTGAGCAGGATTGGGAGCGGTTTCGCAACCGTTTGGATCAAGTGATGCACGATGCCGAAGAAACGTCCCAAGAGGCTCGCCAGACAGCTCAGAAACTCGGCGAGGACCTGAAGGACGGCTATCGGAACATTCGCAACAAACTGAAGTAGAGTGTTAACTCGTTAACATAATGCCACAAATAACAACTAAAGAGCCTCATGCGGTACATGGGTCTGTGCCATACTTCACAATATATGCGGTCAAAGCGTCATATTTTTGACCAGCCGGGCAAAGGAGGCCCACTCAGCACAGACGCTTTCAGATTATGCGAGGCATGACAGGCGTATGAAGCACTTCTCACTGACACTCGTCACCTTGTCACTACTGCTGTCCGCCAGCCTGGTGATTGGGCAGAACACCCGTTTCAGTGACCCCGACACGGTTATCAAAAATGAGTTCTGGGGCAACCTTTACGCGGAGGGTGGTAATTCCTTTTTCTGCGACACCGCGTTTACCAGCAAGGGTTTCTTGCTCACAGACGGATACGTATACCCTCTCGCTGACATTCGCAGCGCACTGGACTGCGGCACTTCCCGCTCATGCGAACAGGACAACCGCTACCGGCAGATCGCCTCAGATCTGCACAACATGGTTCCGGTTAAATCCCGGATTGAAATGCAGCGTCGTAATGTTCGCTACGAGGACCTGGGAGCGACGGTGAAGCCCAGCGACTGCGGCATTCGCGAGAGCGCCGGGTTCTTCGAGCCGCCCAAACAAGTTAAAGGCGACGTCGCACGCACCGTTGCCTACATGGTAGACACCTATGACCTACCCTGGATTGGCGCCACCCCGGTATTTCAGGACTGGAGCCGAAACGATCCACCGGATGACACCGAGTTGACCCGTCACCGCCGCGTCAGCGAGATTCAGGGCAATAAAAACCCTTTCGTGACCAATCCTGAGCTCATCGAGCAGCTCTGAGCCAGCCTCCGGGTTAGCAGCGACAAACACGACAACAACTGACAAAAAAAGCAGGCCGGATGGCCTGCTTTTTTATTGCGCTATTTATAACCGCAGCAGATCAGAACTCTTCAGCAGTCAGCGCCATCATCGAATCGCTTCCACTGCGGATGCCTTCGGCAAGCGAAACGGTCTTCGGCAGCAGACGATCGAAATAGAAGCGTGCGGTTTTCAGCTTACCAGTGTAGAAACCGGAGCTGTCACCCTCAGCTTTTGGTGCAGCCGCCTTAACCATCTTCGCCCACATGTAGCCGAGTGCCGTCAGGCCGAACAGGTCGAGGTAATCCACAGACGCCGCACCTACGGCATCAGGGTTATCACCGGCCTGCTGGATCACGTGTTCGGTGACATCGGATAAGCGCTCAAAAGCAGCGGCCAGTGGCTCAAGGAACGGACGCAGATTCTGGTCCGCGCTGTTTTCCTCAATGAATGCCGCTACGTCCTGGGCAAACAGCTCGTAAAGCTTGCCCTGGCTTCCAACCACTTTACGACCCATGAGATCCAGCGCCTGGATACCATTGGTGCCTTCGTAAATCTGGGTGATCCGGCAGTCACGCACCAGTTGCTCCTGACCCCACTCACGGATGAAACCATGGCCGCCAAACACTTGCTGGCCCATGATGCAGGCGTCCAGGCCACGGTCGGTCAGGAAGGCCTTGGCTACTGGCGTCAGCAACGCCACCATGCCTTCAGCATGTTTGCGCCGCTCTTCCTCAGCAGGATCCGCGTACTTGGAGATATCCAGCCACTGGGCAACGTAGGTGGAGAATGCTCGTCCACCTTCAACGTAGCCTTTCATGGTCAACAGCATGCGGCGAACGTCCGGATGCACCAGGATCGGGTCGGCTGCCTTTTCAGGCTGCTGGGCACCGGTAGGTGCGCGGCTCTGAATGCGGTCCAATGCGTATTCCCGGGCACTCTGCAGAGAGGCTTCGGCGGCACCAATACCCTGAATGCCAACACCCAGACGTTCATAGTTCATCATGGTGAACATCGCCGCCAGGCCCTTGTTCTCATCTCCGACCAGCCAGCCCTTGGCGCCGTCGAAGTTCATCACACAGGTGGCAGAACCCTTGATGCCCATTTTCTTCTCAAGGGAACCACAGCTGAAGCTGTTGCGCTCACCCAGGGAACCGTCGTCGTTCACCATGAACTTTGGCACCAGGAACAGGGAAATGCCCTTCGGCCCCTTGGGCGCATCCGGCAACTTGGCGAGCACCAGGTGAATGATGTTCTCGGCCATGTCGTGCTCACCCCAAGTAATAAAGATCTTGGTACCCGTGACGTTGAATGAGCCATCGCTGTTTGGGTCAGCCTTGGTGCGGATAATGCCCAAGTCGGTTCCGGCGTGGGGCTCGGTCAGGTCCATGGCACCAGACCAGACACCGGAGTACATGTTCGGCAGGTACTTTTCCTTGAGTTCCTGGCTGCCATGGGCGTCCAGGGCCAGACACGCACCAGCAGTCAGCATCGGGGCCAGACCAAAGGCCATGTTGGCACCCTGCATCATTTCCTCGAACTGGGCGACCAGTGTTTTGGGCATGCCCATACCGCCAAAGTCCGGGTTACCACCCAGTCCGTTCCAGCCACCTTCAACGATGGTCTGGTAGGCTTCTTTGAAACCCTCCGGCGCAGTGACTTCACCGTCATTCCACTTGCTGCCCTGCTCGTCACCCTCACGGTTCAGGGGCGCCAGCACACCGCTACTGATCTTGCCGGCCTCTTCCAGAATCGCGTCTGCCGTGTCCGGGTCGACGTTTTCCGCAACCTTGGGCAAGGACGCCCAAAGAGCAGGGGCATCGAAAACTTCGTTCAAAACAAAACGCATGTCACGTAGAGGTGCCTGGTAATCAGCCATCTATAACTCTCCAAAATCAGTCAGTCTGTTCAGGCGCTGCCAGTTGTTTAATTGGGCCCGACGCACCTGTTTGGGCGGTATGTCCGCTCCAAATTCGTTTTATGAGCGCCCATTCTACCTTAAAAGCGAACCTCAACTCATGAAAAAGCCCGCGTCCGGGGAGCGCGGGCTTTCTTGTCCTGTGGGACTGTCCTTCGGTGCCCGCGCCTTACAGGGCGAAGGCTTCCTCAGGCATGTCCATCAGGCTGTCAGCGCCGGCCAGCATGCTCTCAGCATGGGCCTTGGAGCGCGGCAGCATACGCTTGAAGTAAAAGCGTGCGGTCTGCACTTTGGCGTTGTAGAACATCTCTTCAGAGGTTCCGTCTGCCATGGTGTCCAGTGCCACCTTCGCCATACGCGCCCACAGGTAGGCAAACACGGCGTAACCGGAATACATCAGGTAATCCACGGACGCGGCACCTACTTCTTCACGGTTCTTCATAGCGGTCATACCAACCTTCATGGTCAGGTCGCCCCATTCCTTGTTGATGGCCGCCAGCGGCTCAACGAATTCCTTCAGCTGCTCGTTGTCGGCATTTTCCTTGCAGAATACGTGCACCTGCTTGGTGAAGCCCTTCAGGGACTCGCCCTGGGTCATCAGAACCTTACGGCCCAGCAGATCCAGTGCCTGGATGCCGGTGGTGCCTTCGTAGATCATGCCGATACGGGCATCACGCACGTTCTGCTCCATGCCCCACTCGGAGATAAAGCCGTGGCCACCGAACACCTGCATGCCCAGGTTAGCGGCTTCGTAACCGATCTCGGTCAGGAACGCCTTGGCAATTGGCGTCAGGAAGCCCAGAGCTTCGTCAGCGGCCTTGCGCTCTTCTTCGGTCTTGCCACTGTGAACAATGTCAGCCTGCTGCGAGGTCAGGTAAATCAGGGCACGGGCGCCTTCGGCGACGGCCTTCTGAGTCAGCAGCATGCGACGCACGTCCGGGTGCACAATGATCGGATCAGCAATGCCTTCCGGATTCTTCGGGCCGCTCAGGGAGCGCATGGCCAGACGATCCTTGGCGTACGCCAGGGAGCCCTGGAAGCCCAGCTCAGCAGCACCCAGACCCTGGATGGCTGTACCGATACGGGCGGTGTTCATGAAGGTAAACATGCAGTTCAGACCACGGTTTTCAGGACCGATCAACCAGCCCTTGGCGCCGTCGAAGTTCATCACACAGGTAGCGTTGCCGTGGATACCCATCTTGTGCTCGATGGAACCACAGGAAACGGCGTTGCGCTCGCCTGAGGAACCGTCTTCATTCGGCAGGTTCTTGGGCACGATGAACAGGGAAATACCCTTGGTGCCTTCTGGTGCGCCCGGCAGACGTGCCAGAACGATATGAACAATGTTCTCAGCCATGTCGTGCTCACCGGCTGAGATGAAAATCTTGGTGCCGGTAATGGCGTAGGTGCCATCGGCACTCGGCTCGGCCTTGGTGCGAAGGGTGCCCAGATCGGAACCACAGTGCGGCTCGGTCAGGCACATGGTGCCGGTCCACTCGCCGCTGATCAGCTTGGTCAGATAGGTCTGCTTCTGCTCTTCGGTGCCGTGCTCTTCAATGGTGTTGGTCGCACCGTGGCTCAGGCCCGGGTACATACCGAAAGACCAGTTAGCCGTGCCTACCATTTCGCTCATGACCAGGCCGAGCGAGTGCGGCAGGCCCTGGCCACCGTAGTTGGGATCGGCAGTCATGGACGGCCAGCCGCCTTCGACGTACTGCTGGTAAGCTTCTTTGAAGCCAGTCGGTGTCTTCACACCGTCTTCGCTCCAGGTACAGCCCTCTTGGTCACCGACCTGGTTCAGCGGAGACAGAACCTGCTCACAGAACTTGGCACCTTCTCCGATAATGGCGTCCACCATATCCGGAGTGGCGTCTTCTGCGCCTTCCAGGTTGGCGTAGTGCTTCTCGCTGTCCAGCAGCTCGGTCATTACGAATTTGATGTCACGCAGGGGCGCTTTGTAGTCAGGCATGGAATCCACCTCGGTTTTTCGGGCTTCGCTGAATCACAATGACAGCTTTCAGCCTCGGTTTTTTCTCAAACACCGCAACGCAACGCGCTGCAGCCTTAATTAAACACTTGTTTGAAACATACGTTTAGAGGCACAGAATTGTCAATAGTCGATATAAAAATTTGTGTTGCGATCTGTGACCAAAACGCCCGCTACAGACATCGTCACGAGGAAATACAAGAGGTTGCAGGCAAGGGAAGGAAAACCGTGCTTTCGGTTGAGAAAGTTAGGTGTTAGGCCGCAACAGCGCGGAAGGCCGAGCGCTGCTGTTCAGCATCATCCGTCATCGCGGAGACAGTTTGATAGGTGCCACTCGCCTGCTGTCCGGTGCGGGATTGTGGATCGTCTTCACTGCCCTGCCCTGGCTTGAGCTTAGCGCCTGCGGCTTCTTCCGGTCCGGATATCACCTCAGACTGGGCTTTCAGCATCACCTGCATGGCTTCGGCAGCGACAGCTTGGTCCTGGCCGGAGGGCTCGGCCGGTGCCATGGCCGCGGCCCGAACCACCCGCATTTTTTCGATGGTTGCCTGCGGATCGCCCGGAACAGGAGACACATCAATGGGCACCTCGCCGCCCACAGCATACTGGGCACCGTCTGGGCCGCGCTGGTAGGTATAGGAGATGGCACCTGCGTACTGACCGCCCACCGCCTGGTGCGCCGCTTCATGGGCACGCACTTCGCGATCTCGGGCTTTGAGTTCGGTAAGCTGCTTGAGTTCTTCCGGGCTCAGGCCCTGCTCGGGCGTTGCTGAAACGCCGCTGGCACGGGCCTTGGGTTGGTCTTTACCAGAATGGCCATCCGTTCTGGACGGTTCAGCTTCGGGCCGAGGCGAAACCTGGCCAGCGGCTGACGGGGAATAGACCGGGAGATTAGGGGATATGGCGTTCAAGACCGGTGCTCAGGCCATGATATCCAAGAGAGTGCCGAGCGTTTCGTCAGCGGCCTTCACGACCTGGGCCGAGGCCTCGACGCTGCGCTCATACAATTTCAGGTCAATAATGGGCTCGACCAGACTACCGGCGCCTTCCGCGGTGCCCTGAGGACCATCGACACCACCACGAGCAATTTTCCGGGCCGCATTGTCCATGCCGACCATGCCGTCCTGGATACCCTGAATGCCGATTGCAAGTGTATTGCTGATCATAGCAACTGCGTCCACTGACCAATTATTGACACCAGTTAGCCATATTCCTGGTCAATTTTCAATCAAACATTTGATGTCCAGGTGCGATGCCAGGGCTACGGGATCCGGCTCCTCCAACCAGGGCAATTCCCCCAGGCACGGCGCGGCCATGTGCGAGCCCAGATACTCCAGCGTTTCCTGCTCGCAACTCATTGTTTCAGCTTCGGCACGATTGGCCACCCAGCCTGCTACCACCAGGCCATCTGCACGAATCGCCTCGGCAGTCAGCAGAGCATGGTTGATACACCCGAGTTTCAGACTGACCACGAGGATCACCGGGGTGCCCAGTTCACGCGGCAAAGACGCATAGGTTTCCCGGTCATTGAGCGGCACCCGCCAGCCACCGGCGCCCTCGATCAGCATCAGGTCGGCCGAACGAAGCTGGAGCCCGCGGCAGAACCCGATCAACCGCTGTGCCGTGACGGTTTTCCCGGCCTGAGCCGCAGCCACGTGGGGAGCAATCGCCGGCTTCAGCGCCACTGGATTGATCACCTCATAGGCCAGCGATTCGGTCATGGCGCTCTGCAGGGCCAGGGCATCCTCATTCCGCAGGCCTTCCGGCGTTTCGTCGCAGCCGGATGCAATCGGCTTCATCGCCAGGGTGCGCAGACCCGCAGCTCGGGCCGCCTCAAGAATAGCCGCCGACACCATGGTCTTGCCCACACCCGTGTCCGTGCCGGTAACGAAAAAGGTCTTCTTGGCCATAACTTATGAAATTCCGAGGTTAATTGAAGAGGAAAGGTAAACAAAAATCAGGATGCCTGCCAAGACACCCATGCCGCTTCATAACTGGCGATGATCGTGCCATCGGATTGCTTGGGATAACTCAGGCACATAGTGCGGACACGACCGGGCGCGGTCAGGGTCCTGCGCCGGCTTTCACTCTTGAAACCGGCACCCAGCAAACGCAACTCAGCGGCAAGCGCCATTGGCGACGCATAGGGTAGCGCTATGGTCCGGGTGTCCAAACGGGCATCCGGCAGCACGGCCTCAACCCGTTGCCGTAAGGCAGTTTCAGACTCAAACCGGTTAATGTGCTGCTGACCCGGATCAGCTTCCGCCCACGCCTGCTTGAGCTCTCCTAACGTGCCTTCGAGCAAGGTTGACAGCACCAGCCGCCCACCCGGCCTCAGTACCCGCCGGCACTCGGCAAATACGGTGCGGGGATCATCACACCACTGCACCATCAGATTGCTGAACACCACATCGAAGCTGTTGGACGGGACCGGCAGAGACTCCGCATCGGCGACCATCAACTCGATCCCCTGCTCAGACCGCTCACTGGCCTGCTTGATCATTCCTGGAGATAAATCCACACCGGTTACCTGGCACGGCCAGGTCTGCGCGATCTTCCGGGTGAACCAACCGGTGCCACAACCAAGATCCAGGATTCGCCGTGGCCGGAGATCGTCCCCGGCAAGCTTCAGCGCACCCAGCATTTCGTCGCCCATAATCCGCTGCAACCGGGAAGCGCCGTCGTAGGTTTTACTGGCACCACCGAACTGACTGGCAATCAAGGACTTATCTGCTATCGAACTAGACATTACGCCCGGCGCCTGTCCCGAACCGGAGACACGGGAAGCCACCGCGTTCACACCGCCACCCCGGCGCTGGGCAACAAGTGGCGGCAGCTGGACAGGCCCTGCAACAAACGGTTCAGGTCCGCCTCACTGTGGGCTGCGCTGAACGTTACACGCAGGCGGGCTTCACCTTCTGGCACTGTGGGCGGCCGAATGGCAGTGACCAACAACCCCTGCTGCTCCAGGGCCTTGCTCAACTCAAGGGCGGTCCAGTTATCACCCACCATAATGGGCTGAATCGGAGTCTCGGAAGGCATCATCTGATAGCCCATGGCCGTCGCTTGCTGCCGGAAAACCGCGATCAATTTTTCAAGATGGCGACGGCGTTCGTCGTCGCGCTCAATGAGATCGATGCTGGCACAGGTCGCGGCCGCAATGGCCGGAGGCATGGCTGTGGTATAGATATAGGTCCGGGCCTTTTGCACCAGGTAATCCATCAACACTTCGGGTCCCGCGACGAAGGCACCACTGGTGCCCACGGCTTTGCCCAGGGTGCCGATGAGCACCGGGACATCCTCTTCAGACAACCCCTGTGCAGCAATACTGCCGCGACCTTGGGGACCGAGCACACCAATACCGTGGGCATCATCAACTACCAGCAAGGCGTCGTGCGCCCGACACACCTGCGCCAGCTCTTTCAATGGGGCAACATCGCCATCCATGCTGAACACGCCATCCGTTACTACCAACTTATGGCCCGAGGTCTGGGCGAGCATCGTTGCAAGCGCGTCGACATCGCCATGAGCATAGCGCCGGACCTTGGCCCGACTGAGGATGCAGCCATCGATAATCGAAGCGTGATTAAGCCGATCGGAGAAAATGGTGTCACCGCGCCCGGCCAGCGCTGAGATCACGCCCATGTTGGCCATGTAACCGGTGGAGAAAAACAACGCTGAGCCGCGGCCGGTAAACTCGGCAAGCCGCTGCTCCAGCTGATGATGGGCATCGTGGTGACCACAAATCAGATGCGACGCGGCACCACCCAGCCCGGTCTCGGGCAAGGCATGCCTGAGCGCATCGATATTGCCGGGATGATTGGCCAGGCCAAGGTAATCGTTACTGCAGAATGACAGCAGGGGTTTGCCGTCGGAGGTTAATTCCGGCTGCTGGGGGCCTGAGATCTGGCGACGGGTTCGGTAGAGCCCGGCCTGTTTTCTCTGGGCAAGCTCGCCTTCAAAATCACGCACAATAACACCCCGCGATCTACTCGTAATCTGGGCACCGGGCGGGCAAGGCTACCCGGGATTGTGTGAAGCCAGGGACGGCTTCACTCAAGCGCCCATGGATGGGCTCGTAGCGTATCCCGGGTAGCCTTGCCCGCGCGGTGCTTCCCGGGAACTATCCAGCGATCAAGACGCTGCAGATTCCCGCGTGGCGTCATAGAACATGTGGCGCGTGGCTTCGTACTCCACCGCCTCGGTGATCGCCTCTTCCTCCTGCTCCTCGGACGCACACTGCTCCCGCTGCTCCGGACGGATACCCAGGCGACGGAACAGTTCCATATCCGCGTCTGCTTCCGGGTTGGCCGTGGTCAGCAGCTTCTCGCCGTAGAAAATGGAGTTTGCACCCGCCATGAAACACAGCGCCTGCATCTGCTCGTTCATGTTTTCCCGGCCAGCGGACAGGCGAACATGGGAAGCCGGCATCATGATGCGGGCAACGGCGATGATACGAACGAAGTCGAATGGATCCAGGTCTTCCACATTTTCCATGGGTGTACCCTTCACCTTCACCAGCATATTGACCGGCACACTCTCAGGGTGCTGCGGCAAATTGGCCAGCTGAAGCAGCAGGCCGACCCGGTCGTCTTCGTCCTCACCCATACCCAGGATGCCGCCGCAACACACCTTCATGCCCGCCTTGCGAACATTATCCAGCGTGTCCAGACGATCCTTATAGGTACGGGTAGTGATGATGTGGCTATAGAACTTCTCGGAAGTGTCCAGGTTGTGGTTGTAGTAATCCAGCCCGGCATCCGCCAGTTCTTTGGCCTGATTCTCTTTCAGCATGCCCAGGGTCATGCAGGTTTCCAGGCCCAGAGACTTCACCTGCTTAACCATATCCAGGACATAAGGCATGTCCTTTTTGGACGGGCTGCGCCAGGCTGCCCCCATGCAGAAACGCGAAGCGCCCTTGCCTTTCGCGGCCTTCGCTTCCGCCACTACCTTTTCGATCTCGAGCAACTTTTCCTTCTCAAGCCCGGTATTGTAGTGACCGCTTTGCGGGCAGTACTTGCAATCCTCCGGGCAGGCACCGGTCTTGATCGACAGCAGCGTGCTGACCTGGACTTCGTTGGGATCGAAGTGTTCGCGGTGCACACTCTGGGCACGGAACAGAAGATCGTTGAACGGAAGTTCGAACAGGTCGCGTGCTTCTTGCAGCGTCCAGTCGTGACGGATTGCCGTTGAGATTGCCGTGGAGGGTGCTGTAGCGGTCATGGGTAAGTCCTGTTAACCTTTTCCGGTCTCTGGGTTTACGGATGAAACAGATGATAAAGGGCCTGAACTGGCTGTCAACCTTAATGGAACTAAAGGTTAACAGTGATCAATCTGCAGGTGTCTGCGTAGCTTGCCTTCACCCCAAAGCAATCAATGGCTTATGCGAGGCGTGCCGGTGTGACCTTCCGATCAACCGTTGGTCGTGCAAGGCCTGCGCACTGCCCCTACCATGGGCGGCCGATAACCACCTGTGCGGACAGTGCCTGACCGATCCCCCAGCTTTTTCCCGCGCGGTGATTCCCTGGCGTTACCAGTTTCCGGTCGACAGCATGATTGGCCGCTACAAGTACAACCGCCAACGCAAGTTTGCCCGCCCCCTGATTGCCGGCCTGGGACAACAACTGGAAACCCAGCTTGCCGCTGGCTATCTACCCCTGCCCGATCTACTGGTACCGGCGCCCATGCATCCGCAACGCCGGCGCAGTCGTGGCTTCAATCAAGCTCAGGAGATTGCCGAGGAACTTGGCAAAAGGCTTAGGATGCCCGTTGCCAGCGGCCTGATCCGCCGAACACGGAAGGCGCGCAGCCAACGGGAACTGAATCGAGACGAGCGACTGAAAAATCTGCGAGGTCTTTTTCAGCTTGACGGAAAGGTGCCGCTGCGCGTCGCCATTGTGGACGATGTGGTTACCACCGGCGCAACGGCCCGAACACTGGCAGAGTTGCTGGAGCAACACGGCGCCCGGGACATTCAGATCTGGGCGTTAGCCAGGACGCCCGGCTAGGCCAGCTTGGCGGCCACCAGGTCCGCGATAGCCAGACACGAGGTCAGGCCCGGGGATTCAATCCCGAACAGATTAACAACGCCGCCAACACCATGCTGTTCCGGACCATCAATCCTGAAGTCTGCAAAGCCGCCGTCCGGGCCCGCAAGTTTGGGTCTGATACCGGCATAGGCCGGTTGCAGCCGGGTCTCATCGAGGCTCGGCCACCAGGCCTTGATGCCGCGAACGAAGGGCTCCAGACGGGACAGGCTGACGCTGTAATCCTCGGCCTCAACCCACTCCACATCCGGACCGAAACGGGCCTGACCCGCCAGATCCAGGGTCAGGTGAATACCCAACCCGCCAGGTTCTGGCACCGGATAAATCAGGCTGTCAAATGGAGGCCGACCGCTGTAGCTGAAATACACACCACGAGCCAACCACTGGCGCGGCTTCTGGTCCGCCGGCAACCCTTGCCAGCGACCCGCCAGGTCCGGCGCTCCCAGGCCTGCGGCGTTAACCACGTTTTGGGCTTCCAGGATACAGGGGGCATCCCCTGCCACGATCAAGCGGTGACGACCCTGCTCGGTAGTCACCGACTCCACGGGCGCCCGCAACACCAATTGCCCGCCGGCACGTTCAAGATCGCCCAGCAGGGACAGCATCAGGGCGTGACTGTCGACAATACCGGTCTCTGGCGACCATAGCCCGGAAACCACTGTCAATTCCGGGCAGCGTGCGGCCAGCTCGGCCCCGCTCACCGGTTTCAGGCTGACACCGTTGCGGGCGGCTCCTTGCCGGATATCGTCCAGCCTGGCCGCTTGCTGCTCAGAGGTTGCAACAATCCACTTGCCGCATTTGCGATAGCCGACAGCCTGGCGCTCACAGTACTCATACAACTGCCGACGACCATCGACACAGAGCCGCGCCTTCAGGCTGTTCTCCGGGTAATAGATACCAGCGTGAATCACCTCGCTGTTACGGGACGAGACGCCTTCGCCAAAATGGCTGCCCGATTCGAGCACGATCACCTCGTGCCCCTTCCGAGCCAGCGCCCGGGCAACCGCAAGACCGACCACACCCGCACCAATCACCACCGTTTGCGCTTCGAGACACTCCTGCGACACCTGACACTTCTCCCGGGTTCAGACCATGAATCCGGCAAGCATAACCGATTGCACTGTGGTCGCCGAAATGGTTCCCGAAAAGGTTGCCGAAATTGACACCGGCAGGCCGGTCACTTTGCTTACGCAGGAACTCATACAGGTTATACTGAGGCACAGAACAGAGCGGATGGAGCCCAGCGAAGATGTCTGACAGGAAGCAGTTTGTTGTGGTGATGTTGGTTGCCGCCCTATTTGTAGGGTGGCTGGGTTGGCGCGGGTTCGAGGTTATCAGCCTGAACGACCTGCTGAAGAATGATGACAGTGTTGCCAGTTACCCCTATCAGCACCGGGTACTGCGAATCGAAGGCGATACCGCCATCATGAGTTCGTTGCACTCTCACACCACCTCCACGCAGCAAGCTTTGGCGGCGATTTTTCCAGCCATGCGCAACCTGAATGACAGCCACCGGGGCTGGCGCAAAGCCGAGCGTGAACTCGCTCATATCCAGGCCCGGGCAGGTAACGTCATCTTCAGCGCTTCCGGGATCAGCCGGGTGCGCTGGGAGCTGGACGAAAACTGGTACCACCTGCAGGCAATGAAATCCAACTACGACACAGGTCTCTGACATTTCTCTATGATCCATGACTCCGCAACGGCCACATCAGCCCATCCGTACGATGCGCTGACACCCGACACCATCCTGGACGCCATGGAAGAGGCCGGATTCGCAGTCAGTGGACGACTGTTTGCATTGAACAGCTACGAAAACCGGGTTTACCAGGTCGGTCTCGACGAAGGCGCCCCGGTGATCGCCAAATTCTACCGGCCCGGCCGCTGGTCCGAAGCGGCCATTCGGGAAGAGCACGCCATCACCCTGGAATACCTGGAAGCAGACATCCCAGTCGTCGCACCTCTGGCTATGCCCTCTGGAGACACCCTCGGCCAACATGGCGAATTCCTGTTCGCGGTGTTTCCACAACGGGGCGGCCAGGCGCCCGATGTCAGTGTGACCGACACCCTGTACCGACTCGGCCAATGGCTGGGCCAGATGCACAACGTCGGCGCGCGCCAGCCCTTCAAGCACCGCCCTGAAATTTCGCTGATCGACGGCATTGAGCGTCACAATCAGCTGTTGCTGGACGGCGGCTGGATTCCCGATGATCTTCGCCCGGCCTGGGACAGCCTGATTCCTGACCTGATTCGTGCCTGCGGTGCCCGAATCGACGAAGCCGGTCCGGTCGATACGCTGCGGCTGCACGGCGACTGCCACGCCGGCAACATCCTGTGTCGGGAAGAACAAATGCTGTTTGTCGACCTTGATGACTGTCGCACCGGGCCTGCCATCCAGGACATGTGGCTACTGCTGAACGGCGAGGATTCCGAGCGCGGCGCCCAGCTGGGCGAATTGCTGGAAGGCTATGAGATGTTCCGGGACTTCAATCGCCGTGAGCGCCACCTGATTGAGCCCCTGCGATGCTACCGCCAGATCAGCCACTGCGCCTGGCTGGCGAAACGCTGGGATGACCCGGCGTTCCCCCGCTTCTTCCCCTGGTTTGGCCAACCCAGATTCTGGTCAGACCAAGTGCTGTCACTCAGGGAACAACTCGCGGCCCTGCAATCGCCGTCGATTTCACTTCCCGGCCAGTACTGAACCTTTCATTTACACCACAGACATGAGGTTGGCATGAGCCAGAACGAGGCCCGTTACACCGTTCGCAGTTTAATCCTCACCGCGGTCGTCGCCGTGATCGCCACTGTGATGGTGCTGGAGAGTAGCGGCCGGATTGATCATTCCGACAATAAAGACCACGTACCAGTGGGTGATTTCCAGGCCATCAACATCAAACCGGAAGAGCCGTTCCGGATGTCGCCGAAGGCCTCGGAACTGCACGCCGTGTGTGACAACGGTTTCCTGGCCATCGCCGCCGATGTCGATCCGTCGTTCCGGGGCATACTCGTTGACTACAAGAACCGCGGCGTAAGGTGCAGCCGGCCAGCGCCCACCGCTGCGCCAGTGCCAGACACCGACAAGGCTCCTGCTACCCCGGACAACGCCGGTTCCGAACAGGGCAAGGTGAACGACGATGAGTAAGCCAGGCCAGCCACCGAAGCAGGAAACCGACCGGCTGTTCGCCACTGAACGTCGCCCTGAGGATTTCCGGTTCGACGCCTCTGTCGCCCGGGTCTTCCCGGATATGATCCGACGCTCAGTACCCGGCTACACCACCATCATCCCGATGATCGAGGTGATCACCGAGCAGTACGTTCAGGCGGGCTCCCAATGCTACGATCTCGGCTGCTCGCTGGGCGCCTCGACCCTCGCCA
This sequence comes from Marinobacter alexandrii, assembly GCF_005871205.1. Taxonomy (GTDB): domain Bacteria; phylum Pseudomonadota; class Gammaproteobacteria; order Pseudomonadales; family Oleiphilaceae; genus Marinobacter; species Marinobacter alexandrii. The sequence goes on along the minus strand of NZ_SWKM01000011.1, from coordinate 1,179,356 downwards.
TGCGCCACGGCATCGCCCATTCGGACTGCACCCTGGTCGGGGTCGACAACTCCGAGGCGATGATTGAGCGTTGTGAGCATTATATTGCGCTTGATGACAGTGAGTTGCCGGTAACACTGAGGTGCGAGGACATTCTCGACACCGAGCTCAGCGATGCCTCGGTCACGACGCTCAACTTCACCCTGCAGTTTGTTCCACCGGACCAACGCACCGACCTACTGACACGGATCGCGCAAGCGACCCGGCCCGGCGGAGTGCTGATCCTGTCCGAGAAGATCGGCTTTGATTCCGACCAGGAACAGGACATCCAGACCCGCCTGCACCATGAATTCAAACGTGCGAACGGTTACTCCGATCTGGAGATCAGCCAGAAACGCTCGGCCATTGAGCAGGTGCTAATTCCTGAGACCCTGGCCACCCACAAAGAACGGCTGCTGGCGGCCGGCTTCGATCAGGTGCTGGTCTGGTACCAGTGCTTTAATTTTGTGTCCATGCTCGCGATCAAGAGCCACTGACACCCATCAACACCATTTCATCTAGAGACCCATGGCGACTTTTGACTGGCAGACACATTTCGGACCGTTATTAACCGAGCTGGCGCAAGACGGCCACGACCGATGGGCCGATCGACTGCGCTCGCAACTTACCCAGCGTTTTGATGACAACCCGCACGGCGACCTCGAGCGCTGGCTGGGCGCCTTGAACGGGCTGCCAACTTTGTCGAACGTCGACGCCAGCCTGACCGATTCCGCCATCACCCTGCGCACCGACGATCCTCTGAGCGAGGCGCAGAACCAGCAGCTGGAGTCCGCGCTGCGGGGCCTGATGCCCTGGCGCAAGGGCCCGTTCGACTTCTTCGGCACCTATATCGACACCGAATGGCGCTCGGACTGGAAGTGGGACCGGGTGCAGCCGTATCTGTCAGACCTGAAAGGCCGGCGCATCCTGGATGTGGGCTGTGGATCAGGCTATCACTGCTGGCGCATGCTCGGCGAGGGTGCCCGGAGAGTCATCGGCATAGATCCGGGGTTGCTGTTCATGTTCCAGTTCCTGAGCGTCAAACGCTACCTGGGTGAGGTACCGGTGGATCTCCTGCCGGTCCGCATGGAAGACCTGCCCGAGAACCTGGGTGCGTTCGACACCACTTTTTCCATGGGTGTGCTCTACCATCGCCGATCCCCGCTGGATCATCTTCTGGAACTCAAGGGGACCCTTCGGCGTGGTGGCGAGCTGGTGCTGGAAACCCTGGTGGTGGAAGGGCCCGAAGGCCACAGCCTGATGCCCGAGGACCGCTACGGGCAGATGCGCAACGTCTGGTTCCTGCCCAGTTGCGATACCCTCTTGCGCTGGCTCGACCGGACCGGCTACCGCAATGCCCGCGTGGTGGATGTCACCGACACCACCACCGACGAGCAACGCAGTACCGACTGGATGCGCTTCAACTCGCTAAGGGATTTCCTGGACCCGAACGACCCGTCCAAAACCATCGAGGGCTATCCTGGTCCACGTCGGGCCACGATTATTGCCGAAAAGCCCTAGACGCGGACAGCCGACCCCGGATAAAGACAGGCACAAAAAAGCCGCCAGACAGTTTCCTGTGTGGCGGCTTTTTTTATTCTTGCGGATTACTCACCAAACGGGTGACGCAAGACAATGGTTTCGATCCGATCTGGCCCGGTCGAAATAATATCGATCGGCGCCTCGATCTGCTCCTCAAGGAAGCGGATGTAGGCCTTGGCATTCTCAGGCAGCTGCTCAACGCTGGTCAGCCCCACCGTGCTCTCGCTCCAGCCCGGCAGTTCCGCGTAGACCGGCTCGATGTCGGAGTAGGTACCACAACCGATCGGCGGACGGGTAATTTCGCCCTTCGGCGTCTTGTAGCCGACACACACCTTCACGGTTTCCATGCCGTCCAGAACGTCCAGCTTAGTCAGGCAGATGCCCGACACACTGTTGATCTGAATGGCGTGACGCAGGGCGACCGCGTCGAACCAGCCACAACGGCGCGAACGGCCGGTAGTGGTGCCAATTTCATTGCCCTTTACGGCCAGGTGATGCCCCATATCGCAAAACAGCTCAGTGGGGAACGGACCGGAACCGACGCGGGTGGTGTAGGCTTTGGTAATCCCCAGCACATAATCCAGGAACAGCGGACCAACACCGGAACCGGTGGCGGTACCGCCGGCAGTGGTATTCGAGGAGGTCACGTACGGATAGGTACCGAGGTCGATGTCCAGCAGTGAACCCTGGGCGCCTTCGAACAGGATGTGCTCACCACGCTTACGGAAATCGTGCAGCATGTCGGTGACATCTGCCGCCATCGGAAGGATTTCCTCACCCATTTCCATGAGCTCGGCCAGGGCCGCATCGATATCCTCGGCCTCTTCCTTGAAGTACTCGGTCAATACGAAGTTGTGGTAAGACATGATCTCCCGCAACTTGGCCTCAAAATCCGCAGGATTGAACAGGTCGCCCAGACGAACACCGCGGCGGGACACTTTGTCTTCGTACGCAGGCCCGATACCACGACCAGTGGTACCGATCTTGTCGTTGCCACGGGCACGTTCACGGGCCTGGTCAATACGGACGTGGGTACGCAGGATGATCGGGCAAGCCAGACTGATGCGCAGGCGGTCGCGCACGGCAACGCCGTTGGCTTCCAGCTCACGGACTTCTTTCAACAGTGCTTCCGGTGACAGAACCACGCCGTTACCAATCAGGCAATAAACGTGCTGACGCAGAATACCGGATGGAATCAGGTGCAGGGCAGTCTTCTTGCCGTCAATCACCAGTGTGTGACCGGCGTTGTGGCCACCCTGGAAACGGACGACGGCCGCGACCTTGTCGGTCAGCAGATCAACGATTTTACCCTTGCCTTCGTCACCCCATTGGGTGCCCAGCACAACAACGTTTTTACCCATGATTCTCTCTCAATGCGGCTGCCCCAAGGGACAGGCGTTTCGCAAATTTACCTGTAAATAAGTTCACCAAGGCCCGACGGGCCTCAGCCCAGCTTCTCAACGACCCACTGGCCGCCCTGTTTGACCAGTTTCCGGTCGCAGCCTCTGGCGGCCGGATTTGCATTGGCATCTTCCGGAAGTGCCCGGATCACCGTCTCCGTCAACCGGAGACCGGAGATCACGCCTTCCAGGGCCGGATCCTCGTCAGCGGGCGCCCAGACCGCTCCACTGTTTTTCTGGACCCGCTCGCCAAGAGACACCAGGGCACGGATATCAAGGCTGAATCCGGTTGCCGGACGGGCACGGCCAAAATCGCTGCCAATGGCATCGTAGCGGCCACCCTTGGCCACGGAATCACCGTGGCCCGGTACGTAGGCGGCAAATACCAGCCCGGTGTGATAGTTGTAACCACGCAGTTCGCAGAAATCGAAGCCTACGCTCACCTCGGGGTAATCCCGCGCCAGCATGTCGCAGACCCGGCCCAGTTTATCCAGGGCCGCATCTAGCTCGTCGGATGCGCCCTTAAGAATCCTACGGGCCTGCTCCAGCGCCTCGGGGCCACCGCTGACCCTGGCCAGCTCGCGCAGGCGGGCGCCTGGCGTACCGGCCGGGCAGTCGCCCAGAAGCTGGTTCAGTTCCGGCACCGACTTGCGGGCCATGGCGTCAAAGATGGCGGCTTCGGTATCCCGGCTGAAATCAGCCTCGCCAATCAGACTCTGGTAGATGGACACGTGTGCCAGATCGAGATGAATACGCGGCAGTCCCGCGACCCGGAGAGACTCAAGCATCAGGCTGATCACTTCGAGATCGGCCGACTCGGACTCACTGCCGAACAACTCACAGCCTGCCTGGATCGGAGTCCTGCCGGTGAGCATGTGCTTCGGGCGGGTATGCAGAACATGCCCCGCGTAGCACAGGCGAGTGATTCCCTCATGACCCAAAGTGTGGGCGTCGATGCGAGCCGCCTGTGGCGTCATGTCCGCGCGCACGCCCATCATCCGGCCAGTCAGCTGATCGGTCAGCTTGAAGGTCTGGAGTTCCAGGTCGTGCCCGGTACCGGTAAACAGCGACTCGAGATACTCGATCAGCGGAGGGATTACAAGCTGGTAGCCCCAGCGTTGGCAGGTATCCATTACATCCCGACGCAGGGATTCGATCCGTCCGGCCAGCGGCGGCAGAATGTCCTCTACCCCGTCCGGCAGTAACCAGCGATCAGATACTGTCATGAGATTACGTTGTCCGTCAGACCCGCTCCGGCACAAAAGGCCGTGGGGATTACACAGGATTTAGGGCGAATTCCTCGGCAGGAAAAAACCGGGAACAAAACCGTCAGAATTTTACACGGTTGGCCGACACAAAAAAACCGGAATACCGAGGTATTCCGGTTTTTCGAACTCAGGGTGCCCGACTTCAGCGGCCGCCCTGAGGGTCCTTGAGGAACTTCATGAAGTCACTGTCGGAATCAATGACCATGATGTCGTCCTTACTGGAGAAGGTATTCTGATACGCCTGGAGACTACGGTAGAAACTGTAGAACTCGGCATTCGCACCATAGGCATCGGCGTAGATCGTCGCCGCCTGACCGTCACCCTCACCTCGGGTTTCTTCGGATTCAGCAAAGGCTTCAGCCAGTGTGACCGTGCGCTGACGATCAGCATCGGCACGGATACCTTCAGCCAACTCACGACCGCGAGAGCGGAATTCCTGAGCCAGCTTTTCACGCTCGGTCGCCATCCGACGATAAACGTTTTCACTGACCTGGCCCGGGAATTCGATCGCCTTTACCCGTACGTCGAGAACTTCGATACCAAATTCCTTCACCGACGTCTCATTTACCCGGTCACGCAGGGCGTGCATGAGTTCGTCCCGCTGACCAGACACTACTTCGTGCATAGTGCGGATACCGAACTCGTCCCGCAGGCCGTTGTCCACACGGGACAACAGCAGAGACTGGGCACGGTACTCGTCGCCACCGGTCGCGCGGTAGAACTGGTCGACGTTCAGAATCTTCCATGCGATGTAAGAATCCACATCCAGCGGCTTCTTCTCGATGGTCAGATACTGGCGTGACGGCAGATCCATGGTCAGTACCCGGATATCAAACTCCCGGACCTGATCAATCACCGGCACCTTGAAATGGATACCGGCCTGAATGTCAGTTTCAACCAGTTCGCCGAATCGCAGCATTACACCCCGGTGGGTTTCCGGAATGATGTAAACACTGGACAGTACCAGCAGGACAACAATGAGGGCGCCTGCAAGACCCACTACACCTTTAGGTCCCATGATTATCTGCTCCTCCGAACATTAGTATCCTGTCTGGTACGCAGTTCCTTGATCACCTGATCGGTCAGGTCCTGGATGTCCATCTGGCTGCTACCGCCGCCTGAAGACTGTCCACCGCTGCGTGGCAGCGAGCCCTGAGTCAAGCGATCCAGCGGCAGGTACATCATGTTGCCACTGCTCTTGGTGTCCACCAGGATCTTGCTGCTGTTGGACAGCACGGATTCGAGTGCCTGCAGGTACAAACGGTCACGAGTTACCGTGGGCGCCTGCTGGTACACCGCCAGCAGCTCGAGGAAGCGTGCGGTTTCACCGCGAGCTCGCTCAATCACTTCCTGCTTGTAGGCGTTTGCTTCTTCGATCATGCGCTGAGCCTGACCGCGAGCCTCCGGAACCACCTTGTTACGATAGGTTTCGGCCTCTTCTTTAACACGCTGCTCGTCTTCCCGAGCACGCTGGACCTCACGGAAGGCGTCCTGCACCGCTGGTGGCGGCTGAGTGCTCTCGACGTTAACGCGGACAATTTCCAGACCAGTGCCATACTCGCCCAGGAATCGCTGCAAGCGCTGCTCAACCCGCACGGCCAGTTCGGCCCGGCCTTCAGTCAGCACGTCGTCCAATGAGGAACTGCCCACTTCGTGACGCAGCGCACTGTCGGTCGCAAACGCCAGCGCCTGATTCGAATCCCGAACGTTAAGGACATAAGCCTGTGCGTCCGCTACCCGATACTGGACCTGGAGATCAACGGTGACCAGGTTCTCGTCCTGGGTCAGCATCTGGCCGCTGGATTCTGCGGTGCGGACGTTGGTGACGCGAACCTTGGTGACGTCGTCGATCAATGGGACTTTAAAGCGCAGACCCGGGTTCTCGGTACGGTTGTACTCACCGAATCGCAGAACCACGGCACGCTCCTGCTCGTCCACCGTGTAGAAGGACTGGAAGACCACGTAACCAACCACCAAAATGCTGGCCAACGCGATAATGGCACCAAAGCCACCGGCGCTGCCGCCAGTGCTGCCACCGCTTCCGCCAGACTTCTTGCCTTTGCCGCCCAGCATACGATTCAGCTTGTCGAGACCCTTTTTCAGCGCCTCGTCGAGGTCTGGCGGCCCCTGATCATCGCCGCGACGACCACCGGTACCCCAGGGGTCGTTGTCGTTGCGGTTTCCACCCGGTTCGTTCCAGGCCATAGTGCTCTCCGTTCCTGACTTGTAGAATGGCTGCAAATACTAGGGATTTATCGTCGTCCCGGCAATAGCTTACCCTGTTTCAGGCGTGACCATCGTCAAGACGAACCGATTCTTCGTTCATACCGGCACGGCTCAGTAGTTGCAACCAGTCCCGATTCTGCAATCGCACCTCAAGCACGGCATCACCGCTCTCCCGATGCGTTTCACTCAACACGGACCCGGCTTCATGCAGCAGAGCCCGTAATTTTCCGTCGGTTGGACCGAGCAGCACGAAATGATGCACCACATCTTCGGCCAAACGCTCTACGATGGCATCGTACAAGCCGCCCAGACCTTCTCCGGTAACGGCGGAAACCCACGCCCGCACCGGCACTCCATCCTCATTCCGTTCAACCCGGGGGGTAAAGTTCTCAAGCATATCAATTTTATTGAACACCTGGAGCACCGGAATCTCGTCCGCGCCAATTTCCGCCAGCACCTCTTCCACCTGCTCGATGTTCTCATCGCGGCGGCTGTCAAAGCAGTCAATGATATGCAGCAGCAGGGTCGCTTCCGTGGTTTCTTCCAGCGTGGCCCGAAACGCCTCAACCAGCTTGTGCGGCAGATGGCGGATGAAGCCTACGGTGTCCGCCATCACCACAGCGCCGATGTCGGGCAACTCCAGCCGACGCAGCGTCGGATCCAGGGTTGCGAACAACTGATCAGCAGCATATACGCTGGATGTTGTGATTCGGTTGAACAGCGTGGACTTGCCGGCGTTGGTGTAGCCAACCAGGGAAACCGTCGGAATGTCAGCGCGGGTTCGAGCGCGACGGCCCTGATTACGCTGCCGGCGAACCTTTTCCAGACGCTTGTGGATCGACTTGATGCGTTCACGCAGCAGCCGTCGGTCAGTTTCAAGCTGGGTCTCACCCGGCCCTCTAAGCCCGATACCACCTTTCTGGCGCTCAAGGTGGGTCCAGCCCCGTACCAGCCGGGTCGACATGTGCTCCAGCTGGGCCAGCTCAACCTGCAGCTTGCCTTCGTGGGTTCGCGCCCGCTGGGCAAAAATATCCAGAATAACGCCGGTGCGGTCCAGTACCCGACACTTCAGGTCCCGCTCAATATTGCGCTCCTGGCTTGGGCTCAGGGCGTGATTGAAGAGCACGACGTCGGCGCCGTTGGCACTGATGGCGTCACGAATTTCTTCCAGCTTACCCTCACCGACGAACAGGCGGGGACTGGGTTGTTTGCGTGAGCCATTGATCGTGGCAACAGGCTCAACGCCGGCCGAGGTAACCAGTTCCCGAAACTCACCGAGATCTTCGGCATCTTCATAGGAGGTGAAATCAATGTGGACGAGAATCGCCCGCTCACCAACATCCGGACGCTCAAACAAGTAGTGTCAACTCCGAAACGGTAGAATGGCTTACTTCTAAAAAACAAACACCCGCGCCCTCAAAACCCTGGAGTTCTTCAGCAACGCGGGTGATACCACCGGCAAACCGGGCAAATCAGTCTTCCAACTCACCTTCACCGGCCGGGTTCTGCTGCGGAATGCGAACATTGCGGGCAGGTACCACAGTAGAGATAGCGTGCTTGTAGACCATCTGGCTGACAGTATTTTTCAGCAGAATCACGAACTGGTCGAATGATTCAATCTGGCCCTGCAGTTTGATGCCGTTAACCAGAAAGATAGAAACCGGGATGCGCTCTTTGCGCAAGGCATTAAGGTAAGGGTCTTGTAACGAGTGCCCTTTTGACATGTGTGTTCTCCTGTTTTTAGTAAATGCAGATCGTCAATTTTCAGAGTTAAATGTGGTGCGAAGTATGATTTTTTTCAAGGCAGCGCCAGTGATATCTTTTTCTTCACTCTGCAGCCAGTCCACATCAGACCACTTTCGCAACCAGGTTAACTGTCGTTTCGCCAACTGGCGCGTCGCAGCGACTCCCTTGCTGACAAACGCGTCGTACTCGTCTTCACCGGACAAATAGGCCCAGGCCTGACGATAACCGACACAGCGCATGGAAGGGAGATCAGGGTGCAAATCACCCCGGTTCATCAGCGCACGTACTTCATCGAGGAAACCGGCATCCAGCATGCTCAAAAAGCGCTGATGGATCCTCTCGTGAAGCGTCCGCCGCTCGGACGGCGCCACGGCAAGCTGAGCTACAGTATACGGAAGGGAACCCCCTTCGTCTGCCTGCCATTGGGTGAAATAGGTGTAATCCTCCACTGCACCGCCTTGCTTTTGGGGCGAACTTCTACTCTCTGCCTCCCAGAACGACGAGATCGGCTTCCCAGTCAGCCGGATTACCTCCAGCGCCCGCAATAAACGCTGACGATTATTGGGATGAATCAGCCTGGCGGCCACAGCATCCTGCTCCTGCAACTCCTGATGCAGCGCCTGCCAGCCCCGCTGCTCAGCCTCCTGCTCCAGTGCACGCCGCAACTCCGGGCTGGCGGCCGGCAGCCCGGACATGCCATGGATCAGTGCCTTGAAGTACATCATGGTGCCGCCGACCAGCAACGGAATTCGGCCAGCCTCGGTAATCCTGGCCATTTCAGCCAGCGCATCGGTCCGGAAATCTGCGGCCGAGTAGGTGTCGGCGGGGTCGCAAATATCGATCAGCCGGTGGGGGGCTTGCGCCAGTTCGTCTGCGGAAGGCTTGGCAGTGCCGATATTCATGCCCCGGTAAATCATCGCCGAGTCGACGCTGATAATGTCGCAGGGCAGGCGCTTGCACAGCTCAATGGCCAAATCGGTCTTGCCCGAAGCCGTCGGCCCCATCAGGAAAATGGCCGGCGGCTTTTCGACGGCGTCAGTCGTTGGCACGGTCATGGCTGATCAGCGCCCCCGCAGGAACAGCTTGTCCAGCTCCGACAAAGTGACCAGGGTCCAGGTCGGACGACCGTGGTTGCACTGGCCACTGCGCTCTGTCGCTTCCATGTCACGCAGGAGTGAATTCATTTCCGGAATCGTCAACTGGCGATTAGCCCGCACCGAACCATGGCATGCCATGGTTCCCAACAACTCGTGGGTGACCGCCTCGACCCGATCGCTCTGACCGTGCTCGATCAGGTCGGCCAGGACATCCCGGACCAGCTGCTCACTGTCGGCGCCTCGCAAAAGTGCCGGCACCTGCCTGACGGCCAGGGTTTCGGGACCAATGCGCTCGATCTGCAAACCGAGCTGACGCAAGTCATCGCCGTGGGTTTCGGTCAGCGCGGCCTCTTTCTGGCTCACCGCCATGGACAGCGGCACCAAAAGAGGCTGACTCTTGAGATCCTGTTCCGCCAGGGCGCGCTTCATGCGCTCGTAAGTAATGCGTTCGTGCGCCGCGTGCATATCCACGACAATCATGCCAGCACGCCCTTGCGCCAGGATGTAGATGCCGTGCAACTGGGCTATGGCATAACCCAGTGGCGGTTCTGCATCGCCGTCCATGGGCGGTGTGGGAATCGCCTCAGATCCACCGACCGGTGCCGCCGAACTTCCGGATTCGACGCCACCACCGGCGTTCAGGGAATTGTAAAACGCCATCTGATCGCTGGCGTGCCACTCCTGCTGGGGCTGGGGGTTTGACTGGCCTTGTGAATGGGCTTGTGAAAAGGACTGCCCGGGATACGGGTAGCCCTGACCACTACCTTGAGGCATGCCCGGCGACGGCGCGGCCTGGAAACCAGTCGGCTGGCCCGACCAGGCCTGCGTCGAGGGATCAGGATGTCCAGCCACGCCGGGCGACGCCTGAGCATTCTCGCGGCCAAAGGACTGGGCCACGGCGCCCCGCAGGTGATCGTCCGGACGGACATCCGCCAGCGCCTTGTGCAGGGTGCGGAAGATGAAATCGTGCACCAGCCGACCATCCCGAAAACGGACTTCGTGCTTGGTTGGGTGGACATTCACATCCACCGTCGCAGGATCCACTTCCAGGTACAGCACAAAGGCCGGATGACGATTGTTGTACAACACATCCCGATAGGCCTGGCGAACAGCATGGGCTACCAGGCGATCCCGGATAACCCGGCCGTTGACGAAGAAGTACTGCAGGTCTGCCTGGCTGCGGGAGAACGTTGGCAGTGCCACCCAGCCCCACAACCTCAGGCCAGTGGCTTCGGCATCGATGAGCACGGCGTTGTCGATGAACTGCTGCCCACACAAGGCACCGATGCGACGCTCCTTGTCGAGCGGCGATTCTGCCGGACGCAGGCTCTGCACCACGCGCTGGTTATGGCGCAGCGTGAAGCCGGCATCGAAGCGGCTGAGCGCCTGGCGGCGGACGCACTCTTCAACGTGGTTAAATTCGGTTTTTTCCGTGCGCAGGAATTTCCGGCGGGCCGGCGTATTGAAGAACAGATCACGCACTTCCACGGTGGTGCCCACCGGGTGCGCCGCTGGTGAAATGCGGGCATCCATGTCGCGCCCCTCCACCTCAACCCGGGAGGCCGCCTCCTGGGCTGCGGTGCGCGAGGTCAGGGTAAGGCGGGAAACGGAACTGATACTGGCCAGGGCTTCACCCCGGAAACCCAGGGAGGCCACGGCTTCCAGGTCGTCCAGGCTGACAATCTTGCTGGTGGCATGGCGACTGAGCGCCAGCGGCAAATCCTGCTCTTCTATACCGCTGCCGTCATCCCGGACCCGAATCAGTTTGACGCCACCCTGCTCTATCTCCACATCGACCCGGTCGGCACCGGCGTCGAGAGCATTTTCAACCAGTTCTTTTACGACAGACGCGGGGCGCTCCACCACCTCGCCAGCAGCGATCTGGTTCGCGAGCCGCGGCGAGAGCAATTGAATGGGGGGCATGTTTCGGGGAAACCTCTTGATCAGGATGCAGGAATTCGAATGGTCTGCCCTACCATAACACGGTCATCCCGCAAGCCGTTAAACTGCATCAGTTCGCTGACGGTGGTCTGGTTTCTCCGAGCCACGCCCGACAGCGTATCCCCGCGCTGGATCCGGTAATGACTAACGGAACTGCCACCCTGGCGCTGTTGCTTCTGCCACGCCAGCAGAGTGCCCGGCGGTGGCGTCTTGCGGAAATAATCGTCGATTCCTTTCATGATCGCGCTGGACAGACGACTCCGGTACCACTGGGTGGCCAGGTTCTTTTCTTCTGTGGGATTGGAGATGAAGCCGGCTTCAACCAGAATCGACGGGATATCCGGGGATTTCAGCACAACGAAGGCGGCTTGCTCAACGCCAGATTTATGCAGCTTGGCCACGCCGCCCAGCTTGCCCAACACCGAACTACCAACGCCCAGACTGGCGTTGATACTTGCGGTCATGGACAGATCCAGGAGCACCCCAGCGAGCATGTCGTCCCGTCCATCCAGGGACACGCCGCCGGTCAGATCCGACCGGTTTTCGCTCTGTGCCAGCCAGCGCGCGGTTTCACTGGTGGCTCCACGCTGGGACAGCGCAAAGACCGAGGCGCCTTTAGGCTGTGGCGTGCGAAACGCATCGGCGTGCATCGACACAAACAGATCGGCATTGTATTTCCGTGCCAGCAGGGTCCGGTTGCGCAAGCCGATGTAATAATCACCGGTTCGGGTCAGCTTGGCGGTGTAGCCCGGCTTGTCGTTGATCAACTCTGCCAGGGTTTTCGCCATCTTGAGCACCACGTCTTTTTCACGGGTGCCTCTGGGCCCGATGGCGCCAGGATCCTCGCCTCCGTGACCGGCATCAATCACCACAATCACGTCCCGTTTGCCGCCAGATTCCTGGGTCACCGTTGGCTTGGCGGCCTTTTCCAGGCGACTGCCATCCTCGTCTATCAGATCAATCACCAGACGATGACCGTACTGATCGTTGGGCTCAAGCTGAAAGCTCCGGGGCTTGATCTTACTCTTGAGGTCAAGAACCACCCGCAAGTCATTGCCATTGCGGGGTGCGCTTCGAATCCGGCGAATCGGACTGCCGGAGAGATCCAGTTTGCCGAAATCTGCTTTCAGGTTGGTGTTCTTTAAATCAATGACCAGGCGCGACGGGCTTTGCAGTGAAAAAATGTTGTGCGCAACCTGACCCTCGGTATCCAGCACCAGGCGCGTATGATCTGGCGCCGGCCACACCCGCACGCCTTCGACCCGGGTAGCAGCCTGAACGGTCAGGGACAGAGAAAACAGCAACACAGCCGCGATACCTGCCCATACGCTCATTGTTGACCTTACCTTGCTCATACTGCTGTCCTGCTTAACAAACGACACAGCCCGAAAACTTCAGTGACCGGGCCCGATCAGTTCTAATTGGTTCAACAGGGATGCACCCCGCTCCGAACCCGCCCGCAGCACCACCGAACGACCATCACGCTCGCGCTCAAGGTGTATCTCAACGTCCGGTTCGGGCAACAGCCCCTTGCCTCGCTCGGGCCACTCAATCAAGCACAGGTACTGGCCCGAAAAATAATCCCGGATGCCCATGTACTCCAGCTCATCGGGATCGCCGACCCGGTAAAGATCAAAATGATACGCTGGCGGCTGCAAGTCCTCGTAGGGCTCCACCAGGGTATAGGTCGGACTCTTCACCGCGCCCTGATGCCCAAGCCCACGCATAACCCCGCGGCTCAGGGTGGTCTTGCCCATGCCCAGGTCACCGTCTAAAAAGACGATCAAACCTTCACCAGAGGCGACAACGCAACGCGCCAGCTCCTGGCCCAGATGCTCGGTCTCCGATTCGCCTTCCAGAAACAGGCGGCGCTCATTCCCAAAAATGCTCATGGCTCCTCCCGACCCTGTATGTTGAGCGTTTCCGACTCACGCAATACCGCAGGCAAGATGTCGATCACGTCCGTTGGAATCAATCCCATAAAGCCTTTTTCCACCGATGCCCGGTTGGCCGCAGCCAAGTGCACCGACGCCCCCAACGCTGCCGCCTGCCGGGCATTATCGAGCTGCCCGTAAAACGCACCGATGATGCCGGACAAGACGTCCCCCATGCCACCGGTTGCCATACCCGGGTTACTGCCGCTGACAATATCAACAGTTTCCCGGTCAGACGCAATCACCGTACCTGCGCCTTTAAGCAAAACCGTACCGCCATAGATCGACTGGAGCGTGCGCGCTGCAGCCATCCGGTCAGCCTCTACCTCCGGAACCAGGCAACCCAGCAACCTGGCTGCCTCACCCGGGTGCGGGGTCAGAATCTGGTTTTCCGCCGGCACCGCCACCCGCTTTGACAGCAGGTTCAGGGCATCGGCATCAAGTACCTTAGGCTTGCCGCTGTCAAGAACCTGCTCCAGCATCTGCTGAGCCCAGGCGCCCTGCCCCATACCAGGCCCACACACCACCACCGAGACCGATTCCAGCAGCGGCGGCAGCTCAGAACCGTGAATCAGGCCATGCGCCATAATTGATGGGCAACGCGCCAGGGCGGCGGTCACATGCTCCGGTCGCGTGGCCAGCGTTACCAGCCCGGCACCTGAGCGGGCCGCAGCCTCAGCCGCCATCAGGCCCGCGCCACCAAACCCCCGGTCACCGGCCACCACCAGAACATGCCCGAAGCGCCCCTTGTGGGCATTCGCCGGCCTTTTGGGCAGCCAGGGCATGGTCGAGGGCCAGTCGAGACGGCATGCCAGCGGTCGCTGCCCGCTCCGGCTGACACCTGTTTCAGTATCAAGCGATTCGAACGCTACTGTGCCGCACACAGCAGAACCCTGTCCGGTGAACAGTCCGCTTTTCAGCCCAATGAAGGTAACCGTCAGATCAGCCCTTACCACGTCGCCTTCGGCAGCTCCGGTAGTCGCATTCAGTCCCGACGGCAGATCGATTGCGAGAATGGGTGCCGACCCATGATTGCACTGGGCAATCAGGCCGGCGAAGGGCTCCCTTGGGACACCCGACACGCCGGTACCCAGCATGGCATCGACCAACACATCAGCCCCTCTGAACAGGGTCTCCCGTGTCTCGGCGGTCAAGGTTGCTAATTCCTGCACCTCGACTCCATCAGCGACGGCTTTCCGCCAGGCTTTGCGAGCATCGCCGGTCAGTTTCTTGGTGGGCGCCACAGCAACACAATGTACGCCGATACCGTGACGCGCAGCATTGGCGGCCACCAGATAGCCGTCTCCGCCGTTGTTGCCAGCGCCACACAGCACCAGAATCGACTTCGCCTCCGGCCACTGCCGGACCAGCCGCCGAAACGCCGAATAGGCCGCACGCTGCATCAAATCGAACCCATCCACGCCCTGCTGGTCAATCACATAGCGGTCAATCTCCCGCACAGCATCGGCGGAAAACAGCGTGTCTGGTAAACTGCCCACCTGGGACGGCGGCATAAGCCTTTGCTCCCGTTACAGAAACCGGTTTAAGAAAATTGGCCAGATACCTGTAAAGCATAGCAAAACGGGCAAAAAGGTCATAACTTAATCAAATTAAAGTTTGGCATACTGATTTTCAATGAGTTGCCGACGTCGCAGCAGGCCCCATGAGCGCAGCACCTGACCAACCAAGCACCACCGAGGATTTTTCCAACCTGGTCACCCGCATCCGGGGCTGGGCGCGGGAACTCGGGTTTGCCGATCTGGGCATCACCCTGCCCGACACCGGCGAACACGGCCAACATCTGCAGGACTGGCTAGCTGAGGGCTATCACGGCGAAATGGAGTACATGGGCTATCACGGCGACAAGCGTTACACGCCTCGCTCGCTTGTGCCCGGAACCGCCAGGGTGATCTCGGTGCGCATGGACTACCTGCCCGCCCCGGACAGCCCAAAACAAGCACTTACTAACCGGGAAGGCGCCTACGTTACGCGCTATGCCCTTGGCCGCGACTATCACAAGCTGATCCGGAAGCGGCTAGCGACCCTGGCAAACTGGATCGACGAAGCACTCAGCGGTTACGAGTATCGCGCCTTTGTGGACAGCGCCCCGGTGCTCGAACGAGCACTTGCCCAGCGTGCAGGCCTGGGCTGGATCGGCAAGAACAACATGCTGATTCACCCGAAAGCGGGCTCGTTTTTCTTTCTGGGCGAGATCTTCACCAGTGCACCACTGCCGGTGGACGCCCCGTTCGAAACCGACCACTGCGGCAGCTGCACAGCCTGCCTAGACCTCTGCCCAACCGACGCCTTCGTAGGCCCACACCAGCTTGATGCCAGGCGCTGCATCAGCTACCTCACCATTGAATTGCGGGGCAGCATTCCGGAAGAACTGAGACCGTTGATGGGTAACAGAGTCTTTGGTTGCGACGATTGCCAGTTGGTCTGTCCGTGGCAGAAATTCAGCAAACCGACGGGGGAGAATGATTTTCAGCCCCGACACGGGCTGGACAACAGCTCTCTGGCCGAGCTGTTTCTCTGGACGGAAGAGCAATTCCTGAAACGGACCGAAGGGTCCGCCATCCGGCGGACAGGTTATCGGGGCTGGCTCCGGAATCTGGCCGTGGGGCTTGGCAACGCGCCTTCGACCATCCCGGTCATCGAGGCCCTGAAACAGCGCGCAGACCATCCGGATGACATGGTCCGCGAACACGTGCAGTGGGCCTTGAAGCAGCACGGCCTATAGTTTGAAGAAGGTATCCCGGTAGTGACGCAGCTCGCTGATGGAGTCGCGAATATCATCCAGGGCCAGGTGGCTGCCCTGTTTCTTCACTCCTGCCAGCACATCAGGCCGCCAGCGCCGCGCCAGTTCCTTGATGGTAGAGACATCCAAATTGCGGTAGTGGAAAAAGCCTTCCAGACGGGGCATGTACTTCACCAGGAACCGGCGATCCTGGCCAATGCTGTTGCCGCACAGGGGCGACTTGCCCGCTTCCAGGTGTTGCTGCAGAAATTCCAGCGTTTGCTGCTCGGCCTGGGCCTCGTCAATGGCACTCTCCTTGACGCGCTTGGTCAGGCCACTGGCACCGTGGGTGTTGGTGCACCATTCGTCCATCGCATCCAGCAGGCTGTCGGGCTGATGCACGGCAATGACCGGGCCCTCTGCCACAACATTCAGCTCCGAATCGGTGATGATGGTGGCCATTTCGATGATCCGTTCCTTTTCCGGATCCAGGCCGGTCATCTCCAGATCAATCCAAACTAAGCGATCGCCTTCTGCCATTATCAGTTCCTAACGTTCAGTGTCTTGGTGGTGGAGTTGGGACATCCCCTGTGTATTGTGGCCGATTAACGTATGATGTAACACCTCACTCCACCGATTACTGGCAACTGATCCTTAATGGCAAAACGGCGACTGAACAAGCAGCAACAATTCCGAATCAAAAAAGTCCAGGAGGAGCGCGCTGCGCGCGCCGCACGGAAGGAGAAAGTGGTTCAGGAACAGGCCGATGCCGGCGAGCTGGGCCAGGAACAGGAAGGGCTGATCATCGCCCACTACGGCCAGCAGCTGGATGTCGAAGGCCTGGAGGGGGAGCACACCGGCAAGGTCATTCGCTGCTTCGTACGCGCCAACATCGACAGCCTTGTCACCGGTGACAAGGTCATCTGGCGGCCCGGGCGCAACGAATCCGGGGTTATCGTAGCCCGCTGTGAGCGCCAGAATCTGCTCCAGCGCCCCGACAACTTTGGTGCCCTGAAGCCAGTCGCCGCCAATATTGATCACATCATTCTGGTGCTGGCTGCGGAGCCCGAACCCCACGACAACCTGATCGACCGGTACCTGGTGGCCTCGGAAATCACCGACATTCCGGCGGTCATCCTGCTCAACAAGACCGATCTCATTACCGACCGCAACCGGAATCACATCGATGCGCTACTGGCGCGCTATGAGGCCTTGGGCTATGAGGTGATTCGCACCTCGGCAGCAGAATCCGGCGACCGGCCGGCACCGGAAGTTGAAGCCCTGGTGAAAAACCAGACCAGCGTATTCGTGGGTCAATCGGGGGTTGGTAAGTCATCGATTATCCAGACCCTGATACCGGACGAGGCAATCCGGGTCGGCGCGGTGTCTGAGAGCACCGGTAAGGGCGTACACACCACCACCACCGCCCGGCTGTTCCATTTGCCTATTGGCGGTGACCTGATTGACTCTCCGGGCATCCGGGAGTTCGGCCTATGGCACATGACACCACAGGAGATCGAGTACGGGTTTCGTGAGATTCGGGATGAGATGGGTCACTGCAAATTCCGGAACTGCCGCCACATGGGCGACCCCGGATGCGCCATCGACGCCGCGGCAGAAGCGGGCCGAATCAGCCCGGAACGCCGGAGAAGCTTTCACAGAATTCTACTGGATATGGCGGAGCAGCAGGCCCGAGGCCTCAAACTGGACTGAACCTGGCAACCCTGCGCCCTACCAGTTCAGCTCGCCGGGTTCTGGCTCTGGCTTTTCCTCCAGCCATTCGCCACTCTCTAGCCGGTCCATAGCCTCCTGTTTATCTTCCTCGGTTGGCTTGGTGAGATCGATCAACGGCTCGTCGCCCTGGCTGGCGCTGTCCTGAATGCCCTGGGCGGCGCGCTTGTTTAGCACGATGATCGAGATCCGGCGGTTGACCGGCGCGGTCGGATCGCTCTTCTCGAACAACACCGAATCACTCAAGCCCACCACCCGGCCAATCTGCTCCTGACCGACACCGCCGGCAACCAGCGCCCGGCGCGCAGTGTTTGCGCGGTCCGCCGAGAGCTCCCAGTTAGTGTAGCCAGGCCGCCCTTTGAACGGCGTGGCATCGGTATGCCCGGTGAGGCTGAGCTTGTTGTCCACCGACCCGAGAGTCTTCGCCAGTTCAAACAGGATGTCCTGGGAATAATACTTCAGCTCGGCACGCCCGCTATCGAACATGGGCCGGCCGGAGCGATCAACAATCTGGATGCGCAAGCCCTCGTCGGTGATGTCGATCAACAACTGGTCCTTGAACTCCTGAAGCGTCTGATTCTGCTCAATACGCTCCTTCAGCTCCTGAAACAACTCCTCCATGCGACGCTGCTCCAGCGTCTCGGAAAGCTGGTCAACCACCTCGTCTTCAATTTGAACGTCGCTGGACTCCACATCCGAACTGGCTTCATTGACCACCGAGGCACTGCCCCCCAGATCCACCGGATTGGGCGAGCCACCGTCTGTAAAGCCGACCGGATCCCGAAAATAGCCCTCGACCGCCTTTATCTGCTCGGGAGAGGCAGTAGCTGTCAGCCAAAGGACCAGAAAGAAGGCCATCATAGCAGTGGCAAAATCAGCAAACGCCACCTTCCACGAACCACCGTGGTGACCACCGGCAACAACCTTCTTGCGCTTGATGATGATCGGTTGTTGTTCCACGAATCAGCTCCGGATCAAGATGTGGTCAGGAATCATTTGGATCGAACGTGATCGTTCAATTCCTGGAAACCTGGCCGTTTGTCGGTTGGCAGCGCCTTACGACCAAACTCGATGGCCATCTGGGGAGCCTGACCCGAAAGCGTGGCGACGATAGACGATTTCACACACTCGTACGCCTTCAGCTCGTACTTGGCGGAATGCTCCATGGCCATTGAAACCGGCCCGACAAAACCGTACCCCATAAAAATACCGAGAAAGGTGCCGACCAAAGCCGCAGCGACACTCAAGCCGATCCGCTCCGGTCCTTCCGACAGGAAATTCATGGTAATAACGATACCGAGGACCGCAGCCACAATTCCCAACCCCGGAAGGGCATCCGCAACCTTGTGTACCGCATGCGACGGCTCCTCCAGTTCATGCTGGCGGCTGTCGATTTCATTCTCCATCATGCCTTCCAGCTCGTGGGTGGCCATGTTCCCTGAGCTAATGATGCGCAGATAATCGGTGATGAACGCGAGCAGGTCCTTGGATTTCATGATTGCCGGATAACGGCTGAAGATCTGGCTCGATTCAGGATTGTCGATGTCCTCCTCAATTGCCATCACGCCCTGTTTGCGAGATTTATCAAAAATCTCGTACATCAAACTCAGCAAATCTACATAAAAGGACTTGTTAAACGGCGACCCAGTCAACTGACCCAGGACGCCCTGACATACTTTCTTAACCGTATGCATGGGGTTGGCAATCACAAACGCGCCCACCGCCGCGCCGAAAATAATCAGCACCTCGGTGGGCTGCCAGAGTACTGCCAGATTTCCGCCATGCAGGACATAACCGCCCAACACGCTGGCGAGGACAACCGCTGCACCAATGATCAATAACATGGGAAGAATGCACGCCTTGTTTTTTGATTATCGTCGGACACCGCCGGCGTCCGCTCTATTTTGGGTTTCGATAATAGCAAGGCTTCACACCACGGGAGAAGCCAGGAAACAATTTCTATACAGAGGCCAGACTTTGGTAGAATGCGCGCCTTTGAGCTCAAAGGGTTACTCTTAATGCTAAGCAAGTTGTTTGTCCTGAGTCAGTACGTCACGCCCCAACTTTCGGTTTCCCGATTGGCTGGGCGCTTGGCAGACAATGATCGTAACCCGGCACTCAAGAATCGCGTCGTCAAATGGTTTATCGGCCGCTACGGCATAAACATGAGCGAAGCGGCCGAACCCGATCCAACCGCGTACCCCAGCTTTAATGCGTTTTTTACCCGTGCCCTAAAACCAGGCCTCAGACCCATTGCCGAGGGTGAAAAAACCTTGGTCAGTCCAGTCGATGGTGCCATCAGTCAACTGGGCCAGGTGAACAACGATCGCGTATTTCAGGCAAAAGGACAGTCCTTCAGCCTGACAGAATTGCTCGGCGGCGATCCGCAGTGGGCCAACACCTTCGCGGACGGCCAATTTTCGACCATCTACCTGTCGCCCAAGGATTATCACCGAATCCACATGCCCCTGGCGGGCACTTTGCGCGAGATGGTGTACATTCCGGGCAAATTGTTCTCGGTGAATCCGGTCACAGCTGAGAACGTTCCAAACCTGTTTGCACGTAACGAACGGGTGGCCTGCATATTCGACACCGAAGCCGGGCCCATGGCCCTGGTACTGGTCGGCGCCATGATCGTTGGCAGTGTTGAGACCGTGTGGTCTGGCGTTGTAGCGCCCGGCGACGGCGAGGTCACAACTACGCGCTACGAGGGCGATGAGGCGCGAGCATTCGCCAAGGGCGAGGAAATGGGGCGCTTCCGCCTGGGCTCAACGGTAGTGATGGTCATGCCCAAAGGCGCGGCAACCTGGAACGACGATCAGGTTGCCGGCAAAACGGTGCGTGTGGGCGAGGCCTTCGGAACTCTCGCCTAAGGTTGGGCCTAAGGGTGGCCTAAGCTTGGTCTATGGCTCGCAGGCTAGGCACGCTCGAAGGGAAACGCCAGCACCTCGGCGATATCCCGGGCGCCCAACTTAAGCATCAGCAACCGGTCCAGCCCGAGCGCCACCCCGGCGCAATCGGGCAATCCGGCCTCGACGGCCGAAAGAAAAGCCTCATCCAGCGCCATACCGGGCTTGCCCGACTGCTGCCGGAGCTGATTATCAGCCTCAAAGCGGCGGCGCTGTTCGCTGGCATCGATCAATTCCCAGTAGCCGTTGCACAGCTCCAGGCCATTGATATACAGCTCAAAGCGATGCGCCACCGGATGACCATCCACCACTGAAACTCGCGCCAGGGCCGCCTGGGAAGCGGGATAGCCGACGACGAATTCCGGAGTATGCTGGCCAAGATTCGGCTCCACCGCAAAACTCATCAGCAGGTCCAGACACCCGTCCCGATCCAATTCCGCGATCTGTGCCGGCTCCAGCCATTGCTCGCAGCGCTGGCGCAAATCCTGATCGCTGAACTCAAACGGATCCACCTCGGCCCAAGTCAGCATCGCATCCCGGTAGGACACCTGCGCAGGGCGGGCACAGCCCAGCCAGTCGCACACCAGATCTGCCACCTCGACCATCAGCGCCGCATCATCGCACCCGACCCGATACCACTCCAGCATGGAGAACTCGGGGTTATGCCGCCGGCCGCGCTCGCCGTTCCGGAACACTTTGGAAATCTGATAGATCGAACCGGATCCGGCCGCGAGCAGCCGCTTCATATGGTATTCCGGGGAAGTCTGGAGCCAGCCACCCTTGCGCTCCGCCGCCGACACGTCGGCCGCGACACCGTCAAGGTTCACGTCAGTCACGCCGTGCTGCGCCAGCACCGGCGTTTCCACTTCCATGACCTCCCGTTCAGCAAAAAAGCCGCGCACAAACGCCAACTGTTGTGCACGGCTTTTCAGGGCTGCCGGCGAGGCGGAAGGCCGCCAGACAGAATCTTCGGTCATTCCGGGATCAGTTGCCTTTAACGCGGCTAACGTAGTCACCCGAACGGGTGTCGACCTTCAGCACTTCGCCAATGGTGATAAACAGCGGTACGTTGACCACCGCACCGGTCGACAAGGTCGCGGGCTTGGAGCCGCCCTGAGCGGTGTCACCTTTCATGCCGGGATCGGTGTCGACCACTTCCAGCTCGACGAAGTTCGGCGGCGTAACCGTCAACGGCGCGCCGTTATACAACGTAACCGTGTACACGTCTTGTTCTTTCAGCCACTTCACGGTATCACCGACCGCCTTGGCGTCTGCCGGGTACTGCTCGAAGGAACCATCGGTCAGCATGAAGTGCCAGAATTCACCATCGGTGTACAGGTACTCCATGTCCTGATCGATCACGTCAGCGGCTTCGAGGCTCTCACCCGACTTGAACGTGCGATCCCAGACCCGGTTGGTCATGAGATTCCGCAGTCTTACGCGGTTAAAGGCCTGACCTTTCCCCGGCTTGACGAACTCGTTTTCAAGCATGATACAAGGGTCGCCATCGAGCAAAACCTTAAGACCGCTGCGGAATTCGTTGGTAGAATATGAAGCCATGAAATGTTCACCTGACAAAATGCAGTTAAAAATTCGAAGGTCGCTATGATACAGCGAACCCCCACCCGTATAGAAGCCCACCTTGTTGAGGACCGCCCCAGCTGGCAGCAACTGCTCTCTGAGTCGATCACCTGCCCGGAGGAACTGCTGGCACGGCTGAACCTGTCGCCCGAACGCTGGCTTCAGGGAGCCAGGGCCGGACATCAACTGTTCCCGGTGAGGGTTCCGGAGCCATTCCTGGCCCGCATGCGCAAAGGCGATCCCAACGACCCGCTGCTGCGGCAGGTGTTACCGGTGAGCCATGAAGCCCTGCGGGTTCCGGGGTTTGTCCGCGATCCCCTGGAAGAAGACGGTGCTATCCAGACCACCGGTCTGATCCGCAAATACCGCAGCCGCGCCCTGCTCATGGTTACCGGTCAGTGCGCGGTTAACTGCCGCTACTGTTTCCGGCGCCACTTCCCGTACGAGGATCAGCGCCTGAGCCCTCGGGACCGGCAGCACATTGTCGAGACCCTGGCGGCGAGCCCGGAAATCAACGAAGTGATTCTCAGCGGCGGCGACCCCCTGGCCGTCAACGATCGGCTGCTTGCCCAGTGGGCAAATGAGCTTGGGGCTATTTCTCACCTCAAACGCCTGCGCCTGCACACCCGTCTGCCGGTGGTGATTCCAGAGCGCGTCTGCGAGTCGCTGCTTGCCTGGCTGAAAAAAACGCGGCTGCAGGTGGTGATGGTGCTGCACATCAACCACCCGCACGAGGTTGACTCGGCCACGCGCGCCGCACTCGAACAATTGCGAGACGCCGGCGTTACGCTGTTGAACCAGAGCGTTATCCTGCGAGGAGTCAACGACAGCACCGAGGTTCTGGAAGCACTTAGTGAGACCCTGTTTGATGCCGGTGTACTGCCGTATTACCTGCACGCCTTCGATCCAGTCGAGGGCGCGCATCATTACGATGTGTCTGACGACGAGGCCCGGGGCCTGGTCCGGGACCTTCTGAGTCGGCTGCCGGGATTCCTGGTGCCTAAACTGGTGCGAGAGGTTCCCGGGCGAGATGGCAAGACGCCCCTAAATCTGTTTTCGTGATAGAGTTCTCGAAAAAACACCCGCAGGCACCTGTCAAAGATTGTTAACTTGTGGCGCGTTCGCTTTTTGTAACGGGATTGCTATCTTAATGTTATGTAACGATTACCAAAAAAATACTCTTCACGGCTTTTCCATGGCGCTGTGGGCAAATAGGCAAATAGCACGTAAGTCGTTTGCCCCTCCGCATCACCTGAGGAACCTTACCGTGACTCTCAACAGTGGCGTGAACTCATGGAAGGCATCAATCTGAAACCAGATCTTCGAGTCCCAGAACAAAAAACGGCCAGCTTGTCTTTTTGCGACACCACGCCCAAAGCATTCAGGGGCTGGATCGAACAATTGCCAATGGCCAACATTGGCGAGGTCTCACGTCAGCTTTACCATGCCATCATCGAGCTCAACCACCTGTTCACGCCACCCCAGCAACGGCTGCAGTTCCTGGAGCTGATCCGGGAGAAAATCCAGTTCGTGTGCGATGAACTTTCCCGTCATTACCTCGGCATGGCCGTCGCTCTGCCAGAAAAACAGCGCAAAATTGCCAACCTGTCCCAGGCGTTGCAACTGCATCTGTCCGCGGGCTACAAACTCTGCGTCCTGGAGTTCCTGGACAACGGCGGCGCAGAACGCAACCGCAAGCCCATTATTATTGCCACACATCGGGCCATTTCCGAGCTGGCAGCGACCATTGTTCGTTCCCACCAGCTGTATTGCCCGAGTCCTGCGAGGAGCTGGCTGGAGTGCCATCGACTGTACCGGTTTGCCGTCAGAAACAAGCTCGCAGACACCGAAGTGGAAGACCACAGCCTGCTGCACCGCCGTGCCAGCTCGATAGCGGATGCCTACAAACGGATTTTACTGCTGGGCAGTGCGCGCCCGAACCAACTGCGCCAGCCAGAGCTCATGCAAGTCTACGAACTGTTCGAGGCCTGGAGCGATTACACCCGCTGCGCCCCCGACATTGGCAAAGACAGCCTGTTCGTTGTCAACATGGAGGGCGACAACCCTCCGATCTACCGCAGCCTGCTGGACCACAACCCCGGCGACGACAGCTTCGACTTCGACACCAGGGACCTGTCCGCCATGATCTCGGATACGCTGAATGCCCGCCGTAACAAAACCAAGGGCGAGAGCGCACTCCACGTGCCCGCCAAGGTCAGCGACACCCTGCTAACTCACCTGAGCCAGGCCCTGGGCATTCTGGCCAAGCGCAACTTCAACCGCATTGCCAGCCAGGGCATGCTGGAAGTGTGTGTTGGCCTCACTGCAGCGCACTATTTTGTCGCTGGCGAAAAGACCTTTACCGAGTTTGTCAGTGGTAATGAGAATGGTCACCGCAGTGAGGAGAACATGTTCATCCGCTCAGCCCAGCAGAGCAATGATGCCTGGGCGGGAGCCCACGACGTCTCCCCCAGCGACGATGCCCGGCACTCCGCGGATGCACCGATCACCTTTCGTGGCAGCTATGGCACCGCTTCCCGCCAGGTTGCTGACAAAAACCGGCCAAGCTCCCACCACGCCCTGCTGATCAACACCAGCCCAGGCGGCTACTGTGTGGCCTGGGAAAGCAATGTCCCCACCTCACTGCAAGCGGGTGAGATCATGGGCGTGCGCGAGCAGAGCTCCCATCCCTGGAGCGTCGCGGTGGTTCGCTGGATTCGGCAAATCAAGCATCACGGAACCCAGATCGGAATCGAACTGCTGGCGCCCAGCGCCTCACCCTGCGGCGTGAAACTGATCCAGAAGGTCGGCAACAGCAGTGAATACCTGCGGGGCTTACTGCTACCTGAAATCAGCGTGGTCAATCAGTCAGCGACTTTGATTACCCCTAGACTGCCGTTCCAATCAGGCAGCCGCATCTCGCTGCTGCATGACGGCCGGGAAGACCAGGGGCACCTGTCCAATAAAGTGTCTTCGACGGGAAGCATCAGCCAGTTTGAATTGAAACTTCACAATGTCTCTGTGCCTTCGGCCTGCGCCCCGGACACTCCCTCCGGTGCGAGTGAGGATGAATTCGATTCACTGTGGCCATCGCTGTAGACGCGATCAACAGCGGGATCCCATCGGCCACAGGGTTGTTATTGACGACTATCCGCTGCATCATTCAGCTTAGTGACAGCCCGGCCAGCAGGCGCAGGCAAACCATGCCAAAAGCAAGACAACGGTTGCCCCCGCGCCCGATGGAAGATCTGGACCGGCCTATCCCAACGCGCACCACGAGACGCCTTACGAATGCAGAAAAAGAACGCGACTGTACACCTGCTGATCCTTGATCCAGACCAAAACGATGCCGAGTCGCTGGTCAGCCTGCTCAGAAATTCTGGCAAGGCCACCCGCGCGCACCGCATCACCTCGGAAGAAGACCTTGAAGAAACCCTGAAAGCCGGCAACTGGGATCTGCTGCTGGCCCGGGACCTGGAACAGGAATTCAGTGCCGACGACGCTCTGGCGATGATTCGCCGGATGGATAAGGACATCCCGTTCATCCTGCTAACCGAAGAACAAAGCCGTGAGCGCACCGTGGCGGTGCTGAAAGCTGGCGCCCAGGACACGGTTCCTTTCGAGCACACCGATCTACTGGTACTGGCGGTTAATCGCGAACTCGCCGCGCTGGAAGAGCGCCGCCGGCGGCGCGTTCTGGAATCCCACCTACGCGAAGCCGAACAACGCTGCCAACTGCTGCTGGAGAGCTCCAAAGACGCCATCGCCTATATCAACGACGGCATGCACATCTATGCCAACCAGTCGTACATGGAGTTCCTCGGCTACGACGACATTGATGACCTGATCTGCATTCCGGTGCTCGACACTCTCACTCCGGAAAGCCAGGGCAAATACAAGGAGTTCATGAAATCCTTTGTCGAGAAGGGCAAAGATGGCATGACCATGAATTGCACTGCACGCCGCAGCGACGATCACGAGTTCAATGTAACCATGTCGGTATCAGCCGCCACCTACGACGGCGAAACCTGTACCCAGATCGTGCTGCAGCCTGAACACAGCGACGCCGAGCTGGAAGAAAAGCTGCGTCAGATCAGCAGCCAGGATCTCATGACCGGTCTGTTCAACCGTCAGTATTTGATGGATGCCCTGGCCGAAAACATTGGCAAAGCTGGCAAGCGCAATGAAACCGGCGCCCTCGCCTACATTGCACTCGACAACTTCATGAGCATGAAAGGCCAGGTCGGAATTGCTGGTGCCGACCTTCTGCTGAGCGACCTGGCCAACCTGCTAAAGCAACAGGTTGATGAAGACGTCATCCTCGCTCGCCTGAGTGATGACGCCTTCTGCCTCATGTGCCAGCCTTGTGACGAAAAGGCCATGGCTGACCACGCCGAGCGCGTCCGCAAGGCGGTCGAGGATCACCTGTTTGATATTAACGGTCGAACCGTACAGTTCACCGTCAGCATCGGTGTTGCCGCCATCACCGAGAATTCCCCGAAAGCCGAGGAGCTGATGGCCCGGGCACACACGGCATCGTCCGAGGTGCGCAAGCAGGAAGGTCACGAACAGGGCAATGGAGTTCTGGTCTACAACCCAACCGATTACGAATCCCTGGATGAGGGCAACTCGGTTGAGGCGATTCTGAAAGCGCTGGAAGACAACCGCTTCAAGCTGCTGTTCCAGCCCATCATCAACTTGCGGGGTGAAGGCGAAGAGCACTACGAGGCCTTTGTCCGGATGCTCGACAAAGACGACGAGGAAGTTTCACCCTACGACTTCCTGCCACCGATGGGCCCTGCTGACACCGCGATCAAGATCGACCGCTGGGTTATCCTGCAGACCATCAAGCAGTTGTCCAATCACCGGTCACACGGGCACGACACCCGCTTATTCCTGAACATTACGGCCGAAACCCTGCAGGACCAGACCTTCACGGCCTGGCTCAGCGTAGCCCTCAAGGCCGCGCGTCTGCCGGGGGACTCCCTCGTCTTCCAGATTCGGGAGGGGGATGCCAACAACTACATGAAACAGGCAAAGGAGTTCAGCAAAGCCGTTCACGAACTGCACTGCAAGGTCTCCATTGGCCAGTTCGGTTGTGCGCTCAACCCATTCAACACCTTGAAGCACATCGACACCGACTACGTGAAGATCGACGGATCGTTCACTGAGGAAATCCAGAAGAACGACACCGCCAAGGAACAGGTCAAGGAAATGGTCAAAACCCTGCAGAACAGCGGCAAACTGACCATCATTCCGCTGGTGGAAAATGCCGGCGTCCTGGCCACGCTCTGGCAAGCGGGCGTCAACTACATTCAGGGTTACTACCTGCAAGCGCCTGTACCGGAGATGAACTACGACTTCGGAGACCACTGACCCAGAGCCTTGTGGCAAAAAAACGGCGCCCATTGGGCGCCGTTTTGTTTTGACAAAGCACTGAAGCCGATCAGAAACCGGCTCGCTCCAACCCTTGATTGGTCTCGCTTTCACGGAAACCAATCAGGTAGAGAATAGCATCCAAACCCAGCGTCGAGATCGAGTGTCGAGCCGACTCCTTGACCAGCGGCTTGGCACGGAACGCCACACCCAGACCAGCCTGACTCAGCATAGGCAAGTCGTTGGCGCCATCCCCCACGGCAATTACCTGTTCACGGGCAATATGCTCTTTCTCCGCAATTTCCAGCAACAGCTCGGCCTTACGCTTGCCGTCCACCACTTGACCGGAGACCCGACCGGTGACCTTGCCGTCAACAATCTCCAGCTCGTTGGCATACACGTAATCGATACCCAGCTTGGCCTGAAGATGGCGGGCAAAGTAGGTAAACCCGCCGGACAGGATCGCGGTTCGATAGCCCAGGGCCTTCAGGCTGCGGATCAGGTGCTCTGCTCCTTCGGTCATGCGCAGGCGAGCAGCAATACCCTCGAGCACAGACTCATCAAGCCCCTTCAACAGCGCCAGGCGCTCCGCAAAGCTCTGACTAAAGTCCAACTCGCCCTGCATCGCCCGCTCGGTGATCTCAGCTACCTGGTCACCCACTCCGGCCTCCCGGGCCAGCTCATCAATCACTTCGGCTTCAATCAGAGTGGAATCCATATCGAACACCACCAAACGGCGATTCCGGCGGAAAATTGAGTCTTCCTGGAAGGCGATATCGACGTTCATTTCGCCGGCAATGTGGAGGAAGTCGGCCCGCAAAGCTTCCAAGTCTGAGGGTGTTCCCCGTACTGAAAACTCCACGCAGGCAATGCGGTTCTCAGCGGTCTTCAGCGAGGGCCGGGCCGACAGGCGGGAAATGTTATCGATGTTGAGACCATGGCGGGCCGTGATGGCGGAAACCCGGGCGATCTGTTCGGCCTGGATGTCTCTGGCCAGCAGGGTGACGATGTAGCAGGCCCGATTGCGACCTTCCGCCCAGCTCTGGTAATCCTCCACCGTAATCGGTGCAAACCGCACCTGCAGGTCCAGGGCATGCAGCCGGAACAGCAGATCGCGAATCACCGGCGACGACTTGGAGGCGTCCGGTATCTCAATCAGGATGCCCCAGGTCAGGTGGTCATGAATCACCGCCTGGCCAATGTCGAGAATCCGGACATCGTACTGGCCCATGATCCCGGTAATTTCCGAGGTCAGGCCGGGCTTGTCCCGACCCGAAACATTAATCAGTACCAGCTCACTCACTCTCCGTGCTCTCCTCTTCCTGTGCCCGTGCGGCAGAAGGAATCACATCAATGCCATCAACGCGCTGCAGGCCCCGGGGCAGCTTGTGCCCTCGCCGGCCACGCTCGCCCAGGTAATGCTCAAGGTCGCTGAAGTGCAGGCCCATCTTGCGCTTGCCGGCCCGAACCTCCAATTGGTCGTCTTCGGCAAACACGGCCACGGCGACCACATACTCTTCCCGGTTCTGCACCCGGGCCGAGGGAATGCTGATGATCTTATTGCCCTTACCCTTAGCCAGCTCTGGCAATTCGCTCAGGGGGAAAACCAACATCCGACCCTCATTGGAGACCGCACCTAGGTACAGAGTCTTTTCCGTTGCCGGAATGGTGACCGGCGGCATAATCCGGGCGCCCTTGGGCACGCTAACCACCGCCTTGCCATTACGGTTCTTGCTGATCATGTCGTTCAGCGAGGTAACAAAGCCATAGCCACCGTCGGTAACCAGAAGAGCCTTGCGAGCAGGATCACCCATCAACAGGCCAGAAAAGCTAGCCCCGGACGGCGGATTGATCCGGCCAGTCAGCGGCTCGCCCTGCCCTCGCGCAGACGGAAAGCTGTGCGCCATCAATGAGTAGGCACGGCCGGTGGAATCCAGGAAGATTGCCGGCTGATTGTTACGACCCCTTGCCGCCAGGGCAAAGCTGTCACCCGCTTTATAGCTCAGGCCCTCAGGCTCAATATCGTGGCCTTTCGCCGCTCGCACCCAGCCTTTCTCGGACAGCACCACGGTAACCGGATCGCTGGACACCAGATCGATTTCGCTGAAGGCACGGGCTTCCTCACGCTCCACGATCGGTGAGCGACGGTCATCGCCGTAGGCTTCTGCATCGGCCTGCAGTTCGGCCTTGATCAGTTCACGCAGGCGGTCTTCGGAGCCGAGGATGGTTTGCAGCTCATCACGTTCAGCGGCCAGCTCATCCTGCTCGCCCCGGATTTTCATTTCCTCAAGCTTGGCCAGGTGGCGCAGTTTTAGCTCGAGAATGGCTTCAGCCTGGTCCGCGGACAACCCGAACCGCTCCATCAACACCGGCTTGGGCTTGTCCTCGGTACGGATAATTTCGATCACCTCATCGATGTTCAGATAGGCGATCAACAAACCTTCGAGCAGGTGCAGCCGGGCCAACACCTTGTCCAGACGGTGCTGCAGTCGGCGAGTCACGGTGGTCCGGCGGAAAGCCAGCCACTCGGTCAGGATTGTGTGCAAACCCTTGACGCCGGGACGCCCGTCATTGCCGATGACGTTGATGTTAACCCGATAGGTTTTCTCCAGATCGGTACTGGCGAACATGTGCGCCATCAAACCGTCGAGATCAACCCGGTTGGAGCGAGGCACAATCACCAGTCGAGTCGGGTTCTCATGGTCTGACTCGTCCCGCAGGTCAGCGACCATCGGCAGCTTCTTGGCCTGCATTTGATGGGCAATCTGCTCCAGAACGCGGGCACCCGAAACCTGGTGAGGCAGGTCGGTAATAACAATTTCGCCGTTTTCGCGAATCCACCGTGCCCGCATGCGCAGCGACCCACGGCCGGTCTCATACATCTGGCGGATGTCCTTGCGCGGCGTGATGATCTCGGCGTAGGTGGGGAAATCCGGGCCCTTGATGTGCTCACAGAGCTCATCAACAGTGGCCTCCGGGCTATCCAGAAGCCGAATACAGGCGGCACTCACCTCACGCACGTTGTGGGGCGGAATGTCGGTTGCCATGCCCACGGCGATACCGGTGGTGCCATTCAGCAACACATGGGGCAAACGTGCCGGCAATACCGAAGGCTCGTCCATGGTGCCGTCGAAGTTGGGCACCCAGTCAACGGTGCCCTGGCCCAGCTCACCCAGCAATACTTCGGCGAACGGCGCCAGCCGGGATTCGGTGTAACGCATGGCGGCAAACGACTTGGGATCGTCTGGCGAACCCCAGTTACCCTGACCATCCACCAGCGGGTAACGATAGGAGAACGGCTGCGCCATCAGCACCATCGCTTCGTAACAGGCGCTGTCACCGTGAGGATGGAACTTACCGAGCACATCACCGACAGTACGGGCGGATTTCTTGTACTTGGAGGTGGATTTCAGCCCCAGTTCTGACATCGCGTATACGATGCGCCGCTGAACCGGCTTGAGGCCGTCGCCCACGTTGGGCAGGGCCCGGTCAAGGATGACGTACATGGAGTAGTCGAGATAGGCCTTTTCCGTGTAGTCCCTGAGTGAAACCCGCTCAAAGCCTTCATCCGTAGTCTGGAACTCTGGCATGGATGCCTCTTCTGCCTATATTACCTGAAGTGAATGACGCCGATGATGCTACCCGTTGCACGCGAAATAATCACGGGCCGCGACGCGAGGGCACATTATATGGACGCGCGCTCAGATACTCCAACTTCCAATAGCGGAATTCCCGCATGGAGACTCTGTAATCCGAACCGTATGCTCGCAACCATCGGATAGAAGACCGTTTCACTTTCTTCACAAGCGGAACACTATGAAACCCAACCTGAAAGCCTGCGGGCAAGCTATGGTCACGGCCATGGTGAATGCGCTACTGGCAGTTGCCCTGATGCTCCTGGTGGAGTTTACAATCAGCGGAACCTTCCAGATTCCCGAGCCATATCTCTGGGCGGGTGTGCTGATCTGGCTGGTTATCTTTGCTGGTCAATTCTGGCGACAACTGCATCTGTGTCGATCAGACCAAGCGTCTGGCCATTCCAAGGCGTGACGAGCCTGATGAGAAAGGCCCATTGAGGGCACCAAAGGCGGGTATCGTAAATCGAGTCAGGCGGGGATTGCCTGCTTAAAGATAGCCAGGGTTCCACAGTTGTGGGGAACCCTGGCTATTGTCCTCAGGCACCCTTCCGGCACCCGTCAATTCTGCAGATCTTACTGACGAATACCTTCCACGGAGATAATGATTTCAACTGTCTCTGAGGCCTCGCCGAGTTCCATCGGGATGCCGAAGTCTTTCAGACGCAGCTCTGTTTCAGCCTCGAATCCCATGCGATAGCCGCCCCACGGGTCTTCGCCATGACCGATCAGCTCGGCGTCCAGAGTCACCTCTTTGGTAACGCCACGCAAAGTCAGATCACCGATAATATCGGCCTCACCTTCGCCATCGACCACCACCCGCTTGCTCTTGAAGCTAGCCTGCGGATATTCGTCTACGTACAGGAAATCCTCACTGCGCAGGTGCTTGTCGCGCTCGGCATTGTTCGAATCGACGCTGGACGTATCGATGGTCACATTCACGGAGCTATTGGCCGGGTTTTCAGCATCGTAGACAAACTGACCGTCAAACTCGTTGAAGCGACCGTACAACCAGCTGAAACCCAGGTGAGAAATCTTGAAGGTGACGAACTGGTGAGCACCCTTGTCGTCGAAGTCGAACGTAGCACTATGGCCATCGGCCTGTACGGCGCCCGCGATAGCCATGGAAACTGCAGACGCGAGAAGTACCTTCTTCATCGTTTTCTCCTTTTCATGAAACATGCCCGAAATGGGCTAAGAAGCCTATAGTCGGCGAGTTTGGCTATTGGCCAAGCATACGCCGAAGTGTGTTATCACGATCAATCACATGGTGTTTCAGGGCGCCAGCCGCGTGCACCGCGGCCAAACCCAAGATTGCCCAGGTCGACCAGTAGTGCACAGTGCCAGCCGTGTCTTCCAGGCCTTTGATCTGGCCGGTAACGGACGGCACTTCAAACCAACCGAACACATCGATGGCAGAGCCGTCGGCGGTGGAGATCAGGTAACCGCTGACCATCGCCACGAACAACAGCAGATACAGCAGGCTGTGAGCCGCATGGGCACTGGCGACTTCCCAGCGCCTATGGCTGGCCAGAGGCTTGGGGCCAACATTGGCCAGGCGCCAGATCACGCGAAGAATCATCAGACCAAATAATAGAATGCCCACGCTGCGGTGGATGTCAGGCGCCTGCTTGTACCAATCGTGGTAGTAGGTCAGGTCCACCATCCAATACCCAAGAGCGAATAAGCCGAACACGACAACCGCCACCAGCCAGTGGATGCTCACGGCGACCAGCCCGTAACGCTCAGATGAATTTCTGATTTGCATCTTTTGCCCGATCTCCATCCCTGTTTAAGCCCTGTTTAAGCAACCCTAACGCATTCTAGAAACGGTACTCGATGAAAACTATCGAAATGTTTTGCTAACCACCATCAGAAATTCTGACCATTTGCCTACATCTATGCCTTTGGTCGTATACGGGTTTTACGGATTGCTCAAAAAGTCACCTACGTTAGACTAAGTCCATATTAGTTATCCCCGTCACGGGGGCTCATAGATCGAGAGGACATAGACATGGAATTTGATTTCGACGAAAGCGTTGTTGTACCCAGCAACAATTGATTACACGGCGACCCAAAGGGTCGCCTCCCTCTTTTCTCTCCCCCCAGTTTTTCACACCACTTTTGAACGCTTGCTGAACGCTAAACACTCTTGACATGCAAATGATTCCCACTTTCGACATTAAACAGTGGTAATAATGCATTTTTTTTGGCAATCTCAGCACTTGCACAGTTAAGCTGATCCTTTCCTTGGTCCTTACCGACTTGGACTCAGCAGTTCGGCCCTCCGCTTTCCAGCGAATGGCGATGTCGTGTAACCAATCAGAATGAGCCATGTCGAAGAGTCTCCCCGAAAAGCTGGCGGTTCCGGAACTCGACCTTCTGTCTCCAATGCTTTGCCATAAGGGTGATGCATGGACGGCCGACTTTCAGGGCCTGACCCTTCGCACCGCACTGCAGCCCATCTACAGCATTTCGCACAAGCGCATTGTTGGCTACGAGGCCTTAATCCGGGCCTTCGATAATGACAATTCCGCAGTGTTGCCGCTGCACCTGTTCCAGTTGCCCTCATCCGATTCGGAAAATCTGCTGCTGGACCGCTTGTGCCGATATCTACACATACGCAATTACAGTGGCATCGAAGACCAACTGAACTGGCTGTTTTTGAACGTCTCGCCCCAGGCCGTCACCAGTGGTCGTCAGGCCGACTCCTTTTTTGGCCAGCTGTTAAAGAAGACCGGACTGCCACCGCACCGGATCGTCATGGAGATTGTCGAGCAGCCCACGGACGACGCCGAAAAACTGAAAGAGACCGTGGCCTATTACAAGAAACTGGGCTGTCTTACGGCCATCGACGACTTTGGCGCCGGCCATTCAAACTTTGAACGCATCTGGAACCTTTCGCCGGATATTGTGAAGCTTGATAGAACCCTGCTTACCCGAGCCACAGAGGATCGCAAGGCCAGACAAATACTGAACGGCATCGTCTCGTTGCTGCATCAATCAGGCTGTTTGGCATTGCTGGAGGGAGTGGAAACCCGGGAGCAGGCCCTGATTTCGATAGATGCGGGAGTTGATTTCGTTCAGGGCTTTTATTTTCAAACCCCAAGTATCGATCTGGAAGAACTGGCTCGCTCGCCAGCGAATTTTGACGAACTGCTGGATGAGTACAAATCCCGCAATCAGGTCACCGCCGACCCGACCAGGCAACTGACAGAGTTCTTCCGGGACTACTTCGTCAACGCGATTGACAAATTACGACACGGATCTAACATGCACCAGGCATGCCTCGGACTGCTAAATCATCAAGCGGTTTCGCGCTGCTACCTGGTCAACGAGTGCGGCATTCAAATTGCCGACACCATTGTTTCCGAAACCGGCACCCGCAACCAGGATCCCCGATTCAAACCTCTGGAAAGCACCAGCAGTGCTGACTGGTTCCGTCAGGAGTACCTGCGCCAGGCCCTGGCACAGCCCGACAATCTGCATGTCACCACACCTTACCTGTGCGTAACCGGCGCCTACATGTGCGTCACCCTGTCCCAGGGCTACTACCGGAATAATGAACTGCGGGTCCTGTGCTGCGACATTATTGCCAACCCTGAGTAGCCTCGGGTCAGCCGGGACTGATCCCGTACACCAAGGCGATCACCGTTACTGTCAAGGCACCTATGAACAGATTCATGGGCAACCCCACCCGCACGAAATCGCCAAAACGATAGCCCCCCGGGCCGAACACCATCATGTTGGTCTGATAACCCAACGGCGTCGCGAAACTGGCTGAAGCAGCCATCATCACCGCAATCACAAACGGCTCGGCTGCCACCCCCATGGAGGCCGTCATCGACAGTACAATCGGGATAACCAGGACAGCGGCAGCGTTATTGGTGATCACCTCAGTCAACACCGACACAGTGATATAAACCAGCAGGACCGCCAGCAATACGTTGCCCTGGCTGAGACCGAGAATGCCCTCGGCAACGAACATCGCCGCTCCGGTCTCCTGCAGTGCCGCGCCCAGGGCGAAAGACGCCGCTATAGTGAGGATGACGGGCACATCCACAGATTTCTGGGCCTGTCCCACCGAACAGCAGCCGGAGATGATCATCAGGCTGGCGCCCAGCAGGGCCGCGTTAAGCATGCTCAGAACACCGCAGGCCGCCAACCCGACCAGAATCAGCAATATACCCCAGGACAACCACGCCCGGTCGTGGCGGGGCGTCTCGGTCTCCAGATCGTTAATCAGCAAGAAGTCTTTGTTGTAGCGCTGCCGGCTGACGAAGGCGGGACGCGCTTCCAGCAGCAATACATCGCCCGGCTTCAGGCGGATATTCCCGAGATTGCCGGACACCCGCTCACCACCCCGGGCAACCGCCAGCACCACGGCGCCATAACGATCACGGAAGCGGGCATCACGGATGGTCTGTCCGAGCACATCTGACTGGGGCGACAGGGCAGCTTCTACCAGCCGGCGCTCGGCCCGGTCTTTACTCAGGCTTGGCTCGTCCTCGTGAACAGAAGGTACGATGCCATTGATACGCAACAGGTCGGAGATGGCCTGGGTGTCACCGGCAAACACCAGGCGGTCGCCACCTCGGAGCCGCTCTTCTGAGGGCACCGCGGTAACCACGCTGCCGTCACGCTCGATTTCTACCAGATAGAGCCGCTCCAGTTCCCGCAAGCCGGCCTCGCCCACGGTCTTCCCAACCAGCGGACCGTCGAAAGACACAGCAACTTCCAGGGTAAATTCCCGCATGGAACCGAATTTCTGCTGGTCCTTGCGATCCGGCAGGAACCGGGGCATTACCAGCAGCATCACCGCAACGCCGATCACGGCAACCGGAAGCCCGACTGCGGTAATGGTGAAAATCGAGAAGCCCGGACCGCCGGTAAGCTGTTGGACCTGACCATTAACCACCAGATTGGTGCTGGTACCGATTAGCGTCAGGGTGCCGCCAAGAATGGCGGAGTAACTCAGGGGGATCATGAGCTTGGAAGGCGATATGCCGATCTTGCGAGACCAGGCGTGCACCGCGGGAATCATGGTGGCAACAACCGGGGTGTTGTTCAGGAACCCGCTAAGCAGGGACACCGGCAAGGCAATCCGTGCCTGGGCACTTCGGACGGTACTGGGGTTACGGAGCAGATGGTGCACCAGCAGATCGACACCGCCGGAGTGATGGATGCCGGCGGCTACCACAAACATGGCCACCACGGTGATCAGGCCCGTATTGCTGAAACCGGAAAGCGCCTGGTCGGCAGAGACGATGCCCGTTGCACTGAGCACGACCAACACCCCCATCATCACCATGTGGGGTGCTAAGCGTCCAACACTCATGAGTATCAGCGAGGTGCCCGCCAGGCCCAGCGCAAACCAGCCTTGCCAGTCCATTTACGGTTCTTCCCGAAAAGAAAACTGGCAGGATAACGACTTTGTAGAATACAGAGAAAGAATAAAGGATGCTTTTTATAGCACCCTTAGATATATCAGGTCACAACGTCGGCGATGTTACCGTAGGTTTCCAGCCAGGACCGGCGATCAGACGCTCGCTTCTTACCCAACAGCATGTCCATGCGGCTGTCGGTGTCATCATTTTCTTCGATGGTGAGCATCACCAGGCGGCGAGTATCCGGCGCCATGGTGGTTTCCCGCAGCTGCAGCGGGTTCATCTCACCCAGGCCCTTGAATCGGGTAACCGAGATCTTGCCCTTGCGCTTTTCGGCGGCCAGGCGGTCGATAATGCCCTGTTTTTCGTGCTCATCCAGGGCATAGAAAGTTTCCTTGCCCAGGTCCACCCGGTACAGCGGCGGCATGGCCACAAACACATGGCCTGCGGCCACAACCGGCCGGAAATGCTTAACGAACAGCGCGCACAGCAAAGTGGCGATGTGCAGGCCATCGGAGTCGGCGTCCGCGAGGATGCAGACCTTGTTGTAGCGCAGCCCATCCAGCTTGTCGGAACCGGGATCTACCCCGATGGCAACGGCGATATCGTGGACTTCCTGGGACGCCAGCACTTCCGACGGATCCACTTCCCAGGTGTTCAAGATCTTGCCTCGCAGCGGCATAACCGCCTGGAATTCACGATCACGGGCCTGCTTGGCGGAACCACCGGCCGAGTCACCCTCAACCAGGAACAGCTCCGAGCGCGCGGTGTCGCCACCGGAACAGTCCGCCAGCTTGCCGGGCAGCGCCGGACCGGATGTCACTTTCTTACGGGCCACCTTCTTGCTGGCACGCAGGCGGCGCTGGGCGTTGCTGATGAAAAGCTCTGCCAGCACTTCGGCAATGTCAGTGTGCTGGTTCAGCCACAGGCTGAAGGCGTCCTTGACCACACCGGAAATGAACGCCGCGGCCTCACGGGAGGACAAACGTTCCTTGGTCTGACCGGAGAACTGCGGCTCCTGCATCTTGAACGACAGCACGTAGGCGGCACGCTCCCAGATATCCTCCGGGGAGAGTTTGACGCCGCGGGGCAGCAGGTTACGGAATTCACAGAACTCGCGCATGGCTTCCAGCAAGCCCGTCCGCAACCCGTTAACGTGGGTACCGCCCTGGGCAGTGGGAATCAGGTTTACATAGCTTTCCATGACCGTCTCACCGCCTTCCGGCAGCCACTGGATGGCCCAGTCCACAGCTTCTTTGTTGCCGGAAAAGCTGCCGGTGAACGGCTCAAGGGGAACGGCTTCGATATCCGCCAAAGTGGACCGCAGGTAATCCCGGAGGCCATCCTCGTAACACCACTCGTCCTTCTCTCCGGTTTTTTCCTGCAGGAAAGTCACCGTAAGACCCGGACAAAGCACCGCCTTTGCCCGCAGATTGTGGCGCAGGCGACTGACGGAGAAATTCGGGCTGTCGAAATAGCTGGTATCCGGCGTGAACTTCAGCCGGGTACCGGTGTTGCGCTTGCCGACGGTGTCGATCACCTCCAGTTCACTGGCCTTCTCGCCACCGGCGAAGGTCATTCGGTGCAACTGGCCATCCCGCTTGATCGTGATTTCCAGGTGCTTGGACAGCGCGTTAACCACAGAAACACCAACCCCGTGCAAACCGCCGGAGAAATTGTAGTTACCCTGGGAGAACTTGCCGCCAGCGTGGAGCCGGGTCAGGATCAGTTCAACACCCGGCAGTCCTTCCTCTTTATGCAAATCCACCGGCATACCCCGGCCATCGTCCTCAACACTCAGGGAACCATCGTTGTACAGGACCACATCGATGCGGCGGGCATGCCCGGCCAGGGCTTCGTCCACGCTGTTGTCGATTACTTCCTGCGCCAGATGGTTGGGCCGACTGGTGTCCGTATACATGCCCGGACGCTTGCGCACCGGATCAAGGCCCTTGAGTACTTCAATGGCTTCGGCGTTGTATTGTTGTTGGCTCATAAGCAGGAAGAAACTCCGCAATTGGAACGAAAAGCTGGGGCATAGCTTAGGGATTCGGCGGGAAAGATCAACGGTTGTTTTCGACCGGTGCGATCCGGATGTCGTCCCAGCCGGACGCAGTGACGGCAATGGCCGCGCATGGGGTGGTGAGCGCCTGGCTCACCATCATTCCTGGCGTCGGCTCCTGAATATCCACCGCGAGCACCAGCTCGTCGTCAACAATTTCCGCACCCGCCAGGGTGATACTGAATCCGCCGGTGGGCTTCTGGCCAAGTGCGGCGAGCACCACGTGTTCGTTGCCGAACTGGACAGACCTCAAGGATGCCAGGGGAAGCCGACGGCCTGGTAAGGCTTCCAGCCTGTCGATGTCGGCAACGCTCGCAAGGTGAATATGGCCAGGCGCAACCAGGCCACAGTGGCCCGACTGCGCGATCTGGCGCGCCAGCGGTGCGCCAGTCTGGGTCTGGGTCTTGGTCTGGCTGACCGCGCAACCAGCACCGAGAACAGTGGCAAATACGGCCACGATGACAGCCTTGCGATTAGATTGGGTCATGGTTGAGACAGTGCCTTCAGGTTAGTGGCATCCGGATTCGTCGGTGACAGCAACTGATAGCCCTGGAAATCAGGCCGGGGCAGTTGCTCCGGCGACGACGCCGAAATCGACGGCCGGGAATAACTGGTGGTCATCCGAATGCCCTCAATGGCAGTGCCTGCGGAAATGGTGATTTCCTGGCGCAAACCGGCGACCGGGTATTCGGCACAAGCCTCACCACCGTGACAAATTAGGCCGTCATTATCCAGGTCAGAGCCCGCTACCAAAATGTAATTGCCCGGCGATACCTCATTCAGTTCTTTCGGCGGCACGCCATCGTCCGGTTCAAACACAAAGCGATACTGGCCGTTCTCCGCCACCACGTTGGTCTGGGCCTCAGTTGTGAAGAAATTACCATCTGGCTCCGGACTGACGAGCAGGACAAAATGCCGTCCGGCGTCTCGCGCCTGTTGGTCGGTAACCTGCTGGCCGACTACGGGAATTTCCAAAGTCCGAACCTGGCTGTCACCCTGGTATTCAACCTCAATCGTAGTTCTTTCAGAAACCCCTGGTTCGAGCGCTTCCAGATTGAGACTAACGGAAATATCAAAGCTCGTGCCAGAATCGGTGCTTGCTGGAGCAGAGTCTATAGACAACCAGGCTGGCGGCGGTGAAACACTGTTGATGGTGACGGTGCTGGGATTGTCGCCGTAGACCTCAAGCTCCACGTTTGCCGTTCGGGCGCCTTCCGAGGACAGCGACACCACCGCCGGTGTGGCGGTGAGCAAATCGCGAATGGGCGTAGCCTGGGCCGCAGAGGCCGCTTTACTGGCGTCCAGCAGACCCCAGCCAAACTGCTCGGTCTTGGGGCAGTTTTGACTGCCGCAATCCGCCACGGTCAAATCGCCAGCCATTAGAAAGCCGTTGATATCTTCGTAGTCCAGCGCGGCATTCTCGCCCTTCATCAGCGCCAATACTCCCGAGACATGAGGCGCGGCCATGGAGGTTCCCTGCAAACCAATATAAGTTTCCTCGGTTCCGTTGATCACACTGGTGCTGACCACTACGTCGCCACGGCCATCGCCATTGCCATCACGACTGGCGTCGCCACCGGGAGCCGCCAGATCAACCCAGGTACCGAAGTTGGAATAAGACGCCAGCGCTCCAGCACCATCCACGGCACTGACCGCAAACACATCCTCAAAGGCCGCCGGGTAAGACTCCGTGCGAGTCGAGGAATTGCCGGCCGCCGCCACAAAGATCACACCGCGATTGGTTGCGGTACTGATAGCATCCTGCATGGACTGTATGAAAGGCAAACCACCCAGACTCAGGTTCACAATGTCGGCCAGCGGCTGACCGCTGGGAGGCCCAGCAACCCACTGCAGCGCCGCCAGCAGATCCGCGGAGGAGCCGGAACCACCGTCACCCAGAACCCGGACCGGCAGCAACGTCGAGTTAAACGCAACACCACCGCCGCCATTGTTATTGACCACGGCGGCCACAGTGCCGGCAACGTGGGTGCCGTGATACACACTGCCGCCAACACTGTTGCCGGGATCAGCCGGGTTATCATCCGGCCCAGGCTGACCGTCGTTGTCGAACTGTTCCGAGACAAAATCCGTCCCCGAACCCGAACTCGCTTCCGAAGGCAATGGTGAAATCACGTTGGCGTTGATGTCCTGATGCCAGTCACCACTGGATGCCCGATACAAGCCGGTATCCATAACCGCTACCGTGACATTTGCTCCCGCCTGCGGCGCCAGCTGCCAGGCCGTCGGGCCATTCAACAAGCCATAGTGCCACTGCTGCGCCCCATACAAGGGCTCATCCACGGGCGTCATCATGGTTGTCATCCGGTAGTTCGGCGTGGCCGACTCCACGCCCGGCTGTTGCTTCAGGGTGCGAATCCAGTCCAGCGTCGCCACCTGGGCGCTCTGGCCACTCGTCGCCATGACCTGCACCGGGGCTTTCACCCGCCACAGGCCCGGCGCCAACTCCTGCGTTGCCAACATACTGGCCTGAGCCATCATCGCCTGGGCCGATACAGGATCAGGACTGGCCTCCAAGGCAACAATGGCCTCGCCTTCAACAAACTCATGGGCCGGCCAGTCAAAGGATTTCGCCTGTCCTGAGGCATTTACCGCGGTCGACAGGACATACAGCATGGGTGTGGGCCCTTCGGACTCGACCCGGACGGTGAAGGAACCATCGGAACCGGTGGTATTGGTCACCCGGATCTGGCTAGTCATGCTGTCGGTCACCTTCGTCTCAACGACAGAGCTGCCCTGGACCAGCGACAGGCGCAACGCTGAGGCCCCCTCCCGGGTACCAAAGGCTTGCAGTTCAACCGACTGCCCTGTGCGCAGCGACATCGAAAACTCATCACTCGGGTCGGCGGAATAAGCAAAGGAAGGAAACCCTGATATCGAGGGATAAACACCATCGAAGGCGCTGACATAACCCGCCAGCACGTATTCCTGCGGCAGGCTTTGTGCGGTGCTGCGGGGCGTCGAATTCAGGGTCAGGGCGTCGGCGTTGTCGGCGTCTACCCGAGTGCCAGTCTCGATATCAATGAAACCGGACAGGGCAACGGTTACCGACTGCAGATCGGAGTCGGAGTCAGAGCCACCGCCGCAACCGGCAAGCACCAACAAAGCCGCGGCAGGCATGGCCTTCTTTAGAAGCGTTTTTGGGGTCAGCATGATGTCCATAGCACTTATCTCTGCAACGGCCTCCAGCATACAGTATCCCGGGGCGGCGTTTATTTACTGAGTGTTAACCGATACGCCTCCTAGCCGAACTCAGATGCAAAAAACCGCCTGCGGCTGATGGCCAGAGGCGGTTTCGTATTAATCTGAACCGTCTACAAGGCGTAGAACATCATCGGCACGAACGCGACCAGCAGCAGCGTGGGCCCCATCACTGCAAGGGGCAGAAGCAATCGCTCGTAGCGGTGCCAGAAACTGCCGGTGCGCTCACAGGCCAGCACCTCTGTTTCGCCCACAACCTGACGGGTCAGCAGGTGGTTCAGCGCCACCGGCGGGCTCAGGTAGCCAAGCTCAAACGCCACCAGACAAACAATCCAGAAGTGCAGCGGATCTATGCCCAGCTGAATGGCGGGCTGGGCAATGGTCGCGGACACCAGAATCACCGCGCCAAAGGGATCCATCACCATCCCGATCAGGGTCAGCATCACCACAATCACCAACATGGCAATCCAGGGGCTGGTCAGATTCTCCGGAAACAGCGCATGGACAATATCGGAGCGCTCCAGAATGCCGCCGAGGCAGATAGAAAAGCCGATTAACGCCAGCAAGGCGCCGATATGCACAGCCGAATCACTGGCGGCGGCGGTGCTACGGTTCCAGAAGGCTTGAAGCCGGGACTCACCCTGTTCCCGACTGTCCTTGCGTGCATCCAGCATTACCAGTGCCAGCATCACTAGCGGCAGGATCAGCGGCGCACTGTACTCGTTAAATTGCAGGCCAAGAATCGCCCAGACCGACAGAACCACCAGGGCAGCAACTATGGCGTAGGGCAGCAGTGGCCGGGTTTGCCGAACGGCAGCGCGAAACGCACCGGGCGCCGGCCGCGGCTTCCAATTACCCTGGGTCTTACAGACAATCAACGAAAACAACGTCGCCGACATGATGAACACCCAGAAGCCCCAACCGTACATTTCGGTGGTAGTCACTTCTTTGTTCAAGGCAGCAATCACTACGATCAGCAGGCACGGATTAAGCACCACACCCAGACTTCCGGACATGGCGGTGGTGGCCAGTGATAACTGCCGCCCGGCCCCGGCTCGCCGGAGCTCATCATAGACAACGCCACCAACTGCCAGGATGAAAATACCCGAAGCACCGGTGAAGGCAGTCGGAAACGCGGTGGCAAAGATGATCACTGAGGCCAGCATCGGCGCCGGCAGATTGAACGGTTTGATGGTGTTGAGGAGCAATTCCGGCAACCGGGTCTGCTTGAGGATCATCCCCACCAGAACGTACAAGCCAATGTTGATGAACATCGACGACAGGTTGGACATCATGCCGAAATAGATCGCCAGGCCCGACGCGTAGCCATCCACGAAGAAGAAGTAGCTCATGGCGATCAACCCCATACCGCAATACAGGGGCATCACCAATCCCGACGACAGCGCCAGGTTGCCTCGTCGCAGCCGATCGGGAACGTTCAGAAACCGAACCGCATTGATCACCATGAACAAGCCGAAGACCCCGGCCCAGGCGTACTGAAGACTTACCGTCCCCTCGGCGCCCGGCGAGTTTGCCAACTTGCCCAGATACGAATTCAGGCTTGCCACCATCAGGCCGTTCACTGCGAACTGGGCACCCTGGCTCAGCCGCCACTCCGCGCGATTCCTGGGCAGGCGCAAGGCAATGTGATCGGCGTCCATTGCGGCAATCGCTGCGGCCAGGGCAAACATCGCAATAAACAGGTACTTGGTCAGTTCAATGTTATCGAGCAGGAAATCCGCCAGCCCCTGCTCGACGGTCTTGAACGCTCCCAGTGCGGGCGTGGCGTGTTTCAGGTTTTGCTCGTAAAGGAGGTATTTCTCCTGGCACAACTCCAGGTTGCGTTCAAGCGAGGTACGCACTGCCTCCCGATTGGGGGGTGAGCTGAACAGATCATCCGGATCCGGCTGGTAGGCATCGACTCGCTTGCGCACCTCCGCGTCCACATCCATTTCGAGCTGGCACGACGGTTCGGTGGCATCCGGATTCAGCAGATAATAGTTGGGCCAGGTTTGCTCCCCCACCCACAACAGGCGCGAATGCAGGGAATTGCCCATGCCCAGCAGCAGGGTAAACAATAGAAGCAGCAACAACACGACCCCGTGCATGCGATGCACGGGGTAAAGGGTTCTGGCTGCGGGCGCGGTTAAGGCTCGCCAATTCATCGGTGTTCCACCCTATTATTCGCGATTGCCTGCAGTGCACTCGGAGGATGCCGGATTGCTGGCACAACGGATTTTACTCAGCAGGCCAAGCATCTTTGGGTGGTAAACATTGGGGGCACCGTTCAGGCCATCACGCATCTCCAGGCGGTTCTGGCGAAACATTTCCTGATAACCCTGGATATCCTTTTCCGGGATTTTGACCCACTTATCGTCGGGGATGGCCGTTTCCTGGCCGGAAATCAGGTCCATCGCCTGCGGGAACATGCCCCAAGCCACTTCCCGGGCCTTCTGGGCACTGGCGTCAGGCAGCACATCATCACGCGCAATTACCTGGATAGTCAGTTGGGCCAGCGGGTAATCGACAATGCCGCCGTCTTTGCCAAGGCCTTTATAGAGCTCCAGCGCCTCGTAGGCGAAAGCAG
Organism: Marinobacter alexandrii; assembly: GCF_005871205.1. Taxonomy (GTDB): domain Bacteria; phylum Pseudomonadota; class Gammaproteobacteria; order Pseudomonadales; family Oleiphilaceae; genus Marinobacter; species Marinobacter alexandrii. Next base: position 1,134,957 of record NZ_SWKM01000011.1, on the reverse strand, counting down.
GTGCGTACGCGGTATCGACCGAACCGTTGTTGAACTTGCCAGCAAAATTGGTGATGTCAGAAGGCACCACCGTGGCTTTGACGAAGTTCACCATATGAATGGCGTCTTTCTGATAATCCAGCGTAGCCATGCGCTTACCCGCCAGCTCACCAGCGGTATCAATGCTGCGGTCATTCACGAACAGGTATCCTGCACCCACGGGCACAATGCCCAGGACCTCGTAACCGTTTTCCTTCATCAGCGGTGCCGCTTTCGGCTGTGCCAGGGTCGCCAGCAGGGTTTTCAGGTCGTCGTAGGTTGGCAGCGCACCCACGGCACTGATACTGCCGGTAAAGCGGTTGAACGGGCGTGTGCGGATATCTGTTGCCGCCACCGCATCGCACTGGCCAGCATTAAAATCGCCCACGGCAACGCCTTCGTCGGTGTAGGGTTTGAGGTCGAAATCGACACCGTGCGCTTTCATTTCCAACGCGTAGTCCTTGACCATGTTGTAGAAATCACCGTTGGCGCCGATCACGTCGAACACGCACATGGATACGGTTTTGGCAGACGCCACGGGGACAATGGCAGCAAGGGCAACTGCGGCGAGGGATTTGCGGATCATAAAGACCTCCGGGTCATTTTTTGTTTATTGGTAGTCGGATAACGGTAACCGGGGACGTCAAAGCAGGTCGTCCAGACTCATGGTTTCAACGTTGTCAGTGTCTCGTTTTGGGCTCATCTTGCCGAAGTAACTTTGGGGCGTCCGGTACCCATAATTCGCAGTCCAGTGCTTATCGGAAGAGAACCGGATAACGCCGGCTGCCACTTCGTCCACCAATTGGTAGTCGTCCCATACCTCAACGCTGTCTTCGGAGGCCGCGAACTGCGCGATGGTCTCCGCCAGGACCTCCGGCCGGCCAAAGGTTTCCGCTGCCACGGCTTCCAGCGCCATGGATGCCCGCAGGCCCTTCTTCACACCCAGCTCGGAGCTGTGGTCCAACACCGTCCAGGGATCCGGTGACAACGGCGGCTGGGTATCCGGCAGCAGCAACCAGACCAAGGCCCGAATCGAATTGGGTAGGCCACCCCATTTCTCGTTGTCGACACAGATCGCAGCTCGCTCTGCCTGGGGCGCAATATTTCGAGGAATACCCGCGAGGGCACCGGAGTTGGCGTCGTTAACGATCGCCTGCATCCCGGTCAACAACCCCAGCAAGAAGGTCAGTTCATCCTGTTCACTGAACAGGAACGGACACTCCAGCGGCTCTGCAGCGGGATCAAATTCATAGGCGGCCATGGCGCGATTAAAGGCTTTGAGGCGACGCTCGGCGGTCTTGGCGTTCAGGCGTTTGGCTTCTTCCCGGGCGTCTTTGGCAGCCGGGACATTGCCCTCGAAATCGGCGCGGAGGTAGGCAAGCTCCGCCTCCCAGGCCCGGTATTCCATGCAGTTACCCGCCAACAGCATCAGCAATGAACCAGTGGTATCGGGTGCATCGGTGACTCGGGAAAACGAATACAGCAGCGGATCAATGCCCTCGCCCAGCGAACAGGCCATGTGCGGATCTGACATCTGCAGCACGTAGGGCGTGGCCTCGCCCTCGGAATAACCGGATAACACTGCGCCGGTGGTGCTGTAGATGGGGTTGGCGGAACAACCGGCCAGCAACAAAAAGATAACTGCGGTCGCGATGAGCTTTATGCCGCCACCGGATCGCATGAAGGGATACACCTGCGAGGAATTCATAGTCCGTCCTGTTTTTGTTATGAACGCCGACAAGGATGCTGCCAATCCTGTCCTACAAAAATGGCTTGAATGCCGATATTGAGTGCCGATCAGGCCAATGGCCTCTTCTGCACCATGCCGAAGAGGCAAACCTCCCGAGTAACCGGAACCTTTTGCCCCGCCGTGCCGTTACGAACTGTTACAAAAACCATAACGAGCACAAGGAAAAGCCATGATTCCCATAAAATCTATCCTCCCGTTTGCGCTGGCGCCGTTACTCTTGACCGGCTGCCTTGGCGCCGGCTCGTCGTCGGATGAGCCCGAGCAGGACGACGTGGACATCGGACAAAGTATTGAACTGCGCCGTACCTCTTTCGGGATTCCCCATATTAAAGCGGACAACTTTGCTGGCATGGGTTACGCCTACGGGTATGCCCAGGCTGAAGACAATCTGTGCCTGATCGCCGAAGACACGCTCACCATTCGCGGTTTGAGATCACGTTATTTTGGACCCGATGGCACCTATCGCATTCCCTCCAACGGGGCCGAAACCAACAACCTAAACGCGGACTTTTTCTGGAGAGTAACCGCCACCGAGGACGCCATCCGCCCTCTCCGGGAAAACAGCGATCCAGAAGCTGTAGCGGCATCGGCGGGTTACGTGGCTGGCTTCAATCGCTACCGGGCTGAAATTCAGGCGGGCCAACACCCGGGTCGTCACCAACGTTGCCGTGACGCGGACTGGCTCTTTGCCCTGGAAGAAAGCGACATGTATCGCCGCTATCTGAGACTGGCAGTTCTGGCCAGCTCGTCAGTGTTTGTCGAGGGCATCGCCAACGCCCAACCTCCGGTCAGCGATGGCACCGCGCCCATGGTGTCCGCGCCAGACCCTGACCAGCTGCTTTCCGAGCTGGCCCAGGAAGACGAAGACTCCACCCTGCCCTTCCCGTTCAACCGGGAGCTGCCCTTTGGCAGCAACATGTACGGGCTTTCGTCTGAAGCCAGCACCACCGGGGAATCCATACTGTTCGGCAACCCGCATTTCCCCTGGGAGAAAACCGAGCGACTGTACCTGGCGCACCTGAAAGTCGGCGATCATACCGAAATCATGGGTGCTTCCCTGTACGGGCTGCCGGCAGTCCTGATCGGCTTCAACGAGCACTTCGCCTGGAGCCATACCGTCTCCACCGCCTATCGATTCACCTTCTACGAGCTGACCCTGAACCCGGCCGACCCCACGCAATACCTCTATGACGGCGAATTTGTCGACATGGCCCAGCAGGACGTCACGATTGAGGTGCTGGAAGAAGACGGCAGTGTTGGCGTGCGCAATCGCACCCTGTACCAGTCCCATTACGGCCCGATGCTGACCTTCGAGGTATCCGGTGTCCCAGTGCTCAACTGGTCATCTGGCAAGGCCTACACGCTGCGCGACGCCAACGCCGAGAACGATCGCCTGCTCAACCAGTTCTTCCGCTGGAACAAGGCCAACAGTCTTGAAGAATTCATTGATGTGCACGCCAGTGTGCTCGGTGTGCCCTGGGTGAATACCGTCGCCACCGGTCCGGGCCAGCAGGCCTACTACGGCGATGTCACCGTCGTGCCGAACGTGCCCGACGCCAAGGCCGAAGGCGCTATCTGCGGCTCATCCCTGTCCCCTGTATTTAGCCAACTGGCACCAGGTCTTCCCATCCTTGACGGCTCCAAGTCTGAGTGCCAATGGGAAACCGACGCCGACGCGCCGGCCGCGGGTATTTTCGGGCCAGGTAACCTGCCGACCCTGCGCCGGGATGACTGGGTGCACAATTGCAATGACAGCTATTGGGCAACCAACCCCAAGGAACTGCTTACGGGCTTCGCCGCCATCATCGGTGACGAAGCGACCCCGCGTACCCTGCGCACCCGCAAGTGCATGCAACAGGTCATCCAGCGCCTTGACGGCAGCGACGGCCTCAGTGGCAGTCAGGACTTTGATCTGGCCAGCCTGCAATCTGTTGTCCTGGACAGCAGCCTGATGTCCGAGCAGCTGGCCCGCGAGGACGTACTCAATGCCTACTGCGGCGTTGCCTCACTAGAGGGCAGTGAAGGCACACCAGTGGATATCGTCAACGCCTGCAAGGTGCTGCAGCAGTGGGACGGAACCCACAATCTGGATTCCCGGGGTGGTCACATCTGGCGTGAATTCTGGCGCGGTGTTTCGGCTCTTGCCGACAGCTCACCCGATAAATGGCTCACGCCATTCGATGCCCGCGACCCTGTAAACACCCCGCGGGATCTGAACGTCGCCAATCCGCGCATCATCAACGCCTTCGCGGACGCCGTGAAAAAGATCCAGGACTCACCCATCGCGCTGGATGCAGCTATCCGCGACATCCAGGTGTCCGGCATTCACGACTCACCCATTCCGGTGTTCGGTGGCGAAGGCTTTGAAGGCAGCTTCACCATCGCCATCAGCCGGCCGAACGACCTGAGCGACGGCCAGTACGACATCAATTACGGCAACAGCTACATCCAGACAGTCACCTGGGAAGAAGACGGAACACCCAGGGCTGAGGGATTCGTGACCTATTCCCAGTCCACCGACCCGGCTTCGCCTTACTACAGCGACATGACGGAAGCCTATTCCGAGAAACAGTGGATCCGCTTCCCGTTCAGCGAGGAAGACATCGCCGCTGATGAACTGCCGGTGCAGTACCAGTTTGGAGAGCTGGATCTGGACGACGATGACGAAGAAGACGAGGAAGACGACGACTAATCGTTCGCCGTATTCTTATCAAAAAAAGGACCCTCTCGAGGGTCCTTTTTCTATGGCAATGCTTGCGAACAGAGACGAAGGCGCAATCAGATCCCCGGGGCAAACCCCATCATGGCCATGATCTGATCGGTCAGTCCGTCCAGGGTCAATCCGCCACGTTCCGGCCGATACCAGGTGACCGTCCAGCTCAGGGCACCGGTGAGCATGCGGCGAACCACGAACGGCTCCGCCAGCAGGCGACCCTCCTGCCTCAGGGCCTCAAGAGTGTCCAACCAGAGCTTTTCATAAATATCCCGCAACTCCAGCACATCTGCCTGAGACTCTTCAGCCAGGCTGCGCCACTCAAACACCAGCACCGCCATGGCCTCTCCGGTCTGCCCGTTGACCGATTCCAGCTCGGCGCGGACCAGCGCCCGCAACTTTTCCTGACTGGTCGGCGCCGCATCCACCGCCGCTTGCATCAGGGCGGTGTTCAGCCGAATGGTTTCCACCATCACCGCCTTGAGGATTTCCTCTTTGGTGCGGAAATGGTGAAACAGACTGCCGGACTGGATGCCAACTGCAGCGGCCAGATCCCTGACTGTGGTGCGCTCATAACCCTTGTCCCGGAACAGGCGAGCCGCTTCTTTCAACAGACGACCGCGGGCGCCGTTGGGATCGGAGACAAGGTTCTCAGAGATTAGGGCATTCAGGATTTTGCTTGGGTTCACAATGGCTTTCCGGCAGTCGAAACAGGCCAATGATTCTACCCGACATTTCCTTGTTTACAAACCAAGCGCTTGCTTGGTATCGTCAAAACAACCAAGGACACTAACGAACAACACCGGCCACCTTCTCCGGCCTGATCGCATCCGACTCAAAGGGTTTTGCTCATGACTGACTCCGCCAAGGACACCGGGAAAACCATCCGCATCGGCTGCTCGGCTGCGTTCTGGGGCGATACCGAAACCGCTGCTGCACAATTGGTTCGCAGCGGCCGAATTGATTACCTGGTGGCGGATTACCTGGCCGAAATCACCATGTCGATCATGGCCGGGCAGAAGATGAAAGACCCGTCCCAGGGTTATGCCCGGGATTTCGTGCAAACGGTGATGGGGCCGCTGCTGGGTGAGATTCGCGAGAAAGGCATCCGCGTTTTGGCCAACGCTGGCGGCGTTAATCCGGCGGCTTGTCGGGATGCCTTACAGGCCCTGTGCGAACAGGCCGGCATTGAGATGAAGATCGCTTTGGTCCTGGGCGATGATCTGCTGGCTGAAAAGAAAACCCTGGCCGAGGCGGGCATCACCGAAATGACCACCGGTCAGCCGATGCCACCGATGATGGTAAGCCTGAACGCCTATCTGGGCGCGCCCGGCCTGGTGGCGGCGCTGGACCAAGGCGCGGATATCATCATTACCGGGCGCGTTGCCGACAGCGCGCTGGTACTGGCGCCCCTGGTGCACGAATTCGGCTGGGACTGGTCGGACTACGACAAGCTGGCCCAGGGCAGCCTGGCCGGCCACCTGCTGGAGTGCGGGGCTCAGGTAACTGGCGGCAACTTTACCGATTGGGAACAGGTGGCCGATGGTTACGCGGACATGGGCTTCCCGATAGCCGAAGTCGGGGCCGACGGCGAATTCGTGATCACCAAACCCGAGGGTACCGGTGGCCAGGTCAGCCTGGGCACAGTGGCCGAGCAACTGGTGTACGAAATTGGTGACCCGAGGGCCTACCTGCTGCCCGACGTGACCTGCGATTTCACCAAAGTGAGCCTGGAAGAAACCGGGCCGGACCAGGTCACTGTATGCGGTGCTACCGGCCTCCCCCCTACCGACAGTTACAAGGTGTCAGGCACCTGGCCCGACGGTTTCAAGTGCACGGTTACCTTCCTGATGGGAGGCATTAACGCACCGGCCAAGGCCCAAAAAGTGGCCGACGCTATCCTGACAAAAACCTCGCGCCTGTTCCGGGAGCGGGACCTGCCGGACTATACGGAAACCAGCGTGGAACTACTGGGCACCGAGGCCACCTACGGCCCTCACGGTCGCGGCGGTGAAAGCCGGGAAGTCGTGGTGAAGATCAGCACCGCACACCCGAAAAAAGAGGCGCTAGTGCTGTTCTCACGGGAAATTGCCCAGGCCGCTACCGGCATGGCACCCGGCCTGACCGGCATTGTTGGAGGTCGCCCGGCCGTATGGCCGAAAATCCGGCTGTTCTCCTGCCTGGTGCCCAAGAGTATGACCTCTGTTTCAGTGGACCTCGACGGTGACCGCCAGCAGGTACCGGTCGCCACCGACGGCGGCTTTGACCCGAGCCAACTGGCCGAAGAACCGACAAGCCAGACCGCGCCGGAAACCGACACCACTGTTCCCCTGATCGAACTGGCCTGGGCCCGCAGTGGCGACAAAGGCGACCACAGCAACATCGGCGTAGTTGCCCGCCATCCGGACTTCCTGCCCTTCATCGACGCGGCGCTGACCGAAACCGCCGTTGCCGAGTGGATGCAACACACCCTCAACCCCGACACCGGCAAGGTCACCCGCTGGGCCATGCCGGGGCTGAACGCTCTTAACTTCCTGCTGGAACACAGCCTGGGTGGAGGCGGCGTCGCCAGTCTGCGCATTGATCCCCAGGGCAAGGCCTTTGCCCAGCAACTTCTCGAATTTCCGGTTCCGGTGAGCCGGGCTGTCATGGAAAAAGGACACCGTACATGAGCTATCAATCCATCTTTCATCCCGAGCTGTTCAAGGGCCAGACCTTCATCGTGACCGGCGGCGGCTCCGGCATTGGCCGCTGCACCGCCCATGAACTGGCCGCCCTCGGCGCCCGGGTCGCTCTGGTCGGTCGCAAGGCCGAGAAGGTTGAAACCGTAAAGGCCGAGATCCTCGAAGACGGCGGCATTGCCTCCGCCCAAGTCTGCGACATCCGCGAAGAAGAATCGGTCAAGGCCACCGTGGCCGCCATCCTTGAAGAACACGGCGGACTGAACGGTGTGGTCAATAACGCGGGCGGGCAGTTTCCGTCGCCGCTGACCGGCATCAACCAGAAAGGCTGGGAAACCGTGGTCCGGACCAACCTGACCGGCGGCTTCCTGATGGCGCGGGAAGCCTACACCCAGGCCCTGGCCAACACCGGCGGCGCCATCGTCAACATCGTCGCTGACATGTGGGGCGGCATGCCCGGCATGGGGCATTCCGGTGCGGCGCGGGCTGGCATGGTCAACTTCACCCAGACCGCGGCCGTGGAATGGGGCACCTCCGGCGTGCGCGTTAACGCAGTAGCACCGGGCTGGATTGCCTCCAGCGGCATGGACAACTACCCCGAACAGATGAAGGAATGGATCCGCAGCCTGGGCGACAACGTGCCCATCAAGCGCATGGGCACCGAATCGGAAGTCAGTGCCGCCATCTGCTTCCTGCTCAGCCCCGGAGCTGCGTTCATCAGCGGCGACTGCCTGCGCATCGACGGTGGTGCCTCTCAGGGTGGCCGGATGTGGCCCTTCCCCAAGGCCAAAAACAACGAGCCGTTCAATGGCTTCCACCGCGCCACCACCCCGAAAGTGCTGAGCGACGACTGAGGAGAACGCCATGCAAGTTCTGGAAACCACGGTCACTCCCCAGTCGGAGGAATTCCGGGCCAACACCGAGGCCATGGAAGCGCACATCCAGACCTTCCGGGAGGTGGAGCAAAAGGTGCTGGATCTGGCTGAAGCCGCGCGGGAAAAGTTCACCAACCGGGGCAAGCTGCTGCCCCGGGATCGCATCAACCGGCTGCTGGATCGGGGCACACCGTTTCTGGAACTCTGCTCCCTGGCGGGCTATCAGATGCATGATGACAAAGACGGCAGCCTGGCCGGCGGCGGCATCATCGCCGGTATAGGCACGGTCAGTGGCATTCGCTGCCTGGTCGTGGCCAGCAACAGCGCAATCAAAGGGGGCACCATCACCCCGGCCGGTCTGGACAAGACCCTGCGCCTGCACCAGATCGCCATGGAAAACAAACTGCCGGTGGTCTCGCTGTCCGAAAGTGGCGGCGCCAACCTCAACTACGCCACCGACATTTTTGTCCAGGGGGCTAGAAGCTTTGCCAACCAGGCCCGCATGTCTGCCGCTGGCATTCCCCAGGTCACCGTGGTGCACGGCAACGCCACCGCCGGCGGCGCCTATCAGCCGGGCCTGTCGGACTACGTGGTGGCGGTGCGCGGCCAGGCCAAGATGTTCCTGGCCGGGCCACCGCTGCTGAAAGCCGCCACCGGCGAAGTAGCCACCGACGAAGAACTGGGCGGCGCGGAAATGCACGCCCAGGTCGCCGGCACCGCCGAATACCTGGCCGAGGACGACGCCGACGGTATCCGCCAGGCCCGCAATATCCTCGAAGCCCTGTCCTGGAACGAACAGCTACCACCCCGGCGCGAGCTGACCTGGGACGACCCCAGGTTTCCAGCGGAAGAACTGCTGGGCGTGATCCCGTCCGATTCCAAGAAACCCTACGACGTTCGTGAAATCCTGGCCCGCATTGCCGACGGCTCCAAGTTCATGGACTTCAAGAACGAGTTCGATGACCAGACCGTGTGCGGCACCATCCGCATTGAAGGCCATGCGGTGGGCATTATCGGCAACAACGGCCCGATCACCCCGGCCGGCAGCGCCAAGGCGGCCCAGTTCATCCAGCTGTGCGACCAGGCTGGTACGCCGCTGCTGTTCCTGCACAACACCACCGGTTTCATGGTCGGCACCCATTCCGAGCAGAACGGCATCATCAAGCACGGCTCCAAGATGATCCAGGCGGTCGCCAACTGCCGGGTCCCAAAGATCGCCATTGTAATCGGTGGCTCCTATGGTGCAGGTAACTACGCCATGTGCGGCCGCGGCCTGGACCCGCGCTTCATCTTCGCCTGGCCCAACAGCCGCACCGCGGTTATGGGCCCGGCCCAGGCCGGCAAGGTGATGCGCATCGTGGCCGAAGACAAACAGCGGCGCGGCGGCATGGAACCGGACCCGAAAACCCTCGATTTTCTCGAGCAAGCCACCGCCAAGAAACTCGAAGACGGCTCTACCGCCCTTTACGGCACGGCCCGGCTCTGGGACGACGGCCTGATAGACCCGCGCGATACCCGCCGGCTATTGGCGCTGGTGCTGTCGGTCTGCCGCGAAGCCGACGCCCGCCCATTACGCCCCAATTCGTTCGGTGTCGCCCGGCTATAGTCCGGCGGCACAGACAGAACAACTTAGAACCAATTTCAGACAAGGAGAACAACAAAATGAAATTTACCGAAGAGCACGAAGCACTACGTAAAACGGTCCGGGACTTCGTCGAGAAAGAGATCAATCCGCACTGCGACGAATGGGAAGAAGCCGGCGAATTCCCGATTCACGATGTGTTCAAGAAACTGGGAAAACTCGGCATTCTGGGCATCCAGAAGCCGGAAGAATACGGCGGCATGGGTCTCGATTACAGCTACAACCTGGTGGCCGCTGAAGAACTGGGTATGGCCCACTGCGGTGGTGTGCCCCTGGCTGTCGGCGTACAAACCGACATGTGCACCCCGGCCATCGCCCGGTTCGGCTCCGATGAACTCAAACGCACCTTCCTGGCTACCGCCATCACCGGTGACATGGTCGGCTGTATCGGCGTCAGCGAAGTAGGCGCAGGCTCCGATGTGGCCAACACCAAGACGGTTGCCCGGGCAGACGGTGACGACTACATCATCAACGGCTCGAAGATGTGGATCACCAACAGCCCGAAAGCCGACTTCATCTGCCTGCTGGCCAACACCAGCGACGACAAGCCCCACAAGAACAAATCCCTGATCGTGGTGCCGATGAACAGTCCGGGCATTTCCTTTAGTCCGCATCTGAACAAGCTGGGCATGCGTTCCTCGGAAACCGCCCAGATCTTCTTCGACGATGTGCGCGTGCCCCAACGCTACCGCATCGGCGCCGAAGGTACTGGCTTCATGATGCAGATGCTGCAGTTCCAGGAAGAACGCATGTGGGGCGCGGCCAACGTCATCAAGTCCCTGGAAAACTGCGTCGACAAAACCATCGAATACTGCCGGGAACGCAAAACCTTTGGCCAGTCACTGCTCGACAACCAGGTAATTCACTTCCGACTGGCTGAATTGCAGACCGAAATCGAAGCCCTGCGCGCCCTCACCTACCAGGCCTGCGAACTTCACATCGAAGGCAAGGACGTCACCAAGCTGGCATCCATGGCCAAGCTGAAAGCCGGCCGACTGGGCCGCGAGGTTACCGATAGCTGCCTGCAATACTGGGGCGGCATGGGCTACATGTGGGACAACCCGGTGTCACGGGCCTTCCGGGACGTTCGCCTGGTATCCATTGGCGGCGGTGCCGACGAAATCATGCTGGGCATCATCTGCAAAATGATGGGCACTTTGCCGGGCAAACAGAAAAACTAAACCCGGGTGCCAGACTGGGCCGCCGGTCCCAAACAACGTTCGTGGAGTAGTCTTTATGGAAGTTTTACCTCATTGCGAAACACTGCTGGTGGAAAAGCAGGGCCCTGCCCTGATGGTCACCATTAACCGCCCGGATGTTCGCAACGCCATGAGCCTGCAAATGGTGGCCGAGCTGTCCGCGGTGTTTGCCCAAATTGAATCAGACCTGAGTATCCGCGCCGTGGTCATTCGCGGCGCCGGCGGCCATTTCTGCGCCGGCGGCGACATTAAAGACATGGCCGGCGCCCGCAAACAACCAGCGGCTGAAGGCGAGGCTGACCCCTTCTACCGCCTGAACCGCGCCTTTGGCCAGATGATCCAGCAGGTTAACGAATCCTCCAAGGTGGTGATTGCGGTCACCGAAGGCGCTGTCATGGGCGGCGGATTGGGCCTAGCCTGCGTCTCCGATGTGGCCATCGCCGGCCCATCGGCGACCTTCGGCATGCCGGAAACCTCACTCGGAATCATCCCAGCACAGATAGCTCCGTTTGTAGTGGAACGCATCGGGCTCACCCAGGCTCGGCGTATGGCTCTGCTCGGTCTTCGGATTAGCGCGGAAGAGGCCTGCACCCTGGGCATAGTCCATCAAGCGGCCGATTCCGATGAGGAGCTGGAGGAAATACTCAGCCAAACCCTGGGCCGAGTCCAACTGTGCGCGCCCGGAGCGACGGCGGAAACCAAAGCCCTCCTGCACCGGGTTGGCCACGAGAACATGAGCAGCTTGCTCGATGACGCTGCCGAGAAATTTGCCAAGGCTATCCGGGGTAGTGAAGGCGCAGAAGGCACTGTCGCATTCATGCAGAAAAGACCACCTAAATGGGCCACTGAATCCGAATGATCGCGGAGCGGGTGGGCAGGAAGGTCGGGCCAGAAAATGTTGAAGGCCAAGGATGGCCGGAAACAAGCGCACATGGATGTGCTCGTAGCGGTTTTCTGGACCGACCTTCCTTCCCGCCCGCGGACCTGCACCCGAGCAAGAGAACAACAACATGCTGACCAAACTGCTGATCGCCAACCGAGGTGAAATCGCCGTCCGTGTCATCCGCACGGCCAAAGCCCTCGGCTATCGCACCGTGGCCGTCTATTCCGAGGCAGACGCCAACGCCCTGCACGTGCACGAAGCCGACGAGGCGGTCTGCATTGGCCCCGCGCAGGTAACGGCCTCCTACCTCAATGCCGAAGCCATTCTCGAAGCCGCCCGCAAGACCGGCGCCGACTGCATCCACCCAGGCTACGGATTCCTATCTGAAAACTCGAACTTTGCGAACGCCTGCAAAACCGCCGGGCTGGTTTTTGTCGGCCCACCTTCAGATGCCATCGAACTGATGGGCAGCAAACGCCGCTCCAAACTGGCCATGCAGGACGCCGGCGTACCGGTAGTGCCCGGCTACGAAGGCAACAACGCCACCGACGAAGAACTGATCGCTGCGGCCGCCGACATCGGCTACCCACTCATGATCAAAGCCTCTGCCGGCGGCGGTGGCCGCGGCATGCGACTGGTGAATGCCGAACCGGAATTGGTCGATAACATCAAACGGGCCCGCTCCGAAGCCAAGCAGGCCTTCGGCGACGACGAGCTGATACTCGAAAAAGCGGTGCTCGAACCCCGGCACGTTGAAATCCAGGTGTTCGCCGACAGTCATGGCAACGCCGTGTACCTGGGCGAGCGGGACTGCTCGATACAACGCCGACACCAGAAAGTGGTCGAAGAGGCCCCCTCTCCCTTTGTGACACCCGATCTTCGTTCAGCCATGGGCGAAGCCGCCGTCACTGCCGCGTTGGCTTGTGGTTACGAAGGCGCAGGCACAGTCGAGTTCCTGGTGGACAAGGACCGCAATTTCTACTTCCTGGAAATGAACACCCGCCTGCAGGTGGAACACCCGGTCACCGAACTGATCACCGGCCAGGACCTGGTGGCCTGGCAACTGGCTGTGGCTGAAGGCCGCCCGCTGCCACTGGCCCAGCACGAGATCGAGCTGAGCGGCCACGCCATCGAAGTCCGGCTGTACGCCGAAGACCCCGCCAACGGCTTCACACCCCAGACCGGCCCCCTGCTGCAATTCAAACCGGCCGAGGGCGAAGGCCTGCGCTTCGACACCGGGGTGCGATCCGGCGACACCATCACGCCTCATTACGATCCCATGCTGGCCAAAGTCATCGCCTGGGGCCAGACCCGAGACGATGCCCGCCGGCGCCTGATCCGGGCCCTGGAAGACACGGTCATTTTCGGCGTGACCACCAACCGGCACTTCCTCAGCCGCATCATCGCCGACGATACCTTTGGCGCCGGCGAAGCCACCACCGCCTTCTTGCAGCAGGCGTTCCGGGACGATCCATCTCTTCAGCCCCAGCAACCGTCACTGCGGGAACTGGCTCTGGCCGCCGGCATACTCGACCACGACCAATCGGGCCGTAAATCAGGCCGCAACTTAGGCCAAAGTGCCTGGAGCAATGCACCGGCGACCCGCACCCCCATCACCCTTGAACTGGATGGTAAAAACCAGGAGCTGTTGGTGTCCCAGGCGGGCAACCGCCTGAACATCGCGGTTGGCGACAACCAGTACGAACTGGTTATCGAAGCGTTTGAGAATGGCTCCCTGTGCACGATCGACAACGGCGTCCGTCAAAGGTGCCAATATCACCGCGACGGCGATTCCCTATATTTCCAGGCCTTCGGCCAGTCCTGGTCGGTGCGGGATGTGACCCACCAACCTCCCGCAGGCAGTCAGGGCGCCGGCAGTGGCCGGATTCAGGCATCCATGGACGGTGCCATAATTGAGGTGCTGGCCACGTCCGGGCAAAGAGTCAGTCAGGGGGATACACTGGTTATTCTCGAGGCCATGAAAATGGAACATCCGGTCAAGGCCGACCGTGACGGTGTCGTCAGCCAAGTGCTGGCAGGTGCGGGCGACCAGGTTAAACGCAATCAGCTTCTGGTCGAAATAACGACTGAAGAGTCCGCCCAACAGGAGGCCGAGTCATGAACACACTGAAAGGACGTACCGTCTTTATCACTGGCGGCAGCCGCGGCATCGGCCGGGCCATTGCCCTGGCCTGCGCCCGCCAGGGTGCCAACGTGGTGATCGCCGCCAAATCGGACACCCCGCACCCCAAACTGCCAGGCACAATTCACACCGTTGCCGAGGAAGTCCGGGCGGCCGGTGGTCAGGCACTGCCCTTGGTGCTGGACGTGCGCGATGATCAACTGGTCAAACAGCGCATGGACGAAGCTGCCGACCACTTTGGCGGCATCGACGCCCTGGTTAACAACGCCGGCGCCATTCGGCTGACCGGCGTGGAGAACCTCAAGGCCAGTCGTTACGACCTGATGCACCAGGTCAACGCCCGGGCGGTGTTCACCTGCAGCCAGGCCGCACTGCCCCATCTGAAGAAATCCGACCGCGGCCACATTCTGAGCCTGTCGCCACCGCTAAACTTGAATAGCAAGTGGTTCGCCCAGTACGGCCCCTACACCACCACTAAATACGCCATGACCATGCTAAGCATCGGCATGGCCGAAGAATTCCGGCGCTACGGCATTGCCGTGAACACGCTCTGGCCCAAGACCCTGATTGCCACCGCCGCCATCGAGTTTGAAGTGGGCGGGCCGGCCATGATGGCTCAGGGCCGCAAGCCGGACATCATGGCCGATGCCACAGTGAGCATTCTGAACCGGTCTGCAGATGAGCTTTCCGGCCAGAACCTTATCGACGAAGACCTGCTGCGCCAGGATGGCGTGACTGATTTTGAACACTACCGATACGCTGCGGGCGACAAGCCCCTGCTACCGGACCTGTTCCTGGACTAGGAAAAACAGCATGAGCAATGATCAAGTCAGAGCCCGGGACATCGTACGAAGCCTACCCGGCATCGTCCGAAAGTTCTCCACCATCGCCCGGGGCTATTACTACTACGCCGTGAAAGACCAGAACCGGGAGCTGACCCTCGGCACCCTGATCGAACGCAATGCCGAGCGGCACGGCGACCGGCCAGCGGTGTTGTTTGATGACCGGGCGATCAGCTGGAGCGAGTTCAATGGCTGGGCCAACCGCATTGCTCATTTTTTCCAGAACCAGGGACTGGCCAAGGGCGACGCCATCGCCGTGTTCCTGGAGAACCGCCCGGAATTGCTGGCCATTGTGGCCGGCGCGGCCAAGCTGGGCGTGGCCTGCGCCATGCTCAACACCTCCCAGAAAGGCAAGGTTCTGGAGCACAGCATCAACCTGATTGAGCCCAAGATGGTGGTTGTCGGTGAGGAACTGCTTGCCTCATTCGACGGAGTGAAAGACGGCCTGAAAACCGGGCATCCCGATCCTTTCCTGTTCATGGCCGACATCAACACCCTGAACGCCTTTGGCGAAGCCCCAGAATGCTTCACCAACATGGCCGAGCGGGTCAGCACCTTTAACAGCAGCAACCCCGCGCTGCTCGACCCGCCGCGCATGGGCGACACCGCCATCTACCTGTTCACCTCCGGCACCACCGGCCTTCCCAAGGCCGCGCCTGGCTCACACCGCAAGTTCGTTAAAGCCTACGGCGGCTTCGGCATGATGTCCCTGGCCATGGAACCGGAAGACGTCCTGTACTGCACCCTGCCCCTGTATCACGGCACGGCCCTGCTGGTGTGCTGGGGCTCGGTGCTTGCCGGTGGCTCTGCCATCGCGGTGCGCCGCAGGTTCTCCGCCAGCGCCTTCTGGGACGACGTCCGTCGATACCGCGCCAGCACCTTCGGCTATGTTGGCGAACTCTGCCGCTACCTGCTGAACCAGCCGGCCAGCGAACAGGACCGGAACCACAGCCTGAGCAAGATGATCGGCAACGGCCTGCGGCCTTCCATCTGGCGGGAGTTCAAGGAGCGCTTTGGTATCGACACGGTGGCCGAACTTTACGCCTCCAGCGAAGGCAACATCGGCTTCAGCAACTTTTTCAACATGGACAACACCGTCGGCTTCTCCACCGCCCCGTACAAGCTGGTGAAGTTCCACGACGGCACCCGGGATCCGGTTCGCGACAAGAAAGGCTTCATGCAGGCAGTCGCCAAGGGCGAGCCGGGATTGTTGATCGGTGAGATCACCAAGAAGTGGTCGTTCGAGGGCTACACCCAGAAAGAAGCAACCGAGAAATCGATCCTCCGGGATGCCTTCAAGAAAGGCGACGCCTGGTTCAATACCGGCGACGTTCTGAAAGAAATTGGCTGCCGCCACCTGCAATTCGTGGATCGCATGGGCGACACTTACCGCTGGAAAGGCGAGAACGTCTCCACCAACGAGGTGGAGAACATCATCGACGGCTCTGGCATGGTCGAAGAAGCGATCGTTTACGGCGTAGAGATCCCGAACACCAACGGCAAAGCCGGCATGGTCACACTGGTGCCTCACAGCAATGGCAGCGAGTTCGACGCCAACAAACTGTTCGCCTACCTCAAGAGCAACCTGCCTCCATATGCGATTCCGGTCTTTGTACGGGTAACCCGAGCCATTGAGAAAACTGGCACCTTCAAGTACCGCAAGGTGGACATTCAGAAAGCTGGCTATTCACTGGAGCGGGAGAACGATGAGGTGTATGCCTGGTTGCCCAGAACCGAGGGTTATACGCAGCTGACGTCTGAGCTGGTTGCTGACATCGATGCCGGGAAGGTTAACTTCTGAGGTTTGGTTTGGGGGCTTGTCTCTGCCCCACACCAAGCCATCCAGGCTAGGTGCGGTGCAGATCCGAATATTAAGAGCTGACCTTAAGCACCACCTTCCCAGTAGCACGACGCTCGGTCAGAGCACCTAAAGCCTTGGCGTAATCCTCAAACTCGAAGACTTCGCTGATCTTCGGATCGATCTTGCCTTCGGAGTAGAGCTTCATCAGCTCCATCATGTTCTGGGCACTGGCCTCGGGCTCGCGCTGGGTGAAGCTGCCCCAGAACACACCGACCACGGAGCAGCCTTTTAGCAGCGTCAGGTTGGCCGGGACCTTGGGAATGTCGCCGGCGGCGAAGCCGATGATCAGGTGGCGACCGTTCCAGCCCATGGCGCGCAGCGCCTGCTCGGTGAAGTCACCGCCGACCGGATCGTAGATGACATCCACGCCCTTGCCCTTGGTCAGGTTCTTGACCGATTCCTTCAGGGGCTCTTCGCTGTAGTTGATCAGCTCATCGGCACCGGCGGCCTTGGCAATGGCCAGTTTCTCCGCGGAGCTTGCCGCCGCGATGACTCGGGCGCCCATGGCTTTGCCCAGTTCCACCGTGGCCAGACCAACCCCACCGCTGGCGCCCAGCACCAGCAGGCTCTCGCCGGGCTGCAGGTTAGCGCGCTGTTTGAGGGCATAGTAAGAAGTACCGTACACCATGGTGAAGGCTGCGGCTTTCTCATCGGACATGCCTTCCGGCACCGGCAGCAGATTCTGTTCCGGTACCACCACCTCTTCGGCAAAGGCACCGTAACCGGTCAGCCCGGCAACGCGGTCGCCCGGCTTGAAACGTGTCACCTTCTCGCCCACCTCAATGACTTCACCGGCCATCTCGCCACCCGGGGAAAACGGCAGATTTGGCTTCAGCTGATACTTGTTCTCGATGATCAGGGTATCCGGGAAGTTCAGGCCGGCCGCCTTGACCCGCACTTTTACGCCGCGCCCCTTCACTTCCGGGCTTGTGACCTCTTCGATAACCAGCGTGTCGGCCGGGCCGTATTCCTTGCAGAGGATGGCTTTCATGGAATCTCCTGTAATGACATTGTTATAGGGCACAACACAGGCCAAGGATCTGCCTGAATTCAAGTACCCGTCAAGCTAAACAGTGTCACCCCATGAAGCAAATAAAGCGCTCTTATCTTTCTTTATAAACGCGACTTATTCAGATAAAAACGACCGCTACCCCGTCCCGTCTGCACTGGTCCGATGACCAAGAAAACACGTGCCTCTGTTTTTTCCATCGCAGATGAACCAGTGGCCGTTTTCCGCTATCCTGCGCGCACCCGCTCCGGGCCTCTTAGTGTTAGTTTTTTTGCTGTCAGGATGTGCCATGTTCGATATCGTCTACCTGCTTGAAATGACTGGAATCGTCGCCTTTGCCATCTCAGGCATGCTGGTGGCGCGAGCCAAGAACATGGACCCGGTAGGCGTCTTTACCATCGGCTTTATCACGGCGATGGGCGGCGGCACCCTGCGGGACCTGATCCTGGACAACCATCCGGTGTACTGGATTCAGCATCAGGAACTGCCCATGCTGATCCTGGTTCTAGCCATCGTGTTCAGTTACTGGCAGCGCGCCGGTCGGTTTCCTACATCGAAGATTGTGCTGCCGGATGCGATCGGGCTGGGCGTGTTCTCCATTCTCGGTGCCCAGCTGGCGCTGGACCTGGGCCACTCCTGGTTCATAGCCTCCCTGCTTGGCGTG
Organism: Marinobacter alexandrii; assembly: GCF_005871205.1. Lineage (GTDB taxonomy): Bacteria > Pseudomonadota > Gammaproteobacteria > Pseudomonadales > Oleiphilaceae > Marinobacter > Marinobacter alexandrii. The sequence goes on along the minus strand of NZ_SWKM01000011.1, from coordinate 1,116,677 downwards.
ATGACCGGTACCTTCGGCGGCGCATTGCGCGACACCCTGTGTAACGAGGTGCCGTCCATCTTTCGCAAGGACCAGATCTACGCGTCGATATCCTTCGCGGGCTGCTGGATCTACTTCCTGTTCCAGTGGTTCCTGGAAAACGAAGCCCTGGCATTGACGATAGGACTGCTCTTTATCGTCATTTTCCGCATGGCGGCTGTTCGCTTTGACATTCGCTTACAACGGGATACAACCCAGAGCTAATTCGTCGGCTAATCTTTAGCACACTGCCAATCATCCCTTGGCCTGAAAGGCTTCAGCCGGTAAGATTGCCGTTTTTTCGCGCAATCCGCGTTTCCCATTCGAAACCGATTCCCAACTCCTATTTTGGCATCCTGAGAGGCAGACTCCCGTCATGCTTGAACGACTGTTCCAACTCCAGGCCCACGGCACTACTGTTCGTAAAGAACTGGTTGCGGGCATCACCACCTTCCTGACCATGGCCTACATCATTGTGGTCAACCCCAGCATCCTGTCGTCGACCGGCATGGATTTTGGTGCCGTGTTTGTCGCCACCTGCCTGGCGGCCACCATCGGAACCCTGATCATGGGTCTTTGGGCCAACTACCCTATTGCGCTGGCTCCCGGCATGGGCTTGAACGCGTTCTTCTCTTTCACCGTTGTCGGCAGCATGGGTTACAGCTGGCAGGTCGCGCTTGGCGCGGTCTTCCTGTCCGGTGTCATCTTCTTCCTGCTCAGCGTCCTCAAGGTGCGTGAGTGGATCATCAACAGCATTCCCATGTCCCTGCGCTTCGGCATTTCTGCCGGTATCGGTTTCTTCCTGGCACTGATCGCCCTGAAAAATGCCGGCATCGTGGTGGATAACCCAGCCACACTGGTCGGTCTCGGTGACATCAAAGTTGCCGAGAGCCTGCTGTTCTTTGGTGGCTTTGTTCTGATCTGTGCGCTGTCGTTCCGGCGTGTGACCGGTGCCGTGATGATCGGCATCATCGCCATCACCGGTATTTCCATGATGCTCGGTATGGTTGAGTACAACGGTTTTGTTTCTGCCCCGCCGAGCCTGGCACCGACGTTCATGCAACTGGACGTGGCTGGTGCCCTGAATGTTGGCATGATCAGCATTGTCTTCGCGTTCCTGTTTGTTGACCTGTTCGACACCTCGGGCACGCTGATTGGTGCCGCCCAGCGCGGCGGCCTCCTGGACAAGAACGGCAAGCTGCCGCGCCTGGGCCGCGCCCTGATGTCCGATTCGGTCGCCACGATGTCCGGCGCCGCTATGGGCACATCCACCACCACCAGCTACATTGAATCCACCGCCGGCATCTCTGCCGGTGGCCGTACCGGCCTGACCGCCGTGGTCGTCGCTGCCCTGTTCCTGGCATGTCTGGTGTTGTCACCGATTGCCAGCATTATCCCGGCCTATGCGACCGCGCCCGCGTTGATGTACGTGGCCGTACTGATGACCGGCGGTCTGAAGCTGGTGGACTGGGACGACATCACCGATGCTGCACCGGCAGTGGTAACGGCACTGATGATGCCGCTAACCTTCTCCATCGCCAACGGTATCGCCCTGGGCTTCATCACCTATGCCATCATCAAGGCCCTGAGTGGTCGCTGGTCTGATCTCAACGCGAGTGTCGTAACCATTGCGGTCGTATTCGTCCTGAAATTCATCTTCCTTGATGCGGCGTAAGCCGCATCCAGCGTAATCACTGGATCTGTCATGGATTATTTCTCTGAAAGCATCAAGAAGGCGATTCGCACCGTCCCGGACTGGCCCAAGCCCGGCGTCGCGTTTCGCGACATCACCACGGTCCTACAGGACAAGACCGCGTTTCGTAAGCTGATTGATGCCTTTGTCCATCGTTATCACGGCCATGAAATTGATGCCGTTGCTGCCGTCGACGCCCGCGGCTTTATCATCGGCTCAGCCCTGGCCTACGAGCTGAACGCCTCCCTGGTTCTAGTGCGCAAGAAGGGCAAACTGCCGTTCGACACCCTGGTCGAGGACTACGAGCTTGAATACGGCACCGCCTCCGTTGAGCTGCACAAAGACGCCTTCAAACCCGGCGACAAGGTTGTCCTGGTCGACGACCTGATCGCCACCGGCGGCACCATGCTGGCCGCCACCCGCCTGATTCGCCGAATTGGCGCGGAGATCGTGGAAGTGGCGGCGATGATTGACCTGCCCGACCTCGGCGGTTCCCGAAAGCTGCAGGAAGATGGGCTTCAGGTTTATACTGTCTGCTCGTTCGACGGAGAATAAACAGACAGCGCACGGGAGGCGGTTATGCAGGACTATCAACACCACTGGAAAGATGGCACGCCCGTGCACTTGCCTCTTGGCAAGATTGTCTGCATTGGCCGCAACTACGCTGAACACGCCCGTGAACTGAACAACCCGGTTCCGGATGAGCCGCTGCTGTTTATCAAACCCTCGACAGCAGCGGTGTACATAACCCGCCCGCTGGCCGCGCCCCACGATCGCGGCGAGGTTCATTACGAGGCCGAGCTGGCCGTCCTCATTGGCCGGCCACTGACCAACGCCTCCGCCAGCGAAGCGGAAACCGCCATTCTTGGCTACGGTCTGGCGCTGGATCTGACACTGCGGGATATTCAGAGCAAGCTGAAAGAAAAGGGCCAGCCCTGGGAACGGGCGAAGGCCTTTGATGGCGCCTGCCCACTCTCGCCATTCATCGCCGCAGACAAACTGCACAAAGACCATATCCAGTTCACCCTGGATATCGACGGCGAGCGTCGCCAGACCGGCGACAGTCGCGAGATGCTCAACCCCATCGTGCCGCTGATTGCTCACATCAGCAGCCAGTTCAGCCTGCTTCCTGGTGACATCGTACTGACCGGAACCCCCAAGGGCGTCGGGCCACTGCAAATCGGGCAAACCCTGTCCCTAGAACTGGAAGACCTGCTGTTCGTCGAAACCAAAGTGGTTTAACGTTCGGCCTAAGCAAACTTATCTCCGGTTGAGGACGTACAACCTGCATGGCAAAAAAACCGGTAACTTCCCGTAGTGGTCGATTCCTGAAACTCGCAGGCATGACGGCTTCCGTCGCTGGGCAATACGCCGGCCAGCGGGCACGCCGAATATTCCGGAGCGAGAATGACGACGGCGCGCAAAGTGAAAGCTATACCCGCATGGCCGGGCAGATAGCCGACACGCTGGGCGAGCTTAAGGGCGCGGTCATGAAAGTGGGCCAGATCGCCTCACAGACCCAGGATTTCCTGCCCAGGGAATTCTCCGACGCCCTGCAAACCCTGCAGAAAGAAGCGCCGCCGATGCCGTTCCCGGTCATCGTGGAGCAGATCGAAACCGAACTGGGCAAATCCATTGCCGAGTTGTTCGAATACCTGCAAGAGACACCCTACGCTGCCGCCTCCATCGGCCAGGTTCACCGCGCCCGTCTGCACGACGGCACCGACGTTATTGTCAAAGTGCAGTACCCCGGCGTGGACGATTCCTGCGATTCTGACCTGAAGCAACTGCGCCTGGCACTGAAACTGGGCGGCCTGCTGAAAATGCCCAAGGAAGCGGTCGACCAGCTATTCGGCGAGATTCGGGAGCGGCTGAAGGAAGAGCTGGATTACGTCAACGAAGCGGAAAACCTACGGCTATTCCGGAAATTCCATGAGAAAGACGACTGGATCATCATTCCCGACGTGATCGACAGTCATTCCACCCGCCGGGTGCTGACACTGGAGCTGGTGGAAGGGGATCACGTCAGCGAGGTGACCCCGGCGCGCTATGACCAGGACACCATCAACCTGATTGGCCACCGCATCTTCACCACCATGGCGGACCAGCTGTTTCGCTTCCGGTGCATTCACGGCGACCCTCACGCCGGCAATTTTGCCTACCGGCCAGACGGTTCGATCATCCTGTACGACTTCGGTTGCGTAAAGAAGCTGAAACCCGAGATCATCAAATCCTACCGTCAAGCTTTGGTAGCCGCGCTGCAGGAAGACTACCAGGCCCTGGACCGGCATCTCATTGACCTGGGCGCACGGGTGGAAAGCCAGCCGGCGGTGGACGAAGCCTATTACGCCATGTGGCGGGACATTCTCATTGTTCCGTTCGAACAGGAAGAACCCTACGATTTCGCGGAAGCGGATCTGCACCAGCGCGTGGCCGCCAAGACCAGCACCGTGTTCAAATACCTGGAGTATTTCAAACCGCCGGTGGAGAGCATCTTCATTGACCGGATGATTGCCGGGCATTACTGGATGCTGAAGCGGCTGGGCGTGCAGGCAGCGTTCCGGTCAGAGCTGGAAAAGTATCTGGAAACCTCGCTCGACTGAGCCGCGATCAGAAGTAGCCAACGAAACGGCCCAGCACCAACACCAGCAGCCACACGGCCAGAGACACCAACGCGCCGGCCCGCAGCCCCAGGCTAACCGCCCCATCGCCAGGGCCCGCGGTATATCGGGCCATGACCACCACGATATTCACCAGGCCAAGCAACAGTGCCAGCAGCTTGGCCCGGAACCAGAACGACTCCAGGTACTCGGTGGCACGGGTGATGAACATCAGGCTGCCCGTGGTCACTGCCAAGGCCAGGCCGACAGCTGCTGTCGTCCGCAGCACCCGCCAGAATGGCTGCAGGGGGAGGCTCGACCAGAGCCCCAGCAACCTCAGATCCAGAGGCACAATGCCGCCCACCAACAAGGCAATCCCAAGGATGTGCCCGGCATTGATCAGCGGATACCACCACACCGATCCGGCGAGTGCCTGCGCCAGGCCACTCTGCTCCAGGACAACCGCGACGTCTGCCATCAACGACGTCAGGACGGACGGTCCGGGTAGAGGTTGTAATCCTTGCCATCGATGACGACGCGTTCAGCCTTGACCCGGCGTTCGTCCGCTTTGGCGGACTTGTGGCCGTGCACGGTAATTACGCGCCCCTCGGACAGCAACTCGGCGGTGAGACCGGCACGCTGATTGCGCCACGGCTGCCCCACTTCGATCAACCAGTCCTTGCCATCAACATTCAGTGTTACCTCACCGTGGGGATTGCCCAGGCGTTTGGCGACGATGGTACCGGTGATTTCAAACTCCTGATCCGTAGCCCAGCCCCAGCCATGGTGCGCCGTTGCCGGAATGGAACCGAAGAGCAGGATAAGAGGAAGTAACAACCAGAGAAAAAAACGTGTTGAAGACCACATGATGCGTCCCTCGCATTCAGTCTTTGCCTGAGAGTAGTACAGGCACTGCTGATGGGACAGCTCGACCCGTAACGGGTTCAATCCAGACTGGCAACCCAATCGGCGACACCTTCGCAGGCAGCCTTCTGAATAAAGCGGGCGCGGGACACGGACGGAGGCTCCGCCGGATCGACGACCGTGACGGGAACCCCCGGCTCCACTTCATAGACCAGGCCTGCGGCCGGATAGACCTGAAGCGAGGTGCCGACGATCAGCAGATGATTGGCGGTGCGAACCATCTCGGCGGCAGCATCCAGCATCGGCACTTCTTCCCCAAACCAGACGATGTGGGGCCGTAACTGGGCGCCACGCTCACAGGTTTCGCCGGGCTGGATGTCCCGATAGCCAATGTCGTAAACAAGATCCGGGTGCTGGGAACTGCGGGCTTTGGTGAGTTCACCGTGGAGGTGAATAACGTGGCTCGAGCCACCCCGCTCGTGCAGGTCATCAACATTCTGGGTCACGATGGTTACCCGGTACCGCGATTCCAGTTCCGCCAGCAACCGATGGGCCAGATTGGGCTGGGCAGATTCCAGCTGCCGGCGGCGGTCGTTGTAGAACCGCAGCACCAGCTCCTGGTTGCGGGCAAACGCCTCCGGCGTCGCCACATCGTAGACGCTGTGTTCTTCCCACAGGCCGCCGTTATCGCGGAAAGTGGAGAGACCACTTTCGGCGCTGATGCCAGCGCCGGTCAGTACGACGACGTGATCACGCATCAGTCGAAAATCTTGCCAGGGTTGATGACACCATTGGGGTCAAATACCTGCTTGATCGCCTTCATGTAGGCAATTTCCGCCTCGCTGCGGGTGTAATGCAGATACGGCTTCTTGGTCATGCCCACGCCGTGTTCGGCGGAGACACTGCCCTGATATCGCTCGACAATCTCGAACACCCACTTGTTGACCTGCTGGCACTTCTCGAAGAAGTCCTCATTGGCCATGTCCTCGGGTTTGAGGATGTTCAGGTGCAGGTTGCCGTCGCCAATGTGGCCAAACCAGATGATTTCGAAGTCCGGGTAATGCTTGGTGACCACCTCATCGATTTCGGTCAGAAAACCAGGCACCTTGGACACCACCACGGAGATGTCATTCTTATAAGGCGTGCGCGGCGCGATGGACTCTGAGATCCGCTCCCGCAGCTGCCACAGGTTCTGGGCCTGGGTTTCGCTCTGGCTGATGACGCCGTCCAGCACCCAGCCCTGCTCCACGCATTGCTCGAACAGGGCCATGGCATCGTCCATTACCTGATCAGACACCGCCTCAAACTCCAGCAGCGCGTAGTACGGCGCCTCGGTCTCGAACGGCGCCTGCACCTGGCCGTGAGCCAGCACATGCTGCATGGCCTGGTGCGAGAAGAACTCATAAGCGGTCAGGTCGATCTGCTTCTGGAAGGTCTGCAGCACGTCCATGGTGTTGGTGAGGTCGTTGAGGCCCAACACCAGCACGGTCAGGTTATCCGGCTGACGAGTCAGCTTCATGGTGGCTTCGGTGATGAAGCCGAGGGTGCCTTCCGCGCCAATGAACAGGTGGCGCAGATCATAGCCAGTGTTGTTCTTTTCCAGATCCTTGTTCAGTTCCAGAATATCGCCCTTGCCGGTCACGACTTTCAGTCCGGCCACCCAGTCGCGGCTCATTCCGTAGCGGATCACCTTGATACCACCGGCGTTGGTGGACAGGTTGCCACCGAGCTGACTGGAGCCTGCCGAGGCAAAATCCACCGGATAGTACAAGCCGTTCTCTTCGGCCAGATTCTGCAACTGTTCCGTGACCACACCCGCCTGGCAGTGCACCGTGCGGTCACTTGCATTGAATTCCAGCACCTGGTTCATGTTGTCGAACGCCACGACCACTTCGCCATTGGCAGCGACGGCACCGGCACTCAGACCGGTGCGACCACCCGACGGCACCAATGCCACCTGATTTTCATTGGCAAACCGCACCAGTGCCTGAACCTGCTCGGTGGTTTTCGGTAACACAATGGCGGTGGGCTTGGGCGGGTAGATCTTGGTCCAATCCTTACCATAGGCCTGCAGATCGTCAGGATCGGTCAGCACCTTGCCGGCATTATCGCCGGTGGCAATCAACTCTTTCAGGGAGGCGATGATTTGTTCGGAATTCATGGATAGGTCAGTCTCGTCGAGGTTGGTCCGGGGACCGGTAACCCTGCGGTTACCAAAGCCTTTTATTCAGGCAATCCGGCGCGCTGTGAAATTCTGCGTTTATGGTATCATACCGCCCCTGTTCTGTGAGCCAGCCCTGACGATCACTGGCCACAGGTCATTTCACGTGACGAAAGGTTCGGAAGCAAGCCCATGTCAAATACGTCTCTCGAAAAGAGCAAAATCCGGATCCTGCTGCTGGAAGGCGTGCATCAATCTGCGATTGATACCCTGAATGCCGCAGGCTACACCAACATCGAATATCTGACTCACTCTCTGGCCGAGGAAGACCTGATTGAGAAGATTGCCGATGCGCACTTCGTTGGGATTCGTTCGCGCACCCAGCTGACTGAGAAAGTATTTGACGCTGCCAGGAAGCTGGTAGCAGTGGGATGTTTCTGTATCGGTACCAACCAGGTGAACCTGCAGGCGGCTACCCGTCGCGGCATCGCAGTGTTTAACGCCCCCTTCTCAAACACCCGCAGTGTTGCCGAGCTGGTTCTGGCCCAGGCTATTCTCCTGCTGCGCGGCGTACCCGAGAAGAACGCCAAGGCGCACCGCGGTGAATGGCTGAAATCCGCCAAGGACAGCTATGAAATTCGCGGCAAGAAGCTGGGCATCATTGGCTACGGCAACATCGGCACCCAGTTCAGTGTCCTGGCCGAAGGTCTCGGTATGGATGTCTACTTCTACGACGTTGTCTCCAAGCTGTCGATTGGTAACGCCACCCAGGTAGGCACCCTCCAGGAACTGCTGAACATTTCCGATGTGGTGAGCCTGCACGTTCCGGAAACTCCGGCCACCAAGTACATGTTCAAGGCTGAGCAGTTCGCCCAAATGAAGCCGGGGGCCATCCTGATGAACGCGTCCCGCGGCACCGTGGTCGACATCGACGCCTGCGCCGATGCCCTGAAGAGCGGTAAGCTCCTGGGTGCGGCCATCGACGTGTTCCCTGTTGAGCCCAAGTCCAACACTGAAGAGTTTGTGTCACCGTTGCGCGAATTCGACAACGTGATCCTGACTCCGCACGTAGGCGGCTCCACCATTGAAGCGCAGGAAAACATTGGGCGCGAAGTGGCTGAGAAACTGGCCATGTACAGCGACAACGGCACCTCGGTGTCGTCGGTCAACTTCCCGGAAGTCGCCCTGCCGTCGCACCCGAACCAGCACCGCCTGCTGCACATTCACGAGAACGTGCCGGGCGTAATGTCCGAGATCAACCAGGTATTCTCCGAGAACGGCATCAACGTGTGCGGCCAGTACCTGCAAACCAAGGAAGACATTGGTTACGTGGTAGTCGACGTAGACAAGGCCTACGGTGAGCTGGCGCTGGAGAAGTTGCGCCATGTGAAGGGAACTATCCGCTGCCGCGTGCTGTTCTAAAGCAAGCAGCATCGATTGGATAGCAAAAAACCGGGGCCAAGGCCCCGGTTTTTTTTGGCCTGTGACTTACTGCTGAACTCGCAACAGCTGGTTCGGAGAACCGGCCTTGATGCCCGACAACACATTGGTCGTGGTCTGCTGCACCAACGCCTCGTGCACCGCAGCCGGAGTCAGTTGCCCATCCGCGGCCAGCAGCAGGGCAGCGTTGCCCGCAACATGGGGCGAAGCCATTGAGGTACCACTGATGGTGTTGGTCTGGTTGTCGCTCTGATACCAGGCCGCCGTAATATTCGAACCCGGGGCAAACAGGTCCAGGCAGCTGCCATGATTGGAGAACGAGGAGCGCTCGTCGTTGCGATTGGTGCTGCCGACTGTTACTGCCTCAGCGACGCGGTTCGGAGAGCCGTTGCAGGCGTCCGCATCATCATTGCCGGCCGCAACTACAAAGGTCACGCCCTCTTCAATGGCGCCACGCACGGCGTTGTCCAGCGCAGTCGAATTACTTCCGCCAAGGGACATGTTGGCAACCGCTGGGGCTTCATGGTTCTCTGCAACCCAGTCCACACCCGCAATTACGTCAGAGTTACTGCCGGCGCCGACACAGTTCAGCACCCGGATTGGCGCGATGGCCGCATCCTTGGCAATACCGTATTCGGTACCCACCGCGGTGCTGGACACATGGGTGCCGTGGCCATTGCAGTCTGACGTATCCTCCGGATCGCCGGCCTCACCGGACAGCAAACCGAATAGGGGAAGCCCAAGGCCACCGACACCGGCAAAGTTGCGGCCAGCGCTGACGCGCCCGGTGAATTCTGTGTGCGACTCCCTCAGGCCGGTATCAATCACGTACACGGTCACGCCTTTTCCTGCATTGGCGGGGTAGGCATAGCTATCGTTCAGCGGCAGGAAGGCCTGGTCCACGCGATCCAGTCCCCAGGTGGCATCCTGCTGGGTTTCGGAGGCCAGTACTAAGCGGTCTGGCTCCACCGCCTGCACGCCCGGCATTGAGGTCAACAACGCCGCCTGGCTTTCAGACAGCGCAACAGCGGCGCCAGTCATGGCGGTACCGTAAAGGTGCAGCAATTCCCCGCCACCGGTTGCAGTCAGCAGTTGCTGTACTGCGGTTTCGAGACTGGAGGTATTGAGCAGTGTCGGCAAAGCCGGGTCGAGGGTCAGGATGAAACGCCCGGGAATGACGTCGCCAGCGGACGCAGCGGCGCCTGGAACTTCGGTTTGGCCGAGGGGCGGGCTGGCCAGATCAGACAGCGCCCCACCATGGGCGAGCGGCGTGGCGGCAAGCGTGATTGCAAACGGGGCGGCAATCCATAAGGTTTTATTCACGAGGCAAACTCCTTTCTCTTTGATTATTATCATTCCGAGTACCTATGCGCGTTTGGCACGCGACTGCGAGCCCACGGTGGCATCCCAGGTTACGAAAATCACGGAATTCGCCTTAAATTAGTTCCATATTTCAATATTTTAATAAGATGTTCATGAAATCTCCCTTGAGAATTGGCGGCCTCCCACCATGTAATAGTCAGGCGTCAAACGCGTCTGAATGTTCATCGAAAAGGAGTCATTTATGTCTTTGAAGGAATCACTGCAGCACAAACTGGAAACCCAGACCGATCACTGGAGCAAACAGGTTGAGAGCCTACGGGCACAAGCTGAAGAGAAGATGGCCAAAGCCAAAGATGAACAATCCGAGGCGGAAGTACAGCGAGAATTCTCGGAGAAAATCCAAGCCCTTGAAGCTCAGATCGATACCGCCAAGAGCAAATTGAATGAAGTGAAAGAGTCCAGTGCCGACCAGCTGGACAGCTTGAAGCAGCGCATCGACGACTGGCTGCCCGGCAAGAACTGATGCCGCGAGCCCTCAGGTTTTAGCGAAAGACATTAAAAAAGGCTTCGGTTTGATACCGAAGCCTTTTTTGACTAACCGAACCTTTACTGTCCGATTACTGCATGGGCACCAGCGTTAGCTCAACCCGACGGTTCTGCTCACGCCCGGCCGCACTGTCGTTGGAAGCCAGCGGGTAGCGCTCACCATAGCCCACGGCCCGGGTACGCTTGGGGGCAATGTTCTGGTTCAACAGAAAATCGCGAACCGAACCGGCGCGCTGTTCACTCAGCAACTGGTTGTAGCTCTGGGAGCCCGAACTGTCAGTATGACCTTCAATCTGGATGATGGTCTTATCGAATTCCTTCAGAACCAGACCAACCGATTCCAGCGTGTCGGTGAACGACGGCTTGATAGACGACTGGTTGAGATCAAAGGTGATGTTGCCCGGCATGATCAGTTCGATCTGATCACCATTACGGACAACACGCACCCCCGAGCCTTCCAGCTTCCGGCGCAGCTGTGCTTCCTGCTTGTCCATGTAGTAACCGATACCGCCGCCAATGGCAGCGCCGCCGGCCGCACCGATCAGCGCGCCCTTGCCACGGTCGCTTTTGCTGGAGGTTGCAGCGCCAATGGCAGCACCGCCCAGAGCACCAATAATGCTACCCTTGGTCGCACTGGAGGTCTTTTCTTCACCGGTGTACGGATCGTAAGTCATGCAACCGCCAAGTCCTACGGTTGCCACCGCGAAAGCAAGAATCGTCTTTTTCACAACTATCTCCTGTGCTCTTTTATTTGCGGCCAGTTGCAGTTTTACCAGCAGTCTGCGCCGACGGGTTCGAAAATGTGTCAATGATGGTATTGAATACGGTCGCTTGCAGATCTTGGGCTTCATTCACCAGGTGATGGCGACCGTCCGGGATTCTCAGCTCCTCTACCGATGAGAATTTATTGCGGATAATCCGCAGATTGTGCTCCCAATCCACTGTCAGATCCTTCTCTCCCTGCACCACGGTCACCGGAAAATCCACCGGTCGCGCAGATTCGATATGGGGCACCCAACTGCGCAAAGCGCCTACCCAGTCCACATGCACCGCCCGCGCCTGCAGCGGGTCGTGCTCACGCAGGAACCGCAAGAACCGCGAATTTCCGCTATTCGCGGAAAAGGCCCGCCGCCAGCGCGTGAGGAAAGGCTTCATCAGGCTGTGCAGCACCTTCGCTCCCAGCCACCCCATGGGGCGTACCAGGGGAGCCAGCAATACCACCTTCCGGAAGGCAGACGTTTCCTGGCTATGGCTATTAGACAGCAAGTAATCGATAAGGATCGCCCCACCGGTACTCTGCCCAACCGCAAACCAGGGTTGGCGGACTTTTGGCTGCACATGTGCCATCACATCCGACAGCACCCCTTGGTACTCGATGAAGCTACCAATGGCGGCCGGCGTCCCGCTGGATAACCCATGACCCGGCTGATCGTACGCCAGCACGTCAAAACCGGCGCCCAGGCACCGATCAATGAGCTGGCTGTACAGTCCTACATGATCAAAATAACCATGCAGGATGAAGACCGTGCCCCGAGGGGTAAACGACTCAGGCAACCGGTAGTAATGCACCATGACCTGATGGCGTCCCGCCTCTACGTACCCCTGATGGTAGACCACCTCGGGGTGTTCTACCCACAGGTCCAGGCCGTAAAAGCGGCAGTAGGCGACCATCTGGTCGGCCAACTCCCTCGGAGTTGCAGGATCAAACGGTTCCAGCCGATCCAGCAGCGAATGCCTGTCCCAATCCGGAATTTCTATGGTATCTGTTTTCCAGTACACGTAGAGTTAAACGCCTGTCATGATTGATTAATAAGCTGTTTGATCTGCAATCCTAACGCATAGCGGGGGTAGAACACAGATGCTGCAACACCTTCTTGAGACGGGCCTGCGCCAGACCATGCGGCGCATGGTGCGGCCGGTACTCCACCCGGCGGTGCCCGTGCGACTGCAACGCACGCTCACCCGTCAGGCCTATCGCAGCTCCGTGCCGCCCCGTGGCTGCCGCTTTGAACAGGATTCCATCGGCGGCCTGCCCGTCACCCGGACCCTTTATGGTGACACTAGCCAGGACGTCGTACTGTATCTGCACGGCGGTGGTTTTATTATCGGTTCTTCCACCACCCACCGTGGCCTTACCGGTCATCTGGCCAAGGCCAGCGGCTGCAACGTAATTACTCCCGACTACCGGTTGGCGCCGGAACACCCCTTCCCCGCCGCTCTCGATGACGCCGAGGCGGTGTACTCGGCCCTGCTGGAACAGGGTGTCGCCCCGAAACAGATTGCCGTCGCCGGAGATTCCGCAGGCGGCGGGCTGACCGTTGCACTGGCCATGCGGCTCAGAGATCGGCAGCTGCCACTACCGTCGTCACTGACCGTTTTCTCGCCCTGGGTCGACCTGACCCAGCAACATCTGTATGCCCCGGAAATCGAACCCGTACTGCAGTCCCGCTGGACCGGGAAAGCGGCCAAACTGTACGGCGGGGCAGAGGCGCTGACCAACCCGCTGATCTCACCGGTCTACGGTGACCTGACGGGCCTGCCGCCACTGCTGATCCAGGCCGGTAGCGAGGAAATGCTGCTCAACGATGCCGAGCGACTTGCCGCGGCGGCGCAACGGGACGACGTGCCGACAACCCTGGAAATCTTCAATAGCCTCTGGCACGTGTTTCAGATCCACAGTGGCCAGTTGGACCGGGCGACCGATGCCGTGGCCGATGCCGGGGCGCACATCAGACGTCATCTGGCAGCCTGAGCCGGCCATTTACCAGTGCCTCCTTACGCGCCCGCGTCCATTGCTTGATATGCCATTCAAGACGGGATGCCCGGCTGCGATCGCCAGCCGGTGCCTGGAATACCAGGGTGAGCGGGCCCTTGCCCCGGAGACTGCGCGCGCCTTTCGGTGCGCCCGCCTGGTGTTCGGAAAACCGGCGTTCCACGTCGGTGGTGATGCCGGTATACAGTGCGCCCCGGGCCGTCCGGACCATGTAGACAAACCACTCAGGAGCCATGGGCCAGTGCCTGCTCCCGAACCCGCACTTTCTTCTGCTGCAGCCAAAGCCCTGCGACGATCAGCAACAGACCGATGTAAGTGGAGGGCAATATCTGCTCACCCAGGATGAAATAGATAAAGACCAGGGACAGGAACGGCGAAATGAAAATCAGGTTGCTGACCCGGGACGTGTTCTCGGCCTTCTTCATGGCGTAGGACCAGAGCACGAATGCCACCCCCATTTCGAACACCCCGACATACACCGCCGCGGCGAAAGTACCGGGGCCAGGCAGATGAAAGCCCTCGGTCAGCCCGCAAATCAGGACAATCACCGGCAATCCGAACAGGAAATTGAGGAACAGGCCAACCACCGGATCCCGGGTGTCCCGGGTTGCCAGTATCCAATAAGACGCCCAGATCACGGTGCTGCCAACGGCCAGCGACACCCCCAGCGGATCCGAGAACGTGAGTGACGTTACCGCACCCCGGGTGGCAATCACCACCACTCCGGCGTAGCACACCAATCCGGCAAGGATGTCAGTCTTTCTTAACCGCTGCCCCAGGAAGGGCACGGACAGGTAGGCCAGCACCAGCGCCCAAGTGTAGTTCAGCGGCTGCGCCTCCTGAGCAGGCAGGCGATCAAAAGCACCGAACAGAACGAAATAATACAGACAGGGATTGATCAGCCCCATGCCAAACGACTGAGCGTACTGCCGGCGGCTGAGTGAGAAGACCAGATGCCATCGGCCCTGAATCATCAGAATGATCCCGATCACCAGCACCGACGAAGTACACGCGATCAACAGCATCTCGACCGGCGCCAACTCCCGCAGCGCCAGCTTGAAGGCGGTGGCAACGGTGGACCAAAGCAGGACAGTCGCGAGCCCATAGAGCATCGCCTGCTTCTGGTTTGTCATACTCTCACTCCGACGGAAGTGGACAGGAAGGCTCCGGTCCAAGTGTGTTACTTTAGCGGCAATTAAACATTCACCCCGGCTCTGGAGAACGGGATATGCGCATCACCGGCCACTGGCTTCCCTTCCTGGCAATCCTGTTGCTATCCATGGCCGGCTGTTCTGAGAGTGAATCCACGTCATCGGGTAAGGCGACTCCGGAAACGACTCCCCCAGACTACCCCGTCACCTGGCGCTTCGCCCTGGAAGAAATTGAGGGCAGTGTACAACACGCCTACGCTCAGGCACTAAAAGAGAGCATAGAAGAACGCTCGGATGGCAGGATCCTCCTGGACATCTTCCCTTACGGCTCCCTGGGCACTTCGGCACAACTGACTGAACTGGCCAAGAATGGCTCGGTGCAACTGGCATTCGCATCCCCCGGGCACTTGGCTGACCAGATTCCTGAAGTGGGCGTCTTCACCCTGCATTACCTGCTATCCGACGACGGCGACGTGAATCGCCAACTGCTGGCCAGCCCCGAGCTCCTGGCCATGTTCGAAACACCCTACGCCAGCCGGAACCTGAAACTGCTGGCATTCGTGCCAGAAGGCTGGATGACCTGGACCGCCAACAAACCACTGCGGTCGCCGGCGGATTTCCAGGACTTGCGCATCCGGACCATGACCTCGGACATGGCCGCAGCCAGCTACCGCGCCTATGGCGCTCAACCCCAGCAAACCCCCTTTTCCCAGGTCTACACCGATCTTCAGCTGCGCAAAATTGACGCCCAGGCCAACCCTGTTTTCGCGATTGAAGAGATGGAGTTCTACGAAGTTCAGAGCACCCTGACCATTGCCCGCCCTACTCAGTTCATCGCCTCACTGGTCACCAATCGGGACTGGTACCTGGAATTGCCAGAGAAGCAGCAGCAGTGGCTCGACAGTTCTCTGAAAGAAGTCGCCGAAATAGCCTGGCGCTCTCAAGAAGAGCTAAATCAAGCACGGCTGAAAACCATGCTGGAAGGCGAGCAGCTCAAAGTGGTTGAGCTTACCGAAGAGGAACGCGCGGTCTTTGCCGAAGCCAGCCAACCCGTCCGCCAGGACTATATTAATGCAACTGGCGAGCGGGGCACCGAGATTCTGAAACGGATCGGGCAGCTTGTGGAGACTCTGGAGAATCAGGCGCCAGAGTCAGCGAGCGAAACCGGAGGCTGACTCTACTCCGGCACCAGCCAGTCCATTTGGTGGCTGACACCGAGGCCTTCCGGGCCCTCCTTGATCTCTTCGATCATCGCCGACAGGCGATCATCAAACCCCCAGGGCGGGTTAACCACCAGCATGCCTGAGCCGGTCATGCCTCGCTCCGGTGGCTGCACAAGTTGAACCTCGCTTCGCAGCACTTTTCGAACGGGGCCTTGTTGGACTGCGTCGATCAATTCCTGCTGGAGTCCACTGGTCAATAGGGGATACCAGACAAGATAGACGCCGTGACGGCACTTCTGCCAGGCCTTTTGCAGTGTGGCCGCGACATCGGCGTAATCGGATTTGACCTCATAGGATGGATCAACCAGAACCAACAGCCGTGGCTGCCGGGGCGGAAGTTGATTGAGCATTCCCGACAGACCGTCCGACCTTACCACCCTGATTCTCGGGGAGGATGCCCAATCAGCCAAACGTTCACCTTCCGTAGGGTGCAGCTCAAAAGTAACCAGTGAATCGTCGTCCCGCAAAAAATGACGAAACCAGGCCGGTGATCCCGGGTAACGTCTGAGCTGGCCTGTCTTTCCGTTCAGACCAGCCAGAACACTGAGCACCGGTTGCCAGTCCGATGAACTGAGGCGATCTCGCGCTGCCCAGAGCTTTTTAACGCCACTATCCGCTTCACCGGTTTTTCGGGCCCGCTCGCTGCCAAGATCATACACCGCGCTCCCGGCGTGGGTATCCATGAAGGCAATCCCGGACTTCTTTGACTGCATCATGGTAGCAGTCAGCGCCAAAGCCGAGTGCTTTTGAACGTCGGCAAAATTGCCAGCGTGAAAGGCATGAAGATAACTGAGCATAGATCGATTTCCTGTTTCAGGCGCCCATTAGGCATCAAGCAAAAACGTCAGGCAAGCAAGTAACTCCCGCAACCTACCTATCGCTTTTGGTCTGAGCTCCGTGAAGCAACGTAAATCGGGGTTCAGGGGTAATGAAAGTGCTGATACCCTTGCGACTCACTAACCACGAGGAAGCCGGTTTGCCGAAGCAGAATTCCGATACTCTTGATCAGCTTTATAGTCTGATTGCCAACGAGGAAGATGCACGGGTTTGCAAAGACATCCCCGCCGAAGCCTGCAGGGAAGTGCCTCGCAACTTCTTTCTGATTCTGGCGAGCAACGTGCTGACCAAGCTCGGTGACCTGCTGACCAGCCCGAAAACCGTGCTTGCCTGGTTAATGAGTGCCGTTGGCGCGCCGGCCCTGGTGGCCTGGCTGGTTCCGATTCGAGAGTCCGGCTCCATGGTTCCGCAGATGGTGATTGGCGCCTGGGTCCGGCAAAAGGCCGTTCGTAAGTGGTTCTGGACCCTGGGCAGTTTTGGCCAGGCCCTCAGTGTCTTGGGCATGGCTGCCAGCGTCTGGCTCCTCGAGGGCTACGCCGCTGGCGGTGGCATCGTAGCCTGCCTGATTGCTTTCTCCCTCGCCCGCGGATTCTGTTCCGTATCCATGAAAGATGTTCAGGGCAAGTGCATCCCAAAGACCCGCCGGGGCCGCCTTTCAGGGTTGGCTACCACCCTCGGGGGCACGGCGACGGTGATCATGACGGTGCTACTGTTCTGGGACCGAGGCGATCCCAGCCTGGCCTTCTACAGCGCACTTCTTGTGCTCGCTGCCGGCCTGTGGATTATCGCCGGGTTCCTGTTTGCTGGTGTGGACGAATACGCAGGCGAAACCGGCGGCGGTGGCAACGCGCTAAAAGACGCAGTTCAAAGCCTGTCCCTACTGCGCGATGACGCACCCTTCCGGCACTTTGTGATCACCCGGGCCCTGTTGCTGTGTTCAGCCCTGGCTTCCCCGTACTTTGTGGTGCTCGCCCAGAAAGAATCCGATATTGGCTGGATGCTGGGTGTTTTCCTGCTGGCAAGCAGCCTGGCCAGCTCCGTGAGCGCCAGCTTCTGGGGCTGGATGGCCGACACCTCAAGCCGCCGTGTGATGATCCGGGGCGCCGCTATGGCTAGCGGCGTGTGCCTGGTGGTTGGCATCAGTACCCTCGTTTTCGGAACCGACTTTGCCGGTGTCTGGTTCTACCCTATCGCTTTCTTTTGCCTGAGCATTGCTCACGCCGGCGTCCGGCTTGGCCGGAAGACCTATCTGGTGGATATGGCCGGTGGCAACAAGCGCACCGACTACACATCGGTCAGCAATACCGTCATTGGTGTTCTGCTGTTAGTGACCGGCGGCCTGACCGCGGTCGTATCACTGGTATCAGAGGTGGCAGTGATTCTGGTGCTTGGCCTGATGGGGCTTGCGGGCATGGTCAGTGCCCTGAAATTGAAGGAAGTGACGGCCGATTGACTGCCGCGTCTGAGCAGCACGTCACAAACCTCAATGTTTTTGGAACCAAAATGCGGCATCGTACGTGGAGTAACACATCCGCTGCCACGGAGCTGGGTATCGGGCTAATACTAAACGGACCGGTCGTTCCACTGCGTAGCCACATAATGCGCTACAGAGAGGCAGAGAAATGCGAACAGGCACATCAATTCCCAGCGAACATCGTGGTCGTCTAATGCATACGGTATATGGTTGGTACGCGCTTACACGTGAACCGGCAGACCTTGGCCCTTTCGATACAGCCGAAAAAGCGTCCCGGGCACTCACCCGCCACATTCATATCTACAAAGGCCTGAACAATCGCAATCCGGAAGATCAGGCCCGCATGCACCTCCATGATACCGAGCACTGCGCGAGGAACAATTGCGCTCTCTGTGTTGAGGCCAAGGTAGCCCAACATTCAATGATGCTTGTTGCGGTATGACCCCCGAACACGAGCCGGAGCACCAGTCTAGCCTGGTGCCCCCACACCGTCGGGCCCGGGTCGCGTTCGCGTTTCTGATCTTCTCCCTGGGCCTGTGCTTACTGAGTTACGTCAGCACCCTTTGATCGACCAGCTCAGTTAACTGGCTCGCTAATGAGGCAGGCTAATGGCACTGTCTATAAAAGAGTCTTGCCCTCGTTCAGAGCCAGCGCACCCTTGACGATGCGGTAAATGATCCAGATCGAGATACCAAGCAGAATAAACCAGCCGATGACCAGCGGCATAGTCACTATGCCGACGACGGTCCACAACAGCCCTATCCAGAAGGTCCGGATCTGCCATCGGAAGTGAGATTCGATCCAGGTATTGCGGACATCGTCCAGCTTGACGTAATTGATGATCACGCCCACCAGCCCGGTAATGCCACCGACGAAAAATGACAAAGCCTGAAGTATATAGACCACCACGGCCAAGTTACGGGCCGGGTCGGATCGGCGGGCTACGGGGTCCGGATTTGCGGGAACGTGCTCTGGTTCGGCCAAGACATTACCTCCTTATAAGATATCCAGCGGCAGTCTAACACGGGCCCGAATTACCAGCGCACCCTCTCGCTACTCAACCGCGCTCTGGGCGATAGCCCAACCGGAAGCCTCCCCAATGCTTGCCGTTCACGAAAATCGGGACCGACAAATCATGCATGATCTCTCCCGTGTCGCGACGATAGGTCTGCAGCAACATGTCCTGGGTGTGGCTGCCACAACGGATACCCGTCCGATCATTGAACAATCTCTTGCTGCGGCTTTTAATCAGGTCAACTGCAGGGTCGCCTGTTGGCACATGAGCAAAATCCCGGTTGTGGGTCGGCACGTAACCATCTGGCGCAGCACAGATTGCGAACACCAGTGCCTCATGAGCACCTTTAACCGGTTCCTGGATGGTTGGCAGCACCTGATCTGTGAAGTCATCGAAGCGACTGGCGTATTTGGGAGGCCGGGTATTGGGAATGGGCTCCCGCCGCGTGTCGAACAGCGCCTGTTCGGCAATCCGGCCATCTCGAATAGCCTGCTCAAATAATTGCCCGATCTGCGTAGCGCCAGTCTTGGCCTGATCGTAGAAGAACCGATGGTAACTGGCCTCACTGTTGAGCGCAAAAGCCGCATTGGCATGCTCAGCCAACTCCATCAGTTTGGCCGCTTGCTCGGCCAAGGACGATACACTGGCATCGCTTTCACCAATTTGATCCCGAACCGCTTCAATACCCGAGAACACTTGCTCCAGGCTTTGTTCGTTGCTCTGGTCAATCTCCGCAATTCTAGCTACCTGCTGCTGGACCCGATCAGACTGATCCCGGATCTGGTCGAGACGCTCACCCACACCCTCAACCGACGCGAGTCCCTCTTCCACACTCTGGGCAAGATCCTCAATACGAGATACGATCAAGGTGGTACCTGAACGAATCTCCTGCAGAGTTTCGGCAACTTCCCCGGTGGCCTGGGCGGTTCGACCCGCCAACTGACGAACCTCATCCGCGACCACCGCAAAACCACGGCCTTGATCGCCCGCCCGGGCCGCCTCAATGGCAGCATTTAACGCCAATAGATTAGTCTGTTCGGCAATGCCCTGAATGGTCGTCGTCACGCCTTGGATTTTGTTCGACTTATCGTTCAGTTCCTGTATCAGTTGCAGATTCTCACCCGATTGCTGATGGACCAGACGGACACGACCAATGGCTTCCACCAGAGCCTCGCGACCTTCGGCACTGGTCACGCTGGCCTGGTGTGCCATAGTCGCCGCTTCAGCGGCCTGGGCAGAGGACTCACTCACTGTCTCTGTAATCCTGCCGGCATGATCCGCCATCTGTCCGGTTTCCTGAACCTGGCGGTCAAGCCTAAGCTTGAGCTGGTCCGCAGCATAGGAAACCTGGGCAGCGGAAATCGCATTCTGGTCGGCACTGTCGGCAAGTGTTTGTAACAGGGCACGACCGGCCCGGGCATTGGACAGCAACTCGGCGCATTGCTCTCGCAGTAGGTGTCCCTCGGGCAGGGAATTGTCATTCAGACCTTGCAGATTGCGCTCAATGGGCTCGAGCACTCGGATAATAAAAAAGCCACAGGCCAGTGCCAGCCCCCCGATCATTCCAATAAGTACCGATGCGGGTTCCAGCCCCAGCACAGGAGACGCTACCAGACCGACAATGGCAGAAACCGCTGCGATTGCCACACCCCAAAGAATTGCTGTTCGTTCAAGCAATGCCATAACAACCTCAACATTATTATTGTTGGTTCCATTTTTTTGGTCAAAACCCCATCGCAAAGCATAAAGAACTCCAGCGTTCAAGACCCTCATACTTTCGTTCACGTGCTGTATATCGGCATGATCTGGATCAGCTAAAATAAAAAAACCGCAAAGCAGGCTGGCGTTGGGGAGGCACCAGCCCGCTTTGCGGCAGCGATTTAGGACTGTAACGCGGGCTTATGCCCCGATCACACCCCCATCATTGCGGGTAACGATCACAGTGGCATCCCGAGGGTGATCTCCCTCGGTGCCGAACGGCCAGTTGGCGTCCGGATGCTGTATGTTCACGAACATGGTTTTGACATCCGGCGTCGTCACCACACCGGTAACCTCACAACCCACAGGACCCACGAAGAAGCGCTTGATTTCGCGGGTTACCGGATTGGCTGCCAACATCATGTTGTTCTGGTAAGGCGCGGCGTCAGAGCCGTCGGTCTGGATCCACAGACGGCCGTTATAGTCGAACCACAGACCATCCGGACTGTTGAAGATGTTGTCGTCATCCAGGGTGACAACCGCCTCTCCATCCACCACAGTTTCCGTACCCTGTTCGCCGCCAAACACAAAGATATCCCAGTCGAAGCTGGTCGCGGCATGGTCGCTGTTCGCTTCGGTCCAGCGAATGATGTGCCCGGTGCGGTTTTCAGCCTGGGGGTTGGCGGCGTCGGTCTGATCTTCGGTACGCAGGGAATTGTTGGTCAGGGTAAAGTAGACCTCGCCCGAGTTTGGATCCACCGCGCCCCACTCCGGGCGGTCCATTGGCGTAGCGCCGGCGATGTCGGCGGCCAGGCGGGTATTCAGCAACACGTCAGCCTGATCGGCAAAACCATCGAAATTGATATCACCAACCATGGTCCCATTGGCGGCAGTCACCTTGGCGGCGAAGTCGGCATCGTCGAGGGACAAGGGCAGCCATTCGCCGGTGCCGTCGTCATTGAACTTCGCAACGTAAAGCGTGCCTTCGTCCAGCAGGTAACCACCAGCAGTTGCCGCTGAGTAGGGCTGGGCGGAAACAAACTTATAGATGTACTCAAAACGGGCATCGTCACCAGAATAGCAGACCACCGGTTTGCCTTCAGTCGCCGGCGCGAAGATCACACCCTCGTGGCCGAAACGGCCCAAGGCGGTCCGCTTCTGGGGTTTGGCTTCCGGAGTGAACGGATCAATTTCCACCATGTACCCATAGGTGTTGGCTTCGTTGCGATAGTCACTGGTGGCGTCGCCGCCGCCCGGTGTGACATCAAAGCGCACGTAAGCGTCGGCGCCACTGTCGGCCAGCTCCCAGTCATAGCGGCTGGAATCATTCACACCATGGCGAGTCTGCTCCCGCGGTTGGTTGGCATCACTGTTGGCGAAGTAGCCGTGCCAGTTTTCCTCCGCTGCCAAATAGGTGCCCCAAGGTGTTGGCCCCATGGAGCAGTTGTTTAGCGTGCCCCGAGTCTCGGTGCCGTTCGGGCTGAACTTTGTGACTAGCTTGGCATTGCCGCGCACCGGGCCGCGGATGTCCATCTCGGTGCCACCAGTAATCCGGCGATTGAACGGGCTGCCAAATACCACGTCCCAGGTGCCTTCGCTGTCCTGCTTGATATGCACCACGGACACACCGTGGGCGGCGATCTCTTTGCGCACTTCATCTTCAGGACGCACGCCACCATTGCCGGCAGCCGCAGTCGGCCCGTTCGGATGCAGGGCACCCTGATTGATGTACTCGTGGTTCATCACCAACAGGCCTTCGGTGGAGCTGTTGCTCCCGGTTTTCTGGTCGATCGGGAAAAAGTGCATGCCGTCGTGGTGCATGCCTACCTGTTGTTCCTGCTCGGCGCCGGTGTTGGAGGCGTCGGCCCGGAACTCCGGGTAAGAACCGGTAATCGGGGTGCCCCAGGGCAGGAATGCTTTAGCAGAATAGCCCTCTGGAACAACAACCTGGTTGGCGCTGGAAACAGGGACGGCCTTGAAGCCCAGTTCGGTCTGTACACCGGCCGCTGTGCCCGTGCCGTCATCATCGTCATCACTGTCGCAACCGACCAGCGTCATGCCCATGATACTGGCCAGCGCCGCGCCCACGGTGCCTTTCATCACGGCACGACGCTTCAGTCGGGCAGCCAGCACGTCGTGAAATGGGCTATTACTGGTTTGATTGACGACCGGTTCGTAATTCGGATCCAGGTAGTTTGTATCAAGATCGTGCTTGGCCATGATTCCCTCTCTTATCAGAACAGGCGTTCGTTATGGAGGGGTCAGTTTCGACAGGAATTGTGACAACGGTGAAACAGGAGCAAGTCGAAACGGTTACTGTTTTTTGACACCCGCTTTCTCACGCCAGTTCTGTCACCGCATTTTTTAAGGCACAAAAAAGCCGGCACAAGAGTCTTGTGCCGGCTTTTTCAGCCAGTTACTGGGTAGCTTCGTCGTAGCCTTCTTCCATGGCTTCGCCTGCTTCTTCAGCGGCTTCTTCTACTTCCTCGGCGGTATCTTCAGCAGCGTCCTTGGTCTGCTCCCAGGCGGATTGGCCGGTAGCATCCTCGTAGGAGTTCTCGGCCGCATCGCCGGCGTCGTCCATCATCTCTTCGGCGTTATCGGCTGCCTGATCGATATCGGCGCCCTCGTCTTCAGAACTGCAGGCGGCAAGGCCGAGTGTCATGACAAATGCCAGCGCGCTCAATGTGAACTTGTTCATAACCATGTCCCTCTGTTGGTCCGTGATAAATCAACATCAGGTTACGGTTACATACTGTCACATACAATTACTCACGGATTACTGTTTGGTTAGTAATGACTTACGGCGAGAGTCCGGCCATCCAGCGTGATGACATGATCGAGACTGACCATGCTGCCACGCCCCAGCAGAATGTATTCCTGGCCAGCCCGGCTAAACAAATCCTTGATAACATCGTGAACCATGCGAATCTGGCCGGCGCTGTCTCGATAGACCACTTCTGCCAGCCGTCCTGAGGTGAGGTATTCCACCAACATACCCCGCACGCTCCAGTGCACGGCGGCCGAAGATGCAATGGGTGTTGTCATGGCTATTCCATCCTTGTGGTTGAGTGTTTGTTTTTATTGATACCCAACATGCCCAGACACATCCGCAGCGGCGGACCAGTAAAGTCTGGCTCACAGTGATGAATTTCGCCACTCACCGGCCGTCACGTTGCCGGCCGGTGCTATTTGCAACTCTCGATCTATTGCCTCAGAACCACTCCGCCTTCATCGCCAGACAGGTATCGTCCTGGTTCTTGAGCAATACCAGGTCCTGGGCAACGGTGGGCAGCTCCCAATGGAAGAAATACTGGGCCGCCTGCATCTTGCCCTGGTAAAAATTGCGCTCATCGTCGGTGCTGACGTTCGCCAGCGCCTTTTCTGCGGCATTGGCCTGGCGCAGCCACATCCAGGACACGATGATGTGGCCAAACAGGTGCAGATAGCACGAGGCGTTCGCCAGTACCCGGTCCGGATTCTCGCTCATCAGCGACTTACCCAGACTCTGGGTGACTTTCACCGCCTGTTGCAGGGTTTCGCTCAGGGACAGCGCCCACTGCTGGCAGCGATCCGACGTGGCCGCCTCCAGATCCACTTGCATTTGCTGCATGAGCAGTTGCAGGCCGTGACTCTGGTCCTGCCAGATCTTGCGACCAAGCAGGTCAAGGGCCTGAATGCCGTTGGTGCCCTCGTGGATGGGGTTCAGGCGGTTGTCGCGCCAGCACTGCTCCACCGGATACTCCCGGGTGTAACCGGCACCACCGTAGACCTGGATCGCCAGATCATTGGCTTTTGGTCCGTACTCGGAGGGCCAGGCCTTGATCACCGGGGTCAGCAGGTCCAGCAGTTTGCCCGCTTCCAGTCGCTTCTGTTCATCTGGGTGGGTGTGCTGATCATCCATCAACCGTGCCCCGTACAGGCACAGCGCCAAGCCACCTTCGCTGTAGGCCTTTTGGGCCAACAGCATGCGGCGAACATCCGCGTGTTCGATGATCGGCACCTGAGGCGCTTCCGGGTTCTTTTCCGAAGGCTTGCGGCCCTGCAGTCGATCCTTGGCATACTCCAGGCTGTGCATGTAGCCGCGATAGCCGATCACAGCGGCGCCGAAGCCAACGCCCACACGGGCCTCGTTCATCATCTGGAACATGTACTTCAGGCCCTGGTGCGGTTCGCCCACCAGATAGCCGTGGCAGGGTGCATCATCACCGAAGCTCAAGGCGGTAGACGTGGTGCCACGATAACCCAGCTTATGGATCAGCCCGGCCAGGTTCACGCCGTTGCGCTCGGTGGCGTTGCCGTCCTCGTCCACGACGAACTTGGGCACGATGAACAGCGAGATGCCTTTTACCCCGGCCGGTGCACCCTTAATCTTGGCCAGTACCATGTGCACGATGTTTTCCGTCAGCGACTGTTCGCCACCGGAGATGTAGATCTTCGCGCCCTTGATCAGGTAGTGGCCGTCGTCGGTCGGTGTCGCCGAGGTGCGGATGTCCGCAAGCGACGAACCGGCGTGCGGTTCGGTCAGCGCCATGGTTCCTGTATAGCGGCCTGACAGCATGTGCGGCAGGAAAGTTTGCTGCTGTCGCTCGTTACCAAACACCCGAATGAGGTTAGCCGCGGCGGTGGTCAGGAACGGGTAACCAGCCGTGCCGGGGTTGGCTGCGGTGAAAAAACCGTTGCAGGCCGCCATTACTGATTCCGGAAGCTGCATGCCGCCCAGATCGTAGTCGTAGCGCCCGGCAATGAATCCGGCCTCGGCATAGGCGTCGAAGGCTTCCTTGACGGCCGGGAGCATTTTCACGGTGCCATCCACGAATTTTGGCTCGTCTTTGTCGGCGGCGCTGTTGTGGGTGGCAAACTTATCCCGGGCGATGCGGTCGGCGGTTTCAACCACGGCATCGAAGGTGTCGCGGCTGTGCTCACTGAAGCGCTCGCGTTCGGTCAGGGTCTCGGTATCGAGGACTTCGTAGAGCTGGAACGCCAGGTCTCGGCGATCGATCAGGGTGTCGGTCATTGTGCTTCTCCTTTTAATGGCACACAGAGTGTCACAGCGACAAGGGTTAGAAAACCGGCATTTATGACATAATATTGGCCAATATCGCCACTGGCGATTCAAAAGACGGTCCGCAGTGGGTGGCAGTGTCCGGGACCCGCTGTAAATACATCCGTGTACGCTTGAGTGCAGCATCCATGCTGCACACAGTCCCGGACACTGCCACCCACCGCGGCCCTGCCCCGGGAGCTTTCCATGCACACGGTTTCAGTCATCGGTTTTGATGGCGCCCTTGCCAGCGCCATCACGGGGATTATTGATCTGTTCCGTCTGGCCGGTGTGACCTGGGCCAGAATCCACGACGAACCACCCGAACCCTTGTTTCGGACTCGCCTGCTGACCACCAACGGCGATCCCTGCCGCTGCATCAATGGCATCACCCTGCTGGCGGATGGCAGTTGGAATGACGGTGAGCTGCCACCGGCGGACATCATTATTGTGCCCACCATTGGCGCGCCCATTATCGACGTGCTCGCGCACAATCGGCAGCTGGTGGACTGGTTGTCCCGGCAGGACAGCTCTCCAAGGCTATTGGCGAGTAATTGCACCGGGGCGTTTCTGTTGGCGGAGGCGGGGCTGCTGAATGGCCGCGAGGCAACCACCCACTGGGGCTTCAGCAATCAGTTTCGTCAGCGTTATCCGGAGGTCATCTGCCGGCCGGAAAAGCTGGTGACGGTCGATGGCGACATTGCCTGTGCCGGCGGTGGCATGGCCTGGTGGGATCTGGGGGTGTACCTGGTAGAGCGCTACGCCGGACCGGACGCCTCCCGCCAGTTGGCCAAGGCGTTCGTGATTGATGCCGGGCGCACCAGCCAGGCCCCGTACAGTGCCCTCCAGGCAAAACGCTACCATGCAGACGCCACGGTCCTGCAGCTGCAAGACTGGCTCGACCGTCACTTCACCCAAACCATTGCGTTATCGGAACTCGCTCGCCTGGCTGGGCTCAGCGAGCGTTCCCTGTTGCGGCGCTTCAAGGCCGCAACAGGCGACACCCCGAATACCTATTTGCAGTTGCTTCGGGTAGAGCATGCCCGCCACCATCTGGAGACATCCCGACGGCCAATTGACGAAATAATTAACACCGTCGGTTATGAGGATGTCAGTTCATTCAGCCGCCTATTCCGGAAGCATACTGGCTTGCCACCCGGTGCCTACCGTTCACGATTTGGCCGCTAGTTCTGTAACACATGGCCCACGTTATGCATCTTTATAAGTGGAAGGCCGATTTTTGGCGCCACTCGTAAAAGTTTTTGACACAGGTGTTAAAGTGGGGGAGGTAGCCATGGACACACCGATGAAACAAAGCCAGGCCGATATTCTCTGCCGACTCTATGACATGAAGCAGAAGCAGCTGGCACAAGCGCTGCAGCAGGGCAACAGCAGTCTGCGTTGCCTGGTTCTGGAGGCAGAGGCCGAAGCAATATCCAACGCGCTGAAATCCGTCCGGTGACCTGACTGACGCAACGCGTCACAACTGGCCAATTCGGGGCCACATAGGCCCCAAATGGTGGGTTTCAGAGCTTCGCCGCAACTTCGGTTCCCTGGCGAATCGCTCGCTTCGCATCCAGCTCTTCGGCCACATCCGCGCCACCAATCAGGTGCGCTCTGGCGCCCTTCTCGATGATCTGGTCGTACAACTCCCGGAACGGTTCCTGTCCGGTACACAACACCACGTGGTCCACGTCCAGCACACGGGTTTCCACCGTCTTTCCATCTTTTTCTGTGATGGTGATGTGCAGACCATGGTCGTCTATCCGGTCATAGCGGCAGCCCCGCAACATCTCCACATCCCGGTGCTTGAGGCTGTTGCGATGCACCCAGCCTGAGGTTTTGCCCAGTCCGGCACCAACCTTGCCGCTTTTGCGCTGCATTAGGTAGATCTTGCGCGGCGACGCGGTTGGCTGTCGCTCCGCCAGTCCGCCCGGACCTTCATAGTCCGGGTTCACTCCCCATTCCGCCTGCCAAGCCTGCACGCTGGCCTGCTCACCTTCGGGATGTTGCCCGAAATCGTGGGTGAGAAATTCACTGACGTCGAAACCAATACCACCGGCACCGATCACCGCGACATTTTTGCCCACCGGCTTGTTATGGCGCAGCACGTCGAGATAACCCAGCACCTTGGGATGGTCAATACCTTCAATGGTCGGCGTCCGCGGCTTCACGCCAGTGGCAATGATCACATCATCAAAGCCCTCGGCGGCCAGCCGGTCGCTGTCGACTCGGGTGTTCAGTTGCAGATCGACACCCAGCAACTCGATCTGGCGCTTGAAATAGCGCAGGGTCTCGTAGAACTCTTCCTTGCCGGGTATGCGTTTGGCGTAATTGAACTGGCCACCAATTTGACCATCCGCTTCGAACAGGGTGACCTTGTGGCCACGCTTGGCCGCCGTGGTCGCCGCCGCCAAACCAGCGGGGCCGGCACCCACGACCGCCACGCGTCGTGCTACAGGCGCAACGGTGAGGACCAGTTCGGTTTCATGACAGGCGCGGGGATTAACCAGGCAACTGGCCCGCTTGGCCTGGAAAGCGTGATCCAGGCAGGCCTGGTTGCAGGCGATGCAGGTGTTGATTTCATCGGCGCGATTTTGCTCGGCCTTGCGGACAAATTCGCTGTCGGCGAGCAACGGCCGAGCCATAGAGACCATATCGGCCTTGCCAGCGGCGAGGATTTCCTCGCCCTTCTCCGGGGTATTAATGCGGTTGGTGGTGCACAGGGGGATATCCACCTCGCCGTAGAACTTGGCGGTCACATCGGCGAAACCGCCTCTTGGCACCGAGGTCACAATGGTTGGCACCCGGGCTTCGTGCCAGCCGATACCGGTATTGATGATGGTGGCACCGGCTTTCTCGATGGCTGTGCCCAGGGTGACAATCTGGTCCCAGGTCTGGCCACCTTCAACCAGATCGAGCATCGACAACCGGTAGATAATGATGAACTCAGGACCGACCGCCTCGCGAATACGGCGGACGATTTCCACCGGCAGGCGCATGCGGTTCTCGTAGGGGCCGCCCCATTTGTCGGTGCGTTTATTGGTCCGTTCGCACAGGAACTGGTTGATAAAGTAGCCTTCAGAGCCCATCACCTCGACGCCGTCGTAACCAGCAAAACGGGCCAGTTTGGCGGCGCTGACAAAATCGTTGATCTGCCGCTCCACACCTTTGCCAGACAGCGCCCGCGCCTTGAACGGACTGATCGGTGCCTTGGTGGCCGAGGCGGAAACGATCAATGGCTGGTAGCCGTAGCGCCCGGCATGCAGCAACTGCAGGCAGATTTTCCCGTCTGCCTCGTGGACAGCACCGGTAACATGACGGTGCAGCAGTGCCGTGGCCCGGTTATTCATGGTCGAGGCCAGCGGCGCCAACTGACCGACCAGATTGGGCGAGTAACCGCCCGTCACCATAAGCCCTACCCCGCCTTCGGCGCGCTCCGCAAAGTACCGGGCGAACTTGTGGATGTTCCAGAACCGGTCTTCCAGGCCGGTATGCATGGAGCCCATCAACACCCGGTTTTTCAGTTCGGTAAATCCAAGATCCAGCGGTTTCAGTAAGTTTGGGTAGGCGGTGTTCATGGTCTGACCTCTATAAATTTTGCACTGAGTATACACTCGAACAGATACATGGTGACTTGACCTGCGAGACCGTCCACGTATCATCAGCGTTCAAGTTTGACTGACGGAGCAACCATGACCGCAAGGTCCTTCGGCTGCATGCACGCCCAGCGCCCACCCGTTACCGCCGACATCGCGCGGCATCGGGGCCGTTTACCCTACTTCCCTGACCCGCCTGCGACTGCCTGATTGACTCCACCAAGCCCTGGCACTGCCCCCGAATAGTGGTTGTGCAGGGAAGTCGGTCGAAGACTAGACTCACGCGAACACCCGTCTCCATTCACGGAAAAGAAAAACTCTAACGAGGTTGCGATGTCGCTACCGCTGGTTGTTTTACTGCCGTTTCTGGGCGCCATAGCCGCGCCTTTATTTGCCCAGGGTGGGCGGACGGCGATTGCTGTCGCATCATCGGTACCGGCGCTGATCGCCCTGGCTGCCCTATTCCCGCACTGGGAAACCCTGGCCGACGGCGGCATGGTGCTGCATACCTATGAATGGCTACCAGCCATTGGCTTATCCCTGAGCTTCCGTCTGGACGGACTGTCGCTTCTGTTTGCGTTGCTGATTCTGGTCATCGGGCTGCTGATCATTCTCTATGCCCGTTATTACCTGAAGGCAAAAGAGAACGCCGGCAAGTTCTACGCGCTCCTGCTGTGCTTCAAGGGCTCGATGCTGGGCATTGTCCTTTCCAGCAACCTGCTACTGATGATGATTTTCTGGGAACTGACCAGCCTGACCTCGTTCTTGCTGATCAGTTTCTGGACCCATAAGCAGGACGCCCGGCGCGGCGCCCGCATGGCGCTAGCGGTTACCGGTGGTGGTGGCCTGGCATTACTGGCCGGCATCCTGATCCTGGGTAACATCGTCGGCAGCTTCGAGCTCGACGACGTTCTGGCCGCTGGCGCCCAGATCAAGGCCCATGCCATGTACCCAGTCGCCCTGACCCTGGTGCTGCTGGGCGCCTTTACCAAATCCGCCCAGTTCCCGTTCCATTTCTGGCTGCCCCATGCCATGCAGGCCCCGACGCCAGTATCGGCGTACCTGCACTCGGCGACCATGGTCAAGGCCGGCATATTCCTGATGGCACGCCTGTATCCGGCGCTGGCCGGAACCGAACAATGGTTCTACATGGTCAGCTTCACCGGCATGGCAACCTTGCTGCTGGGCGCCTACGTGGCCATGTTCAAGCACGACCTGAAGGGTCTGCTGGCCTATTCCACGGTCAGCCATCTGGGCCTGATCACCCTGCTGTTCGGGATGGGCACCAAACTGGCGGCCGTGGCCGCAGTGTTCCACGTCATCAACCACGCCATCTTCAAGGCGTCCCTGTTCATGGCGGCGGGCATCATTGATCATGAAACCGGCACCCGGGATATGCGCCGGATCAACGGCCTGTGGCGCTATATGCCCCATACCGCCACGCTGGCCATGGTGGCTGCCTCCTCCATGGCGGGGGTGCCACTGCTGAATGGCTTC
The DNA here is from genome assembly GCF_005871205.1 of Marinobacter alexandrii. Taxonomy (GTDB): domain Bacteria; phylum Pseudomonadota; class Gammaproteobacteria; order Pseudomonadales; family Oleiphilaceae; genus Marinobacter; species Marinobacter alexandrii. The sequence goes on along the minus strand of NZ_SWKM01000011.1, from coordinate 1,085,721 downwards.
CTGAGCAAGGAAATGTTCTTTGCCGAATCCCTGCAACTGAACCTGCCCGGGTACTGGGCCTGGCTGCCGCCGCTGGTGGCCACCCTGGCCGGGATATTTGCCGTCGCCTACTCGGCCCGTTTCATCCACGACGTATTCTTTAACGGCAAACCGGTAGACCTTCCGGTGTACCCACCCCACGAGCCGCCACGGTACATGAAGATTCCGGTAGAGATTCTGGTGTTCGCCTGCATCATGGTGGGCATCTTCCCTGCCCTGTCTGTGGGCCCGCTGCTATACGCCGCGGCCTCGGCCACCCTGGGCGGAAATGTTCCTGAGTATCAACTGACCATCGCCCACGGCTTCAACCTGCCGCTGCTGATGAGTTTCCTGGCCTTCTTCGGCGGCCTGTTAATGTACAGTCAGCGCCAGCGCTTCTTTGATTTTCATGCGCGCTTTAAGGAAATCGATGAAAAAGCCGTATTTGAAGCCGCCGTGTTGCGAGTGGAAAATTTTGCCAACCGACTCACCGCCCGCATCGAGAACGGCTCACTCCAGCGCTACGGCGTACTGCTGATGCTGAGTGTGATTGCGGTTGCGGCAGCGCCGCTGGCCGACCTGGGGGTGTTCATTGGCGTGAACGGCCTAAGCCCGGTGGACTCCGCCACCGCCATCGGCGCAGCCGTGTTAATTCTCTGTGCGATCCTGACCGCAGTCTTCCATCGCGACCGGTTTACCGCCCTGGTACTGCTCAGCGTCGTTGGCCTGATGGTCGCACTGGCGTTTGCCCGCTTCTCAGCGCCGGATCTGGCCATGACCCAGCTTTCGGTAGAAGTAGTCACCATCGTCCTGCTGATGCTGGCCCTGTATTACATGCCCTCATGGACGCCGCTGGAAACTGCCACGCCACGGCGAATTCGCGACGTTATCATCGCACTGGCCGCCGGCACCGGGATGACGCTGGTTACCCTGGCCATGCTGACCCAGCCGTTCAGCTCCATTTCCGACTTCTTCCTGGAAAACAGTAAGCCGGGCGGCGGCGGCACCAACGTGGTGAACGTTATTCTGGTGGACTTCCGGGGCTTCGATACCCTGGGTGAGATCACCGTGCTGGCCATTGCCGCACTCGGTATCTACGCGATGCTCAAAAATACGGCCCTGACTCCGCCTCCAGGCGACGGTCAGGGCCACGGCTGGACCCGCGACGCTCACCCGCTGATGCTGCGCCTGATTGCGCGGCCGATGCTACCGCTGGCACTGATGGTCTCGGCCTATATCTTCCTGCGTGGTCACAACCTGCCGGGCGGCGGCTTCATCGCCGGGCTAATCACGTCAGTTGCGCTGATTCTCCAGTACGTTGCCAGTGGCATGACCTGGACCCAGGATCGGGTACCGTTCAAATACCACACGGTGATCGGTATCGGTCTGCTGTTTGCTGTCATTGCCGGCGCCGGCAGTCTCGCCTTCAGCTACCCATTCCTGACCTCCACCTTCGGCTATATCACTTGGCCGGTGGTCGGCAAGTTTGAAGTGGCATCGGCCCTGGTCTTCGACCTGGGCGTGTACCTGACCGTTATCGGCGCCACACTGCTGGCCCTGGTCAGCATCGGGCGGCTATCACCGCACTCTGCCATCAAGAGTCCTAAGGGGGGCGCGTAATGGAGCTTGTCTTCGCACTGGTCATCGGCGCATTGACCGCTTCCGGTGTTTACCTGCTATTGCGGGCACGTACCTTTCCGGTAGTTGTCGGGCTAACTCTGATCTCCTACGGCGTCAACCTGTTCCTGTTTTCCAGTGGTCGGCTAGCGACCGGAGCCCAGCCCATCCTGGGCACCACAGGCAGCTACACCGACCCACTGCCCCAGGCCCTGGTGCTGACCGCAATCGTTATCGGCTTTGCGATGACCGCGTTCTTGGTGGTGTTGGCGTTGCGTAGCCTGGCTGATCACGAAGACGACCATGTCGACGGTCATCAGGACATCCACGCCACCAGTGCCACCCAAAAGCCGGAGGAGACCGGTAAATGAACCACTGGCTTACCGCACCAATTCTGATCCCCCTGCTCGGCGGCATCCTCCAGGTCTTCATGGGTTATGCCCCGATCAGCCTGCGCCGGACCCTGGCCATTGCCACGACCGTGCTATTGCTTGTCTCCACTATCGTTCTAGTGGCGCTGGCCAGTGACGACAGCTACCGCCTATACGCCTTTGGCAACTGGCAGCCGCCGTTCGGCATTGTACTGGTGTTGGATCGCCTGGCGGCACTGATGCTGGTGCTGACCGCTATCCTGGCCATCTTCTGTCACATTTTTGCTATCGGCGGCGCCGACGAAGGCAATCGCCAGTTCCATGGCCTGTTCCTGTTCCAGCTGATGGGCCTGAACATTGCCTTTCTCACCGGCGACCTGTTCAACCTGTTCGTGGCGTTTGAGGTTCTGCTCATCGCCTCCTACGGGCTGCTGATGCACGGTGGCGGGCGTGCCCGCAGTGTGCCCGGGCTGCATTACGTGGTCCTCAACCTGGCCGGCTCCGCGGTCTTCCTGATCAGTGTCGGGATGATTTACAGCGTCACCGGCACCCTCAACATGGCCGACCTGGCGTTGAGAATTCCGGACCTGACCGGCGAGAACCTGAGCATCGTCAAAGCCGGCGGCATGATGCTGCTGGTGGTATTCGCACTGAAAGCCGCGCTGATTCCGCTGTGCTTTTGGCTGCCCAAGGCCTACGCCAATGCCACCGCACCGGTCGCGGCGCTGTTTGCGGTCATGACCAAAGTAGGCATCTACGCCATCCTGCGGGTGTATCTGCTGGTGTTCGGCGATGACGCCGGCGCCCTGGCCAATCTGGGCATGGATTGGCTGTTCCCGCTGGCGCTGATCACCCTGACCATGGGCGTAATCGGTGCCTTGGGCGCAGACAACCTGAAAACCCTGGTGGCCTGGCAGGTGATCATTTCCGTGGGCACCTTGCTGGCTCCGATCGCCCTGGGCTCGGCCGCAGGTATTTCCGCGGCATTGTTCTACCTGCTCAGCAGCACCTGGACCGTTGGTGGCCTGTTCCTGGTGGCGGAAATGGTCGCCAACCAGCGTGGCAGTGCCAAGGACAAGATAGTTACCGCGCCGCGCATGCGCAACCGCACCTTCCTGAGCGTACTGTTCCTGGTTGGTGCAGTGGCGGCTGCCGGCCTACCACCGCTGAGTGGCTTCTTTGCCAAGCTGCTGATTTTGCAGTCGGTGTTGTCCGGCTCGGAAATGGCCTGGCTGTGGTCGGTGGTGCTAATTGGCAGCTTCTTCACGGTGATCGCCTACAGCCGTGCCGGCAGCATCGTATTCTGGCGCACCGTGGACGGTCATATTGAAGAACCCCGACCCTTGGGCGGCAACGTGTCGGTCGCCGCCGGTGCACTGGCGGGCCTCAGTGTGGTGCTCGTGGCCCTGGCAGGGCCAATCAGTGAGTTTACCGACGCCACGGCCGCCCAGCTGCTGAACCCCGGGGATTATCTCGAGATCCTGAAAACGCCCATGGTCAAGGGGGACAACTAATGTTCGATCGCCTGAGTTTTCCCCAGCCCTGGCTCAGCCTTATCCTGTTCGTGATCTGGCAGTTCCTGAGCGACGGTGTCTCCGGTGCCAGTGTGGTACTGGGACTGATCCTGGCCTGGAGCATTCCCCAGATGACCCAGGCGTTCTGGCCGGAGCGCCCTACCTTTTTCAAATCCTGGCGCATGCCGGCCTACCTGATGCGAGTAATCTTCGACATTGTTGTTGCCAGTTTTCAGGTCGCGAAGCTGATCCTCAGCCCGCGCAAGCCACGACCAATGTTCGTTGCCTACCCCCTGGAACTGGAGCAACCGCTGGCTATTACCATTCTGGCAAGCACCATCTCACTGACCCCCGGCACCGTCAGTGTCGATGTCAGTGACGACAACAAGATTCTTCTGGTGCACGCCCTGGACGCGGAAAATGGCGACGATGTGATAGACGCTATCCGCACCCGTTACGAAAAACCGCTGCTGGAGATGTTCGAATGATCACCATTGCACTCTACCTGACCATCGGGATGGTAACGCTGGCAGCTGTGCTGAATGTGTACCGTCTGATCAAAGGCCCGGACGCCCCGGACCGGGTGCTGGCGCTGGATACGCTGTACATCAACGCCATTGCCCTGATCATTCTCCTTTGCATCACCCTGGGCACGCGTATGTACCTGGAGTCGGCGCTGCTGATTGCAGTGATGGGCTTTGTCGGCACTGTGGCCATGGCCAAGTACCTGAAGCGGGGCAGTGTCATTGAATAACGTCAGCCCGAACAACCTTGCGAATCGAGGACGTCTGTCATGAGCCAGTTCGCTGAATACGCTATCTGCCTTCTGTTACTGACCGGAGGCGCCTTTACCCTGATTGGAGCCATCGGCCTGGCCCGACTCCCGGATTTCTACACCCGCCTGCACGGCCCCACCAAGGCTACCACTGTGGGTGTTGGCGCCATCATGCTGAGTTCGGTGATCTATTTCAGCAGCCGTGACGGCAGCATTGGCATATCGGAAATTCTGGTTACCGTGTTCCTGTTCATGACCGCTCCGGTCAGTGCCAACATCCTGGCCAAGGCCGCCATGCACATGGGTGTTCGAACGGTGGAAAATACCCAGGGGAAGCCCTGGGATCAGTAGGCAGCTGGACTAAGGTCATCCATTCCAGACCGCTGTCAAACCGACCTTCAAAATAGTCATTGGACTTGAAGCAATTTGACGTATAGTGGGCGCCCCAACCCATTCTGAGGAGCCAGCACATGCTCAAAGTTAACGAATACTTTGATGGCAACGCCAAGTCCATTTCATTCCAGACGTCCACCCTGCCGGCCACGGTTGGCGTTATCAGCCCAGGTGAGTACGAATTTGGTACCAGCAAGAAGGAAACCATGACCGTGATCAGTGGTGCCCTGACGGTCCTGCTGCCGGGCGTGGACGAGTGGATGACCTACGGTTCGGGTGAAAGCTTCGATGTAGCCGGCCAGGCCAGCTTCAAGGCAAAAACCGACATCGACACTGCCTACCTCTGCACCTACGAATAAGCCGCTCCCCCGACGGCCAATACCTGCTGCCGAACGTAAGTAATGCGATCGCCGAACGGACCCACAGCCTGAGATAACGGCCGGATCCGTTCTGCTTTTTTCACCCCCGCCGGTTTCCGTTTCCGTCAATCTGTGTCAGATTTAGTCCTGCTTTTCTCGACAACATCAATAAATGAGAAAGAGGACACGGACATATGGTTCAGACCAGAATTTTGCCTCCGGCTGACAATGCCTACCAGTATCCACTGCTGATCAAACAGCTGCTTCTGTCAGGCCCGCGCCTGCGACCGGAGCAGGAAATCTGTTACGGCAACCGCAGCAAGTACACCTACACCGATCTGGTAGAACGTATTCACCGTCTGGCCAACGCCCTGACCGATGCCGGCGTCAAACCCGGTGATACCGTCGCAGTCATGGACTGGGACACGCCCCGTTACCTGGAATGCTTCTTTGCCATTCCCATGATTGGCGCTGTCCTGCACACCATTAACGTCCGCCTGTCGCCGGATCAGATCGTATACACCATGAACCACGCCGACGACGCCGTGGTGCTGGTGCACGATGACTTCCTGCCGGTGCTTGAGTCGGTCAAAGGCGACATCAAAACTGTTCGCAACTACATCCAGCTGACCGACGACGCTTCCGCGAAATCAACGGAGCTGCCGACCGCTGGCGAATACGAAGCCCTGCTGGCCAAGGCCGGAACCTCGTTCGACTTCCCGGACTTTGATGAAAACAGCATCGCCACCACCTTCTACACCACCGGCACCACCGGCAACCCGAAAGGGGTGTTCTTCAGCCATCGCCAGTTGGTGCTCCACACCCTTGCCATGACCGGCGCCCTCTCCGGTTACGATGAAATGCCGCTGCTGCGGTCGTCATCGGTGTACATGCCGGTGACCCCGATGTTCCACGTACACGCCTGGGGCGTGCCTTATGCAGCCACCATGCTGGGCATCAAGCAGGTTTACCCGGGCCGCTATGAGCCGGAAATGCTGGTCGACCTGTTGAAGGAACACAAGGTCACCTTCTCGCACTGTGTACCGACCATCATGCAGATGATGATGGGCACCGAATCCATCAAGACGGCCGATCTCAGCAACTGGCATGTGCTGATCGGCGGCAGCGCCCTGACTAAGAGCCTGTGCGATGCCAGCGCCAAGCTCGGCATCCACATGTACACCGCCTACGGTATGTCTGAGACCTGTCCGCTGCTGTGTGCCACGCACATGAAACCGGAAGATCTGGAACTGCCGCTGGAGCAGCAGACTGCCAAGCGGATCAAGACCGGCATCGCCACTGCCCTGGTGGATATGGAAATCTTTGACCCGGAAGGCAACCCAGTTGCCCACGACGGCGAGGCGAAAGGCGAAGTGGTTGCCCGCGCACCCTGGCTGACCCAGAGCTACTTCAAGGAAAAAGAGAAAGGCGAAGAACTTTGGAAGGGGGGCTGGTTGCACACCGGAGACGTGGCCTCAATGGACCCGGACGGCACCCTGGTGATCAAGGACCGTATCAAGGACGTGATCAAGACCGGCGGTGAATGGCTGTCGTCCCTGGATCTGGAAAACCTGATCAGTCAGCATCCCTCGGTCGCGGCTACCGCCGTGGTTGGTGTGCCCGATGAGAAGTGGGGCGAGCGCCCTCACGCCCTGGTCACTCTGAAACCGGGCGAGACGGCCACGCTGGAGGACATCCAGAATCACCTCCGGCAGTTCGTCGACTCTGGCGAAATCAACAAGTGGGCCATCCCGGCGCAGATTGATTTTGTCGAGGATATCCCAAAGACCAGTGTTGGCAAGATCAACAAGAAGCTGATCCGGGATCAGTTGCAGTAACCCTGCCAGCTCAGGCGCAGCACTCGAAGCCGAGGCTGCGCCTGACACTCAACTACACACCCTCCGGTACAGTCATCTCATAGATCATGCCGAGGCCATTGGTGAATCCACCCAGGCCATTCCGTCCGCCACGATCCGAACTGAAATACATCCGCCGGCCATCGGGGGAGAAGGCAATACCCGCAATTTCTGAGGCATCCTGCCCCGTTACCTGCAACAGAGGCTTTAGGGTGCGGTCGGGCAGAATGACAACCACCTGCATATCGCCGCCATCCTCAGCCACCAGAACATCCCCCTGCTCGGTCACAAACAGGTTATCCACGCCCGACAATATGTCGTTGGGGGCTTCAGCTGTTGCCCGATCGTAGATCACCTCTATGGTCTGAGCCTCAACATCAATCGCCCAAATTCGGTCGTCGCCCTTGGTCGCAAAATAGACAATCCCCTGGAAGTACCAGACGCCCTCGCCGCCATCAAATACCGACGATTCCGGTAACCGGTTCTGATGCTGGGGCTCATGAGGGTTCTGTGCATCCACCCAGCGAATCGGCTGAGGGCCTCTCAGGGCGCCGGCTACACCGTCCCCGCCAACACAGAGCACCTGAAGGCGGCCAGCTTGTAACGCCGCACGTTCGGCTCCCTCGGGCCAGTCCGATGGATCCGGCACCCACCGGTAAAACCGGCCGTCAGGCATATCTTCGGTCAGGTAGAGCTTGCGGTTGCCGGCATCAATGGCAATGGCCTCGTGGGAAAAGAAACCGAGCGTCGGACAGGCCAGGCCCTCACCGGGCTGGTAAGGATCGCACTCCCAGACCTGACCATTGGGGAATTCCTCGCAAGAAAGCCAGGTCCGCCAAGGCGTGACGCAGCCCGCACAATTGAAGGTGGTGCCACTTAAAATCGTGTAGGAATCGACGATGGTCCCGTCCGGGTCAAACACCAGGGTGCCAACCTGGGCAAGGCCTGGCGTGAATTCCTCAATCGTGCTCGACACGTCAGCCAGCTCGGGGAAGGTAAAGCCAAGGGTACCGACACCCGGAACCTCGCTGTTGCTAATATAGATCCAGCCACCGTTAGGCCGGGGAACCGCGCCGGCCCCGTCCGGGAAAATGTGCCAGGGCCGGTTTCCGATACCGCCGGTCTGGGGCGCAGCCACCGACATGCCGCCAGACTGCGGCAGTTCGCCATTGATGGCGACAACGCGGGTCGAAAACCCCGCCGGCGTTCTCACTCCATTCACATCCGGAGCTTGCAGAGGACCAATGTTGGCAAAGCGGCCTACCAGCTGATCTGCGCTACCGGAGGGCGGCAGTGGCGCCGCTCCCGATTCTGCGCCTGCGGCGGTACTCGCCGATGAAGAGCTACCAACACAACCTGCAAGCCAGGTCGGCATAGTGGCTGCGCCTGCGGTAAACAGAATGCTTCGAAGCACATCCCGCCGGCGCCAGCTTGCTGCTGAAATCTTTGAATCGTTCATAGACACCTCACGCCATGCGCTCTCTAATCCGTGGATGGAACAGCGCCGTGCGCACCGTGCGAGGCCGTGACACCGGCTCATCCTCAACAATGCGGGCATCACCTGCCCTGACCCCGACTACTTTGGTTTTCGAGCTATCGAGCTGGCCCACCTCGTCTTCACCGGTAATGTTACGAACGTAGTAGAACTCGCTTTGCGTGCGTTCCCGCGTCACATCCACCAAGATGAAGCCGGGCGATTTTAACTCGACATACTTCATGTGGGGATTGGCCGCCCGCACAGCCACCGCGGCCGGCCCGGCCAGATCTTCCGGGAAGCCCGGAGAGGTCACCGACGGTGTCACAAACTCCACCGCCAGTGGTGTCTCCGCGAGGTTGCCCGGGTCGTACTGAATCTCGTTGGCCCAGGAGGTGTGGATGTCTCCGGTGAAGATCACAGTATTGTCGATTTGCTTGTCGCGAAGCGTCGTCAGGATTTTTTCGCGATCACTCACATAGCCATCCCACTGATCCATGTTCAGCGACAGCAACTGCCCGTTAAAACCGTTCAGGTCCGCCACGCCGGCCGTTTCCGCAGCATCAAGGGTGCGCGCCACATTAAGTTCCGCAAACATCACCTGTTGACCAACGAAGCGCCAACTGGCCGAGGAGTTCTCCAACCCGGACTGCAGCCACTGCATTTGCGCCTCGCTCACCAGCCTGCGCGCGCTCTCGAATCGTTTCGGGTCGGTCATTGACTCAACAGGTTGATCACGGCCCTCCAGACGGGTATCCAGCATGAACAGGTCAATCAGCCCGCCAAAACTGAACTCGCGCCAGATCCGCCCCGGCTCTGATTCGACGGCGCGAATGGGCAGCCACTCGAAATAGGCCTGGATAGCGTCGGACTTGCGTTGCGACCAGGCCCCTTCGGTAGCCTCATCGTGATTTTCCGCGCCACCGACGTAACTGTCGTTAGCGGATTCGTGATCGTCCCAGATACAGATCATTGGGAACTGCTGATGAGTTGCCTGTAAGTGGGGATCGGCCTTGTACTGGGCATGACGCAGACGGTAGTGCGCCAACTCGGTGATTTCGTGGGGCGGGTTGGGCTCATGGCCGGGATAGTCACCGTACTCACCAGGCCCGTACTCGTAAATGTAATCCCCCAGGTGCAGCACAAAATCCAGGTCGGTCTGGGTGCTGACCGCGCGGTACACCGAGAACAGCCCATAGGCGTAATTGGAGCAGGAGACGACGGCGAACCGCGCCCGCTCAACGGCCTGTTTATTGGTTGGAAAGGTGCGGGTCCGACCCACCGGCGAGGTCTGGCTCCCGACGGAAAACTGGTAGTAATACCAACGATTGGGCTGCAGCCCCTGTGCATCAACCTTGACGCAGAAATCGGAGTCCAGGCTGGTGGTAACCACCTGACGCGTGACCACCTGAGTAAGCTCAGGATCGGTTGCAACCACCACGGACACCGGAATCTGACCGGCATCCCGCTCAAGAACATCCATTGGCGAGACCCGCGTCCACAGGATTACCCGATCCCCCAGAGGATCACCCGAGGCAACACCATGCCGGAATTTAACTGCAGGCAAGGTCCCACTGACGGTGCCGGCCTCAGCCTGCTGGCCACTGGCCGAATTGCCTCCATCTCCCCCACAACCTGACAATGTGGTCAGTGAAACAGCAGCAAGCCCCTTCATAACTGCACGACGCTGTCTATTCATGTGTCACTCCACCCGTATCGGGACGTTTATTAGACTAAAGTTGCACGAGCGTCCGATGGTGACGGGAAAATGTGTACGGGAAATGACGAGCGTTTATCAATGTGGGCCATTGTGGCAATGGCCCAAAAAGAGGAGTAACTATAAGCCGACACTGACAGCCGGCGAGCGGTGTGGTTTATAAACCGGAAAAGCTGAAATCTACTTCCGGCTTCCGGCCCGCCACGATGTCCGCCAATGCCGCGGCCGATCCGCAGGCATGAGTCCAGCCCAGGGTGCCGTGACCGGTGTTCAGGTACAGGTTGGCAAGATGGCTCTTGCCGATGTAGGGCACGTTCGAAGGCGTGGCTGGCCGAAGACCGGTCCAGAACTGGGCCTGATCCCAATACCCAGCTTCGGGCATGACCTCGGCGGTACGGCGCACGATGGCACGGCAGCGGGTGTAATTCAGGTCCCGGGAATAGCCGTTGAGTTCGGCCGTGCCGGCGACCCGCATGCGATCCCCCAGCCGCGAATACACCAGTTTGTACTCGTCATCGGTCAGACTGACGTTAAACGCAGCCTCTTCGCTCTTCACCGGCACCGTAATCGAATAACCCTTGGTCGGGTAGATATCCAGTGTTAAGCCGATCTTTCGGGCCATTGGCGCACTGTAGCTGCCCAGGCTCAATACGTAGGCATCGGCCCGGAACGTGTTATGAACGCCGTCTTTGAGAACCTGGACGCCGAGAATCCGGTCCCAGGCCCGCTCGAAATCCAGAACTTCGGTGCCGTAGAGGAATTCAACACCGGCTTCCGCACACTTCTTGGCCAGGTTCTGGGTGAACTTGCGGGCATCACCGGATTCGTCTTCAGAGGTGTAGGTCGCCCCGGCTATCCGGTCCTGAATCGGCTTCAGTGCCGGCTCAAGTTCAACGGCCCGGTCGGCATCGATGATCTGCCGGTTGCAGCCGAGGTCCTGCATGATGCGGGTCGGTTTGAGGGCACCATCAAACTCTTGCGGATTGGTGTAAAAGTGCAGGATACCCTTGGTCAAGGCGTCGTATTCGATTCCGGCATCCTGGCGCAGGGCCTGCAACTGGGCCCGGCTGTAGGTGCCCAGATTGACCATCTGACGGATGTTGTATGCGGCTCGGGCCGAGGTGCATTCCCGCAGGAACGCCAGTGCCCAGCGCCATTGGGCGGGGTCGAGTCTTGGACGGAACAACAACGGCGCGTCGGCCTGAAACAGCCACTTCAGTACCTTGAGCGGCGCCGACGGATTGGCCCAGGGTTCGGCGTGCGAGACCGACACCTGGCCACCGTTGGCAAAGCTGGTTTCAAGCCCGGCATTGTTCTGTCGATCGATCACCGTCACCTGATGACCCTGCTTCTGCAGATACCAGGCTGTGGTTGTTCCTACGACACCCGCGCCCAAAACCACTATGTGCATGCTTTCCTCCGGTAGGATTGTGTTTCATCAGCCACCGGACCGCTTTACAGTCCAGCCCTCCGCCTGCAACAGCGGAACCAGGATGTCCCGCTGATCGCCTTGAATTTCGACGACACCGTCTTTGACCGTGCCGCCGGTGCCACACCTAGCCTTCAGCACCTTGGCCAACGCCTTTAGTGCCTTGTCATCCAACGGGATACCGGTCACCAGGGTTACACCCTTACCTTTGCGGCCCTTGGTTTCCCGGCTGACCCGAACAATGCCATCGCCCTCTGGCCGGGCTGGCTGGCCACAGGTGCATTCCGAGACCGGGTTGCGGCAATCGGGACACATCCGGCCCTGTTCGGTGGAAAAGACCAGCCCGCCTTCAGCTCGTTTCTTCATGTCGGATTCTTACTCCCCTAGCCAACGCCCGGTGGGTACTTGGAAAACATTTCCGACACGACCTCATCGATCAGCTCACGGCGCGTCTCCGGGGACTGGCTTTCATTGAGATACCGGCGACTGGCGGCGCGCCAGACTACTTCTTTGGTTTCGGTATCGATAAGCTCGACCACCAGCTTGCCTTCGGTGACTTCACGTACCGGTGGCGGTGCTGAAATGCCCCAGCCGAAATTGCTCCGGCCAAAGCCAAAGCCAAGGCCTACGCCGGTCTGTTCCAGACGCTCTTCCTCAACGATCTGCCAGTTGGCCAGCAGGTCTGCTTCCGCCTTCGGCACTTTTCGCATGGCCTTGCGCTTCAGTTCCCGCTCCACCGCCGATTGAATCCGGCTGCCGTCAAGGGACACAAAGGCGCCACTGCCTGCATCCTGGGCAAAGGACCAGGTCGAGTAATTGCCGAACACTGCTGACGGGTTATAATCCGTCACGACATTGCCGGCGCAGCCCGACAGGGCCAGCGCCATCGCTGCAATCATCAGTAACCGCATAGTACTGCTCTCCCTCTGTAGTGGTGATTTACACTCAGTATACGCTTAGGACACGGACCTCGATGCCCTTTAGGTTCCTCACCTGTCGAAACCGTAATCCAGTTTTTGGGCGTCACAAAAGGCCGTGAACTCATCCACTGCCTGCTCCGGCAAGGACACCCGGGCCGAGACCACCGGTCCGTATTCAACCGACTCCAGCGCCGCACCGTGCAGCTCACACCAGTGCCGAACCGGCTGTTCGTCGGCAAAATCCATGGTGACGTCGGCCAGTATCATGGGCTTTTGCACCACCCGCTCCACCGCCGACAGGACACTTTCGGCGGCGCCCGCATAAGCCCGAACCAGGCCACCGGCGCCCAGTTTAATGCCACCGAAGTAACGAATCACCATCACCAGCACATCGCCCATGTCCTTGTGCTGGATGACACTGAGGATGGGTTTACCGGCGGTGCCGGAGGGTTCTCCGTCGTCGTTCATGGCCGCTTCGGCGGCGGCGCCCGGACGGCCAATCTGATAGGCCCAGCAGATATGGCGGGCATCCGGATGGTCTTGCTGGGCCTGTTCCAACCAGGTTTTAACTTCGTCCCGGGAGCCGACCGGTGCCACTCGGGCGATAAACCGGCTTTTCTTCACTTCCGTTTCGCGCTCGAGGTATCCTGCGGGGACCGGATAATCTTTGTTCATTGAACGGTCAATCCTATGTCAAAAAAGTTCGAAGGCTCGAAAGACGTCGAAGGCCTTAGCCCCGGCACGGCCGCGCCCGCCAAACTGCGAAAAGCCGGCTGCGGCATTCGGTTCGACGACGACGAGCTGCGCGAGGGTATCGACTTCTCCGGTGCAACCACGCTGTTGCCGGACGACAGTCCGGCCACGTCGTCGCAATCAGACCCGAGTGAAGACAGGTAATTCAACCGTCACTCGCAAACCTCCGGCTTCGCCCCCGGCCGCCGCAATCTTGCCATCGTGAGCGGTGACAATATCCCGGGCAATTGCCAAACCCAGGCCCCAGCCCTGTCCACCCCGTGACTTGTCTGCGCGGAAGAAGGGCTCGAACAAATGCGGCAGGAGGTCGGCTTCAACCCCCGTACCTTCATCCTCGATATCGATTTTCACCCAACCATCAACTGCCTTTGCATCCACCCGTACCCGATGCCCCGGCGGGGTATGATCCAGGGCATTTTGCAGGATGTTGTCAAACGCCCGCTGCAATAACCCGGCATCGCCCAGCACCGACATGCCGGCAACCTCGTCGCTCGCCGCCAGCCGGCAGTCCACGCCCTGATGGTCGGCGTAGTCGGCGGCGTCCCGCAGCACCTGATTCATCAGTTTGACCGGCTGCACCGGCTCCCGTTCGATGTCGGCGCCCTGCTCCGCTACCCGGTAGAGCGTCAGAATCTGCGCCGTCATCGCCTCCAGTCGCTCATTCTGGCGTAGGATACTGCCAATCAGCTGCTCGTCGGCGCCGCCGTCGCTCGCCAGCTCGATGGCAACGCGCTGACGGGTAAGCGGCGTACGCAGATCGTGGGAAATATCCCGCAACAAGTGTTTCTGCCGCTCCAGCAGGGTGCACAGCTGCTCGGTCATGGCGTTGAACGCGGTGGCAAGCTGGCCCACTTCGTCCCGGCGGCCTGCAATCGTCTCGCTAACTCGTAGCCCGGTGTTACCCCCGGCGATGCGCTGGGCGGTGTTCTCCATGTGATGCAGGGGCCGGGACACAAACCGTGCAATCAACCAGCACGCCAGGGTAATGAGTACGAACGCCAACCCAAGTTCAATGAACCGGAAAAACTTGGGATCCAACCAGCCTTCGCCATGCGTCCGCGGCCAAGCTACTAGCTGATAACCGGCATCCAGCTCAATGACCGCGGGTTTCTGGGGGTACCAGCCGGATTTCATCCGCTCCCTGACCTGCGGCGGCAGGCGCTGTTCGCCCCCGCCTTGCTCGATCAGCATCAGGTGCAATTCCAGCTGTTTACCCTGTCCGCGCAGGAACCGCCAGGCCTCTCCCCGGCCCCGCTGCTCGCGGATCTGGATCGCTTCCTGGGCCAGATCCCTAAGGCCCACCTGGCGCTCAATGGCCTGGCGCTCCCGATCCAGCAGCGTTCGCGTCGCCAGGTTGCTGACCACTACGGTGATTGCCATCGCCAGCCAGATAGCCAGGAAAATCCGCCAGAACAACGGGAACATCATGCGTTTCTTCACACTGGCACCCGATAGCTGTAACCCAGCCCCCGAACGGTTTCGATGCGGGGCGGATCGTCGTTACCCAGCTTCCGTCGCAGATTGCTGATATGCATATCCAGGGTTCGATCAAACGCCTCCAACCGTCGGCCCAGTGCCCACTGCATCAGGTCAGTCTTGCGCACCACACTGCCGGCATGAGCCAGCAGCACATTCAGAACCTCGTACTCGGTGGCGGTCAGATCCAGGGCGGTGTCCTGCTGAAAAATCCGGCGCTGGTCCGGCTCAATCCGCAGATCACCGTACACCCGCGTCGCGCTCACATCGGCCTTCCGGTCCCAGGCAATCCGGCGCAACAGGGCCTGCAGGCGAGCCACCAGTTCCCGGGGATTACAGGGCTTGGGAATGTAGTCGTCGGCGCCAACTTCAAACCCGACAATGCGATCGGTTTCATCGCCCCGGGCGGTCAGCAGCGCAACCGGAATGTGGGTACTGGCCCTCAACTCACGCAACACTTCCAGGCCACTGATGTCCGGAAGCATGATGTCGAGCACCACCACATCGCAATCCTGGCCCATGGCCAGGGCCAGACCGTCCCGGCCGTTGGCGGCCTCCCGCACGGTAAAACCCTGATTGGTCAGATAGCGGGCCAGCAGCTGCCGCAGTTCATCGTCGTCTTCTACCAGCAATACCCGATTTTGCATTCGTCATCTCCATTCTTACTGCCGGAAGTCTAACACGCATGGCCCAAGCGGCTGATTCCCGGCATTTTCCTTTACAGAACCTTTACAACGCGCTGACGCTCGTTGACGGGGCACAGGGCTACGATGGCCACTCATCACAGTCATTGCCGCATAGGCGGCGAAGCAACGAGGAAAGCACCATGAACAAACGTAGCAACTCCATCATCACCGCCGGCCTGCTGGCTTCCGTACTCCTGGCAGCAAGCCCGTTCGCCCTGGCCGACCATCACGGCGACCGTAAAGGCCATCATGGCAAGCAGGATATGGCCGAGATGTGCGAGGATTTCCGCGAGGGCAAGGGCCGCTTCGATCAGGACAAGCGCCACGAGAAGATGGAGCAACGCCGGACCGAGATGGCAGAACGCCTGCAGCTGACCGATGAGCAGCTCGAGATCTGGGCCGACATCCACGAGGAGCACCGGGAGAAGCACGAACAGCGCCGGGAAAAGATGAAGGAGAAAATGCAGGAGCGCTGCGACGCCCTTGAGAAGTAACAACACCAGGCAGTGATCAAACCCCGGGTTCTGGCGTATGGTATCGGGAGACTCATAAGGAGCCACCCCGCTGGAGCTAAACTGGCCATGCCCGAACCCGGATTTCAGTCCCTCACTGTCGACACCTGCGCCTCTATTGATGAGATTTCCCAAGCGGACTGGGATCGCCTGGCCGGCCAGGCCAATCCGTTCCTGCGCTACGAGTTTTTCCAGGCGCTGGAACAGTCTGGCTGCACCATCACCGCAACCGGCTGGCAGCCCTGCCACCTGGTGTTTCGTGTCGATGGCCAGATCGCCGGGCTTGCCCCCGCCTACCTGAAAACCCACTCCATGGGCGAGTACGTGTTTGATTGGGCCTGGGCCGATGCTTATCAGCGCCATGGCCTGAACTACTACCCCAAGCTCCTGATCGCCATTCCATTCACCCCCTCCCAGGGCCCGCGTCTGCTGCTCGATCCCTTGCTTCGAAACCGATTTGGGGATGGCGGACTTCGGGACCTTCTGGACACCCTGATCACTCGCCTCGACGCCCATTCCTGGCACCTGCTGTTCCCCAATGCTGCGGACCAGGCATTGCTGGGCCATACAGATGAACTGCACCGAATTGGCTGTCAGTTCCATTGGCACAACCGGGAGTACGGTAACTTTGAGGATTTCCTGTGGCAGCTTACGTCCCGCAAACGCAAATCCATTCGCAGGGAACGCCGGCAGGTCGCAGAACAGGGCATCAGCTTTCGTCGCTTTCATGGCCGCGACATTCCTGACCACGTGCTGGCCGCCTTTCACGTGTTCTACCAGGCCACCTACCTCAAACGCGGCCAGCGTCCGTACCTGAACCAGTCATTCTTCGAGCGCGTGCGCACGAACCTGTCAGAGCACCTGTACCTGATTATCGCGGTACGCGATGGTGAGATGATTGCCGGCGCCCTGTTCCTGCGGGGCGAGGACACCCTGTACGGCCGTTACTGGGGCTGCCTGGACGAATACAACCACCTGCATTTCGAGACCTGCTACTACCAGGGCATAGAGCTGGCCATCGAACTGGGCCTGCAGCGCTTTGATGCCGGCGCCCAGGGGGAGCACAAACTGGTTCGGGGCTTCGAACCGGTGCTCACCCACTCCTGGCACGGTGTCCGCCATCCGGGCTTCCGGGAAGCCATTGCGGCGTTCGTGCAGGACGAGGCGGAACAGGTTGAAGGCTACTTTCAGGAGTCACTGACCTTGTTACCGTTTCGCCACGGAAACTACGATTAGCTTCTATACTGAACATTCAAAGCACGTTTCTGTATAGGAATACGCGCCATGGACACGGAGCCACTGCTGAGTATCACCAATGGCGACCAACTAGCCGTCCTGTTGGCCGGTGCGGCGTTTTTGCTGGGTTTGCTGGCTCTCTGGCTGGGCACCGGGGCCACGCGCTCTGCCAGCCGGGACATCGACAGCCTGCGTCAGAAGATCGGCAGCATGGGGCGGGAGATGGACGAGATCCGCGTCAGCCAGTTCAACGCGCCAGAGCGGGAAGCCTCGGCATTACAGGGTGTTGAGGCCAGCATCGCGAAATATCGAACCGAAAAGAGCGCCTACGATCAGGTCTGGCCGCAACTCTGGTTCCTGCACGACCGGCTAGGGATGTTCCTGCGCGCCGTCGAGAATGGGGAATCGGCAGGTGAGCTCAGGCTGGAGGCCAGGAATGCGGCCCTGGATGCCCGCACCATGCTCAATCGCAATCGGCCCTACTGCAGCGAGGCGGTGGATGAGTTGATTACCCGACTCATCGATACCCAGATCAAGGTTCATCTGACCGCCTGCCAGCATCTCGATCTGCTTAAAGAAACCGCCGGTTCACCGTCGGATCACGAACGCCGGGTATTGCGGGACAAGTGTCACGCCCTCTACGAGGGCGAGGCCCGGGACCTGATGAATCGCCTGACAGTGGCTATCCGGGCCCGGGTTATCAACGTCAGCTATCCTTGATGCGAAAGCCTACTTTCATCACCACCTGATAATGGCCCACCTTGCCATCCTCGATGTGGCCCCGGGTTTCCAAGACCTCAAACCACTCCATATTACGAATGCTCTTGCTGCATTCCTCCAGGCCATTCTCAATTGCATTTTCGATGCTCTTGCGCGAGGAACCGACGATTTCCACCTTCTTGTACACATGATGGTCGGACATGGCACCACTCCTTAGCCTTTGCTTTTTGATGTGTACATTCAGCCTAGAAGACAACCCCATCGCCGGCAAACAGCGCCGGTGTCGTGCAATCTGGCGGAGGCATTGGCGCGTATCGAATATCAGTGCCAACATAGTTAATACCCCACCCCGGACACCGATATGAAGCAAACGCTGAAATACACCGCCTGGTTCCTCGGTGCCCTGCTCATGTTGCTGACAGGCCCGTTGCTCCTGGCCACCAGCAGCAGCCTGCAGGGTGCCGAAAGCTGGCGAACCGCAACCCGCGCCAGCGCCGGGATCGCGCCGCGCCCGGAACAGCATCCGGAGGCGGTGGTTCAGATCTACGGAGCCCGGGCCTGGAGCTGGCGTGGTTACTTTGCCGTGCACACCTGGATTGCCACCAAGGAGGCGGGCGCCGAGCAGTACCGGGTTCATGAAGTCACCGGCTGGCGTCGTTACGTGGTCAGCTCCCGCCTGAGCGAACCCGATCGCCATTGGTACGGCGCCAGACCCGAACTGTACGCCGACATTCGCGGCGCGGAAGCACAGGCGCTGATCCCGACCATCTATCAGGCCGTGGACGCCTATCCCTATGTCACTGAATACGAAGCCTGGCCCGGGCCCAACAGCAACACCTTTACCGCCTGGGTAATTCGGGAAGTACCGGGACTGGATGTGGCACTGCCGAGCAACGCCATTGGCAAAGACTATCTGGGCAGCCGCGTGGTGGCAGAGGTGCCGGGCGGCACCGGCTACCAACTGTCCATGGGTGGGTATCTAGGGATCCTGGCAGGGGTGCGAGAGGGTTTGGAGCTCAACATTCTGGGCCTGTCCCTGGGTGTGAATCCCATGGCCCTGGGTATCAAGCTGCCCGGCATCGGCGAGCTGGCATTGCGAAATCCCAACCCGATGTCAGAAGCTGCCTCAGCAGGCCAGTAGCGCACTCTTCTAGAACAGGTAGCGCACCAGGCCTGCGGCGGCAATGCCGGCGCCAATGGCCGGCAGGGGCTTCCTGAGCGCCAACATGGTCACAGCAGTTACCGAGAGCGCGGCAACCGCACCGGCGTCGCCGGAGAACGCCATGGGCACTACAATAGCGATCAACACCGAACTGGCCATGGTGTTGATAAAGCTTTCGATGCGCGGACTGATCCGCACAAACGACATGGCGAAAACGCCGCCAAACCGGGTAACCAGAGTAACCAGCGCCATGATGGCGATCAGGGCCAGAACCCCCGCGGTGGTGGTTTCAATGGTCATGCCTGCTCTCCTTCCTGTGCCGCAGCCTGTGGCTGGTCCAGCCAGAAGTAACCGATCAGACCACCCGCTAATGCGCCGGCCACCACGTGGGTATGCGGCGGAAGCCACTTCCACGCAGCCAGTGACGCCAGGGCGGCCACGCCCCACGCAACCAGCACTCTGGGGGATTTCTTGCCACCCAGTGCCATCGCCAGCAGGAAACAGCCGAGCACCATATCCAGCCCGAGACTCTTGGGATCCTGCAGCAACCCGCCGAAATACACGCCCAGCCAGGTACCCACTAGCCACGCCAGCCAGAGCACCAACCCGCCACCCAGGATCACTTCCAGATTACGCCGGCCATTCTGGTATTCCTGGGCAGAAACCGCCCAGTTGGCGTCGGTCAGGAGCAGCAGCAGTCCGTAGCGCTTCAATGGCGCCACGTCTTTAAGCATCGGGTACAGGGAGGCACCCATCAGCAGGTGCCGGGAATTGATCGCAAACACCACCGCGATCAGAGGCAGCACCGACACCTCGGTGCCCCACATATCGGTGGCCGCAAACTGGGAAGCACCGGCAAACACCGTGGTGCTCATCAACATGGCTTCCAGTGGCAGCAGGCCTTGCTGGGTAGCCGCCAAACCAAAGGCAGCACCGAACGCCACCACGAACAGGGAGATGGGAAAGAGCCGGAAAAATTCCTGACGGACTTTGTGCGGCTGGATCTGGTAAGCATAGGAAGCGACGGACATCAGAGGAAGCTAAGTTAGTTTCCTCTGACCGCGTATAGGTAAATACCGAAGCCCGCCGTTATTGGCGGGTCAATTCGTGAACGACTCAATGCATGATATGCACTCGCCCATCCGCTGCCGCAAAGGGATTGTTGACACTGCTGCCTTCGCCGCCGAGTGCTGCTTCCGGGTGCAACCGGTGCATCAACGCTTCGACACGCTCAACATCAGCCTTGGGCACATCCACCATGATCAGGTACTTGCCGGCTTCGATGGCCTTGTGAAAACGCCGGATTCGGTAGTTTTCCGTACCTATGCCTCCGAAGCCTCCAAGCCAGCCACCGGCCAGTACTGCAAATACACCCATGGCCACGAACGCCGACGTCGGCCAGGCCAAGTCGCCCCAGAGTGCCAGGGGCAGGACGAAGAACAGGGCAAACAGGCCACCAATGATCAGCCCTCTTTCCACGAACCTGGGCAGGTCAGTGCGATCCAGCACACTGGCGGAATGAACATGATGTGAATACAAACCGGCTTCGTCCTTACTGACAACGTGAAACCGCCAGTTCGAGACGCCGTCGCGATGCAGATCGTCGGAGATGCTTTCCACGCTGTCGATGGCATCGACGAGATAAAACAGTCGTTTCATGATCCCCTCCTTCGCTCAATCAGAGCGGGCAACCACAATGCTAATTATACCGTAGCCACACCCGAGCGCGACGCTGGCCCTCAAAACGATTTGCGCTAATGGCCGCGTGGATATATCCCACTTCTATAAAAATTATGTGGAGCCACAAGTGCTTGCCGCGGTTTCGAAGCGGCCGGATAAATTGATTAGCTTTTGCAAGTTGACGTTCACGTAAAAAGAAATTAGTTTATTTCCTGTCCGGCCCCAAAAGGGCACTTTCGAGCGGTACTTCCCGGCGAACGGTATTTCCCCGCAAGGGAAGCTTTCCCGCGCGAAACGGACGACTGAAATCGCAACGCCGGCCAAAAGCCGGTCGACAACAACAAGACTGCCGCCAATGCCGCGATCCGGTGAGGTGGGGGGGGATTTCAATATGCCACATTCAGTACGCCACCCAGGCAGACTGCGTTCCGCGCACGTGTGCCCTTCTGCATCAAACAGACGTTCTCACCTGACATCGATCGGCATTCCGGCAACCGGGCTTGCGCCATCCTGAGCACAGGCAGCTTGCACCAGAAACCCAGAACCACCAACAAATCGCGAGTGCCGCGGTCTAACAACAAAACACCGGCTGTTCAGGCCCCACAAGGGTAGTTCCAGCCAAGAACGATAGGTGAAACGCCATGAACGTATTCAGCCACCCCGAATTCGACAATCACGAACATCTGTCCTTTTTCTGCGACCCGGAAACCGGATTGAAGGCGATCGTTGCGATCCACAACACCTCCCGCGGGCCTGCGCTTGGCGGCTGCCGGATGTACCCCTACGCCACCGACGAAGAAGCGCTGCGTGATGTGCTGCGTCTGTCCAAGGGCATGACCTACAAATCTGCCCTGGCCAACCTGGACCTTGGCGGCGGCAAGTCGGTGATCATTGGTGACCCACGCAAGCAGAAGTCCGAAGCCCTGCTCGAGGCCATGGGCAAACACCTGGAGAGCCTCGGTGGCCAGTACATCGCCGCAGAAGATTCCGGCACCAGCGTTCCTGACCTGAAGATCATGGGCCGCCACACCCAAAACGTCGCCGGCATTGCCGAGCGCATGGGTTTTGATGGCAAGCCCAGCAACGGCGACCCCTCACCGGCCACGGCCTGGGGCACGTTCATCGGTCTGAAGGCGGCGGTTAAGCATCAGTTGGGTCGGGACGACCTGAAAGGCCTGAAGGTCGCGATTCAGGGTATCGGCAATGTCGGCTTCCGCCTGGCCAAGCACCTGGCTGACGCGGGAGCGCAACTGTGGGTCTACGATATCTTTGCCGACAACATGCAGCGTGCCGTGGATGAGTTGGGCGCAACGCCTGCGTCCGCGGAAGACATCCTGTACCTGCCCGTGGACGTGGTCGCACCCTGCGCCATGGGCGCAGTGCTGAATGACGACAGCATTCCGAAATTGAAAGCCCGGATCGTGGCCGGCGCCGCCAACAATCTGCTTGAACGCGCTGACCACGACCAGGCCCTGAAAGATCGCGGGATCCTGTACGCACCGGATTTTGCCATCAACGCTGGCGGCATCATCGACGTGTTCTACGAGCGCACCGGGGCATCGCCCGATACGGTCCGCGCCCATGTCGACGCCATCGGCGACACGCTCAAGGAAATCTTTATCCGTTCTGACCGGAGCGGCCTGCCAACGGGCACCATCGCCAACGAGCTGGCGGAAGAACGGTTTCGCAAACACGTTGCCAAAGTGGAATCCCTGACCGAGCGCCTGGCGCGGGTCGGATAAACCCCGGCATCGATCTCTCTGGGGCCGGAGTTCGCTTTGGCCCCTGCTTTCCCAAACAACAACAAGTACCAAGCAGGAGACAGTTATGTCTGTATCAGATTCAGGTAGTGCCACCTACTCGGAGGCACTGGAAGGCTCCAACGCCAAGCGGGGGCTCTGGTCCTCCCGACTGGCGTTCATCCTGGCGGCAACCGGCTCGGCCGTCGGCCTGGGCAACATCTGGAAGTTCCCCTATATCACCGGTGAAAATGGCGGTGGTGCCTTTGTCCTGGTGTATCTATTGTGTATCGCGGCAGTAGGTCTGCCAATCATGATGGCAGAAGTGCTGATCGGCCGCCGCGGTGGCCACAGCCCCGTTAACAGTCTGCGCCTGATTGCCGAGCGCGACCGGCTCAAGCCGGCATGGCGCATGGTGGGCGCGGTCGGTGTGCTGGCCGGCTTCCTGATCCTGTCTTTCTATTCGGTGATTGGCGGCTGGGCCGTGTCTTACGTGGGCACCGCTGCCAGCGGCCAACTGGTAGGCCAGTCGGCAGAAGCCATTGGCGCTATCTTCTCCAACCTGCTGAGCGACCCGCTGACCCTGTTGATGTGGCACACCGTATTCATGGCACTGGTGATGCTCGTCGTCGCCAAGGGCGTTCGCGCTGGCCTTGAGCGAGCCGTCAGCATCCTGATGCCCGGCCTGTTCGTGCTGCTGCTGATTGCCGTGGGCTACGCCATGACCAGTGGTGAATTTGGTCGCGCCGTGAGCTTCCTGTTCCAGCCGGACTTCTCCAAGCTTTCAACCTCCGGCATCCTGGTCGCCCTGGGCCACGCCTTCTTCACCCTCAGCCTAGGCATGGCAGTCATGATGGCCTACGGCTCGTACTTGCCAAAAAACGTATCCATCGCCAAGACCTCCATTGCGGTCTCGGTGATCGATACCGGTGTTGCACTGCTGGCCGGTCTGGCCATCTTCCCGATCGTGTTCGCCAACGGCCTCGAGCCAGGCGCCGGCCCTGGCCTGATTTTCCAGACCCTGCCGCTGGCCTTTGGTCAGATGCCCATGGGCAGCCTGTTCGGCACCCTGTTCTTCGTACTGCTGATCTTCGCCGCCTGGACGTCCGGCATCTCCCTGCTGGAGCCCATTGTCGAGTGGCTGGAAGAACGTAAAGGCATGAACCGTACCGCGAGCACCCTGGGTGCCGGTGTGGTGTGCTGGGCCCTGGGTATTGCCTCCATCCTGTCCCTGAACCTGTGGTCCGATTTCGCACCACTGGGCGCCATTGCGATGTTCGAAGGCAAGACCATCTTCGACCTGCTGGACTTCTTTACCGCCAACATCCTGCTGCCTCTGGGCGGCCTGCTGGTTGCTGTGTTTGCCGGCTGGGTGATGTCCCGCGAGGCGGTGGAAAAAGAGCTGGCGTTGTCTGGCCCGATGTTCCGGTTGTGGTATCTGACCATTCGCTACTTTACCCCCGTGGCGGTAGCGGCCGTGTTTATCTACAACCTGATGTAAGCGCAACAGGTGGCAGTCGGTTCCTGGACCCGCCGGCCTGCGGCCTAATGCAAAGAGCCCACTATCCAGTGGGCTCTTTTCTTTGCCAGAGTTCACTACCTGTTTAAAGGCTATACACGGCCGATTCCAGCGTCTCACCAATCCGCGCGTTCAGCTTCAGATCCACCAGATTCTCGGCCCGGGTGCGGCCAAGGTTCAGCGTGGCAATGGGCTTACTCCACTCCTTGGCATAGCGGCAGAACCGAAACCCCGAATACACCATCAGCGACGAGCCAATCACCAGCAGGCCATCGCTGGCCTTGAGCACATCCAGCGCCGAATACACCCTATCCTTGGGCACGTAATCCCCGAAAAACACCACGTCCGGTTTCAGTATGCCATCACACTTGGGGCAACCCGCTGGGCGGAAATCCGAGAAATCCACTTCCAGATCCGCGTCGCCATCCGGCGCCGTCTCCGCCTTGTAATGCTGGAATCCCGGATTGAGATCGGCACAGCGATCGTGCACCTCGTCGCGCGGGCAGCGGTAATCACAACTCATGCAAATGACCTCGTCGGCCCGGCCATGCAGATCGGTTACCGCCCGGGTGCCGGCTTTCTGGTGCAGGCGGTCAACGTTCTGGGTGACCACCAGGCTGCTGTGATTGAGCAGTTCCAAGTCGGAGATATGATGATGGGATGGGTTCGGCGCGGCATTGCGCATCACCGGCCAGCCAATCAGGCTCCGACCCCAGTAGCGCTGCCGGGTCTCGTAACTGTCCATGAAGGCCTGGTGCTGCACCGGTTGCTTGCGCTTCCAGGCGCCCTCGCCGTCCCGGTAATCGGGAATGCCCGAATCGGTGCTCACCCCAGCGCCGGTCAATATCAGCAACCGGGGATGACGGCGGATAAAGTCCGCCAGCAGGCCGCCGGCATGCTCCGGCTCGTGCAGAACCGGCGCATCGTCAGTTTCCGGCAGGCGTTGGCTGGAACTGAAGGGGCGGGTTCGGTGGGTCGTCACAGGCATACAGACTCCGGAAAGTTCAGCCCGGTTTGCGGGCTACGTATACGGTGTTAAACGATTCCCTGTTCTGAAACGGATTAAAAAAGCGCACGTAATGACAGGCGACCTCGGTAAACACATCCCGCAGCACGGCCATGAATTCCTCGTCTTCCCCTTCGTTCGACCACATGGCAAAGATGCCACGGGGTTTCAGCTGCTGCGCCATCTTGCCGATATTCTCGGTGGTGTAGAAGCTGGCATTGGAATCGTGCAGCAGGGCCCGGGGGGAATGGTCGATATCCAGCAGAATGGCATCAAAGGTTCGGCCTAGTGATGCGGGATCAAATCCACCCTCACTGGGCTCAGCAATGGCCAGGTCAAAGAAGCTGCCGTGAACATAACGGCTGCGGGCGTCGGCGTTGATGTCCGCGCCGAGCGGCACCAATTCCTGCTGGTGCCAGCCAATGACCGGCTCCAGATATTCCACAATCAGCAACTCGCCAACCCGCTCATGCTTGAGCGCGGCCACGGCGGTGTAGCCAAGCCCGAGCCCGCCAACGACAACACTGAGGTTGTCGCCTTCGGTTTCGTTCAAGCCAAGGTCTGACAGGGCAATCTCAGCGTCCACAAACATGCTGGACATCAGGAATTCTTCGCCGAGCTTTACCTCGAAGATATCGCGATCGCCAATGGCCGGAATCTTCCGGCGCCTGAGGGTGATCTCGCCGATTTCCGACGGTTGGCTGTCAATTTGCTCGAAAAGAAGTCCCACTCGTTGCCTCTTGGTCTTGCGGATTAGCTGGCTTCGGCCTTTTAACGTCTAGTCCGTGCTTTCGCAGGTGAAGCCCCCTGCTCTTCGTTCTACTGCCCGGGCGTCTTGGCGCTCTTGATGCAATTTAAGAGAGCTTCGCGCATTGTTTCGACGCCCAGTTCTTCGGTCAATTTGATGTTGCGACCGGGAATTCCGTCCACGTCCGGATGGCTTTCGATCGCGGCTTCCAGACTCGCTTCACGCAACAGGTGAAGCATCGGGTATGGAGAACGATTAGTGTAGTTCTCCGCCGACTCCGGGTCGGTACCCGCGAACTGGTAGTCCGGGTGAAAGCTCGCAATCTGATATACGCCTTCCATATCCAGATAGGCCAGCAAACCATCGGCCGCATCAAGAAACTCATTGTAGGCTTCGAAGTCCTGCAATACACCCGGATGGATCAACACCGTGGTCTCAACCTCAGGCTCTTCGTCAAGGCGCTGGAGTTCAGAATGCAGAGCTTGCAGCAAGCTGTCTTCGTCGGCGGCGTCAGATACCACGAACCGCACGCGGTCCCGAACCAGCTCCTTCTTTGCAAATGGACAGAGGTTGTAGCCGACGACCACGTTCTCGACCCACTTGCGGGTTGCGCTTATAACTTCTGTCTCAGACATGCGGATCTCTTTTCGGTGTTTGAAGGCCACACAGAAGTTTAATCGGGCATCCGGGGAACGCTGCCCAAAACTGTGCGAAGCCATGGATGGCGTAGCTCAAGCGCCACATGGACGTGCCGAAGGAGCGGGTTTTGGGCAGCGTTCCCCGGATGCCCAACCCCCAGACTCAAAGAATTAAACGTATCCCTGACTCTTAAGATAATCATCATAAGAACCACTGAAGTCAGTAACCCCATCGGCACTCAGCTCGATAATGCGCGTTGCCAGCGAAGAAACAAACTCCCGGTCGTGGCTGACAAAGATCAGCGTGCCCGGATAATTCTCCAGCGCCAGGTTCAACGCCTCGATGGACTCCATATCCAGGTGGTTGGTGGGCTCGTCCATCAGCATCACGTTGGGCTTTTGCAAAATCAGCTTGCCGAACAGCATCCGGCCCTGCTCACCACCAGAGATCACTTTAACCGACTTGCCAATGTCATCACCGGAGAACAGCATCCGCCCTAGCGTGCCGCGAACCAACTGTTCGCCGCCGGTGGTCCACTGGGCCATCCAGTCGCTGAGGGTGTCGTCGGAAGCAAAGTCAGCCGTATGGTCCTGGGCGTAGTAGCCAACTTCGGCACTGTCGGTCCACTTTACCTCGCCGGCGTCGGGCTCATAAGCACCAGCCATGCATTGCAGCAGCGTGGTTTTACCAATGCCGTTCGGGCCGATGATGGCCACGCGTTCGCCGGCTTCCACCTGCAGGTCCAGCTTGTTGAACAGGGTTTCGCCATCGAAGCCCTTGCTCAGCTTATGCAGGGTCACGGCCTGACGGTGCAGTTTCTTGCCCTGCTCAAAGCGGATGAACGGGCTTACCCGGCTTGAAGGCTTCACCTCTTCGAGCTGGATCTTGTCGATCTGACGGGCACGGGAGGTGGCCTGCTTGGCCTTGGAGGCGTTGGCCGAGAAGCGACTGACGAACTGCTGCAGCTCGGCAATCTGGGCCTTCTTCTTGGCGTTGTCCGCCTGCATGCGCTCGCGGGCCTGGGTGGCGGCGGTCATGTATTCATCATAGTTGCCCGGGAACAGGCGCAGCTCGCCGTAGTCCAGATCCGCCATGTGGGTGCACACGCTGTTCAGGAAGTGGCGGTCGTGGGAAATGATGATCATGGTGCTATTTCGAGCCACTAGAATGTTTTCCAGCCAGCGGATGGTGTTGATATCCAGGTGGTTGGTAGGCTCGTCCAGCAGCAGTACGTCCGGATCGGAGAACAGTGCCTGGGCCAGCAGCACCCGCAGCTTCCAGCCTGGCGCCAGGGCGCTCATGGGGCCTTCGTGCTCTTCCAGGGGAATTTCCAGGCCCAGCAGCAATTCGCCGGCACGGGCTTCAGCGGTGTAGCCGTCCATCTCGGCAAACTGCACTTCCAGGTCCGCCACGGCCATGCCGTCCTCTTCGCTCATCTCGGCCAGAGAGTAAATCCGGTCGCGCTCTTTCTTTACGTTCCAGAGCTCTTCATGACCCATGATCACGGTGTCCATCACCGTGCACTCTTCATAGGCGAACTGGTCCTGGCGTAGCTTACCCAGACGGACATTGGGCTCCAGCATAACCTGGCCGGCACTGGGCTCAAGGTCACCGCCAAGAATCTTCATAAGGGTCGACTTACCGCAACCGTTGGCGCCGATCAGGCCGTAACGATTGCCGTTGTTAAATTTAGCCGAGACGTTTTCGAACAGGGGCTTGGCCCCGAATTGCATGGTGATATTGGCGGTGGAAATCAATCAGAAACCTATAGACGTGAGGCCGGCCTGCCCAGAGTGGCTGGCGCCGGCAAAAGAAAGCCGGCATTGTACAGGTTTGCAGCATCAATCGTCAGACCGCAGAAACACGGATAAAAAGCCCTTGCCTCAAACGTTGGGTACGGGCAGCATTCCGGTTCTGACGTTCCCATTAACCCACGTAAGGAGTTCAACCATGGCACAGGCAACTGCACGCCACATTCTGGTAGACAGCGAAGCGAAGTGTGAAGAACTGAAGAAAGCCATCGAAGGTGGCCAGGATTTCGCCGAAGTCGCCAAGCAGCACTCATCCTGCCCGTCCGGCCGTAACGGCGGCGATCTGGGATCATTCGGCCCGGGTCAGATGGTACCTGAGTTCGACAAGGCGGTTTTCAACAGCGAACTGAACACCGTGCTTGGTCCGATCAAGACCCAGTTTGGCTACCACCTTCTGGAAGTTACCAGCCGCAGCTAATGGCTTCAGGCAGTATCCCAGCCAACACCCCCAGGGGGCAGCGACTGCGTTCGCTGGCCCTTGTGGGTGTTGTCCTGCTTACCCCTCTCCTGTTTATTGGTAGACCCGACTGGCTCCCCGGTGGCTTCAACTTTGCCGCCTGGAATCTGGGTCATGTTTTGTTGTTTGCCCTGCTGACGCTCGCCGTCAATCCCCGGCGTTGGCTCGGAGGCTGGCGTTTGTGGCTGGCTTCGACAGCCGCCGTGCTGGCATTTGGTATCGCGGTTGAAACGGTGCAAGCCGGTATGGGCCGAGATTTTGACTTGCGAGATCTGCTGCGCAATCTGATCGGCCTCTGGTTCGTTCTGGCCTGGCAGCCATTACTGACCTTCCGGGTGCGCAAACCCGCCATCACGGCTGTCCTGGCCCTAACAAGCAGCCTCCTGCTGGTGTACGAACTCAGCACCACCGGCGTGCAAGCGGCCCGCTACTTCAAGCTTGAACACCAATTGCCCCAGGTTTATGACTTTGACCACAGCAATCCGTCGTCCTACTGGCGCGGCTCCGTTGAGCCTTCTTCCCGGCATAATGGCGATCATGATCAAAGCCTGAAAATCGAACTGGGTACGAAGCGCTACTCCGCTGCGTCCCTGTACCGGGTGCCATCCGACTGGCGCGACTTCGACACCCTCACTCTGCGCCTGCACAACCCTACGCCAGAGCCTCTCACACTGATTCTGCGGATCAATGACATCCAGCATGAACGGGGCAGCAATGCCCTCAATGACCGATACAATACCCGGCTAAACCTGACACCAGGGGTATCAAGCCACACCATCGCGCTTGAGGATATCGAGAAAGCACCGGCAACCAGAACCATGAACCTGCGCCAGGTGCGCCGACTCACCCTGTCTTCAAACGGACTGTCGGAGCCGCGGACGGTGTACCTGCAAGAGCTCAGATTGGATTAAGCGACCACGGGTTAGTCGTTAGTGCTTCGGCACCGTGACTGGTCACCAGAACCGTTTCACTGCAGCCAATCCCCCACTGGCCGGGAATTCTGAGGCAGATCGGCAAATGGAACACCATGCCCGGGCTGAATTCGGTATTGCCACCGCGGGCGACGAACCCCGAGCCCTCGACCCAGGACGGCGGAAACTGGGCCCCGACCGTGTAGCCGAACACCCCGGAGAAGAACACCTTCCTGGCCAGCGGAGCCAGCGCAATTTCAGCCTGTTGCGCCGCGAAATCAAACGTCGCACCGGGCCTGATCGCCGCCAGTAAAGCATCCACCACCCGCCGGCAGCCGTCGAACACCCGCCCCATCTCCGCGGAAGGCTCACCCGCAACCACCGTCTGCATCATCGGCGCGGTGTAGCGATGCCAGGTAGCACCAAACTCAAGAAAAACCGGCTCATCCGGCTCCACCTGCACCCGATTGTGATTGGCGTGAATCACACTGCTGCGCCGCCCAGTGGTGACAATAGGCTGCATGCTCATGAACTCGCTGCCAGCTTCAAGCAGCGCCCTGGCGCCAGCCGCGGCAATGTCGTTATCGGTTACACCGGGACGCACAGTCGCCACCGCGGCCCTGAGCCCGACCGCAGTGATCTCCGCGCTGCGGCGCAGGAACTCGATCTCGGTTTCGGATTTCACGATCCGAACCTTCTTCACCAACCCGCCGGCATCCACAAAACGAACACCGGAAAGCCTTTCTTTTAAGCCTTCCAACACCCCCTGCCTCAGTGATCCATGCCAGGCATCGATGCCCACCGTGTCGGCGGAATCGTTCAAGGCATCGATCAGGGGTAACAGCACCTCACCAATGCCTTCCCAGCGATAGCCGGATACGTTCGGCACCCGGGTAGTCACCATCGCCGGCCCCATTTCAATGGAGGGAACCTGTAGCAGCAGAGACGAGCCAGTGACCACCAGCGCAACATGGACAGACACCTCGAAGGTGCTGTAGCCGGTGAGGTAGAAAATGTCGGAACAGTCGGTCAGCAACAGCGCGTCGATATCGTCATCAGCCATCCGCTGACGGACGCAGGCGAGACGGTGTTCGTATTCCCCGGGTGCAAACGGGCACTCAGTCCCCCTCGACTGAACCGACAACGCTTTCTGGTAAGCATTGAAATCCATGGGAGTAACTCCCTGTTCGCATATACTTATGAGATTGGACCCAAATCGCCGGTTGTACAAATTTCGAGCACACTGGGCGATGTTCGGCGGCAATGGGAGGCGGACCTAATGCAGCAGAATCACAATGGCAGGGGCGCATTCGAGATCAGCGTGGAACTGGGCGCACTCACCAGCAATGGCCACGATCCTCAGATAGTGGTTCGAGTGGGGCCCGCCGTCGCCTCCCTGGTCAACGGAATTGGCGGCGATCCGCTGATGCAGTTGCGCCTGTTGCACCAATCCCGCAGCCTGCTGTTCGACATGGGTGATAGCGGACGCATGGCGCTTCGGTCCGCACACCAGGTCACCGATGTCTTCATTACCCACTGCCATGCCGACCACATCGGCGGGTTTCTTTGGTTCCTGCGCAGCCGAATCGGCCACTTCCCGTCCTGCCGGCTATTTGGCCCGCCCGGGCTACTGGGCCATATTGCTGGCATGGTTCGGGGGCTGCTGTGGGATCGGGTGGAAGACCGGGGCCCCAAATTCGTTGTTAACGAATGGCACGGTGACCACCTGAAACGCTGGCAACTGAACGCCGGCGCTGGCCCACCCGCGGCCCTGGAGGACTTGCCCACGCCCGGTAACGTGATCCATCGGGAAACGGAATTCCGGATAAGAGCCGCGATGCTGGACCATGGCACACCGGTGATGGCCTATGCCTGGGAGCCGTTTGGCAAACTCAACGTGCGGAAGAATGCATTGGAGGAGATTGGTGCCCAGGCCGGGCCCTGGCTGCACGATCTCAAGCTGGCGGTACTGAGAAAGCGCCCGGACGAACTGATTTCACCCGGTAACGGTGGCACCTACCGGGCCGAGGATCTGGCGGCCCGAATACTGATCCAGACCGCCGGCGAACCGGTGGTGTACGCCACGGACTTTGCCGACACCCGGGAGAACATTGCCCGCATGACCGATCTGGCGCGCAGTGCCCACACCCTGTTTTGCGAGGCTTCGTTCATGGTGTCAGACGCTGATCAGGCCAAACGAACCGGCCACCTGACCACCGAAGCCACCGCCCGCATCGCCAACGCGGCGGAGGTGCGGCAACTGGTGGCGTTCCACTTTTCGCACCGCTACGCTCGGCGCCGAGAGCAGGTCTACGCCGAGCTGGGTCAGTTTACTGACCGTTTGATTGTTCCGGAGACAGAAACCGTGCCATCTGGTTACCAACCGACTCAATCGGATCGGTAATGGCTTGCTGGATGCTGTCAGTGACTACCCGGGAAAACGCCGAACCCGGACCACTTTCGAGGAACGCCAGGTATTGTTTCATTTCCTCGTTGTTGATGGTTTCGTAAGTAAACAGATAGCTCTCGTAAACCTGTTGCTCCACGATACCTCGGATGGCGCCACGCTGACTTTCAATGCGCTGCTTGAGCTGGTCGTAGTTGACCGAATCGCTGCTGAACGCCGACATGGCGGTGGCCAAACCGAGCTGAACCGCAATGGACGTATCCACGGCGCTTTCGGTGGCGCGGGCGGCACGGTCGAACCGGTCGAACATGCGGGCACGGTCACTGCCCTGGTACTTCTCGTTGAGCGCCGGCGCCCTGGCCTTGATCTCTTTCCACATGACCGGATCCGACGCCACGATTTCCGCCGCGGCGATTTTTCGGGCCACCGGCGATTCGTACCAATCGGCTACCGCTTCCAGTTGCCGATCGGTCAAACCGGCTTTCAGATCCTGCACGATCTGCCGTTCAATGTCAGCGGCGCGAAAACTGCCACTGACCACGTAGCCAATGGTTTCGGCCACCATCGGAGGTATCTGGTCGCTGCGTTTCAGGCCCTCGCGGATGCCCTGGCTCATCATGGCCGGGTACTGGGCAACGATGTCGTCCACCGGTGACGCGGCCAGGACCTGCTGCGCTGAAGGCGCTGCTGTGGCACTGCCGGAGACCAGCAGGGCGGCAACTAAAACAGGTTTAACTAGGGTGCCAAGCTTCATTTATCTACCATCTCGTTGTGTGCAGGCCCTGTTTATGACACGGGTTCCGCTCGGGCATCAAGCAATCCATGGGCTTTGGAGATGACAGTTTGGTAGGGAAAATCCGAAAACCCTGGCGCCGACGCAAGGGACGCCGAACGCGTCGTGTTAATGACTGGCGGTCACGGGTGAAGTGGTACGGATTGCCAGTGCTCGGCTTGCTGATGGGTGTATGGGCCACGCTGAGGTTTAGCCTGCTGGCGCCGGACCCGCCCGCCAATCCCGACGATCTTTGTGAAATCTTCCGGGAACATCCGGTGTGGTACGACTACGCTCGCGAATCCGAACACCGCTGGGGCACGCCCATTGCCACCCAGATGGCGTTTGTGTACTACGAATCGTCGTTTCGCAGCCATGCCCGCCCGCCCAGGACACTGCTCTGGGGGCTGATTCCATGGACCCGGCCGACCTCAGCCTACGGCTATGCCCAGGCCCTGGACCCGGCCTGGCGCGAATACCTGGCCGCCAACGGCGACGGCTGGTTTACCGTTCGCACCGACATGGAATACGCCCTGGACTTTGTGGGCTGGTACAACCACCTGACTAACCGGCAGCTAGGCATCAACTTCTACAACCCCCGCCACCTCTATCTGGCGTACCACGAGGGTCGCGGCGGCTACCAGCGCAGAACGTTCGACCGGAAACCAGACATCACCGCCCTGGCCGGCCGAGTGCAGACTCGGGCCTTCCGCTACGACAATCAGCTGAAGGCGTGCGAGCAGGAATTCCAATGCTGGCGCTGGTACCAGTTCTGGCCTTTCTGTGGCTGACTGGTTTTTAGAGCGAAGCGCTGATTTCGATGGTCGATTCCAGCGCCTGAAGCCGGTCCACCAGGAACTCCATCACGATCCGTACCCGGGCCATCTGCTGAGTGTCCTGGCTGACGTGCAGCCAGAGGTCAACGCTCTCACCTTCTAGCGGATCCGTCAGCCGGCGCAGCTCCTTGGCGCCCTCGCCCAAGTAACACGGCAGTACCGCCAGCCCAGCCCCGGCACAGGCCAGTGCGTGCATAGACTGCAGGCTATTGCACCGAATCAGCGACTGGGCGTTCTTCAGATGCTTGCGATACCAGCGTCCGGTGGCCAAGTGACTGAAGGTTTCATCGGGCACGATCCAGACACAGGCCTCGGGATCATTCTCAATGTCCATCTGACGGTTCCGGCGACAATAAAGGGCTGCGCCATAGACCGCCGATTCGACGGCGGCGATGCGTTCGCCGTCCAGCGTTGCCTGGGGCTTGTTATCACAGCGCAGGGTCAGATCGGCTTCCCGATGGCTGAGGTTCGCGACATCGTTGTCGGTCAGCACTTCCAGCTCGATATCCGGGAACTCTCGAACCAGGTCCGCCAGGATCGGGCTGAGCAAGGTGTTCAGGATGGCGTCTTCCGCGGCCAGTCTGACCTTACCCACCGGAGCTGAATCCTGGCCCACCAGCTTGCGCTCCAGGTTTTCCATGGCGATCGCCAGCCGATCGGCCTCACGGAAGGCGGTTTCGCCCACCGGGGTCAGTTGCAAACCATCGCGGTTCCGTTCGAAAAACTGCACTCCCATCGACTCTTCCATCTGGTCCAGTCGACGTAGCACCGTGGTTTGATGCACACCCAGCAATTCGCCTGCTTTGGCGAGGGTTCCGCCTATTGCCAGGGCGCGTATATATCGAAGATAATCCCAATCCATAATGACTGCATATTTGCAACGTGAGTACGGATTTTAACGTATTACTACTGCAAAAAAGAACCCTTATAATTTGCCGTAAATTAAAGATAGATCGCTAACTAATACGCCAGACAAAAGGAGGAAGGCGCTATGACTCAGAACCATATCGCAACCGTTCAACCGCTGCCGTCCAGTATCCTCCACAACAGTGATGAGGTCAGGCGCCAGTACACCCGTGCTGCTTCCAGGCAGGCGATTCAGTTTATAAGCCGGAAGATTCGGTCCTGGAAGAGCAAGGCAGGAGCCGTTGCTCCCGACATGACCCAGATGCAGGGCGGTCACTGAACCCAGTCTGAAAAGGCGTGGGTGCCACAGGGCTGGAGACAGCGCAGAAGGATTTGTAAACGCCGGTGTTCCCGCAAGGGGCCACCGGCGTTTTTGCTTTCGGGGTTTAGAACTCCCAGACCACTTTCTTTTTCTGCCCGAACCAATCGTCCATCTTTCGGGTATAGAAGTCTTCGATCACGTTCCGCTTGATCTTCATGGTGGGTGTCAGCATGCCGTTCTCCATGGTCCACGGCTCTTTGACCACTACTACGAAGGCCAGTTTTTCGTGGGCCTCGCATTCGGCATTCACCGCATCCAGTTGCTCGGCCAGTTCCTGCTCAAGTTCTGCCCGATGACCACCCGCTTCCAGCTGGTCCCGGGCCTCCTCGGACAGCAATACCATCAGGCACGGCTGGGGCTGATTGGCACCGGCAACACACACCACTTCCGCCTGCGGATGATTGAAGCGGCTTTCGATGGGCACCGGCACCACGTACTTGCCCTTTGAGGTCTTGAACAGATCCTTGACCCGGCCGGTGATCCGCAGGCAGCCATCGCTGTCGATCTCACCCATATCGCCGGTTTTCAGGAACCCGTCGTCGGTGATGTCCTCGCGGGTTTTCTCTTCGTTCTTGTAATAGCCGAGCATCTGTCCCGGGCTTTTAACCTCAACCTCGCCACCATCGGCGATGCGATGCTCAACACCGGGGTTGGCATTACCCACCGTGCCCACCTTGGCCTGCCCGGGCCGGTTGGCGTGGGAATAGCCGAAGTTCTCAGACATGCCGTACACCTCGAGCAGTTCCAGCCCGAGATTGCGGTACCACGCGATAATCTCTCCGGATAAAGGCGCGGCACCGGTAAGTGCGGCACGGCAATGATCCAGGCCGAGCTGTTTCAGCACTTTCTTTCTTACCAACGACCGAACCACCGGGATACTGAACAGCAGCTTCTGTTTCTTTGGCGGCAACTTGGCATTCACCCCCAGGTAGAACTTCATCCACAGGCGTGGCACCGAGAAGAACAGGGTTGGACGCGCCCGTTGCAGGTCTTCCTGGAAGGTATCCAGGGAGTTGGCAAAGTACAGGTGAAAACCGTAATACAGCGACTGGGTCTCTACCGCGGCCCGCTCAGCCACATGGGCCAGCGGCAAATAGGACAGCATGCGTTCATCGGACGACACCGGGAATATTTGCTGCAAGCCGTCGGCAACGGAAATCATGGTGCGGAAGCTGTGCATGACCCCCTTCGGCCGGCCCGTGCTGCCGGAGGTGTAAATCAGTGTTGCCAGGGAATCGGGGTCGGGCATTCGGGGTTCCGCTGGTTCGTTCTGGGCCACCAACTCAAGCCAATGGGGCGTGTCGTCCCGGGGCGACATTGGCAGCGAAACCAACGGCAGGTCGTCCGGGATACGCCCCTTGATGTCGTTCCAGCCGTCTGCCGTTCCGTCCATCTTGCCCAGGAACATCAGCTTCGCCTCGCTGTGCTCCAGCACGTAGGCCGCAGTTTCGCCATTCAGGGTCGGGTACAGGGGTACCGAGGCGTGGCCGGCCGCCCAAATGGCCAAATCGGCAAGGATCCAGTGCGCGCTGTTCTTACCCAACAACGCGATGTTGCTGTGCGCCGGCAGATTTAGGCCATTGAGATAGGTGGCCATCCTGGCGACCTGATCGGCCGCCTCTTTCCACGTTAGCTCTTCCACCCGCCCGTCGGGGTAGGGCTGGGTCAGATAAATCGCATCGGGGGTGGTCTCGGCCCAAAAATAAAGACAGTGCAACGACGTCTGCTTGCGCGGATCAATGGCCATTTATGGCTCCTAGTTGTTGTTATCATTCTTTTTAGTTGAGGTTAAACGTATTCATAGTAGTCGGATTCCGCCACCTCTCAATAGCCAGCATAGTCTTCTCGGATGACAAAAACGCTCACAGATGAGCACCCGATCACAAAAGACCCGTGACAGACCGGGGCAATGGTCTAGAGTGACAGGGCAGGCGTATCAGCTTGCTCAACACTTGCTCAACCCTTTCCGAACAACAGGAGGTGTGCATGAAAACATCGTCTCGCTCGGCTCTGATCTTCCCCGCCTGGGGCCTCATCCTGATGGGCTCTGGTGCCTTTATCTATTGCGCTTCATTGGGTCTGCTGGGCACCTGACCAATCCCCGTGCACGCCCTTTCATTAAGCTAGCGTCGGAATCGAGTCTCTAGCACCACCGCCGAGTTGGTGCGCTCCACCCCTTCCAGGTTGCCAATATCGTCGAGCACGGCACTCAGTTCTTCCAGAGACTGGGCCTGCACGATGGCAATCAGGTCGTACTCCCCACTGACAGAGAAAAGCTGCGAGACCTGGGCGATGCCCTCCAGCGCGGCGTTCGTTCGGGAAGTCAGTTTCTGCAGCACCTTGATCGACACGTGTGCCTCCACCTGCTTGGCTGAAAACTCTCCACCCAACAATACCGAATAGCCCCGGATAACACCGCTGGCCTCCAAACGGGCAATACGATTCTGCACCGTTGACCGGGACACATGCAGGGTTCGGGCAAGCTCGGTAATACTGGCCCGAGCGTTGTGGCGCAGCAGCATCAGCAGTTTCTGATCCTGTTTTCCTATCATTTTGTCGACCTAATTAATCATTTTGTCCTAATCATAGATCATTTCGCTCAAACTGCATCTGCAATCTGGCAGCTCTACTGTTCATACTGTGCCAAATTACTTCAGGATGCTGGCCATGTTCATTCGCCCGATTGCAGTCACGGATCTGGATACCCTGTATCAGATTGCCGTTGAATCCGGCCCCGGATTTACGTCTCTGATGCCCGATCGCGACGCCCTGGCCCGCAAGATCGAGCATTCCATTGCCAGTTTCGAGCGCGAGGTGACTCAGCCCGGTGACGAGCATTACCTGTTTGTGCTGGAGGATGAGAGCACCGATGAGATCATGGGCACCACCGGCATTGAGGCCGCCGCCGGTCGCACCCGCCCGCTTCACCATTTCCGCCGCAGTACTGTTACCCACCATTCCCGGGATCTGGGCCTGCGACGCAATGTGGAAACCCTGACCCGCTGCAACCACTACACCGGCTGCACCGAGATCTGCTCACTGTACCTGCGCCCGGAATTCCGTCGCGCCAATGCGGGCAAGTTGCTGTCGCGGGTTCGGTTCCTGTTTATGGCACTCCACCCGGAGCGGTTCTCCGATACCGTCATCGCCGAGATGCGCGGAGTGTCCGACGACGCCGGCCAGTCTCCGTTCTGGTCCTGGCTGAAGACCCATTTTGTCGATATGGATTTTGCCTCGGCCACCCGTTTAGTCGGCTCCGGCTACACCCATTTCATTGACGAGCTGATGCCGTCGCACCCGCTGTACACCTGCCTGATGAGCGCTGAAGCCCGGGCGGTGATCAGTCAGGTCCACGAGCGCACCCGGCCAGCGCTGCGCCTGCTCGAGGCCGAAGGTTTCCAGCACAAGGGATTGGTGGACCTGTTCGATGCCGGACCAACGGTTGAATGCCCGCTGGCATCGATTCGCAGCGTGCGGGAGTCCCAAGCCTGGCAGGTTGAAGTGGATGCCGTGCCAGCCACCGAATTCCAGAAACGGAGCCGCGAGCGCATTGCCATGCCGTTGCTGATCACCAATACTGACACCGCAGGATTCAGGGCCACGGTGCTGACCGGGGCAGACACCCGGCCGGGCTCTAACTCCCTGTGCCTGAGCCCGGCCCTGGCCGACCAGATGGGCCTTGAGTCTGACCAAACCTGCCGCGCCCTGCCCCTGGCCAGTAGTCAGCGCGACGCGGCACCGAATACTCATCACCTTCGTCCGGAGATCGTTCATGCACACTGATCGCAATGCCCTGTTCCAGCAGCTCTGGCGCAACTACCAGGAGGTCACCCCCTCAGCCGAGGAGATTCACCGCATCCTGGGCGCCGAAGAGGGGCAGGCCATCATTAACGATCACATCGCCCTGCGCACCTTCAACCTGGCCCCAGTCGGGCTGGATGCCCTGGCCGAGCATTTCCTGAGCCTCGGCTACGTTCAGGGTGGCGAGTATCATTTTGAAGCCAAGAAACTCTACGCCCGGCATTACGAACATCCGGATCCAGATGCGCCCAAAGTGTTCATTTCGGAGTTATTGGTGGAGCAGTGCTCGCCAAAGCTGCAGGCCATCGTCAAGGATCTGGTGGCGCAGGTTGATCCGGATCGGGTCGAGGCAGACGACTTCCTGTATTCCGGTCGTCACTGGGAGGTGGACTACCAGACCTACCGCACCCTGCTGGAAGAGAGCGAGTACGCGGCCTGGATGGCAGCCTGGGGCTATCGTGCCAACCACTTTACGGTGAGTATCAACCACCTGATGCAGTTCCAGACCGTGCCGGAAATCAACCAGCTACTGAAAGACAACGGCTATGCGGTGAATGCCTCGGGTGGCGAAGTTAAAGGCTCCCCGGCTGAGTTGCTGGAACAATCCTCCACCATGGCCGACCGGATACCCGTGCAGTTTTCGGATCGGGAGGAAACCATCCCCAGCTGCTTCTACGAGTTCGCGCTGCGGTACCCGAAAGCTGACGGTGAGCTGTACAGTGGCTTTGTCGCGGCCTCGGCCGACAAGATCTTCGAAAGCACCAACGCCGGCGGCTAAGCCGAACAGATCCGGGAGCGGGATGGCTCAGGACCATCCTTGCTCGCCTAGCAACGGCACGAAGCGGACATCACAAAGACTCTCGTCACGGAATTCCGTCTCCGATAGCCGGGTGATTCGGCGCAAAGACTGCACCGTGTGCGCGGATCCGACCGGGATCACCAGGTGGCAACCCACCCGCAGCTGCTGCTTCAGTGCCTCCGGCACCACCGGTGCCCCGGCGGCCACACAGATACCATCGAAGGGCGCCTGTTCGGGCCAGCCCAATGTGCCATCGCCGCAACGCACCACCACGTGATCATATCCTTCGGCCGCCAGTGTCTGCGCCGCTGATTCGGCCAGTTCCGGCACCCGCTCGATACTGAACACCCGGGCGGCAATCGAGGCAATAACCGCGGCCGCATAACCCGAACCGGTGCCGATATCCAGTACCACTTCCCCGCCGGTCAAATCCATCGCATCCACCATTAAAGCCACGATGTACGGTTGGGAAATGGTCTGCCCGAAACCAATCGGCAAAGGGCCATCATCGTAGGCGCAGTCAATCAGATCGGGTCTGACAAATTTTTCCCGAGGCACCCGACTCATCGCCGTCACTACCGGACCTGCAGTAATCCCGCGGCCAAGAATCTGGTTCTCAACCATCCAGGCGCGACGTGAAGCAAAATCCTGATACTGGTTCATAACGCCCTCCCAGACCAGCGTTTACTCACCGTTACAAAGCTATAACGTATTTACAACGGCAGGTGCCACCGGAGCTGTCTACTTTTTATTCGCGCCCATCAGCACTAATGGCCGCTGGGCTATACACAACAACAATAACGCTGGCAAACGGAACTGGCCACGACTGGTTTGCGTTGCCACGGAGGACCCTATGTCTGCATCGGTAAATCATCTCGAAGAACGCACCCAAGACCCATCCGAACTGCTCGGGCACATCCTGCCGTCGGCTATCACACTGGCTCTGATGCTCCGCCACAAGAAAATGGCAGGCTGGCTAAGGGCCGAGTTCGAGGGCCATCAGGACCGGGAACAGGCGCCACCCTATCGGCGTGATCTACCGGGCCACATTGTTGCCCGCTCCCCTCAGTATGGCTGGATCCCGGCACCGGTAAACGAACAGCAGAAGCAGGAGTTTGGCCACCTTGATGTGCTTGACGCCGCCAAATCACTGGAAAAAATCTGCCTGACCAGCCGAAAAGGAGACGGCAACCGGGTTCTGTTGAGCCAGGACGATATGGTCGCCTTGCAGAAGCAAATTAACCTGAGCGCAGAACTGGCAATTAACCTGAGTCGCGACGTTTACAGCAAACTGCTGCGGACCATTCGCGGCACTATCTATCTGTGGGCTCAGGAATTGATGGCCAGGGGGCTGAGCGGCGACCACAATCATTACAGCCAGGACGAACGTGCGCTGGTGACTGATCTGGACGATCCCGAGCGATTCTGGCGTAGGGCCATGGAAGAAGTCGACGCCCTGCCGGTGGCCGACGTGAAGCCAGCCGGATTCTTTGAGCGAGTGTTCGGACGAGCCAGTTAACGGGCTCGTTTCTCATCCCCGGCTGCTCCTCACCCCAGCACGCTGACCATGCCGATACTGCTGACAATCAGCAGTACGACGCCCAGCACCTGAAAGAACACCGGCGTTTCTGCCCGCAACATCCGATCATGCACCTTGAGGCCAATAACGTGACCAACCGCGGCACAAGGCAGCAGCCACAGGTGGTGGATCAGCTGCAGATCTACCCCTACCCACACGAACGCCGCCATCTTGATCAACACCAGGATGAACCAGAGCGCGAACAGGGTATCCCGCAGTTTTTCCTTCGGCAGGTGCTGGGCCACAACTGCGATGATCAGCGGTGCGCCGATCAACGAGGTACCACTAATATAGCCACCGACCATCAGGAACACAGCATCCACCGTTTTGCTGCCACTGCGGAACGGCTTGTTGATGATGTAGGAGACAGAATACAGCGCCACGATCACGAAAATGATGGCGCTAAGCACATTGCCAGGCATGGTGATCAGGCCAAACACGCCAATCAGCTTGGGCACGATCATGATGCCCAGAATGCGCCACAGGTAGCGCCAATCTACTGTGCTCTCTGTCGCGCTCTCTACCAGTTTCTCTACCGAATCCCCCGCTTCGTTCCCGGCTGCCGCATCCGTGGCCTGCAGCGGCCGTCGTTTGCGATTGTTCAACCATATGGTGAGCGAGGAAAAAACCAGCAGGTGGACCGCAATAATCGGCAAAAACACCAAGGGCTCATCCAGCACCAGCAAGAGAAACGGTAATGACAACACGGCACCACCAAAGCCAAGACCTGAGCGCACGAACCCACTCCAGACAAAAATCAGTGCAATCAGAGAGTATTGAGCGATACTGAGTTCCGACATACAAAACCTTTTTCAGAAAAGTGAGCTCCAGAAAAGTAATCTGAGGCCGTTAATGACTATACTGGATGCATAATAAAATGGAGAACCAAAATGGCCCTGTCCTGGAAACAGAAATTCTCACTACTGATCGCCGCCACCTTCATCGGCCTGGCGATCGCCATGCTCACGTCATTAAGCGGACTGGCCAAGGTATCCGAAGCCTATGAAGCCCGGGGCCAGGCCCGAGCCTACGGAGCCGCTTCGTTGAATTTACTTAACGACTGGTTAGCTCTGGAAAGGCTCAGCGAGGACCTGACGACGGATATGACCGATCGTTTTCAGGAGAGGCTTGGCTCGCTGCTTGAGCAAGGGGATGACTTGGCACTACTCGCCCAACAGCTCCCAAAGGAGGCGCAGGTCGAAGCCACTGCTCTCGAAATTCGCAACAGGGTCCAAGAGTATACCGAACTCCGAGAGCAAT
Source organism: Marinobacter alexandrii (assembly GCF_005871205.1). Lineage (GTDB taxonomy): Bacteria > Pseudomonadota > Gammaproteobacteria > Pseudomonadales > Oleiphilaceae > Marinobacter > Marinobacter alexandrii. The sequence goes on along the minus strand of NZ_SWKM01000011.1, from coordinate 1,043,541 downwards.
GGCTGGCAACGAGCCAGGCCCTCGGGTTTACTCATAATGATGGCCTTAAAGCTACACTGTCAGGCTATGTCGCTGACGACCTCCGAGCCATTAGCATCTCCATCTTTAATGACGACATCAATACGGTCGCGTCGAACTACCGTGATTACCTCGACAGCTTCGACCCAACCTACGCCGAACGAACAAACCAGGCGATAAGCCGAATGCAGGGCGTGGTCATCGATATGGAATGGCAGGATATCGATATCGGCCAGGCAATACAGGGCTTGGCGAGTGCTTTTTCCGAGGCCGAAGGCGTTGTCAGTGAACTCGCCAGGCTCGAGGCACAGTTAAAGACCAGCGGCGCGGCACTGCGTAATCTGATCGATAACCAGATCGACGCTATCAATACCGGCCTGATTCAGACAACAAGCCAACAGGCCGAGCAAGCCCGAACATCCTCAACCTGGCTCATCGTCATCACCTCCGCGGCGGTACTGATTGTGTTGATTCTGACTCTGACCGGCGCCTCGCGAACCCTGGTCAGGCGTTTGAATGCAGTCGTCCAACTTTTGAGCCATGTAGCCTCGGGCGATCTGAGCCAGCGCCTGAAATTGGGCCAAAACGCAAAGGATGAGTTCAACCAACTGGGCCATGCCGCAAACAAGATGTTGGATGATGTCTCTGGAGTCCTTGGCCAGGTTATTGAAGGCAACAAGACGCTGGCCAGCCTGCAGGAAGAGCTTGATACGCTGATCGGGCAAATGGGGCGCAAGGGCGAGGAGGTTGAAGGCCAAACGGAACAAACGGCGACTGCCGTCCAAGAAATTTCACACACAGCAGTCGACATAGCTCAACACACTCAATCGGTAAACACAGCCACTCAACAGGCAAATAGTGCGGCGCAATCGGGCGCTCAGGTGGTCAAGCGTAGCTCCGACAGCATGAGCGCCCTTGCGGAGCGAATTCAGCAGACCCACACCCAGATCGGGCTACTGAGCAAAACCGGAGAACAGGTCAACTCCATCGTTGATGTAATCAATGGCTTGGCTGAACAAACCAACCTCCTGGCCCTGAACGCTGCCATCGAAGCCGCGCGCGCTGGTGAGGCCGGTCGAGGCTTCTCTGTGGTAGCGGACGAAGTCAGGTCGCTAGCGGAGAAAACAGTATCAGCGACCGACGGCATTGCCGACATCGTCAATTCCCTTAACCGGGAGACCGCTGCCATCACCACCATGATGAAAGAGGGTCTGCAATCCGCAGGTGAAGGGGAAAAAAGCGCCAACGAGGCTGCCGAAGCTATTGATCAGATTACTGGTTCCATTAACCAATTGGCCGGTGATATGAATCAAGTGGTTACCTCTGTTGAGGGCATCTCGACGACGACGGAGGAGATTGCCCAAAAAGTCGAGCAAATCCACGGCCATACCCGAGAGACAGCCGAAATCCGAAAACACCTGACCACCCATATTGAACGACTTTCCGCTCAGACCACGTCGCTGACCGAAGCATCTCAGAAATTCCGACTCTAATTGCAAACCTACTCCGTGTCCCTTGCAGCCGTGAGGCTGCAGGGGTAGCATGGCCAATACTGTACATATAAACAGTATTGGTGCTCACCATGAAAACCCGCACTACCGGACTCAACCCTTACAACCGCTTCTAGCCTATTGTCACCGACCGCTATAAAGATCTCGAAAATGAAAAAGAAAAGGCTGGTCGCCAAAACCGCGAAATCAAACGCCTGACCAAACTGCTCAGTCAAGCTCAAAAAGGCAGCAAAATAGTCTCGTTCAAAGGTGGTTGAACCATGACGGATGCATAGCAAAAAGGTTAATAAACGGTCGTTTTCTGGACATATCAATTAACTGCTTAAAAATACGCAGACACCTCAGTTGAGCAAGGACGCATCCGCAGGAAACCTGCCAATGATGATTTTCGTCTTTCTTAATGAGACAAAAAAAACGCCTCGAAGGGCTCGAAAAGCCGAAGCGGCCAGTGATGAACCGAAAATTTGGGAGCAGACTCACGCCGTGAAAAGCTGTGCCGGTACCTTTGGGGGCAAGAAACTCCAGACCGCTGCTCAGGAACTGGAAGACTTGGCCAGTCACTCCAATGCCTGTTCTGATGGCGCTGCCATTACCAGAGTAAGGCAGGTGGCAGGGGAGGCGCAGGCTGCATATGCTGACTATAATGACTATCCGCAGGCATCTTGAACAACACTGGTTTGAACCATCCAATAAGAGAAGCGATTATGTCGAGGGAAAATCGTCCAGGCGTGCTTTTGGTGGAGGACTGCTCATTTAGCGCAAAGGCCTATCAAATTTTTCTTGAGAGTGACTATGCTGTTCGAGTTGCCCATACCGGCTCGGAAGCTCTGGAACAGCTAGCCCAGCATAACTTTGATGTGGTTATCACCGACGTCAGGTTGCCGGACATGAGCGGTCTGAGCGTTCTGGATAAGATTCAGGCTGAGATGCCTTCACTGCCGGTCATCGTAATCACCGCTCATGGTTCCGTTGATATGGTGGTTGACGCCATGCAGCGCGGTGCCAGCGATTTTGTTTCCAAGCCGTTCGACAAGGCTCGCCTCGAGGTCACGCTCAAAAACATCCTCAAAAAGCAGAAGCTCGAAGAAACTGTTCAGCAGTACGAGAAAGTCTATAAGCGTGACCAGTTTCATCGGATGATCGGTGCCTCATTGCCCATGCAGAATGTTTACCGTATCGCCGAAAGTGCCGGGAAGAGCAATGCGTCGGTTTTTATCACCGGTGAGAGCGGCACGGGTAAGGAATTGTGCTCAGAGGCTCTGCACGCGGAGAGCCCTCGGGCCAGCGCCCCTTTTATTACTTTGAATTGTGCCGCAATTCCCCGTGATCTCATTGAAAGCGAAATATTTGGCCACGTGAAAGGCGCATTCACCGGGGCGTCGGCGGCTCGAGACGGAGCTGCTCTGCGAGCGTCTGGAGGTACACTTTTCCTGGACGAAATTGGAGAAATGCCGCTGGATCTTCAAAGCAAACTTTTAAGGCTTATCCAGTCGGGAACCTTTACTCCGGTGGGAGGCAGTAAAGAGCTGAAAGTTGATATTCGCTTTATTTGTGCAACGAACCGGGATCCGCTATTTGAAGTGCAGGAGGGGCGTTTTCGTGAAGACCTGTACTACCGATTGCACGTAATTCCTGTTCATATGCCCCCATTGCGAGAACGTGGAAGCGACATAATGCTGATCGCTCAGTCGTTGTTAAAACGGTATGCAGAAGACGAGAAGAAGGATTTTCGAGGTTTCAGCAAGGACGTTGAGAAAGTCTTCATGCAGTATGACTGGCCCGGTAACGTCCGGGAGCTGAGCAACGTGGTCAGGAATGTGGTGGTCTTGAATGAGGGCAGTGTCATTGACATGTCGATGCTGCCTAATCTGATTCGGTCTCGGACGTCAAAGAGCAGCAGGGCATGGGCGCTTGGGAATAACCCTCCGGCCTTTGGGGATGTGGCGCCAGTACCACGAACCGAAGGCGGTCTCGGTGACGTTGCTGCTGCCATTCAGTCCGATTCAGGTAACCAGGAAATTCTACCGTTCTGGGTTGAGGAGAAGCGCATCATCGAATCCGCCATTGAAAAGTGCGATGGCAATGTACCGCGGGCTGCTGTCTTTCTGGAAATCGGCGTCTCAACCATTTATCGCAAGAAACAGCAGTGGGATGAAGTGCAAATTTCCCGAGAGCCAATATGAATCCCATTTTGAGAATGCACGATTTAAAATTTTTCGGAATGATTGGAACTAACTGAAAAAAAATAGGTAAAAAACATCTGGCATGCTAAGTGCATTTTTCGGTAAAGGGCTCTTTATCGGAGATTGTAATGCCGCTGAAACATTTTTTCGGAAACCTTGCCGTCGGCAAGAAACTCGCTGCCAGCTTCGCCATCCTCGTCATCCTTCTCATCATCGTATCCGCCGTCGGTTATTCGTCGCTTGATACCTATCATCGCGGCGTTTCGATTGTGAAGCACGCCAACGCCGCCGAAATTGACTTGCTGGAGGCGGAAAGAGACGAAAGAAACTTTGCGATTACACAGAATTCCAAATACATAAACCGCGCCATCGAGTTTGTTGCTCACGCTGAAAATGCACTTGCGCCTCTGACTGAAATGCAAGAGGCAGGCAGTGAAAGCCGGCAATTGGCAGAACGGATTCTTGAGGGCGCCAAGTCCTACGAGGCTCTTTTGAAAAGGTACGAAACGGCCATCTCCGGACCAACAGATATTGTCAGACCCCTTGAAGAGGAAATGTACGCCGTTGCGACCAGTACCATCGATATGATGGAGGAGTTGAAATACGGTGAGCAGGCACAATTGCAGGAAACATATGAACTCGCGGTCGCAGAAATCATTATCGTGACCATTATTGCCCTCCTTGCTGCTACCGTTCTTGCATGGATATTGACCCGTTCAATCACCGGGCCAATCAACGAAGCGGTAGATTTTGCCAACAAGGTTGCCTCAGGCGATCTGGCCGTGAATGTTCAAAGCCAGCGCGGCGATGAATTCGGTCAGTTGCTCGCAGCCTTTGGCACGATGATAACCAACCTCAGAGAACTGATTCGTGAAATCGAAACTGGTGCATCCAGTATAGCGTCATCCTCCGAAGAGCTTTCCACGGTAACCAACCAGACCAGCCAGGGTGTGGCAGAACAACAAGCCCAGACCGACCAGGTGGCCACTGCGATGAATGAGATGGTTGCGACGGTCAATGATGTGGCAAAAAGTGCGGAAGCGGCCTTTGAGGCCGCCAATCACGCCAGCGAGAAGTCCGGCAATGGTGAAAAGGCCGTCAGGGAAACCCTGGAACTGGTCGCAAACCTGAATACACAAAGCGCCAACGTGATGGAACAGCTCAACGGTCTGCAAACTGAAACCAACAACATTGCAACTGTGCTGGACGTGATCAAGTCGGTTGCCGACCAGACCAACCTGCTGGCACTGAACGCCGCTATAGAGGCGGCCCGTGCTGGCGAGCACGGGCGAGGTTTCTCGGTGGTGGCCGACGAGGTGCGGTCACTGGCTCAACGCACCCAAAGCTCCGCCGCCGAGATTGAAACCCTGATCAGCAACCTGGTTAGCAGTGCGGAATCATCAGTTTCGAGTATGGAGACTGGCAATAAACTCGCGGAACAGACACTTGAGCGAGCACAACTGGCCGGTACGGTTATCCAGGAAATGGCGCAAGCGGTTGAAGAGATCCGCCAGTACAACAGTCAGATTGCAACGGCTGCTGAAGAGCAAAGCTCAGTTGCCGAAGAGATCAATCAGAATGTCGTCTTGATCCGCGATGTGGGTGATCAGTCCGCAGCCTCCACCGAACAGGTTTCGGCTGCCAGTGAAGAGCTGGCGAGACTTGCCGAGGGGCTCAATACGCAAGTTGCCCGTTTCAAGATGTGATCCAGCGGTCACGCGCGTGGTTTTTTGAGGCTGAATTTCCGAGAGATTTGGGTGCAGCTGGTAGCGTCGATACTACTTGAACGCAAACAGTGAGAAACGTTGTGGATATGCCCACGTTCGATGAACTCAAGGATTTAGTCCAGCGGGATCCGGAAGGCTTTGAGCAACTGCGTGAGAAAAGGTTCCTCCGAAACAGCAGACCGGACTAACTCGGGCGTTCTTTCCTTTCCGCAGTTTCCGTCCTCGACCGATTAGCTGTTTGGTGATTTTGGTATGGCATCGACAGCCCTAAATTCAGGCCAGGAATTATGAAGCAACTCGATGAAACCGCCCGCCTCAATGAGTTGTCGTCTCTCAACATTCTGGACACGCCCCCGGAAGAGCGCTTTGATCGCCATACGCGCCTGGCATCAATAATGTTCGATGTTCCCACCGCCTTCATTACTTTCATTGACCATGAGCGGGTCTGGTTCAAATCCAAATTCGGAATCGAAATTTCTGAGGTAAAGCGGACTGACAGTCTATGTCAGCACACTCTTGGACTGGGTTTTCTGGAGATTGAGGACACCTTTGAGGACGAGTTGTTCAGAAACCATCCAGCGGTCAAGGGCTCGCCTCCAATACGTTTTTATGCGGCCTCAGTTCTGCATGGTCCGAGTGGTCAACCGGTAGGAACCCTTTGCCTGGTGGATTATGCACCCCGGCGTCTTAGTGAAAATGAACGAGCCCAGCTTGAAGCGCTTGCTCGACTGGTGGAGTCAGAAATCGAACGCGACAGGACACTGAAGGACGACTGGCAGATCCTTCGGGATTCGACTTTACGGGATTCGTTTACCGGCCTTCCTGGCGACATGCTACTGGAGGAAACTCTGGAGGGCCTGATAAGAACCGCTGAGGCTGAGCAGAGCCAATTGGCCATCCTGCACTTGCACGTAGAGAACTTTGACGCAATCGCCAGCCTGAGCGGAGGTGCTGGTTGGAATAGCGTGGTGCAAGCGTTTGTTGATCGACTTGTAATGCACAATGAAGGCATATTGGGGTCAGGAAGGGTAGCACCTGACCGCCTTGCTCTGGTCGTGCCTTTCGACACAAGACAATCGACGTCGACGATGGCACGCCGGATTATGGGCATAATGACCGAACCCGTTGAATTCGCTGGTCGCGATTTGCGCCCTGAAATCAGTATCGGAATCAGTGTTTATCCAGCTGACGGCAGTGAGGCTCGGCTTTTGATAGATCGCGCGCAGCGAGCCTGTAAGTTATCCCCGGCCCAGATTGATTTCTATGACCCCAGTGAGGAGGCCAATGCGACGCGCAGTTATCTGATTCAGGACCGCCTCGGGAAGGCCATAGCGAACCATCGCGTTACTCTGAACTATCAGCCGATCTGGTCTGCGGACGGCACCCGAGTAATAAAGTTTGAAGCATTGGCTCGCTGGCAGGATGAGGAATTGGGTGTCGTCAGTCCCGGCGAGTTTGTGCCCATAGCCGAGAAGCATGCCGGACTTTCCCATCAATTAACTTACTACGTATTACGTATGGCCTGTCTGGAGGCGCGGACGTGGAAAACAGATCCGTGCCATGAGCCGATTCGCGTCGCGGTCAATATTCCTGCCGCGGGATTTTACCAGCCCGAGTTCGCACAATCGGTCTTAAGTCTGCTCCGTGAGGTTGATCTGGAACCATCCCGCTTGACGTTGGAGTTGACCGAAGACGGCCTGGTTCAGAATATCGACCACACCACTCTCACGATGCGGGAGCTATCGAGTCAAGGCATAAGATTGGCGCTTGACGATTTCGGAACCGGGTATTCATCCCTGAATCATCTTAACCAATTGCCCGTGGATACCCTCAAAATCGATAAGAGCATCGTTGATGGACTACCCAACAACAGAAAATCCCTGGAAATTTTATCTGGTTTCATCCGCATTGCTCATGCCATGGAACTGACGGTCGTTGCGGAAGGTGTGGAACACGAAACCCAGCGTCAGCTATTAGCAAAACTCGATTGCGACATGATTCAGGGCTATTTGCTAGGACGGCCGATAACGGCGGGCAAAGTGCACGAATTACTGACCAATACGATCACAGACCGGGGGCAAACCTAGAAAATGAATTTAAGAAGGGGTGGCTGGCGGTTTGCGCGAGGCCGCCCTGGCTCTCCAGAGAGATACGGTCTCTGAGGGTGCGACCAGACCGTTGCTCATTGTGAGCGAATACAACCAGAAAATTCGGGCCTTCCTGGTGAAGAGTGTCGATCGCATCGTGAATCGTAGCTGGACGGACATAATCCCACCACCAAACGGTCTTCCCGGCGGGCACTATCTGACGGCGACCACCCAGTTAGATGCCACCATTGTGGGCATTCTTGATGTCGAACGGGTTTTGGCAGAGCTTGCGCCCAATATGGGCGGCAAGCTATCTGAAACGGTATCCGAGAAAAGCCGACAATGGACAAACGATGGCAAGGAATTTTATCCCATACTGGTTATCGATGACTCCTCAGTAGCACGACGGCAACTGACTCGTGTTCTTACCGACATGGGGCTAAGAGTTGAAACCTTTAATGACGGTGAACAGGCCTACCTTCATCTGGAACAAATTATCGCTGAGGGGAAGTCGCTTTCGGATGCTTATTAGGCGATTATCTCAGACATTGAAATGCCAAGGATGGATGGTTACACGTTTGTATCGAACGTAAAGGCTAATCCAGCCATGTCTGGTATTCCCGTTGTTTTGCACAGCTCGCTTACTGGTGTTTTCAACAAAGCCTTGGTGGAAAAAGTCGGAGCCGATGGATTCCTTAGGAAGTTTGATCCCGATAAGCTTGCGAACTTTGTAATGGAGACTGTCGGAGCGACCAGAGCCAATGGGTGACGCGTTTTGGTTCAGGGCGTGGACTACCATTGTTTTAAGACGCCCCTAGGCGCGCCTTATGCCTCCGAACGATCATCTTCTTCCCAGGGTTTTGCCTGCTCTGGTTTCGCCAACTATACAGCGCCACATCGGATATGCTCTCCTCCGCCGTCACCGAAACGGCTTGGACTGAACCTTCACCAGGCCGAACCCCTGCGAAATGACCTGTTCCGCCGCCCGGCGGGGGAACAAATGGGGCTCTGGTAACGTCCAATATCCAAGTCGTTTGTAGTCATCTGATGTTGTTCAGGGAAGAATCGGAGGGGCCCCATGCCCGGACTGAAAGCCGCCACCAATGCTCTGGCGTTGGTGCTCGTTGTTGCCCTTTGCCCCTGGTTTTCTTCATCTGCCAAAGCCAACGAATCCCTTGTTGCTCGAATTGAGGCGCTGGACGCGGGATTTACCGTGGAGGTGTTGGGTAACCGCCTTCTGGCACGGCAAGCACTTTCCAACTTTTACGCCGCCAATGGCTATAAGCGGGCCTGGCGCAGTGCCGAACAGCGCCACCAACTACTTGAGGCCATCGAATCGGCCAGCGGCGATGGCTTGGACCCGAGGGATTATCACGCCGATGTCCTGGCGGAGCTGTCGAGCCGCCCCTTGCAAGACCTTCCGGCCGACCTCCAGGCCGATCTGGACCTGCTGTTTTCCGACGCCTTCCTGATGCTTGGCTCGCACCTGCTCGAGGGCAAGGTCAGTCCAAACACTATTCACGCCGAATGGACGGCGAACCGGCGACAACGGAATATGGACCAGGTGCTCGCAGCGGCTCTGGTCAATGGTGACATTGGCGCAGCCGTGGAGTCCCTGCGCCCGGCTCATTCCGATTACCTCAGGCTGGTTCGGGCCCGCCAGACCATGGCTGGCCTATTGGGCCAACCCTGGCTACCCATCCCCGCCGGGCCTGCCATCCGCCCCGGCGACCAGGACCACCGGCTGATCGAAATCCGGCGGCGGTTAACCGCCCTCGGTGACCTCTCCGGTTCGGTTGATCCGACTGATCCCAGCCTTTACGGCGAAGAACTTGAGACCGCACTACCGCTATTTCAGGCCCGCCATGGTCTGGAACCCGACGGTATTATTGGCCCGGCCACCTTGGCGGCGATTAACCTGCTGCCCATCGAACGAGTGCATCGGATCGATGCCAGCCTGGAGCGCTGGCGCTGGCTGCCGGAGTCACTGGGAGCACGGTTCGTCTTGGTTAATATTGCCGGCTACGAGTTGAAAATGATGGATCAGGGCGTCGAGCTGCTCCGCCAACGAGTGATTGTCGGCCGACCGTTCCGCCAGACCCCGGTGTTCAGTGACCGGATCCGCTACCTGGTGGTAAACCCGACCTGGACCGTGCCGCGCCGACTGATGATCGAGGATCAGCTGCCCCAGATTATCCGCGACCCGGATTACCTTCAGCGCCTGAACATGAAAGTCTACAGGGGCTGGGGCGCCGATCGGCAACAGATCGACCCGGCCACCATAAATTGGGGCACACTGTCACCGGACAACTTCCCTTACCAGTTGGTGCAGGCCCCCGGCCCCAACAATGCACTCGGTCGGATCAAGTTCATGTTCCCGAACCAATACGACGTTTACCTTCACGACACACCATCACGGGAGCTTTTTGGCCGGGTGGATCGCTCCTTCAGTTCCGGCTGTATCCGGGTGGAGCAACCGTTCGCACTGGCGGAGCAATTACTTTCAGGCGCCCCACACTGGAACCAGGAGCGCATCCACAACATGGTCGGCTCCAACCAACCAAAAACTATCTTGTTACCTGAGCCAGTACCCGTCTACATTCAGTATTGGACCGCCTGGGTCGATGACCGGGGGCGGCTGCAGTTCCGCAATGACATCTATAATCGTGATAGCCGTTTGCTCGCGCGTCTCCGGGAGAATTCATCGGGCGGCACCCATGGCCTGACACCGGCTGCGATCACCTATCAGGAGCCCCAAACCAAGGACAACACGGAGCAACCATGACACGCACCCTCGCTATTCTGACGTTGATTCTGATCGTGTCCGGGTGCCAATCGCTGCCCGACACACCGCAAGGCACAGAGCGCAACACCGTTTTCCTGAGTGCGCAGCATTGCCTGAGCGAATACCTGCAAGAACTTGAAAAAAACCATTACGGGCCCTGTTTGAAGGTGCTCTCTGTGGCCGGCACGCCGCCCGCCGTCACCGATAATGGCTTTATCGAGTTACCGGTGGCGACACCACTGACGCTAAGCACCAGCTGTGTCTACCGCCACGCCGACGGCTCTCCCATCCCCCAGACCATGGAAACGGTGGCATTCCAAATCACCGACCAGACCTTTTCCAAACCGGGAAAGCGCTGGTATCTTCATGCTCACAAACAGGCCCGGGATGTTGTCGGCTGCGAGCCAACCCTATCGCGCTCCACCTACCCGACCTACAAAACCAACTGAATTGTCGGCACCCTCAGCCCGGTGCCAATCAGCACGCAAATCCACCCCAATACATCAGGAGTACCCGGCTATGACCAACCGCGTCGACATCCACTACTGCACCGGTTGCCGCTGGCTGCTGCGCTCAGCCTGGATGGCGCAGGAACTGCTCACCACCTTTGAAGGCCAACTCGACGAACTCACGCTGCACCCAGGAACCGGTGGAATCTTCGAGGTGTGGGTAAATGGCACCCGCATCTGGTCTCGAAAAGACCAGCAGGGTTTCCCCGAAATCACCAAGCTCAAGCAGCTTGTTCGGGATGAGATCGACCCAGAGCGCTCACTAGGCCATTCCGATCATTGATCTGACGGTATTTTCCCCATCTTGCTCAAAATATCTGACCGGCTTCATCGGAACAAATCGCTTTAAACCTGAACTGCTGGCGCGGATCATTCGTAATTGAACACTCGATCAAGAATGGGAGGAACTAGATGACCGACGTGATGCAGAACACCCGATTTACCAACCTGACCATGGCCAACCGCTTTGCGCTCGCGCCCATGACCCGGACCAGCGCTGACGCCGACGGCACCCCCAACGAGCTGATGGCGGACCATTACGAAGCTTATGCCAAAGGCGGGTTTGGCCTGTTGATCACCGAAGGCACTTACACCGATGATGGCGCCAGCCAAGGTTACGCCAATCAGCCAGGCCTGGTTAACGACGCGCACATCAAAGGTTGGAAAACCATCGTGGAACGCATTCACGCGGCGGGTGGCAAAGTGATTGCACAGCTCATGCATGCCGGGGCCCAGTTCCAAGCCAATCACTACACCGATCAGCCGCTCGCTCCCAGTGCCGTGCAGCCGAAAGGCGCGCCCCTTGGGTTCTACGGTGACCAGTCTGAGTGGCAAACGCCACAAGTGATGACTGAGGCCGACATCAAATTCGCGATCGACGGCTTCGCTAACGCCGCGGTCAACGCCAAAACCGCAGGGTTCGACGGCATCGAACTGCACGGAGCCAACGGTTACCTGCTGAATCAGTTCCTGAGCACCTACTTCAACCGTCGCGAAGATTCCTACGGTGGCAGCCTGGAGAACCGTCTGCACGTGGTGGTGGAAACCATCAAAGCCGTACGAGCGGCGGTCGGTGACGACTTTGCCGTGGGCATTCGCCTGTCGCAGGTCGCGGTGACCGATCCTGACTACCAGCTGCCCGAGGGCGAAACCGGTTTCCGCCAGATTACCGAGGCCGTTCGGGATGCTGGTGCTGACTTCATCCACACCACCGACGGTGACGTCCATCGAGCGCCCTTCGTTGAGGGTGATAAATCGCTGGCCGACGTGGTCGCCGATGTCGACGGTATTGAACTGATCATCAACGGCGGTATCGACGAGACCAACCACCAGGATCGCGCTGCCGCGTACCCGGGATCGCTGCTGGCTGTCGGCAAGAAAGCGCTGGCTAATCCGGACTTCGTCCAGCGCCTGAAGGACGGCAAGGAGATCGATGATATCGACTTTGCCATGCTGCAGCCCAAGGCCACCATCGAGAATGAGCTGGCCTGGCGTCGCAAGCAGGCGGCCTAATCCGCACGCCTTGCTAACGACGAACCCCCGGAGTGAAAGCTCCGGGGGTTCGTCGTTTGATTAAACCCCATCTATGATTTCTTCGTTCAAGTCAGCCTTAAGATAGGCGGTCTTTTCGGAGCGGCACTGGTGTGGCTGGCGGAGCCAATCATGCCCTGGACCCTGGGCTTTGCCGCCGGTGCCATGCTGTTCATCATCAGCAACGAAATTATTCCGGAAACCCACCGGAACTCTTACAAAACCCTGGCCACCTTCTCGCTATTGGTCGGTTTTGTGATCATGATGTTTCTGGATGCCACGCTCGGCTAAACCCGCCGAGCCGAGGCCCTCGAGCAGCCAGACACCTGCCAGGGCCTCCAGGGCCTCGGCGATGACCGGCTCGTGCTCGCGGTCCCGGCGCCAGATAAAGCTGAGGGCGCAGGGGATTCGCACTCCTTCCGCCACCACCAGGCCCCGCTCCTGGCGCTCGGCCATGGCCAAAGCGTCTCGCGCCAGACTGAGCCCTACCCCGGCCCGAACCAGGTCCAGCATGCAGGCCTCCTGATCCACCTGGGCCACACCCTGGGGCACCAGCCCCTCGGGTTCCATAACACTGGCCAGCAATCGGTTGTGTACCGAATCCTCCGGCGTCACGATCCAGGGCAGCGCCGCCAGGCTGGACCAGCGCGTATCGGATAGCCGTGCAGCCCAGCCAGCCGGTGCAATCACGTGGTAATCGAACCGGGTCAGTTCACGGTGCATCAGCTCGGGCCCCGCCGGACCTGCGCCCGGTGGGGCCAGGAAGTAGCCAACATCGAGACTGCCATTGCGCACCTGCTCCAGCACCCGGCCGCTCATACCCTGATGCAACTCGGTTTCAAGCTGCGGTGCCCTGGCCACCAGCCGGTGCAGAAAAGCTCCAAGCCGGATAAATTCCGGGTCCACAATGGTGCCAATCTTGAGCCGCCCCCGAATCGTGCTGTGCAGGGCACGGGCACTCTGATCAAATGCGGCCAACCCGGCCAGGGCCTTTTCCGCCACCGGCAGCAAGCTCTGGCCGTCGGCGGTGAGCACCAGGCCCTGGGGTTTGCGCCGGAACAGCTTGAGCCCCAGATCGTCCTGCAGCTGCTTCAATTTGAGACTGACGGCGGGCTGTGTCAGATGCAGACGATCCGCAGCCCTCGAGACACTGCCCTCGCGGGCCACCGCTACAAATGCACGTAATCCTTGCAGGTGTTGCATAACCATTCCTCGCAGACCGCAATATAAGTAATACTTATATCATGGTTTAGAATAATTCAATTGCCTCAGTCCAAAACGGGCCGTAAATTATCTGTTCAATTCTTCACCAGACTCACTTAGGGCCATGCAAAAAGGGCCTCAAAGAAACATACAACAAACTGAACCGAAAACAGGAAAGAGGCAACTATGAGCAATCCAACGATCCAGCATTATATCAATGGGCAAATTTCAGAGGGCAGCTCCGGCCAAAACCAAGAAGTTTTCAATCCGGCCACTGGTAAGGTCTCGGGCCAAGTAGTTCTCGCCAACCGTGACGATGTTGACCAGGCTGTTGCCGCCGCTTCCGCCGCTTTCCCAAGCTGGGCAGATACCCCGCCGATTCGGCGTGCCCGCGTTATGTTCAGATTTCTGGCGCTGCTTAACCAGCACAAAGACGAACTGGCTGAAGCCATCACCCGCGAGCACGGAAAGGTCTTTACCGATGCCCAAGGCGAAGTGGCCCGGGGTATCGACATTGTCGAGTTCGCCTGTGGCATTCCGCAGTTGCTAAAAGGTGATTACACCGACCAGGTCAGTACCGGGATCGACAACTGGACCATGCGCCAACCTCTGGGCGTGGTTGCCGGCATCACTCCGTTCAACTTCCCGGTCATGGTGCCGATGTGGATGTTCCCGGTGGCGATCGCCGCTGGCAACACGTTCGTGCTCAAGCCTAGCCCGATCGATCCCAGCGCCTCCCTGATGATTGCCGACTTGCTCCAACAGGCGGGTTTGCCCGATGGCGTATTTAATGTTGTGCAAGGCGACAAGGGTGCCGTAGAAGCCCTGATTGAACACCCGGACGTCATGGCCTTGAGCTTTGTCGGTTCCACCCCGATTGCCAACCTGATCTACGAAAACGGCGCCCACCACGGCAAGCGCATCCAGGCTCTGGGCGGTGCCAAGAACCACATGGTGGTAATGCCCGACGCGGATCTGGACAAAGCAGTAGACGCCCTAATCGGTGCCGGCTACGGCAGTGCCGGGGAACGGTGTATGGCCATCAGCGTTGCTGTGTTAGTGGGCGACGTTGCCGATAAGATCATTCCCCGACTGGCCGAGCGAGCGCGCAGCCTGAAGGTGAAAAACGGCATGGAGCTGGACGCCGAGATGGGTCCGATCGTCAGTGCCGCGGCGCACCAGCGCATTACCGGCTACATTGACAAGGGTGTGGCTGAAGGTGCCGAACTGATCGTAGACGGCCGTGAGTTTGACGCCGGCACCACTGGCGATGGCTGCGATGAAGGTTTCTGGATGGGCGGCAGTCTGTTCGACCACGTAACGCCGGAGATGACCATCTACAAAGAGGAAATTTTCGGCCCGGTTCTGGCGTGCGTCCGCGTTCCAGACGTAGCTACGGCAATCCGTTTGATCAACGAGCACGAATTTGGCAACGGTGTCAGCTGCTTCACTGAGAGCGGCAGCGTGGCCCGTGAATTCGGTCGTCGCATTCAGATTGGCATGGTCGGCATCAATGTGCCTATCCCTGTGCCGATGGCATGGCACGGCTTTGGTGGTTGGAAGCGCTCGATGTTTGGCGACACCCACGCCTATGGCGAAGAAGGCGTGAAGTTCTACACTCGCCAAAAATCCATCATGCAGCGCTGGTCAGACTCCATTGATGCCGGTGCTGAATTCGCTATGCCAACCGCCAAATAACGCGAACACGCTCCGGGAGACAGGCTATGTCCGACAACAACAATGCTCAGGGCCAGCTCGATTTCGACTACATCGTTGTAGGGGCCGGCTCAGCCGGCTGCCTGCTGGCCAATCGTCTGAGCGCGGATCCGGCCAACCGGGTCCTGCTAATCGAGGCCGGCGGCCGGGACAACTACCACTGGATTCATATTCCAGTGGGCTACCTCTACTGCATCGACAACCCTCGTACCGACTGGCGGTTTCGCACTGAGCCGGATCCCGGCCTGAACGGCCGGTCTTTGATCTATCCCCGGGGCAAGACCCTGGGCGGCTGCTCCAGCATCAATGGCATGCTGTACATTCGCGGCCAGGCCCGGGATTACGACCACTGGGCCGAGGTAACCGGCGAGCCGGACTGGCGCTGGGACAACTGCCTGCCCGACTTCATGCGCCACGAAGACCACTATCGTCTGGATGACGGCGGCGACGCCGACCCGGAGCACCAGAAATACCATGGCCACGGCGGCGAATGGCGGATTGAGCATCAGCGCCTGAAGTGGAAGGTTCTGGAGGACTTTGCCGATGCTTGTGTGCAGGCCGGTATTCCCCGCACCCGTGACTTCAATCGTGGCGATAACGAAGGCGTCGACTATTTTGAAGTAAACCAACGCTCCGGTTGGCGCTGGAATACGTCAAAGGCCTTCCTGCGCGCCGCCGAAAAACGCCCTAACCTGACCCTGTGGCATTCCACGCATGTGATGGAACTGGAAATGTCGGCAGGTGAAAAACCCCGCTGCACGGGCGTTCTGGTGGAGCGCCCCGGAGAAGGCGAGCTTACGGCGCACGCCAGCCGGGAAGTCATTCTGTCAGCCGGCGCCATCGGCTCGCCCCAGTTGCTGCAACTGTCAGGAATTGGACCGGCAGACCTGCTCCGAGAGCATGATATTCCGGTTGTGGCCGATCTGCCCGGTGTGGGTGAAAACCTGCAGGATCACCTGCAGATCCGTTCGGTGTACAAGGTGCACGGCGCTAAGACCCTGAACACCATGGCCAACTCGCTCACCGGAAAAGCACGAATTGGTCTGGAGTATCTGATCAAACGCTCAGGTCCAATGAGCATGGCACCATCTCAACTGTGCCTGTTCACACGAAGCTCTGAAGAGTACAAGCACGCGAATATTGAGTACCACGTACAGCCCCTGAGCCTGGACGCGTTTGGGCAGCCGTTGCACGACTTCCCGGCCATTACCGCCAGCGTCTGCAACCTCAACCCGACCAGCCGTGGCACGGTGCGGATCCGCAGCCGCGACTCTAAAACTGCGCCGGCGATCGCTCCCAATTATCTGAGCACTGAGGAAGACCGGAAAGTGGCAGCGGATTCTCTCAGGGTCACCCGTCGTATTGCTGAACAGCAGGCGTTTGCCAAGTATCAACCGGAGGAATTCAAACCGGGCGCTCAGTACCAAACTGACGACGAGCTTGCGAAACTGGCCGGCGACATCGGCACCACCATCTTCCATCCGGTGGGCACCACCCGCATGGGTCGGGAGGATGACCACATGGCGGTAGTGGACCCGAAACTCAGAGTTCGGGGCGTTGCCGGACTGCGAGTCGTAGACGCAGGCGTGATGCCAACCATCACCAGTGGCAACACCAATTCCCCGACCTTGATGATTGCGGAAAAGGCAGCCAGCTGGATCCTGGAAAGCAAATAACAACACCCTCCGAGCCACCGGCTTGGAGGGTGTTCGTGTACCTATTGGCCACAGTTAATTCGACTGGTCGTCTACAATTAGTTCGCCCAGTTCCAAAGCCGCTTGCCTGAGCAGGGGTTCGTATTCCAGCAGTTCATCCAGGCTCTTCCTGAGAATGGGCGCATGGGCAAACAGGCAAGCAAACAAACGCCCTTCTTTGTCCTTGATCGGCACGGCGAACGCGACCATGCCGTCAATAAACTCCTCGTTATCCAAGCCCTGCTCTGTTTCGGCAATCGCGAGCAGAGCCGACTCCAGTTCGTCCGGTGCCGTTAAGGTGTTCCTGGCCCGCTTTTCGAGAGGCAGGTTATGGATCAGGCGGTGCCGCCGATCATTTTCCAACGAACTCAGATACAGCTTACCGCTGGCCGTGCACCATATCGGGGTGCGGCTACCAATGGGCAAATGCACCTGGAGCGGCCAGTTGGTCTGCACCCGATCGTAGTAAATCATCTCGGTACCATCCGGGATCGCTATCCCGCAGGTCTCGCCCACCTCGGCCGTCAACCTCTTCAGAATAGCCTGGCGCAGGGCCTTGAAACGGCTTGCGTAAAGCACACCGAGTGCAATGTTATGAAGCCTGTCTGCAGGCACCAACAACCCACGCATATTCGTTTGCAGGTAACCCTCACTTTCCAGTTGTTGCAAAATACGATGCACGCTGGGTTTGGGGATGCCCAGCTGGAGGGCAAGATCCGCTGGGCTTAAGGGGCGCTCGGCGCGAGAAACCGACTCTATTATTTCCAACGCCCGGCCTATCGCCGAGCCTTTTTCTCTGCGCTGTACTGCCATGCTCTTACCTGCCACTGAATATGTGCGCTCATTATAAGCAGGCATTGCTTCTCAGAAAAATATTAAGCGTAGAGCGAAGCACCGGGAGGACTTGGGCAAGACGGTATGGAAAAACCGGGGGAACGGTCTGTGTAGCAAGATGGATACTCAGAAAGGACACCGCCACCTTTCGGTGACGGTGGGTACAAAATTCAAACGCTGAAGGCGACCCGTCTACTAGCGATGCCGGAACACAGGTGCCCGCTTGGCGATAAAGGCATGCATTCCCTCTTTTTGGCCCTCGGTGGCGAAAGCGGCCTGGAACAGACGACGCTCGTGGCGCATGCCTTCTGTCAGACTGGTTTCGAAGGCAACATTAACGGACTCCTTCGCCATACGGACCGCGGGGCAGTTGTAACCGGCGATGGTATGCGCGGCCTCAAGAGCGGTCTGCAGTAACTCGTTTGAGGGCACAACCCGCGCCACCATGCCCACGGCTTTCGCTTCGTGAACGTCAATAGTCCGCCCCGTCAGAATCAAGTCCATGGCCATGGCTTTACCGACAGCGTTGGCAAGGCGTTGAGAACCGCCAATCCCAGGCAGAATGCCCAACTTGATTTCCGGCTGGCCAAACTGAGCATCCTCAGCAGCAATAATGAAATCGCACATAAGTGCCAACTCACAACCGCCACCCAGAGCGTAGCCACCAACTGCTGCAATAATAGGCTTGCTGATTGAACGCAGCTCATCCCAGGGCGCGAAGATATCGTCACAGTAAAACTCAGCGTACGTCAGGTTCGCCATCTCTTCGATATCGGCACCTGCGGCAAACGCCCGCGCACTGCCAGTGATAACGATCGCACCGACATTGTCGTCTGCGTCAAAGGATTTGAGCGCCTGGAGCACCTCGCGGGCCAATTGCCGGTTCAGAGCGTTCAGGCTCTTGGGGCGATGGAGCGTGATGATACCGACGCGGTCGCGACGCTCAACAAAGATGGTTTCAGGTGAATCAGCCGCCGGCTTTGCCTCTTCGTTCGACGCTTTCTGAGCCGTGGCCTGTTCGCGGGAGGTATCGGCCTGCTCTTCCTTGGATACAGTGTTGGTTTTTGTTTTCATGGTTTTTCCTCTATGTCTCGGATGTGGAGCGTTATGCTTTCGCGGCTGTTTCACAGAATGAGTTTTCCTCGATCTCGTCCGCCTCAGAGCGCGCACGCGATGTCGGTGCATAGGCGCCGCACTTGGTCATCAATTCCGCCAGAATAGCCTCGCGATGTTCATTGAGCCTCGGTGCCCGAATTGGCGATTCAGGATCTATTTCGGACATCGTGCTCATCTTGATAGGATTCCCCGCGGTTCTGACAGCCCGATCACCCTCGCCTTTTACTTTGACGATCATGTTTCGGGCAAGAAGCTGCGGGTTGCTGAAGAGTCGATCAATGGTATTGATCGGAGCACACGGAACACCGGCCTCATTCAAAGCGTCAATCCAGTGCTGCATGGGTTTTGATGTGGTGATCTTCTCCACGTCCTTGACCAGCTGCGCTCGATTTTGCACTCGCAAATCGTTAGTCAGAAACTCTGGCTTTAGGGCCATCTGGGGCGAGCCGAGCGCATCAGCCATCAGCAAAAACAAGGTGTCATTACCCGCACAGATTACGAACTTTCCGTCCTCCGCCATAAAGGTTTCGAAAGGAGCAAGCGAGGGGTGATTGTCGCCTGTGCGCGTCGGAACCTTGCCCTCGACGTCGTAGCGTGCCAGAGCGGTTTCCATGAGTGCCGCCTGGCAATCGAGCATACCAATGTCGACACGAGAACCTTGAGCATCCCGGTTTCGGCTGTGCAGTGCAGCCAGAATACCCACGACGCCGAACAGCGCTGCTCCCAAATCGCCAAAGCTGGTACCCACACGTGCAGGCTCGCCATCGGGCCAACCAGTCAAACTCATCACGCCCCCCATGGCCTGAACCACCATGTCATAGCCTGGCAGTTCACTGAACGGGCCGCTGTGGCCAAAGCCGGAGATTGAGGTGTAAACGATGTGGGGATGCGTCTTCGCGAGTCGCTCCGGACCGTACCCGAGACGCTCCATGACGCCGGGACGAAAGTTCTCAACCAAGACGTCGCTGCTGTCCAGGAGACGCTCCAGCAGCTCACGGTCGCGCGGCGATTTGATATCCAGCGATATGCTTTCCTTGCCGCGATTGAAACACATGAAATAGGCGGACTCTTCGTTAACAAAAGGTCCGAATGCGCGGGTGTCATCACCGGTGCCAAATCGCTCCACCTTGATTACCCGAGCACCCAAATCGGCCAGGACCATGGTGCAATAGGGGCCGGCAAGCACACGAGAAAAATCCAGCACAGTTATTCCGGAAAGAGGGCCTGGTTTGTTTTCTGTTTCGTTCGATTGAGCCATAAAAGCTCTCCGCTATTTCGTTGTTGTTAATTTCTTAAAACGATACAAAACGTATCGTATTTTAGAGTCGATCAAAAATCAATCACTCCCGTCAAATTTTCAAACGGGCTTCTTGGTCATGAGTGTGGGGAGGGAAAAGCGGAGAGGTGTTCAAACAAACCGATCAATTGCTGATCGGCACTTACTTAGTTACAGAATGCTCACTCTGCCGAACCGAAGGCTGGATTCTGGCCGGAAAGTAAGGCGGGCTAGCCCGCCAGTTTCTGGATCTCGGGATAATCGCGCAGGTGCTGGACAGGTTCCGCTGGTGCTTCCGTTCCCAGTGCACAGACTTCGTTGGCCATGGCCTGAGCCACGGTGGCCGCCTGCACGCCACGGTATTTTTCCAGCGGGCCGAGCAAGACCCGATTCACCAGGGGCATCAGCTTGATACCCAGGGCTTCGGCGGTGCGCTGTTCCTGCCGATCACCGAGCAACAGGCTGGGATGGTAGACCGAAAGGTAGGGGTAGCCGAGTTCGCGCACTGCGTCTTCGAGTTCGCCCTTGACCCTGTTATAGAAAATGGTGGAATCCGAGGACGCGCCAATGGCGGACATCAAAATGAACGCCCGGGCACCGGCTGCTCGACCCAGGCGCGCGGCCTCCAGGCTGTAGCCGAAATCCACCTTACGGAACTGCTCGCGCGAGCCTGCCTTCTTGATGGTGGTGCCCAGACAGCAAACGATTACATCTACGGCGAACAGATCAGCACTGGCCTCCAGATCGTCAAAATCCACCTGATGCTGGATCAGCTTGTGGTGTTCAAGGCCAACCCGGCGACGCACCGGCGCTATCACCGAAGTCACCTCCGGCCGTTCCAGCAGTTTCTCGACCACTGCCGCCCCTGTCAGTCCGGTGGCTCCCAGTACCATGACGTTCAACGCATTGCCTCCTAAACTCACTCTAGTGGATTGCTGTTCTGGTCCGTACTCTTTCAACCGGTAACTTACTGATCCAGACCAAGCGCCTTGCGATACGAACGGGTCAGCTTGGCCAGTCGATACTGATCGAGAACCACCGACAGTATGGCTGATAATCGGCGGGCCGGCGGGAGCCCGTCGCCCATCCTGCGCAACTGACGCCGAACCATGGCCATATTGGCCAGACCCGATAGCGTCTTGTCTTTCCAGCGCGCCTGCAAAATCTCGCCGCTGGCCTCGGCATCGGTGGACCATTGCCGTGGCAGATCGGGAGTCTGCGCCAGCGCGGTCGCCATGCCCACCAGGGCCACACCGGAATTCAATACTTCCTGCGCCACGGACAACCGGCGCACACCGCCGGTGACCATCAATGGGATGGTCGAGGCATCGGTAAGGGCCTGGGCAAATTCCAGGAAATAGGCCTCCCGGGCCAGGGTGCGGCCATCGGCGGTACGACCCTGCATCGCCGGTGACTCGTAACTGCCACCGGACAACTCGACCAGATCAACACCCAGCCCCTCCAGCGACGCCAGCACTTCACGGGCATCGCTCAGCTCGAAACCGCCACGCTGGAAATCCGCCGAATTGAGTTTCACTGCCACGGCAAATCCGGGTTTAACCGCAGCTCGAATTCGAGTCACCACTTCGCGCAGTAACCTAGCCCGATTCTCCAGGGAACCACCCCAGCGGTCCGAGCGTTTGTTGCTCAGCGGTGACAAAAACTGGGCCAGCAGATAGCCATGGGCAGCGTGGATTTCGACACCGTCAAAACCGGCGTTCTGCGCCTGCACCGCAGTGTCGGCAAAACGCTGGATCACGTCTTCGATTTCTTCCTCGGACATTGCCTTGGGAACATCAAACAAGGACGAATGCTTGCCCAGATCCAAGCCAACCGCCGACGGCGCCAGGTTACGACCACCCATACGCCGAAACACCTGTCGGCCCGGATGATTGATCTGCATCCAGATGCTGGCAGCCTTGCCATGGGCGACCGCCGCCCACTCCTTGAACGGTGCCAACGGCGTGTCACGCTCAAGCGCCACCCCACCTGGACCGGTCATGGCCAGCCTGTCCACCATGACATTGCCGGTAATCAGCAGGCCAGTTTCACCCGCCGCCCACTGGTCATAGAGATTAAACAGGTCGTCGCCAGGCAGTTGCCCCGGCGCTGCCATATTCTCCTCCATCGCCGCTTTGACCAGGCGATTCTTCAGGGTGTGGCCGGATGGCAGGGTAAAAGCATCGAACACAGATGCGCTCATATCGACTAAACCTCATATTTGGATTGGAAGTAGCCTACCATCCCGTCGGAAAAATCGCTCATGGGGGGAGGCGGGTAGAAAACAGTGGCGCAGGCAGTAGAAGTGCGAGGGACCCGGGATTTATGCCGGGGAAATAAAAAAGCACCGGACATCCTAAAGGGGAAGCCCGGTGCAAAGCTGACAACAGATCGCCTAAGGCGTGACTTTCACTACCCGGTCAGTCGCTGACCGGGCTTTCCTTCATGGCCGCATTCATGCGCCGGCGCAGCAGTGGCCCGACCACATACGGCAGTACCAGGCCAAGACCGGCAACCACCCAGAGACCCACGGCCAGCGGGCTACCCCAGAGAATGCCCCAGGAACCGTCGGACAGGATCAACGCGTGGCCCAGGTTCTTCTCCATTTCGGGCCCCAACAACAGACCCAGAATGATCGGCACCAGCGGAATTTCCAGCTTGCGCAGGAAGTAACCCGCGATACCAAAGGCCACCATGAAATACAGGTCAAAGGTGCTGTGACTGATGGAGTAGATGCCCACGAACGCCACCATGGTGACAATCGGCAGCAGGTACATCGGTGGCACCGACAGCAGCTTCACGAAGAAGCCCACCAGCGGGATGTTGAGTAGCAACAGCATGACGTTACCGATCAGCAGTGCCGCGATGACACCCCAGACAATGTCAGCGTTCTGGGTGAACATCAGCGGGCCCGGCGTGATGTTCAGGGAGATCAGCATGGCCAGCAGTACCGCCGTGGTGCCACTGCCCGGCACACCCAGGGTCAGCATCGGCACCAACGCACCTGAAGAGGCGCCGTTGTTACCGGCTTCCGGCGCGACCACGCCGCGAATATCGCCTTCGCCAAACTTGCCCTTCTTGCCCAGCACCTGCTTTTCCAGGGTGTAGCTGATGAAGCTGCCCAGAGACGCCCCGGCGCCTGGCAATACCCCGGCGATAAAGCCGAGTACACCGCCGCGCAACTGGGTCGGGATGGTGCTGACCAGCTCCTTGAAGCTCAGGGTCAGCTTGCCCACGTTGATCTTTTCGCGGCCGCCGCCAACCCGGGATTCCACGAAGAACAGCAGCTCGGAAATGGCAAACAGACCCACGATCGCCAGGATGAAGTCGATGCCCTCATACAGCTCCAGCACACCAAAGGTGTAGCGCTGGGTGCCAGTGGAGATGTCGATACCCACGGTGGAGATCATGATGCCGATGGTGGCGGCAATGACCGTTTTCATCGGGTTCTTGCCGGTAATGCCGCCGAGGGTGGCAAAGGCCAGAAGGAACAGCGCAAAGTACTCAGCCGGGCCAAAGGTCAGGGCAAACTTGGCCAGGATCGGAGCCAGCATGATCAGACCAATGGTACCGATCAGGCCACCGGCAAAAGACGCCACGGCGGAAATCGCCAGGGCATCGGCAGCACGGCCTTTCTGGGCCATGGGGTAGCCGTCGAGACAGGTCATCATTGCCGGCTCGTCACCGGGAATATTGAGCAGGATCGAGGATATCCGGCCACCGTACATGGCACCGGCGTAGACCGCGGTCAGCAGGATCATGGCGGTTTCCGGCGGCAGCCCCAGGGTAAAGGCCAGCGGGATCAGGATGGCAACACCGTTGGCCGGGCCCAGGCCGGGCAGACAGCCGATCAGGGTGCCCACGAAGGCCCCGAACAGCGCGAACATCAGGTTATAGGGGGTGAGCGCGACGGCAAACCCTTCCATCAAAAAGCCAAGGGTTTCCATCACTCCACCTCCAGCAGGCCGGCAGGCAGACTCAGGTCCAGGCCGTAGTTAAACAGCACAAACACCACCACCGCACTGATCAGACCAGTAATAAACGCCATGCGTGGCCTCGCGCCCATGCGCCAGCTGAGCGTACCAACCGCCAGCGTGGTCGAGATAATGAAGCCCAGGGGTTCCATCAGCAGCGCGTAGACGATCAGCACCACCACCGAGGTCACCAGTTCCAGCGCGGTTTTGCGCACTGGCCACTGGGCATCGGGGTCAGGCTTGACCATCAGGTACAGGCTGCCGATGACCAACACAAAGGCAAGGATGGTGGGAAACGTTTCCGGGCCCACACCCTCGGCGCCGCCAAACGGCTCGGGCCACTGCTGCGCAGCCCAGCCGTAGGCAACGGCGAGGACCAGAAGGCCCAAGCCGAGGATCCGATCACCAAAACCTGTCATTTCAGCAGCCCGATTTCACGAGACAGGGTTTCGATGTCCTTCACCTGCTGACGCACGAAGCTTTCAAACTCGTTCGCCGGCGGGTGGAACGGGATCAGCCCGTTGCTCTTCATCACCTTTTTCCACTCTTCGCTGGCGTACAGCGTGTCCACAGCGGCTACCCAGTATTCCTTGGATTCCTCAGAGGCGCCTTCCGGCATATAGAAGCCACGCCAGTTCGGGCCCAGGGCATCGATACCCTGCTCGCGGGCCGTCGGAATGTGGCTGAACTTACCGGGCAGGCGCTCTTCAGACAGAACCGCCAGCACTCGCAGGTCACCGGAGTCCATGAAGCCGGTTGCTTCGGAGACGTCACCGGTGAAGGCATCAACCTGGCCACCCACGACCTGGGTCATGGCCTCACCACCGTTGTTGTACGACAGGTAGGGAATGGAAGGGAGTTTCTCAACACCGGCCGCCTTGGCAGCGATCAGTACTTTCAGGTGGTCCCAGCCGCCGCGGGCGCTGCCGCCGGAAAACTTGACCGACTTTGGATTGGCCTTCACGGCTTCGAAGAGCTGATTCAGGTTCTGGTACTCGGAGTCTTTGGACACGGCAATGATGCCGTAGTCAGCGCCCAGGGCACCGACCCACTTCACCATGCCGGCGTCCATGCCCGGAAACTGCTTCTGGGCCAGGCGGGTGGTGGTTGCGGTAGATGCGGCGACAATCAGCTTGTCATCGTCGGCACGCTTGCTGACGGTGTGGGCGTAGGCAACGCCACCGCCGGCACCAGCCATGTTGACGGTCTGGACACTGCCTTCCACCAGGCCGAGTTCCTGCATGACGTTGCCGACGCTACGGCAGGTAAAATCCCAGCCGCCGCCCGGATCCGCCGGGGCGATACATTCCACCTTGCCGGAGGGTTGCCAGGCCAGCGCGGAAACACTAAAGGCAGCCATGGCTACAAAAGACAGGGTTCGCTTGATCATCATTGGGTTCACCTCTGGTTTGTTGTTGTGATAGCTCCTCTGTTTCGCCGCTCGATAAACGTGCTGTGGGAGCCATTCAGCCATAGACTAGAAGCGATCACCGAATGCCTAAAGTTTGTGCGCGTAAATACCTATAAAGAACCTAAAGGCTTTTTTGTGCATAAAGTTCACGGGCAAAAACAGCCGTGGTGCTTTAACCTGAATCAAAATGACAACAAACCCCTGCACGGCGTTTCGAGAAGTGCTTCGAAAAACCAAAATCAAAACCCGAATGATTCTGACCCTCGGCCTGGTCAGCGCCCTGCAGACAGCGTTGATTGGTGTCTTTGCCGGGTACTATCTGAGCGAATCCCTGTATGAGGAAATCGGTCAGCGGGCATTGATGGTCGCCAAGACCGTGGCCGCCACGCCGGCAGTAATCGAGGGCGTAGAGCGACGCGACACCGGCAGCCTGAATCGGTTGGCCAACCGGCTGACCGAGACCAACGAAGCCCTGTTTATTGTCATTGGTGACGACCAGGCGGTGCGCCTGGCCCATCCCGATCCGACACGCCTCGGCTACTCCATGGCCGACGATGACGGCGACACCGGTCACCTCGCCCTGGTCGAGGGTCAGGCCTACATTGCCCGGGCCTTCGGCAGTCTCGGCGAATCCATGCGCGGCAAGGCTCCAGTGATCAATCCCGCCAACGGGGACATTGTTGGCATCGTGTCGGTTGGCTATGGCGTCGACCAGGTCGAAACCACCATCCAGCGCTACAATTTCGTGCTCTATGGTGTGGTCGGCGTGATGCTGTTGGTCAGCGTCCTCGCCGCCATTATCATCGCCAGTCGCTTTAAACAGGCCATCTTCGGGCTGGAACCGGAAGAAATCGCCCGGCTGTTCCAGGAGCGGGATGCCACCCTGCAATCGGTGCGCGAGGGCATCATTGCCATTAATCGTGACGGCATCATCACCACGGTGAACCGCACCGCCCTGAACACCCTGGGCCTGGAACCGGACATGGCCCTGGCCGGCAAGCCAATCCTTGAAGTGCTGCCGGAGAGCGACCTGATGTCGGTTCTGACCACCGGGCAGCCGGATTTTGACCGGGAAGTCTGGCTCAGAAACCGCCAGATGATCGTCAACCGGCTGCCGGTCCGCGAGGGCGACGACATTATCGGCGTGGTGGCCAGTTTCCGGCTGCGGGACGAAGTGGATCAGGTCAGCCGCCAGCTCACCCGGATCCAGCAATACGCGGATACCTTGCGCAGCCAGACCCACGAATACTCCAACAAGCTGCACACCATCGCCGGTCTGATCCAGATTGGCGCCACCGACGAGGCACTGAGCCTAATTGGCAGTGAGGTCAGCGATCATCAGGCACTGATTCAGCTGTTGCTCGAAGCGGTGCCCGACCCGGTCATTGCCGGCTGCCTGCTCGGCAAGTACAACCGGGCCCGGGAAATGGGGCTGGTGCTGAACATCGACCCTGGCAGCCAGATGGCCCACGTACCAGCCGACCTGCCCCGAGAGCAGCTGGTGAGCGTACTCGGCAACCTGATCGATAACGCCCTGGAAGCCACGCGCCTGGTGACCGGCGAAGGCGGGCAGGTTTCACTGTCGATGACCGATCTTGGCGACGACCTGATCTTCGAGGTGGAAGATCAGGGCGCCGGTGTTCCGGACGCTGACCGGGAGCGAATCTTTGAAAAAGGTGTCAGCACCAAAACCGGCACCGCCCATGGCTACGGCCTGCATCTGGTGAGCCAGTTCCTGAACCGGTGGGGCGGCTCGGTCACGGTCGAGAATCTCACCACCGGCGGCAGCCGCTTTACCCTGTATCTACCCAAACGCGCCCACGGGGGGACCAGTCATTGACCACCATACGCCTGCTGATCATTGAAGATGACCGCAAAATTGCGGAAATTCAGCGACGCTTTGTTGATCGTCTGGACAATGTCGAACTCTGCGGCATTGCCCACACGCTGGCCGATGCCCGGGACCTGATCGATGTGCTCAGCCCCGACCTGATCCTGCTCGACGTCTACTTTCCGGATGGCAACGGCCTTGACCTGCTGCGGGAGCTGCGGGCCTCCGACAGCGCTAGCGATGTCATTCTGATCACCGCCGCCAAGGAAGTGGACACTCTGCGCAGTGCTTTGCGCGGCGGGGTTTTCGACTACATCCTGAAGCCACTGGTGTTTGAACGTCTGGAGGAAGCGGTAAACCGCTACCGGGAGCACCTGAACCGGCTGTCCGGCCTGGACCAGATCGCCCAGAGAGAGGTGGATGCGCTTTTACCCCGAAGCGGCCAGGACGAAAGCCCTGCGGAAGCGGCGGATACCGACAGGCTACCGAAAGGCATTGATGGCATTACCCTGGATAAAATCCGGGAGGTGCTGACCACCGGAAAAGAGTGGAGTGCGGAGGAAGTCGGCGCCGCCATGGGCGCCTCCCGCACCACGGCCCGACGCTACCTGGAATTTCTGGTAGGCCGCGGCGAAGCGGCGGCGGAGGTCAGCTACGGTAATGTCGGCCGCCCGGAACGACGTTATTGCAGCGTATCACGCAAATAATTCAGGCCCGACAACTGGGCCATCTGGCCGCGAATCCAGGATACCCGCTCCCAGACATAGGCCGATGGCGCAACCGCGCTCAGGGACTTGGGGTTAGGCAGAACCGCCGCCAGTCTCGCTGACTGGATCGAAGACAGCTGGCTGGCTGAAACTCCAAAATATCGTCGACTCGCCGCCTCCACGCCATAAACCCCGGGGCCAAACTCGGCGATGTTGAGATAGACCTCCATAATGCGCTTCTTCGGCCACAACCCTTCAATTCCGAGCGCCAGCCCGGCCTCCAGCGCCTTGCGCACAAAGCTTCGGCCATTCCACAGAAACAGGTTCTTGGCGGTCTGCTGGGTAATGGTGCTGGCGCCCCGCAGGCCCTCGCCGGCCTCGTATTCCGCCAGCGCCGTTCGGATGGCGGCGAAATCCACGCCCCAATGCTCGGGGAACCGCTGATCTTCACTGGCAACCACCGCCAGCGGCATCCACGGCGAAATCTCCGACAATGGCACCCAGCGCTGATACAGGGCCTGATCCGGCTGCGACAGCCGGTGGCCAAGCATGAAACTGGAGGTAGGCGGATTGACGAACCGCAGCAGAATTATCACGGCCATCAGCAACAGCAGTGCTCCCGCCAGCAGCCACGCCAGTTTGCTCAGAGATCTTCGGATAAGGGATTTTCGCGCCACAGACTCGCTACCAGGCAGTGTTGACTATCATTAATATCAGGCCGCCAGTATGTCGTGGTTCGCCCCCCATTTGAATTACCGATCCTTCAGACGCGGGCGATCATCGGAGTGGAACCACCCGTCGTATACTGAGAAGGCCGACACCATAGGCATTGAAAGATGGTCGAGCATCTCAACTCCCCGAACGGCGTTCGGCTACTGCTGACGCCCAATCGCTCAATGAGCTGGCGTGGCAACGTCCAGATCTGGCTGGCATTGCTGCTTCTGTCCGCGCTGATTGCCACCGGCATGGCGTTGGCCGGTGCCTGGGTTATCCTGCCCTTCGCCGGGCTGGAGCTGGCCGCCCTGGCCGCCGGCATTTACCTGACCTCCCGGGCCTGCCAACGTCAGGAAGTACTGACCATCGGCGATAGTGACATCCACCTGGAAAAAGGCCGCACTCGGAAATTGGTCGAGTGGACCCTGCCCCGTCCCTATGTGAGGGTGCACCTGGATGCCCCCGCGCACCCGTTTGCGCCACCCAAGCTGTCCCTGATTCATCGCGATACCGAAATCTCGCTGGGCAGTTTTCTCAATGTCGACGATACCGAGAGGCTGGTTCATCTGCTCGAATCCCGGGGCGTGGTCATAGAACGAAAAACGCCCGATCCGGAGATCGGGCTGTGGTTCTAGAACGTGTTTGCTAAAGACGGCTTCAGGCCGCTGTCGCCATAAATTGCTGGACCCGTTCCAACACTCTCGGGTGCCAGAGTAACTTGTTGTGCCCCAGGCCCTGGGTTTGCATCCGCTCGGATCCGGCCCACTTCAAATGAACCTCATCGCTGTGACTGGCCGGCACCGATTTGTCGTCCCGGTCGATCACCACCAGACCCCGGGGGGTGAGCTTGGGCGCCAGGGCGTCGAATGAAAACTGCTGCCACACCTGCACTCCGAATGCCTGCTCCATGCGCCGACGATGCGCGGTCACCATGGCCGGAGAGAACCCAAGCTCACCGCCAAATCCGGCGACCACTGAATCGAGATCCTTGGGCGGTGCCAGTAACACCAGCCGCTGGGCCTGGACCCCATCCACCACCGCACGGGCTGCTGCGAGGCTGCCCAGGGAGTGGGCAATGATGGTGTCGATGGGCCCGACACTGGCGGCCACCTTGGTGACAGCCTCGGTCATCTCATACAGGCTCGACCGTCTGCCCTGAGCCCGGCCATGGCCCGGTGCATCAAACACCACCACCCGATAGCCAGCGCTGACCAGCGGCTGCACGAAGGCACCAAACTGGATTCCGCCGCTTGACCAGCCATGGACCATCAGCACCACCGGGCCATAGCCCCAGCTATACACCGGAATAGTGACGGCACCGTGCTGAATTTGGGTGTAGCTATCGGCTTCGTCCAGCAGGTACTCATACCGAATGGGTAACGGCAGCCGTCGCGGCGAGAAGAACAACGTCTCAGCAATATTGCCGGCAGTGTGCGGCGCCAACCGATGCAGCATTTGCAGGGCTTTCCCTACTGCGGCGACGCCGGAGTTCCGGGCCGGAACGCGGTCAAGAGGAACCCGTGTTGCTGAGCCTGTGTTGGTTGTGAATTGAGCAGTCATGACCCTTCCTCCTTCGCTGTCGGCCGAGGGGCCGACCTGATTGACAGTGTCAGATTACGGCTTGCCAACCCGGGGGCAGAGTGTCATATTTGACACCTTAGATGCCAAAAGAGACATTCATCATGATCAAGATCGCCATTGTGGCCCTGCCCTTCTGCCACGGCAGTGGTGTCATCGGTGTGATGGATTTTTTTGCCGCTGCCAACTACTGCGACCGGGCTGCCAGCCGGGGCGAACCCCGGTTCGAATGCCAGATTGTCACCGTGGATGGCGAGCCGGTGCACTCCTACAGCGGCGTTCCGATAGTGCCGACGGTGCGATGGCAGGACTATCCGGCGGACGTCATCATCATTGGCTCCGCCATGGAGGCGGTGCTGGGCGACCGCCATATTGATGCGGCGCTCCGGCAATCACAGCCACTTCACCCCTGGCTCTGCTCGGCCGTGGAACGGGATGCCGTTGTTGCCAGCGTCTGTACCGGCAGTTTTGTTCTGGCGGAGGCCGGACTGCTGGAGCAGCACGTGGCCACCACGCACTGGCGGGCGGCACCGGCGTTTCGCCGACGCTACCCGGAACTGCGGCTCGAGACCGAGCAGCTACTGGTCGACAATGGCCAGATTCTCTGTGCCGGTGGTGCCACCTCGTTTGTGGATCTGTGCCTGTATCTGGTCGAACGGCTGGGCTCCCCCGCGTTGGCCGTAGCTTGCAGTAAGCTGCTGATTCTCGATGCCCGGCGTTCGGAACAGACGCCCTACATGAGCTTTTATGGCAGCCGGGCTCACCAGGACGAGAAAATTGGCGAAGTACAGGGCTGGCTGGAGCAACACTACGCCAACGCCATCGTCATTGACGAGCTGGCAGAGCTCGCACACCTGGGGCCCCGCACTTTCAAACGCCGGTTCAAGGAGGCCACGGGCGAGACCCCACTGAGCTATCTGCAACATTTGAGAATCGAGGCCGCCAAGCACGCCCTTGAATCGACCCGACGCCAGACCGCCCAGATCATCTGGGACGTGGGTTACGAAGACGCCAGCTCGTTCCGGCGACTGTTCAAGCGCAATGTCGGGTGCACCATGGAGGAGTACCGCCGCCGGTTCAGCTATGTGACACCACAGCGCAGCAAGCCCCAACTGGCCACCTCCAACAGTCGAGAATAACTATCATTGTCTTTATCACCCACATTCCTTAAACTTCGCCGCCATTGGGTGTTGTGGGTAGTGAGTGGTGGAGCAGATAACCGATCTTTTCGCCGAGCTGAACCGTCTGGTGCTGGCTCCAGTCATCGACCGTTTTTTCGGAATCTTCGACCTGAACGGCCGCTTTGGCCTGCTATTCCTGTGCATTTCCTACGCGGTCGCCTACGGGCTCTTCCGCTATCGCAAGCACCAGGGCCTCACTGAAGCCCGCTCTTTCTGGCAGTTCATCGGCGGCAGCCGCGTTAATTTTCACCGCTCGGCGCTGCTGGATTATCGCTACTATTTTGTGCGCGTCATTCTGAAGATCGCCCTGGTTCTGCCGGTCGTGACCCTGGTCGATCCTTTCATGCTTCGCTCTGGCGACTACATTCAGTTTTTCACCAATCTCTGGGGCGCCAGGCCCGAGCTGGGCCAGAACATGGGCCTGGCAATGTTGTATGGCCTGGGAGTATTTCTGGTGCGCGATTTCAAGCACTACTGGGTGCACCGTGCGTTCCATTCGCGGTGGTTGTGGGAATTTCACAAGGTGCACCATTCGGCGCCGGTGATGGTTCCGGTCACCGCCAGCCGGATTCACTTCGTTGAGAAGATTGTCGAGCGGCTGGCTTCGGTGGTGTGTATCGGCCTGTACGCGGGGATCTTCTGGTATCTGTGTGGCGGTGAAATCAGCCGCTACACCCTGTTCGGCGTGACCTACCTGGTATTCATCTTCAATGCCCTCGCGGCCAACCTGAGGCACAGCCACGTCTGGCTGTCATTCGGCCCGGTTCTGGAACGGGTGCTGAACAGCCCGGCCCAGCACCAGATCCACCATAGCGACGCGCCACGCCACTTCAATAAGAACTTCGGCACCAACCTGTCCATCTGGGACTGGATGTTCGGCACCCTGTACACCACAACCAGCACACCTGAGCCGATCCGGTTTGGCACCGGCGCCCGCGACGCTGAACGCTACCTGACGGTGTACAGCCTGATCGTGACACCATTCGTCGAGCTGGCACGCAAGTTCAATCGCACCCGCATGCCCAAACCACCCCAGCCCACCGCAGAAGGCTGAGTTCAGTCGTAGCGCTTGGCGATGGCGGCGAGTTCGCCATCGGCCCGGGCGGCATCCAATGCCTGCTGGAGATCGGCGACAATCGCCGGATCAGTGTCATTGCTCAGCGCCAGGTACATCGGAGTTTCACGGAACACCAGTACCGGCTTAAGTCCCGTAATGCCATGCTCTTCCTCTGCTACCAGCGGACCGACGAGGCCATCAGTAACCCAAAGGTCGGCCTGGCCCAACATCAGCCGGCGCGTGTTCACATCACCGGACAGTCCCATAGCCACGTTGAAGCCTTCTTTCACCAGAAATTCGGACATGACATCGCCTTTGTAGCCGGCAATCTGCAGCTCGCGTGCGTCTTCCAGGCTATTCAGCGACAGGTCCGAATCCGGCGCCGCAAACAGGGTCCACTTGATGGAAGCCAGGGGACCAACCCACTGGAACAGATCTTCACGCTCATCAGTTCGAGCGGTACAGAAAAGCCCATGATTTTCCCGCCCCTGAACCCAGTCATAGGCGTAGCTCCAGGCGCGCATCTTCATAACGTAGTCGTAGTCGACCCGGACCAGCATGGCCTTGACCATATCGCTGCAGATACCAGTGATGTCTTTCGCGCCGTGGGCAAAGCCCTTGCCCGAAGTCGACGCGTTATAAGGAGGATAGTTCTCGGTGAAGATGTAAAGCCGTTCTGCCGCTGATGCCACACTGCCCGCAGCCATCAAGGCGAGGGCTCCCAGGGTGATCTTGAGCGTGTGCAATAACTTGGGCAGAGCCGGGGCAGATTCTCTCGGCATTATTGTTCCTTAGTGACGGTACGGGTTTATTAAAATATGCTTTCCGGTCAGTCGGATTGGTCAGTTTGGTCGGCGGCCATGATTACTGGATCCACCCGAAAAGTCAGTGACAAAACGTATCTGACGGGAGTCTGTTCAACCGATGGCTGTTTCCTCGGGAGCGGCTTCTGCAGTGCTGACAATGGTCGGCGCAATCACCGACAGGCAATGGGGTCGGCATTCTACCTGCAGAGGCGTCTGCCCCATCACATCGCCATCAGCGGTGATGGTTTTCGGCTTGCCGGTATGGACAGAACAGCGAGTGCCCTTCAGATGGACGATGGTGCTGGTGCGCTGGGGCGAACGCTTGTTGAGACGGACCATCACAAAGGTCAGCAGTAACTGCAGTAATGGTCGCGGCTTGACCGCGATCACGTCCAACTGGCCATCGTTGGCAGAGGCCTCGGGAATCTCATTACCACCGCCAAAGAAGGCGCCGCTGGCAACGGCTATCGACAGCCAACGGCCTTTGACCACTCCCTTGTCGCAGTAAATCTCGGCCTTGAAACCACGGCTGGCACTGACCCGGCGCAACAAGCCCAGGCCATAACTGAACCGACCAAACAGTTTCTTATGAGTGCCCTCGGCTTCCCGCGCAGGCAGCGTTCCCAGGCCAATATGAGCGACATTCAGAAACAGCGTCTGCCCCACCTCGGCAACGTCTACCTGCTGAGTGGTGCCCTGGGCAATGAGCGCGCACAAACGCTCTGGCTCTTCCGGCAGCCCCAGGTTACGGGCAAAGTCATTGGCGGTGCCGGATGGCAGCACCGCCAGGATCGCCTGTCTGCTCCGGCACAAGCGTGCCCCCATGTTCACCGAACCGTCGCCCCCGGCCACCATCACGACATCGCCCGCTTGCACCTGGTCCTCCCAGGCATCGTCATTGAAATCGCGGCATTGCGGTTCCGGAACACCGGCGGCTAACAACACCTCCAGCCAGAACTCCCGTCCTCGCTCGCCGGTGCCGGCCTTGGTATTTGCAATCAGCCAATGGGTCATCCGAATGCGTCCATGTGCTCTCTGCTTCTGCGGGTCAATTACGCGGCAAAATATTTGAACTCACAATACCCCAAGAGTGCCTGAGCCGCCTTACGACATTGGTTAGGGGGTATTGGACGGTTCCGATGCTTTCGAGGCCAGTGTCGGACCGGCAAATTGACGCCTCGAAAAGGACTGGGCAGACTCTCTTGTTAAGGCCTCCCGGCCTCTCCCTAGAAGCACAATCAACACTAAGGCGGCTGCCATGGATTTCGTCAGAACTCCCGAGAATCAATTCGACCGTTTGCTGGATTATCCCTTTGAGCCCCACTACGTCGATCTGGACGGGCTGCGCATGCATTATGTCGATGAAGGGCCTGATGACGCCAAGCCAATTCTGATGATGCACGGCGAGCCGTCGTGGTCGTATCTTTACCGCCACATGATCCCGGTTTGCGCCGCCGCCGGCCATCGGGTGCTGGCGCCCGACCTGATCGGCTTTGGCAAATCCGATAAACCCACTTCGATCGACGACTACAGCTACCAGCAGCACATGGAGTGGATGCAAAGCTTCATCGACCAACTGGACCTGAAAGACATCACACTGGTCTGCCAGGACTGGGGTTCGCTGTTGGGATTGCGGCTGGCGGCGGAGAATCCGGATCGGTTCCGGGCCATTGTGGTGGGTAATGGCATGCTGCCCACCGGCGACCAGCAGGCGCCGCTGGCGTTCAAGATCTGGAAGAACTTTGCCCTGCACAGCCCATGGTTTCCGATTGGCCGGATCATCAGCACCGGCTCGTTCCGTAAACTTGGGCCGGATGAGCTACGTGCCTACGATGCGCCCTTCCCCGGTAAGAAGTACAAAGCCGGCGCCCGCGCCTTTCCGCGCCTGGTACCGATGACACCCAACGACCCGGCCACCGAAGCCAACCGCGCCGCGTGGAAGGTACTTGAGCAGTGGGACAAGCCGTTCCTGACCACGTTCAGCAATGGCGACCCGATCACCCGGGGCGGTGACCGATACATGCAGGACCGGATTCCCGGCGCCAAGGGCCAGCCCCATGTCACCCTCAAGGGTGGTCACTTCCTGCAGGAAGACTCGCCAGTGCCCTTCGCCCAGGCCATCAACAGCCTGCTGGCAAACCTCGCCTGAGCCGCTTCCGGGGCTCAGTTCTGGCCTGCCGGCACCCGTG
The DNA here is from genome assembly GCF_005871205.1 of Marinobacter alexandrii. GTDB lineage: Bacteria > Pseudomonadota > Gammaproteobacteria > Pseudomonadales > Oleiphilaceae > Marinobacter > Marinobacter alexandrii. The sequence continues at coordinate 1,007,904 of NZ_SWKM01000011.1, read as the reverse complement.
GCCGGTAGTGCCAGGACGACCAGCTGTAAAGACCCAGTGCTACCCAGATGACGATGAAGCTGGTCAGTTGCACCTGGCTCAGCGGCTCGTCAAAGACCAGCAGGGCGATGAAAAACTGCAGGGTGGGATTGATGTACATCAGGAAGCCCACGGTGGACAGACGCAAACGCCGGGCCGCGCCGGCAAACAGCAGCAGCGGGATGGCAGTCACGATGCCGCTGGCCATCAGCAAGGCACTGACGGAGAGACTGTCGCCATAATGGGACACACCGGCGTAGCCCAGCCAGCCGAAGGTCATCAATCCTACCGGTAGCAACAACAGGGTCTCGACAAACAGACCAGACAAGCCGTCCAGCAGCACCTGCTTACGCAGCAGGCCATAGGTACCGAAGGTCAGCGCGAGCATCAGCGTGATCCAGGGCACTGCCCCCAGCATAACCAGCTGGATCAGTATGCCGATGCCAGCAAGAACCACTGCCGCCAGTTGCCACGGCCCCATGCGCTCGCGCAGCACCAGCATACCCAGCGCCACGTTCACCAGCGGTGTCAGGAAATAGCCAAGACTGGCCTGCAGAACATGGCGGGTTTCCACCGAATAGATGTAAATGCCCCAGTTGGCCGCAATCAGCAGTGCACAGCCCAGTACCCGCCATAGCTGGCGCGGATTACTAAGGGCAGAACGGACCGCAGGCCAGCGCCGCAAGCCACTGATCACCAGCGCCAGGAAGACACAGGACCAGACAATCCGGTGCACAAGGATTTCAAACGCGGGCACGCCCTCGAACAGGGCGAAGAACAGCGGAAAGCAGCCCCAGATGGTGTAGGCAGACAGGCCGAACCAGACCCCTCGGGTTACGTCACTCATGCGCTTTTCTTCTGGGTGACCACGAGCGCCACACCGGTAATGGCGACCAGACCACCCACCATGGCCAGGCCACCCAGGCGTTCATCGAACAACAGGTAGGCTTCCAGGGCAGTCACCGGCGGCACCAGATAAAACAGGCTCGCCACCTGCGACGCGGCGCCCTGACGAATCAGCCACATCAACAGCAAAATAGCGCCGATGGACACGCCCAGTACCAGCCAGGCCATGGACAGCTGCAACTGCAAGCTCCACTCAACCTCGCGGGATTCCAGCGCGAAAGCGCCGATGGCAAACAGGGTCGCGGCGGCGGCATACTGGATGATGGTACCGGCAACCAGATCGGCGCCAGTGCCGTGGCGTTTCTGATACACCGTGCCCATGGAAATACCCGCCAGCGCCACCAAGGTCCAGGCAAGCGCCCAGGGTGAGATGCCCGATTCAACGCCGGTACCCCCAAACTTCTCGACCAACACCAACGACACGCCGATCAGGCCCAACGCCAGGCCCAGCCACTGCCGGCCGCTAACCGCTTCTTTCAGGAACACCACCGCCGCCGCGGCGGTGACCAGGGGCTGGAGCCCGACAATCAGCGACACGATGCCGGAGGCCATACCGTCCTGAATGGCGTAGTACACCCCTCCCAGATAACAGCCATGCACCAGAATACCGGTGACCGCCAGGTGCCCGGCGCCACGCCATCCGGGCCAGCGGGTTTTCATCAGCCAGGCCAGGCCGACCAGCAATACCAGGGTCAGCAGCATGCGGATCAGCAGGAGCGTAAACGGCTCGGCAAACGGCAGGCCGTATTTGGCGCCGATAAAGCCCGTGCTCCACAGCCAGACAAACAGGGCGGGAACAAAAAACGAGAAAAAGAATGAACGCATGCGTCGCAGCCGGATTTCGTGAATTATTCGGTCACTGTACTTTAGACACAGTACTCTAGAAGTTAGCAGGCAAACAAAACAGATACAGAAAACTGCTTTAGAAACCGGTACAGATGATCAAGGTTTCCAGCCCGGTAACCGCACCTCAATGGTTGGTTCGTCGCGGTGCCAACTGCCGGACCAGGTCACCTCCGGCGCTGCCCCGGGGTGGGGCTGAATGGTGACGGAAATCGTGCCAAAGCCGGTCGGTGCCGGCCCGAACCGTATCGGCGCTTCCTGCTCAAGCCACCGTTCGGGCACGCCCGCGCACAGAATCAGCCGGTCGCCCTCCTCCCGGACAAAGCAGTTGCGCACCATTAACACCCATTCAGCAGACGCCCAGACGTGGTGACCATCGCCCATGCAGCCACCGCCAGTGCCCGGGTGAATCGCCTCAGGCCATTGTCCGGTTGGCGATGCCAGCTCCGCCACCACATCCATCAGCGCCAGGAACCGGACGTCACCGGCGCGTAAAAGAACCTGGGCCACGTGCAGGGTCAGGTAGGCATTCAGGCCTGAGTGGATCATGTCCTGATAGAAGGCGCCATTCACGAAACAGTTCTCGAGCAGGAACTCGACGCTGTCCAGGATCCGGGGATCATCCGGTTCGCACAGCTGGGTGGGATAGCCCATGGCCAGGGAACCGATGGCGCCGGCATCCAACCGCCGATAGGGCGAAGCGGGCATAGCCCGGCGCTTGAGTCGACGCTGGCAGCTAGCCAGACTCCGGTCCACGGTTCGGGAAAACTCCTCGGCACCGGTGGCGAACGCTCCGCTGGTTTCGGGATCGTCTTTGGCCAGCAATTCAGAGGCAGCTTTGAGACCGGCGATACCCCAGAAATCATCCCAGTAATAATAGTCGTTTGGCCCCAAGTGCTCGGCGCTGAAGCCAGCGGGCAGCAGCCCGGCGTGGGGTTTATCAATGTTGCCGCTGACTCGCTTCCGCTGTATCCAGTGGGCGCCCTTGCTGACCGGTTCGAACCAGTCCAGCGGCAGTTTACGGCCGGTGATGGCGTGGAACCGCTGCAGGATCCACAGCACCTCACCGTTGGCATCCCACTCGCCTTCCTGTGAGCGAAAGTAACCGTTTTTCAGCTGCCGCTCGGGAAACTGGTTCAGGGCCCGCTCGGCTCGCTGGGTCAGCCCTGCACACAGAAGCGCGTGCACGATGAACGCCGCATCCCGGAACCAGAATCGCTTGTAGGTGTAGGGGCCGGGGTAAACGTCGTCCGGAGAGTGCAGCACCAGAGAGCGCAAGGCTGCGTCGTAAAGAAATTGCCAGGTCGGCTCCGGGCACTCGAGGCGGGCGTGCCCATCCAGTGCTTCGGGCCAGGGCACAGGGCTGCTGCTGGCCGCGCGTTCTTTAGCCAAGGGCACTGTAATGGCCAGGGTCGAGACTTTGCCAGCCCTGACCGGGAACAGCGCCGCCGCAGTCACCAGGCCAACATCGCAACGGCCGTCGTTCTGATCGGCAATGTCGGCCAGATGAATGTGGACATCGCCCTGCCGGTAATCCGATACATGGTGACTTTGCGCAGGTTGGCTGAACTGCACCGAGTGCCGGCCATCCACTTTCCAGGCATTCCGTTGGGGCGACAGCTTCACCCGGCGGATAAACGACACACCCTCGGGGTTGGCCGGGCGCAGCGACACCACCAGCGATCCCGGCACGTCAGAATGCCCCTCGAGTACCAGCTGACAAACCGGCCGGCCATGCTCCATCACCACCTGGGCCCGGCTGATCAGCCGCAAACCGTCCATCTCCGACTCAGTTACCACACAGGGGTTGTCTTCCAGCTCGAGCCATTGCCGACTGGTTTTGCATCGTGATGGCAGCAGGCAGCGGCCGTCGTCTGCCAACAACCAGCCGTCCACTGACCAGCCATCGTAAAGCGGCGTCACCAGACCTCTGGGGTCCACCACCGGTAGGTCATCAACATCGGGAAGGCCAATGGCCGTCCAGTTACGGTTACTCAGGTTAATGTGGGTGATGGAGAAGGCCCGGGGAATGAAGGCCGGGTCGCCAGGGTCGAACTGGCGCTCCACCCAGTATGGCCAAACCCAATCCAGGTTGTGCTGGATAACGCGGCTGTTAATCAGTCCACGGGCGTGAAACACCACACCGGCGCGTAGTAGTTCAATCGGCTCACCCACTTCCGAGGGCTGGGCAAAGCTGTGCAGTCTTCCCAGCAGCGCAATCGGATCCAGAAAGCCGTGCTGATGCGCCATGCGCTTGACCAGATAGCGCCACGGCAACCATTTCATCCAGCTCATCTACTCCTCCCCTTCGTCGGTTGCGTGGGCCTCTACCCGATAGCGCGCCAATGCCCGGCGCGCCAGCCGGTTAAAAAACACCACTGCCGCCACCGTGCCGACAAAACCGGCACCGTAGATACCCCATTCAAGAGGCGTCCGGACGCTTTCGCGGGCACCCAGGGTCGACAGATCCGCCGTCAGCGAACCCAGGTACACGTTGTGCAACGAAAACGGAATCACGCCAATGAAGGTCCCGGCAACAAAGCCGCCGAAGGAAAAGTTAGTCAGACCGAACAGAAAGTTGGAAAGCTTACCGGGAAAGAAAGGAATCAGCCGGGTCAGCAGCACGATCTTCCAGCCGTGGGGGGCCATTTCCCGACTGACCGACAGTAGCCCGACGCGGTTCTGGATATAAATATGGGCCCGTTCACCCAGAAAGTACCGGGCAATGAGAAAGGCGATGGCAGCACCCAGGGTGGTGCCGACAACAACGTAGGTGGTGCCCTCAACCACCCCGAATACAAAGCCCGCGCCAGTGGTAAGCAGCACGCCCGGCAGCAGGAGCACCATCGCCAGCGCCATGATGGCAATAAACATGACCGCCGCCCAGGCACCCTGACGGTCCACCCAGTGCAACAGATCAAGCACCTGGCGATGGACACCGAGGGCGTATAGCACACCAACAATTGTGAAAACGCTGGTGATACTGAGCGCCATCCAGAGAATGGGAGAGGTTTTCCAGCTACCCATCGACACAACCTCCGGCTAGCGCAGGCCCAAGCGTTTTAAGCTTGTGACCCCTCGCTTGACTCAGGTCAGCTGCTGAGAATGGATTGAAGTTTCTGAGTCAGATCAACCGCCTCGGCCCCCAGGGGCGTGAGGTAGCCACCGTCCTTCTGACTGATCAAGCCTCGGGCAAACAGATTTTCAGCGGCTTTGACCGTTTCCGGGGCTGCCGAATGAGCATGAACCTTGATCCCTTCCTGGCTGGACGTGGACTCAAACTGGGCCAGAAGATTGAGTTCGGCAAGGTGATCAGCGGAGAATGGCATGGCAGTTCCTCGTATTATTGTCGTAGGTTTATTTCAGTGATTCTTGCAACGTTTCTTTCAGCATAGACGATTAGCACCATGAAGCTTTCCCGAATTCTTAGCAACCAGGACGGCACCAGTCGCAAACGCGCCAACGCCCTGATCGCCGCCGGTCGGGTGACGGTGAATGACTTGCCGTGCCGGGTTGCTGCCCAGGAAGTGGATCGCTTCGCCAGCGTGGCAGTGGATGGCGAGGTTATTCAGGCTGCCGACACACCCTGCTACCTGATGCTGCACAAACCGGCGGGCTATCTCAGTGCCACTGTAGACGCCGAGCATCCCACCGTCCTGGACCTAATTGCACCAGACCTGCACCGGGACCTGCACATTGCCGGCCGGTTGGACCGGGCCAGCACTGGCCTGCTGATCCTCACCAACGATGGCCAGTGGTCACGCCAGCTGACCGAACCCAAGGTCAAGATCCCCAAGATTTATCATGTAACCACCGCGTACCCGATCAGCGAGGAAACCTCAGAACGCTTTGCCGAGGGATTGTGGTTTGAGTACGAACAACTCCGCACCTCACCCGCGCAACTGGAGCAGCTGGGGGCACGGGAAGCACGGGTGACTATCTATGAAGGGCGCTACCATCAGATCAAGCGCATGTTCCATCGGGTAGGTAATCGGGTGACGGCTTTGCATCGGGAGCGGATGGGGGATATCAGGCTAAACGAGGATCTCGCCACTGGCGATTACCGGCCTCTGACCTCCGAAGAAATTCTTTCACTACCGTAACTTAGCGACCACAAGACAGTTCTCCCCCATTTCAGGTAGGCTGTTTGAAAGCCACGCTCCCGGAGCCCTCATGACCACACTACAGATTGACATTGTTTCCGACATCGCCTGCCCCTGGTGCGCCATTGGCTATGCCCGCCTGGAAAAAGCGATGGCGGCCCTGAAGGACGACCTGGACATTCGGGTTGAATGGCATGCCTTTGAGCTGAACCCGGATCCTTCCGGTGATGGTGAACCCATCCTGCCGGCACTGGCGCGCAAGTATGGGCGCAGTGAAGACGAAATGCGGGCGAACCAGGCCCAGATGATGGAGATCGCCAAGGACCTGGGCCTGAACTTCGAGAAGTTGCAGGAGCGCTATACCCGCAATACCTTTGATGGCCACCGGCTGGTGAAATGGGCCGGTGAACAGGGCAAGCAAACTGAAATGAAGATGGCGTTGTTCGAAGCCTACTTTGGTCGTGCTGAAAACGTGACGGATACCGACGTCCTCATCAGTTGCGCAAGCTCAGTCGGTCTGGATGCAGAAGAAGCTCAAGCCGTGCTCAGCTCCGAGCGTTATGCTGACGCGGTGCGTGCTGACAAAGCCCGCTACCAACAGGCTGGTGTGTCGGCCGTACCTGCCTATATTGTAAACCAGAAATTCCTGATCTCCGGTGCCCAGGAACCTGACACACTGATTGATGCCTTGCGGGAAATTGCACAGGAACCGTAGCGGCTAGTAGCGTGCACTACGGTAAATAGCGAATTCTATTAAGGAGGAAGGAATATGCTTTATTGGGCGATTGTTTGTTTGATTATTGCCGTGATCGCAGGCGTTCTGGGATTTGGCGGGATTGCCGGTGCGGCAACAGATTTTGCTCAGATTCTGTTCTTCATTTTCCTCGTGCTGCTTGTTATTTCTGTCATCGTCAACGTGCTTCGCGGCCGGGGTCCCAAGTAGGGCCCACCAGCCGGAAGTACAATGTCGTACTGACTACTTAACAGTTACAGCGCAGCAGTTATAGCGCAATACCCTGTGACCGGGCCATGGCATAGGCCGCTTTCGGCCCGGTCCACAGCGACGGCAGGATGATCAGCGACACGGGAATCGCCGTGATCACGATAAACTGCTGCAGCACACCAATCTGCCCCGCCCCCATATACAGAAGAATCGCGGCCATCAGTGCCATGGCACCACCCCAGAACGCACGTACCAGGTAATGCGGCTCATCGTGGCCAGCACCGACGGTGGCAATGGCGTAACTCATGGAATCACCAGTAGTGGCAACAAAAATAGTGGTCAGCAAAAGGATTGCCGCCGCCATCAGCGTGCCGCCCGGCAGTGCCTCAGCAACGGTCAGGGTGGCCACGTCAAAGGAGAAGTTGTTCAACGCCGATGTCAGGTCAAAGGCCCCTGTGAGCTGATAGTAAATGCCGGAACCGCCCAGCAGCGTGAACCAGACCGAAGTGGCGATGGGTGCTAGTACGGCAACCGCCAGAATGGTCTGACGAATGCTGCGACCACGGGAAATCCGCGCCACGAAAATCGACATCAGCGGCGTGTAGCCGATGAACCAGGCGAAGAAGAACACCGTCCACCACTTCATCCACCAGTCCGGTGCGGTTTCCGAGGTCAGTGTCGACATCGCGAAGAACGACGACACGTACTCGCCCATCGACGTCAGATAGGTGTTGGTGAGGAACAGAGTGGGCCCGAACACGAAGATCACGGCCGCGATAACCAGCGCGAGGATTACGTTGAAACGGCTGAGGATCTGAATCCCCTTGTGAACACCGGTGATTGCTGACGTCATGTAAACGCCGGCCAGCAGTGTCAGGATCACCAGCTGAGTGGTGAAGGTATCGGCTACGCCAAACAGCTCATGCAAACCAAAGCTCATCTGCGTTGCCAGGAACCCGATGGGGCCAACGGTGCCTGCCACTACGGCAATGACACACAAAGCGTCGACAACACCACCGAACCAGCCTTGCATGACTCGCTCGCCCAGTACCGGGTAAAGCAGCGTGCGCGGCTGCAGGGGCTTGCCTTTAACGTAGTGGGCATGCGCCAGCACCAGGGCGGTCAGCGAGCCCAGAACGGCCCAGGCCAGAAAGCCCCAGTGCATAAACGATTGCGCCATGGCCGGCGCGACGGCTTCAGCGGTACCCGCCTCGGCGGTGGATACCGGCGGCGCGACCACAAAGTGATAGACCGGCTCGCCTGCGGCGAAGAACACACCGCCACCGGCCAGCAGGGTGCAGAGAATCATCGACAACCAGCGGAACGTGCTGATCTCCGGCTTCTGCAGGCCGCCCAGGCGGGCAACGCCGGCGCGACCAAAGGCAACCACCAGAGCGATGAAGAACGTAGCCAGCAGCAGCAGCTGGAAGAACGACCCCAGGTACTTCGCGGTCCAGGTGAAACCGGTATTGATGACGGCAGATAAGCCTTCAGCGTCGGTCAGGGACCAGCCCACAAACAGAAAAATGAAGCCCATCGTCAGGGCAAGAACAAGAGGATCGCCAATACGTCGAACACCAGAGGTATCGGCAGTTGGTATTGCAGTATCTATGGAAGACATTCACACAGCCAGTTTGGAAATTGGGCGCGTGATGCTATAGACGACACACCCGCATGACCATAGTTAATTCTACGATATTGTTAAGTTGTTCTTTATTTTCGGTCAAAAGCAGACTAAACCATGTGAATGTCGCCAAACTCAGGAAAGACAACTGTAGTGAACACCCCGAACCTCCAACAGTTTCCTCTCGACCTGTTCGAGACACCCTTACTACTGATCTGTGACGTGGTACCGGGTTGTTCCAAGGTGACACTCCGCAAAAAAGGGTTTGAAGACTTGGTCGTGGCACGCGACGAAAGCACCGAGCCGTTACGGTGGCAACTAGAAGCGAATGCTCCGGTCGCCGAGTCCACCGACGCCACTCTGATACTGGAAGGCGCGACCACTGCTGCTACGAAACCTTTATCACCCGCTGCCCACAAATCGATCAATCTCATTGGCCAACAAATTAACCTGTTCCTCCAGAGCATACGGCACCAATCCGAATCACTGGCACTCGCCAATCTGCTTGAATCCATGCCCGATGCGGTAGTGACCTGCGATCAGAACGGTATGTTGGAACAATTCAACGACATTGCCCGAAAATGGCATGGCACAGATCCCCGCAGCGTGCCACCAGAGCTCTGGTCAAAGTACTTCGACCTGTTCGAGGCTGATGGCATCACACCGCTCGCAACTGAGAACATCCCTCTGCTGCGAGCCTTTCAGGGCCAGTTTGTCCATGGAGCGGAGATTGCCATCAAGGCTCATCGTCAGGATCTGCGTATTGTTTCTTGCAACGGCAGTGCCATCAAAGACAAAAACAAGATCATCGGCGCCATTGTGGTGATGCACGACATATCCCACGCGCGGCACATGGATCAGATGCGCAAGCGCCTGATCTCTACAGTCAGCCATGAGCTGAGAACCCCGCTGACCTCGCTAACCGGCAGCCTGAAGCTAATTGCCTCAGGTGTGGGCGGGGATATACCCACCAGAGCAAAAGAACTGCTCGCCATCGCCGAGCGCAGTAGCACCCGTTTGCAAACCCTGGTCAACGACTTGCTAAATCTCAATAAGCTGCGCTCCGGCGGCATGACATTTGAAATCCAGCAACTGAATGTCTACAAGGTCTTGGATTCACTGATTGCGGAGCTCCAGGGGCTGAGAAACCAGAGACAGGTGACAATTTGCGTGACTAGCAACACTGCAAAACCAGGCATACTGGCGGATGATGTCCGGCTCAGGCAAGCGATCGCCAACCTGATCTCCAACGCCGCAAAGCACTCCGCCCCGGGTAGCCAAATTGACCTGGAATGTATTCAGGGCGATCAATATGTTCGCATTCGGGTGCTGGACCGCGGCACGGGGGTACCGAAAGACTTCGTGCCACGCCTGTTCGAAGAATTCACTCAAGCGTATGACGATAACAGTACGCAAAAATCAGATGGCAGCGGCCTTGGGCTGCCCATCTGCAGAGCACTGGTGGAAGCCATGGCTGGCCATGTCGGCTATTGCCCTCGTGAGGGCGGCGGCAGTGAGTTCTGGATAGATATTCCCTCCCAAACAGAGTTGGGCTAACCCGCCAGAGCCTGAACGACAGCTGTACAGGTGGATTCCTGATCCTGGCCTTCACCATCAATGACAATGTCCGCGTAGAGGTGGTACAAGGCAAACCGCTCTTCGAACAGGGCCTCCAGGGACTGATCCGGTCGCCGGGAAATACCCCGGGCGCTGTGATCGCCAATGCGTTTGATCACCAGGTCCAGCGGAATATCCAGAAACACCACCACGCCATTGGCCTTGAGATGCTGCATCGCCTGATCACTGTAAACGGCGCTGCCGCCGGTGCTAATGACCTTGGCGCTGACGTCGAGATCCAACAGCACCTGCTCTTCCACGTGCCGAAGCGCCTGATACCCGTCTTCATCCACAATTGCCTGAAGAGTGCGGCCGGCCTGCTCCTGGATCAGCAAGTCGGTATCCACAAACCCCATGCCAAGACGCTTGGCCAAAAGCACGCCGACGGTACTCTTGCCGCTGCCCGGCATACCAATGAGAACAATGTTGCGGTGTGGATCAGGTTGAGCCATTCCTACTCCGGAAAAAATGATGCGCGGCTGTAACAACTGCCCGGGCTTTTGGTCCAACGACTATACCGTCCCTTGAGAGGAAACCGCCATGTTTCGCGCTTTTGCACCGTTATTCCTGCTAGTCATGCTCACCGGACCTGCAACCGCCGCAGAAGATCCGGTGTACACGGGCCTGCTCTCCAACACCGGGGCCGGTGGCTACGATGTGGTCAGCTACTTTGATACCAAGCAGGCGGTCAAGGGCTCGTCCAGCCACACTGCCGAGTACCTGGGTGTCACCTGGCGATTTGCCAGTGCCGTGAACCGAGCCAAGTTCGAGTCCAAACCGGAAGCCTATGCGCCGGTATACGGCGGGTATTGCGCCTGGGCAGTTAGTCAGGGCTACCTTGCCAAGGGTGACCCCAAGCACTGGACCGTCCGCGACGGCAAACTGTACCTGAACTACAACCAGGATATTCAGGATCGCTGGCTGGCAGATACCGAGAACTTTATCCGGCTCGCCAATGAGAACTGGCCAGCAGTACTGGAACAGTAACGATTAACAAACAATTCGTGCGGTTTTATCGGGGCGATAAAGCCGTATACTTCCGGTAGCAGGGGTCGGGATCGGCCCCGGAATACCGGACAAAACCGCACGGATATTGAATGAGCCCAGGCCAGACTCCAGCTGCCCTTCTCCTATTGCTCGCCATTGCGACTTCGCTGAGCGTAGCTCCGGCACATGCCGAGAGCATCAGGCGCATCGTGCATCCGGATGGCACCGTCGAGTACAGCAACGTCAAGGCAACCGAGCCGCGCCCCTCCAGTGGCAACGATACCGTGTATCGCTACAAGGACGACAATGGTGTGGTCGCCTACAGCAGTATCCGCCCGGCTACGGCCAAGTTCGATGTGATTCGCTTCCACTGCTACGCCTGTGACCCGGATTCCAATGTCGACTGGCGCAACACACCGCTCTTCACCCGGCCCTATCGCAACGAAATCACGACCGCGGCCCAGGAATTCGGAGTTGATCCGGCCCTGGTTCGCGCGGTCATTCACGCCGAATCTGCCTTCAATGAAAAAGCCTTGTCACCGGTCGGGGCTCAGGGGCTGATGCAATTGATGCCGGGAACAGCCGAGGAGTTGGGAGTGGTCAATGCCTTGGTGGCCGAACAGAACATTCGCGGCGGGGTGAATTACCTGGCCAAGATGCTGCACCGCTTCAACGGCGATATTCGGTTAGCGACGGCGGCGTATAATGCCGGCCCCGGCGCGGTCAGCCGCTACCGGGGCGTTCCACCCTACGCCGAAACCAAGGCCTACGTGCATCGGGTGGGTATTCTGCATGAGCGTTACGGGGCCAACTGACCCACTAGCCAAAGGCCAGCCACCCCCCCACCAGCAACATCAGGCTTCCGGCCACCCGGTTCACTGTCCGGACACCACCGCCCTGGCGCAGCAGTTTGCGCAAACCGCGCCCGCCATGGGCATAGAGCTGCAGGCACAGAAATTCCAGCACCAGAATGATCAGGATCAGCGCCGTTAACTGGGGCGCCATTGGCAACTTGCTATCAATAAACGGTGGCAACAGGGCCACGAAGAACGCCCAGCCTTTCGGATTGGCAATGGCGGTCACAAAGCCCTGCCCGGCAAGCTGGCCGCGGGTTGCCTGCACCGGCGCTTGGTCCTCAGATTCCGGCATCGCCATCTTGCCCCGCGAACGCCACATCTGGACGCCCAGCCAAGCAAGGTAGGCACCACCGGCGTATTTAAACACCGCGAACGCAGTCGGGTATTTCAACATAAACGTCGCCACACCAATGGCTGCAGACGTCGCCACCACGGCCACACCGACCAACTCCCCAGCCATCATCCACAGAGCCCTGCGCACACCAATCGTGATCCCCATGGACAATGCCAAGGTCATGCACATGCCTGGAGTGATCGAAACCACAAAGAAGGTGGGGATAAAGACCGACAACAAAGACCAGTTTAGTGACACCAAAACACGCTTCCTACGCAAAAATGGGAGACCTTGCACCCGGAGGGCCGCACCGCAATAGCTTAGACCAAATGGTGCCCTCCGCTGAACGCTAAGAAGGCTTTGATCCTACGAATTTCTCGAAAGCACTCATACTGATTGATAGCAGTTGGCGGTTCAATTCTCACTGAGGATCAGAAAATGAACACCGTTAAAAAACTGTCGGCCGTGCTGATTCTAATAACCGCGGCAAGTCACGTCGCATCCGACGATCACGGCAAACTTCTTGCCGATGCTTTGAGTGCCGCGCCTGTGTCACTTCGCGACAAAGTGACTGTCATGGACTGGAACGATAACGTGTTGCAGGAAGGCAGCAGCGGCTACGTCTGTTTCCCCACGCCACCAACCCTTCAAGGCACGGCTCCGATGTGCCTGGACGGCCCCTGGCAGGAATGGGCTGGAGCATGGATGAACAAACAACCGCATACACCATCAGAATTCGGTGTTTCCTACATGCTTGCCGGCGATGAGGGTGCCAGTAACATTGATCCCTATGCTGAGGGCAAAACCGACGACAACCAATGGGTCAAGGAAGGTCCGCACATCATGATTATTGTCCCGGATCCAGCGTTACTAAACTCCCTGCCAACCGACCCGCATAACGGCGGGCCCTATGTGATGTGGAAGGGTACCGACTACGCCCACATCATGGTCCCGGTGTCCATGGAGTAACGGCGACATCCCCCTTGAGCGGAGGCAGCCGTCAGCCTCCGCAACTTCGCGGACATCAGTCCGGCAATCCATTGAGATAGGCCTGCAACGCGCTCGGATTGGTGATGGTAATCCTGCCATATTCCAGTTTCAGCAAGCCCTCTCCCTCAAACCTCTTGATCACCCGATGCACACCCTGGCGGGTCATGCCCATCATGTTGCCGATGTGCTCCCGGGTGAGACGGAAGGTTACCGGCTGAGTATAACGGTCGCCGTGGCCCTGAATCTGAGTCAGGAACAGTAATCGGCGCCCGACTCGCGCGTCAATTCCCCTTAAGGCGTCATCGGCGATGATCGACATTGCCGACCACAGCCGCCGGCTGACCAGATCCAGCGCCCGCGGGTAAGCCTCGGGATAGCGGGCCAGCAGTTGGCGAAAACCCTCGCCGGGCAACTCGACCACGCGGGCATCTTCGTGGGCGGTGGCGCCATAAACCCTTGGAGTGCCCGGTGAAAACACCGTGTCACCAAACCAGGCCGACGGGCCAAAAATGATCAGGGTTGCCTCTCGGCCCTCCGAGTTAACCGAACTGATGCGCACGGTGCCCTCGGCGATCACACACAGCGACGACTGCATGGAGCCTTTGTCGTAAATCGATTCACCGGCCCGAAACTGACGCCAGCGAGCCATGGCCTCCGCCTCCTTGAACCCTGCGGCCGGCAGCCCACCCAGCAGAGGGCAGACTTGCAGCACCGATTTCAGATCAGACATACCCAGATTCCCACATTGACATGCCTCCAAATGTAAATGATTTGACAGTGTTGTGCTCGCGCTACTGCCTACACTGAGGTCAGTACTTCAACAAAAACCACAACAACAATCCGACAACATAGAGAGAGGCCAGTGATGTCTGAACGTATTGCGGTCCCGTCCAAAAAGGGCGAAGTCAGTGCCGAGGAATGGCAGCTTCGCGTCGACCTGGCTGCAGCCTATCGCCTGATAGCGCTGTATGGCTGGGACGACCTGATTTTCACCCACGTATCAGCCCGGATTCCCGGAGACGAGCATCACTTCCTGATCAACCCCTACGGCATGATGTTTGAGGAAATCACCGCCTCCAGCCTGGTGCGCGTCGATCAGGAAGGTAACAAGATCGACCCGGACGATTTCGACATCAACCCGGCCGGGTTCACCATCCACAGTGCCATCCATGCGGTTCGTGAAGACGCCACCTGCGTCATGCACACCCACACCACGGCTGGTGTTGCGGTGTCTGCCCAGAAAGATGGACTGCTGCCACTGTCACAGCAGAGTCTGTTCCCGCTCTCCAACCTGGCCTACCACGATTACGAGGGTGTGGCCCTGCGCGAGGATGAAAAGGCGAGACTGCAGCAGGATCTGGGCAACAACAGCTTCATGATCCTGCGTAACCATGGCCTGCTCACTACCGGGAGCAGTATCGCCGACGCGTTCCTGGGCATGTACATCCTGCAGCGGGCCTGTGAGGTGCAGATTCAGGCGTTGTCCGGCAACCGGGAAATGACCCCGATCCCGGCCGGCATTGTCGACACCATCCGCGAGCAGGCGAAGCAAGTTACCCGCGGCATGGGTGGCCAACTGGCCTGGCCCGGCCTGCTGCGCAAACTCGACCGCATCGACACCGGTTTCCGCGATTAAAGGAGTATTCCCGATGACCGAGACAACCGCACCCCAGGCCAGCTTCACCCACATGAAGGACGGCACCGCCGAGGACTGGCAAACCATCGCCCGATCCTTTGGCAGCTTTGCCAAGGGCCTTCCGGACCGGATCATGGACCACCTGATGCTGCTGGAAGGCGATTTTGGCGGCTTCCCCATCGACCGGCTGACCCACTGCCTGCAAACCGCCACCCTGGCGCACCGGGATGGCAAGGACGATGAATACGTGGTGTGCGCCCTGCTGCACGACATCGGCGACACCCTGGGTTCCTACAACCACGCCGATGTGGCGGCGGTTCTGTTGGAGCCGTTCGTCAGCGAAGCCAACCACTGGATGGTAAAACACCACGCCATCTTCCAGGGCTACTATTTCTTCCACTACCTGGGCATGGATCGCAACCTGCGGGACAACTACAAGGACCACCCGCATTTCATGCGCACCATTGAGTTTGTCAGCAAATACGATTCGCCCGCGTTCGATCCGGACGGCGAACCCCTTCCGCTGTCCTACTTCGAACCCATGGTCCGGCAGGTGTTTGCCAAGCCTGTCCGCTCCCTCTACAAAGACGCCGTGTAATACTGGCGGGCCTTAACCGGCCCGCTGCCCGCCTCTCTTGCCTCTTTGCCCATGCACCACTAATGGGGCTCCTGCCGCCTGTCTGCGCTATCCTGTAAATACCAACGTGACCAGAGCCTTAGCGAGCACTCGTCACCCGCGCATCCATGGCCATCAGAGAGCCCATGAATTTTAAACGACTGGAAACCTTTATCTGGGTCGCCACCCTTGGCAGCTTCCGAAAAGCTGCCGAACGGCTTTACACCACCCAACCCGCCATCTCTACCCGGATTGCAGCACTGGAAGAAGAGCTCGGAGTTCAACTGTTTGAACGGGAATCCGGCAAGACCCTGCTTACCAGCAAGGGTCAGGAATTGTTACCCTTTGCCGAAAAGATCGTGTTCATGTCCGAACAACTGCGCAAACGGGCGGACCGGGTCGCGCTGCTGTCGGGCATCCTCCGGCTGGGTGTATCCGAAACCATTGTCCATTCCTGGCTGCCACAGTTCTTCCGCGAACTGCACAAGGCGGTGCCGAATCTGGATGTGGAAATCACCGTCGACGTAACCAGCAACCTTCGCTCCGGCCTGATGGACCGCTCCCTGGACCTGGCCTTCCTGATGGGACCGGTGTCGGAGCCGAAGATGGAAAACCGCGAGCTATGCAGTTTTCCGCTGATCTGGGTAGCCAGCCCGGACCTGAAGTTGCCGAAGCGGCGGCTGGATCTGGAAGACCTCGCCGAATGGCCCATTGTGACTTACGCCCGCAATACCAAGCCCTTCGCCGAGATCAGCCAGAAGTTCAGCCAGCTTGATGAGCTCCCGGCCCGCTTCTACTCCTCCAGCTCGCTGGCCGCCTGCCGCCGTCTGACCATTGACGGCATTGGCGTTTCTACGCTGCCCCTGAGTGTTATCGCCGATGAGCTGAAAAACGGCCAGCTGGTTCGGCTCAATACCGCCTGGACCCCCTCCCAGCTGGAATTCACGGCCTCTTACCCAAACGTCCCCTTTAACCCGGTCGCGGAGCTGGCTGCCAACCTGGCCGTAGGCATCTCGAAGGCCTATTCAGAAACACCTGATAACTAAATTTTATAGCTAAACCAAAAAAACCATAATTAGATTTTTTCACCAAGAGGAATAACCTGTAAACAACAACTAAATTAATAAATCAATCAGGAGTTCCCGTCATGCAAAAAGGTGACTATTCGGAGTTCAAGATCAACCTGCTTGATCAGGCGGCCCCGCTGCGCGCCAGCATCCGTTCCGGAGCGCACACCGGCACAACCAGTGGCATGGCGCCCAGCCTGGTTCAAGGCAACGTGGTTATCCTGCCTGCAGACTGGGCCGCCGACTTCCTGATGTATTGCCAGAAAAACCCGGTGGCCCTGCCCCTGATCGCAGTATCAGAACCTGGCGACCCGGAGCTGCCAGACCTAGGCCATGACCTGGATATCCGCACCGACATCCCGGAATACCAGGTATTCCGGGATGGCGAGCGCGCCGAAACCGTGACCGACATTCGGGAACTCTGGCAGGGCGACTTCGTCACCTTCGTGCTCGGCTGCTCCTTCTCCTTTGAAGACGCCCTGACCCGCGCAGGCCTGTCGATCCGGAATGTTGAGGAGGGGGCCAACGTCTCTATGTATCGCTCCAACATCGCCACCCGGCCAGCCGGCCGGTTCCATGGCGACATGGTGGTGTCTATGCGGCCCTTCAATTCAGCCGATGCCATCCGCGCCATCCAGGTCACCACACGACTACCCAAGGCCCATGGCGCACCGGTGCACATGGGCGATCCGCGCCTGATCGGCATCAACAACATCAGCGCTCCGGATTTTGGCGACCCGGTGACGGTCAAAGAACATGAATTACCACTGTTCTGGGCCTGCGGCGTGACGCCTCAGGTAGCCCTGGAAAACGCCAGGCCACCGATTGCGATCACCCACGTACCGGGCAAGATGCTGCTCACTGAGCGGTTAAATGAAGAATTGGCGGTGCTATAGCAGCCCTCCATCCACAACCAAAGCAACAAAAAACGAAAGAACGGGAGAATTACCATGTTCAAGCAACTTGCAACAGCCACACTCCTGACCGGAGCGTTGTTTACCTCGGCGGTTAACGCTGGCCAATGGCACATGCCGACCCCTTACGGCGACGCTAACCTGCCCACCAAGATTGCCTATGAGTTCGCCGAAAACATCAAGGCGGGCACCGATGGCGAGATCGACGTTACCGTCCATTCCGGTGCCTCACTGGTCAAACACCCGGAGATCCCGCGCGCGGTCCGGACCGGTCAGGTCCAGCTGGGCGAGATTTTTATCGGCATCATGGGCAACACCCATCCTGTGTTCAAACACGACAACATCCCGTTCCTGGCGACCAATTTCGACGACGCTCGGAAACTATGGGAAGCGGCCAAGCCCGAAGTTGAAAAGCAACTCGACAAGGAAGGCATGGTGCTGCTGTATTCCGTGCCCTGGCCGGCCCAGAGCCTGTACACCAAGGCACCGGTCAACAGCATGAGCGACCTCAAGGGCCTGAAGATGCGCGCCTACAGCCCATCCACCTCGCGCCTCGCCGACCTCATGGACACCACACCGACCACGGTGCAGGTACCGGAAATCCCACAGGCATTCAGCACCGGCATCATTGACGCCATGATCACCTCGCCATCCACCGGCGCCAATGGCCAAGCCTGGGACTACCTGTCTCACTACACCGACATCAAGGCCTGGATTCCCAAGAACGTTGTGGTCGCCAATAAGCGCGCCTTCCGTCGGCTCAGCGACGAGCAGCGCCAGGTCATCCTTGACGCGGCTGCCAAGGCTGAAGATCGGGGCTGGACCGGTGTGCGCGTCACCGCTGCTGAAGACACTGCAACCCTGGCGGAAAACGGCATCACGGTGTCCGAGCCTTCCGAGGAGCTGATGCAAGAGCTCCAGAAGATCGGCGACGTCATGATCAAGGAATGGGAACAGGAAGCGCCGAAAGAAGTGGGCGCCATTCTCGAAAACTACCGCTAACGCTGGACGTACAAGACGCCCTCCACCGGCAGGTTCCGGGGAGGGCCGACTTGGGAGGCACCTGACATGAGTTCTATTCGCGACAAGTTTTATCTGGCATCCGGTTACGCCGCCGGCTTCTGCATCGCACTGATCATGGTGGTCATACTGCTGCAGATCGTTGGCAGAATCTTCGGCTTTATCATTCCGTCTGCCGAGAACGTGTCAGGGTACGCGCTCGCTGCCTCCACCTTCTTCGGCCTGGCCTATACCTTCCACGAGGGCGGCCACATCCGGGTTACCCTTGTTATCCAGAAGTGGCCTGCCAAGGCCCGTTTCGTCCAGGAACTGCTCGTGCTCCTGTTTGGTCTCGGCCTGGCCTGCTACATGACTTACTACTGCTGGCACATGGTGTACGAATCCTACATTTTTGAGGAAGTATCCCACGGCTATATTCCGATCCCGATCTGGATCCCGCAGATCCCGGTAGGGCTGGGCATGCTGGCCCTTAACATCGCTATCCTGGACGATCTGGTTGCGGTCCTTCGCAAGCAGACACCGTCCTACCAGCAGCACGAAAGCGACATCAACCTGGAGGAAATCTGATGGATACCACCTTACTTTCCATCATCCTCGCCGTATCGATGATCCTGATGCTCGCCGTGGGCGTCTGGGTCTCCCTGACCCTGGTTGGCATCGGTGTTCTGGGCCTGTTACTGGCCGGCAACGACCAGATCGGCCTGCTCTTTGCCACGTCCAGCTGGGGCGCCAGTACTGGCTGGTCACTGACCGCGCTGCCCATGTTTATCTGGATGGGTGAGGTGCTGTTCCGCACCCGCCTGTCTGAGGATCTATTCAAGGGGCTGTCCCCGTGGATGGGTGGCTTGCCGGGCAAACTTCTGCACGTGAACATTCTGAGCTGCGGCATTTTTGCTGCGGTATCCGGCTCCTCTGCCGCCACCGCCGCCACCATCGGCCGCATGACTCTACCAGAGCTGAAAGCCCAGGGTTACAGCGACCGCATGGCGGTGGGCACACTGGCCGGCTCCGGCACCCTGGGGCTGCTGATTCCGCCGTCCATCATCCTGATCGTCTACGGGGTTGCCGCCGAGGTGTCCATTGGCCGCCTGTTCATCGCCGGCGCCCTGCCCGGGCTTATGCTGGTGGCCATGTTCATGGGTTACACCATGATCTGGGCCAAGCTCAACAAAGACGAGATGCCCAAGCACAAGAAGGAGCAAATATCCTTCGCCGCCAAGATCAAAGCCCTGCGCATGCTGCTGCCGATTGTTGGCCTGATCGTATTCGTACTGGGGTCGATCTACGGCGGCTTTACCACCCCGACCGAGGCCGCTGCCCTGGGTGTCTTTGGTGCCCTGCTGCTGGCCGCAGCCACTGGCTCCCTGAATCCATCAAGCTTCAAGGAAAGCCTGCTCGGCGCGGTGAAGAGCTCCTGCATGATCGGGCTTATCCTTGTCGGTGCGCACTTCCTTACCCTCGCCATGGGCTTCCTGGGCATCCCCCGGGAACTGGCGGAATGGATCGGTGGCATGTCCCTGTCCTCGTTTGAGCTGCTGGTGTGCCTGACAGCGCTGTTCGTCCTGCTGGGCTGCTTCCTGGATGGTATTTCCGTGGTGGTCCTGACGGTGGCGGTGGTCATGCCAATGGTGCAACAGGCCGGTATCGACATGCTCTGGTTCGGTATCTTCATCGTTCTGGTGGTGGAAATGGCGCAGATCACACCGCCGGTCGGCTTCAACCTGTTCGTCATCCAGGCGTTGACTGGCAAAGACATTCTGTACGTCGCCCGTGCGGCTCTGCCCTTCTTCCTGCTGATCATGGCAGCGCTGTTCCTGATCGGCTGGTTCCCGGAAATCGTCACCTACCTGCCCCAAACCATGAGTCGGGGCTAGGGCACGACACGCACGTTTCAGGAGGACTCCAATGAAACTTAACTGTGACATGGGCGAAAGCTTCGGTAGCTGGACCAAGGGTATGGACGCCGAAGTAATGCCCTTCATCGACATGGCCAACATTGCCTGCGGATTTCACGCGTCTGATCCGCTTACCATGGACAAGACCGTGCGCATGGCCATCGCGGAAAACGTAACCATCGGCGCCCACCCGGGCTACCCGGACCTGCTCGGCTTTGGCCGACGCGATATCGACCTGCGCCCAGACGAACTCAAGGCCATTCTGGTGTACCAGATGGCGGCACTGGATGGCATCTGCCGCACCCACGGCACAACTATTCAGCACGTCAAACCTCACGGTGCGCTTTACAACAAGATGGCTGTCGACCACACCACACTGTCCGTGGTGATGGCCGCCGTCAGGGACTATGCACCCCATTGCCCGCTGGTGGTAATGGCAACGCCAGACGCCGACGAGGTGCTCGACCGAGCCAAGGAATTCGGTATCGATGTCTGGTTTGAAGCCTTTTCCGATCGGGCATACAGCGACGAGGGGCGTCTGGTAAAACGTTCTGTCCCGGGCGCAGTGCATGAAACCACCGAAGCCATCGAGAACCAGGTCACGCAGATCATCAAGGAAGGCACGGTGACCTCGATTTCTGGCAAGCGCATCCCGATCCGGGCCGACACCATCTGTATCCACGGCGACAGCAGCCATGCCGTCGAGGCCGCCCGCCATATGCGTCAGGTCGTTCAAGCGCTATGAGAATCGAGGGCGTCAACGAAAACACCTGCATCGTCTACTTCGGAGATAGCATCTGCGATGAGACAGCAGGTCTGGTGAAACAGGCGACCGACAACATCCGGGCGACGCTGTCGGATGTCATCACCGACCTGGTGCCCTCTTACACCTCTGTGATGATCTGCTATGACCTCGAGCGCATCGACCGGTTTGGCATTCACACCCGTCTACGCCAGGCGCTGGAAAGCGGAGCAGCAAAGGCCCAGGACGACGCCGCAGCCCAGACCCTCGAACTGCCGGTCTATTATGGCCCCGAGGTTGCCCTGGATCTCAAAGATGTCTGTGAGTTCTCCGGCTTGTCCGCCGACGAGGTCATTCGCATTCACAGCGAGCAGACCTACCGGGTTTACGCCATTGGCTTCAGCCCGGGCTTTGCTTTTCTCGGCAGTACCGACCAGCGCATTGCCATGCCCCGAAAATCCACCCCGCGGTTGAAAGTGCCGGTCGGCAGCGTGGGTATTGCCGGCTCCCAGACCGCCATCTACCCCAGCGCGACACCGGGCGGCTGGCAGATTGTCGGGCGCACCCCCAGCAAGATGGTCGACTGGGACAGCGAATCGCTGGCCCTGGCCCAGATCGGCGACCGGATTAAATTCCGATCTATTGACCGGGAAGAATTCATTAGACTTGGGGGCCAGTTCGATGAGCTTTGAAGTATTGGAACCGGGCATGCTGACGCAGGTCCAGGATATGGGCCGGCTTGGCTATCAGCACATTGGTGTCACCACCGGCGGCCCCATGGATGAGCATGCTTTTCTCTGGGCCAACCGCTTGCTGAACAACCCCTTGAATGCGCCACAGCTGGAAATCACTTTCGGCCGCTTGAGCCTGCTGGCCCACAGCGACACCAGCATCGCACTGACCGGTGCGGACCTTGGGGCACGTCTCAACGATCGCCCGATTGCGCCCTGGCAAACCTACGAAATCAAACAGGGGGACCGGCTCAGCTTCAGCATGCCGGTGGCTGGCTTAAGGGCCTACCTGGCGGTCAGTGGTGGGTTGGATGTCCCGGCAAGGCTGGGCAGCGCGGCGACCGTCAGCCGGGAACATCTGGGCGGCCTGGATGGCACTGGCGCCAAGCTGGCCAAGGGTGACCGTATACCGCTGGCAACGCCATCGGCTGTTGCCAAGGCGAGCGTGCCCTACAGTGAGATCCCGGATTACCGGAAGCCATTACGGGTGGGAGTGATTCCCGGCTACCAGTACCGGCATTTCCCGCGCTCGGCACGCGCCCGTTTCTTTTCCTCGGAATACCAGGTCAGCAAGAATATCGACCGCATGGGGTATCGATTGTCGGGGGAAGCCATCCACGGCGACCTGGATGGCATTATCTCGGAAGGTATTGCCTACGGCGCTATCCAGATTCCCACCGATGGCCAGCCCATCGTATTGATGAAAGATCGGCAGACCATTGGCGGTTATCCGAAGATCGGATCATTGAGCGCCTTGGGGGCGGGCCAACTGGCCCAGCGGGCACCCGGTGCGTCGGTGAGCTTCTACCTCACCGATGTGGCAGAGGCGGAAGCCCGACGCATGATCTTCAATCACCGATTACGACAGGGCGCACCCGGCTGATTAGCCCGCGGTGCCGGATCGGGCGTCACTCAGACGCCGCGATCAGGCTTGCGTTACCACCCGCTGCAGTAGTGTCCACACACAGGTGACGCTCTATCACGAACCGCTGATCCAGCATGTGCTCGGTGATCAGCGGCAGCAGCGCGCCATCGCGCTTGGCCAATGCCAGGCGATAGTCGCGCAGCAACTCCTGCTGGGCACAGCTGACCACGGCTTCAAAACCGCTGGCGATTGCCAGTGCTTCTGGCTCCAACTGGCCATCGATACCCACAATCGGCAAACCGGCCTTGGCCGCCTCGTTGACCTTGGCTTCAACGCCCGGCGCAACCACGACAACCTTGTTGCCCTGAGACAGCGCCACACCGGCCTGCTCCAGCGCAGTTGCCTGATCCGGCCCGAGACACAGCACCACGCCACGGGCATGATTGGTCAGACGGTTCAGTTCGCCCGTCGGCCCCGGCATCTCCTCGGCGTGGGCATCCAGCGGCGCCGGCACCTCACCGAAGATCGGCTTGAGCAGGGCCATGCGGTCGTTCGGCTTCTGGGTTTTCAATGAGTCCAGCTTGCCAATCAGGCTCTGCAGCTTCTTGGCATCCACCGACTTACCACCGGTTTGCGCCGGCACTTCCACGGTGTTGCCTTTCATAAAGCGGCGCACGTACTGCGGACCACCCGCCTTCGGGCCGGTACCCGACAGACCTTCACCACCAAACGGCTGGGAGCCGACAATGGCGCCGATCTGGTTCCGGTTCACATAGGTGTTACCAACCTTGATCCGGCTGGCGATCCGGTCTACCCGCCGATCAACCCGGCTGTGGATACCGAAAGTCAGGCCATAGCCCTTGGCGTTGACGCTGTCGACAACTTTGTCGATGTCCTTGGCTTCAAACGTCGCCACGTGCAGCACCGGGCCGAAGATTTCCTCTTCCATTTCCTCGATGCCCGACACCTTCAGTACCGCCGGAGAAACGAACAGGCCCTGCTCCGGAACCGGCAGCTTCTTCAGCAACTTGCCATTGCGCTGGAACTTGTCGCAGTGATCGACAATCTTCTTGCGGGCCGTTTCGTCAATGACCGGGCCGACATCGGTGGACAGCAACCAGGGGTTACCAATACCCAGCTCTTCCATGGCGCCGTAGAGCATCTCCAGCAGGTGATCGGCGATGTCCTTCTGCACATACAGCATGCGCAGGGCGGAACAACGCTGACCGGCGCTCTGGAACGAAGATGCCAGTACGTCCCGGACGACCTGCTCCGGCAACGCGGTGGAATCCACGATCATGGCGTTCATGCCGCCGGTTTCCGCTACCAGCGGAGCGTCCGGCGCCATGTTCTCGGTCATCACCTTGTTGATGCGTTGTGCGGTCGCGGTGGAACCAGTGAAGCAAACACCGGAAACCCGGGAATCAGACGTCAGTGCAGCACCCACCGTGGCACCGGTACCCGGCAGCAACTGGATGGCGTCTTTAGGAATACCGGCCTCGTACATCAGCTCCACAGCGCGGATTGCCAGCAAGGAGGTCTGCTCCGCCGGCTTCGCCAGCACGGTGTTACCGGCGGCGAGGTTGGCCAGGATCTGACCGGTGAAGATGGCCAGCGGGAAGTTCCACGGCGAGATGCAGCACATGACGCCACGGGCATCGCCGGCGTCTTTGTACCGGACGGCTTCGTTGGCGTAGAACTCAGCAAAGTCCACCGCTTCGCGGATCTCTGCGATCGCGTCCAGCAGTGACTTGCCCGCCTCGCGGGTGGTCAGTGCGAACAGCTCGTAGGCGTGTTCCTCGTACAACTCGCCCACCTTGCGTACGCAGGCGGCGCGCTCTTCCGCGGATTTGGCAGACCACGCCTTGAAGCCTTCCCGGGCGGCTGAGATAGCAGTATCGACATCGGCATCGGTCGCCTGGGTGACATGGCCCACCAGGTCTTCCGGATCGGCCGGGTTACGCACGACCTGAACCTCGGTGCCGGATACCTCACCGGCAATCAGCGGGCCGCCTTTCCAGCGGTGGCTGCGGAAGGCGTCGCGGCCGGCATCAATTTCCTGCACCGTAACCGGATCGGTAATGTCCCAGCCCTTGGAGTTGCGGCGCTGGTCCCCGAACAGCTTGAACGGGTGCACGATGGCCTTGCTGGAAATGTTATCGCCCATTTCACGGACCGCATCGATCGGGTCCTTGGCAATCTCCTCAGGAGTAATGTTCTTGTCTACGATCTGGTTCACGAATGAGCTGTTAGCACCGTTCTCCAGCAGACGGCGAACCAGATACGCCAGCAGATCCTTGTGCGGCCCGACTGGGGCATAAATGCGACACGGAACACCGCTCGCTTTTAGGACCTCGTCGTGCAGGGATTCACCCATGCCATGCAGACGCTGGAACTCGTAGTTGCTCACACCCTTGAGCTTGGCCAGCTCCAGGATCGAGGACACCGAGTGGGCGTTGTGGGTGGCGAACTGCGGGTATATCCGGTCCGTCATGTTGATCAGTTTGGTCGCGCAGGAAACGAACGACACGTCGCTGCACGCCTTGCGGGTGAAGACCGGGAAGCCGTCCAGACCCATCACCTGGGCACGCTTGATCTCGGCATCCCAGTAGGCGCCTTTAACCAGACGTACCATAAACCGGCGGTCGTACTTCTCGGCCAGCCCGTAGAGCCAGTCCAGGGCGAAGGAGGAGCGCTTGCCGTAGGCCTGCACCACCACACCAAAGCCATCCCAGCCGGCCAGCTCCGGGTCGGCGACCAGCTCTTCAATGACGTCCAGGGACAGGTCCAGGCGGTCCTGCTCCTCGGCATCGATGTTAAAACCCATGTTGGCAGCAGCGGCTTTCTTCACCAGGGTGCGGGCACGGGGCAGCAATTCGTTCATTACCCGCTCTTTATTGCCGTACTCGTAACGGGCCAGCAACGCAGACAACTTTACGGAAATGCCGGGATTCTTGCGCACATCGCCTTTGCACGCCTTGGCAATACTGTCGATGGCGTTGGAATAGGAGTCGAAATACCGCTTGGCATCATCGTCGGTGCGCGCGGCTTCACCCAGCATGTCGTAGGAATAGGTGTAGCCTTTGGCCATGTAGTCTTTGGCTTCGTCCTGGGCTTCGTCGATATCGCGCCCGAGCACGAACTGACGGCCCATTTCCTTCATGGCCTGGCCCGCCACGGTACGGATGACCGGCTCACCAAAACGCTTGAGCAGCCTACGCAGGGTATCGCCGATGCTGTTGCGCTCGGATTCCTTCAACAGGTTACTGGTCATCAGCAGGGCAATGGTGGCCGTGTTGATCAGTTGGGACGAGGCTTTGCCCAGGTGCGTGCCCCAGGCGCCGGAGGTAATCTTGTCCTCGATCAGGTCATTGATGGTCATGCTGTCCGGCACCCGCAACAGGGCCTCGGCCAAACACATCAGCGCCACGCCTTCTTTGGTGGTCAGACCATACTCGGCGAGGAATTTTTCCATGATGGTGGGCTTGGCGTTCTTGCGCACGCTGCGCACCAAGTCAGCGGCACGGGCCGAAATGGCTTCGCGCTCGCTCGGCGACAACTGGGCGCCCGCAATCATCTCATGGACGACTTTATGCTCGTCAGCAAGGTAGTAATCACGAATGGCCTGCCGGCTGTCGACCAGTGTCGGCGTCTCTGATTGCTGCGGTCTCATAGCTACACCCTCTTCATTAATTGTCTTGCCGGCATTCTACCGAGAACGACAAAGACTATTTCTCTTTAAAAACCAAACACACGAGGCTAAATGTCTTTTTTATGCGGGAATAATTTATGAATTTGCCTTAATAATTCGATGTTCTAGCCAACTTTCCTTCGCCTGGGCACTTCTGACCAGTACAGGGTAACGTCACGTTCGCAAAGGAGTGCGACTTGAGGCTGTTGCCGATGAACATTTCCAGTGCCTCACTAGGGCGTACGTCTTGAGGTCGTCTGAAGATCAATGTGCCTTTAAAACCAGACAGCCAAATTGGCTAAGAAGTTTCCACGAGCAGGTTTTTTGATTATATTCAGGCCGCAAACAGGCCATTTACGCACAAAGGTAAAGACCCTATGGTCGAATTGGATAGAATCGATCACTCCATAATTCGCGAACTGCAGAAGAACTCCCGGATAACGGTGACCGAACTGGCGTCCCGCGTCGGCCTGTCCAAAACACCCTGCCAGGTGCGCATGCGGCGGCTTGAAGAGCAGGGCTTCATCACCGGCTACACCGCGCTGGTGAACCAGACCAAACTCGGTCTGTCCCATATCGCTTTTGCCCAAGTCACCCTAGACGACACCAGCAGTAATGCCCTGGCCGCCTTTAACCATTCAGTTAAGCAGATTTCCGCGGTGGAGCAATGTCATATGATTGCCGGCAACTTCGATTACCTGTTGAAAGTGCGCACCCGGAACATGGCTGAGTACCGGCAGGTACTGGGCGAGCAGATCTCTGCCCTGCCCCATGTGCTGCAGACCAGTACCTTTGTGGTGATGGAAAACGTTAAGGACGCGGAGCTTTAACCTGGTTAAAGCGCAGCCCCAGTTCCTTGCGGTAAAGCGCGTTGCCAATGCCCAGCACGATGTTGTCGACGGAAAAATCAGCCGGGACCGCCGCCTGTGATGCCGGCAACGTTTCCAGCACGTGCACCAGACGCAGCAAGTCCAGCAACCGGACCACCAGGTCCAGCAACCCGAAATCTTCCGGTGCGCCAGCATGGGACTGTTCAACAAAGGCTTTTGCGGCTTCAACGATGCACGCCGAGTGGGCATCCAGGTGGGCGGTGGAGAGCCCCTTCACTGACTCTATGCGCTGCTCGCGCTCCAGCCGTATTGCCTCCATACACAGTTCACGGGACTGATCCGGCGAGCCGTCCTGTCGCAACACTCCCGCCAGATGCAGATCCACCGCTCCCTCCCTGCACTGGTCGCGGTACTCCTTCTCCACCGCCTGCCGGGCGTGGGGCAAAAACTTCTGGATGGCTTGCTCCCGGGCCTGGGCCAGCTCCTCCATGGAGGCGGAATTCACCATCTCGCTCATCACCTGCACACAGTAGATCAGATGCTGCCACAGCCCAGGCGCAATGTGCTCTGGGTCAGTCGGAAGCACCCGGTTTATGGAAACGAACTCGAAATAGAGGGTGGTGACTTCCCGCTCAGTAAAGCTGGACGTCCGGATAATATGGGGCAACCCCAGCTCCTCAATATCCCGGATAAGCCTCGGAATCAGCATGAGAATGTAGTGCTGGGCGCCTATCGGCAGGGGCTTGATCTGATCCAAACTGAAACCTGCTGGCTGCTCATAGCTACGACTTCATTTATCAGTGTAGTCCGCATTCCAGAAGCTGGAAATGTGCGTCTGCTTGCAGGCCGCCGGGCTTCGTCCGGATCAGCGGCTGGCCAGTTTCTCGCGGGTCTTCAGGCGCCCGTCGCGACGCACCTCGGCGTTCGCGAACCGGCGCGCCTGTTCATCCGTCTCTGGCACCACCTCGGGCACATCCACTGGCTTGTCGTTTTCATCCAGGGCCACGAAGGTAAAGAACGCTGACAGGATATGACGGGTATCGCCGGTGTAGCTGTTCTCCGCCTCCACCCGCGCACCAATCTCCATGGACGAGCCCCAGCTGCGGTTCAGTGACAGGCTGAACAGCAGGGTGTCGTTCCCTTTGGCAGGCGCCCGAAAATGGATGGAATCCACCGCGGCGGTCACGCACACACGGGCCGAATGCCTTTCGGCAACTACAAGAGCGAGACGATCACATTTGGCCATGATCATGCCCCCGAACACCGTGTTATGGGCATTCATATCGTTAGGAAAGACTTTATAGACGTGCTTTTCTATGGCGGAGGCCGAGACAGACTTTGCGGAACATTCTGACATCAAAGTTCTTCCAATTTCAGATGGCGGTTAAGGAACCATGTTCTATCATTATTTTTGCATGAGTGGGGTTATTAGAATGCCAAAAATCGTCATAGATGAAGCCTGATCACGCCAGTCTGCCCACTACACAAAATTACAACAAGACAACAATGTGGCCTTAGGGCAACGCCTACAATAAAAGTATGTAGCATTAGGGCACATATATGAAATGCAACGTCCGCCGCCTTGCTCCTGCTGGCCTTACAATCGTAATGTTACTGTCCTTCGCGTCTGGCTTGAATGCTTCAAGTACTGAACGAGCACCGCCAGCCGCCAAAGGCAGCCTGTACGTGGGCGGTACGGGCGCAGCGACTGGCATTCTCAAAATCTTGGTAAAGGCATACGAGCGTCATCACCCTCTTGTTAAAACGGTAGTTTACCCGAGCCTCGGCAGCGGAGGAGGAGTCAAAGCGCTGGTAGCAGACAAACTGACTGTCAGTTTCAGCTCACGGGAACTGAAAGAGGAGGAGCTCCAGCGAGGCCTTATTGCGACACGGCTCTTTCGAACGCCTCTCGTGATAGCAACGCACCCGGCAATAGAAATCAGCGCAATCACCTCCGACCAAGTCGCCAACATCTTATCTGGAGAAATGACCCACTGGGGAAACGGCGCCTTGGCGCGCCCAGTTCTAAGACCACTTAAAGACGCAGACACTCAAATTCTCATGGATATGAGTGACAATCTCCGCCAAGCAATGCTGACTGCCCACAAGCGCACCGGAAAGAATGTCGCTGCAACCGATTCTGACGCCGCCGACGACCTCGCGTCCATTAAAGGAGCTATTGGCGTCACCTCTTTGATACTTCTACGAGCAGAAAATCGACGTATCAATATCTTGAGGCTGGATGGTGTAGCGCCAACCCTAAAAAATCTAAACTCCGGCAAATACCCGATCGGCAAGACGATCTACGCAATAGAAAAACCAACGAACTCCGCCCTCGCAAACAGCTTCCTAACCTACCTTCAGACTGACGAAGCGAGGGCCATAATTGTTAAGTATGGCGGCATCGTCGGAGACTATTAATGAGCACAAATCGTTCCTCCAGTTCACAAATCGAACGATACCTCAGTATTGCCCCAGTCATCATTGCGCTTGTGATTGGGTTGGGAATCCCTGCCAGTTATCTCGCCATGAAATACGAGCATGAACGCGCCGCCATCCAAGCAATGAGCCGAATTCATGGGTCAATGGTCATAGACGCCATCAACAAAAACCCCGACATGTGGAAATTTGAGGAGCACACGCTCAATGCGCTGGTAGAAAACCGTGTCGCAGAAAGTGAAGCTGCAGAGCAATTGCCCCGAAACCAGAATCGATTCAGCATTGTCACTCTCGATGGCGAGGTACTGGCCGAGAATACTGACCAACCACCCCCTGCCCCCCTCATCAAACACGACACACCTCTATTTGATGCAACCCAACATGTAGGCTTCTTTCGCGTGGAGGATTCAATGCGTGAGGTGTTGATCGACACCACCTTTCTTGCAGCGATATGCGGATTGCTCGGCCTTTACGTTGCACTTTCACTGCGAACCCTGCCGCTGAAGGCCTTGCGCACCTCCTATGCCAAGCTGTTTCATTTGGCTCATCACGACTCCTTGACGGGTCTACCCAATCGCAAATTCCTGCAAGATAAACTGGAGTCGGCGATCAGTATCTCGTTATCGTATCCACCATCGGTCCTGTTGCTGTTTATCGATCTGGACAACTTCAAGGATGTGAACGACTCGCTAGGCCACGCCTCGGGTGACAAGCTTCTGAGAACGCTGGGTCGCCGAATACTGTCTTCCATTCGCGCCTCGGACACGCTCTCTCGCCTCGGGGGCGACGAATTCATCATTCTGATTGAAGATTACCCGGACGATACCGAGTCCATAGAGGCTCTGGTCAATAAAATTCGCTCGGCAATAGCTCAACCCGTTGCCTTATCCGGGAAAATGGTCAAGGTCACGAGCAGCGTCGGTGTTGCCAGATACCCGGAGGATGGGACAACGGTGGTAGACCTGTTAAGAGCAGCGGATCTCGCTATGTACGATGCCAAAAGCAATGGCAGAGATGCTTTCAGCTTTTATTCCAAGGAGCTTAGCGAACTCGTTCATCAGCGCCTGGAAATGAACGAAGGTATTGCCCGGGCATTGACGGACGGAGAGTTCCGACTGGCCTATCAGACTCAGGTAGACCAAAAAACAAAAAAAACGATTGGCGTGGAAGCATTGATACGGTGGGAACACCCTGAACAGGGAAACATTCCTCCAAGTAGATTCATCCCCCGGGCCGAAGAATCAGGAGCGATTATTGACGTCGGAGGCTGGGTTCTCAACGAAGCCTGTAGACAGAATCGACGGTGGCAACTTGAGGGACATCCGCCGATCACCGTATCGGTAAACGTTTCTGCCAAGCAGTTCAGTCACGAGCAGTTTCTCGAGTCCGTTGAGCAGGCTCTGGTAGCGTCGGATCTGGACCCTCAGTATCTCGAACTGGAAATTACCGAAAGCCTTCTCATGGCCGATGCCACCAAAGCGTTTTCGGTCATGAAAGACCTAAAAAAATTGGGTATAAAGTTCGCAATCGACGACTTTGGCACCGGCTATTCCAGCTTTAGTTACCTGAAGAAATTTCCGGTGTCCACGCTCAAGATCGACAAATCATTCATCGACGGCATCTGTTCTAACCAGGACGATGAATCGATAACCCGCGTCATCATCGCGCTGGGGCACCAGTTAAATATGCGAGTCGTGGCGGAAGGCGTAGAAACGGCCGAACAATTAGCATTTCTTAATGAGAGCCATTGTGACGTTGCCCAAGGCTATTATTTTTGCCGGCCGGTTTCACCGGAGAGAATCTTCGAGGCTAACTCTTTAATGGTGAGCGAAAACGAACAAGACTGACACCCTGTCAGCCCTGGTTCCCGAAGCCTATCCATTGACAGCGGGTCCGGCCCATGCAGAGCCGGACTCCTCAATAGAGCGGAAGCTCAGGGCAAAAACATCAGCCCGAAGCCCAGCACCACGCCGGTAACCAACAACACGATCAGGCAGTAGCCCATGACATCCTTGGCAGACAGGCCTGCAATCGCCAGCGCCGGCAGCGCCCAGAACGGCTGGATCATATTGGTCCAGGCGTCACCCCAGGCCACCGCCATGGCCGTGCGGGCCGGCTCGACACCCAGCGCGGCGCCGGCTTCCAGCATAATCGGTGCCTGCACCGCCCACTGGCCACCACCAGACGGCACGAAGATATTGACGATTCCGGCACTCAGGAAGGTGAACAGCGGGAAGGTGGTCGGGTTGGCAACACTGGCAAACCAGTTGGACAGACTGCTGGCCAGCCCGGAATCCACCATCATCGCCATGATGCCGGCGTAGAACGGAAACTGGATGATAATACCGGTAGAGCCTTTAACCGCCTCGGTGGCACTGGCAATGAAGCGGGACGGCCGACCGTGCAGGATGATGCCCAGGATCAGGAACATGAAATTAACGATGTTCAGGTTCAGTGAACCACTGCGCGCCAGGAAATAATAACCAGCAAAAATAACCCCCATCACCCCAATGGCCTGAGCCAGGATGAGGCTGTTTTCCAGCTTCTCGGCCGGGCGGTCGTTCTTCAGTGGTGGCAGCGGAGCTTCGTCACCCAGCTTGATGGCGTCAACGTGCTTGCCATCTTTCCCCATCATCAGCCTGTTCACCACTGGTATGACAATGAACATGGCGAGCACCAGCAGCAGGTTAAACGGGGCAAAAATGGTCTCACTGGTGGGGATCACGCCAATCATATCGGCGGTAAAGTGGCCTTCGGTGGCAATCACCAGCGGCACCGAGCCGGCCAGGCCGCCATGCCAGACCATGAAGCCACTGTAAGCGCTGGCAATCAGCAACGGGTAGTTCACGCTGGGCACTTCCCGCGCCACCTGGCGGGCGAACAGCGCCCCGATCACCAGGCCAAAGCCCCAGTTGATCCAGGCTGCCGCCAACGACACCAGCGTAACCAGGATAAC
Source organism: Marinobacter alexandrii (assembly GCF_005871205.1). Taxonomy (GTDB): domain Bacteria; phylum Pseudomonadota; class Gammaproteobacteria; order Pseudomonadales; family Oleiphilaceae; genus Marinobacter; species Marinobacter alexandrii. The sequence continues at coordinate 975,280 of NZ_SWKM01000011.1, read as the reverse complement.
CGCCTGGCCAGGCGATTTGGCCAGCCGCGCCAAGGCCTTGAGGATCGTGCGGAAAAACGGGGTGCTGGCCAGCACGAAGCCGGTGACCAGGACCAGGACCATTTGCATGGCGAAGGTCAGCAGGTTCCAGAAGCCATCGCCCCAGTACTGCACCATCTGCAGCGGCGATTGGCCTTCAAAGGCGATAGCGGCCACGAACACCACCGTCGAAAGCAGCAGGACCAGTACGTAGGGATCGGGCAGATAACGCTCGACCAGTTTCACTGAGCCGTTGGTCAGTCTCTGCAACATAGAATGTCCTCGCGGTATTGTTATTGGTGTTAACGCAAAAACGCCAACCGATCCCAACCCCGAATCTCGGAGCGGATGAGCTGGCGTTCTCTAATTTTCACTTTAACAATAGTACCTTAAGCACCTGATGGGGATTAGATCTTAGTCGGCATCGGCATCAAGCCGCCGAGCGACCCAGGCGTGGTATAGCCGGGCGAGGGCCGGCCGGATCAACGGCAGGCCGATCAACCAGGCCACGGGTTTCAGCACAGGCACGCGGGCCATCAACAGGATGTAGGCGTCCATTTCGCGATGGATTCGACCCTGAGTGTCTTTCACGTGCAACTCTCTCAGGGCCCGATGGGGATCAACACCTTCACTGCGCAGTTCGTCATCACGGCCGGTAATGTCCAGCCATTCCACCGATTCGCCTGTTTTGCCCGCCAGCTTTTCGTACCAGCGCCGGTCCTTGATACAGGTCGGGCAGGCGCCGTCGTAAAAAACCACCAGTTTGGTATTCGAATCGGTCATTCAGCCTCCTCGAACAAGTTCAGGCACGGCTCAGGAACTTGCGCTCCTCGACATTCACCTTGATCCGGTCGCCGGTGGAAATGTGCTCGGGCACCTGCACCACCAGCCCGGTCGACAGGGTAGCCGGTTTGGTGCGCGCGGTCGCGGAACCGCCTTTGATGGAAGGATCGGTCTCGCTGATGTCCAGCTCCACCGTCGGCGGCAGCGCCAGGGATACCGGCGCGTCGCTGACCAGGATCACCATCAGGCCCTGGGTGTCTTCGCTGATGAACAGAAGCTCATCGGCAATGGCCTCACGGTTCAGGCTGTACTGGGTGAAGTCTTCACTATCCATGAATACCACCTCTTCACCGTCGGCGTAGGAGAAGGTGGCCGGCCGGCGGGTGAGATCCGCCAGATTCAGCATGTCCGAATCCTTGAAGGTCTCGTCAATCTTGCTGCCGGTTACCACGTCGTACATGCGCATGCGATACAGGCTACCGCCAGCCCGCCCCTGAGGCACCGAGCGCTCAATGTCTTTCACGAAATACACCCGGCCATCGTAATCCACTGCAGAATTCTTTTTGATTTCACTTGCTCTTGGCATTGCTAGGTTCCCAGACATGAATAAGACATCGCTGCTTGGCGCTATGCGATGGTTACCCACGCATATATACCATCACACCCACCAACATCTCCACTGGAGTTTCCCGGTTTACACCGGCCAATCAGCGACGCTGTTTCCGAAAATCATTAGAAAAATGGGGATTGGGGAAATCGCCACGGCTACCAGCATCAGGTAGTGCGGCGCCGAAAATAATCGACTCATGCCCGCCATCAGTGCCAATCCACCGCCGCCACCCATGATCATGTTGCCAGGCATATTAATCGCCAGCATGAGCGCAAGATGCCGATGCCTAAGCAACCATGGCACCCACCGTTTCGGGGACTTTGCGGTCAGGCACTCCATTCGCTGCCGTCCATTGAGACCCTGAAAGCTCTCCAAGAACGCCGCGGCCCGCACAAGCCGCAACTCCCGAAGGAATCTGATGAGTGTCGCCTCCGGGATCAATCGCCCAATCGCGAAAGCCAGACACAAGGCTAGCAGGGTGCAGCAATAAACCAGAGGCACGATTTTCGGCCCGAGAATCATCATCACCGCCAGACCAATTTCCACTCCGGGCACAAAAGGGATCGCCATCAACAGTATGTAAGCAATCATTGCAGTCATGATCACCCGGTGCAGCATGGGCTCTGTCCCGGGCCGTATCGACAGGTCCAGTCCCTCAACAACGCCTCTGGTAAGGAGGTTTCCCAATAGAATGATGGCGAACAAGATGCCGAGTTTGATCAGCCCCGCTACTAGCCCACGACTCGGCATGGCCAGACGAGTCACTGCGCCTCCGCATTAACCAGGTGGCCTTTGAACCAGAACTGCTTTTCAAATGTCCAGTACCAGCGCTTGTTTATCCAGAGGAACGTCCCTTCAATTTCATCGCCCCGGATCGTCGCCTTCCAACGCATGACGGCATCGGAGAGGGTACAAGGCACTTCCGCAAACATCTGAACCGCATCGTCGTGCGCCCGCACCCAGTAATCGGCTTTCACGTAGCCACAGTATCGCTCGCACTCCCTCGACACGAACTGGCCATCTTCAAATACCAGGAGGTCCTCGATGTCAGCAGGCTGGCCTTCTTGGCCAAGGTTGCTAAGGAATGCCTTACCATCAAGGACGGTGAGACCGGGACTGCCCTCACCCGCAACATTGCCGGCAAAACCCAGCGCAGCTACCAGCATAAAAGGGACAGAGAAGAGTACACGCCGAAGTCGGCGCAGATGGAAAAAGGAAGAAAACCGGCAGGAGTCGGGAGCAGGTTCCATTGATACAGACTCCGGGCAAAACACCTGATTAAAGTTTAGCCAAAACACCCGGAAATTAAAGCCGGTGGGCCACCGAGTTGGTGCCCACCGGCTGCTGTCAGGCGGCCACCAGGCTCCGCACATCAGCTACGAACTGATCCACGCGCTCGGTTGTGGTCGCCCAGGAGCACATCAGCCGGGCCGAGCCGCCGATGAAATTGTAGAAGCGCCAGCCTTTGGCCCGCAGCGCCGCCTGCACCGGTTCCGGCATTTCCACGAACACGCCGTTCACCTGCCGCGGATAGCGAAGGGCAACACCGGGCAGACCTTCCAGCCCACTGGCCAGCCGTGCAGCGCAGGCATTGGCGTGCCGGGCATTGTGCAACCAGACATCGTTATCCAGCAATCCACACCAGGGCGCCGAGATGTAGCGCATCTTGGACGCCAGCTGACCCGCCTGCTTGCAGCGCCACTCGAAATCCTCGGCCAACTGCCGGTTAAAAAACACCACGGCCTCCCCCAGGGCCAGGCCATTCTTGGTGCCAGAAAAACACAGCACATCCACGCCCGCTTTCCACGTGATCTCCGACGGGTGCACATCCAGCGCAGCCACAGCGTTGGCAAACCGGGCACCATCCATGTGGATGCTCAGGTTGTACTTGTCCGCCGTGGCCCTGATCGCGCGTAATTCTTCGGGGGTGTAGAGGGTGCCCACTTCCGTGGCCTGGGTCAGACTCAGCGCCTTCGGCTTTGGGTAATGGATATCGGTGCGCTTGGTAACCAGGTGCTCGATGCTCTCAGGCGTGAGCTTGCCATCCGGCCCCTGCCCCAGCAGCAACTTTGCGCCGTTGGATGCGTATTCCGGCCCGCCACATTCGTCGGTCTCGATGTGCGCCAACTCGTGGCAGATGACACTGTGAAAGGATTGCCCAATAGAGGCCAGGGCCAGGGAGTTGGCCGCGGTGCCGTTGAACACAAAAAAGACATCGCAGTCGGTATCGAACAGGCCACGGATCCCATCCGCCGCCCGCTGAGTCCAACTGTCCTCGCCGTAGGCGGCCTCGTCCATGCGGTTTGCCGCGGCCATCGCCTCCCAGGCTTCCGGACATACACCGCTGTAGTTGTCACTGGCAAACTGCTCGTACTGGGACACGCTGGACCTCCGAATTCCGTGATAAAGAACTAATTATTGACTGAAAACTGCAGACCTTCTGAATCTTCCCAAACTACACCATTTCGGGCGAATCGCCAGCACTCAGACCGAGCCCTTCGCGCATGGCATCGATAACGGTGCTGACTCGGTTGGGCAGAGGCTGGTTGCGACGAAAGCTCAGAAACAAGGTTTCACTGGCGGGTGTTGCCAATCGGTGGGTCTTCACTTTCTCTGGCTGCTGGAACGCCTCAATGGCGTAGGCCGGCAACACGGTAAACCCCAAGCCCCGGCTGACCGGCTCGAGAATCAAACTGATCTGGTTGGAAAAACCGGCCGGCGGGAACTGGTTGCTGTGATGGAACTCGCTGTAGTTAGCCCCCAGCAGCAAGCCCGCATGGTGAGCCCCGTCCGGATGATCGATAAATCCGAGCGCCATTAATTGGTCCCAGCTGGGTTCCTCCATCCCCTCCGGTGTCACCAGCAACAAAGCCTCTTCGCCTACCGGTTTAAAGCCAACCTCATCCCGGGATGCGGGCTTGGTCATGATGCCCACATCCACCCGGTATTCGGCGATGGCCCGCTCGACATCGGAATTGGGCGCAAACCGGTAATCGATGATCAGGCCCGGATGACGCTGTTGCAACGTCAGCAGGTGCGGGTACAGCTTCAGCCCAACACTGCCCGGCGACATGATCCTCACCAGGCCCTCAAAAGCGGGATCCGCACCTACCCGTCGCTCAAGATCGGAGAGTGACTCGACTATCACATTGGCCTCGCGGTACAGCCGCTCACCGGCATCTGTCAGGGTGAACTGCTTGCCCTGACGGACCAGCAAAGAAAGCTCAAGCTGCTCTTCCAACTTTCGCACATGCTGACTGACACCCGATTGCGTCATGTGCAGGCGCTCTGCGGTGCGCGTGAAATTGCCAACCTCCACCAGAGTGCAGAAGCTACGTAGCCAGACGGGATTTATCATTACGATTCATACTCGAAAACATTAAAAATGATAATTTTACGTGATAAACCAGGGTTTGTAATCTACTCGCACAGTCACAGAGGCAAGAGGTAACAGCAAATGAGCAACGTTTACCCAAGAAACTTTTCACACATTGGCATTTCCGTACCCGACCTGGAAGCAGCGGTGAAGTTCTACACCGAAGTCATGGGTTGGTACCTGATCATGAAGCCGACCGACATCGAAGAAGACGACAGTGCCATCGGCGAAATGTGCACCGACGTGTTTGGTCCGGGCTGGGGCAACTTCCGCATTGCCCACCTGTCCACCGGCGACCGGATCGGCGTTGAGCTGTTCCAGTTCAAGGGCCAGGAAAACCCGGAAAACAACTTCGAGTATTGGAAGACCGGTGTATTCCACTTCTGCGTTCAGGATCCGGACGTTGAAGGGCTGGCAGAGCGTATCGTCGCTGCCGGTGGTAAGAAGCGCATGGAAAAGCCGCGCTACTACTACCCGGGTGAGAAGCCGTACCGCATGATCTACATGGAAGATCCGTTCGGCAACATCCTCGAGATCTACAGCCACAGCTACGAGCTGATCTACAGCGAAGGCGCTTACTGAGGCCAGCTGTTCGGACCTGGCCAGGTAGTATGACCGCCAGGGCGATTATGTGTTCGGCGCCAACGCTAACTCGGGAAATCCCCGGATTCCAGCTATTGGGGCGGAATCCGGCTCTCTCCACGACATCTGGCTCTACTTCTTGATCGAGAAATCCATCTTCTGGTGGGCCAGCTTGTCTTCATCACCGGTCCAGGCGTAAGCCAGCAATGTTGGCTCGAAATCACCGGTGGTCATTCGATGGGCGCGTTTTGGTGGATTAAACAACAACGATCCCGGCGTGAACACGCTGTAGTTGCTGTCTGACACGGATCCACTCAGGCAGATATAGGATTCGCTGATACCGTCGTGGCTGTGCTCAGGATAGGTGCATCGGGGTGCAAAAAGGACAAGGCCGAGAATAAGCTTCTTGCTAATCACGGGACCATTTGGCCCCATCAGCTCCGCGTAGGCGTATTTGCGCGCCAGGCCCTTTCGCATGCGTTCATAGCCATAGCGCCAGGTCAGTTGATCGATAACCCGGGCAAGCGAGCGCACCAGCGGTGCTGTGCGTTCATTGAGCCCCTGATCCATGGCCCTTCCCAACCAGGCACACACCGGCAGACTATTGGGCTGATCAAACGCAACTTCAGGATTGATTTCCAGCTCCGCATTCAGGCGATTGCGGACGTCTTTCAGGTGCGAACGAATAACGCTGTTACCGCCGGCCGATCCGAAACGGTAAACGTTCCAGTACTCCCGAAAGACATATTGCCAGTCGACGTGATCGGAAAGTCTGCTCATCGTTGCGTTCCTCTGGTGGCTGTGGCTCAAGGATGACCCATCTAGAGGATGCGAAAAACCCGTGAATCCCGAAAGAGTGCCGGCCTCAGATACCTGAAGCCGGCAACATTTTCGTTCGGAAAGTGAGCAGTTTAATGGCCCACCGGTTTACTCCGGCAAAGTTATTCCACTTCCTCCGACCTCATCAGGGGCATCCCGGAATTTCGGCACGCCGTCGTAGATGTGCAGAGCCGTCTCCTGGTAGTGCACGTGCACGCCGGGCTCATGGACCAGATCCGGGAGCAGCGCCGCATAGATGTCGGTCAGGCCCATGCCCGGATGCTCGGTCATGATGTGGCCGCCACACTGCTTGCACCACTTGCGGTAGCTCTGGTCAGTTTTGTTGTAACTGCCGATCTGATCGGCGCCCCGGGTAATTTCAATGGCCGAAGGCTTCCACAACGTGAAGGCATTGACCGGGCTTGCGGACCAGTGGCGGCAGGATTCGCAGTGGCAGTAGCCCATGGCCTCGGGGTCCCCGCCGACGGTGAACTGCACCGCACCACAGAAGCAACTGCCCTGGTAGGCTTTATCGGTGTTCATGATGCACCTCTCGTCCGGGGTGAAATTCCACGGGTGTTTGCGCATTGGTATTCACCTGAAGCGTGAAGATATCCGGGCGCGCATAGTGCCCGACAATATCCAGGCTGCGCTTCGCGGCGCTGACTTGCTCCAGATCGATGTTGGCCATAATCAGGCCGGATTCATGACGCAGCGGGCCGGCGACAATATCGCCTGATGGGTTGATGACCAGGGAGTCTCCCGGATTGATCCACTCATCTGCGTCGGGGTAAAGCCGTTCCCGTTCCGGAAAGTCGTCCGGAAGGTCGCTAACTCTGAGCAGATTGCCCGAGCCCAACACCCAGCAACCACCCTCGCGGGCGATGTGCTGGAGCGAGCGAATCCACTTCTCGCCGCTGTCATAGGTGGGCGCAATATAGATCTCGATACCCTGGGCAAACAAAGCACAGCGCGCCAGGGGCATAAAGTTCTCCCAGCAAACCAGCGTACCAACGCGGCCCACCGGCGTATCCACCACCCGAAGGCTTGAGCCATCCCCGAAGCCCCAGACCATGCGCTCCGGATTGGTGGGCATGAGTTTTCGATGACGGTTCAGCAATTGGCCATCCGGGCCAATGGTGATCACGGTGTTATAGAGTGTGGCGCGGCTGGTGCCCTGGTCCCGCTCCTCCAGCCCACAGACGACGGATACGTGGTGCTCCCGAGCGGCATCGAACAAGGGCCGCAACTGCTCGGAATCAATCTGCACGGCATTGGCCAACAGCCGGGCGTGCAACTGCTCGGACAACCCCCAGTCGCCTCCGGGCTTTAACCTCCAGATCCAGGTGGGATAACCAGGGATGAAGGCCTCAGAGAAAACCACCAGTTCGGCGCCCTGCTCTGCTGCTTTTTTTACACATGAAACGGCTTTCTCAATAGTTTTGTCCCGATCAAGAAAGACCGGTGGTTCCTGAACAATCGCGATGGTAGCCATGGCATGTCTCCTTGCCTGTCTGGCGCGTCGGGGCCCGAAAGCCCCGGCAAATTCAGCCCAGGCATCGTCTTGCTCCAGCGCGGTCAGCCCGCTGAGCATCTGGTGCAGAGCAGTATTTGCTTGTCTCAAGCCTGCGCCGGGTCTACTGTTGACTCAATTCGCAAAAAACCGACGCCGGATGTGCAGAAATGCACAGAAAGGGAGTTCGTGATGCACTGGGATGACTTACGGGTGTTCCTTGCCGTGGCCAGAGAAGGCTCTATCAGCGGTGGGGCGAGACGTTTGAATGTTCAGCATTCAACGGTTTCCCGACGTCTCCTGCAGCTGGAAAAGGACTTGGGGACGCGGTTGCTTGAACGCAAACCGTCAGGGTACGAACTGACAGAAGCGGGCGAGGAGCTGAAGCGCTCAGCGTCACGAATGGAATTGGAGTTTCTCGATTGCGAGGGCGCCCTGGGCAGGCAGGACAGCCAGCTGTGTGGCGACCTGCATGTCACGGCCATCAACAACATGGCGTCGAGTATCCTGATGCCGATGTTTGCCCGCTTCAGTGCAGCGCACCCCGGCATCAAATTACACATTGAAGTATCCAACAAGTACGTCAGCCTGGCAGACCGACAGGCCGATATCGCCATCCGTCTGACCAACACGCCTCTGGACACGCTGATCGGCGCCCGGCTGACCACGGTCGCCTCGACCGTCTATGGCAGCCGTACTTACCTCAAAGAGCTCAGAGCTTCTGGCCAACCACCCCGGTGGCTCGGGGTCGATTGCTGCGATTTTCACCACAACTGGACACAACAAGCCTGTCCGGATCACGATCATCAGTTTTTCGTGGACGACACCTTGCTCACCGTAGCGGCCCTGGAACAGGGGCTGGGACTGGCCTACCTGCCGTGCTTCATGGGGGACAGCAATGCCGGACTAGAGCGCTACTGCGTTCCGGACCCGAGCTTCGATCTTGGCCTATGGCTGCTCTACCACCCGGATTTGCGCCGTACTCGGCGCATTCAGACCTTTCGGGAACACATGTTGGCGGAGGTGGCTGGCCAGGCGGCCTTGTTCGAGGGCAACCAACCTTCTCCTGGCCCCGCCCATTGAACGGGCCGTGCATATCTCTCTCCGCCCCCTCAGAGTCAGATTAGCCCGCCAGCCCAAGGTGCTCAGAATCCTGCTCGATGCAGCGATCCATCAGCGCCAGGTACTCAGCCTTGGCTTTGCGCTTGGTTTCCTTGTGCGCACGCATGTTCAGCTTTTTGAACTGTTGTGCCAGCTCATTGGCGCGACTACTGAGTTCAGACGGAGCCACAACCTCATCCAGGAAACCTGCGTCCACCGCGCCCTGGGGCCCGTATATTTCCGCGTTCACCACAGAACGTTGGAAGTGAGCTGGCGTCAGGCGGTGCCGGGCAATTTCAATGCCTGCACGGTGCATGGTCATGCCAATGGCCACTTCATTGAGGCCCAGCTTGAAATCACCCTCAACGCCGATGCGATGATCCACTGACAACAGAATGAACGCGCCCTTGGCAATGGCGTGGCCGCTGCAGGCGCCGATCACCGGAAACGGGAAAGCCGACAACCGACGAGTCAGCTTGGAACCCACCGTCACCAGCGCTGACGCCTCATTGCCGCCCTTCTGCATTTCCTTCAGGTCGTACCCGCCGGAGAAAATGCCCGGCTGACCGGTCAGGATAACCACGGCTTCATCCGATTCCGCCCGGTCCAGGGCTGCGTTCAGCGCTTCAAACACCTCATGGCTCAGCGCATTGGCCTTGCCATTGGCGATGGTAATGGTCGCAACGCCGTCATTCAGTTGGTAATCCACAAGATCCGTCACCGGCCTTTCCTCTTACTGTTATTGTTCGATAGGTGTGGTGAACTGTGCCAGTTTCCGGGGCGCGAGGCCACTCCCTGAGGTGGACATGGCACCATATGGTGGCCGGGGATTGTCACCATTTATTGGCCGCTCGGGTCGCAAAGCGAACATTCATGATGAGCGATCAACACCTTCTCATGGAGAAATGCAGACTCTTTTTCTGGGTATCCACTGCACCGGGGAAGTCCAATCATAGGCCAGGAGTATCTAGTGAGCCGGGGTAAGTCCATCATTCGCTAATGAGCATTTTTGGGTGAAGTCCAGAGTCCTCGATCCCTGATCTTTCATACCTGATCGGAAGATTCTAGAAATCTATATCCTACACCCGGCTCGGTTTGGATATAGCGTTGCTCCGTAGGGTCATCTCCGAGCTTCTGCCTCAATCTCCCAATTAGAATGCGCAGATAATGGGTATCGGTGGTGTGAGTCGGCCCCCAAATATCCTTGAGCAACTGTGATTGTGTGACGATCTTTCCAGATGCAAGCAGCAAGACCTTCAGTACGGCAAACTCCTTGGGTGTGAGTTTGACAGGCTCACCGCTAACCGTGACTTTGCGCATGGCTAGATCAATATTAAGCTCACCGTTATCAAAAATGGCCGAGGTTTCAGGAGCTACAGCGTTTTTTCCTTTCTGGTGGTTACGCAATTGGGTTCGAACTCGAGCCAGCAGCTCATCGACGCCGAAGGGTTTGGTTACATAATCGTTGGCTCCAAGATCCAGGGCTTTTACCTTTTCCAGTTCCCGATCCCGCACCGAGAGAATGATCACCGGGGCTGATGACCACTCCCGCAAACCGGCCAGCACCTCCGAGCCATCCATATCCGGAAGCCCCAAATCCAGAATCACAAGATCCGGTGAATGCCTCGCGCACAACCCGAGCCCGGTCTCCCCGTTCTCTGCTTCGAGCAGTTCGTATCCTTCCGTTTTCAGGCTGATACGCAGGAAATGCCGGATTTGCGGTTCGTCGTCGATGACCAGAATATAGGGCTTTTCCCGGTCTTTTGCTGGTTCAGTCATTCACTGGATTCCCGATTGGACTCTTGTTCAGGGGATTCTATCAGGGGCAGCGCTACTTCTATGGTGGCACCGATACCATTTGGGCCAGCCAACGCCTGAATCCGGCCACCATGAGCCGCGACCATGCCGTGACAGATAGCCAGGCCGAGCCCGCTACCATGAGGCCCCCGGTCGCCTTCGCCGCCGGTGAAGAACATATCGAATACCTGGCTCCTCTGGTCTTCTGGAATGCCCGGCCCTTCGTCGGAAATCGCTATGATTAATTCGTTTTCCTTTCTGTGGGCGCGGATAGACAGAGTTGAGCCGTCGGGCGCGAACTTGGCGGCGTTCTCTAGCACGTTGACCAAGGCCTGCTCAATAAGCGCCGGATGCACGAAAAGCAACGGAAGGTCCTCTTCTACCTCCCGTTCGACACGAACTTTCGACATCAGGTTTCTGGTGCGCCTTAGCGCCGAAGAAAGGATATCGGTGAACGCAATCCAATCCCTTTCGATCTTGAGTGTGCCATGGCCCAGTTTGGTCATGTCCAGCAGGTTGCGAATGTAGCGATCCAGGCGCTCGCCTTCACCCAGTACCGCATCCAGAAGGCTATTGCGATCCTCATCCGAGAGCCGGTCAAACATCGATTTCAGCGTGCTGGCAGAGCCAATCATGGACGATAGCGGCGTCCTCAAGTCATGGGAGATGGAGGAGAGCAGCGCTGAGCGCAGCCGTTCGGTTTCCTCCGCCACTCGGGATGCTGACAGGTTGGCGGCCAGGCGGGTACGAAACCACGCCAAACCCAATTGATGCACGTAAACGTTGATGGCCAGGCCCCGGTAATACTCCGGGGTCATATCGTCCACTCGAAAACCGAGTACGCCGTAGACTTCACCGTCTGCTTCAATCGGTTCAAAGCGCCAGGGAAGGCTGTTCAGCGTGTCAGAAAACGCGCCGCTGGGTTTGGCGTTGCGGATGGCCCAATCGATGGCCGATCGTGCAGCATCGTTTAATGGGTGAGAGGGGCCGCCCTGAACCACCACTTCAATTGCATCATTTTCAGGGCTCCGTTGGGCGATAATCAGAGGAAGCTTGAGTTGGGCATAGAGAGCCTCGACCGCCTCGGTCTGGACAGAGTTGATATCAGGCACAGAGGCGAGTCTGCGGGTAAACTGCAGATGAGCATCAGTGAGATCATTCGAGGCGCGAAGCATCTGGACCTGGTCCCGCAATCGGCCGGCAAGGTTGCCTCCAGATACAGCGATAATCAGGAAGAACACCACGGTCAGCAGCTCATCCGTATCTGCCATGTGGAAGGTCAAACGGGGTTCCGTGAAGAAAAAGTTGTAGGTCAGAAAGCTCAGAGCCGCCGTGAACAGGGCAGGACGAATACCGGTTCGGGAGGCCACCCACAATACGGATGTCAGAAAGATCAGGGACAGGTTGCCCAGTGGAAGAACGTTTTGTAGTCCCATGGCGATGGCGGTTGCAGCACCTACACTGCCAACGGCCCAGGCATAGTCGCTCCATCTGACCGGATGGCCGGCGGCTTCAGCAAGCCGGCGCCTTTGTTTTTTAGGTACTGGTATAAAGGTGACTTCAAAGGCCTCGGCCTCTTTCAGTAGCTTACGACTGGTGGATTTTCGAAGGTGCCACCAGCGATTGTGGGAACGGCCGAGAACCAGGGTTGTGACATTCTGCTCTCTCGCGAAGGCCAGGATTTCTCCGGGCACGTCGTATCCCCGAAGCGTCCTGACCTCTGCGCCCAGGCGGGTGGCCAGATCAAACACTTTTTCCAGCCGTTGGCGTTCGTCAGCGCCTGCCCGGCCATTGTCCACGGTGACGACGGTCCAGGGCGCTTTCCGGCGCTCGGCGAGCCGCCGTGCTGCTCGAACCAGGGTTTCACCCTGACCAGAGCCGTCCACCGCAACCAGCATTCGGGATCGAATGTGCCAGGGGCCTTCAATGCCCTTCGACTGCATGGTTTCCCGAACGTCGGAATCCAGCCGTTCGGCAATGGCCTGAACGGCAAGTTCCCGCAGCGCGGACAGATTGGAGGGTGAAAAATAGCCGTCCATTGCCGCACGGGCCTGCTCGGGCACGTAGACCTTGCCCTGTCGCAGCCGCTCCAGGAGTTCTGAGGGGGTAAGGTCGACCAGCACGATGTCCCGGGCCCGTTCCAGGATCGAATCCGGCACCGTTTCTCGCATTCGCACGCCGGTGATACTGGCCACCACGTCCGACAGGCTTTCCAGGTGTTGGATATTAATAGCCGTCCAGATGGTAATGCCCTGATCCAGCAGTTCTTCAATATCTTGGTAACGCCGGGGGTGGCGGGTGCCCGGGATATTGCGGTGGGCCAGCTCGTCCACCAACAGGACATCCGGTTTGCGTTTCAGGGCGGCATCTAGATCGAACTCCCGGAACTGCTTGCCGGCGTACTCAACCTCTTTATCCGGAAGCTGCTCAAGGTTTTCACACAGGGCGAGGGTATCGGAACGCCCATGGGTTTCCGCGACACCAACGACGACATCCACACCCTGCCGTTTAAGTTCATGGGCTGCCTGCAGCATCTGGTAGGTTTTACCCACGCCCGGGGCCGCTCCCAGAAAGATCTTGAGCCCGCCGGCGGACTCACGCTCCTGGGTTTTCAGGAGCGCGTCCGGGTTGGGGCGATTAGGGTCGCCTTGATTCAATCGTCAAACTCCTTGCCGTCCAATGCCAGATTGAGTTTCAGAACGTTTACACGTGGTTGTCCGAAAACGCCGAGTGTGGGACCTTCAGTGTACTTTGCAATCAGTTCGTTGACCCTCGCAATCGCAATGCCACGGGCACTCGCCACGCGTTCGGCCTGTAAAATCGCCGATTCCGGGGATATATGAGGATCAATTCCAGAGCCCGATGCTGCGAGCAAGTCCGCAGGGATAGACGTCGGGGCTACGTTCTCTCTTTGCGCGATCTCTGCGGAATCGTCTGCAACGCGTGCTTTCAGGTCAGGATTGCTGGCTGCGTAGTTGGAGCCTCCGACCGAGAAGGGGTCATACTCCGCTGCGGACGGCCGCCCGTGGAAGTATTCCGGGGCTGTGAACCGTTGTCCAACCAATTCCGATCCAACAATCGTGTCGTCAATGATGATCATGCTTCCCAGTGCCTGATGGGGAAACATCACTTTTCCGGCGGTTGTTATGAGCAGCGGATATAGCCCGCCGCAAAGGATAATGAGAACAATCGCTGTGCGAAGCGCTGAGAGCCAGGAGGCGGACCGGGTTACGGCCGCGTTATTTGATTCAGTCATTATGTCGGTCTCCTCAGATAACCACGGTGAGCATCAGATCCAGCGCCTTGATAGCCGCGAACGGCAGCAAAAGGCCACCCAATCCGAAGATCAGAAGGTTGCGTCGCAACAGCTGGGTTGCGCTCGCTGGCTTGAATTGAACACCTTTCAGAGCGAACGGAATCAGCGCCGGTATGATCAGTGCGTTGAATATGGTGGCTGCGAGTACCGCACTCATAGGGCTCTCAAGATCCAGCACGTTCAGAGCGTCCAGTGCCGGCAGACTGGTCACAAACAGGGCTGGCAGTATGGCGAAGTACTTGGCGACGTCGTTAGCCAGCGAGAAAGTGGTCAGCGAGCCCCTTGTGATCAGCAGTTGCTTGCCAATTTCAACGACGGCGAGCAGCTTCCCGGGGTCGGAATCCAGATCCACCATGTTGCCGGCTTCCTTTGCCGCCTGGGTTCCGGAATTCATCGCCAGGCCAAGATCAGCCTGGGCCAGGGCCGGTGCATCGTTGGTGCCATCCCCCATCATGGCCACCATGCGGCCCTCGGCCTGCTCCTTGCGGATGATGTCGAGTTTCTGCTCCGGTGTTGCCTCGGCCACAAAATCATCAACACCCGCCTCTGCTGCGATTGCCGCTGCAGTCACCGGGTTGTCGCCGGTGATCATCACTGTTTTCACGCCCATGTCCCGCAATTTGGCAAAGCGCTCCTTGATGCCGGATTTGATGACATCCGACAGGGCAATCACCCCGAGTACGCGGTTGCCCTCAGCAACCACCAGCGGAGTAGCGCCGTTTTTGGCAACCCTGTCGACCAGGTTGTCTGTTTCCTGCGGGTAGTTGCCGCCGTTTTCCGTGACAAATTTGCGAATCGCATCGGTCGCGCCTTTGCGAAGAATCCGGCCATCCGGCAGGTCCACTCCAGACATACGTGTGTTGGCAGAGAACTCGATGAACTCGGTTCCCTCAGACGCTTCGGCGTCCGAGCCCTTATCGCGGGCCAGAGCTACCACGGATTTGCCCTCGGGGGTCGGATCAGCCAGCGAAGTCAGCAGCGCGGCATCCCTCAGAGTCCCCGGTGCCACGCCCCGAACAGGCTCAAAGGCTGTTGCCTTGCGATCACCCAGCGTGATGGTGCCGGTCTTATCCAGCAGCAATGTGTCGATAGAGCCGGCCACTTCCACGGCTTTGCCGGATTTGGCAATGACGTTTGCACGCATGGCCCGGTCCATTCCGGCAATGCCGATGGCTGGAAGCAGGCCGCCGATGGTTGTGGGAATCAGGCAGACCAACAGTGCAACCAGCACCGAATAGGACGGGGTTGCACCCACAAACCCGCCGAAGGGCACGAGAGTCACAACAACAATCAGAAATACCAGAGTCATGGCGGCCAGCAAGACCGACAAGGCCAGTTCACTGGGTGTCTTCTGACGCTTGGCACCTTCGACCAGGGCAATCATACGGTCCAGCAGTGAATTGCCCGGATCAACGGTGACTTCGATCACGATCTCATCGGATAACACTTTGGTGCCCGCGCTGACACCGCTGTTATCAGTGCGCGCCTCCCTGAGCACGGGAGCCGATTCCCCGGTCACTGCGGATTCGTTGATGGTTGCAGCACCGGTGACGATTTCGCCGTCGGCAGGGATCAGCTCATTAGGTTTGACCAGCACGCGGTCGCCACGGCGCAAGTCCGTCGCCGCCACTTCCTTTTGCTGATCGCCATCGAGCTTGCGGGCTTTCAGGTCTTTCCGGGTGGCTCTGAGAGCACCGGCTTGGGCCTTGCCGCGAGCTTCCGCTACGGATTCGGCACCGTTGGCGAAAAGTACGGTGAATAACAGGATTCCGCTGATCGCGAAATCCAGGCCGGCGGGCGCACCCTGGGCCAGATTACTCAGGCCCAGCAGGAACGTGATTACCGTTCCGATACCGACCACCATCATGACCGGATTACGGGCCAGATCTTTTGGGTTCAGCCGCTTGATGGACTGGCCGACAACTGTGCCCAGATCAAGTGAGTCAGTCATTTTAGGGGTTTGCTTGGACATCATCGTTCTCCACTCAGGACATCAGAGCCAGGGCTTCTGCAATCGGGCCAAGAATTAGCACCGGCATAAAGCTCAGCAGGGTAAACATCACAATCACCGCCAGGGTCATCAGCCCAAAGGTGGGCGTGTCGATGGCCAGGCTACCGCGACCTTCCGGAGCGGAGCGTTTGGCCGCCAGTGATGCGGCAATCGCCAGTGGTGCCAGAATGGGAATGAAGCGACCGAGGGCCAGGTTGATAGCACAGGTCACGTTCCACCAAACGGTGTTGTCACCGAGCCCTTCAAAGCCGGAGCCGTTATTGGCAAACGCTGAGGTGTACTCGTAAATGACCTGACTGATGCCGTGGAAGCCGGGATTGGAGTTACCGGTCAGCGCCGGGAAGGCAACCGTGACGGCGCTGAATCCCAGAATCAGCAGAGGCTGGATCAACAGGGCGATACAGACCAGCTTCATTTCCCGGGTTTCCAGGGCCTTGCCGGCAATTTCCGGGGCACGACCGATCATCAGGGAGCCCAGAAACGCAGCCAACAGCAGGAACAGCAGGTAGCCGATCAGCCCAACGCCAATACCTCCGAAGGTCACATTGATGAACATGTCGATCATCGGGATCATGCCGCCGATCGGGTTGAAGCTGTCGTGCATGCCATTCACAGAGCCGTTTGAGGTCTGGGTGGTCCAGCTCCCCCAAAGTGCGGTTGCGGTCGCACCAAACCGGACTTCCTTACCTTCAAGGTTCGGACCTTCGGCGGCCAGTCCAGAGAAGGCGGCGTTTGGCTGATTCTCAGACCAGATGGCAACAGAGGTGAGAGAAACAGACATCGCAACCATCACGCCCATCACCACCATGGCAAGCCGTCGCCGACCGCTCATGAAGCCAAGGGCAAAGACCAGGGCGGCAGGAATCAGGACAATGGAAACTGTCTGAACAAAGTTGCTCACAGGGGTCGGGTTTTCCAGGGGAACACTGGAATTGGGGCCATACCAACCACCGCCGTTGGTACCGACCTGCTTGATGGCCACCATCGGTGCCACCGGCCCGATCGGGATGTTCTGCTCTTCCATCCCGGCGGTCTGGTCCAGGGGAATGGCTGTGCGGGCGCCTTCATAGCTGTTTGGGACCCCCTGGGAGGCAATGATCAGCGCAACCACAGCGGCGACCGGCAGCATGACCCGAACAATGGCCCGGGTGATGTCTTCGTAGAAATTACCGACAGACACCGCGCCATCTCCGGCCGGCTGCTTCTTTTCGTCAGACCGGCCCAGCAGGGTTCGCACGATAGCCACTAGTGCCGCCATGCCCGCCGCCGGTGTGAACACCTGAAGCGTCACGATGCCAAAGGTGTGGGCCAGGTAACTCAGCTGCGCCTGCCCCGAGTAATGCTGCTGATTGGTGTTGGTCAGGAACGAGACCGCCGTATGCAACGCCAGGTCCCAGCTCATGCCGTCGATGTTGTCCGGGTTCAGAAAAAGAAAGCCCTGGGCCATCAGCAGGCCGAAGACGATCAGCCCCAGCATAAGGTGAAGTTTCAGCAGGGATTTCCCGTAACCCTGCCAACTCATCGGCCGGGCAGGATTAACGCCAAACAGTCGATACAGGCCGTTCTCAACCGGCAGAAAGACAGCACCCGCCGCCCCCCTGGATCCGTTAAATACGCCCGCGATGTACTTGCCCAGTGGCCACGCCAGCAAGAGCGTGACCGCATAGATAACGATGACCTCGTTCACAGCCGTTCCTCCAGATCAATGAACAGGAAACACAGGCCAAACAGCCCCAGAATGATGCCAATGCCAATCAGTGCCATGGTCAGAACCTCTCGGGCCAGAGCAGGGCGGCTACCAGGTAGTCGCCGACCGCAACAGAAACAATTAACAGGAAAGTAGACACGCTAAGTCTCCCTCAGTGGGTGTGCTTCCATGGTGCTGCGGTGTGGCGTAAAAATTCGATGACCATAACAGCGGCGGGGCGTAAAAAAAGCGTTAAAAAATAAGGTTCTCTCCCCACCAAAAACGTCCGGAAAGGTAGACTCTGCGCAACACAGGGTCGCTATTCAGAGGTGTTCGATGTTTTTGCTGTCTCTAAATCCCGGTTGCATGCTTTCGAGTTGGCGCCTTAGGAGGGTGCTGCTATTCAGCTTTCTGACTCTGGCACTGGGAGGCTGTAACCAGCCGCCCGGTCTGACCAAATTGAGCGGTCCCGCACAAGGGACGACCTGGCATGTGACCTTCTGGAATCCGGGCAGCGCAGACGCCGAGACAATCCGACAAGACGTAGGCGCAGAGCTGGCGCGAGTCGATGCACTGATGTCCAACTACCGGTCGGACAGTGTGATTGAGCGTTTTAACCACGCCGGTGCCTCCGAGGTCCTGGAAGTCGGACCTGAAATCGTAAACCTGATTGAAAAGGCACGAGAGGTGACCAAGGCCAGTCATGGGTGCTATGACCTGACGATAAAGCCTGTCTTTGATCTCTGGGGGTTCAGTGGTCAGCAGGTTTCCGTTCCTTCGGAGACTGAGCTGCGTAATCAGCTACAGATCGTTGGCAGCAACCACGTAGTCGCAAGGTCGAACAACACCCTTGCTAAATCCGTTCCCGATCTGCAGGTTGATCTGTCGTCGATCGCGCAGGGATATACCGTAAAAAAGATGGCTGAGGTGCTGGAGTCCGCGGGCATCGAACACTATCTGGTGGAACTGGGCGGTGAACTGAAAACCCGAGGCCACAAGCCAGGCGGAGAACCCTGGCGGGTTGCCATTGAGCGACCAACACCCGAAAAGCGGTCTATCCATAAGGTGATAACGATTCGCAGTGATGCTCCGCTATCGGTTATGACGTCGGGCACCTACCGCCATTACTTCGACGATCAGGGCCAGCGCTACAGCCATGTGTTGGACGCGCGGACAGGTTGGCCCGTCAGCCATTCGACGGTATCTGTCACGGTCATTGATCAAGACCCTGCCTGGGCAGATGCCTGGTCCACAGCTTTACTGTGCCTCGGAGCGACGGAAGGGCAGGCAGTCGCTGATCGGCACAATATCGCTGCATTATTCATCGACGAGGAAAACAACCAACTCAGCGAAACATCGACCGAGGCTTGGCATGCCATTGAGGGGATCGCTGTGGATTGAGACAGGCAGGTTCTGCTCCTGATCAACCCACCGGGAACTCAGTTTTCGCATAGCGAACGCGGGATTTCCTGCGCACTGTCAGGGTATAGCCCAAAGTAAGTGGGCCAAGGCGGCCGATCAACATGACTGCCATGATGATCAATTGGCCTGCCGTGCCCAGTTCGCCCGTCGTACCCCGCGAGAGACCGACGGTGCCGAACGCAGAAACCACCTCGAAGGCGATATCCAGAAATTCATCCTCAACCAGAATACTCAGTGACAGAACACCCAAAAACACGACTGCCATCCCAATGGTTGCCGTGGCGAGGGCTTTGAGCACCGTTTCGCGACCCAGGGAGCGGTTGAAAAAACTGATGTTCAGATTGCCCCGTAAAAACGAGCGGGTTGCAGCGATCATGATAACGAATGAGGAGATTTTAATGCCACTGGCGGTGGAGTTCGGGGCACCACCGATGAACATCAGAAGCAACATCAGCACACTGCTGCCGGCGGTTAAAGAGCCAATATCAAGGGTATTAAAGCCAGCTGTTCTGGGTGTCACACCTTGAAACCAGGCGGCCAAGAGCTTGTCCCAGAAGCTGTTCAGTGCCCCAAGAGTGGCTGGATTGCCAAATTCAAGTAGCAGAATGGCGCCGGTGGCGAAAAGGTTTAGCAGCAGGGTAGCCAACAGAATGACTTTGACGTAAACCGACAGCCGCGACCAGCAGCGCTTGTCAAAGAGCTCCATGACGACGATATAGCCCAGCCCGCCAGTGATAAACAGGGCCGTCACGGACAGACTGATGCCTGGATGGTCAACGTAGGCAGAAAGGCTATCTGGCGACAGAGCAAAACCGGCATTGTTGAACGCTGAGATTGTGTAGAACAGGGCCTGGTAAAGACCGTCGGACCACCCCAGCTCCGGGACAAAAAACACGCCGAGCAGCAAAAAGCCGATAGCTTCCGCCGTCAATGCAAATACGGCTATCGACCCGCTGGCTCGTCTGGCTGTCTGTAGTGAGATTTCATTGAAGGCCTCCTGCGCGACCATCTGCTGCTGGAGACTCATCTTGAAACCCAAGGCGAGGGCGGTGAGTACGGCGAATGTCATCAATCCCAGCCCGCCCAGCTGGATCAGTGCCAGTATCACCAACTGTCCGAACAGGGTGTACTGGCTCCCTGTATCTACCACCACCAGACCCGTCACGGTGACTGCCGAGGTCGCGGTAAAGGCCGCCTCCATCCAGGTCACAGGCTCAACGGTCGCAAAGGGCAATTTGAGCAGACACGCGCCAAGAGCGATGAGAACCAGAAACGACTCAAGTAGGAGTCGGGGTGGGTTCATGCTTCCTTTTGAAGAAGGTTCGCCCCTGGCACCATAGGAAACCAGATCCAGAAAATGGATTCTCATAGATGGTTAACCAGGTCCCTCAGGTCTTCGAGCTGGCCACCGAGGACTATCCTGTCGCCTTTTCGGATCTTCCAGGAATGGTCCGGATGGGGGTGCGCCTCCTTCATACGCTTCACCACCAACGCTTCAACCGGCTCGCCGTTGATGACCTCTCCGATGGTCTTGCCAACGAGGTCTTCTGTGGTGTGAAAATCCACGATGAAATAGTCATCATCCAGCCCCAGGTAATCATGCACCATCGGATAGTTCAGTTCCTGAGAAATCCGGACACCCATCTCGAATTCCGGTGCAATGATGCGGGTTGCTCCAAGCCTTTCTAAAATACGATGGTGCTGATTTGTCAGCGCCTTGGCCCAGACTTTCTTTACGCCAAGTTCCCGGAGCTGCAGGGTCGCCAACATGGTGGCTTCGACGTTTCTGCCGATTGCCACAATGGCCGCATCATAGCTGCCAGCATTCAATTCAATGAGCGTGCTCTCATCGGTGACATCGGCAATTACTGCGTGAGTAATTTCGTCTGCCAATCGATCAACCCGCTGTTCGTCCGAATCAATACCCAGCACTTCGTGGCCGAGGCGAGTTAACTCGCGTGCGATCGTTGCCCCAAACACGCCAAGGCCAATGACAATGAACTGTTGTTGCTCAATCATGGGTGCGGTTCCGATATCGGTTACTGGCTAATGGAAGAAATCTTCTCATACACCTTTGATGGCCGTGTCCTCCGTGCCGTAAAAATACCGTAAAAATTGGCTTTGCACCGTCCTAATTCCACCCCGAATGTGATCTCCTTACGCGGTCTGAGGCAAATTTGGTCGAGAGCAGGGCTTGTCGGCGATGGGATTCTATCGATTAAAACCTGGCTTTTTGGGCCATTTAGTGATTGCGCTGGCTTGGCTCGGCTTTTTGGCTGTGGCGAATAGACAGGCTTCTCAGCCAGTGACTTCCATATTCCCCTATCTGGCACCAGTCGTCTTTTTTGCATGGGTATACAGTGCAAAGTGGGGATTCCTCTTTGCAGGCATTGCCACTCTCGCGGCACTTCCGGGTGATTATGTCGAGACTCATACGAGAGCGGAACTGCTTTACGCGGGGTTTTCAACTTATGCGCAATTAACGGGAGCCGTCATCGGCTGTGTGTTGGCGAAAATCATACTTGAACGGTCTGGGCGATCCTGATGATGGCTCTGTTTAATGTTTTTCCTGTCATCCAAATACTTGGCTTCTTGCTGATTCTCCTGAGTTTTTTGATGACCTTGCCGGTGAACCTGCTGATGTTCGGTGATACGCCCGATTGGCTCGCTTTCGTTAAATCGGCATGTATATGTTTTGGCGTTGGTGTGGTGTGTTTTTTCAGCGCCGGGGGCAAGCGTCGGCATGCCCTGAAACAGCGGCAGATGTTCATTCTCACTGTCTCGGCCTGGATTGTCATTCCATTATTCTCAAGCCTGCCGTTGCTGTTGAGCGATCTCACGCTTAGCGTGACGGACGCTTTTTTCGAGAGTATCTCCGGGGTAACAACGACCGGTTCCACGGTTATGAGTGGTCTCGATAAGCTCCCGGGGGACATATTGCTGTGGCGGTCCATCATGCAATGGATGGGAGGTATTGGAATCATTGGCATGGCCGTGGCGATCCTGCCATTCCTTAGAATTGGTGGTATGCGGCTGTTTGCCACTGAATCGTCCGAGTGGACGGAGAAGGCGGTACCGCGCACCAATCGTCTGGCCCGCGGCCTCGTATTCAGCTACCTGGCACTGACGTTTAGCTGCATCTTTACTTATTGGTTACTAGGGATGGACCTGTTTAATGCGGTAAATCATGCCTTGACCACGGTTTCTACAGGAGGGTACTCCACATCAGACAGCTCAATGGGGCAGTTTGACGAACTCTCCATTCTTTTTGCATCGAGTCTGTTTATGATGCTCGGAGGTGTCCCTTTCTTTCTGTTTGTGAGGATGCTTTATGGCCACTCACAGCCTCTGCTGCGTGACCAGCAGGTTCATTTCTTCCTGAAGTTTCTTCTTCTGATTGCCTGCCTGATTTCGCTATACCGCATCGTAAAAGAGGGCACGTTTCCAGTCGATGCATTTGTTCACGCGCTGTTTAACGTGACATCGGTTGTCACAACCACGGGCTATGCGTCGCAGGACTACTCACTTTGGGGCCCCTTTGTGGTGGTGCTTTTCTTCTTTCTAACATTTGTGGGAGGGTGTTCAGGCTCAACCAGTGGCGGCATGAAGATCTTTCGCTTTCAGTTATCCATGTTGCTACTGCGGGAGCAGGTATTGAGGCTGCTCCATCCGAATGCGGTGATCGCAAGACACTACAACGGACGGATCATTAGCGATGAAATCGTGGCCTCCAGCGTCGCCTTCTCTTTCATATTTTTGGCGACGCTGGCAGTCGTTGCATCCATCCTGGCGTTATTGGGGCTCGACCTGACAACAAGTCTCAGTGGTGCAGCCACCGCACTGGCGAACGTTGGGCCAGGACTGGGTGACACTATTGGTCCGGCCGGTAATTTTCAAACCTTGCCGGACCCAGCCAAATGGGTTTTGATGGTGGCCATGTTGCTGGGGAGATTGGAACTGCTCAGCGTCTTTGTGATGTTCTCGCCGCATTTTTGGCGAAACTGAGAGCCTAATATGTGCCGAATGACTCTTCGAAAAAGCCCCGGATCACGCCAGTATCTAAGGTTCGCTTTTGTTTAAAACCGAGAGTCTGCACGGGGACCAGGCTAATATGCGATGACAATCCCACGCCACAACTGGTGACCTATGTCACCATAACGTGGCCGAAGCGGCCAACATATGGTGTCAATAACACAAGGAGGCCTTTTCAACAGCGCCATGATTACCCACAAAAACTGTGGATAACTGTGTTAGCAGAGCAAGGACAGAGCGCCCCAGCCCACGAGAACAGGGCGCCGGCGGTTCTTGGACAGTTAATGACCGCCGTCATTCACTGGGGGATAAGATTGTCGTCCAGTGTCTTTGCCGCCGCCAGAGCGGGCCGACTTGCCAGCCTTTCCACGTACGCCTCGAACTCCGGTCGTTTTGGTATCGACTCGAACTCCATCCCCCACATGATGTGAGAGCCGACGTAGACGTCCGCCGCCGTGAATCGGGAACCGGCGATGTAAGCGTTGTCTGAAACCGCCTGCACCAGGGTATCAATAGTGCGGTCGTAAGTGCCGTAGCCGACCATTTTCTCCAGATCGCTGGTGACTTCGGCCTTGAGCACCCGGTCCATTACCGCCGCCTCCAGCGGGCCCGCGGCAAAGAACAGCCACCGGTAATAGGCCGCCCGGTCAGTCAGGTCAGGCGCCAGGCCTGCCTCCGGGAAGGCATCGGCGAGATAGGCACAAATGGCGGCAGATTCGGTTACCACCTGGCCACGGTGAACCAGGGCCGGCACCTTACCCATGGGATTGATGGCGAGATAGTCATCGGCCTTCATGTCGGTTTCATAGGCGAGCAGGACCTGGCGATAGTCGGCGCCGATCTCTTCCAGCATCCAGCGCACAATGCGCCCACGAGACATGGGGTTGGTATAGAAAATGAGATCGCAATCAGAAGACTCAGTGATCGCCATGACGGGATGCTCCGGGATAAAGAAGATCTTCCAAGACTAGCGCAATTCACAGCCCGCTCAAGGGATCTTTTTGGGCGCTGAGGTATTCCCGGGGAATACAACTATCCTTAAACGAGGCTGCACTCGAAACCGTTTGGAGCACCCCGCCATGAAGCCTGAACTCCCCAAGTTACCGGACCTGAAACTGGATGTGGACCACCGTATTCCTGCCTCCTGGGATTTCGATACCGGCGTGGGATTGATACTGCTGATCCCTGACCAGCACCGGCAAGTTATGGACAAGGCGCCTTGGGCGGATTACCTGAAACTGCGCCTGGCCGATTTCCCGACATCCGCCAATCCGATACTGATTTCTGGCCCCCGAGGCACCCGCACCAGCATCGGCTTTGTGTCAGAGGATGTTCGGGGCTTCAAGGCCCTGAGCCAAGCCCGAGCCCTGCTCGCGCCGTTGATGGCAGAGCGCTGTCGCAAAGTCAACGTGATCTCAATGCTTGATCAGCCCGAGACCGCCTGCATCCTGGCTGAAGCCCTGGTTTCGGCCGCCTACGCAGCTCTGTTCCCGCTGCCAAAACTCTCGGACAAGCCCGAGGACAAGCCTCCACTGGCCGTCATGAACTTCTTTGGTGAGTTTGAAGCCGCCGACTTTCGCTACGCCAAGGCAACCGCCGAGGGCAACAACCTTGCACGCTGGCTGACTCAGTTGCCGGGCAATTACCTGACCCCCAGGATTTACCGGGAGTACGCCCAGGCACTGGCACAACAGGAAGGCTGGGAGGCCGAATTCTACGATTGCGACCAGTTGGAGCGCATGGAGGCAGGCGCTTTTTTGTCGGTGGTTCAAGCCAGCCCGAACCGGGATGCGGGCATACTGCAACTAAGATATCGCCTG
Organism: Marinobacter alexandrii; assembly: GCF_005871205.1. GTDB lineage: Bacteria > Pseudomonadota > Gammaproteobacteria > Pseudomonadales > Oleiphilaceae > Marinobacter > Marinobacter alexandrii. The sequence continues at coordinate 950,393 of NZ_SWKM01000011.1, read as the reverse complement.
ACCGGCGCCGAGGAGCGGCCACTGGCCCTGGTTGGCAAGGGGATCTGTTTCGACACCGGCGGCAGCAACCTCAAGACTGGCGGCAGTATGCTGGGCATGCACGGCGACATGCAGGGCAGCGCGGTCGCGTTGGGAACCTTGCTGGCCCTCACCCGGCTTAACTTCCCGGCACCGGTGGACTGCTGGCTGGCGCTGGCCGAGAACCACATCGGCTCAAGGGCCGTGAAATGCAACGACGTGGTGACCGCCCTCAATGGCACCACTATTGAATTGATCAATACCGATGCCGAGGGCCGCATGGTATTGGCCGATACCCTGGCCCTGGCCTGCCGGAAACCACCGCGCGCCATCCTCGACTACGCCACCCTTACCGGGGCTGTGGTCTCAAGCCTTGGCAACCGCATGGCCGGCGCCCTCACCAATCGGCGGCACTGGGTGGAGCCCATCATTCAGGCCGGTGAACATTGCGGGGAACGGGTGTGGCCATTTCCCTACGAGGATGATTATGACGACGATCTGAAATCCGAGGTCGCCGACACCCTGCAATGCCGGACCGCTGGCGCAGGCGATCACATATATGCCGCGCGGTTCCTCGGACGCTTTGTGGATAAAGACGTGGGCTGGCTCCACGTCGACATGGCGTCCACCGGCACGCACAAGGGCGGGCTGGCGCACATCCCCTCGGACATCCAGGGATTTGGGGTTCGATTCGGCGTGGAGTGGTTCAAGCGGGTCATCGCGGAATAATAAACCCAGGACAGGGAGGGCAGAGCTGATGGAAACCCACGCCAGCTTCCCCGAAACACTCGGCGGGTTTGCGGTGTTGCTGCTGGTGCTGGCGGCGCTTCGGGTGTTTGCGCGGTCATCCCGCCTGCCGGCAGAATCGTGGATACTGATTGCTGGCCTGCTCTATGGCCTGACCCTGAAATCGGTCCCCTCGTTGCCGATACTGGAGCTATCTCCGGATCTGGTGATCCTGCTGCTGTTGCCCGCGCTGATTTTTTCCAGCGCCCGTGAGCTGTCACCCCAGCACTTGAAAGCGGAAGGCCGACCAATCCTGCTGTTCGCCACCGTGGGCGTGCTCTGCACCCTCTTTCTGATCGGTTTGCCACTGTACGCCGTGACCGTGCTGCCCCTGGCCGATGCCCTGCTGTTTGCTGCGGCAGTCGCCGCCACCGATCCCTCAGCAGTATCCGCCATTTTCCAACGCTTCCACGTGCCTCATAAGCTTGCCGCACTGATCGAGGGCGAATCCCTGTTCAACGACGGCACTGCCATTCTGCTGTTCTTTACCATGGCATCGCTGGTGATCGGCATGGAGACCTTCAGCCTCACCGACACAGCCCTAACCTTTGGCTGGATGGTTGTGGTTGCCGTGTTGCTCGGCTCGGCCCTGGGCTGGTGTGCCGGACGTCTGATCCGGTATTGGTCAGTGCAAAATCAGTTTTCCGGCATCTCGATAACCCTGGCGCTGGTGTACGGGGGCTTTCTGATAGCCGAAGAACTGCTGCACGTCTCAGGTGTGATCACGGTGATGTTTGCCGCCTGGATGTTCGTGTTCCAACGCCGGCCCGCCGCTTCTGACGAAACCAAACCAGCGACACCCATAGCGGGACACCCGGAGTTTTTCGTCGGCTTCTGGGATTACATCAGTCAGCTGGCCGGCGGCATCCTATTTTTTGCCCTCGGCGTTACCGTGGGCCGGCACGAGTTCCCCTTCACCTGGCTAATCCCCGGAAGCATTGCCATGCTGCTGCTGGCCCGAATGCTGGTCATCTACGGTGGCAGCCTGCTGCTAAAACTGAGCAAGAACACGGTCCCCATGGCCTGGCAGCACGTTTTGGTGCTGGGCGGCCTGCGTGGCGCCGTCTCCGTCGCCCTACTACTGATGCTGCCCGAGGACTACATTTACCGCGAATACATGCTGTGCCTGGCGCTGGTGCTGTGCCTGTACACCCTGGTAATTCATCCCCTGATCCTGCAGGCCTTTCTCAAGCGCCAGAATCTGGAGGAGCAGGGTTGAATGATCCAGTTACCCACTCCATCTGTAGTCTTGGAATAAGCGACTGATTCACTGACTTCAAACCGACAAAACGGGAGTACCCTGAAATGAAACGCGTAACCCTGAGCAAACCGGGCGGACTGGACCAACTGCAATTGACCGATGCTCCGGAACCTGGCCAACCCGGACCGGGCGAGATTCGCGTTCGCGTCCGTGCCAGCTCACTGAACTTCCACGATTACGCCGTTGTTGTCGGTGCCATCCCTACCGAAGATGGCCGCATTCCCATGGCCGATGGCGCAGGTACCGTTGAGGCCGTGGGCGAAGGCGTCACCGAATTCAAAACCGGCGATAACGTTGTATCAACCTTTTTCCCGCAGTGGCTGGACGGCCCTGCCCCCATCGATAACTTCTCCACTACACCCGGGGATGGTGAAGATGGCTATGCCCGCGAGCTGGTCATTCGTCCCGCCAACTGGTTCACCCTCGCGCCCAAAGGCTACAGCCACGCCGAAGCAGCGACTCTGACCACCGCCGGCCTGACCGCCTGGCGCGCACTGGTGGTGAACGGTGGCCTGAAAGCCGGTGATACCGTGCTGACTCTGGGCACCGGTGGCGTTTCCATTTTTGCCCTGCAGTTCGCCAAGATGATGGGCGCCACGGTGATCTCGACCTCTTCGTCGGACGACAAGTTGGCGCGACTGCGGGAGCTGGGTGCAGACCACACCATCAACTACAAGACCACTCCGGCCTGGGGTGCGAAGGTGCAGGAACTCACCAACGGTGAGGGTGTTGATCATGTCATTGAAGTCGGTGGCCCGGGCACGCTGCCAGAATCCATCGACGCTGTGCGCATTGGCGGGCATATCTCACTGATCGGTGTACTGACTGGCCGCGAGGGCGAGGTGCCCACCGCCAAGCTGATGGCCAAGCAGGCTCGCCTGCAGGGACTGATCGTGGGCAGTCGCGCCCATCAACAGGAAATGATCCGGGCGATCGAGGCCAATGACATGCACCCGATTCTCGATCGCTCCTTTGGGCTTGAGGATATCGCCGACGCTTTCCGGCACGAAGAATCCGGGCGTCACTTTGGCAAAATATGTCTTGAGTTCTAACGCAAAACCAGAGTGGCCGGCAGCTTTGCCAACACCGGTCAATTAACGGTCACATTTCGGGAACGCCTGGTACCAGGCGCTTCAAAGCACCTGTCCTTGCGTTGCCAACAAAGTTATCCACAGATTTTGTGGGCAAGTTCTTGTCCACATATCAGCGTCCCTGGGCGCCTCGTCGTAACCAGTTGTGCACAAACGCCAGTTTTCGTTGGGCCGCTTGCGACAGAACGAAGGGATACAGGTCCGACAAACCCATGGAGCGATTGATGTGATTAACGCGAATGGCCAGAGACGCAGCCACGTTGATCAAGCGCGCAGTGTCTGGTTCCGAATACGGGTCCCACTGGGACGCGGGCATTTCCTCGGATGACAGGCCGGAGGCAACAGCACTGTCGGTAATGTCCGTGAGGTGAAGCAGATGCGCAGCGGTTTCAGCCCAGTCTTCATGCGGATGAGCAGAGGCATACGACGTAAGATAAGACGTCCGCCAGTCTGGCGGTGGTCCATCGTAATAGTGACGCTGGAGTGCCGCGGTATAGTCCGCGCGTTCGTCGCCAAACTCCTCGCGAAAGGCCTCGAGAAAATCCTCCCGAAGACTGAGCCGCCACCAGAGCATGTGCGCGATCTCATGGCGCATGTGGCCAACCATAGTCCGGTAGGGTTCCTGCAGAGCCTCTCTTCGGCTGGTTCGCACCACCGGGTCCGCCTCGGCTACGCCGATGGTAACCACGCCATTGGCATGGCCCATGGCGACTGGTGTCAGGCCTTCGGCCAGCATGTGGAAAACCGGGCGGGTTCCCGGATCTTCCGGGCGAAACCAATGCCAGCGGCCCAGGTTGTCGAGCACCCAGCGTTTGGCGGCTTCGGTTTCGGCCCAGTTATGCATGGCGTTGGGGATACTCGGATCCGGCGCCAGCGCTGTCATGGCACAGGAGCGACAAAAGGCGCCCTCTTCCGGCGCAATCCAGTTGCAGCCGATGACCTCCCGGTTCGCACAGAATGGCCGTACCGGCAGGAAGGCCCTGGCCTGGGGATCGTAGCCGACGGGCGTACCCTCGGCCGTGGCCAGATTATCGAACCAGAGTGAGCCGGAGCCCACGGGATTGGAGAAAACCAGCATGCTGCCATTACTCCTGAATAGGGACTGCTCCCAGTGTAGGCGGCTTTAGAAGTTCGACAACTCGTCCTGAAGGTCACGCTTCAGCTCTTCAGCCTCGGTGATCCAAAGGGTGTCATCAGCACCCGGAAAAACCCCGATTTCCAAGCCATCTTTGGTCAGGCCGGGCACCCACTTCTTGAAGAAGTCAGGAAGGGAAATGCTTTTGGGCGACAGGTCATCGGAATCGTTGCCATACGCTGCGGCAAATACCGCGCTGGGCCAAACCGGCAAATACGCCACGCCCTCGTCTTCTGACTCCAGCTTCAGGAAGTGGTTGTCACCATTGACCAGAATCCAGATCTCACGTTCTTCAAGCACTTCATTCAAGAAGTAGTCGTAGCGTTCTTCACCATTCATTTCGAGAACTTGTTCTAACGGATCGCTGCTCATGATCTTCTTGTTACTCCACGACATTGGATAGGAATGTATGTGCGACTGAGCCTATCACGTATCTCCGCCAATAAAGACAGCTTCAAGCGACCTTCGCCGCACACAAGCGCGGATGCGAAAGAACACCGCCCGCCAATTAATCATTGTACATTTTTGGCAATTACCGAGAGAGCGATCTTGAGGCCTGCCGAAGCCATCACTAACATGCTCACTCTTTTCAAAGCACGCTAAACTCATCAACACCGCATGCAGCGAAAGGGCTCAATAATGACTCGAAGAAACAACAGGGTTAAGACCCGAGACGAGTTGGAGAAAAACGAAGATAGCCCGGCACAGGTCGCATTAATTGACGCGATCAGTGTTCGCAGCATGGCACTGATCGTTCTCGCTGGCATTGCCACGCTCTATTTCATCGACTGGGCCCAACCGGTGCTGCTGCCACTGGTCGTTGCCGTACTGATCAGTTACGCCCTGGATCCGCTGGTGTCGGTGCTCGACCGCATCCGGATTCCCCGGCCCCTGGGTGCAGCCCTCGTCATGACCATACTCATAGCCATTGGAGCTGCCGCAGGCGCTCCTCTGAAGCAGGAAACCATGGCCATGCTGGATAAAATCCCGATGGCCATTAAGGAGTTCCAGCGAAAAGAGGCTCGGAACCGGGACACCGAAGAAAGCATCATGGAGAAGGCGCAAACCGCAGCCAAGGAGATAGAGGAAACCGCCGCCGAGAACCAACAGGGTGCCGCATCTGCACAGCCCGGCATCACGCCGGTGCGGATCGTGGAAAAGCCCACCGATATCCAGGCCTACATCATCAAGGGCTCCCCTGCTGCCCTGATACTTATCTCACAATTCTTCTCGGTGCTGCTGCTAGTGTATTTTCTGCTCGCTGTGGGGTCACTGTACCGGCGCAAGGTGGTGCGGATATCGGGTCCCTCATTTGGCCGTATGCGCAAGGCGGCCAGAATCATGGATGACCTGCACCACCAGATCCGCCGATTCCTGTTCGTGATGGTGATCGGTGCTCTGTTTGTTGGGGTTCTGACCTGGCTGGCGTTCCTTGGCCTGGGCGTCGAACAGGCTGCCCTGTGGGGTGTGGTGGCCGGTATCGCCAGCGGGGTACCCTACTTAGGACCGTTCCTGGTATTCATTGGCACCGGTGTGGCCGGATTCATCCAGTTTGGTGCGTTAGATAACGCCATCATTATCGCAGGCACGTCACTGCTGATTACCAGCATTCAGGGCAACCTGCTTACCCCCTGGCTGACCAGTTACATTTCCAGTCTTAACGCGGTCGCCATCTTTATCGGCTTGCTGTTCTGGGGCTGGCTTTGGGGCCCCATTGGTCTGATTGTGGCCACCCCGATTCTGATGATCACCAAGTCCCTGTGTGATCACGTTGTCAATCTACGCGCAATTGGCGAATTGCTGGGTAAATAACTCGGCCCAGAGGAGCTCTATGACTAAAGCGACCGGAAATGCCATCGCTGGTGCAGGCTTGGGCCTATCCGATCTGCCGATTCGGCCTGGCGGTACGTGGGCTAGTGGCCTTCGGCACTTACAGCTTGCTGGAGGCTATTTATCGGAGGGTAGAACCAGATTCCTGATCGGCCTTGCCGGGTGCAGTGGCCGCCGCATCTTCGGTTGCTGACTCGGGCTGGGATTCTGGGTCGGGCTGAGAGTGTGCATCGGCTTCCGCTTCTTTCATCAGCTCCATGCCGCCCTTCATTAAAAGGGACCGGAGCCGTGGGTCGCCTTGCTGGGCAACACCAACGGCAAAGGCCGTCAGTGCCGCCTCCAGAGGGTTATTGCGGATCAACCCCCGCAAGGCCTCAACTGAGGATTCGCCGCGCGAGCCCGTGCCTTCCTTTTTCCCGGAGGCACCGGGGGTGCTGGTCATACGCCAGAAGAACACCCCCAGCAACAACATGCACAAGACTCCGACCGAGGCCATAGCGGCCGCTTCGCCAATGACTGGCGACAGCGCCAGGATGGCGGCCTGAATCAACAGGTAAAACCCGGTGATGAGCAGGGCCGTCAGCAATACCATCGACAGCAGGAATGCTGTCAGCGCGGCAATCGCCTTGCGTACGGCGCCCTGCAATTTGGCTTGGGCGGAGTCAAGCATGGTTAGCGATCAAGCAACTTGCCAACCAGAACCCCGGCCAGAAACATGAGGACAACGCTCAGGAACGGACGTTCTTCAATCTTGTGCTCAACGTCGTGTACCGCTTTATCTCCGGCATCCCGGGCCCGATTGAAGGCGTCGTTGCCTTTTTGCCGGACCTGATCAAACGCCTCTCGACTTTCCCGCCGGATCTCGTCCCGGAGACTGCTGATGTTGCTCTTCTGGCTGTCGGATACTGTCTTGGTGAGAGTCGCCAAATCTTCACGCAGCTGCTGCAGATCTTTCTTAACCTGGTTGTATTCGTCCTGACTGGATTTCGCTTCCATTGTGAGGCCTCCTTAACCATTGGTTCTTGCGATCATCGTACACACCTAACAGCACGACAGTCACTTCAGTGCCTGTCATTCCGCTGGCGCTGAAAAATAAGCGTAGCACACAAGCTGGGGGCTAAAATTGCCATTTCGGCTGTGCTCAATTAGATTCCTGTAACGTTGGGGATACCGTGAACGGCGACCGGTTGAGTTGCTCCAGCTTCGCGCGCAGCCTGTGCCTTTGTCTGCGGGAGTTCTTGTGTCTGGTGTCCCAGGTCTGTGGTGCCAGGTCGCACTGCTCGCCGTTGGCGTGCAGAGTGAAGCTGCGCTCTGCCCCGATGGGCAGATCTTCCGGGCCATAGATCCCGATCAGTTGAACGGTCAGCCGCTCGAATTCAAGGTCACCGGCGGGACGAAAACCCTGCATTTCGATCTTGGCTTGCCTCGCCATCCGCCGAACAATATTCTGAAATGTCCCGATGTGCAGGAAATCACCCGGCTGCAAGGGGCCCTGCCGGGTATTGTCGCGCACCCGCTCAGGTATCTTGTCTGGCTCGCCCTGTTCATCGCCTTCGCCTCGGTCATCATAGCCCCGCTCGAAATCCGTGACATCCATGACAATACTGCCAAGAGAGGTTTCCAGCTCGGCGACGATGTATTCAATGAACACAGGCTCCGCGCTCATGTTGCTGATGATGCAGAGCGCGTTGATGTCCTTCCGTTTTCCGCGATTAATGATCAGCCTGGGCCGGCGCTGACGCCTGTATCCCTTGTACAGAAGCTGAGCATAGACCAGCCAGATCAGCAGGGTTCCAATGGAGGTGAGTGCAGTCAGGCTGTCGTGATGCTGCGATAGCCAGTCCATATCCGGTGCTCCTTATTCGCGATTGGTCTCTTCGGTTCCTTGCCCGGGTTCCGGCACGTCATGTTTGCTGGCACCTTGCTCCCGGGCCAGCTCCTTCGCCCATTGGTCATCCTCCTGGTTGCCTTGCAGCGGCTCCTGGTCCTGGCCCCGCACTGGCGCATAGCGCAGGCTGGTGAGTAATGGGAAATGATCAGACCCGATGGACGGCAGGCGCTGGATCGACACCAGGGTGAAGTGCTCGCTGTGGAACAGATGATCCAGGGGCCAGCGCAGCAGCGGATAGTCCGCATGAAAGGTGCTATGGAGTCCGCGCCCCACGCGCGGATCCAGCAGACCACTGACCTTGCGAAACAGGCGTGTGGTTGGCGACCAGGCGACGTCGTTGAGATCACCGGTGACAATGACCGGCTCGTCAGTGTCGGCAACACTGCGACCGACAATCACCAGTTCCGCGTCCCGCTCTGCCGATTCCGGATTTTCGGTGGGACTTGGCGGTGCCGGATGCAGGAAATGAATCCGGACCCGCTCGCCGGAACGCAGCTCCACCAGAGCGTGCATGGATGGCACATCGTCTTCGATCAGGAAGCGGCATTCCGCCTCGACCAGCGGCAGACGTGAGAACACGTGCATGCCGTAGAGGTTATCCAGCGGGCACTCGATGACATAAGGCATTCGAGATTTCAGCACCGCCAGCTGATCCCCCCACCACCGATCCGACTCCAGGGTTACCAGGACATCCGGCTGGTGCTTCTCCACAAGGCTGATCAGTGCGCCGACATTGCGATTTGGTGTCAGCACGTTGGAGGTCAAAATTGTGAGCGTGCGCTCCGGATCGCCATGGCGGGCCGCTTTCACCTCTCGGGGCCAGAGCACGGTATAGGGCAGAATCCACCACAACTGAACCCCCAGACTGAGCCCTGTTGCGGTAACTAAAAACCAACTAAAGGGGTGGTTCATATCCAGCAAGGCAAGCTGGAGCAGGAGAAGCACCAACGCAACCACAGCCAATTGCAGGCGTGGAAAATCCAGGCCCCGAAAGACCCAGTGCGGGTGGCGCAGCATCGGTAACAGAGTAGCCAATGCCACAACGATCGTAGCTAACGCCAAACCCCACAGAATGGAAACGTCCACTGTCGCCATGGCATTGCATCCTTTACGGCCGAGCCGCTGTCAGTCGAAGTAGTCCTGAATCCAGTCAACCAGTGTCTGAACCGTTACATCGGCCAGGGCCATACTTTGGAAACTGTCTCCCACCTCATCCTCAATGGTCACGAACTGGTACAGCAAGGCACCCGGCTGCTCGTCATGGAGAATCAGGGTGATCCGCCGGCGGGTGCGCAGGCAGTCAATGGTCATGACATCGGCCGGTATGCCGGCATCACGCATGCCGCGGCGCACTTCTACCACCGGATTGATGTGTTCGTGGACCGCCTGGATGCGCGCATGGGCGTCGCTGGCCATATCGGATAATGCTTTCAGGGGATCTTCAGACATTGGGGCTGGCCTGGAATCGGCTGAATGGAGTGAGTAAGACGGTCATTGAAGTCTAGCAGACTGCGGTACGAGGCAATTCATCGCCGAGATGGCGAGGTCTCGAAACACCGGCTCAGAGGTGACCATACCGGGGAACCTGTCCGCCATGGCTCGGCGGCAGGCGGGCTCTCGCTTCTCACTGCGTTTCACGCAGTCGGTGTGGGCGTCGGAGCCAACGGCAGCGTCGAAGGCGTCTTCGCACAGCTGCGGAACCTGATCGACAGCCCAGTCCACCACCGTGCCACGCTCTGCTGGATTGGCCGCCAGATTGGTAAACCGGCTTGGGTCAACCGGCCCCGGCTTTTCCTGTGACTGGTCCCAGACCACGTAAATCAGTGCCGCTGTGACCAGCGTGACAGTAACCACAGGAAACTTCATGAGCGCGTCCGTATCAGGAAAATGAGCTCTGGATGTTAAAGACTCTGCCGCACCCTGCCAACCCGGCCGTATTCCGTGGCGCGAAATGGACTGGGGACGGACAGAAAACCACAGACCCGTTAATCGAATTATGATGCTATCCCCGGTTTTCGACCTCACCGGCCAGATGACTAACCAGATGGATCAGGTGCAACAGCACGCCGAGTCGGGTGCCGGCCAGGTGGAACAGGCATCCAGTGCGTTCCATGATGTCCGGGATGGCGCGGTGTCGTTGTCCGAAATTATTCGCGACAGGCAACTGGGCTAAACACTGAACTTTCCATTCCAATCTGGTCGGGCGAGCCGCCCAACCAGTCACTCACCAAAACGATGCATTCGGGCACGCTTATCGCACCGAATTGGAGCACCACCTCCCTCCAAAAACCGTCTAACTCCGGGTAAAAAATACAATATTACTATAAAATCAAAGCATTAAGTCAATTGGCATGGATGTTGTTGAGTGTCTGGTACGCAGCGAGACGTTGGTATCTGAAACCACAATCAAAGCGCCACAATCTGACAAATGGTCAACTAGGGTTCCGGCCGGTGTTTCCAGAATAAGGAAATGCGGGTGACTGGTCCGAGAGTTGACGGCCTTTTCCAAGGCTACACGGCGGGACAAAAGCCCGGGAGGATCGATCAGTTACTGACGTCTCTCGTGTTTTTTAAACACTCCCAGCCAACTGGAAAAGGTGGAAAAGGTTATGTTGCAAACCGCAGCCCCCCTCTACGACGATCTGATTCCCGGCGGGTCCCACTGGTCCTTTGTCATGCGCCGCGGCCACGTGCTGCGCCTGATCGATGAAACCGGCGGGGCCAACGTTGGCATGTTGATGTACAACCCCGAGAACCCCCTCGAGCGTTACAACATGCCGGACACCCTGAAAAACCAGCACACTTTTCTGCTGACCAAAGGCCACGTGCTGCTCTCCGATATGGGCCGGGTGTTTGCCTCCATTATCCGCGACGATCTGGGTTGGCACGACACGGTCAGCGGCACCTGCAACGCCGACCTGGTGCAACAACGCTGGGGCCGGAAGACCTATCAGGACGCCCACAACCACTATCACCGCGATGGCTTCTCCAGCTTCCTGAACGAACTGGCCAAGTACGGTCTGGGCAAGAAAGACCTGACCGCCAATCTGAACTGGTTCAGCAAGGCCAAAACCGACGACGACGGCAATATGGCCTTCGCCAATGGCCATTCCCACGCCGGCGCCACTGTCGATCTGCGATTCGAGATGGACACCATTGTGGTCCTGCACACCTGCCCGCACCCGATGCATCCGGCCTCGGAGTATCCGAGCCACCCTCTGCGGTATCAGCTCTTCAAGGCCGCGCCGGTTAACGACGCAGATCCTTGCAAGACGTCATCGCCGGAGGCCACCCGCGCCTTCGCCAATACCGCCCTGTACCACCTGATGCAGGCCTGATAAGGAGGAGGCTCACGATGATTAAAGAAAGCACACTGCACCCCGAAACAGCGGCCTTCCGTGAAACCGTACCGGCCGGCGAATACTTCCTGAAAGTCGTAAAGGCTGGCGAGACCGTTCGCATCCTCGACCTGGAAGGCAACCAGGCCGCCGACACCCTGTTCTACAACGCCCACAATCCAACCGAGCGCTACAGTGCCGTCGATACCATTCGCGAACAGGGCAACGTTTACCTGACCGCCGGTTCCAAACTGATGTCGTCAGAAAACAATCTGATGCTGGAGATCACGGCCGACACTTGCGGGCGTCACGATACCCTCGGCGGCGCCTGCGCGGCTGAGAGCAACACCACCCGCTACGCCCTGGAAAAGAAGTGCATGCACGCGTGCCGGGACAGCTGGCTGGTGGCGGTGACCGAGCACGAAGAGCTGGGCATGAGCAAGCGGGACATCACCCATAACATCAACTTCTTCATGAACGTTCCGGTCACCGCAGACGGCGGCCTGACCTTCGCCGACGGCATTTCCGACGCCGGCAAATACGTGGAGCTGAAAGCCGCCATGGACGTGCTCGTGATGATCTCCAACTGCCCCCAGCTCAATAACCCCTGCAACGCTTACAACCCGACACCGATTGAGGTGCTGGTATGGAGCTGAAGGGAAAATTCGACAAGGTCCTGATTGCCAACCGCGGCGCCATTGCGTGCCGGGTCATTCGCACCCTGCGAGCCATGGGCATCACCTCGGTGGTGGTATACGCCGAAGCCGATGCCGATTCCCTGCACGTGCGCCAGGCCGACGAGGCGTATTCCCTGGGTGACGGCCCTGCTGCAGCAACCTACCTGGACCAGGACAAGCTGTTTGACATCGTTCGCAAAAGTGGCGCTGGCGCCATTCACCCCGGCTACGGTTTCCTCAGCGAAAACGCTGACTTCGCACGCCGCTGTGACGCCGAAAACGTGGTCTTTCTCGGACCAACGCCGGAGCAGATGGAAGAGTTTGGCCTGAAGCACACGGCCCGTGCCCTGGCCGAAGAGGCGGGAGTGCCGCTGCTGCCGGGCACAGAACTACTGACTGATCTGAACGACGCCCTGGAAGCGGCTGATAGCATTGGCTACCCGGTGATGCTGAAAAGCACCGCCGGTGGTGGCGGCATCGGCATGTCCCGCTGCCACAGCGCCGAGGATCTGAGCAAGAGCTTTGAATCGGTCCAGCGTCTGAGCCAGAACAACTTCAGCAACAGCGGTGTGTTCCTGGAGAAGTTTGTCGAGCACGCCCGCCATATTGAAGTGCAGCTGTTCGGCGATGGGCAAGGACAGGTCGCCGCCCTGGGTGAACGGGACTGCTCCGCTCAGCGCCGCAACCAGAAGGTCATCGAAGAAGCGCCGGCACCGGGTCTGACCGACGACGTGCGCACGCGCATGCACGACACGGCCCGCCAGTTGGGCGAGAGTATTGCCTACCGCAGTGCCGGTACCGTGGAGTTCATCTACGACCCCGACACCACTGAGTTTTACTTCCTGGAGGTCAATACCCGCCTGCAGGTGGAGCACGGTGTTACCGAGCAGGTGTACGGTGTTGATATTGTCCGCTGGATGGTGGAACTGGGTGCCGGCACCCTGCCCGACCTTCCGGCTCTGGCCAGTGGGCTGACGGCTTCCGGGCATGCCATTCAGGCCCGGATCTACGCCGAAGACCCGAACAAGGACTTCCAGCCCAGTGCCGGGCTACTGATCAACGTTGTCTGGCCAGAAGACCCACGGTTGCGCATCGACCACTGGATCCAGCCCGGCACCGAAGTGTCGCCGCTGTTCGACCCGATGCTGGCCAAGGTCATCGTGCACGAACCTGATCGCGAGGCCGCGCGCCAACGGCTGATGAGCGCGCTGGATTACAGCCAGCTCTATGGCATTGAGACCAACCTCAAGTATGTGCGTCAGGTGCTGGAGGACGACCGTTTTATCGAGGGCCGGCTATTCACCCGCACCCTCAACGAGTTCGACTACCAGCCCGCCACGGTCGACGTGATCAGTGGCGGTACCCTAACCACCATCCAGGATTACCCTGGCCGGATCGGCTACTGGGAAATCGGCGTGCCCCCGTCCGGCCCGTTCGACAGTTATTCCTTCCGTTTGGGCAACCGCCTGCTCAGGAACGACGAAGGGGCACCGGGTCTTGAAATCACTCTGAAAGGACCGACCCTGGTATTTAACCGGGCGACTCAGATTGTCCTGACCGGCGCCGAACTCAGCGCCAGCCTGGATGGCGAACCCGTACCCTTCTGGCAGGTGCTCGACATTCCCGCCGGCGCCATGCTGCAACTGGGCGCCACCACCGAAGGCGGTGCCCGTGCCTACGTGCTGTTCCGGGGTGGTCTGGACTGCCCCGAATACCTGACGTCCTGCAGCACCTTTACCCTCGGCCAGTTCGGTGGTCACTGCGGCCGTGCCCTCAGAGCCGGTGATGTGCTCTCGTTACCGGATGCTAAGCCGGCACAGGCGGCAGTCATGCCAGCAGATCTGAAGCCGACCATTGGCAAAACCTGGAAGCTGCACGTGACTTATGGCCCCCACGGCGCTCCGGACTATTTCACCGAGCAAGACATCGAGACCTTTTTCGCCAGCGACTGGGAGATTCATTACAACTCCAGCCGCACCGGCGTTCGCCTGATCGGCCCGAAACCGGAATGGGCCCGCAGCGACGGCGGCGAAGCCGGTATGCACCCATCGAACATTCATGACAACGCCTACGCCGTCGGCACCGTAGATTTCACCGGCGACATGCCGGTGATTCTCGGCCCGGACGGCCCCAGTCTGGGTGGCTTTGTGTGCCCAGTGACCGTCATCAGCGCCGACCTGTGGAAGCTGGGCCAGCTCAAAGCCGGCGACAAGGTGCAGTTTGTACCGGTGAGCCAGGATCAGGCCGTGGCCCTCCGCGAAGCGCTGGACGAGTCGGTGTCGCTGTTAACGGCGGCGGCGACAACGGTCACGCCCATTAAACCTCAAACGCCCATTCTTGCCTCCCTGAGCACCGACGAACACGAGACCGGCGTGGTCTACCGGGCTGCCGGCGACAATTACGTGCTGGTGGAATACGGCCCGATGGAGCTGGATATTCGCCTGCGCTTCCGCGCTCACGCGCTGATGCTCTGGCTGCGGGAACGTGATCACGAAGCTATTCTGGAACTTACCCCCGGCATCCGGTCACTGCAGGTGCACTACGACAGCCGGGCCCTGAGTCAGCGCAGTCTGCTTGATCTGTTGATCGGTGCTGAGAAGGAACTGGAGAAGCAGCCCGAATGGGACGTTCCGGCCCGGATTGTTCACCTTCCCTTGTCCTGGGATGACGAGGCCTGTCATACCGCCATCCAGAAATACATGCAGTCGGTCCGCAAGGACGCACCCTGGTGTCCGAGCAACCTGGAGTTCATTCGCCGCATTAACGGGCTCGACAGCATCGATGAGGTCAAGAAGACCCTGTTTGAGGCCAGCTATCTGGTCATGGGCCTGGGTGACGTCTACCTAGGTGCGCCGGTGGCGACCCCGCTGGATCCACGTCACCGTCTGGTGACGACCAAGTACAACCCGGCCCGCACCTGGACTGCGGAAAACTCCGTGGGTATCGGCGGCGCCTACCTGTGCATCTACGGCATGGAAGGCCCTGGTGGCTACCAGTTTGTGGGCCGCACGCTGCAGATGTGGAACCGCTATCGCACCACCGAATTCTTCGAGGACGGCAAACCCTGGTTGCTGCGGTTCTTTGACCAAGTGCGCTTCTACGAGGTCAGCGCCGAGGAACTGCAACGGATCCGGCGCGATTTCCCCAACGGTGACTATCCAATCAAGGTCGAGCACACCCGTTTCAACCTGAAGGACTATGAACAGTTTCTGGCCGACAACAATCATGAGATCCAGGACTTCACCGGCAAACGCCAGCAGGCGTTCGATGAAGAACTGCAGCGCTGGATCGAATCAGGCCAGATCAACTTCAGCTCTGAAGCACCGATCGAGGACACCGGCGAAGACGACATCGCCAACTTGCCTGAAGGCCAGCACGCGGTGGAAAGCCACGTCGCCGGCAACCTCTGGGAATGTCTGGTGCAGGTAGGCGACACCATTGAGGCCCAGCGGCCCGTGGCCGTGATTGAGTCCATGAAGATGGAGATTGAACTTCTGAGCCCAGTCAGCGGACGGATCGTCGAAATTCGTCGCGAGGCCGGCCAGGCCGTCGCCCCCGGCGCACCGGTGGTCATTATTGAAGAGAACACGGACTAGAGAGCACGGACTAGCGAGCTCGTATTGGAGAGCTCTGACGGATGCCAACAATGGAAAAGCGAAACAAAGAACATCAACCTTCTAATAGCGGGCCACGCCCGAGGAGAGACTCCATGAAAAAAGGCAATTTCAGCAAGCGTCTGGCGGCCGGTCTGGTGACGGCCTCCCTGTCTCTGGGCGCCCTGGCCCAGGAACGGGATTCCTTCAGCATCGCCTGGACCATCTACGCCGGCTGGGTACCCTGGCAGTACGCCGAAGACAGCGGCATCATGAAGAAGTGGGCGGACAAGTACGACATCGACGTGGATATCGTCCAGGTCAACGACTACATCGAATCCATTAACCAGTTCACCGCCGGCCAGTTCGATGGCGTGGTCGCCACCAGCATGGATGGCCTGTCCATTCCGGCCGCCTCCGGCGTCGACACCACGGCACTGATCGTGGGTGATTACTCCAACGCCAACGACGGACTGGTATCCAAGGATGCCAAGGCCATCGCGGACCTGGAAGGTGAAACTGTGCACCTGGTGGAGCTGTCGGTATCCCATTACCTGCTGGTCCGAGCATTGAATGAGGTCGGCCTGGAAGAGCGGGACATCAGTGTCGTGAACATTTCCGATGCCGACCTGGTATCGGCATTCCAGACCGACGATGTACGTCATGTAGCCACCTGGAACCCACTGCTGTCAGAGGTTGAAGCCTACCCCGAGGCTACCAAGCTGTTCGATTCCAGCCAGATTCCAGGACACATCAAGGACCTGACGCTGGTCAACACCGACACACTGGCCGACAACCCGAAACTCGGCAAAGCATTGGTAGGCGCCTGGTACGAAACCATGAGCATCCTGAAAGCGGACACCGAAGAAGGTGCCGAAGCCCGTGCCTTCCTGGGAGAACTGTCTGGCACGGATCAGGCCGGTTACGAAGCCCAACTCGCCGGCATGAAGATGTTCTGGGAACCACAGATGTCTGTAGATTTCATCAACAGCAAAGAAGCGCATGCGGCCATGGACAGCGTCCGCCAGTTCTCCTTCGACAAGGGTCTGCTGGGCCAGGGGGCCATGAGCCCAGACTTCGTCGGGATTGAGTTCCCGGACGGCTCCATCATGGGTGATACGGGTAATGTGAAGCTGCGCTTCAATGATGATTACATGGAGATGGGCGCCAACGGCGAGCTGTAAACCACTGCTTGCCTACTTCCTACGCCAAGGGCACGATACTCGTGCCCTTTTTCGTTTTCCGAGAGTTATCAGGTTCATGCGCCGCACCAAAGAAGAAGCAGAAAAAACCCGCCAAACCGTGCTCGAGGCCGCCCTGAAACTGTTCAGCCGGGACGGCTACTCATTGACCACACTAAGCCGCATCGCCGACGAAGCCGGCTGCAGCCGAGGCCCGATCTACTGGCACTTTCAGAACAAGGATGATCTTTACGAGGCGGTACTTGCTTACTCCCAGGACCCGCTGGAACGACTGGTCAGCGAATGCGAGGCCATGGCGGATACGCCACTGGACGCCATGGACCATTTCATCGAACGCTGGTTAGGACTACTCGCCACCAACCGCCGTTATCGGCAGTCATTCGAGATTCTGCTGAACAAAACCGAACTCACTGATGCCATGAGCCGCACCCTGAAGCGGGAACGACAACTGACCCAATCCATCATCACCCTGTTTCAGAACCTGGTTGAACGGTCCAAAGCCGAGGGCCTGATCACCACGGAGGAAAGCGCCAAGGAACTGGGACTGCTGAGCTACACCTACCTGATGGGCATCACCCAGACCTGGCTGTTCGCGCCCAAGCTGTTCTCACTGAAGCAGGAAGCGCCCTTTTTCCAACGGCAGTTCTGGGCACTGCTGGGCCTTAAAGCCTAACACGCAAAAAACCGGCCCTGGGGCCGGTTCCTGTTTGCACAATAATCTGTGCCGGAAGTTCAGAACATCTTCAGATAGCGGTCCACTTCCCAGGCCGAGACGTGGTTCTGGTAGCTCTCCCACTCTTCCCGCTTGGTCTCGATAAAGCTGTTGAACATCGCCTCACCGAACACTTCTTTCGCGAGAGGATCCGCTTCAAACGCGTCCACAGCTTCACCCAGGTTTCGCGGCAGATACTCGATACCCTGCTCAGCGATTTCAGCGTCGCTGTAGTTGTACATATTCTCATGGTGTGGCGCGCCGGCATCCAGGCCTTCGCGGATACCTTCAAGCCCAGCGGCGAGAATCAGGGCGCTGCCCAGGTATGGGTTGCAGGCAATATCCGCCGCCCTGCACTCAATGCGACCGCCCATGCCCGGAATCCGGATCATGTTGGTGCGGTTGTTGGAGCCGTAGCACATAAACACCGGCGCCCAGGTTGAGCCCGACATGCTGCCCTGGCGCACCAGGCGCTTGTAGCTGTTGACCGTCGGCGCAATCACCGCACTGATGGCGGCACCGTGTTTCAACACACCGGCAATGAAGTGGTAGGCAATCTTGCTGATACCACAGCCGTGCTCATCGTCACCCTTGGGTTCGAACAGGTTCTCCCCGGTTTTGATGTCCGCCAGTGACATATTGTAGTGGGCGCCGCTGCCGGTGCGGTCGGCAAAGGGTTTGGGCATGAAGCTGGCGAACGCACCGTGCTTGCGGGCAATCTCATTGGCCATCATGCGGAAAAACACCAGACGATCCGCCATGGTCAGGCCATCGGCGTATTTGAAGTCGGTCTCGAACTGGCCGTTGGCGTCCTCGTGGTCGAAGGAATACACGTCCCAGCCCAGCTCGTTCATGGCATCAACCAACTCGTCCACGATATGCAGGTTATCCATCAGCGCGCGCGGGTCGTAGCAGGGTTTGCCTAACGTGTCGCGATCACTCAATGGCTGAAAGCCGCCGTCTTCGGTGTCCCGGAACAGGAAGAATTCGGTTTCTATGCCGAGATTAAAGCGGTAGCCCATGTCGGCTGCGGCGCTGAGCTGACGGCGGAAAATGTTGCGTGAACAAGCCTCGAACGGCTTGCCGTCGAGATAGAGGTTGCCAGGGAACCAGGCCAGCTGTCGATTCCAGGGGCATACCGCAAGGCCACCGGCATCGGGCATGGCCGCTACTTCGTTGTCCGAGATGTCCTGGGGAACGCCATCCAGGGCGGCGCCGGTATAAAGCTCGGATCCTTCCATCATTTGTCCCAGGTGAGCCACAGGCACAAACTTGCCTTTGGTTACCCCGTGGATATCCACGTAGCTGGCAATGGCGTATTTCACGCCAGCGTCCGCAAGTCGCTGTTTCAAAGCCTGGGTGTTGGTTAATTCAGTCATTCTCGTTCTCCTCTTGGCCCGTAGCCCGGGCAGTCAGTCTGAGTTCTGGCACGTTTCTTCCTTTGTTTTAATCATTCAACTTACATGCCAGCATGTATGTAAAAGCATTTTCGGACGCCTTGATTAATCAGAAAAAGACACCGGACCAGGGATTTAAATGGCTATAGAACAATGGGTTAAACGTGATTTTCAGGCCGGCGACCTACCACTGGCCAACGGCGATGTACTGGTAAATGCCCGCCTTCACTACCACCAGATTGGCCAGCTGAATGCACCAAAAGACAACCTGATTCTGCTGCCCACGTACTACGGTGGTGCAGCGGTGGGGAATCATCCGTGGGTGGGCAAAAAGAGCGCCAATGCCAACCTGCTGGACCCGGATCGGTATTGCATCGTCATCCCAGCGCTATTGGGCGCGGGGGAATCTTCTTCCCCGTCCAACACCCACGGCCCCCAGGCCGGGGCAGATTTCCCGGCGATCAGTCTTTACGACAACGTGCTCTTGCAAAAACGATTGGTGGACGAGGTGTTCGGCGAAGCCCGTCTGGCTCTGGTGATGGGCTGGTCTATGGGAGGCATGCAGGCCCTGCAGTGGGGCAGCCTGTTCCCGGAGCGGGTTGGCGCCGTCCTGGCCACTTGCTGCACCGCACGCTGCTACCCCCACAACCGGATGTTTCTGGAGGGCGTTAAGGCGGCATTGACCTGCGATCCCGCTTTTCAGGATGGCCGCTATCAGACCCTACCGGCACGTGGGCTCAAAGCCTTTGCCCGGGTATACGCCGGCTGGGCTTACTCGCAGGCGTTCTTTCGTGAAAACCTCTGGCGCGAGCTGGGCTTCCGCTCAATCGAGGAGTTGCTGGCATTCTGGGAGCAGGATCACCTGGGCCAGGACGCCAATGACCTTCTTTCAGTCCTGGCCACCTGGCAAGGCGGGAATATCTCAGACAATCCTGTCTTTAATGGCGATTACGCTGCTGCCCTGTCCGCGATCACCATGCCCACAAGAGTGATGCCCTCCGCCACCGATCTGTACTTCACCGCGGAGGATGCCACTTTTGACGCCGCACGAATGCCAGGTGCTGAGCTGCAGGTACTGGAGTCGCACTGGGGGCACATTGCCGGTGGTGCCGGCAGGGACACCATGAGCCATGCGCAGATTCTGAATGCCGCAGCATCACTCCTTAGTCAAAGAGGCCAATAACGGTGCACATGAAAAGCGCGCGCCCTAATTTGGTGCTTCCCTTCCCGGCGCTACCACCCATAAAAGGGCGACACTGGTGGTTTTTTAAAGGTGGCACGCCCCCTGCAACGAATTCAGCAGACGGTTACTACAACCATCATCCGTTCACAGCAACACCGCATACCATGCGACAGACACAACGGACACAATGGGTGACTAGGGTTCCGGCCCGGGCTGACATCAACCATCGGCCCGGGTGGCTGGTCCGAGAGTTACCGACCTCTGGGAGGTTACACGGCGGGATAAAAGCCCGGGAGACTGAATCGCAAGCGACTGCCTTGTCTGCGATGTCCATGCCGTGTTGTGCGACCAGAGGAAACGCCTTATGCGACAGATCAACCGACATCCCGGAAGGGTTTCCGCCACCCTGCTAGGCTTGCTCCCTTTCCTGCTGATAGCCCTCATCTACAGCATCGCCTCCCAAGAACGTCTTGCAGACAATCCCAACGACAAACTGCTTCCCGGCCTTGAACAGATGACCGCCGCTGTCGACCGCATGGCGTTTCAGGAGGATCGACGCAGCGGCGACTTCCTGATGTGGCAGGACACCACCGCCAGCCTGGCACGATTGGGCATTGGCGTTGGTGTCGCCGCATTACTGGCGCTGTTTGTCGGCATCCTGAACGGGGTTTTGCCACTGGTACGCGCTAACCTTGCGCCGTTAGTGTCTGCCCTTTCCATGGTGCCTCCACTGGCGATACTGCCCATCCTGTTTATCGTGTTTGGTCTGGGCGAACTCTCCAAAGTGATGCTGATCGTAATCGGCACTGCTCCCATCATGATGCGCGATGTTGCCCAGCGAGTGCGTGAACTGCCCGGTGAGCAACTGATCAAGATCCAGACACTGGGTGCCAACTCCTGGCAGGTGATCACTCGCATGGCTCTGCCCCAAGTGCTGCCTCGATTGATCGACGCCGTTCGCCTGAGCCTGGGCCCCGCCTGGCTGTTCCTGATCGCTGCAGAAGCCATTGCCTCAACCGAGGGGCTGGGTTACCGGATCTTCCTGGTGCGGCGTTATCTCGCCATGGACGTGATCCTGCCTTACGTCATCTGGATTACCATCCTCGCCATAGTCATCGACCAATGCCTGCGTTTTACCAACCGCCGGCTGTTCCCCTGGTACAACGCAGGAGGCCACTAATGAGCTTTATTTCGGTTAAAAAACTGTGGAAGGAATACGGCGATCAGGTTGTGTTGGAAAACCTGAATCTCGAAGTAAAAGAAGGGGAATTTTGTACGCTTGTCGGTGCCTCTGGCTGCGGCAAGTCCACCTTTCTGAAAATGCTGCTGGGGCAGGAGACAGCCTCGCGCGGTGAGCTCAGCCTGCAGGGCGAGCAGTTCCCGGGCCAGCCTGATCGAAATCGCGGCATCGTGTTCCAGCGCTATTCCGTGTTCCCTCACCTGACCGTGCGCGAGAACGTGTTGCTGGGACTGGAACTTGAGCAAAAACCCCTGCTCGGCAAGCTCTTTGGCAAGGCTCGAAAAGATGCCCTCGCCCAGGTCGATGCCATGCTGGAGGCCGTCGGGTTGGGCCACGCTCTCAACAAATGGCCCCATGAGTTATCGGGCGGCATGCAGCAGCGGCTGGCCATCGCCCAGTCGTTCATCATGAAGCCGCGCATTCTGTTGCTCGATGAACCCTTCGGCGCACTGGATCCCGGCATTCGCGGTGACATGCACGACCTGATTCTTAAGCTCTGGCGCGAATCGGGCACGACAATCTTTATGGTCACCCACGATCTCCATGAAGGTTTTTATCTCGGTACCCGGCTGTTGGTCTTCGACAAAATCCGCAACGACCCCCAGAACCCGGAAGCCTATGGCGCGACTATCTCCTACGACTTGCCCATCGGCCAATCCGACCCACAGCTTTACCAGAGCATCGAATCATCCGTTTCAGAAACATCCCGACAACTGTCAGCGTGAGGCCAATGTGAAAACCACGACCATCAATCTCGACCTAACCTCACTGCGCAACGCCTACCTGAGCGGCGAACAAACGCCCGCCAGCGTGGTGGCGCACCTGCTGCAACGCGCCAGCGAGTTCGATCACCACAACATCTGGATTCATCGCGCCACGGAGGCCGAGTTGGCGCCGTATCTGGAGCGCCTGCAGCAGTGCGAACCAGAGGACCTGCCGCTTTACGGTATCCCGTTCGCAGTGAAAGACAACATCGACGTCGCTGGCATGCCCACCACTGCCGCCTGTGAAGCCTTCCGCTATCAGCCTGAGAGCCACGCCGCCGTCGTTGAAGCTCTTGTTGAGGCCGGAGCCATACCACTGGGAAAAACCAACCTGGACCAGTTTGCCACCGGTCTGGTGGGCACCCGATCGCCGGAGCCATGGGGCGCCTGTCGCAACAGCATCAACCCTGACTATGTTTCTGGCGGATCGTCCGCAGGCTCAGCGGTCGCGGTCGCTCTAGGCCTTGCAAGTTTCTCGCTGGGCACCGATACCGCAGGTTCCGGGCGGGTGCCGGCAGCGTTTAACAACCTGATCGGTCTCAAACCCACACTCGGCCGTATTAGCGTTCGTGGTGTGGTGCCTGCGTGCCAGAGCCTGGATTGCGTGTCTATCTTTGCCCGCTCGGCCGATCAGGCCCGTGATGTCCTGGCGGTCGCCTCAGCGCCCGATGCCGAAGACTCCTGGCAGAAAACGCCACCCACTGGACGCACGCCATTACCGGAAAACTTCCGATTCGGGGTGCCTGCCGATCATCAACTCGTTTTCGATAACGACGACGTTAAGAAACTGTTCGAACGCAGTCTTGTGGCTCTGGAAGCCCTCGGTGGCGAACGCATCGAGGTCGACTTTGCCCCCTTCCTGGAGGCCGCCCGGCTGCTTTATGAAGGCCCCTGGGTGACTGAGCGCTACCTCGCCACCCAGCCGCTGATCGACAAACAGCCGGAGGCGCTACTGCCAGTCACGTACGACATCATCAGCCAGGGCTCCGCACCCAGTGCTGCCGATGCGTTTGCAGCCCAGTACCGGCTGCAGGCTCTCAAGCGGTCCGCTGACACGATGATGGACCAGATTGATGTGATGGTAACGCCCACCACTCCCGGCATTTACACCCTTGCCGAACTGGAGGCCGAACCCATCAGCCGGAACAGTCGCCTGGGCATCTACACCAACTTCATGAATCTTCTGGATTACAGTGCAGTCGCCGTGCCGGGCGGGTACCTCGCCAACGGCCTGCCCCTCGGTTGCACCCTGTTTGCCGATGCATTCCAGGACGAAGCCCTGCTGTCTCTGGCAGCGCGCCTGCATCCGCAAGCGGTCGATCAGGTGGGCGCCCTGACCGATCTGCTCGATAGCCCGGAATTTGAAGCAACAGAAGGCACGATCGACGTGCTGGTTTGTGGCGCGCACCTTTCGGGGCTGCCCCTGAATCATCAGCTGACTGAGCGCAAAGGCACCCTGGTTCAAACAACCGAAACCTCACCCGCCTATCGCATGTACTTGCTTGACGGTGGCCCGCCATTCCGCCCAGGTCTGATCCGCGACACCGAGGCGGGCAGCCCGCTCCCGGTGGAAATCTGGCGCCTGCCCGCCGACCAGTTCGGTAGCTTCGTCGCCGGCATCCCCGCTCCTCTGGGCATTGGCAAAGTCGAGTTGGCTGACGGCCGCTGGGTCAGCGGCTTTATCTGCGAACCAATTGGCCTGGAAGGCGCGAAGGAGATAACATCGCTCGGAGGCTGGAGGGGCTATCTGGCCACTATCTAACTAAGCGGCCTAACTGGCCACGATTTAATTTAGAGGCTAGGAGCTGCCACCTTGATCGATTTCCGTAGTGATACCGTTACCAAACCGACCCCGGAGATGCGCGAGGCAATGGCGCGCGCGGAGGTAGGCGACGATGTCTACGGAGATGATCCCACCGTCAACAGCCTCGAGGCTTACGCCGCCGACCGGCTCGGCTTTGAGGCGGCTCTATTCACCGCCAGCGGTACCCAGGCCAACCTGCTGGCAATCATGAGCCACTGTGGCCGGGGCGATGAGTACCTGTGCGGTCAGGCCGCCCACAACTATCGCTACGAGGGCGGCGGCGCTGCCGTGCTGGGGAGCGTTCAACCCCAGCCCATCGAGAATGAGCCGGACGGCAGCATCAATCTGGACAAGGCCCGCGCCGCGATAAAGGCCGACGATTTCCATTTCGCCATGACCCGCCTGCTGTCACTGGAAAATACCATCGGCGGCAAGGTGCTTTCCCTGGACTACCAACGCCAGGCGCGTGCCTTCTGTGATGAGCATGGGCTGCAACTGCACCTGGACGGTGCCCGGGTATTCAACGCAGCGGTCGCTTGCCATTGCGACATCACGGAGATCACCCGGCACTATCACTCGGTCAGTGTTTGTTTATCGAAAGGTCTCGGCGCTCCAGTGGGCTCACTGCTGTTGGGTTCAGAGGACTTCATTAAACGCGCCAGACGGCTGCGCAAGATGGTGGGTGGCGGCATGCGCCAGGCCGGCATCCTTGCCGCAGCCGGCAAGATCGCACTCGGCCAGGGGCCGCGACGGCTGCAAGAGGACCACGACAACGCCCAGGCGCTGACCGCCGGTCTTGCCGAAATTCGCCAGCTGGAAGTTGATCTCGCTAGCACACAAACCAACATCGTCTATGCCCGCTGCCGGGTTGGCCAGGCGACGGACTTGCGCGATCACCTGGCTGAACAAGGCATCCTGATCACCGCCGGCAATCCGCTTCGCTTTGTCACCCATCGTGATGTTAACCGCCAGGATGTGGACCGATTACTGACTGCCATCCGTCAGTTTTATCAGGCCAAACAAGCTTCGTAGGCCTTTCTCGCCTTTGCCCTTAACTCCCCTTCGGCGCGCCAAATTACCCACAACATCTGTGGATAACTTTGTTAGCACATGAAGGATAGGTGGCTTGGAGCCCCTGATACCGGGCACTACCAAAATCTGGTGGCAAATTGATCGAAAGAACTCACAGACAATGTTCTTGCCGGACAATCGTTGAGATGCCAAGCTCCGAGGGTTTCCAGAAGATACATCCAACAAGCACCTGAAAAGGAACACGAAATGGGAAGCTCGAAACTCGTAGGTGTGGTATTGCTCGTGGTAGGTATTGCTCTGCTCTTCTTCGGCTATCAGTCTACCCAGTCGGTGGGCGGTCAAATTACCGAAACCTTCACAGGCCAATATACAGACGAAACCATGTGGTTCCTGATCGGCGGTGCCGCCGCCGCTGCAGCCGGTGCGTTCCTGACCTTTTTCAGGAAGTAAGGCCCATGCCCGATGTATGAGGGAGCTCGCCTGCATGGGCTCCCCCGCTTCCAATACGCGCCAAGAAAAAACGTCCTGCCAAATAGTCAGTTTTTTTTACACCATGGCTTTCCAATAATCTTAATATGCTGATTTTATAAGCCTTATGAATAAGGTGCGAATGTTGCTTAGGTATCCGAGAACCCACGAAAAGGAGTTCTTTCCGTGAAGACAACAATTGCCTTCGTACTTTTATCTCTAATCTCTGCCGCAGCAATGGCAGGTGGTGTTGGTGGAGAGTTTCAGCCGCCTGCATCCGTACCTGAACCCGGCATTCTCGGCCTGTTCGCCACCGCCGGTGTCATGCTGTTTCTTGCAAGGAAGTTTCGCAAGTAGATCAGTGCTGCGGGGTGCGAGCTTTGGCTGTATCGTAGTCCGCGGGTCATTGAGCCTGTTCGGCGAGGGGCCTCATGGGAATCTATGGGCTGGTAACACTGGTCGGAGTCGTTTTGCTGCTGGCGCTTGAGCCCATCCTCGCCAGGAATCCGCTGCATTATTCCCGCTTGGCCCGCTGGAGCAATAACATCGGGCTCGCCTTCACCAACGAGCTAATACGCTTCTTTTTACCGCTGGCTTTGGCGCTGGTCGCGTTCGACGGGCCATGGCGGGCCTTTAATGCCAGCTCCCTTGGACTGCTTTGGGGCACACTTCTGGCATTTATCGTCATGGACCTCAGTCTGTACTGGGTTCACCGCTTCAGTCACGAACTGCGCTGGTTGTGGCGCCTGCATCGCACTCACCATAGCGACCTGGATATGGACGTTACCACCACTTTCCGGCACCACCCCGGCGAAGTTGGCCTTACACTGATCCTGATGTCCGGGTTTATTGGTCTGCTTGGCTTCACACCCGCCCACCTGCTGACGTATGTGCTCTTGCACAGGTGTTTTGCGCTCTGGTCGCATTCGAACGTCCGTCTGCCTGAGGGCCTGGAACGACAGCTCGCCATAGTATTTGTCACCCCAAGGGTGCACCAGATCCACCATTCCGCCTGGCAACCAGAAACCGACAGCAATTACGGGCAGATCCTTACCCTTTGGGACCGCCTGTTCAAAACCTACCTCTCACCGGATCAGGTGCCCTGCCCGGCTCGCTTTGGTCTGGAAAATTTTCGATCCGACGACGACCAACGCCTGGGCGCACTCTTCGCCCAACCCATTCGTTAGCCACAACAAACTAGGCCGACTTACCTGAGGCTCTGAAACGCGCCTTTTACATGACTGGCAAGGGCGTCATTCAGAGGATTGGAGCCACGACGAACCAGAGCCAGCTGGTAGGAACCAATTTCCGGTAAGTCATCGCTAACTATCTGCTTCAAGGGAGGCCGAACCAGGCTCTTGGGGAACGGCGCCACCGCCAGGTCAGCCACCATTGCGGCCTCCTGCCCTGAGCAATGTTCACAGGTATAGGCAATGCGGTAAGGTTTCCCGACGCGGTCCAGAGCCCGGAGCGTCATCTGACGCCAGGCGCAGCCTTCGTGGGCCAGCGCGATAGGCAGCGGCGTCCGCAGAAATGCAGAACTGCCTTCCCGACCGGCCCAGACCAATGGCTCATCGTGAACAACCTCGCCACGGATGTTCCGACCTTCATTCGCGACGGTAACCAGAACCATGTCCAGATCCCCGGAATCCAGGCGGGCCAGGTTCTGCTTGCTGGAGCCGACCACCACATCCACTAAAACCGCCGGATAGGACCGGGCGAACTGAGCAAGAACCTCCGGCAAAATTCGGGTCCCCACATCGTCGGAGGTACCGATCCCCACTTTGCCCTCAAGTGAGGGAGCAACGAAATGTTGCACCGCCTCCTGGTTCAGGCGAAGCAATCGGCGACTGTAGTCCAGCAGAACCTCACCTTCCGTGGTAAGGGTGACCTGCCGGGGCTCACGGATAAACAGGCTTTTCCCAAGGTTCTGTTCAAGCTGCTTGATCTGCATGCTCAGTGCAGAAGGGGTCCGGTGAACCACCTTGGCGGCCTCGGTAAAGGTGCCGCATTCCGAGATCGCTACAAAGGTTCGGAGTACGTCGTTATCGAGCAGGGGCATGTTCACGTGTCTCGCCTCCCGTGATTAACAGTGCAATTTCACTTAAGCATAACTGAAGGCAAACTTAAATTCTTTTCGTTTGATTGAACCCATAATGACCGCCATCCTATTGTCACAGAATACGAGTGGGACGGTAGGTACGAGACAACATGTGCGCTTAACGAGTCCATCACTAACAAGCAGGTGACGAACATGCTGGCATTCAAGAAGCATCATCAATTTGCCCCTCAACAGCCGTTTACCGTCTGGATGGAGAGTTATTCGCGGCGCCAGAAGTTCCGGCGCATGGCTCGGTCACTTCTGGCGGAAAGGGACGAGATACTGTCCGATCTGGGTTACGACCGTTACGACCTGCTCGACGCTCTACACCTGCCTCTTCACAACGACGCTATGCAGTACATTGAGGCCCGGCGATCAAAGCGGAAGCAGCAGAACCGGGCCGACTGACTGTCAGTCCTGCCCTGGCAGCTGAGAAAACCGAATAAAGGTGAACTCGTCGGCCAGAGAGTCAGCGAGATGGCGAATGTGTGTGGGCGTGATTTCGCAACAGCCACCGACCACCCTGGCACCATCCGCCAGCCAGTGACGGACATGCTCAGTATGGGCGCTCGGAGAGATATCAATCCGTGCCTCCAAAACGTCAACGGATCTACCTCGCGCCATAGGCTCAACGGTTTTAAAGGCATTGGCGTAACCACCAACGACGGGGTATAAGCCAGCTAACCGGGGCATTGCTGAAGTAAGCACCTCAGGATCACAGCAGTTCAGCATCACCGCCGTGGGCTCGTAACTCTCGACAGCCGCTACAGCCTCCTCGAGGCTTTCTCCAGATTTCAGCTTGCCATCCTTTTCCAGGCGAAAGGCCACGCCAAAGGGCTTGCCTGAAGCTTGAGCGGCAGCACAGGCAGCTCTGGCTTCAAGAGTGTTGGTCATGGTTTCGATAAGGAGAACATCAGCACGGGACTGAAGACGAGCGAGGGTGTCATATTCCTTCTTCAGATCCTCGAAAGAGCGATCTGGCTGGATTTGGTAACTTCCTACCAACGGCCCCAAACAGCCAGCAATATCCACGTCAACGCCGGCGGCCTCAATCGCCTTCTCCAGCACAGTGAAGGCCTGGTGATGAATCGCTTCCAGCTGATCGAGCATGCCCTGCTCAAGCAACCGGGTCGGCGTGGCCGCGTAGGTATTGAGCGACAGAGTTCTGGCCCCGGCCCGGATGAAGTCTTCATGCACACTCGACACCACCTCCGGCTGTTCCAGCATGACAGCGACCGACCACAGAGGAGAGCTTACCTCGCGTGCGCGCCGGTAAATTTCCTGGCCAAGACCACCATCAAGAAGGGCAACAGATCGCATACGGCGTTTGGTTCCTTAAAATTCAATGTGAGACTATTGTCATTATGACAGCGAATGTAAAAACCCGAATCCTCCTTCGGTCTAAACGACTGAATATTTATCTGGTGCGCTACCCGGAAGGCCATAAGGTGGGGCCCCACCTGGATATGATTGCCGAGGGGCGTCTTTACAAACTCAACTGTGTTCTGGTTAAACCAAAAGTGGGCGGGGAGTTCGTCTGTGAACGGAATCTAGTGAATCTGGCAGGGCGAGTCATCCTGTTTCGCCCGGACCTCTACCAGCATCGCGTCGAGAAAATCCAACGTGGCAACCGCTGGCTGCTGAGCTTTGCGCTGACTGTATGAGGGGGCACTCGATCCTAGCCCCAATTTGCGCGACTGGAATGAGCTCGAGCGACACTTCATCCAACCGGCTGACAGCCTCGAATAGCCAGTGCAATATTGGCGCTGGCTTCGATCTGCTCATAGTACTTCGAGGCAGAATTAACACCCATCTCGGCGTAGCTACCGGCTTTCGGACTGACAAGCGCGCTCAGCTGCGCCAGGGCCTCAGCGGACTGGCGATCACGATCGTAGGCATTGAATGCCTGGTAGATTTCACTGCAGGTTACGCCATCGCCGTCAGTCGCCGCGGACGACATGTAGGTAGAGGTTTGGCAGCCAGACAACAGCGCAGTGGCGGCGGTGGCAAACAGGAAAGAACGCTTCACAGGCAACAGACTCCACGATTAGATGGGCGATTTAAACTTGTCCGAATACTAACAGATAAAACCTAAACCGAGCTCTGAGCATTTTCCCAGGTTCTTACAACCTGCTACTTCGCCATATGCGCCACAAACGCAACGACGAATGCGGTCTCCTGAAACACCTTCAAGCCGGTCTCCGCAAAGGTGATCGGCAGCGGATTTGCCGCCAGCGTGGATTTGATCTGAGCTGGCGACAACAGCGTCACGTCAACGTCCACCTCTGCAATCAGTTGAATAGTCGCTTCCAGTTTGAAACTGATGGCGCCACCCGCAAATTTTCCCTTCGGCATCCGCTCCTTGATCGCGACTTTCTGCACACTATCGTCAGACAGTAACTTCGCGAACGAGGCCTGGAATTCCTGCAGGTCTGCTCGGGTGTGGTTCTTCTTGAGTGTCAGCTTGCGCACCTTGCACTCGGGAAGACTGAACTGTCCGTAGTCCAGGTTCAGCAAACACACCACGGCATCGCTGCCGCTCAGTTCAACACCGCAAATAATCATCAAATCACCTCAATGGCCGTCAGCCACAGCACTTCTTGAATTTAAGGCCGCTGCCGCAGGTGCACGGGTCGTTACGGGACGGCAGTTTCTCCGCGGTCACTGTACTGCCCTTGTTCAGAATCACCGTCAGCTCGCTGATAGATTCCGTAGCGCCTTCGCAGGTATCCAGAGCAACCTCAGCGTACAGCCCAGCCTCGGCCACCTGCGCTTCAATCTCCTGTTTGCGGGCTTCATTGGTAACCACCAGCGACAACGGGAACTTCCGGGTGCCGCTCCTCTGGCTTGCGTTGGTCTGAAAACCGCCGTAAGTGGTGTGATGCTGACGCGCATCCTGACGGCCTTTGTAGAAAAATTTGTCTGACATATCGTCATCCCGATTGGTTGAGAAAGACAAAGGGCTCACGAAGATATGCGCAGGCCGCTGTCGAGGCCGCGAGTTTTAGCACGCTTCCGGGGATTTCTGGTAATGCTTTTCGTCAGGAAATCCAGACACCCCGTCCGGATTCCCGGCCACTCCTTCCCGCTCACGATAGGCCAAAACCATTAAGATCAACCAGTTACCGGACTGGCACGAAACTTCCTTGGTATTACCCGCCGAACAATAAATCCAATAAAAGGAGCATTCGATGATCACAGGTTCATTCATATCACTGCGCGTTGGCACCGCGCTGTCGACATTTATGCTGTCAGCCCTGCTGATGGCGCCAGCCGCGCCCTCTTCTGCGGGCCAAACCTACTCTTATTCCCTGCCGCAACAACCCTACAGCCAGTCCCGCACCCGGGATTACAAAGTGTATGTGCCAGATAACATCACCACACCTGCCCCCATGGTGATGGCGCTGCATGGCTGCAAACAGACCAACAACGATGTACTCAACGACTGGGGTCTGACTGCCGCTGCCGACACCTATGGGTTCATTCTTGTGGCTCCTTTTATCACCAGTTACGACGGTCTACGAAACGAGAACTGCTGGGGATTCTGGTTCGATCATCATCGCCACGAAGGTGCAGGCGAGACGGAAGACCTGCACCAGATCGGTCTTGCCGTTGAGGCCAACTACGCCATCGACCCCAACCGCCGCTTCATCACCGGCTTGTCTTCCGGCGGCGCCATGACCATCGTTGCCGCCGTGACTCATAATGAATACTGGGCCGCCGCCGCACCCGCTGCTGGCTTGCCCTACGGCGAAGATGCCGGCTCGGTATCATTGTCAGGCCAATGCCCGGGCAGCGCCAACTTTCACAGCGTGTCCCGTGTGATTTCGGATATGCAGAGCGAACTGGACGACAGCTATCCCATTCCGCTGATGGTGCTGCAAAACGAGAATGACTGCACCGTTCTGAAAACTGCTGCGGATAACACCCGAGATGCCCACCTCAAGGTCTTCGGCACTCCATCCTTCGACCACACCACTGCGGCTCAGGCGTCTTCCACCGCGTGTGCGCCTTACTACCAGAACAACTACAGCTGCCAACATATTCGCTACACCGAAGACGGTACTGTCGGCACCCGTTCTGTAGTGGAGACCATTTACCTCGATGGCCCTCTATCCACCCCCAATACCCAGGACACGAATCACGGGCATTACTGGGTTGGTGGGGCCAATGGCAACAACGGCAAATGGTCTGTGAAAGTCGGCCCCAGCTACCCAGACATCATCTGGGATTTCTTTGATCGTCATAGCCGTGACGGCTCCCAGCCTGAAGGATTCCCTGTCATCACATTGATTGGCGACAATCCTATGACGGTGGCCATTAACACCACCTTCACCGACCCGGGCGCCACCGCCGACGACGCGGAAGACGGCTCGGTCACTGTCACAGCCGATTGCAGTGCGGTGGATACCTCCACCGTCGGATCCTACACCTGCACCTACTCAGCCACGGATAGTGACAGCAATACCACCGTGAAAGACCGCGAGGTAGTGGTTTACGACCCCAATGCCCCGACCGAAACCTGTGAGCAAGCCACGGCCTCGCCCAACGCACACATCTCCGCGGGCCGCGCCTATGCCGGCGGAGCCTACAACTACCGCACCTTCGCCAATGGCGACAACGTCGACATCGGCGCGTCCTATGACACCTGGAACAGTGTCACCCTGTACGAAGGGGATCCGGGACTCTGGTACGCCAGCGTACCGACTGCCTGCAGCGGTGGTGGTGGTGGTGGCGGTAACGGAGGCGGCGGTGAGCCACCAGTGTGCCAGGACTGGAACGACACCAACCTCAACCACGACAACGCAGGCCGCGCTTACTATACCGGTGGCTATTACTCGACTGGCGGGGATGACTTCCTCGGTTCCGTATCCGGGGTTTACACCTGGGTGAAGGAAACCAGCGAAGGATTCTACGAGGCGGGTCAGTGTAACTGAGCTGCGACAATTCAGGGATGTGAAGGAGCCCGCCGAGAGGGGTCAGCGGGCTCCCCAACTCATTCAACTGCCAATACGTTTCAAAAACGCCACCAGCGCAGGCATCAACAGAATCAAGATGGTAATGCGTGCCAGGTGATGTGACGTAACGAACGCCGGCTCAATGCCCAGGGAGAGCGCGACCAGACTGAGCTCGGGGGCGCCGCCCGGCATATACGCCAACAGTACCGCAGCCAGTGAGAACCCGGTGGTCACGTGTGCAATCCAGGCGGCACCTATAGCAATAACCAGCAGCACCAAGGCCTGAACCAGAGCGATAAAGATAGTGGATCCCACCGACGCCAGCGACACCCCCACGAACCTGACGCCAACTGAAACACCAATCACAACCTGGGCCAAAGCAATGATCACGGGCGGAATCGTCGCTTCGCTCAGTCCACTGACGTGCAAGGCGCCGGACAACAGAATCGGCCCAAACAGCAGCGGATTCGGCAAGCGCAGGCACTGGCCCAGCCAGGCACCGGCAATACCGGCAATCACCAACATCAACGACTCGTCGAACCCCGGGAAAGCCAGCCACTGGGCCAACGTCATGCTGGGCTGCTGGAGGCTAACGTGTTCAGCCCACTGCAGTAACGGTGGAATCACCAACAACACCACCAGAATACGAACTCCGTGAGTCAGGCCAACGATCCGCATATCAGCACTGGTGTCGGCGGCCATCAGGGAAACGGAGGAGATACCACCAGGAACGCCTGAATAAATGGCGGTTTCAACCGAGTTACCGGCAACTCGCCGGCTCAGCCAGACCGAGACCACGATCATCACCGCAGTAGCGATAAACATGATAGCCAGGCTGATCCCCCAGAGCGAGAGGTTCGCCGCCAGATCCGGTGTGAACGCACCGCCCAGCATCACACCAATCACCACCAACACCGCTTTGCGCGATGAAGTTGGCGCCTGCAGCCGGACGCCAGCGAGGCTGAGCACCGTGGTGGCAATCAAGGCACCCAGCAACCAGGGCAAAGGGGTGTGAACGGCGTAGGCAAGGCCGCCGCCTCCGGCGCCAATCGCAAGCGCGGGCAGCAGCTTGCCACCCGCGATGCAACGCTCTTTGATCAGAGTAATCAACGCTGAGTCACCCAGATCATCACGCCGTCACCGGCGACTTGCGCGAGAACGCTCGGGACAACAGCCATGGCAATACCAGCAGCATGGCGGCAGCAATCCACAGGCAGATAGAGATCGCCGAATCCCAGAGAATCCCGACTTCCCCGCCGCTGATGGAAAGCGCCCGGCGCAGATTATCTTCCATCAATCCACCCAGCACGTACCCGAGGATCACCGGCGCCAGCGAGAAGCCAAGTTTACGCAACGCATAGCCAAACACTCCAACGATCAGCATCAGGTAGATGGCCATCAAATCGGAATGCAGCTGGTAGACACCAACAAAAGCCAGGATTGCAATTCCCGGCACCAGTACCCAGCGGGGCATTGTCAGGGTCTTGGCAAACAGGCCCGCAAGAGGAAGGTTGAGCGCCAACAGCACCAGGTTGCCGATATAGAGGGATGCAATCAGACCGCCAGCCACTTCCGGGCGTTCCGTAAACAGCATGGGGCCGGGCGTGATGTTGTAGAGCATGAGCGCGCCCAGCAGAACCGCGGTGGTTCCTGAGCCTGGAATGCCGAGCGTCAGCATCGGCACAAAAGAGCCAGCCGCGGACGCGTTATTGCCCGCCTCGGGAGCGGCCAGACCGCGCATATCACCGGTACCGAAAGTGTTGTGCTTGTCAGACAGACGCTTCTCGGTGGTATAGGTTACCGCGCCAGCCACTGAGGCTCCGGTGCCGGGCAACACACCCACAATGAAACCAATCACACCACTGCGCAGCATCGCCCACTTGCAGTAAAGCAGCTCTTTGGCGCTGACCATGACACGGCCCAGTGGAGGCATTTCCTGGTTGGCGTTCTTGCCGTGGGCATGCTCCAGCATCAGCAGGATCTCGCTGATGGCGAACAGGCCGATAATCATCACCACAAAATCGATACCGTCGTACAGCTCGGCCATGCCGAAGGTATATCGCATTACACCCGTACCGGAGTCGACGCCTACCATGGCAATCAGCACACCAAGCACGGCACCAATACCGGTTTTGATCGGATCGTTACCCATCATCACCGACATGGACGCAAAGGCGAACACCATGAGTGCGAAGAATTCGGCCGGACCAAACATCACAGCCACTTCCGCCAGCAACGGTGCGAACAACGTCAGACCGATGATAGCGATGGTTGCGCCCACGAACGAGCTGACCGCAGACAGCCCCAGGGCGGGTCCAGCCAGTCCCTTCTTGGCCAGGGGATGTCCATCCAGAGTGGTCATCACCGCGCCGGCATCGCCCGGAACATTCAGCAGGATGCTGGACATACGTCCGCCATATTCTGCCCCGGTGTAAACACCCGCCAGCAGGATCAGTGCGGACTCCGCAGGCAGCCCAAGGGTGTAAGCCAGCGGCATCAGAATGGCAATGCCATTGATAGGCCCGATGCCTGGCAGGGCGCCAAACAACGTGCCGAGTAGTGCCCCGAGAAAGGCCAACCCCAGGTTCATGGGGCTGAGGGCAACATCAAAACCTTGAATCAGAAAATCAAACATACCAGGCACCTCAGTTGAAGTCGGGCAGCCAATGGCCGCCTGGCAAAGCGATACCCAGGCCGAGGGTAAACAGGTAATAGCTCCCCAGGGTCATCAACAATCCAGCAATCGCGGCTTTTTTCCAGGAGGCCTCAAACAGGCGGGCCAGAGACAGCACGGTCAGGAAGGTCATGACGACAAACCCCAGGCGGGCAAACAGCAGGGCATAAACCAGGAGCACACCCAGAACGGCCAACAACTTCAGGGTCACGCGCTTGTCGGGCCAGTCACCGTTCTCGCCGGGCCGGAACACCAGCACCAGTGACAAGGTCGCCAGAATGGCCGAAAGCAGGATGGGGAATGCTTTCGGCCCAACGGGCTCGTAGCTGAAGTTGACATGAAACTGTGAGGCATTGAAGGCGGCGAATGCCGCCAAACCGATCAAGGCAAGCCCCAGAATACGGTCGGCGGCAATTCTCATTGTGTCAGCCCAACTTCTTTAGCAAGTTCTTTGAACTGGACAACCATCTCTTTCACGTAAGTGTCGAAGTTGTCGCCATAGCGCTCCATCGGAAACAGGCCGCGTGCGTCACGCATCTCGGCGAATTGTTCCGTGCCGGCCAGTTCCTTCAGACGCTCAACCCAGGTGTTGTAGGCTTCATCACTCACATCCGGGCCCATGTAGTACCCGCGCCAGATTGGCCACTGCACGTCATAGCCCTGCTCGGCCGCAGTGGGGATATCAGCATAGGGGCCGCCTACACGTTCTTCCGCCAACGCTGCCAGCACACGTACCTTGCCGGAATCCAGGTGTGGGCGAAGTTCGGAAAGATCGCCGGTGAACACGTGGATGTGCTCGCCCAGAAGCGCCGCCAGAGATTCACCGCCACCTTCAAAGGCCACATAGCGCAAATCCCGGGGTGAAACATCGGCTGCCTTGGCGGTAAGCGCTGCCTTCATCCAGTCCTGACTGCCAACGGTACCGCCGGCACCAAAGACGATCTTGCCAGGCTGTGTCTTCAGATCCTGGGCCAGCTCTTTCAGGTTCTGCCACGGGGCATCAGCTTTCACCACGATGGCGCCATAATCCACACCCAGAGCACCCAACCAGCGCACTTCGTCGGCGTCGTACTGGCCAAATTTGCCCAGCGCCAGGTTAACTGCAGCGCCGGTACTGGCGGCAACGATGAGGTTGGGGTCGTCTTTGCGCACGCCGTTGACGTGGTTGTAAGCAACGGCCCCGATACCACCGGGCATGTAACTTACCATCATGGGCTGATCAATCAGTCCGGTCTCCTGCAGGGAGTTGGCGGCTAGACGGCAAGTGAGGTCATAGCCACCGCCAGGTTTGGCAGGTGCGATGCATTCGGTGGGCTTGGCAAAGGCGTGGACAGATCCGGTCATTAAGGCAGCGCCGATAACCGCAGCTGCAGACCGACGAAGGAATGCGGTGTTGAATTTCATGTGGAACTCCTGTTGTATTTGTTTTGAGCGGAGCGCAGCGATGCGCCTCCGCAAGCCATCGTATCGATGGCAAGAGCTATCCTATGGACACAACCTTTCATTAACCTTTCAGCCATCTATAATCGCTGTCCATTATTTTAAAGAAGCCCCCCATGCGTCTGCTGATCGTCGAAGATGACCCGTTGATTGCCGACTCCCTGCATCAGGGACTGGCACCGCTGGGCAACACCGTTGAGGTTTTCACCAGCCTGAAAGAGACGCGCGCGGCGCTGGCGCACAGCCAGTTCGACTTGGTGGTGCTGGATCTGGGCCTGCCGGATGGCAGTGGGCTTTCGTTACTGGCGGAAATTCGCGAGCGACGCGATACCACACCGATCATGATCCTGACGGCCCGCGACGGCGTGGCGGAGCGGGTTAAAGGACTGGACCTGGGTGCCGACGATTACCTGACCAAACCCTTTTCCCTACCGGAACTCCAGGCTCGGGTGCGAGCCTTGCTACGCCGGAGCCAACAGCGCATCGACAACCA
Source organism: Marinobacter alexandrii (assembly GCF_005871205.1). Classification (GTDB taxonomy): domain Bacteria; phylum Pseudomonadota; class Gammaproteobacteria; order Pseudomonadales; family Oleiphilaceae; genus Marinobacter; species Marinobacter alexandrii. Next base: position 913,305 of record NZ_SWKM01000011.1, on the reverse strand, counting down.
TCTCCGCTTTGGCCCCCTGTGCTTTGATCCCGCCTCTGGCAACGCCACCTTGTTCGGTGAGCACCTGGATCTACCGCCCCGGGAGCTGGGATTGATTGAGGGTTTGCTACTGTACGCAGGGCGTATTGCCCCGCGTGAGCACCTGATTAACCGGTTGTTTGGCTTTGGTGAGGCCGGCCCCAATGCCTTGGAGGTCTACGTCAGCCGACTGCGCAAACGCTTGCAAGGCAGCGGCTTGCGCATCCGCACTCTGCGCGGCCTGGGATATCGCCTGGAGGATGATCCGGAGTGATCGTTGTCAAGGGCACACTGAAACAGCGGTTAGGTGCCTGGCTGCTCGCAGCGTTTGGCGTTCTTGGCACATTTCTGCTGATTGAGGCATACACCAGCGCGGAGCGGGCAGCAGATCGTGCATATGATAGTTTGCTACAAGCGGCCAGCCTGACCATTGGCGAAGCGGTCCAGTGGCAGGGTGGCCAGCCAGTGGTGGAAATACCCGCCGCAGCTTTTCAGATGCTCGCAACCGAGCAGCAGGAGCGGGTGTTTTATACGGTTGTGGACAGCGACGGCCAGTCGGTGACGGGCAATCTGGATGCGGCGATTTTGGAGACACTGCATCACCAGTCGTCACGTCAGTCCGAGCCGGTTTGGAGTTTCCTTCAGTATGCCGGCGCATCCATCAGGGTTCACGGCCGCCAATTGAAATCCGCTGGCTGGGAATCCGTGGAGCCTTTGCAGATCTGGGTCGGCCACACCCTTTCCGGCCGGGAATCCCTGACCCAAGACCTATTCACCAAGGCTCTGATCCGGTTTGTTGTCATGGTTATGCTGACCGGGCTGCTGATGCTGGTGGCCATTCGAACGGCATTGGGTCCGGTCCGGCGTCTGCGACAGCTCATCCGCCAGCGCAAAGCTGATGACGTCAGCCCCCTGAACGCGGAAGTGCCGGGCGAGCTGTACGACATGGCGGAAACCCTGAACGCTCTTTTCGAACGACAGAGGGAAGGCCGCAATGCGCTACTACGCTTCAGCGCCGATGCCAGCCACCAGCTAAAAACACCTCTTGCGGGTTTGCAAAGCACCAGCGAACTGGCGCTGCAAAGCAACCAGCCAGAGGACTGGCGACAAGCGCTGCAAACCGTTCATGACAGCAGTGAACGCACCAGCCGCCTTGCCGGGCAACTGCTCAGCCTGTCACGCCTGCGCCACGCCGAGGCCGGATCAAAGACGCAGATCGATCTGTCAGACTTGTTGCGCAAAACGATCACCGAGTGGGCCGATCGCGACATCGCAAAACATCACGATTTAGGCATGGCTGCCCTGCCCGACGCCCCAATTTATATTCAGGGCGAACCCTGGTCTCTGCACGAATTGATCGGCAACCTTATCGACAACGCACTGCGCTATACCCCGGCTGGCAGCGAGATTACCCTGGGCCTGACCAAGCAGGAAAACACGGTGGAACTGCGGATCCAGGACAACGGCCCTGGGGTAAACCCCGAGTTGCTGGACCGTCTGCACCAGCCTTTCGAGCGCGGCGGGCGCCAGGACACCGAGGGCTCCGGGCTCGGCCTTGCCATCGTCAACTCCATCGTGCAACGGCATCAGGCGACACTTGAAATTCACAGCGAGCCAGGCCACGGCCTGTGCGTGCGCATCCTATTTCCAACCCTGGCCGAGGAGACCTGACATGGCACGTTGGCTGTGGCCGCACTTTTCGGCTTTTGTTGTGACACTGTTTTTAGCGGTGAGCCTGCCGCCATCTGCGGCAAAGGCACAGAATAAAACCACGCTCGAAGTTGATGCCGCCCTGGATCTGCCCGTGGTGGCGCCACTGCTCGCAGCATTTGAACGGGCCCATCCGGAAATTGAGGTGTCATTTCAGGACCGGTCCACCCTTGAGGTGGATGAACGAGCCCGAAGCGCCTCACCAGCTCCCGATGTGGTCATCAGCTCGGCCATGCCCTGGCAGATGGCCCGGGTAAATGACGGCCTCGCCCAACCGCTCAACAGCGACGCCGCCAGCGAGTGGCCAAGCTGGGCGAAATGGCGCAACGAAGTATTTGGCTTTACCTTCGAACCCATCGTGACCGTATACCGTCTCAACCTGGCGCGGCACATGCTGCCACCCCAGACTCATGCCGACCTCCACACCATCTTGAATACTCATCAAGAGATGCTGCGTGGCCGGGTCACCACTTATTCACCCTCCGGTAGCGGCATCGGCTACACCCTGTTTCAACAGGATGCCCGCTATTCACCCCGGTTCTGGGATCTTGTTGCCGCTCTGGGCGCGGCCGACGTGCAACTGGAAAATTCCACCCAGAAGATGCTTGAAGGACTTACCGATGGACGCTACTGGGTTGGCTACAACCTGCTCGGCTCCTACGCTATCCAGTGGGCCCGCAGCCATCCTGAGCTTATTGTGCAGATTCCCCAGGACTACTCACTGGTGATGATGCGCATGGCGTTTATCCATCGTTACGCACCCAACCCCGAGGCGGCCCGTACATTCATGAATTTCTTGCTGAGCGCCGACGGCCAACAGATTCTTGCCGGCGAAACGCCATTGTTCAGTGTGCTGCCGGATGTGGTCGGCCCTTACACCTCGCAGCGGCTGCGGGATCAGGTTGGCGAGCGCCTCTACCCAATTCCCATTGATGCCTCACTGCTGGCATTCGTGGACCCCATGCGTCGCGATGTGTTCATGAATCGGTGGCGGCGAGAAATACGGATTCTGAATCCGTAAAGGTCTCAAGCGTCTTTGAGTGAAGAAGGCCTTATTGCCCGACCACGGTCACCGGCCCTGTGGCGTGCCGGACCACTTTTTCACTGACACTACCCAGCAGCAGGCTGCGCACTGCGGAAAAACCACGGCGCCCGAGCACCAGATGCGCACCCGGATGGTTGTGCATGTACTCCAGGATTTCGTGAGCGGGGTCACCATTCAGCAGGATCTCCTCCCGGATTTCCACCTGTCCGCCCAGCACCCCTCTGGCCGCACCGAATACTTCCTGGCCGTGCTTTTCCCGCTCCTCGTCAATCTTGCCACGCTCTACTCCAGCCACCACCAGCACTGAGGATTTGGCATACGGATATACGGTTAGCAACTTGAGCGGGTGGCCCATGGCTTCGGCCAAATCAGAGGCCAGCTTGGCGGCGCTCAGCGACTGCTCCGAACCATCACAGGCCACAACAATGCAGGGGGAGTCCTTGTCCATAATGACACCTCTTCATCGTTACAATATGCCACTCTAATTATCACCCCCGCCAGTTCTGGGGGTTTGACCCAGATCAACGCATGAATCGGCTTTCAGCCCAGAACCATTGTGCTCCAGAGACTTGCGGCGAACCAAACCAGAAGTGGCACTCGCACCCACTCGAGCCACTGAAAGCGGGTACGGTTTTCCAACAGATCTCCGGCAATGACCAGCCCGCCGATCACCAACACCGTGCCCGTGGCTACCTGCCACCCAGGCAGTTGCGGCGAGAGAAAGATAAAAACCGTGCAGACAACAAACGTCAGCATCATGGAGCAGCCAACGTACAGTTTTTTGCCAGAGCTGGTTTGCGGATCGTACTTTGGTCGGTCGCTGCAACCGGTTTTCTGCATGCCCGGGTCGGTGGCGTCCATGGCCAGGCAATCTGCCGGCCGCCAGCCGGTGGGCCGAAACCAGAGCGACGCCTTATCCTGCCAGCGCGCGGTATTAATGGTATCCCGGGCCAGCATCGACCAGTGCTGAAGGTTGGCGCGAACCGGGTTCAGGGTATCCAGCGGGCGGGTAGTACCATAGTGGCACGGCTCGTTTTCCAACTCCGGCTGCCAGGTGCCAAACAGTCGATCCCAGATCACCAGGGTGCCACCGTAATTGCGATCAATGTAGATCGGGTTCTTGGCGTGGTGAACACGGTGGCTAGAGGGCGTCGACATCACCCCTTCCATCAGCGGAATGCGATTAATGGACTGAGTGTGCAACCAGAACTGGTACATCTTCAGCACCACAAACTGGACCACAAAAACCACCGGCGGACAGCCCAGCACCGCCAGCGGCAGGTAGAACACCCAGGAAAAGGCATACTGGAACGCGCTCTGGCGCAATGCCGTGGTGAAGTTGTATTCCTCACCCTGGTGATGACCAACGTGCGCACCCCACAGGACGTTGACCTGATGTGCAATGCGATGGAACCAGTAGTAACAGAAGTCGACGCCCAGGAAGAACACCAGCCAGGTAACGGGGTTCTCCACCTGAAAATCAATCAGCCGATGGTTCTGCCACAACCAGATAAACACTGCGAAGGTATAGGCCTTCAGCAAGGCATCGGAAATAAGCAACAGCAAGCCCATGGACAGGCTGTTCACACTGTCGTTAAAGCGGTGCAAACTGCGACCCTGCAGCCGCAACACGCCATATTCCACCAGCATCAGGATGAGGAATAACGGTATAGCGAGACCGTTGATGTTGTAATCGCTCATGCTGCCGCCCCGACCATTGGGCGAAAATTAAAGTGCGACATTTTTTGTTGTCCTTGTTGTTTCAACAAGAGCCTAACAAAGGGCAACGCATGATCAATCAATTATGTTCCCTGTGGCGCCGAACGAGGCCTGAAAAGGTATGCCGCTCTCGATCAATAGCGAAAAAACGCTCGGGACACCTATAACTAATCGAACTCTGGCAATGAGGGTTTTACGACCGGTTTGTCCGCAGCCTGCCATGCATCTATCCCCCCGGAAATCGACAGAACATGTGCATAGCCCATTTCTTTCATGGCCTGGGCCGAGAGCGCAGCGCGCCCGCTGTTCTTGCAATAAATCACCAGGTTGAGTCCACGGTCGTCAAGTGCGGGATCAGCGCTCAGCTTGAATTCCAATAGACCACGGGGAATATTGATTGCGCCGGCAATATGGCCTTCGCGAAATTCATCAGGTTCGCGTACGTCGATCAAAAAGTCCGCCTGTTTGATGGCGTCGCTCGCCTGATCCAGCGAAACTTCCTTGATATGGGCCTTGGCGGCTTCGACCATCTGATGTGCATTTTTCATGTTGATGTACCTCCCGCTCAGAGTTCGATAGAAAGAAATCCTTGCCCTGCGTTCAATTTTCCTCGCCTTTGAAAAGCTCCGGAACGGACTGGCAAAACGTGCATTCCTCCGTGTCCACTGCAGCGCCTCCGGCTTCAACGTAACGAAGCCTGTGACTGGCCTTGTCCCTGTTTGCGGACACAGCAAATCTTCGATCACCACGCGTGGGTGTCTGGTCTTCAGATTGAGGGCGGTTTTTTGAGTCGGCCATTTCGAGTCCTCCTGATTTCCTTCTACGACTTTATTTTAGGAAAAAAGTTCTTACCAAATACAATAAAGTAATAAACAGTCTCGACACATTATTGCCAAAAGCTGCAGGCGGATGCAGGTCACGAAAGCGCTGGCGCGCTGCCTCAGCGCGGTGAAGAATTCGCTAAGACAGCGCCCCACCCAATCTTCTTTAACGAGGGTTTTCCAGCAATCCCTCCAAAATTGGCAGTTGCACCGTGCCCGCCAGGTTCACAAAAGGCACCAGGGCATCCCGTGACCAGCTCGCAGGAAACTGAGGGTGAAATCCGTAAACCAGCAGCGCGAGTTCGTCGCCGGGCGCCAGAGCCTCCGCCACACCGACCAGTTCAATGACCGCCTGATCCTTGAGGCCGCGCACCGGCTTGATCTGATCGTCGATCAGCTGCCAGCGACCCTCCCCCTCTGCACGCTTGCCAAGACCAACAAATACAATGGGATCACAGCCGGCGGCGTAGGGGTCCAGCTCTACGTCACAGGTTGAGCGCCCGGTCAAGTCAGACACCGTGAGCCTGGCCGTTGGAATACCTCCCAAGGTGACCCCGTCTGCACCAGCTTGCCCCAGAACCAATGCTACTGGGGGCTGGGTTGCGGTTGCAGACGCCTCATAACCGGAGGCGATAGGTGTTTCAGTCGCTACCGACCGCTCGACCACGTTAGCGCCCGAAAGGACACCTGCGTTCAATTCCGGTGCCGGAAACGAATCCACGGGAACGCTGATTGACTCACCATCATCCAGCGACAGACAGATGTTGGAATCTGTGCCATCAAAATATCCAGCCAAGTCTTTGCCTAGTAAATGATGCTCCAGCCAGTTCAGGGTGGCGTCTGATATCGAGATATCGCCGCAGGCAAACTTCCCCGCCGCGCCCTGGAAACCAGGCAATTCCAGCAAGTCTGCTGTGGGATCGACATACTCTCCCGGTTGCAGCTCGTCAGGTGCCTCAACGGGCAGGATATGGCCGGTTTGGTGAGTGAGTAGTCGTACGTCACCGCCACTGGCTTTCAGGCACTCGAAGTTGCGCCAGGCATCGTTGAAGTTGAACAAGGTGTCTTTCATACCCTGAGTCAGCAGCACATCCACTTCCGCATAAGGCGTGGGTGGAACATCGAATGCGGGCGGATTCATCTGGTAGGTCAGCAGACCAGAATCCTCGGACACCGTAACCGGCTTGCCGGAACAACGATACGCCGGGCTGTGGTAGTAGAAGAAATCGAGGCCGGCCTCAGGGAAGCGATTCAATGTCGCGCCCTGGGCAAGAATTTCCCGGATGATTGGGTCCAAACCACCGTTACCCTTGCCCGTCGAGCCGGCTTCACCGCCTGCCACCAGCACCAGGTCCCAGCCGGTTTTGATAACATTACCGGGATTGAGGCTGTAACGCAGATCGTACCAGGTAATGTCCGGTACCAAAGCGTCAAGCCGTTGGCCCGGATCCTGGCCATGCAACAAGATTTGATAGCCACCCCCGTAACTGCCACCGATCGCGCCCGCCACCAGATTGGGATTCAGTTCCTCCGGCAGATCTGGCTCCTCCCGGTAACGCAGGTAATCCAGATTAGCCTCAGCCCAATCGAGAATCTGAATCAGGTCCTGCCCCTCAAATTCCGGATCCATTACCCGAACCGTACCGGTGCTCTCACCAAAGCCCCTTTGATCAATGGAGATCACGGCAAAGCCGGCGTCACGATACTGATCAAAGCCTTCAGTGGTCCGGGAGCCTCCAAATCCATGCCCATGCAAAACCAGCGGGTGGCCTTCTGCACAGTCAATCGCACCGTTCGGCTCCAACACCTGAAAGGCAATGGTTTCACCACTGGCCGAGGTGAGCATCACTGGATAGCTGGTGCCACCCTCAATGGGGGTCTCGTCGTTACAAGATACGGGCGAACTAACTTTACATTGGGGAGGCGATCCGTTCCCTGGATTCTCACAGGCTCGTTCCGAGGAACTGCCAGCTTGCTCAGACTTATCGTCTTCCGAATCTGAGGACTGGTCACCACAGCCGGCAACAGCCAAGGCGAGAAGAACGGGTATTAATCGGATATAACGAATTGGAGAGAGATTAGTGTCAGGCATTTTTGTTGTCCTTGTTGTTATTTACAAAACTTCACAAAGGCCAACGTAGGGGGCTTCAGAATTGTTCCGTCGATCGTTGATCAAGGCCTGAAAGGACAAACCTCCCCAACAACTCTTGCCCCCCTGATATAGTGCTGCTGCTCGTCGAAGCGATTACTGAACCCCGGTTTCCGCTGTAGGGGTTACGGTTTACAATTCCTAGCGTCGAATCACGAAGTCGTCAAAATCGAAGCGGACCTTGGGTAAATCCGAGCTATGGTCTCTCGAGCTCCTGAGACCCAGCGCGACAATGGCGCTGGTTTCCAGCCCAAGATCTTTGAGCCCCAGAATCTGGTCATAGGCACGGGCGTCAATCCCTGTCATGGGACAACTGTCAATTCTCATAGAAGCCGCTGCAGCAAGCAGCGTCCCGAGCGCAATGTAGGCTTGGTGATGCGCCCAACTTATCTGTTCTGCTTCCGATTTTGCGGCTAAAGCCTTTTTTATATGATCGGCGTAACCCGCAACATCTGAATAAGCAACGTTCCTGCCCCTCTGGTACTGCGTGGTGTAGCGATCAACGGTCAGTATGGAACTTTATATTTTCCATTTTCGAAACAATTGGGCAGAAACCGATTAACGCCTTGCCATCAAGACGCTACTCCCAATAGGGCTTTTCACCCAAATGCTGATCCACATGTTCCAGAAGAAGTCGGACTTTCGTTGGCTGTTTCCGCCCGGGAGGGAAGATGGCAAACACGGTGTAAGGCCGGGGAGGGAATTCCTCGAGCAACGGAACCAGCGCCCCGTTTTCTATATCCGTCTGCACCAGAAAGCGGGGAAGAAAGCCCACCCCCAGACCTCGCAACAGGCTCTGACGAATGGCCAGGCTGCTATCAGTTGTGAAATTGCCATTAACCGTCACTTGTTCCTCACCCAGCTCCCAGACTCGGGGCCGATCATGATGAGTAAACGCCAGGCAATTATGCTGGACAAGATCAGCAGGGCGATTTATCTCCGCGGCATTCGCAAGATATCCGGGTGATGCGCAGACCATATTTCGAGACTGCCGCAGCGGCTTGGCGAGCATGCTCGAATCGGGGAGCGCACTACGAACCCGAATCGCGATATCAACACCCTGCTCGACAAGATCAACCATTTGATCGCTGAGCTGCAGGTCCACTTCTATTTCGGGATAACGGTTCAGGAAACTATCGATGGCCTCGGTGATGTGGGTCAGGCCAAAGGACATAGGTACATTGATCCGGATGGTCCCCTTGGGTTCGGCCTGAAATCCTCTGGCCTCCAACTCCGCTTCCTCAAGATCGTCCAGAATCGCCTGGGTTCGCCTGAGAAAGGCCAGCCCCGCATCAGTCAGATGCATGCGCCGTGTCGTCCGGCTGATTAGTCGAGTACCAACGTCTTGTTCCAGGAAAGCGATGTGCTTGCTGACCGTCGCAGCGGTTACACCCAGATCGTCTGCCGCTCGGGTAAAACTGCCCACTTCCGCGACACGTCGAAAAATCTTCATGGCAACCAGTTTGTCAGTGGCCATAGTTGCTCCCGGATAGTTTCCAAAGTGGAACAAGTATTATTCGAATATCTCCAGTTATCAATTGAATAACCTCAGGCAGACTGAGCATCAAATCTTTCATCCCCGCACACTGGAGTAGGCTGACCATGACTGCCCTGATCGCGCACCGACCACTGTCACCCAAGGCCATTGTATGGGGTTTGTTGCTGGCCAACGGTTTCCTCATTGCACTGATGCTGGCCCTGGCGAAAACCGCTACCGCTCAGGGGGTACCAGCCATCACCTATGCGTTCTGGCAGACGCTCATAGCGGGCTTGGTTCTGCTTCTGTGCACCGCGCGGCCTTCCGCTATATTCAAACGGCGGCTGACCCGGTATTTCTTGATTAGCGGCTTAACAGGCATTGCCATTCCCAACGCCATCGCGTTTTACCTGGTTACCAAACTGGGTGCTGGCTTCACCGGCATCATGTACGCCCTGCCGCCAATATTCACGTTCCTGATTGCCACTACGATGGGCCTGGAATCCCGCAACTGGACAAAACTCACCGGCTTGGCAATTGCAGTCTCTGCCTGCGCCTGGATTGTTCTCCAACGACACACAGAGATGCACCATCCCAATGGCCTTTGGTTCGCCCTTGGTCTTCTCATTCCAGTCTCACTCTCCATCGGTAATGTCTATCGTTCAGTAGCCTGGCCAACCGATACCAAACCCATGACGCTGGCCGCCGGCACTCTGCTCGCCTCTGCCATGACGCTGGGTGCGCTGGCTGTGGCACTCAGAACGCCTTTGGTCTCAACAGCGTACGGGACGCCGTTTCTTACCATCATTATTCCTCAAGGCCTGCTTACCGCTTTGACTTACTACTGCGCGTTCGAGCTACAAAAACGTTCCAACCCTGTGTTCTATAGCCAGCTTGGTGCCGTCGCGGCTATGTTTGGGCTGGTCATCGGCGTGGTCTGGTTTGACGAACGCTACGCCATGGCTATCTGGCTGGGCGCACTGACGGTCATTGCGGGTCTTCGTATGAGTAACCGTGAACGTCGGCCTGAGAGTTCGCGAAACCGAGTCACCTCCGTCAAACTGAGAAATAGCTAAGACGATCACAGGCGTGAGTGACTGGACTGAGCTAGGCTCAGTCCAGTCACTTAGCAGAGAAAAAACGAGGGCATAGCTGAACATGACCCACACATCACCGCCAGCCAGACTCGGTTTCCTCTACCCCGGCCACGCCGCCGAGGATGACTACCCACGGATGGGCTCCATGATAGAGCCGCACGCCGAGGTTCATCTTGTTCACACAGAGTTTCTGGAAGATGCCCACACCGTGGAGGCGCTCAGTGAAATGGGCAGTATCGGGCGACTGACGGTGGGGGCGGAGGCCCTTACCGACTCCGGGATCGAGTCTGTGCTGTGGACCTCCACCAGCGCCAGCTTCGTGCTTGGCCTGGACGGCATTCGCCAGCAAATCGACACCCTGGAGAAACTCCTCGGTGTGCCAGCCTCGACCACCGCCATGGCGTTTGCACGGGCGGTGAAAGCCATTGACGCGAAAACCGTAGCCATCGCGGCGACCTACCCCGAAGAGGTTGCACAGCGGTTTCGCTCGTTTCTGAATCACTTCGACATCGACGTGGTGCACCTGTCCAGCCGGGGCATCGTTACTGCCGCTGAAGTGGGCACCTTAGGCAAAGAAGAAGTGATTGATTTCGCCGTCGCGAACACCCGAGAGGATTCAGATGCCTTGCTCATTCCCGACACCGCGCTGCATTCCGCCGCTTGGCTGACGGCGCTGGAGCAAGCCACTGGCAAACCGGTGCTGACCGCCAATCAGGTCAGCTTCTGGGAGGCCTTGCGTTTATGCGGCAAATTGAAGCCCGAAACCGGGCTGGGCAAACTATTTGAAGTCGTTGAATAACCTGATGGAAGAGATTATAGGACCAGCGACAGCCCGCCGGTAACGATCGCAAACAGAACCGAGAGCCAGATCAGGGTCATCCAGGGGAATGGCGGCGGAGGCGGCTCCACCGCCAATTGTTCTTCCAGATAGTTTCGCAGCAATCGGGTGTTGCGAGTGTTGGCCTTGTAGATGGCGTCAAAGGCGTCGCCCACCACGGGCAGCAGGCCGCCGAGAAAATCGATGCCCATGTTACGCAGCATCCGCAGCTTCACGTCCTTGCTGGCTCCCGCTCGTTGCGCTTCCACCAGTACGTAACCAGACAACACCAGGCCAGCCATGTCACCCACCACCGGCAACAGGCCGATCACGGCTTCGGCCCCAATCTGGAATCTGGTGAAGGGAATGCGAATGCTGCTGTCGGTGAAGCGGCTGAATTTGTCCAATCGCTCAAGAATCGCCCTCTGCCTGGCTTCAGTTGGCTTCGTCATCGTGTTTCCTTTTGGAGTCAGTCGGCCGATTTGTCGTAGCTGTAGGGTTCGCCCTCTTCGTCCTGAAGCTGATAGTCGTACGCCGCTTGCAGACCGGTTTCTTCTTCCGCGGTCTCTCTGGACTCGTCTTCAATGTAGCGCGGATACAGGGGTGACAGCAGCGCCACCAAAATGCCGATAACACAGAAGATCGCGAAAGCGTCACTATAGCCGAGATTATTCACCAACACGCCCACAATGGGCGAACCGGCGGCCTGACCCAGGGAGACGGCCAAGAAAGGTAATACAGGTCCCATCGACAACCGGCCCGGCAACAGCCGGATGCCGGTCATCAGGTAAAGCCCCGTCAGACTCATATAGGCCAAACCAAAAACCATCGCGGAAAAAGCGGACAGGATCAGTTGGTCGGGACTGGCGGCCAGCAACGCGAGGCTGGTAGCCAGCATCATCAACATCAGTGCTTGGGTAATGGGCGGGTTGTTACGATCTGCAAGGTCGGCTACCACGGCGCCGCCAAGTCCAGCTATACCCACCGCCAGCCATAACCACCCAGTCGTGCTCGAGGGCAACTCACCGAGGGTAACCACCAGATCTGGAGCAAAAATCCAATACGCGGCAGAAACGAAGCCCATTGCGAACGCAAATAGCGAGAGCCTGAACAGCCGCCACCACTGCGTGGTGGTAATGGGAGCGGGCGGCGACGCATCCGATGGTGTAACTCGAGACACCGAGGGAATCACATACCAGGCCGCAACCATTCCGATGACCGCCAGGATAGCAAACGCCATATACGCGTAACGCCAGATTCCTGCCATAAACAGGACCGCAGGCACTGCAAGAGCAACACCAATACTGGTGCCCGCGTTCATCACTGAACTGACCCGCCCGTGCACAGATCGGTCCACCAGTACCTGCATGGCCGCAGTAAGTGCTGGCATCATCAGACCGGTACAGATACCACACGCAAAAACGCCGACCCCTAACGATAAAGCACCGGCAGCCTGACTGATCAAAGCCAGCCCGACGGCACCAAAAACGCCAGACAGCACCGCAGTATTGCGGGCACCCAGGCGCACTGCTGCCAAAGGGGCAACCAATGTTGCCAAAACAAAGCTGATCAGCGGCAGGGCACCAATAACACCGATCAGATCGGGCGACAAGGCTAAGTCAGCCCGGATCGGGGGCACAAACAGGCCAAAAGCAAAGCGCGCGAGACCATAACTGATCGCAATGAGGGCTGCGCCGAACAGAGCAAATTTTGTGCTCGAAATGGACTTCAAAACGCCCTCTCCGACAGTCTTGCCAGCGGAAACAACACTGTATTCGGGTTGCGATTAGTGAGCAAAGAGGCCTTTGCCCGAGAACCCTAACACAAAAGCTCCGCACAATGACAAACGTCCACATATCATACTCTTGCGTCACCTTTTATGGACTTGGGCGCCTTGGCATACACCTTGTGCAATTGGGAGTCCCGCTCAGCCATTATCGAAACCATAGTAATGACGGTTCTTGCCATGCCCCGAACCAGGTTCAGCAGCATCAGGCCGAAAACGTCCGGATCTTGCTGCTGCAAATCCAGGAACTGGCCGCAGCTGATTTCGAGGACGACCGAATCCACTTCGGCCTCGGTTGTGGCCGGCCTATCGACCAGCGCAATCATCGGCACAAAGCCCATATCGTCGCCAGGCTCGTGGCAGCGGGCCAGCGTCCAGCCGCCGTCGCGCCTTGGCATCCAGGAATTCATCCTGCCACTGAGAACGATGTAGAACTCTTCGCTACTCTCACCCTTGAAATACAAGCGTTCGCCGGCCTCAAGGCTGATCACGCGGCCCTTCTGGAGCATGCGCAATACTGCTTCGTCCGGTAATGCACCGAAAGTAGAGAGTTCACGGAAATAGTCGGGGCCCTGATCGTGCCAATAGTCGAGGGCGTCATTCTCGCGCATGGGGTTGCCACCTGACCGGGTTGTTACCCCTTAATTATAGCGCGCAATTTCATAGTGCTGCCTCTTGAGCACCGGGTATCAAGGGGGCACCGGGCAGAGCCTTCGCGTCTTTGAGGTGCTACTCTCCTCCACTGGTTCATGATCCCAGGACGGCGGGCGACGCGCGCACCTGGACACCATCGCAAGGAAACAGGAGGCAGCCAGTGTTTGAGAGCGAAATTCCTTTTATGGAAATGGCCATCCGGCTTCTGGCGGCGGCCGGTTTAGCCCTGTTGCTGGGACTTGAGCGGGAACTGCGGGGCAAACCGGCGGGGCTGCGCTCTCACATGCTGGTGTCGTTGGGCGCTGCCACGTTCATCATCATGGGCATGCACATCCTGCTTGCCACAGCTGAAGGCGACCCATCCGCCCGTATCGACCCCACTCGCATCGTACAGGGCATCATTGGCGGTATCGGCTTTCTTGGCGCTGGCTGCATTATCCAGAGCCGCGGCAATGTTCAGGGCATCACCACGGGCGCTTCCATTTGGATCGCAGGTGCCATCGGCGTGGCCTGCGGTATTGGCACATTGGCCCTGGCGGGCATGGTGACCTTGCTGGCACTCATCATTGTGATGGTGCTCGGCCGCTTCGAGCGCGAAGTGATTGAGGATTAATTCCAAAGGAACCGAAGGCTGGGCGCCTCACTGCTCCAGCCTTTACTCCTTACTGGCAGAACTTAATTTCCCAATGCGCTCGCGTAGTCGGCCATTAGCCCTTCTACCGCAATATCGGCAGTTTGCAGAAGGGCTTTGCGCGCCACGTCCGGCTCCACAAACCATTCGGGCAGGCTACGCCCTTTATCTGTGTCGATGCTATAGAGCGTGGTCTTATTCTCACCCTCCCAGATTGCCCTACCCCCGTTCGGCACCAGAGATCCCTCTACGACGATTAAAGGCTCGACACTGGTAGTCAGCGGATTGGAGGTATGGAACGTGACGGTGACTACGTCGAGAAATAATCTAGCGTCGCTGTCTTCGTAGTTGTCGACGAGCTGCAGTCGGGTAGTACCGTCCTGCAGATCCTCTATCAGCTTGGCACGTACATGCGCCACCAGTTGGATATTTTCCTGTTCCAGAAAAGCTCCAATGGCATCCGTTTCCTTCACAGTGTCCTGACTCGCTATCAGCCCGCCAATAGCACCACCAATCACCATTCCCCAGCTTACGGAAGGTCCCTGGTAGTCCAGCTTCACCTGCGCAGAGTCGGTAATCAAATATACTTTTTTGATGCCATTCAGGTCATTCGAACTGATAGTCTGGTGACCAGCACAGCCAGAAAACAAAGCGGCACTCAGGCCAACTGCGGCAAACTTTCGATACATCGTCACTGGAAGTTAATCCTTTAACACATTTTTAGGAAACGAGATGTTATCGCCTTTTGGAAGTTCAGATCATGAATCTCGTCAAGTTTCCAAAACAGGAACTGAAACCATTAGCGGCATTATATCGGTCTGCATTCGCTCGCAAGACAACGAAACTAAAACAACTGTGAAATTGCCCTGTGCTACTCTCGTCAAAGCCGTTCTACCGCCTTCAACACTGAGTTGAATGCCCTGGTAAAACTGCGCGCGGCCATTCGATCGAACATCTTACCCACTATAGGCACTCTTACCCGCCCTTCAGAAATCCAGGTGACACGAGTGCGCTCGTCTTCCTGTGTCAACTGGATCTCCCCCCGGGTGTGCTCAACGGAAAACGGGCTCGATTTCTCAATGCGGTAGTGCATCAGCGTTGGCCGTTCGAACCGGGTTATGCGCTCAGTCAGCTCCAGCGGCCCCGCGCCGATAACCCGCAGCGCGCCGACGCCGTTTTTCTCCTGAGCCCCCTCTTCCACCAGTACTGACCTATCAACACCGGGAAACCGCTCGTAGCGCGCATGGTCGGAAATAGACTCGAAGACAGCATCGACATCCTTGGCGAGCGTGCGTTCAACGTGAATTTGAAACATGGAGAGACCTCTTGGATGATGCCAAGAGCTTACCAAAGGGACAGCGACCAAAGTATGATAGTCTGGTGTTTGCCGGTAACACCCGGAATAGATCGTCAGGTGGTGCATGAGGCAAGGGATCGGCTCGAAGATACCGCAATCCAGAACTCAAGCAGGACAAGACCATGATGTACTTTGCCCACGAAATGAGCCGCGCAGCGTTAATGCCGATGCGCATGATGAGCGCCACCCAGAGTACCTTGCTGCAACACCGGCTCAGCCCCTTTTCCCGGCTGCCAGGCGCTCGGAGTATTGCCTCGGCCTACGAGGTGTTCAACGACCTTACCCGCCGCTACCCCAAGCCAGCGTTCGATTTGCCATCCACTATCTGCGATGGTCAACAGGTTGAAGTCAGTGAGGCCATCGTCAAACGCAAATCGTTCGCGCAGCTGAAGCATTTTGAGCGTAACGTGGACCGGCCCGATGACCCGAAACTACTGATTGTTGCACCGCTGTCCGGGCACTTTGCCTCATTACTGCGCGGCACCGTAGAAGCCATGCTGCCCGATCACGACGTGTACATCACCGACTGGCGCGATGCCTGTAAGGTACCGTTGTCCGCAGGCGATTTTGGCCTCGACGATTACATCGACTACGTCATTGATTTCATTGACCACCTGGGGCCGGATACTCACGTACTGGCGGTTTGCCAGCCAGTCGTACCGGTACTCGCCGCCACCGCCATCATGGCCGAGGACAACCACCCGTCGACACCCCGCTCGCTGGCCCTGATGAGTGGCCCGATCGACGGACGTATTGATCCCACTGCCCCCTGCAAACTGGCCACCGAGCACAACCTGGCCTGGTTTAAACGCAACCTGGTACACCCGGTACCCGCACCCTACCCTGGCGTCATGCGTCAGGTTTATCCGGGGTTCCTGCAACTGACCGGGTTTGTGAACATGAATTTCGATCGCCACGTGGATGCCTACCGCGGCCTGTACCGATCGATTCGCGACGACCAAGCAGAAAAGGTCGATCGCCACCGCGAATTCTACGACGAATACCTGGCGGTAATGGATCTGCCGGCGACCTACTACCTGGACACTATCCAGCGTGTCTTCCAGGAATTTCACCTGGCCCGCGGTTGCTTCAGACACCGAGGTCGTCTGGTAAATCCGGCTGCCATCCATGATACCGCGCTGATGACCATCGAAGGTGAGAAGGACGACATTTCCAGCCCCGGCCAAACCCGGGCCGCCCATGATCTGTGCGTCAACGTGCCGGACTCCCGGCGTCTGCATCACCTGCAGCCGGATGCCGGCCATTATGGGGTATTCAATGGCAGCCGCTGGCGCGAGGAAATTGCGCCAAAGTTAAAGGGCTTCATCCGCAGCGCCTGAGTGCTCTCGTTGGCACTCGCTTTGGAGCTCTCCATAACACTCTCCATAGCATTCTCCTTGCGCTGTTTTCTTGTCGCTTTATGGGCGCTCTGCTAGCTTGAAATGAGGGATTTTGAATATTCAAAAACCCTCAAGCCAGCCAACAAGAAGATCGCAAGGAGCGCCTCATGCAAGACCTCAAAGGCAAGGTTGCCATCGTCACCGGTGCCTCTCGTGGCATTGGTCGGCACATTGCACTTCAGCTAGCCCAGCGCGGCGCCGACGTCGCCATCAACTACCGTTCACGTCAGTCCGACGCCGATGAAGTCGTCAAGGAAATTGAGGCGACCGGCGTGCAGGCTCTGGCCTTCCAAGCCGACCTTTCCCAGATGCCTGAGGCACGGAACCTGATACGCCAAGTCCATGAGAAATGGGGGCGCATCGATATCCTGGTGAACAACGCCGGCATCACCAAAGACAAGTCCATGAAGAAACTCACCGACGAGGATTGGAACGACGTCCTGGACACCAACCTGGGGAGTGTCTACGCCACCTGCTCTGAAGTTCTAAAAATCATGATGGACCAGGAGTATGGTCGCATCATCAACATCACTTCCTTCGTCGGCCAGGCCGGCAACTTCGGCCAGGCCAACTACGCTGCCAGCAAGGGCGGCATCATCGCGTTCACCAAGACCCTGGCGCTGGAAATGGCCAAGTACAACATCACCGTTAACGCCATTGCTCCGGGCTTCACTGAAACCGAAATGCTGGCCCAGGTGCCCGAGAACATTCGCCAACATATCATTTCGCGAGTGCCCATGGGCCGCTTTGGCAAACCCGAGGAAATCGCCCGCGCGGTGGTTTTCCTGGCAGCGGAAGGAGACTACATCACCGGCCAGCAGATCAATGTGAACGGCGGCGTGTACATGTAACAGAGCGAGGTTAAGAGCGGAACCATGGCAGATAAACCGATCAAGTCACCATCGCCGTCAGAATTCGAACCCAACGTTGTGCGCCGGTCACTGGTCAGGGCCGGCAAGCACGGCAGTCGCCTGCTGACACGCTCGATCCTGCAGCGATTGCGTGGCGGCAAGCCCAATCCGGCCAGCATCAAGAGCATGGCCAAACCCTTTTTATCCCTCACTGGCCGGCTGGCCACCCAGCCCGACACGCTACTCTTTGCCCAGATGCGGCTGCTCAAGGACTCCACCGAGTTCTGGTCCGGCCTGCTGGCCAGCCAAATTGGCAACAAGCCGCTGAGCGTGATGGAGCCGGATCCGGACGACGGACGTTTCCGCGACCAGGCCTGGGATGAGGTCTTGGCGTACAGCGTCATCAAACAGGCGTACCTGCTGTCCACTCGCTGGATTATGGATACTCTTGATGACGTGCGAGGCCTCGACGACCACACCCGGCGCAAGCTGCGATTTTTTACCGGTCAGATGACCGACGCCCTGGCCCCAACCAACTTCATCCTGAGCAACCCGGAGGTGCTACGGGCAACCATCCGCACCCGGGGCAGGAACCTGTTACGAGGCCTGGCCAACCTGCTGCGGGATCTGGATGAGGGCTCAGGCCCCATGCCGTTCCGGATGTCGGACCCAGACGCCTTCACTGTGGGAGAGAACCTGGCCAACACGCCGGGCGATGTGATTTTCCAGAACGAGCTGATGCAGCTGATTCAATACAAGCCAACCACCAACACCGTGCACCGCCGGCCGCTGCTGGTGATTCCGCCGTGGATCAACAAGTACTACATCCTCGATTTGGGCGAGAAAAAATCCTTCATCCGCTACTGGGTAGAACAGGGCCACACGGTGTTTGTGGTGTCCTGGGTGAATCCCGGCCCGGAACTGGCCCACAAGAGCTTCGAAGACTACATGCTCGAAGGTCCCATCGCCGCCATGAACGCCATTGAAGAAACCACTGGCGAGCGTGAGCTGAATGCGGTCGGCTATTGCATCGGCGGCACCCTGCTCGGCTGCACCCTGGCCTGGATGGCCGCCCGTGGCGACGACCGGGTCAAGAGCGCCACCTTCCTGAACTGCCTGATGGACTTCTCAGACGTGGGCGACCTGGAAGTGTTCATTGATGAAGACGCTATCAACAAACTCGAGAAGGTCATGGACAAGCAGGGCTATCTTGATGGCGCTTCGATGGCGACCGCCTTCAACATGCTGCGGGCCAACAGCCTGATCTGGTCATTCTTCGTCAACAACTACCTCATGGGCCGTGATAGTGCGCCGTTTGACCTGTTGTACTGGAATGCAGATGCCACCCGAATGCCGGCAGCCATGCACAGTTTCTACCTGCGCAACATGTACCTGCACAACCGTATGCGGGAGCCCGGTGCGATTGAATTGGCCGGTACCCCGGTTGATCTGGGCAAGGTGAAAATCCCAACCTACTTTGCCTCGGCCGTTGAGGACCACATCGCCCCCTGGACGTCTTGTTACAAGGGTTCACTCAATCTGGGCGGCCCGGTGCGGTTTGTGCTCGGCGGCTCCGGACACATTGCGGGCATCATCAACCCGCCTGAGCGGAAAAAGTACGGCTACCGCCTTAACGAAGACAATGATCCGGATCCAGAAGTCTGGTTGCGGGGCGCCAAACAGTGCGAAGGCTCCTGGTGGCCGGACTGGGTCGCCTGGGCTGAACAGTTTGGTGGTGGCGAAGTGCCAGCCCGGACGGTCGAGGACGGCGCACTACCGGTTATCGAGCCAGCACCCGGGGCCTACGTGCGGAACGAGCCAGCTCCCCCGACCCCGGTCAGACAAAAGCGCCGCGCCACCCCACGCAAATCCGCGGCACCACGCAAACGGGCAACGGCTGAGAGCAAGGTCGCTCACTGAAGCCCTGAACCAGACCACAGGCTTGGGTATACTCCTTCCATGCAGCCACATAAACAGCATGGCAAGGAGTATCCCCAATGGCCGACAAAGACACCCTCACTGCACTGAAAACCGCCTTCACCTTCATGCCGCAACCGGTAGAGATCAACCGGTTTGAGTACGGCGACGATGCCGAAAGAATCCTGGCCCAGGTTAACTTTGTGCGGGAAGTTCTGATCAGCCACGGCATCGATCCGGAAGAAGTGGCCGGCGACATCAACCCGGACTCATCACCCAATTCGTGCTACTGACACGCCCCAGTCCCATATTTTGGAGACCCAATGCCGTACCAGTTTGAAGATCTTAAAAAGAGTTGCCAGGCCGAGTGGCGTGACTACATCGAACACGACTTCGTTCAGCAGCTTGGTGATGCCGCGCTGGCCCCGGAGGCGTTTCAGCATTATCTGAAACAGGATTACCTTTTCCTGATCCAGTTCGCTCGGGCCTATGCCCTGGCCGCCTACAAAAGCCCGACTCTGTCGGATCTGAAACAGGCCAAAGACGGACTGCAGGCCATCGTGGACGTAGAGCTGGACCTGCACATCAGCTACTGCCAGGAATGGGGCATTTCTGAGGAAGAGCTGGCCAACCTGCCAGAAGCTCGGGCCACCCTCGCCTACACACGGTATGTGCTCGACACCGGCAACCGGGGGGATCTGCTGGATCTGCATGTGGCACTGTCACCTTGCATGGTGGGCTATGGCGAAATTGCCAACTGGTTAAACAGCCGCGCCAACACCGTCCGGGGCGACAGCAATCCCTATGACGCCTGGATTGCCATGTACGAGAGCGAGGAATTCCAAGACGCCATGCAGGCGGAGATTCACTGGTTGGATGAGCGGCTGGCCGATGTCTCCGACACCCGGTTCCAACAACTCACCCGTATCTTCAGTGACGCCACCCGGCTTGAGATCGACTTCTGGGAGATGGGGCTGAAGCAAAGCAATTGATACAGCATTCGCGACTGATGATCTCGGGCTCGCTAAAGGCACGGGCCCGAGATCATCGAAAAAAATGGAGCATAAACCCCAAAAAAACCGGTTTTCTTTGCCTCGCCATGAAGTAACCATGTCTAGGACACTGACAGGAGGCAATGCCAATGAAAACCATCGACAAGTACCTTATCCACTACGGCCAGGAGCCCACTGCGATCAAGTTGATGCCCGATTTCCGCGCCGTATTCTGTGAATACCTTGTCGGTGCAAAAGGTGTTTATTTATGGGTAGAGCAATCGCCCTATACGTCGCGCAAAGCTATTACCCGGAATTTTCGGGTCGCGCTGCCCGGCAGGGCGGTTCCAGAAAGCTATGAATACATCGATTCGGCCGTCGATCCCTTCGGATCAAGAGCCCACCATGTGTTTCAGCTGCCTGTCCAGGTTAAAGGCCAAAGTCGGACATCGCAGCCCGATTTCAACCAGTCAATCCGCACTCAGGCTGGCATCGATGCGCGTTAGAGCTCAGGACCCCAACCAGAGCTGAGCTCGCGGAACGCCAACCGCGAGCTCAGTTTTATCCCAACAGAAGCCCACATCCGCTCAGAACATCACCATCAGCTTGCCCTTTTTGTCGCCGATCAGGAGCAACGACAGCCTACTCACGGCCGCTAGCACCTTCTGATAGGCGTTAGGTGGAGGTTAAAGCCAGAAATGGGCATCCGGTCTTCGGCTCACGTATGATAGGGCTCCGCTTTTCCATGGTCGTAGACCGACCCGTTCCGACACCAACTGAGGAAACCTCCATGATCTGGACCGTTTATCTTTCCGGCGAAATCCACACCGACTGGCGCGAGCAGATTCAGGCCGGCGCAGAAGCCGCTGGACTGCCGGTGGAATTCACCGCCCCGGTTACCAATCACGAGGCCAGCGATGCCGCCGGTGATGTCCTGGGCAAGCCAGACGTGCCCTTCTGGCGCGACCACCAGTCCTCAAAGGTGAACAGCATTCGCACCAAGACCATGCTGGAGCAATGCGACCTGGCCATCATTCGTTTTGGCGACAAGTACAAGCAATGGAATGCCGCCTTTGATGCAGGCTACTGCGCGGCCATGGGCACGCCCTATGTCACCCTGCACAACGACGACATCATCCACCCGCTCAAGGAAGTCGACGCTGCGGCCATGGCCTGGGCGCAAACACCTGAGCAAGTGGTTGAAGTGCTGAAATACGTTACCAGCGCCAGGTAACTGGGTCTAAACAACTAGGTCTGAAGGAGTTATCCATGAGCCTGTCACCGTTCCATCTGGCAATTCCCGTGTACGACCTGGCGGCCGCCCGGACCTTTTACGGCGAGGTGTTTGGCCTTGAAGAAGGGCGCTCCAGCGACCATTGGGTAGACTTCAACTTCTACGGCCACCAGCTGGTCATCCACGAACACCCGAAAACCGCGTCCCAGGAGAACGCCCACAGCAATTCCGTGGACGGGCACGACGTACCGGTGCCGCATTTTGGCGTGGTGCTGGACTGGGACAAGTGGGAGGCACTGGCCGAGCGATTGAAGGCCAGGGGCACGGAGTTCGTGATCGAGCCCTATGTGCGGTTTCAGGGACAGGTGGGCGAACAGGCGACCATGTTCCTGTTCGACCCCTGCGGCAATGCGCTTGAGTTCAAAGCCTTCAAAGACATGGGTCAGCTGTTTGCAAAAGACTAGGGCTCATAGGCGGGTTGGTGAACAGGGAAGTCACCACCAACCCAATTCCAGAGGCTCGATTCCGAGCACTCCCCGAACAAGCGTCGCCTGTGGGCAAAGCAGTAGCCAGCCGAGCACACCAACGTTCAGAATGACACATAGCCAGAAGCCGAGCTGAAGCGACCTCTTACGGGTTTTGTGGTGAAAAAGCTGCTGGCCGATCAAGGCCCCGGGCCAACCACAGAGCAATTCAAACAAGTGCAGACGACTCTCCGGCACCCGCCGTCTGCCTTTCACCGCAGCCGCTTTGTCGATCGCGTACATGATCAATGCGAGCAGACTCATTGCCGCGTAAGCCGCCGGCACAATCATCGGCATGTAACCGAACGCATGAGCACTACCCAACCCGCCAATCACTCCAACCGCAACTATTAGCGCCAACCAGAATCCAGGCGCGACTCTCGCACCGAGTTGCCCAATACCTGTGTACTTAAACTGCCCAGCCCGTATTCGGCCTTGTGGATCTTCCGTGAGCGAGTACTTCACTTCCCGGTTTGCCGATGGCCGGCCACGCCCGGCATAGGCGCTGATGTGGGCGAATACGCGCTCGCCGCCTATGGCTGGGGTTATGAAGCCGAAGCCCTTATCGTCGCTCCAGGCGGCAAGCAATCCTCTATGATCCAATGTCCTAAATCCCTACTGATAAAATCGGTCCCGCCACTCAGCGATTCTGGCAAAACTGTTAACAAAAAAGCGTATTTTGCAGATGCCACGCATCGAAATCCAGACAGTCCTGAATATTGCATTGTTGAGATACTGAGCAACTGAATTAGTATGGCAAAGTAACCCATTTTCGGGATGGTGCCGCTTAAGGACTGACTATGATATTCGGAATGGCCTGGTTCGCAATGATGTGGTTTGGCCTGTTCATGGTCGCGCTGATCACTGCCGTGGTGTTTTTCGTTCGCCGGAAGCGAAGCACAAGGGATCAAGCTGAGCCACCTTCTCCCCAGCAACACGATGCCGCTCGCCAAAAGGTTCTGGAAATAGTTCAGGGCATGCACGCAGCCGCTGACGGTCTGCATGGGTTTGCCCGAGTCAAAGCATTGCGGACGTACATGGACAGCATGAGCGATGACCTGGAACTGGCCTCGGACATCCGATCACCGGCCAGTGGTTCACCCAGAGGTGAGTGGGTTATCGCGCCCGGGGCAAAACCCGAGCGCCGCATTCTCTACATTCACGGTGGCTCCTGGATCGCTGGCAGCCCCAAAAGCCATCGCGCCATTACCGACCGGTTGTCGCGGCTCACTCAGGCCTGCGTATTCGCGATCGATTACCGGCTGATGCCGGAAAACCGCTACCTGGACGGCATCATCGATTGCCAGCGGGCCTATCGCTGGCTACTGGACAACGGCCCGGACGGAACAACTGCAGCCGATTTCCTGGTGATTGCCGGCGACTCTGCCGGTGGCAGCCACACCCTGGGCCTGATCGCCTGGATACGGGATCAGGGCCTGCAAGCACCGACCGCCGCGATTGCCCTGTCACCGTCCACCGAACTGATGCTGACCTCTCTGGGCAGCCGCGCCAACCTGGAATCCGATGTCATGCTGGGGCCGACCGTGAAAAAAATGGCCCGGATACCCATGCCTCTGCTGTGGTGGGGAACCGTGCTGGGCATGCGGTTACTGCCCACAAGCCCGATGGCATCGCCCCTGCGGGGAAGGCTACACGGGCTGCCGCCTACGCTGATCCACGCCAGCGAATCGGAACTGCTGCTGGAAAACGCCCAGCGCTATGTTGAGAAAGCGCGGGCTGCTGCTTCGCCGGTGGAACTGAAAACCTGGCCGGACATGGTGCATGTCTGGCACCTGTTTACCCCGCTGTTGCCAGAAGCGGAAGAGGCGTTCGAAAACATCGGCGCGTTTTTGAGCCGGGTGGAAGCTGGGGGCAACCTAAAGTAATCAACCCAGCAAACACTCTTTTGCTTCATTGATTCGCGCGGCCAGATAGTTGCTGCCACCGTGATCCGGATGCACTTTTTGCATCATCCGGCGGTGCGCCTGGATGATCTCTTCCCGGCTGGCACCAGGTTCCAGGCCCAGGATATCCAGTGCTTCACTCTCGGTCAGCGGGCCGCTGGCATTGCCACCATTGCCGCCTTCAGCAGATTCTCCGCTTTCAGAATCAGCCTGATCATCCGCACGCCAGGAGTCCCCAAACCGGCGATCAAGGTAGGTTTCCAAGAGCCTGGCCGAATCCTCATCCTGCGTCCGGCAATAGCGTAACAGCTCAAGGAACTCAGTCTCGCCCAGGTCCGACAGAGCCCGACCGGCCATGGGGCCCTTCAGGATGGTGCCGTCCATGGTTCCGGAATCGTGGTCCAGACTCATTTCGAGGACTTCACTGGAAACATGGGACTGGTTGCCGGGCCTAGCCTTGGCGCCGCCCATGCCCGCTCCCGCCATGCGACCCATCAATAGTGCTGGAAGCACCCGGCGCAACAACGGATACAGAAAAGCCGCCAAGACAAAAAGGGCATGCAAACGGCCAGTCACAGCCAGCAGCACGACAATCGCGACACCCACGATTAACGACAATCTGATGGCAGCCGGCCCACGTTGTTTCCGCGGCAGGCTGCGCAACCACAAAGCCGCAAACAACGACATCACGAGAAAAAGTAGCGTTATCTGCACTCGGAACTCCGGGCTAATTGGCCCACCATTGTCTGCTATCTACCTTATCTGATTTGCTTAGTCAGGCGCTTCACTTCTGGAGAACTGCGGCTGGAAAAATCCTCTAACGCCTTGGCTCCCCCGGACGCATAGACCGCCACAGCGGCCATAAGATCCTTCAACATCTGCGGGCTGTTGCGATCAAAGGGGGCGTAAGCGCCGCCAGAGAGCTTGCTCACCTGCTGGAACACCACCCGGGCATGGGCATCGTCGCCCTCATGGAACATGAACACTGGGGTGCGCAGCATGCCCAGTTCACCGGCGGTATGGCAGAGCTCGTCCACCGGTTCCTCGCAGCAATCGCCGATAAACACCACGGCTTTCACAGGCTGGGTGCGGGTTTCGTTCACGGCGTGAGCCAGTACTCGGCTGATCTGGGTGCGGCCACCCAGGCAGGACACGCCGTTCATCAGGCCCAGCAGCTGGCCGGTTTCAGTGACAAACCCGGTCGCCTTGAACTCACGAAAACCGCGGTAGTAACACAGCTGAATGGCCAGGCCGCCCAAATCCTGAGCTGCAAGAAACAGCTCGCTCTGCAGGTGACAGGCCTCATCCCAGGTTGCCTCCCGGCTGGCAGTGGCGTCCAATGCGAAGATCAGTCGCCCCTTAACACCGCCATCCTTGGGCAGTTTCTGGACCTGATGAATAAACTGTTCGATAGACTGTTTATCGGATTTAGTGCGAAGCTCTTTATCGGACATAGGCGTCTGAACACCGCTTGGGCTGACAACATTATGGCTACAAGCGTAGGGCAAATACCATGCAATTCACAGGTCCGCCGACACCGTGCTTTCTTCCTCTGGTGGTTCTTCTGACAGCCGCCCTGGTCCTGCCTCGCGCCAGCTACGCCTCAGATCACGCCTACCTGCTTTATCGCCAGTGGCAATCCTACGACTGGCAAGGCGATACGCCGGCGGCAGACGACGTGTCTCGCGTTCAGCGGGGATTGGGCTGGCGTCGCCGAGCCCCCGCCGGCTCGTTTGGCCTTGATTACGATTACCAGGCCCTGCGCATCCGCACCGGTGACCCTGCGCACAATGGCCACCTGCATCGGGCGACCTTCGGAGGTGACTGGCATCATGGGTCTTACCGTGTAGAGGCACGGGCTGGCCTCGCCGGCACCTCCAATATGTTCAAGGACCAAGCCTTTCATAGAGAAGTGCTGAATGGCCGCGTGGCGGCATTCCGGGCCTTGAACGAGGGCTCTCGCCTAAGCCTGGGCGTCGGGGGCGATCATCGTTTTGGCTCGTTCCGCTGGCTTCCCCGAATTCGCTGGGAGCACAAGAACACCAGGGGCCACTGGCTGATGAATCTACCGGTACGGTTGCGATGGCAAGGCCCCGGTAATCGGTGGGAATTTCGAGTGGAGCGCATGGGGGATCGCTGGGCCACCCTGGATAAAGCGCAGGCAACCAAAAGCACGCTCTACCTGCGCGAGTGGCGAACCGAGCTGACCTACCGAATCCGTCCAGGTGATGAACGCTGGCCAGCGGTGACCCTGGGAATTGGTGCGAGTATCGACACCCGTGTCCGGTATCGGGATTTCGAGGAAGGTACCCTGGATACGCGCTTGGGCGATGCCCTCTTCGGAAGTATAAGGCTCAGTTGGTAGTACCGAACGAATGATTGTCCCCTGGCCCTGCCCGAAGTTGGAGCTGGGCCAGGTAACGTGGGGGCGCTATTACAGTTTGGCCACTGCCTCGGCCACCGGCGTATCGCCCGATACCACATCGAACACAGTGTCGGCGGTGTTGTCTGAGTCCAGCACCGCCAGCAGCACGCGGGCAACATCCTGGCGCGGGATCTCACCAAACTCCTCCAGCCTGGCACTTAGCGCAACATTGCCGGAGCCGTCGTTATCGATGAGCCGGCCCGGCCGCACAATGGTGTAATTCAGGCCGCTGTTCTTCAGGTGTTCATCGGCGTTGTGCTTGGCCCAAAGGTAGTGCTTGAGTTTTTCCGGCCCTTTTTCCGGCTCCTCCGCACGCATACTGCTCACCATGATGAACCGTTTGATGCCCATGGCCCTGGCGGTATCCACCAGCCGGATAGCGCCGTCCTGATCCACATCAATGGTTTTATCCGGCCCGGTGTGAGGGCCGGAGCCTGCAGTAAAAATAACCGCGTCGCAGCCTCTCATGGCCTCGCTGCAGTCGTGTTCAAGATCGCCCACCACGGTTTCCGTGGCGCCCAGCTGCTGCAAATCCGGCCCCTGGTCCGGGTGCCGGATCAGCGCACGTGCTTCATGATTGCTGTTGGCCATTTCCTGCAACAGGTGTTGTCCGATTTGCCCGTTGGCTCCTGCTATGAACACATGCATAACGGCTCTCCTGACTCGCTATTTGTCATGACTGTCTTTGATAGCTGAGTGCACTGCACACACAATTCAAGGCACCGCAGCCCGGGGCACTCATCAGCCCGCCAGCGCTGCTCGCACTTTCTTGCTCAGATGGCCCATCTCAACCCGCCCCAGTACCTGCGGGCGCAGCTCATTCATGACTTTGCCCATGTCCTGCATACCCTGGGCGTCAGTAGCACTGATGGCTGAACGGATCAGGCTGTCCAGGTCGTCCTCGGACAGCGCAGCGGGCATGAATTCCTCGATGATCACCATTTCTGCCCGCTCTTTGTCCGCCAACTCCGGGCGGCCAGCGTCATCGTACTGGCTGGCGGCATCGCGGCGCTGCTTGAGCATCTTGTCCAGCACCTTCAGAACGTCGTCGTCACTCAATTCCCGACGCTCATCAATTTCGATCTGTTTAATCGCAGCTTGAGCCATACGCAGAGTGGTAAGCCGGATCTTGTCCTTGCTGCGCATCGCGTCTTTTACCGCACTGCCCAGTTGTTCCTTGAGTGATGCTTCCGCCATTGTCGGGCTCCTGTACTATGGGTTTGAGTTATGGCTAGAGGTGAAGGTAATCAAAGTATACTAAGCACCAGATTTAACGGAAAATCGGGGCAGGTTCAATCACCAACGGTTGACGACGAACAACAGCAGGAACTGGAAGGAGCAATGGAGTTTACTTTTCTCGGCACCTCCGCCGGCACACCAACCCGAGCACGCAACGTCACCGCCCTGGCGCTGTCGCCTTCCGGGCATAAACCCTGGTACCTGGTGGACTGTGGCGAAGGCACCCAGCACCAACTGCTGCGCGCTCACCACTCGGTAATGCAACTGCGGGCGATCTTCATTACGCACATCCACGGCGACCACACCTTTGGCCTGCCGGGGCTACTTTCCAGTGCCTCCATGCTGGGCCGCACCGAACCGATGGACATCATCGCACCGGTTCAGACTCATCGCTTCATCACCACCACGCTCGACAACAGCGACTCCAGCCTGAGCTACCCCCTGAACTTCATCGATTCCGAAGCGCCGGATTTCTACTGGCAGGATGACCACGCTGGGGTAACCAGCGTAGCGCTGTCCCATCGGGTGCCATGCCGGGCCTATGTGTTTACGGAGCGGAATCTGGAGCGACAACTGCTGCAGGACAAGCTTCAGGATTATGATGTTGGGCCCGGGCCCAGTTGGGGTGAGCTGCAGAAAGGCCACGATGTAACATTGCCCGATGGCCGCCTGCTAAGGAGTGACGATTACACCCAGATTCCCCGGGTGGCTCGCCGGGTGATCGTCGCCGGCGACAACGACGACCCTACCCTGTTGGCCGACGCCAGTATTGGCAGCCACCTGCTGATTCACGAGGCCACCTACACCCAGGAAGTATCCGAGCGGGTTGGCCCATGGCCACAGCACAGCTCTGCCGAACAGGTGGCCCGCTTCGCCCAACAGGCCCAGCTGCCCAATCTGGTGCTGACTCATTTCAGCTCCCGTTACCAGTCCGGGCCCCATGGCACACCCAACATCAATCAACTGGCCGCCGAAGCCCGACAGCACTACCAGGGCCAGCTTTTTCTGGCACGGGATTTCGACACCTATCGGCTGGAGAAGGACTTGTCACTGAGCTGCCTGACCGCAGAAAATTCCTGATACAGTGACCACCCTGAATACATCTGTCCCGGTTTGCGCCCATACAGCGACATGCACGGACCATTTATTTATCTGTAGACACCCTGCCACTATGTCCGATGACACATCGACCGAACATTCCATCTCCGAAGCTGAGATAGAGCAGGCCATCCGCTCAGGCATCGAACGCTATTTCGCCGACTGCCGGGCGCGGGTACCGTCGTTTATCGACCGTCATTTTCACTACCCAGGCGCCATCGCCACTAACCGGATGGCGCTGGGTTGGGACATGTTGCGAGCGCCGATCAATCTGCTATGGGCACCGGTATACGCCCTGGCCTGCCTGGTGAAAATTCTGGTTCGCAATCGCGCCGGCCTGGGGTGGCTGCATAGTTTGTCCGATCGTGTGCCCGCCGGTTTTACCACCCGGGTGCAGGAGCACATCTCCAATCTGATTCAGGACGAGCTGCTCAATAACGGCCATGGGAAGAACCTGCCTGAGGGTAACCTGCTGGAGAGCTACCTGATTGAGGCTCTGGAGGAGGTTTACGCCCGCCATAGCTCGGAGCCGGTCGATCACCAGCGCTTTATCAAACTCGTCGAGCCACTGGTCGCCGACGCACTCAGCCAGTACCGGGTTACCCGAACGGCGTCTGCCGATATCACCAACAGCATTTCCTGCACCGTGCTGGGTGCATTCGCGTTCCAGAAATTTACGCCG
The DNA here is from genome assembly GCF_005871205.1 of Marinobacter alexandrii. Taxonomy (GTDB): domain Bacteria; phylum Pseudomonadota; class Gammaproteobacteria; order Pseudomonadales; family Oleiphilaceae; genus Marinobacter; species Marinobacter alexandrii. The sequence continues at coordinate 883,758 of NZ_SWKM01000011.1, read as the reverse complement.
GGCGGCATTGGACTCGGGGTGGTTCTTGCGTCCATGCTGGCCAAGACCATGGCCGCCCGGGACTTTATCCTGGGCGAAACGATCGGTAGCTGGTACTACAGCGTATTTCCACCGGAGCCCTCGCTGGCCACCACCGTCAGCGTGATGGTGGCAGTCATGGCGGCCCTTGCGGCGTTTGCGGCGTTGTCTGGCGTGATTTCCGACCCAGTTCAAGCGGCAATCGGCCTACATCGCCGGCGCCTGCACAAGCTGCTGGACCACCTTGAGCGGGATGTCTCACTGAGCACCCAGAGCAGTTTTCGCCCGAAAGACCAGTATGTGGCACGGATTCTGGACACCTTTGACATGATCAGATCGGGTTTAATCTAACGAACGGAGTTTCTACATGATTACAGTGCACCACCTGAACAATTCCCGCTCACAGCGCATCATCTGGATGCTGGAAGAGCTGGGCGTGCCCTACGAGATCAAGCGTTACGAGCGTGATCCCAAGACCATGCTGGCGCCGGCTAGCCTCAAGAAGGTTCACCCGCTGGGCAAGTCCCCGGTGATCACCGACGGCGATCTGGTGGTGGCGGAATCAGGCGCCATCATCGAATACCTGGCCCACACCTACGGCAAAGACACCATGCTGCCGGAGGCCGGCGGCCAAGCGTGGCTGGATTACACCTACTGGCTGCACTACGCCGAAGGCTCACTGATGCCGCCGCTGGTGATGCGCCTGGTGTTCGAAAAGGTCAAAACCAGCCCGATGCCGTTCTTCATCAAGCCCGTGGCCAAAGGCATTTCCGACAAAACCAACGAGATCTTCATCGGCCCGATGATCAATACCCACCTGGATTTTGTTGAAGCCCATCTGGCGAAGAACACCTGGTTCCTCGGCGATAACCTGAGTGCGGCGGATATTCAGATGAGCTTTCCGCTGGAAGCCTCAGTGGCGCGGGGGATCGTTGGTAAGAATCGACCAAACATCACCGCCTGGGTGGAGCGAGTACATGCCCGGCCTGCTTACCAGACGGCCCTTGAGAAAGGCGGCGAGTACGACTTCGCCTGAATAATCCGAATTGGACGAGCACGGGAAACAACACCACTCAGATAGCCAGAAAGCCGGGGCGGGAAAATCCGCCTCGTTTATTTGGCTAGCACCCTTTGCCCCTTTTGACTTAACAACTCCGGTGCAGGCATACCGAAATACTCTCCCTGCGAGAAATCAATGCCCAGCTCCAATACACGTTCCTGCACCGCTTCACTGTGCACGAACTCTGCCACTGTTTTGATGCCCATGCTCCGGGCGAATTGCACAATCCCCTTTGTCACAAGAAACGCCGTGTGGTCCTGCGCCAAGTAACGAATCAGGCTACCGTCTATCTTGATGAAATCCACGTTCAGCTTGAGCAGATGAGAAAAATTGGAATACCCGGTGCCAAAGTCATCAATGGCGATCCGGCACCCGAAGGATTTCACTTTCTCAATAAAATTCAGGACGTCGACGTAATTTCCGATGCCATCGGATTCGAGAATCTCGAAGATGACCCGCTCGCCGACATTACTCGCCTGAAGATGCTCAAGAATCAGAGCTAGAGTTTCCGCGTCAATAATGTCCATATAGGACAAATTGATGGAAAACTCGTGGGGCTGCGTGGCAAAAACGGCGAAAGACTTTTCCACCATGATCCGGGTGATCTGCCGATTCAGCCGGAGTTTATTGGCCACACCAATGAACTGCCCGGCGGCGATTACGCCATGCTCGGCATCCTCCATCCTCACCAGACACTCGTACTTGGTATGCGTGCCCTGGCGGTTGTCATGAATCGGCTGGAAGTGCGGACGCAATGCGTCAGTCTCAATCGCCTTTTTCAAGCGCCGCGCCCAATAGAGATTTTTCTCATAGCCTTTTTCAACTTCCTGGCTTTGATCGTAAAACAGGTACCGGCGCATCTGGTTCCGGGCCTGCAAAACAGCAATGGTTGCCTGGTTGAGCAAACGGTCGGGTCCGGCGTCCCCCGCACTCTCCTTCTGAAAAGCAATACCTGCACTCGAATCCAGAGTTAACGCCTGCTGCTGCCAGGTCACCACTTGCGCACAGAGAAATTCGATCAATTCACTGGTAAAAGCACGCACCCGGGACTCGGCAACAGCGGGCCCAAGAAGTGCAAATTCATCACCTGACAAACGATAAAGTCCTGGAGCGAGCCCAAAGGGGTGAGAATGGGTGCGGATAAACGAGCGCACCTGCTTGCGCATCGCCAAAAGGACCGCATCGCCGCAGTCATTTCCAAACAGGCTGTTGATTTCCTTGAAACGATCCAGATTCAGTAAGATTAGGCAGGCGTGCTGGCGGTCCTTTAGGTCTCGCAAAAGACGCACACGATTGGGCAAGCCCGTCAGGTCGTCTGTGTAGGAGGCCTGCAATTCGCGCATGAGCTGCGTGATCCGATAAAACAGGTAAAGGCTCAATATCAAAAAAATCGAGCCAGTAACCAGCAGTATCCGGTAATTAGTATTGCGCATGGGCTCAAGCACCCGGTCGATCTCATCCTTTGGAACGCCAGCACCATAGACCATCCCCGCTGGGGTCGTCGCGTAATACAGCTCATAGAGCCGACCATCAACTTCAAGCTTCCGAGTCTGCAGGCGCGATTCAGAGGCTTGGCTCTCTCCGGATGCTGATCGCACGTCCGGCTCATTTCCGGAAAGGTTTGCTGCCAGAATCGCATCGATAAGCTTCTGCTCCAGCACCGGATCTTCGCTTTGATTGAGACTGGACAGGTTTCGGTTGTTGCGGTCATTGAGAAAAGCAAAGCTGTTTTGAGTGACTTCCATACGGCTGACCAGGTCAACAACCTGATCCGAAGCCCAGTCGATGGTCGCCACGCCAATCAGCTCACCCCCAGTGCTGACCATCGGCTGGGAAAGAGTGAGAACAGCGCGCTCCGTTGCCATGTCAAAGTAAACCGGTGACCAGTAGACAGACACGCCCGACGAGGAATTGCGGGCGTCGTCCATTCCCAAGGTCAGCTCAAACCATCGGGTTTGCCTAAAATCGGTTGATTGCGATTGCATTCTGGCGCCACCAACCCCGTCCTTAACCAGGTAGGGAGCGTAGCGTTCACCGGTTGGCGCTACAATGCCCGGCTGATACCAGAGACCCGCACCGGAGACCCCGACCTCGCTTTCAAGACGGCTTCGCAGTGTTTTTTCGAGCTGGTCCTGAAACTGACGCTGGGCTTTGGGCGAACCCCGCTGTTCCCGCGATAACCGGTAGAATGTTTCGCCGATCGTCGCGAGCGTCGCCACTTGGCGCTCCAGAGCAATTTGATGGGCATCAATACGGGCCAGCCCCGTGAAAAACACATCCCGGATCTGATCACGGCGTAACTCATACATCGCCTGCTGGGAGTAGCCCAGGTTCAGGTGAGACAACAGGAACATTCCAATCGCAAAAAGCACAATCAGCAGGAGTAGCAGCCCCATGATAGTGTGCATGGCTTTGTTGCTTTTCCAGAAGCTCAGAGGTGGCCGTGTCCACCTGGACAAGACTGGCCACTGCAGCGGCTTAATCGGCATTGTCACCCGCAGAGGCTGAAACCAGATTGTCGAGAGTGTTTTTCGCCCCGACATGACCTAGCCCGGCAGCGGTTCTGAACCACTTCGCAGCCGCCGCCTTATCCTGAGCCACACCAAGCCCTTGGGCGTACATTTCACCTAGCAGATTGGCTGCCTCACCGGATTCAGGCGCTGCCTGCTGGGCCCAGCGATAGGCTGATTCGTGATTCCCCAGGGCATTCTGGATCTGCGCCATCCTTACCTGCGCACCAACCGCCCCAGCTTCGGCGGGACCGCGACAGGTATCCAGGGCCCCACTGAAGTTGCGAATCTGAGTGAGCAAGTAGCAGTTATTCAGTTGACGGGATAAGGATTCACTATTTGGCGGCGGTGCGGGTATTGACGCCTGCTGCATCGCTTCGAGCCGCACTTCGTAGGCGGCCACATCCTGCGGACAGGAAAAGCTATAGCCACGACGGTACAATACCAAGCTGGCTTCGGTAATCTCATCCATATCATACCGCCGGGCGACGGCAGCGCAGCGGCGTTCACGCTCCTGTCTCACCTGCCCGAGCTGAGCCGAGCGGGACGGATCTTCTGCGTAACGCTGGAGATACTCCGTTAACGGATCAATATAGGGTTGATCAAAAAGCGGTTTAATTTCCTGGTCACCATCATCGGTAGGGCTTTTTTGCCCGATTTTGCTCAGCGCGTCACCGGTACGACTCAGAACGTCACTGGTTTTTAAACTGCCGCAACCAGCAATGAGCAATCCGCCTATAATGATTACAAGCAATCGATACATCAGATTCACCAAAAGATCTAAATGATTGCAAACGCACCGCAGGAAAAAGCCCCAACTGATGAACTTTAGTTTACCTAGCTACCGATGTCCTTGATGACTTTGTAACTTATTGAAGCCAAATCTTAGTACATAGCAACCGCCGCGGCGCCCTCAGGGTAGCACTAGCCCGCTCGGTAGCGTTGGCCCCGCCATGATCCAGCAGTTCCTGTCGATCGCGCTGAGCTTCCTCGGTGAACAGGGCGTGGGCTCGCCCTTGCTCGGGCAGTTGCAGAGTCATTGGACGCCTGCCAAGTGATTGGATAGTCTGGTAACCACCAGCCCCCAAAGGACAGCTCACCGTGGCAACCGAACACTGGGCCAGCACCTTGCGGCCCAAGAAGCTACCGCTCCGGCGGCGCCTGAGCCGCGCCTCCGTGGCGTTGATCTACCGACAAGCTGGGGCCGGTGAAACGGAGTTGCTGTTTATCCAACGGGCTCACCGCGAAGGCGATCCCTGGTCCGGGGACATGGCGTTCCCGGGAGGCCGACTGCAGCCCGAGGATGCCACAACCCGGGCGGCTGCCGAACGGGAAACCCTCGAGGAAACCGGCGTCGACCTGATTCACCATGGCCGCTTCCAGGCTCGACTGTCTGACCTGATTACCCGCCACCACAGCCGCTGGCGCCCGATGGTGGTCACGCCCTATGTGTACGAGTGGCTGGGCCCGCAGAGCGTCTCGCTAAACCACGAAGTCCAGCGAGTGGTGTGGGTTCCCCTGACCCACCTTGCCGCAGAAGAGAACCAGAGCAGACTGCCTTGGCGAACGCCCCTAGGCACCTTGAATATGCCCTGCTGCCGATTTCAGGATTACTGCATCTGGGGGCTGAGCTATAGCATGTTGCAAGAACTGCTGAAGCTGGACGACATCAGGCATTAACGACACCGCCCGATCGCCGAAGTCCAAGGGATTAATCCGTAAAGGTTTTACTTCTTTTTTGCAGACAAGTTTTTTCCGGCTCGCTATTTTCAAGCAGCTCAGGTGCGGGTTATTGTTGATCGCTCGCTCGTTTTCGGGACATAGGAATTAGGAATGGCTTGGGATTATCGTGCAGGAAAAATAGTACGGGCGGGAGTGCTTCTTCTCATCGGAATGACCAGTTCCCAACTCTGGGGTGAACCGATGAAGGTAATAACGGAGCACTCGCCCCCCGGTGAATACCTTGATGAAAACGGCCGTGTAACCGGTGCTACTGCTGAGCTTGTCCGTGAATTGATGAGACGGGCTGGTGAGCCTGGGGAGATTATCATACTGCCCTGGGCTCGGGGATACAGAGTGGCTCAAAAAGAGTCCAACGTTGCACTGTTTGAAACCGCCCGATCAGAACTTCGGGAAGACCAGTTTAAATGGGTCGGTCCGATCAAGCGCATCACCAGCGGTTTTTTTGTACGTCGTGAAGACGGCATTGCAATAGAGACACTAGACGATGCCCGCAAGCTAAAGGGCATCTGTGCGTATCGGGGAGGCTCTGGCGGGGAATCGCTGTTGGCTCTGGGATTCACCAACCTGGAACAACCCACCCGGCCTGCGCAATGCCTGGATATGCTCATGCACGGTCGCGTTGATGCCTGGATAACCAGTGACATAGGCCGCCTGCCGTTGTTTGCCGACTCGGCATTTTCGGCAGACGATGTCGAACTGGCCTACATCACCTCTGTCAGATACCTGTACATTGCCATGTCACTGGATACCGAGGATGCCAGGGTTGAGCTCTGGCAAGACACCCTCGATAACATGAAACGGGATGGCACGCTTGCACAGCATTACAGAGGCACCTACCCCGATGAAATGATCCAGGCGCTCAGCGAGCCAGATCTCTCAGACCTTTCCACGCCGGACTAGGCCGAAACTCGCGTTCCGTTGCGGTTGCAAACCAAGCGCCGCGACAGATGACCAAAGCAAGTTAAAGAAACCTGACTTCCCTATTCAGCGCACTCAGGGTTGTCGTCCCTTCGCGCGATTGAACGCCTTCGTCGTCCAGACTGACCTTCTCCCCTGTTTGCTCGAAGATAGCCTGCTCGATCTTCTCGTTGGTTACCTCACCCGAGATCTGTATGGCATTCACTTCTTTAGAATCAACCGATGCCACCCCGCCTGGCAGATAGATGGTGCCATTGCTGAAATCAACCGCGAAAGCGATAACCCCGGGCACCAGGAAGAACAGCAAGCCGATGCCATCCAAAACAACAACGGCCGGGTCCAGGTGGCCAGCGGACTGCCCCTTTCTCTCCGGGTAAAGGATCGTGCCACAGGCGACAAGCTGCATTGAAAACCCAGCGACTACAGAAATGACTACAGACTTCTTAAGCTTGGCATTCATTCTTCTCTCCCCGGCTGTATAAAAACAAAGGGGCCACACTCTCACAAGGCGTGGCCCAGGAGCAATACCTGCACTTGTCCGTCAACTTCTGCTCTCACCCGCCAGCAACAGGTCCGGATTAAAGCCCATGATCACTGCACCCCAGTGCTTGCCGTTCACATACACAGGGATCGACAGGTCGTTAAGAATCTCCCCGGTATCCCGAATGTAAGTTTGCAAGAGAAACCGCTCCGTGTGGCTGGACCTTCGTATTTCAGTCTCGTTGCTGTTGTAGAGCCGCTGATCACGGCTGTAGAGGAGGTCTTTTTCCGGGTCACCGGTGACCGGTTGCGACGTGGCCCTGTGGTGCACAGGGATATAGCCTTTAACGTCCACCAACAGACTGTATACCGTGCCAGCAAAGCGTTCCTTACCCTGATCTGTCAGATCCTGGAACTCTTTCTTAAAACGATCAACAAACCCGGTCCGGTATTTTTGTGGTGAGGTATTCGGCACCGGTTCATATCGGTGATCAAATATGTCCACGCCCTGTCGGGCCAACTCAGTAAGCCGCTGCTCGAATTCAGCAGCCAAAGTCTGGCGTGCCTCCAGGATTTCCTCAAAGGCGCCCTGGCCGATCCGGTAGCGGGCCAGCAACTCCATGGAGGCCTCTGTGGCTTTGCGCAGTTGCTCGGAGTAGGTGTCTGATTCGGCAATCTCCTTTGCCAACTCGCGGCCAAGCTGATGGATCTCGTTGCCGTGTTCGTGCACCTGCCGGTTGGTAATACTGACTTCCTCCACCGACGAGGTGATGGATAGAAGCTCCGCGTGGGCCTGCTCGATGTACTGCAGCATGTCGTCGAACTGGGAGGCGGTCGAGGTCACCTCTTCCCGAGCCTGATCGGTTTGCTCAAGCAACTGCTCTGTGTCCTTCTCGGTGCGACCGACCCGGGTGTCCATGTCGCTGATGATCTGATGCACGTCGCCGGTCGCCGATGCAATTTTCTGAGCCAGTTGCCGGACTTCATCTGCCACTACCGCGAAGCCACGACCAGCCTCCCCGGCCCGTGCTGCCTCAATGGCCGCATTCAGCGCCAGCAGGTTAGTCTGATCCGAGAAACCCTGCACCAACTCCAAAATCTTACCAATTTTACCGGCACTCTCACTCAGCCCGGCGACGGTCTCGCGGAAGTTCTGAAGCTGGTCGTTAACCTGGCGAATACGCTCCGCCACCTGGGACAAGGCCTGATTGGATTCGCGCACCCCATCAAGATTGCGGGAATTCAGCTCCGACACCGATCCGGTGCGCTGGGTAATGTCCTCCAGTGCCGTGGCACCCTCACCGCTAGACTGGGCAATCAGTTGGGAGACTTCTTCCTGTTTGGTAGCGCTCTGCTGGGCTTCGCTGGTGAGTTTGCGTAAACGTGCCGATTGCACCGCCACCTGCACTGCATGATGGCGCAGGTCCGACAAGGCACCTCGCATGCTGGCCAGCAGTTCATTATGCTCCGTGGCAATCCGCCCTGCCTGGCCCGAGCCGACCGGCTGATCCTCCGATATGTCCAGCACCTCGTTACCCTGGACCACTGCGGAGTTACTCGGCGCTTCGTCGCCAACCGCTCGGCTGCGGCTAAACCACCAACCCGCCAAAGTAACAACCGCCGCCACCACAAGCCCGGCCACGGCAAACCCCGGCAGTATTACCGCCAACGCGAACAAAGCCAGTACCAAAAGACTGCTGATGCGGCTGATCAGCGGCGGCTGCCAACCACGCTCTGAATTCGTTGCATTCATTGTTGTTAGTGTCCTCTGCAGAATTCTTGTTCTTTGGTTATCGGCAGAGTATGCAAGAACTTCAGGAGGCGCCGAAACGCTTAGCTCTAAACCTTAAAATGGCGGCCAATCAAATCCGAACCAGTGAGCGAGCAACCACAAGCCACCAACCCCCAAAATAAGGACTGTAGCGTGTACCGCCAGGTTTTTCCGGGCAGTTGGAGCAGGCTTTTGAGGGAAACTGAAGTACTCCTCACCAAACAGCCCCACACCGCACTGCTCACAGTAGTTTTTGGAGTACGAGAGCCTGAGCTCCGTAGGCTCAAACCTTTTCCGACAGCTGTAGCAGCTAGGCTTAATCATCTTTTGTTCCAGACAAAACGATGGTTGATCAAAACGACTGGCGCATGATGTGTTCAATGGTTGCCGTTGGCAACTCCACGGGATTCGCCTTCATGGAGGAAGAACTGGCCGCCGCTTTCGAGGCTGCAATGATGTGCTCTTCGGTGACCCCAATCGACTCAAGCCCGGGCAGGCCACTTTGGATAATCCATTCATGGAAACGCGGTAACGCCTGGTCCGAGTTGGTCTCAAAAACCTCGGCGATCCAACCGATCACCTGATCGATACGGGCCTTGTGTTCCGCTTCCGTCACAGCGTCACGATTGGCCGCAATGCCCGCCGGTAACAGCGCGCCGCAGATGGCGCCGTGGGGCGCACCGCACAAGCCGCCCAGCGGGCCTGCCAAGCCGTGGACAACTCCGAGCCCGGAATTGGCGAGCGCCAGGCCACCAAACAGGCTGACCTGTGCCAGGGCGTCGCGGGCCTCTTTGGATTCCCCGTTCATCAGCTGCTTTAATGCCGCGAGGCCTTTGGGAATCGCTTCCTTGCACAACATGTCGGTGAACAGATTGGCCCGGGACGAGAGGTAAGGCTCGATAACCTGGGTAATGGCGTCCAGCCCCGAGTGCAGACTGACGTGCCGGGGGCAATTGTCGGTCAGTGCGGGGTCAATCAGGGCAAGGTCCGGGAGCAACTGGTTATCCCGGAGGCTCACCTTGCGCTGGGCGTCGGGAATATCGATCACCGCGTTGCGGGTTACTTCGGCCCCGGTACCGGAAGTTGTCGGCACCAAAATCAGCGGCAGGCGCTTGGCGGTTAAGGGCAGCCCTTCTCCAACAACCTCCAAATGGCGCATCAAATCAGTCTCACTGGGTAGCATGGCCGCCAGCACCTTGGCTGAATCCATGACCGAGCCGCCGCCGATGCCGATCACCAGATCGACACCGAGCTTTTTACCCTGATCGACCGCAGCCGTGAGCGCATTCAGGTCGGGCTCTTTCTCAACGGACAGGGTTTGCACGATTTCGACGGTGGTCAGCGATGTAAGCACCTCAGCGAGCCGGCCGGGATTGCTGCCGTGAACAATCAGTACTCGTGTACCCATTGTTGTCGCTCGATCATTCAGTTGGGCTACGTTGCCCCGCCCGAACACGATCTCCGTCGGGGTTACCAAGCTAAAAGCGCCTACCATATAAATATCGTCCTGGAGATAAAAAAGGTATGTCCACCCCTGCACACTCAGCATGAAGTTTCCGGTGCCATTCTGACATCTACGTTCTACTTTATCCGATCGCTTTTCCAGCCCCCAAAACCAGCGCGAATCGAGTCTGCCCCCTTTTGAGGCCAATGGCCTGTCCAGCCACAAACACAGCGCCCCAAAACAGAGCAGACGCGAGCGCATGACCCGCTCCATATCCACGCAGAACGGCCGCCCCGGCTACGGTACGTATCTTGCTGTATGTCCCGGAGTACCCTTGTATTTTATGAGGAAGGATAATGAACCCATTGCTATACCCTGCGGCCGTTTTTGCTCGTCGGCTCAAGCCCGGGACCGCTATTGTGAGCACCAGTTTAGCCCTGATCACCGGTGTGGCGCTGACTGTTTTGGGGCACCCCACTGTCGGGCTGGTCCTGGTGGCATTGGCAGGCTACCTCACCACCAGCCTACTGGTGCTCTCTCAACATGAAACCCAGGCCCTGATTGAAGACTGCCAAAACCAGACCCGAAACCGGGATTACCGCCTGCTCGACACACGCCTCACGCTACTGGCCCCTCTCGCCCAAGCCTTTGCGGATACGCTGCGCGACAGCGAGCGCCGGGAGCAACGGCTTACCGATCGCCTGGCTGAAATTGCCCATGCCACCGGCGAGCTGTCCCAGAGCAGCCAAGACATCGCCACCAGCGCCGGTGAGCAGCGACAGGCATCCGCCGCCACCTCTGCAGCAGTCGAGGAGATGAGCCAGAGCATTGCCGAAGTGGCGCGTAATGCCCAATTTTCGGAACAGGCCAGCGAACAGGTTCGAGATCTGGTCAGGGAGGGTGGCAGTCGCCTGGCGACTGCCAGCGACACCATCGTCGGCATGGCGGCCGACGCAGAACAGACCACCCAACTGATGACTCAGCTTCTCGAACAGTTTCAGTTGGTAACCAAAATGACCACTACCATCAGCCACATTGCAGAACAGACCAACCTGCTTGCCCTGAACGCGGCCATTGAGGCGGCACGGGCCGGCGACAGCGGGCGGGGTTTTGCGGTGGTTGCCAGTGAAGTCCGCGATTTGGCCAACAGCAGCCATAAATCCGCCGCCGACATTGGCAGCAACATTGCCAGTGTCAGGGAAAACATCGAAGCCACCCATGGCCAGATGGATAAGCTGTTAGCGCAGGCTCAAGACAGCGTCGCGCACACCCAGGCGGTTCAGGAGTGCCTGGAACAGATTCAGACCCACTCCCTGCAGATGAACGAGCAGGTCGCGTCAGTAGCCCAGAACGCCCGCGAGCAGGATCTAGCCGTCAGCGAAATCGCCACCCAAGTGGACACCACGCACCAGCGGATTGACGCCAATGGTCGGGCGACCGAAGAAACAGACCGGATTGTTCAGCATATCCAGAGCCTGACAGCAGCGCTCACAGAACCTGCCACTGCACGAGGTGCTCACTGATGGAACTAGTCATTGCAGGCTCTCTCCTACTACTCACCGTCATCCTGCTGGCGATCAAGAAACCCTGGCACAACCCGGCCCGGCGCGCAGAGGGATTACTCCTGCTCAAAGGGCTGCGACAGCTGCTCGAACACCTGCAACAACACCGCGGCCTGAGCACCGGTTATCTCGGCGGCGACCATTCCCTGAAACTCAAAGTCGATCAGACTCAGGCGGCAATTCGGGCAGACCTGAGCAACCTTGATGCATCCAGTTTGGCCTGCCATGACCGCTGGGAGGCGTTTACAGACCACTGGTCCCGGCTTGAACGTTCGGCGCTGTCGCTTCCGGTCAACGACAACATAAAACAGCACAACCAGTTAATCGCCAACATGTTGCAACTGATTGAAGACATAGCGGCCCAATACAACCTGCTGTTTGTGACACACCCAGGTGATGGCGTGAGCACCCTGTGGCGCGAACTCCTCTATACCACCGAATGGCTGGGACAGGCGCGGGCCCTGGGCACAGGTATTGCTGCGGCAGGACAAAGCACAGGCGTGGAGCGAATCAGGCTGGGCTTTCTGTGTGAGCGAATCCAGGCACTGTCGTCCATCGCTCACACCGATCTGAAGGGGCACAACCAGAGCGGTTTACGGTCACTACAGGAAGCCGGCCAGACGGTTAGCATGCTGCTGTCTGTGATTGAAACCGAGTTCCTGTCTGCCGCTGCACCGAAGCTTGCGGCAACCGCCTATTTTGAACAGGCAACCAAAGCCATCAGTGCCCAGTTTGCGGTGGTGGACGAGATGCTGACGGGACTGCAGGATCGGGTTTAACCCCAAGTTCATTTGCTCGGCATGATCACCAGAGGCCGCTTAGTGTGGCGGGTAACATAGTCGGCCACGCTGCCAACCAGCACGCGCTGCCAGGTTCTCTGGCGGCGTCGCTGCAAGATGATCAGATCGACGTTTTCCCGCTCAGCCACCTCTGTAATGACAAGCCCTGTTTTCTTGCCACGCTCGACACATCCATCAGCCTCATAACCCATCGATTCCAGCCGGCGGATGATTTCCGCCAGGTGGTGCTTTAATTCCACCTCGCGAGCGGCCACCTGTCGCCGAAGCTGATCAGGCAGCATCAGTTGCTTGCGGAACAACGCCAGGCTTTCCTCAGGCACCTCACAAACCAACAGGACCAACAGTGATACATTCTCTGGGTCAATCAAACCGCCAGCAGGATCCAACTGGTCCAGGGGCCGCAAGGCATCGACTGCGTACAAGGCCTTGAGCTTCGATTTCTCGGGACTCGCCGATGGCATTTATGCCTCCTTCCGGTAGAAAAGCCGCATCAAGAAATAGACCCCGAACGACACAATCAGCGCTGGCAACAGCTCATAGAGGGAATCGGAATAGCCAAGGGCCTGCCAGGTAATCAGCGTGACAAAGCCCGCCAGCATCATGACCACAGCGGTAGGCCGGGTCAGGCGCACTTTCAAAACCCGCAGCAATATCACCGGCCCGAGCGTGCCACCAAGCGCAGACCAGGCAAATACAACCAGGGCAAACACGTTGGCAGGGGCGCTCAGCGCCACCCCCAGCACCACAAGGGTAATGCCCAGGGTGCCAAACTTGGTTCGCACATAGGATTGCCCGAACCGTGGAATCAGATCCTGACTGATCGCGGCGGAACACGACAGCAGCATGGAATCGGCGGTGGACAGGGTCGCCGCAAAAATGGCGGCCAGCACCATACCAGCCAATACCTCCGGGAGATACGCCTGCGCCATGGTGGGCAGCGTCAGTTCCGGATCGGTCAGATCACCTGCTAACAGTACCCGTGCATACAGCCCAATGGTCACCGTCATCAGTGCAAAGGGAATGTACCAGCCAAAGTACACCTTCCGGGCCGCCGGCACGTCTTCCGGGCGGCGCAGCGCGATCGTCCGCACCAGAATATGCGGCTGGCCGATCACACCAAGGCCGGCAGCGACCCAACCCAGAACAAATGCCAGTGTACCGAAGGCCAGATTGTCCGGCGTCCAGTCCAGCAAGGCCGGATTGATGTCGTAGAGCCGATCGGCAAGGGTCCAGGGAAAACCGACGTTGATCATTGCCGCAATACACAGCAGTAGCATGCCCAACAGCATCACAAAAGACTGCGCCACATCGGTCCAGATAGACGCCCGTAAACCACCGGCAAACGAGTACAGCACCACCACCACGGCGCCCAGCACGGCACCCAGCCAAACCGGCCATTCGAACATCACATGCAGGGCCTTGCTACCTGCCTTGAGTTGGGCGGCTGCATACACCGACAGGAACAGCAGCGTCAGCACCGCCGACACAATACGCAGAGGGCTCGATTCCAGTGCAGGGTTCTGGGAGGTGAGCGCGGGAATGGTATTCACCGGATGCTTCTCCGAATACTCCCGCAGTCGCCGATGAAAACCACGCCATACAAACCAGTCGCCCACCAGCCAGCCAAATGCCACCCAGAAGGCCGATACGCCCGCTACCCAAGTATACCCCACCAACCCGATGAACATGTAACCGGAGTTGTTAGTGGCCACCGACGACAACCCGATGATCCAGGCCGGCGTATTACACCCTGCCGTCAGATAGTCGTTAACGTCCTCGTGCTTTTTCCGGATCGACGAAATGCCGATAAGCAGAAATAGAGCGAGAATGCCCACGAAGCTGATTGCGGTTACACTCATGCGAACGACAACACTCGGGTAAGGTCTGTAGGCACTATTCTAGAGAGAGTTCTAAAAAAGCGTCCTGACCACCATCAACTTCTATCTATTTTTCAGGGGGGAGGGTGTTGCTGGAAAAAGGGGTATATCCCAAAGACTGAGAATCCAATGATGGCGCCAACCGGCGAAGCTACAGCGCATCGAGAACGCCCTACGGTTGGCGTCATGCCATAGGAATGGTGCTGTTCCGTTGCGCTGTTTTCAGGGTATCGCCGGATGTGCCAACAGGTGTTACTTCTTCTGGTTTGCCTGCTTTGAAGCAGAGTAGGAAAGCTGCCCACTCTCACCTTTGCCTATCTGTTCAACGGTACCGCCGGCTTTAAGGAAAGCAGCAGTCTGCTCTTCAATTGTGGCAGACGTTAATGTGGCTTTTTCGGGTTTCTTGCTCATTGTGTACTCCACGTAATTTGGTGGCTTATTCACCAACCTCAAACACCCATAATATCTCAGATTGCATAAAATTGTTTGAAGTAGAACCGAAACAGTCACCCTGCGGCATCGGCGATCCTGATGTGGGGCTTATTCTCAGGACCTGGGACATCGGCTATTTCAGTTTGCGACTATTTCAGTTTGCGACTATCTCCGCTCCGGTTTTCTCGTCACGTTCACGCGCCTGGTGGCAGCAATTGCCACCAGGCGGTGGCCGGTTACGACGCAGCGTTCAGTTCGTTGATCGCTCTTTTGAGCACCTTCACAGACTCTGCATGTTTACCTTGATTATGCAGTGATTCGCCCTGATCCCGGAGCTCTTTGATTTTGCTCGCTGTATCACCATCCAGTTGTGCTGACTGCAGTTTTTGGTCAATTTCATTAACCAGAGATGGGCACTGGCCACTGAGGGCATTGCCCGCAAAAAACATCGTAACTAATAGAATCGCAAGATAACGCATGTTTGTTCCTCCTTGTTCACACGCCACCCATACAGCATAGCCAGCTTGGCGCCGGTGTGCCGCCCTGCACGCATCAAAACTAGTGTCGCCCTGCTGTCGCCCTGAGACATTGAGGCTCGAAGCAGGTGGTTTCGTATTGGCCCTCAGGCTCGCCAATAGGCCTTGCTACTCTCATCCATCGGAAAAAAATGCTCAATCCGCAAACTCTGGGCGGTGACATCCAGGGGCGTGCCGATGGTTGCAATGGTGGAAAAGATTCTGAGTTGTTGGTCCCCCAAGTTCAGGGTGAAAGGAATCGCCGGGTAGTCCAGATGTTCCACAACGTGGCTTTTCCAGTTTTGAGGAACGCCAGGCACCATCAACGCCTGCTCCAGCAATCGATTAGGCTGGTCCCTGAAGGGGCCTGCTAAATGCTCATGATAGACCCGCTGCAGCATGTGGCAGGCGATATTCTCCCAATCGCCCACGAAGGGTTTCATGCCGTGGTCATCCAGCAGCGACAACAGAAAGTTTGGCCTGGCCGGAACCTGAGCGCCCAGCTCCACCATTCTTAGGATCATATCCTGCATGGCCTGGTTGGCCATCACCAAGTAATATTCGTGATCGAATACCACCGCCGGGTAAGGCAGATGTGCCTGCAAGAGGTGTTCAACCGCGTCCTTGATCATAGCCATGCCCGGCGCGCTCAGATCCTGGTCGGAGTAAACCTGACTGAAACCCGCCGCCGACAACAGACGGTTGGTCCCCGCCAGATCCGTTTGCAGCATCTGTGCTAAATGCAGAACCATGCCTTTGCTGGGCTTGCTGCGGCCGGTTTCCAGGAAGCTGATGTGTTTTGCCGATACCTCGCACTCCAGAGCAAAATCCATCTGGCTCAGGCGTTTTCCCTGCCGCATTTCTCTGAACAGCGTACCGAAGGCGCTCATTGTGTTTCCTGTGAAATTCCGAGTGTTCAGCCATTATCCTAGTCGAGGGTAGGCTGCACCATTACCTCACAGGTAATTGAGACGATCACCACCCGAGAGGAAGCTTGAAATGTAGTCAAACACATTGCGAAACCCGATTGAGGTGATCCCATGAAAAACTTTGTTCGCCAATTCAGTGTAAAGCAAATCGTCCTGAGCGATGTTTTCCTCTCCACGCCCCTGGCCTTGGCTCTCATTCTGGCCGCCGAACCGATCGCCCAGTGGGCGGGAGGCCCCGGCGCAACCTTCTACCTGGTGGTTGGCATCGTAATGCTGCTCTGGTGCGTGGATATGACCGCCATAGCCCTCAACCAGCGGTGGCAGGAGCGCTTTTTCAACCTGATGATTGCTGTGGATGTCACCTGGGCCCTGCTGTCCCTGGCTCTGATGGTGTGGTTCGCAGCAAGCCTGCAGCCGCTCGGCTGGGTGCTGTTTGCCCTGAACGTACTGGTGCCGCTGGACATGGCGTGGATGAAACGGGTTGCTGACAACAAGCCGCACCAGCCTGCGTTCAGATGATGCGCCTTTCTCCCACCTGATAGCGCGTGGCTGAGCGCTCCCCGCCAGCCACGCAAGCGTTCGTAACGGCGTCCAGGCCTAATACTTAATAGGCCTTACGAAAATTACCCTGATAATCAAAGATCCGTTCCTGAACCTGCCAATAGCGTTTTTGATTTCGGGCAATGACAAAGTCCGGTGCCGGCAACAGGGACTGCATCTCAAGCACCTCATCAGCCCTGCTGAACTCTTTCGGGGCCTGGCTATTCGCTAATCGACGCCCGAACAGTTTGTTAAAGACGTGGCGCTGAGCCGGCTTGCTAAAATCGAACGACTCGTTGAGTTCTTCCCCATCTTCGCCGTGGTAGGTGAGCCTCAGTTTACTGCCGCTTGCACTCAACGTGATCCCGGCACAGCGGATCACCATGGCATCCTTGAGCTTGAGGGCATCTTTCAACTGATCATCCGGGTCGATAATGGCTTTCTGACACTGGTGACACTTGCGGGCCGCGATATCGTTCTCGCCACCGCAGTGGGGGCACTCCTTGAATCGGAAACGGTAATCGCACTGCTCAGGGCGCTGGCCTTCTGCCGCTGGGCCGCCCTCGTCGGCAGGCTCCAGCAGGCCCTCTATCAACCCCTGGCAACGGCGCCCATAATGCTCAATCACCCGACCGTCACCGTCGGTTTTGCCCCAGAAGATATTGGCAAAACCACAGCCTGGGCAGAATACCTGCACCGGCTCACTGTCAGGATTCGGTTTCCGCTCCCCCACCTCCGGGTGATGCAGGTTCACGCTGTTGCCGGCGTAATCGATCACCAGGCAATCCTGTTTACCCTCATCCAGACGAAGACCGCGGCCCACAATCTGCTGATACAGGCTGACCGACTGGGTGGGGCGAAGAATGGCGATGAAGTCCACGTGGGGCGCATCAAAGCCGGTGGTCAGCACGGATACGTTCACCAGGTACTTCAACTGCCGTTGTTTGAAGCGCTGAATCAGTAACGCCCGTTCATTCAGATCGGTCGCACCGGTAATCAGGGCCGTGTGGTGCTCCGGCAGATAGCCGGTGATCTCCCGCGCATGGTCCACCGTTGCCGCAAAGATCATCACGCCCTTGCGCTGAGCGGCCAGGTCCATCACCTGCTCAATAATGGCCCGGGTCACACGCTGATGTTTGCTCAGCAGCTGGTTAACGTCCTTCTCGGCGTATTCGCCAAAGCGGTCCTGAGCCAGCGCGGAGAAATCGTATTGCGCCACCGCCGCATTCACCAACTCAGGCTTGGTGAGAAAGCCCCGATTGATCATGTAGCTCAGCGGCAATTCGAAAATGCAGTGCTGAAAAGGTTTATCTTCGTCGCTTCGGACAAAGCCCCGGTAGTGAAAGCGATAGATCCAGCCCATGGCCAAACGATAGGGTGTGGCGGTTAGTCCCAGCACCTTCAGGGAGTCATTCTGTTGCCGCAGCAACTCGATGATCCTCTGATATTGGCTGGTCTCCTCGCCACTGACCCGATGGCACTCATCGATGATGATCAGTGAGTATTCGTCCCGGAACTGGTCCAGATTGGCCGACACCGACTGCACACTGGCGAAGGTCACCTGATGCCGGTTTTTCTTGCGCTTCAACCCGGCGGAATAGACGCCGCCTTCTAACCCATAGCTCTGGTACTTGGCGTGATTCTGCTCCACCAGCTCTTTGACGTGGGTCAGCACCAGGATCTTGCGCTTGGCGAGACGGGCCAACTCGGCAATAACCAGACTCTTCCCCGCACCGGTCGGCAGCACAATCACGGCAGACTCATCGGATTTGCGAAAGTGCGTCAGCGTGGCATCTACCGCTTCCTGCTGGTACGGCCGCAATGTAAACGGAGCATTCATGGTGCGGTGATCAATCGCTCTCAGGGTGAAGGGGGAGGCCATACTAGCAAATAGCGCTGCCGTTGGCTGGCCGGCGCTCAGCGACTATCCGGCCGTTCGCGCCGCTGGGCGCGGGCCAGCCGGCGGATTTCTTCCTCGCGCTCTTCCAGCATGCCCTGCACATAGCTGATGTGCTCGCCGGCGATGCGCCGGGCATCATCGGCGCGGCGCTCCATAATGGCGTCGAACAAGGCCTGATGCTGCGCGACCAGCGAGTGACGGGTCTCGCTGCGCAGCGAGTACATGCCACCAATATTGGTCACCGTACTGCGCTTGAGCAAATCGAAAAGACCGCGAATGGTGTGCAGCAGCACCAGATTGTGGCTGGCCTCGGCAATCGCCAGATGAAAGCGTGCATCGGCGGCGCCTTCTTCGGCACGGGTTGCCTTGCCCTCCCGGGCATAGCAGGCCTGCAGCGCGTCATAGGCTTCCTGAAGCTGCTGACGGTCGAGGTCGGTGGCGCGCCGGGCGGCGTAATAGGCGCAGTCGGCTTCCAGTGTATGACGAAACTCCAGCAGGTCGCGCTGGGCTTCCGGGCGGCCCTCAATCAGGCTCAGCAACGGATCACTGAAGCTCGAGCCCAGCGAGTCACTGACATAGTTACCGCCGCCCTGGCGGCTGATCAGCAGCCCCCTCGCCACCATCTTTTGAACCGCCTCGCGCACCGACGGCCGCGAGACGCCAAACCGCTCCGCCAACGCACGCTCGGCCGGCAGACGCTGCCCCGGCTGCAGCGTGCCTTCCAGAATCATGGTTTCCAACTGCTCGACGATGTTGTCGGAGAGTCGGTGCTGGCGAATCCGCCCCATTTCCATTGCCGATCCTTTTGGTCTTACCAATTTACAAAAAGACTAACCACTGACCTTCCTTTGATCAACCAAAATGTCAGGCTCTGCACTAAAGTATACAGTTGCTGGATTGACATGGTATTGATGCTTTTCTAACCTATCCGCTTAAAACCTTTTAATTGGTATTACCAATTTACTCTTGCCGACCGTGGCACGTTCAAGAACTCATGAGGAATCCGCGATGATCATTTCCGCCTCGACCGACTACCGCGCTGCCGCCCAACGCCGTCTGCCGCCCTTCCTGTACCATTACGTCGATGGGGGCGCCTACGCCGAGCACACGCTCAAGCGCAACGTCGCGGATCTGGCCGACATCGGTTTGCGCCAGCGGGTGCTGAAAAACATGGAAGATCTGAGCCTGGAAACCCGGCTGTTCGACGAAACCCTGAGCATGCCGGTCGCCCTTTCTCCAATAGGCCTGGCCGGCATGTGCGCCCGCCGGGGCGAGGTTCAGGCGGCGCGCGCGGCGGCGGACAAAGGCATTCCCTTTACCCTGTCCACCGTTTCCGTCTGCCCGATTGAAGAGGTTGCCCCGGCGATCAACCGCCCCATGTGGTTCCAGCTCTATGTGCTGAAGGACCGCGGCTTTATGAAGAATGCGCTTGAGCGCGCCAAAGCCGCCGGTGTCACCACCCTGGTATTTACCGTCGACATGCCGGTGCCGGGCGCCCGCTACCGGGACGCGCACTCGGGCATGAGCGGCCCTAACGCAGCCATGCGCCGTTACCTGCAGGCGATGACACACCCGCGCTGGTCCTACGACGTAGGCTTGCGCGGCAGGCCGCACGATCTGGGCAACATTTCCACCTATCGTGGCAACCCGACCGGGCTGGAGGACTACATCGGCTGGCTGGGCGACAACTTTGATCGGTCCATCTCCTGGAAGGATCTGGAGTGGATTCGCGAGTTCTGGGATGGCCCGATGATCATCAAGGGCATTCTGGATCCGGAAGATGCCCGCGACGCCGTGCGCTTCGGCGCCGACGGCATCGTGGTATCCAACCACGGCGGTCGACAACTCGACGGCGTACCGTCCAGCGCCCGCGCGCTGCCGGCCATTGCCGATGCGGTCAAGGGCGATCTGAAAATCCTGGTGGATTCCGGCATCCGCACCGGTCTGGATGTAGTGCGCATGCTGGCGCTGGGCGCCGACTGCACCATGCTCGGCCGCGCCTTCATCTACGCACTGGCGGCCGACGGCCAAGCCGGTGTCAGCAACCTGTTGGAGTTGATCGAAAAGGAAATGCGCGTCGCCATGGTGCTAACCGGCGCCAAGTCCATCAGCGAGATCAACACCGACCTGCTCGTGCGCGAATCATAATGGCAAGGCGGGGCCGCATGCCCCGGAAATCAAAGCCTGACCAGTCGGAGGCGCTTGGCTTTACCTTGACCACTTCCTGCTTAACGTTGTGATTTTTCCGGTCGCTGAAATGAACCTTGCCGCTGTCATCCACCCACTTGTAGATCTCGGCAACGCTCGGGCTGGCTGCGGCCAAAAGAAACGCAACCACACTCGCCCGACTGACCGTTTTCATCAACTCGTCAAACCTTTTTCACAAACTCCGACTTCAACTTCATGGCGCCGATACCTTCGATCTTGCAATCAATGTCATGGTCGCCGTCTACCAGGCGAATGTTCTTTACCTTGGTGCCGACCTTGACCACGGAACTGGACCCTTTGACCTTCAGATCCTTGATTACGGTAACTGTGTCGCCGTCCTGCAGCTCGTTGCCGTTAGCATCGCGAATCACGCTCGAGGCTTCTGCGGCAGCCGTCTCAGTTTTATTCCACTCGTGGGCGCACTCGGGGCACACCATCTGTTCGCCATCTTCGTAGGTGTATTCGGAACCGCATTGGGGGCACGGCGGAAGTTGAGACATGAGGCTTTCCTGTGAGGATGTTTAAACGCGCATGATACCAGAAAGCCTGCCCAAGCCTTGCTCCGCCCTAACTGCTCCAGATCCCGAGCATCGCACCCGTGCCCAGCACGAGTGCCCCGCCAACTTCCCCAACGATCAGCAACGTCATGAACAACCCGGTCACCCAGGCAGGCAGCAGCCGTTTGCCCAGCCGATGGGGACGGCGCAACTGGTTGTCGGTGTCCTGCAGCAGGCCGTGGATAACGTAGGTGGCAATCGCGAAGGCGAAAAACACCAGTGCAGCCAGCGCTGCGATAGTATTCACCCAACCCGCGAACACGCTGTGGGCGCTGAACGCCGCCAGCAGCAACGCCGCAAAGCTATAAATCAGGGAACTGCGGTGAGCGATATCCACATAGACTGGCGAGGTCGCATCCTCGCTGCGGGCCATGTGACGGTACTTCCAGATACCGGTGATCAGCCCTGTCATAAAAAACAAAAAAGCCGCAGAAAGGCAGATCTTCTCAGCCAGGGACATGGATTCGCTCCGTTTGATATTGTTCTGTCGCAGTTGGGCCATTAACATTTGTTGCTTAGCCCCGCAGCGAATGGATCTCGCTGCCCGACCGTAATGGATTACTCATGAACACAGACGCATCAGCATCTGGCATGAATCGACAGCAGAAAATTCTGTGCGTCATTCTGCTGCTACCTTTCCTCCTTGCTCTGTCCCAGATTTTTGGTCCCAAAAACTTTCTTCCCCATCTTGAGATTGCAAGGGCCTCCTTTTACGTATCGGCAGCTCTGGCCAGCATAGTGTCGGTCTGGATTGCCTGGCTTCTGCGCACCGGAAAGATCAATAAAGACCCACTATGGCACTCACACAGTTTCGGAAAAAAATGCATCACCGTAGTTGGATGCCCCCTAATGTTATGGATGATCTACCACACGTCCATCGGATACGCAGGTCCGCGCATCTGGACAATGCTTGATAGCGAAACCAGAACAGTGAAGTATCTAGTTACCACCTATCGGGGCGGTGGCCGTTATTCATGCAACTACCAGTTGGAGAGTGACCAACTGGACCCTGTTCTTTTTGAGGTCTGCGTATCCAGAGAGCTCTGGTACCGACTGCCTGATCGACCTTTCCTAGCAACGTTCCAAGTTGAACAATCCGCTTTAGGCATGACATTCGAGAAGTTTTGGGTTAACAGTGAAACTCGCTAGTTAAAGGCCTCAAGATACCAAGCTGCAAAAATCGACAGCGCTATGGAGGTAAAGAAAACAGAGACTGGCAGCATCACCCAGAGTTTAAGACCAACCGGAAGTGTTTCATTCTCATCACCCATTCTGGACTCAATACGAGCACCAATACGAGGAAGGTTCCGGAAGACGAAGAAAAAATAGACATGAACCACCCTCATCCAGCGCCCTATTGGCCCATTGCCCCAAGTATTCCTTATGCCATCCAATTGCGTACCAGGGGCAGCAATACGTTCCTCTACCTCAATTGTTTTTTTTAAAAAATAAAGTGAGGACAAGGGCCAACAGAACAAGGCTTAACCCCAAGGTGGCCGCCTGTTGCTGCTTCCAGCCCACCGACAACAACCGCTCAGGCCACACACCTGCGCCAGCCGAAGTAATTGCAGGACCAAACCAATAGCTTCAACTTCGGCATTGGCCAAACTTCGCGGCAGCGGATCTGGGGTGAAGTCTGTGGCGGACAAGACACCTAGCTAAAAAAAAGTCCAATCAGTACGAAAATGGAGCAACACCCAAACAGGCTCAAGGGCGGCACCAGCCCCCACAGCCACAGACGAAGGGGCAGATTCGCGGATACGTCTCCAATCTGCGCTGCCGATCGTTTCAGATGATCAAAAGGCGCTGCACGGAAAACCAGAAAGGTGAAGACGGAGCTGCTTCTCATGAGCCGTCCAAAAGGGGCGTTACCCCAAACCTTTTGGTGCCTCTGTGCCGAAGTCCCGGCAGCAGAAATGAGCTCTTCAATCTGGGCGACTCTTGAGAATGCGACTGTGAGGATCACCAACAACGACAAAAGCGCTCCACCAATGGCACCAACACCGGTATACGCGGCTATCAGCCGAAATGTTTCATCCGTCATTCCTTACCTCATATAGGAGCTCACCCAAGCCTTCACCTGCGACTCCTCCTCCTGATGCTCCGGCGTAGCCTCCAGCACCTGCCATTATTATTGCGCAGGCAACTCCACCCAATCCCCCGCTACCAACGCCTATGAGCCCGCACAGCATCGGAGTAAAGAACGCACCGGCACCTCCACCAGCTACCGAACCAGATAAGCGACCACCTTCTGCATATTTCACTTTTCTGCACTCCGTCGCATTGTCTTTGGTACAAACCGCATGAATTTTTACTCCTGAGGCGGCAATATCTAGCCCAATTGCGAGGTAACCGACGCCTTTAACATACTTGGTTCCAGCAGCAAGCCTTTCGTAATGAGATCCGTACCCCGGTATCTCACCGACTCCAGCCTTCTTCCAGTGATTAACAATACTTTTTGACGACAATCCCAATCCCCGCTTCAGTTTCGGATCATCATCAAGAGACATCCCCCGTTTCGCCAAACTGCCCAATGCGAAATCCAGCTTCTTAAAAAGCGCCCGGCGTTTTTCGAAGAAATCCTGATGATTCAGATGACCATGCTTGCGGTAGCTGTCCTGGTGGAGACGCTCCACCTCCATCAACGTCGTTTTGATGTGATCGAGCTGCTTGGAAACCATTACCGCTCCGGCGCCAAGCCCTGCTGAGCTTGTCGAGGTGATGACTTCCAGCAGATCGTAATGCTTGATAAGAAACAGCGCCTCGTCTTCATCGAGCGACCGCACTTGGGCATTCACCTGCTCGGCCACGGCCATCAGGTCTGCTTCTTCAATGCTGCATTCCGTTGCTTCAGGGTCACCCAAAACAATCATCTCACCTGGCAGCACCGAGTCGCCTAAGCCAGGGTTCAATCGATCAAAGCTGTCAGGCTTTGCCGAGGCGTCGCCGTAGAGCGAGGCCAACAAGGCATTTCGGCTCATCGGGCGTTGAACTACGTGGAAACCTGGCTCCACACTGGCGTTCTGCGTTTGTTTACTGGAATTCCCACCGGACATGCCTGCCACAGCCGAGCTTGCTGCAACGACACTGCTGCTGCCGTTTCCGACCAGCCCGCTGGGCTGCCCGGCCCACACTTGCTCCGACACTTGGTTAGCAGAAGCACGCGCAAAGGAGGCTTCCGCCCGTGTAGCTGGCTTTGCCGGACTTGGAGAATTACCGGTGGACCTGGCTGGCGAGTGAGTATCACCGATGACCACGCTGCCACTGCCGATGGTGACACCGCCGCATGAAATCGCGCCGCCAGTCACGGCAGCGGGAATCCCGTTGATCAGAACGGTGGACGAGCCGGCAGCGATGGTACGAGGGTGCGTCGGATGCTTTGGCTTGGCGTGTGGCGCGAGAGGATCGCCAACCCGGGCAACGGGTTTGCCGTCAATCAATACATCAGGGGAACCGGCAATCACCGGCGTTGGCGGGAAACCGGCGTGATCTGTGCCCAGGTCGCCCAATAATACGATGCTTTTAGTCATTCCTTTGCTCCTTGGCTCCTTCAATCCTTGAAGAGGAGTTCGCAATCTTGCAGCAGGTTGCTTTCAATGGCTACCGAATGCGTCACGCTAATCGAACGTCCCGAAGCACTCCATCCACCGCCTATTAAATGATCTGACATTGGCCAGCCAGATCAAACCGGCAACTCAATAATCTCACCCGCCACACCTTCTTCGCTCACCTCCAGCCGCCCCACTGTGATCGGCAGCGTAAAGCGCCGCGGCCCGGCGCCACCAGGGTTGAAGTAAAGCACATCTCTAATCCACTCGTTACGGGGTTTGTGGGAATGGCCGGCGATCACCACCCGGTAACGGCCTTGGGGATCGGTATCGAGGGTTTTGACGTCGTGGAGCATGTAGAAGGCGTGGCCGAGGAAGTTCAGCTCCTGAACATCGGGAAGACTCCCGGCACGGCCGGTTTTGTCGATATTGCCGCGAATCGCAATCACCGGCGCGATCGCCTCCAGCGCCTCCAGAACCTCATCCCTCCCGACGTCACCGGCGTGCAGGATCAGGTCCGAGCCTTGCAATACTTCGAGGGCTTCGGGGCGCATTTTGCTGTGGGTGTCTGCGATGACGCCGATGTGCATGCTTACGCTACGTCAGGTCATCCAGAATTTCCTGCACATGCTCCGCCGGCTTGACCTTGCCGTAATGGCGCACAATCACACCCTTTTCATCAATCAGGAAAGACTCCCGGTTAACAGACATCACCTGTTTACCGTACATATTCTTTTGCTTGAGCACTTCGTACTGGTTCACCACCACTTCTTCCGGGTCCGCCAGAATCGGGAAATTCAGCGACTCTTTCAGGGCGAATTTTTCGTGTGACTTGACCGTGTCCCGGCTTACACCCAGCACCTGCACGCCGTGACTCTTGAGTTCGTCCAAACGGTCTCGAAACTGCTGGGCTTCGGTGGTACAGCCCGGCGTGGCATCACGCGGGTAAAAGTAGAGCAACACCTTCTGTCCCTGATAATCCGACAGAGTATGCTCTTTGCTTTCCTGATCTTGCAGTGTGAAATCGGGTGCAGTTTTGCCTTCCCAGCTCATCGCAGTTTTACTCCTTAAAGAATTGCAGCTGAACGCCCAACTCAGCCAGTGAACATCAACACCACACCAAGCCCGTAGAGCACCATGATTGCCAGACTCTCTGCACCGATTCGTCCGACGCCATAGCGTTCACGACGTATCAGCCCCATGATCAGGATGGCAGCCATCAACAGGGTCAGTGCGACCCAACGTTCCGAGTCGGCGGTCATCGTGTGGTAGAGCGAGCCATCCCGGTAGGCGATGTCCGAGGCGGCCATGAAAAGCGTATCAAAGGCATTCCCGCCGATGATACCAGCCACCGCGAGTGTGAGCGCACCCCGCCTTACCGCGGCAACTGAGGTGACCAGCTCCGGAATGGACGTACTGACCGCTGTCAGAAGAACACCGACGATTGTCTGGCTCAACCCGGCTTCCGAGCTGATTGTGGTGGCGGCGGGCTCCAGTACCAGGCCAGCCACTCCAAGCGTTGCCATGAGCAGCGCGAATTCTGTCCAGAGACGGCTCAATGATGGCAGTTGGCTCGTGCTCTCCGGCTCGTCCTGCCGGGTCTCACCAGTAATGGAGGGGCGCCACATGGGTTTCTTACCAGCACTCTGGACGAGCCGGGTGCCGTAGAAATAGAAGCCAAGCAGTATCGGGGTAATCGGGTGGATGCTCCAAACGGTCACCTCCGGCAAGCTCGGAGCCAAAAGGATCAACGCCAGGAGCGCGATCAGCAATCCGTTCTGCATCATGTTCGGGGCTGAGGCAGCCGCGTGTTCCAGGTTCGCACGACGATAGACGACGTCGGCAATGGCCAGGAAAAAAGTCTGCACCGCGATGCCCCCAAGGGCATTACTGACAGCCAACTCAGGGTGCCCCCGGTAGGCCGCTGTTACTGAGAGCACCGAACCACTCAGGGAGGTCGCTGCCCCCAGAAGCACGGCTCCCGCTGTCGCCTCACCCAGCCCGGTCCGGTCGGCTAGCTGGTCGACCACGCGTGTGATGCGTGTCCCCGCGATAGCAATCACCAACGCACAGATACCGAAAACCACGATGCTCTGTAACAGCGTCCAGCTGTCCGGATCCACAATCGGCACGATCGCCCTCCCTAGGCTCGCTCTAATCCGTCAATGATGATGCCCACCCGGCCCATGCACGTGGCCATGCGCCAGCTCTTCCGCATCGGCGGCGCGGACGTCGATGACTTCGAGATCGAAGGTCAGGGTTTTACCGGCCATCGGGTGGTTGGTGTCGACATCGGCGAACTTGTGGCCGACCTTGGCCACGAGCACGTGGCGCGGGCCCTGCTCGGTTTTCACCTGGGCGATCATGCCCGCCTTCCAACGCTTGGCACCCATCAAATGCTTGATCGGCACGCGCTGAATGGCATCGGGCTTGCGCGGACCATAGGCTTTTTCCGGGCCGACGGTGACGCTGAAGGTATCGCCGGCCTCGCGACCTTCCAGAGCTTCCTCCAGGCCCTGGATAATGCCGCCATGGCCATGCAGGTAGGCGTTCGGCTCGCCGCCACGGGAGTTTTCAACTTCGGTGCCCTGTTCATCACGGACGCTGTAGTGGAACAAGACCACCTGGTTCTTTTCGATTGGCATAGGATTCTCTGTGCTGGTTCAAAGTGCGCCATTATAGCCAGCTGTGGTGCTGACTGCAGGGAGGAAGAAACGCTGTGTTATCGATAACCTTCAATCAGGGCGTTCGATTGTGACTGGTATTCGGGACTCTGCATGACCGCATCAATCTGCTTGATCACGTCCCCGGCATAGGGAAGCTTTCGCGAGACGCCTATGTGAAAAGGGATCAGGGAGTTTGGAATGAAATCGACCTTGCGAATTTTCAGCTTCTGCGAGTAGCCAAGTTGTCGCGCAATGAGTCGAGCGTCTTCCGCGGGCTGCACCAAGAAATCACCAACCTTGCGCAGCATTAGAAGATGCATCATCGCATTCATGTGCTGGCCCGGCACACGCTCCAGATAGCCGGGGATATTGTTCTCTTCCCACTTGGACCCATTTTCGACGATCACCGTCAGACTGGACAAGTCAGCAAAGCTAGTCGCAGATTCGATCACGTCTCTATTCGGGTTGTCGGCCGAGTAAACCAAATGGCCAAAATCCTGGGTGAAGAGCGGATCCGCTGAAAAGACTGCGTAATCCTGTCGCTTCTCCGACGGGTAGGTCAGAAAGCCATCGTTGAGGCCGCGTCTGACGTTGTATTGCGCCCTCGCCCAAGGCATCACCAAACTTGCCGTGGTGTAGTCGGGAATAAAACTGAATGCCAGTTGCACCAAATCCGGGAACAGCCCGTCTGCTTTCTCGTCAAGCAACGCACTGTATGGCGCTGATTTTTCGCTGAACGCAAAGGTCAGCTTGGTGCTGCCTTGCGAGACACCGGGCAAAGCAACTAATAAAACCAGCAACGCGATCTGCAACCGTGCCGCAAATCCGTTCAAAAGATGCCTATTCACCAAGGTTACCTCTGAGCAGCAAGAACATTCGGATTGCACAATCGTAAGGTATTCAGCGATGAAGTTCGCGCCCCGTGAACGTAAACTCTGATTCAACGCAATCTAAAAAAGGCCCTAAGATGGCAACTCGATACCGAGCAATTGTTCAAACCACACTCTTCGGACTCGCCCTGCTACTGCCCATCACAGCAACAGCCAATCAACACAACGTCAGTACCGACCAACTGATTGAGCGGATTGTGCAGGATGTTGTGGACGTCCAACTTGAGCGGGCCCGCGAGAAAGTACGAGAGCACACCGGCATTGACCCGCTGCGGCGTGGGTTCGATTGGGAACGGGAAGACTACTACTACCCACCGGTTTCAAGGGACATTGGCGACGAGCGGCGGTCGGAGCTGCAGCAACTGAGCGCCGAATACGACCGGAAAATCGCCGGATACGAGCGGGAACTGGAGCGGGAACTGGCCAAGGCGCGCAGCGAGTTCGCACGCGAAGCGGAACGGGAAGAGCGCCGGGATAAAGTCCTGGAAAAACGCCGGAAGCTGGAGCGCAAAGTCGACAAAGCCTACGCCCGCTTCCAGAAGAAAGTGAACGCAGCCAACCGAAAATACGATGATCGCCGCAGCGATCTGGTCTATCGCGACGAACGTGGCCGTGGCAACAGCGAATACGGACGCTACAACAGCGATAAACGCAACGAGCGGGGCAAAGAAAACCGCGGCAAAGGTAACGACGACTGGTAAAACGCCGACCAACCGGCGAGCGGCGCCCTCAACGAATGCCCTGTGACTGCAGCCACTGGCTGATCTGGGCCTGATTCATGGCGCCGCTCTGGCGGGCTATTTCCCGACCATTCTGGAACAGGATCATGGTGGGTATGCTGCGGATACCAAACTGGCCGGATGGCCCGGGCGCCTGTTCGGTGTTGAGCTTGGCAAAGCGCACCTTGCCCCGCCATTGCTTTGAAGCCTGCTCAAACTGAGGCGCCATCGCCTTGCAGGGGCCACACCAGCTGGCCCAGAAGTCCACCAGCACCGGCACATCGCTGCGCCCGGTATGGGCCGCGAAGTTCTGCCCTGTCAGCTCCAGCACCTGATCCGGCCAGAGCGGTTGCTTGCAGGCACCGCAGTTGCCACCGGCGGACAGCTTATCGGCCGGTACGCGGTTCGCTTTGTGGCAATGGGGGCACACCAGGTGTTTGATGTCGGTCATGGTTGATCGGTCTTTTGTTGTCGAATGGTTGAAACAATCAGGGCACACGGCCGGAAATCAACCGGCGAGCCAAATCACTGAGACCTTCTACGCCGGCGGCGCTAACGAATGGCTTGGATGCGTTGTGTGGGATTATTGATCGGGCGTGAACGTTTTTGAACCCCAGTTTTCGGTTGTCCTACATCTCGCTCATCAGCCACTCCTTGAAGGCTTTCATCCCGACGGTCAGCGGACGTTGTTTGCGGTAGACCAGATAGAAGGCCCGATTCGTATCGAGCTGGATGTCGAATGGCACCACCAACTGACCCGATTTAATCTCACGGGACGTCAGGGTGCTATCAGCCAGCGCAACTCCCAAGCCCTCCTGGGCCGCCGCCGTGGCCAGTTGCCCACTGGACATCTGTAGGCTGCCCCGGGCGGATATAAAATCAACGCCCGACTGTTGCAACCAATTCTCCCACTCCCACTTCCGCTTGCTGACATAGATCAACGTGTGTTTAGCCAAGTCCTCAGGCTTTTCCAGCGGTAACTCACCCTCCAATAGCTGCGGGCTACACACCGGCACCAGCATTACTCTGCGCAGAAAATGCACTTCGATGTCGTCCCATTCACCACTCCCGAAATAGACCGCCATGTCGGTACTGGTGCGATCGAAATCCAGCAGCCCCATGGACGCGTTAATTTCCAGTTCAATATCCGGGTACAAGGCCTGGAATCGCGCCATGCGTGGCATCAGCCAGCGGGTGAGGAAGTTGGGGGCAACGCTGATCTTGACCACGTTGGATTCCTGGTTCTCAGTCAGTCGCTGGGTGGCCATCTCAATCTCGTCGAACGCGTGCCTGACAGATGTGAGGTATTGCTCGCCTGCCGGGGTCAACGCCACCTTTCGCTTGCTTCGGCTAAAGAGTGAAAGACCCAAGTATTCTTCAAGTGTCTTCACTTGATGACTGACCGCAGATGCCGTCACGAAAAGTTCCTTGCCAGCTGCGGCAAAGCTGAGGTTCCTTGCGGCTGATTCAAATGCCCGAAGCGCATTGAGGGGTGGCAGGTGGCGCATAACATTTCTCGACTGATGAGATTAATTCATCATTCTGCTGAGAAACGATCGCTTTTTCAACAGCCTCATACTCATTAGTATGCTCCCTATCGAAATGACTCACTTATCAAACGAGGACACAGCATCATGAGTTACCAAGCTCCGAAACTGAACGAAGACGGCACTATCGACATGAATTACTACACCCAGCTTGCAAAGCAACAGCGTAGTGAGCACATCGCGCAGATGGCGGCGTCACTGAAAGCCAACATCAAATCCTTCTTCCACGTGACGCTGCCAAAGCTGTCTACCAGCCATTGACCTGTGTTCCCTTCAGCGCTCAATGACCTTAAGTGTGAATTGGCTGGTTTCGCCGGCGTTGGCGAACCAGCCTACTTTTAGGCTTTTCCGACATACAGGCGGAAAATAGCGTCAAGATCGAGGCAATAGCGAAGTTCAAGAAGGGAGATGAGAAACGCCGTCGATCTCCGTCACCGTTTTAGCATCCGCCCGCTCAATGATCTTCAGGAGGGTGGATTGAATCGTTTCATCTTCCCGGGCATCGCCGCTACTCACAAACGCTTGTTTCTGCGGATCTGCGCCCTCTTCCTCGGTGAATGAAATAACAACTTCAGTAGCTGTATCCGGCGCTTTACCCACGCCCCCTTTACCAAAATACTCAAGCGACACTAACGGATAGCCGTGAAAGCCCTTCTTAACCTGCTTTGCAATACGCTTCTTTGCTTTCTCTAACTGCATAATAAGAGCCTGTCGCTGCGTTCGTTAATTCGATAAAACATGGCTGGCGCGGAAATGCATTCACCTCAGCTGGCTGTCTTTGCTGCCACGTCGATTAATGCCACGTGATGCCCCTTCCTGCTTTTCAAGAGCGGACTGGCAGGCAATACACAGCCGAACGCCCGGAATTGCCTGGCGGCGAGCTTCGGGAATCGCCTGGTCACACTCGTCACAATAGACCGCGCTCTCACCGTTACCCAGCTGGCTCCGTGCGCGTTGCACTTCGTCGTCGACGCTCGCGTCAATTTGATCCTGAACCGCTCCATCCCGTGACCATCCACCTGCCATAGCGTTCTCCCATCATGAAAGAAATGATGCCGCATAGCCTAGTAAAATCCTTCGCGTCCCGTGTCGTCAATTATTTAGAGCCCGCACCCCTATGAATTATCCCCAACGCATTGTCTGCCTTACCGAAGAAACCACCGAG
The DNA here is from genome assembly GCF_005871205.1 of Marinobacter alexandrii. Classification (GTDB taxonomy): domain Bacteria; phylum Pseudomonadota; class Gammaproteobacteria; order Pseudomonadales; family Oleiphilaceae; genus Marinobacter; species Marinobacter alexandrii. The sequence continues at coordinate 851,959 of NZ_SWKM01000011.1, read as the reverse complement.
ACCCTCTACGCCATCGACGCCGAGGACCGTATCGTCGGCATCTCCGGGTTCACCGTTAGGCCCGAGCGAGCCAGGAAGGAAAAACCCAAAGTCTCTGCCTTCACCTCCGCCAAGATCGGGAAAATTCTGGAGCTGAAGCCGGACCTGGTGGTGGGATTCTCAGACATGCAGGCCGACATCGCCGCCGAACTGGTGCGCAGCGGCGTGGCTGTGCACATCTTTAACCAGCGCACCGTGGCCGGAATCCTGTCCATGATCCGAACCCTCGGCGGTATGCTGGGCCTCTCCGAGAAAACCGACGCCTACGCGCAGGAACTGTCCGACCGAGTTGAGCGGATCAGAGCGGAAAGAGCGAGAGCAAACCGCCCGCGGGTCTACTTCGAGGAATGGGGCGACCCGATGATTACCGGCATAGGCTGGGTGTCCGAGCTGATCGGTATTGCCGGTGGTGAGGATATCTTCCCGGAACGGGCCGCCGAGCCCGGCGCCAAGGAACGAATCATCGAGAACCCCGAAGACGTCATCCAGCGCCAGCCGGACATCATCATCGGCTCCTGGTGCGGTCGGAAGTTCCGGCCAGAGCAAGTGGCTGAAAGGCCGGGTTGGAGTGATATTCCAGCCGTGGTGAACAACCATCTGTATGAGATCAAGTCACCGCTGATTCTTCAGCCGGGGCCGGCTGCGCTGACGGAAGGGTTGGATGCGTTGTGTGGGATTATTGATCGGGTGTGATTATCTAGAGACGGCCCGCGAAAATAAATCTGTCCCGGATTTCCGCAAAAGAGCCGACTAATTTGATCCTGACCGGTGACTCGTTCGAACTACAAAGAGTTTCTATATCAAACGTCCTCAGAAAATCGAACTGCACCTATTTTCGCCACTTTTTCGCAAATTATGCTCGGCCCTGTCATCTCCAGCCCTGCCCCTCACTCGTAAGCAGTTTCACTTCCGCTATGGCCTAGGTTTATTCCTTGGAAGTCAAAATTTATTACACGCGTCATGATTACTTTTGACTTTCCCAGGTGACTTTGAGCCCCAAAAAATAGACACATCCGCCCTAAAGCTTTCATCAGCATAAGAAATTATGCAACAGAGATTTCCATTATTATGAGGTTGGGAATATGTCGACTTATTTAACAGCGGGCGATTCAATTTTTCAGACAGCAAAGAAATATTGCGCTTATCATGATCAAGTCATTAGGTAAGCATTTAAATTAGTTATTTTTTATCTACTTCGGTATATAAATTGCCCCTCCGAATGTAGCGCAGTCACGGATATGCGCTACAAGGTGCGATGTTGTGCTCCATACGTTTAGTCGTAGTGCATGCACATTTACCACGCTTCGGAATAAGGCATACGCATGGATCGCACATCTGACCCTCCGCCTCCCCGCAAATATTGCATCAGGCCGCCTTTTCGGCCGGCCTACTGAAATGTGTCGGGTTTAAGGTGCCTTAGAATAACGGAGCCTTCCACCGGAGATGACAATATGCAGGCGCCATTTTATCCAATTATTTATGTCCGTGGTTTTGCGGCGACGATGTCGGAAATCGACCAAACCACGGCCGATCCGTATATGGGCTTCAACATCGGTTCCAGTGTTTTGCGCCAGAACCATCAGGGCGATGCAATTCCTTTCTATTTCGAATCCCCTCTGATCAGACTTATGAAAGATCACGGCTATGTTGATTCGTTCAAAGACGGGGGATACCTCGACGACCCACTACAGGATGACACCAAGATCGGATCGATAATTGCTCCGGCCAAATCGGTCTGGGTATTCCGTTACTACGAGCGGGCCTCGGAACTCCTTGGAAACGGCCAGCGAGTCAGCATGGAAGAATTCGCTCTCGACTTAAGGCGCTTTATTCTCAGAGTCCGCGATGCAACATGCGGTGACAACCCGGACCTCAAAGCGAACTTCAAGGTACACCTGGTAGCCCACTCCATGGGCGGCCTTGTGAGCCGCTGCTACTTACAAAATATCTGCCGGCATGGTGCCCCCAAAGGGCTGGATGATTCCGGCCTGGAATTGGAGGAAGGCAAGCCCAGCCCCCACTACGTGGACAAGCTTTTCACATACGGCACTCCACACAACGGCATCGATTTCCTGGGAATCAATGTGCCAGACCTGGGACCTCTTGACCGTTTTCAGGTATCTAACTTTCACCGCGATCGGATGCGGGAATACCTGAAGATTAGCGATGAGTCAGTAGGAGTCAACGAGCTTGACGGTAGCTTCGATCCAGATCGTTGCTTTTGCTTTATAGGTTCCAACTACAAAGATTACGAAGCATTTCTCAGCCTTTCTAAACGTGCGACAGGGCCTGCAAGCGATGGGCTGGTAATGATTGCCAACGCCTATACCAAAGCCTCGCCTCGCGCGGTGTCGCACCGCAGTCACTCTGGACACTTCGGCCTCGTGAATTCCGAGTCTGGTTACCAGAATCTACGTCGTTTTCTGTTCGGCTCCCTTCGAATCAAGGCCGTCCTGTATGTTGATCGCGTGGACCTTCCACCACGAGTTCAGGACAAGTTCGACGACGGTGCTGAAGTGCGAGGCTCTTATCACTTTGATACCTCCATGAGCGTTCGGGCGGGCCCCAATTACATAATGAATGAGCGTCGATATCCCCAAGAATCAGCCATCTTACGAAGCTTTGACTCGCTCATAGCAAAAAAGAAACCCACTTATTTGTTCACTGGTTATTTAACAAAATTAGCGCGAATGGCTTCGGATCGCGCGCTCATGTTCCAAATCACACTCGGCGTACGTGTACCCCTCTTCGAAATTAATAAAGCGTTCTGGTTCGACGAGCATTTCGAGGGATTCATGTATGAGGAGCAAATTACCCTGGCTATTCGTTCCGAGAGCATCCGTTATGGATTTTCTCAGCGGCATGGTATCGGGAACCCGACGCATCTGGCAGATGAGCATAAAGAAGACGGCGAGCGAAAGATTAAGGTAGCGGTGGGAACCGCAGTGAATGCACGGCCGGGTTTTCAGGGGTATCTGGAAGTGACTGTGGATGATTGGCTTTGAGCGCTACATCCAATCGATTTCCTTAATAACAACACAAGGATTGAACGGCATGGCTAAACACCACCTCCTTTGTGTCCACGGTGTGGGTCAACACGCGAATGACTGGGTCACCACTGAAGAACAGGACGACGGGCTAACGCTCAAGGACGGCTTCGAGGCCTGTTGGAAGCAATATTCTGTCCTGGGCAACACAGACGACCTTGTGTTTCATTCTATTCACTACGACGACGCAATCGTTCGAATCCTGAATAATTGGGAGAACATGCTTGGGCAGTTTTCAATGCTTGCTCCCAGGACACCGTTGATGAAGTCAGGCGCCGACTTCTTCAACGAACTACACGAGAAGGCATTGACAACAAAGGGAGAAGATAGCCGCAAGCAGTTTTTACGAACCCACGTAATGGATTTGCTGTTCTTCTATACAATCCCGAGCGTGACTGACGCAGTGATAACTTATGTGGGTCGACAGTGTTTAGACATCATCAACCAAGAACTCGACCAGAATGGGGACGCAACGTTTTCGGTTCTAGGCCATTCACTGGGCACTTCCGTTGTTGAGAAAACTCTGAAGGCAATGTTCAATGAGGGCATTGAACAGCAACATGGCTCGATCGATACGTTGAAAGGCGATTTCAAATTCCAATCAGTGTCACTGATCGCCAATGCCAGCTTCACTCTTGCACGGGCGGACGATGAAGAAAGTTTTTACATCAACTCCAACTTCAAGCCTGGGGGGGATTCAGGGGCAATCTGCCAAACTCTCCTCAACCTCAACCATAAGTTCGACCCGGTAGGTCAGTTCCGGCCGTTTCACCCCCCAACCCAATGGCTTCACCCCGATGATGGACACTGTTACGTCCCCGTTGAACTCTCGCGTCTGTCATCAACCCAAATACACTCCATAAATCATTACCTGCGAGACCCAAGGGCCCACATTCCCTTTTTTAACAGCATTAAGGGATACACAGCGATAGACAAAGAAGCCTTCAATAACGCCAAACAGCAGTTCGATGCGCAGACACCGCTGGCCCAATTTAAATCCATGACCACGGCACTCGAAAAGCTGCGGGTTAACGAGGCATCAACCATGAAGGAGTTTGTCCAGAGCATAACCGCGGTACTGGAAATTGCCAGAAACTACAAGAGGGAAATTCACGGCCTACTGGGGGATCTGTCGTGATGACCGCACAACACATACTCGCCTCCGCACTCTTACTTGCATATGCCTCCATCGCCAATGGCAACTGCTCGCCGGAGAATGCAACACCGGCAGACGTTCGAACCTTTCTTGTATGCACGCTCGACAAAACGACTATCGACATGGCAACCACAGAGACCGATCAATTGATCTTCTGGCAGTTGCAGGCCGCAGGCTATGAAGAATTGGCCGGCACTTTCGAATCTTCCGGCCAGAACAGTTTGCAGCTGCTAAGCAATAATTTGAAAGCGCGCGCCGAGTTGGCTGCCGCCGATATCGGGAAGCTTGAGCAGAAAGGTAACGTGTGTGACTTGGCTGCCTATAAGGACAATAGCTGGTTCTGGGGCCCGGGGCTGCGGCTGAACCGAATCAATGCCCGGCAGGATTCCCAAGACTTGGCTCAGGCAGGCTGCGCCAGCACACCGGAAATTCCTGCTATTTCGCTAGTCGATCAGGTGCAGAAGGCCTGCGAATCCGCCGAATCATGCAATCAGGGGTTAAAAGCCGTTCAACCATTGGCCAAAGCACTGCGGAATAGTCGTGCCCAAGCTCGAACAAACAGTCGGAATTTTCTATCAATCCTTCAGCAACAAATCACTAAGAAAGACGACGCGTGGGACCGCTACCTTTTCGAGTCAAAACCGCTCTGGCCCTGGGAGCTCGCATTCACAGATTGGTGGCACGACCGCTACGATGACACTTACACCCAAGGATTTCGCCGCCCACCGCCGAAGCAGATAATTTTAATGCACCCCTCGATTGGTGCAGAGTGGATCGATAAAGCGACTGACGGTGATCGATTCGCACCCACGATCTATGTAGAAGTAATCGGGATTAATTACTGGGATGAGAGCAACCGCTGGTTCAAGGATACGTGGCTTTCCAACCTCTCCGGAACTTCACTTGCCATTACCGTGACCGACAGGCCAGGCATTAGCACAGCAGGAGTTGGCCCGCTACTGACCTTCGATAACACCTTTGAGGTTGGTATTAATTACTACGGAGAGAGCGAGTTTGGAATCATGTTGGGCTTCAACTTGATGAAGCTCTGGAAAGATGAATACGAGAAACAAGTCCGCAGTTTAAAAAAAGTTAGGCGATATTAACCGAAACACATACACGACTGGCAGTATCTGAAGCTCTCTCTGCCGTCAGTGGAGGCGATTGTGAAACATTTAAAAGCTACGTCTTTGACCCTTGCTGTTCTTGGGACGGCAACAAATCTCGTGGCTAATCCCAGAGAAACAATGATGCCATCACCTGATGAACTGGAGCCCCCGTTGCTCGGTCAAATACCCTCAACAGAAATGCCGCCGCCGGACGAGCCGGAATTTCCGGATGAGCCTATCAAAATGGCATCCCCGTCGGCCTCGGCAACCTGGGATCTCGATTCGCCCGTAGTGATCGTGTTCGACGACGGCGAGCTGACAGACGCTGAAAAAGCAGAGCTATCCCGCTTCATAAAGGAGCAAATGGGCCGTGACCTACATTTTCTGGGGCCGACAGTCACGGGAGATGAATCCCCATGATCCGGTTTCTCGGCATCCAGATAGAGCGCAAAACGGATATCCTCGCCCTCGCCGCTTTCGTCATTTCCATAGGTACCCTCGTGACCCAGGGCATAAATCTTATGCAGGGGCCGGAGGTCACAATGCAAACTCCACGGCAGGTTATGTTCTTCGAGAAGACCTACCCGAGCGGCAAGAACTATCTCCTGGTCAGCGCCCAGATGGTGTACTTCAATCAAGGCAGCCCGGGTTACCACGACACCATGCTGAAGGAGCAGGCGGAGGTCTTTGTCGGCAGTCGGGTGGTCCGGCTAACGGGCGTCGAATACGTCAACACCCAAGTAGAACAGAGGACGCAGCAATTGGTGGTCAAAAAGCTGACCGATGCCCTGCCAGTCACCATCGAGGCAGGCCGTCATGCAGCACATGAAACCGTATTTGCCCCGTTTCCGGATCAAACGACCCGGGATGCCGATCACTACGTTGAATTCGCGGACTTCGTGGACAGCCTGAAAGGAGAGGCCACTGTCAAGGTAGTGCTGCGGGGAGAAACCTTTTCCGGTGAAAGAATGCAGGTGGAGTGTGTATTGGCTACCCGGGAGTTCGCGCCACACCTAAAGCGAAAGGATTGGTCCGCGCCCTCGTGTCATAGCAATTAAGTAGGATTCATTCCCAATGCTTTCGTAGTGGTGAAAAGTTAGCGCAAAAAAAATCTGTTTCACCTTCTGTATAGATCCTGAACCCAGGGAAAGTTTCATGCCAGAGAGCTCGGAGGTAGTCATAGCTGCAATCGCACTTGGCGTTAGCATTTTAGCGTTAGGGTTCTCCCGCTATAGCTGGTGGCGCTCCAAGAAATTCTCCGAACAAAGCGGTGGCGCCTCCCTCTTTCTCCAACTACGGTCTCAATACACCACTTTCTATACGCGGCTTCATGATGCGATTCCCGAACTCCATTACTTCGACGAGGTAAATCTGCCAAAAAGTTGGGGCTTATACACTGCAGAGGAAAAGCTGCTTGCAAAAGAATACTGGATCATCTCCTTCAACGAGTGGTTCGCCACCAACAAGTTTGCGAACGCCTCGGATGTTTCACTGTGGAACGAATTCTATGGACCTGCCATTGCTTCGGCTCTTCGGCATTATGTGCTTCGCCGTGCACTTGAGGAGGTGGTGAACAGCCTATATTCATTCGGTCGTGATGAGCACAAATTCATTTCCGCGCTCTACCGAATTATCGAGCGAGATATTGCGGCACACCTCGGGCACAACGTTGATAGCAAAAATTATAGATACCGTTCTTACGCAAAGTACAAGAACTTTGGAGCAGGGACGAAGACTGACAAGGAATTCTTCGATGCGGTCATTGGGGCATACGGATTCATTGCTGAGCCGGAACGAGCAGATCCTAAGGATTCGACAATCGACTGGAGCATTCTTGACTCAGGGTTGGTGCATGCAAACAATCTCATTATTCTTCTCTCAAAATTGACCACTCGCGCCAACGCTCCACGGTTCCATTCTCCTTCGCAGGCCATCGCCAGTCACGCCAGTAAGCTGCTTATCGAAATGGACGGTCGATGGTGGCCTGAGCTGCAGGAACGTTTGTGCGCAGAGTTCTACGAAGTTTTTGGCGTAAGCCCCAGGAACGAAATCCTTCCGCGAGGAAAAGAGCCAATACGTCCCGCTCCGATTCATGAACAGACCGACGGCGTAGTCGATCTGCAAGCAGCTGAGGCGCTTCTGGTTTGTATTATAGCCGCAGACGCAGCTTCCAAGGGAAACTATGGGGTAGGTGCCGTCGCCTACAATATCGACAATTTCCCGCTCGCAATCGGTGGCAATAGCATGTTTGATCCTCGCTTTGACAGCCAGGCACACGCCGAGATGGTCGTTATGAACAAGCTTGAGCGGCGAGTTACCTATGAGGACCTGCCTTCCTGCCGCGTCACCACATCATTGGAACCATGCCCAATGTGTTTCAGTCGCCTCCTAAATTCAAGGGTGAAGGATGTCCAATACCTCAGTTCTGACAAAATCGGGGGGATGGTGCATCTTCACGAGAACCTACCACCGATGTTTTCTGGAATGTTTGACGATTACCGAAACTTTAAGCAAGCCCCGGATATCCGACTGATCAGCGAACTTCCGAAACTTCTATTCCCAGCAGACGTTGACCCAAACAAATCCGTTGAGACCTTCTCCAATTTGGCGATGCTCATATTCATATCTTCCCGAGGTGATCTCGACAAGTTTTTGAGGAACGAAAAGTCAGAGGGGACAGGCGTTTCGAAAGGTAGTCCCGAAGTAGATTAGAACATGCCGGATTCAAAATCATAAAAATACTCTTTAGGTGAGGGCCTCCAACGCAGACGTGAACCGGTATAGCGGTAATTCGCCTAATCTGAGCGCGTGAAAAATCCGCGCTTGATGCTAGAGAAAACCGGGACGATCGAAAATTAGGACAGATCTATTTTTCGAACGCTGGCCTCCCCCGGCTCACGAGTTTCAACCCTGATACCGATACGGCTTTCAATTTCATCGACGAACTTGCTGCCACCGGACAGCCTATTGCTATCGATCGGCACCCGAATCAATTCATCTGACGGAGAAGCACCTTCCTACTCAACAAACTGCCGATAAACTTTAACCCTCATCTGGTGACTGCCTGCCAGTGCGCGAAAGGTGTCGAGCTCACCCAACCATTGGCAATGTGACGCCCCTACCCGCGTAGAATAGCTTGGCCACTCATACGACTCGGGGTTATCCACCGTTCCTGCTTTAACAGGATTGAGTTGCACATAGCGACAACAAGCCAACAGATAGGCGCCTGTATCTATTGGGCTAATCTTGTAGCGTCCTTACCACAACGACCCACTGCGGTTTTCTAGGGAATTTACGAAACGAGTCTACCGACCAGCCAGACGCTTTATCAATTGAGGAATTGCGGTCACGTTGTCGTTTGCTTGAACGACCAGATGAACATGATTCGTCATCAGGCAGTAACTGAACACCTGCAACTCATAAACCTGTTTCCATTCCTGGAGGTTCGCCAGGTAGTACTCAAAATCAGGGCGTTCGACGAACACCGAGTGGCGGTTATGTCCGCGTTGAACAATATTGCGGGGAAAACCGGACACAATCACCTTGGCCTGTCTTGGCATCAGCTTTTCCTTGCTTTTGAATCACAGAATCCTTTCTGTGCTGGCAGCCGATATTAACTGAAGCACGGCGACGGTTGGTAGTGACTTACATTAGCTCTTAGCCAAGGGAGGAACCGAGAAAATAAATCTATCCGGGTTTTCCTATTTTGGTGAGCCTATCCATTGGCTCCAACCGGCATTCTAACTGAACAACTCTCTCAGGCTGAGCTGATCAACTTTAAATCGACCTGACGCCTTTCATCATTTTTTTAACCTGGCAAATACCATTCAACCAACTCCTGCAAATACTTTGGAGCATTAGCAATATCAGAACTAAAAGAAATAATATCCTCGTTAATAAATGCAATGTAATTGGAAAGTTCAGAGACCTCTTCAGGTGGAAAACCATACCGCATCAATAGGGTCTGCACCACATCATTTGTACCAAACTTAAGCAACTCTATAATTTTATCTGCTCTTTTATCCGATACGTGATCTTTATACACCTTAAATGCCGCAATAAATGATTCTGTCAAGGAAAAAGAAATAACCTGATCCAAATAGTCATAGGTATCAAAAACGATTGCATCATAGCTCACGTTTTTGGCAAGCGTCTTTTCATCAAAAATTGAATATGACTTGACAAGAGTGCTTTTTGGCAACCTCGCAGCAGGCTGAGAAAAAGCAGCATAACCACGACGGCCCTCATCCTTCCTCGAAATATAGCTGTAGCGAATACCAACAATTTCTCTAAAAGACCGACCCTGTATAAAAAGAATAAAAATTGATATGGCCTGTCTGAACACAGCTAATTCACCATCATATAAGGGCCTATCAATTGATGCCTCATATACTAATCGGAAATATATTTTTAACGACTCCCTATTAGAGTGATTATCCGAGCCATAGAGAGCACTTTTTATTGAATTGCCAGAATAAACAATATTTAGAATCGACTCACAGCATTCTATTATTTCTAATCTTCCTAACCGCTCTATTTTAGTGATAGGAGCCTGTTTTTCATCGTCATAACTTCCATCTCTAATCGATTCAAGAAGCTCTGAGCTATCTGGGTCTTGAACAGTTTCCGTGTTATCAATAACCGACATCTCATCCAGGAAAAATTTGTCCTTAACTCGTTGCGACAAAAGTTTAGGATTTTTTGTAAAAACGTAGCCATAATCGAACTTTGGTTCATTAGAAAGCCGACCAGCTCTGCCAATGAGATTCTTAAATGACAAAGATCTACCTTGGTCGTTATCGCCAAGAATTCTCATGTTATCAAGCCAAACGATATCAAAGGGCATGTTAACGCCTTGCGCTAACGTACTAGTGGCAAAACAGATTTTAGCATATCCTTTTCTTATCAAGTCTTCGACAAGAAAACGGACTTCTAACGGCACTGAACCGTGATGAATTACAATCCCTTTTCTTAATAATTCTACCAAATCAGATTTATGCTCATCTTTATCAGCACCCAGCAAATGTTCGATCGTGCTTATTATCCTTTCCGACTCTCCATAATCTATTCGCTCATATCTGTCTATAAACTTCCTGAACGGCCGGATATATTTTCCATTGTATATCGATGACTTTGACACATAAACCAATACAGAGTGAGAACCATCAAAAGCAAACTCAGAAAAATCTTGTTCAAACTCTACGCAATTTCTAATTTGATGACCCTTTTCCAGAAAGGGAGAAAAATGGTAATAATTATTATTCTTATGCTCGTAAATAAATATCTTACCTACAGTCCCATGCGTATACGATTTCGCGTATCCCTCCTTCTCAGAAAACCCGTGTTTTTTTAGTTGCGCATCTGGATTATCGACAAATGGATGAGCAAAAATCAACTTCGCTTGCTTGAAGTGTTTTTTAACTCGTCGAACGAGTACATCGAATATTACTCCTCTTTCAATTTCTTCTGAAACTTGTGCCTCATCAAAGAAAAACACCTTGATATTCAGATCTAAACTAAGGGAAAAAATATCTCTAGCACGCTCAGGAGTGAGAATAAATATTCTTCGGGGATTCCTTGATTTAAAAACATCATCTACAAAAGATGAGATCATCACTCTCTTGTCGCCATTGAATTTACGCCTCATAGTGCTAACGTACTCTGCAATCAAAGCTCTCGAAGGTACAATTACTACAGCATCACCATCATCCTCTGCGATAAAATCTCTTATGGAATAGGATTTACCGGCACTTGTAGGCGCCGATATAGATGTTACTCTATACTCATCTACAGCTCTTCTAACACTTGCCTGCACAGGTGTTAAATATTCGCCATACTCTCTTTTATTTTCCCTTCCTATTCCAGATAACAAAAATGCATATAAATTGCTTGGCTCTGGCATCTTATAAAAAAGCCCCAGAGACACTATGATATTTTCTTCTTCCTCTCGGAATATTTTATCGTGGAACTTTTTGTAATATGATATCTTCTCCAGAATTTCAGGATTTATAGGCCCCTCTTTATGAAGGATTCCTAACAATTCTGTTATACCTTGGGCTGGATCTTCGCTATGCGAAATATCAAGTATGCTCATTTACTTACCCCAACCAGGTATACTGACTTTATACAATCGGAACCAAGCTTTAGCTCGGCTGTCTTGACAGCATTCTCCAAAATATGGATGGGATTAGAAGAATTTATAGAGAACGAAGCAACAATCCCAAAGTTATCATTATTTAGATTTTCGACCGAAGAATTTGGAGCTAGATCTTTTAAATAAAAATAATCTCGTAGATGCTTTTCGTCATCAATGAATCCTTTTGACTGATCTATTGCATCACCATGAGGGTTAACACTTCCTGAATATTTCGCCTCGCCGAAATTAATCAGCTCATTTTTGCAAACCGTATGAAAATCAAAACCTTCGTTTTGCTTTAGCTTTGGCTTCCAAAGCTCTGCTATGGGCAAAACCTGATGATTAAATATTGTTTCAAGCGCTTTTGTTGATCCAATCGAAACCATAACTTCGCCGAATTCACTTCCTATAGTTGAAAGATCTTGTGTTTGCTCGAAAATTTCTACTAAAGCGGAAGCGGTTTCCTTTACGGTTTTCTCAAAGCCCCTTTGGCTTCCAGCATCTAATGTCGTCATCCACGAAGTATCAAGCACTCTTCTAGCTAAAGCTTCTGATATCTTCTTTATATCATTTACTTTCACATGACATATTTTTATCTTTTCAATCGATGAAAACCCATCGACTTGAAAGTAATCACAACCCCAGTCTATATCGGGATATTTCTTGCCATACTTCGGAACACTTTTCATATAGTTATGATTTTCATGATAAAGGCAAATGGTTTTTCGGCCAGGATCGTTCTGGAAGATGAGCTAAGAGCAGCGTATTCAGCTTCGCGTTTGAGCTGGGGAAGTTTGGTGAGCGCCGCCAGTATGATCTGCGAAATCAGATACCGGATGGTGCTTGGGGCGTCGTTTTGGGAAGCGATTAGTATCTGTGTGTGATCCATCCGTTATCCTTAACAGCGGCGTCAGTCCGTTTCTTATAACTACACACTAGCCTAATCGTAAGGCGACTTCCTACCCGTGGGACGTAAAATTTGGTAACGCCAATACGAAAAAGCCGCTCGTGTTCGGAGCGGCTTTAAATAACATCAAGGAGCGGATCGGTTAAGAACTTTGCTCAATCCTGTCCATCTCGTTTATGCCGCGTCAGTACATAGATGCCAACAGCGGCAACCGCGCCAGCCGCCAGGAAATATTCGATATGCACCCCATCGCCAAGGGCTTCGTGGCCGGCGTGACCAAAGGCAGCGCCAGAGATCAGAAGCAGGCCAGCAGTCAGAGTCAGTCGGTTAGTCAGTTTCATGGTTGTCTCTCCGTCGTTCGTTTAAAACTCAATATTCGGTTTCGTTAAGCGGTTTCAGCAAGCTTCTCAGGCCGGCGCTCTGGCAACATCCCCCGCTCCAGAATGAAGCTGATAATCGCCTCCAGCCCTACCCCGTCGTACAGGTTGGTGAACACGAAAGGCCGTTCGCCGCGCATTTTCTTGCTGTCCCGCTCCATTACATCCAGGGAGGCGTGTACCTGTTCGGCGATGTCGATCTTGTTGATGATCAGCAGGTCGGATTTGGTGATGCCGGGGCCGCCTTTTCGGGGAATCTTGTCGCCGGCGGACACGTCGATCACGTAGAGGGTGAGGTCGGACAGTTCCGGGCTGAAGGTGGCGGAGAGGTTGTCGCCGCCGGATTCCACCAGCACCAGCTCCAGGTTCGGGTGGCGGCTTTGCAGATCGTCGATGGCCGCCAGGTTCATCGAGGCGTCTTCGCGGATGGCGGTGTGCGGGCAGCCGCCGGTTTCGACGCCGAGAATGCGGTCCGCTGGCAGGGCATCGTGTTTCAGCAGGAAGTCGGCGTCTTCCCGGGTGTAGATGTCATTGGTGACCACGGCGATGTCGTAGTGGTCTTTCAGGGCCTTGCACAGCTGGCGCAACAGGGCGGTTTTACCGGAGCCTACCGGGCCGCCGACTCCAACTCTCAGACAATGTTTCATGGCGTGTTCTCCTGTTTCTGTTCTTTGTTGTTCAGCTTCTGAAAAGCCGTGAATACTGGGTTTCGTGTAGGGCGCTGCCGAGCGCCAGGCCGGGCAATACCGGGCCGAGTTCGTGGTCTTCTTTCTGTAGGGCGTGGTCCACCGCCATCACCAGTTTCGGGCGCAGCCGTTCGGTCAGGCGCTGTGCGGCGGTGTGGCCCAGGGGCATGGCTTTGCACGCCACCGCCAGCTGGTTTTCCAGCCAGGCCCAGGCGAAGCCGAGCAGGGTCTGCCGGGCGGGTACGGTTCGCACGTGGGCGGCCCAGGCAAACAGGGTGACGTAGCCGGGGTCTTTGGGTAGAAGGCCTTCTTTCGGCAGCAGTTCCAGGCTGCCGAGCAGGCGCACCAGGGCCGCGCCCAGGCGCAGGTCTTCGTCCACCAGTTCGGCGGTTTCCCGGGTGGCGTGCAGCCAGTCGTTCCACTCGGCCACGGTGCTGCCATCGTGGTTGGCCCAGGCTTGCTGCAGGCGTACCAATAGCGGCAGTTCGCATTGGGTCAGGCCGTCTTCCAGCACGCCTTCCAGCCAGTCGCCCAGTTCGTTCTCATTGGTCACCCAACCCAGCTCGAAGGCGCTCTCCAAGCCCTGAGACCAGGCAAAGGCGCCGATGGGCAGCGCAGGGCTGACCAGCTGCAGCAGGCCCAGCAGGGCCAGGTCGCCCACGGCCGTTTGGCTGCTGTCAGTGAGAGTGAGTGTCGTCATGGTTATGGCCGTGGCTATGCGAGTGGCTGTGTCCGTGTGAATGGGAATGCTCGCCCTGCCCGGATTGGGCATAGGCACCGGGTTCCGGATCGAACGGCGCGCGGTGGTGTTCCAGGGTGGCGCCGAGCCGCTCGGCCAATTCTTCCAACACATGATCGGGTGGGAAACGGACCCAGCCGGTCTTGCCATCGAGAGTACCGTCGTTGGCGGCATCGTCGCTGCCTATTGCGAGAGACACATGGCGGTTACCCAAGTGGTAGCACAACCGCGCCAGGCCCAGGCCCGGTTCGATGCGAGCGGTGACGACAGGCTCATCGGCGGCGCGGATGCGAACGATCTCACCGGTTTCGGCCTGCAGGAAGGCGCCTTCGCGCAATACCTGGCCGCGATCGAGGAACAGGCCGACGTCGTAACCGGTGTCGGTTTTCGCCCGCAGGCGGCCGCGCATTCGCAGCTCGAAGGGCAGCGTGAGGTGGTCGTGGATTTCGGCGGTTTCTACCGGGCCGACCCGTTGGGTAAGTTCAAGCATGTGGGCTCCTGAAGCAGCCATGAGCTGTCTATTCAAAAAAGGTGATAACGCTGGGCCAGCGGCAGTTCGGTCGCCGGCTCGCAGGTAAGCAGTTCGCCGTCGGCGTGCACTTCGTAGGTTTGCGGGTCTACGGTGATGTGCGGGCATTCGGCGTTCAGTTTCATATCGCCCTTGCGCACGGTGCGCACGCCTTTACAGGCGGACAGGCGGCTATCCAGCCCCAACTTTTCCTTGATACCGGCATCGATGGCGGCCTGGCTGACAAAGCTCAGGCGGGTGGCACTGGCGGCTTTGCCGAAGGCGCCGAACATCGGGCGGTAGTGCACCGGCTGAGGCGTGGGTATGGAGGCATTCGGGTCGCCCATGGGCGCGGCGGCGATCATGCCGCCCTTCAGGATCACGGCGGGTTTCACGCCGAAGAAGGCCGGGCTCCACAGCACCAGGTCCGCCAGTTTGCCCACTTCCACCGAGCCCACTTCGTGGCCGATGCCGTGGGTGATGGCGGGGTTGATGGTGTACTTGGCGATGTAACGCTTGGCGCGCAGGTTGTCGGCGCCCAGGGCTTCGTCTTCCGGCAGCAGGCCGCGTTGCTGTTTCATCTTGTGGGCGGTCTGCCAGGTGCGGCACACCACTTCGCCCACCCGGCCCATGGCCTGGGAATCGGAGGCGATCATGGAGATCACGCCCAGGTCGTGGAGGATGTCTTCTGCGGCGATGGTCTCCCGGCGGATGCGGGAGTCGGCGAAGGCGACGTCTTCCGGGATGTTCGGGTCCAGGTGGTGGCACACCATCAGCATGTCGAGGTGTTCATCGATGGTGTTCACGGTGTAGGGCCGGGTCGGGTTGGTGGACGACGGCAGTACGTATTCCTTGGAGCAGGCGGTGATGATGTCGGGTGCGTGGCCGCCGCCGGCGCCTTCGGTGTGGTAGGTGTGGATGCAGCGTTCTTTGAATGCGGCCAGGGTGTCTTCCACGAAGCCGGATTCGTTCAGGGTGTCGGTGTGGATGGCCACCTGTACGTCGTATTTGTCCGCCACGGTGAGGCAGTTGTCGATGCTCGCTGGCGTGGTGCCCCAGTCTTCGTGCAGTTTCAGGCCAATGGCGCCAGCCTGGATTTGCAGTTCGAGGGCTTCCGGCAGGGAGGCGTTGCCTTTGCCGAGGAAGCCGATGTTCATGGGCAGGGAGTCTACGGCCTGCAGCATTTTACCCATGTGCCAGGCACCGGGGGTGCAGGTGGTGGCGTTGCTGCCGGTGGCCGGGCCGGTGCCGCCGCCGAGCATGGTGGTGATGCCACTCATCAAAGCCTCTTCGACCTGCTGGGGGCAGATGAAGTGGATGTGGGCGTCGATGCCGCCGGCGGTGAGGATTTTGCCTTCACCGGCGATGATTTCGGTGCCGGGGCCGATAACGATGGTGACGTCTGGCTGGGTGTCCGGGTTGCCGGCTTTACCGATGGCGGCGATGCGGCCGTTCTGGAGGCCGACGTCGGCTTTCACGATGCCCCACCAGTCGAGGATCAGGGCGTTGGTGATGACGGTGTCCATCACGGTGTCGTCTGCCAGTTGGCTTTGGCCCATGCCATCGCGGATGACTTTGCCGCCGCCGAATTTTACTTCGTCGCCGTAGTGGGTGCTGTCGCTTTCCACTTCGATCCATAGGTCAGTGTCGCCGAGCCTTACGCGGTCGCCTACGGTGGGGCCGTACATGTCGGCGTAGGCTTGTCTGGTGATTTTCATGCTGTGCCTCTTTCCTTAATCTTGGTGCGAGAGCAAGTGGGAACTACTTTCCGAAACCCGCTCAAGCACATCCCTGTGGCGCTTGAGCTCCGCCATCCATGGCTCCGCACAGTTTCGGAAAGTAGTTCCCACTCGCTCCCCGATATCATTTCGTGGAGTCCAGAGGGCCCATGACTTCAGCTCTGAAACCATAGATCTCACGACTACCGCTGAACGGAATCAATGTCACTTCTCGGCTTTGGCCGGGTTCGAAGCGGATGGCGGTGCCGGCGGCGACGTCGAGGCGGTAGCCGCGGGCTTTTTTGCGATCAAACGTCAGGGCCGGGTTGGCTTCGGCGAAGTGATAGTGAGAGCCGATCTGGACCGGGCGGTCGCCGGTGTTGGCGACTTCAATCTGAATTCTCTCGAGGCCGGCGCAGAGTTCGATGTCGCCGCCTTTGAGCTGGTATTCACCGGGGATCATGGCGGGCTCCTTACACTATCGGGTTGTGGACGGTGACCAGCTTGGTGCCGTCCGGAAAGGTGGCTTCCACCTGCACTTCGTCGACCATTTCGGCGATGCCGTCCATGACGTCTTCACGAGTGAGCACTTTGGTGCCAGCGGTCATCATTTCAGCCACGCTGCGGCCTTCTCTGGCGCCTTCCATGATTTCGGCGCTGATCAGGGCGACGGCTTCCGGGTAGTTCAGTTTCAGGCCCTTGGCCTTGCGGCGTTCGGCCAACAGCGCGGCGGTGAACAGCAGCAGCTTGTCTTTGTCTCTGGGGGTCAGTTCCATCAGTTATTTCTCTCTTAGGCTCTTGTTCTGTATGTGAGTCTTGTTCAGGTCAGCCAGATTCTGGGCACGCTGGCCGGCAGCCCGGTGAGTCGTGGCCGTAGCAGTTCCCAGGCTTGTTGGCACAGGGCCCAGGCTTCGTTGCGTTCCTGCCCCAGGTAGCGCAGCAGCACAACGCCGCGGCGGCGGGTGACGGCCCAGCGGTGGTTCTCGGGCAGGGTTTCTCTTAGGGCTTCGATGGCGCCGGCTTCGTCGTCCAGGCCCACTACCCACAAGGTGGTCTGCACGGTGGCGCCGCCCTGGCCCCAGTGGCCTTTAAATCTTGGATGGGCCGGGTCCATGGGTTGGCGTTCCAGCCATAGAGGGCTGCCGTCCATGAGTAGGCGGAACTTCTGTTCCAAATGCCCCGTGACGAACGGCAGGTCGCTGGCCGGGCGGCCGAGGGCGAGGATTTCCCAGCCCAGGCATTTGGCGCCGGTTTGCAGTTCGATGGTGGTGGTCTGTTCGCCCCGGGAACCGTCGAAGGCCAGGGTTTCCTGGGGCAGGTATTCGAGAACGCCGCCCTTGGCGACGGTGAGTTTTGTGTGCTGGGCCCAGGCCACGCCGTGGCTGTCGGCTTTGTAGAGTTTGGCGGCGGCCGGTGTGGTGAGCAGGGTGTGGGCGCCCTCGCCTACCTGGGCCTCAATGCTCAGGGCATCGCCGCTGACCAGCCCGCCCGGCGGGTGCAGCAGGTACACGTGGCAGCAGCCGTTGCGGCCTTCCGGGTAGAACGGCCGCTGCACGCGCAACGGCCCCTGGTGGCTAATGCCTGTCATGCGGGTGGCGGTGTTGTCGCCGTCCGGGCGCAGCTGGAAGCCCAGTTCGATAGACGCGGCCCAGCGCCGGCCGGCGTCGAAGCGGTGGCCGGAATCAGGGGCGGTGCCATCGTTGGGCTCTATGCGCTGGAAGACCGTCATACCGTCAGGTGCTTCTTGATGAGTTCATCGGTGAGCCCGGCGATTTCACCTTCGGCCACCCGGCGGCCGCGATCGAGGATGGCGAAGCGGTCGGCGTATTTGCGGGCGAAGGGCAGTTTCTGTTCCACCAACAGCACGGTCAGGCCGTCTTCTTTGATCAGCTTGCGGATGACTTCGCCAATCTGGGCGACGATGTTGGGCTGGATGCCCTCCCCCGGCTCGTCCAGGATCAGCAGGCGCGGTTCGATCACCAGCGCCCGGCCAATGGCCAGTTGCTGTTGCTGGCCGCCGGAGAGGTCGCCGCCGCGGCGGTGCTTCATTTCCTTTAATACCGGGAACAGCTCGTAAATACGCTCGGGGATTTTCTTGCTGCCGTCTTTGCGCACGGCCAGGCCGGTGCGCAGGTTTTCTTCCACGGTCAGCAGCGGGAAGATCTGCCGGCCCTGGGGTACGTAGCCGATGCCGAGGCGGGAGCGGTCTTCGATTTTCTTTTGGGTGAGTTCCACGTCCTGGGCGAATTCCAGGGAACCGCTTTTCACGCTTTCCTCGCCCATGATGCATTTCATCAGCGTGGTCTTGCCTACGCCGTTGCGGCCCATCACGCAGGTGCACTGGCCCTGGGGTACGTCCAGTTCCAGGTCCCAGAGGGTGTGGCTTTCGCCGTAGTACTGGTTGAGCTTGTCGACTTTCAGCATCAGGTTGTCACTGGACATCAGGCTTCCTCCCCGAGATAGACCTTGATCACTTCCGGGTCGTTGGAGACCTGGTCCATGGTGCCTTCCGCCAGCACACTGCCCTGGTGCAGCACGGTGACCTGGCGGGCGATGGAGCGCACAAAGCCCATGTCGTGCTCCACCACTACCACCGACTGTTTGCCGGCCAGGCTGGTGAGCAACTCGGCGGTGCGTTCCATTTCCTGTTCGGTCATGCCTGCTACTGGCTCATCCACCAGCAGCAACCGTGGCCGTTGCATCAGCAGCATGCCGATTTCCAGCCATTGTTTCTGGCCGTGGGACAGGATGCCGGCGGGGGCGCTGCGCAGGTCCTTGAGGCCGATCATTTCCAGTACTTCGTCGATGCGGCCCCGGTATTCAGGTTTCATGACCGCGGTCAGCGTGGGGAACACGCGCTTGTCGGCGGCCATGGCCAGTTCCAGGTTTTCGAACACGGTGAGGGCTTCAAACACCGTGGGTTTCTGGAACTTTCGGCCGATACCGAGGGAGGCGATGTCCGGCTCGCTCTTGGTGAGCAGGTTGTGGCGGCTGCCGAACCACACCGAGCCAGTGTCCGGGCGGGTTTTGCCGGTGATGATGTCCATCATGGTGGTTTTACCCGCACCGTTGGGGCCGATGATGCAACGCAGTTCGCCGTCGTCGATAGTGAGGTTCAGGTTGTTGATGGCCTTGAAGCCATCGAAGCTCACGCTCACGTCCTCCAGGTACAGGATGGGGCCGTGGCGTACGTCCACCGGTGACACTTCCGGGGTCAGGAATTCGAACACCTGGTCGCGGTTGGTCAGTTCCTGCAAGATGCTCATGCGGTTGCCTCCTGCGCCGGGGTGGTCGGTTCATCCTTGGTTTTCTTACGGGTAAACAGCAGGCCGGCAATGCCCTTGGGCAGGAACACGGTTACCAGCACGAACAGGCCGCCGAGGGCGAATAGCCAGGCGTCGGGCATGATGCCGGTGAACACGGTTTTGCCGTAGTTCACCAGAATGGCGCCAATTACGGCCCCGTAGAGCGTAGCCCGGCCACCCAGGGCGACCCACACCACCACTTCAATGGAGAACAGCGGCGAGAATTCGCTCGGGTTGATAATGCCGACTTGCGGCACATAGAGCGCGCCGGCGACGCCCGCCAGCATGGCGGACACCACGAACACGAACAGCTGTACCCGCTCCACCCGGTAACCCAGGAAGCGGGTGCGGGCTTCGGCGTCGCGACAGGCCACACTCACCCGGCCGAGCTTGCTGGTGACAATGCCCCGGCACACCACATAGCCAATGGCCAGGGCGATGCCGGTGGCCAGGAACAGGCCGAGGCGGGTGGCGTCGGTGCGCAGGTCAAAGCCGAGCAAGTCTTTAAAATCGGTCAGGCCGTTGTTGCCGCCAAAGCCCATTTCGTTGCGGAAAAACGCCAGCATTAGCGCAAAGGTGAGCGCCTGGGTGATGATGGAGAGGTACACCCCGGTCACCCGTGAGCGGAAGGCCAGGAAGCCGAACACCAGGGCCAGCAGGCCCGGTGCCAGCAGCACCATGATGAAGGCGAACCAGGCCATGTCGAAGCCGAGCCAGTACCAGGGCAGTTCCTGCCAGTTCAGGAACACCATGAAGTCCGGCAGGAGCGGGTCGCCGTAGACGCCGCGATCACCGATCTGACGCATCAGGTACATGCCCATGGCGTAGCCACCGAGGGCGAAGAAGGCGCCGTGGCCCAGGCTGAGGATACCCAGGTAACCCCAGACCAGGTCCACCGCCACCGCCAGCAGTGCATAGCACAGGTATTTACCCAGCAGGGTGACGGTGTAGGAACTCACATACAGGGCGCTGTCCTGCGGCATCAGCAGGTGCAGCGCGGTGACGACAATCAGGGCAGCGAACAGCACGCCCAGGAACAGTTGCGTGGAGCGTTCACGCAGAGGTCGCGTTAGCCACATACTTTAACCCTCCGCCGCACGGCCCTTTTGGGGAAAGAGTCCCCGGGGGCGTTTTTGAATGAACAGGATGATCAGTACCAGTACCAGGATCTTGGCGAGCACCGCACCGGCCCAGGGTTCCAGCAGCTGGTTGATGGTGCCCAGCGACAGGCCCGCCAGCAGGGTGCCCCAGAGGTTTCCGACGCCGCCGAACACCACCACCATGAAGGAATCGATGATGTAGCTCTGGCCCAGGTTGGGGCCGACGTTGGTGATCTGGGACAAGGCCACACCGGCCAGGCCAGCCACGCCGGAGCCCAGGCCGAAGGTGAGGATGTCTACCTTGGTGGCCTTGATGCCCATGGAGCGGGCCATGGCCCGGTTCTGGGTGACGGCGCGCACGTCCAGGCCGAGCCGGGTCTTGCGCATGATCAGCATCAGGCCGGCGAACACCACCAGGGCGAAACCGATGACATACAGGCGGTTCAGGGTCAGCGACAGGGCTTCGTTGATCATCACCGAGCCGCTCATCCAGTCCGGGGTGATCACGGTGCGGTTCAGGGGAGAGATCACCGTGCGCACCAGTTGCTGCAGGATCAGGCTGACACCGAAGGTGGCTAAGAGAGTTTCCAGCGGGCGGCCTTTCAGGTGCTGGATCACGGTGCGTTCAATGGCAATGCCCGCCAGCGCCGACACCAGGAAGCCGGCGGGGATGGACAGCATCAGCGCCAGGCCCGGCTGGCCCGGCAGCAGTTGCTGCATACCCCAGGTAGTGTAGGCGCCGAGCATGATCAGCTCGCCGTGGGCCATGTTGATCACGCCCATCACGCCGAAGGTGATGGCCAGGCCAATGGCCGCCAGCACCAGCACCGAACCGAGGGACAGGCCGAAATACAGGGTTTCGGCGGCGCGGTTCAGTTTCAGTTTCTGTTCGATGCTTTCCATGGCCTTGGTCGCGGCTGCGGCAAGCGCAGGATCGTCGCTGCGCATGGCCTGTTGCAGGGCCGCTCGGGCTTCGGAGTTGAGGCTGCCGGAGAGTGTCGCCACGGCGGTAATGTCGCCCTGCTCTTCCACCTGGTAGATGGCCAGGGCTTCGGTGAGCGCAGCTTGTACGTCGGCGCTTTGCTCTTCGTCAATCAGCGTTGGCAGGCGCTCGGCCAGGGTGCCACTCACGCTGCCTTTGAGGGCGCGGGCGGCCGATAAACGTTGGTCCTCGTTGGGACTCTTGAGATCAATCACCGACAGGATGCCTTCGAGTTCATTACGCAGGGCGTTGTTGACGCGAATGGTGTCGATGTCCCGGCGGGAAATCTCGCCCAGGTTTTCTTTGGTCAGTGCGTCTTCCACGGTCCAGTTACGGCCACGATTGGACAACACGATGATGAACTGGCCGCTGTCTTCAATGCGTCCGAGTTTATTGGCGCCGAAAGATTCCAGCCAGTACCGGGCACGGTCGTCGCCACTGCCGGCGATGCGGTTGATCACCGTTTTCTTTTCGGAGAAGGAAGAATCGGCCAGCGCGGTGAGTAATTGTTGTGCTTCGGTGTCTTCTACCTGGGCCAGGGCAAGGCCGGGCCAGAGCAGACAGCAGGCGAGCAGCAGATGGCTGAGCAGTCGGTAGATGCCCATGGTTGCGTCCTGTTCCTGAGAATAGAGGGTTGAGGGAATAAACGGTGGTAAAACGCGGGCGAGGATCAAGCCCCGCCCGCAAGCAGTAAAAACCGTTTTACAGCTTACTCGGCAGCGACCTCAGACTTGCCGCCACAGGTTCCGGAAACCACGTTAAAGTTTCCGCAGAACAGCGGCTTGCGCCAGTCACTGATGAGGTCTTTGGAACCCGGCAGGAAGTCAGACCAGGCATCGCCCGCCACGGTCGACGGCGTTTCCCAGACCACAGAGAACTGGCCGTTGTCCTGGATTTCGCCAATCAGCACCGGCTTGGTGATGTGGTGGTTCGGCATCATGGTGGCGTAGCCACCGGTGAGGTTGGGCACGCTTACGCCGATGATGGCGTCTTTCACCGCGTCCACGTCGGCAGTACCGGCTTTCTTGACCGCTTCGATGTACATGTTGAAGCCGATGTAGTGCGCTTCCATCGGGTCGTTGGTGACGGCCTCTTCGTTGCCGGTGTACTCAACCCAGGCGTCGATGAAGTCGTAGTTGGCGTCGTTGTCCACGCTCATGAAGTAGTTCCAGGCCGCCAGGTGGCCGACCAATGGGCCGGTGTCGATACCGGACAGCTCCTGCTCACCCACGGAGAAGGCAACTACCGGGATGTCGGCCGCGTCGATGCCCTGGTTACCCAGTTCGCGGTAGAACGGTACGTTGGCGTCGCCGTTGATGGTGGAGACCACAGCGGTCTTCTTGCCGGCGTTACCGAACGTCTTGATGTCGGAAACAATGGCCTGCCAGTTGGAGTGACCAAACGGCGTGTAGTTGATCATGATGTCGTCAGCGGCCACGCCCTTGTCCTTGAGGTAGGTCTCGAGGATCTTGTTAGTGGTGCGCGGGTATACGTAGTCGGTGCCTGCCAGAACCCAGCGCTCAACGCCGATGTCGTTCATCAGGTAGTCCACGGCCGGAATCGCCTGCTGGTTGGGCGCGGCACCGGTGTAGAACACGTTCTCGGAGGATTCTTCACCTTCGTACTGAACCGGGTAGAACAGCAGGCCGTTCAGTTCTTCCACCACCGGCAATACGGATTTACGGGAAACCGAGGTCCAGTTGCCGAAGATCACGTCCACTTCTTCTTTCGCCAGCAGCTCGCGGGCTTTTTCGGCGAACAGCGGCCAGTTGGAGGCGGGGTCGACCACCACCGGCTCAAGCTGACGGCCCAGGACACCGCCGGCTTCGTTCTGTTTTTCGATCAGCATCAGCATGGTGTCTTTCAGGGTGGATTCACTGATCGCCATGGTGCCGGACAGGGAGTGCAGGATGCCGACCTTGATCGGGTCTTCGGCGGCAACGGAGTTAAAAGAGATGGAAAGCGCCAGTGCAGAGAGGCCCAGTTTCACGTGTTTTTTGATGCTCATTTCGTCATCCTTTTCATTTTTGGTGAGGTTGTGCAATTCGTCTTAAACACCTCCTGCTCTGCATTAGTTGTTCCAGCACCAAAATAATCCCCTTATGTTCAGCGACTTAGTGGCTCATAAGGCACTTGTCATAGTGATAACGCCCCATCAGAACGCACCAAAACCCGCACCTGTGGTGCACCTTCGCACCTTACTGGTGCGGGCCCACTTTCCGGACCCCTTAAATATTCCTAAAAATCAGATTGTTAAAACTTTTTCCGCGGCTCAAACTAGCTCAGTTAGACATAAATGGCATGCTTCTTATTGGACACCCATCTGGCGCCCTGCCCCTTACTGGTGCAACCGTACTGAGGATCACTCCCAACTCTCAGAGCCCTCCCCTCCTTACACCTGCGTAGGAGATATCTCACACGCGCCAACGCGATTGTCCGGTTTTGCCAAAACGCGGCATGGCTACAATGGGAAGGGTCAGGGATGACAAGCCAGCAAGGATCGTTGGCTCAAGGACGATAGCTCCAGGGATTTGGAGTTGCCCTACGGATCAGGGCTTGCAGGGAAGATCGCAAGGATGACGCGCTCAGGATGAGCGCATGGCCTGAAGGAACAGGCAAGGGTCAGCCACGGAAAACGGGACCACAAGGAGTGTGGTCCTGTCCGTGCATTCGTTCCGGCTGTTTTGTGTCCCGACAACACTAAAAAGACGACAACTCAGCATCAGGAACACACTTCCATGAAACGCACTCCCTTTTTTGCCACCCTCGTACTGCTGTTCAGCCTGGTTACCGGCTTTGCTCACGCTGAACCGGCCGCCATCAACATCAACACCGCCGATGTCGCTACGCTGGCCGAATTAACCGGTGTTGGCCAGAGCAAAGCGCAAGCTATTGTGGCCTATCGCGAAGCTAACGGCCCCTTCGAAACGCCGTTGGATCTGGCCAACGTGAAAGGTATTGGCGAGCGCACGGTTGAGAAGAACGCCGAACGCCTGACTGTGGAGTAAGCCTGCCGGGCAGTGGCGATCTGCCGCTGCCCTGCTCCTACACTTAGTGACGCGCCCGAAAAAGATACTCGTCCGGCGCCATGTCGTTGCGCACCGCGTCGCGAATGGATGCGTCGATCTGGCCGCTGTCCAAATCATGTAAGCCGCAATTCGCGAGAGCCTTCCGGACAACCACACTCTGCCCCAGGTACTCGTATAGCACTCTGGCGCAACAAGGCATCCGCTCACTGTTGTCCGACACCCCAATTTTCAAGCCCGTCAGCCGGGTAACCCGATTACGGAAACTGGGAAAGAGAATGGTCTGCGTAATCTCATGGCGATTGAGCGTTTCGTAGTCCACCAGGAACAGCCGGTCCGTCAGTAAATAGGCGATGCCCTGATACCGATTGTGGCATGGCGGCTCATTGGTGGTTGCCCTCATTCTCTCCGTCCGTTGGAAAACCACGCGCTGGCCCCTTCGCTCCAGACACACCAGATTCTGAAGCACCTTTCCCGGCGCCGACATTGACTGGTAATACTCGTAGTAATACCCCAAATAGATATCAACGTCTCCCCGGGCGCCTTGATCGAGCCAATCCAGATGTTCCTGAAGGGAGCTGTCTTCCTGGTTCGGTTGATCACCGGGTTTCGGCCGAACGTCCACAACGCGCTGAAACTGGCCGTGCGGGAGAAGAATGTCCTGCTCGTCCACGCCAAAGAATTCGCAAATCCTGCGCAGTGTATTCGGGGATGGCTTGTGTTGGCCACTCAGGTATCGATTGAATTGCGGGCGATTGATACCGAGGCGACGGCAAACCTCCGCAATGGATTTGTAGTAGCTGCAGAGCAGCCTTAGGTTTTGATGCAGATCCTGATGCATTGGGTGTCTTGCCCATTGTGTTGTCGGGAAGCCTGGTGCGCCAAGTTGCGATAGCGCGATCTGACGCTCAACCTGCAACACTTCGCGCCACATCAGCAACGATGGGCAAATTCTAGCAAGGGTGCCCTGTTGGTTAAATAAGGACTTCGCACAAAAACAATCATTACCGGAGTTGCTTATGTTGGAGATTCTGAACGATTTATTGTGGGGCAAGATTCTGATTGCCCTGCTGCTCACTGTCGGCATCGGATTTACCGTCGCCTCCCGTTTCGTCCAGTTCCGCTATTTTGGGCGCATGTTTCGGATCCTGAGTGCCAGCCAAGCGTTCCAAAAAGACAAACACGGCCATCTCAGCTCCTTCCAGGCGCTCTTGCTCTCCGTAGCCGGTCGCGTCGGTGGTGGCAATATCGCAGGGGTAGCAGTTGCGATTACTCTTGGCGGCCCCGGTGCCGTGTTCTGGATGTGGATAGTTGGTCTGATGGGCATGGCGACCAGTTTCCTCGAATGCTCTCTTGCTCAAACCTACAAAGTGGCTGAACCCGACGGCACCTATCGAGGCGGTCCTGCCCACTACATTGCCCGCGGTCTTGGTGCCCACTGGAAATGGATGGCCGGCCTGTATTCGGTCCTGTTGCTGCTGACCTTCGGTTTCGGATTTACCGCCCTGCAATCCTATGCGGTTGCAACCTCTGTCGACGATGCGTTTGGCATTCCCGTGTTCTACACCGGTATCGCACTGGCGATGGTTGTTGGCTTGATCATCTTCGGCGGTGTTCGCCGTATTGCACGAGTCGCGGAATTCCTGGTCCCGATCATGGCAGGCAGCTATCTGCTGATCACAGCAATCGTTCTTATCCTGAATGTTGAGCATATTCCCGATGCCTTTATGCTCATCGTCAACAGCGCCTTCGGTCTCGAACCCCTGGTGGGTGGTGGCATTGGTGCAGCCATTATGATGGGCGTCAAACGCGGACTGTTTTCCAACGAAGCCGGTCTGGGCAGTGCCCCCAACGTGGCCGCGGTCGCCTATGTTCCCCATCCTGCGAATCAGGGCGTGGTCCAGGCGTTCTCCGTGTTCATCGACACCTTGATCATCTGCTCGTCGACCGCCTTTATCATTCTGTTGAGCGGCATCTACGACCCAACCGTTGTCAGCGATATCGGCGGCGTTGCCTTGACGCAATCCGCACTGGCGGATCACGTCGGGGACTGGGGACGCAGCTTTGTGAGCGTTGCCCTGATGCTCTTTGGGTTCAGCACCATCCTTTACAACTATTACCTCGGCGAGAACAGCATCAATTTCTTCTCCACCGAGAACCAGAACTTCTTCAACACCTTCCGGGTGGCCATCATCGGGTTAGTCTGCTGGGGCGCAACCACCGACCTGGGCACGGTATTCGGGTTTGCGGACGTCACCATGGGCTTACTGGCGCTCGTCAACCTAATTGCGCTGATTGCCCTATTCAAGCCAGGTCTCCGCATCCTCAAGGATTTTGACGATCAGATTGCCCAGGGTATCGAGCAGCCGGTTTTCGACGCCAAGCGCTTTCAGGATATGAACATCGACGCCGGAGCCTGGGAAATTGAGCCTGAGGATATCGAACGTATCCGGGCCCGCAGCCGCGGGGAAGATCAACCCGCAATCGAGCGGTCCTGACATGAACACTCGCGTTGAACACGACCTTCTCGGAGATCTCGCTGTACCCGCTGAGGCCTGGTACGGCGTCCAGACTCAGCGAGCCCTGGACAACTTCTCCATCACCGGGGTTCCCATCAGCCACTTCCCGGATTTTGTCCGGGCGTTGGTTATGGTGAAAAAGGCGGCGGCGATGGCCAACCGAGATCTCGGAACACTCGCCCCACACAAAGCCGAGGCCATTGTCGCTGCGTGTGATGACATCATCGCCGGACAACTGCACGACCAGTTCGTGGTGGACCTGATCCAGGGCGGTGCCGGCACCTCCACCAACATGAACGCGAACGAAGTCATCGCCAATCTGGCCTTGGAAAAACTCGGGCACGGTAAAGGCGAGTATCACCATCTTCATCCGAACGACGACGTCAATCGGTCCCAGTCCACCAATGACGCCTATCCAACTGCGGTATGCCTCGCCATCCAGTTTGCGGCGGCGCCCCTGGAACAGGCCATCATCCAGCTCAAGGAGGGGCTCGAGAAAAAAGGCCGGCAATTCGCGGACGTGGTTAAAATGGGACGCACCCAACTGCAGGACGCGGTCCCCATGACGCTGGGTCAGGAGTTCGAGGCTTTCGCGGTGAATCTTGGAGAGGATATTGATCGACTGCACGAAGCCAGCCACCTGCTCTGCGAAGTAAATCTTGGTGGTACGGCTATCGGCACCGGCATCAATACCCACCCTCGCTATCAAGCTCTGTCGGTCCGGTATCTGGCGGAGGTTTCCGGGAAACCGCTTGTCTCTGCAAGCAACCTGGTTGAAGCGTCATCCGACATGGGCGCCTTTGTCCTGTTTTCCGGCATTCTGAAGCGCTTTGCGGTGAAACTGGGCAAGATGTGCAACGATCTTCGCCTGCTCTCCTCCGGCCCCCGAACGGGCCTGGGCGAAATCCTGCTGCCGCCCATGCAACCCGGCTCCTCGATCATGCCTGGCAAGGTCAATCCGGTGATCCCTGAAGCCGTCAATCAGACCGCGTATCAAGTCATTGCCAGCGACCTGGCGGTCACTCTTGCGGCGGAGGCCGGACAGCTGCAGCTCAATGCCATGGAACCGCTGATCGTCTACAACTTGCTTAACTCCATGAAGATGTTAGGTGCTGCCTGTACCATGCTCGACGAACGCTGCATCAGAGATATCCGCGCCAACATCGAGCAATGCGCCCGGCACCTGGATAACAGCATCGGCATCATCACCGCTCTCGTACCCAGGATCGGCTACACCAACGCCACTCGGATCGCAGCCCTGGCGTTGAACTCCGGCGCCACCGTACGGGAACTGGTGCTGGACGAGGGCCTGTTGGACGCTAACGAATTGGACCGCCTGCTCAGCCCTCGAGCCATGCTGTCACCGACTGGAGACGAGCGATGAGTCGCCGGGTACTGGTGGTATACACCGGCGGGACCATCGGCATGGTCTCCTCGAACGGCACCTATGTGCCAGCCGCCGATTTCGGCACACGGCTGGCCCGACACCTGTCCGAAAGAACCGCCGAGCTGCCGCCGTTTGACGTGATCGAACTGAACCAACTCATCGACAGCGCCAATCTGACGCCGTCGAATTGGACGACGATGGCCCGAGTTCTCGTCGATCATTGGGACCGCTACGATGGTTTTGTCGTGCTTCACGGCACAGACACCATGTCCTACACCGCGGCGGCATTGTCTTACATGCTGAGGGGATGCGACAAACCCGTGATTCTGACTGGGTCCCAGATCCCGCTAGAGCGTTCGCGCACCGACGCTCTGGACAACGTAATCGCCTCACTGTGTTTGGCGTCTGTTCCGGGCATTTCGGAGGTTTGCCTGTACTTCTGCGGCAAACTACTCCGGGGCACGCGGGCAAGAAAGCTTAAAACCAGCGAACTGGATGCTTTCGATTCCCCCAATGCACCCGTGCTGGGTCACGTAGGCATCGATCTGGAGCTACGCCATGACCTGTTGCTTCCGCCGTCCCGGCCTGATTTTCAGGTGCCCACGTTCAACCCACGGTCTGTCGTCGCTCTCGCGCTGTTTCCCGGCATGCCGGCCGCCCTTCTGGAGTCGGCCCTGGCGTTGCCCGAACTGAAGGGGCTGATCATCCATACTTACGGCGCAGGTAATGCGCCTGACGGAGACCCGGCCCTGATCGGGGCTTTGGCTCAAGGAATCAGGCGGGGCATTGCCGTGCTGAATGTCAGTCAGTGCCAGCACGGCCTCGTGGCTCAAAAAGCCTACGCCTCTGGCGCGGCACTGGACCGAATCGGAGTCATTCCTGGTTCAGACCTGACGCCTGAAGCTGCGTTCGCGAAATGCCATTTCCTGCTCGCCACCGGTCACTCGGGCAAGTCTCTGAGCGAGGCACTACCACACCCCCTGAGTGGCGACTGCACCGTGCTTTGGCAGGGAACAGATGACAGAACGCCGTGCCCCTAAAGTCGTCTGGCAACGCCGGCCCCGTGTACCTATCATTGAAGGGATAACAACAATGGCGCGTTAGAGTGGCGGCACGATGGCGGATCCCATTAAGCTTTACCCCCCAAAACCCTCCAAGGTTTATTTCTTCGGCACCTGCCTGGTAGACATGTTCTACCCGGACGCGGGCATGGCGGGCATTCAGCTCCTCGAACGCGAAGGCATTGAGGTGATTTTCCCGCAGGATCAGACCTGTTGCGGGCAACCGGCCTTTACCTCGGGCTATCACGACGAAGCCCGCGCTGTCGCCAAGGCCCAGTTGGGGCTATTTCCCGAAGATTATCCCATCGTGGTGCCCTCAGGTTCCTGCGGTGGCATGATGCGCAAGCACTACCCGGGTCTGTTCAAAGACACCGAAGATGAGATTCTGGCCGCCGAAGTGGCTGGTCGGGTCTGGGAGCTCACCGATTTCCTGCTGAATGTCTGCCACATCAAACTGACGGATAAAGGCGAGCCCACCACCGTCGCCATGCACACGTCCTGTTCTGCACGGCGGGAGATGGGCGTGGCCGAAGTGGGCCCGAAACTGCTGGGCCAGCTGGATAACGTCAATCTGGTGGAGCAGGTTCGGGCGGAAGAATGCTGCGGCTTTGGCGGCACCTTTGCCATCCGGCACCCGGAGATTTCCGGTGCCATGGTCAGCGAGAAGGTAGACGCCCTGGTGGACACCGGCGCCAGGGATTTTGTCACCACTGATTGCGGCTGCCTGATGAACATTCACGGTTACGCCGAGAAAAACCGCAAGGCGATGTCTGGCCAGCACATTCTCAGTTTCCTGTGGAACCGTACCGGCGGCGGCAAGGGAGAGCAGTCATGAGCGAGACCGCCCAACACTCACCTCATCACATTGATGTAAAAGAATTCCACCCAAGGGCCCATGAAGCGCTGCACAACCCGCAGATTCGCCATAACTTCCGCAAGGCGATGGACGGGCTGATGACCAAGCGCAAAAGCGCCTTTGAAGGCTGGGATCTGGAAAGCCTGCGGGATCTCGGTGCCAATGTGCGCCTGCGCGCCCTTGCCAACCTGCCCGACCTGCTTGAGCAGTTGGAGAAGAAGCTGACCGAAAACGGCATCAAGGTGCACTGGGCGGTGGACGGCGACGAAGCCTGCCGCATCGTGCGCGACATCTGCAAGGCGCGCGATGCCAAGACCGTGATCAAGGGCAAGTCCATGGTGTCCGAGGAGATGGAGCTAAACAAGTACCTCGAGGAACACGGTATCGAGGCTTTGGAATCCGACCTGGGCGAGTACATTGTGCAGCTGGCTGGGGAAACACCCTCGCACATCATCATGCCGGCGATCCACAAGAACACCGGCGAGATCTCCCAACTTCTGCATGACAAAACCGGCACCGATCTGTCCAACGATGTCGAATACCTGACTGCCGAAGCCCGCCTGCAGCTTCGCGAGAAGTTCATGAATGCGGATGTGGGTGTGTCCGGAGTGAACTTTGCTGTGGCCGAAACCGGCACATTGTGTCTGGTGGAAAACGAAGGCAATGGCCGCATGACCACCACCGTGCCGAAGTGTCACATTGCGGTTACGGGCATCGAAAAAGTGGTGCCGAATCTTGAAGACGTCACTGCCCTTTTGGCCCTGCTGACTCGTTCTGCAACCGGACAGCACATCACCACCTACTTCAACATGATTTCCGGGCCCCGCAAGGCAGAGGAATTGGACGGCCCGGACGAAGTGCACGTGGTGTTGGTGGATAACGGCCGGTCATCAATCTATCAGGACGACGAACTGCTCGACACTCTGCGCTGTATCCGCTGCGGTGCCTGCATGAACCACTGCCCGGTGTATACCCGCGTTGGCGGCCACACCTACGGCACCACCTACCCGGGCCCGATCGGCAAGATTCTGATGCCGCACCTGATTGGCCTGGACGAAGGCCGGCATCTGCCCAGTGCGTCCAGCCTGTGCGGCGCCTGCGGCGAGGTCTGTCCGGTGAAGATTCCCATCCCGGATCTGCTGGTGCGTCTGCGTCAGGAATCGGTGGATGGCGACAAGCTGCACCCGGCTAAAGTTCGTGGCCATGGGGCCAAACGAAATGCCCTGGAAGCGATGATCTGGAAAGGCTGGAGCTGGATGCACGCGCGCCCGGGCGCCTACCGGTTTGGCACCAACATGGCGGCGCGCTTGCGCAAACTGCAGCCCGGCCAGATGGGCGGCTGGACCCAGTTCCGGACCTCACCCAAGCTGGCACCGAAAACGTTTCACGAAACGTTAAAGGAGCGCGGCCAGTGAGTTCTCGCGAAGCCATACTGCAGCGCCTGCGCAACCGGGCCGGTGGCGAGCTCACCGCCCCTGAGTGTGATTTTTCCGTACTGAAGCGACCAGACTGGTCGACATCCGAACGGATTGCCCTGTTCGAGCGAATGATCGAATCGGTGCACGGTGAAGTTCACCACTGCACCGAGGACAGCTGGGTAGACCGCCTGGCGGAAATACTCGGCAGCCGTTGCGCCCGCAATCTTCTGATACCCAAGGAACACGAAATTGGCGTAAAACTTCGTTCCTCCACTCTGGAGCGGGAAGATTTACCCCACCTGCTGATTTACGATGAGGCCATTGAAAGCTGGAAGTCGGTACTGTTCAACGACGTAGACGCCAGCATCACCTCCACCCGGGGCGGCATTGCTGAAACTGGCTCGCTGATCATGTGGCCAAACACCGACGAACCCAGGCTGATGAGCCTGGTGCCGCCCATTCACGTGGCGGTACTTTTTGCCAGCGAGCTGTACACCACGTTCCACGAGGCCATGCAGGCCCAGAACTGGAAAGCTGGCATGCCCACCAATGCCCTGTTAGTCTCCGGACCATCGAAAACGGCGGACATTGAGCAAACCCTTGCCTACGGTGTCCACGGTCCTAAGGAACTGATTGTGTTGATTATTGAATGATTCGAGGCGCCCTGCTGATCGCCCTGGCCGCCCTGCTCTGGGCGACCACGGGCATTGTCGCGAAATTCCTGTTCACCGGTACCGAGCTGGAAGCCATCACCCTGGGCTTTCTGCGCCTGGTGGTGGCCCTGCCTTTTTTCTGGCTGCTGATGCGCCGGGAACAGCGGCAACTGGAACGTGCTAATCCTGGCGCCCGAGTACCCGGCAGCTCCCTACGCCATTTGGGCAAGAAAGCGCTGATCCCACTGGCTGCACTTGGCCTGTTCCAGGCGTTCTACCAGGGCAGCTATTTACTGGCCGTTGACCTAACCGGCGCCGGCATCGCCACCCTGATTGCCCTGTGCCTGCCGCCGGTGTTCGTTGCCTTGCTGGCCGCTCCGCTGCTGGGAGAAAAACCTGGCCTGCTCACTGTGCTGTCCCTGGTCGCCGCCATCTTCGGCACCGCCATGTTGGTGCTGAGCGACATGGACACTGCCGGCACCCTGCGCCTGGCCGGCATTCTGATCGCCCTGCTCGCCGCCCTGGTCTACACCGGCTTTACCCTGACCAGCCGCTACAGCTCGGCGGGCACACCGGTGTTCACCACCGCCTTTATCTGCTTTTTCACGGCGGCTGCAATCCTGTTCCCGGTGGTGTGGCTGTCCGGCAGCTTTGAAGGCCTGGACACCCTGGCGTTTCATCAGTGGTTAATGGTGGTGTACGTGGGCGTGGTACCCACCTGCATCGGCTACGTGAGTTTCTTCTCAGGCATGCAAACTACCCCGGCAACACTGTCCAGCATCATCGTGACGTTGGAACCGTTATTCGTGGCGTTGTTGGCGTGGGTGTTTCTAGGCGAGATTCTCGGCCCCATCGGCATTGCCGGGGCGTTTATTCTGACGGCAGCGGTGATTGTGGCTTCCCGCTACGGAGGGAAAGCCGGCACCGACACCAGAGATAGTGCCGATACCGCAAACTGACGGGTATCAGCTCTTGTTTTGCTTCTGCATCATGTTCGGCTGCAGGATTTCAATCCAGTAGCCGTCCGGGTCTTTGATAAAGGCCAGCCCCTTCATTTTGCCGTCGTCCGGCTTCTTCACAAACTCTACGCCGAGGTGTTCGAACCGCTCACAGGCGGAGTACACGTCTGGCACCGCGATACCAATGTGGCCAAAGCCCTGGGGCTGATCGTTGCCATTGTGGTAAGCAAAATCGTTATCGTCCTCGGTACCCCAGTTATGGGTCAGCTCAAGCATGGCTTCGCGGCCGAAGGTAAAGGTGGTGCGATACGCATCGTCGGTCGGCACCTGATGGGCCTGGCGGTCATCCAGATAACCCAGAAAATAGAGCGTGAATTTCATCTCCGGAAAATCCAGCTTGCGAACCAGGCGCATACCCATCACTCGAGTGTAGAAATCCATGGAGCGCTCGGGGTCTTTGATGCGCATCATGGTCTGGTTAAAGACGTAACCTTCGGTTTCCGGTACCGGATATTCGTATAGGCCGGCGGCCTGTTCGAAATGCTTGGGCATGTTATTTCCCTTCGTTATTCGCAGGATTCAAACAATATACCTGCGTGCGTTTCAAAGGGATTTCAAGGGTGGTCTAAATCTGGGGTTGGTCTGGCTGAGGGTTGGGCTTACTTGGGGGGCTGGCAGGGGTATGGGGGTAGTTTCTTCCGGGAAACCGGAACTCGCTGCGCTCAGACACCCGGTTTTCCCTGCAGAAACTACCCCCACACCCCCGCTGACATAACTCCATTGTTGGCCTAAAGAAAACACTTTTTTATTTCTTCTCTGTTTTTTTGAGCATCTGTTGGCTCAGTCCGTGGGCGGGGGCCGGGGGTGTTTTTCGGAAGAAAATCGCTGTCTGAGCGCAGCGAGTTTGCGATTCTTCTGGAGAAAAATACCCCCGGTCGCCGCCCCGCCCCCGAATCAAACGAATCAAACGAATCAAACGAATCAAGAAGCCAACTGATGCTCCTCCCCCTGATAATAAGCCTCAACACGAGGATTCATGACGCGCTTCCACAAAGGCGGGATGGTGGCCAGGACGATCATGGCCGCATATCCAGCAGGCAACTGCGGGGCGATGTCGTGGTGGCGCAGTACCTGATAGCGGCGTTTGGCGTAGGCGTGGTGGTCGCTGTGGCGCTGGAGGTGGAACAGGAACACGTTGGTGAGGAAGTAATTGCTGTTCCAGCTATGCTCCGGCCCGGTGCGCTCGTAGCGACCGTTATCGAGTTTGCGGCGGTGCAGGCCGTAGTGTTCCAGGTAGTTGACGATTTCCAGCAAGGTGAAGGCGATGAAGCTCTGGACCAGGAAGAAGGCGGCGCCGAGCCAGCCGAAGGCGACAGTGAAGCCGACGAATACCAGGGCACTGATGCTGTACCACCAGATCAACTCGTTGCGCCAGCTGAAGGCTTTCTCGCCTTTGCGCTCCAGGCGCTGGGCTTCCAGTTTCCAGGCGTTCACGAAATTGCGCAGATAGGCCTGGGGAAGGAAGCTGTACAGGGACTGGTTGTAGCGGGACGAAGAGGCATCTCCCGGCGTGGACACATGCACATGGTGGCCGCGCAGGTGCTCTACCTTGAAGCCGGCGTAGCAGACCAGTGACAGCAGGAAGCCGCCAGCCCGGGTTTCCAGCTTGCCGTCCTTGTGGATCAGCTCGTGGGCGACGTTAATGCCGAGGCCACCGACAATGCCGATGGAAATCACCCAGCCGATGCCGCCGATGGTACTGAATTGGCCAGAGGCCAGCTCCAGCATGCTCCACACCAACAGAACCGCATAGCCGGCCACCCATCCGAGCGTGATCACCCGGTAGAAGGCTTCGCTGTTCATCTTCGGCACGTCTACTTCTTCATCGGGGTTCAGGGCGTCTTTGCCCAAGAGCAGGTCCAGCACGGGAATGATCCCGAATACCACCACCGGCACGCCCCAGGCAAACAGATTTTCCAGGCTGACGGCCTGCCCGGCCGCCAGCAGCAGCGGCGGCAGCGCCAGCGGTAGCATGGCGATCAGGTAGCTGTACTTCTTCAGGGTTAGCAAAATTCTTCGGCGCGTGGCCTCTCGGTTGATCGACAGGTGGCTGGTATTCATTGGGCTCTCTCCTTCGACTGCGTTCGTGGCGGCTGGTCATCCGCCTCTTATTTTCTGCATTATTGTC
This sequence comes from Marinobacter alexandrii, assembly GCF_005871205.1. GTDB lineage: Bacteria > Pseudomonadota > Gammaproteobacteria > Pseudomonadales > Oleiphilaceae > Marinobacter > Marinobacter alexandrii. The sequence continues at coordinate 816,083 of NZ_SWKM01000011.1, read as the reverse complement.
CTACAATATAGCAGTCGTCAATAATTTTTAGTCCATTTTTGATCATGCCCACGAAAGGCGTGCCGGATCAGAGGCTTGTGGCTTTTGCTGCAGGAGGCTGTGATAGACTCACGCTCACCGATGCCCGTTATTGAACGCACCTTGCTAGAGAGCCTTTATGGATTTTCAGGCGCCCAACACCCTGGCCGAGCAGATTGCCAATTTCATGGCCGAACGGATCATGACCGGGCAAATCCGACCGGGCGAGCGCATCCAGGAGGCCAAGCTGGCCGGTGAGCTGAACGTCAGCCGGGCCTCGGTCAAGGAAGCCCTGTATACCTTGGAACGCTGGCACCTGGTGGACATCACGCCCCGTAAAGGCGCCGCAGCAACGCAATTGGATGCGGAACACGCTTCGGAGCTGTACGACGTTTACATGCACCTGCTGATGATGCTGGTGGCAAGGTTGTGCGAACGCTGGCAGGAGAAACATCGGGAGCCCATGCTGGCCGCCGTGGCCCACGTGGTGGAGTTGGCCAAACAGCCGTCCGCCAACATCACCGCCGTCGTGGAGGCAAGTTTTGGCGTGATGGATGCCTGTTGCGAGGTGGTCGGCAATCCCTACCTCACCGAGGCGCTGTCCAACTTCAAACCGGCGGTGAGCCGGGCGTATTATTTAAGTGCCGACCGATACCGTCAGGGTCTGAAACACACCGGCCAGTTCTTTACCCAACTGCCAGCCGCCGTGCTCTCTCGGGATAGCCACGCAGCCCAGGCCCTGATTCGTGAGTTTGCCGAACATCAGCAGGCGCTGATCCAGCAGGCGCTGACGGGCAAACCATGACCGACCCTTCCGAAAGCGATTACTCGAAACAGACGTCCTGGCGACGACTCGCAGTCTTCAGCGTGATCTTTATTGCCATGACCGCAGCCGGGCTGTATGCGGTGTACGACCAATTCGCCGAACGCAGTCTGACTTTTGACCCACGGCTGATTGCGCCCACCACCCTGCTGATGGTCGGGCTCCTGCTGCTGGTTTACTTCCTCTCCGACGGCCTGCGGCTGTACTTCACCCTGCGGGCGTTGGGGCATCGGCTGCCGCTCAAGGTGATGTTCCGGCTGGTGTTCATTAACCTGTTCTTCTCCAACGTGACCCCCATGGCCACCGGCGGCGGCTTTGCCCAGATCTGGTACCTGCACCGGCATGGCGTGCCCATGGGCCGGGCTACTGCAGCTACGACCATTCGCACGGTGCTGGCTGTGGTGTTCATATTCACGCTCACGCCCATCTTCCTGCTGACGCTCCGGGCCCTGAAAGACCACACGATCACCGGCTCCATTGGAGTTGCACTGGCGATCTTTATCTTTCTTTACCTCGCCTTCTTCGCGGTGCTGCTGTTCCGCACTCACTGGCTGATCGCGCCCCTGACCCAGATCCTGGTGGCACTGCACCGCTTCCACCTGATCAGCGACGCCCGGCACCGGCGCTGGCAGTTCAAGGCGCGCCGGGAGATGCTCCGGTTCTCCGACAGCTTTGGCGATTACATGAAAGGGCAGCCGGTGTATGTGTGCCTGTCGATCCTGTTCACCGCGCTGTTCCTGCTCAGCCTGTTCAGCTTCCCCGCTTTGCTGATGTACTGCTTGGGTTATACCGTTGATTACATGGTCTCTTTGGGGTTGCTGGTCGTAACCACATTTGTCATGTATTTTTCCCCCACACCCGGGGCTTCAGGCATTTCTGAAGGTATATTTGGAAGCTTCTTTCGGGATATTCTGTCGGGCAATCACCTGGTGCTGGTGACCGTCAGCTGGCGCCTGCTGACTATTTACCTGGGCATGATCATCGGATTGATTGTGTTGCAGAGGGAACTCATTAAAGACCGCAGGAAACTGGAATGATCCTCCGAAACCCTCTAAAACTTCTGTTCTACCTGTGCTTGCTGATCGTTATTTTCCTGGTCGGCTACAAGGTCTACCTCAATCTGTTCATGAAGGACTTTAAGGGCCTGCACACGGAACAGGTGGAGCGCATTCAACGCAACATCGATCCCGAGTCACCGATCAGTTTCGCGGTGTTGGGCAACATCAACAACTCCATCGGGATCTTTGAGGAGCGGATTGTTCCCGAACTGAATGCCTCCGGCATCGATTTCATGGTGTCTGCGGGTAACGCGGTCAGTGGCGGTGGCGAGGACAAGTATCGCGCGCTCTACGGCAGCCTGGGGCATCTGGATATCCCCTACCTGCTGACTTTCGGAGCGCACGAGTACGAAGACTTTGGCAGTTTCCGGTTCTACGATCATTTCGGTCCCCACTTTTTCAGCATCCTGGCGGGCAACAGCCGGTTGATATTCCTGGACAGCACCGGCAAGACCCCGTGGCAATGGCAGATCCGCTGGCTCAATGACCTGCTGGCCAAGGACAGCTCCAAGGCCCGGATTCTGTTCATTGGCCACCCACCGATGGAACCGGAGGCGGACGCGCCCTTCGATCAACGCAGTGACTACCTGCAGCCTCGTGAATTTCGCAGCGCCCTGATGCGGGAGATCAAGCGCCACGGCATTGATCTGGTGTTCTCGGCCAATTTGTCGCTCTATTCCGAGGCCGTAAGCGATGACACCACCTTCATCACCACCGGCGGCGCCGGCGGCCTGGTGCTGAACAACGAAACCAGCTTTTACCACTTCGTGAAGGTAAACGTGGATGCGGACGGCAACGCCAGCCATTCCCTGGAACGGCTGCAGGTGGGCCAGCATCCCGTCCTGAAGCAGTTGGAAAGCTTCTGGTTTTTCATCTACTCGCTGATCTACTCCGGCTACCTGAATTTCATTCTTCTGCTGGCTGTATTCGTAGCCATTACCATCAAGCTCTACACTGCCATCTTTATCGGCAAGGACTACTATCCCGACTATGATCTCGACCCCTCACCCTGGCTCCAGAAGTCATTGAGAGTGGCGATGTTTACCAACAACTACCTGCCGTTCATTGGCGGTGTTCCCATCTCCATTGAGCGCCTGCGCCGGGGCCTGGTTGAGCTGGGCGACAAGCTTCTGATTGTCGCCCCCCGGTACAAGGACCAGCCGGAAAACGAGGACCAGGTGGTGCGCGTGCCCTCGCTGCTGGCCATGGGCGAAAAACGGGAGTTTCGCCTGGCCAATATTTTCCTGGCTCGCATCCGCAAGACCGTGAAAGCCTTCCGGCCGGACATTATTCATTTGCACCATCCGTTCTGGCTCGGCTCCCTGGGTTTGTTCCTGGCCCGCACATTGAAAGTGCCCGCCATTTACACCTACCACACCCGGCTGGAGCATTACGCCCATTTCGTGCCCCTGCCCGGCATGCTGTTCCGCAACCTGATCTCCCATGCCCTGATCAAGCGCTTCGCCAACAAGTGCGACGGTGTAATCGTGCCGACCTACTCCACGGAAGAATATCTGCGCATGATCGGCGTGAAGACCCCCACCTATGTTCAGCCCACGGGCATTGAGTACCAGCGGTTTCAAGAGGTGCGGAAGGAAGACATTCAGCAGTTGCGGGACAAACTGGGACTAAGCAACGAGAAGGTGTTCGTCAGCGTGTCCCGACTCTCGAACGAGAAAAACATTGATTTCATGATTGAGGCCATCGATACCCTGCGAGCAAGCACCGATGTGCCGTTCCGGTTCCTGATGATTGGCGACGGCCACCAGCGCGACCGGCTGCAACAGAAAATCGACGATCTGGGCCTGCAGGAACACTTCACCCTGGTGGGTGCTGTGCCGCCCGATGAGATGGCAACGTGGTACCGACTGGGTGACGCCTTCCTGTTTGCTTCAAAATCAGAAACCCAGGGCATGGTAATCCTGGAAGCCATGGCAGCCGGGCTGCCGGTCGTGGCGGTTCGGTCCAGTGGCATAGAGGACGTGGTTCGGCACGGCCATAACGGCTTCAAGACACCGGAGAGGCAGGACAAATGGGTTCAGGCCGTTAAACAGTTGCTCGAAGACGATAGCTTGCGCGAGAAACTGGCAAAACAGGCACTGGAGTTTGCGGAAGAGTTTTCGGTGGAGCAGTTTGCCACTGACGTTCGCACCATCTATGCCAGTACCCTGGCGCTGGCCGACAAGAGGAAAAATCGACACTGGGATCGTTAAGCCTGTTCACTCTCTGGGGCTGATCGGTCTAGACTCAAATCACGTATTACAAAGACGCTTTTTTTACTCGGAGAGAATACGTGTCCCAGATTCCCGTTGGTATCAGCACCTGCCTGCTGGGCAAGGAAGTCCGCCATGATGGCGGCCACAAGCATTCCCGCTACTGCACCCAGGTTCTGTCCAAGCACTTCGAATTTCGCTCGATCTGTCCGGAGCTGGAAGCCGGACTGGGTGTGCCTCGCCCTGCCATCCACCTGCGGGAATATCCCGAAGGCATGCGCATCATTGAGACCAGGGGGCAAGCGGACCACACCGAGGCCATGGACGGGTTTATCGATGCGGTCATACCGACGCTCGCCAACCTGCGCGGCTACATCCTGATGGCAAAATCCCCCAGCTGTGGCATGGAAAGAATCAAGGTCCATAACGAGAACGGCCAGGTCACCCGCCGGGATGGCCGGGGCATGTTTGCCGAGGCGCTGCTGCAGGCCTACCCGCTGATGCCGGTGGAGGAAGAAGGTCGCCTGAATGACAACATGATCCGCGAGAACTTCATCGAACGCGTGTTCGCCTACGACGACTGGATGCAGAATGTCTCCGGGGACCAACTGACCGCAAAGTCTCTGATTAACTTTCACACCCGTCACAAGTTCCAGTTGCTGGCTCACTCCGAAAAAATCTACCGTGAGCTTGGCCCGATGCTGGGTGACCTGAAATCCGAACCACTGGAAGACATTGCCGACCGGTACATACACCTGTTCATGGAAGCCATGAACAAGAAGGTGAGTCGTGGCTCACATATGAACGCCATGCAGCATCTGATGGGCTACCTGAGAGACTCCATGGGCGATGAAGATCGGAAAGTCATGCTGGAGCAGATGGAAGCCTATCGCCGTGGCGAGGTGCCATTGGTAGTGCCGATGACACTGCTGCGCATGGCCCAGCGCCGGGAACCGGTGGATTACCTGAGCGCCCAGCACTACCTTACCCCCTATCCGGATGAGTTGGGGCTGCGCAACAACGTCTGATCCAACATGCTCAGAATGTGTAAAGCAGGGTGATCGCCGTTTCCGTGTCGGTCCGTTCCTTGCCCTCGGGCGGATCGGAAACGTGCTTCACCCGGAACGCGGTTTTCATAGACAGGTTGCCAACCACGTTCGCCTGCAAGGCGGTCTCCGACTCGCTGATGGTGTTGTTTTCCTCCAGACCTACTTCCGTGCTGAGTTTCTGTCGAAACAGCGCCCTGTCGGAAATCGCATAGTCGAGCTGAGTGGCGAAACGGGCGATGACGGAATCTTCCTTTTCATTGCCGTCGTCGTCAGGCTGGTCCAACCGGTTGTACCGGTAACCCATACCAGTAGACACACTCCAGAACGAGCGCTCGCCAGATTCCCAAAGCCGGTTACCGTAACCGGCGGTGATCGACGACTCGAAGGCGTAACCGGAAAAACGATCGTCTTCCCAGGAGCCGCGCAGAAACCAGTACTGGCGCTCGTCGAACTTGTAGTTGGTCTCGCCTTCGGCTTTATATTGCTCGGCCGTGGTTTCGTCCTCGGCCTCGGTGTGCCGGGCACTCAGCTCCGCCCCATTTCGCCAGCGCCTGGACTCCTGGGTAATCGCGAACCGGCTGTTAAAGTTGGTTTCCTCGGTGTTGCCAGACGTCATCAGCACGCCCAACTCGAACTCCGCCCCCACTTTGTCGTCGCCACTTGCCTGGGCCAGCGGCGCAGCCCCGATTAAGACAACCGCGACTGCTTTTCTGAGCTCCATAACCTCTCCCTATTAGCCGGCGGAGCTGCCCAGAATCGGATACCTCAGGTATTCAGGGTAGATTCACCGGCTAGACTTTTCTGGGCGTGTTGCTGGCGCTCGGCCTTTTTCCGGGCCTTGCGCTCGGCGATGATGCGCGCCGCCTCGCCACCCACGTGGGGTTCACCACGCTGTTCGGCCAGACGCATCTGACGCTCACGCTCGGCGAAACGGGCCTTCTGATCTTCCGTCAGTGTGTCGATGCACTGGTGACAGCTGACACCCTGCTCGAACTCCGGACGTTGCTTGTCTTCTTCGGTAATCGGTCGGCGACAAGCGTGGCACTGATCGTAATCACCACGCTCAAGCGAATGATTTACAGTCACCCGGTCGTCGAACACAAAACACTCGCCCTGCCACAGGCTCTGCTCTTGCGGAACCTCTTCCAGGTACTTCAGGATGCCACCTTTCAGGTGGTACACCTCATCAAAGCCCTGCTCTTTCAGGTACGCAGTGGATTTTTCACAGCGAATGCCGCCGGTGCAGAACATGGCAACCTTCTTGTGCCTTGCGGGATCCAGATTTTGCTTCACGTACTCCGGGAACTCCCGGAAGGTATCGGTGGCCGGATTAACGGCATTCTGGAAAGTGCCAATTTCCACTTCGTACTGGTTTCGGGTATCCACCAGCACCACATCCGGATCGGAAATCAGGCTATTCCACTCTTTGGGATCAACATAGGTGCCAACGGTGCGCTTCGGGTCGATACCCTCCACGCCCATGGTGACAATCTCTTTCTTGAGCTTCACCTTGGTGCGCTTGAACGGCTGAATGTCGACAAAGGATTCTTTGTAATCGATGCCGTCGAAACGCTCGTCGCTGGCCAGCCAGGCCTTGATGGTATCAACGCCTTCGCGGCTTCCGGCAATGGTGCCGTTAATACCTTCCCGTGCCAGCAACAGGGTGCCGTGCACGTCTTTTTCAAGCATCTGATCCAGCAGCGGCTGGCGAAGGGACTTGTAATCGTTCAGGACTGCGAACTTATAAAGGGCGCAGACAACAACATCATTGCTCATCAATATCTCCTGCGGGCCGGATCGTAAATCCGGAGCATGGGTTGGGTGATTTGCTCAACGGTGCAAACCAGAGAGGGCGCAAATTTTAACCAACTCTGACCTGCAATCAAGTGCGGGCTGACCGCAGCACCCATTTTAACGACCTCTATCATCCACTTATTGCGCCGCGCTGTTCAGCTCGCGCTCAACTACGGCCGACAGCTGGCCCCAACCGGGACGCGTCAGGCGGATGTTGTCCACGAGCACTGTCGGCGTGCTGCTGACCCGAAGCTGCATGGCCACGCGACGGCTCTGCTCAACGTCTTCACGGTGTAGTTCGGTGGTCATGCACCGACGGAAGCGACGCTCGTCCAGACCCAGGTCGCCGGCATATCGGCTGAAGGTTGCCACCGGATCGCCGGAGCTGCTCCACTCGGTCTGGGCATCGAACAGCTGATCGTGCATGTCCCAGTAACCGTTCTGATCGCCCGCACAGCGGGCCGCCATCGCCGCCGGCATGGCGTTCTGGTGCTGCTGCAGGGGCAGGTCAAAAAACACGAACCGCACCTTACCCGAGTCCACGTACTGCTGTTTCAGCTTCTGGCTGGCGTCCGAGAAACGGCCACAGGCAGGGCACTGGTAATCGGCAAACTCGCGCACCACCACCGGTGCGTCGTCCGGCCCCACGGAGACACCGAATTGGTCCAGCTCAGCCGGAAACGGATCGGCGTTAGCGCCGGCTACCGGCAGCTCGTTGGACGTAGGCTCCGGCTGTGCAGTGAGAAAGAACACTCCCAATACAACAGCCGCCAGGATCAGCAAGGCCACCCCGATATACAGGGGCTTATTGCTTGTTTTATGGGGCGCTGGCGCGCCGGTTTCCTTTCGACGTTTGGCTTCACCCATTGCGGGCTCCTTCTTGTTCGTTACGTATTGTGAGAAAGAAATTCCCAGAATATCGATCGTTGGCTACCGTTTTCACGGCCACCGAGGCAAGCTAAGATCCTTTATAACTTAAAAAAGTTCCAACAAAAATTAAGGAAAACTCATGGCCTTACCTGCATCCCTTGCCAACCAGCTCTCTCTGCCGCTGGTGGCGGCGCCCATGTTTCTGATCTCTGGCCCCGAGCTGGCGCTGGCCTGCTGCAAAGAAGGCGTGGTCGGCAGTTTCCCGGCCCTGAATCAGCGCACCAGTGAAGGTTTCGAAAGCTGGCTGGAGCAGATGAACAGTGAGCTCGACAGTTTCCGCCAGCAAAACCCGTCGGCACAGGTAGCCCCGTATGCCGTCAACCTGATTGTGCATCGCACCAACCCACGCTGGCAGGCAGACCTGGAATTGTGCGTGAAGCACCAGGTGCCCATCGTGATCACTTCCCTGGGGGCCGCCAGCCAGGTGGTGGATGCGGTCCACAGTTACGGTGGGCTGGTGTTCCACGATGTTACCAACCAACACCATGCCCGCAAGGCGGCCGAGGCCGGCGTCGACGGCATTATTGCGGTGGCCGCCGGGGCCGGTGGCCATGCCGGAACCATCAACCCGTTTGTGCTGGTGCATGAAATTCGCGAGGTGTTCGAGGGCATCATTCTGTTAGCCGGCGGCCTGTCTCACGGTGAGGATCTGCTGGCGGCGCAAGCCATGGGTGCCGATCTGGCGTACCTGGGCACCCGATTCATCAATACTGACGAGTCCCGGGCCGAGGAGGCGTACCGCAACATGATCATTGAGGCGGTGTCCGCTGACATCATCCACACCCCGGTGGTCTCGGGCATTCCCGCCAACTTTATGCGCCAGAGCCTGGAAGCCGCCGGTTACCCGATGGATAAACTGAACCAGGCCGGTGAGATCGATTATGGCGAAAAGCTGAAACCGGTGAGCGACGAAGCCAAGGCCTGGAAAACAGTGTGGTCTGCCGGCCAGGGCGTGAGCCAGATTCACGATGTGGTCAGTGTGCAAACCCTGGTTAATCGCCTGGAAGCGGAATATGCCAAAGCCCATTTGCGACTGAGCCAATAACAGAAACGGGCACCCGAAGGTGCCCGATCTTATTCACCCTGCCCGAGTTAAACCCGGAACTGGGAAGCCTTGGCCTGAAGCGCCGCCAGCAACTCACCAATCTTCTGACTGGCGTTGTCGGACCGGTGGATGGCCTCCACGGTTGTCTCGGACGACCGGGCAATGTCGTCGACACTGACACTGACCTTGCCTGCGTGACGCCCTTCCTGCTCAGCAACCGAGGAGATAGTCAGTGCCCGCTCCTGCAGGCTGCCCAGCAGCTGATTGATCTCTTCAAAGTGCTCGTCGGCCTTACGGAACTCGGTTGAGGAATCGGCCACCTGTCCCGATACCTGATCAATCACCGACACTGCGTCGTTGCTGCCACGTTGCAGGCGCGCGATGATGCCCTCGATTTCCGTAGTGGACTCCTGGGTCCGGCTGGCCAGCGTTCTCACCTCGTCCGCCACCACCGCAAATCCGCGGCCGGATTCCCCGGCCCGTGCCGCTTCAATCGCGGCATTCAGCGCCAGCAGGTTGGTCTGTTCGGCAATTGCGCCAATCACCGACAGTACCGAGGTAATCTCCGTGCTCTGATTGTTCAGAGCGTTCACGGCTTCAACGGCCTTTTCAACCTGTCGCACCACGGCATCCAGGCGCTCACGCACATCCCGGGATATGCTGGCGGTCGCCTCGCTCTCTGCACCAATGGTCTGCACTGAGCCGGCCACTTCCTGGATGCTGTCCGCCACTTCCGAAATACTCTGGGACATGGCGGCCATGGTTTCGGACACCTCTGCCACTTCCCGCTGCTGATGATTCACTGCAGCAACCGCGTCCTGGCTGATCTCCCCCTGCTCCCGAGCCTGGCCGGCCGCAGATTCAGCGGAGGCTTTCACATCGGACACCAATTCCTGAATCCGGGCGATGAACTGGTTCATACCGCGCGCCATTTCAGTCAGCTCGTCCTTACCTTTGAGCGTGACCCGGCGGGTCAGATCGGCCTCGCCATCGGCGATACTCCAGATTGCCGCACTCAGCCGTAGTACCCGAGGCAAGAGCCCACCACCGAGCACGGCAGCAACCAGGATGATCAGCACGACAATAGAGCCGATGGACAAAATCGAAAGGTTAGCCGCCAGGCTGGAAGCCTCATCGTTCAGGGACTCTACGGTACTCTGGATCCGCGCCTGGGTATCAGCGCCCATGGCGGCCAACTGTTGTTGCAACCGCTGGTTTACCAGTTCCGTCTCGGCTTCCAGGGTCTGGCGGGAGGCGTCGATACTGCCGTTGATGGTGGCGCTGAATTCCTGTTCCAGCTGCGCCAGATCCTGGTTGATCCCTTCAAGGGACAAACCCAGCTTCAGTTGGCCGATGGCCGAGCCCTGCGGCTTGATGTCGGCAGTGATGATCACCACGTTGGGGTCACGGCTTGCCGCATCCAGGACCTTATTTGCCGCACCACGACCTTCGCCCTGCTCCATAAGCGTGCGTACGCGGTCGTCAGTGCGATCCACATAACGGGTCATACGCTTGCCGTACTGATCGTAGTAAATGGCAAACAACACCGACTCCCGCGCGTCTGCCAGCTCAACCAGGTCGGTCAGGCGGGGAATGTCACGGTCCCATATTAACGGCGCGGCAACCGCCGCCAACACATTGGCCAGGCCCTGGGCCTCAGCCATGACCGCCGTACGAACGTTGTCTGAAACCCGCTGCTGTTGCTCGGTTTGCTGTTGGGTCAGGGCACTGGCCAGTTCATCAATGCTCTTCTCCCGCATGGTCTGCAGACGACCGCGCACGTCTTCACGGGTTTCCCCGAAGGAGTCGCTAACCTGATTACTGCTGGCCTCGAGCGCTGAACCTGCAGTCTCTACCAGGCGCTCGACCTGGTTCGAAATCAACCACTGACTGACCAGTACCTGCACCAACCCTGCGATGATCAGGATCAAAAATACCGGTCTCAATAGCCGGCTTGTGACCAGCTGCTTGAAAAAACCTGAGGTCATAATGACTCCGTCGACGTCCGTTGCTGTAGCATCCCTCATTCTCTTCTTGTGCGTCCCATGCGATGCATAACGGCTAGTTGTAGCAAAACGTGAACCAAGACGGAGGCTTTTTAATGTAGGCTTTTGTTGCAGGTAACAACAGTGAGCACGTCGACGCTCGTGCACGCGAGTGAACTTTTGATCAGGCGGGCCGTACTCCTTCAAACATGCACTGAGAGGAACCCCATCATGCTGGGATTTTTGAAAGGCGATCCGAAAAAGAAACTCCAGAAAGCCTATGAAGACAAACTGGGAAAAGCCCTACACGCGCAACGCAATGGCGACTTGCGCACCCACGGCACGCTGATGGAAGAGGCTGAGAAAATTTACGCCGAGATCGAAAAGCTGCCGGCCAAAAAGTAAGTCCAGATGCCTTCCCACGAAAATCTGACGCTATACTGACGGCCTGGGATGTAGTCAAAGGCATACAAGATGACACGAACAACTTGGAAGTTCGTAAAGTACTTTTTGGCGCCGGGGCTTCTGGCGCTGGTTCTGAGTGCGACCGGCTCTGCCGACCAAACCCGAGCCACCTACCGTTTCTGCGAGGACCCCTGGCCTCCTTACACAATAGGCGAGATCGGCAGGCAACCTGAATCAGGTATCGCCGTGGAACTGTTCGAAGAACTCGAACATCGGCTGGGGATGGCCTTTGAACTCCGATTGCTGCCCTGGAAACGCTGCCTGCTCTGGGCAAAGCAGGGACAGTACGACGGCGTTATGCTGCTCACCCACAACGACGACCGAGCCACGTATCTTCACTTCCTGACTCCAGTCCATCGCGATGCCAACCTCGTCTGGGCTAGGAGCGACCGCAGCTTTGATCGGGAATTTCGCTCGTTCAAGGACTTTCAGGGACTCAAGATTGGTGTCACAGACGGTTTCACGTATGGCGAGGCATTCAATCAGGCGGTCGTAGAGCACAATCTGACCCTCGACTCGGCCCCATCAATTCTCAGTAATATGCTGCGCCTGTCCCTCGGCCGTATCGATATCTTCCTGGTGAATGGAGTTGCCGGAGAATCAGCGCTGGAAAATCGACCAGATCTCCGGAATGCACTGACGGTTTACCGGGGGCCCTTCGAATCTGTTCCGTTTTTCATTGGTCTGTCCAAGGCATCTCCGATTACGGCGTATCTGCCTTTGTTCAACGAAGTGCTCACCGACATGACAGAGGACGGAACCATTGAGCGCATATTTGGGACTCAGTCACCGCCCTGATCCCGGGAGAGATGACGCAGCTGCTGTCGCAGTCGGGCAATATCCCGCCGCATGGACTCCACTTCGTCCAGGAGATCCAGCGACATGGCCAGCCCGGGCAGGTTCAGCTTCAGATCCCGCTGTAGTCTTATGGCTTTGTGCAGTCGCATCAGAGCGGCCAGATCGAATTCCCAGGTCTGTTCGGCGTCAGACGCTGCGGGCTCGATCGGCTCAATGATGCCGTAGCTCACCATCTTCAGGACCATCTCGGCGTGGCACTCACCCCGCTCACACATTTCCCGGAGCGAGAAGGTCACTCCTGAATCGGCCACATCAACGGTAAGCACTGAATCTTTCCTGGCCATGCCGCCTCTCCCTGGTTACAGGTGCATTTTGCTGCGTGGGTTGAACTGCCTTTCCGCTTCGGCCAGCTTCTGGTACAGCTGCTCAGCGTCCTTGCTGTGCTGCTCCGGCATCACGATCTGCAGGACCACAATCTGATCACCCGGATGCTTACCCGGAAGTCCCTTGCCCTTGAGCCTCAGCTTGCGACCACTGGATGAGTTTTTGGGAACTTTCACACTGACCTTGGAGCCGACGGTTGGCACCGTGATACTGGCCCCAAGTGCCGCTTCCCATGGAGCAACGGGGACAGTGACCAGGATATCCCGGCCCTCTACGGTAAAGGTTGGGTGCGGGGCCAACTCTATTTCCAGCAGCAGATCGCCGGCCTCGCCACCGCCAAAGCCCGGTGAGCCCTGACCTTTCAGCCGCAGGTGCTGACCATCTCGCATTCCGGCGGGGATTTTCACATTCAGGGTCTTCTGGCGGGGCCTGAAACGTCCCTGCTGATCGGCCTCGTGTACGGTGAACGACACCTTCTTCTCGCACCCGTGGAAGACCTCTTCCAGAAACAGCGCGAGCCGGGCGTGCACATCTTCGCCCCGCATTTGCTGACGATAACCGCCGCCTGCGCCACCGAAGCCGCGACCTGAAAAGGCATCACCATGGCCACCGCCCCCGAAGATTTCCTCAAAGAAGTCACTGAAGCCCCTGGCGTCGGCCTCGGTGTAGCCACCGCTACCAAACCCTGAGGCACTCTGCCAGCCTGGAGGTGGCTCAAACGATCCGTCAGCCCGGGCACCGTACTTGCGCAGCTGATCGTACTCGGCCCGTTTTTCCGGATCTTTCAGCACTTCGTAGGCTTCGCCCACATCCTTGAATTTTTCGTCGGCTTTTGTCTCTTTGCTGACATCCGGATGATATTTCCTGGCCAGTTTCCGGTAGGCCTTTTTAATCTCCTCGGGGGAGGCAGACTCACTCACACCGAGCGCGGCGTAATAGTCCTTGAAGTCCATGTTGTTCCCCAAATACGATCAACAATCGATTATAAGTTATCTCTCTACTCCTGATATCTCTCAACCCCTGATACCTATAGTTGTCGCTGATTCCAGAAATACAAGCAGGAGCTCTGTGCTACTTGCGGTAGGTCAATCGGGGCATCACTGTGGTAGCCCTTATGGCAGGTTCGCCCTTTTGGGGCGACAATAACCGGCTTCGCCCGATTTACCTATGACAGGGAGTTCTTTTGACTAGCGCATCGTTGACCCGGCTTCAGGTTTTGCTGATCGAATTTGCCCTGGCCCTTGGCGGCTTTGCGATTGGCACCGGCGAGTTTGCCATCATGGGCCTGATGCCCAACGTGTCCCAGGATCTGGGCGTGACAGAACCCCAGGTAGGCCATCTCATCAGCACCTATGCACTGGGCGTGGTGGTCGGTGCACCAGTGCTGGCGATCATCGGTGCCCGCTTTTTCCGGCGACAGCTGCTGATCTGGCTGATGGCCTTCTACGCAGTAGGCAACCTGGCCACCGCCATGGCCGACGATTACACCGGGGTGATGATCGCCCGGTTTGTCGCTGGCCTGCCCCACGGGGCCTATTTTGGTATTGCATCCCTGGTGGCGGCCTCACTAGTTCCTGTCCATCAGCGGGCCAAGGCAGTGGCGAGGGTGATGATGGGCCTGACCCTGGCACTGCTGCTGGGCAACCCTTTAGCTGCGTGGTTGGGGCAATCGCTGGACTGGCGCTACGTGTACGCTTTCGTCGGGCTGATTGCGGTGGTCACCCTCACCATGGTGATATCGGTGCTCCCCCCGGATCCGGACGAGAAACGCCAGGGCTCATTTAGCGAGATCCGTTCGTTCAATAAGACCGGAATCTGGTTCGCACTGGCCATCGGCGCCATCGGCTTTTCCGGCATGTTCGCGGTGTTGAGCTACCTTGCGCCGACGCTGCTTGAGGTCACCGAGGTCGCTCCATACTGGATTCCGATTGGCCTCGCCGTGTTTGGCCTGGGCGGCTTCATTGGCAATCTGCTAGGGGGATGGCTGTTCGACCGTATGGGGTTCCGTGCGGTGGGTATGATTCTGCTGCTGAGCGCCTGTATTTTGCTGGTATTTCCTTCCACCACCGGTTCATTGCCCGTGCTGATGGCTGCCTGCTTCCTGGTGGCGATGATGGGCGCTTTGGGGCCTGCGCTGCAGACACACCTGATGGATGTTGCACACGGGGCGCAGACTCTGGCTGCAGCTTCACACCACGCGGCGTTCAATGTGGCCAATGCCCTGGGGCCCTGGCTGGCCGGGATCGCGATCACCGCAGGGTATGGCTGGTCATCCACAGGCTACGTCGGGGCAACCACTGCAGTCATCGGCCTGGTTATCTTCCTGGCGGCCTGGCGGCACAACGAAAAAGGCCTCCGCGATGCGGAGGCCTATCAAGCGTCGGTTTCTTGAGCTTATCTGACCTTCGGGTCTAGCTCACCGGCTGCGTAACGCTCGAACATCTGCTCCAGGTTAAGCGCCTTGATCTTGCTGGCGTTACCGGCAGTGCCAAACGCTTCGTAACGATCGATGCACACGTCCGTCATCGCCTTCATGGTGGCTTTCAGGAATTTGCGCGGATCAAACTCGGCCGGGTTTTCGGCCAGGAAGCGGCGAGTCGCGCCAGTGCTGGCCAGACGCAGGTCGGTGTCGATGTTGACCTTGCGAACGCCATGTTTGATACCTTCCACGATTTCCTCAACCGGCACACCGTAGGTTTCCGGAATCTGACCACCGTATTCGTTGATGATCTTCAGCCACTCCTGGGGTACGGAGCTTGAGCCGTGCATGACCAGGTGGGTGTCCGGAATGCGGGCGTGAATGGCCTTGATCTGGTCGATGGCCAGGATGTCACCTGTCGGCGGACGGGTGAACTTGTAGGCGCCGTGGCTGGTGCCGATGGCGATGGCCAGGGCATCAACGTGGGTTTTCTTGACGAAGTCGGCGGCTTCTTCGGGATCGGTCAGCATCTGGCTGTGATCCAGGGTGCCCTCGGCACCGATGCCGTCTTCTTCACCGGCCTGACCGGTTTCCAGTGAGCCCAGGCAACCCAGCTCGCCTTCTACAGAAACGCCACAAGCGTGGGCCATTTCTACGGTGCGGCGGGTAACGTCGACGTTGTATTCATAGTCGGTCGGGGTCTTGCCATCTTCACCCAGGGAGCCGTCCATCATTACGGAGCTGAAGCCCAACTGGATGGAGCGCTGGCACACTGACGGGCTGGTGCCGTGATCCTGGTGCATAACCACCGGGATATGGGGAAATTCTTCAATGGCCGCGAGGATCAGGTGGCGCAGGAACGGCGCACCGGCGTATTTGCGGGCACCGGCAGACGCCTGAACTATGACCGGGGAATCGGTCTTGTCAGCCGCTTCCATGATGGCGCGCATCTGCTCAAGGTTGTTGACGTTAAAGGCTGGCACACCGTAACCATGCTCGGCGGCGTGGTCCAGAAGTTGCCGCATCGAAATCAGGGCCATGGGTTGTCTCCTTGGTTTAGACGTTTATGAATCAGTTGAATTCTTGGCAGACTTGGGAGTCTGCTGCGGAGGGTGGGGTAAGTTTCTCGCGGAACCGCTACGAGCACGTCCATGTGCGCTTCTCTTCGGCCATCCTTGGCCTTCGAGATTCCGCGAGAAACTTACCCCACCCTCCTTGCGATTCTTGCCTTTCGGTTTAACCGATAATTACTCGGCGCCGCGCTCTTCCAGTACAGCGACTGCCGGCAGAGTCTTGCCTTCCACGAACTCCAGAAAGGCACCGCCGCCGGTGGAAATGTAGGAAATCTTGTCAGCTATGCCGTATTTGTCAACGGCCGCCACGGTGTCGCCACCGCCCGCCAGTGAGAAGGCATCGCTGTGGGCAATGGCATTGGCCAGGGCCTTGGTGCCGTTACCGAACTGATCGAATTCGAAGACGCCAACCGGGCCATTCCAGAGGATGGTCTTGGCATCTTTCAGAACCTTGGCGAAGCGACCGGCAGTGACCGGGCCAACGTCGAGAATCATGTCATCCTCAGTGACATCTTCGATGTTCTTGGTGGTTGCGGTCGCGGTTTCGGCGAACTCGCTGGCAACCACAACATCAACCGGCAGCGGGATGTCGACCCGGGCGGCGATGTCTTTGGCGGTGTCGATCAGGTCATGCTCGCACAGGGACTTGCCAACTGGATGGCCGGCCGCAGCCAGGAAGGTGTTGGCGATACCGCCACCGACAATGATCTGGTCGCACACTTTCTCAAGGGCGTTCAGCACGTCCAGCTTGGTGGACACCTTGGAGCCGCCAACAATGGCGACAACCGGCTTGGCCGGTTTATCCAGAGCCTTCTCCAGGGCTTCGAGCTCGGCCGCCAGCAGCGGGCCGGCGCAGGCTTCCGGTGCGAATCGTGCAACACCGTGAGTAGACGCCTGGGCACGGTGGGCGGTGCCGAAGGCATCCATCACGTACACGTCGCACAGTGCAGCGTATTGCTTGGCCAGTGCTTCGTCGTCTTTCTTTTCGCCCTTGTTAAAGCGGACGTTCTCAAACAGCACCACTTCGCCATCGGCGACTTCAACACCGCTCAGGTAATCCTTGATCAGGCGAACCTCCTGACCGAGAACACCGGATAGGTGAGCAGCAACTGGTTTCATGGAGGAGGCTTCGTCATACACGCCTTCTTCCGGACGACCCAGGTGGGACATCAGCATGACCTTGGCACCCGTCTCCATGGCGGCCTTAATGGTGGGCAGTGACGCTCGGATACGGGCGTCGCTCGCCACCTGGCCGTTCTTTACCGGCACGTTCAGGTCTTCGCGAATCAGAACCCGTTTGCCGGCAAGGTTCAGGTCGGTCATTTTCTTAATAGCCATAGTGTTCGTCCCTTCAACAAAATTTCAGATTAAGAATGATGGGTTAACCAGCTCTTGCTGACGTCGAGCATCCGGTTCGCAAAACCCCACTCGTTATCGAACCAGCACAATACTTTCACCATGGTTCCGCCCGTGACCCGGGTCTGGCCGCCATCCACCACACCAGAATGGGCATCGTGGTTAAAGTCGGAGCTGGCCAGCAGTTCGTCGGTGTACCCCAGAATGCCCTTCAGCGAGCCGGCAGCTGCCTTTTTCAGCAGCTGATTGACGGCTGTCACGTCGGTGTCCTGGGCAACGTTCACCACCATATCAATGGCGGATACATTCAGGGTAGGGACTCGCATGGCTACAGAACTGAACCGACCGTGCATGTGCGGCAGCAATCGTTCTATGCCCCGGGCAAGTCCGGTATCGACTGGCACAATGTTGTGCAGGGCGCTACGGGTTCGGCGCAGGTCCTGGTGATGGTAAGCATCGATGACTGGCTGGTCGTTCATCGCAGCATGGATGGTTGTGGTGGTGCCATGTTCGACACCAAGGGCCGCATCCAGCACCTGGATAACAGGCACCAGGCAGTTGGTGGTGCAGGAGCCGGCAGCCACAATCCGGTCGGTTGCGGCAATCTGGTCTTCATTGATGCCGAAGACCACGGTGCGATCGACGTCTGATTCCGCCGGCTGCGAAAACAGCAGGCGCTTGGCGCCGGCATCCAGGTGACGCTCGGCCGTGGCCCGGTCGGAATAGGCACCGGAGCACTCAAGCACCAGATCGACATCGAGCAGATCCCACGGCAGCTCGGCCGGTTCCGCGTGACTGAGCACCCGGATGGGATCGCCGTTCACGATCAGGTCCTGGCCCTGCACCTCGATCTCGCCCCGAAACCGGCCATGGGTGGAATCATAGCGGGTCAGGTGGGCGATGGTGTCGATGTCCGAGAGTTCGTTGATCGCGACCACCCGCAGGTGATCGCGAAAACCGTTTTCATAAAGCGCACGCAACACGCACTGACCGATACGGCCGTACCCGTTGATGGCAATTCGAAACGGCGCAGACTTGGTCATCAGGCTTCCAGCAGTTCTGAGGCCACTTCCAGCACGTTGTCGACGGTGAAGCCAAACTCTTTGAACAGCTCACCGGCCGGCGCAGATTCGCCGAAGGTGGTCATGCCCACAACGCGTCCGTCCAGACCCACGTACTTGTACCAGTAGTCGGCAATGGATGCTTCGATGGCAACGCGGTTGGTGACATCCAGCGGCAGAACCTTCTGCTTGTACTCGGCGCTCTGGGCATCGAATACATCGGTAGACGGCATGGAAACCACACGGATGTTCTTGCCCTGCTCCCGCAGCTTGGCGGCGGCGTCCTGCGCCAGGCCTACTTCAGAGCCGGTGGCGATCAGGATCAGCTCGGGGGTGCCTTCGCTGTCAGACAGGATGTAACCGCCCTTGGCCACGTCGGCCAGCTGCTGGGCATCACGTGCCTGGGCCGGCAGACCCTGGCGCGAGAACACCATGGCGGTCGGGCCATCGTTGCGCTCGAGTGCCGCTTTCCAGGCTACCGCAGATTCAACGGTGTCGGCCGGGCGCCAGGTGCTCATGTTCGGAGTGGTGCGCAGGCTGGCCAGCTGCTCAACCGGCTGGTGCGTGGGGCCATCTTCGCCCAGACCGATGGAATCGTGGGTGAAGACAAAGATCGAACGCTGCTTCATCAGGGCCGCCATGCGCACGGCATTGCGGCAGTATTCCATGAAGATCAGGAAAGTGGCGCCGTAGGGCACAAAGCCACCGTGCAGGGCGATACCGTTCATGATGGCGGCCATGCCAAATTCACGTACACCGTAATAGATGTAGTTGCCGCTGGCGTCTTCTTTGGTCAGACCTTCAACGCCACTCCAGATGGTCAGGTTGGAACCGGCCAGGTCGGCGGAACCGCCCAGCAGTTCCGGCAGCAGCGGGCCGTAGGCGTTCAGGGTGTTCTGGGAGGCCTTGCGGCTGGCGATGGTCTCGCCCTTGTCTTGGCACTCCTGGATGTACGCCTGTGCTTTTTCTGAGAAATCAGCGGGCAGTTCGCCGGCCATGCGGCGCTTGAATTCAGCCGCCAGCTCTGGCTCAGCCTGCTCGTAAGCAGCAAACTTCTGCTCCCACTCGGACTGGGCAGCTGCGCCCTTCTCGCGTCCGTCCCAGGCCGCTGCGATTTCAGACGGGATTTCGAAAGCGCCGTGTTCCCAACCCAATTGCTCGCGGGTCAGGGCAATTTCGTCTTCGCCCAGCGGAGCGCCGTGGCAGCTTTCTTTACCCTGCTTGTTCGGAGAACCGAAACCGATCACGGTCTTGCAGCAGATCAGTGTCGGCTGCTCGGTGTTAGCGCGGCCAGCTTCGATGGCGGCGCGGATGGCATCGGAATCGTGGCCATCAACAGCCGGGATGACCTGCCAGCCATAAGACTCAAAACGCTGCGGGGTGTTGTCAGTGAACCAGCCGTCCACTTCACCGTCGATGGAGATGCCGTTGTCATCGTAGAACATGATCAACTTGCCAAGCCCCAGGGTGCCCGCCAGCGAGGAGACTTCGTGGGAGATGCCTTCCATCAGGCAGCCATCGCCCAGGAACGCATAGGTGTAATGATCGACGATGTCGTGGCCCTGACGGTTAAACTGCGCGGCCATCGCCTTTTCAGCAATCGCAAAACCAACGGCGTTGGCAATGCCCTGGCCCAGCGGACCGGTGGTGGTCTCAACACCTGGCGTATAACCGTACTCCGGGTGACCCGGGGTCTTGGAGTGCAGTTGACGGAAGTTCTTCAGGTCTTCGATGGAAACGTCATAACCGCTCAGGTGCAGCAGAGAGTACTGCAGCATGGAGCCGTGACCGTTGGACAGCACGAAGCGGTCTCGGTTGGCCCACTGAGGGTTGGCCGGGTTGTGGCTCAGGTAATCGTTCCACAGCACCTCGGCGATATCCGCCATACCCATGGGCGCACCCGGGTGGCCGGACTTGGCTTTCTGAACCGCATCCATGCTCAGCGCGCGAATGGCGTTGGCGAGATCTTTACGAGACGGCATTGACGTTTCTCCAGTGTTTTTCGGGAAAGAATTCGAACTGCTCAAAAAAGAGGCGCGTATTTTCGCCGATTACTGTGTGCCGGGGCAAATCGGCATACCCCTATTGTTGAAAACTACCGCTGTGGATTCCCGAAACGGGCTGATTTTCAAGAATGATAAATCTATATCAAAATTTTTTGATATGGCTATTGAATGACCACTCGAAGCCGCCTACACTTCCCAACCATGACATCCCTGACCACGCACGCGAATGAAAAGTCCTCTGTGGACGCCCTGGCCCCGATCTTCAAAGCAAGCGGGGATCCTTTGCGCCTGGAGATTCTGCGCGTGCTGCGCCGGGACACCTTTGGCGTACTGGAGCTGAGCCAACTGTTCGACATGCGCCAGTCCGGCATGAGCCACCATTTAAAGGTGATGCACAAGGCCGGCCTGCTAGAGCCCCAGCGCGAGGGCAACGCCATCTTTTACCGCCGCCCCTTGCACCTGGATAGCGACAAACTGACGGATCAGACCATCCGCCAGATCTTTGAAACCGTCGACAAGGTGCCTTTGCCGTCACACCTTCAGGCGAAGATTGATGCCATCCGGACCCAGCGGGCTGACCAGTCCCAGGTATTTTTTGCCCGACATTCCGACCAGTTCCGCGAGCAGCAGGAACTGATTGCGGCCTTCGACCTTTACGCCAATCCGGTGACGGAGCTGCTGCGTAAGCGTGCGGTTCGGCAACCGTGGCAGACCACCCTGGAGATTGGCCCGGGTGAAGGTGCGTTCCTGAAAGTGCTGTCGGAGCTGTCCGGTCATGTCGTCGCCCTGGACAACAGCCGGGACATGCTGGCCAAGGCCACCCGCACCTGCATCGATCAGCGGCTGAACAATGTTGACCTGATTGAGGGCGTCACCGACACCCTGCTGGCCCGGGGCGATGCCTTTGATCTGGTGGTTGCCAACATGGTGCTGCACCACGTGCCCAGCCCGGCCGACATCTTCCTGGACGCGGCCGCACTGATGAATAACAGCGGCTGCTTCGTGATCAGCGAACTGTGCAGCCACGATCAGGACTGGGCCAAGGAAAACTGCGGTGATCTCTGGCTCGGTTTTGAGCCGGAAGAGCTGACCGCCTGGGCTGCAGAGGCAGGACTAAAAGCGGGCGAGCAACTGTTCATCGGCCTGCGGAACGGATTTCAGGTGCAGGTCCGGGAATTCTGGAAGACCACGGATTAGCCGTAATCCGAGCCCGCATCAGCGAATATCAAAAAACTTTGATATTGGCGTACGTAGTAGTACGTACACCAAGCAAAATCAACAACACGACCGCCGGTATCGGTCCCGCGACAGACACCGGCACGATTATGAATCGCTCACAAAGGAGCAACCTTATGTCTGATTACAGCATCTTCACTTCCGAGTCGGTCTCCGAAGGCCATCCGGACAAACTGGCCGACCAGATCTCCGATGCGGTACTGGATGCCATCCTGACCGAAGATCCCCACGCCCGCGTCGCCTGCGAAACCATGGTCAAAACGGGCGTGGCCATCGTGGGGGGTGAAATCAGCACCAGCGCGTGGGTCGACCTGGAAGACCTGGTGCGTGGCGTCATCAAGGACATTGGTTACACCTCCTCCGACGTGGGCTACGACGGCGACACCTGTGGCGTCATCAACATCATCGGCAAGCAGTCCGTGGACATCGCCCAGGGCGTTGACCGCCAGAAGCCTGAAGATCAGGGCGCGGGTGACCAGGGCCTGATGTTCGGCTACGCCAGCAACGAAACCAGCGTGCTGATGCCGGCACCGATTACCTTTGCCCACCGTCTGGTGGAACGCCAGGCCGAGGCCCGTAAGAGCGGCCTGCTGCCGTGGCTGCGCCCGGACGCCAAGAGCCAGGTTACCTGCCGCTATGAAAATGGCCGGGTAGCCGGTATTGATGCCGTGGTTCTGTCCACCCAGCACGACGAAGACGTCAGCCAGGCGGACCTGAAAGAAGCGGTGATGGAGCTGGTGGTCAAGCACACCCTGCCCGCCGAACTGCTGCACAAGGATACCCAGTTCCACATTAACCCGACCGGCAAGTTCGTGATTGGTGGCCCGGTAGGCGACTGCGGCCTGACTGGACGCAAGATTATTGTCGACACCTACGGCGGCATGGCTCGTCACGGTGGCGGCGCATTCTCGGGCAAGGATCCGTCCAAAGTTGACCGTTCCGCGGCCTACGCTGGCCGCTACGTCGCCAAGAACATTGTGGCCGCCGGCCTGGCCGACAAGTGTGAGATCCAGGTGTCCTACGCCATCGGCGTGGCGCAGCCTACCTCTATCTCTCTGAACACCTTTGGCACCGGCAAGATCAGCGACGACAAGATCATCCAGCTGGTGCGCGAGCTCTTCGATCTTCGCCCTTACGCGATCACCAACATGCTTGATCTGCTGCACCCGATGTACCGCGCCACCGCGGCCTATGGCCACTTTGGTCGCGAGCCGTACGAGATGACCGTGGGCGGCAAGACCTTTACCGCGTTCCCGTGGGAGAAAACCGACCGCGCGGCTGCACTGAAAGACGCCGCTGGTATCTAAACCAATTTCGGGCGTATGTCAGACGGCATACGCCCAAGTTAAGACATGACTGACAGGAGAACACCATGAGCACTCCCGCAGAACAGCTTAAGAATTTTGACGATTACAAAGTCCGTGATATTTCCCTGGCCGACTGGGGTCGCAAGGAAATCAAGATCGCCGAAGGCGAAATGCCGGCCCTGATCGCCCTGCGCGAGAAGTACAAGACCGAGCAGCCGCTTAAAGGCGCCAACATCATGGGCTGCATCCACATGACCATCCAGACTGCCGTGCTGATCGAAACACTGATTGAGCTGGGCGCGGATGTCCGCTGGTCCTCCTGCAACATCTTCTCCACCCAGGACCAGGCCGCCGCAGCCATCGCCGCGCAGGGTATTCCGGTCTTTGCCTGGAAAGGCGAAACCGATGAAGAATACGACTGGTGCCTTGAGCGCACTGTTGGTGCCGACGTGGATGGCTGGCAGCCGAACATGATCCTGGATGACGGCGGCGACCTGACGGCCCTGCTGCACGAGAAGTACCCGGAAATCCTGGCCAACTGCCACGGCGTTACCGAAGAAACCACCACCGGTGTGCACCGTCTGCAGGAAATGCTGCGCGACGGCACCCTGAAAGTACCGGCCATCAACGTGAACGATGCCGTTACCAAGGCCAAGAACGACAACAAGTACGGTTGTCGTCACAGCCTGAACGACGCCATCAAGCGCGGCACCGACCACCTGATGGCCGGCAAGAAAGCGCTGGTGATTGGCTACGGTGACGTGGGCAAGGGCTCCGCCGCTTCCCTGCGTCAGGAAGGCATGATCGTGAAGGTCACCGAAGCGGATCCGATCTGTGCCATGCAGGCTTGCATGGACGGCTTCGAGCTGGTCTCGCCGTACATCAACGGCGTAAACACCGGCACCGAAGCCGGCGTTAACCGCGATCTGCTGCAGAACACCGACCTACTGGTCACCACCACCGGCAACATGAACGTGTGCGATTCGCACATGCTCAAGGCTCTGAAGTCTGGCGCTGTGGTGTGCAACATCGGTCACTTCGATAACGAGATCGATACCGCCTTTATGCGCAAGAACTGGGAATGGGACGAAGTGAAGCCGCAGGTGCACGTGGTGTATCGCGATAAAGCCGCCAACGATCACCTGATTCTGCTGTCTGAAGGTCGTCTGGTGAACCTGGGTAACGCCACCGGCCATCCGTCACGGATCATGGACGGCTCCTTCGCCAACCAGGTCCTGGCGCAGATGCACCTGTTCGAGCGCAAGTTTGCTGACTTGCCGGAAGATGCCCGTGAAAAGGGCGTGTATGTGCAGGTTCTGCCCAAGCACCTGGACGAAGAAGTGGCCCGTGCCATGGTCGAAGGTTTTGGTGGCGTGATCACCAAGATGACCCCGGAGCAGGCCAAATACATCGGTGTACCGGTCGAAGGCCCGTACAAGCCAGAAAGCTACAAGTACTGATCGGACGGCAGCATGGAAAGTCAGAAACAGTTCAAGCGTCGCTTCAGTTTCGAGTTCTTCCCGCCCAAGACTGACCAGGGCAAGGAAAAACTCCAGACTGTGCGTAACAAGCTGGCCGAGGTAGACCCGGATTTCTTCTCGGTCACCTTCGGTGCCGGCGGTTCCACCCGGGACCGCACCATTGAGACCGTGCTTAACCTGCACAGGCAGGGCATATCCACCGCCCCCCACCTTTCCTGCGTTGGGGGCACTCGCCAGGAAATCGGCGAGCTGCTGGATGTGTACAAGGAAAACGGCATCAACCGCATTGTTGCCCTCCGGGGTGACATGCCCTCGGGCATGGGTGCGGCCGGTGAGATGCGCTACGCCAATGAACTGGTGGAGTTTATCCGCGAGCACAGCGGCGACACCTTCAACCTGGAGGTGGCCGCCTACCCGGAGTTTCATCCTCAGGCCCGCAGTGCCGAAGATGACCTGCAGAACTTTGCCCGCAAGGTGAAGGCCGGCGCCAACAGCGCCATCACGCAGTATTTCTTCAATGCGGACAGTTACTTCTACTTTATCGACCGTCTGGAGAAGATGGACGTCACCATTCCGGTGGTGCCGGGCATCATGCCCATCATCAACTTCTCCAACCTGGTACGGTTCTCAGACATGTGCGGTGCTGAAATCCCGCGCTGGATCCGCAAGCAGCTCGAAGCTTACGGCGATGACAGCGACAGCATCCGCAAGTTTGGCGAAGAAGTGGTCACTGACATGTGTGAGAAGCTGCTCAAGGCCGGCGCGCCGGGGCTGCATTTTTACACCCTGAACCAGGCCGAGCCCAGCCTCAGCATCTGGAAAAACCTCGGGGTCAGCGAGCGGGAAAAAATCTCCTTCTGAATTCCAGTTAGCGGTCGGGGTACCTGCCCTGACCGCTTCTTACTACCCTACAAACTATCTACAGACTATTGCCAACTCACCCCCTATCCTCCAAGCATTTGATTTCCTGAAATTCCTTTGGCGATAAGCTAAGGTGTACAGGATGCAGTTCCCAAATTGCTCCCCGTCAACCACGGCCATCAGCCGTGGCGTCCGGCTCGCCCACCAGGCGAAAGGAGCACTAATAAAAGCGAAAGGAGAAAGCATGAGCACTAAATGGCTGAAAACGATTAGCGCTAGCCTGGCACTCACCGTTGCCGCTGGGACCGCCAGCGCAGAGACCCTGCGCGTAGTGACCGACCCCAGCTTCGTCCCGTTCGAGATGATGGATCAGAAAACCGGCGAGATGATCGGTTTCGATATGGAAATTATCCGCGAGGTGGGCAAGCGTGCCGGCTTTGAAATCGATCTGAACACCATGGATTTCAACGGCATCATCCCCGCACTGCAAACCGGCAACGTTGATATTGCCATCGCCGGCATCACCATCACCGAAGAGCGCGAGCAGATCGTCGATTTCTCTGACCCGTACTACGACTCCGGTCTGCGCATCCTGGTCCGCGAAGGTGAAGAAGGCATCAAGGCCCTGGAAGACCTGGAAGGCAAGAAGATCGGTACCAAGATCGGCTCCACCAGCTATGACTACCTGATGAAAAACATTGAGCAGGACGACGGCGTAACGCCCTATCCCGGCAGCTCCGACATGTACATGGCGCTGATGTCCCGTGCCATTGACGTCGTGTTCTACGACGCGCCGAACGTCGGTTACTTTGCTCGCACCAAGGGTGAAGGCAAAGTGAAAACGGTTGGCCAGCTGTACGAAGGCCAGCAATACGGTATCGCGCTCAAAGACGGTAGCGAGTGGGTGGACGAAGTGAACGCCGCTCTGGCTTCCATGAAGGAAGACGGCACCTACAAGACCATTTACGAAAAATGGTTCGGCCCGATGCCGGAAGGCATGTAAGGGCAACCGGACCTACACGGTTCGATTCCCTGAGCCGGGGTGCCCCCACCCCGGCTGTTCCTGACTGTCACCCCCTGCGGAGATTCTCACTGTGGAATTTCAGTTTCAGTTCGACTGGCAAGCTGCCATCGACTCCATCCCTTTTCTTCTTGAGGGTATACCCTACACCCTGTTGATCTCGTTTGGCGGCCTGCTGATTGGTTTTGCCCTGGGCATCTTTTTTGGCCTGCTGAGCATCAACAAAAAATGGTTCCTGCGCTGGCCGGCCACGGCCTACATCGAAATTTTCCGTGGCACGCCGATTCTGGTGCAGGTGCTGTTCATCTTCTACGGCCTGCCCGATCTGATCGGCGGCCCGATCGACCCCCTGACTGCCGGTATCGCAGCAATTGCCCTGAACTCCGGCGCCTACATTTCGGAAGTGGTTCGCGGTGGCGTGCAGTCCATCGATAAGGGCCAGACCGAAGCCGGCCTGTCACTGGGCCTGTCCCGTACCCAGACCTTCTGGTCTATCGTTTGGCCCCAGGCCTTCCGCCGCATGATTCCGCCACTGGGCAACCAGGCCATCGTCAGCATCAAGGACACCTCACTGTTCTCAGTCATTGGTGTCGGCGAGCTAGTACGCCAGGGCCAGATCTACATTGCCAATACCTTCACGGCGTTTGAGGTGTATTTCGTGGTCGCGATCATGTATCTCGCCATTACCCTGTCGCTATCCCTGATCCTGCGCCTTGTTGAGCGGCGTGGACTGGCCTCTGTCTGAAGGAACGCTGATCATGACTGATATCGTACAAATGAAGGGCATGAACAAGTACTTCGGCAGTCTGCATGTCCTGAAAGACATCGACCTGACCGTTGCCAAAGGTGAAGTGGTGGTGATCATCGGGGCCAGCGGCTCGGGTAAGTCCACCCTGATCCGCTGCGTTAATGGGCTGGAAGAGTTTGAATCCGGTCACCTGACGGTGGACGGGCATCCGCTTGCACCCAAGAGCGGCAACCCGAAATCCCTGGCCGAAATCCGCAAGGAAGTCGGCATGGTGTTCCAGCAGTTCAACCTGTTCCCGCACCTGACGGTGAAAAGGAACATCATGCTGGCCCCGAAAAAGGTCAAGGACACCTCCGAGACTGTGGCGGCCGCCACCGCCGAGCGACTGCTGAACCGCGTCGGCATTGGCAACCAGGCCGACAAGTATCCGAGCCAGCTATCAGGTGGCCAGCAACAGCGCGTGGCCATCGCCCGCGCCCTGGCCATGGAACCGCGGCTGATGCTGTTCGATGAGCCCACCTCGGCACTGGACCCGGAAATGATCGGTGAAGTGCTGGACGTTATGCGTGAACTGGCCAAAGAGGGCATGACCATGATGGTGGTTACCCACGAAATGGGTTTTGCCCGGGAAGTGGCCGACCGCGTGATCTACATTCACGAAGGCCAGATCGTGGAACAGGGCAAGCCGGACGATGTGTTCGACACCCCCCAGAACGAACGCACCCAGGCATTCCTGTCGCGGGTACTGGCGCACTGACGCCAGCGTTCAACGCTCGCAGAAAAGCCCCGCCTCATTGGTGGGGCTTTTTTATGGGCACCGTTCAATCCTGTTGCAGCAGCCGGCGCGTGGCCTGGTACTCTTCCTCAATCTTGATGCGGGAATCCTCGGCCAGGAATTTGGCAATTTTCTTACCGACCAGCGGCAGATCACTTCGCACCTTCAGGCTGACCTGATTAGTGCAGGTCTTGCTGTCACCCTTCAGCCTCATCATGCCTCGGATCTTCGCCGGCACACCGTCGATACGCACCCGGAACTCGCAGTGCCACTCGTCTTCGTTCTTGCGGAACCAGTGCTCGTCCTGGCTAACCTGGTTCCATTCCCGATGAAAACTGGCCAGTATCGCCGGTACGTCGGTGGAACTGGTGACCTCCCGTTCGATGACAATCCTGGCCGAGGCCTCATCCAAAACCAGCTCCCGGACATTGACGTTGCGGGACCCTTCCCGAGTGTTTTTCTCGAGTACCCGGTCTCGGCTGAAAAACGTGCCCAGCACGTCATTCACTCCCGACTCGTATGGGTGTGTCAGCTCAATCTCCATCACGACCTCCTATTAAGATTTACCGGATTGTCCAGTGCCACCGGAACGCCCGCATTGGCCGGCAGGTCGGAGGCCTCTGGCAAGGTGGTCAGGCGGCGCCGTTAACTGTAATATTCGCCAAGGTTAACAGCCGATCTACCCGAACCCGACAGTCTGACCGGAGATACACCATGCGCAACGCCGATCTCGTCGCCCGCGGCCTCAAATCCGTGTGGCACCCCTGCACCCAGATGAAAGACCATGAAACCCTGCCGTTGGTCCCCATCAAACGGGGCGAAGGCGTCTGGCTGGAAGATTTTGAGAACAACCGCTACATCGACGCGGTCAGCTCCTGGTGGGTCAACCTGTTCGGCCACGCCAACCCGCGAATCAACGCTGCCATTCAGGAACAGATCGGCCAACTGGAGCACGTGATCCTGGCAGGCTTCACCCACGAGCCGGTGGTGAATCTTTCGGAGCGACTCATTGAAGTGACCCCGGAAGGCCTGAACAAGTGCTTCTACGCCGACAACGGCTCGTCTGCCATTGAAGCAGCCCTGAAAATGAGTTTTCATTACTGGAAGAATCAGGGCAAACCGGGCAAGAAAAACTTCGTCAACCTGAGCAATAGCTACCATGGCGAAACCCTGGGCGCCTTGGCGCTGGGCGACGTAGCCCTGTACAAGGACACCTACCAGCCGCTGCTGATGGAAGTGCTGACCGCACCCTCACCGGATGCCTTCAACAAGGAAGCCGGCGAGACCGACGAAGCCTATGCCCTGCGCCAGTTTGAAGCCATGGACAAGCTGCTGGCCGAAAAACACAACGAAATCTGCGCCGTGGTCGTCGAGCCGCTGATCCAGTGCGCCGGCGGCATGCGCATGCACCACCCGATCTACCACACCAAACTGCGTGAAGCCTGTGACCGCTACGGTGTGCACCTAATTGCTGATGAAATCGCGGTAGGCTTTGGCCGCACCGGCACCCTGTTCGCCTGCGAGCAATCCGGCATCACCCCGGATTTCATGTGCCTGTCGAAAGGCCTGACCGCGGGCTACCTGCCGCTGTCCGTGGTACTGACCACCGATGACGTCTACAACGCCTTCTACGACGACTACGAAACCCTGAAAGCCTTCCTGCATTCGCACAGTTACACCGGCAACCCGATCGGCTGTGCCGTGGCACTGGCCACCCTGGATATCTTCCGCGATGACAACGTGATTGAACAAAACCGCCGACTCTCCGCCTGCATGGCCGAGTCGGTGGCGCACCTGGCCGACCACCCTAACGTGGGCGACATCCGCCAGCACGGCATGACCCTGGCTGTGGAAATGGTCAAGGACAAAGCCTCGAAAACCCCTTTCCCCTGGCAGGAACGACGCGGCGTGCGGGTATACCAGCATTCACTGACACGCGAAGCCTTGCTTCGCCCCCTGGGTAATGTGGTTTACTTCATGCCGCCTTACGTCATCACCGAAGACCAGATTCGCCATCTGGCCCAGGTCGCGACCGAAGGCATCGATATCGCCGTTAGGGACTGACCAGGAAAGACAGGCATGCGCATCCCCAGAATCTTTACCGACTCGCCACTCAGTGAAGGCGGGACAACCGAGCTGGACGACAACGCCGCCCAGCACGTCGGACGGGTGCTGCGCATGCAGCCAGGCCAGGAATTGCGCCTGTTCAACGGCGACGGCCAAGACTACCCGGCCACCATTACAACCGCTGGCAAAAAACAGGTGGAAGTACGGGTGGGCACCCCGGAACCCAACGCCACCGAATCTCCCCTGGAAATCGTACTGGGCCAGACCCTCTCCAAGGGCGACCGCATGGATTACGCGGTGCAGAAAGCCGTGGAAATGGGGGTCACCCGCATCGTGCCCCTGACCACCGAACGCTGTGAGGTAAAACTCAAAGGCGACCGGGAAGACAAACGCCTGCGCCACTGGCAATCGGTGGCCGTCAGCGCGGCGGAGCAATGCGGCCGGGCCCGGGTTCCCGACATCCTGCCGGTAATGACGATTCAGCAGTGGCTGGAACACAGCCGCGACTGCGACGCCCGGCTGGTTTTGCACCACCGCACCGAACAATCCCTGAGCGCCATGACCAAGCCCGGCCGAGTTGCCCTGATGATCGGCCCGGAAGGCGGCCTGTCAGCAGATGAAATCACCCTCGCCGAGCAAGACGGTTTCCTGCCCGTCGCTCTCGGCCCCCGGGTTTTACGCACCGAAACCGCCCCCGTTGCGGCCATGGCCCTGTGCCAGTGGTTGTGGGGCGATGTCGGAAGCAAAGTCTGACGACTCTTCACAACCCCACTGCCCGCCACCTTTCGGCAGCCAAGTCATTGACAGTACTCACTGCGAACAACATTATCGCTGACTGGCGAGGGTAGCACTCACGCCTGGACGACCCTCTGCAGAGCTATTTCCAAAACTGTGCGGAGCCATGGATGGCGGAGCTCAAGCGCCACATGGACGTGCTTGAGCGGGTTTTGGAAATAGCTCTGCAGAGGGTTGTTTGCTCAATGGCAACAACCACGAACAACAGCGAGTAGCGGATGACAAGCTTGTTCACCACCCCTGAATTCTGGCAATACCTCAGCATTCCCATCATCGCGGCGCTAATTGGCTGGACTACCAACTGGCTCGCCATCAAGATGACCTTCTTCCCGCTGGAATTCATCGGCAAGCCGCCACTACTGGGCTGGCAAGGCATAATCCCCTCAAAAGCCCGAAAAATGGCCGCCATCAGTGTCGATGCCACCATCTCCAAGATCGGCACCGTTAACGAAATTTTTCAGCAGATTGACCCGAAAGTCCTCGCCACCCACATCGTTCATTCGGTAGACAGCCGCATCGAAGAATATGTGGACGAGATGATGTTGCGGGAATACCCAACCTTCTGGGAAAACCTGCCGGCCTCGGCCCGCAACATGGTGTACGACCGAGTGCGGAAATCGACACCCCAACTGGTCGACAATCTCGTTGAGGATATCTCGGCGAACATCGAAGACCTGCTCGACATCAAAGGCATGGTCATTGAGCGACTGGCCAGCGACAAAAAGCTATTGAACCGGATCTTCCTGGAATGTGGTGAAGTCGAGTTCCGCTTCATCATCAACTCCGGCCTCTACTTCGGTTTCCTGTTCGGCCTGATCCAAATGACCGTCTGGTACTTCTACCAGAGCTGGTGGGTACTGCCGTTCTTCGGCCTTTTGGTAGGCTGGGCCACCAACTGGATTGCCCTGAACGTCATTTTCCGCCCACTGCAGCCAAAGAAAGTGGGCCCATTCCGGCTACAGGGACTCTTCCTCAAACGCCAGCCGGCGGTAGCTGAATCCTTCTGTCATATCGTCACCCACGAAATCCTGACCGTCGGTAACATTATTAACGCCATACTGAACGGCCCCAAGGGTGACCGCGCCCGCAACATGGTAAAAAAACACATCAAGCCACTGGTGGATGAAACTGCCGGCATGGGCAAGGCGCTGACCCAGGTGGCCTTTGGACCCACCGGCTTCGCCACCCTGAAGAAACAGGTTGGGGAAAAGGCCATTGAGATCTCCCAGACCTCTTTCGACAACCCGGTATTCGAGCAGGACCGGGCCCGGGCGGTCGAATCGATCATGGTCGAGCGGATGATCGCCCTGTCCTCAGAAGAGTTCCAGGACCTGCTCAGGCCCTGCTTCCAGGAAGACGAAATCAAACTGATCCTTGTCGGCGCCTTTCTCGGTATGGCTGCGGGCTTTTGCCAGCTGGTTTTCGTATTCGGCCAGACCGCTTTTTAGGACGGCGCCCGGTTCATACTGGCGATCTACTGTGGCAACCCTCTGATCGCCGACTATACTGCCTGTGAAAGGGTACGTAACTTTTAAGACCGATTGGCTCGGAGGCAATGGATGCCAGGCTTTCTTTCCTGGATTTCGAGTTTATTCTCATCGCCACAACCGCTAACACCGGTGTTACCGGAAGCGCGACTGATCAACCCAGCCAAAGAGCAAAGCAACGACGACAATCTTGAGAACGGGTTAGAACTGACCCGCAAGTTGGAGGAGCATCTGTTTTGCTGGCTGCTGGATGCCAAGCCCTCTGCACTGATCGGAGAGTCTTGGCATGCCTCGGAGATTCTGGGTGAACTGGAGCATCGCCTGAGTGAAGACCAGTTAGATGAGCTGCCCCGGCAACCGCTAAGCCTCCCGATGCTGCTAAGAGCCCTGGCCGATGAGTCCACCGCCCGTCAGCATGTGACCGAGATCATCCTCAGGGATCCGGGCCTGACCGATCAGTTACTGCAGGTGGCCAACAGTCCCTTTTTCCGCCACGGCGACAAGATCATCGAGTCGATCGACCAGGCGGTCTTCCTGCTCGGTATCGACGGTATTCGAAATGTGGTGTCTGCGGCTGTGATGCGACCCATGATGGCAGCGCGCAACAGTGTTGAAGCACTGTTTGCCAAGCGAGTCTGGCGCTGGGGCCTTTCCTGTGCACGCGCCTCCGAGCAGATCGCCAAGTTCCATAACGCCGACACCAGTGCCCACTTCATGGCGGGGCTTCTGCCGGCGCTCGCCTACATCACCCTGTTCCGGGAGCTGCAGCGAATCTGCCGTGCGCAACAAAACACCGCCCCGCCCCCCGCGCTGATCCGGCAGGCCATGACGCGCTACCAGTGGTCCACCAGCCAGCTACTGGCCAAGGCCTGGAACCTTCCGCCACGGTTCAGCGCGCTGTTGCTGGCGGCTGAACGGCCAGCCCCAAGACAGGACCACACGCCGTTAAATGATGGCATCATCATCGGCACCCGAGAGGTACTTCGCCACGCCAACCAGCGCAATCTGGCTGAGGACGACCTGCCCAACGTAGTACAACTGAGCCCGCAGCAAATCAAACTGGTACGGGAATCGCTGCTGGCGATGCTGCGTGATGAGGGACGCTCACCCGCCCGACTGTGACACCGGATCCTGCTCCACATCTGTCATGGTTTGCTGAATCGTCTTGCCAGTTTTCAGCAGATCGGAGAAGGGCGTGGTCAATCGCTCTTCCTCGCCATGCAGCAGGTCAAAAGGAAGATCAAGCGGCAACCTGTCCACCACCCGATCCTCGTCGCGACGGACCACCCTGAGCACGTCGGCAATGGAAATGCCATCCAGCGACCGGCCAGGAACCAGCTGATCACCCTGGCGCCCCGCTAATGACAACAACCCAGCGCGAATCAGCTTGTCACTCACGCCCCGTGTCACTTCACCAGGCACACTCAAGCGATGCTCCAACACTTCCTGCTGGGGCGCAGGTTCGCCATCAGCGAAGGGCTTCGCCACCATCCACATCAACGCCAACGCCACCTTCTCCTGTAATTCCGGCGCCAATTGAACCTGCCGACGCTTGGCGACCGAGCCTGGGTTCTGCAGATAAAACGCCAGACTGGCGCCCAACAACAGGATCATCCAGTTAAGGTAAGTCCAGATCAGCAGGATGATGCCGATGGCGAAGCTGGAGTAGATGGCCGCGTACTTGGCAGAACCGGCCACAAATGACGCGAACAGCATACCCGCCGCCTGCCATGATACCCCTGCAACCAGGCCGCCAACAAAAGCGTAGCGAAGCTTCACGCGGGTGTTCGGCATGAAGATGTAGACAAAGGTGAAGGCACCGACCACCAGGAAGAACGGGGTAAACCGGCTGACGACCAGGATCAGTGAGCCGAAAGGTTCAATCTCGATCAGAGTCTGAACAAAGGTAGAGGAGAAAATGGTGGCACTGACACCGATGGCGGACACCATCAGCAAAGGCCCCACCATGATGACACTGAGGTAGTTACTGAACCTCTGCGCCATCGAGCGCATGTCGGGCACCCGCCAGATCATGTTGAACGAACGCTCGATCTTCTGCAGCAGCGAGACCACTGTGTAGACCAGCAACGCCAGACCCACGGAACCAAGGACTCCAACTTTCATGTTGTCCACAAAGCCCAGAATTTTCTCCGCCAATTCGATTCCCTGCGGCCCCATGGGCTGGAAAAACTGGAACAGGAAGGGCTCCATGCGTTGGTGAACACCCAGTGCCTTCAACACCGAGAAACTCAGCGCCAGCAGCGGCACGATACTGAGCAGCGTGGTGTACACCAAACTCATGGCATGCAGGGTCAGTTGGCCACTGATGACATCCCGGGCCAGCGCATAGACCGAACGGCCTGCCTTATACAGCCAGGTCCAGGGCCAGCTACGCGGTGGGTTGGGGTTAGCAAGAATCCAGTCTTCTGCCGCCTGAAGCCGTTCTCTAAATTGGAAAGAAGCCACTCAATGTCCTGCAATGAAAAGTTTTGTACAGATTATCAGGCAGATACCCGCCGTAACAGAGTATGGCCGATTACCGGGCATTTGCGAGGCTCGAGCTCCAGAATTATAAGAATATTACCTTTAATCACTTTCTCTTATAAGGATTCTTGTGTAAAACAGCGCCACCTATTTGACTGACATTAACCATCAGGTGTTCATCTATGCGCTTTAGCCTAGCAGTAGTCGCAATCACGGCTTTCGTTCCAGCTTCCGCCCTGGCGACCAACGGTTATTTCAGCCATGGATACGGCACCATCAATAAAGGTATGGCCGGCGCCGGAAGCGCCCTGTCTCAGGATAGCATTGCAGCAGCCACTAACCCGGCTGGCATGGCCTTCATCGGCAACCGAGTTGACGGTGGCCTTGAGGCGTTCTCGCCCCGGCGGGAATACTCGGTAGAAGGCAACCCGCAAGAAGACGACATGTTTCCCCTGGCCCCGGGCAACTACCAGAGCAGCCGCGATGGCTTTGTCATCCCGCACCTCGGCTTTAACCGCAAGCTGTCCGACACCACCGCGTTTGGCGTTTCGGTGTTTGCTAACGGTGGTATGAACACCGAATACCCCGGCGAAGAAGGTGGCCCGTTCTATGGCGGCCGCACCGGCGTGAACCTGGAACAGCTGTTCATCGCGCCAACCTGGTCCTGGGAATTCTCCGAAAACCAGGCCTTCGGCATTTCCCCGGTCATTGCTTACCAGCGCTTCGAGGCGAGAGGCCTGCAGGGTTTCGGCGACTTCTCGTCTGATCCCAGTGCCGTATCGAACAACGGCGACGATGACGCCTGGGGCTACGGCTTTCAGATTGGCTGGCAGGGCGAAATCACCGACACCCTCAGAGGCGGCGTAAGCTGGCGCAACATCCTGGAAATGGAAGAATTCGACCAATACCAGGGCCTGTTCGCCGAACAGGGTGACTTCGACATTCCGCAGATGTTCAACGCCGGCATCGCCTGGTCCGGCATTCAGGATCACTGGATCCTTCTGGACGTGCAGCATATTAAATACAGCGAAGTGAACAGCGTCGGTAACCCACTGTTGCCTAACCTGATGACAGCACCGCTGGGTGCCGACCAGGGCGCTGGTTTTGGCTGGGATGACATGACCATCGTCAAGCTGGGCTGGCAGTGGCAACAGAACCAGAAGAACGCCTGGCGAGCAGGCGTAAGCTACGGCGAAAGCCCGATTTCCGATGAGGACGTACTGTTCAACATCCTCGCTCCGGGACTGCAGGAATGGCACTTCACCGGTGGCCTCACCCACAACTTCAGCGAGAATCTGGAGCTTTCCGGAATGGCGTTCTTCTCGCCGACGAAAGAAGTCTCTGGCCCCAACCCACTGGCGGCCGATCAGACAATCACTCTGGAGATGTACCAGGTTGGTGCCTCCGCCAGCATCGGCTGGAAATACTGAGCCCGCTCCCTGGAATGCAAAAGCCCCGGTTATACCGGGGCTGACAAATTACGCGCCGTAATATCGACAATCCTCTGTCGCGCTTCACGGCTTGCCCAGGCCGAATGAGGGGTCAAGATCAGGTTAGGGATATCGTCCGCCAGCAACGGGTTGCCGTTCCGGGGCGGCTCTTCCGTCAACACATCAAATCCGGCACCACCGATCTCGCCCGATCTCAGGGCATCCGCCAGCGCCTGTTCGTCCACCAGTCCGCCGCGGCTGGTGTTGATCAGCAAGGCGTCGTTTTTCATCATTTTCAACTCACGAGCACCGATCAGGTTACGGGTGTCTTCGGTAAGCAGGCAGTGCAGTGACAGCACATCCACCTGTGGCAGAAGCTCATCCAGGGGCAGGCGCGGGTAGCCGTCCACCTCCGAAGCAGGCTGACCGGGCCTCGCCCCCACCAGAATGTTCATACCGAAAGCCTTGGCCCGTTCGACCACCCCTTTGCCAAGATCGCCATAGCCCAGAATGCCCAGTGTGCGACCTTCGAGTTCCATGATTGGATGATCCATCAGGCAGAACATATCGCTCTTGCCCCAGCGACCAGCCCGCACATCCCGATCGTAATCCAGCAACCGGGTGGCCAGCGCGAGAATCAACGCCAGGGTGTGCTGGGCGACCGTGGAGCGGCCGTAATTGGTCACGTTCAGTACCCGAATGCCGTGGTCGTGGGCAGCTTCCTTATCAATGTTGTTGGTCCCGGTGGCTACCACCGCAATGGTGGTTAGCTCGGGGCAGGCCTCGAAATGCTCCCGGCTGAGCACTACCTTGTTGACGATCACCGTATCGAAGCCCTGTATACGGCCAACCACCTCATTCGGCGCCGTTTTACCGTGTTTAACCAGATCTCCGGTGATACGCTCTATCGGAGCGAGATCGATATCGTTGCCCAGTGTATCGGCATCAAGGAATACTGCTTTCATACTTTTCTCCTGAATCAAGACAGGCAAAGATTAGGGTAGACTGGAGCAAACGTCCAAACCAGAGGGAGTAGAAAACCATGGATCACGAGTTCTGGCATGAACGCTGGGCGAAAGAGGAAATCGGCTTTCACGAGGGCACCGTTAACCAGTACCTCTATGATCACTGGCCAGAACTGGCCGGCAAGGCCGCCAGCGCCGTTTTTGTCCCACTGTGTGGTAAAGCCCACGACATGTGGTGGCTGCACGACCGCGGTCATCCGGTGATCGGCGTCGAGCTGAGCGAAGTCGCCTGCAAGGACTTCTTCGAAGAAGGCGGCGAGAAAGCCAAAGTACACCCGGGTGAACCCTTCACCACCTTCAAGCACGACAATCTGGAACTCTGGTGCGGCGACTTCTTCCAATTGGTCCCGGCTGACCTGAAACACATTCGCCTGGTGTACGACCGGGCTGCCCTGATCGCCCTGCCCCCTCACATGCGCAGGAGCTACGTGGAACACCTCACTGCGATCATCCCGGATGACACCAAGATCCTGCTGATCACCCTCGACTACGACACCGAAATCAAAGGCCCGCCGTTCAACGTCAGCGACGAGGAAGTGCAGGAACTCTACTCGGCGGACTACACCATCGAACACATCGTCACCAACACCCTGGCCAAAGACCACCCCTTCACCAAACGCAAAGGCCTGGCCGGCGCCACCGAAAGCGTGTTTCGCCTAACCAAGAAATAACCCTCTATTCCGCCCCCTTACACCCCGGCCCAACACCCCGACCCACGCCCAACACGTGATCGGAGTGTAAGGGGTGTCTTTGTGTGACCGCTTGTTTGTCTGAGCAAAGCGAGTTTCAACAAGCGGTCACACAAAGACACCCCTTTCGCTCCAGCCACCCCCCCCGGTAACACAATTTAATGAACCTTAACCACTTCCCCACTGTCCTATTTTTCGAGCGTGAACTAAGCTCAAATTAAGCAGGCGGCCGCAGCTCAGTATTTGCCGGGCGGCTTGTATGTATCCATATCTTCCACCCATAACTATATAGACCGCCTCACAGGCGGAACCGATGCAACGGGGATATTGCGTGAACTGAGAGTCGATTATAAGAGAGCAAGCGAGGGGCCATCTATGACCATCATGCAGCACTTTAAAAACAGGTATGAAAGTACCCAGGAAGAAGAATTCACCCTGGAGGAATACCTGGAGATCTGCAAAAAGGACCCAACGGCCTATGCCACGGCCGCTGAGCGAATGTTAATTGCCATTGGCGAGCCAGAACTTGTCGACACCTCCCGTGACCATCGCCTGTCACGCATCTTCTCCAACAAGGTTATCAAGCGATACCCTGAATTCTCCGAGTTCTACGGCATGGAAGAAGCCGTGGAAAACATTGTGTCTTTCTTCCGCCATGCCGCTCAGGGCCTGGAAGAAAAGAAACAGATCCTGTACCTGCTCGGCCCGGTTGGCGGCGGTAAGTCGTCCCTGGCGGAAAAACTCAAGGCCCTGATGCAGAAGGTGCCCTTCTACGCCATCAAGGGCTCGCCGGTGAACGAATCGCCCCTCGGGCTATTTGATCCTGCGGAGGACAGCCAGATCCTGGAAGAGGAAT
This sequence comes from Marinobacter alexandrii, assembly GCF_005871205.1. GTDB lineage: Bacteria > Pseudomonadota > Gammaproteobacteria > Pseudomonadales > Oleiphilaceae > Marinobacter > Marinobacter alexandrii. Next base: position 777,344 of record NZ_SWKM01000011.1, on the reverse strand, counting down.
ACGGCATTCCCTCCCGCTATCTGCAAACCATCATTTCGCCCTGGGCAGTCAAGCGACTGCATGAATACGGCGGCGATATCAGCCAGTTCAAGGTGGTGAAGAAATACCCCTCGGTACTGGACCAGATCGGGGTCTCCAAGACCGAGCCCGGCGACGACAACAACCAGGACATCTCCGCCCTGGTGGGTAAGGTCAACATCCGGATGCTGGAGGATTTCTCCCAGGACGACGCCGATGCGTACAGCTTCAGCGGCGGCCTGTGCAAGGCCAACCAGGGCCTGCTGGAATTCGTCGAGATGTTCAAGGCACCGATCAAAGTGCTGCATCCGTTGCTGACCGCGACCCAGGAAGGCAACTACAACACCACCGAAGGCATGGGCTCGGTGCCCTTTGACGGCGTGATCCTGGCCCACTCCAACGAATCGGAATGGCAGACCTTCCGCAACAACAAGCACAACGAGGCGTTTCTGGACCGGGTCTACATCGTGAAAGTGCCTTACTGTGTCCGGGTTACCGAAGAGATCGAGATCTACAAGAAGCTGCTTAAAAACAGCTCCCTGTCCGGTGCCCCCTGCGCCCCCGACACTCTCGACATGCTGGCCCAGTTCTCGGTGCTTTCCCGGATCAAGGAACCGGAAAACTCCAGCATCTTCTCGAAAATGCGCGTGTACGACGGCCAGAACATCAAGGACACCGACCCCAAGGCCAAGTCGATTCAGGAATATCGGGATGCCGCGGGCGTGAACGAAGGCATGGACGGCCTGTCCACCCGCTTCGCGTTCAAGATCCTGTCGAAAGTGTTCAACTTCGATACCGCAGAAGTGGCAGCCAACCCCGTGCACCTGCTGTATGTGATTGAAAAACAGATCGAACAGGAGCAATACACCCCAGAGGTTCAGGAGCGTTACCTTCGTTTCATCAAGGAATTCCTGGCACCGCACTACGTCCAGTTCATCGGCAAGGAAATCCAGACCGCGTACCTGGAAAGCTACAGCGAATACGGCCAGAACCTGTTTGATCGCTACGTCACCTACGCCGACTTCTGGATTCAGGACCAGGAATACCGGGATCCCGAAACCGGAGAGATTCTCGACCGCTCGTCCATCAACGACGAACTGGAGAAAATCGAAAAGCCGGCCGGCATCAGCAACCCGAAAGACTTCCGCAACGAGGTGGTCAACTTTGTCCTGCGGGCGCGGGCCAACAACCAGGGCCGCAACCCGTCCTGGCTCAGTTACGAGAAGCTGCGCAGTGTGATCGAGAAGAAAATGTTCTCGAACACCGAGGACCTGCTGCCGGTTATTTCCTTCAACCCGAAAGCCAGTCAGGAAGATCAGAAGAAGCACAAGCAGTTCGTCGAGCGAATGGTCGATCGAGGCTACACGGAGAAACAGGTACGCCTGCTTGCAGAGTGGTACCTGCGGGTTCGTAAGTCTCACTAAGTCAGCGGCCAACCGCTGAACTGGAGTAGCGCTATGGGTATGACCCACGTCGTCGACCGGCGACTGAACGGCAAGAACAAAAGCGCGGTGAACCGGGAACGGTTCCTGCGCCGGTACCGCCACCACATCAAGAAAGCCGTGGCCGATGCGGTGCAAAGGCGCTCGATTACCGACATTGAGCGGGGAGAGAGCGTCAGCATTCCGAGCCAAGATATCGAGGAGCCGATTTTCCATCATGGCCAGGGTGGCAAACGCGAGATGGTGCACCCGGGCAACCAGGAGTTTGTCGCCGGCGACACCATCCCGAAGCCGCCCGGCGGCGGTGGCGGGGGTCAGGGCCACGGTAAAGCCAGCCCGGATGGCGAGGGCATGGATGAGTTCGCCTTCCAGATCACCCAGGAGGAGTTTCTCGATTTTCTGTTCGACGACCTCGAACTGCCCAACCTCGCCCGTAAGAAACTGAAAGACACCGAGTCCTTCAAGTACGTCCGCTCCGGCTTCACCACTGTGGGTGTGCCGGCCAAGCTCGATGTGGTGCGCTCGCTCCGGGGTGCTCACGCCCGCCGGCTGGGGCTGGGTGGTGCCCGCAAGAAAAAGATCCGCGATCTGGAGGAGCAGCTCGAGGCGCTGAAAACGGCGCCCGAGGATCTGGACCCGGCCTTCAGCCATGAAGACCAGATCCAGGTCCTGGAGGACGAGATCGCCCGCCTGAGAGCCAACATCCGGCGCATTCCCTTCATCGACGAAATTGACTTGCGCTATCGCCAGCATCAGAAACAGCCGCAGCCGGCCACCAGTGCCGTGATGTTCTGTTTGATGGACGTGTCGGGCTCGATGACCCAGATGCACAAGGACATCGCCAAACGCTTCTTCATCCTGCTGTACCTGTTCCTGAAGAAGAACTACAAGAAGATCGAGGTAGTGTTCATCCGGCACCACACCAGCGCCAAAGAGGTGGACGAGGAGGAGTTTTTCTACTCCCGGGAAACTGGCGGCACGATTGTCTCCAGCGCGCTGAAACTGATGAAGAAAATCGTTGAATCCCGGTACCCGCCGTCGGAGTGGAACATCTATGCTGCCCAGGCCTCGGATGGCGACAATTGGAATGACGATTCACCGGTGTGCAGCAAGATTCTGGCGGAGAGCATATTGCCATTGGTGCAGTATTACGCCTACACCGAGATCACGCCCCAGGATCACCAGATGCTGTGGTACGAGTACGAAAAAATCATGGAACGCTTCCCTAATAGTTTCGCCATGCAACAGATCGCCGATCCGGGCGAGATCTATCCGGTATTCCGCCAGCTGTTTGAGAGGAAAGCCGCATGACCGACACCATGGACCGTCCCAACCCACCGGAAAACGGGCAGGCAGGGGACCGGCAGCCCATTTCCACCAGTTCGGAATGGACCTTCGACCTGATCCGCAAGTACGACGAAGAAATCGCCAAGTGCGCGGCGGAGTTTGGATTAGACACCTATCCCAACCAGATCGAAGTGATCAGCGCCGAGCAGATGATGGACGCCTACAGCTCGGTGGGGATGCCGGTGGGGTATCACCACTGGTCGTTCGGGAAACAGTTCCTGAGCACCTCCAAGGGCTATCAGCGTGGCCAGATGGGGCTGGCCTACGAGATCGTCATCAACTCCAATCCCTGCATTGCTTATCTGATGGAGGAGAACACCCTGCCCATGCAGGCCCTGGTTGTTGCCCACGCCTGCTATGGCCACAACTCGTTCTTCAAGGGCAATTACCTGTTCCGCACCTGGACCGACGCCAGCGCGATCATCGATTACCTGGTGTTTGCCCGTAATTATGTGGCCGAGTGCGAGGAGCGTCATGGTGTGGATGCGGTGGAGCAGATTCTCGACTCCTGCCACGCGCTGATGAATTACGGCGTCGACCGGTATAAGCGCCCTGCCCCGATTTCCGCCTCCGAGGAGCAGCGCCGGCAACAGGAACGGGAGGAATACCAGCAGCGGCGCATCAACGATTTGTGGCGCACCATTCCTCGGCTCAACGATGACGACGATACCGTCAAGAATAAGACCCGCTTCCCCGAGGAGCCCCAGGAAAACATTCTCTACTTCATCGAGAAGAACGCGCCCCTGCTGGAAACCTGGCAGCGGGAGATTGTGCGCATCGTGCGCAAACTGGGCCAGTACTTCTACCCGCAACGCCAGACCCAGGTGATGAACGAAGGCTGGGCGTCGTTCTGGCACTACACCCTGCTGCACGCCATGTACGAGAAAGGCCTGGTCAACGACGGTTTCATGCTGGAGTTCCTGCAGAGCCACACAGCCGTGGTGTACCAACCGCCCTTCAACAGCCCCTGGTATTCGGGCCTGAACCCCTACACCCTGGGCTTTTCGATCTACACGGATCTGCGGCGCATCTGCGAGCACCCCACCGACGAAGACCGGCAGTGGTTCCCCGACATCGCCGGTACCGACTGGGTCGAAACCCTGCATTTCGCCATGGCCAATTTCAAGGATGAGAGTTTCATCCAACAATTCCTGTCGCCCAAGGTAATGCGCGACCTCAAGCTGTTCTCTATCCAGAATGACGACCAGGAAGACGTGTACCGGGTGACCGCCATCCATGATGAGCCCGGATACCGCATTCTCCGGGAAAAACTGGCACGCCAGTACAACCTCAGTTACCGCGAACCCAACATCCAGGTCTGGAACGTGGATGTACGCGGCGATCGCTCACTGACCCTGCGTCATGTACCGGTCGACCGAGTGCCACTGGGGGATGAAACCGAGGAAGTGTTGCGCCATGTGCACCGGCTCTGGGGCTTTGATGTGCATCTGGAAAGTGTTGATGAGGGCACCGTGGTGGAGGAGTACCATTGCCCCCGACATGCACTCGACGACGAAGACGACGATTGAAGCCACCAGCGAGGCACGATCAACGGTTAGAACAACATCTGCATCCAATCCACCAGCCAGGGCACAATCAGTGCTGTGGCGAATGCCGATAGTGCCATCGCCAGCCCCGAAAAGGCGCCCATCTGGCTGCTGACCTGAAACGCCCGCGCGGTGCCGATGCCGTGGGCAGCTACGCCCATGGCGATGCCCTTCGCGGCATCGTCTTTCACCCGGAACCACTCGAACAGTTTGGTGCCCAGCACGGCGCCGGTGATACCGGTCGCGACCGTCAGTACTGCAGTCAAGGAAGGCAGTCCGCCAATCTTCTCCGAAATGCCCATGGCCACCGGTGCCGTCGCCGATTTTGGTGCCAGCGACATCTGGATTTCCAGCGAACCGCCCAGCAGCCAGGCCAGGCCGATGGAACTGCCGGCCGCAATCAGCACGCCGCAGATCAGGGAAATGGTCACCGGCAGCCAGAGCTGGCGCAGCCGGGAAAACTGCTGGTACAGCGGCACCGCCAGGGCCACGGTGGCCGGCCCCAGCAGGAAGTGAACAAACTGACCGCCTTCGAAATAGTCGTTGTAGGAAGTGTTGGTGACCAGCAACAGAGCGATCAGCATGGCCACCGAGGTGACCACCGGATTGGCCAGCGGGTTGGAATTACTGCGCAGATAAAGCCGGTAAGCCAGACCATAGGCCACCAGTGTGATGGTCAATCCCAGCAGGGGCGACGCCGACAGATAAACCCAGATGTCTTTCAGGCCGGGATCGGTCATTGCTCCGGCCCTCCCGGTGCCGAGTCACCCGACCTGACCAGCCAGCGCGTGGTCAACTGCATGATCAATGCCGTCGCAATCATGGTAATCACAGTGCTCAACAGGAGAGCGAGAGCGATAGGCAGCCACTCGTCCGCGATGCGATCAAAGTGCGCCATCATGCCAACGCCCGCCGGCACAAACAACAGCGACAAATGGGCCAGTAATGCAGATGACGCCTGCTCAACAGAATCCGGTGTCCGGCCCCGTAGCCACAGGGTGATAAACAGCATCACCATACCCAGGACCGGCCCCGGTATGGGAACGCCCGCCAAGCGTACGGTAATCTCGCCAACCAACTGGTACACCAGCAACAGCGTTATTCCATTGAGAAACTGCATGGCGAGGGCTCCTGGCCGGCAAATAAGATTCTTTTGAGAGCATAGCCACTTAAAGCTGCACTGAACACTCAACGGAAGTCGAACGAGAAATATCGCGAAAAACGGAACTTTACCGGCGCGAAGATCGTGAACTTAGTCCGTTATCAGTATACTTGCAGCTAGCAAGTAATTTTTTAACTCGTGGAGTACAACAAGGAATGAAACGCCTGGGAACATTGGATGCCTCCTGGCTGGCGGTGGAGTCTGAGGACACCCCGATGCATGTGGGAAACCTGCAAATCTTTTCACTGCCAGAAGGCGCTCCCGAAACCTTTTTGCGGGACCTGGTCACCCGCATGAAAGAAACCGGTGAGGTTGCTCCGCCCTGGAGCTACAAGCTGGCCGGATCCGGATTGTTGGGAAGACTGCTCGCTCCCGGCTGGAAGATCGACAAAGACATCGATCTGGATTACCACGTGCGCCATTCGGCGCTGCCCCGTCCCGGCGGTGAGCGTGAATTGGGTATTCTGGTGTCCCGCCTGCATTCCAACCCGCTGGATTTTGCCCGGCCGCTGTGGGAATGCCACGTCATTGAGGGCCTGGAAAACAACCGCTTTGCGCTCTACACCAAGATGCATCATTCCCTGATTGATGGCATCAGCGGCGTGCGCCTGTTGCAGCGGGTGCTGACCACGGATCCTGACAAGCGCGACATGCCACCACCTTGGTCGGTGCGGCCTGAACGTCGGCGCGGCAGCAAAACCGACGCGGAAGCCAGTATCCCCGCAGCCATTTCCCAGGCCAAAGACGCCCTAAAGCTGCAGGCCGATATGGCGCCAAGGCTGTGGCAAGCGGGCAACCGCCTGCTGCACTCCGTGCGCCACCCTGAGGATGGACTGGCGGCACCCTTCATGGGACCGGTTTCGAAGATCAACCACCGGGTTACCGGGCAGCGGCGATTCGCCACCCAGCACTACCAGCTGGACCGCATCAAGACCCTGTCCCAGGAAACCGGCGGCTCGCTGAATGACATCGTGCTGTACCTGTGCGGCACTGCACTGCGCCGATTCTTGCTGGAGCAGGACGACCTGCCGGAAACTGCCATGACGGCGGGCATCCCCGTTAACATTCGCTCTGCGACTGATGAAGGCACCGGCACCCAGATCAGCTTCATGATCGCCTCCTTGGCAACCAACGAAGCCGATCCGCTGAACCGACTAAAGGAAATCAAGTCCTCCACCCGCCGCGCCAAAGAGCATCTCCAGAAGCTGCCCAAAAGTGCCCTGACCCAATACACCATGCTGCTGATGTCGCCTTATATACTGCAGTTGATGTCCGGGTTGGGTGGTCGTATGCGTCCGGTGTTCAACGTCACTATTTCCAATGTGCCAGGCCCCCAGCGCACGCTCTACTATGAAGGCGCAAAACTTGAGGCCATGTACCCGGTGTCGCTGATTGCCCACGGCGGTGCACTCAACATCACCTGCCTGAGCTACGACGGCTCTCTCAACTTCGGTTATACCGGCTGCCGGGATACCCTGCCAAGCATGCAGAAGCTGGCGGTGTACACTGGGGAAGCGCTGGATGAACTGGAGAGCCTGGTGATTCCGCCGAAACCGAAAAAAACGCGGCGCCCAGCCAGCAAGAAGGTTACCGGCTAACGCTGTTCCAGTTGGCGGCACCGACAAAAATCAGTTGAAGGAAGCGGATGGTCCGCTTCCGGATCTGATCGATCTGATAATCGTCACCGGCTGAAACCCCCAGCAAGTCGGTCAGGCTGAAGGCGACACTGCGCACCACCAGATCACAGGTCAGATCCAGATCACTGTCGCTCAGATGGTCCACCAGGCGTAACCGGCGTAAATCATTGGCCAGCTCGCTGGCAAAGAAACGCATTTCACTGCGAATCCCCTCTTGAACTGCCCTGCTCTCGCCCGCCAGTCCTTGCGCCATAAACAGAAAGAAACTGCGGTTGGCCTGGGCGTGGCTGATAAATATGTCCACTGACTCTTCAATCAACTTATCCGCCTGGGACACATGCTCACGGGCTTCACGCATCATGCGCCGGAGCACCACCCCCAACTCGTCCACCAATTGCAGCCCCAGATCGTCCATGTTGCGGAAGTGGCGATAGAACGAGGTGGGCACCACCCCCGCCTGCCGGGTAACTTCCCGGATGCCGAGACTGGCAAAATGCCGGCCCTTGCCCACCAGGGTGAGCGCCGCACTCATCAGTTTTTCACGGGTTTCACCCGGCTTTCTGCGTTGTCTTTCCGCCATCGTCTACCCGTAGCCATTGCGATTAAAGCGTTGGTGACAAGTGTACACACCCGAAAAATTTAAGGTACCCAAAGCAAGTCATTTTGCGCCAGAAATGACCTCCCCGTTGTGAGCCCCTCAGCTCAGGTGTACAGTCGTACACATTAGTGAACAACTGTACACATGAGTACAGACTGCATTGCGGAGAACAGATCATGCTGGCACGACAGAACCACACATCACCACTTCAATGGCTTGGCAGACAGCTCTTTAACCGGGATGACGCGGTCGCGTTCTTTGACCCGCTACTCGAGCGCATTAACCCCATGTGGGTACAAGAGTACACACCGGCCCGAGTCCAACGGATTATCAGGGACACAGCGGACACCCAAACCTTTGTGCTAAAACCAGCGCGGCGCTGGCAGGGTTTTGCTGCCGGGCAACATGTGAACATATGTGTCGAGATTGACGGTGTTCGCCACCAGCGCACTTTCAGCCTCTCCAGCTCAACCACGCTCTGGCACGAACAAGGGCTGGTTACGTTGACGATCAAACGGCTGCCTGGCGGCCGGGTCACCAATTGGCTGCAAGACCAGCTAAATACCGGTGCCGTGGTGGGCATCAGCGAAGCGTTTGGCGACTTCCTGATTCCCGAACCGGTCCCACCCATCCTGTTCATTGCCGGTGGCAGTGGCATCACCCCGATCCTGAGCCAGCTCAAAACCATGGCTGCCCAGGGTTTCCGGGCGCCGATGACGCTTCTCTATTTCGTCCAGGACCATAGTCATGCCATCGCCCGTGAACACCTGATGGACCTGGCAGCGCGCCACGACCTGCTCACGGTGAAGATCGTCACTACCCAGGGCTCCAGCGAACCGCGCTATCTGACCGATGCGGATCTCAGCACGATTACCGACCTCAGCAGCCGCGAAATTTTCCTGTGCGGCCCCCAGGGCCTGATGGCACTGGCGGGCGAGCTGCTCGATGCCCGGGGCGTGAGCCGGGACAAGATTCACAGCACCTATTTCTCTGCCCCACAAACGGATCTCAGCAGCCAGAACCTGGGCGGCAAGGTGCGGTTTGCCCGCAGTAACCTGGAGGTCGACTCCACCGGTGACGCCCCGCTGCTGGAGATCGCCGAAGCCGCGGGCCTGACGCCTCAGCACGGATGTCGTATGGGCATCTGCCACCAGTGCAGCTGCCGGAAAACCAGCGGCACTGTCGTCAACCGCCTGACCGGACAAGCATCCGGCCCGGGAGAGGACACCATCCAACTGTGCATATCCGTCCCTCAGGGTCCGGTGTCTCTCAATATTTAATCTTGTTTTCGAACAGAACGGCCGTGCCTCAGGGCACGGCAAGGAGCACACCATGAAACAGATGACCGAAGCCCAACTCACCGAGCTGGAACAGGATCTCAACGCCATTCGGAACGACGTGCTGGCCGACCTTGGCGAGCGCGACGCCCGCTACATCCACCGCGTGGTGCGCCTGCACCGCACCCTGGAGGTAGGCGGCCGGGTCTTGATGCCCTTCGGCTTTATTCCACCGGTATTTGTAGCGGCCACCGTGGCCCTGGGTCTGTCCAAGATCATTGAGAACATGGAGATCGGCCACAACGTGATGCATGGCCAGTACGACTGGATGAATGATCCCAGCCTGCACTCACAGACCTACGAGTGGGACACCGCCTGCTCCAGCGAATCCTGGCGCCGCACCCATAATTATGAGCACCACACCTACACCAACATCATCGGCAAGGACCGGGACTACGGCTACGCCGTGCTGCGCCTGAGCGACGACGACCCGTGGCGGCCCAGGCACAGCCTGCAGTTTATTAACTACGTGCTGCTGAGCACGTTCTTTCAATGGGGGGTGGGCCTGCACGAACTGGAAACCGAGCGACTTCATCGCCGCGAAATCTCCTTGAAATCGAAGTTGCCCTTCTTGAAGGAATTTTTCAGAAAGGGCGGACGCCAGGCCTTCAAGGATTATGTGTTTTTCCCGCTGCTGACCTTCCCGGTTGCGCCCATCGTGCTGGCTGGCAACATCGGCGCCAACCTGATCCGCAACCTGTGGTCGTCCACGGTGATCTTCTGCGGTCATTTCACCCAGGATGCCGAGACCTTCACCGAAGAGGAGTGCTGGGGTGATGGAAAAAGTGAGAGCAAAGGCCATTGGTACCTGCGCCAGCTCTCCGGTTCCTCCAACTTCACCGGCAGCCGATGGGTGCATCTGCTGAGCGGACATCTGAGCTTTCAGGTGGAGCATCATGTGTTTCCGGACCTGCCAGCGCACCGTTACCCGGAGATTTCCGAGCGGGTAAAAGCGGTGTGCGACAAGCATGGCATTCACTACAATACGGGCAGTTTTGCCCGGCAGTACGGCACCGTGCTGAAACGCATCGCTGCCTTTTCACTGCCGGACCGGCTGCGGGCGCGGTTGCCCGCATCAGAGGTGGGTCAGGCGACCTGAAGCAGTCGCAACAACTGGGGCCGATGCTGATCCTGAATCACATCGGCCAGGGTGTACCTATCCAATACCGTCAGAAAGGCCCCCAGCGCCTCACCAAACATCCCTTTCATACCGCACACCGGCGCGATCTTACAGGCGTTTTTCGAAGTGAAGCACTCAACGATGCTGAGGTCCTGCTCGGTTTCCCGGACCAGCACTCCCACTCTGATTTCAGTCGGCGCCATCAGCAGACGCATACCACCTTTCTTTCCGCGAACGGTCTCGATGTAGCCCTTCTTGTTGAGCTGGTGCACCACCTTCATCAGGTGGTTCTTGGAGATTTCATAGCTGTCGGCAATTTCCTGGATGGTAGCCAGGCGATCACCCTGAACCGCAAGATAGATCAGCACTCGCAGTGAGTAGTCAGTGTAACGGGTGATGTGCATTCGGTACTCCAGGTTTGCTTTGCATTGGTTTGGACAGGTATATACGGAGAAAGCCAATAACCGGTTTTGTCCACCAACACAGACAGGCCGCACCATACATGCCCACCCAGACAAATATCCCATTTACCGGGTTTGCCCTGCCTCGCCTTGAAAGTCATCGCACTCACATAGGGGATCGGATTTCGGGATTTAATCTGCGATACTCATATTAGTGTAATTGGATTCTCACCCAGCCGGCAGGAAATAACGCCAATGGCCCGGAGCAAGCTGACAGACCGTTTTGGTCGCACCGTGGACTACGTACGCCTGTCCGTGACCGACCGCTGTGACTTCCGCTGTGTCTACTGCATGGCGGAGGAAATGACCTTTCTGCCCCGCCAGCAGATACTGTCACTCGAAGAGTTGGCGCAGGTGGCGCGAACGTTTGTGGATCTGGGCACCGAGAAGATTAGGCTGACCGGCGGCGAGCCCCTCGTCCGCAAGGACATCCTCGAACTGGTCAAAGACATTGGCACCCTGGGCCTGCGGGATTTCGCCATGACCACCAACGGCAGCAAGCTCACCACCATGGCCGAGCCTCTGCGCAAAGCTGGCTTGAAGCGCCTGAACATCAGTCTCGACTCCCTTGACCCGGACAAGTTTCATCGCATTACCCGCACCGGCCAACTGAACCAGGTGCTCGACGGCATCGACGCGGCCCGGGAAGCTCGGTTTGAAGGCATCAAACTGAACACCGTGGTGATGAAAGGCGGCAACGATGAGGAAGTACCAGCACTGGTGGAGTTTGCCCGCCGGAAGAACATCGACATTACCTTCATTGAGGAAATGCCACTCGGGGAAATCTCAGAGCACGATCGCGGTGAAGCCCTGTGCACCAGCGATGAAGTACGCGACATCATCCGCCAGCACCACGAACTGATGCCCACTACGGAGGATTCCGGTGGCCCGGCGCGCTACTTCCGGATGCCGGACAGCGACACCAAGGTCGGCTTCATTTCACCCCATTCCCACAACTTCTGCTCCACCTGCAACCGCGTTCGGGTCACTGTGGAAGGCCGGCTGCTGCTTTGCCTGGGCAACGAGCATTCGGTAGACCTGCGCCAGGTCCTGCGCGAGCACCCTGAAAGCGATGAGACACTACGCGAAACCATCATCAATGCCATGGATCTGAAACCCGAGCGTCACCACTTTTCCAGCAAAGGCGATGTCCAGATCCTGCGCTTTATGAACATGACCGGGGGCTGATCCGGCGGCGGATGACAACCCATAAGCCAGTCATCTCAGGCCAATTTGAATGAGACTATCATCTAAATAGACGTGTCTATAAAAGTTTCATAAGCTACGCGCTGCACCCCCTCCGCACTTGGCAAAAAGGCAAAACCATGAAACTGATTAGCAACCTTTCCATGCGTGGCAAGCTGCTCACGCTTGCGGTTCCGGCTCTGCTCGTTATTCTCTATTTTGCTGTTACGAACATCACGCAAAGTTATAGCAAGCTCGTCAGCATGCAAAAGTTGCATTCGTTGGCTCGACTCGCGGAAATAAGCGACCCTTTAACAGAAGCCCTGCAACAGGAACGTGGCCGATCCGCAGTCTTCTTTGCCAGCGAATCCGGTGGAGATACCGCCCGCCAAGCCAGTAGCAACCTGGCACGGCAACGAAAGGAAACCGACGCCCTGATCTCCGACTACCGGGCGGGCATTGAGGCACTCACCTCAGAAGCCAGCTTTGACCAGAAAATCAGCGCCACCATCGAGTATGTTCGCAAAAACCTTGAAAGCCTTAATGCCCTGCGACGTTCAATCGACAATCGGAGCATAGCAGCCGGGGAATCAGCCAGCCGATATACCGACTTGATTATGGGGCTGATCAATCGTATTCCACTTTTAATTGGTCGCTCCACTACTCCGGAGCTTACCCGAGACCTCACGGCCTATTACGGCCTCGCCGAGATGGCGGAGCGGGCCGGTCGGGAGCGCGCGGTCGGAGCCTCATTCATTCGCACCCGAAATTACGACCTGCCCACCTTGCGTCGTATTGCCCGGCTCGGAGGCCAACAAGATGCCTACCTCAACGGAGCATTGGCAATGCTCCCCGCGGGTTCCGACCTTCGCCAGACGCTCGAGGCGCAGACACGCACACCTGCCAGTCAATCACTTGAATCGCGGCGCAAAACATTGTTCAGCGGAGCTTCGGGGCTGGACTCGTTGAAGGCTGCCGATTGGTTCATAATCGCCACCCAACGTATTGATGGCCTCAATCAGGCCAGACAGGAAATACTCGCTAGGATCATGCGCCTTGAATCAGAGGGCGCTACCCAGGCGCAGAGCGAACTGGCCACTGCCTCCAGCATCGCGGGCGGGGCTATCCTGATGGTTATTGTTATCGTGACCCTGATCATCAGGACCATCAATTCACAGGTTAAACACCTCCTTGATGGAGTCCAGCATGCCGCTCAGCACAAGGATCTGTCCCGCGAAATAGTAGTCTCCAGTCAGGACGAAATTGGCACCATCAGTACAGCGATCAACGACCTGCTGAAGCGGTTCGGGGCTGCCCTGATGCAAATCGACAAATCCAGCATCCAACTCGCCACGGCTACTGAGGAGACGAACTCAACCGCAGAGCAGAATTCGACTCAGGTCAAAAGGCAACAGCAGCAGATTGAACAGGCAGCGGCGGCCACTGAAGAAATGTCGACCACTTCCGAAGAAATATCCCGCAACACATTGCAGGTAGCCGATGCTGCCAAAAATGCCACGGATAAAAGCCGTGCCGGCGAGCAGGTCCTGAACAGTAACTTGAACAGCATTCGTTCACTGGCCGAGTCGGTGCAAAAGGTTAATGCGGTGATTGGGGAGTTGGAAGAGCGCAGCTCAACGATCAGCGATGTGGTTGACGTCATTCGAAAAGTGGCTGACCAAACCAACTTGCTGGCCCTGAATGCGGCCATTGAGGCGGCAAGGGCAGGCGAACATGGACGGGGATTCGCCGTGGTTGCTGACGAAGTTCGCACTCTGGCTCAACAGACGCACCAGTCAACCACCCAGATTGAAGAGATCATTTACGGTTTTCGGGATATTACCGAAAACGCGAGCCGCTCTATCACCGAAAGTCACGAACTTGCCAGTGCTACCAGTGACCAGGCGGCCGAACTGGAGCGGACCTTTGCGGATATCCTGACGGATGTAAACAGCATTGCCGATATGGCCGGCCAGATCGCGACAGCCTCTGAAGAACAGGTTGCCGTGACTCAAGAGCTGGCAAGCGGCATGGAATCGGTCAGTGAAGTGGCCATTTTAACCCTTTCTGGGTCACAGGAAATTTCACAAGTAACCCAGGAACAGGCAAAACTCGCTCGCCAGCTACAGGACTTGGCCAATGAGTTCCGGGTAACCGCAAACGGCTAATATCGCTCCCGCCGGCAGCACCCCGCTGGGTGCTGCCATCGTCAATCAGAACGTCCTATCAACAATCAGAACGCCCTATCAAATTGTCACGGGTGTAGGCGATTAATCCGATACGCCCGCTATAGGCCTAGCGCCTACTTTCATGATGAACCAACTCTTGGGCCCCTTCGTACTACCACAGCCACTCATGGCGATACCACTTTGACGGAGCGGCACCCCGGCCATGGCAAACCTGATCCTTATACTCGGCGACCAGCTCACACCGGACATCAGCGCGCTGGACGACGCCGACAAGCAGCACGACCGAATTGTGATGGCGGAAGTCCACGACGAAGCCAGCTACACCAACCACCACAAGAAAAAGCTGGTGCTGCTGTTCAGCGCCATGCGCCACTTCGCCAAGCAGTTGGAAGAGGATGGCTGGCAGGTTCACTACCAGCGCTACCATCCGGACAATGAGCACCGGAGTCTGGAAGCGGTAGTTGCCGCCCAAGCCAAAGACCTGAAGCCGGAACGGATCATCACCACTGAATGCGGTGAATGGCGCCTGCATGCGCAGATAAGCGAGTGGCACAAGGAACTGGACCTCCCCGTGGAAATCCGGCCGGATACCCGGTTTATCGCCACCAAACAGGATTTCCAGGACTGGGCCGAAGGCCGCAAGCAGCTGCGCATGGAGTATTTCTACCGGGAGATGCGCCGCAAGACCGGCTTACTGATGGACCCGGATGGCAAGCCCGAAGGCGGTGAGTGGAATTACGACGCCGACAACCGGCGCAAATGGACCGGCAAACCCGCCGCCCCTGCCACTTTCCGGGTCGAACCGGATGACACCACCCAGGAAGTGATCGATCTGGTCAACGAGCATTTCACGGATCATTTTGGCACCACCGACGACTTCCATTTTGCCGTCACCGCCGAGGACGCGAATCAGGCACTGGCGCACTTCATCGACTACGCCCTGCCCTGCTTCGGCGATTTCCAGGATGCCATGTCCGATCACGAGGACTGGCTGTTCCACGCCATCCTGTCGCCGTACATCAACAGCGGCCTGCTGGACCCGCTCGCCGTGTGCGAGGCCGCCACCCAGGCCTGGTACGCCGGCCGGGCACCGATCAATGCGGTGGAAGGCTTCGTACGGCAGATTCTGGGCTGGCGGGAGTTTGTGCGCGGTATCTACTGGATGAACATGCCGGGCTACGCCGAGGAAAACCGGCTGGGCAATACCCGCTCCCTACCCTGGTTTTACTGGACCGGCGACACCAAGATGCGCTGTATGCACAAGGCCATCGACAGCACCCGTCGCAACGCCTACGCCCACCACATCCAGCGCCTGATGGTCACCGGCAATTTTGCGCTGCTGGCCGGAATTAAGCCGGAAGAAATCTGTGACTGGTATCTTGGGGTCTACGCCGACGCCTACGACTGGGTGGAGCTACCCAATGTGCTGGGCATGGTGATGCACGCCGATGGCGGCTACCTGGGATCCAAACCCTACGCCGCCAGTGGCAAATACATACAGCGTCAGTCGGACCACTGCGCCAATTGCCACTACAACGTCAACAAGAGCACGGAAGAGGATGCCTGCCCGTTCAACGCGCTGTACTGGCACTTCATCGACCGTCACCGGGACGACTTCGCCAAGAACCCGCGCATGGGTATGATGTATCGCAACTGGGACAAGCAGAAACCGGAAAAGAAAGAGGCACTGCTCAATCGGGCCAACAAACTGCTGGACCAGATTGAGCAGCTTTGAGCCGGCTCAGCTGGCGATGCGTTGCTCGGTGTCCGGGTCGAAGAACACCACTTTTTTCATGTCAAACATCAGCTCCGCGGTCTCGCCCCAGGTCACCGGGTGCTCCGGATCGATCCGGCAGTGTACGTTGGTGTCGTTCAGGCGAATCAGGGCAATCACGTCCGGGCCGGTCGGCTCGGTCACCTCAATGGTAAACTCACCGGTGGTGACCAGGGCCTGATCGCTTTTCTGATCCTGGGGCTGAGTGATGTGCTCCGGACGAATGCCAAGCACCACTTTTTTACCAACGCGATCGGCCAGATACTCTGGCAGCGGCAGCTTCAGCGAGTGGCCGTCGCCACCCTGCACTTCGGCCTGCAGGCCTTGCTCGCCCTGCTCGACATTCACATGCACGAAGCTCATCGCCGGTGACCCCATGAAACCTGCCACGAACATATTCTGCGGCGAATCATAGACCTGCTTGGGCGTGCCCAGCTGCTGCAGCTCACCGTCCTTCAACACCGCGATGCGGTCGGCCAGGGTCATGGCCTCGATCTGATCGTGGGTGACGTAGACGATGGTGGTCTGCAGGCGTTGGTGCAGCTTCTTGATCTCGGTGCGCATTTCCACGCGCAGCTTGGCGTCCAGATTCGACAGCGGCTCATCGAACAGATAGATGCGCGGACGACGCGCCAGGGCGCGGCCCATGGCGACCCGCTGCTGCTGGCCACCGGATAGCCGTGATGGCTTCTTGTCCAGCAGGTGCGAGATCTGCAGCAGATCGGCGACCCGCTCCACTTCCTGCTCGATCTGATCTTTCGGCATACCGCGGATCTTCAGGCCAAAAGCGATGTTCTCGCGCACCGACATGGTCGGATACAGGGCGTAGGACTGAAACACCATGGCGATGTCCCGGTCTTTGGGTTCCACGCCGGAAACGTCCTTGCCGTCGAGCACGATTTCGCCCTCGGAGATGGATTCCAGCCCGGCGATGGTATTCATCAGGGTGGATTTACCGCACCCGGAGGGACCGACCAAAATCAGGAATTCGCCCGAGGCAATATCGATATCGATACCTTTGAGGGTCTCCTCGGCGGCTCCGGGATAGGTTTTGCGAATTTTACGCAGTTCCAGTTGAGACATTGTTGTTTTCCTCTCAGGTCAGCCTTTAACAGAGCCGGCGGTCAGGCCCCGGATGAAGTATTTACCCGCCACGATGTACACCACCAGTGTCGGTAGTGCCGCAATCATGGCCGCTGCCATATCCACGTTGTATTCCTTGACGCCGGTGCTGGTGTTCACCAGGTTGTTCAGCGCAACGGTGATGGGCTGGCTGTCGCCACTGGCGAACACCACCCCGAACAGGAAGTCGTTCCAGATCTGGGTGAACTGCCAGATCAGCGACACCATGAAAATGGGCGTCGACATGGGCAGCAGAATGCGGAAAAAGATGGTGAAGAAGCCGGCGCCGTCCAGACGGGCCGCCTTAATCAGCGCATCAGGAATGGCCACGTAGTAGTTGCGGAAAAACAGCGTGGTGAACGCCACCCCATAGATAACGTGCACCAGCACCAGACCCGGCGTGGTGTTCGCCAGCCCGAGTTGGCCCAGGGTCGCGGCCATGGGCAGCAGCACCACCTGAAACGGCACGAAGCAGCCAAACAGCAGCAGGCCGAACAGCAGGTCCGAACCACGGAACTTCCACTTCGCCAGCACGTAACCGTTGAAGGCGCCCAGCAGCGTGGAGATCATCACCGCCGGTACGGTCATCTTGAACGAGTTCCAGAAGTAACCGCTGATGCCGTCGCACTGAACGCCGGTGCAAGCTTGAGACCAGGCTTTGGTCCAGCCAATGGTGGTCCATTCAGTGGGCAGCGCCACCAGGTTACCGGTGCGGATGTCCATGGGTGTCTTGAAGCTGGTCACCAGCATGATGAACAGCGGCACCAGGTACACCAGGCACGCCAGGATCAGTAGGCCGTAGATGGCAATACGGCTGGGGCGGAGGCCGGGACGAGTCACATCAGTCATGGCGCTTCTCCCTCAGTTCCGAGTACAGGTAAGGCACGATCAAAGCCAGGATGGCACCCAGCATCAGCATGGCACTGGCAGAGCCCAGGCCCATCTGACCGCGGGTAAAGGTGTGGGCGTACATGAACACCGCTGGCAGGTCGGTGGAGTAACCGGGGCCACCTGCCGTCATGGCCATGACCAGATCAAAGCTCTTGATGGCGATGTGAGCCAGCACCATGACCGCGCTGAAGAACACCGGCCGCAGTGACGGCAGGATAATCTTCCAGTAGATCAACGGCAGGCTGGCACCGTCGACCCGGGCGGCCCGGATAATGGAGGAATCGACACCGCGCAGGCCGGCCAGGAACAGCGCCATGACAAAGCCAGAGGCTTGCCAGACCGCGGCCATCACGATGGTGTAGATGGCCAGGTCGGAATTCACCAGCCAGTCAAAGCTGAACGAGGTCCAGCCCCAATCGTGCATCAGTTTTTCAAGGCCCAGACTCGGGTTAAGAATCCACTTCCAGACGGTACCGGTGACGATCATCGACAGCGCCATTGGGTACAGATAGATCGTACGGATCGCGCCTTCCTGACGGATTCGTTGGTCCAGAAAAATAGCCAGCACCACGCCAATAAACAGACAGGCGAAGATGAACAGCCCCCCAAATATGGCGAGGTTTTTCGAGGCGGTCAGCCAGCGGTCGTTAGCCATCAATTTGGCGTACTGATCGAAGCCGACAAAGTCATAGGTGGGCAGGAAGCTGGAGCTGGTGAACGACAAGACGCCGGTCCACAGCATGTAGCCGTAGATACCGATGCCGATCAACACGAAGGTTGGGGCGATCACCAGCTTCGGCAACCAACGCTGCAGGCCGTCCAGCAGTCGTGACGGTGCACTGACTACCCCGGCGGGGCGCCGCTGAGTGTGTTCCATGAGAGTTCTCCCGAAAGAATCGGAGAGCCACCCGGGCGGGTGACTCTTGGCTACTTTACTTAGCGGCCTGGATGGCGGCGGCCAACTGATCCGTGGCTTTCACCGGATCCTTATCGCTGGAGTTCACGAAGTTGGTGACCACATCAAAAACCTGACCTTGAACATAACTGGTCGTCGCCAGGCCATGGGCCAGGCTTGGCACCAGCTCGCCGGTGTCGGCGCTGCTCTTGAAGGTTTCCATTGAAGCCTGGGCACAGGCATCAAACTCGGACATGTCCATGTCGGTACGAACCGGGATAGAACCCTTGTTCTGGTTAAACACGGTCTGGAATTTCGGCTCGAGAATGGTACGGGCGAGGTCTTTCTGGGCGGCAACGTCTTCCTCTTCACTGAGGCTGAACATAGCAAAGGAATCAACGTTGAAGGTGAACTCACCGGCGGTGCCCGGTGCGGCGGCGCACAGGTAGTCTTCACCCGGTGTCAGGCCGGCGGCGGTGAATTCGCCCTTGGCCCAGTCACCCATGATCTGCATGGCGGCTTCACCACGGATAACCATGCCGGTGGCGGTGTTCCAGTCGCGGCCGGCGGCGTTATCGTCAACGTAGCTCATGACCTTGGCAAACTTGGCAAACACCTCTTCCATTACCGCGCTGTTGATCACATCCATATCGTGCTCAACAAAGGCCTTGCGGTAGGTGTCGCTGTCCATCACTGCCAGGGCGACGGCTTCGAATACGGTGGCGTCCTGCCAGGGCTGACCACCGTGGGCCAGCGGAATGTAACCGGCGGCCTTGAGCTTGTCGGCTACGGTAAAGAATTCGTCCAGGGTGTTGGGAATTTCAACGCCGACTTTTTCCATCACCTGCGGGTTAACCCAGAGCCAGTTGACCCGGTGTACGTTCACCGGCACCGCCACGTACTCACCTTCGTACTGCATCACGTCCGAGATCATCGGCGGCACCAACTGGTCCCAGTTCTCGGCGGCGGCCACGTCGTCCAGGCTGGTCAGGAAACCGAGCTTGGCCCACTCGCGGATATCAAGCCCTTTGATCTGGGCGGCAGCCGGAGGATTGCCGGATACGGCACGGGTTTTCAGCACGGTCATGGCTGCTTCACCGCCGCCACCGGCAACTGCAAAGTCTTTCCAGGTGTGACCCTGCTCTTCCATCATCTCTTTCAGGGCAGCGGCGGCACGGGCTTCGCCACCGGCGGTCCACCAGTGCAGAACCTCAACCTCGCCGGCATGGGTAGCAGCGGCAGGCATCAGGCAGGCAGATACGGCAAGGGCGGAAAGGGTACGCTTGAAGGCGGTCATAATGACTCCTTGTTGTTTTTGTCAGAGAAATCGAACCAGTCAACCACCGGTTCAAAAGCCAATGGTCAGACCAGAAGTCTATGACAAGGAGATCACAGAGAACGTATCAAACTGAAAAACCCATGTAACAAGGCTGTTACATGGGCTCTGGGGACGGAGGGTCAATGCCGCGGCAGGGCCAGAACCACGCGCAAACCACCTTCCATACGATTGCTGATGGTCAGATCACCGCCGTGATTCTGGGCAATATTGCGGGCGATTCCGAGGCCAAGACCGTGGCCCTGGCGACTGGCCTGATCAAGCCGGTAGTAGGGTTCGAAAATGCGCTGCAGCTCTGCTTCCGGAATACCCGGACCATGGTCGTCCACCCGGACAACCAGTTGCTCTGCCGAATCCTCAAGCTGGACCAGGGCCCGCTCACCGTACTTGATGGCATTATCCACCAGGTTTCCAAGGCACCGACTCAGGGCCAGTGGTTTGCCCCGATACAGCTGGCAACTGCCCTGGACTTTCAACCGCTCGTCACCATCGGCGCGGTATGCCTCCGCCATCCGCTCCAACATGCGCCGGATATCCACCGGCTCCACGTTTTCGTGAATGTCAGTGTCCTTGAGGGACTGCAAGGCACCTTTCACCAATAATTCCAGCTCCAACAAGTCCGCTTCCAGCCTCTCCCGCATAGGCTCATCATCAATCAGATCAATGCGCAGACGCAGGCGGGTAATCGGTGTTTTCAGATCGTGGGAGATGGCGCGAAACAACTGCTCCCGGTCACTGAGATAATTTTGCAGGCGCCGGCGCATGGTATTGAAGCTGCGAGTGACGGCGACGATCTCAGCGCTGCCCTGCTCTTTTAGCGACGGCTGGTCATCATCCAGGGGCAGATCACGAGTGGCCTTCGCCAGTTTCCGCAGTGGTCGCGTTTGTTGACGGATCAGCCAGGCCAGCACCGGAAACAGCAACCCGATCATCACCACCAGGAAAAACACCTGTTGCCCCGGAACACCCTCGTCTTCCAACGATACATAGGGCGCTGGCAGGGGCGATGCCAGATACAGCCAATCGTCCTCGGCCACTTCGATCTGCATCACAAGCACCGGCGGATTCAGCGGCTCAAGCATCAGTGAATAGTGTGCCCAAGACGGCGGCAAGGCGTCCAACGGCAACTCGGTGTTGAGGATGCGAAGGTCTTCCGGGTGCACAAAATCCACGTGCAGGTTGATGTCGTTGCCCAAACGACGGCGCAGTACCGACCGTACTTCCTCGGTGGCCAGCTCTTTCTGTTCGGTGTCCGGCAGAGGCGCCATGTCGATGCGCTTGTCATTCAGCGACACGAAAAACCGGGTTCCGCCCATGTTACGCAACTGGTCCAGCACGATGTGGCGATAGTCCAGAGGCAGGGAGTTGAAGAACTGAGCAGTAGCTGCGGCAGACTGCGCCAGATTCCGGGTGGTGACCACCAGCCCCTCAACCCGCTGGGCCTTGAAGGCGCCCACCCAGGCCATGCTGGAGATAACCTGGGCTGCCCCCATGGCCAGCAGAGTCAGCAGCAGCACCCGCCCCAACAGCGAAGAGGGTATCCAGCGCCGCGGGGTGTGCCAGATTGCAGACTCACTCGGCGGCATGACTTACCGTGGCCGCCAGCAGATACCCGGCACCACGCACCGTCTTGATCAGTTTCGGATCCTTGCCCTGGTCGCCCAACTTCTGCCGCAACCGGCTGACGGCAACGTCGACCACCCGGTCCAGGGGCGTGGATTCGCGGCCACGGGTAACGCCGGAAATGGTGTCCCGGTCCAGAATCTCGTTCGGATGGCTGAGAAACAGCTGCAGCAGGGCATAATCAGCACCGGAAACACTCACCTTGCCGCCCTGATCGTCAATCAGCTCGTGAGTGAGGGTGTCCAGGCGCCAGCGGTCGAACACCACGTATCTCGGATTATCGACCCGGGCAAACTGAGCCCGGCGCAACAGTGCCTTGATCCGGGCCTGCAGTTCCCGGGCACTAAACGGTTTGGCCAGGTAATCATCGGCGCCGATCTCGAGCCCGACCACCCGGTCGGTCTCATCGGAACTGGCAGTGAGCATGATGATAGGCACCTGGGAATGTTCACGAACCTCCCGGCACAAAGTGAAACCATCGTCTCCGGGCATCATCACGTCCAGGACGATCAGGTCAATCACGTAGGTTTTGAGATGCGCCCGCATCTGATCACCGTCTTCCGCGGTGTGGATGTCGTAGCCAACCCGGGACAGGTGCTCGTGCAGGAGTTCCCGAATGGAGGCGTCATCATCAACCACGAGAATCGATGCTTTGGTGTCGGTCATGGTCTGGTCGTTTGTTGTTGTCGTTGGGGTGTGCGCTACCTTAGCAGATCTGCACTTCGGTTGGTCTGACTTTCGGCCCGAGAGTGCCGCCGGATAAGGGCTCTGCCGTTCTTAGGAGCCCGGTTTAGGGAGGTCCGATCTCGCAGGCCAGCACCAGCGCCCAGAATTCCGAAAAGTCATTCACCACCACATCGGGCTTATCGGGGTGTTTATGAGTACCGGGAAAGATGCGGTTAAGCCAAGGCTGATCCCACTGGGCCCCGTTGAAAAACACCGAGGTCATGCCGGCCCGTTTCGCCGCGATCACATCGGTGGTGCTGTCACCCACGTACCAGACGCTGGGATCGGGCGGATAATCCAGCTTCTGCACCGCCAGCAGCAGCTGGTCAGGATGCGGTTTGCGCAGCGGGGTGTCGTCACCACAAACATCGACATCAAACAGGTGAGTCCACCCGGTCTCCTCCACGGCCGCCAGCTCGTGCTCAAAAAACTCCCGATCGCGATTGGTAATGACGCCGACCTGCCTGTGCAGTCGACGCAATCCTTCCAGCACGTCCCGTACCTTGGGCTCAAACGCCTTCACCGTTCCGAAATGAGTGCGGTAGTGAAAGTTGAACGCCTGGTGGGCAACCTGCTTGGCTTCCTGATCGTCACCAAACAGCACCTCGAAAATATCCGTTCGGGAGATCTTCCGGTCCGCCTTTACCTTCGGATGCAGGCGCGCGAACTCACGCACGTAGGCCACCAACCGAGCGTCTTCCGGAGTTTTACTGTCCTCCGGGGAGACCATACGATCCATCAGGTCCAGCTTGTGGAAATCCGGCAGCATGTCATCGACGGCGTGGTACATGGCATCCAGGGTATCCACCAGGGTGGCATGCCAGTCGAACAGCACCACCGACGGCCGGATGAGTTTGACCACCGCCGGATGCCAGTCGGCCTCCACCCGGGGCTCCGGCCGCGCAGGTGGTGGAAATGGCCTTGGTCGCACCTCTGCCGGCGACTGGCGGAAGGCCTCGGGATGACTGCGTTCCAGCAGGGCAAGCAAGTCCAGCAGATCCTCGAAACTGTCGAGAATGGCTGACGGTGCATCGCGGAAGGAGAACCAGCTGTCGATGCGCTGTGGCTCCCAACAGGCGCCGTTGTAAAACACCCCGGCGACTCCGGCACGGTTGGCGGTCAGCATGTCGACGTAGCTGTCACCAACATACCAGGCGCGTCCGTCTGCCGGCAGCCCCAGCTTTTCCAGGGTCTTGAGAATCACTTCCGGGTCGGGCTTGTACTCGGTGACGTCGTCGGCGCACACGGTGGCATCGAACAGATGCTGCCAGCGGCCCTCGTCCACGGTAACCAGTTCCTTGTCGAGAAACTCCCGATTCCGGTTGGTGGAAACCGCCAGTTTGATGCCCATGGCCCTGAGCGCCGACAAGTACTCGTATGCCCCCGGCTGGAACGGTTTCACCTTGCCGAAATAACGACGATAGGCCTCGTTGTAGGCTTTGTGGGCAATCAGCTTGGCGTCGCGGTCTTCGCCGAAGATAGCGTTGAAAATATCGGTTCGGGAGACCCGGCGTTCGGCCAGAATCCGTGGGTGCAGGCGGCGGAAGATGCGGATATAGCGAACCAACCGGGCATCGTCCGGGGTCCGGCATTTCGCCTCGGGCAGCAGCCGCTCCACCAGGTTCAGGTCTTCCAGTTGCGGCAGCATGTCCTCCATGGCGCTGAACATGGCATCGTGGGTGTCTACCAACGTGCCGTGCCAGTCAAAGATCAATACCGAAGGTGCCGCGATGGAATCGCTGAATCGGGCCATACACTCTCTCCGTCAAGAACTGTCTGAACCGACCTTGAAATCCGTCCCCATGACGGTAAGACTCGGAGGGCTCTGACAAAAAAGATAACCCGTGCCAGGGAAACTTGCACACTACTCGCTCACTAAGAGTGCGATCTATGTCTGCCGCCGGCTATTTACTGCCCTACGATTTTTCGCCACTGACCGTGTTCAGCTTCGCGGCCGTGCTGGGCCTGTATGGTATAGCCCTGCTCCGGATGCCGGCAGCGGATCGTCCCGGCCCGATTCGCATTGTCACCTTCGTGCTCGGAGTGATGCTCTGTTACGCGGTGATGCAGACCCGGTTCGATTACTATTCCCAGTACATGTTCTTCGTGCACCGGGGCCAGCACCTCATTCTTCACCACCTGGGGCCCATCCTGATTGCCTTGTCCAATCCCCTGCCCATTGCCCGCTACTGGTATGGCTTCGCCGGTCCCGGCAGCCGCCGCCTGCTTGCACCACTGGGCTGGCTGTACCGGCTGCTGCAACAACCGGCCATTGCTGCGTTTCTGTTTGTCGGCCTGATTTTTTTCTGGCTCTGGCCGCCGATCCATTTCGACGCCATGCTCAGCCGGCAACTGTACTGGCTGATGAACTGGAGCATGCTGCTCGATGGCCTGCTGTTCTGGTGGCTGATTCTGGATTCGCGTTCACCGGCGTTCAGTAATGCGCTTGGCTATGGCAAACGCATTCTGTTGCTGGCGCTGGTGGCGATACCGCAGATGATTTTAGGGGCGTGGATCGTGTTCTCCCGGGGTATGGTGTACGACGTGTACGAGGTCTGTGGCCGGGCCTGGCCCATGCCGCCGGAAACCGACCAACTGCTGGGCGGACTGCTGACCTGGATTCCGCCAGCGATGATGAGCATCGTCGGTATCCTGATCATTCTGCGCCGGGCCATGCATGAGGACGGAGGCCACTCCAGTCGCCAATCTCGCCAACCGATAACAGAAGGATCAGCCCCATGATGCCACTGCGTCTACCCCTGGCCCGGCTCCGCCCTGCCGCCCTGTTCGTGCTGGTGTGGTCGCTCTCGCTGATTCTGACCGGCTGCCTGGGCGACGAGGAGAATTGGCACGGCAAGGACATCAGCGGGCTGATGCCGGAGCTGGAGTTCACCCTGACCGGCACCTCCGGCAACCCGGTGACCGAAACCGACTCGGCGGGCCAGATCCGCCTGGTTTATTTTGGTTTCACCTCCTGTCCGGACGTTTGCCCAGCCACCCTGAGTGGTTTGCGCGCCGCGATAAAGCAAATGCCTGACGATCTGCAGGGAGAAGTCACCACCCTGTTTGTCAGTGTTGACCCAAACCGGGACACCCCGGAACGCATCGCCAGTTACGTCAACTTCTTCGGCCAGGGCGTGGTAGGGCTGACCGGTGAGGAAGCCACCCTGCGGGCATTCACCAAGCGCTACCGCACCACTTTCGGCTATGACCAACCGGATGCCGAGGGCAACTACCAGGTCTCCCACAGCGCGGCGGTGTATGTGTTCGATGGTGACGGCGATGCCCGCCTGTTACTCAGGCCCGGTCTGACAACCGAGCAGATCACTGAAGACCTGACGGCGCTTGCCGCCGAGCCTGCGCCGTCCTGACAATCGCAGGACAGATCTCCAGCCGCTGCCGGCGCAGCTGGAGTCATGGCCAATGACCACCGTAGTGTGGTTCAAGCGCGACCTTCGCACCCGCGATCATGATCCGCTGGCAGCCGCAAGGGCCCGGTTCAGAAACGACCACTGGCACCCCAAAAACCTGAAGCCGAGGCCGACCAGCTCTCCCTGTTCGACTAACGCCCACGCGCATAAAGCACGTTTATTCCTCATACCTTTGCCGCTCGTGCCGGAGCATCTGTTCCATCATGAGTTGCATCTGGTTCATGCGGTCTTCCATCCCCCGCATACGCTGCTCGACGTTCGGGCTCTCGGAACTGTTGGAACGATTACCGGCACCAGGCTGGCTGTTCATCATGCCCTGTCTCTGGTCATCGTTCATCATGCCGCGGCCGCCGCCCATCATTCCGGGCCCCATCCCCCCAGGCCCCATCATGCCCTGATGCATCAAGTCCATTTGCTCTCTCATAGCCTCCCGATGCTCCTCCATTAAACGGGCTCGCTCTTCCTGTGAGCCAACCTCGGGGACTTGTCGCATCATGTTGTCCATTCTCGTCCAGTTCCGATGCATCTGCTCCATCTGCTGCGGGCTCATCATCATGCCGGGACCGTGCCCCGATGATGGCCCTTCACTGCCATGGGCAAAGGCCCAAACCGGAGCCACCGCCAGGAGACCAAAAGCCAAAAACCTTTTAATGAATATCATCAGAAACTCCTCCAGTATCGCTGTTGTAGTCTTTAACCATTAGACGCCAAAATACTGAATTGGAGCTGAAGTTTTACCCCAGACTGAAGCAGGTTTGATCTGTATCAATTGCGGCCGGTTCGGGCGGCGGCGAGTTGCCCGAGCAAGCACTTCCCTATGCCGTTATTGTCCTGTC
Organism: Marinobacter alexandrii; assembly: GCF_005871205.1. Lineage (GTDB taxonomy): Bacteria > Pseudomonadota > Gammaproteobacteria > Pseudomonadales > Oleiphilaceae > Marinobacter > Marinobacter alexandrii. The sequence goes on along the minus strand of NZ_SWKM01000011.1, from coordinate 750,667 downwards.
CACCCGGGAAAGCTATGGTGAACGTGCAGCGCTCCTGAAAAAGGAGAATCACGCTTTCAAACCACGAAACCTCGACCGGACGTGCTATGAAAATCGGCGACATTTCCAAACGTGCCAACATCCCAGTTGAAACCGTTCGATACTATGAAAAGATTGGCCTGCTTCCGGAACCCGACCGCACCACCAGCGGCTACCGGTCCTATCGCCAAGCCCACCTCGATCGTCTTCTGTTCATCAAGCGCTGCCGAAACCTGGATATGGCGCAGAACGAAATTCGCGAATTGATCCTTCTGGCCGAAAACCCAGAGGCGGACTGCAGTGGCGTGGATGCCTTGCTGGCACGACACCTCCACCATGTCCGCGAACGTCGGCGGGAGCTTGCCAGCCTGGAACAAACCCTGGAAAAGCTCCAACAAGCCTGCACGGAAGGCCGGACAGTCCAGGAATGCGGCATTCTTGACGGCCTTTCGACAGAGTTTGACGCCCTCGAAACCTCCAACAAACCTAACCATGTGCCTGGCACCCACGGTCAGGGCCATAGCTGAGTACGGGTTCCTCAGCAATTTCCATTGACTCTGTAGCAACTACAGGGTTTTAACTGGATCAAAATTTCATCAGGAGGTTTTCACCATGGCGTGTAGCTGCCCTGCGCCCGAATCCAGCTCCCCCGCACCCGGCTTCCGCCGGGCCCTGTGGATTGCGCTCTGGATTAACCTGGCCATGTTTTTGGTTGAGGGCTGGGCCAGTTTCCAATCCGGCTCGGTATCGCTGATGGCCGACGCCATCGACTTCTTTGGCGACAGCGCCAACTACGTGCTGTCGCTAAGCGTATTGTCCATGGGGCTGGCCTGGCGCGGGCGGGCGGCCATGATCAAGGGCCTGACCATGGCGGCGTTCGGCTTGGTGGTTTGGCTGCGCGCCATTTGGGTCGCCCAGAGCGGACTGACGCCGGAACCCCTGACCATGGGCGCAGTCGGTTTTCTTGCCCTGATCGCCAACGTGGCCGTAGCTCTGATGTTGTTCCGGTTTCGGAGCGGTGATTCAGATATGCGTTCGGTCTGGCTGTGCAGCCGCAACGACGCCATCGGTAATGTCGCGGTGATGGTCGCCGCCCTGGGTGTGTTCGGCACGGGCACCGCATGGCCGGACCTGGCGGTGGCCGGCATCATGGGCACCCTGGCGATGACGTCGGGCATCAGCGTGGTGCGTCACGCTCGCAGCGACATCGCCAACGCTCGCAGCGCCAGCCCTCAACCGGCACCCGCGGGCACCGGCAGCCATTAAAACGCCAGCGAAATCATCACCGGGATAAAGGCGAGCGCGAACAGGGTGGTGAGCAACACGGTGCCCGCCGCCTGCCTGGGCGAGGTTTCAAGCATGGTGGCAATGACCACGGTGTTGGCCGCAATCGGGGTAACGGAAATCAGGAATATCGCCTGGTGCACTGCCGGCTGATAGATGCCCAGCAGGTTGGCATCCAACCACCAGAACAGCACCGCCACCGCGGGCCAGACGACAAACTTGCCGAAGAACGCCAGCCCGGTGAAACGGATATTGCCCGCCAGGCCCCGGAAACTGGTGATGCTCATGCCGATAATCATCATCCCCAGAATGCTGTAGGCGCCCCGTAGATTATCGAACAGCGGCTGGAACAGGTCCGGGATACGGATACCGGACAGGTTCAGCAGCACAGCCGCCAGGAAGGCGTACACCGACGGCAACTTCACCACCCGCCATAAGGCCGATTTCAAGTCATGCCGGCCACGGGCCGCCAGGTAAAAGCCCACGGAGTTTTCAAACAGGGTGGTGCCTAGCATGCACACGATGTAGAGCCCGAGGCCCTCCTCGCCAAACAGCAGCAATGCCACCGGCACCCCGAAATAGCCGGTGTTGCCCGATCCAACGCATAAAGGTATGAGGCTGGCGCTGCCATCGGTGATCACCCGCTTCGCCAGTTTCAACTGCAAAACACCGAGCACACAGGACATGGTGAAGATCAGGAACGGCAGGAAAATGACTTCTGGGGACAGCGGTGCCGCCATCACCCCGGAAAACACCACCGATGGCGTGACGATGTACAGCATGATGCCGGCTATGTGTTTGCCGCTGGCCTCCAGGTAGCGCCCCGCCAACCAGCCGAGTGCGACCGTCACATAAAGGGGAATAAGCTTGAAAAACAACGCCAGCGCAGCAGCCATGAACGCTCCGGACAGGAACTATTTATAGGACCAGGTTATAGGGCCAAGTTGTAGGGCCAAGCCGGCAAGTGTAACCAGAAATGCATCAGCAATAAAAAGGGCAACAAGGAGAACCCTGCTGCCCAACAATGCTTAACGCTCAACACTTTCAGTGATTTCGAAGCGGGCCGAGAAACTGCCGGCGCCTTCGAAGTGTCTATATCTACGAAAGTCCTGAAACTATCGGATCAGCCTGGATGCAGATTTTTTAGTTGTGCCATTCAATTTCCGTTGCAATGATCACAAAATGTTCACCTGGGAAGTTTGCGTACACCTGTACGCTCAAGTATTTTAACGCCATGTCGACCAACGGATTTTTTACCATGACCTCCGAGGAATCCTCGAAAAAACGCACCACAGACTTTGCCACCGAGGCCCCCGAAGCCACCGTGCACCAGCGCGTTGAAGAATGGCTGAACAGTGCCACCCATGGCCTGGGCGCGATCCTGAGCGTGATCGGCACCGTTGCCCTGATTGTCGGCGCTAGCCAGCTCGGCGACGTCTGGAAACTGGTCAGTTTCGCTATATTTGGCGCCTCCCTCATACTCCTTTACGTGGCATCGGCGCTGTACCACGGCGCCCGCCATCCGAAACTGAAAAGCGCCTTCAAAACCCTGGATCATTGCGCCATTTTCCTGCTGATTGCCGGCACCTACACGCCGTTTTTGCTGGTGAACATGCGGGGCACCGTCGGCTGGACGCTGTTTGCGGTGATTTGGTCACTGGCGCTGACCGGCGTGGTTCTCAAGGTGATTTTCAAGAATCGCTTCAAACTGGCTCGCGTCGGGATCTATATCGCCATGGGCTGGCTGATCACGTTCGCCTCGTCAGATCTGGTCGCCAATCTGAGCGAAACCGCACTGAATCTCACCATTGCCGGTGGCCTGGCCTACACTGTCGGCGTGGTGTTTTATCTGGCCGACCGCATCCCCTACATGCATGCCATTTGGCACCTGTTCGTGATCGGTGGCAGCGCCTGCCATTTCAGCGCGATATACTTTGGCGTTCTACCTCACGTGACCTGATGGGTGATGAATACAAGATGGCGAAGTGGTTGGTAAAATCGGAACCCTCTGAATGCGGCATCGAAGATTTTGTACTGTCTGCCGGTCAGTCGATCCCGTGGGACGGGGTGCGTAACTACCAGGCCAGGAACTTCCTGGCCCAGATGAGTGAGGGTGACGACGTCTTTCTGTACCACTCCAGCTGTGCTCAGATTGGCATTGCAGGCGTTGTCACCGTGGTGCGCGGCGCCTACCCCGACCCCACTCAGTTTCAGCCGGATTCCCCCTATTACGACCCCAAGAGCACACTCGAGAAACCCCGCTGGCAAGCCGTGAACCTGGCCCTGGTGCGCAAACTGCCGCGCCTGATCCCCCTACAGGAAATCAAGACCTTACCCGGGCTGGAGGAGCTGCCCCTGCTACGCAAGGGCAGCCGCCTCTCGGTGATGCCAGTGAGCGAGGAAGAGTGGCAGATTATCCGGGGCCATGCCGGCTAATTCTGGCTAACCGCCACCGGTTCCTCATCCCGCTCATCATGAGGAATCGGATCCGGGCTTCTATCCCAACCTACCAGCGCAATGGTTGCCAGCACGCCAATCAACAGGCCGATCCAGGGCTCGAAGAACGCCAGCGCCGCCCCAATCAGCACCACCGTGCCCCGTGAGGCATTGTCTCGTGGAATCGCCATGGCGATGTACGCGCAGGCAAAGCCGGTTAACACCAGCGTCAGTGATAAAGCCACGCCCAGCAAGGGCTTGAGCCCGGTTAGCAGCGGCAGCAGGAAGAAAATAAAGGGCAAGCCCATCAGGTAGTAAGAAGCCAGCCCACTGTGCAAGCTACCCATCGCCTTCGGCCCCTGTTTCCAGCGCTGCACCACAATCACGTGCACACCGGTCCAGACTGCGCCCTGAGTGGGAAAGAACGGCGCCACTATAGCCATAATGGCGTTGCGGATTGCCAGCGAAAAATGCGAACGGTTCAGGTTGATATCAACGTGTTCGTCCTTGCGCGCATGCAGGCCGTCCCGCAATACCTCATTGCCGGTAACCAGGTCACCAAACAGGATAATGTAAGCAATCAGCGCCAGCGGGACACTCTGGATAATCATCTCCTGAGACGGCCAGCCAATCATTAGCGGTGATACCTTGGCCAGGGCGTCGCCCAGAGGCGGCACCAGGATTCCCCACTGGATATCGAAGCTGACTTCACCTGCCAGCGGACCAACCACCGCTGCCACCAGAAAGCCGGGCAGCAAACCCAGCGCCCCAAGCATGAAGAAGAAGCGGTTGCGTTCTTTCAGTTTCTGCATCGGCACCGAGAAGGTGAAGATCAGGCAAATGGCGCAGGCGAGCCCGGTGGCAATCGGCTGTTCCAGTAGAAAGCGCTCGGCATCGTCGACAAATACCCGCTTGAGCGCCGCAATGGCGGCGCCAAGGATAATACCTGCCTTGAGGGTGTCCGGTAGCCAGACCACAAATCGCCGGCCCAATCCAGTGATCCCCAGAAACAAAACCAGCCCTGCGAACACAAGGCTCAGCGCAGTCATCGCCTGGAACCGGCTGACCGGGTCTTCGTAGCCGCCAATGACGAAAGCAAGAATCAACGGTAACGCAGGTGTTATCCAGCCGCCGGCGTAGGGTTCGCCAAAGACAATCACCGCTGATGCAATCAATGAGGCATGAATCATCGACAGCGCCACCGCTTCCTCAAAGCTCAGGCCGAAGAATGCAGTCATGACCGGGATCAGCGCCATACCGGTGGCGGCAGAGACAAACAGCCCCTGCAAGAATTCAGGCCAGCACAGGCGCGTGTGATAAAAAGGCAGGCGAAAGGTGAACGGCCCCCAGCGCCAGCCGGGCAACTCAGGTCTCTCTGACATGGGAATTAACTCGCTTATGGTTTTTTTGTTTGTGCTTTGAGTATGGAAAGCGTTTCCATATTCCGCGAATCAATATTCCTGATCCTGCTGAATAAGCGAGGTTTATTGCCTTTGAGAAATTGATTTCCGCCGGACCTGACGGGAATTCAGGCTATCCAATCCCGCCGCCGCCCTTTAAAATTTCGCCCTTTCGTGAATTATCTGGAGTTGATGCCTGCCATGTCATCCGAATTAAGCCCGTCCTCAGCGTCCGAGCAACTGCGCCGGATTGAGTCCAGCAAGCTATTTCAGGGCATTGTCATTGCCATCATCATCCTGTCGGCGCTGACCATCGGGGCCAAGACCTACGACCTGCCGCCGCTGGTGGAACAAGGGCTGACCGGGATGGACAACGCCATCACCGCGTTCTTCCTGATCGAAATTCTGTTCCGCTTTGCCGCCTGTCCGACCAAGCGCCGTTTCCTAATGGACGGCTGGAACCTGTTCGACACCATCGTGGTTATCGGCAGCCTGATCCCGTTAGACAATTCCGACGCGGTTCTGCTGGGCCGATTGCTGCGGGTATTCCGGGTGCTGCGCCTGGTGTCGGTGGTGCCGGAGCTGCGTTTCCTGATCAATTCGCTGCTGAAGGCAATTCCGCGCATGGGCTACATCGCCCTGCTGATGTTCATCATCTTCTACATCTACGCGGCCATGGGCGCCATCTTCTTCGCCAGCGTCGACCCTGATCTCTGGGGCGATGTTGCCATCGCCATGCTGACACTGTTCCGGGTTGCCACCTTTGAGGACTGGACCGACATCATGTATGCCACCATGGAGCCCTACCCGCTCAGTTGGCTGTACTATCTGACGTTCATCTTCCTGACGGCCTTCGTGTTCCTGAACATGATGATCGGTGCGATTCTGGAGGTGATGAGCGAGGAACAGAATGCCCAAGAGGCCCAGAAGGCACACGCTGAGCGGGACGAGATCGTTAAGCAGCTCCATAACGTCCAGCATAAGCTGGACGAACTGACAGCAAAACTGGAGCGGTAGACGGTCGCGGGATACACCGCGACCTCGGGTAGCGGCCCCTCTTAATGACTGTGGCCATCCGCGTAATGATCATCGGCCTTGGGCTCACTCGCCGCTTTTGGCTCTTTTTCACTGTGATGGCCCGAGGCCTCAGACTGGCTGGCACTATCCTGCCCAGACATGGCGTGGTGGCCTGGCGCACCGTGTGAGGATTCGCCCTGCGATGACTCGCCCATCATCATCATGCCATCCATGTTGCCGTGGTCATGATCATGGCCGTCGTCCGCCTTTGCCTGGACACCGGGTTCAGGCTGAACCAATCGTGTGTATTCCGCCTCTGAGAGACTGGGTAAGCGCTGGATAAATGCCGTGATTTCCCAGAGGTCCTTATCATCATGAGTGACACCCCACGCGGGCATACCCGTCATCTTTATACCGTTTTTGATGATCCAGAACTGCTCTCCCGGGCCGAAGGGTCCCGCTTCCGTCAGCGACGGTGGCGTTGGATTAAGCCCCTGTCTGAGTAGCGTATCTTCCAGGCCTGGTTTCAGGTGACAGGCAACGCAAAGCTGGTCATATCCCCGGGCTCCCTGGCGGATCATCTCTTCGCTGGCCAGATTGCTCGGCACATCGACCTCTGAGCCCCGCGCTTCCACCGAGTTTTTCATCGTCGTGTGAAGCGCCCACTTACCCAAAGAGCTGTGCTCATCCATCGCAGTCACGTTGTAGACGCCACTGTGAATGAAAGCGAAGCCGCTCAACGCCAGCACCACACCCAAGACAAAAATACTGTACAAGATGCGCATTTCTCACTCCCGTTTGGTTGTATCTGCATTATCTTGAATGCACTTCATTAAAAGGAAAGTCTGGCACCAAGCACCGCGAACCAGCTTTCGGCATCGCCGCCCTCTGCTCGCACAAAGTCCTCTGAATCCCCATATTTACGCTCATGAACCACTCCGATATAGGGAGAGAACGAGCGGTCGATCAGGTCATAGCTTAACCTTAGCCCTGTTTCAGTGGACACCAGACCCTTGCCAACGCCAATTTCGCGATCCTCACTAAAGGCCACCGTCGCATCAAGCGCGGCCGCAAGAATCAACCGATTGGTCAGCAAGAGCTCGTACTCAGCATCCAGCTCTGCCGAGGTGTCCCCCTCCTCACTGACGTAGAGATTCGCGTCAATTTCAAACCATTGCGGGGCAAGTCCGGTGATCCCGACAACCCCGTATGTGCGGTCGGGACCTTCCGGCGTATCGAACCGTACCCCGGCCTTGGCATCGAAAAAGTCAGATACAGGCATTTGGCCAACCAACTGATTCTCCAGCTTTTCATAGGCCTGCTCGTCAACGGCATATTCACCTTTTGTAAGCCAGCGGACTTTCAGATCGTCGGTGCCGTAGAAGATATCCCCGTCCCAGGATCCCAATTCTTCGTCATCATCGCTGTAGCGGTATTCAAACTCTTCAAACTGAACCCCCCAAATCTTGAGTGGCATTTTTCGTGCGGTGGTGTCGTCCATCCGCTCTTGGGCAAAACTCATGGCTGGCATAAGGCCCAGGCCCAACACAACGAACGCTATCAGTGAGATACCACGACTCATGCCTCACCTCCTGCTTTTTCGGTGTCCGCTTCAGCAGCCTGGGCGCTCTCCGGGCCGCCCTCAACGATAACCTTACGGAACATACCGGCTGCAGCGTGGTAAGACAGATGGCAATGGAATGCCCATTGACCAGGCTCATCCACCTCGGTTTCCATATATACCGTAGTGCCTGGCTGAACACTGATGGTGTGCTTGACGGGGTTAAACTGACCCGCACCAACGTCCAGCATCGACCACATGCCGTGCAGATGCATGGGATGCGTCATCATCGTCTCATTGACGAATTTGAACCGAACCCGCTCACCGTATTGCAGCCGAATAGGATCCGCATCCTCGTATTTGACCCCATTGATGCTCCAGGTGTAGCGCTCCATATTGCCCGTCAGACGCAGCTCGATTTCCCGAGTGGCTTCGCGTTCATCGTACAAAGGCTTTTGCGCTTTCAGATCGGCATAAGACAGGAATTTTCCGCCATTGGCTGCTGTTGGAACCAGGCCACTACCCTCGGCGTAGAACGGATCGCTGGCGCCACCTGCCGACATTTCTGAGCCGTGACCCATGGCTGAGTGATCCATGCCCTTCATTCCAGAACGATCCATGTCTTGCATGCCAGCATGGTCCATGCCCTTCATCTCGGAATGGTCCATTTCGCCCATTGTGGAATGGTCCATGCTTTCCATGCCTTCCATACCGCTATGATCCATACCGTGCATTCCGCCCATGTCTGCCATCGTCAACCTTGCAGGCTTGCTCAGTTCAGGCACAGGAGCCTCCATGCCGTCCCTCGGCGCCAACGTTGCCCTCGCGTAGCCGGAGCGCCCCATGGACTCCGCAAAAATCGTATAGGCCTTCTCGTCTCTTGGTCTCACAATCACATCGTAGGTTTCGGCCACACCGATACGGAACTCATCCACACTAACGGGCTGGACATTGTTGCCGTCTGCCTGCACAACGGTCATATCCAGGCCGGGTATCCGAACATCAAAATAGGTCATGGCTGACGAGTTAATAAAACGCAGGCGAATCCGTTCACCCGGCTGAAAAAGTCCCGTCCAGTTCTGGTCTGGCCCCTTGCCATTAATGAGGCCGGTAAAACCCTGCAGGTCCTCAACGTCGGCTTTCATCATGCGCATGCCGCCCCAAGCCAGGCGATCCTTAACGGTATTCATGAAGCCCTGAGCGGAAACGTCCGAAAAGAATTCGCCAACTGTTTGCTGCTCACGGTTGTAATAGTCCGGCATCATTTTCAGATTCCGCATGATGCGATCACCCGAGTGCGGGTGTTTATCTGTTAGCTGGACCACGTACTCACGGTCGTACCGGAAGGGTTCACGCCCTTCAGGCTCGATAACAATGGCACCGTAGGCGCCATCGGGCTCCTGGAAACCCGAATGACTGTGGAACCAGTAGGTACCGGATTGAGTGATGGGGAAGTTATAGGTGAAGGTTTGCCCCGGCTTGATTCCCGGGAAGCTGATACCCGGCACACCGTCCTGTTCAAACGGGAGGATTAATCCATGCCAATGGATGGAGGTCATCTCCTCCAGGTTATTGGTTACATTGATTGAAACCTTCTCGCCTTCCTTGAAGCGAAGCACCGGGCCGGGGGATTTTCCGTTATAGCCAATTCCTGTTTTAACAAAATCCCCGGTATCAATTTCGACTCGGTCAACCGTCAGGTTGTACTCTCCCGCCAACCCGATGACGGGCAGCAGCAGGCTTAAGGCACCTGCCAGAAAGGCCGTTTTCATGAATCTCTACTCCCAACTACTCAGTTATCGTTGTGACCGCACAGGATGCCAATCAGCGACTGGCATTCCACACCCTATAAAGCTGTAAAGGACGATCAGTTAAAGTTTACGTCGCCGTACATGCCAGCCTGGTAGTGCCCTGGAACATTACAGGCGAACTCAATGTCGCCGGAACCCGTGAATTTCCAGACGACTTCCCTGCTCCCGCCAGGCTCCAGCAACATGCTGTTCGGATCGTCCTGCTTCATGGAGTGGCCATTACCCATTTCCATCATGCCTCGATTCAGTGTGCCGCCCTGGATGACCCCGTGTTGAACCAACATCGTCATTTCCGCCTGCCTGGCCTCGTGCATGTCAGGCGTACCGATATTAAACTCATGCACCAGACTGCCTTTGTTCGAAACCACCAAACGCACCGTTTCACCGGCTTTAACGTCAATAGACTCGGGCTCGTAATAATTATCATGCATATTAATGTTAATAGTTCGGGTGGCCTCAGAAGCTTCACCCGGCTTACCGCCTGACACGCCGTGACCATGGCCGCCCTGGTGAGACCCGGCTCCCATGGCGATCGTTGCAACGGACATAGCCAATGTGGCAATTACGATTCTTGGTGCGCTCATCAATACGTCTCCTGGCATTTGACTTATAAAAAGATGGCTACTTGCTCGGTAGATGAGCGCTTAGCGGGTACGATAGGCACCATCGCCTATCAAACTGAATCCTTTCTGAAAATGACAAACAATTAACGATTCAGACTCGATTCAGCTTAATTGGCGGCACTCACGCGGATACAAACAGCACTGTGAAGGAAGTAAGCGATGAGATTATTGCTGGTCGAAGATGATCGTTTGCTGGCTGAGGGTCTATCCGGCCAGCTCGAAAAAGCGGGCTTCAGCGTGGACACCACGCGAACAGCCAGAGAAGCGATTGCCCTGGGCCAGCAAGAAGACTACCGGATTGGCATTCTGGACCTGGGCTTGCCAGACGGAAACGGCTTGAACGTGCTTCGACAGTGGCGGATAAACAATACCAACTTCCCTGTCCTGATCCTCACTGCGCGTGGTGACTGGCAAGACAAGGTAAACGGCCTGAAAGCGGGTGCCGACGATTACCTCGCCAAACCCTTTCAAACAGAAGAACTGATCGCCAGGCTGAATGCCATTGTGCGGCGAAGTGAAGGACGAGTGCAGTCCTCTGTAAAAGCGGGCTCCTACGAACTGGACGAAAATCGCCAAACCCTGAAAATGCATGATGGTACCGAGCGCAGCCTGACCGGCACCGAGTTCCGTTTACTTCGTTGCCTGATGAGCCGCCCAGGCCATGTGTTTTCGAAGGAACAGCTCATGGAGCAGCTCTACAACCTGAATGACAGCCCGAGTGACAATGTTATCGAGGCCTATATTCGCCGCCTCAGAAAGCTGGTTGGCGCTGACGCTATAGCAACACGACGCGGCCAGGGATATCTGTTTGATGACACCCATTAGAAAGCCTCCAACCACATAAGCCTTGATTAACAAGTCAAAAATCGACTACTCTTATTTGCGAACATTTCTCATTTAGATTCGCATTAAAGGGAATTTGGTTTTGCTTACACCCAATCACGCGCGCCGAACGATCTCCGAGGGCCGGGCTGCCTACGGCCTGCTAAACGCCGTACCTACACCATGGATGGTCGAAATGATCGGCTATGCCGGCTATGACTTTGTCATATTAGATACCGAGCACATGTCGACCAACCCTGAGTCTCTAGAGCACATGATCCGCGCCGCAGAGTGTGCTGCCATTACGCCACTGGTTCGGGTACCCGGGGTTGACTACGCGTCGATTACTCGGGCGCTGGACTCCGGCGCCCAAGGCATTGTTGTTCCCCGGGTTCGCACGGCTCAAGAAGCTCGCGACGTAGTCCAGATGGCCCGTTACGCGCCGATGGGACAGCGCGGCATCACAGGCGGGCGAACCACAGGTTTCGGCACACTTCCACTGAAAGACTACCTCCACCAGGCCAACCAGGAGGTCCTCGTTGTGCTCATGATCGAGGATCTGGAGGGCCTGGAAAACCGGGACGCGATTATGAGCGTTCCCGGCGTGGATTGGGTATTGCCCGGCGCTGTGGATCTATCGCAGTCCCTGGGTTGTCCCGGCGAGCCGCTTCATCCGAAAGTCACCGAGGCAATTGATGCGCTTGCGCGCAGCTGCCGCGGTCTCCCGGTGGAGTTCTGCGCATTGCCCCGAACTCCAGACCAATTGAACGAATGGCATGAGCGGGGAACACGAGTCTTTCTCCTGGGAGAAGACCGCAGCCTCCTTTTCCGACACCTTAAATCCCATCTCGCCTCGAGTCGCTCTGGCTCCGCTCGCTGATCACCCTGGAATATCCCTTTTGCCGTCAGACAAGAGTTCTCATTATGAAAGACACGCTACTGTTCCTTGCCCATGTTCCAACCGAAGCCTTGAATCGGGGCTTCCTGCCTGCGGCCCAGTCAATGGGGTTGAAGGTAATTCTGCTGACCGATCAAGCCTCGGCCCATCATCACTATTTCAGTCAGCCCGGCCTGTCCGCCTACCCGGAGCAGATTATTCAATGCGATGTATTTAACCCGGTCTCCATCCTCGACACAGTGTCGGGACTTCCTGCCCCCGCTGGCATCTTTTCCAACAGTGATCACCTGCAAACCGTGACGGCTTTGACCGCAGCCTATCTGAAGCTACCCGGCAAAGACTGGCGGACCTGCTACCGCACCAAAAACAAGGCCGCCATGCGCCAATTCCTTCAGGACATGGACAAAGATGCGTGTTGGTTTCAGACAGTATGCGATCCCGAGTCATTGGCGAATGTCGCTGATGAGATTTCCTACCCCTGTATCGCGAAACCCCGGGAGGGTGTCGGTAGCCTGAATGTCCGCCGCCTGGAATCCGCAGAACAACTACAGACATTCAGCGCTCAGTTCTGGCAGGAGCAGCCAGGGCAGCCTCTGTTACTGGAAGAATTTCTGTCCGGCCCCGTCCACACGCTGGAAACCCTCGGAGACGGCCAGGCGCTCGTTCCCCTGGGAGGCTTTGAAGTCACGCTGTCAGAACCGCCGTATTTCGTCGAACTGGAGGCAACCTGGATCCCCTATGAGCCGGATACTCCCTATCTACCGGAAATGCTTGAGCAAATCCGACGCCTCGGTGTGGGATTTGGCTCATGCCATTCCGAATTCGTAATTACCGCGCGCGGCCCGCAACTTATTGAAGTGAATTACCGCACCGTGGGGGACGGCCGCGACTTCCTACTCAACCAGATGATGGATCAGCAGCTCTTCAAGGCAATCCTCCAGATTCACATGGGTCAACCTGCCGACATTTCGGCCCCACATTATGCCGCATGCATCCGATATCTGGGTGCCCCCAGGGACGGAACGATCCTGCGCTCCGCGACCGGACGAACAGAACCGTGCGGGGACGGTTTTGCGGAGTTCGCTCCTCTCAAGACGGTAGGCGAAAACGTCCAGCTTACCCATTCGAATAGGGATTACTTAGGTGTGCTACGGCTATTTGCCAGCGATGAGGCGGAAGTCAGCGACACGCTTGCCCGGTGGACAGCCGATCTGGAAGCCGAATGGGAGATTGCCTGATGACTCATGATACCCCCCAGTCTCCGGCCAAGCCTGAGCGTTATCTGACAGAGCGGGTAATTAACGCCTTGATCCGGGAAGACGTCGCCGGCTGCCAAAGCGAGTCAGAAATTGTCGAATCAACCTTGGTGCCCGGCTCGCCAGCGCAGCCGGACACCTGGTTACGTTGGGAGCTGACCACCGGTACAGCCTGGGTGCCGGTCCGACCGGCCAGGTTCATGCAGGAGTGGCAGTGGAGTGGTCACCCACTGATCTGGCAGCCGGCCAAATCCGCCGAAAATTTCTCAGCACTGGACCACTACGCCCAGGTTCTGCCACGCCTTGCCTCATTTGATAACGACGAATCCCAAAGACTGGTGGCCACCTATCTGCGAGAGTGCCAAATCGCAGAGTCTCACCACTCCCTGTGCCGGGAAGAGCAGGAACGCTGGTTCTCAGAGCTTCGCCAGCAAGGCCTGAATTTCAACGACCTCCCGCAATGGTCAGAGCGCATGTTGCATTTTGACCGCCTCGCGGCCTTCCTGGATCACCCGTTCTACCCGAGCGCCCGCGCCAAAAGCGGCTTTGACGGCGCAGCGCTGGCCGACTATGCCCCCGAGTTCGCCCCTCGCTTCCAGTTGCGCTGGCTTGCGATACCCTGCAGCGAGCTGACCTTGCAAGGGGAACTCCCCCAGTGTTGGCCAAGCTTTAGCGATGTCGGCCTGGACTGCAAACAGTCCGAAGACCACTACCTTTTGCCAGTGCATCCTCACCTCTGGGACACGGCCCTGGATCAGCTTCTCTCTGAGGCCCCCATCGGTGTCCAGGTGATCCGTGCGCCCAAGCCTGCGCTCTGGGTTCGGCCAACCCTGTCGGTGCGGACCGTTCAGATTGAGGCCGAGCCTGACGTCCACCTGAAAGTGCCCCTGACGATTCGCACGCTGGGTGACCGAAATATACGGACGGTCAAACCAAGTACCCTCTATGACGGCCACGCCATCCAACAAATCCTGGAAGACATCGCCAACAACGATCAACCGCTTTCCGAGCAGTTCGCGGTGACGGATGAGTCTTCAGGGCTACACGTGGGCGACCTAACCTGGCTCGGGTGCATCCTGCGCCGTTTCCCGGCAGCTACCGATCAACAGCAGGTGTTACCAGTTGCGTCCCTCCTTGCCGAAGGTCCGGATGGCCGGTGCGTTGCCCAACTGATGGCCGATACCTACGCAGGCGGCGACCTGCGGACATGGGTGCGGCGTTACGTTGCTGTGACACTGTCTGTCCACTTGCGACTCTGGCTAAAGTACGGCATTGCGCTCGAGTCCAATCAACAGAACTCCATGCTGGTGCACGCACCGGGACAACCTCCCCGCTTGCTCTTCAAGGATAACGATGCCCCCCGACTATGGCCCGAGCGACTACTCCAACGCACGCCTTCAGTGGCGCCAACAGTCGACCGATTGCGGGATCAACGGATTCTGGTCGACAACGAAATCCCTCTGCTCCAGATGTTCACCACCATTACCCTGCAACTTAATCTGGCCGTAATTCTAGAAGGCCTGTCGGCCAGGGGGCTCGGACAGATCACCGACTGGTATCAACTGCTACGTGGCGAACTGGTCAACGTTCTGGATCAGTTGGACAGCGAAGGCATAGACACCAGTCCGGCACGCGGACCGCTACTGCATGACCGGCAGCTGTACACCAAGTATCTGCTCCGGGCCGGAAGCCTGGAAAGCAAATCCCGTACTGGCGCCGCGGACATCAACAAGTTCTACGGCAAGCTGGCCCCGAACTTCCTGAGGCCAGATTCGTGAGCCAGCGCATCCTGCCGGTCATTCTCCTGAGTCACTTTACTGCAGCCTTGGTAGCACTTGGGATGCCACCTTTCTTTGGCCTGATCCTGACAGACGCCTTTGCGATGGACGATCCGACCTGGGTGGGCTGGTTCTTCATTCTACCTACGGTGTGTACTGCTCTGGCCGCGCCACTCTGGGGTAAGGTGGCCGATCGTTTTGGCCGGCGCTGGTCACTGATCCGGGCCCAGATAGGACTTGCTGCCGCCTTTGTGTTGGCTGGACTGGCACCAGACCTCACCACTTTTGCGGTAGCCCTGGCCCTCCAGGGGATGTTGGGTGGAACCTTCGCCGCATCCAGCGCCTATCTCGCCACGGTCACCAGCGGCCAATCCCTTGCTCAAGCATTGAACTGGATGCAGGGATCGGCCCGATCGGCGATGTTATTGGCCCCTATTTTGGTCGGCGCGCTCATTGCCCGGATAACGGCGCAGGAGCTTTACCTGTGGCTGGCAGTCCTGCCCCTTCTTTCCGCATTGCAGGTTTGGAAGTTCGCTCCACCAGACCGGACGGACGCAGGACACCAGACACAAAAACAGCTGACCAGCAGGGGCGCTGTGTCGGTTCATTGGCAACGACTTGCCGTGCTCCAGTTCGGCTTCAACTTTTCACTGGTCGCGAGCTTTCCCTACTTTATCCCCTGGGTGCAAAACCTCACAGGCAGCAGCACTGCAATGGCGGGACTGCTATACAGCCTTCCCCACGCCGTTTACCTGGTTATCCTGATCAGCCCCCTCCGGCGCAGCCAACTCTTCCAGCGCTCCTCGACACTGACTACCGGGCTGGCCGTCTTCGCCCTGTCATACGTTACCCAGGCGGCCACCGACAGCATGGCCGCCATCCTCATCGGTCGGCTCTTCATGGGCCTGGGCATGACCGCCTGTTTCTTTGCCCTCAATGGCGAGACCGCACGCCTGACCCGATCCGAAAGCGCCGGTCGAAGCTTTGGCGCCCTGGACAGTATCGGCAAATGGGCCGGCGTCGCCGGGGGTGTTTTTGCGGGTGTAGCAACAGGTCTATTCGATCAGGCAGCCCCGCTCTGGTTGGGCGCTGTTGTTTGCCTGCTCACGCTGACCGTTAGCTGGTACCGCCCCTACGCTCCGACCACCTCAAACCACCAATGCTTCGAAAAGGAAGAAAGCAGATGTCGATAACAGCAGAACATCATTATTTCAGGGATAAACACTGTGACTATCAGGCGGATCAATCCAGCATGGAAGCCCTGCTGAACTGTTACTGCCGAGATATCGCTCAGCCTGCTGGGGAATTGTCCGTCCAAACCGGCAAGGGAAGTCAGTCCTGGCCACAGGCACTCAGAACCCGTCAGGCCTTGGAAGCTGCCAGCGTATTACAGATAGCATTTCCCGACTCGGAAGATGCCCTGCTTGTCTTGGTTGCCGGAAATTCGTCAACGTGCAACTACCGTTATCTGTCAGCGCCCTTCTACAAATCAGCACTCAGGGGCTGGCAAATTCTGGGTCTGGAGCAACTCGCTCGTCTCCTGCTGAACAGCCTGGCCGAACGCTTTGATCAGCCCATCAACAGCGAACTCTACCGACAGATTCTTCTCAGTCGAGAGGTCATGCGAACGGTGCTGGCATACTCGCAGGTTCCGGACGGCTGGGGACAGGGCACCGAAGCATTCCGCTGGTCGGAGCAATCCTTGAGCTTCGGACACCGCTTCCATCCGGCACCAAAATCCAGGGAAGGTTTTGATACCGAGGACATCCTGCAGTACTCACCGGAAATGGGCTCGGGCTTCGCCCTCTACTTTTTCGCCGTCAATCCAGACGATCTTCGCACCCGTGGCGACGTCACCGACGTCTTTTGCGCGGCCGTCCCCACAACCGATCTGGACGTACCAAGTGGGCTGGTCCCGCTGGCCGTGCACCCGTGGCAGGCTCGTTACCTGATGCGCCAACCGACGGTTCGGCGCGCCATACGGTCTGGCCGAATTGTCCCTCTGGGTCAGGCCGGCCCAAGGTACTATCCGACAGCTTCGGTTCGCACACTGTATAAACCCGGAGCCCCCTACTTCCTGAAATTCTCCACCCACGTACGCCTGACCAATTGCATTCGGAAAAACGCGATCTACGAATTGGAAAGCGCGGTGACTCTTTCAGAAGCTTTGAAGAACCATCTCGCCCCGTTACTGAACCAGTGGCCAGGCTTCAAACTACTTTTCGAACCGGCTTACCAGACCCTCGACTTTCCAGAGCTCGCAGAGCCTGACCGCAAGACGATTGCCGAGGGCTTCGGCGTTATTCTCCGCGACAATCTGGAGCAACATCTGGAGCCGGGTGTAACCCCGATGCTGGCCGCGGCCTTGTTCACCGAGGATCGCTACGGTCGTTGCCCGGCAACAGAAGCGTCGGCCGCGTTGGCGCAACACGCTGGGCTCACCGAGCAGCAAGCCAGGGTGCAATGGTTTGACCAGTATCTAGCGCTCCTCATCCCGCCGCTCTTCGAGTCACTGTTTCACTGCGGCGTTGTGTTTGAGCCACACCTTCAGAATGTGGTGGTTGGCCTTCGGGCGGGCTGTCCTGTTCAGGTTTTCGTACGTGACCTCGAGGGTACCAAACTGGTGCCTGACCGCTGGTCAGGAAACTTGCCAGAAACGGTCGATGAGCAAACCCTGGCTTCGATTCGCTACCCCCAGGACAAGGCCTGGAAACGAATCGCGTACTGCCTGTTGGTGAATCACCTGTTTCAGGTCGTGGCTTGCCTGTCCCGCGGGGAACAACAGACAGAATCCCAGTTATGGGCCACGCTCGCAGAGGCAGTGAGAGGCTGGCTCGACACCACCGAAGATCCATGGGCAAAGGAGGCTTTGGGCAGCCTGTTGGCGGGAGAACCGATCCCAAACAAGAGCAACCTGATGACCCGCCTGTTCAAGCGCCCGGACCGCGAATCCCAGTACACCCTGGTACCAAATCCCCTAGCCGGAATTGCGAACACCCCCCACCCCGAGCAAGGAGCTCAACCTGATGTCTGATATTCCCGGCTCTGTTCAGCGGAGCGTTTACGACCTGCAAGCTCAGGGCACTGACCCGCTCTGCGCCTACATCTACGACCTGGGGGGCCTGCGCCATCACGTTTCCGAGATCGCCCAGGCCTTGCCAGCCAATTGCGAGATGTTCTACGCCACCAAAGCGAATCCGGCATTACCGGTATTGCAGGCCATGGCCCCCCTGGTCCATGGGTTTGAGGTGGCGTCCGGCGGTGAACTGGACTGGGTCCGCAGTCACTTTCCCGACATCCCTGTCATATTCGGCGGCCCTGGCAAGCTGGAATCGGAACTCGACAATGCCCTGAGTCAGCGGGTTGAGCTGATTCACGTGGAAAGCCTGCTAGAACTCCGCCGGCTGTGTAACTTGGCCGATCATCGAAAAAAACCGCAGGACATTCTTCTTCGGATCAACCTTGCACTGGAAGAAACACCTTCGACCCGCCTGACCATGGGGGGCATCCCTACCCCTTTTGGCATGGAGGAACGCTGTATTACGGAGGCTCTGGCAATACTGTCAAAGCAGGACTGGGTCCGGATTCGCGGTTTCCACTTTCACATGATGTCGCACCAGCTGGATGGTCATCGACACCTCACTCTGATCGAACGCTACCTCGACACCGTCCGCACCTGGGAGCATCAGTTTGGATTGACTGTCGATCAGATCAACGTGGGAGGAGGTATTGGAGTTAACTACCTTGAACCGACACGACAATTTGATTGGATCGACTTCTTCGCCGGCTTAAAGGAACTATTGGAGCGTTACCACGATCGCCCCTGGCGAATTCGGTTCGAGTGTGGCCGGGCACTAACTGCCGCCTGTGGTTACTACGCCGCAGAGGTTCTCGACATCAAATCTTGTGGCAATGAGTGGTTCGCCATTTGCAGAGGCGGCACACACCACTTCAGGACACCCGCGGCACAGGCCCACGATCATCCGTTCCGCATCCTGTCGAATGTCGACGATTCAAACGATGTGCCTCGGTTAGTAGACGAGCCTGTCACCCTGGTAGGTCAACTGTGCACGCCCAAGGACGTCTTCGCGCGCCAGATCCATGTCCCGTCGCTCTCAGTCGGTGATCTGGTGGTATTTCAATATGCCGGGGCCTATGCCTGGAACATTTCCCATCAGGAATTTCTGATGCACCCCCACCCCAAAGAATTATTCATCGACTGAAATCGCCACAGACCCTTGGTAACAATTCAACTTACACCATTGTAATGCGAATCATTATCAGTACAATGCGCAGTAAAATTAAAACACTCACTGGAGAACCCAATGTCCGAATCGGTATTATTAAAGCCCCTGAAGTGCCAGCCCCTATCGGCTGTTATTGTCATGCTTCCATTGCTCACGGCCGGCGCTTCAAACGCCATGGCTGAGGAATCGAATTCCCCAGCCATGCTACCGGGCCTAAACGTTACAGCGGACTGGCTGGGACCTCCTACCAAGGCGTCTGAAAAGTCTTACACCGGAGCTCGCACTGTCGTTGAGAAGGAGACGCTCCAGGACCGCGGAGCCCTCAACCTGGAGGACGCCTTGCGCCCAGTACCCGGGCTCATAGTGCTTGATGAAACCGGTACCGGCATTCTCCCCAACATAGGTGTACGTGGCTTGAATCCGCTTCGCAGCGAGCGGCTCCAGATTCTGATGGATGGCTATCCAATTGCCATTGGCCCCTACAGCAACGTCGGCGTCTCACTTTTCCCCGTCACCCTACCAAGCCTGGAAGTTGTCGATATCGTGCGCGGCGGCGCGTCCGTACACTACGGCCCAAATAACGTCGGCGGCGTGGTGAACTTTGTTACCAAGCCGATTCCAGCCCAAACCTCACAGACGCTCCGTGAACGGATCACCATTGCTGAAGAGACCGGTAACGTTCTGACCGATACTTACTACCGCATCGGGGGCCCAGCTACCGATAAACTCGACTTGCAGTTCCAGGCCAATGTCCAGCGCGGGGACGGTTTTCGCGATCATTCTGATACAGAAGTCGACAATCTGATCCTGGATGCCCGCTACTACCTGAATGACCAACACGAGCTGGCGTCTCAGTTGCAGTATTACCGGGTAGACGCGGAACTCCCCGGCGCCCTGACCCCGGAAGCCTATGAACAGGACCGCACCCAGAGTCAACGCCCGTATGATGGGTACGAAGCCGACATGACTCGGGCCAACCTCACCTGGACCTACACACCCACAAGCGATGTCGAATTTAACTGGCGCAACTTCGTTCACGACGCCGATCGCACCTTCTTTTTTGGCCAGAACCTGAGCGGCACCGGTCACTGGGCCGACCCGGGCCGGGACTCCACCCACGTGGCAGATTCGCCGCGGCTATTCACGGTCTATGGCACAGAACCTCAACTCGCTTTCCGCCATGGTCGACACGACATCACGGTTGGCACCCGGTTTGTCAGCGAGGACGTTGAGTTCGATGTCAATCGCCGCGATCTGTCCGACAACTCCCGTTCCGAGGCCCGTGACTGGCACCTGGACACCCGAGCCCTGGCGCTTTACGTCAGCGACACCATGTCCTTTCTGGATGAGCGACTGACCGTTACCCCGGGTCTGCGTTACGAAGATGTCGACATGGACTTCCGTGACAATCTCAATGGCAACACCGAGGAAAACAACGCGGAGGAGCTGCTGCCAGGCCTGACGGTAGGTTACCAGGCTACCCGTGATCTGTTCGTGTTTGCCAACAGTCAGCGCTCACTCGTGCCGGTGCAGATTGCCCAGACCACCCGCGAGGGCGCAGTGGCCAATGAAACCGCCTGGAACTACGAACTTGGCGCGCGCATTGATGTCACGCCCGACCTGCTCTCGTCGGCAACGCTGTTCCGCTTAGACTATGACGATCAGATACAGTTCAACCGTTCGACCAGCCGTTTCGAAAACCTGGGGGAAACCCGGCATCAGGGCGTTGAGCTTACTAACCAATGGCGCATCAACAACAACTGGGAACTCGGCTTTGGCTACACCTTCCTGGATACCGAACAGCTTTCGGGGGACAACGAGGGGAACGAACTGCCCAATGCGCCTAACCACAAGGTCACGGCGGATGCCACCTATAGCTATCAGCGCTGGGATGCCAGCCTGAACTGGATCTACGTCAGCTCCAGCTATAGCGATGCTGACAATACAGAAGAGGAAACCGACAACGGCAGCGCCGGAGAGTTGCCGGCCTACCATTTGGTCAACACCCGAATTGGCCGGGACTTTGCGGTCGGCGGTGATCGTGTGCTGAACCTCGGGCTGGCGGTCAATAACCTACTGGATGAGGATTACTACTTCCGCGGCGTGGATGTCAGTCCTGTTGGACGGGTACCTCAGCCAGGAAGAAGCTTCATTGTCGAGGCACAACTGGATTTCTGATGATCAGTTTACGCCAACAGATCAACAGAATATTGATCGTTGCCCTGTTATCGCCAGTGCCTGGGCTGTCCGCCGAGAGCGATATCCGGCTAACGGATGACCGCGGGGATACCCTGCGGTTGTCTGCTCCAGCCGTTCGTCCTGCCGCCATTTCAACGTTTGGAGCCGACGTTGCCTTGGCGCTTGGGCGGACACCCGTTGCAGTCACCGACTATGGGATCGAGGGGGTACCCGACTACCTCGCGTCTCAGCTGGTCGGTGTCGCTGGCCTCGGGCCTCGTCACCAGCCAAACCTGGAAGTACTGTCATCAGTCCGTCCGGATCTGGTCATCGGCATTCGCCGCTACACCGAGAAGGACGGTGACCAGATTTCCACCATCGCCCCCCTACTGGCCCTGGACCTGATCACAGTTGACGACAGCCTTCGGGCGGTCAGCCTGGCAGGGCAGGCACTCGGAGCCGCTGAGGAAGCCTCTGAACTCAACCAGAGTTTTCTTGCCCGAGTACAGGAACTCGCAGAGCTCAACTCGAATAAGACCGAACCAACAGTCGCGCTTTTGACGAGCGGCAGCGAGACACCGTTTCTCTATTACGATCACTTCCTGCCGACAGCAATGCTGGAGCAACTGAACTTTGACAATGTAGGAGGGGCGCCTCCCAATCCAGCCAGTGGTATTCCGCTGGGCTACAGAATCAGTCTTGAGGCATTATTGGGGTTCGATCCCGACATCATCCTCCTATTGCCCACCAGCCGTCAGCGCGCCTTCACATTGAATCCGATCTGGCCGTATCTTACGGCCGTGCGCAACGACAACGTTTATGAGGTTCCCCACTATTGGAAGGAAGGCGCCGGCCCCAAAGCCAGAGAGCTGATCCTTGACGATATTCAACGTCTTTTGCTCACCGGAACACCAGCAGAGTCAACAGAATGACCGAGGCGCTGTCTCCTCCCCGCCCATGGGCAGTTTACGGATTCGTTTCTCTGGCTCTGGGGGTGCTGTTTGTTCTGGGCCTGATGGCAGGTTCCCACTGGGTGTCACCCAGCAACCTGATAACCATCTTCGAGGGCAACGGCGACCTGCTCACAAAAATCAGCGTGATGGAGTTACGCCTTCCCCGCAACCTGCTCGGACTTATCGGTGGAGCATCACTCGGCGTTGCCGGCGCGGTTATGCAGGGCGTTACCCGGAACCAGTTGGCCTCACCAGGGCTGACGGGTGTCATTGCCTCCGCCGCCCTGGCAACGGTCTCACTCCGCACCTTCGGCACCCCAAATGCCCTGTGGCTTCCCATGGCCGCGCTGGCCGGCGGCCTGATCGGAGGAGCCCTGACGTTTGCCATCTCCGGCCGGCGAAAACTCCAACCCGAACGGGTTGTCCTCGCAGGTATTGCCGTAACCTCAATGGCCACCGCGCTGACCACCGCGATCCTTCTGATGTCCGGATCAGAGGCGGCGGAACTTTTTTACTGGCTCGCAGGCAGCCTGATGGGAAGAGGCTGGCAACAGTTGCAAATGGTACTCCCGTGGCTGCTGATCCCGCTTGCCGCGGTACTGGTCATGCACCGACCTTATCGCCTACTGCAACTGGATGACGATCTGGCACTCGCCATGGGCCTGTCCGTCGGGCGTTGGCGGGCGATTTTCCTGGTCCTGGCGCTGTTGCTGACCGCCGCACTGGTAGCCTTCACCGGTCCAATTGTCTTTATTGGTCTGGTGGCACCCCACATTGCCAAACGCATACTCGGCGACCAGCCCCAGCATTGGCTGCCAATGAGCGCACTGCTCGGGGGCCTGCTACTGCTAGCGGCGGACGTACTTGCGCGACAACTGGCATTTCCGCAGGAGTTGCCAGTTGGCATGCTAACCGCCCTCATCGGAGCGCCCTGGCTGATCTATCTGCTTAATGGCCATGCCACACCCCGGAGCATCTGAAATGACACAGCCGGCACCACCCTACTCCCGGCAAGGTTACCATCGACTTTCCGTTTCAGGCCTCACCCCGGTCGCGAAGCTGGTGATCGCGGGCGCTCTATGCCTCGCGCTTGTGTTGCTCGGTGGGATTCAGTCGGGCGCCGTTAACCTGACGTGGCCCCAGATATGGCAGGGGCTGGCCGGCGAGGGTTCTCAACACGTACAACGGGTGGTGCTCGAAGTCAGGCTACCCCGAACCCTGACCGGCGCGCTGATCGGAGTTCACTTTGCGCTGTCAGGCTGGCTACTGCAATTGTTGAGTCGCAACCCCCTGGCAGAACCCGGTATTTTGGGCATTTCAGCTGGAGCCAGTCTCGTTGCTGTTATAGCGTTTATTCTCGGCGACTGGCTGGTATCCAGCGACAACCCGTACAGCAACACCTCTTTTGCACTGCAGTATCTGCCGGTATTCGCCATGGCTGGCGGGCTTGTGACGGCGGCCGCGGTGTACGTTCTCGGCCTGCGCCACGGCAATCTGTCGCCGGTCAAAATGACCCTGACCGGCGCTGTGATCGCAGGTATGCTGCACGCCTTGACCACCGGCGCCCTGGCTTTTTGGGGTCACGCCCATACGGAGCTTGTTGCCCAGTGGCTGGCAGGCTCTCTCTATGGTGTTCAGTGGCACCACCTCCATACCCTATTGCCCTGGACACTTGCCGGACTGGTCGGCATCGCCATACTGCTTCGCCCTCTCAAGGTCATGCAGCTTGAGGATCAGCAAGCACGCTCAATGGGCCTGCACCTCAATCGCTGGCGCGGGTTTGCGCTGTTGATCGCTACTCTGTTGGCGGCAAGCGCGGTCGGCATTGTCGGCCCCGTTGGTTTTATTGGCCTGCTGATCCCCCACATCAGTCGCCAGTTGGCAGGGACCAACTTCCCACTGCAGATGACGCTTTGTGTGTTACTCGGAGCCACTCTGGCCGTTTTAGCCGACGTGATTGGCAGAACGCTGTTTGCCCCGTATGAAGTGCCCGTGGGTGTGGTATCCGCTATTCTCGGCGTTCCATTTTTTCTTTATCTGTTATCGCGTCAACCCTGAGACCAGAAAACGCCATGCTACGAACTGAGAACCTCTTCCTTTCCTACGGTGACAAGCCCGTGGTGCAAGATATCTCGCTGGCTATTCCCGAGGGCGGGATTACCTGCCTGCTTGGACCCAACGGCTCCGGAAAAAGCACTTTGCTAAAGAGTTTCGCAGGCTTACTGCCTCCCCAGTCTGGTCAAACCTTCCTGGACGGACGGCCAGTGACTGACTGGAACCGACGACAATTGGCGCTTCGGCTCGCCACGCTGCCGCAAAAACCCATCGTGCCAGAGGGCATAAAGGTAAGGGATCTGGTGGCATTAGGACGCTTTCCCCATCGAAAGTGGTGGCAGGGGAACAGCACCGCCGATGACGAGGCGACGACTGAAGCCATGACTATGACAGGCGTTCTGGAGCTGGCTGAGCGACCGGTACAATCGCTGTCAGGAGGCCAGCAGCAGCGCGCATGGATCGCAATGGCACTGGCACAAGGCACCCAGATCCTCCTCCTCGATGAGCCCACTACTTTTTTGGACTGGGGCTACCAGTTAGAGGTACTCGAATTATTGTCCTCATTGGACCGGCGCCACGGCATCAGCGTGGTGATGTCGCTCCACGATCTCAACCAGGCCGCTCAGTTCGCAGACCGGATAGCTGTCCTGGCCGACGGCCAACTAAAGGCCATCGGCAGCCCCCAACAGGTCATTACCGAGACATTAATTAACGCGGTATTCCGAGTGAGCACCACGGTAAGAGTCGGGAATGACGGGCGCCCATTCTGTTCGGGTGCGTCCACATCTGTGAGCACAACACCGGCAATCATCAACTAAAGGTCAATAGCTCATTGCCAGATACGCGCTACAGTATTAGTAAATCATTCTGTAACAGAGACACTGGCACTATGAACCCTGATCATTTTGATAAAGAAGACCTGATCAAATGCGGGCATGGCAAGCTTTTCCCGGGCTCCATGCGCCTGCCCATCGACGAAATGCTGATGGTCGACCGCATTACTCACATTGCTCTCGACGATGGCGCGTATGGTAAGGGCAGCCTGGTCGCTGAGCTCGACATCAATCCGGACCTGTGGTTCTTCAAAGTTCACTTTGTCGATGATCCGGTCATGCCCGGTTGCCTGGGGCTGGATGCCATGTGGCAGCTGGTTGGGTTCCTACTGGCGTGGAATGGCGGCGAAGGCAAAGGCCGGGCGTTGGGTGCAGGTGAGGTGAAATTCACCGGCCAGGTACTCCCGACGGCCAAGAAAGTCACCTATCGCCTCGATATCAAAAGACTGATCAATCGCAAGCTCACCATGGCCATCGCAGATGGCAGCATGGAAGTGGACGGAAGAGAGATCTACACCGCCAAAGACCTTCGGGTTGGCATGTTCTCTTCCACCGATGATTTTTAGGAGTTAACAAGATGCGTCGTGTTGTTATCACCGGCATGGGGATTGTCTCCAGCCTTGGCACCAATCAGAAAGAAGTCACCCAATCCCTGCGGGATTCCCGCCCGGGCATCGGGTTCAGTGAAGAAGCTCGGGACAAGGGCCTGCGCAGCCACGTGTGTGGCCAGATCAACCTGAACCTGGCTGAGCTAATCGATCGAAAACTCTTTCGATTCATGTGCCCGGCCTCCGGTTATACCTACCTGGCCACCCGTGAAGCCATCGAGCAGGCCGGCCTGAGCGAAGAGCAGATCAAGGCCAACACCACCGGTGCTATTTTCGGTACCGGTGGAGCCTCGACGGTGGAACTGCTGGACGCCATCGACACTCATCGCGATAAAGGCATTCGCCGGGTCGGCCCGTATCGGGTTCCGCGCACCATGGGCAGTTCCATTAACGCCTCGATCTCCACTGCCTTCGGCATCACCGGCGTTAACTACGGCATCACCTCAGCCTGCGCCACCAGCGCGCACGCTATCGGCCATGCCGCAGACCTGATCGCCCTGGGTCGCCAGGACATCATGCTGGCCGGCGGTGGTGAGGACATTCACTGGAGCCTCAGCCTGCTGTTTGATGCCATGGGCGCGCTGTCCACCAAGTACAACGACACCCCGGAACTGGCGTCTCGTACCTATGACGCAGATCGCGACGGTTTTGTCATTTCCGGCGGCGGCGGCACCCTGGTTCTGGAAGCCCTGGAACACGCAGAAGCCCGTGGCGCCACCATTCTGGGTGAGCTGGTCGGCTTTGGTGCAACTTCAGACGGCGCCGACATGGTTGCCCCCAGCGGCGAAGGTGCTATTCGCTGCATGCAGCAAGCCATGAAGAGTGTTGACGGCGAGATCAGCTACATCAACACACACGGCACCAGCACACCAGCCGGTGATGTCACCGAGCTCAAGGCCCTGAAAGAAACCTTCGGCGACAAGATTCCGCCGCTGAGTTCAACCAAGCCCCTGTGCGGTCACGCGCTGGGTGCTGCTGGCGTGCATGAGGCGATTTACAGTCTGATCATGCAGCGCGAAGGCTTCATCGCACCGTCTGCCAACATCCAGAACCTGGATGAAGGTGCTGAGGGTTATCCGATTGTGCGGGAGCGGATGGACAACCAGAATCTGGACCTGGTAATGAGTAACAGCTTCGGCTTTGGTGGCACCAACGCCACGTTGATTTTCAAGAAGGTGTGACCTTCAGGAAAATCTGACCGAGCGGTATTCAGCCGGTGAAGTGCCCATCCAGCGCTTGAAGGCCCGGCTGAATGCACTCAGCTCAGAAAAGCCAAGCTGCTCAGCAATCTCGACCAGCGGCTTGGTTTTGTCCTGCATGTAATTCAATGCCTGGGTACGCCGGACATCTTCCAGCAGGTGCGCGAAGGTCAACCCTTCCCGCTTTAACTTCTTGTGCAGGGTGTAGCGGCTCATGTGCAGTTGGGATGCCACTGCCTCGACACCAACCTTGCCACGGGCAAGCTGGGTGCTGATCAGCAGACTCACACGGGCACTCAGAGTGACGCGCACTCCCTCCTGGCTCAGAAATTCTGACGCCATGGACATTTCCTCCTAGTATCCTACGGGGTCAAAGGACCACACCAGTCAGCGTACACGCGTTCGCCGAATGGAATCAATTAGACCTTTTAGCCATGCCCTGAGGTTAGGCACCGACTGTGTCAAACTCATTGCACCGCACTTCCCTAACACCTGCAAAGCCATGCCTTGGTGCCCACCACCCCAATTACGGTATAATCGCGACTCAATCATTTTAATACCTGACTATTTTACTCTGGTATTGTATAATCGCTCGCCAGAAGCAACGGGTTTTGCCGGTTTTTCTACTGATTTTTCAACAGCCGGCCTTCACGACCCGTCATCCAAAAAACGATTGCAGGGCGTATTCAAGGAACGAGCGACCACTGCAACACCCAAACTGATGACATACGACCGGCGCCGGGACATCTCGGGTCGCCGGCACACCAAGGGCGCAGACGCCCGCGATGAGAGAATACGGAGCGACCACCATGGCGACCACCGACAAAGAGGTGAACGAGCTAATCAAACGGGAATACGAACACGGGTTCGTAACCGATATTGAAGCCGACACCTTTGAGCCTGGACTAAATGAAGACGTTATCGCCCGCCTTTCCGGGATTAAGAAAGAGCCGGAGTGGATGCTGGAGTGGCGTCTGAAGGCGTATCGTCGCTGGCTCGAAATGGAAGAGCCAAATTGGGCACACGTGGGTTACCCAAAAATCGACTACAACTCGATTTCCTATTATTCCGCTCCCAAACGCAAAGAAGACATGCCCCAGAGCCTGGATGAAGTTGATCCGGAGCTGCTGAAGACCTATGAAAAACTGGGCATCCCCCTGCACGAGCGTGAAAAGCTGGCTGGCGTGGCGGTAGACGCGGTGTTTGACTCTGTGTCCGTGGCAACCACCTTCAAGGAGCCCCTGGCGAAAGCGGGCGTTATTTTCTGCTCTATTTCAGAAGCGATTCAGGACTACCCGGAACTGGTCAAGAAGTACCTTGGCTCAGTAGTTCCGGCGGGCGATAACTTTTTCGCCGGCCTGAACTCCGCGGTATTCTCCGACGGCACCTTCGTGTACGTACCCAAAGGCGTTCGCTGCCCGATGGAGCTGTCCACCTACTTCCGCATCAACGCGGCCAACACCGGCCAGTTTGAGCGCACCCTGATCATTGCCGAAGACAGCAGCTACGTCAGCTACCTGGAAGGCTGCACCGCGCCCATGCGGGACGAGAACCAACTGCACGCCGCCGTGGTAGAGCTGGTCGCGCTGGACGACGCCCAGATCAAGTACTCCACGGTACAGAACTGGTATCCGGGCGACGAACAAGGCAAAGGCGGTATCTTCAACTTTGTCACCAAGCGCGGCGCCTGCATCGGCAAGAACTCCAAGATCTCCTGGACCCAGGTTGAGACCGGCTCCGCCGTAACCTGGAAGTACCCGAGCTGCGTGTTGCGTGGTGATAACAGCGTGGGTGAGTTCTATTCAGTTGCCCTGACCAACAACTACCAGCAGGCTGACACCGGCACCAAGATGATTCACATGGGCAAGAATACGTCCAGCACCATTATCTCCAAGGGCATTTCCGCCGGTAAGAGCTCTAACGCCTACCGTGGCCTGGTTAAATTCGGCCCGGGAGCCGAAGGCGCGCGCAACTTTACCCAGTGCGATTCGCTGCTGATCGGCGACCGCTGCGGCGCCCACACCTTCCCGTACATCGAAAGCAAGAACAAATCCGCCATCGTGGAACACGAGGCCACCACCTCCAAGGTGAGCGACGAGCAGATGTTCCTCTGCCGTCAGCGCGGCATCGAACCCGAGCAGGCCGTGTCCATGATTGTTAACGGCTTCTGCAAAGAGGTTTTCAAGGAACTCCCGATGGAGTTCGCGGTGGAAGCCGGCAAGCTGCTGGAAGTCAGTCTTGAAGGCTCAGTCGGCTAACGGCAGCGCCAGATCGGGACACGTTCAAACGAATTCATACAGATTAACGAAGAGAGAACTCCACAAATGCTGAGCATCAAAAACCTGCACGCATCCGTTGAGGACAAGGAAATCCTCAAAGGCATTAACCTGGAGATCAAAGCCGGGGAAGTTCACGCCATCATGGGGCCGAACGGCTCGGGCAAGAGCACTCTGTCTCAGGTGCTGGCAGGCAACGAAGCATTTGAGGTCACCAGCGGTGAAATCACCCTGAATGGCGAGAACCTGCTGGACCTGGAAACCGAAGAGCGCGCCCGCGAAGGCATCTTCCTGGCCTTCCAGTACCCGGTGGAAATCCCCGGCGTCAGCAACCTGCAGTTCCTGCGCACCGCCGTGAACGCCATGCGCGCCCACCGCGGCGAGCCGGAAATGAACGCAGCGGAATTCATGAAGCTGGCCAAGGAAGTTTCCAAGCAGGTCGACCTTGATCCGGCCTTCCTTAAGCGCGGTGTGAACGAAGGCTTCTCCGGCGGTGAAAAGAAGCGCAATGAGATCATGCAGGCGCTGCTGCTGCAGCCGAAGCTGGCGATTCTCGACGAGACTGACTCCGGTCTCGACATCGACGCCCTGCAGGTCGTTTCCAACGGCGTTAATGCTCTTCGCGCCGAAGACCGTGCGATTCTGATGGTGACTCACTACCAGCGTCTGCTGAACCACATTGTGCCGGATTACGTGCACGTGCTGGCCGGCGGCAAGATCGTTAAATCCGGTGGCCGTGAACTGGCCCTGGAACTGGAAGAACGCGGCTACGGCTGGCTCGGCATCAAGGATGAAGAAACTGCCGACAGTTCAGCTAACTAAGGAGCTCGCGGAATGAAACCAGCACCCACTCTTTCCAGCGCGTTTTTGCATCCGGTCGGGCACTCCCTGCCGGAGCCGCTGGTGGCACTGCGCAAGCAGCGGGGCACGGCCCTGGTCGACATGCCACTGCCAACCCGTAAAACGGAAAACTGGAAGTATTCCAGTAAGTACCTGAAACTGACCGACGACATGGCCATTGCCCTGCCCGCCGAGGGCAAGACTGGCAGCAGCCTGGCGGTGCCTGGCTACAAGGTGGCATTTCTGAACGGGGTCATGATCCCGGAAGCCAGCGAGTACCCGGACCTGGATGGCATCACCATCCAGAGCTTCGACGACCTCAGTGACGAAGAAGCTGCCGACCTGGCCGATCGCCTGGACAACACCCTGGACAACAACGCCGTGCAAATGGCCCGGCTGAACTCGGCGCGTTTCGAAGACGGCCTGCTAATCCGGCTGTCACCGGACGCCGTTCTGGACCAGCCGCTGTTCATCGTGCACGAAGTGACCGCCGACGCCAGCGGTTCGGCATTCCCGCGCATCTATGTGGATGCCGGCCGGCACAGCCAGATCACTCTGGTGGAGGAATACATCTCCAGTGGTTCTGAGCCGGTAATGGTCAACACCGTCTCCGAGTTCACCCTGGCCGACGGCGCCAACGTCACCAGCATTCGCCTGAACATGGAAGGCGAGAACGTTCAGCACATCGGTGCCACCGGTGTCCGCCAGCAGCGCAGCTCCCGCTTTGAGAGCCACAGCGTCGGCTTTGGCGGCCCGCTGCGTCGGCACGACCTGCAGGTCCGGCTGGAAGGCGAAGGTGCAGAATGCAAATTGAACGGCGTGGTCGTCACCCAGGGCAAGCAGCACTACGACAACCACACCAACATTGAGCACGTGGCGGCCCACTGCAACAGCGAGGAAACCTACCGCAACATTGCGGCGGATCAGTCCCACGCGATCTTTAACGGCCGGATTCATATCCACCAGGACGCCCAGAAGTCCAACGCGGAGATGAACAACAAGAACTTGTTGCTGTCCAACGGTGCAGAGATAGATACCAAGCCGGAACTGGAAATCTATGCCGATGACGTTAAGTGCGCCCACGGCGCCACCATCGGGCAGTTGGATGAAGCGTCCCTGTTCTACCTGGTATCCCGCGGTATCGCCCGGCGCGAAGCCAATGTCCTGCTGACCATGGCCTTTATCAACGAGCTGGTCGAACAGATTCCGGTAGCAGTGGTTCGCGAAACCGCGCAAACGCGGCTGAACCAGTTCTTCGACCAGACCTTCGAGGAGGCGTAACCGGTTATGACCGACTTGTCCGTGGCGAACGCAGCAAAACAAACGGTTTTCGATGTGGAAGCCGTACGCAGGGACTTTCCGATTCTGTCACAGCAGGTCAACGGAAAGCCCCTGGTGTATCTGGATAACGGCGCCTCGGCCCAGAAGCCGATTGCCGTTCTCGACGCCATGGATCGGTATTACCGGGAAATTCACTCCAACGTACACCGGGGTGCTCACACCCTGGCGGACCGAGCCACCACCGCGTTCGAAAATGCCCGGGAAACCGTTCGCGGCTTCCTGAATGCCGAGAGCACCCGGGAAATCATCTGGACCCGTGGCACCACCGAGGCCATCAATCTGGTCGCCAACGGTTTGGCCGGTCGCCTGCAACCGGGTGACGAAATCCTGGTCAGCCACATGGAGCACCACGCCAACATCGTGCCCTGGCAGATGATTGCCGAGCGCACCGGTGCCAAGGTGGTTCCGATTCAGGTGACCCCCGAAGGTGAGCTCGATCTCGACTCCTTCAACAGCCTGTTGAGCGAGCGCACCCGCATCTTCGCGATCACCCACGTTTCCAACGTGCTGGGCACGGTAAACCCGATTACCGCCCTGATTGAACAGGCCAAGGCCAAGGGTGTACTCACTCTGGTGGATGGCGCCCAGGCGGTGCCGCACTACCAGCCGGATGTGCAGGCCCTGGGCTGCGATTTTTACGTGTTCTCGTCCCACAAGCTGTTCGGCCCGACCGGTATCGGTGTGCTGTACGGCAAGGCCCAGCTGCTGGAGGAAATGCCTCCGTACCAGGGCGGTGGCGAGATGATCGAACGGGTATCGTTCGAGCGCACCACCTGGAACACCCTGCCCTACAAGTTTGAAGCTGGCACCCCGGCCATTGCCGAGGCCATTGGCCTGGGCGCCGCTATCGACTACCTGGGCCGGCTTGACCGGCACGGTATGGAAGTGGCGGAGCACGCGCTGCTCCAACGGGCCAACCAGCTGGTCGAGACCGTTCCGGGCATGGAAATCATTGGTACCGCCAAGCAAAAAGTACCGGTGATGTCCTTTAAAATTGTCGGTTTGCACCCCAGTGATGTGGGTACGCTATTGGATCAGCAGGGCATCGCGATCCGTACCGGACACCATTGCGCCATGCCGCTGATGGATTTTTATGGAGTACCCGGCACTGCCCGGGCCTCCTTTGCGTTCTACAATACGTTGGATGAGGTCGAACAATTGTTCGCCGCCCTGCAGAAGATCCAACGCCTGTTTGCCTGATGGAGGTGGAATTATGACAGCCGAAGTCTTCACCCCGACCGTCGCCGTCACCATGACGCCGACTGCGGTTAAACACGTGCGCAAACAATTGGATAAAAAGCCGGACGCCAAAGGCATTCGGCTAGCCATCAAGAAAAGCGGTTGCTCCGGCTTCAAGTACGAGACCCAGTGGGTCGACGAAGTGGCAACCGATGACAAGGTGTTTCACATTGATGGCGTCGATGTGTTTGTGAAAGAGGAGCACCTGCCCCTGGTCAACGGAATCGAGATCGATTTTGTCACCGAGGGTGTCAACTCCCTGTTCCAATTCCGCAATCCGAACGCCACTGCCGAGTGCGGTTGCGGAGAAAGTTTCACCGTTGCCTGAGCCGGTTTAGTCGGGCCTTTTCAGGCGCAACATAGTTAACAGCGAGGCCAGTCTGGGCATGCAAGAACGGGAAGTGGTCCTGACCAAACGAGAGGTGGAAGCCCGCCTTGTTCCCGCCGGAACCGAGATCATGATTCCGTCGGACACCTTTGTGACCATCACGCAGTCGCTGGGTGGCAGCTTCACCGTCGCCGTCAACGGCAACCTCGCCCGCATCGAAGGTCACAACGCCGACGCTCTGGGTAAGAAACCGCTGGAAAGCAGCTTCGACACGCCAGAAGACGGCACCATCAACGAAAACCAGGTATGGGAAGCCCTTCAAAATTGCTACGACCCGGAGATCCCGGTCGATGTCGTCAACCTGGGGCTGATCTACGAGTGCAAGATTGAAAACGGCACCGAGGCAGGCAACCATGTCTTCATCAAGATGACCCTCACCGCCGCTGGCTGCGGCATGGGTCCGGTTATCTGCGATGATGTCCAGACCAAGGTCGAGCATGTACCCAACGTCGACAAGGTCACGGTGGAGCTTACTTTCGATCCGCCCTGGAGCAATGACATGCTGACCGACGAAGCCAAGCTCGAACTGGGAATGCTGTAATGACTGCGACCGAACAGGACTTCAAGAACAACCCACTCGGCACCCAAACCACCGTCGGCGACGTAACCGATGCGTTCGAGTTTCTGGACGATTGGGAAGAGCGTTATGCCTACATCATCGACCTGGGCAAGCAGCTACCGGCCTTTCCGGACGAGGCCCGGGTAGAAGACAACTATGTCCATGGCTGCCAGAGCCAGGTGTGGCTGATTCATCATTACGATGAGGCCAGCGGCAAACTGTTCCTGCTGATTGATTCCGACGCGATGATCGTGCGCGGCCTTGCGGCCATCATCCTGGTAGCCTTGAACGGCAAATCGCCCCGGGAACTGCTGACTACCGACATCGACGAGCTGTTCGAAAGCCTCGACCTGTTCCGTCACATCTCTCCAACCCGTGGTAACGGTCTACGCGCCATGGTCGGCAAAATTCGCGACATCGCCGCTGCCGAAGCGGCAGCCTGAATCCCGAGTTAACTCTTAAGCGCCACTTTCTCTCGCCCGGCACCCGCCGGGCGTTTGCTTTCCAGCGCCTGGCTCACCAGATGATGGCGATGTCATCCCGCTGAATGTTCACCTGCCCGCCAATCTGCGGCATGCGACCATTACTGAAATCCGGATGCACGTTATTCAGGGTAACCGAGAGTCGGGTATCCGTGAGCTCTGGTGTGCCGCCGAGCGAATCCAGGTACTGGGCGCTGCGGTACAGATTCAGCTGATCACCGGGGCGCAGACCTGCGGTTGCACCGGAAGCCAGGGTCACCCGATTGCCGTCGACACGGGTAATACGGGTCATAAACGGCTGACACGCCAGTGCATTGGTCACCGCGCTTGCCATCTCATCCAGAGTCGAGTTGACCGACTGGCCGTAAGCCGTCTGCTTGAATCCCTCCGAACCAAATCCATCCGAGGCACCGGGGCGTGCGTTCCACTCCGCGGACGCGGCAAAACGCTGCTGGTAAACCGGCGAACCGCTGAAGCCGTCAAACACCACAAGGTCGACTACAAATCGTCGGTTCTGGTCGGCGACACCAATGCCACGCTGCATCCGGTCCAGCACGGACGTGCCCCAGGCCGAAGGATCGGCAACCCCAAGATCGCGAATAACACCGGTCACCACAAACTGGGCGCCCAGCTCCCGGGCCACCTGAACCACGTTGGTCAGGCGATTGTCACCCTGCTGCGTAGTGGGCGCATTCAGAAGGTCCCCAAACAGACGGGTGCTGGTGGCGGACAGCACCTGAACGCTGCCGTCTTCACGCAACCTGGCCTGCACCTGTTGCGGCAACATCTCGCCGGCATCATCAAGGCGCCCAATTCGGGCCTGGTCCGGGTAGAGCAGTGGGAACCCGGTCACCGCCACCCGCTTTTTCAATCCAGCCGCCTCGCCCGTGCCACAGCTGGCCTGAGCTTCGGAGACCTCGGCGCGAACGGTCACCCGCATAAGATTGCCACTGCGCTGCTCGCCCACCACTCGGGCATTGTGAGCCCGGGCGCTGGCAGCCACCTGCATGTGGGATTCAGTGACCACACCATTCTCCATGGTATCCCGGGTACTGACCCGGGCCTCGTACTGCAGGGCCAGATCACGAAGCGCAGCCTGATAAGCCTCGGCGCGGGCGGTTTCCAGATCACCATTTACAATGGTTCCGTGGCCGACACCCTCAAGCACCGCCGCCTGACTGATGCCCGCGAAGACCAGTAGAAACGCCAACAGGACGCGCCTTGCTGCCATGACCGAAAACCTCAAAAACGTAAATGTCGGGGGCTTTACGCCACCCACTCTCAACTCAATGCACACTCCAGCTCACCCAGCAGCTCACCCAGCAGTTCACCGAAGTACCGGCGCTCAGTCCAGGTAGTACAGTGAATCAACACCTCGGCTCTGCACATCGCCTACGCTGTCGTTGTCCCGAGGCATGGGGATTGGGCAAAGATCCTGAACCTGATCATCGCCAACCTCCGAGACACAAGCCCGAAACCGCGGTTCCAGCTTCAGCTCCATCACCGTCTCGACAACCCCGTCACTGTGTTCGTTCACTGCCACCATCTTGGCGCCGCGAATATAGCTGTCGACGTAGGTGCGGAAGTTGTCGTTGTTGAGCACGAAATCGTTCACTGTGGAGCTACCATAAATCACCGTGCCATAAACCCGTTCGGCCAGATTACGATAGGCATCCAGCTGGGAGGCGCGCCGTGCCAGCAGCCGCTTGCGTGTATTGAGACGATCCTTGGCGGAGTCTTCGTAGGTGCCAAAACCGCTGACCCGAACGGTGATCGGCTCCAGTTGGTCGTCACGCTGGCCGGCATCCTGATAGCCGCCAATCGGGGCGCACGCGGCGAGTGCCAGGACAAGAATAGAAACGGCTATCCAGCGAAGGTTCATGGTTTACTCTCCGAAAACATCATTTCGGCAATTCCATGAAAAATTCACGCCAGTTTTTATAACCTGCTGATAACCCTGCATCCCAGTCGAACCCCTACCCTGAACCCGCCAGGCAAGCGGCAATAAACTGCCTCCGTTTACAGATCAAAAACAAACCGTTACCGCATCGGTCATGTTCCGGCCAGAAAACTACTCTAACCTGCTGTATCACGCACTTTTCCTGTTTTTATGCTTTAAAGGACACTGCCTTAATGAACACCATTCGTCTGACCAAGCTATCGCTCGCCATTGGCCTGTCGGTCGCCAGCGCCCAGCTGCTGGCAAGCCCGCAGCAGTTCTCATCTGCCCGCTCGTTTGCCATGGGCAGCACCGGCGTCGCCGCTGCTCACCCTGCCGATGCCGTAGCCAAGAACCCCGCCCTGATGGCGGGCCAGCAAAACAGCTGGACAGACGATTTCGGCCTGATGCTGCCGTCGTTCAACGCCCGCGTTGCCGATGAAGAAGAAACCGGCGATCAGATTGATGAGATCCAGGACACCATCGACGACATTGATCGCGCCATCAATCAGGGCAACGCCGCTGATGCCCAGGACGGCGCCGCAACCCTGCGCCAGCAGCTGCAGGATGTGGACCGCGATACAGTACGCGCCAACGGCTCACTCGGGCTTGCCCTCGCCGCGCCGTCACGGAACCTGTCGGTGGGTGTGTTTGCCAACGGCAACCTGGTTGTGACTGCCCGCGGCGAGTACGACGAGGATGACGACGCTCGCCTGGCGGCGATTGAGGCCGGCACACTGCCCGCCAATTTCTCCAACGAGCTGGAATCCCGCGCCAAGATCCTGGCCTCGGCGGTAACCGAAGTCGGCGTCGGCTTTGCCCGAGCTATCGATCTGGGCAACGACCACGCCCTGAACCTTGGAATCTCGCCAAAGTTCGTGAATCTGCAGACCTTTCAGTACACCGAGACGGTGTCGGGCTTCGACGATGACGACTTCGACAGCGATGAACACCAGACAGAGAAAAGCGGCTTCAACCTGGACCTGGGTGCCGCCTACGCCTTTGGTGAAGAAAAGCAGTGGACGGCAGCCCTCGCCGTCAAGAACCTGATCCCGATGGAGCTGGATTCGGCCCAGAACAACCCGACGCTCGAGCAAAAGCGCACGCTGAAGCTGGACCCGATGGTTACCGCCGGCATTGCCCACAAGGGCGACTACCACGTTATTACCGCCGACGTGGAGCTGACCAAAAAAGAAGCCTTTGGCTACGAGGACGATACCCAGTGGGCGGCCCTTGGCGCAGAGCTTGATGCCTGGCGCTATGCCCAGCTTCGCGTTGGTGTTCGCCACAACCTGGCCAGCAATGACAACAACGACGGCATCGAAGAAGAAACCCAGTACACCGCCGGCCTGGGCCTGAATCTGGCAGGCGTTCGGATGGACCTGGGTGTTCTGGTCAGCGACACCGACAAGGGTGCAGCCCTGGAGTTCGGCACCGCGTTCTAAGCTTCCAGGCAGCCCCCAACAAGCCCGCCCGGCATCATCCGGCCGGGCTTTTTTTGCCTCTGAGGGGCCGGTCGCGGATAATTCGCTAAACAATTTATCGAGAGGAACGAATCCCTTCATGCAAATCTATCTGGTTGGCGGCGCCGTTCGCGACGAACTGCTTGGTCTTGAGGTCAAAGATCGGGACTGGGTCGTGGTCGGTGCAACCCCCGGCGACATGCTCAAAAAGGGATACAAGCAGGTCGGTGCTGATTTTCCGGTCTTCCTCCACCCGGGTTCCCGCGAGGAATACGCCCTGGCCCGCACCGAGCGCAAGCAGGGCCGTGGCTATCATGGCTTTGAAGTGTACAGCGCCCCCGATGTCACCCTGGAAGACGACCTGAAGCGTCGTGACCTCACCATCAATGCAATGGCCAGGGACGAGCAGGGCCACATCGTCGATCCATTTAACGGTCAGCAGGATCTGGAAAACCGGCTGCTGCGGCACGTATCCGACGCTTTTGCCGAAGACCCGCTGCGCATTCTCAGAACCGCCCGGTTTGCCGCTCGACTTCAGCCCCTGGGGTTCCGGGTGTGCGACCAGACCATGGCTTTGATGCGCACTATGGTGGCCGAGGGCGAGGTAAATCATTTGGTAGCTGAGCGGGTCTGGCAGGAAATCCAGCGGGCGCTGCATGAGAACGAACCGGGCACATTTTTCGAGGTGCTGCACGACACCGGCGCTCTCGCAATCCTGATTCCCGAGCTGGTTCCAGACCAGGCCTTCGCCCCCGCCATGGCCGCACTGCATTGCGTACACCAGCGGGATGGTAGCACCGAAGAGCGCTTTGCGGCATTGATGTCGCCGCTACCGGAGCGGCAATCCGGCCTACGTATCCAGGCCCTGAAAGCGCCTAACGATTGCAAGAATCTGGCACAGCTGGTGGCAGCAGTGTTACCTGCGCTCACCGGCCGTGGCGAGCAAAACAGGCCCGCGCTGAGCGCCGACGAGCTGTACGCAGTGCTGGACACCGCCGATCTCTGGCGTCGCCCTGAGCGATTCTCATTACTCCTTAATGTACTGACCTGCACCCTGGCGCCAGCGGACCAGCAAATCGTCCAATGCCTGGAAAGGGCATCCAACTCGGCCTCCGGGGTCGAGCCCAAGGCTCTGATGGCGCAAGGTTTTACCGGCCGCGCCCTGGGCGAAGCCATTCGCCGGGAACGCCTGCAGCGTATTCAGCAGGCCATCACCCCGTAAACAACCCGAGGAGTCTTCATGGCCGACACTGCCCCCGTCGCCCTGGTCACCGGCGCGGCCCATCGTCTGGGCGCCAAAACCGCGCAGACCTTGCACGCCCGCGGCTGGAACCTGATCATCCATTACCGCAGCCAGCACCAAAAGGCTGAGACGGTGGCCGCTGACCTGAATCAGACAAGACCCGGCTCGGCCGTCACCCTACAGGCCGACCTGAGCAACCTGGCGGAGGTTCAGCAGCTGGCCGAGCATTCGGTCGCCCATTGGGGCAGACTGAACGGACTGGTGAACAACGCCTCGGTGTTCTACCCCAACCCAACCGAGCTGGCCACGGCGCAGGATTGGGACAGCATCCTTAACACCAACCTGCGAGCGCCGTTTTTCCTGCTCCAGGCCTGCCTGCCGGCACTGCGTGACGGCGCCGGAAGCGTCGTCAACCTGATCGACATCTATAGTGAACGCCCACTACCTCAGCATCCGCTGTACTCCGCCAGCAAAGCCGGTCTGGCGGCACTCACTAAATCCTGGGCCAAGGACCTGGCCCCCTCGGTGCGGGTCAACGGCGTTTCACCCGGCGCTATCCTCTGGCCAGAAGGCGAGGGCAAGCTGGACAGCGGTCACCGGCAGGCAATTTTGGAGAAAACGCCGCTGGCGCGGACCGGCACCCCCGAAGATATTGCCGATACTATCGCCTTCCTGCTGTGCGATGCACCGTTCATAACCGGCCAGATCCTGCCCGTGGACGGTGGGCGCAGCCTGAACATGTAACAACGACTGGATCAGGCCGGGCCGCTTTGGCCGCCTGACGTTTTCCGGATACAATGCGAACAGTTGTCCATTCCACCGGCGCCGATCCACTTTCGGTCCGCGCCCGTCAATCGGAGAAAGCCCATGCGTGACGTTGTCATCGTTGCTGCCAAGCGAACAGCCATTGGAACCTTTGGAGGCGGCCTGTCCAGCCTCCGCGCCGACCAACTCGGTACCGCAGTAATCAAGGCCATTCTGGAGGAAACCGGAGTCGCCGGTGACCAGATCAATGAGGTTGTCCTCGGCCAGGTTCTGGCCGCCGGTTGTGGCCAGAACCCGGCCCGGCAGTCGTCCATCAACGCCGGCATCCCGGCCTCGGTGCCCGCCATGACCATCAACAAGGTCTGTGGCTCCGGTTTGAAAGCGGTGCACATGGCGGTCCAGGCCATTCGCTGCGGCGATGCCGAACTGATCATTGCCGGTGGCCAGGAAAGCATGAGCCAGGCGCCCCATGTCCTGCCCAACAGCCGTAACGGCCAGCGTATGGGTAACTGGTCGATGATCGACACCATGATCACCGACGGCCTATGGGATGCCTTCAATGACTACCACATGGGCGTGACCGCCGAGAACATCGTTGAGAAGTATGGCATCAGCCGGGAAGAACAGGACGAATTTGCGGCTGCATCCCAGCAGAAAGCGGTTGCGGCACGGGAGGCAGGTTATTTCGATGGCCAGATCGTGCCGGTATCGATTCCCCAGCGTAAAGGCGATCCGATCGTTGTCAATAAAGACGAAGGTCCCCGGGATGGCGTAACCGGCGAAGGCCTGGGCAAGCTCCGGCCGGCGTTCAAGAAAGATGGCACCGTCACCGCAGGCAACGCCTCTTCCCTGAACGACGGTGCCGCCGCGGTCATGGTGTGCAGCGCCGAGAAAGCCAAGGAACTGGGCCTGACTCCGCTCGCGACCATTAAGGCTCACGCCAACGCCGGCGTGGATCCGTCCATTATGGGCACAGGCCCGATTCCGGCCAGCCAGCGCTGCCTTAAACTCGCCGGCTGGAGTATCGAGGATCTGGACCTGATCGAAGCCAACGAGGCTTTTGCCGCCCAGGCCATTTCCGTCAATCGCGACCTTGGCTGGGACACCAGCAAGGTTAACGTCAATGGCGGTGCCATTGCCCTGGGCCACCCGATTGGCGCCTCCGGCTGTCGCATTCTGGTGTCGCTGCTGCATGAGATGGTGCGCCGCGATGCCCACAAGGGCCTGGCGACCCTGTGCATTGGCGGTGGCATGGGTGTGGCGCTGGCCGTGGAGCGCTAAGCTGAATGCTGAACGTGGTGCTGTACGAGCCGGAGATACCGCCGAACACCGGCAATATTATCCGGCTCTGTGCCAACACCGGCTGCCAGCTACATCTTATTGAACCCCTAGGGTTCAGTCTTGAGGACAAGCAAATGCGCCGGGCCGGGCTCGATTACAGCGAGTACGCGCAGATAAGAGTGCATTCTAGCTATAGCGCCTTTCTGGAGGCCGAACGCCCTGAGCGACTGTTCGGCCTGACCACCAAGGGCAGCCAGCACTACCACGAAATCCGCTACCAGGCGGGTGATTACCTGATGTTCGGCCCCGAGACCCGAGGCCTGCCGAAGGAAGTTCGGGACGCGCTCGCGGCAGACTGCCGCCTGCGGGTACCTATGCGCCCGGAAAGTCGCAGCCTTAATCTGTCCAACACTGCCGCCCTGGTAGTGTATGAAGCCTGGCGCCAGCTTGGCTTTGACGGCGCAACCTGACGCCTGCGTTCCAGGCATAAAAAAACCGGCCATTGGCCGGTTTTTTTTTCACCAAGCGAAACCGTTAATGGGTCTGCGGCTCTTCCTTGGCTTCCGATGCGCCTTCTTCCTGCTTGCGCTTGAGCGCCTGGGCGTAGATCGCATCGAAGTTGACCGGCGCCAGCATCAGGGCCGGGAAGCTGCCCTTGTTCACTACGCCGTCGATCGCTTCGCGGGCGTAGGGGAACAGGATAGTCGGGCAGTATGCGCCCAGCATCTGACCCAGTTGCGCGCCGTCGATTCCCTGGACCATGAATACACCGGCCTGCTGGATTTCAACAATGTAAGCGACCTTCTCGCCCACCTTTGAGGTAACCGTCATGGACAACACGACTTCATACTGGTTGTCGCTGACCTTGCTGTGGGAGGTGTTCAGATCCAGATTAACCTCCGGCTTCCACTGCTCCTGAAACACCAGCGGAGAATTCGGCGATTCAAAAGACAGGTCCTTCACATAGATGCGCTGAAGGGCAAATTGAGGTTGATTCTGGTTTTCACTGCCTGCTGCGGCTTGCTCATTCTCAGCCATGTTCAGTCCTTTCGCTCTTAATCATGGGCTCAGGGCCCGTTGTTATAAAAAGTTATGAAGTATGCTGCCGGAACAGTTTACTGCGTGCCCCCGCCGGCTTATATGAAACAGTGCGGCAGAATGCGGTTCAGATCAATAGCCGGTCACTGCCGTTATTTTTTCACCAACGGCAGGTTACTGGCTTTCCAGTCAGCGACACCGCCATTCAGGCGAACTACATTGGCAAAGCCTTCAGCGTTCAGCTGCTTCACCGCCATGGCGGAGTGCTGGCCCATCTTGTCGGCGACGATAATCTGCTTTTCCTTGAACTTGTTCAGCTCGGCCGCACGGCTCTTGAGGCTGTTCAGCGGGATGTTGACCGAACCGGTAATGCGGCCTTCGCCGAATTCCTTGCGATCACGGATATCCACCACCACGGCTTCATCCTTGTTGATCAGGCTGACCGCACCTTGGGCTGAGATCTTTGCACCACCCCGACGGGATTCAAGCACCAGAATGGCCAAAAGGAAGGCCACAAAAAGCGATACCAGAATGTAGTGGTTTATAACGAATTCAAACAAGCGGTCCATGGAGTCACCCTACAAATAATTTGGCAGGATTATACACACACGGGGGCACTCACAGAAGGCGGCTGACATGGCTTGTGCGAATGAAAACGGTTAGAATCTGCACTCCCTTTTACTTACATTTCCAACAAACCGGATGAAGTGATGACCGCGACTCGCAAGCCGACTGCCTTGATTATCCTGGATGGCTGGGGCCACCGTGACCCAGCGGAAGACAACGCCATCAGCAACGCCAACACCCCATTCTGGGACCAGCTCTGGCAAAACCAGCCGAAAACCCTGATCAATACCTCCGGCATGTTTGTCGGACTGCCGCAGGGCCAGATGGGCAACTCCGAAGTTGGCCACATGAACCTGGGTGCTGGCCGCGTGGTTTATCAGAGCCTGACCCGTATCGACAAGGATCTGGAAACCGGCGATTTCCAGAAGAACGAGGTTCTGTGCGCGGCCATTGATAAGGCGGTCAGCAGTGATCGTGCGGTGCACCTGATGGGGCTGCTGTCTCCAGGTGGCGTTCACAGTCACGAAGATCACATCATCGCAGCGGCAGAATTGGCCGCAGCCCGAGGCGCGAAGGAAGTTTACATCCACGCTTTCCTGGATGGTCGCGATATGCCGCCGCGGAGCGCCAAGGCATCCCTGGAAAAAACCGCCGCCAAGCTCAACAGCCTCGGTGTCGGGCGAATTGCCTCCCTGGTCGGCCGTTACTACGCCATGGACCGGGATAATCGTTGGGACCGGGTGGAAGCTGCCTACAACCTGATGACCCAGGGGACCGCCGAGTTCACCGCCGCTGACCCGGTGATCGGCCTGGAGCAGGCGTACGAGCGTGGCGAGAACGACGAGTTCGTGAAGCCAACCCGAATTCACGCCGCTGGCCAGCCCGAAGGCACCATTAACGACGGCGACAGTTTGATTTTCATGAACTTCCGTGCCGACCGGGCCCGGGAAATGACCCGCACCTTTGTCGAACCGGACTTTGACGGCTTCGACCGTCGCAAACACCCGGAACTGGCCGACTTCGTAATGCTCACCGAGTACGCCGCCGACATTAAGACCAGCTGCGCCTACCCACCGGAGCAACTGGTCAACGGTATCGGCGAATACGCCGCGAATCAGGGCAAGACCCAGCTGCGCATCTCGGAAACCGAAAAGTACGCCCACGTCACCTTCTTCTTCAACGGTGGCCTGGAAACCCCGTTCGAAGGCGAAGATCGCATTCTTGTGCCCTCACCCAAGGTCGCCACCTACGACCTGCAACCGGAAATGAGCGCCCCGGAAGTAACCGACAAACTGGTCGAGGCCATCAAGAGTGGCAAATACGACCTGATTGTCTGCAACTACGCCAACGGTGACATGGTCGGACACACGGGCAAGCTGGATGCCGCCATCAAGGCCGCCGAGTGCCTGGATGAGTGCGTAAAGCGTGTGGTTGAAGCCCTCGACGAAGTCGGTGGCGAAGCCCTGATTACCGCCGACCACGGCAACTGCGAACAGATGACCGACCCGGATTCCGGTCAGGTCCATACTGCCCACACCATCGGGCCGGTACCGCTGGTCTACACCGGACACAAAAAGGTCTCGCTGCTGGATGATGGCAGCCTGAGCGATGTTGCCCCCACCCTCCTGGCCCTGATGGGGCTTGAACAACCGAAGGAAATGACCGGACACAGCCTGGTCAAGATCGGTTGAGGGCATTGCGGGTAGGCGTGAATCTGTTGCGATCGACCCTGATGCTGGCGCTGCTCCTTTTAGCAGCGCCAGCACTGGCCCAGAGCGAAGTCA
The DNA here is from genome assembly GCF_005871205.1 of Marinobacter alexandrii. GTDB lineage: Bacteria > Pseudomonadota > Gammaproteobacteria > Pseudomonadales > Oleiphilaceae > Marinobacter > Marinobacter alexandrii. Next base: position 706,485 of record NZ_SWKM01000011.1, on the reverse strand, counting down.
CTCCGGAGCAGATCGAAGACCTCAAGGAACGTATTGAGGACATCGACGACTGGCTCGCCGATGCCGAGGAAGATCGCTCAGAGCTGGAACAGCAATTGGCCGCCAGTGAACGCAAGATCGGGCGCCTGACCCGTGAGCGCAGATCACTGCGGGAGCGTGCGGCCGAGCAACAGCAACGCCTGAAGGAACTGGAGCAACAGCAACGGGAGTTGACCCGAACCCTGGATAGCCAGCGCGAAAGCCTAAAACGGCAGATCCGCGCTGCCTGGATGGAAGGGGACACACCGGCCATCAAGGTTTTGCTCAACGAGATCAATCCGGACCGGGTCGCCCGCACCATGACCTACTACGAATACCTCAGCCGGGATACGGTCCAGCGGCTGGAGGCCTTTCACAAAAGCCTGCTGGCCCTCAAGGAAACCCGCGCCAGCGTCCAGGCTACCCGCACAGAACTCGCCCAGACCGAAGCGGACGTGGCCAAACGCCAAGATCAGTTGAGCCAGTCCCGCCAGCAACGCCAGCAGACCTTGGCTGCCCTGAACGCCGACATCAAAAACCGTCGCAGCGAGCGCGAAGAACTGGAATCGGATCGCAAGCGTCTGGAAAAGCTGCTGCAGGAAGTACAGCAGGCCATTGCTGACATCCCCACTCCCAACGAGTCCGAACCGTTCCAGACCCTGCGCAAAAAACTGCCCTGGCCGGTTCGCGGCAAGGTGATCAGTGGCTATGGTGAGCGCTACGCCGATGGCAAATTGCAGCGCAGCGGGCTACTGATCAACACCGGTGACGAAGCGGAGATCAAGGCCATCCATTATGGCCGGGTAGTATTCGCCAACTGGCTGCGGGGCTTTGGCCTGATCACCATCATTGATCACGGCGACGGCTACATGACACTCTATGGCCACAGCAGCAGCCTGTTCACCAGTCCCGGCGACTGGGTGGCGGCGGGCGAGTCCATTGCCCTGGCCGGTCGCACTGGCGGCACCGATCATCCGGCGCTGTACTTCGAAGTGCGCCACAATGGCAAGACGACCAACCCCAGGCGCTGGCTGGCCGACTGATAGGCAGCACGAGGGCTGACAAACGTGTTGGCTGACGCCATACTGTCGGAATTCAGGGAAACCAGTCCAACTATCGGAATAAACACGGGATAAGTGAATGAAACGGGTCAGAAATCCACGCTACGCCTTTCCGCTTCGCAGCCTTGCTCTCGCAACCTGTTTCTTTACCGCATCCGGACTGGCCCTGGCTCAGGACCAAACAGACGAACAAAAACTGCTTGAGGGTATCCAGAATGGCGAGCGTGTCGAGATTACGCTGCCCGATCCGGAGACCCAACTGCCCCTGGACGATCTGCGCAAGTTCACCGAAGTATTCAGCCGCATCAAGGATGCCTACGTAGAAGAAGTTGGCGACCGCCAGCTGCTGGAAAGCGCCATCAAGGGCATGCTCTCAGATCTGGACCCGCACTCCACTTACTTGGCTCCCAAGGATTACGAGCAACTGGAGGAAAGCACTTCCGGTGAGTTTGGCGGCCTCGGAATCGAGGTGGGCATGGAGAACGGCTTCGTCAAGGTCATTGCCCCCATCGACGACACTCCGGCCCAGAAAGCGGGCGTGCAAGCCGGTGACCTGATCATCAAACTGGATGAAAAGCCGGTCAAAGGCATGAGCCTGGAAGAGGCGGTGAAACTCATGCGTGGCAAGCCGGGCACCATCCTTACGCTCACCATCATGCGTGAAGGGCAAAATGCCCCCATCGAAATTCCGGTGGAACGCGACGTCATCAAGGTCACCAGCGTTAAATCCCGGATGCTCGAAAACGGCTATGGCTACGTGCGCATCACCCAATTCCAGGCCGAGACCGGCAGCCAGTTCCTGTCCGCCCTGAGCTCTCTGGAAGATGACCACGGCAACGACCTCGACGGCCTGGTGATTGATTTGCGCAACAACCCGGGTGGCGTGCTGCAGGCGGCCGTGGAAACCGCTGACGCCCTGCTCGATAACGGCCTGATCGTCTATACCGAAGGTCGCATCCAGAGTTCCCGTCTGCGGTTCAGTGCCAAGGCCGGTGACGTTATGGCCGACACCCCCATTGTGGTGCTGATCAACGGAGGCTCGGCCTCGGCGTCCGAAATCCTGGCCGGAGCCCTACAGGACCACGAACGCGCGGTCATCATGGGCACCCAATCGTTCGGCAAGGGCAGCGTGCAGACGGTAATTCCCCTGGACGAGACCCACGCTATCAAGATGACCACCGCCCGCTATTACACTCCGGACGGCCGCTCCATCCAGGCTACCGGCATCAAGCCAGACATCGAGGTACGCCCGGCGGAGCTCACCGAACTTGATGGCCAGCCCTTCTTCACCGAAGCCGACCTGAGAGGCCACCTGGAAGGGCAGAACGAAGACCAGCAGCCAGCAGGGGAAGATGTCGAGGGCGAAGATTCAACAGCCTCACTGGCAGACCGGGACTACCAGCTCCGCTCTGCGCTCAATCTGCTGAAGGGCCTGCACATCCTCAACCGCAAGGGTAAAACCAACGTCAGCACCGAGGGACAGGATTCGGCCCAGTGATATTGTTTCGGCTCTCTGTACTGGTGGCAGCCCTGGTCGCCACGCCCCTTGCCAAGGCGGAGCCAGGCAGCACGGGAGCCGCCGGCTCGCTGCCGCCCACCATCGCCATCATCATCGATGATATGGGGCACAACCTGGAAGAAGGTGAACGGCTGGCCCGGATCGAGCAGCCGCTCACCCTGGCTTTCCTGCCCTACCGTCGCCATACCGTTGGCCTGGCAAAACTGGCGCACCGACAGCACAAGGAAATCATGCTGCACGCGCCCATGGCCAACACCCGCGACTTTGCCCTGGGCCCCGGCGGCCTGACCTCCGATATGGACGAAAACAGCATGACCCTGACCCTACGCCGGGCGCTGCAGTCCATCCCCTATGTGCAGGGCGTTAACAACCACATGGGCAGCCTGCTGACCCAGAAACTGCAACCCATGGACTGGGTAATGAGAGAGCTGCGCCAGTACCCGCTGTACTTCGTGGACAGCCGCACCATCGCCTCATCGGTGGCGGGAGAAGTCGCCGAGGCCTACCAGATTCCCAGCCTGACCCGGGACGTGTTCCTGGATCACGAGCAGACCGAAGAATTTGTCGACCGTCAGTTCAAGCTACTAATCCAGCGCGCCAGGAAAAATGGCAGCGCCATTGGCATTGGCCACCCGCACAAGGTCACCGTGGACTATCTGGAAAAGCACCTGCCAGAGTTGGACGCTCAGGGAGTGGCGATTGCGACCGTCAGTGGTCTGTGGGCCATTCGCAACAGCAATCGTGAGATGTTCGTGGAAGGGGAAAAGCAGGCCATCCGACCTGCCTTTGCCAGAAAGCCCTGAGGCTTCAGCTCAGGGCTCTTAGCTCTGGTTTGTACCCCCGGGCTCTAGTCCCGGACTTCAATGCCCTGGTCTTTCATAAAGGCCTTGGCTTCAGGGATGGTGTGCTGACCGAAGTGGAAGATGGAAGCCGCCAATACAGCATCGGCGCCGCCCTGGGTAACGCCATCGGCCAGATGCTGCAACTCGCCAACCCCGCCTGAAGCAATTACCGGAACACTGACCGCATCACTGATGGCCCGGGTCAGCCCCAAGTCAAAACCAACCTTGGTGCCGTCGCGATCCATGCTGGTCAGCAGCAATTCGCCCGCACCCATCTCGACCATCTTCCGGGCCCAGTCCACCGCATCCAGGCCGGTCGGCTTGCGACCACCGTGGGTGAAGATTTCCCAGCGTGGTGTCTCGCCCTCGGCACTGACCTGCTTGGCATCAATGGCCACCACGATGCATTGGCTGCCAAAGCGCTCGGCCGCTTCGTGGACGAACTCGGGGTTGAACACGGCGGCCGTGTTGATCGATACCTTGTCGGCGCCGGCGTTCAGCAGCTTGCGGATATCGTCCACGGTACGCACACCGCCACCGACCGTCAGCGGGATGAATACCTCTGCCGCCATACGCTCAACGGTTTCATAGGTGGTGTCGCGACTCTCGTGGCTGGCCGTGATGTCCAGGAAGGTAATCTCATCGGCACCCTGCTCGTTGTAGCGGCGCGCTACCTCGACCGGATCGCCGGCGTCGCGGATATCAACAAAATTGACGCCTTTGACCACGCGACCCTTGTCGACATCGAGGCACGGAATAATGCGTTTTGCCAGACCCATGGTTGTCCCCTTACGCCTTCAGGCTGTCGCAGAATGCCTGCGCTTCGGCCACATCCAGCGTACCCTCGTAGATAGCACGGCCGGTGATGGCGCCCAAAATACCCCGGTCAGCCATCGGCGCCAGGCGCTTCAGGTCATCCATGTTGGTAACACCGCCGGAGGCGATCACCGGAATGCCGCCCTCTTCTGCCAGCGCCACTGTGGCCTCAACGTTCACGCCCTGCATCATGCCGTCGCGGCTGATGTCGGTGTATACGATGGAGTCGACGCCGTCGTTGGCAAAGCGCTTGGCCAGATCGGTGGCCATCACTTCAGACACCTCGGCCCAGCCATCGGTGGCAACGCGACCGTCTTTGGCATCCAGGCCGACGATAATGTGGCCCGGGAACCGCTTGCACATGTCGGTGACAAAATCCGGCTCTTTTACGGCCTTGGTGCCGATGATGACCCACTGCACGCCGGCCTTCAGATAGGCTTCGATGGTTTCCGCGGAGCGGATACCGCCGCCAATCTGAATCGGCAGATCCGGATACTTGCGGGCAATCGCCTGAACGATCTCGCCGTTCACCGGCTCACCGGCGAAGGCACCATTGAGATCGACCAGATGCAGGCGACGGGCGCCGGCTTCCACCCAGCGGGTGGCCATATCGACCGGGTCGTCACCAAAGACGGTGGAATCGTCCATCCGGCCCTGGCGCAGGCGTACACACTTGCCGTCTTTCAGATCAATGGCAGGAATAATCAGCATAAAGCAAAGTCCGTGTTAATCGTTCAGATGCCCCGGTGTTATTTACCGGACCAGTCAACAAAATTTTTCAGGAGCTGCAGGCCAGCACGGGCACTCTTCTCCGGGTGGAACTGCACCGCAAAGATGTTATCGCGGGCAACGGCGGCGGCCAGGTCGACACCATAGTGGCTGCGGCCGGCAATATCGGCATTGCCTTCAGCCTCGGCGTAATAACTGTGCACGAAGTAGAAACGGTCACCTTCTGGAATGTTGTGCCACATGGGGTGATCAACGCTCTGGTAGACCTCGTTCCAACCCATGTGCGGCACTTTCAATCGCTCACCGTTTTCCACCAGGTTGTCACCGAAAAAGCGAACCTGGGCCGGGAACAGGTTAATGCCATCAATGCCCCCGTTCTCCTCACTGCGGGACATCAGTGCCTGCATGCCCACACAGATACCCAGGAACGGCCGGTCCCGGGAGACTTCGCGCACCAGGGTATCCACCTCTAAACGACGGATCTCGTGCATGCAGTCGCGGATGGCGCCAACGCCGGGAAGAATGACGTGGTCAGCCTCGCGAATCTGGTCGGCGTTGTCGGTCACCAGAACGCGAACATCCGGCGCCACGTGCTCAACTGCCTTGCGCGCCGAATGCAGGTTTCCCATGCCGTAGTCGATAATGGCAACGGTCTTCATAATGGAATTCGATTTCCTGTGCTGTAGCGAGTTACAGAGAGCCTTTGGTAGACGGGGTCATACCCGCCATCCGCTCATCCATTTCGATCGCCATGCGCAAGGCGCGGCCGAACGCCTTGAAGACGGTCTCGATCTGGTGATGGGTGTTCTTGCCCTTCAGGTTATCGATGTGCAGGGTCACCATGGAGTGGTTCACGAAACCGTGGAAAAACTCTTCAAACAGGTCAACATCGAAGCCACCCACGGAACCGCGGGTGTAAGGCACATCCATCATCAACCCGGGGCGGCCGGAAAGATCGATAACAACGCGGGACAGGGCTTCGTCCAGCGGCACGTAAGCGTGGCCATAACGACGGATGCCTTTCTTGTCGCCAACCGCCTGCTTGAACGCCTGCCCCAAGGTTATGCCGATGTCTTCAACGGTGTGGTGGTCATCGATGTGCAGATCGCCTTTGGAGACGATATTCAGATCCACCAGACCATGGCGGGCGATCTGGTCCATCATGTGTTCGAGGAAGGGAACACCGGTGTCAAAAGTGGACTTGCCGGTGCCATCAAGATCAATCTCGGCGGTAATCTGAGTTTCCAGGGTATTTCGTTCTACCCGAGCCTTACGTTCGGCCATGGGGACTCCGTAGCAGTTAGGCGGCACAACGCCGCAAATATTCAATTAGCGGATTATACCTTTTCTGCCCGCCGGAGTCCCACAACCGCGTTTATCAGCGTGATAGCCGAAACCGGATCAGACTGCCGTCTTGAGATTCTTCATATAGGTGTCCACGAGGCTGTTGAACTCGTGCTTGATAACCGGGCTGATAGCCAGCTTCAACAGGCTGGGCAGTGGCACAGTCAGCTCGGCGTGGGTCTGGAACTTGGCTGAGGTGACCGAATCACCCTTGGCCTTCAGGGTCCAGGAACCGCGCACGACACCGTTGCCCTCGCCCTTCACCGGTTCCCAGGTGATCCGGCCAGCGTCTTTGTCCGAATGGTATTTGCAGGCGTAAATGGACTGGATCGCGTGCTTGTCCACACCGACCTTCTCCATTTCCCAACGATAGGTGTTGTCGCCCAGATCCGTCAGCTGGTTCACTTTTGGAAAGTGACTTGCAGAACGTGGCACATCCGCCAATAACTCGAAGACTTCATCATAGCTGCCCGGAAGGTCCAATTCCCGGTTCAGCTCAATCGAAACAGTTATTGCCACGGTTTACTCCTTGTTATGGTTATAAGCATTAATACAGTTTGAAGCCAAAGAAAGTGTATTCTGGCCCAACACTACGGCATTGTCATACTGCCACGCTTTTAATTTGGATACCCTGCGTTATCCTTTGACGTGTAAGCATCCGAAATCGTTCCGAAACTTTCCAGGCTCCCCGGAATAAGGAAATTTGACCAATGAAAGCTGTTCGTTATCTGCTGATTGCGATTGTTGCCGTGATCTTGCTGGTGGTTGTGGCAATCGCCATCGCCATGGCCGTGATCAACCCCAATGACTACAAGCCGCAGATTGAGCAAGCGGTCGAAAAACAGACCAACCTGGATCTTGTGCTGGAGGGCGACATTGGCTGGTCGTTCATCCCCCTTGGCCTGGAATTGAATAACGTGCAGGCCAATCTGGAAGGCGACCGCTTTGTGGCGCTGGAACAACTGGTCGCGCAGATCGATTTCTGGTCGCTGATCGCCATGGCGCCGCAGGTAGACACCTTTGTGCTGAGCGGCCTGGATGCCAACCTTGAAGTGAACGAACAGGGCCAGGGCAATTGGACCCGGATCATGCCGGAGCCAGCCGAGGGCGAGCAGCCCAAAACGGACCAAGCCGAAGAGCAGGCACCGGCTGACACTACCGCCCAGGAAGGAAGTGGCGAACCGCTGAACTTTAACGTGAGTAACGTTGAGATCAGCAATGCTCAGGTGCACTACACCGACAAGAGCACCGGACAGGCCGTCACCCTGGAAAACTTCACCGTAACCGCCAGCGAAATCACCCTGGGCTCGGAATTCCCACTCGACATAAGCTTCCGGATCGAGACCGCCAAGCCCAAGTTTGAGGTGGACGGCAGCATCAGCGCCCGCCTGGCCGCGAACGAAGCACTCAACGAATTTGCCGTATCCGGTCTGTCGGCGGTCTTTGACATGAACGGCGAGCCCTTCGGCGGACAATCGGTAACCGCAGAACTGGCGGGCTCCGCCCGTGCCGACCTCGAGAACGAGACCGCAACGCTCAGTGGCTTCACCGCCAGCCTCGCCAATCTGTCCATGACCACCGATCTGGAGGTCAAGGGCTTTGGCGACAAGCCCGCCCTGAACGGCAAACTGAACATCAATGAATTCTCCCTGAAAGAACTGCTCAGCAACCTGGGCCAACCGGCCGTGGAAACCAGCGATCCTGAGGTGCTCGAGGCTCTGGCCTTCTCAACCAACATTGGCGGCCCCGCCGGCAAGGTTGAGCTCTCCGACCTGACCCTGAAGCTGGACGACACCACCTTCAACGGCTCTGGCAGCTACAACCTCGCCAACACCGGCGTGGTGTTCCGATTGCAAGGCGACAAGCTTAATGCCGACCGCTACCTGCCACCGAAGGCTGAAGGTGAAGAAGAGGCCGCGCAAGAGAATGGCGACAGCGCCTCTGGCCAGCAAACAGCAGCCGCCCAGGACGCACCGGAGAGCGATTTGCTGCCACTGGATACCCTGCGCACCCTGCTGTTGGACATTGATTTCGGCCTGGCCGAACTGATCGTAAGCAATCTGACCATTAAGGAAATCACCGCCAGCACCACCGCCGAAAAAGGCCTGATCAAGGTCGACGAATTCAGCGGCAAACTCTACGAGGGTGGCTTCGACGCCCAAGTGACACTGGATGCCCGCAGCGACAACCCGAAGTGGAAGATCGGCTCCAAGGTCAACAACGTGCAGACCCTGCCCCTGCTCACTGACCTGGCGGAAGTGGACATGTTGTCCGGTGGCGCCAACCTGAATGTGGACGTGACCACCTCGGGTAACCGCATCTCGGTATTGCGCGAGAACGCCAATGGCCAGATCACGTTCAACCTGGCCGAGGGCCAGTTCCGCAAGATGAACCTGACCCGTATGGCCTGCCAAGGCATCGCCCTGGTGAACCAGGACAGTCTGAGCACCAGCGACTGGGGCGCCGCCACTCCGTTTAACGACATGCGCGGCACCCTCGATATCAACGGCAACACCCTGAAGAACACCGACCTGGTGGCAGCCCTGGCCGGTATGAAGCTGGAAGGCGATGGCACCATCGACCTGAAGCAGAGCACGCTGGATTATGAAGCCGGCCTGCGCATCGTCGGCGAGATTCACCGCGACGAAGCCTGCCGGGTAACCGAGATCGTCGAGAACGTGGTTATTCCGGTGGAATGCCGTGGCAACTTCGCCGAGGACCCGGCCGGCCTGTGCTCCTTCGACGGCTCCCGCTTCCGCGACACCCTGAAGACCATCGCGGCCAACGCTGCCAAGGCCAAGGCCAAGGAAGAAGTGGATAAAGCCAAAACCAAGGCGAAAGAGAAAGTCGAAGAGAAACTACAGGAAAAGCTCGGCGACAAACTGAAAGGCCTGTTCAACTAATGCCTGACCGTTTCGCCGAACGACTGCTCAACTGGTTCGATAAGCACGGCAGGCATGACCTGCCGTGGCACGAGAACCAGAATGCCTACCGAGTCTGGGTTTCTGAGATCATGCTGCAGCAGACCCAGGTCGCCACGGTGATCCCCTACTTCAACGCCTTCATGGATCGGTTCCCAAACGTGCAGGCGCTGGCCGATGCCCCGGTGGACGAGGTACTCAGCCATTGGTCCGGCCTGGGCTATTACGCCCGGGCCCGTAACCTGCAGAAGGCGGCGAAGACCGTGGTTGAGGAGTTTGGCGGCGAATTTCCGGATGATCCCGAACAACTGGAAACCCTCACCGGCATCGGGCGCTCTACCGCGGCGGCCATTGTCGCCCAGGCCTTTGGCAAAAGGGCCGCCATTCTCGATGGCAATGTTAAGCGAGTTCTGGCCCGCTACCACGCCGTACCCGGCTGGCCCGGACAGACTGCCGTCCTGAAACAGCTCTGGCACCATGCCGAGGAACACACCCCCAATGCACGGGCACGGGACTATACCCAGGCGATCATGGATTTGGGCGCCATGGTGTGCACCCGCAGCCGGCCAAAGTGCGACGCTTGCCCCCTGCAATCAGGCTGCACTGCCCATGCCGAAGGCGAAGCAACGCTTTACCCGGGCTCCAAGCCCAAGAAAGCCAAGCCTGAAAAAACCACCTGGATGGTAATACTTGAAGACAGTGACGGCCGCATCCTGCTGGAACGACGGCCACCCAGTGGCATCTGGGGCGGGCTGTGGAGCCTGCCGGAACTGGACCCCGCGCTAGGGCTGGATGAACTGCAGGAGACCTGTGAGCAGCAAATGGGTCTGAATTGCGGCGACCCGGAGCTGATTAGCGGCTTTCGTCACACCTTCAGCCACTACCATCTGCACATCCAGCCTGCCCGGCTCTCTGTCCACAACGCTGCCCACAACGCTCCTTACAACACCCAGCGCGTAGCCGACGACGACCACCTGAGTTGGTTCCACCGGGACGAAGCCCTCGCCCTCGGCTTGCCAGCACCGATACGCAGCCTGCTGACACAACCGGAGCAGACTGCCCTGCTCTGACGCCGGCGGGCACTCCAGCCTAACCTGATCTGTTATCATGCCGGCAGATTCACTTCGCCAACAGGAGCCACCATGAGCCGAACCGTATTCTGCCGTAAGTACCAGAAAGAACTCGACGGCCTGGCCTTCCCGCCCATGCCCGGAAAAAAAGGCCAGGAACTCTACGAGACCGTGTCCAAACAGGCCTGGGAAGAGTGGCAGGCCGAGCAGACCATGCTGATCAATGAAAAGCACCTGAGCCTGATGGACCCGAATACCCGCAAATACCTGCAGGCACAGATGGAACACTTCTTCGACAACGAGCCGTTCGACCAGGCCGAAGGCTATGTTCCGCCCGAGCAATAACAGCAATTGATCAAAGCCTGATCAACACTGAAAAGATTCAGAAATTTTTCCAGACCGGCCTTGACTCAATACATTGAAACCGGTTTAATAGCGCCCCGTTGCACAGCAGTAGCGCAACTTGCCCGGATAGCTCAGTTGGTAGAGCAGGGGATTGAAAATCCCCGTGTCGGTGGTTCGATTCCGCCTCCGGGCACCATTAAGAATTCAGACGAAACCCGCCTTGTGCGGGTTTTGTTGTTTCTAGTGTCCACGAAGTGTCCACCGATCAATCATGCCATTAATCTTGGTCGTGATTCCCTCCAGCTTCACCCCAAAACCTATCTACTAATTTATTACGCTTTCCCTCCCAGCTTGCTCTTTGCTCAGAGTCGTATGGCCCATTCATATGCTCCTGGAATGCCTCTCGCTCTTCTTCCGCGAGATCCTGGAAATTCTTGTCACTCATAAACCTTCTCCTTCATTACGAATACACCTCAAGGCTAGCCCCAATACCCACAAAACACAATATATGTACACATTACGATAAACGGGCACTATATGGGCGAAAATCGATGAATTGTGGCAAGGTAATCGAGTGAAAAATGAGCATAACGCATAGTAAGCTTAATATCCGACTTGCCCAAGATTTTCTGCAGCGTAATTATGCCCCCTTCCTTCATGATGAAGTGACTGGCAAAGGTGTGCCGGCTAACAGTACGGAGATGGAAAAAGCACCGAAAGAGAAAGCCTGAAAACAGCATAGGTTTCAGCCTGGCGGCAAAAATCGCCAATTCCTGGTATGGAGACCGACATGCAGAACGATAAGAACAAAAGGGCAGACAGTCGTAATGTGTGGTGGCGGCTTCAGGCGTAAAGTACAAATTAAAAAATGGCAGGAGCTTTGAAACGTTGCTCCAACGAATAAGGGAGCAATTACATTTCCAATCACGAGTGAATCAAATTCACGGTCTTTCAAGCTTCCCGAAGGCTACAAGAATTTCTTGAGCGACGTATAGAGAAACAAAATAAATCATATCAATGCCACCTACTTTAGCGGTCGCAATGACTGGCATAGCTCCTGCCAAATCTCCATATTGGGGATCTTTACTTAAATCTTGAAAATGAGAAGCGTCAGTTATGGAGTTTGCCATCCTCTTAATAAGATATCTAATATCGAAAGCATACTTAATTCCGGAAAGGTCATATACCAAAATTTGACTAGAAAAAAATTGACTTATAGTGAGACGCCTTCTTATATCAATACCTAGACAGTTCACACCATCAACGCTGTCACCAAAATAAGCTCCGCGAACACCACAGGTTCCTTTTTTATCGTAAATTTTTACAGTGGAATTAGAAGAAATAGACTTATCACCTAAAAATGATCTCAGAAAATCTGACAGATAAGCCTCAGGCTTAAGTACGGAGCATGTCAGAAAATTTGCCATTATTAATAAAACATACTGCTTTCCGGGCGTTGAAACAGCCCTAGAGACCTTTTTTTTAGGTTTGGCGGAGCTAAACTTGTTAAATCCCGAAACAATCTTCAAAGCTTCTTTATTTTCTGAGATTTCGACCCAACTCCTGAGAGTGTGTATAAGATCTAACAAACTCACTAAGTCATACTGAGCGGAAGCTATTTTATAACTTCTGAATAAGCGCTCAAGCTGCACAGCAACTCTTGCTCTTGGTTCCATTGGAAACTACCTATGCAAACAGAAAAAAGTCAAATTCATTATACACTAGCATCAAAACGGGCCATTCAACTATGGCACCAAAAAAACATGCCAGTCGCTAGGTGCGGTTAAAGGTTATAGTTAATGAAAAGTGGACTTTACGCTGAAATCAGCACGCGCTAAGTACAGCCAAAAATCATGAGGAAGATCTCTGGGTTTCGATGGAGCAGATCCGTTTTCGAACCAAGGAAAAACGCTGACGCTAATCTATGCAGTGAATCAAAAAGAATTGCTTGATATTGCGAACATGTCCCGATGTCCTCAGAGCGTCCACGCAATAGCGATACAGAGTGGCATTCTGTGGAGGGCCGGTTTCGTAGGTGTTTGATTGTGTATGAATGTGGTTTTCTACAGAAGGTGTGCAGCGGATTGACAATCCCCGTGTCGGTGGTTCGATTCCGCCTCCGGGCACCAAGATTCCACAGCAAAGCCCGCCTTGTGCGGGCTTCGTTATTTTGTGCGTCAGCTTAGGCCAAGAAGGTAACACCCACCTTCTGCTCAGCCAATTCAGCTCTGCTTTGGCGCAGCTTTCCAGCAAGAAAAAGGCCGGCTTCATGCCCGAATAACCCTCTGCCCCACCATTACATGATGAAAGCCGCGAACTTCCTCAGGGTTTCTTGTTCAGCGGATAAAACAAGTGCGGCGTCGCCAACTCTGGCAAGTCTGTTCGCTCCTGGTTCGCCGCCCACTCCTCACGCTCTGCGCTCCGGATGGCGTAGTGCATCCACATCAGGGCGGCCGCGACAATAACGAACATCAGCATGAAGCAGCTCTGCCAGATGCCGGTGATATCGTTTAGTATCCCGAACGTCAATGGCAGCACGAAACCACCCAAACCGCCAATCATGCCCACCACGCCGCCGACCGCGCCAACATGGTCCGGGTAATAGACCGGCACGTGCTTGTAGACGGCGGCCTTACCCAGAGACATAAAAAAGCCCAGCACAAAGGTCAGTACGACAAACAGCGGCAGCCCCACCACCAGGGAAAAGCGAATATCTCCGTCTATGCCATGTACAACATATTCAGTGGGCGGATAGCTCAACAGAAACGTACATACAACGGACGCGATGAAGGTCCAGTACATGACACGACGAGCGCCGTACCGGTCAGACATCCAGCCGCCCAGAATGCGGAACAGTGAGGCTGGTATGGTATACAGAGCGGCAATAATGCCTGCCGCTTTGATGTCCAGGCCGTACACACCGATCAAAAAGTGGGGCAGCCAAAGCGCAAGCGCAACGAAGGCACCGAAAACGAAGAAGTAGTAAAGAGCAAACCTCCACACCCTGAGCTCTCGCAATGGCTCCATCTGTTCCAGGAAGGATTTAGCCTTGGTGCCCGCGCGCTTGGAGGCCAACGGATCTTCTTTGGCTAACAGGATGAAGACCACCCCCATGACGGCCAACACCGCCGCGTAGATCTGGGCAGTACTCACCCAACCGAAGGCAACCAGAAGAAACGGCGCGCCAAAGTTAGTCACCGCCGCGCCGACATTACCGGCCCCAAATATTCCCAGTGCCGTTCCCTGGCGTTCCGGCTCAAACCATGCGGCGGTGTATGCCACCCCGACAATAAACGACCCGCCGGCAAGACCAACCCCCAAGGCGCCCACCAGCAGCATGAGATAGGTATCGGCAAGAGTCAGCAGGTAAACGCACCCAGCCGTTACCAGCATCAGGATGCCGAATACCCAGCGGCCGCCATAACGATCCGTCCAGATACCCAGAAACAGTCGGCTGATAGACCCGGTAAGGATCGGGGTGGCCATCAGCAGGCCAAGCTGGGTATTCGAGAGACCCAGGTCCTCGCTGATTCGGATACCGATGATCGAAAAAATCGTCCAGACCGCAAAGCAAAGGGTGAAGGAAAATGTGGATAAGCCAAGCGCCCGATACTGGTCTTTTCTTGGCGAACTGTAGGTCATGACCTTCTCCCCTCTCCTTCCGATTAACTCTGCGACAACCGATTAAACACTCTGTTAACGGTAGCAAAAGTGGGCTTTTCCGGTGCGGGGCATTGGGGGTACCTCTTGCTGGGTGGGCGAGAGGTAGGTGATCGGAGGTTTTTAAGCCATAGGGATAGGCCCGGGATTTCTCTCGCGGGGTAGGCGTGTCCGATCTTGATCTTCATCAATTATTGCCAGCAGAGGAGTGTGGGCTAATGCCGACGGATATCAATCGTCTTCGGGAGAAACCTGACAATGAAAATCATGATTGCCTACGACGGCTCACGCAACGCAAAGATGGCATTGGTTCAGACCATCACCATGTTTCGCGAACTGAGGCCCCAGATCACGCTCGTGGCTGTGGCTGAGAACCCCCGCGACATTACCTCCGGGAACGAGGCAATGTTCAACGAAGAAGTGGAAAGCCTCAAGAGCCATCTGTTGGAGGCCAGCGAAGTCTGCCAGAAAGAGGACATTGCCGAGCAAACCCTTCTACTGGAAGGGGATGCGCGCAAGATGCTGCTGTACGCCGCGGAGAAAAAAGTCCACCCCGACATGCTTGTTATCGCCCGCCACAGCCACCAACCGGACGGAGGCTTCATTGCACGCTCGTTGACGCATTTCGTTGATGAGCTGGATTACATGACCTTTGGCAGCGTGAGTTCGTTCCTGGCTCGTCGCATCCAGTGCCCGCTTTTGATCCTGCCCAGCCGCTAGAGCTAGCAAGACTGACCATTTCTTTAGTTGATAGCCCAGGGAGGCTGACATGAAAGTCGCAGACGTTTTCCGCGTCAAGAATCCGGAGATCAGGGCACTGCATCTGACCTGGATCGCATTCTTCATTACCTTTTACGTGTGGTTCAACATGGCGCCGCTGGCCTCCAGCATGCTGAAAAGCGTCGACTGGCTAACCGCCGATGACCTCCGCCTTTTTGCCATCTGCAACGTGGCACTGACGATCCCTGCACGGATCATTGTCGGCATGGCCCTAGACCGTTTTGGTCCGCGCCGCGTGTTTTCCGTGCTGATGGTTCTGATGGCAGTTCCCGCTCTGTTCTTTGCGTTCGGCAATACCATGACCCAGCTTCTTGTCAGCCGGCTGGTACTCAGCTCCATAGGCGCCAGCTTTGTGGTGGGCATTCACATGACGGCCATGTGGTTCAAACCCAGGGATATCGGATTTGCCGAAGGCTTCTATGCAGGCTGGGGCAACTTCGGCTCCGCCGCAGCGGCAATCACCCTTCCAACCATCGCCCTGCATATGTACGGCGGCGACGACGGCTGGCGCTGGGCCATAGCCCAGAGCGCCTTCGTTATGGCGGCCTACGGTGTGTACTATTGGTTTGCCATGACCGACGGCCCTGCAGGTACGGTGCATCGGAAACCCCGTAAAGCCGTCGCCATGGAGGTCAGCAGTTGGGGCGACATGATCAAGCTTATTCTGTGGACCATCCCATTGGTCGGCGTGCTGGGTATCCTGGTCTGGCGCATCCAGAATATGGGCTACCTGAGTGCTACCGGCGCCATCATCTGTTATGCGGTCATCTTTGCGATTGTCAGCTATCAGATCATCCAGATTCTCAGGGTGAATGTGCCGATTCTTAAAAAAGGCGTGCCAGAGGATGACAAATATCCGTTCAACAGTGTCGCCGCGCTCAACAGTACCTACTTTGCCAACTTTGGCGCTGAGCTTGCGGTGGTTTCCATGCTGCCCATGTTCTTTGAACAGACCTGGAGCCTGAGCGCCACAGCCGCCGGTCTGATTGCGGCATCCTTTGCGTTTGTGAATCTGATCGCGCGCCCGATGGGCGGGCTGGTCTCCGATCGCATGGGTAACCGGCGCTTTGTGATGCTGAGTTACATGTTTGGTATTTCGGTAGGCTTTGGCCTGATGGGCCTGATGAATTCCAGCTGGCCGCTGATCATTGCCGTCTGCATCACCGTCTTCACGTCTTTCTTTGTGCAAGGCGCAGAGGGCGCCACCTTCGGCATTATTCCATCCATCAAGCGCCGCCTGACTGGACAGATTTCCGGTATGGCAGGGGCTTACGGCAACGTGGGCGCGGTGGTGTACCTCACCATTTTCACCTTCGTAACGCCCACTCAGTTCTTTTACATCATCGCCTGTGGCGCCTTCATCAGCTGGTTGCTATGCATCATGTGGCTGAAGGAACCGGAATCCGGATTTGCGGACGAATACCAGGTGTCATCCGTTGACCTGCAGATCGAGAAGGAGCAGCGCCAGGCCGCGGCTACCCGATAGCCGTACGCAAATGGCCGCATCACCCGATGCGGCCATTGTCCACTTTGCTCTGTTCAAACCAGCAGTGTTCTGATCAATCCCCCCCCCCCTCTTCAATCCTATGCACTAAAAGTGGTCGTACCCGAATTTCATATAAGTGATGCCAGAGCTGAGGATCAGCCGCCAGGCCAACTCCACGTCGTCACTGAATAAGGGGTCGTACTCTCTCACCGTGTCGATCAGGCACTCAAGCCACAAGTCGTACAGATAGGGGTCGATATTGAGCTGACGCGCACTGTGCATCTCGGCTGTCTTACGCAGAACATCATCAACCGTCCCGCTGGCGTAAAACGAGACCAGGCTGAAAAACGATTTCTTGAGCATTCGTCTTTGGACGGCCATATCCGTGTTGCGAAACAGCACCCGGACTTGGGGCGAGGACATCAGGAAGTTGCGATAGAAGGCTTCGAAAAAGCTCACACGTTTGCCGCTAGGCACCTGCACCCGTCTGAAGCTTGCATCAAAAATGTCGTCGAAAGACATAAGGAACTCCCATTTGTCGGAGAGTTTTCCTGATCAGCCTTAAAAGAATAGCACCGACCTCAAAGCTGAGACCGGTGCTGCTTATTTACCTTGGAGTTATGGGTTTTTGATGTAGGCGTTCTTGCGCAGGTAGAACCACCAGTTAACCAGCAGGCAAAGCGCATAGAACACGGCGAACCCGTACATGGCGACCTCTGGTGTGCCTGCCTGAATCTCCTGCCCCATTACGCGTGGAGCGATGAACGCACCATAGGCGGCAACTGCTGACGTCCACCCCAGAACAGGGCCTTTTTGCTGCTGGTTGAAAATGAAACCTATGCTGCGGAACGTAGAGCCATTACCGATACCGCTGGCCGCAAACATGACAATGAACAGAATCAGGAACGCCGCAAAGTAGGCATTTGGATCGGTAGAGTTGTAGGCCAACATCATCACATAACCTGTTGCCACGGAGGCGCCCACCATCACTATCGAGATGATCTGGGTAACAATGGAGCCCCCTACCTTATCGGAAATCCAGCCACCGACCGGGCGTATCAAAGCGCCAACAAAGGGCCCCATCCACGCCCAAGTCAGAGCACTCGGCGCATCAGGGTTAACGACCCGAGTCACGGTGCCATCCGCCGCCACCTCCATCATATTCCCGAAAATGACAGAGATAGACAGAGGCAGCGCCGCTGAAAACCCAATAAACGATCCGAAGGTCAGGATGTACAACACGGTCATGGACCAGGTGTGCTTATTGCTGAAAATGGCGAACTGAGCCTGGATATTGGGTTTGATGTCGCCAGGAATCAGGCGCAGCAGCACCAGCGTCAGCACGATGGTCAGGGGCAGAGCCAGCCACATGCTCAGCAAACCCAGCGCCCACACACCCGCGATAGAAGCCAAAATGCCAACGCCGTACAGCCCCAGGATTTTTCCGAAAGCCGACAGGGGGTGGCCAGGATTCGGTGTGACCACTTTCAGGTTGTTCATACCGAACCAGCCTGCAAAGGCCAGAGGAATCAGAAAAACCAGCCAGATAAATCCGGCATTCTGAATCCATGTGTCGGTGCCCGCCTCAATACGGCCAATCAGTGTGCCACTGGGGCTTTGCAGTTGCATCGGGTCACCGGCAAGTGCTCCGAAAATGCCCACCGTCATCACTAAAGGAATCAACACCTGCATGGTTGTGACGCCAAAATTGCCAAGGCCCGCGTTCATCCCCAGGCCATATCCCTGTTTGCTTTTAGGGTAGAAGGTGCTGATGTTGCTCATGGAGCAGGCGAAGTTTCCGCCACCGATACCAGACAGCAGCGCCAGCGCTTGAAACACAATGAAGGGCGTGCCTGGATTCATCAGTGCAATACCGGTGCCGGCTGCCGGGATCATCAGCAACGCCGTGGTCAGAAATACGGTGTTTCGGCCGCCCGCAATCTTGATCATGAAAGACGCAGGAATCCGCAAGGTCGCACCCGATAAGCCCGCGATGGCAGACAGGGTGAAAAGCTGTTCAATGCTGAATGGAAAGCCCAGGTTTTTCATCTGAGTGGTGATCATTCCCCACATCAGCCACACGGCAAACCCCATCAACAAGCTGGGAATGGAAATCCACAGGTTCCGGGAGGCGATTCGTTTTCCTTTTTGTTCCCAGAATTCGGCATTTTCGACATCCCAGTGATCGATGTCCGCGTTGGTTTTGTCCGGGGCCTCGGCTCCCCAGTCTTCGATATCAGCATTGGTCTTGGTCATAGTTGTGACTCCCTGGTTTACACGCCGCCGGCGCCGCTCTGAGAGCGACAACCGGGCTTCTTGTGGTCATTGTGCAAATCAGATGAGCCCGCATTCTTGACATATCTCAAGATCTTATCTGGGGCCGTAAGGGCTAATTATCCGAGCATTTTTCCGCCACAAAAAACGCTCAAAAAATACAACAATTTCATCATGTTGCACTGGATGTATCTCAGTATAGGTAGATAGTTTTAAGGCCAGCGCAGAGGAGGTAGCCATTCGTTTCCAGCCTCGATTTGCTTCAGATCAAGACCAATAGTTGACCTGCGACTTTGACGACGCTATCTGTTAAACGAGGGGATTATTCGGGAGGATGCATCATGACGGTATCTCATTTTTTGCGTTTACCATTGCCTGGAAACGATGGCTGGCTGGAGCTGAAACGGAAGAATTTCTCCATTCCGTTCCTGGCGTGGGTGGTGGTTTTACCGCTGTCGCTTCTACCTCCCGTGCTTCTGTATTTTGCGGGAGTCCATTATGGCGATGACTTCATGCCCGGTTTCGCTGACAAGGAATGGCGATTTATCACCACTATCCTGTTTCTGGCAGAGTTGCTGACGTTCTTCATCATGGGGTGGCTGATCCACTCCGTGCTGAACAGTGACAAAATGGAGATCAGTTATCACGACGCCTACTTGCTTGCCGCCATTGCCCCGATCCCTCTCTGGCTTTCTTCTCTTGCGTTGTTGGTGCCGGTGCTTGCGATAAGCGTGGTAAGCGTCCTCGTGGGCCTGTGCTTTTCGAGTTTACTGATCTACCAGGGCATCAAGTCTCTGTGCCATCGATCAGATGACGATGTCGTTGCAATGTCTGCTACGTACACGGTGATGGCCGCCTCCCTGTTGGCCTGGGGTATTCTTATGGCAGTCGTGTGGGCCTATTGAGCGGGGGGCAGAACTCGGGGCATTTTTAGCATTCTTGCCTGCGCATCCCCCGAAAGAGGTAGTGAAACTACGCCAAGAGCGGAACAGTCGGCCGTTTCGGGGCTTGGTAAACTTGCGGTTGAATCTCTGCCCCACACGTTGGTTTCTTTTATGACCTCTATTGCGCCACAGGCTCCCTCGCTGCCCGGATTTATCTGGGACGACGCGCTGATTCAGCGCTACGATCTCAGCGGCCCACGCTATACCTCGTACCCGACTGCCGTCGAGTTTGACCAGAACTATCCGATACAGCACATGGCCGAGGCAGCGGCTCGCAGCAAGGCCAGCGGCCGGTCTCTGTCTCTCTATACCCATCTCCCATTCTGCGCGCATCTCTGCTACTACTGCGCCTGCAACAAAGTCATCACCAAAAAACGTGATAAGGCTCTGCCGTATGTAAACCGACTGTTGAACGAAGCCGCCCTACAGTCAGAACTGTTCGGAGCTGATCGGCCGGTTACTCAACTGCATTGGGGGGGAGGAACACCCACTTTTCTGCCTGCAGACGTGATGAAAATGCTGATGCAGGGGTATAACGAGCTGTTTAACCTGCAAAGCGATAGCGAACGGGATTACAGCGTAGAAATTGATCCCAGGGAAGTGGACCTGGACACACTGCCAACCCTTCGGGAGCTGGGCTTTAACCGAATCAGCCTGGGTGTGCAGGATGTGAATACAAAGGTGCAAAAGGCGGTTAATCGTATCCAGCCCCGGGCATTAACCGAGGCCGTGCTGGACGAAGCCCGCCGGCTCGACTTCCGATCCATCAACCTGGATCTGATCTATGGCCTGCCGCACCAAACCCCCGAAAGCTTTGCGGAAACACTTGAAGCGGTGATCGAGATGTCGCCGGACAGGCTCTCGGTATTCAGCTACGCACACCTCCCGGATCGGTTCTACCCGCAAACCCGGATTCTGGCGCATACCCTGCCCACACCGCAGCAGAAACTGACCATCCTGCATAATACGATCAACCGGCTACTGGAGGCAGGTTACGAATACATCGGCATGGATCACTTCGCCAAACCGGATGACAGCCTGGCGGTGGCCCAGCGCGAGGGTCGCCTGCACCGCAACTTCCAGGGTTATACCACTCACTCGGAGTGCGATCTGGTGTCATTGGGTGTCTCCGCCATCGGGCAGACTGACGATGCCTACTTCCAGAACAATCATGATCTGCCTTCGTGGGAATCGGCGATTGATTCCGGCCGGCTCGCCATCACCAAGGGTGTGAACCTGACTCGTGATGACCGCATTCGGCGCTGGGTGATCGGGCAACTGATCTGTCAGTTCCGGCTTGACCGCCAGCAATTCGCTGACGTCTGGAAAGAGGACCTGGACCGCTATTTCTCCGATGAGCTTAACCGTCTGAAGCCCATGGTGCAGGACGAACTGATTTCCGACGACAGCCGGTTGCTGCAGGTGCAGCCAGCCGGACGGCTGCTGATTCGGGCGATCTGCCAGATCTTTGATCTGTATCGTAAAGAGGGTGCCAGCCAGCGTTTCTCGCGGATTATCTAACACCATTGAGATTTAGGTAGTTCGCTGCCGGTGGCCGCTGGTGGCTGGCTGATAAAGGTCAAGGTACTTTTGCCCGGTGTTCGCTATGGTCGGCTTACACCCATTTCAGCCGGAGAAGATCATGGAACTTGTTTGCCCGGCCGGCAGTCTTCCCGCCCTCAAGACGGCAGTTGATAATGGTGCCAACGCGATTTACTTTGGTTTTCGCGATAGCACCAATGCCCGCCAGTTCGCCGGCCTGAATTTCAACGACAAGCGTGCGGCCGAGGGCATAGAGTATGCCCATGCAAGGGGCGCCCGGGTGTTTACGGCGATCAATACCTACCCCCAGCCGGAAGGCTGGTCCCAGTGGAAAAGTGCCGTAGACCGGGCCGCCAGCCTCGGCGTCGACGCGATCATTCTCGCGGATATGGGCCTGCTGGACTACGCGGCCAACAAGTACCCGGAAATTCCTCGCCACCTGTCGGTCCAAGGGTCGGCCACCAGCTACGAAGCACTCTCGTTCTACAAGGATAATTTCGATATCCGCCGCGCCGTTCTGCCTCGGGTGCTCTCATTGGATCAGGTTCGCGGGGTGGCAAAGCGTAGCCCTGTAGAGCTGGAGGTTTTTGCGTTTGGAAGCCTGTGCATTATGGCGGAAGGACGGTGCTATCTTTCCTCTTATCTCACGGATGAGTCCCCCAATACCCGTGGTGCCTGCTCGCCGGCTAAGGCCGTGCGCTGGCAGGAGACTGCGCAAGGGCTTGAATCCCGCCTCAATGGCGTGCTGATCGACCGGTACGGCCAGGGAGAAGCCGCCGGTTACCCCACCCTGTGCAAAGGTCGGTTCGAGGTGGAGGGCGATGTCTACCACGCCATTGAGGAGCCTGTCAGTCTGAACACCCTGGACCTGCTTCCGGCACTCCGGGATCTGGGTATTCGCGCGGTGAAAATCGAGGGGCGTCAGCGCAGCCCGGCTTACATCGCGGAAGTTGCCCGTACCTGGCGCCACGCCCTGGACAACCTTGAAGCCAGCAACCAGGCCTTCGCTGTTGAACCCCAGTGGCAGACTACCCTGGCGGGGCTTTCGGAGGGTGGCCTCACAACGCTGGGCGCCTACCACCGCAAATGGAAATAAAGGCTTACCATTCATGATGAAGCTATCTCTGGGGCCTATCCTCTGGTTCTGGTCCAAGCAGACCGTTTTCGATTTCTATGCCCGCGCCGCTGAGTGGCCGGTGGATACCATTTATCTTGGCGAAGCCGTGTGTTCCCGACGGCGTGAACTGAAGCCTGGCGATTGGTTTGATCTGGCCCGTGATCTTAAAGCCTGCGGTAAGGATGTGGTGCTCTCCACCCAGACTCTGATTGAGTCCGAGGCCGATTTGCGTCGCCTTCGCCGAATCTGTGATCAGCACGAGTTTGCAGTGGAAGCCAATGACCAGAGCGCATTGCAGGTGGCGATTCAGAACGCCATCCCCTTTATTACCGGCCCGTCGATGAACGTGTATAACGTGGCCACACTCAAAGTGCTTGCCAGACAGGGCCTGAAAGCCTGGAACCTGCCCGTGGAGCTGGGCAAGGAAGCTCTGGGTCAGCTCCTGGAAGGCCTGAGAGAGGAATCCATTGATGCGCCAGCAGAGGTCTTTGCCTGGGGGTTCTTGCCGCTGGCCTGGTCATCCCGCTGTTTCACCGCGCGTCACTACAACCTTCCAAAGGACAATTGCGAGTTCCGCTGTCTCGAGCATCCTGATGGGATGGCGCTGCGCTCGCGCGAATCCCAGGAGCTGTTCCGGATCAACGGCATATCCACCTTGTCAGGTTCGCGCTATGACTTGATGAGAGAGCTGCCTGAAATGCAGCGAATGGGCGTGTCCACGATCCGACTTAGCCCAGAACTCCAGGGTATGGATGAGGTGGTCAAGCGCTTTGATCAGGTGCGTTGCGGTGAAGTGCCATCAACCGATCCACTGCAACTGGTTGAGGCTCCGCCCTGCAACGGATACTGGTACGGAAAACCGGGAATGGATCTGGTCGGCCTATGAAGACAACCTAACCATTTTCGGAATCATCGTTCCATGGTTGAGATCCTGGTTCATCCTACTGGCTGAGCAACAACCGATGGAGGGTGAAATCCCATTCCAGGCTATCAAGCAGGTTCTTCAGGCCCAGCCCTAGCTCTGTGTCGCCCTCGATCACCAGGCGGCGTTGAAAAAAAAGCTGGTCCGGGTCCTGGCGGCGCTCTGCCAGCGTTTTGAATGCACCCAGCGAGCCCCGAATTGTTGCTTCTCCTTTGCCATCCAGGATGCGTAGACGACCAGCCCAGAAACCAATGGTAATGCCAGGCTGCCCCCCCGTGACTTCCAGGCGGATGCGGCGCCCCTCAAAATCATCGAACTCGCCCTCCTCGATGGCCGTTGCAAACAGTCGATTGAGGGGCGCTTCAACGGACAGTTGTTTGAAAGAAATAGGAGTGCGTCGATCTATGGCCTCAAGCATTGGCAAAGGCGAAGGCAGGTATTCCCTGATAACCGCAAGGGACTGGTCGACAAGCGGGTGAGTCAGCAACGCAATAGAGGGAAGAGAAAGGGCCATAGCATACTCCGGGCGGTCAGAAACCTGCCCAGAGTAACCGAAATCACGTTGCAGTCATTTGATATAACTCAGCCCTTGTGCAGCCCTTCCTCTACCGCCCACACGGCCACTTCCACACGGGACCGCAGGTTCAGTTTTTTCAGCAGATGCTTAACGTGGACTTTCACCGTGCCATCGCTGATATCCAGCTTACGACCGATCATCTTGTTTGAGAGGCCCTCGGCGATGAGACGCAGAATGTCCTTTTCGCGGGGTGTCAGGCTGTCAAAATCCGGGCGCGACGCCTGCTGGGACTTATTGGAGCGTAGCGCCTCCGCCAACAGTGTGGTTAACCGCTCACTGATCACCATCTTGCCGACCGCGGCCTGACGCAACTGGCGAATCATATCCTCCGGCTCCATGTCCTTGAGAAGGTAGCCGTCAGCACCTGCCCGCAAGGCAGCAACAACGTCGTCTTCGTAATCCGACACGGTGAACATGATGATCCGTGAGCTAATGTTCTGTTGTCGAAGCGATTCGAGCGCCTCAATACCGTTCATCTCCGGCATGTTGAGGTCCATCAGGATCAGATCAGGTTCAATGTCCTGCGCCAGACGAATGCCATCGGCCGCGTTGCTGGCTTCGCCCGCCACCTCCATATCATCTTCCATTTCGATTAACTGCTTGATGCCCTGACGCAATAGTGGGTGATCATCAATCAGCAGAATGCTTGCGGGTGTTTCAGACATGATGACTCTGCCTTCCTTATTCTGCGTTTCGGCGCGCTCGATGGCGGCCCGTTAGTGATGTCCGGCTCAAACGCCTGTGGTTTCTGTGGAGATAAGATTGCGGCTTTTGGGCACGAAAGACAACGACACCTCAACACCGCCCTCCTCACGATTCCGTACCTTGATCTGTCCACCCAACGTTCTCGCACGGTCCTGCATGATAATGAGGCCATAATGGCTGACAGGCTGGCCCTTTTCTGGCAAGCCTTTGCCATTATCCCGCACAAGAGCTCTCACTCTCGGTGATTCAAAGACAACATCCACAGCAACCTCACTCGCATCAGCATGTTTGACCGCGTTGGCCAATCCTTCGCGGACAATCTGGAGCGTATGGATTTCCTCATTCGGCGACAGCATATTGGGAGGCAGGTTGTAAGTCAGCGACACCGGCTTACCCAACCGTTCTGAAAACTCTCTGACCGTGTGCCCGAGCGCTGTGAAGAGATCCGGGGTATCCAACTTCAGACGGAAGGTTGTCAGGAGTTCACGGAGTTGCCTGTAGGCGCTATTCAGCCCAGTACTGAGCTCGTCCAGAATCGCGCCATGAGTCACCTGTTTCTCCCCATCAATGTTGAGCCTGCGCAATCGAGCCACCTGCATTTTCAGGTAGGAAAGCGACTGAGCCAACGAATCGTGCAGCTCACGTGCGATGACCATTCGCTCCTCAGCCAGAGTCAATTGCTGCTCTTCATTATTCTGCTGTTCAAGAAAAATCGCCGTTGCCAACTGATCGCTCAGCGTCTCCAGCAGGCGACGCGAGGTTTCGGATAGCGCTTTTTCAGCGGGGTACCAGACCTCAAGCGTGCCTAGCAGCTGGCCCGGGGTGCGTATTGGCAGTAGCAAGCGTCGGCCATCGTTACCTTCAGTCGGAAGCTCGTCGTACTGCTCCGGCTGCACCAGGCACGCGTTGCAATGATGATCCCGGCAGTAGAACGGACGTTCCCGGGTCGCCGTGGTCACTGCTCTCACGGGTTCAGGAGACGTTTTGTCGTGCAGGAAAATCTGGATCGGGCCAATGCCAAGCAGTTGTTCCAGTTGCTGGAGCATAGGCACCGCGCCGTCGCAAAGGTCATGATTGGTGAATAGGCTCCTGCTGGAAAGATGAAGAAGCTGCAACGCCGCATGGCTTTTTTCCAGCTCTTCCGTCTTGCTTAGGACACGTTCTTCCAGGTCACCGTAGGAGTGCGCCAGCTCACGGGCCATGCTATCAAACGCGTCGCCAAGTTGAGCGAGTTCATCGCCTCCCTTCAAGTTAGCTCGACGCGAAAAATCCTGTTGCTGGATGGCTCCGGCGATCTCAACCAGCTTTCGAAGCGGACGCAGTACCCGCCTCTGCAGGTCGAAAAACAAAGCAACGACGATCACTATCGTAAAGGCAAGACTGAACAACTGGATCAGGTGCAAGAGATCAATCCGCGCTTCAGTCCTTTCCTCCAGCATGGCAACAAACCGGTCCACTTCCCGGACATAGTCGTTGATAGCGAGGATCAGGTCACTGCTCAGCGGCTCCCCCGGTTCATGGTTCTCCATGGAGGGCCTTACGCTACCATTCCATAGGCTCAGGATGGCCTGGTGCTGATCCGACAATGGGTGGTCCTGAGTGTCGGGAATCGCCTGAGTGATACCGTCGCTGGCCAGGCGTTCGGTGTAAGAGGCAACCAGTTCATCAAGCGCAACAGCATCACGCTCGCTGTCTGACGCACTCGCCGCTTGTGATAACAACTGAAAGGCGCCCATTCGAAGGGCCCCAGACTGATTAATCGCGGTGGCATTCCCCTCAATGCTTTTCGACACTGAAAACGTGGCCGCCATACTCACCAGCGCGGTTAGCACGATAGCGCCAACTACAACGGTTAGCCGATTTACGAGCGAGGTTCTGGATTTCATCAATAGGAATCTTATCAGTTGCGGACTTTCGTCCATCGCCTTTGAGGTCAAGCTATCCCCAGTAGGTTAAGCACTTACCACCAAAGGTAGTCTCCCATCATAGTCTTTGACCATTTCCACGGCAAAAGATGACACTGGAGCGCAGGTTCCAAGGGAAGAATCACCATGGTGAGTGACTCAGCACAAGGAGAAGACCAGCTAACCTCTCTGGTAATTGTTCTCCCGCTGGTATTGGTCGGTTTTGTCATTGCATCCGGCTGCTGGACGTTGTTTGCCGTTGCCGGCGCGCACGTGCGCGCAGAGTTATCGCTGAGCAGCCTGGAATTCGGTCTCTTGCTGGCGATGCCCATGGCCGTGAGTGCGCTGCTTGCGATTCCGGCCGGCCTGGCGGCACAACGTATTGGCGCTCGAACCGTCATGCTTGCCTGTCTGGCCGGTTTAGCGGTGTTCATGAGCGTCCTGTCGGTGGCGACGAGTTACCCAGAATACCTTCTTGCCGCCGGAGGGTTCGGCCTTGCCGGAGGATTCTACTGCGCCGGGCTTCAATTTGTAACCAGCCATTGCCGACCCGAAAGGCTCGGCCTCGTACTGGGCGTTCTCGGAAGCGGTGTTACCGGAACCGGGCTCAACTACTACCTGATCCCCCTTATTCATGAAGCTTATGCCTGGAAAGGCGTGGCTCTGGCTTACCTCGTGGTGCTGCTTCTGGTTCTTTTCCTGATGCTTATGCTGACATCCGCACAAGATACTGAACCGGAATCGAAAAAATCGACCCGTGCGGGCACCCTCATTCGCCAAGCGTGGCTGAACCATCGCTGGCAACTTTGCGCATTCTTTGGCGTGGTTGCAGGCAGTTTCTTCGCCCTTGCACTCTGGCTGCCAGATTACTTGATCTCCCAGTTCCACCTGACGGTTCAAGGAGGTGCTCAGCTGGCCCAATGGTTTGTTATTCCCGGCGCGCTGGCACAAATTCTCGGCGGCGTCCTATCCGATCGCTTCGGCAGTACCCGGGTAACGAGCCGGGCATTGGCCATTGGTTTACTGCCACTGTTTGTTCTGTCTTACCCACCCATGACCCTCTTTATCCGTGGCATAGATGCCACGCTCCAACTGGAATTTGCCCTGCCCTTGCTCCTGGTCGTTTTTTTCGTAGTAACCCTGGGCCTTACCCTCGGATGCGCCATGGGAAGCCTGCAACGCCTGGTTATTCTGGACAACCCTCAAGCGGCTGCGTTTTTTGCCGGTTTATTGCTGGTCAGTGCCTGCACGATCGCCTTTCTGCTACCCGTGCTTTTTAGTGCTGTGAACGACGGACTACAGATCCCCAGCGCCGCATTCATGATCCTCTTCGTGCTGCTTGCAGCCTGTTTGTGGCTATTCGTCAAAGCGCGGCGCCAACACGAGCGCACAACACTTCTCCACCAAGGCGTAAGCCCCACCTACCACCAGTGAGGTAGAGCCGGGTTATGTGGTAGTAACCACGCAGATTTCGAGGTTTTTCTCACACACAATGGTCTCAAATCGGAGCCGCGTCAGAACAGCGAGCCGGTAAACGGGCAGATGGAGAGAGACCATGAGTCACCTGATCGACAAACTGAATTATTTCCGGAAGAAGCGCGAACCCTTTGCGAACGGCCACGGCGAAACCCACGACGTTAACCGCGACTGGGAAAACAGCTACCGCCAGCGCTGGCAGCACGACAAGGTCGTACGTTCCACCCACGGCGTTAACTGCACTGGCTCCTGCAGCTGGAAGATCTACGTCAAGAATGGCCTGGTTACCTGGGAAACCCAACAGACCGACTACCCGCGCACCCGCCCGGATCTGCCCAATCATGAGCCTCGTGGCTGCCCCCGTGGCGCCAGTTATTCCTGGTATATGTACAGCGCCAACCGCCTGAAATACCCGCTGATGCGCAAGCACCTGATGAAACTCTGGCGCGCGGCCCGTCTTCAGTTCAATGACCCGGTCGAGGCCTGGGCGTCCATCGTGGAGGATCCCAAAAAAACCGCGGAATACAAGCCACGCCGCGGCATGGGTGGTTTCGTGCGTTCAAGCTGGGACGAAGTGAACGAGCTGATTGGCGCTTCCAACGTTTACACCGCCAAACAGCATGGCCCAGACCGGATCATCGGTTTTTCACCCATTCCGGCCATGTCGATGGTTTCCTATGCGGCTGGCAGCCGCTACCTGTCGCTGATCGGCGGCGTCTGCATGAGTTTCTACGATTGGTACTGCGACTTGCCACCGGCCTCACCACAAACCTGGGGTGAGCAGACCGACGTGCCCGAATCTGCCGACTGGTACAACTCCGGTTACATCATCGCCTGGGGCTCCAACGTGCCACAGACCCGGACACCGGACGCCCACTTCTTCACCGAGGTGCGCTACAAGGGTACCAAGACCGTCGCCATCACGCCGGACTACGCCGAAGTCTCCAAGCTGTCCGATGAATGGATGAACCCGAAGCAGGGCACCGATGCGGCACTGGGCATGGCCATGGGCCACGTGATCCTGAAAGAGTTCCACGTCGACAAGCCCAGCGAATACTTCACCGACTATGTGCGTCGGTACACCGACATGCCGTATCTGGTCATGTTGGAACAGAAGGACGACGGCCGTTTCGTGCCGGGGCGCTTCCTGCGTGCCAGCGATCTGGTTGACGGCCTGGGTGAAGAAAACAACCCCGAATGGAAAACCATTGCCATTGATGAAGCCTCAGGCGAACTGACCGCACCGAATGGCTCCATCGGTTACCGCTGGGGTGAGAAGGGTAAGTGGAACCTGAAGCAGACCGCAAAGAGCGCCGAGGTGAATCTGCAGCTGTCCATGGTTGAAAAGCACGACGACATCGTGGATGTGGCCTTCCCTTACTTCGGCGGTATCGAGCATGATCATTTCAAGAGCGTGGAAATCTCCGACACCCTGACCCATAAGCTTGGCAGCCGCAAAGTCCAGCTAGCTGACGGCAGCGAAGGCCGCGTGGTCACCGTCTATGATCTGATGATCGCCAACTACGGCATCAGTCGTGGTCTGGGCGACGATGATGGTGCTACCTCCTACGACGAAGTGAAGCCGTACACCCCAGCCTGGCAGGAAAAGATCACCGGCGTCCCGGCCGAGAAAGTCATCCGTATCGCCCGTGAGTTCGCCGACAATGCCGACAAGACCAAGGGTCGTTCCATGGTCATCGTTGGTGCCGGCATGAACCACTGGTACCACATGGACATGAACTACCGTGGCCTGATCAACATGCTCATCCTGTGCGGTTGTATCGGCCAGAGCGGAGGTGGTTGGGCCCACTACGTTGGCCAGGAAAAACTGCGCCCGCAAACCGGCTGGCAGCCGTTGGCCTTTGGTCTGGACTGGCAGCGTCCGCCACGGCACATGAACTCCACTTCGTTCTTCTACGCCCACTCCGGCCAGTGGCGTTACGAGAAGCTGGGCGTGGACGAAATCCTGTCGCCGCTGGCTGACAAATCCAAGTTCGGTGGCAGCCTGATTGATTACAACGTGCGTGCCGAGCGCATGGGCTGGCTACCATCCGCCCCGCAGCTGAACCGCAACCCCCTGGGTATTGCCGCCGAAGCCGAGAAAGCCGGCATGGACGTGGCGGACTACGTTGCGCAATCCATGAAAGACGGTTCCCTGGCCTTTGCCAGTGAAGACCCGGAAGCGCCCCAGAACCGCCCGCGCAACCTGTTTATCTGGCGCTCGAACCTGCTCGGTTCCTCCGGCAAGGGCCACGAGTACATGCTGAAGTATCTGCTAGGTACCAAGAGCGGTTTGCAGGGCAAAGACCTGGGACACGAAGGCGGTGCCAAACCCGAGGAGGTGAAATGGCATGACGAGGCGCCGGAAGGCAAGCTGGACCTGTTGGTGACTCTGGACTTCCGCATGTCCACCACCTGCCTGTATTCCGACATTGTTCTGCCGACGGCGACTTGGTACGAGAAAAACGACCTTAACACCTCGGACATGCATCCTTTCATTCACCCGTTGACCGCGGCCACCGATCCGGCCTGGGAAGCGCGCAGTGACTGGGAGATCTACAAAGGCATCGCCAAGTCCTTCTCGAAAGCTGCCGAAGGGCATCTGGGTGTCGAAAAGGACGTAGTCACTCTGCCACTGCTGCACGACGCTCCCGCCGAGCTGGGCCAGCCGTTCGACGTCAAGGACTGGAAAAAAGGTGAGTGCGACCTGATTCCGGGTAAGACCGCCCCCAACTTCATCACCGTTGAGCGCGACTACCCCAACACCTACGCCCGCTTTACATCACTGGGCCCTTTGCTCGACAAGCTGGGTAATGGCGGCAAGGGCATCAGTTGGAACAGCGAAAAGGAAGTGAATTTCCTCAAGGAGCTGAACTACACCCATATCGAAGGTGCCAATGCCGGCCGTCCGAAGATTGAAAGCGCCATCGATGCCGCTGAGGTGATTCTGACTCTGGCTCCAGAAACCAACGGCCAGGTAGCAGTCAAAGCCTGGGCGGCGCTGTCCGAGATGACCGGACTGGACCACACCCATCTGGCAAAGAACAAAGAAGAGGAAAAAATCCGCTTCCGCGACGTCGTGGCACAGCCGCGCAAGATCATTTCCAGCCCGACCTGGTCTGGCCTGGAAGATGAGCATGTGTCCTACAACGCCGGTTATACCAACGTCCACGAGCTAATCCCCTGGCGCACGCTGACCGGTCGCCAGCAGTTCTATCAGGATCATCAGTGGATGCGCGCCTTCGGTGAAAGCCTGTTGGTCTACCGCCCGCCGATCAATACCAAGGCTGTTGGCAGCATGCTGAACCAGCGCAGCAACGGTAACCCAGAGAAGGCGCTGAACTGGATAACGCCACACCAGAAATGGGGTATCCACAGCACATACAGCGACAACCTGCTGATGCTGACCCTGTCCCGTGGCGGGCCCATTGTCTGGTTGAGTGAGGACGATGCAAAAGAGCTGAGTATTGAAGACAACGACTGGATCGAACTGTTCAACGCCAATGGCGCCATCGCGGCCCGGGCGGTGGTCAGCCAGCGAGTGATGCCCGGCATGGTGATGATGTACCACGCCCAAGAGCGAATCGTGAACATTCCGGGTTCCGAGATTACCGGCACCCGTGGCGGCATTCACAACTCTGTCACCCGGGTGTGCCCGAAACCGACCCACATGATCGGTGGCTACGCCCAGTACTCTTACGGATTCAATTACTACGGAACCGTGGGTTCAAACCGAGACGAGTTTGTCGTGGTGCGCAAGATGCACAACGTTGACTGGCTCGACGGCGAAGGCAATGACACTGTTCAGGAGGCTGTAAAATGAAAATCCGTTCCCAAGTCGGCATGGTACTGAACCTGGACAAGTGCATCGGTTGCCATACCTGTTCCGTCACCTGCAAAAACGTATGGACCAGCCGTGAAGGCATGGAGTACGCCTGGTTTAACAACGTCGAAACCAAGCCGGGTATCGGCTATCCGAAAGAGTGGGAAAACCAGGACAAATGGAAGGGCGGCTGGATGCGCGACAGCTCCGGCAAAATACGTCCGAAAATCGGAGGTCGTTTCCGGGTATTGGCAAACATTTTTGCCAATCCGGACCTGCCCGAAATCGACGATTACTACGAGCCGTTCGACTTCGATTACCAGCATTTGCACACCGCCGGCGACAGCAAACATCAACCAGTCGCCCGGCCGCGTTCGCTGATTTCCGGCCAGCGGATGCAAAAGATCGAATGGGGTCCGAACTGGGAAGAAATTCTGGGCACCGAGTTTGCCAAGCGCCGCAAGGACAAGAACTTCGACCAGGTTCAGGCCGACATCTACGGCCAGTTCGAAAACACCTTCATGATGTACCTGCCACGCCTGTGCGAGCACTGTCTAAATCCCGCGTGTGTGGCCAGCTGCCCAAGCGGCGCCATCTACAAGCGGGAAGAAGACGGCATCGTGCTGATAGATCAGGACAAGTGCCGCGGCTGGCGCATGTGCGTATCAGGCTGCCCGTACAAGAAAATCTACTTCAACTGGAAAACCGGCAAATCCGAGAAGTGCATCTTCTGCTACCCGAGGATCGAAGCCGGACTGCCCACCGTCTGCTCCGAAACCTGCGTTGGCCGCATCCGCTACCTGGGCGTGCTGCTTTACGACGCAGACCGCATTGAGGAAGTGGCCAGCGCTCCGGGTGAGAATGAGCTCTACGAAAAGCAGCTGGAAATTTTTCTCGACCCGTTCGACCCGAAAATCATTGAGCAGGCGAAGAAAGACGGCATCCCGACGAACGTGATTGAAGCCGCCCAGCAGAGCCCGGTCTACAAGATGGCGGTCGACTGGAAACTGGCCCTGCCGCTGCATCCGGAATACCGCACTCTGCCGATGGTCTGGTACGTGCCGCCGCTGAGCCCGATCCAGTCCGCAGCGGAAGCCGGTAAGGTTGAGTTCGACGGCGTACTGCCGAAGATCGAAAGCCTGCGGATTCCGGTGAAATACCTGGCCAACCTGCTAACCGCCGGAGACGAAAAGCCGATTGTTCGAGCCCTCAAGCGGATCATGGCCATGCGCCTCTACAAGCGCGCAGAAACCGTGGAAGGCAAGGAGGACCTGCGAGCACTGGAAGAAGCCGGTCTGTCCAAAGCCCAGGCGGACGAAATGTACCGCTACCTGGCCATCGCGAATTACGAGGACCGTTTCGTGATTCCCACCAGCCACCGTGAACTGGCGAAGGAATCCTTCCCGGATGCCACTGCCTATGGCGAGCGCGGCGGATGCGGCTTCAGCTTTGGCGATGGCTGCAACGGCGGCGACAGCGACTTCAGCCTCTTCGGCGGCAAGAAACAAACCACCAGCATGGTGAGCAAACTGGCCACCGTGAAGCAGGTGGACCCGAAGCAACTGCAGGAATGAGGAGGTCAGCATGCAACTTCTGAAAGTAATGGCTCGGGTTCTGGAATACCCAACCGAAGAACTTCAGGCCTCCAAAGACGCTCTGAATGCCGCCGTCCTCGAAGACAGCCGGCTGCCACGACAGAAAAAGGAGCAGGTCCTGCGCTGTCTGGACCTGCTCTGTGAAGGCGACCTCCTGGATTTACAGGAAAGTTATGTGGGCACCTTCGATAAGGGTCGAGCCACTTCCCTGCTGCTGTTCGAGCATGTGCACGGCGAATCACGGGACCGCGGTCAGGCCATGGTGGATCTGATGGAAGAATACCGCCGGAACGGATTGGAGATCGACGCCCGCGAGCTTCCGGATTATCTGCCGCTGTTCCTGGAATACCTCTCAACCCGGCCCTGGGACGAGATCCGAAACTGGCTGGAAGACATTCACCACATCCTCGGACTGCTGGCCGAACGACTGTATCAGCGCGACAGCCTCTACCACGTGGTCATGGATTCGCTGCTGGTGCTTTCGGGACGCCAGTCAGACCGTCAGGCACTGGCAAAACTGGTTGCCTCTGAGGAGCGCGACGACACGCCCGACGCACTCGACAAGGTCTGGGAAGAGGAAATGGTGAAATTCGTGGATGACCAGGGCAGTTCCTGCAATACCGGTGGTGTTGTCGGCCAGCGCCGCCGTGAGCTGGAACAGACCCAGACCATTCACCTGAGCGATCAACTGATGACGGACGCGACCCCACGTCCGTCAGGGAACGCCTGAGGGCGTTGGAGGACATGACAATGGCTTATCTCAATACGCTTTTATTCGGGGTTTATCCCTACATCGCACTGGCCATCCTGGTACTTGGCACATGGGCCCGCTATGACCATGGCCAATTCACCTGGAAGGCTCACTCCAGCCAGATGCTTCGCAAGAAAAACATGGTGATGGCCAGCGTGCTATTCCACGTCGGCGTGCTGGTGATCTTCTTTGGTCACCTGGTGGGTCTGCTGACCCCGCACTGGGCCTATGAATGGCTAATCACTCCAGGCCAGAAACAGGTGATGGCGATTGTGGTGGGTGGTATTGCCGGTGCGATGGCACTGATTGGTGGCATCATGCTGGCCTGGAGACGCCTGACCGACCCACGAGTAAAAGCCAGCAGCACCGTTGCGGACAATCTGGTGATCCTGATTCTGGTGGCTCAACTGGGGCTGGGCATGGCCACCATACTGCCAACCCTGGGCCACCTGGATGGCAGCACCATGTTGAAATTCTCCGCCTGGGCACAGGGTATCTTCACACTGCAAGGCGGAGTTGCCGACTATATCGCCGACGTACACTGGATCTACAAGACTCATATCTTCCTGGGCCTGACGATCTTTGCACTCTTCCCGTTTACCCGCCTGGTGCACATGCTGAGCGTGCCGGTGGAGTACTTCGGACGCAAATACCAGGTGGTGCGCAAGCGCGCCTGACCTCTGAGATCGGGCTGTATTGCACTCAGCCCGACCAGCAGCCTGATTGATACGGAGGTAACACCATGCAACTGATCCCGACCGGTGACGCAGAGAAACCGAGAAATCAGTTTCCCCCGGTTTACGTCGGCAACACCCTGATTTCAGAAGAGGACATTGCCCGCGAACTTCAGCACCACCCGGCCGAGGAAGTAGCGGAGGCCTGGCACGAAGCCGCCAAGAGTCTGGTGCTGCGGGAACTGCTCATGCAGCAGGCGGACCATCTGCAACTGCCCAGATCCATGGGCGAGGAGGAACGGATTGCAAAGGTTCTGGAACTGGAGCTCGATGTGCCAGCCCCCACCGAAGACGATTGCAAACGTTTCTTCGACGGCAACCGGGAGCGTTTCAGCAGCCCCACGCTGATGGCGGTGAGCCACATTCTTTTGGCCGCAGCGCCCGACGACCTGGACGAGCGTATGCGTCAGGAGGATGTTGGCAAACAGCTGATTGGCTTCCTGCTGACCGGACGCACGGCTTTCAATGATCTGGCCAGAGACTATTCCGCCTGCGAATCACGACATCAGAATGGCAGCCTCGGCCAGATCTCCCGAGGCCAGACGGTTGAGGAGTTCGAGCGTCCGGTTCTGAGCTTAAAAGAGGGCTTCCATCCGGAGCTGATTGAAAGCCGCTACGGCTACCACATCGTGCGGGTTGACCAGCGTATCGAGGGTGAGCAATTGCCCTACGAGCATGTAAAACCCCAAATCCGGCAGCTACTGAGTGAAAGTGTCACTCGGAGGGCTGTTCGTCAGTATCTGCAGGTACTGGCCATCAACTACGGCGTCGAAGGCGTCGATCTGGACTTGCCCGAGTCCCCATTGATGCAATAGCGACCGGCCCGAACTACCCCTTTACAACCACCGTTCTACCCCCTCTGGGGGAGCGATCAGCGCTCCCCCAGCCCGTAAAATCTGTATCAGTAACAATCTGTTTTACGGAAGGATTCAAACATGTCACACGCCTCTGCGAACGCGCACTTTCAGCCTTTGGACATTGCAGTGTTGACCGTGTCGGATACCCGCACCCTGGACAATGACCAGTCGGGGGACACCTTGCAACAACGACTGGTTGATGCCGGGCACCAGCTACGCGAGCGGGCGCTGGTGAAAGACGATATCTACGCAATTCGAGCGGTGGTGTCGCAGTGGATCGCCAGTGACCAGGTACCCGTCATCCTGGTGACCGGCGGCACCGGTTTTTCCAGCCGTGACAGCACGCCCGAAGCCCTGACACCATTGTTCGATAAAACCGTTGAAGGCTACGGCGAGCTCTTTCGCCATCTATCGCTGGCCAGCATTGGCACTTCGACCATTCAGTCCCGGGCGGTAGCCGGGCTGGCTAATCGCACCCTGATCTGCGCTATGCCCGGTGCACCCAGAGCCTGTGCGCTGGCCTGGGATGAAATTATTGCCCCCCAACTCGACGTTCGTCACCGCCCCTGCAATTTCGTGGATCAACTGAGCCAAAAGCCACGCACACCCTGTGCGTCACGGTCGTTGTCTGGAGTTGCCTGATGACCGAATGTCTGTGCGATCGAGTTCAAGAGCAACAACAGCACCAAGGCGTTCAGACCAAAGCCTTGGTACCGGTTGCTGCCGCCAAGGCCACCCTTACCGCTATGGCGCAGTGTCGGGTTGCAACGGAACAAGTCACACTGGAAAACGCCCGAGGGCGCATCCTCGCTGAGACACTGCGTGCGATTATCACTGTACCACCTCACGACAACAGCGCCATGGACGGCTATGGCCTGTGTCTGGCAGAGCTCGCCCGTGACCAACAAATCACTGTGAGCCAACGGGTACCAGCCGGCCAATCGCCCACGCCACTACAGCCCGGAACCGCCATCCGTATTTTTACCGGCGCGCCCATTCCAGAGGGCGTCGACACCGTAGTGCCCCAGGAACAGGTTAATGTGCTCGACCCTGCGCGCATTGAGATTCAGGCCTCGCCCGTCAAAGGTCAGAACATTCGTCGCGCCGGCGAAGATATGCAGGCCGGCAGGGCCTTATTGGCGGCAGGCACACGCCTGGAAGCCGCGGAAATCGGTTTACTGGCCAGCCAGGGCATTGCCGACATCCCCGTATTCAAACCATTGCGGGTAGCAATTGTGACCACCGGCGATGAACTTGTTATGCCCGGCCAGCGATTAGAGCCGGGCCAGATCTACAACAGCAACAGCTACACGCTGCGGGCCGCCCTGCAATGCCTTGGGTGCGACGTCACCGACGTACACACCATCGCTGATAACGCCAGCGCCACCCGGGATGCGCTGAAGAACGCCGCTCGCGACCACGATCTGGTCATCACCACCGGCGGCGTCTCTGTCGGCGACGAAGACCACATCCGGCCTGCCGTCGAACAACTTGGCCAGCTTGAGTTTTGGGGCGTTGCAATGAAACCCGGTAAACCGTTTGCTTTCGGTCAGATTGGCGAAACTCCATTCCTGGGATTGCCCGGTAACCCCATGGCTACGTTGGTGACCTTCGAAATACTAGCCATTGATTTCATTCGGGTACTGATGGGCACACGGCCATTGCCGGGCCGTACCCTGTCCCTGCCCGCCGGCTTCAGCCGCAGTAAGACAACACATCGCGAGGAATACGTGCGCGTTCGATTGGACGACACCACAGGGAGGCTGCGCGCCGTCCTGGCTGGCTCTCAAAGCTCCGGCGTATTGTCAGTGGCCAGCGCATCAGACGGCTACCTGATAATTCCACCACAGACACCCGTCACTGAGGGAACGCACTATGACTTTGTCGACCGCGATCACTTTTACCGCTGACAACGCCCTGCAAGCGTCGCCCCTGGTCATTGATGATGCTCGGGTAGCTCTCGACGCACTTCGCGAGCACGCGCTTTTCGATCAACTCACGAATGATGACTTTGA
The DNA here is from genome assembly GCF_005871205.1 of Marinobacter alexandrii. GTDB lineage: Bacteria > Pseudomonadota > Gammaproteobacteria > Pseudomonadales > Oleiphilaceae > Marinobacter > Marinobacter alexandrii. The sequence goes on along the minus strand of NZ_SWKM01000011.1, from coordinate 668,658 downwards.
CAGCCTGGCGGCCCGTGCTCGCCTGGTCCACCTGAATCGCCATGAGCTCGTCTATCGCCAGGACTCCGATGCCCGGCATTTCTATTTCATGGTGTCTGGCAAGCTGCGACTTTACCGGCTTGATTGCTCCGGCCTTGAGCGCACACTCGACAGCATTGGTGCCGGCGACTGCTTTGCCGAACTGATGGTCTACGCCAATCCGCCCCGATACGCCTGTTACGCCGAAGCCCTGACATCCAGCCAAATACTGATGATTCCGATCAAGGCGTTCCAGGACATGCTTGAGAGCAATCCGGTATATGCGCAGGCCGCCCTTCGTCATTACGCCAAACGGGCTGTTTCTCGGTTCCACGATCTGGAGATCATGACTGTTCAGAACGCCCGTGACCGGCTTGTCCGCTACCTGATCGACTTGCTGCCCAATGGCACAGAAAAGGGCACCGAAATTGAACTGCCCTTACCCAAGTGTCTTGTTGCCTCCAGACTGGCAATGCAACCAGAAACCTTCTCCCGGATTCTGGCCGATCTGAAATCCAGCGGTCTGGTAAGGGTTAAACGAAGTCGACTGGTCATATCAGATCCCCAGCGGCTGATTCAAATGAGCCAGTAGCCGACCATATTCAAGCTTCCGTCTTTTGCAAAAGGAGGGCACGTGACCGCAAGAAAGCAACGACCGCTGATCTATTCATGCTCCGGCTGCTCTGATGTGGCGCAGCTGGCTAACAACGTGGCCATAAGGCTGGATCATGCTGGCGACTTCGAAATGTCCTGCATTTCAGGTGTCGGCGGCAAAGTTCCCGCCCTGGTCAAAACCGCCAGCTCCGGTCGCCCGATCACCGTTATTGATGGCTGTCCGCTGCATTGCGCCCAGGCCTGCCTCAAGAACATCGGAGTCGAACCCGATGAGCACGTAAGACTCTATGAGTTCGGTTTCAAGAAACACTATGGGCAGAGTTACGGTGCGGACGCCGTAGAGGAAGTCTGTGAAAAAGTTCGCAGGCTCAGCCTGTCCGCCTAACTAATTGCCCGCCAGGCTTAGATCGCCGCGGCTCGATAACGACAAGGATTTTAAGAATGATCAGCTGTTACAGTGACCTGATTCAAGCTACCCGCAGCCAGCATGAGGCTCAGCGCCTATTATTCGTGTTTTGCCGGGCTGAGCTGTCCGACGATGCCACTGCCGAGGAAAAAGCAGCCTTTGAACGCGGAGAGGGTGGTGCTTTGACGCCGGTTATCTGCGTCGACAAGACGCCGGATGAGGCTCCGGACTTCGCAGCCCTTGCCGAAGAATCAAAGTCCACAGGCCAGCCATGGGACGTTGTATTCATCGCCGCAATGTCTGGCCGCGGCGGTGTGGCACCCTCCTCCGACGAGGCACAGCAACCGCTGACCATGATGGTGGAGTCCATCCGCCTTGGTCACATCGGTCATTATCTTCCTCTGGATTCCAATGGAAATGCTGTCAGCCTCGGCTGAACAGTGACATCTGCAAGACCGGCTTAACCGCCGGTCATGTTCATGAAACGCAGAATCTGAACACCCCCACCGGTCGAAAAATGATGTCGCTCCGGCTTCAGATCCATGGCCTTGATGATGGTTTCTCTGAGCTTTCCGTCGCCTTCCGGATAGCCTCGCAATACTCGCCTCAGATCGACAGAATGCTCATTACCCAGGCACAGCAATAGCCGGCCCTCAACGGTTACCCGAACTCGGTTACAGGTTGCGCAGAAGTTGTGGGAGTGAGGGGATATGAAACCAACGCGAATCGGGCTATCGGACATTCGGTAGTATCGGGCGGGGCCACCGCTGTCATCAGTTGTAGGGTGCAGGTCGTGGTGTGCGGTGATACGCGTACGAACCTCATCGCTACTGCACAGACTTTCTGAACGGTCGTGCTCAGTAATATTGCCCAGCGGCATTTCTTCAATAAAGCTGATGTCCACTTGCTTGCGACGGGCAAATTCAACCAGGTCGAGAATCTCGTCGTCGTTGCGTCCTTTCATAATCACGGCGTTCAACTTAATGCCGCGGAACCCGGCCTCGCGGGCCGCGTCAATGCCGTCCAATATCTGGGCCAGGCGCCCTGTTCGGGTGATCTGGGCGAAGCGTGTACTGTCCAGCGTGTCCAGGCTGATGTTCAGGCGATGCAGCCCGGCCTTACGTAACGGCTCAGCCAATTTCGGCAGCTGACTTCCATTCGTGGTCATGGCAAAGTCCCGCAACCCCAAACGCCCGATGTCGTTGACCAGATCGAGAATGTCGCTGCGAACCAGGGGCTCGCCTCCGGTCAGACGAATCTTCTGGGTTCCCAGACTTTGAAACGTTCTGGCCAGCCGCGCGATTTCTTCCAGGGTAAGCACCTGTTGGCGTGGCAGAAACGTCATGTCCTCTGACATGCAGTAAACGCAGCGAAAATCACAACGATCGGTGACCGACAAACGTACATAATTGATGGACCGACCAAATCGATCTTTCAACGGCTGAATAGACTTCAGAGACATGAACGCTCCCTTAGCCGCCGGTCACCGGCGGGAACAATGCCAGTTCGTCGCCCGGCATAACAGAATGACCTCCCTGCACCATTGTTTGATTAACGGCCGTCATAAGGCGCACACCCCGTAATGACACGGCAAGCTGGGGAAGCTGTTGAAGACAGGCAAGCAAATCTGACAGCACAACGCCCTCAGGGGGTATGTCGTAGCTCATTGAGTCAAAGCCGGCCACTTCGCGAATCTGGGCGAACAATCGGACCGTTATGGAATGGCTCATAAATAGCGGAATCCTCAATAATCAAAAGGGCTATTCTGGCAGCAGGACCAACGCCAAACGATACCCCTCTCGGGGTAACTCAGGAGAGCACTGGTGGTTTAATTGCAGAGGTGAGTATGCATGGTGTGGTGCTCGGAGCCGGGCCCACGAATTCCACAAAAAAGCCCGCTTGGCGCGGGCTGTTTCATTACTGTCAGATTCCAAATCTCAGTGAGGCAGCGTCGCCTTGATAATCTTCCAGTCCCGGATGCGGCCATCCGGATCAAACTGCACGAAGCCGGCAAAGCTGTCGTCGTCCTGCCAGGTCTTGATATAGCCGATGACCTCTCCGTCATCAGAAACCATCTCAAAGGATGCCTTACTGGTTTCGTGTTCCGTATCGTATTCACTGTTGTCTTGCTGAAGGGTGAAAGACGGGTTGTTCGAAAGCGCCAGTGCGAGAAGATCGGGATTCATTGAGAAGCACTCCAGTTTCATGGTGCACGCACTGCTTGGCTAGCGCGCACTTGCGAGTATTAGCTGACACAAAAACCATGATGCGCCGATTGATGATCGGCGTGAGCAAATTTTGATCACCCGGCAAGTGTATTACAACTTGTCAGATTCGCCAGGCAAAACATGGCCAATTCATCGACAAATTCAACTGCCGTTGATCTCCGTCAACGCTTCCAAAGATCGCGCTGGATCCCCGCCCACATCTTCCGGAAACCGGCCGCTGCCACCGAGTTGGGCGCCAATACTTCCAATGGCTGTCCCTCTTCCCCCATTCGCTCAACGGCACTGGCGTAGGGGATAATGATGTCCAGTGGCTGCTCAAGATAGTCCTCGGGACTTGCGATCAATTCTCGGTGCAAACGTTTGCGTCGATCCGCCATGGAGAAGAACGGCTTCAGCTTCTTCGCTCCAAATTTTTTACCCTTGGCGAAGTCCCGCAACTGAGTCCAGCTGTTCAGAGACAACCAGGTCGGCACCAGGGGGACATAGACTGCGTCAGCCAATGCCAATACCTGTTCGGTCAGGCGCGACAGAGTCGGTGGACAATCCAGGACCACCAGACTGGTTTCCTCTGACAACGGCGCCAGCATCTGCCGGAGCACATTGTTTCCGGCATCCTGATCCAGCTTAATGTCGAAATTGCGAAAGCTACTGTGAGCAGGAATGAAATCCAGATTGGGGTAAACGTCGTCGTGGATAAATTTGGCAACGGGTGATTTTCCATCCAGAAGCTTCGACAGCTTCTTGCCCTTCACGATCTCAGCGCCAGCCAGATAGAAGCTGGCAGCCCCTTGTGGGTCGAGATCCCAAAGCAGGGTTTTGCATTGGCTCTGGCTTGCGAGATAGGCGATGTTCACAGCCGCAGCGGTTTTTCCGACACCGCCTTTAGGACTGTAAAACGCGATGATCCTCATGCTTGTGTGGCTCCCAGGGACACGGGACGAATCCGTAGCCCCCTTATGGTGAACAGGCTCTTTAGCCTAACAGCATTCTGATGTAATGCTGAGCCGAATACCGGCTCTCAGATTTGTACAGCGCAGCCTCCCCCGGAACATGGACTTCATAACGCACCGGCCGGAAATAACCACAGGTTTCCTGCACACCAAGCTCGAGAAGTTCCAGACAATTCCCAGACCATAGCACCCGGGCACTCATGCCCTGAATCGATTTCATCAGTACTGACAAAGTTGCCCCCGAAAACAAGCTGTTGGCAAAGTGGCTACAAGGGGCTCATCCTGAGCAGCGCAGTTCCATGGAGCTGCGGGAGAGGGTCCGTCTCGATAGAGACACATTGAATCAGCGCAACGTTGCGTTTTTATGAATCACCAGAGCCCAGTCAGCTCCGTTCACGAAATGGTCATGTCGCAGGTTTAGCCTGTTGCTCTCAATCAAAAGGAGAGCTGTACCCCATGTCTGGAGATTCCTCCCTCCTCGTCGAAAAACTCTGGCGGCTCAAACGCCGCATTGATAAAGGCGCCTGTCCCGGCGTCGAATTCGTCCACCTGAATACCCTGCTGCAGGAACCCGGTTACAGAGCCGACGTTTTACGGCGCGTGGAGCATTCGGGCACACCGGAACTTCAGGCCCTGGCCCGAGAAATTCAGGCCAACGACAACGGTCAGCCGCTAATGGTTCGGGAGCAGACCAGCCGTATTGAGGAATCGCCTACGAAAGCGCGCAAGAAATCAGGCTGGTTGCGCCGCAACAGCCTGATCTGGATTCCGGCACTGGCTATCAGCTCCATCACCGTGGGCTTTACCGCGTTTGAAAACCGGGCCGTGCGTATCGATACCGATATCACTACCGACGCCACCTGGAAGACCGGCTCCCGCTATATTCTTGAGGAAACCATTTACGTCGAAAATGCGAGCCTGACCATCGAGCCCGGCGTAACCGTTGAAGGCGAGAACGGCTCGGCCCTGGTGGTCACGCCTTCCGCCAAACTGTTTTCACGAGGCAAGGCCAATAACCCGGTGGTCTTCACCAGCGCCCGGCCCGAGGGCAAGCGCGCCCGAGGTGACTGGGGCGGTGTGGTCCTGCTGGGCCTGGCGCCGGTGAACGAAGCCGGTGCCGCCATTGAAGGCCTGCCTGCCGGCGAAACCCGCGGCTCCTTTGGCGGCACCGACGCCAGCCACTCCTGTGGCGTTCTGGAGTACACCCGCATCGAATTTGCCGGCTTTGAGGTTTACAAGGACAACGAGCTGAACGGCCTGACGCTCGGTGGCTGTGGCAAGAATACTATCGTCCGCAATGTGCAGGTACATCGTTCCCTGGACGACGGCATCGAGATGTTCGGTGGCAATGTGGATCTGAAAAACATCGTGGTGTCCGGTGCCGCCGACGACAGCATCGACTGGGACTGGGGCTGGACCGGCAACGTCCAGTTTGCCGTCATCCAGCAACACCCTGATGTCGGCGACAACGCCTTCGAAGGCGACAACAACGGCGGCGATCATGAAGCGATGCCTCGATCGGAACCCACCTTTTACAACGTAACCCTGGTCGGCACCGGCAACTCCCAGAAAAAACACCGGGGCATCATTGTGCGGGAAGGGTCCGGTGGCCATTTTCACAACATGCTGATCGACAGCTATGGCATCGAGGCCCTGGACACCCGAGACGGCGCCCTGTCACTCACCAACCGCAACCTGCTGACATTCCAACACAGCCTGATGGCCAACCTGGGGCACTTGGGGCAGGTTGATCAGGAAGGTCGCTCAGGGGATGGGGATGACGACTTCGGTTTTGATGAACAGAGCTGGATGCAGGCGCAGGCCAACAGCAATAGCTTCCGAGTGGATACAGCCCTGTTCCCGAATGCCCGGAATCTGGTGAACCCCAAGTTCATGCCGAGGATTCAGTTGCGGCAGATGAACGCAACTCGACCACCCCAGAGCGAGTTCTTCGACGAATCAGCCAATTTCGTCGGTGCAGTGAGCCCGGTGTCCGCCAGCAGTTGGCTGGACGGATGGACCAGTTTCCCAGAGTCCTGAGCCCCCTGCATCACTGATGCGCCATGGACGGCGCCTTCAGCCCCGCCCCATCGAAGCAAGCATTCGATTGACCGCCTCCAGGTGCTCCGGCTCATTGTGGCTCATGCCCTGGAACACCGCGCACAAATCCAGGAAGTCCTTTAATTCCATGCGCTGAGCCATCTTCATCAGGCGCTTGGTCAGGCGCGTTGCCTTCGGCGGCTGGCTGGCCATCCGGGTTGCCAGCTTCATCGCCTCCGGCATCAACTGGTCGTCCGGCACCACTGTCAGGACAATACCAAGCTCCTTGGCCTCATCAGCATCAATCACCCGGCCAGTCATGGTCAGTTCAAACGCGCGCTGATAACCAATCAGGCGCTGCATCAGCCAGGCACCGCCGTCGCCGGGAATGATGCCGAGGTTCAGAAAGGTCTCGCCGAACTTGGCCCGTTCGGAGGCAATCCGGATATCGGCCATGTTGGCAAGGTCGAAACCGGCGCCAATGGCCGCGCCGTTCACTGCCGCAATTACCGGCACTTCGACTGCCTGCAGCGCCAGCGGAATTCGCTGGATGCCCTTGCGGTAACGGTCAGCACACTCGGCTACGTCGCCGGCAAAATCGCCACCACGTTCGGCCATGTCGCGGATGTTGCCACCGGCACTGAAGGCCGAGCCGGCACCGGTGATCACCAGTACCGACACCTCGTCACACTGATTCACCCATTCGGCTGTGGCCACGATGTCATCGATCAGGGCCGAACCAGTCAGCGCGTTACGGAGGTCATTACGGTTGAGGGTCAGAACGGCGACCCGTTCATCAAGGGTCAGCAGCGCGTCGGTCAGTTGGGGCAAAGTTGTCATTGTGGACTCCTGATTGCATTCGGCTTTCAGGCAATATAACACCTCAAACTACTGCAACAGGCATTCACGACTGAGCTTCTGGCTGGTTTCACGACGCTGGCGCCGGAGGGTATTGCCCTTGTCATTGCCGTAGCCGGCCCGAAGTTTTGACTGAATCCTTTCAAGCTTTTTCCGGTAGGCGCCACAAGTCTTTTCGCGTTCGACTCTAGCCCTATCTGCCCCCTCCCCCGCTCCGCGATCCGGTGCCGACAACAGGCCGCGAACGTCATCGCGAATTCCAGACACGCGCCTGCCCTGATCAAGATTCTCAGACATGGGTACCGTCGATGGCTCAGAGACGACTATCTCTCGGTGGGGCAATTCGCCCGGTGGGTAATCCGAAAAGTGGGCGACGCCGTTCGAGTCAATCCAGGTGTAGACTCCGGCGTAAAGCGGTGAACTGAAGCATCCAATGACAACAAAAATCGCCAATATCCATGGCATAAAGATCCACTCCCTGTGGGTTCGTTAGCTGCTGCGGCAGTATAACGAACCTATCAGGAAATGAACGGAACCTGGCCCCGGTTTACCAAATCCAGTATCGAATCCGTTACCGAATCAGCTCCCCAACCAGTTACTGATCCAACAGCTCGATCCAGTGCTGAACCGGCACCTGCGCCTTGGTTTCCAGGTGCATCTGACAGCCAATGTTGGCAGTGACGATGCGGTCAGGGTTATCTACCGTCAGTGCCTTGAGCTTGTTGCCCAGCAGCTTCTGACTCATCTCCGGCTGCGTTACCGAGTAGGTACCGGCAGAGCCGCAGCACAGATGCTTGTCCTTGGTGGCCGCCAGATTCACGCCGGCCTTGGTCAGCACCTGCTCGACTACGCCGCTCTGCTGCATGGCGTGCTGCAGGGTACACGGACAATGGAACGCCACCTTGCCCGGGCTCTGGCTCAGCTTCAGCTTGTCCAGATCCTGCTTCAGCAGGAAGGCGCCGATATCAGTGCACAGCTCGCTGACCTTCTGGGCCTTGGCAGCGTAGACCGGGTCGTCCTTGAGCAGGTGGCCGTAATCCTGAACCATGGCGCCGCAGCCAGAAGCGGTCATGATGATGGCTTCGGCTCCGGCCTCGATGGCTGGCCACCAGGCATCGATGTTCTGGCGCATCCGCTCCAGCCCTTTTTCGTGCTCGGACAGGTGGTAGTTCACCGCGCCACAGCAACCCGCCTCAGGCGCCTCGACCATGGTGATACCCAGCTTATCCATTACCCGGGCCGCGGCCGCATTGGTGTTCGGAGTAGCCGACGGCTGCACGCAGCCGGCCAGGGCCAGAACGATGCGGTTGTGACTGGCCGCGGGCCAGGGGCTGGCCTGCTTTCTCGGCGGCACCTTGGTGCGCAGCGGTGCCGGCAGTACCGGACGGAATATCTGGCCCATCCGCAACAGCAGGCCAAAAAGCTGGCGATTCGGGATCACCCGGGCCAGCGCCCAGCGCAGCCACTTGTCCTTGGGAGCCCTTGGCAGCTCTTTCTCGATAAGGCCCCGACTGATGTCCACCAGGCGGCCATACTGAACCCCCGATGGACAGGTGGTTTCACAGCTGCGACAGGTCAGGCAGCGGTCCAGGTGTTCACGGGTCTTTTCCGTGGCTTCCTGACCTTCCAGGAACATCTTCATCAGATAGATGCGGCCCCGGGGCCCATCACGCTCATCGTTCAGTTCCTGATACGTCGGGCAGGTTGCGGTGCAGAAGCCGCAGTGGACACAGGCCCTGAGAATGGATTCGGCCTCCTGCCCTTCCGCTGTATTGGCAAATTGTTGAACCAGATTTGTTTGCATCGTATTCCTGCTCTTACAACCAGCTGTATAAACGTCCGGGATTGAAAATATTATCCGGATCGAACGAATTCTTTACCCGACGCTGAATCGCCTTCAGAGCCTCAGGTTGGTGGTGCATGACTTCGCCGTGGCGGTCGCCGCCCCGGAACAGGCTGACCTGTCCGCCAGCGGCACGGGCCAGAGGCTCCATGTCACTGAGTTCGCCGGCACCGCGATACCAGCGCTGGGCGCCGGCCCAGTCGATGAACCAGTGGCCATCAAGCTGCGGTGTGGCCGCGGTTGAGCCGACTGAAAAGCGCCAGAGTGGAACATCGTTCCCTGCAAAGAATTCGTGCTTCAAATCCTGAACCTGTTGCCAGAACTCATCGCCCTGCTCCAGTACCTCGCCGGACCATTTCTGGGCCGTGGCTTCCACGGCTGACTTGGCACCGGACAGGCGCAGGTACACCTTACCGTCCACCCAACAAGCGCCGGTGATCGGCTTGGGTTCGGCCGAACGGCTGTTCATATAGTGGATGACTTCATCCATGGCCATATCCTGCACCAGGGTCATGGACGCGGCCGGCTTCGGCATCACCTTGAGGCTGATCTCAGTCATCACGCCCAGGGTTCCCATGGCGCCGGCCTGCAGCCGCGAGACATCGTAGCCCGCGACGTTTTTCATCACCTGGCCACCAAAGCGCAGGTGTTCACCTTTGCCGTTAAGCAAACGAACACCCAGCACCTGGTCACGCACCGAGCCTGTCCACGGCCGAGCCGGGCCGGACAGGTTGGTCGCCAGCGTGCCACCCATTGTGGCGTTCGGGCCCAGCCGCGGCGGCTCGAAGTGCAGCGCCTGACCATGTTCGGCCAGTGCTGCCTCGACTTCGCTCAGCGGTGTGCCGGCGCGCACGGTCAGTACCAGCTCAACCGGGTGATATTCAACGATACCGCTGTGCTCGCCCACGCTCAGGGTGCCGGCGTCCGGGTCGGCAGCCCGGCCCATAAAGGCCTTGGTGCCGCCACCAACGATGTTGAGTTTGTGCCCGCCATCGCGGGCAGCGATGACCTGTTCTGTCAGTTGTTTGGAAATATCAGCCATGGGCGGCTTCCGTAGGTTCGTGCTTGTGTTGTTTGTGCTCGAGGGACCGGTATTCCTGGCAGAATTTCAGAGCCGGCACGCCCTTGCCCGGGTTCAAAATCCCGGCCGGATCGAAGGCGGCTTTGACATCGTGGAACTGCTGCAATTCGTCGTCATTGAACTGCACAGCCATCTGCCGGATTTTCTCGACCCCCACCCCGTGCTCGCCAGTGATGCAGCCACCGACCTCAACACAGAGCCGGAGAATGCTGCTGCCAAAGGCCTCGGTGCGCTCAAACTCACCCGGGACATTGGAATCAAACAGGATCAGCGGGTGCAGGTTACCGTCGCCGGCGTGGAACACGTTGGCCACTCGCAGGCCAAACTCTTCCGACATTTCTTCCATCCGCAGTAGCACATTGGCCAACTCGCGGCGCGGAATAGTGCCGTCCATGCAGTAGTAATCCGGCGAGATCCGGCCCACCGCCGGGAACGCCGACTTCCGACCTTTCCACAGCAGCGCCCGCTCTTCCTCGCTCTCGGAGGTACGTACCGAGGTAGCACCGAACTTGCGGAATACTTCCTCGGCCTGGGCGATGTGCTCGTCCACTTCCTCAACCGTACCGTCTACTTCGCACAGCAACAGCGCCTTGGCTTCACGCGGGTAACCGGCCTTGGCGAAATCGTCCGCCGCAACAATGGCATGGCTGTCCATCATTTCCAGCCCGCCCGGGATAATGCCATGGGAGATCACGCCACCAACGGCGTCACCGCCGTTCTGGACACTGTCGAAGCCAGCCATGACCACTCGAGCCACTTCAGGCTTGGGCAGCAGCTTCACCTTCACTTCGGTAACTACGCCAAGCAGGCCTTCCGAGCCGGTCATCAACGCCAGCAGATCCATGCCGCAAACATCCAGGGCATCGCTGCCAACGGTGACCACATCACCCTCGGCCGTCACCATCTCCACGCTGTGCAGGTTATGCACGGTCAAGCCGTACTTCAGGCAGTGCACACCGCCGGAGTTCTCGGCCACGTTGCCGCCAATGGTGCAGGCGATCTGGGATGACGGATCCGGGCCATAGTAGAGGCCGTACTGAGCCGCTTCCTCGCTGATTGCGAGGTTGCGAACGCCGGGTTGCAACCGGGCGGTGCGCGCCAGAGGATCGATCTCGAGGATGCGATTGAACTTGGCCAGCGACAACACCACGCCCTCTTTATGGGGCATGGCACCGGCGCTGAGCCCGGTGCCTGCACCGCGGGCGACCACAGGCACCTTGTGTTCGTTGCAGATGCGCATCACCCGCTGCACCTGCTCTACGGTTTCCGGAAGCACTACGAGCAAGGGCATCTCGCAGTACATCGACAAACCGTCGCACTCGTAGGGCTTCATGGTTTCGCTGTCGGTGATGACGTAGTCCGGGTCAATAAACGACCGGAACTGCTCCGCCAGTTCGGCTTTGCTGACTTTCGGCTTGGTAGTCATAACATTCTCTGGATTCTTGCCACATCGGCCCGCCCGCGAGCGGAGGATACCGGCAGGCCCTCAGGCCCACCGTTTCAGGTGTGACAGCAATTAACTGCGTTTGGTTTCAAAGTGGTCGAGACCAGCCTGGGCACAATCCATGTCCTGCTGGGGCGTACCGGAACTCAGGCCGATACCGCCAACCACCTCACCGTTTACAATCACCGGGAGACCACCGCCCACAGAGCTCAGGCGTCCACCCACCTCGGTGTGGATACCGAAGGCGAGACTGCCAGGCACGTTGGCCTTGTTGTAGTCGTGGGTCGCCTTCTTGGCGGCAGCCGCGGTGAAAGCCTTATCTTGGGCAATGGTGACACTGGTGATCTTGCCACCGTCCATGCGTTCAAAGGCCACCAGATTTCCGGACTCATCCACAATCGCAATGCACATGGGCACCCCGATCTCCCGCGCTTTTTCCGCCGCGCCCTCGATCAGGATGCGCGCATCCGCCAAGTCCAGTCTGTTAATTGTCAACATAACGAATTACTCCTTGATTGAATTAGCCGTAAACCAGTCCCGGCAACCAGGTCACAATGCCCGGAATCAGGATGCACATAAATAGTCCGAAAGCCTGAATGGCCAGGAAGACCAGCGACGACTTGAAAATCGTGGCCATGGATATTTCTGGCGGGCATACGCCGCGGAGGTAGAACAATGCGTAACCGAATGGTGGACTGAGGAACGACATCTGCATATTGACCAGATAGAGCACACCAAACCAGAGCACAACGTCATCACCTGCCACCGGCGGGAAACCCAGCAGGCCCGGGAATTCCAGAGCTTTTACAATGGGAATAAAGATAGGAACTGCCAGCAGCAGAATACCCACCCAGTCCAGAAACATACCCAGAACCACCAGCAGGAACATCAGCAAGAACAAAATGCCGTAAGGCGACATGCCAGTACCCAGGATGGCATCCGTCACAAATTGCTGCCCGCCCTGAAGGATATAGAAGCCAACAAAGACCGAGGCGCCGAACATGATCCACAACACCATGGCGGATGCCTTGGTGGTGGTTACGGAGGCTTCCCGCAATCCGGCAATGGAGAACTTACCGTGCATCATGGCCACTACGATGGCGCCAAAGGAGCCGATACCGGCTGCTTCCACGGGCGTAGCGATGCCGCCGAACAGCAGGCCGAGCACCAGAAACACCAAAATCAATGGAGCAATCAGGTTTTTCGTGAGAAGGAGTTTTTCCTTCAGGCTAATCCGCTCTTCCTCCGGTACCGGCGGTCCCAGCTTTGGATTAATCCAGCTACGGATCAGCACATAGGCAATGTACAGGGAAGACAGCATCAGGCCTGGGATCACAGAGCCGAGATACAACTCACCGACAGATTGCTGCGCAACAACCGCATAGAGAATCGCCAGGATTGAGGGAGGAATCAGTATACCCAGAGTACCACCAGCCATGATCGAGCCCAGCGCGATCTTCTGGTCGTAACCGCGCTTGAGCATCGCCGGGAGAGCGATGATGCCCATGGTGACAACGGCAGCACCAATGACACCCACCATGGCTGCAAGCAGGGTAGAGGCCAGGATGGTTGCTGTCGCTAGGCCGCCGCTCAGGCCACCCATCCACTTGTAGACCACACTGAACATTTCCTCAATCAGACCAGCTCGTTCGAGCATGGAGGCCATGAAGATAAAGAGCGGTATCGCCGCCAGGTCGGAGTTGGTCATCATTGGGAAAATGCGTCCCGGCACGAGGTTCAGCATCATTGCGTCGCCCACCAGGTAGATGAACATCACCCCGAGACCACCGGTCACGAAAGCCAGCGGCAGACCCATCATTAGAGCCACGGCAAGGGAACCGAACATCAGATAGGTCAAAGGCCCGACCTTGACGTCGGAAAGGCTACCGGAAAGCTTGAACAGGAATTGCTCATCGCTCCACGGATCGTAGAAAAGAATGTTGATCATTTCGACACAGATGACAAACGCCAATGCCACTGTGGCGATAATCATCAGCCAGGTACTCAGCTTCCCGACAAGGTTACTACCCGGCGCAGTTGTTGTATTTGTAGTCATGCGGTGCGCTCCCGGCCAAGACGGACAAACAGGACAATATCCTTGATCAGTTTGGATGTGCCTGCGAGCAAAAGAAGTAATGAACCCAGCACCATCATGCCTTTGGCCGGCCAATGCTGGATACCCCAGGTCTCAACCGTGGTTTCGTTCATGGCGTAAGAATCCTGGAAGAAGGTCCAGGAGGTAACCAGAAGAATCAGGGCAAAAATGTAGAAGAACATGGACGTAAAGATGTCCAGGCCAATTCTTCCACGCGCGGGCAGCATGTTGTACATCACATCCACACGCACATGGGCGCCATGAAGCATGGCAAATGCGCCCGCCAGCATATACTGCATACCTAGCAGCAGGAAGCTGGCTTCATGGACCCAGATGGTGGGCATGTTGAAGACGTAGCGCATGATCACCCCAAAGAAATAAAACACAACGGCATTGATTGTCCAGAACGACACGAACAGACCGGATTTATCGCACATCCAGTCCACTACCTTGGTGAACCAGTTCCCTTCGAACTGGAGGTAGATAAGTGGATCATCCTCTTCCGCCTGCAATTCCCCCGGTGTCAATTCCGGCTCGGCGCTCTCGCCTCCGTGACCACTACTCCACTTGTCCCAGGCCATCATGATCAGCGGCATGACCGCAAGCCAGCCCCAGTAGAACCAGTGCGGCATTACGAATCCGAAACCTTCAAGATCAGACATGTTGTTACTTCCTCAGCCACAAAACAGGGAAGGCGGAACTCCTCGTTCGGAGTCGTCCCTGACCTTCCCCTTGTTTCTTATTTGTTAATCCAGGAAGGTGTTACCGGCCCGGCACGCCTTCAAGATCAGACTCGTTTAGATAGCCGACGGTATCGTTCATCATATACTCGACCTGCATATCGAAGATGGCACGGGCGTTATCGTCTTTATTCGCCCACTTATACCAAATCGGGATGGCTTTCCGGCGCCATTCATTCAAATCTTCCTGGCTCAGGCGGCTCACGGTGTCACCCGCATCCTTGAACTTCTTCATGGCCTCAACGTTGCGCTTCTGAATGGTCAGATAGTGCTTCTGCGAGTAGATGCGCACTTCATCCTCAACCAATTCCTGGAGTTTCGGATCGAGAGCATTCCAGGCACGCAGGTTGACGGTCAGATCCATCAGGTCCACCGGCTGGTAGATCGACATGACGCCCGGAGGTCCGAACACGATGTAATCTGTCACCTGGGAAAAGCCCAGTTCCCAGTTCACCGCCGGGCCCACGTAATCGGCCGCGTCGATGGTGCCCTTTTCCAGGGCCGGGAAGATGTCAGAACCCGGCAGGCTCACGGTAGAAGCACCGAACGCCTGAAACACCTCGGCGACCATACCGCCAGGAACCCGGAGCTTCATGCCTTTAAGATCGTCGAGGCTGTTTACCGGAGTCTTGGAGTGAATGATATTTGCGTCGTGCTGGATCGGACCCACGTAGAACAGCCCGAACTTCTTATAGATTTCCCGGGTCTTCTCCAGCATGCCCAGTGAGTAGAACATGGTGTCCCACTGGTGAGGCTGATCTGGGCCGCCGGGATAGGATGACAGGAAAACCGAAGCGGGAATCTTTCCGGACCAGTACAGAGTGAAAGGGTTCATGCCTTGAAGAACGCCACTGCGAACCGAATCGAACAGTGAGTTGCTGTCGGCTGCGACAGCCTTGGCAGGAAAGCACTTGAAGATCAGTTCACCGCCGGACTTCTCTTCCATGCCATTACACCAGTCCTCAAACAGGTCGTAGCCGACCGTGCCCGCGTCCCATACCGACTGGATTTTCCAGGTGGTTGCCGCCTGGGCCTGGCCCGCGCCCATCAGCATGGCACCGGCAAAGGCCGCACCGACCGTCACCGATTTTAAAAAACTTCTGCGAGGTGGGGCCTCGGCAGTGTCATCGTGATTCCAGATGTTTTCGTACAAGTTCATCGACACATCTCCGTTAACTTTGTTGTTATAAGCGTGTGATCAACGCCGGTGCGATGCAGTTTACCGACCGACATTAGACAGATACTCGTAGCCAACATGGGTTTAGTCCAGCAATTAACCCACTGGTCAGACCAGTTTTTCCAACGACATAAATGGACGAATCGGCTGCAATCGTCCATATTTACAGGGCTTGACGGAGCATCCACCAAGCCCCGAACCACAGACACCGGCAACCGCCACTGGTCAGACCAGCAAGCAAAGACAGGCACCTGAATGGCTATTTCCCAGGAAATTTCGTACCGACTCGAGCGGCTCATTCTGGATGGTGGGCTGGCACCGGAGCAGAAAATTCCCTCGGAACGCCAGTTGGCTGCTCGCCTGGGCGTGTCCCGGGCCGTTATCCGGGAGGCACTGCACGAGCTGCAAGGCCGGGGTGTTATTGAAACACAACACGGCAAGGGTTCATTTGTGGCCAGCATGGTTCCACAAACGGATACCGTAGACGACCACAGCCCGCTCATGCACCTGTTCGAAGGCCACCCCCGCACGCTCTATGATTTGCTGGAAGTACGCGAGCAGCTTGAGGGCCAGGCAGCGTTCCTGGCGGCCCAGCGCGCCACCGGCGCAGACCGGCACCGGATTACCAAGGCATTCAGGGCGCTGGAAGATACCGATCCGCTAAGCAACGCCCGGTCGGATCACAGCTTTCACCTGGCGATTGTTGAGGCATCCCATAACCCGGTACTCGTCCACGTGCTCAGCAGCCTGAAGAATATGATGCTGATGACGGTTCAGGCCTCCGTGGCTAACCTGAACCCCAGACAGGAAATGCGGAAAAAAATTATCCGCCAGCATCGGCAGCTCTATGAATCTGTAATCTCGAGCAAACCTGGGGTCGCCCAGAAGGCTGCCATGGCTCACGTCCGATTTGTCAGCGACTCGCTCCGTGAAATGGAAAAGGACGGCGCCCAGGTGATTCGGATGCCGGTTCCACCGGATGGCTCAGCGCAACACTCATTTCAGAGCCTATAACTCGGGCACACCGTGTGGGGACTGCAACAACATTCAACCACAGCAGCATGTTGGATCTCGACTGATAAAGCGGCAAAACCCTCTGTAAGAGGTATTGATTTCCGAAGCCACAGTCCGTAAAACATGCGCCTTTGACTGACAGCCTCAGGAGCTACCAATGGCGGACGAATCGCCTTTGATCTGCAGGGATATTCACAAGACTTTCGATAAGCTTGAAGTGCTGAAGGGCATTTCTCTGGAAACCCGCAAAGGCGATGTGGTTTCCCTGATCGGCAGTTCCGGCTCCGGCAAGAGCACTTTCCTGCGTTGCATCAACCTGTTGGAAACGCCCACCTCGGGCGACATAATTGTGCACGGCGACCCGATTCGGTTCACCAATAACCGCAAGGGCGAGCGCATTCCCGCTGATAATAAGCAGGTTGAACAGATCCGCTCGAAGCTTTCCATGGTGTTCCAGAGTTTCAATCTGTGGTCTCACATGACCGTGCTGGAAAACATCATCGAAGCCCCGGTGAATGTGTTGAAGGTGCCGAAGAAAGAAGCCATTGAACGGGCCGAGGCCTACCTCCAGAAAGTCGGTATCTACGAGCGCAAGGATTACTACCCGGCCCAGATGTCCGGAGGCCAGCAGCAGCGTGCTGCCATCGCCCGCGCCCTGGCCATGGAACCTGAGGTAATGCTGTTCGATGAGCCCACCTCGGCCCTGGATCCGGAACTGGTGGGTGAAGTTCTGAAGGTAATGCAGAGTCTGGCCGAGGAAGGCAGGACCATGATCGTGGTTACCCACGAAATGGCATTCGCAAGGGATGTTTCCAGTCAGGTCCTGTTCTTGCATCAGGGCGTGATTGAAGAACAGGGTACGCCTGAAAAAGTGTTTGATAATCCGGACTCGGAACGCATGAAGCAGTTCCTCGCTCCCAACTTCTGACACTCGGTGCTATCTTGAGTTCGTACTGGATGCAGTGCTTCCATCAAAAATAAGCTGAAAAGGCAAATTACTGGAGAAGTAACAGATGAAAAAACTGATTGTTGCAGCGAGTTGCGCGCTGGCCATGGCGGCCGGAACGGTCCAGGCCAAAGATTGGAAAGAAATCCGTATCGCCTTTGACGTGCCTTACGAGCCGTTTGAGTACAAAGACGAGAACGGCGAGCTGACCGGCTTCGAAGTTGAGCTGGCCGAAGCCATGTGCGCCGAAATGAAAGCGGACTGCGAGTTCGTTATCCAGGCATGGGACGGCATGATCCCTGGCCTGCTGGCGCGTAAATTCGACGCCATCATGTCTTCCATGTCCATCACTCCTGAGCGCGCCGAGCGCGTCCTGTTCTCCGAGCCGTACTACAATACACCGGGTGGCTGGTTCGCCCCTGAGAGCTTTAACACTGACGTTACTGACATGGACGCCATGAAAGGCAAAGTGGTCGGCGTACAGCGTGGCACCACCATGGACACCTTTGTGACTGACAAGATGGGCGGCATTGTAACCATCAAGCGTTACACCACCGCTGATGACATGGTTCTGGACCTTGAAGGCCAGCGCCTGGATGTGGTTTTTGTTGATTACCCGGTGGGTGAGCAGACTGTCCTGAGCAAAGATGGCTTCAAGGAAGTCGGTGAGCCGGTCAAGCTGGGAGAAGGCGTAGGCGTTGCCATGCGCCAGCGTGACAAGGACCTGGCCGGCAAGGTCAACGCCACCCTGAAGAAACTGAAGAATGATGGCACCTACGACACCATCATGAAGAAGTACTTCAACTACGACATCAAGATGTAAACCGCGGGGGTGGCCGCACCGGCCACCCCTGACTACCGGACGTTTCCATGCTCGATCTGAAAGGCTATGGCCCGGCACTACTGGACGGGGCAGTTGTCACCATTGAACTGGCCTTCCTCTCACTGGCCCTGGCTGTCACTCTCGGACTGATTGGTGCCTCCTCCAAGCTGTCCAGCAACCGTTTAGCCAAAGGCACGGCTACGGCCTACACCACGCTGATTCGCGGTGTGCCTGATCTGGTCATGATGCTGCTGTTTTACTACGGCGGTCAGGTGGCTGTGAACAATCTCTCAGATCTGCTCTGGGAGGCTTACGAAATCGACGTTTTCTTTCAGTTCGATCCGTTTATTTCAGGCGTTGTCACCATCGGACTGATTTTTGGTGCCTACATGACCGAAACTTTTCGCGGCGCCTTCCTAGCCGTCGAAACCGGTCAGATTGAGGCCGCACGCGCCTACGGCTTTACCCGCTGGCACACCTTCCGGCGCATTATTTTCCCGCAGATGCTTCGCCACGCCCTGCCTGGCCTTGGCAACAACTGGCAGGTATTGCTGAAAACCACCGCGCTGGTGTCTATCATCGGCCTGACCGATATGGTTCGGGTGGCCGAGGAAGCCGCCAAGGCCGAACGCATGCCGTTTCACTTTTTCATTCCGGTGGCGTTCGTGTACCTGACGCTGACGGCCGGGTCTGAGCTGTTCATCAAATGGCTCAACAAGCGCGCCAATGTTGGCGTGGTTCAGGGGGGATAAGAGATGCCTGATTTTATCGCCCAATGGCTGAACCAGAACGAAATCTTTACCGCCATGACCATGGTGGAATACTGGAATGGTCTGGTTAGCACGGTTCAGTTGGTCTTCCTGTCGCTGGTGATTGGCCTGGTTTGCGCCGTCCCGCTGGCGATCCTGCGCACCAGCCGGAACCCACTGGTGTCAACGCCGGTGTGGCTTTACACCTACCTGTTTCGTGGCACGCCGCTGCTAATCCAGTTGTACATCATCTATTACGGCATCGCGCAAATTCCGGGTATCCAGGAAACTTTCTGGTGGGAGATTTTCCGGGAGCCGTTCTATCCCGCGCTGCTGGCGTTCACCTTGAACACAGCGGCCTACACCACCGAAATCATCCGCGGTGCGATTATGTCTACGCCCCATGGTGAGATTGAGGCAGCCAAGGCCTATGGCATGAACTGGTTCATGCGCATGCGTCGGATTATCCTGCCGAGTGCTGCCCGGCGTGCGGTTCAGGCCTACTCCAACGAGGTCATCTTCATGCTGCACTCAAGCGCGATTGCCAGTGTGGTGACCATTGTTGATCTGACCGGCGCGGCCCGGAATATCTATTCCCGGTTCTACGCGCCATTCGATGCGTTCATCTTTGTGGCGCTGATCTACATGGTACTGACTTTTATTCTGGTGTTTGCGTTCCGCAAGCTGGAAAACCATCTGTTGCGACATCAGCGTCCGGTTAGCAACTGACATCTCCTCAGACTTTGGTGCCCGGGCAGGCAGGGTGTTGCCTCCCGGGAGCCGCTCGAGCCCATCCATGGGGCGTTTGAGTGAAGCCGTCCATGGCTTCACACACTCCCGGGAGGCAACACCCTGCCCGCCCCCAGATTTATTTCGGGGATTCTAATGACTGTGTATTCGGATCTTTTTTCTGATTCAGCTGATTGGCTCAGTCACACCCTCAGCAACGCCACTGCCGATGTGGCCGAAGCCTGTACCGAACTGCCGGATGGCACAGTCATTGTCCGTAAGGCTCTGGGAGTTCTGGAGCTGACGCCAGCCCCCGGCCGATCAAACCCCAACAACGAAGCTCTAATTGTCTCCGCCGGCGTGCACGGCAACGAGACCGCGCCCATTGAGGTTTTGAATGGTCTGGTCAACGAACTGCTGCACGGCGACTGGCAACTGGCCTGTCCGATGTTGCTGATCCTGGGCAACCCGCCTGCCATGGTGGCGGGTGATCGGTTTCTCGATGCGAACATGAATCGGCTGTTCCATGGTGCCCACCAAAAGCCCGAGTATCAGGGCCTGCCGGAAGCCACGAGAGCACGGCAAATTGAGTCCCTGTGCCGGGACTTTCAGGCTAGCCATTCCGGCCAGCTCTCTCACTACGACCTGCACACGGCGATCCGGCCGTCCCAGCGGGAAAAGTTTGCCCTGTACCCATTTGTGGAAGGTCGCGAGGTGCCCCCACAGCAGTGTGAGTTCCTGTTGGAGGCCGAGGTCGAGACGCTGTTGCTTCAGCACAAATCGGGCACCACGTTTTCGTCGTTCTCGTCGTCGCAGCTGGGTGCGGAGAGTTTTACTGTGGAGCTGGGCAAGGTGCGGCCGTTCGGGCAGAACGATCTGAGCCGGTTTACCGGCATTCGTGATGCGCTGCGACGTCGGTTTCGGGGCGAGCCTGCGCCGCAACCGGCAAAGCCGACGTTCGAGCGGCTAACGGTGTTTGAAGTGGTGCAGGAGATTCTGAATACCGGCCCGAACTTTGTGTTTCATGTGCCGGATGACGTGGCGAACTTTACCGAGTACGCGCCGGGCACCGTGATCTGGGAAGACGAGTCGACCACTTACCGGGTTGGCGATCAGGCCGAGTCGATTGTATTTCCCAACAGGGACGTGCCTGTGGGCCAGCGGGCGGGCCTGTTGATCAGGCCCCGGCACACTACCGGGGCCTGACCAGAAACCGGATTCAGCGCAGGCTCAGGCTGGCGCGTTTTCAGGCTCAGGGACCGGGGCCTTGATCAGTTGCGTGCACACCGCGGGTATCACCAGCAGGGTCAATACCGTGGAAGCCAGCAGCCCCGAGATAATGGCCCAGGCCATGGGTGGCCACAGGGTTGAACTGGAAAACGCCAGCGGCAGCAACCCGGCCACAGTGGTGGCCGTAGTCAACAAAATCGGCCGGGTACGCTGTTCGACGGCTTTGCGCACCGCATCCCGGATGCCCTCACCTGCCGCCAGTTGCCGATCCATGACATCCAGCAGCACGATGGCGTTGTTCACTACAATCCCCACCAGCGCAATCACCCCCAGCAACGACTGGAAGCCAAACGGTGAGTTCGACAGCACCAGCCCCGGGAAGATACCCACCGTCGCCAGCGGCACCGTCAACAGGATGATGCCAACCCGACGGAAGGAATTGAACTGCAACAGCAGGAAGAACAGCAGTAACAGCACACCGATGGGCGCGGCCGTGAGCAGTGCGCTGTTGGCGTCACCGGAGCCTTCAGCATCGCCACCCAGGGCTATGCGAGTGCCCTCCGGCAGCGGGTTTTGTTCCAACGCCTCATTCAGGCGCTCAAGGGCAACATTGAAGCCGTAACCGGTCTGCAGGTTGGCAGTCACCGTGTTCATCCGGACGCCGTCCCGCAGATAGCGTACCGCCGGTTCCCAGGTAGTCTCGACAGTGGCTACTGCCGACAGCGGAACCGCATCACCGCGATCATTGTAGATATTCACCGACAGCAGTCGTGACAGCGACAACGCGGTGCCCTCTCGAGATCTCAGCACCAACGGAATCGGATCTTCTTCCTGCCGATAACGCTCAGCGATTACACCAAAACTCTGGCCGTAGAGACTCTGGGCAACGTCAGCCCGGGTCAGTCCATAACGGGCCGCGGTGGCGTCATCAACATTGATGGCAATGCTCGGTACGCCGATATCGAGGTCGTGTCGGACATCCACTGTGCCCTCAACCTGGCGCAGGATGGCAAAGATCTGTTCCACCGCCTCGGTCCGGGTGACATCGCTGGCGTGATAGACACGGACAGCAACCGGGGCAGCCCGGGGTGGCCCTTGGCCCAGAATGCCGACGCTGACATCCAGCTCTGGCATTTCATCGTTCACATGGGCACGGACCCAGCGAATCATTTCGGTGGTGTCAGCCAGGGTTGGCGTTCGGATAACCAGCCGGGCTCTGTTAGGTGCCTGTGGGGCACGCTGCAGGTTGTAGTAGAAGCTGGGACCGGTGAAGCCAACAAACCGGTGAACCTCCACCGCCTTGGGCTGGGTTCGGATCATCCGCTCCAGGTCCGATGCTGCCTCCGCCGTGCGCTCCTGATCGGTACCTTCCGGCATGTACAGTTCAACAATCACCCGAGGGCGGTCGGCATTCGGGAAGAATTGCTGGGCCATGAACGGCGTCATTGCCACACTGATTGAAACCAGCAGGGCACCGGCAGCGATCAAGCGACCGGGATAACGGGACACCAGGCCACCGAGGAACCGGGCCAGACCCACCAGTCGATCACTACTAACGTTGTGACGGGGTTTGAGAAATCGGGCAGCCAGCAAAGGCACCGCCGAGATAGCAAGCAGGTAGCTGACGGAGAGAGTCAGCATGATCATTACCGGCACGCCCCGGGTAAAGTCGGCGGCACCACCCTTGGATAACAACAGGGGGGCAAAGGCCGCCAGCGTAGTTCCGGTAGAGGCGCCGAGTGGCCCCGCCAGCTCGCCAACGGCAGTGCGCAGGGCATCCAGTCGTCGCATGCCGTGGTCCAGGTGGCCCTGGATGTTCTCAACAATAACGATGGCGTTATCGATGAGAATACCCAGGGAGATGACTATGCCGATCACCGCAATCTGGTGCAGTACCCCACCGCCCAAGTCGTACAGACCAATACTGATCAGCGCCACCATCGGCAGGATGGAGGCCACCAACAGCCCCATGCGGATGCCCATGCCAGTGAACACCACGGCGACAATGATCAGCACCGACAGCACCAGACTCCAGGCCAGGTTATCCAGGCGCTGCTCAACCTTGTCGGGCTGGAAGAACATCTCCCGGATCTCGTAGGGCTGGAACTCCCCGCGGATGGCCTCTACCCGTTCCCGCACCCGCTGACCGAACCGGATGGCATCGGTGGTCCCCTCCTCCATGATGATCGAGACCAGCACCACCCGTTCGCCGTCGTACCAGGTCTCAGGTTGCCGAGGCTCCACCGGCCCACGCCAGACATCGGCCGCAGCCGCCAGGGGCACCTGGGAGCCGTCCGGGAGTTCGAGGGGCGTAGCCCGTATGGCCTCAATGTCGGCAAATTCACTGTTCGGCAGGATCGAAAGCCGTCGGCCGTCTGACACCACAAAACCGCCGGGAATGGTCTGGTTGCGTCGAGCCAGGGTGTCCATTACCCGGGCCGGCGAAATGCCCAGACGAAACAGGGCGGCGTCATCCAGTGCCAGGGTAATCTGCTCATCGGCGTCGCCTTCCAGATCAATGCGCGATACCCCTGAGATGTCAGCCAGGTTGCGCTTAAGACGCTCGGCTACGTCGGTCAACTCAGTTACGGAGGGGCCGCCGGACACCGCCAACACTATGGCGGGAATATCGATCAGCCGGTCGTCCAGCTCCATCTGGCCGACATCGTCCGGGAAGTCATTCCTGGCCCGCTCCATGGCGAGCCGGACCCGATCCCAGGCGGGATCAGTATCGTAAATGGCATCGTTCAGGCGCAGCTTGACCAGGGCTACCCCGGTTCGGGCCGTGCCTTCGCTGTAATCCACCTCCTCCACTTGGCGCAGTTCATCAACGAGAGGCTGGAGCACCAGCCGCTCCACCGCATCAGCGCTGGCACCGGGATAGTTCACCGAGACCATTCCGGCCCGGTAGGGAAACGAGGGGTCTTCCTGGCGCGGCATGGTGCTATAGGCGGCAATACCCAGCAGGCACAGCATGGTGACCACCATGCCCAGTAGCCGGCGGCAATTCAGCAGTCGGCGAGTCATCACCGCACCTCCACGGCGTCACCATCGGTGAGCCGGGTCATGCCCGCGTATACCACCTGGTCACCGGGGGAAAGCTGCTCGGCACGAACCACCACACGCTCACCCACGATACGTTCGACAGTGACCGGAACACGTCTGGCCTGACCGTCCCGCACCCGGAACACGCCCGTGCCCTCACCGGTGCGCACAACCGACAGCAGGGGCACGGTGGTCGCCGACACCCGCACCGGCGTGATGCCGACTTCCACCGGCGCACCGGGCTCCAGGGAATCCACCGGCAGGCTCACCAGAATCGGATGCAGTTCACCCCGAACCGCACCGGCCTGGGCGATTTCCACCACCGACCCAGTCTGGGGCGGACGGGTCCGGTCCTGCACCGACCAGATCGGCAGTTCTTGTTGCAGGGTCACATGCTCCAGCAGGTAAGCCGGTACCCGAACTTCAACTTCCCGGCCCTGGGGCGACGACAGCCGCATCACCGGCTGGCCGGCGGCGACAAACTCATCCGGTTCCACCAGCACGGCTTCAACCCGGCCTGAAAAGGGGGCCCGCAGGGTGCTTTCGTCCAACAACTGGGTGGCCTCGGCCAACGCCGCCTGGGCAGTCGCCACACTGGCCCGGAGCGAATCCCGGCGAGCGGCAAGCTGTTCAAGGCTTTGCTCCGACACCACACCCCGTTCGTGCAAGTGGCTAGAGCGATCCCATTCCCGCTTGGCCTGCTCGAACTGGGTTTTCAGTTCATCCAGCTTGGCCCGGGCAGAATCCCGCGCAGGCGCCAGGGCCGGGTTATAGACCCGTGCCAGCACGTCACCGGAACTGACCGTCTGTCCCAGTTCCACGGCACGTTCTTTCAGAGTACCGCTGACCTGAAAGGTCAAGGTTGCCCGCTGGGTCGCCCGCACGATACCGGAGAAGCGCAGGGCCAGGCCTTCAGTCTGGCCACCGGTCACATCGGCAACCCGCACCGATACCGTGGGTTCTGACGTTTCGGCCGAGACATCACCAGCTCTACAGCCGGACAGCGACACCACGACGGCAATGGCGATAACAACGGCGAATGATGGAAGAAGTGGCTTCATGGTTTGTCCTTTCATCCTTGCTCTGGTCGGTGACGGGCGCCCGCTCCATCGGAATCCCGAGACTATAATTACGACATAATGTCACTCTTTGACATTTTGTCAATAATCAGGCCTTATTCACTTTGAGGTATGATGCCAATGCCGTTGTAGCAATATGGAAAGTCCGATGAGTGAACCGCTGAAAACACGCCGCGAACGAGAGCGACAGGCTCGCTACGATGCCATTCTGGATGCGGCCGAACTGGCCTTTTCGGAAAAAGGCTACGAGCGCACGTCCATGGATGACATCGCACGCACCGCGAGCTTGAGTCGGGCGCTGCTGTATGTGTATTTCAAAGATAAGGCCGCCATTCAGCGGGGCATCATGCTGCGGGCCGGACAAAGCCTGGCAACCCGATTTCAGGAGGCCCGGGATCGGGCCGATACCGGGTTGGCGCAGATTGCAGCCATGGGTGAGGCCTACTATCGCTTTTACCAGGATGAGCCGGACTACTTCTCGGCGTTAACCACGGCCTCTACCGCCATGGCTGAGGCGGATGAGAGTCAGACGGAAGAGATGTTGTGTTCGAAGTCTGATCTGATGGAGCTGATGATTGGTGCCATCCGCCTTGGATTGGAAGACGGCACCATGAGCCGCGACCGGATTGCAGATCCAGTGCAGACCGCACTGTATCTTCGTGGCGCCCTCCATGGCGTCATCTTGCTCTGTCAGTCGGAACTGGGCACTGGATCCGGCAAACCGGGGGATAACGTATCGCCCGATGCGCTTATCCGGCACACCATGGAAATGCTGACGTCGTCGATCGCATCCTAGAGCTGGAAGTCGTAAATCGAGCCGAGCCCCAAGATTCCGGTCAGCTCATCAAGGGCCTTGCGAACCTCCTGAAGCAGCATCGGATCGGCCAGGTCCGCCTGTGACAGGCGATCCCGGTAGTGCGCTTTGACCCAGACCGTCAGACGCTCGTACAAATCATCGGTCAGCAGCACGCCCCGGTGCATGGCCTTGAGCTCCTCATCACTGAGCACCACCCGCAAGCGCAAACAGGCGGGGCCGCCGCCGTTTCTCATCGACTGCTTGACGTCAAACACCTCGACCGAGGTGATGGGTCCGCCGGACTGCACCAGGGAATCCAGGTAGCGACTGACAGAAGCCACTTCCCGACACTCACCAGGCACCGCCAGCATCATGCCATCGGGGGTGTTCAGCAACTGGCTGTTGAACAGGTACGATGCCACAGCATCCTCAATCGGTACTTCGGCACTGCTGACGCGCACCGTTTCGAGCTCGGCGCCGGTCAGGCGCGAACGGATATCCGCCAGCACCCGCTCCTCTTCCAGAAACGCCATGTCGTGATAGAACAGGGTGTTGCCATTACCCACCGCGATGACATCGTTGTGGAACACGCCCGCGTCGATGGCACTCGGGTTCTGCTGGGCAAACACCGTGTGCTGATCGTTAAGCCCATGCAGGCGGGCAATGGCCTGGGAGGCCTCGAGGGTTTGCCGGGCCGGGTATTTTTTCGGAGCCGGTGCCTGATCATTGAACGCCACCTGCCCATAAACGAACAGCTCGACACCCGGTTCGCCGTAGCCGCCACACAACCGGGTATGGTTGGCAGCGCCTTCGTCACCGAACTGGCTCACCGACGGCAGGGCCGGATGATGGGCAAAATAGCCCTCGTCAGCGAAGATCGCCTTCAGCGCCCGTCCGGTCACCCGATGCTCAATGGAGCGATGGAACTTGGCGCTCAGGTTGGCCGGGGTGAAATGCACACGGTGATCCGCAGTATCCGCGCTGGGCGATACCGTCGCGGCATTGGCGGTCCACATGGTGGACGCAGAAGACACCGCCGCCAGAATCGACGGGCTGGTTTTTGCGGCCTGCTCCAGAATCTGGCGGTCCGAGCCTTCAAAGCCTAGCGCCCTAAGCGTTGGGATATGGGGCCGTTCGTGCGGCGGCAGGATGCCCTGGACGTAGCCGCGGTCCGCCAGCCGCTTCATTTTCGCCAGTCCCTGCAGCGCTGCTTCCTGGGGATTGGATTCCGCGCGCACATTCGACTTCGAAGCCACGTTACCCCAGGACAGCCCGGCGTAATTGTGGGTGGGTCCGACCAGACCGTCGAAATTCGCTTCTACCGCGTGCTTCACCATCGCTGTTCGTTCCGTTTTTGTTGGTCGCAATTAAGGGTTACTTGTCGAAATTCAGGCCGGGAGCCAGACTTTCCGGCACCTCACTGCGGCGCGCTTCCAACGAGGCCATCGGCCAAGCGCAGTAATCCGCCGCGTAATAGGCACTGGCGCGATGGTTACCACTGGCACCCACACCGCCGAACGGCGCGGCACTGCTGGCACCGGTCAACGGACGGTTCCAGTTCACGATGCCGGCCCGCACTTCTTCAACCAGCCGATCGTAGAGTTTGCGATCGTCCGTGAGGATACCGGCAGACAAGCCATAACGAGTATTGTTGGCCAATTCCAACGCGTCATCGAAGCTCTTGTATCGGTACACGGTCAACAGTGGCCCGAAGAACTCCTCGTCGACTACATCCAGCCCGGTGACATCAACGATGCCCGGCGACAACAAGCCGGTGCCCGGCTTGACCTGCTTCATTTCCAGCAGAGACTTGGCGCCTTTCTCAAGCATGCTGGCCTGGGCGCCCAGCAGCTTGTCAGCGGCTTCCGCGGAAATCACCGAGCCCATGAACGGCTGTGGATCAGCATCGAATTCGCCAACCTGAATGCGGCCCGACAACTCCACCAGACGATCCAGGAACTCATCGCCTTTCTTGCCCCTGGGTACCAGCAGGCGACGGGCACAGGTGCAACGCTGCCCGGCTGACAGAAACGCCGATTGCAGGGCATGGTGCACGGCACCGTCAACATCAGCTACATCCTGCACGATCAGCGGGTTGTTGCCGCCCATTTCCAGCGCCAGGATTTTCTCCGGTTGCCCGCCAAACTGCTCGTGCAGCAGGTGGCCCACGGTGGAGCTGCCGGTAAAGAACAGGCCATCGATCATCGGATGTCCGGCCAGAGATTTACCGGTCGCCGACGCGCCCTGAACCAGGTTGATCACGCCATCTGGAATGCCGGCTTTCTCCCAAAACTTGACGGTCATCTCGGCGACACCGGGAGTCAGCTCGCTGGGCTTGAACACCACGGTGTTACCCGCCAGCAACGCCGGGACAATGTGGCCATTAGGCAGGTGGCCTGGGAAGTTGTAAGGACCAAACACCGCCACAACGCCGTGGGGGCGATGCCGAAGCACAGCGTGACCGCCCGCCACCTCGGACTCGGAATGCCCGGTGCGATCGTTGTAGCCCTGCACGGAAATAGCGACTTTGCCAATCATGGCCGCGACTTCAGTGCGGGATTCCCATAGTGGCTTACCGGTTTCCAATCCTATCTGGTGCGCCAGCGCTTCCTTGTTTTCCTCAAGCTGATCGCGGAAGGCTTCAACCACCGCCAGACGTTCCGCGAAGCTCTTGCGGCGCCATGTCACAAACGCGCTGCGAGCCTCACGGATCGCGGCGTCGACGTCTTCCAGGTTAGCGGCATTGCCTTCCCAGACGGCTTCTCCGGTAACTGGCTGAATTGACTCAAAGTACTCGCCGTGACCCTGGAGCCACAGGCCATCAATGAATAGTTCACCTGTCAGGTTTGCCATATCAGAGCACCTCCCGGTACTGGACTTATATAGGTTTGATGGCGGCAAAGCGCCACTGTTCAATGGGTTCAGGTTCTCAAATTATTCAGAAACGGCTTCGCGACTCGCGAACGCGATCATCCGCTTTGTCATGACTCCGGTGGCTATGCAGAAACTGGGGGCCGTTATCCTTTAACGGGGCGAGACGAACCGGATCACCTGACTCCAGGTTCAGCGCTTCGGCCACCTCGGGCGGCATCTTGACCGTATCCGGTCCTATGCAACTGGTCGGGATGGTGGTCACCCGGAAATCCCGGAACGACCGGTTGGAGACCATCACCCGTTCGCCGGCCGGCACATCGAGGTCAATCGGGGTCTGTGTCACCATCGCGTAGCGATTGACCGATTCCCGAACCGTTCGGATGTTGTGCACGAAGGCTTCCACCACCGGGCCGCCGTCAAAAATATCCACTAGTCCGTTGAAGTTGAACCCCTCGGCCTGAAGCATCTTGAGCGCCGGCGCGGTGTTCTCGTGCACCCGGCCAATAACGGCCCGGGCGGGATCCGGCAGCATCGGCAGGTAAATCGGGTACTTGGGCATTAGTTCTGCAATAAAGGCCTTATTGCCGAGGCCAGACAGCATATCCGCCTCGCTGAATTCCATGTCGAAAAACTTGCTGCCCAGCGCATCCCAGAGCGGACTGCGGCCGTCCCGGTCAGACACGCCCCGCATTTCGGCAAAGACTTTCTCCGAGAAGTGCTTACGGAACTCGTCCAGATACATGAACCGGCAGCGTGAAAGCAGCAAGCCACTTCCACCGCCCTTGTAGTCATCCGATAACAGCAATGAGCAGATCTCGCTCGTGTCGGTCATGTCATTGGACAGGTGGAGCGTGGGCGTGCGCACATGCACGCCAAGCTCCTTGGAGGCGTTCACAGTTATGCTGAGGCGATAATTGTAAAACACCTCATCCAACCCAACCCGGGCCTGAATGCCACTGATACCAACGGTTTTGCGCAGTTCGGTGTCTTCCAGGGCAAACAGGTACAAGCCGGCTTCCGGGGCACAACGCTGGTTGAAGGTCTCACGGGCATGAGCAATTTTCTTCTGCAACAGCTCCCGGTCCGCTGGCAGAGTGGTGAGCCCCTTGCCGGCGTTTTGTGCCATGGCATAGAGATCGTCGAGATCGTTTTCCTGAAGCGGGCGAATCACCAACATGTCACGCCCTCCCTCGGGATTAGTACGACAGAAATAATTCTACTCATAACGGCGCCATCCTTACCGCATCGCCCGCGCTCTTACCCAGCACTTTCCAGGCTGACACTGACAACTTCAATTCGTCGTCCAGGGTCTCTTCCGCCCGGGCCAGCGTGCATCGGAAGGCCTGGCCTTCCCCTGCGGAGATCAGGCACAGATCACCGGCCTCGTCCTGCCGGCCATGGAGACTCTTGCGGTGACTGGTCACCAGGGTATGAACGGTATCGGTACGAGCTTCCAGCACCGGGCCGGCATCAAAGATATCCAGATAGCAGCCGGC
The DNA here is from genome assembly GCF_005871205.1 of Marinobacter alexandrii. Taxonomy (GTDB): domain Bacteria; phylum Pseudomonadota; class Gammaproteobacteria; order Pseudomonadales; family Oleiphilaceae; genus Marinobacter; species Marinobacter alexandrii. The sequence continues at coordinate 638,382 of NZ_SWKM01000011.1, read as the reverse complement.
GTGAAAACCCTCGCGCAGCAACAGTTCCAGATTCGGTTTGGTCAGAGGATGGCATTGCCCCAATGCCGCCTGGGCCCGTTCCGTCAGCAGCGTGACGTAGACTGGGTTGGGCGGCATCAGCTCAGCGATGAAGGTTTTACTGAGCATTGAGGAATACTGGTCGGCGGTTTCAAAATCCATGTTAAAAAAGTGCCGAGCCAGGCTGTCCCAGAATGGCACGCTGCCGTCTTCGTCCTGCACGCCCTGGATTTCGACAACCAGCCGCGACGAGAACCACTGCCGGTGCTCGGCAATAAACAGCATTCTGGCACGGGACAGCAGCTCAAACGCCTCGGTTTCGCGTAGCTCGGGTCTAATAGAAAACGAGCACAGTAAGGTCTGGTCGGTAAGGGAATGGGACGGGTACAGCACCTCCACCCGGCGCGACACGCCCAATTCGTGGGATGCATGTACCAGCGCATCGCGGCGATAGTTATAGAACGGCTGACCATTACCGGCGCGGGCATCAATGCCGGCAGTGCCGGCCACTTGGCCGGTATTGGTATCTTCCAGAACAAACAGAAACCTTGGCGCTTCGCTGGCTGGCACAGTGCCAGCGAACGATGCCAGGGAATGTTCAATCTTGCTCGCAAGGGCTTCGGAATGTTTGGGCAGAGTTGAGGAAAGGCGGGCACTCTGGGTGCCCGCTATTTCAAGGATCTGCTCCAAATCATCCGGTTGGGCCGGACGTACAAGCCACATATCGACTCCTTACGCCGTCAGCTTCTTGACCGCTTTTTCAAACCGTTCGAGCGCGTCATCGAGGTCGGATTCCGGAATAATCAGCGACGGCGCAAGCCGCACAACGTTGGCGCCGGCAACCAGCACCATCACACCCTCATCCAGACCAGCGTTCAGGAAATCCTTGGCCTTACCCTGCCATTTCTCGGTCAGGACGCAACCGAGCAATAGCCCGGCGCCACGCACTTCGCTGAACACCCCGTAGCGCTCGCCGATGTCCATCATGCCCTTACGCAAACGGTCGGAGCGCGCCTTCACGCCCTTCAGAATGTCAGGCTGGCTGATGGTATCGACAACCTTCTGTGCCACCGCACAAGCCAGCGCATTGCCGCCGTAGGTGCTGCCGTGGGTACCAACACCCAGACTCTTGGCCACTTCGGCGGTGGTCAGCATGGCCGCAACCGGGAAACCGCCACCCAGGCCCTTGGCGCTGGTCAGGATATCCGGAGTCACCCCGTACATCTGGTAAGCGTACATGTGGCCGGTTCGGCCTGCACCGGACTGAACTTCATCAAATACCAGCAGGGCATCATGCTCGTCGCACAGCTCGCGCAGTCCTTTCAGAAATTCAGGATCACCCGGCATTACACCGCCCTCGCCCTGAATCGGCTCGACCACGATGGCGCAGGTCTTTTCTTTCGAAATCAGCTTCTTCACCGATTCCAGATCGTTGAACTCGGCGTGGTGGATACCACCCGGCGCGGGCTCGAAGCCTTCCAGGTACTTGGGCTGCCCGCCGACACTGACGGTGAACAGGGTTCGGCCGTGGAAGGCATTCTTGAAGGAAATAATCTCGTTTTTCTCTGGACCGTGGTGCTCCCAGGCATAACGACGCACAAGCTTGAATGCGGCCTCGTTGGCTTCGCCGCCGGAGTTGGCGAAGAACACCCGCTCGGCAAAGGTCAGATCGCACAGGCTCTTGGCCAACCGGAGTGCTGGCTCATTGGTCATCACATTGGACAGGTGCCAGATTTTTTCCGCCTGATCATGCAGCGCACTCAAAAGGCCAGGGTGAGAATGCCCCAGGCAGGTCACTGCAATGCCGCCCTGGAGATCGACAAACTCCCGCCCTTCCTGATCCCAAATGCGGGAACCTTCACCTCGGACCGGAATGATCGAACCGGGTGCGTAGTTGGGTACCATGACTTGATCAAAAAGTTCGCGAGTGACGGGTTCTTTGTTCATATATCTCTCTCGGGAAACGCGGATGAACGCATAACAATAGTAAAGTCACCGCACCGGGCAAGTAAGTACGTGTGCGGACCTAATCTCATGATACGCCACTCAGGGCATAAGCACATCCGGCGCACCAACCGCAGGAAGCTCGAGGATTTTGCGGTTTTGCCCATCCCTACCCAGCAGCGCCTTGATCAACAGCTTGTAGGAATCCAGATCGAAAGTGACCACCTGGCCGCACAGGGACAGCCCGTGCAGATCGGCTTCGTCATGCACGGTGGTTACGTGCATCCAGTTGTACACCACCAGGATGTCAGTCCTCCCGGTGAATCGGTCATGCTCCACTACCCCCACCGGACCTTTCCAGGGCCAGGTTTGCAGACGCAAGGCGTGGAACGCGATCTGGGTGCGCAGGTTATAGCGGGTGACATCCTCCAAGCCCTCGCACGCGCCCTTGCAACGCCCAAGGGTGCGCTGAAAGCAGGCGCCTTCGTGTTCCGGCTCCAGGCCCAGCAACCGGTTGCAAAGCTCATTTTTTGCGGCGATACCACTCAGGGCGCGCTCGGCATCACGCTTGCTCCGAAACAGACCGAAGTAGTTGCCCAGCCGATGTGGTGCAATCTCCCGCACCAGGCGCGCCTGCAGGTAGCCCGCATCAGTCTCACTCAGCTCGATACTCACCAGGTGCTTGGCGGCCCGGGAGCGACGATTAAAGAGTGGCTTCAAGGTCTTGATCTGTTTCAGTTCCAGAAGCAATGCCCCAAGCTCCCCCGCGGTTTGGGTCCAGTCCACCCGGCGCAGGCTCTCCGACATCCGCACACCGCGGCTGGAGTTGTGATCTCCAGAGAAATGCGAGGCGACCCGCTGGGCAATATTGGTGCTCTTGCCGACATACAACAGCGCATCATTCTCGCCGTAAAACCGGTAAACACCCGGGCTCGACGGCAAATCCTGGAGCGTGTCCGGCGGCAAATGGGAGGGAATACTGGGGCGCTGCAGCAAGGTGGCGATGGCATCCTCCATCGCCTTATCGCCTCGATCAGTGCGTGCGTGCAGGAAAAATGACAGCATTGCCTCGACATCGCCCATGGCCCGGTGACGCTGAACCCGGGCCAAGCCGTGTCGCTCAATCAGTGCGTCCATGTTGTGGCGGCGAAACTCCGGATACAGCCGGCGCGACAACTTCACCGTGCACAGAACTTTGGCGGAAAACAGGCGCCCAAGCCGGCGGAATTCTGACTTGATAAAGCCATAGTCAAACCGGGCGTTGTGAGCCACAAATACCGTGCCCTTCAGTTGCTTTTCCAGCTCGTCCGCCATGTCTGCGAACAGCGGCGCATCCGCCACCATCTCATTGGAAATACCGGTAAAATTCTCAATGAAGGCAGATATCCGGGTTTCCGGATTCAGCAGGGTTTGCCATTCCCCCACAACTTCGCCGGCACGCCAGAAACGTATACCAATCTCGGTAATCCGATCGCGGGCAGAATTGCCCCCCCGTGGTTTCGATATCAAGGAAGGCGAAAGTTGTTTCCTGAAGGTAGGTTGTTTGACTGGTCATACAATTATCATACGCCATCTCGATGAGCGCAGATCCCTGTCCTAGCAGCGAAAAGCGGCCATAGACCTTCGTCTAAATAAAGCGCGAATTAAGTTGAAATGTCACAATTTGGTAACTACCTTGATTCTGGGTCCAACAACAATAAATGTGTGGAGACAACAACAATGCAAAGCAACAAACTAAGAATGGCTATTCGTGCGACAGCAGCAGCGGCAGTGCTAGGGGTAGCAGGCCAGGCTGGCGCGGTTAGCTTCACTGCTGGCGATTACGACATGGCCGTTTACGGTTATGGCCGCCTGAACGCCAGTTACGATATTGACAGCAACCAGGCGCTGAGCACCCGCTCCGGCTCCTACGCCGGCCTTGCTGGCAACGATAATGCAGCCGAAGGTCACTTCGGTGCAGACGCCTTCCAGAGCCGTATTGGCATCAAAGCAACTAGCCCTGAAGGTGTAATGGTCAACGTAGAAGGTGACTTCCGCGGCAGCGGCGGCGGCGTTCTGCGCCTGCGTCACGCTTATGGCTCTTACATGGGCATCCTGGCTGGTCAGACCTGGTCGAACTTCACCAGCTTCGTCGGCAACACCTCAACTCTGGACTTCGACTCCCTTCCGGGTAACGCAGGCCTGCAGTCCCGGTCTACCCAGCTTCGGTACACTAATGGACCACTGTCTTTCTCTCTTGAGCAACCAAGTAGTTCATTTGTCGACGACGACTCGTTCGTCACTGACATTGAAGAAAAGGATGCCATGCCGGCACTGACGGCGCGCCTGGAAGACTCTTCTGGTGGACTGGGGTATTCAGCAGCCGTTCTGGCGCACCAGGTAGGCTATGACGATGGAACCAACGACGATTCCGCGTTCGGTTTCGCCACCTTCCTGTCTGCCAAGATGTCAGTGACCGACATGATCACCATTCAAGGTAACGTGTCCTACACTGACGGTGCTAACAGCTACCTGTACCGGTCCGGGGAAAACTTTGGCGCCGCCAGCGCCTACGTAGCTCCTAACGGTGATGTCGAAACCATCTCTGGCTACGGCGCCACTATCGGCACTGGCATTAACCTGGGCGGTGGCCGCAGCATCAACATCGGCTACGGCATGGTCGAAGTTGACTGGGATGACGCTGAGAATGACTTGGGCGCAGCAGCAGTTGCAGACCAAAGCGAAACCAACTCGGCAATCATGGCCAACTACAAGTGGAGCCCGGTTAAAAACGTCATGATGGGCGTTGAATACCAGTTCCTGAGCCGTGAAAACGTCGATGGCACAGACGGCGACGCAAGCCGCCTCCTGTTTGCCTCGCAGTACAACTTCTAATCTTCCCTAGAAGTTAACTCGGAAAAGCCCCGGCCCTGCCGGGGTTTTTTCGTTCCGTCCCGGTGCATCTGGCACCAACTTGCAGCACGCCCTAGCCAAGCACCTAAAGCATTACTCTCCCTGACCAGCTAATTCAAACACTTAGCCAACACTACGCGCTTGGCACACTCGATGCTTTGTTTACTCTGAACGAAGTGCAACAGAGGCACTCCGCCCGGTTCAGCATAGCAACCCACGAGGTGACACCATGAAAAAAGCCAAAGACCAGAACCTGCTGTTTGAACTGACCCAACCGTACGAAGCCGCCACCATGCAGGACCTACACGATTACTTCGACTGGATGTTCTTCGCCAACTAACAGACGCCCAAGGAAAGGATCTCAAAGGAAGAGAGCCCAAAACGAAAAAGCCGGAAAGGCATAATGCCCTTCCGGCTTTTTTTCGACCGAAGAAACTTCGGAACCTGCGCCTGATTACAGCAGCAGGGACCGAATGTCTCCCAACAACTGACTCAACAGCGTGGTGAACCGCGCTGCGTCTGCCCCGTTCACTGCTCGGTGATCGTAGGACAGCGACAGCGGCAGCATCAACCGGGGCTGGAACTCCTTGCCATCCCAAACCGGCTTCATCGCCGCCTTGGAAATACCCAGGATAGCCACCTCCGGTGTGTTCACGATTGGCGTGAACGCAGTGCCGCCGATACCACCCAGACTGGTGATGGTAAAGCAGGCACCCTGCATCTCGGCAGGCTTCAGCTGCTTGTCCCGGGCCTTCTGGGCCAGCTCAGCACTTTCCGCCGCCAGTTCCCACAAGCCCTTCTGATCCACGTTGCGAATCACCGGAACCATCAACCCGTGCGGCGTATCCACGGCGATGCCGATGTGGATGTACTGCTTGCGGATAACTTCCTTCTTATCCATGTCCAGTGAAACATTGAACTGAGGCAGCTCCGCCAACGCCGTGGCACAGGCTTTCAACATGAAGGGCAGCGGTGTCATCTTCACACCTTTCTTCTCGCCTGCGGCCTTCTGGGCCTTGCGGAAGGCTTCCATGTCGGTGATGTCCGCGTCTTCGAACTGGGTCACGTGAGGCACGTTCAGCCAGCTGCGCTGCATGTTGGTGGCCGTGGCCGACATCATGCGTGACATCGCTTCTTTTTCGATCTCACCAAACTGGCTGAAGTCCGGCAGCTTGACCCCGGGAATACCGGAACCGGTACCCACGGAGGCGCCCTGCTGAGCCTGCTGCAACTGACTCTTCACGTAAGCCTGGACATCGTCTTTCACGATCCGGTTCTTGGGACCTGAACCCTTAACGCGGGTCAGATCGGCGCCCAATTCACGGGCCAGCTTACGTACAGCCGGGCCAGCATGGACCTTGGTGCCCGGTGCTGGCGGCTCGTAGGTCGCGCCCTGAGGCTCAGGAGCAGCCTTCTCCTGCTTTGGCTGTTGCGCCTTGCCCTCATGCTTCTTAGCTTCCGTGGCGGGCTCAGCTTCGGCCTTATCGTCTGACTCGCCGCCTTCTTCCTCGACGGTCATCTCGAGCAGATCATCGCCTTCGGACAGCTTGTCGCCCTCAGACACCAGGATCTTGCCAACCTTGCCCGCGTAGGGCGCTGGAATCTCCATGGTGGCCTTGTCCGACTCGACCGTCACCAGGGCGTCGTCCGCCTCGATGGAATCGCCTTCGGCGACGTTGATCTCGATCACCGGGACATTGTCGAAGCCATCCAGTGCGGGAACCTTAACGGTTTCCTTCCGCGAGCCACCGCCTTTTTTCGCGGCCGGCTTGCTTGGCTCTGCCTTATCGGCAGAGCTGTCACCGGATTTAGCCTCAGAAGCGGCTTCGGATGCCTGCTCTGACTTGTCGTCAGCTTGCTCTTTGGCGTCGTCTTCGCCACCGGCATCACCCATTTCCATGGTGCCGACGACGTCGCCTTCCTTAACCTTGTCACCGACCTTCACACTGATATTGGTGATCTTGCCGGTGCCTGGCGAAGGCAGCTCAACCGATGCCTTGTCAGACTCAACCGTCAGAATCGGATCCTCTTCTTCAACCGAATCCCCCTTGCTGACGATGATTTCAATAACCTCGACCTCGTCCGCACCGCCGAGATCGGGAACCTTGATTTCCTGTTCACTCATGGCGGTCTCCTTAGCTCAGCACCGGGTTCGTTTTGTTGCGATCGATTCCGTACTTCCGCATGGCTTCGAGAACCACATCCTTCTTAACTTCACCGTCCTGCGCCAGTGCCGACAGAGCGGTCACGGCCACGTGATAACGGTCAACCTCGAAGTGACTGCGCAGCTTCTCGCGGGTGTCACTGCGACCGTAACCATCGGTACCCAGGGTAACGAAAGTCTGCGGAATGAAGGCGCGAACCTGCTCGGAGAACAACTTCATGTAGTCAGTAGAAGACACCACCGGCCCCTGCTGCTTCTCCAGGCACTCGGTAATGTACGCCTTCTTCGGGGAGTCGTCCGGGTGCAGACGGTTCCAGCGGTCGACATGCTGACCGTCACGGGCCAGCTCGTTGAAGCTGGTGACACTCCAGACATCACTGGCAATCTCGAAGTCTTCTTTCAGCAATTCGGCAGCAGCACGCACCTCGTTGAGGATTGCGCCAGCGCCCAGCAGCTGAACCCGCGGCGACTTCTTGCGGCCTTTGGTCTCTACGGAATCGAGAAGGTACATACCCTTCATAATGCCGTCTTCAACCTTCTTGCCTTTCGGCATGGCCGGCTGCTCGTAGTTTTCGTTCTCGATGGTCAGGTAGTAGTAGACGTTCTGGTTGTCCTCGAACATCTCCTTGATACCGTACTGCACGATAACGGCCATTTCGTAACCGTAGGCCGGGTCGTACGACTTACAGCTCGGGATGGTCTGCGCCAGAATATGGCTGTGGCCATCCTGGTGCTGCAGGCCTTCACCGTTCAGCGTGGTACGGCCGGCAGTACCACCGACCAGGAAGCCCCGCGCCTGGATATCGCCAGCAGCCCAGGCCAGATCGCCTACACGCTGGAAACCAAACATGGAGTAGAAGATGTAGAACGGCACCAGCGGGAAGTTGTTGGTGCTGTACGACGTGGCCGCCGCGATCCAGGCTGCCATGGAGCCATCTTCGTTGATGCCTTCCTCAAGGATCTGACCTTTCTTGTCTTCCTTGTAGTACATGATCTGCTCACGGTCTTCCGGCACGTACTTCTGGCCTTCGGACGTGTAGATACCCAGCTGGCGGAACATGCCTTCCATGCCGAAGGTCCGCGCCTCGTCTGGCACGATCGGTACTACCCGCTTACCGATGCGCTTGTCTTTGGTGAGCGCAGTCAGCAGGCGAACGAACGCCATGGTGGTGGAGATCTCGCGACCATTGGAGCCTTCCAGCAGTGCCTTGAAGGTATCCAGCGGCGGCGTTTCCAGACGCTGGCAGTCTTTCCGACGCTTCGGATAGAAACCACCAAGCTCCTGACGACGCTTTTTCATGTACAGCATTTCCGGGCTGTCCGGCGCCGGACGGTAGTAGGGAACGTCTTTCAGCTCCTCATCCTTCAGCGGTACGCCAAACCGGTCCCGGAACGCCTTCAGCTGTTCCACATCCAGCTTCTTCAGCGAGTGGGCGGTGTTCTGGGCTTCGCCGGCAGTGCCGAAACCGTAACCCTTGATGGTGTGCGCCAGGATAACGGTCGGACGGTTGCCGTGATCATGCATGGCCTTGTGGTAGGCCGCGTAGATCTTGTACGGGTCGTGGCCGCCACGATTCAGCTTGTTAATGTCTTCGTCAGACAAATGCTCAACCAGCTTGGACAGTTCCGGGTACTTGCCGAAGAAGTTCTTGCGGGTATAGGCCGGGCCGTTGCTCTTGAAGTTCTGCAGATCGCCATCGACAGCTTCGTCCATCACGCGCTGCATCAGGCCATCCTTGTCTTTCTCGAACAGCGGATCCCACATGCGACCCCAGACCACTTTGAGGACGTTCCAACCAGCACCCCGGAAGATGCCTTCCAGTTCCTGGATGATTTTGCCATTGCCCCGTACCGGGCCATCCAGGCGCTGCAGGTTGCAGTTAACAACGAAGATCAGGTTACTGAGGTTTTCCCGGCCGGCCATGGAAATGGAGCCCAGGGTTTCCGGCTCGTCACACTCACCGTCACCAACAAAGCACCAGACCTTCCGATCGCCCATGTCGATCAGTTCGCGGCTGTGCAGGTACTTCATGACGTGTGCCTGGTAAATGGCCTGAATCGGCCCCAGACCCATCGACACAGTCGGGAACTGCCAGTAATCCGGCATCAACCAGGGGTGGGGATAGGACGACAGGCCATCGCCATCAACCTCTTCCCGGTACTTGTCCAACTGCGCTTCCTCAAACCGGCCCTCAAGGTAGGAGCGGGCATAGATGCCGGGCGATGAATGGCCCTGGAAGTAGACAAGGTCGGATTCGCGCTTCTCGTCACCGCCGTGGAAGAAGTAGTTGAAGCCAACGTCATAAAGGGTTGCTGCAGACGAGAAGGAAGAGACGTGCCCACCCAGCTCACCAGGACGCTGATTCGCCCGAAGCACCATTGCCATGGCGTTCCAGCGGATAAGCGAGCGAATGCGACGCTCCATAAACAAATCACCCGGCATACGCGCTTCCTGCGTAACCGGGATGCTGTTGCGGAACGGTGTAGTAATGGAATACGGCAGCTCGGTGCCGTCTCGGCTTGCCCGCTCGGACAGCCTCTCAAGAATATACTTGGCCCGGTCAACGCCTTCCTGCTCGATCAGAGATTCAAGCGCGTCCAGCCATTCACTGGTTTCAATGGGATCATCGTCCTGGTACATCAAACCCTCCCCTTGGCATCAAAGAGTGCCGCGCTGGCCACGATCAGCAGTCACGCGCGTGCGGTGTAGATAAGCTGCGATGGATTGCAGAGTATTGTTATGGGTGTTTAAGCGTGGCAGCGGCGCCGACGGACCGTGCCTGAAACCTTCCTCAAGCATAGAACAGCCTCACCACTTTGCCTGTCTGATCACCCTGAAAGATAACGGCTTTTGGCTCAGGGCCGCCGATCGAGCTGGACACAGAGGGAACACAACGCCCGAAAAGTAGTAATATTACTACATTATCATTAGCAAGCTCAACCAAATGACGGCTTATCTCCCATTTAAAGGAATAACTTGCGGTTAGTTACGGAAGAATGACCGCTTTTGGACCATCAAACAACCTCATTCAGACCAAGGTCGTAGGGGCGGCAATCCATCACAATTCATTCTTACGCTAAATTTTTCACGCCAGGCTATTTACGACATTTCCATGACATTAGCCGAATTTTCCCGCCAATTCGGCGTTACCAAATCTCTAACGTGCGTTCAGGACTGGCTTTTTTAATTAGACCTGAAAATAAACAGCAAGTTATGTATACTCGCCTGCCCGTTTTTTAACCAGCGGAGTGGCGGCGATTCCGCCCTCCTGTCTTATGGCTTACAACACAGAGGGCGATCTATGAACTCCATCGTCAGCTTTCCCAACCGGATTCCGACTACCGAATTCGAGGAGCGGCGCTTCAAGGTCTACACCGACAAGCAGCTCGACAAGATCGACATCATTCAAGACACCCTGCCCGAGGCCACCCTGTTCGAAATGAAGGTGGTCGCCAGCGTGCTGCCCTTCCGGGTAAACGAGTACGTGATCAACGAACTGATCAACTGGGACAAAGTACCCAACGACCCGATCTATCAGCTGGTCTTCCCTCAGAAAAGCATGCTGAAAGACGAGCATTATGAGCGCATGGCGCAGATGCACCGGGACGGTGCCGATAAAAAGGAGATCCAGGCGGTCGCGAAAGAGATTCGTGACGAACTGAATCCGCACCCGGCCGGGCAGATGGAAATGAACATGCCCGAACTGGATGGCGAAGTACTGGACGGCGTACAACACAAGTATCGGGAAACCGTGCTGTTCTTCCCAGCCCAGGGTCAGACTTGCCACTCTTACTGCACCTTCTGTTTCCGCTGGGCCCAGTTTGTCGGTGACAAAGACCTGAAGATGGCCAGCACCGAAGCCGAGAAGCTGCACGGCTACCTGCAGGAGCACACCGAGGTGACCGACCTGCTGGTGACCGGCGGCGACCCCATGGTGATGAAGACCAAGAACCTGGTGCAGTACCTGGAGCCGCTGTTGCAGCCGGAGTTCGACCACATCCAGACCATTCGGATCGGCACCAAGGCCCTGACCTTCTGGCCGTACCGTTTCGTTACCGACAAGGACGCCGAGGAACTGATCGACCTGTTCGCGCAACTGGTAGATGCCGGCAAGCACGTTGCCATCATGGCGCACTACAACCACTGGCAGGAAATCACCACCGACATCGCCGAAGAGGCCATCCGCCGCATTCGCGCCACCGGTGCCGAGATTCGTGCCCAGGGCCCGTTGATCAAACACGTGAACGACGACGCCGACGCCTGGGCCAAGCTCTGGAAGAAGGAAGTGCAGCTCGGCATCATCCCCTACTACATGTTTGTGGAGCGGGACACCGGCGCCAAGAACTACTTTGAAGTGCCGCTGGCCGAGGCCTTCCATATCTACCGGGAAGCCATGAAGAAGGTCAGCGGTCTGGCCCGCACCGCGCGCGGCCCGTCAATGAGCGCCGGCCCCGGCAAAGTGGAAATCCAGGGCATCACCGAGATCAAGGGTGAGAAGGTGTTTGTTCTGCGCTTCCTGCAGGGCCGCAACCCGGACTGGGTTCAGCGCCCGTTCTTTGCCAAGTACAGCGACACGGCAACCTGGTTGCATGAGCTGGAGCCGGCATTCGGAGAAGAGAAGTTCTTCTTTGAAGATGAATTCGAGCAGATGAAGAAGGGCAACGGCTAACTAGCCAACTGCCCGCCAGCGGCCCCGCCCGGGGTTGCTGGTTATTGCCCCCGCGAGGAGCGACGGGCTTTCCACGATGGGGGCAACCAGAAATACTGATCCAGCAGATCGGGATCATCAAAATGGCGGCGCCCGACGAAAGATACCGCGTGATGCCCCCACTGGCGCATTGCTCCGGCTGAGACGACGCCGGTGGGCCAGAGCAAATAACGCTCCAGCCGCTCCGTACCGTCAATCAGACCATCGAAGCCATACAGGCGCCCACCGGACCAGGAGCGCCCCCGCAACCGGTCAAGGGGTTCCAGGCGATAGCGGCGATAGGGGCGACCGGCAGTCCGGTCGGTCGGTTCCGCCACGCTCCCTACAAACTGAACCCCAACCAACTGGTGATCACCCGCTGAGAGCGACAGCACCGGAGACCCCGAGTTTTCCGACAACTCATCAAGCACCCACAGATCCTCAGCCCTGAGGTTCACGGTAGGCCGTGGACTCAGACCGTCTTTCACCAGCAGCCATTGGTGATAGCAGCCGCAGGGGTGGATGCTGTCGTACACCAACGCACGCGCCTGGTCGTCGAGAGTGACCCGCCAAACCAGGCCATCTAGCGCACCAGCGTAGATATCGGGCCAGGATTCCGCTGACCGGGCGGCAAACCAGACCAGGTAAACCAGTTGAGGCTGAATAGTGCCCTGAACGTAACTGAACTCCAGATGGGTAAACACCACGGGCTCCAGTTGAAACCGCAATCGGCCACCCTTGCCACGCCCTGGCCGGCCCGGACGGTCATTGCGGTCGAGGGTGTCGAGGCGCCAGACCGGCGCGTGGTGGCGGAACAAATTCTCAAGCTCGTGAGCGTCAACGATCGGGATGCCGAGACTGTCCCGAGTCCAGCCGCCAGGGGTATTGGCAATTTTCGGCTCCGACACTGCCAGATGATAACTCTGCCACCTGCCCCGGGGGGTGTAGTGGTCAAACCGCTGAGCCAGGGCCCCCATGGTCACGCCGGCTCGCCAGTCAACAATCGGCACCATCAATGGGTAGAGCCCGGATATTTGAGCACCAGTACTGTAGCTGTCCGGCACCTGCGCAACAGAGGCAAGTCGGTGCCAGAGAGCATCGTTGTCAGCTAATGCCGCGACAGCGAGACCGGCGCATTTCCTGAGCTTGGCCAACCATTGAGCCGCCTGAGCCGGGCCGCCCTGCATCTCGTAGTGCCAGCCTTGCTGCGCTTTATCATGGGCGTGCGCCAACCAGTCCCGGCGCTGGGCCAGCGACAAATCAGCCAACTCGAAACTTGCCAGCAAGCGATCAATGCGCAGATAGGGATAACCGGGCGGCGACCAGTCCTGGGCATCAAAACGCCCGTCGGTGGCGACCTGGAAATGCCAGCGCTCGAATTGCTGTTCGCAAGTTATTGGCAGTGCAACTACTGGCGTGTGAAAGGCTGGACGGGCGGCACACCCGGCGAGGGTTGCCAGCAACAAAATGACAAGAGCCGAGAACCCAATCAGCCGTGCCACACTCTCACCCCACCGTCAGTTTGCCTTCACAGTGGGAGGCGAAAACACCGAATAGGTTCCCCGACACTGGCACCTACACCAGCCAGCGGCCGGATTGCGGGTTTCGGAGCGCGGAGCACGGCGGCTCCGCGCATAGGAATCAGTGCATCAGAGTGTAGAGCTTGCGCCGGTAGGTGCGTACGTCAGGGTTGTTATTACCCAGCTTGTCGAAGAGCTCGATCAGGGTGGTCTTGGCGGCTTCGTCTTTGTACTTGCTGTCGACCTGCATCAGCCGGATCAGCAAATCCATGGCCTCGGCATTATTTTCCAGCAGCACGTGGTGCAGGGCCAACTGGTGCAGGGCATTGGGATCTTTCGGTTCCTGCTCCAGCGCCATTTCCAGATCCTTGATCGGCGGCAGCTCAGCCGACTGTTTCAGGAACTTCACCCGGGCCGCCAGCTGCTTGGCCTGATGCTGCATTTTCTCTTCCGGAGGCAGGCTTTCCAGCACCTGCTCGGCGGTTTCCAGATCGCCAGCTTCCGCTTTCAACTGAGCCAGATCGATCAACACCTTCAGGTTGTCCGGGTCCTTCTGATTCAGTTCGGTCAGGATCGCGGTTGCCCCGTCCACGTCACCGCCTTCCCACAGCCGATGAGCCTTGTCATACGGGTCTTCCTCCGGCGCCTCTACATGCTTGTCGAGCACCTTGCGGATTTCACCCTCGGGCAAGGCACCGTTAAAGCCATCAACGGCCTGACCGTTCTTGACCAGGATGATGGTGGGCAGGCTGCGGACACCCAGACTGGAGGTGAGCTCCTGCTGCTCATCCGCATTGACCTTGGCTAACAGAAAACCACCTTCGTAATCGTCAGCGAGCTTTTCCAACACCGGCGTCAGTTGCTTGCAGGGCGCACACCAGTCGGCCCAGACATCCACCAGAATGGGCGTGTTGGCCGAAGCCTCCATTACCTGCTGCTGGAAGTTTTCCATCGTAGCTTCAAAAACGTACGGAGAATTGCTCATGCATTGCACCTGCAAAAATCGGATGAATCATTCGGGATGCCAAAAATCATGGGGGCACAACCCAGTAAATCAAGGCGCTAGCGACCGCTCAGCGCGTAACCGGCAAGCGACTGGCGAACAAGGCTGAATCCTTGAAATAGCCGTATCTGCCGTCACATAGGAAAGAACACGTCATTCCGGTCGCACCCGCGCTGATAATGACCGGACGATACCACACTCTTTTCCCGGGGATGTTTCACGGCATGAATGACGAAAACCGCACAGGCTCATTTGAAGAGTTCGAAGAGGACCTGACCGAGTACATTGGCAAGGATGAGCACAGCAAGAGCCTCGCCCTGCCCCAGCAGATGATGCCGACGCGCATGTATGTGCTGCCGGTGTCCAATCGTCCGTTCTTCCCGGCCCAGGTCCAGCCAATCATGGTTAATCAAAACCCCTGGCAGGAGACCTTGAAACGTGTTGGCGAGACCGACCACAAGGTACTCGGCATCTGTTTTGTGGACGAACAGGAAAGCGAGCAGGACATTCCCGGCAGCGAGGAACTGGAAACCATGGGCTGTGCCGTGCGCGTACACCAGGCCCAGCACGAGAGTGGCAAGGTGCAGTTTATCGCCCAGGGTCTGCAGCGGTTCCGGATTGTGCAGTGGCTGCGCCGCAAACCGCCCTACCTGGTGGAGGTCGAATACCCGAAAGAGCCGAAGGAAGACCCGGACGAACTCAAGGCCTACACCCTGGCCATCATCAGCACCATCAAGGAACTGCTGCGCACCAACCCGCTCTACGGCGAGGACGTGAAGCAGTACCTGTCCCGATTCGGCCCGGACGACAGCTCACCGCTGGCTGACTTCGGCGCCTCCATGACCAGCGCTCCGGGCCAGGAGTTGCAGGACGTGCTCAACACCGTGCCTCTGCTCCGGCGCATGGAGAAAGTCCTGCTGCTAATGCGCAAAGAGCAGGAAGTGGCTCGACTGCAATCGGAAATCAGTGAAGAGGTAAACGCCAAGGTCCAGAAGCACCAGCGTGAGTTCTTCCTGAAGGAACAGCTCAAGGTCATCCAGCGTGAACTGGGTATGGCCAAAGACGACAAGACCGCCGATGTCGAACGCTTCGAACAGCGCATGGCCCAACTGGACCCGCCCGAATCGGTGCAGGAGCGCTTTCAGGACGAGGTGCAGAAACTGCAAATACTGGAACAGGGCTCCCCGGAATACGGCGTTACCCGGAACTATCTGGACTGGCTGACCCAGGTGCCTTGGGGTGTGCACTCGCAAGACCATTTCGACCTGGCCGAGGCCAAACGCATTCTGGACCGCGACCACGATGGCCTCGACGATGTGAAGAGCCGCATTGTCGAGTTCCTGGCCGAAGGCACTTTTAAAGGCGAAGTGAGTGGCTCCATCCTGCTATTGGTCGGGCCGCCGGGCGTGGGCAAGACCAGCATCGGCCATTCCGTGGCCGATGCCCTGGGGCGAAAGTTCTACCGCTTCAGTGTCGGCGGCATGCGGGACGAGGCCGAGATCAAGGGCCATCGGCGCACCTACATTGGCGCCATGCCAGGCAAGTTCGTGCAGGCGCTGAAGGACGCCAAGGTGGCCAACCCGGTCATCATGCTCGACGAAATCGACAAGATCGGCGCCTCATTCCAGGGCGACCCGGCCTCGGCCCTGTTGGAAACCCTGGACCCGGAGCAGAACCGGGAATTTCTCGACCATTATCTGGACGTGCGTATGGACCTGTCCAAGGTCCTGTTCATCTGCACCGCCAACCAGTTGGACACCATTCCCCGGCCTCTGCTGGACCGCATGGATGTTATCCGCTTGTCCGGCTACATCGCCGAGGAGAAATTGGCCATTGCCAAGCATTACCTGTTGCCGCGCCTGTTGAAGCGGGCCGGACTGCTGAAAAAGCAGCTCAACCTGACCGACGCGGCTATTAAACAGGTAATCGAGGGCTATGCCCGGGAAGCCGGGGTCCGCAGCCTGGAGAAGCTGCTGCACAAGATCATCCGCAAGGGCATTGTGAAATTACTGGAAGAGCCCGACACCCCGATCAAGGTCGGCGTTTCGGATCTGACCGAGTATCTCGGCCAACCGGCCTTCCGCAAGGAGAAGTCACTGAAAGGCATCGGCGTCGTCACCGGCCTGGCCTGGACCGCCATGGGCGGCGCGACTCTGAGCATTGAGGCCTCGCGCATCCACACCAACCAACGCGGCTTTAAATTGACCGGTCAGCTCGGTGAGGTGATGAAGGAGTCAGCGGAAATCGCCTACAGCTACGTGTCGTCTAACCTGAAACGGTTTAAGGGTGACCCAACCTTCTTCGACAAGTCGTTTGTGCACCTGCACGTTCCGGAGGGCGCGACACCCAAGGATGGCCCCAGCGCTGGCGTCACCATGGCAACGGCCTTGCTGTCCATCGCTCGCCGGGAATCGCCCCAGCAGAACATCGCCATGACCGGCGAACTCACCCTGACCGGTCAGGTGCTGCCCGTGGGTGGTATCCGGGAAAAGGTCATTGCCGCGCGCCGGCAGAAGATCAGCAACCTGATTCTGCCGGAAGCGAATCGCGGCGATTACGAGGAGTTACCGGAATATCTGCGCGAAGGCCTGACTGTGAACTTTGCCCGGCACTATAACGATGTGTTCCAGGTTTGCTTTGGCACCAAATCGGCCAGAGGGGCAAGCGTTCACTAACCCCGCCGCTCAGTGGGCGTGGTTGGCGCCCACTGAGGCCAGGCTCAGGATTTGGTCTCAGACTTCCAGCCGTCTTCACGCAGCACCGGGCCTACGTGCAGCACCGGCGAGGCGTCGATATCGTCGGCGTCCATCATGTTGGCCACTCGCTGAAGGGAGGCCAGGATCATGGTCTGCTCCCACTCATCAAGGCTCTGAAACTTCTTGATGAAATCTTCCTGCAACGGATTGGGGGCGCGGGCCAGAATCTCGTCGCCCTGCTCCGTCAGGTGCGCGTGCACCTTGCGCTTGTCCTGGGTACTGCGCACCCGATACACCAGATTCCGTTGTTCCAGCCGGTCCAGAATGGTCGTGACCGTCGCCTGACTAAGACTGACCTTGTCAGCAATGGTGCCGATGGTCACTTCGCCCAGGGCGCGGATGGTTCGCATGATCAGCAACTGGGGACCGGTTAAGCCGGCGTGCTTGCTAAGACGCTTGGAATGGAGATCTGTTGCGCGGATAACCCGCCGCAAAGCGACCAGTACCTGCTCGTAATTGTGCACTGTGCTGCTCCGGTCCGGGGCAGATGCTCCGGTCTGTTTAGAATCGGGAGTGTCGAGGGAGTTGGGGGTCGCACCCTTCGTGCTCACCATTGACGTTGGCCTCATTCAAACGAAAGCTCAGCCAAGGCTGAGCCACTGAAAACACCAGATTTGTTTATAACACTAACTATTAGAGGTCTCTGCAACGCAAATTGCAAGTGGCCACTTCCACCTAGCGGCCAGCGGGCACCACTTCACCCCTGCCAATTGAAGCCTTAGGGCATTTTTTCCAGCGGCCACTATGCTATGGTCAGCAACTTTCTGAAAAACCGAATAATGGAAGTCGCTCCATGATCAGCCGAAACCTGTACCGGTTCCTTTCCAGCCGCCCGACCTCCGGCACCTCTCTGGGTTCACTCCGCCTGGGTCAAATCCGCGCCATGCTTATGGCGTTTGTGGCCCTCGCACTGATCATGACGCTGGTCGCGCCGGCTCAGGCCCAGGATCCGGAAACCACCGGCCCCAATGGCCGGAAAGACGTGACCGCAGACGATGTCGCCGCCGCCTTGGCGGACCTTGAAGAGCCAATGTACACGCCGTTCATCGAGCTTTACCTGCTGGAAGAAAGCAAGGCCTTGCGCAAGGAGATGCAGAACACCCGGGCCGAGCTGATCGAAAAGGTGGTTGATAAGGAGCTGTCGGTAGCCGACAAGACCATGTCCTACGCCACCGACACGGTCACCTACTTCTTTTACCTGATCGCCGGCGCCACTTCTATTCTCGTCGTTATCGGCTGGAACTCCATCCGTGACATGCGTAACCAGCTCACCAGCCTGGCCGAGAAGCGCGTTAACGAACTGGTGGTGGAATACGAGAGACGGCTGGAGGGCATTGAGGACCAGTTGAAGCAGAAATCCGACATCATTCACCAGAACCAGGCAGAGATTGAGCGCACCAACGAAGTGCATTCGCTCTGGTTAAAGGCAAGCCAGGAGACGTCGCAGCAGAACAAGATCGCGGCCTACGACCAGATTCTCGAACTCCGGCCCGATGATGTTGAGGCCCTCAGTTATAAGGCCGACGCCGTTCTGGAGATCCAGGAACCGCTGTGGGCCATTAGCCTATGCCAACGAGCGCTCAAGCTGGCCCCGGACAATGGTCATGCCCATTACCAACTCGCCTGCGCCTACGCTGAGATTGGTCGGTGGGAGGACGCCGTGGCAACTTTACAAAAAGCTATAGACATTTCAGAAGCTTACCGTGACGATGCCTCGGTAGACCTCAGTTTCGAACACCTGCGTGAGCATGAAAGCTTCCGCACACTGGTTTTTAACAACCAGGACGACAGCACGGACGCGTGACACTACCCGGAGCGGCACAGGGCTTGCTTGCAAGCTGTGCGACTGGAAGCTACCGGCTGTTCAGATCAGCCAGTTCTTGCAGCCCTGTGTTTTCGGATAAACTCTGGCCCGATCTGCTTGACAAGCACAAGGGTGTGGTGTTTGTTTAACTCTCTGAGAACACAAGAATAACCCTGAACCAAACAGGACAGACCTAATGAGAACCTCAGTAAAAAAACTCGCAACCGCTGTTAGCACTTCTATCGCACTGATGGGCGCCGGTCACGCCGCCGCCGAAATCCAGATTGGCATCGCCGGCCCGATGACCGGCCCTGTCGCCCAATACGGTGACATGCAGTTTTCCGGCGCCCGCATGGCCATTCAACAGATCAACGCTAATGGCGGTGTTATGGGTGAAGAACTCGTTGGCGTGGAATACGACGACGTCTGTGACCCCAAGCAGGCCGTGACCGTTGCCAACAACCTGGTGAACGACGGCGTTCGCTTTGTGGTTGGTCACCTGTGCTCCAGCTCCACCCAGCCCGCGTCTGACATCTACGAAGACGAAGGCATCCTGATGGTTACCCCGGCGTCCACCAGCCCGGAAATCACCGAGCGTGGCTATGAGCTGGTATTCCGCACCATCGGTCTGGACAGCATGCAGGGCCCGGTTGCCGGCAACTACATTGCCAGCCTTAACCCTGAGCGCGTTGCGATTGTTCACGACAAGCAGCAATACGGTGAAGGTATCGCCACCGCCGTGCGTGACACCCTGAAGGACAAGGGCGTTGAAATCGCCATGTTCGAAGGCATCACCGCTGGTGACAAGGATTTCTCTTCCCTGGTCACCAAGCTGAAGCAGGCTGACGTGGACTACGTTTACTACGGTGGTTATCACCCGGAACTGGGTCTGATCCTGCGCCAGGCGCGCCAGGGTGACCTGGATGCCGTGTTCATGGGCCCTGAAGGCGTTGGTAACAAAGACATCAACACCATTGCTGGTGAAGCCGCCGAAGGCCTGCTGGTAACCCTGCCGCCGAGCTTCGACCAGAAAGCCGAGAACCAGAAGCTGGTTAAGGCATTCGAAAGCAAGGGCGAGGATCCGTCTGGCCCGTTCGTACTGACCTCTTACGCGGCCGTACAGCTGATTGCCGACGGCATCGCGAAGGCCGAATCCACTGATCCGTTCGACGTAGCAGCAGCCCTGCGCGGCGGCGCCTATGAAACCCCCATCGGAACCGTTGAATACGACAAAGCCGGCGATATGAAATCGTTCGAGTTTGTTGTGTACGAATGGCATTCAGATGGAAGCAAAACTCCGGTAAACTAAGCCAAATCGTTAACAAACGGTAATTTTTAGAGCACCTTCTCACCGCGATCCGGGAGAAGGTGTTTTTCTAGGCTCCTGTTGATCCTCCCCCACTCTCGGTTCGGTTATCCCGGGTTCAGCGTGCGGAAGCGGAGGGAGCAGGCTTTCGGAGTTTTCCAACCATGCAAGACCTCCTTTATTTCTCTCAGCAGCTCATTAACGGGCTGACGATCGGGAGCACCTACGCCCTGATCGCCATTGGTTACACGATGGTTTACGGCATCATCGGCATGATCAACTTCGCCCATGGTGAGATCTAC
Organism: Marinobacter alexandrii; assembly: GCF_005871205.1. Lineage (GTDB taxonomy): Bacteria > Pseudomonadota > Gammaproteobacteria > Pseudomonadales > Oleiphilaceae > Marinobacter > Marinobacter alexandrii. The sequence goes on along the minus strand of NZ_SWKM01000011.1, from coordinate 617,985 downwards.
ATGATCGGTGCCTACACCGCACTGATCGCCATTACCGGCCTCGCCTCACTCGGTGTTGTCTGGCTCCCCCTGATCCTGATCGTTGCCCTGGTATGCGCCATGATCGTGTCCAGTTCCATGGGCTGGGCGGTGGAACGGGTGGCCTACCGGCCGGTACGCGGACGCCATCGACTGATTCCGCTGATCTCCGCCATCGGCATGTCGATCTTCCTGCAGAACTACGTGCACCTGGCCCAGGGCTCGCGCAACATTGGCTTCCCGGCCCTGATTGAAGGTGGCTTCACCTTCGGCTCCGACGGCGCCTTCCAGATGTCCCTGTCCTACATGCAAATCACCATCTTCATCACCACGCTGATCTGCATGACCGCCCTGTCGCTGTTTATTGCCCGCTCCCGCACCGGCCGCGCCTGCCGGGCAGTATCCCAAGACCTTGGGATGGCGAATCTGCTGGGCATCGACACCAACCGCATCATCTCCGCCACGTTCGTGATCGGCGCCGCGCTGGCCGCCGTTGCCGGCTTACTGCTGGGCATGTATTACGGTTCGGTTGATCCGCTATTCGGCTTCATTGCCGGCCTCAAGGCATTCACCGCAGCGGTACTCGGCGGTATCGGCAGTATTCCCGGTGCGATGCTGGGCGGGCTGATCCTGGGCGTGTCCGAAAGCATGACCTCCGGCTACCTCAGTGGCGAATACAAGGACGTGGTCTCCTTTGGCCTGCTGATCCTCATTCTGCTGTTCAAACCCACCGGCCTGCTCGGCAAACCGGAGGTTGAGAAGATCTGATGGCTGCTCATAACTTCAAACACGCACTCTTCTGCGCGTTCATTACCCTACTCATTTCCTACCCGATCCTCGGTTTCAACCTTGAGGCCCAGGGCATCAACATCACCATCACTGGTGCCGACACCACGACCATCCTCGGCGTACTGCTCGCCGCGGTCGTGGTCTTTCTGTTCCAGCTGTTCCGCGACCAGATCATGGGGCGGGTCGGTGACCTCACCAGCCTGACCGCTGGCAAGCACAAGGAACCAATGGCCGAGAACCGGCGCGCCAAGATTGAATCCTGGGTGCTGACCGGCATTGTCATACTGGCGCTGTTCTGGCCGTTTTTCATGTCCCGGGGCGCGGTGGATCTGGCCACCCTGGTCCTGATCTACATCATGCTCGCCCTCGGCCTGAACGTGGTGGTTGGCCTTGCCGGCCTGCTCGACTTGGGTTACGTCGCGTTCTATGCCGTCGGTGCGTACACCTTCGCGCTGCTGTCCCAGTACCTGGGTGTCTCCTTCTGGTTTGCTCTGCCGATCGGCGCCCTGCTGGCCGCCACCTTCGGCTTGGTGCTGGGCTTTCCGGTGCTGCGATTGCGCGGGGACTACCTGGCCATCGTGACCCTTGGCTTCGGCGAGATCATCCGGATCCTACTCAACAACTGGACCAACCTCACTGGTGGCCCGAACGGCATCGGCGGCATCCCCGATCCGACCCTGTTCGGCATGGAATTCGGCCGGCGTGTGAAGGAAGAAGGCAATACCTCGTTCCATGAAACCTTCGGTATCGCCTACAGCGGCGAGCACAAGGTCATCTTCCTGTACCTGATTGCCCTGGTACTGGCGGTGTTCACCGCGCTGGTCATCCGCCGCTTTATGCGCATGCCGGTGGGTCGCGCCTGGGAAGCACTTCGTGAGGACGAAATCGCAGCGCGCTCCCTTGGCCTGAGCCGTACCGCGGTCAAGCTGTCAGCATTCACCATTGGCGCCTTCTTCGCCGGTTTTGCCGGTACCGTGTTTGCCTCCAAGCAGGGCTTTATCAGCCCGGAATCGTTCGTCTTCCTGGAATCCGCCATCATCCTCGCCATCGTGGTACTGGGCGGCATGGGCTCTCAGATTGGCGTGGTTCTGGCGGCCATTGCGGTCACCATCCTGCCAGAGCTGGCCCGTGAATTCTCGGAATACCGCATGCTGATCTTCGGTGCCGCCATGGTGCTGATGATGGTGTGGCGCCCCCAGGGCCTCATGCCGATGCGCCGCATTCACATTGAACTGAAAAAGCAGGAGTGATGGACGATGCTTGAAGTAAAGAATCTGTCCATGCGCTTTGGCGGCCTGCTGGCCGTGGACCAGGTGTCGCTGGACGTACAAGAACGGGAAATTGTCTCGATCATTGGCCCAAACGGTGCCGGCAAAACCACCGTGTTCAACTGCATGAGTGGCTTTTACCAGCCCACCGGCGGCCAGATCCTTTTTGAGGGTCAGGAAGTCCAGGGCAGGCCGGACTACAAGATCTCGCGCCTGGGCATGGTGAGAACCTTCCAGCACGTGCGTCTGTTCAACCAGATGACCGTGGTCGAGAACCTGCTGGTCGCCCAGCACCGGCACCTGAACACCAACCTGGTGGCCGGTCTGCTGAAGACACCCAGCTACCGGGAACGGGAACAGAAGTCCCTGGACCGGGCCGCCTACTGGCTGGACCGGGTTGGTCTGATGGACCTGGCCAACCGGGAAGCGGGCAACCTGGCCTACGGCCAGCAGCGGCGCCTGGAAATCGCCCGCTGCATGGTCACCGAACCCAAGCTGCTGATGCTCGACGAGCCGGCAGCCGGCCTGAACCCGGCGGAAACCAAAGACCTCAACCAGCTGATCGTCAGCCTGAAAGAGGACTACTGCGTTTCCGTGGTGCTGATTGAGCACGACATGAGCCTGGTGATGGACATCTCCGACCGTATCAACGTGATCAACCAGGGCCGCCCCCTGGCCAGCGGTACGCCGGAAGAAATCCGCCAGAACGACGACGTGATCAAAGCCTACCTGGGCGAGGCCTGAGGAAGAACCATGCTTGTACTAGAAGATGTCCATACCCACTACGGCAAGATTGAGGCGCTGCATGGCGTCTCTGTCGAGGTCAAAAAAGGCGAGATTGTGTCCCTGATCGGGGCCAATGGCGCCGGCAAGACCACCCTGCTGATGACCGTGTGCGGCAACCCACAGGCCAGCTCAGGTCGGGTTATTCTGAACGGCCGCGACATTACCCGCGATCCAACCGCCAACATCATGCGTTCCGGCATCGCCATCGTTCCGGAAGGTCGGAGAATTTTCTCTGGCCTTACCGTGGAAGAGAACCTGCACATGGGTGGGTTCTTCAACACCAAAGCCGAGATTCGTAAGAGCCAGGACCACGCCTATGAGCTGTTCCCGCGCCTGAAGGAGCGTGAACACCAGCGTGCCGGCACCATGTCCGGCGGTGAGCAACAGATGCTGGCCATCGGCCGTGCCCTGATGAGCAAGCCGAACATGATCATTCTCGATGAGCCATCCCTCGGCTTGGCACCACTGGTGATCAAACAGATCTTCGAGATCATCGGCCACCTGCGCGACGAGGGCATTACCGTGTTCCTGGTCGAGCAGAACGCCCATCAGGCCCTGAACCTGGCGGACCGCGGCTATGTGCTGGAAACCGGAAAGATCCGGCTGCAGGATACCGGCAAGAACCTGCTCGCCAATCCGGAAGTTCAGAACGCCTACCTGGGCGGCTAACAAGTGCAACTCAGGCCCCAAAACCGCCCTGGCACAGAGGTTCCAGGGCGGTTTCTGTTCGATCTCCCTGCATATATGACCTCCCTTCATATGTGACCTCTCTAAGCAGCCCACTCCGTTTACAGACCGTTTCACGGCTTTAACAACATTTTGCTGATTTCCCGGTAACTTACGGAGACAAGGTTTTGCTTTGTTGGTAATGTTGCGCCGTGATAACCCATTACGGTTTTTTCACATATGGAGCAACACTCTCAATAAGGAAAAAAGCATGTCGTTCAAGAGTTCCAAAACCCTCGCCCTGGGCCTTCTGTTAAGCATTACTCTCATTTCAGGCTGTGCCACGCCGCTAAACTCTAACCAAAAGCAAGAGCTCCGTGGCTACCAAGCTAAAGGACTCGCTGTTGAAGAGAAAAATCCTGGCGCAGCTGCCGCCCTGGGCATCCTGCCTGGATTCGGCTCGTTCTACGTTCGTGAGTACGGTGCTGGCGTTGTTAACTTGCTGCTATGGCCTGCCTCTGTACTGTGGGATCCGGTTAGCGGCTACGAAGGCGCCCAAAGCATCAACTACTATGCAACCAAGCACAAAGTTGAAAAGCTTGAAGACAAAGAAATGGCGCGCCTTGAAGACAAGCTGATGCTCGATTCAATCGACAACAGGAAGTTCATCGCAGAGAAACGCGAAATCGAAGAAAAGTATTCCGCGTACTAAGCGACGAAGCTCGAACGCTCCCATAGCGTTGGATCTCAGGAAAGGGGCTCTCATCAAGAGGGCCCCTTTTCGTTCACCTCACACTCCTTTCTACAGAATCGCTTGCTATTGATTTGATTGAGCTATACTCAATCCCGACGGCGCTTCAACCGGTTTACGGGCCGGTGTACGCTGCTCACCTATGTCGTTCCCGACTGACGCAAGGCATGCGACGACAGCAAAAAACCACACAAAGGAGTGGATAATGAAAAAACTGATCGCAGGTGCAATTCTTCTGGGCGCTTCCTCCATGGCTTTCGCACAGCCTGGCTGTGGTGTTGGTGCCATGATCTGGAAAGGACAGTCCGGTATTGCCCCCCACGTTTTGGCCGCCACCACCAATGGCACCTTCGGCAACCAGACTTTCGGCATGACCACCGGCACCCTGGGTTGCCAGACTAATCAGTCCGTGCAATCAATGGCCCTGTACATGGACAGCAACATCGACAAGGTTGCCCGTGACATGTCCCGCGGCAGTGGAGAAAATCTGGACACCCTGGCTGTTCTTCTGGGTGTTGACGCCGCAGACCGCGATACCTTCCGCAAGGTACTACAGGACAACTTCGCCACTATCTTCCCAAGCTCCGACACTACCTCTGGTGAAGCAGTGGATGCCATTGTTGCTCTGCTGGAGAAAGATCAGTCTCTGAGCAAGTACGTAGCCGCGTAACACCGCGCCGTACAGGGATGCTCTTGTGCCAAGGACGGCGCGCCATCCCGCTTCACTCGCACTCAAATCCGGACGACTACATCATCCATGGGCCATTCGCTTCGCCTCGGGCCAGCACTGTGCTGGCTAGCCCTCTCGGCACCTGCCCTGGCAGATACTTCGCCGACCACTCAAGACCTTTACCTGGATCCGGCCTGGCTGACGCTGATGCACTACCAGCAGGACACCCTCGGCGGCGGCTTTACCAGCCAGGCTGACGATCCCGATTTCTTTCTCAGCGACCAGGGCAAACAGGCGCCCGAACGAGAGCTGGAGGCAACCTTATCCGCCATCCAGCAACCCGGCAGCGGCGGTGGCCACGCCCAATGCCGATTCCCCGCCCGCACAGCTTGGCTTCAGGGACAGCTAGATCTCTCATTGCCGGCGGTAGACTGCCCTGCATACGAGGCATGGACCGAGACCCTGAACACCGAAACGGTAACCCTGGTGTTCGCGGCATCCTATCTGAACAGCCCCTCATCCATGTTCGGGCACACTTTCCTGCGGCTGGACCCACCCCAGGACGATGACGAAACAAACCTGCTACTGGCCAACACCATCTCCTACGCGGCCGACGCGGCCGCCCACGACAGCGAGATCCTGTTTGCCTACAAAGGGATCTTTGGCGGTTATCCGGGCATTACCAGCGTTCAGCCTTACTACGAGAAAATTCGCCTGTATTCGGATATCGAACACCGGGATCTTTGGGAATACCGGCTCAACCTGACCCAGGCCGAAGTTGATCTGCTGATCGCGCACGCCTGGGAAATCCGCGACCACAACTTCGATTACTACTTCTTTGACGAGAACTGCGCCTACCGGCTACTGGCGCTGATTGATGTCGCTCGCCCGGGCACCCACCTCCTGGACGAAGTAAGCACTCACGCCATCCCCTCTGACACCGTGCGCTGGGTGGTCGACAAAGACTTGGTCAGCGAAGTCTACTACCGGCCTTCAGCAGCCACTTCCGTGGCCTACAGCCTGGAATCATTGCCGGAGGAGCAGCAAACCCTGGCCGCCGCCATCGCCAACGGCTATGTCGACCCCGAGTCCCAGGAAATCCAACAGCTCGCGCCCAAACAACAGGCCCATATCCTCGATGCCACCTACGACTACGTGCGCTACCAGAGCGAAGCCGACGGCTGGCCCCGGGAAGTTGCCGCGCCCCTGTCCCACAACCTGCTGATGGCACGTAGCGATATCGACGAAGCACCAGCTCCCCAGTCGCCACCGCAACCGGAGATCCGGGACGACCAGGGCCATAACACCTTCCGCGGCAGCATCAGTTCCGGTCAGCTGGCGCATCGTGAATTCACCGAACTGACCCTGCGCCCTGCCTACCACGATGTACTGGATCCGCCCGCCGGTTACCGTCCCGGTGCCCAGCTCCAATTCCTGCGACTGGACGCCCGTTACTACACCGACAACGACGAGCTACAACTGGAGCAGCTGATCGGCGTCGAGATCCGCTCTCTGAGCCCCAGAGACCAGTTCTTCTCGCCATTGTCCTGGCAGGTAGGCTTCGGTGGCCGGCGCACCGATAATGGCGCCAAACGGGTTCTCTCGCCGTACCTTGAAGGAGGCGCCGGTGGCAGCTGGTTGCTGGGTAATCACCTGCAGGCGTTTGCCATCGCCACCGCCGATGTGGAAATCGATGACGACCTGCGCCGCGGCTACGACGCCGCCCCCGGAGCCGACATCGGCCTGCTGCATCAGAACAACCGCTTCAGCTTCATCGCCGGCGCCAAGACCAAAGCCTGGATAGTCAGCAGCCAGCACCGGCAGGATCAGGTCTACATTAAAGGTAACTGGCATCTTGGCCGCGCCTTTAGCCTGTTCGCCGAATTCACCCGGGAAGACCACTACGACAGGTACCAGAGCACATGGCAAACCGGACTGCACGCCTACTTTTAAACACACTGCCCGCCAGAAGCATGCGCACAGCCTTGATATTGCTGTGTGCGGTTTTCCTGCAAACCGGGTGCAGCGGTGTGTTCTTCTTTCCGGACAGCGTGACCTACGTCACCCCGGACCGACTCAACCTCAAGTACGAAGATATCTATCTGGAAACGGCGGACGGCGAAACCCTGCACGGCTGGTGGTTGCCTGCCAAAGACCCTGGGACGGCCAAAGGCACCGTCTACTTTCTCCATGGCAACGCCCAGAACATCAGCAGCCACATCTTCAACGTGGCCTGGCTGCCGGCCGAGGGCTACAACATCTTCACCCTGGATTATCGCGGCTACGGCCGGTCCACCGGCGCACCAGACATCGAAGGCGCCCTGCACGATGTAGAGACCGGCATGCGCTGGCTTGGGTCTAAGTCTGAGGTTCGGGATGGCCCCGTGTTTCTGTTGGGACAGAGTCTGGGCGGAGCACTGGGCATACCCTTGGCGGGCGAATGGGTAGAACGTGGCGAGGAGCCTGGGCTCGACGGCGTAATACTGGACGGCACCTTCTCCGGTTTTCGCGGAATTGCCCGGGAAAAACTGGGCAGCGTCTGGTTAACCTGGCTGCTGCAGGTCCCCCTGAGCTGGACCATCCCGGCGGAATACGAAGGCATCGACCGTATCGACGACATAAGCCCTGTGCCGGTCATGGTCATCCATAGTGTTCGCGATGGCATCATCCCCTTCCATCACGGCAAGGATCTGTATGAGGCTGCAGAGGAGCCAAAAACGTTTCTGCAAACAGATACCCCACACGCATCTACGTTCGTGATCCCGGCTTACAAACAAACCCTTCTGAATTTCCTCTCAGACGCCACTCGATAAATCTGGGCGGCTATTGGAAGACCTTTTTCAAAACTGTTGAGGGCCAAGGACGGCCCGAAACAAGCGCACATGGATGTGCTCGTAGCGTGTTTTGAAAAAGGTCTTTCAATAGACGCTGACTCCAGCGCTAGACGCCAAAAAACAAAAAACCCGCCAATCCAAAGGAAAGGCGGGTTTTTCGAGACCTTCTAGCTTTTAGCTATCAGGCTGAGAAGTCAGTCGGCTGCTCGCCTTCCTGAACTTCCTTCATGGACAGCTTAACGCGACCACGGTTATCGACATCCAGAACCTTAACCAGAACTTCCTGACCTTCGCTCAGCTCGTCAGTTACGTTCTCGATACGGCGCTCGGAGATCTGGGAAATGTGCACCAGACCATCCTTGCCAGGCAAGATGTTAACGAAGGCACCGAAATCAACGATGCGCTCAACACGACCCTTGTAGATCGCGCCAACTTCGATTTCCGCAGTGATCTCCTTGACCCGGTTAACCGCCGCCTGGGCAGCTTCCTGGTTGTCGGCGTAGATCTTCACGTTGCCGTCGTCGTCCAGATCGATAGACGCACCGGTTTCGTCACAGATAGAACGGATGGTAGCACCGCCCTTACCGATAACATCACGGATCTTGTCCGGGTTGATCTTGACGGTGGTGATGCTCGGTGCACGTGCGGACAGCTCCGAACGGGACTCGGCGATTACCTTGTTCATCTCACCCAGGATGTGCAGACGCGCTTCCTGTGCCTGCTCCAGAGCCAGCTCCATGATCTCGTCGGTGATACCGTTGATCTTGATGTCCATCTGCAGGGCAGTAACACCATCTTTGGTACCAGCAACCTTGAAGTCCATGTCGCCCAAGTGGTCTTCGTCACCCAGGATGTCAGTCAGGACTGCAAACTTGTCGCCTTCCTTGACCAGACCCATCGCGATACCAGCAACCGGCGCCTTCAGCGGAACACCCGCATCCATCAGGGCCAGACTGGAACCACAGACCGACGCCATAGAGCTCGAGCCGTTGGATTCAGTGATCTCGGAAACCGCACGGATGGTGTACGGGAACTCTTCGATGGTCGGCATAACCGCGGAGATACCGCGCTTCGCCAGACGACCGTGACCAATCTCACGACGGCCCGGGCTGCCCATACGACCAGCTTCACCAACCGAGTACGGAGGGAAGTTGTAGTGGAACAGGAACGGGTCCTTACGCTCACCGTGCAGGGCATCGATGATCTGCATGTCACGAGCCGTGCCCAGAGTAGTCGTTACGATGGCCTGGGTTTCACCACGGGTGAACAGTGCCGAACCGTGGGTGCTGGGCAGCACGCCTACTTCGATTTCGATCGGACGAACGGTCTTGTTGTCACGGCCATCGATACGCGGCTTGCCATCAATTACCTGCTGACGCACAACCGACTTCTCGATCTTGCCGAAGTACTTCTTGACCTCATCACCGGAAGGCTGGCCTTCCTCTTCACCGGCAAACTTCTCAACGGCAGCGCTCTTGATCTCGCCCAGACGAGCGTAACGCTCCATCTTGTCACGGATGCTGTAGGCCTCTTCGATGGCGCCAGCGAATTCGCCCTTGATGGCGTTCAGCAGCTCAGTGTTCTCAACTTCCGGAGTCCACTCCCAACGCGGCTTGCCAATCTCGGCAGCAAATTCCTTGATCGCGCTGACAGCAACCTGCATTTCCTGGTGGGCGAACAGAACACCACCCAGCATCTGGTCTTCGGTCAGGCCTTTGGCTTCAGACTCAACCATCAGAACTGCGTCTTCAGTACCGGCAACAACCATGTCGAGCAGCGAGGTTTCGAGCTCTTCATAGGTCGGGTTCAGGAAGTAACCACGCTCATTGGTGAACGCAACACGGGATGCACCGATCGGGCCGTCGAACGGAATACCGGAAATTGACAGGGCTGCAGAAGCAGCCAGCATCGCGGCAATATCCGGATCCTGAGTCTTGTTGGCAGACATAACGGTCAGCACAACCTGGACTTCATTCATGTAGCCGTTCGGGAACAGCGGACGAATCGGACGGTCGATCAGGCGGGAAGTCAGAGTTTCCTTCTCGGAAGGACGACCTTCACGCTTGAAGAAACCACCCGGGATCTTGCCAACAGCGTAGGTCTTTTCAGTGTAGTTAACGGTCAGCGGGAAAAAACCCTGACCCGGCTTCGGTTCCTTGGCGCCTACCACGGTACCCAGTACGGATACGTCATCGATAGTTACCAGAACTGAACCGGTGGCCTGACGGGCAATACGACCGGTTTCGAGAGTGACGGTCTTGCCGCCCAGCTCAAACGTTTTCTTTACAGGTTTCAGATCCACAAAAAACTCCTGATCACTCTATTTCAGCTAGATTCAACCAACACGCCCATGCGTGCGGTCGTTGGTCTGCAGGTGTCAGTCACATGGTCCGAAAGGCAACCCGCCTGAAAGCTAACAGGCTGTTGCAAAACCCCGGAGAGCAATGGGTGTTCAAGTAGACCCACCCGGGCTTTTCAACAACCTGCTATCGATTTCGGCTTTCCATTACGACAGGGTATCCGTCGAACTCACTGACACAGTCACTGCAGTCTTACTTGGTGAGAAAAGCACAACCGGCAGAACCTCGTAAGATTCTACCGGCTGCCGGCGTGCTCTGGCCGAAGCCGGAGCAGCCTTCAGGTCGAAAAGACCGGATTAGCGACGCAGACCAAGGCGCTGGATCAGCTCCAGGTAACGGTCAGCGTTCTTGCGCTTCAGGTAGTCCAGCAGCTTACGACGCTGGTTTACCATCCGGATCAGACCACGGCGGGAATGGTGATCCTGCTTGTTGGTCTTGAAGTGATCCTGCAGCTTGTTGATGTTGGCGCTCAGCAGTGCAACCTGAACTTCAGGAGAACCGGTATCGCCTTCACCTTGCTGAAAATCCTTAACGATCTGTGACTTCTCACTGGCAGAAAGTGCCATTTTACACCTCTTTGTTTGCGATGCTCTCGAATACGGCCGAACCGCGCATCTCTACAGCCCGGCTAATCAGCGCCACGCTTAGCGTTGGTCGCTGGTCTTCACCAAACGGCGCGGGACCAGATTGATCCCCTCACCTTCCGGTGTTGCTTCTGCCAATCCTACGAAGCCTTCGTTGCCATAAACGCGCACGAATCCTTCGAGGGATTGACCGGTTATTCTAACCGGTTGTCCATTCAATATCGACACCAGCGACGGCCCCGACAACTTAACCTCGGGGAACATCGACAGCGCCGCATCCGGCGCTACCAGCAGGCCGTCCAGACTTTCGTCACGCTCGCGCATGGCCTCCATTTCCGGGACACTCTGGGCATCCGCCAGGGTAAATCCGGAAGCCATGGTGCGACGCAATGCTGACACATGGGCACCACAGCCAAGCGCCTCACCGATGTCTTCAACGAGTGAGCGAATGTACGTACCCTTGGTGCAACTAACGGCGATATCGAGCTCGTCGTCACGCACGTCCAGCAAGGTCAGCTCATAGATGGTGACCGGCCGGGCCGGACGCTCCACCTCGATACCTTCGCGAGCGTATTCGTACAAGGGACGCCCCTTGTGCTTGAGGGCGGAATACATGGAGGGAACTTGCTGGATGTCGCCCCGGAAATCGTCAAACACCGATTCCAGGTACGTTGCTGACAGCTCTGACGGTACTGGCTTTTCTTCAACCACGGCACCTTCACTGTCTCCGGTTTCGGTCCGGATGCCCAGCTTGGCAGTGGCGATGTAAGCCTTGTCGCTGTCCAGCATCATCTGGGAGAACTTGGTGGCCTCACCAAAGCACAACGGCAACACGCCCGTGGCCAAGGGATCCAGTGCGCCGGTATGGCCGGCCTTGGCCGCACCATACAGGCGTTTCACCTGCTGCAGGATGCCATTGGAGGTGACACCCAGGGGCTTATCAATCACCAGAATTCCGTTTACGTCACGACCTTTGCGTCTGCGGCTCAAACGTTTTGCTCCGGCTCTTCCTGACTGTCGTCGTCATCACGACTGACCGCCGGCTTATCGCCCACGGCCTCCTTGATGAGACTGTCCATTTTGCGGCTGTAACCCTGGAGGGTATCGAAGTGGAAGCGAAGCTGGGGGATCACCCGCAGCTTCATGGCGCGCCCGACCTGACCGCGCAAGAACCCAGAGGCCTTGCTCAGCACCGCGAGCGAGTCCTTCACCTCGGGGGAGTCCTGATCGAGCTCCTCCGTGGACAGCAAAGACACGTAAACGTCGGCGTAACCAAGGTCACGGCTCACCTTGACAGCATTGACCGTGACCAGGCCGATCCGCGGGTCTTTGACCTCCCGCTGGATCAGCTGCGCCAGTTCACGCTGCATCTGATCGCCGATGCGATCAATACGACTGAACTCTCTAGGCATTAGGCCCCCGTGGATTCGAGCTTGCGCTCAACCCGTACACGGTCGAACACTTCGATCTGGTCACCGACCTTCACGTCGTAGCCTTTAACACCGATACCACATTCCATGCCGTTACGAACCTCAGGCACGTCGTCCTTGAAGCGACGCAGGGATTCCAGCTCGCCTTCAAAGATCACAACGTTGTCCCGCAGGACGCGGATGGGCTTGTTCCGGTACACGTTGCCTTCGGTAACCATGCAACCAGCCACCTGACCAAACTTCGGCGAACGGAACACGTCGCGTACATCGGCAATACCAACGATGTCTTCGCGGAATTCCGGTGCCAGCATGCCGGTCAGGGCCGCTTTCACGTCATCGATCAAGTTGTAGATGATGCTGTAGTAGCGCAGGTCCAGACCTTCCTGCTCGACCAGACGCTTGGACGCGGTATCCGCACGAACGTTGAAGCCGAAGATGACCGCGTTGGTCGCCATGGCCAGGCTGATGTCGGTTTCAGCAATACCGCCGACGCCAGAGGACACAATCTTGACCTGCACTTCGTCATTACCCAGGTCCTGAAGCGCCTTGGTGATGGCTTCCAGGGAACCGCGAACATCGGTCTTGAGCACAACGTTGAGGGTTTTGACCTCGTCCTTGCCCATGTTCTCAAACAGGTTCTCAAGCTTGGCAGCCTGCTGACGCTGAAGACGCTGCTCACGCTCACGTGACTGACGGAATTCGGCCAATTCTTTGGCCTTCTTCTCGTCGGCTACGGCAAAGAACTCATCGCCGGCATCAGGCGTACCGTTCAGGCCCAGGATCTCGACCGGAATCGACGGACCGGCTTCTTTCGCCTGCTTGCCCGCTTCGTCAGTCATGGCCCGGACCTTACCAAAGTAAGAACCGGCAACAACCATGTCGCCCTGACGCAGGGTACCGTTCTGAACCAGAACCGTCGCCACAGAACCACGTCCGCGCTCAAGGCTGGATTCAACCACTACACCCTTCGCCGGCGCATCGGTAGAAGCTTCCAGCTCGAGGATCTCGGACTGCAGCAGGACCGCTTCCAGCAGCGCTTCAATCCCTTCACCCGTGTGGGCGGACACAGGAACGAACTGAACGTCGCCGCCCCAGTCTTCCGGAACCACTTCCAGGGCTGCCAGCTCGCTCTTGATCCGGTCCGGATCGGCGCCTTCCTTGTCCATCTTGTTGATGGCAACTACCAGAGGAACACCGGCGGAACGGGCGTGCTGAACCGCTTCCTTAGTCTGCGGCATAACGCCGTCGTCAGACGCAACCACCAGGATAACGATGTCGGTGCACTGGGCACCGCGAGCGCGCATCGCGGTAAACGCGGCGTGGCCCGGGGTATCCAGGAAGGACACCATGCCGTGATCGGTCTCAACGTGGTAAGCACCAATGTGCTGGGTAATACCACCGGACTCGCCGGAAGCAACCTTGGTGCGACGGATGTAGTCCAGCAGTGACGTCTTACCGTGGTCAACGTGACCCATCACGCTCACCACAGGTGCACGCTTGGTTTTCTCGCCGCCCTCAAGGGAGAATTCGCTCAGAACTTCTTCTTCGAAGGCGTCGTCGCTGACGGTCTTGGCCTTGTGGCCCAGCTCTTCAGTTACCAGCACTGCAGTTTCCTGATCCAGTGCCTGGTTGATGGTGGCCATTACGCCCATACCCATCAGTGTCTTGATCACATCGGCAGACTTAACTGCCATGCGCTGGGCAAGGTCACCCACGGAAATCGTTTCGGGAATCTCTACTTCTCTGACCATTGGTTTGGTCGGCCTCTCGAAGCCATGACGCTTCTCTTTGGGTTTCTTTTTCGCACGCAGCGGCTTACGCAGGGTGGTATCTTCTTCGTCCTCGGAAATCACCAGAGGCTCATCCACCGGGCGGCTGCGTGGACCACGATGGCCCGCCGATTTCTTCTTCGGCTTGCCTTCTTCAACTTCATCACCGCGCTCGCGAGCTTTCTTTTTCTTCGGCTTGCGGTCTTTCCCTTCACCTTCAGGCGGAGGAATAGGAATGTCTTCCGGCGCAGGAACTGGTGCCGGCTCCTCGACCTTCTTGGCCTTGTCTTCGGCAATCGGCTGCTCAGCTGTATCTGTGGCCGGCTCCGCCTTCGGTTCTGCAGGCGCTTCCGCCTCGACCTTCGGTGCTGCTTCAGCCGCTACCTTCGGAGCTTCCTCGACCGCTGGCGCTGCCTGTTTAACTTCTTCCTCAACGCCCTCAGCCTTTGGTACTTCCGCGTCCGACTGAGTTTCTGCACGCTTGATGTAGGTGCGGCGCTTACGAACTTCCACGTTCACCGTCTTGGCTTTACCTGCCTTCAGCGTGGTCGTGGTTTTGCGCTTCAGGGTGATCTTGCGGGGTTCAGAATCCGCTTCACCGTGAGTCTTTCTCAAATAGGCCAGCAACTGCTGCTTCTCATCGCTGGACACAGAATCGTTCTCAGAACGGGCTTTCAGGCCCGCCTCAACGATCTGCTTCAGCAAACGATCCACGGGAGCGCCTACGTCTTCGGCCAGTTGTTTTACCGTTACTTCAGCCATACTGGTCCTCCTCCCGAATTAGGCCTGGTCTTCAAACCAGGGGGCACGTGCAGTCATGATAAGTTGACCGGCACGCTCTTCATCCATTCCTTCAATATCAAGCAGATCCACGACGGACTGCTCAGCGAGATCTTCCATGGTGCGCACACCCATGCCGGCCAACTTAAAGGCCAGGCCACGGTCCATGCCGTCCATTCCCAGAAGATCTTCTGCCGGCTCCGAACCCTCGAGTGCTTCTTCGCTGGCCAACGCCTGGTTCAACAGGACGTCCTTGGCCCGGCGGCGAAGTTCGGTCACCGTGTCTTCATCAAGGCCTTCGATGGCCAGCATTTCTTCCATCGGCACATAGGCCACTTCTTCAAGCGATGTGAAGCCTTCCTCAATGAGGAAGCCTGCGAACTCATCGTCGACATCAAGGTTGCTGGTAAAGTGATCCACCAGACGATTGTACTCTTGTTCCTGACGCTCACCGGCTTCTTCTTCGGTCATGACGTTCAGGGTCCAACTGGTCAGTTCGGTCGCCAGACGGACGTTCTGTCCGTTACGACCGATGGCCTGGGCCAGGTTATCTTCGGCAACCGCAACGTCCATGGTGTGACGGTCTTCATCCATCACGATCGAGGCGACTTCTGCCGGTGCCATGGCATTGATCACCAACTGGGCAGGGTTGTCGTCCCACAGCACGATATCAACGCGCTCACCGCCCAACTCGTTGGATACCGCCTGCACACGCGAGCCGCGCATACCGACACAGGCACCCACCGGATCGATCCGACGATCGTTGGTCTTAACCGCAATCTTGGCGCGTGAACCGGGATCACGGGCGGCGCCACGAATCTCGATCAGCTCCTCGGCGATTTCCGGCACCTCAATGCGGAACAGTTCGATCAGCATCTGCGGAGCGCCCCGGCTCAGGATGAGCTGAGGGCCACGGTGATCGGTGCGAATTTCCAACAGCAGCGAACGAACACGATCACCCATCCGGAACGTTTCCCGGGGGATCAGGTTTTCGCGCGGCAGCAAGGCTTCGGCGTTAGCGCCCAGATCAACGATAACGTTGTCACGGGTGACTTTCTTGACCGTACCGGACACCAGCTCACCGACGCGATCGCGGTAGCTATCAACGATCTTGGTGCGTTCGGCTTCACGTACTTTCTGGAAAATGATCTGCTTGGCCGCCTGGGCGCCAATGCGGCCAAAGGCCACCGATTCGATTTTCTCTTCGTGAATGTCGCCGGGCTGCAGCTCGCTGGAAATCTCTTCCGCTTCCTGGAACGTGAGCTCGGTGCCCAGTGCCGGAACGGCGTCGTTGTCGACGACCAGCCAACGGCGGAAAGTTTCGTATTCTCCGGTGCGACGATCGATAGCCACTCGGATATCGGCTTCCTCGTCCTCATACCGCTTCTTGGCGGCAGTGGCGAGTGCCAGCTCGATCGCCTCAAAAATCACATCCTTCTCGACTCCCTTCTCGTTCGAGACGGACTCAACCACCAGCAAGATCTCTTTACTCATTCGATTACCCTGCCCTCAAATTAAACTGTGCGTCCACTGACGTGCGTTCAGATGTGTTCATTCAAATACCGGGACGATGTGCGCCCGCTCGATGCTATCGAACGGCAGCAGATACTCGTGATCATCAACGATCACAACTACATCGTCGCCCTCTACGCCCTTGATCAAACCGTTGAACTTGCGACGCCCCTCAAAGGCCATGCGCAAACGGATCTGGACCTGCTGGCCAGCAAAGGCTTCGTAATGTTCCAGGCGAAACAGCGGCCGATCCATACCCGGGGAAGACACCTCCAGGGTGTATTCGGACTGGATGGGGTCTTCCACATCCATCACGCCGCTGATCTGCCGACTGACCTTTTCGCAGTCTTCAATCGAGATGCCGTTTTCAACATCTTCGATAAACACCCGCAGCTTCGAATGGTGACCCTGGGACCGATATTCAATACCCCAGTATTCAAACCCCAGGCCTTCGACCACCGGCCGAAGAATGTCTTCCAGTTGCTTAAGCTTGGCTGACAAGTTATGCCGTCTCCGTTTTCAAATTTACCGGCCCCAAAAACAAAAAAAGGGCTGTTAATCAGCCCTTTTTACGCACCAGGGCCTGATGCGCCAGGCCCCTTAATCAAAAAGCCCCTAAAAATGGGGCTCTTTGTTGCAAGAACTCGCAGGAAGCAAACCGGTGAACCGCTTCCTGCTGACAGACACCTGGCCTGCCAGAAACCGGCATGCTCACGCGCACCGGCTCCAATATCCGCCGGAGTATAGAGACGCCAGACGGACTGGTCAAGGACTGACCAAAAAAAACGGCCTGGAAAATCCAAGCCGTTTTTCTTCAATATGGTGCCCGGGGCCGGACTCGAACCGGCACGGCTTTCGCCACTACCCCCTCAAGATAGCGTGTCTACCAGTTCCACCACCCGGGCAACACTCTTACTCGAGCTCGGGGAGATCAGACTCCCCGCTCTCGGTTTCGCTGGACTGCACTGAATCTGCCTCAGCCGCCTGCTCTGCCGGAGACGAATCGCTGGATTCCTGAACCATAGGAATACCTGCCTCACCGGCCACTTCTGCACGCTGCTTGGCGAATACCGCCAGCGAAAAACTCGTTACAAAGAACACGATTGCCAGAATCGTGGTGAGGCGCGTCAGAAAGCTTCCGCTACCCTGACTACCAAACACCGTCTGCGAGGCACCGCCACCAAACGCTGCACCGGCGTCTGCACCCTTGCCCTGCTGGATCAGCACAAGACCCACCAGTGCCACGGCGATAACCACGTGCACTACGACTACCAGTGTTTCCATCCAATCCATATCGACTCTCGCGAACCTTTAACTATTGGTACTCGCCGGCATTGCCTGGCAAATACTCACAAAATCGTCTGCTTTCAGTGACGCCCCGCCGATCAAACCGCCGTCTATATCCGGCTCGGCAAAAAGAGCGGCTGCATTATCCGCTTTTACACTGCCGCCGTAAAGCAGTGAAATGCTTTCGGCCGGTGCGCCGATCTCAGCCAGCACCTGACGAATCGAAGCATGCATGGCCTGGGCATCTTCCGCGGTAGCGGTTTTTCCGGTACCAATCGCCCAGACCGGCTCATACGCCACTACGATTCGGTCCCACTGACCTGCGACCACATTGTCCAGAGCGGCCTTAACCTGTGAAGCCACAACAGCTTCTGCACGGCCAGCTTCGCGCTGCTCCAGAGTCTCGCCAACACATACAACGGCAGTCAGACCACTAGCAACCAGGCTCTCAACCTTGGCGGCAACTTCGTCATCGGTTTCGCCAAACAGCTGCCGACGCTCGGAATGCCCGACCAGTGCGTAAGAACACCCCTGATCCTTGGCCATGCCTGCAGCGATTTCGCCGGTGTAGGCGCCCGAGGACCACTGCCCCACGTTTTGCACACCAACCATCAGGCGATTGCCTGATCGCGCTACAACGTCGCTGACATAAATTGCGGGAGGAATAATAACAACCTCCACACCATTATCAAGCGACTCAGCCTCGGACCGGACAGAGCCAACGAGCTGCTGTACCAGGTCTTTCGACCCGTTCATCTTCCAGTTTCCGGCTACGATCTTGCGACGCATAACAGATCCCAAACGTGAGGGAGGGCGAACTATACAGCAGTCCCTCCCGACAGACAACCGCCTGAAAATACGAAATTAAGCGGAGGAATTCTCCACCACCACGGCAAGCTCATTGGCGATGCGGGCAATGGTCTGTGCATCCTGACCCTCGGTCATGACCCGAATCAGCGGCTCAGTTCCGGATGCCCGCAGCAGCACGCGACCAGCCTCGCCCAGCTCGGACTCGGCCTTGCGCACAGCGCTGACAATATCTTCTCGGCTATGGGGATCGAAGCGCTCGGCTACCCGGACATTCACCATTGTCTGCGGCAGCTTGCTCATGGTGCGACGCAGTTCAGCCAGCGGCTTGCCGGACTTGCCGACCGCCAACAAAACCTGCAGCGCAGAGACAATACCATCACCGGTGCTGGTGCAATCGCGAATCACCATGTGACCAGAGCCCTCACCGCCCAGCACCCAGTCATTCGCAATCAGGCGTTCCATGACATAGCGGTCACCCACTTTTGCGCGCTCGAACTCAATACCCTGCTCCCGCAGCGCAAGCTCAACACCCAGATTGGTCATCAGGGTTCCAACCACACCACCCTTAAGCCGACCCTCGGCAAAACGCTGACAGGCAATAACGTACAACAGCTCATCACCGTCCACCTCAGTACCATCGCGATCCACCATCAACACCCGGTCGCCATCGCCGTCGAAGGCAATACCCAGATCGGCGCCGCGACTGACCACGGCCTGCTTCAACGCACCCAGTTCGGTGGAACCCACATTCAGGTTGATGTTCAGCCCGTCCGGCTCGCCACCGATGACCGAAACATTCGCACCGAGCTCACGGAAGACCTTAGGAGCAACGTGATAGGTAGCGCCATGGGCGCAATCGAGGACGATTTTCATGCCGTCGAGACTGAATTCATTCGGCACCGTGCTCTTGCAGAACTCGACATAGCGGCCGGGCGCATCGTCTACTCGGGATGCTTTACCCAGCTCCCCGGAAGCACAGACTTCCAGCGGCTGATCGAGCCAGCGCTCAATTTCGGTTTCAAGGGCATCATCGAGCTTAGTGCCGGCCGCCGAGAAGAACTTGATGCCGTTGTCGTGGTGCGGATTATGGGAGGCACTGATCACTATACCGGCCGACGCCCGGAAGGTACGGGTCAGGTAGGCAATAGCAGGCGTTGGCATGGGGCCAAGCAGCTTCACGTCGACACCGGCGGCGGCAAGTCCGGCCTCGAGGGCCGATTCGAACATGTAACCCGAAAGCCGAGTGTCCTTTCCGATCAGCACACTGTTGCGCTGACCATCGCGCTTGAACGCCTGACCTGCAGCCCAGCCCAGGCGCAGCATGAATTCGGGCGTGATCGGGGACTCGCCGACCCGGCCACGGATACCATCGGTACCAAAATATTTTCTGTCGGACATTAGCGCGCCTCCTTCATTGCCGTCACTACCTTAACGGCATCCACTGTTTCACGAACATCATGCACCCGGACGATGCTGGCTCCTTTCATGGCGGCTATTGTCGCGGCCGCAAGACTTGCGGGCAACCGTTCATTTACCTCGCGCCCGGTGATCGCCCCCAACATGGACTTGCGCGACATACCGATGAGAAGAGGGTGACCCAGAACATGCAGCTGCTCCATGGCCGCCAGCAGCTGAAGATTGTGCTCCAGGGATTTGCCGAAACCGAAGCCCGGGTCAAGGATAATATTTTCCGGCCGGATGCCGGCCGACTCGGCCACCCGCATGCGCTCCGTGAGAAAGGAGCTCACTTCGCGGCAGACGTTACGGTATTCCGGCCGCTCCTGCATGGTCTCAGGCTCACCCTGGATATGCATGATGCAGGCGGGGATATTCGCCTTGGCAACGGCTTCAGGCGCGCCCGCTCGCTGCAGGCCGCGAACATCGTTAATAAGCCCGGCTCCCAGGCCGGCGGTCTCAGCCATCACCTCGGGGGCGCTGGTATCCACCGAAATCACTACATCCAGCTCTCGAGCAATAGCTTCAACCACCGGACACACGCGGTCCAGTTCTTCCTGAACCGACACCGGCGTTGCGCCCGGGCGAGTGGATTCGCCGCCCACATCAATGAACATGGCCCCGTCTGCCGACATCTGCCTTGCCCGGGCAATGGCGACCTCTGGACGATCGAACTGCCCGCCGTCAGAAAAGGAGTCGGGTGTGACATTAAGAACACCCATCACGTGGCACCGAGCCATATCCAGCCTGCGGCCAGCGAAGTTCATGTCCATAACAAATCCTGCCAGGGGTCTGCAAAAACAAACGCCGCCCGGAAACCGGGCGGCGCATGGGTCTTACTTGAGGTCGTGCGAGCGGCGTCAGTGCTCGCCGGCGGGCCGGCCAACATCAGGCTGGCGAGCATCGTCAGAGCCCTTGGACTCAGACGCCGGCTCCTCAGCCGTCACACCACCAGTGGGGCCACTGTCACCCCATCCCTTGGGCGGGCGAGGCTCTCGACCTTCCATGATGTCGTCGATCTGGAAGCGGTCGATGGTCTCGTACTTCATCAACGCGTCCGCCATCAGGTCCAGCTTGTCGCGATTATCGATCAGCAACTGACGGGCCTTTTCGTAGCACTCGTCGATGATGTTGCGAACTTCTTCGTCGATCCGCTGTGCGGTTTCCGGCGAGTACACAGTCTGCGCCTGCCCGGCGGAACGGCCGAGGAACGGCTCTTCAGTGTCAGTATCGTACTGCAGCGGACCCAGCTTCTCGGACAAACCCCAGCGGGTAACCATGTTGCGAGCCAGGCTGGTCGCCCGCTCAATGTCGTTGGAGGCACCCGTGGTGACGCCGTCGAAGCCAAGGGTCAGCTCTTCCGCAATCCGGCCACCGAACAAGCTGCAAATAGAGCTGATCAGGAAGCGTTTGCTGTGGCTGTACTTGTCTTCCTCGGGCAGGAACATGGTGACACCAAGTGCCCGACCGCGAGGGATGATACTGACCTTGTAGACAGGATCATGCTCCGGCACCAGGCGGCCAACAATGGCGTGGCCTGATTCGTGATACGCAGTATTCCGCTTTTCTTTCTCGCTCATCACCATGGACTTGCGCTCGGCGCCCATCATGATCTTGTCTTTAGCGAGCTCGAACTCTTCCATTGATACCAGGCGCTGGTTACGACGAGCCGCAAACAGTGCAGCCTCGTTCACCAGGTTAGCCAGATCGGCACCGGAGAACCCAGGCGTACCACGGGCAATCAGAGCCGGCTCAACGCCGTCCGCCAAAGGCACTTTCTTCATGTGCACTTTCAGGATCTGCTCACGGCCAATGATGTCCGGCAAACCAACCACAACCTGGCGGTCGAACCGGCCGGGACGCAGCAGCGCCGGGTCCAGAACATCCGGACGGTTGGTCGCTGCGATCACGATAACGCCTTCGTTGCCTTCAAAGCCGTCCATCTCAACCAGCAACTGGTTCAGGGTCTGCTCACGCTCGTCGTGACCACCACCCATGCCAGCGCCACGATGGCGACCAACGGCATCAATCTCATCGATAAAGATAATGCACGGGCTCTGCTTCTTGGCCTGCTCGAACATGTCACGTACCCGGGAGGCACCAACACCCACGAACATTTCCACGAAATCAGAACCGGAAATGGAGAAGAACGGCACCTTCGCCTCACCGGCAATGGCCTTCGCCAGCAGGGTCTTACCGGTACCCGGCTGACCGACCATCAACACGCCTTTCGGAATGCTTCCGCCCAGACGCTGGAACTTGCTGGGATCCCGAAGGAAATCCACCAGCTCTTTTACGTCTTCTTTGGCTTCGTCGACACCGGCTACGTCGGCAAACGTGGTCTTGATCTGATCTTCACTCATCAGACGCGCCTTACTCTTGCCGAACGACATGGGGCCTTTGCCGCCACCGCCACCCTGCATCTGACGCATAAAGAACACGAACAACGCAATGATGATCAGGATCGGGAACGCCGCCACCAGCAACTGTGTCCACAGGCTCTGGCGCTCTGGCTCCTTACCGATAACCTCAACGTTGTTGGCCAGCAGGTCGTCCATCAACTTGTTGTCGGACACCTGGGGCCGGATTGTCTGGAACTGGGAGCCGTCACCACGGGTACCCTGAATTTCCAGGCCATCGATCGTCACCTTGTTGACCTGGCCCTGCTGGACCATCTCAACAAACTGCGAATAATTGACTTGTTGTCCGCTGGGGGTGGGAGAGAAATTCTGAAACACCATCAGCAGTACTGCGGCTATGATTAGCCAGAGAACCAGATTTTTTGCCATATCGTTCAAGGATCATCACCTGTGAATTGAAGGACTGCCCCGTAGACACCATCCTTTTCTGACACCTTACACCAATTGTACGCCGGTCCACCAGAAACGGCCCATCCGTAACGACCACAGACCGGCGCGCCAGAATCCAGTGTTTGTGCCGCCTGGACCCTATAACATTTGGCCATAACCACATAGTGGGCGCAGAATCTGAAATTACAACAGGCTCGCCTTCAAACAACCGGCCAGCCCGGAAAAATGCAGCGTTTTCCCGACTTCTCCGGCGACTCGAGACACAACCCGCGCTCCGTAAGTGTTAACAGCCATTTTTACCCAATAGCGATCTGTTACAATCGCCACATTGTACGAATTTGCCAGCGTCATCACGCTGACCTTTTGTTAATTGCACCGATAAAGAGATTACATCATGAGCCTTTCACCGGAACAGCGCCGGGAATACCGGGCCATTGCCCACAACCTGAAGCCGGTCATCATTGTTGGTGACAAGGGCCTGTCCGAAGGACTTCAGGAAGAACTCGAGCGCGCGCTCAACGACCACGAACTGATCAAGATCAAGATCGCCAACCCGGATCGTGAAGCTCGCCAGGAAGCCGTCAACGCCCTGTGTGAGTCAGCTGGCGCACAACTGGTTCAGTCCATTGGCAAGATTGCGGTTATCCTCCGTCGGGCCAAGAAGCCGAACCCGAAGCTGTCCAACCTGCAGCGCTACAAGAACTGACCGCAGGCGCGATACGGGCATAAAAAAAGCCGGCTGGATCACCCCAGGCCGGCTTTTTTGTGGACCTGCGCCTGATCAGACGTATTCCACTTCTTCGATTTCGTATTCCACGGTGCCCGAGGGCACACGAATTGCCACGACATCGCCTTCACTTTTGCCCACCAGGGCGCGAGCAATCGGGGATGAAATGGAAATCTTGCCGCCTTTGATGTCGGCCTCGTCCTCACCGACGATCTTGTAAACCACCTGCTCATCGCTATCCATGTTCAGCAGATGCACGGTGGTGCCGAAGATCACCTTGCCGGTGTTGTCCATGGTGGTGACGTCAATCACCTGAGCCGCGGACAGCTTGCCTTCGATTTCCTGGATGCGGCCTTCGATGAAGCTCTGCTGCTCGCGAGCGGCATGGTATTCCGCATTTTCTTTTAGATCGCCGTGCTCACGGGCATCAGAGATGGCCGCGATCACCCGCGGGCGATCTTCCGACTTCAGCTTTTGAAGCTCCTCACGGAGGCGGGTCTCGCCCGCCGTAGTCATTGGTACTCTGTCAGCCATAGTCTTACTTTCCTGCGTGAAGATCCTGGAGGCGACGTACAGTGCGCTCCGGGCCGAACTTGATGGCCCGACAGAAGGCTTCGCCGCCCGCCAGTGTGGTTGTATAAGTCACCTTGGTCTGCAATGCGGACTGGCGAATCTGCGCCGAATCCGAAATTGCCTTGCGACCTTCAGTGGTATTGATAATCAACTGAACCTGACCATTCTTGATGGCATCCACAATGTGTGGACGACCTTCGCGGACCTTGTTCACCCGATCGACTTCGATGCCGGCGTCTTTCAGGGCCTTGGCCGTTCCGGTGGTGGCAATCAGCTTGAAACCGGCGTCAGACAGATCGCGCGCGACTTTCACCGCCTCCGGTTTGTCAACGTCCCGAACCGACATAAAGGCCGTTCCCTGCACTGGGAGACGCTCACCTACGGCCAACGCGGCCTTAGCAAAGGCCTCGTCAAAGCTGTCGCCCAGGCCCATGACTTCGCCGGTGGACTTCATTTCCGGCCCGAGGATGGGGTCAACAGCCGGGAACTTGTTGAACGGGAACACGGACTCCTTCACCGCATAATAGGTCGGGATAATCTCCTTGGTGAAGCCCTGATCAGCGAGCGAAACACCGGCCATGGCGCGCGCCGCCACCTTGGCCAGAGACACACCGATGGCCTTGGACACAAACGGAACCGTCCGGGACGCCCTTGGATTGACCTCAATCACATAGACTTCACCGTCCTGCCACGCCAGCTGTACGTTCATCAGGCCCACCACGTCCAGCTCGATGGCCATCTTCTTCACCGCGTCGCGCATTTCGTCCTGAACCTGCTGGGACAGGGTATATGGCGGCAGCGAACAGGCGGAGTCACCGGAGTGCACGCCGGCCTGCTCAATGTGCTGCATGATGCCGCCGATGACCACATCCTTGCCGTCGCAGATGGCGTCGATGTCGACCTCAATGGCGGCGTTCAGGAAGTGGTCCAGCAGCACCGGGCTGTCATTGGACACCAACACAGCGTTGCGCATGTAACGCACCAGTTCTTCTTCGTCGTAGACGATTTCCATGGCGCGACCACCCAGCACGTAGGACGGGCGCACCACCAGCGGGTAACCGATTTCCCGGGCCGCCAGAATGCCTTCTTCGTGACTACGCACGGTGGCGTTTTCCGGCTGCTTCAGGCCCAGGCGGGTAATCATCTGCTGGAACCGCTCACGGTCTTCAGCGCGGTCAATGGCGTCCGGGCTGGTACCGATGATCGGCACACCCGCGGCTTCCAGGCCACGAGCCAGTTTCAGCGGTGTCTGGCCACCGTACTGCACGATCACACCCTTGGGCTTTTCGACGTGGATGATTTCCAGCACGTCTTCCAGGGTGATCGGCTCGAAGTACAACCGGTCGGAGGTGTCGTAATCGGTGGACACGGTCTCCGGGTTGCAGTTGATCATGATGGTTTCATAGCCGTCCTCACGCATGGCCAGGGCCGCGTGCACACAGCAATAGTCGAATTCGATGCCCTGGCCAATCCGATTCGGGCCACCACCGATCACCACGATCTTGTCGCGATCGCTGGCGTCCGCCTCGCACTCCTCCTCATAGGTGGAGTACATGTAGGCAGTGTCGGAGGCAAACTCGGCGGCACAGGTGTCCACCCGCTTGTAGACGGGACGGATATTCAGGTCGTGGCGCAGTTTGCGCAGGCTGACTTCGGAAATACCCAGAAGCTTAGCCAGGCGGGCATCGGAGAAACCCTTGCGCTTCAGACGGAACAAAGTGGCTTGATCAATATCGGCCTTACCCGCCGACTTCAGCGCCTGCTCTTCCCGAACCAGATCTTCGATCTGCACCAGGTACCAGGGGTCAACCTTGGTGTGCTCGAACACGTCGTCCACGGTGTAACCGGCCCGGAAGGCATCGCCGATGTACCAGACACGCTCGGCACCGGGCACGTTGAGTTCACGGATCAGGGTTTCCTTGGAGTTTTCGGTGCTCAGGTCCTCCAGCATCTCATCGAAGCCTTCAGAGCCCACTTCCAGGCCGCGCAGGGCTTTCTGCAGGGATTCCTGGAAGGTGCGACCAATGGCCATCACCTCACCCACGGATTTCATCTGGGTGGTCAGGCGGGCGTCGGCCTGGGGGAACTTCTCGAAGGTAAACCGGGGAATCTTGGTGACCACGTAATCGATGCTGGGTTCGAACGAAGCCGGCGTAACGCCACCGGTAATTTCGTTGCGCAGCTCATCGAGGGTGTAACCCACCGCCAGCTTGGCGGCAACCTTGGCAATCGGGAAGCCGGTGGCCTTGGACGCCAGCGCTGACGAGCGCGACACCCGCGGGTTCATCTCGATCACCACCATGCGGCCGGTGTCCGGGTTGATACCGAACTGAACGTTGGAACCGCCGGTTTCGACACCGATCTCACGCAGAACCGCCAGTGAGGCGTTCCGCATGATCTGGTATTCCTTGTCGGTCAGGGTCTGGGCCGGGGCCACGGTAACGGAGTCACCGGTGTGCACGCCCATGGCATCGAAGTTCTCGATGGCACAGACGATGATGCAGTTGTCCGCCTTGTCGCGGACCACTTCCATCTCGTATTCCTTCCAGCCGATCAGCGATTCATCGATCAGCAGCTCGTTGGTCGGAGACAGATCCAGGCCACGGGTACAGATTTCTTCAAACTCGTCCCGGTTATAGGCAATACCGCCACCGGAACCACCCATGGTGAACGACGGCCGGATGATGCAGGGGAAGCCGATGTCGTCGGCGACCTTCCAGGCCTCGTTCATGGTGTGCGCGATGGTGGCACGGGGGCATTCCAGGCCGATTTTCTTCATGGCCTTGTCGAACCGGTCCCGGTCCTCGGCCTTGTCGATGGTGTCGGCGTTGGCGCCGATCATCTCAACACCGTGCTCCGCCAGCACGCCGTGCTTTTCCAGGTCCAGCGCACAGTTCAGGGCAGTTTGGCCACCCATGGTCGGCAGCAGCGCGTCCGGCTTTTCTTTCTCAATGATCTTGGCGACGGTTTTCCAGGTGATCGGCTCGATGTAAGTGGCGTCAGCCATGACCGGATCGGTCATGATGGTCGCCGGATTCGAGTTCACCAGAATCACCCGGTAGCCCTCTTCCCGCAGGGCCTTACAGGCCTGTGCACCAGAGTAGTCGAACTCGCACGCCTGCCCGATCACAATGGGGCCCGCGCCCAGGATCAGGATGCTTTTGATATCAGTACGTTTTGGCATGTCTCGGTAAACCTGTCAGCAACTTTTAGAATTCTTGCAGCACAAATGGCGGCGCGTGTTTTCCCGGGCCCCAAGGCCCGGAAACCTGCCCTCAGGCAGTCCGGGCTTCCATCAGCCGGATAAACTCGTCAAACAGCGGCGCCACGTCATGGGGACCGGGACTGGCTTCCGGGTGACCCTGGAAACTGAACGCCGCCTTGTCGGTACGCCGAATTCCCTGCAAGGTGCCGTCAAACAGAGATTTGTGAGTTGCCGTCAAGGTAGCCGGCAAGGAACTCTCGTCCACCGCAAAGCCGTGGTTCTGGCTGGTGATCATTACGGTTCCGTCTTCGGTGTTCTGCACCGGATGATTAGCACCGTGGTGGCCATGGCCCATCTTCATGGACTTGGCGCCACTGGCCAGGGCCAGCAACTGGTGCCCCAGGCAGATACCGAATACCGGAATTTCGGTTTCCAGCACTTCCTGAATGGCCTTGATGGCATAGTCGCAGGGCTCGGGGTCGCCGGGGCCGTTGGACAGGAAAACGCCATCGGGATTCATCGCCAACACATCTGCAGCCGGCGTCTGGGCCGGAACCACCGTGATATCGCAACCGCGGGAAGCGAGCATGCGCAGGATGTTGAACTTAACACCGTAATCGTAGGCCACGACTTTGAACCGGGCTTCGCCGCGCTCACCGTAGCCGTTATCGAGCGTCCACTCGCCCTGCGTCCAGTTCCAGATTTTCTCTGAGGTAACTTCCTTGGCCAGGTCCATACCCTTCAGCCCCGGGAAGGCCTTGGCCAGTTCCAGCGCGCGCTCTGCGGTGGCACCGGCGCCGGCAACCACAGCACCATTCTGGGAGCCTTTGTCCCGGAGAATGCGGGTCAGGCGACGGGTATCGATGTCGGCGATGCCGACAATGTTATTGGCTCGGAGGTACTCATCCAGGCTGCCGGTGCTGCGCCAGTTACTGGCCATCAACGGCAGATCGCGAATGATCAGGCCGGCAGCCTGAACCCGGTCAGATTCCACATCCTCTTCATTCACACCGGTGTTGCCGATGTGCGGATAGGTCAGGGTTACGATCTGGCGAGAGTAGGACGGATCGGTCAGGATTTCCTGATAGCCGGTCATGGCGGTGTTGAACACTACCTCGCCGCTGGTTTCTCCATCGGCGCCAATGGCAGTGCCATAGAACAGGCTTCCGTCTGCGAGTGCTAGGATTGCGGGTGTGCTCAAGGCTTGTATCCTCATCGAGTGGCGTATCGGTTCGTCACGAACAGGAACGCAAGCGCAAATTCAGGTCGCAAAAAAGCGAGAGGGAGTCAAAACTCCGTCCCGCTTTTTGTTGTCCGGGAACGACTTAGGCGCTCCGGGCATTTTTAAAACCACGCTTGGTGCAGTTAAACCGCCTTATTGTAAAAAAAATGCGGCTTTCTGTCCATGTATAATCACCGGCCAGTTCAATTGCCAGGCCCTGCTTTTGCGCCTACTTCAGTGAAAGTACGTCCTGCATGTCGTACAGCCCGGCCGGCTTGTCGGCCAGCCACAATGCGGCACGCATGGCGCCTTTGGCAAACGTCATCCGGCTGCTGGCCTTGTGGGTCACCTCTATGCGCTCGCCCTCAGTGGCAAACAGCACCGTATGATCACCCACCACATCGCCGGCGCGAATGGTCTCGAAGCCAATTTCCTTACGGGTGCGCTCACCGGTAAAGCCTTCGCGGCCGTACACAGCGCACTCTTTCAGATCGCGCCCGAGCGCATCGGCAACCACTTCGCCCATGCGCAACGCGGTGCCTGAGGGGGCGTCTTTCTTGTGGCGGTGATGGGCCTCAATGATTTCGACATCGTAGTCGTCACCCAGGGTTGCCGCCGCAGTTTGGAGCAGGTTAAGCACCACGTTAACGCCAACACTCATATTGGGCGCAAACACCACCGGCGCCGACTCAGCGGCCAGGGCCAACTGCTGTTTTTCTGCTTCAGACAAACCGGTGGTACCCACCACCAGCATCTTGCCATTGGCTTTGCAGAACTCGGCATTGGCCAGGGTCAGATCCGGGAAAGTGAAATCGATAAGGACGTCGAAGTCCTCTTTCACGTCTTCCAGGGTACCGACCAACCGGATTCCGGTCTTGCCAATACCCGACAGCTCACCGGCATCGGCACCTACCAGACTGCTGCCCGGCTCGACCACCGCCGCTCCCAGCTCCAAGCCCTCGGTACCGTCTACGGCTTCGATCAACACCTTACCCATGCGCCCGGCGGCGCCGATGATTGCTACCCTCATGATCACACTTCCCTTTAATCCGCCGTCAGAATTTCATC
Source organism: Marinobacter alexandrii (assembly GCF_005871205.1). GTDB lineage: Bacteria > Pseudomonadota > Gammaproteobacteria > Pseudomonadales > Oleiphilaceae > Marinobacter > Marinobacter alexandrii. The sequence continues at coordinate 588,611 of NZ_SWKM01000011.1, read as the reverse complement.
TCGTCGAAGAAGCTTTTCACACCTTCGAACCAGGATGTCTTCTTCGGAGCATGCTGATTGCCATCGCCGCCGTCCAGTGTTTGCTGGAACTCTTCGAGCAGATCCTTCTGACGCTTGGTCAGGTTGACCGGGGTTTCGACCATCACCCGGCACAGCAAATCACCGGACGGACCACCGCGCACCGGGCTCACGCCCTTGTTGCGCAAACGGAACAATTTACCGGTCTGGGTTTCTGCCGGGATCTTCAGCTTGACCCGACCATCCAGGGTCGGCACTTCCAGTTCACCGCCGAGCGCGGCATCGACGATGCTAATGGGAACCTCGCAATAGAGGTTGCGGCCGTCACGGGTAAAGATCGAATGCTCGCGCACGGCAATCTGCACGTACAGGTCGCCCGGAGGACCACCGTCCATACCCATTTCGCCTTCGCCAGACAGCCGGATACGATCACCGGTATCAACGCCTGGGGGTACTTTCACAGACAGCGTCTTTTCTTCCTGAACCCGCCCCTGTCCATGACAGGACTTGCACGGATTTCTGATGACCTGCCCAGAGCCCCGGCACGTCGGACAGGCCTGCTGCACAGTGAAGAAGCCCTGCTGCATGCGCACCTGCCCCATACCCTTACAGGTACCACAGGCTTCCGGCGCTGAGCCTTTTTCCGCACCGCTGCCGTCACAGGTATCGCATTCGCGATGCCCCGGGATCTTGATCTCTACGGTCTTGCCACGAACGGCTTCTTCCAGGTCCAGCTCCAGCGTGTAGCGCAGATCCGCACCACGGGAGGTCCGGCCGCGACCACCGCCGCCACCGAAGATGTCACCAAACACATCCCCGAAGATGTCGGAGAAGCTGGAACCACCGCCACCGCCGCCGAAGCCGCCACCGGCCTGGCCATCAACGCCGGCGTGACCGAACTGGTCGTAGGCGGCGCGTTTCGAATCGTCGGCCAGAATCTCGTAAGCTTCGCTGGCCTCTTTGAACTTGTTCTCGGCGTCGGTGTCGTCCGGGTTACGGTCGGGGTGATACTTCATCGCGAGCTTGCGATAAGCTCGCTTGACTTCCTTCTCGTCCGCATCCCGGGAAATACCGAGAATGTCGTAATAATCGCGCTTGGCCATGCTTTAAAACCCTGTTTTTTAAACGCGGAAAACGCGGGGGACTCCCCCGCGTTTTCCAACTGCCTGATGTACGTCAGATTTACCGCTTGTCGTCGTCTTTGACTTCCTCAAACTCGGCATCAACGGCGTCGTCAGACTGCTGGCCCTGAGCTTCTTCCTGCCCTTCGGCCTGCTCTGCCTGATCCGCGTACATCTTCTGAGCCAGCTCAGAAGAGACTTCGGTCAGCTTCTGGGTCTTGGCTTCGATGTCGTCCTTGTCGGACCCGGTCAGGGCTTCTTCCAGCTCTTTGATGGACGCTTCGATAGACTCTTTCTCGCTGTCGCTGACTTTGTCGCCAGCTTCAGTCAGAGTCTTACGAACCGCGTGCACCATGGCGTCGCCTTGGTTACGGGTCTGCACCAGTTCTTCGAACTTGCGATCTTCCTCGGCGTTGGCCTCGGCGTCCTGCACCATCTTCTCGATCTCATCGTCATTCAGACCAGAAGAGGCCTTGATCACGATGGACTGCTCTTTGCCAGTCGCCTTGTCTTTCGCCGACACGTTCAGGATGCCGTTGGCATCAATGTCGAAGGTAACTTCGATCTGCGGCACACCGCGCGCTGCCGGCGGGATGTCGGCCAGATCGAAACGGCCCAGCGACTTGTTCTGGGCGGCTTGCTTACGCTCACCCTGAACCACGTGGATGGTTACCGCTGTCTGGTTGTCATCCGCAGTGGAGAACGTCTGCGACTTCTTGGTCGGGATCGTGGTGTTCTTGTCGATCAGCGGAGTCGCTACGCCACCCATGGTTTCGATACCCAGGGTCAGCGGAGTTACGTCCAGCAGCAGCACGTCTTTCACGTCGCCAGACAGTACGGCGGCCTGAATGGCAGCACCCATGGCTACGGCTTCGTCCGGGTTAACGTCTTTACGAGCTTCTTTGCCGAAGAACTCTTTAACCTTTTCCTGAACCAGCGGCATACGGGTCTGACCACCGACCAGGATAACCTCGTCGATTTCACCGGCCTTCATGCCCGCATCCTGCAGAGCGACTTTACACGGCTCCAGGCTGCGCTGAACCAGATCTTCTACCAGCGACTCGAGCTTGGCGCGAGTCAGCTTGACGTTCATGTGCTTAGGACCGCTGGCATCGGCAGTCACGTACGGCAGGTTCACGTCGGTCTGCTGACTGCTGGACAGCTCGATCTTGGCCTTCTCACCAGCTTCTTTCAGACGCTGCATCGCCAGAGAATCGCCACGCAGGTCGATACCGCTGTCCTTCTTGAACTGGTCGGCGAGGTATTCGATGATTTTCATATCGAAGTCTTCACCACCCAGGAAGGTGTCACCGTTGGTGGCCAGTACTTCGAACTGGTGCTCGCCATCAACGTCAGCGATTTCAATGATGGACAGGTCGAAGGTACCGCCGCCCAGGTCGTAAACCGCTACGGTGCGATCGCCACTCTTCTTGTCCAGGCCATAGGCCAGGGCTGCCGCGGTCGGCTCGTTGATGATCCGCTTCACTTCCAGACCAGCAATCTTACCGGCATCTTTGGTGGCCTGACGCTGGCTGTCGTTGAAGTAAGCCGGCACCGTGATAACGGCTTCGGTTACTTTCTCGCCCAGATAGTCTTCTGCAGTCTTCTTCATCTTCTTCAGAACTTCTGCAGAAACCTGCGGCGGAGCCATCTTCTCGCCCTTCACCTCAACCCAGGCATCGCCGTTATCGGCCTTGGCGATTTTGTACGGCACCATCTTGATGTCTTTCTGAACCACGTCGTCCTCAAAACGACGACCGATCAGACGCTTGATGGCGTACAGGGTGTTGTGCGGGTTGGTCACCGCCTGACGCTTGGCAGACTGACCTACCAGGGTCTCGCCATCGTCGGTGTAGGCGATGATCGAAGGTGTAGTGCGATCACCCTCGGCATTTTCAATGACCTTTACCTTGTCACCATCCATGATGGCCACGCAGGAGTTTGTGGTTCCCAGATCGATACCAATAATCTTGCTCATTGAATCACTCCAATTCTTCTGAATGCTTTCCCGGGGAAATCACCCCGGCTTTGACCAGTTACTGGCTATATTGGCGCTTTAATCGGCTTTTCAAGCCTGCTCATCAATTTTTGGTGCGTCTTCTGCCTTGGCAACGACCACCATGGCCGGACGCACAACGCGACCATTCAACAGGTAACCCTTCTGCACCACGGCTACGATGCTGTTCGGCTCAGCATCCGGTGACGGCACCATGGACATGGCTTCGTGCTGCTGTGGATCAAACGGCTCACCCACCGGGTTAAGCTGCTCAACGTTGAACTTGCCAAGGCTGTTCATGAACAGATTGAGGGTCATATCGACGCCCTCGCGAATGGACGCAACCAGCTCACCGTCGTTCTCCTTACCCTCGGTGCTCTCGACGGCCTTCTCAAGACTGTCGGCTACGGGCAGCAGCTCCTTGACGAACTTTTCAAGGGCGAACTTGTGAGCCTTCTCGACGTCGATTTCGGCACGACGACGCACGTTCTGCATCTCGGCCTGTGAACGCAGCATCTGCTCTTGCGCCTCCTTAACCTGGGCCCTCAATACCTCCACTTCAGACTCTTCACCTTCTACAACCTCGTTTTCGGCCTGCGCTTCTTCAGCCGCAGCTTCAGTTGCTTCCTTCAGCTCGTCTTCAACCTGTTCGTTGCGGTTCTCGTCGTTGCTCATGAGTTCTCCTGCTAGCTATCCGGTGGCCGATCACGGGACGGCCAATTGAACATGGCTTCCGACCGCAGCGAGCCGGAAAAATATAGATGCGATTCGATATGGGGCCCCGCTCGCAGGTTTCAACCACCCCGTCATTCAATCCGGCAGATTTTCAGGGCTATACAGTTTGCAAACAGCAAAAACCCTGTATATATTCACAGTCACTGTATATACCAACAGTAGTCGGCAGGCACCCAACATCGGGCAGGGCCATGCCAGCATTTCGAAGGACGCGGAGGTTACCTGCATGCTCACACAGCTGACAGTTTCCAATTACGCCATTGCCGAACGGGTCGAACTCCAGTTCAGCAAAGGCATGACAGCACTGACCGGTGAAACCGGCGCCGGCAAATCCATTGTTCTGGATGCCCTGGGGCTGGCAATGGGCGGCCGAGCAGACGCCGGCGCCGTACGCCATGGCGCCAAGCGTGCCGACATCACCGCCACCTTCGACGTAGCCGACATTCCGGAAGCCGCCGACTGGCTAGCCTCCCACGAGCTCGATGATGACAACGACTGCATCCTGCGGCGCGTTATCAGCAAAGACGGTCGCTCGCGGGCCTATATCAATGGCCAGCCCTGCCCGCTTGCACACCTGAAAGACCTGGGCGGCGTGTTGATGGATATCCACAGTCAGCATCAGCACCAGTCGCTGCTGCGCAAGGAAACCCACCGCAAACTGCTGGACGAATTTGCCGGCGTGGAACCGCTGGCCGCCGACACCCACGCGGCCTTCAAGGCATGGAACCAGACTCGCCAACGCCTGATTGAGCGCCAGCAAAACGCCGACGAAACCGAAGCCAAGCTGCAGCTATTGCGCTACCAGGTTGAAGAACTGGACCGACTGGCCCTGGAAGACGGCGAACAGGAACAGCTGGAAGAAGAGCAGGCGCAACTGAGCCAGGCCGACGCCGTGCTGCACAGCAGCCATCAGGCCGCCCTGCTGTGCACCGAAGAGGAAACCAGTGCAGCCGGACTGGTACGCCAGGCCCTGCAGCAGCTCGAGCAACTGCCGGTGGAAGTACCCGCGCTGGCCGACACCCTGCAAATGCTCAGCGAAGCCCAGATCCAGATCAGCGAAGCCGGCGATAACCTGCGCCGCTTCGTCGACGATTACGAAGCCGATCCGGCCCGCCTTGCCGAGGTGGAAGAGCGGCTCAGCGCGATTTACCAGATGGCCCGCAAACACCGGATCGGCCCGGAAGAGCTGCCTGAACTGCACCAGCGCCTGAGCGCGGAACTGGCCGAACTTGACGGCGGTGCCGGCAGCCTTGAGCAACTGGAAGCGGAACTGGACAGCCAGCGGGCGACCTTTGATGAACTGGCCACCCAATTGACCGACGCTCGCGAACGCGCCGCCGTGGAGCTGGACCAGCGCATTGCCGGAGAACTGGCGCAGCTGAGCATGCCCAATATGGAGTTTGTGACTCACTTGAATCGCAATAAAGATGATGAACCCGCGCCCCACGGCCAGCAGGATATTGAGTTCCTGGTCAGCGCCAACCCCGGCCAGCCGGCACGCCCCCTGGCCAAGGTGGCGTCCGGTGGCGAATTGTCACGCATCAGCCTGGCCATTCAGGTGGTGGTCGCCCAGACCTCAACTACACCGACTCTGGTGTTCGACGAAGTGGACGTAGGCATTGGCGGCGGTACCGCTGAGGTGGTTGGCCGGTTGCTGCGCACACTGGGCAGCAACGGTCAGGTCCTGTGCGTGACTCACCTGCCACAAGTGGCGGCGCAATGCCACCAGCACCTGTTTGTCAGCAAGTTCACCGAACGGGATGCGACCTTCTCGAAAATCGAGACACTGAATGATCAGGGCAGAATTGATGAAGTGGCAAGAATGCTGGGCGGGGTGGATATGACTGAGCACACCATTGCGCATGCCCGGGAGATGTTTTCAAAGGGACAGGCAACCCACCACTAGGCACCAGACACACTATCCCCCTCTCGATCCTGAGAGCTGTTTGGGGCGGGCTGATTACCCGCCCCTTTTTTTGGTTACAACTTTTTGCTTACGACTTAATCGGCTTTACGTACAGGATCAGGCTGTGATCGACGATCTCGAAGCCATGCTCCTTCGCGATTTTCTGCTGTCGCTCTTCGATCACTTCGTCAACGAACTCGATGACTTCGCCGGTCTGGGTGCAGACCATGTGATCGTGGTGGTCGTCGCCGGCCATCTCGAACACCGCGTGACCACCCTCGAAGTTGTGGCGCAAAACCAGGCCCGCCGCTTCGAACTGGGTAAGCACCCGGTATACCGTCGCCAGGCCCACATCATCGCCCTGCTCCAGCAATTTCTTGTACACGTCCTCGGCACTGAGGTGATGCTCTTCGGAAGTTTCCAGGATATTGAAGATTTTCACTCTCGGCAGAGTAACTTTCAGACCGACTTTGCGTAATTCGGTGTTTTCAGATGACATGTTACGATTCACTCTTTGGTGTGTCTCTCGGCTTCCGGTATGATGAAGCCGCCTTGAAACGGTTACCCCGTGCCACACCCGCCTCTGGCGGGCGATTTTAAGATAGAGGATTTCCCCCCACGATGCAAAAGCTCACAGCTCTGATTCTCACTCTCATTATGGCCGGTTGTGCCTTTCCTGGCGTGTATAAAATCAACGTCCAGCAAGGCAACATTGTGACCGATGAAGAGCTGACGGCATTGACCGCGGGCATCCCCCGCAGTCAGGTGCATGCAGTGATGGGAACCCCCCTGATGCTGAATCCGATCGACTCATCCAGGGAATATTACGTGTATACCTTCCAGCGTGGTGGCGGCGACATCCAGGAACAGCGCATCATCGTGTACTACAACGACGACCAGTTCTCCCACTACGAAGCCCAACTGCTGGAAGAAACACCCGCCTACTAAGCCGGAGCGCTCAGCCTTTCTTCTTGGCCCGGTTCAGACGCGCCTGCTTTGGATCGATCTGGAGCGGGCGATAGAGCTCAACCCGGTCACCCTCCCGCAACGGATGCGCGGACGGATCTTTGATCACCTTGCCAAAGATGCCCATGTCGATGCCGTCGGGCTCGATTTCCGGGAAGATTGCAACAATGCCGGACAGCTTCACCGCCTCAAGCGCAGTGGTGCCCTCAGGCACTTTCACCGGGACGATTTCCTGCCGATCCGGACGAGCATAAGCCACTTCCACATGGGGCATTACATCGCCCCCTGATATAACTGGTCCGCCCGCTTGCAGAATGCATCTACCATGGTGGTGGCGGCCTGGCTGAACACCGCGCCAAAAGCCATGCGCGACAGCGAACCCGTGAACTCGAATTCCAACGTCAGGATCACTTTACAGGCGCTGTCACTCAGCGGTTTGAAATGCCAGCGACCGGCCAGATTCCGGAACGGACCATCCACCAGGCTCATCTCGATAACTTCAGGCTGCAGCAATTGATTGCGGGTAGTCAGAGTATGGCGCACGCCCCCCTTGGCAATCTCCATGGACGCGGTGATTTCCTCCGCATTCTGCTCATGGATTTCAGTGTTGGCACACCACGGCAGAAACTCCGGGTAACGGGCAACATCGTTTACCAGGTGGAACATGCGCTCGGCCGAGTGCATGACAAGGGCTGTTTTATCGATCTGATGGGGCATGGAAACCGACGGTCCTGCTGGCAGACATTCAAAAAGGTATACGCGTAGCCAACCAGCTACGATTGATCAAACGCTATGATAAAGGATCTCGCCGTCTTTGGGGGCATTTTCGCCGGGCTCAGACTCCTTCGCTGGCATTTCTCCCTCTGTGTCACCGGCCGGCGCGGCCTCCTCGGGAATCTCACCAGCCGCATCAGGTTCACGCTGCGCTGTAGGTGCCGACTCCTCCAGCAGGGCTTCTTCACCAGGTTCAAACAGCACGGTGGCAGGCTGACTGCACCAGATGCCATCGCTGCCGGATTCACACAAATTGGTAAGAGAAAAGGCGGTGTATTGAAGGCCGATGTACGCCACCACCACCGGCAACACCAGGCGCATCACCCAGAACCAGATACCGGCAAACAGCTTGGGCGCCGGGCCCAGCATCTGGCTCGACAGGCTTCGGGTAATCCGCCAACCGGTGAACACCGACACCAGGATAGCAACGGCCGGTATCAACAGGCCACCGGTAATCAACTCCAACCAGCGAAACACCGTGGCACCGGCCATCCGGTCACTGGCCCAAACATTGAATGACAACAGCGACGCCAGGCCCGCAAACCAGACCGCGAGGCCGATGATCAGCGCCGACCAGCCTCGGGGCGCGCCGGTCCATTCCCGGAACCAGCCCACCACTGGCTCCATTAACGCCAGGGAGGTGGTCCAGACAATCATTACCGTCAGCAAAAAGACCACCGCAATCACGAACTGACTGGCGGGGAACGCCGCCAGAGTCACCGGCAGCGACACAAACAGCAAGCCAAAGCCGCGCTCACCGTCAAAGCTGGTGCCGCCAGCCGCCACCGAGAAAATCATCAGGCCGGCGACGATGGCCACCAAGGTATCCATCAGCACCACTGCCAGGATGGAACGCTTCAGCCGGGTCTGCGGTGCGGTGTAGGCTCCAAAGATCGCCCACACACCCATGCCGAGGCCCAGGGTGAAGAAGGCGTGGAACAAGGCCGCCTTCACACTGGCGAAGCTGACATCCTCGGGGTGGGCTGCCAGAATATGGTCAATGGCACCATCGACCCGACCGTGCCAAACCGCAAGCGCAAACAGCAACACCATTAACAGCAGAGTTCCCGGCACAACCACTCTCAGTGCGCGCTCAAGCCCTTTGACCACGCCCTGGATCGACACCCAGATAACCAGCACCAGAAAAAGCGCGTGCCAGCTCATGAACATCCGGTATTCACGGGGATCGGACACCAGTCCGGCAAGAATCTGAGTGGCACCGGCCTGATCAATGCCCGAGAATTTGCCTATCGCGCCATAGAACACGTAGGCCAGCGCAATGGAGCCAAACACGGCAGTGAACGACAACACCAGAAACGCCGCAAGAATCCCGAGCCGACCCACGATGAGCCAGGCATTAGACGCCTTGGCAGTGCGGACAAAGCCGTCGAGCGCCAGCACCAGGCCATGACGGGAATACCGGCCCAACGCCGCCTCAGTGACCATCAATGGAAAGGTCACCAGCAGCAGGCAAGCCAGGTAGATAAGGATAAAGAGCCCACCACCGTGCAGACTGGCAAGATAGGGAAACTGCCACAGATTGGCGAGCCCGACAGTGGCGCCCAACGCGGCCCAGAAAAACGTCGATTTGCGGGTGAAGGACCCGATGTGTGTCTGATACGGCGTAGGCATTCGCGTCCCTGGTCGATTCTGGCCTGACATTGTAGCTGATCGACTCGCCGACGCACGACCAGACAAAGCCGATCGCGGCGATTTCGTGACCGGTCTGGCAGTCCTGAGCTACAATGGCCGTTTTGCCGGCGACCATGCCGGCCAATTCGTTCATTCGTCCGACCCCGGATTAACTGATTCATGAGCAAGAAAAAGCCCGGAACGCCGAGCAGTACCATCGCCCTGAATAAAAAGGCGAAACACGAGTACCACATTGAGGAACGCTTCGAAGCCGGCCTGGCCCTGCTGGGTTGGGAGGTGAAATCCCTGCGCGCTGGCAAGGCCCAACTGGTGGACGCCTATGTGTTGCTGAAAAATGGCGAGGCCTGGCTGCTTGGGTCGCACATCACGCCGTTGAACACCGCGTCCACTCACGTGATCGCCGATCCGACCCGCACCCGCAAGCTGCTGCTGCACGCCAAGGAAATTGCCAAGATCATTGGCAAGGTGAACCAGACCGGTCGCACCTGCATCCCACTTGCCCTGTACTGGAAGAAGAACAAGGTGAAGTGCGAGATCGCCCTGGTGACCGGTAAGAAACAGTTCGACAAGCGGGCCACCGAGAAAGAACGCGACTGGAATCGCCAGAAGCAGCGTATTCTGCGCGACGCCAACGCCTGATCCCCGGCCAAACCAGCCTCTTCCATACCTGACGCTAGCGTTAAATGGCAACTCAGGTATGTCGCATTCGCACTCGCTTTGCACAATTTTCAATCAGGCCTATACTCGGGGGTTCCCGAGGCCTTGCAAAGGGAGTGCAAATGTCTCTTCTCCCCTCTCATACCCGAACACCCGTGGCGGCCGTCGATCGCGCATGGCTGCGCATGGACAGCCCGGAAAACCCGATGATGGTCTGCAGCCTGTTGGTGATCGACCGTCCGATTTCCGTTAAGCATCTCAGACGCACACTCGAAGAGCGGCTCCTGCGTTTCCGTCAGTTTCGCCAGCGGATAGTCGACACCGGCGACCGCGCTTACTGGCAGGACGACCCGTCCTTTGATCTGGACAACCATCTGCACATGGTTGCCCTGCCCGGCAAGGCGGACCAGGCCCAATTGCAGAAACTGGTGGGCGATCTGAACAGCACCGCAATGGATTTCCGGCGGCCACTCTGGCAAATGCACTACATCGACAATTACCAGGGCGGTAGCGCACTGCTGATCCGCATCCATCACTGCATCGCCGATGGTATTTCCCTGGTGCGAGTGATGCTGTCGCTGACCGACAAAACCCCGGAACCAGTGCTGCTGAAAGTGGCCGCAAGCCCAAACCGACCAGCACCAAAACGGTCATGGCTACAAAGCACCCTGCACCGGGCTGTGGACAATATTCAGACCGCAACCTATCAGACCAAGCTCTTCATCCAGTCGGTTCGTGAAGACCCGAACTATCCTGTCAAACTGGCGTCCACCGCCGGCAGCGTCGCATTCGATCTGCTCAAGCTGGGCCTTGCGCCGTTCGAGCCAGAGACCGGACTGCGGCGCCCATTGTGCGGGCGCAAACACGTCGCCTGGGCCAAACCGCTAGATCTGGATGAAGTGAAAGCCTGCGCCAAAGCCCTCGGCGGCACCGTGAACGACACCCTGATGTGCACCGCCACCGGGGCCCTGCAGCGCCATTTCGCCGCCCGTCGCGAAGCCGTGCCCGAGTGCGGCCTGCGGGTTGCCGTCCCGTTCAACCTGAGGCCACTGAACCAGCCGATTGAAAGACTCGGCAACCAATTCGGCCTGGTGCTGGTGAACCTGCCGGTGGAAGTTCAGGATCCCTTCATGTGCTTTCGGCAGGTGCAGGAAAACATGAACCGCCTGAAGCGCTCCTACCAGGCCCAGGTGACCTACAGCCTGCTCGACCTGTTCGGCCGCGGTCCCGACGCGCTGGAGCGACGCGCCCTCGGATTGCTCAGCAACAAGGCCTCCGCCGTGCTGACCAACGTGCCCGGGCCGAAAGAGCCGCTGTACCTGGCCGGTGGCAAAGTCACCCAGCCGATGTTCTGGGTACCCCAGAGCGGCTCGATTGGCATAGGCATGAGCATCTTCAGTTACGCCGGCACCGTGCAGTTTGGCATCACCGTGGACAAGAACGTGCACGCCGATCCGGACGAGATCATGGCGTACTTCCAGGAAAGCTTTGAGGCCCTCAGCCACGTTGCCCTGGCTGGTCGGCAGGGTGCCGTTGAACGCAAGGCGAGCTAACCGGATAGGTACAAGTATCTGCCTCAAAATCGCGATGGACAGAAACAAACCTTGAAGTACGGCAAACCGGACACATATACTGTCGGTAAGGGGACGACATGGCTTCGACGCCGGTGGCGAACCCTTGAGTGCATGTCGAGATGGCAGCCAATCTCGTTAATCCAAAGCTGCAACGCAATAGTCGCAAACGACGAAAACTACGCACTAGCAGCGTAAGCTGCTAGTCGTCCTGACTGGGTCGCCCGTAGCCCAGAGCTACATCTCAGGACGTCATCGCTTACGGGATGCTCCGTTACCCAGAGCTCACTGGTTAACGGCTAAGATATAAAGAGATCGCTTCTTGCACCCTGACCTTCGGGTCGCTTGAAGTTAAATTAATAGAAGGACGCTATGCATGTAGACTCTCAAGGTTGAGTACTGGCGGACGCGGGTTCAATTCCCGCCGTCTCCACCAACTACCCAGAAAAAAGCCCCTGATTTCAGGGGCTTTTTTCGTTATCTGAGACAGCAATCAGTTCAGGCTGTCCACCTTTCGATCACACACCCAGGCTTGATAGTCCTTGCAAGAGAGCGGTTTCGCGAAATAGAAGCCCTGCACCACGTCGGCACCAAGCTCAGTCACAATGTCGTACTGCTCTGCCGTCTCAACGCCCTCAATAGTAACGGTGAGGTCCAGAGCATGGGCCATTTTCACCATCGAACTTAGCACCGTGCGGGCGCGGGCGCTGTTCTCCAGTTCCATCACAAAGGCCCGATCGATTTTCAATCCTGAGAGCGGTAACTGGGAGAGATACTGAAACGACGAATACCCGGTACCAAAGTCGTCCAAGCTTACAAGAAAGCCCTGCTCTCTCAGGCGTTCAATGGACAACTTGGCATGCGCGGGATCACTTATCAGCGCCCCTTCAGTGATTTCGATCTCCAGCTTGCCGGGTTCAACGCCATAGAGTGAGACGATCTCGCCCAGATTCTGAATTAACGCATCGTCCCGCAGGTTCTTGGTGGAAAAATTAATACTCACGGCCGACAAATTGAACTGCTCAATATCCTCACAGGCTTTTCTGATAACGAAACGGGTAACGGGCTCAATCAACGTGGTGCTCTCAAGCTTTGGCATGAACACCCCAGGCAACACCATTTTACCGTCGTCATCAAACCACCGAAGCAACCCCTCGCTGCCGATATGCTCACCTGTTTTCAGGCAAATTTTGGGCTGATAGAAAAGCGTGAACTGATTCTTTGCCAAGCCATCTCTCACCCGCGAGATTAGCTGAACCCGTCCTGCTGTCTGCCGGTCCAAGACCGGATCATAGGCTTTATAGAACTGACTGGTTTCAATGGCGGCAACCAGCCCCGTACGCGCGCGATTGATGACCAGCTCTGGGGCAAGATCATGTTGATCCACCAAATAGCTACCAGCGACTAACTGTACCCTCAATGGCAGACCATCGACTTCTGATTCCTTTTCACCGACGCGACTAACAAGGCCGGCGGCTGAGTCGACGTCTTCCCGCGATTCAGCGAAAAACAGCAACAACAATTCAGAGTTGCTGAAACGATATATTCGGTGCTCTGCGCGAAACGCAGAACGGATGTTATCTGCGACGGACTTGACGACTTTTTCCGCGGCCTCGGAACCCATTGCATCAATGACTTCCCACAGATCCTGCATGCGTATCAGGATGACCGCCGGCGAGGCCTTCGACGTTTTTTGAGAGCGAGCAAAAGACAACACTCTTCTGAGATCTTCATTCAACGCCGCTTTATTCGGCAGGCCGGTGTCTTTGTCGAGCTGAACCTCACGCAGCAAGCGCAGAGTGGAATTGCGAAGCGCCTGAAATAGCCAACTGGTGAAGAACGCAATCAGGCAAAAGAAACCAATTCGAATCAGCCAATTATCGGTTGACTGCATCACGCCCGCTTTCGCATCGAGAGGCATCAACGGCCCCAGGAGGACGCCAGCAACAAGTGCGCTTACGATTGCCGGAATAGAACCAAACCAAGCAGCTGTTAAAACGATGGGGAGGAAGATCACGTATGGATATGCGTACTTGGTACCGCCTGTGGTATACACAATGAACGCACTAAGGCCCAACAAACCACATACAACCAGAAACTTGCTGATGTTTACGGAAGTCGCACCCTGACCGCCAAGACTGAGCACCTTTCTTTCCTTTGGCGCCACGACAAAATCTTGAGCCTTCATTTTTCACCCCTAAGCACTACCCCCGCATTCTTCAAAAAATCCGTGTGCCCAGAACGGCGGAGGCCCCAGAATTCGGGAACGGCTTGAACTCGGATTATTGTTAATTTTCAGAGCACACGAATCATCAGGCAACGAAGGAAGCGTAGTGGAAATTTGCCCTCACCGCCCTATGACTTTGGGTGTAAGTGATTGCTTTCCAAAAGGGAGAGTGGCGGACACCTGCCTGGGACGTCCAACAAACACTGCCAAACGCCCCTGGCAACGGTGTTGAAGTTTCTCTCCGTGAGAGATCGTACCCTGCGCTTGGCAACCTTCACAAATTCTGCACAATGGTTAACGAGGCAATCACCGGTATTTAATGAAAAGAAACCACAGTTCCGACCAGGTTCTGATTTTTCCCACCAGCACAGGCAACCGGACCCCAGCGATGGACCAGACCCAGCCACCCGCCAGCCTGACCGACGTACTCCAGCGCCTGCGTGAGCATACTGAGGGCCAACAGCACATCTCCATTGGCGATTTATTGGCGGCGGTTGGCCAGCGCTCATTTGGACCGGTGGCGCTGATCGCAGGCCTGATCACCATCGCCCCGCTGATCGGGGACATTCCCGGCGTGCCGACTTTGCTGGGATTGGTCGTACTGCTGACACTCGGGCAACTGTTGTTCCAGCGTCAATCGGTGTGGATTCCAAACAAGCTGTCCAACCGCCGCGTAGCTCGGGAAACGCTGATCAAGGGCCTGGACTGGATGCAGAAGCCGGCCTGTTTTGTGGACCGCTGGACCCGCCCACGGCTGACCTGGCTGGTGCGAGGGCCGGGGAAATACCTGATGGCGGTGTTTTGCATGCTGGTTGCCGCTGCCATGCCAGCAATGGAAGTGGTGCCCTTCAGCGCCAACGGTGGCGCGCTGGCGCTGATGGTGTTCGGAATGGCCATGGTGGTGGAGGATGGCTTACTGGCCTTACTTGGCATGACCATCACCGGGGGCACCCTTTGGGCCGTGATGATCGGGCTAATGGGATAGCGCAGGCTGCCGATAACCACTTGGAAGCTAGTCACCATTTGAAACAAAGCAGTTGAACCGGGCTCCAGGCCAATGCTGCTATTATGACGACATACCCTTGGCTTATCGGCGCTCCGTGCTCAACCGATTCAACCAGCCGCCACTACACCAGAGAATGCCCGTACTTGCGGGTTTTCGTCGCTTTGAGGATTGGATTCTATGCTCACTAAAACGAAACAGGCCCAAAAATTACTGCTGTTTCGGCTGTCCGGTACCCGGTTGTTCGGGATTGGTACCCTGAAGATTCGGGAAATCCTGCCGTTCATGCGCTTGAGCAAGCTGCCTCACAGCCACCACGCCGTCATCGGCACCGCCATGTTTCGTGGTTCTGCGGTACCGGTCATCGATATGGCAGCCGCCGTGGGGCATCCCCCACTCACCCCAGACGAACAGGCCAAGGCCTCAATCATCATCACCGACATACAGCGCCAGGAAATCGGCTTTCTGGTACGGGGTGTGCACCAGATCATCGAGGCTGACTGGAAGCATGTGATGCCACCCCCCAAGGCGCTGGGTGATCGGGCCTTCATCACCGGCCTGCTGGACCTGGAGGGGGATATTATCCAGCTGCTGGATGTGGAGCTGTTGCTGGCGAAGGTGTATCCGGAATCCCTGCACGTCGAGGATGTGGCACTCACCGATGTTCAGAGCGAAACCCTGAAGGCACTCAACATCCTGCTGGTGGACGATTCCCAGGTGGCTCGCAAGCAGCTGTCGGATGCCCTGGACAGCAAGGACATCTCCTACCAGGTAACGTCCAACGGCGATGATGCCTTGCAGATTCTGCTGACCAACGATGAGCTGAACAAACCTATCGACATCCTGGTCAGCGACATTGAAATGCCTGGGCTCGATGGCTACGAACTGACGTTCAATCTTCGCGACAACTCGGCCGTGAAACAGCCCTATGTGATTCTCCACACCTCACTGAACAGTGAGATGAGTCTGAGCTACGCCAACCAGGTGGGCGCCAATGAGGCGCTCACCAAGTTCGATGCCAAAGAGCTGCTGCAGGCAATGTTGCGGGGCGCCGAGCAGGCCCGGTAATCAGTTTTCGGTATTCAGGCTATCGCGCAGGTCTGCAAAGAACGCGTTGGTTTCGGTGCGAATCTCTTCCAACTGGGCTTCCCAGTCATCCCGGTAGCGGTTGTAGGTTTGCGCGCTCAGGCGCGTGAACCGCTCCCCGGTCTCGGCCAGAGTACGGCTGGCTTCCGCCAGGGTTTCCATGGTGGGTTCTTCCAGCGACTTAACTTCTTCGCTCAGGCTACGGGACGCCTGCTCCAGAATCACGCGGTCTTCAGGCGTTGCCTGGTCACCCTGCTCCAGCGCTTCATTGATTGACTCCCGCAGCTTTTCGATGGCCCCTTGCATCAGCGCACCAAAATCCTCAACCGCGTCTTTGGTCTTGCGCTCCACTTCTGCCGAGTAGGCCTCAAAGTTACGAGCAAACTCATTCATACTGGCTTCGATATCATCCGATGACGAGGAGAAACTGCTCGACAGTTTTTCGCCCAGCTTATTCAGCTCGCCCATGAGATTGCCAAACATTGATGGCCGCAGGAGTGCGTCTTCGGTGCGGCTATAATCCACTTGCCAGGTCTCGGCTTCTTTTATCAGAAAGGTGATCAGTTCCTGGTGCTCACCTTCTTTACCGTATTCCGGCGGCAGCCGGGTAACTACTGTGGCCTCCCGTTCATCAATCACCACCCGGCCGTAGGACGGCTCAATGCCGCTCCAGTCTTTGCGGAAACCGTCGAAGTCGTCGGGGGAACTGAGGGTCGAGAATTCGGCGACGGCATCGGCGTCGTTTTCAGCGACGGCCTGCCAGAATGCCTCGGCCACTTGCTGCGGCGTTTCCGGCTGGCTACAACCGGCCAGCACAAACAGGGCTATAGCTGCGAACACGCATCGAAACAGGGACTGACTCATACAGTGACCTCCTAATGACTCAATAGCTGACTAAATCAGGAGGCCATCATACAACGGCTAGAGCCGGCAGGTCAGGTCGGCAAGTTCCTCATCAAACACCCGCCGGTTCTCGCTGTAATCCACCGGTACGTCCACCAGATGCACACCGCCAGCCGCCAGGGCGGTCTCCAGCACTGGCCGTAAATCCTCGGTGCGGTTTACCCGGTGGCCGGTGGCGCCATAGGCATCGGCGTATTTGACGAAATCCGGATTGCGGTAGTCCAGGCCGAAGTCCTGGAAGCCTTCTTGCGCCTGCTTCCATTTGATCATGCCGTAGGCACTGTCGTTGATGATCAGTACCACCAGGTTGAGGTTAAGGCGAACGGCAGTCTCCACTTCCTGGCTGTTCATCATGAAACCGCCGTCGCCGCAAACAGCCATCACCTTCTGATGCGGGTACAGCATGGCCGCCATCATGGCGCTGGGCAGGCCGGCGCCCATGGAGGCCAGGGCGTTATCGAGCAGCACGGTGTTGTTGTCGTAGGCCGGGTAATTGCGCGCAAACCACAGCTTGTACATGCCGTTATCGAGGGCAATGATGCCGTCGTCCGGCATCACCGCACGCACGTCACTGACGATGCGCTGGGGAATCACCGGGAACCGGGGGTCGTCGGCGCGGTCTTGCAGATGTCTGTCCACAGCAGCTTTCACTTCCATGAACCAGGTGAAGTCGTGGCTGCCACAGTGGCCGCAGTGCTCGGCCATGTATTCCACACTGTTGGCGATGTCCCCCACCACCTCGTGTTGGGGGAAGTACACTGGGTCCACGTCGGCACCGCTGAAGTTCACGTGAATGACCTGCTTGCCACCGGGCTTCATGAAGAACGGAGGCTTCTCGACCACATCGTGGCCAACGTTGATCACCAGGTCAGCATGGTCGATGGCGCAGTGCACGAAGTCCCCCGACGAGAGGGCCGCATTGCCCAGATACCGGGGATGACGCTCATCCACCACACCCTTGCCCATCTGGGTGGTGAAGAACGGAATATTGGTCACGTTAACCAGGTGAATCAGCGCCTGTGACACCCGTTTCCGGTTGGCTCCAGCACCGATCATGATCAGCGGGTGCTTGGCCTGGCGCAGCATGTCGCACGCCATTTCCAGGCTTTTGGTACTGGCAGAGGGGCGCCTCGCATCGCTGGACTCGAAGATGTGGGTGTCGGCGTCCGGCGTTTCCGCGGCGATGTCTTCAGGCAACTCCAGATGTACCGCGCCGGGCCGCTCTTCCGATGCCAGCCGGAAGGCCTCACGAACCTTGGCAGGAATGGTGTTGGCGTTGCTGATCTGGCGGGTGTACTTGGTCAGCGGGCGCATCAGATCCACCACATCGAGAATCTGGAACAGGCCCTGCTTTGACGATTTTATCGGTTTCTGGCCCGAGATCATCATCATGGGCATAGCGCCAAGCTGAGCGTAGGCGGCTGCGGTCACCAGATTGGTGGCACCCGGGCCCAGGGTGGAGAGACAAACGCCGACCCGACCAGTGAGCCGGCCATAGGTGGCAGCCATGAATCCCGCAGCCTGTTCGTGGCGGTTCAGCACCAGTTGGATATTGGATTCCCGCAGCGCTTCCAACAACGCAAGGTTTTCTTCCCCGGGAACCCCAAAAAGGTAACGAACCCCTTCATTCTCCAGTGCGCGGATGAACAGTTCAGCCCCGTTGCGCGCCTCCGTGGTTAGCTCGGTTGTCATGGTTGTCCCTTTCGTGTGTTGCCGGTCTCACTCTTAGCAGTACGTAGGAAGTGCCTGGGAAGTCCACGGGAGGTGCACGGATTACTGGGTCAACGGCGGCTGCGCCTGCAGGGCCTCTGCCGGCACCCGATCCTCGCCCCAGCTACGATGAACACTCTCCACAACCCGTTGCAGCTCATCGTCGCCGACATCCGCAGGCTCGCCCCGCTCCAACGGATCGTAATGGAAAATATACAGCCGGGACGTGAACTGTTCGAACGGCAGCGATGACTCACCAAAGCGTTCACCGCAACCGGCGGTACTTACGCGCACCTCGTCACCCCAGTTCTGACCGCTGTCGTTGTTGGGGTTAAAGAAATAGACCCGCATCAGGCCTTCCGGATCCAGTGCCACCCGCAAAATGGTAATGGCGTGCCAGCCAATAAAACGTGCGGCACTGTCGGTTACGGCCACACCAGCAGGCTGAGGATGAATCAGCGGCTGATTGCCGTTGTAGTAGGGGTGGTAGCTGGCGTAGAAATGCCGGATGAAACCTTCAAGATCATCCAGCTTGCCGGTGGCCACATCCACGTTGATGGCGAAGCCCCGGCCGGCGGACCAGCCATGGAATTCGGGGTTTACCCACCGGTGCGGATCGCCCTCCCGGCCGCCAACCATACGCCCCATTTCGGCATAGATTCGGTCCAGGTGCGGCACCACCACCAGCGACACTGGGTCAAGATCCAGCGTCACCTCCGAGGCAACACCACCCCGACTATGCGCCGACGACACCGGCTTGCCTTCGAAATGCATGATGATTTCATTGTCCCGCGCGGCCCAGGCCACCATCTGCAGCAGATAGTCAGGATCATTGTAGGCCCACATGGACAGCGCCCGTGCCGACTGGCAGGTCGGGTTGTTGCCCTGCCCAACCCCGAGAGGCTGGCCAAGCATATTCAATACGCCCTGCACCAGCCAGGCGCCGGGCTGTGGGTGATAGCCATAGGCCAACTGCAAGCGCTCGCGGGCGTCCGGACACAGCGACAACCGGGCCTGGCGCCACAGCGCCGGGGCTACCGGAGGCTGGTAGAGAATGCCCCGTTCCAGCATTAACGCCATGCCGTAGAGGCCCTGGGCGGTTTCCGGGTATACGCCTTCCCGTATCAGCGTGCAAACCAGTTCCCGGTAACACAACAGGCAGTCACGCCCGGTACTCGACAAGCCCAGGGCTTCAGTCAGCAAGGCGTCCTGATCGTCCAGGATGAAGCGGACAAAGGTGGCGTGGTAAGGCGACACCAGACCGGTATCGTGCATGGCTCGGGCAAAGCCCGTTGCCTCGTTCTGCAGGGCCTGGGCATCCATGGATTCCAGGCGCTGCTCGTAAACGACAGTGCCCGGATCCTCGCTGCAGGCGCGAGTCGGTCCGTAGAGACTGGAAATGAGTCGATCGGCACCCCGGCCGGCCCCGCCAAGATCCGCTTGGGGATCGGCCCGGCAGATGGCGATCTGGGTAATCATTTTGCGCACGTCAGAAACCTGGATCGGACGCTGCTGAAGGATGCGCCAGATTTCCTCAATCAGGCTATCGATCACGTGCTCGTAGCCAATATGGTGGGCAACGTACTGCACCACCGCTTGACTGATTTTCGACAGCTTGCCCTGCTCCCGCTCCGCTTCGCCGACCATACCAAACAGCAAGCCCAGATTAATGGCCAGCACCTGCGTGAGGTAATGGTGAGCCTGTTCTGCGGACACCGACGGATGCAGGTAGAAGCCCCTGGCAACCGCCAGCAAACGCAGTTCGCTGAAAGCCTCGATGACCACCGTATCGGCGTTCTGGCTCTGCAACGAATGCGTGGTGAGGGTCGGAAGCAGAATGCCGGGTTCCGCCCAGTCAGTGCCCAGGTACACGCCTGCCAACTCCAGACGTTGCGCGCGCTCTTCGATAACACGGCAGCCTTCCGGCTGCATCAAGACTCGACGGGCAATATCGAACACGCGCGGGAGTTTGCCGGCCTTAGCAAAAGGCCGGCTCTCCTCCAATACCTGGATTGAGTCATCCAGTTTTTGCACCAGCTTGTCAAAGTTGACGACTGGCGCTGCGCTGCCCGGTTGGTGATCGTTCAAACGACGTTCCTCAGGGCCTGCACCAAACCCGTTTGTAGTTAATACCTCTCCGGATTATACATAGAAATCGAGTTCTTCCTGATGTTTCAGCAGATCCCGCATGGTGTAAGGATCATCACCGAAGAAGTACACCAAGCCCCAGTGGGTACCGAAGGCAGTCCGTTTGGTCACGGTTTCTTCCAGCGGCGGTGTCAGCTCGTGAGACTCGAAATACTCGTGATTTTCGGTCTCCTCGGGAATTTCCAGTTTGCTGACCACCCGGCGACGCGGGTAAACACCAAAGCAACCTGCATAACCCTTGGCATCGACCACTTCTTTCGGGAAGAACGCTTTGACTTCCTCAGCCGTGGTCTTCGGATCGAAAGACAGGATCAACCCCTGGTAGGCGTTGAAACCGTAGGCCCGTTCCAGCAGTTCGAAGACCTTGAAGCCCGGCGGCCGGTAAGCCACCTCGCCAAAGTACATGGTGCTGTCGCTGGTCACGAAGTATTCCGGGTGAATAAAGCCAAAATCGATGTCGAAGGTCTTGATCAGCTTCTCGATTTCGCCCCGGATCTGGTCACGGTATTTCTCAAGGTCCGGTGTCGCCGGAACGAACACGGAGTAACCCAGAGTGACGTACTCGGAGATGTTCAGGAAAGCGATCTTGCCGTTGTGGATCCAGGCCTCAACCGCAAATTCCCAGCCATCAAGGTGCGATTCCATCAACACCGGAAATTCTTCTTCCGGAATGGTGTCGACTTCATCGGGTGTACGAATAACCCGGTGGCCAAGGCAACCCGCCTTATCGAAGGCTTTGAGGTGAATCGGGTCGTTGGGGTCACCGTCCAGTTTGAGCAGGGTCTGGTTGACCCGCTTCAGGAAACGAATGACGTCACCCTTGTCGTGCGCCTCTTCGAAGATGCCGACTCGGATACCACCAAGCTGGGCGCGGCGCTTCATCAGGGCCTTGTCACGCAGAAGCATGGCCTGACCAAACAACTTGGGCTTGTCCATGAGCACGGAGTTAATCGCACCCGCCCATTCGACGGTTTCTTCAAACAACGGGATGGACACGTCTACGCCCATCTCTTTCAGAGTCTGGGCAATTTCTACGGAGCGATCGTTCAAGCGTTCGAAATTCCAGGGCACGTAGGGGATATCGTGCTCTTTGCAATAAGCCTCAGCCCAGTCCGGAGCGACGACCACATAGCGTCGATCAAACTTGTCCGCGGCTTCAACGGCATTCAGACTCCAACCGAGGAGTGCAACATACCCCTTGTCCGGATTGTACTTTTGCTCGCTCATAGGCTCTCTCCTTTGCGTGGGGTGTTCCCTAACAGTACGCTTTACTTGGGAAATCGCAAATCAGACCATATTCAAAGCACATAAAAACAAAAAGGCCGCTGGTTTGTATGCCAGCGGCCTCAATGTCTGAGCGTTTTTTATATTGATTAGGTATATCAGCCGAGTTTTAAGGTCGACAAAGTCCTTGCTCTGACTTTATTCAGCAGCTGCTCGTCTTCGACCAGCGACTGGCCATAGGACGGAACCAACTGACGCATCCGCTCTTGCCATTGAGCCGTCTTCAAACTCTCCGGGAAGCAACGCTCCAGAACCGTCAGCATGGCGTTGGCCGCGGTGGATGCACCGGGCGAGGCACCCAGCAAAGCCGCCAGCGTGCCGTCTTTGGCCGCCACGATCTCAGTACCAAACTCCAGCTTGCCACCGCCACCGTCGACCTGCTTGATGATCTGCACGCGCTGGCCAGCCATTTTCAGCTCCCAGTCTTCTTCACGGGCGTCCGGGAAAAAATTGCGCAGCGAAGCCACCCGATCGCTATGGGACTGGAACACTTCGCCAATGAGATAGCGGGTCAGGTCCATGTTGCTCTTGCTTACCGACAGCATGGGGCGCAGGTTGGTAGGCTTGACCGAGCCGAACAGATCAAACAGCGAACCCTGCTTGAGGAAGCGGGTGGTGAAACCGGCGAACGGGCCAAACAGCAGGGCAGGTTCGCCGTTGATGATTCGGGTATCCAGGTGCGGAACCGACATCGGCGGCGCACCGATGGGCGCCTTGCCGTAAACCTTGGAGTGATGCTGCTCAACGATATCTGGCTTCCGGCACACCAGCCACTGGCCGCTGACCGGGAAGCCACCGTAGCCGCGGGCTTCGTCAATGCCGGATTTCTGCAGCATCGGCAACGCACCACCACCGGCGCCCAGGAAAATAAAGCCGGCTTCCAGCTTGGTCAGCTCGCCGGTCTTCTGGTTGCGCACGCGCACTTTCCAGCGGCCGTTGTCACGTTGGTCGATGTAGTGCACCGGGCTGCTCAGCATCAGTTCGAAGTTGGGCTGGCTTTGCAGGTATTCCACCATGCTCCGGGTCAGGGAACCGAAGTCGACATCGGCACCGTGCTTGATCCGGGTAGCGGCAACCCGCTCCATCGGATCCCGGTGCTTGACCACCAGGGGCATCCATTCTTCCAGATCGTCCGGGGACTCGGTGTACTCCATCTCGCGGAACAGGTGATGGGCACTCAGGCGCTCGAACCGACGCTTGAGGAAGGCCACATCTTTCTCACCCCAGACAAAGCTCTGGTGCGGTGTGCGGTTGATGAAGGTTTTGGGATCGGGCAGCATTCCCTGCTCCACCAGATACGACCAGAACTGCAACGACACTTCGAATTGGGCGTTGATCTTGAGAGCCCGATCAATGGTCACATCGCCGTCGTCGGTTTCCGGGGTGTAGTTCAGCTCACAGTACCCGGCGTGTCCGGTACCTGCGTTGTTCCATCCGTCCGTGCTCTCATGGGCAACGTGATCAAGACGTTCCACCATGACGATGTCCAGGGACGGATCGAGCTGCCTGAGCATCATGCCGAGGGTGGCGCTCATGACGCCACCGCCGACCAGCACTACGTCTGCCTGTCTAACGGCCATTGCTTTATACCCTACCTAGTATTGAGCCTGTGTACTCTCCCACGATCAGCAGGAAAGCCTGTCGAAAGCCGACCAGGCACTTGGTAAAAGGTGCCGCGGTGTGCTTTCGGATGTAAACGTGGCGCAATTATCCCGATTTTTGCGGGAAGAATAAATTGCGATTGTCATTCGATGCGCTTCTTACAGGGCTTTGCCTCTACTTCGGCCACCAATTTTTACTACCTAAGGGCAGTGGCCCGCTCCCAGCCAAGGGTCTAAACTCCGCCCTCAAACACTTCAATCAGTTCGGGCCAACAGCGGCCCGCCTATCTATGTATCGAGACGAGACACGACCATGTCTGCCCTAGAAGCTGTTCTGATCGCTATTGCTGTTCTCGCGCTACTCGGCGTTATTTTCGAGGAAATCACCCACGTCAACAAAGCCAAGGTAACGCTGTTTTTTGGCACCCTGAGCTGGATTCTTCTGTTTCTTATGAGCGAAAGCGAGGGTGAGACTTCCGCGATATCGACCGGTTTATCCGAGAGTATTGCCGAGATTGCGGGTCTTTGGCTGTTCCTGGTCGCGGCCATGACGTTCGTCGCTTACCTGAACAAGAAAGGGATGATCGAAAACCTGATCTATTTGATCATGCCGAAGCAGGTCAGCGAGCGGAAACTGTTATTTTTGACCGGACTGTTCTGCTTCATCTTCTCCTCTTTGGCAGACAATATCACCGCTACGTTAGTCTCATGCTCGCTCATTCTGTCCCTTGAGCTGGAGCTGAAAAAGCGCCTGCAGTTCGTCACGCTGGTGGTGTTCGCGGTTAATTCCGGCGGCGTCTCACTGATCACCGGCGACGTCACCACTCTGATGATTTTCCTCGCTGACAAGGTGGAAATACTCACCTTGCTGACACTCGCCATCCCGGCCTCCATCACCGTGTTCATACTGGCGGTGTTCCTGTCCCGGGGGCTGACCGGAACGGTCACGCTGCGTGCGACCAAGAACGAAATACGCCCCGTGGACGCGGTCATCAGCGCGTTGTTCTTGTTAACAATCCTGTGCACCATCGCCGGCAATGCCCTGTATGGGGTTCCGCCGGTGTTGACCTTCCTGTTCGGGCTATCGGTCATGTTCCTGATTTCCCGGTTCATGAGTGACGATTCCGATCTGGACCCGATTCTTGAGTACATCCGTATCATTGAGTTCGAAACGCTGCTGTTCTTCCTCGGCATTCTGCTGCTGGTCGGCATGCTCAAGGAAATTCACGCGCTCGACTCCCTGGTCGCCATCTACGATGTGCTTCCGCCGCTGTATGCCAACTATCTGATGGGCATCTTCTCGGCGGTGATCGACAACGTGCCGCTGACGGCCGCGCTGTTAAAGGCTGGGATCGGGATGACCCCGGGCGAGTGGATGGGCCTGACCTACGCCGTCGGCGTGGGCGGCTCGCTACTGATTATCGGCTCAGCAGCCGGCATTGTGGCCATGACCAAGATTCCGGGGCTGACCTTTGGGGCCTACATGCGGTATCTTGCGCACCTCCTGGCGGCCTACACCCTGGGTTATGCCGGCGTGTTCATGCTCGGACGTTTTATTCACTGAGGTTTTTCTATGCTAATGGCAATGGGCGCAATCGTCGCCGGTTTGATCCTGCTGGTCTGGAGCGCTGACAAGTTTGTCGAAGGCGCCGCGGCAACCGCCAAACACCTGGGCATGCCCACGCTGCTGATCGGGATGGTGATCATCGGCTTCGGCACCTCTGCGCCAGAATTGGCGGTATCGGCCATGGCTGCAGCAGATGGCAACCCGGGGCTGGCCCTGGGTAACGGTTACGGCTCCAACATCACCAACATCGCGCTGATCGTCGGCCTGACCGCCGTCATTGCACCCATTGCCGTGCATTCCCAGGTCATCCGCAAAGAACTGCCACTGCTACTGGTACTGACCCTGATTGCCGGCGCGCAATTGATAGACGGCCAACTGACTCGACTGGATGGCTGGGTTCTGCTGGCGGTGTTTGCCGGTGTTATGGGCTGGTCCATTTACCAGGGTTTTCAGGGCAAGGAAGACCCCCTGGGGGGCGACACCGACGCCGAGATGATTGCCCACCCGATGCCCCTGAAATCCGCTGTGATCTGGGTGGTGGTAGGCCTGATTCTGCTGGTAGTGAGTTCACGCCTGCTGGTCTGGGGTGCGGTCACCATCGCCCAGACTCTGGGGGTCAGTGACCTGGTGATTGGTCTGACTATTGTCGCCATCGGCACCTCATTGCCGGAACTTGCCTCTGCCCTGGCCGCGGTCAAGAAAAACGAGCACGACCTTATTCTGGGTAACATCCTCGGCTCTGGCATCTTCAACACCCTGGCGGTGGTTGGCCTGGCGGCCGTCATTGAACCCCTGAAAGTCGATCCGGAAGTGCTGTACCGGGACTGGACCCTGATGCTGGCGTTAACGGTGGGGCTGCTAATGATGGGCTTCGGCGTGATGGGCCAGCGCAAACTTATTTCACGGGGCAACGGGGTGGTGCTGTTGCTGGTGTACTTTGCTTACACCGGTTATCTGTTCTCTACCGTGGTCGCTGCATCCGGCGCCTGACCGGCCAAGCCTGGCGGGGCCCTATCATTCGGCCTCGCCGTCCCCCAGCAATTCTTCCAGCCTGAGCAGGGCCCGGAGCAGGATCAGCAGGGAGTAAAGTGCTGTCAGCCCGACACTTCCAAGAACCACACCACCCCGTCTCAGCAGGGTGGCCGACTCGGTCAGTGGGCTCAGTTTCAATCGAATCATTAGTCCAGCACCTTCTTCCGCTTCCCCATTGTTTCAAGACCTTAACAATCGCTGGGGATTGTATCTGTTCCGTCTGACGCTGAATAACCAACGCGTCAGGCCTTGGATATCAACCATTAATTGATCACTTATTAAACACCTCCTATAACTAATAAGAATGCGTTCGGCGCGTGGACGGTTGCAGTAAGGGACTACCGTCATTAGCCAATACCAAGGGAGGAGAATCATGAAACCGAGTACTGTCATCCAGCGAGGTCCAAACGACCCCGGCCTGACCAACCCAGGCCGACGTCAGATACTGATGGGGAGTGCCAGCGCCATGGCGGCTGTCAGCCTGCTTGGATTCGCGCCACTGGCAAAAGCTGAAGAACCGAAAACCCTGCCCGACTACGCCTCCTGGAAAGAGCGAAACGCGCTGATCGTGCACAGTACCAACACCATGGAGACGCAGAGAGGTGCCATTGGCCAGGGTGTGATCACCGCGAGTGACCGGCTATTCGTTCGCAACAACCTGCCCGCCCCGCCGGAATCAATCGTCGCCGATCGTGATGCCTGGCAACTGCGGGTTGAAGGGGTGAAAAACCCGAAAGCAATGACCCTCGGCGAGCTCAAGCAGATCGGCGTGGCAACCGTGGCCTCGGTA
Organism: Marinobacter alexandrii; assembly: GCF_005871205.1. Taxonomy (GTDB): domain Bacteria; phylum Pseudomonadota; class Gammaproteobacteria; order Pseudomonadales; family Oleiphilaceae; genus Marinobacter; species Marinobacter alexandrii. Next base: position 561,863 of record NZ_SWKM01000011.1, on the reverse strand, counting down.
CTGCAATGCTCCGGAAACGGCCGTGCGTTCTTCCCCCATGGTGCAGGTGGAACACAATGGTCGGTGGGCGCAGCCGGTTGTGTAATGTGGACCGGCGTACCGTTGAAGGATGTGGTGGCTGCACTGGGTGGTCTTGCCGATGGAGTCGAGTATATAACCAGCACCGGTGGTGAGGAGTTACCAGCCGGACTTGAGCCGACGCAGGTGACCGTGGAACGCTCCGTGCCTACCCGCGCCCTCGAGCACGCCCTGCTGGCCTGGGAAATGAACGACGAGCCACTGCCACTGACCCACGGAGGTCCGCTGCGAATGGTGGTGCCTGGTTTTTACGGCGTTAACAACATCAAATACGTGAAACAGGTGGCCTTCACTGAAAATCAGACCGGCGTGAAAATCCAGGCCTCCAGCTACCGTATTCGCGACGTCGGCGAAAAAGGTGCACCCGATCAGCCGTCCATGTGGGAAATGAACGTTAAATCCTGGGTCACCTCGCCGCTCGAATCCGCACGGGAAGGTCGTACCATGATCTACGGTGTTGCGCTTGGCGGGACCGTCGCTCTTGATAAGGTGGAGGTTTCGGTCAATGGCGGCCGAACCTGGAAACCTGCCCGCTTCCTCGGGCCTGACTTGGGGCCCTTTTCCTGGCGACCCTTCGTGCTGGCAGCAGACCTTACACCGGGCGAATACCGAATAGTGAGCAAGGCAACCGATATGAACGGCAACAGCCAGCCGGAGGGACGCATGGATAACGAACGCGGATACGGCCACAACGGCTGGAGTGACCATGGCGTGACCGTGGAGGTCGGCTAAGGCCGGCACCAGCCATTGATGGATAGTGTCTTATGATCAAACGTTGCGTATTTGGTCTGGCATTCGGCCTGTGGGGCGCGCATGCATTAGCAGACGATCTTGCCAGCCAGGGCAAGATCGTTTTCATGGAGGCCGCCCAGCCCGCCTGCAGTATCTGCCATACCCTCTCGGATGCCGGCGCCACCGGCGAAATCGGACCAAATCTGGATGAACTGGCACCGTCGCAGGAACAGGTCCGCAATGCCGTTAAAGGCGGCGTCGGCCTGATGCCGGCATTCGGTGACACCCTCACAGAGGAGCAAATAAAAGCCGTTGCCCACTACGTGGCCTCGATCACCGGCGGCGGCCCATAAAAAAACGGGGCGCTTGCCCCGTTTCTCTTATTCGTTTTCCTGAAATACCATCGCAACGGAGTTCAGGCAGTAGCGCTTGCCGGTCGGCGGCGGGCCGTCAGGGAATACATGCCCCAGGTGGCTGTCGCAACGTGGGCAGCGGATCTCTGTACGAGCCATACCCATGCTGGTGTCTTCCAGATAACGGATGTGCTCGGGATCGAACGGCTGGAAAAAGCTTGGCCAGCCGGTACCTGAATCGAATTTCGAGTCCGAACTGAACAGCGGAAGATCGCACAGGCGACAGTAATAAGCGCCCGCTTTCTTGTTGTCCAGCAGCGTCCCGCAGAACGGATGCTCCGTACCGTGGTCCAGCAGCACCTTGCGCTCTTCCGGCGTCAGATCGGCGGCTTTCTCTTCAATTTGCGCTGGTGTCAGCGGTGTCAGGTCATATCCTGCAGCAGAAACGCCCATGGTATGCCTCCTCAGGCCGTATTGTCGTCAGAAGGGCCGGAGCCGTCGTCGGAATATTCCGGTTTCAGGCGATCGCCGTAGTTGTTCACCAGCTTCTCCATCTTCGGCGCGGCTACCGCCATGATGTATGGCTGGTACGGGTTCCGGGCCGCAAAGTTCTGATGGTAGGCCTCGGCGGGGTAAAACGCCTCGAGCGGCTCCAGCGTCGTTACGATCGGATCAGGGTACACGCCAGCGGCACCGAGCTGATGAATGTAAGCCTCGGCCACCTGTTTCTGCTCCGGCGTCTCGTAAAAGATGGCCGAACGGTATTGGGTGCCCCGATCATTACCCTGGCGGTTAAGCTGGGTCGGATCGTGTGCGACCGAGAAGAATACCTTAAGCAGCTCGCCAAAACTGACTTTTGACGGCGTGTAGTGGATATCCACAACCTCGGCGTGGCCGGTGGTACCACTGCAGGTGGCTTCGTAAGTGGCAGTCTCGGCGCTGCCGCCGGAATACCCGGACTCCACCTTGGTGACACCGTCCATGGCCTTATACACCGCTTCCACGCACCAAAAACAACCGCCCGCTAGCACCAACCGGGCTTCATCGGCGGGTTGGGGAACATCCTGCTCCGGATCAGGAAAACGGCTTCGGGGCACATTCAGCCCCGGAATATCACAGGAATTGACCATGGTGTCCTCAACTCTCGAATTTGGGTGTGGGTAAAGCACGTGTAATACCCTGAATTGTGGCTGTTACGCTTACGATTTACCAACGGCCCAGTGCTTTTTCCAAACATGAACATTGCCGGGTTTGGGTTGCATCCGCGCCGCAGCGAACCATACTGACAAGCGGGGTTTGCCACATCGCAATCTGACAATCGCCCGTTCGGCATATCAAGGACAGAGACATGACGGCAAGGGCTCGGACACCGAAAAACCAGGACGAACTTCTGGAGTACCGCCTGAGCCTCCGGCTCGGGCCTGTGCATGCGCGCCAGCGACTGGGCATTGAGCGGGAATACGAAGCCCAGGCGTTCGGCCAGGGTTCCAGCTTCCACCTGGAAAATGTTACCGCGGCACCCGGCCTGATCAGTTTCTGCCTAAAGTTGGCTGGTCTGTTCCGGCGTGGGCAAGCCAACAGCCGCCGACTGGATACTGCGCACAACCGCTTCGTTCTGCCAGCATTGCCAGCCGCTTTCGAAGGCTTTCGCATCCTGCACCTGACCGATCTCCACGTCGATATGGACGAGGCCAACCTGCAGGCTGTGCTCAAGAAGATCGAGCCCCTTGAATACGACCTATGCGTGCTAACCGGCGATTATCGCAAACTCACCTGGGGCCCGGTGGACGGAGCCCTCGACGGCATGTCCCGGTTACGGGACGCCATTCGCGGCGAAGCCTACGCGGTTCTGGGCAATCACGACAGCATCCGAATGGTGCCCGGCCTGGAAGACATGGGCTACGTGCTGCTGATGAACGAGATGTTGCCCATCGAGCACCAGGGCAAGAAGATCTATCTGGCCGGCGTTGATGACGCGCACTATTACAAGGTGCACAACCTGCACCGGGCTGGAGATGACATCCCGATCGACGGCGTCAGCATTCTGCTCAGCCACACACCTGAAATCTGGCGAGAGGCTGCGCACGCCGGCTACGACGTGTTTCTGTGCGGCCATACCCACGGCGGACAGATCTGCCTGCCCGGCGGCATCCCGGTCACCTTGGATTCAGACTGTCCGCGCCACCTCGGCCGGGGCTATTGGCGGGCTAACGGCATGCAAGGCTATACCTCGCCGGGCTCGGGTACCTCGGTGGTCAATGTCAGGCTGAACTGCCCGCCGGAAGTCACCATCCACACCCTCACCCGTGGTCCCCAGTAAGCGGACGACGTGAGGACAATCAGTGGGGATGGCGCCGGATGCCCAGGCGGTATAATAGCGGTGAAAACAGGATAATGGAGAGTGTAAACAGCGCCACCACCAAGGCCGCGCTCCACCAGCTGATCGGCAACCAGAACACCGCCAGCACCATCGGCAACGCCGACTCCGGCACCTGATCCAGACCAATCGCCCGGGCGCTAGATGCCATCCCGAGTCGGCGCTTGTAAAAGCTACTGAGCAGGTCGCCCCACAGCGCCAATATCCCGAACAACAGCCCGAACATCAGGCCAAGCCCAATCGCTGACGAAAACAGGGCGCAGCACAGCACGCCTGAGATCAATCCCCGCCATGTTTTGCTCGCTCCCAGGACGGGTCGGCCATCAGACCACAGCCGCCCGCCATCCACCGGCGCGGCCCACCGTCGTTTCAGAATACGGGCAACCACCACCGGCACGCCGTTGGCCAGTACCAGCATCACGAACAGCACCAGTGATAGCAGCAAGTACTTCTACTCCCCTTCCTGTCAGGCTCCGCGGATTACACCCCTGGCCTTTACCCTCAGGCAAGACCTCCGCGGGTCAGTTTCAGCGGGTCCATCAACTGCTCCAACCGCTTGCGACTCAAGCCACTGCGTTCCTCCGCCACATCAATCACCGGGCGCCCATCGCGGTAGGCTTCCTTGGCGATGTCGGCGGCCAGGCTGTAGCCGATCTCCGGATTCAGCGCGGTAACCAGTACCGGATTGCGACCAACCCCCTCATTCAGAGCCTCAGTGTTCACGGTGAAGTCTTTAATCGCCTTCTCCGCCAGCAGCTTCGAGGCGTTGCTCAGCAGCTCTACCATGTCGAGAAGGTTACCCGCCACCAGGGGCAGCATTACGTTAAGCTGGAAATTGCCCGATTGCCCGGCCATGGCCACGGCGCTGTCGAGGCCCATCACCTGGGCGCCCACCATGGCAACAGACTCGGGAATCACCGGATTCACCTTGCCAGGCATGATACTGCTGCCCGGTTGCAGTGCCGGCAGGCTGATTTCCGCCAGGCCATGAATCGGGCCGCTGTTCATCCAGCGCAGATCGTTGGCGATCTTGATCAGCACGATGGCTGCACCCCGCAACTGGGACGACAGCGCTACCGGGCCATCGATCGCGCTCTGCCCAACGAACTTATGTTCCATGGCACTGAAACCATAACCGGTGTTGTGCTGCAGGAACTTGACGAACTGCTCGGCAAACTCCGGCGCCGCATTAACACCGGTACCCACGGCGGTTCCGCCCTGAGGCACGGCCAACAGCTCATTCGCGGCCTGTTCAACCCGGGTCTGGGACGCCACCAACTGCTCCCGCCAGGTGCGTAGTTCCTGGCCGAGGGTAACTGGCATGGCATCCATCAGATGGGTGCGACCGGTCTTTACCTGGTCTGAGAACAGCGACTCGCGCTCGTAGATGACACCTTCCAGGTGGCTCAGGGCCGGGATCAGTCGCTCCTTCACTGCGATCACTGCACTGACATGAATGGCCGTGGGTATCACGTCGTTTGAACTCTGGCTCATATTGACGTGGTCGTTGGGATGCACATCCACCACGCCCTTCTTTGCAATGGCTGCAATCACTTCGTTCACGTTCATATTAGTGCTGGTACCGGAGCCGGTCTGGTAACGATCAATCGGGAACTGATCGTCAAATTCACCATCCAGTATGCGCTCACACGCCTCGGCAATGGCGTCGCGGCGGGTCGCATCCAACAAGCCCAAGCTGGTGTTGGCCTCGGCGGCCGCCCGCTTGATCTGGGCCACTGCGGCGATGAACGTGTGCGGAAGTGGTTGCCCACTGACCGGGAAATTCTCGATCGCGCGCTGGGTCTGTGCGCCCCACAGCGCCTGTGCCGGTACCTTGATATCACCAAGGCTGTCTGTTTCCGTTCGATATTCGCTCATTTTGCCTCCCGTTCGTCCATTTCCTCGTGCAATCACAAGCGTTTACGGCCGCCAGCCTGCTCCGTATCAGTGGGCGTTCGATCGCAGCCGCACGTGATCGCAGATGCCAGTGACCTGTTCAAAATTCAGGATCAGGGTATGCACGGTATTGGTGTAGGTATCGTGCAGATGGAATTTGAACCGATGCTGCTTATCGCCCTGCAGGTAAGCATCGTACTCACGCACCAGCTCCCGCACGTCGCCGCCTTCGTTCTTGCTCCAGGTTGCATTAAACGGCCCCAGCACGGCGCCACCCGCCAGGCAGATGGTGACTTCGTGGTTGTTTAGTCCGGATTCAGCATTGCTCATTAGGCGGATCCCCCATTCCTCAGCACTGATGAGGTAAGTGTAGACCCTGCTGCAAAGCCTGAAGGATCAGACCGGTGGAAATAACAGACTGGTGAGCAGCGCTCTGAGGCGATTCGGTTTTACTGGCTTATTGAGCATTGGGAGTTGCTGTTCGCGCAACATGCGTCGGGTTTCATCACTCTGGTCAGCGGTGACCACCGCGGCAGGCACCGTGTGCCCAAGTGCTTGACGCACCAGGGCAACAGCCTCGCAACCGGTACGATCGTCATCAAGATGAAAGTCCGCCAGAACAACGTGCGGCACGATTTCTTCCGCCAGTAACTCAATCGCCTCTTCCGCACTCGCGACAGCTACCACCTGACAGCCCCAGCCGCGCAACAGCAAGGCCATACTATCCAGAACCGCGGGATCGTTATCGATGACCAGGATACAAGCATCTGCGAGACTGTCAGATGCGGTCGTCAAAGCGCTTCTTGCAGTTTTCTGGGCGCTTTGAACCTCGGACTCCGAAGGCAAGGTCACAACGAAGCGCGATCCTCTTCCAGGGCGGGACGACACGCTGATCTGATAGCCGAGAATTCGAACCATCCGATCAACAATCGCTAACCCCAGACCAACGCCCTGACGTCCGCCCGCGCCTTTCGGCAATAGCTGGTGAAACTCGGTAAAAATCTCCTCAAGTTTACTTTCCTCGATGCCCACGCCGGTATCGCAGATCTGGATCTGGACACTGCCCTGGTACCGTCGCACCGCGAGCACCACGCCGCCTGCCCGGGTGTACCGGAAAGCATTGCTCAACAAGTTGCGGACTATTCGGGTCAGCATTCTTGAGTCGGTGCTTACCGTCAGGGGAATCAGGCGGGACCGAAACGCCAGCCCGGCATTGGCAGCGACAGCTTCAAATTCCTCGCCCAATCCTTCCAACAGGGTCTGCAAATCGGTGGGCACCAAATCCGGCAACATTGCCTGCTGATCCAGCTTGGAGATGTCCAGCAGGTCCGAGAGCAGTTCTTCAGCCCCTTCCAGGGCCCGGTGAATCTGATGCACTGTGCGGCTCTGGCCAGCAGGTAACGGCTGGTCCTGCAGTGCGGAAATCATCAGCCGGGCAGCATTGAGTGGTTGCATCAAATCATGGCTGGCAGCAGCCAGATATTTGTCTTTGCTCCGGTTCGCCTCTTTCGCCGCATCAACGGCCACCATCAGCTCGTGCTCCACCCGCTCCCGCTCTTCAATCTGGTGGTGCAGTCCGACGTTGGCGCTCTGCAATGCCTGGGTGCGCTCTTGAACCCTACGTTCCAGGTCCTGGTTCAACTGCTCCAGTTTCTGCCGGGCCTGAAATCGCTCAGTGATATCCGCCACAAAAGCTTCCACCACTTCCGGACCCAGGTCCGGACGGCGCAACAGGGTTATGGCCACAGGAACGGGCGTATGATCGGCCCGCTGCAGCATGGTTTCGCGGGCACTCAGACTGCCCTGGTCCAGCAATTCCTGGCGGATCTGATCGAACTCGGCGGCCTTGCAGAACAATTGTTCCCGCAACCGGATAACCTTCTGACTAAGCTGCTCCGGGCTGTCGTACCCACAGATGCGGGCCATGGCCGGATTACAGGCGAGAAAACCACCCCGTAGATTGGCCTGGAAGATGCCATGAAGGGCATTCTCGAACAGCCATTTATACCGGTTTCGTTCTTGCTCGAGTTCGTTGATGCGATCCTGCAGCGCAGGGTAATAGTTCTTGCGTACGGACTGACTGCCCAGCCCCAGTAGATCGCCAATTCCATAGCCGCTGTCCGGTTGATCAGAGGGCTTCTTCATAGACGACCTGAACGTCCCGCAACGAGGATTTTCGCGGATTGGTGAGAATGCAGGGGTCTTGCAGAGCGTATCCCGACAGATAGGGAATATCAGAAGTGCTAACACCCAGTTGGGCCAGCCGGGCTTCGAGCCCAACCTGTTTTTTCAGCTCAATGATCCGTGCCATGAGACGTTTCTTGATGTCTCGATGACTCATGCCCCGGGTATCAATATTCATCGCCTCCGCCACTAGCCGGAAACGGTCCTCGGCCGAGCGATAGTTATACGCCACCACATGTTCCAGCAGCAGGGCATTGCACAGGCCGTGGGGCAAATCCAAATAACCGCCCAGACTGTGCGACATGGCGTGCACCGCACCCAGGATGGCGTTGGAGAATGCCAACCCGGCCTGCATTGAGGCCAGCATGATCTGCTCACGCAGGTAGGCATCGGCCGTGTTAACCACCAGGGGTTCAAGATTACGGTTGATCAGCCGGATTGCTTCCAGCGCGTGCGTGTCAGTCAATGGCCCGCTACCGGTGGAAACAAATGCCTCGATCGCATGCACCAGCGCATCAACACCGGTGCAGGCGGTCAGATAGGCATCCATGGTCTCGGTCACTTCGGGATCGATCAGGGATACGTCCGGCACCACGGCTTTGCTGATGATGGAAAATTTGAAGCGGCGATTGGGGTCGGAAATGATGGCAAATTGGGAGACGTCTGCGGAGGTTCCGGCGGTCGTGGGAATAAGGATCAGCGGCGGCGATGGGTTGCTGATGGTGTCCACCCCCTCGAACTCAAGGATGTTGCGACCGTGAGTCGCTACGATGCCAATCCCCTTGGCGCAATCCATTGGACTGCCGCCACCAATCGCCACGATAACGTCACATTCGCTGGACTTGTAGAGCTCAGCTCCCGCCATCACTTCATCGACTTTCGGATTGGGTGACACGCCGGTGAAGATGGTTGATCGAATACCGGCCTCAGTCAGCAGGGTCACGATCTGCCCAACCCAGCCCGCTGCGGCAACACCCGGATCCGACACCAGCAAAACATGGCGGGCGCCAAAATTACTGGCGAAGTTGGCGACCGAGCGTCGTGACCCGGCACCGAAGACAATTTCCGGTGACACAAATTTCCGCAAGGCCGAAATGTCGTGACTCATGAAGGCTACGCTCTATCGGTTGTTGTTATAGGAATAACCGACAGTCTAACTCAAGTTTCAAGCCCAATCATTGGGCTTTCCGCTAGGGCGCCGGTAAAAGCTGTGCAGCCATTCCAGCATATTGGCCTGATTGCGGCGCTGGCGAAAGCCATGACCTTCATCCTCAAACCAGTGCAACTCCGGAGGATTGCCCGCGGCTGTCATGGAGTCCACCATCGCCCGAGTCTGGGCGGGCACGACGACCGGGTCCAAACCACCCTGAAACAGGATGACAGGTACTCGGATCCTACTTGCGTGGTGCAAAGGTGTACGAGCTTGCCAGCGTTCGGGATATTCGTCCGGATGTCCCAACAACCAATCCAGATACCCGGATTCAAAGCGGTGGGTCATCTGCCTCAGCCGCAGTGGATCGGTCACACCGAATAGACTGGCACCGCGTTTAAAGCAGTTGTCGTCCAGCAACGCCATCAGGGCGGTGTAACCGCCTGAACTTCGGCCCTGGATGTACAACCGCCCCCCATCGGCATAGCCCTGGGCGACCAGGTATGCGGCCGCACGTCGCATGTCCTGCACGTCAATGTCACCCCAGCGACCGGCGAGAGCCTGCCGGAATTCTCGCCCAAAGCCGCTGCTACCCCGGTAGTTCACCTCGGCGACCGCAAAGCCCCGTTGGCACCAGTACTGAATCTGGGCGTTGTAGACCGGATATACCGCGGAGGTCGGCCCGCCATGGGCCATCAGGATCAAAGGCGGCACGTCAGATATCGGACCGACCGGTAAGTACACAAAGCCCTGTACGGGAAACTCCGCAGAGGCCTGTGGGGGGATGATAAATGTTTCGGGAACAGCAACCTGCCGTCCGGGTAAAGGAGACTCACCGCCGGCTAAAACTCGAGTCTCGCAACTGTAGGGGTCAACCTCGATGATGCTGTCCAGCCGGCTGGCCGAGCGGGCGATGCAGCACAAACGGCCATGCCGCGTGCAAAGACTGCGAAAGTCGCTGTACTCACAGGCAACCCGGGTTTCACCACCCGTCCCAGTGTTCAGCCACAGCTCGCCGGTGCCAGCCCGGTACTGAACCCGGGCCCAGTGACCGTCCGCCAGAGCGCAGTGATGATGTTCACTAAGTTGCCAGGGCGCATTGGCGTGGTCCAGTTCCGGCGCCGAAAGCTCGTGCCAAATAACGTCACGCCCCTGGGCCTGCACCTGCCAGGGCTGCCACCAGCCGGCATGATCAGACAGCACCCACAGGGCGTCTCCGCTAAACAATGGCTGCTGTATGGAGCCCTCGGCGGGCGGCACGCAGCATCGCAGGTTGCGCACGTTTCCCGCCCGATCAAGCTCCCCGATCCAGAGTTTGCTCTGATGCCAGGGCATGTCCGGTAACTGCCAGCTGATCCAGGCGACACGCCAGCCATCCGGCGACAACGCGGGGGCGCCGTAAAAATCCTCGCCCTCGTGCAGGCACTGCCAATCACCATTGTCACCAACCGCCACCAATTGTTGCGCGCCACGAGCCTCTCGAACTGCAAGCACCCGGTTTCGGGCAGGATCCGCCGCCAGCCCACCCCACTCACACTCAGGCTCATCCACCAATACCTTGGCCACTGCATCGTCCGGATTAACCGAAATCAGCCTCTGCCTGTCGCTGACAACCACCACCCGATCATCCAATGCTGCCAGCGAACCACCGCCGTAACCATTGAGGTGACTGCCAAGTGCTCCTGTTTCCAGTAAGCGCCTACAGTCATCGGCTTCAGAGCAAACCATGAGCACCTTGCCATGGTGACCAGCCGGCTCTTCCAGCCAGAACAGTCCGGCCTCAGAAGCGATCAGTTCCAAGCGCTGGGCATGGCCGGCGCAAACGTCATAGGCGCTGAGCCGAGCCTCCGAAGATGACTCGGGCAGTCTGCGGCAGGTCTCAGCTACGGAAAAACAGTCGGGAGTTCTTAACATTGCGGTATACCAGATCGTCGAGCCCGGCCGTGGCATGGTCCGCGGCGCGCCGCGCCGCGAGAATTCGATCGTGATGAGCGGATTTACTGCACACCGGATCGGCGTTATCGGCATTGCCGGTTAGCAGGTAGGCCTGGCAGCGACAGCCCCCGAAATCCTTGCCTTTCTCATCGCAGGACCGACAGGGCTCGGGCATCCAGGTATCACCCCGATAATGATTGAATCCCGGGCTGTCGTACCAGATTTCCTTGAGGCTGGTACTTTGTACCTTCGGAAAATCAATCGGCAGCAGCCGGGCACTGTGACACGGCAACGCGGTGCCATCGGGTGCCACGGTCAAGAACAGACTGCCCCATCCGTTCATGCAGGCCTTTGGCCGCTCCTCGTAGTAATCCGGGGTAACAAAGATCAGCTTCATTGCAGAGCCACTGGCCTGCAGCCGCTCCCGAGCTTCGTTCACCTCTGCCTCCGCCTTGGTTAACTGGGCCAGGGACGGCATCAACCCCTCCCGGTTCCTGAATGCCCAGCCGTAGTACTGGCAGGTGGCTAATTCGACATAGTCCGCCCCCAGGCGTTCGCACAGATCGAGAATATCCGGCATCTGGTGAATGTTGTGCCGGTGAATAACGAAGTTCAGCACCATCGGATAGCCGGCCGACTTGACCGCTTCAGCCATGGCCAATTTCTGCTCAAATGCTTTGCGGGAGCCTGCCACGGCATTATTCAGCTCTGGATCAGATGCCTGAAAACTGATTTGGATGTGATCCAGGCCGGCCTCGGCAAAGGCATCGACCTTGGCGTCGGTCAGCCCCAGACCCGAGGTAATCAGATTGGTGTAGTAGCCCAGGTTCCGGGCCTCCGCAATCAGCTCCGGCAGATCCGGTCGTACCAGCGGTTCTCCGCCGGAAAAGCCGAGCTGGGCAGCTCCCATCTCCCGGCCCTGACGCAGCACACTGAACCACTGCTCGGTGCTCAACTCCTGCTCGCTCTGGGCAAAGTCCAGGGGATTGGAACAGTAGGGGCACTGCAACGGGCACCGGTAGGTCAGCTCCGCCAGCAACCACAACGGAGGGCCAACCTGAGTACTGGTTCCGGTTCCTTTTGCGGCTGTCATAGCCATTCAATCCAGTGCCGCTGAACGGCATCATTCAAGAATTCGCGAACATCGGCACCCAAGTCATTCTCGTCCGGAAACTTCAGCTGAAGCGAGGCCACAATGAGGTCGACGTTTCGTTGCCCATCCACCTCGCCGAGAATCGCGCCCGCACTGTCGTTGAGTTTGACCATGCCCTCTGGATAAAGCAGCACATGGCAACTCTGGACCGGTTCCCACTGGAACCGGAAGCCCCGGCGCAAACGGGGGATCCTGCTTGCACCGTCCTCGCTCACAGGCCGCGATGCCAGACCGCTTGGTCGGTTACGGTGTGGAACGGGGGCGTCTGGTGCAGGTAAGCCATAGTCAGCGAATCCAACATAGACCATAAAATATCCAACTTGAACTGGAGAATTTCGAGGGCTCGATTCTGCTGGGCCCCGGTGATGAAGTGATCCAGGGTGATGGTCAGGCCGTGTTCCACGTCGCGACGGGCTTCCGAAAGCCGCTTGCGGAAATAGCCATAGCCAGCAGGATCAATCCAGGGATAGTGTTGCGGCCAGCTGGCCAACCGGGACTGGTGAATTTCCGGCGCAAACAGCTCGGTCAGTGACGAGCATGCGGCTTCCTGCCAGCTGGCCTGGCGAGCAAAGTTGCGATAGGCATCCACTGCAAACCGAACCCCCGGCAAGACGTGGCGCTGGTCTATCACCTCTTCCCGGGTCAGACCCACTGCCTCCGCCAAGTTGAGCCAGGCTTCGATGCCACCGGCATCGCCATCGTGGCCGTCGTGATCAAGAATCCGCTGCAACCACAGCCGACGCACCGAGGGGTCTGGGCAATTCGCCATGATGGCGGCGTCTTTCTGGGGAATCTGGATCTGGTAATAGTATCGATTCGCCACCCAGCCGCGGATCTGCTCGGGCGTGCATTGTCCCGCATACATGGCTTTATGGTAGGGGTGGTGAATATGGTAGAACCGCCCCTTGGCACGCAGGGTCTGCTCGAAATCCTGCCGGCTCATCGCATTAGTGGCATCAGCGTTCATAGCGGCCCCGACAAATCGATGTGCATCCCGTCCCAGGCGACCTCAATACCGTGCCGATTCAGTTCAACACGCTCCGGCGAGTCCTCGTCCAGAATCGGATTAGTGTTGTTGATGTGAATCAGGATCTTGCGACTGGCGAGCATGGTTCCCAGCACCTCGATCATGCCACCGGAACCGCTTTGGGCAAGGTGTCCCATAGCCTGCCCGGTCTTGGTGCCGACTTGCTGCCGGATCATTTCATCGTCGTGCCAGACGGTACCATCGACCAACAGAACATCGGCAATGCGCATCCAGGCCAACAGGCGCTGATCCGGCTCGCCCAGCCCTGGCGCGTAAAGCACCCGGGCTCCGGTGCGAGTGTCCCGCAGGAACAAGCCGATGTTGTCTCCCGGATGGGGGTTGTCACGCCTTGGCGAATAAGGCGGCGCATTGCTCAGCAGTGGAATTGCCGTCAGCTCTATGGACGGCGCACAGGGAATGGTGAACGCCTGTTGCTCCGAAGCTTCGATAGATCTCCAGTTCAGGCCGCCGTTCCAGTGACCCAGCATGGTGAACAAGGGAAAGCCGGAGCTGAGGTCATCATGAACCTGTCGGGTGCACCAGACATCGAGCGGCAGACCCTCGCGTAACGACAGCAAGCCGGTGGTGTGGTCTACCTGGCTGTCCATCAGAACAATGGCGTTAATACCAGTATCCCGCAAGGCGCGACCCGGCTGCATGGCTGGAAAAGCCGCCAGCTGAGCACGAATGTCCGGTGAGGCGTTAATGAGAATCCAGTGCTCACCGTCCTCACTGATGGCAATAGAAGACTGGGTGCGAGCCTGCGCGTTAAGGGTACCGTTCCGGAACCCGGCGCAGTTGCGACAATTACAGTTCCACTGGGGGAACCCTCCGCCGGCGGCGGAGCCAAGCACTCGAATCTGCATGGGAAGTACCTGCCGAGAGAAAAGCCGGCGCAGCCGCGCCGGCCGGTTCTCACTCAGCGGTTGGCGAAGTACATGGTGACTTCAAAGCCGATCCGCAGGTCTTCGTAAGCGGGTTTGGTCCACATAATGCTCACCTCTTGTCATGATTGTTAGCGCATTGCGTGTGATCACCGGATTGACCGACTACACGCTTTCAATGTAGCGACAGAGGCTCTGGGCCAACATGGTACTTTAGAACCGTTTTACTACCCCACAAAGTAGCACCACTCTGGCTCCGAGGTCTCATTGAGACCTGACACCTACGCCGTAGCATGGAACAAGCAAAATAATAACTTCCAGGAGTTCCATGATGGCCAGGCGACTCGCACCTTTGCTGTTCCTTCTTTCCCTGTTGCCGGGGCTTTCCGGAGCGGAGCTTACCGATAGCCGACGCGACCTCATTCGCTCCCTGTTTCCCGCCGCCACGATGATCGAAGACAAATTGCCCGATTTCCCCGTTTACCCCGTTTACCAGCTGCAGGAGCTGCTTGGCTACGCCTACGAGTCCACCGACCTGAGTCGTCTTCAGGGGTTCGCCGGCAAACCTATCCGGATGATGATCGGACTGGACACGCAAGGGCGGTTTACCGGAGTCGAAGTGCTGCATCATCACGAACCGGTGTTTCTTCATGGCCTTGGGGAAGAACCCTTGTTTGAGTTTGTCGACCAGTATGAAGGTCGCTCCCTGCGGGAGCAGATCGTTGTGCAATCGTCATACGCCGGCAAGCAGGGTAAAACCTCGGACGGCGACGTGGTGTACTTCGATGGAGTTAGCAAGGCCACGGTATCCGTGCTCATCATCAACGACACGGTGCTGTCTTCCGCCCTTAAGGTTGCCCGCCAGAAGCTGGCAGCTTTTGCCCAGACCGCCCCAACCAGGGCCAGACCCGATTTCTTCGATCCCCTGGGCTGGCAATCGCTAATCGACCGAGGTTTTATTGGCCGAGCACGTATTAGCGCAGACGATGTTGAGCAGCAATTGGGGCGACCGCTGTCCGACTATCCCGCCGACATGGAACCGACCGGCGGTGCCGCTTTCTCCGAACTGTTCTTTGCCTACATGAATTCCCCCATGGTCGGACGCAATCTACTGGGCAACGAGGGCTACGACCGGTTCATGGGCCGCCTCGGCGACAATGACCAAGTTCTACTGGTGGCTTCCCGCGGCGTGCACCCGCACGTTGACGGGAATTTCACCCCCGGAAGCTCCCCGAATCGGATTGGGCTGACCCAGAACAATCTGTCGGTGGAGATGCGGGACCTGAACTGGCTGGATCAGAACCTGGCACTCCAGGCCGAGGGATTGCCGGTGTTCGACGCCGTTAACCTGTTCCGGGTCGGCGGCAATGCCGGTTTCAATCCGGGCGCAGAAGCGAGCCTGAAGTTGCATGTCGAACTGGCCCGGAACCATCTGGTGTCGGATTCCGCCAGCTTTAACCTGCCCGTACAATTTTCCGGCGACCTGTTTGAAACCGTGGAAGTCGCCGAGCCACCGGGCTCCAGCCGGCAGCCGGTGTGGGTCGGCCTCTGGCAAGAGCGCTGGTGGCAAATCGCACTGTTGGTCATCAGTCTGGCGGTGCTGACCGTTTTTTTCGTGCGCCAGAAAACGCTCAGCCGGCACCCTAGGCTGGTACACCGATTCCGCTGGGGCTTCCTGCTGTTCACGGTGTTCTTTATAGGGTTTTACGCCCAGGGCCAGTTATCGGTAGTGAATATCTACACCCTGCTGCTAGCCCTTTGGGATGGTTTCACCCTGGATGTCTTTCTGCTCGACCCGGTTCTGTTCATTCTCTGGACCTACACCTTCGTTACTCTGTTCATCTGGGGCCGAGGCCTGTTTTGCGGTTGGCTTTGCCCATTCGGTGCATTGCAGGAAATGGCCGCCTGGCTAGGCCATAAACTGCGCTTGCGCCAGATTCGAGTGCCGGAACGGTGGCACCGGCGTCTGATCTTAATCAAGTATCCTGTCCTGCTGGGATTGGTGGGCACAGCCTTCTACTCACTGACCCTGGCCGAGCAGTTGGCGGAGGTAGAGCCTTTCAAAACCAGTATCACCCTGGTGTTCTGGCGGTACTGGCCATTTGTGGCCTATGCCATTGGCCTGCTGGTGATCGGCATGTTCATTCACAAATTCTACTGTCGCTACCTGTGTCCGCTGGGTGCCGGGCTGGCGGTGTTGGGCCGGTTCCGGCTGTTCAACTGGCTGGACCGAATTGACCGCTGTGGCTCGCCCTGCCAGCACTGCAAGAATGAATGCGGTATCAATGCCATTCGCAAAAATGGCCAGATTGACTATGACGAGTGCATTCAATGCCTGGAGTGCGTGGTCATTCTTCGCGACGACAGTCAATGCGTGGACAGCATCATTCGGGACAAGCAACAGCGCAGACAACAGCAACAAGCCCAGATCCTGGCCACGGATGCTTCTGTTTGAGGCACAAAAAAGGCTCCGGGGAGGAGCCAAAAGAGGTCGGAAACCTGAGTGTTTGGAGACCAGCCGCAGGCCAGCCTTGGCCCGCGGCTTACTGCGTGCCGGTTAGAAGAAACCCAGCGGGTTGGTGTCGTAGCTGACCAGAAGATTCTTGGTCTGTTGGTAGTGTTCAAGCGCCATCTTGTGGGTTTCACGGCCAACGCCGGATTTCTTATAGCCACCAAAGGCCGCATGGGCAGGGTAGGCGTGATAGCAGTTCATCCACACCCGACCGGCCTGAATAGCGCGACCCATGCGGTAGGCGAGATTGGTGTCTCGGGTCCAGACGCCGGCACCCAGACCAAACTCGGTGTCGTTGGCGATCGCCAGGGCTTCTTCTTCGGTCTTGAAGGTGGTCACACCGACTACCGGTCCAAAGATTTCCTCCTGGAATACCCGCATCTTGTTGTCACCCTTGAACAGGGTCGGTTGGATGTAGAAGCCGTCGTTGAACTCAACGCCCAGGTCTTCCCTGCCGCCACCGGTCAGCAACTCAGCGCCTTCCTGCTTGCCGATTTCCAGGTAAGACAGAATCTTGTCGAACTGCTCCTTGGAAGCCTGGGCGCCAACCTGTACATCGGTATCAAGTGGGTTGCCACGCTTGATAGCCTTGGTGCGCTCAACCACTTTCTGCATGAACGCCTCATACATATCTTCCTGAACCAGTGCCCGGGACGGGCAGGTGCAGACTTCACCCTGGTTGAAGAAGGCCAGCACCAGGCCCTCGACACACTTGTCGACGAACTCAGGCTCGGCCTGCATGACGTCAGAGAAGTAGATGTTCGGGGACTTACCACCCAGCTCGACGGTGGACGGAATGATGTTTTCCGCCGCGCATTTCAGAATGTGCGAACCGACGGGTGTGGAGCCGGTAAAGGCAATCTTGGCAATACGCTTGCTGGTCGCCAGCGCCTGACCAGCCTCAATGCCGTAGCCATTTACGATGTTGAGCACACCCGGCGGCAGCAGGTCACCGATGATCTCCATCAGCAACAGAATACTGGCAGGGGTCTGCTCGGCCGGCTTGAGCACCGTGCAGTTACCGGCGGCCAGGCAGGGCCCCAGTTTCCAGGCGGCCATCAACAACGGGAAGTTCCAGGGGATGATCTGCCCCACCACACCCAGCGGCTCGTGGAAATGATAAGCCACGGTGTTGTGGTCAATCTCCCCCATATGGCCTTCCTGCGCGCGGAGACAACCAGCGAAGTACCGGAAGTGGTCAGCGGCAAGCGGTATATCGGCGTTCAGGGTTTCACGCACCGCCTTGCCGTTGTCCCAGGTTTCCGCAACCGCCAGCTTCTCCAGATTCGCTTCAATACGATCAGCAATCTTCAGCAGGATGTTCGAGCGCTCGGTAGGTGATGTCTTGCCCCAGGCTGGTGCGGCCTTATGGGCAGCATCGAGCGCCAGCTCGATGTCTTCCGCGGTGGAGCGCGGAATCTCGCAGATGACTTCACCGGTTACCGGTGTAATATTTTCAAAATACTGGCCCTTGGTGGGCTCGACCCATTCGCCACCAATGTAATTCTGGTAACGGGACTTGAATGAAACGACAGATCCTTCCTGTCCAGGTTGTGCGTAGATCATGGCATCGGCCTCTTGTTGTGTTTGTCGCAGGACAACGCGGAATTTCGCGTTTACCCATTCAATGTAGTAGCCGATGACGGATGGGTGAATGATTCAATAGGGGCGAAAAACTCATTCCTTGGTAGTAGAAACCCCAGCCTTGGTCCTTTGAGCACAACGTCAGCCCCTCAACGAAAAAAGGCTGCCCGAAGGCAGCCCAAAGACACTCAACTTGCTCAGCTTACTTTGACGCAACACGATCCTTCGGCAGTTTGAAGGTCCAGACCATTCCACCCTGGTTGAAGTGCTTGACCACTTTCGCCACTTCGCCGCCCCAGAGTGGCACTGCACCGCCCCAGCCAGAGAGCACCGAGACATATTGTTCGCCATCCATTACCCAGGTAACCGGCGTTCCTACCACTCCAGAACCGGTATTGAACTTATACAGCTCCTCTCCGGTTTTAGCGTCGAAGGCTTTCAGATAGCCTTCCGGTGTACCGGTGAACACCAGGTCGCCGGCCGTCGCCATGGCACCACCCCAGAGCGGCGCTGTATTTTCATAGCGCCAGACCTCTTCGCCGGTTTTTGGATCCATGGCTCGCAGCACACCGATGTAGTCATCGTTGGCAGGTTTGATGGTAAAACCAGCACCCAGGAATGCGGCCCCTTTCTTATAGGAAACCGGCTCGTTCCAGATGTCCATCGCCCACTCGTTGGAGGGCACATAGAACAGCCCGGTGTTCTGACTGTAAGCCATGGGCATCCAGTTCTTACCGCCAAGGAACGCCGGTTGCGCCAGCACCTGCTCACCCTTGGCGTTATCCGTCACTGATGGATCGCCAGGACGACCACCTTCAGCAAAAATCGGGCGTCCGGTTTTCGGATCCAGCCCCTCGGCCCAGGTGATTTTGTCGACGAATGGAAAGCCGCGAATAAAGTCACCGTTCTCGCGGTTCAGTACGTACATGAAACCATTACGGTCGGCCGTTGCTGCCGCTTTAACGGTTTTCCCGTTGTCGCTGTAGTCGAAGGAAATCAGCTCGTTGACGCCATCATAATCCCAGCCGTCGTGAGGCGTGGTCTGAAAGTGCCACTTGATACTGCCGTCATCCGGATCAATGGCGATGCGGGAGGACGAAAACAGGTTGTCACCGGGACGCAGGTGCGAGTTCCAGGGCGCCGGGTTGCCAGTACCGAAGAAAATGGAGTTGGTGTCGGCGTCGTAGGTACCACCCAGCCAGGTCGCTGCACCGCCGTTTTTCCACATGTCGCCAGGCCAGGTCTTGCCGGCTTCGCCGCCGGAAATGCCGTTCTCAATGGCTTTGCCATCCTTGTAGACGTAGCCCATGTGACCCTCGACGGTCGGGCGGGTCCAGACCAGCTCACCAGTATTGGCGTCGTATGCTTCGACCTTACCGACAATACCGAATTCACCGCCAGAAACCCCGGTAATGACGTTACCGTTGATGACCATGGGCGCGGCGGTGATGGCATAACCCGCCTGGTAGTCCTCTACTTTCTTGATCCACATGGGTTTGCCGGTGTCTTTGTTCAAAGCGACCAGCTTGGCATCGAGCGTGCCGAAAATGACCTTGTCGTTGTACAGCGCAACGCCCCGGTTGACCACGTCGCAGCAGGGCATGATGCCATCGGGCAGACGCGCGTCGTACTGCCAGAGTTCGTCACCTGTTTTCACATCGATGGCGTATACCCGCGAATAGGACGCGGTGACGTACATAACGCCATCTTTGACCATCGGCTGGGCTTCCTGGCCGCGCATCTTTTCGCTACCAAAGGAGAAGGCCCACACCGGCTGCAGATACTCGACGTTTTCTCGGGTGAGAGTATCCAGGGTGCTAAAACGCTGCCCCTTCAGCCCCATACCATAAGTGACTATATCCTCCGGGGTATTCTCGTCATTCATGATGTCTTGGTCGGTGACCGCCTGGGCCCCGAAAGACACCGCAAGCGCCAGGGCGCTGCTCGCAATGCGGGTACCGAATTTGTTCGATCTCATGGTTGCGCTCTCCAATTCTCTTGTTGTCGGTTTTCGGTAAAACGGGAAAACTTCCCGCCTGTGTACCGATTCTTCGCGCTCAGCCGAACAGCGACAATTACTCCCCGGAACAGGTTTCCTCATCACTTGGTAGTACGACTGTCCAAATCACTGCTCCTCTCCGCCAGCCCGAGCCAGGGCCTTCGGCTCCAGAAACTTCTGATAATAGTTGGGTACGCTGTAATCCAGATTCAGTCCTGCGAACAGGGCGTGCAGCTCTCCGGTCCGAACCAGCCCATCCACAATGGACTCCAGGGCATAGCCGAGTTGACGGTGGGTGTGTTTAAT
Source organism: Marinobacter alexandrii (assembly GCF_005871205.1). Classification (GTDB taxonomy): domain Bacteria; phylum Pseudomonadota; class Gammaproteobacteria; order Pseudomonadales; family Oleiphilaceae; genus Marinobacter; species Marinobacter alexandrii. Next base: position 541,693 of record NZ_SWKM01000011.1, on the reverse strand, counting down.
AGCCATGCCCACATCCCAGACCTGTTTGCCGATGCCAGGGAAACCGTTACCGGCACGCTGGAAATGGGCGTTGGCGGGCTTACTGAGCTCATGATCAATCTCCGCCCGCATTCCCATCACCGCACTAACGTCGCCCTGGCGCATGGCATTGAAGGCTTCAGAGATCGTGCGATAGTGATGGACCTGCTCTCTCAGACGGCCTCGCAAGCCCGAGCTCAGGTAAAAGTCAGGCAGAGTGTCAATTTCTACTCCTATGGGGTGGTATTGAAAAACCGCGACCGTTTCAACACTGTCGAGCCTGTTCGGGTCGTAGGCTATTTGCCAGGTTTCCTGCTGATAAGGCCCGAACATGACCACTTGCTCATTAATGTACTCGCCGGTGGAGTCCTGCATGTAGGCGTATTGCTTGTCATAGGGCACCCGCATCATGAGGTCCGCCAGCCTTTGCTTGGCCAGGTAGTGACCTTTCCAGACGTTATTGCGCAAATCGTCGCCCAGGTTCTCGTCGGGGGTAATCCAGTGCACTCGGAACTCTACCCCTAACTCTTTCGCTATGCGCCGGCCCAGCTCTACGTCGACGCCTTTCGGTTCCCCATCTTCGGCATAGGAGTACGGCGGGAAGTTTTCGTAGACGCCTACCTTGAGGTAGCCGGACTCGAGAATGCGGTCGTAAGTACGGTCAGCCGGTCGGTTCAATAGGTCATTGCCATCGTCGACCTCCTGCGCCCAGAGGTTGGCGCAAGCCAGAATCAGCAGCAGTAGAGTGACATGTTTCATTGTGGTTCCCCCAACGACGATGGGCCGGCTCTGCAGCCGGCCCCAATCAGAGCGTCAAAATTGCGCAGGTGATCACTCCGGTTTTGGCAACGACTCTACGTAGGTCTTGATAGCCCACATGGCGTTCTGGTCCAGCGTCTTCTTCCAGGAGGGCATGCCCCGATCCGTGCCGTTGCGCACACGACCGATGTAGTACTCATCGTCCCAGATGCTCAATTCCCGCAAATCCGGAGTCAGCCCGCCCGACATGGCACGAATGCCGTGGCACCCGGCGCAGTTGCCCGCATAGGCGCTCTCCCCGATCGCGACCGCTTCGGCCTGGAACTTGGCGAGCTCATTGCCTTCGCGGAATGGGTTTTCGGTACGAACCTCATCCCCCAGCTCCGGCAGCTTTCCGGTATCAACTTCCTGCGGTGTGACATTGCCGTGGCCCCGCGCCTGTTCCGACGCAAGCAGCAGCGCCACAGAAATCAGCAACAGCGCCGAGGCAAGAAGGATTCTGAGTGGTGTGGATATTGTCATTGTATTGACCTCTGCGGTTTCCCATGCATTGACCCCCAGTCTAGAAATCCTCCACACCAATCCGAATGCCACTTTGGAGGATTCGGCTTAGTTCCTTGGTAGTAGGCAAACCGGGTGAAGGCCAAAGCATGATCCGCAACCCGTAACCGTCAAATTTCCTGCATTTTCAGCAGCAACCCATCCTTTCGGGATTTTTTCCCGCCTTTTCCTGGCTTTTTCCCGCTTTTCAGGCGCGCTTTTCCGTCGCGGATGTGGTCGAGCAGAGTTAATACTCGAAGCGTCAGTACCACGGGCAAGACGACACAACAAAAAGCAAGGGGATAGGTTATGAAAATCAATGAACGGCAACATCCGCTCTTACGCGGCATTGGAATGGCTATGGTTCTCGGCTCGGCCACATGCCTGAGCTTGCAGGCCACAGCCAAGGAAGTTACCTGGGACGACATCGCCAACGATGCCAGCACCACCGAAAACGTACTCAGCTACGGTATTGGTCCCAAGGCCCAACGCTACAGCCCAATGACCACCATCAACCGTAAGAACGTTGAACGCCTGGTTCCAGCCTGGTCATTCTCATTCGGCGATGAAAAACAGCGTGGGCAAGAATCTCAGGCCCTGATTCACGACGGCGTCATTTACATCACCGGGTCTTATTCGCGCTTGTTCGCCCTGGACGCCAAAACCGGCGAACGGCTGTGGGAATACAGCCATCGACTGCCGGAAGGCATCCGACCCTGCTGCGACGTGGTTAACCGAGGCGCGGCGATCTTCGGCGACAAGGTCTTCTTCGGCACACTCGATGCCGGCATCGTCGCCCTCAACAAGGACACCGGTAAGGTGGCCTGGCGCGAGAAGTTCGCCGACCATGAAGCGGGTTACACCATGACCGGCGCCCCGGTTCTGGTGAAAGATCAGGAAACCGGCAAGGTGCTGCTGATCCACGGCTCCTCCGGCGACGAATTCGGGGTGGTAGGCAAACTGTTTGCCCGCGACCCGGACACCGGAGAGGAAATCTGGATGCGGCCTTTCGTAGAGGGCCATTATGGCCGTCTGAATGGCGAGACGAGCACGCCGACCGGCGATCCGCGCGCCCCGAGCTGGCCCGACGATCCAAACACAGAAACCGGTAAAGTCGAGGCCTGGAGTCATGGCGGTGGCGCACCCTGGCAAAGCGCAAGCTTTGACCCGGACACCAACACCATCATCATCGGGGCAGGCAACCCGGCCCCCTGGAATACCTGGAAGCGCACCTCACCGGGTGGTAATCCAGCCGACTATGACAACTTGTATACCTCTGGCCAAGTCGGTGTAGACCCAACCACCGGGGAAGTGAAATGGTTCTACCAGCACACACCGAACGATGCCTGGGATTTCTCTGGCAACAATGAGCTGGTGCTTTTTGAGTATTCGGAAAACGGCGAAACGGTAAAAGCTACAGCACATGCCGACCGTAACGGCTTCTTCTACGTCGTTGACCGCACCAGCGGTGACTTCAAGAAAGCCTTCCCGTTCGTGGACAACATCACCTGGGCTGAGGGCATCGGTGAAGACGGGCGGCCGATTGAAGCTGAAGGCCAACGTCCACCCGCCCCGAAGGCTGGTGAAACCCGCGGCGAAGCCATTGAAGTATCACCGCCGTTCCTGGGTGGCAAGAACTGGAACCCAATGGCCTACAGCCACCAGACCGGCCTGTTCTACGTGCCCGCTAACCATTGGAAAGAGGACTACTGGACTGAAGAAGTCACCTACAAGAAAGGGGCGGCGTATCTGGGCCAGGGCTTCCGCATTAAACGCATGTACGACGACCATGTGGGCGTTTTACGAGCGATGAACCCCCTAACCGGCAAGATTGAATGGGAGCACAAGGAAAAAATGCCGCTATGGGCCGGCGTTCTGACCACCGAGGGAGGTCTGGTCTTCACCGGCACCGGCGACGGTTTCCTGAAAGCGTTCGATGCCCAGACCGGTGAGGAACTCTGGAAATTCCAGACGGGCTCCGGAATCATCTCCTCACCCATCACCTGGGAAATGGACGGCGAACAATACGTCGGTGTGGCCTCGGGCTATGGCGGTGCAGTGCCACTGTGGGGTGGCGACATGGCTGAACTGACCAAACCAATTTCCCAGGGTGGCTCGTTCTGGGTGTTCAAACTGCCCTCTTGGGCCCAGGCCTCGCGATAGGCGATCTCCGAGATTGGCCCGGTGTTTAGCCGGGCCCTTTTTCAATCAACGCTCCGAGTACTTCGTTATGCGATCACTCATTCAAGCCTCATTGTTTCTGACCGCTGCAAGGGCCACTGCAGGGGACTACCTGGCGGGACTGGACCAGGCCCCAGTCATCAATGGCTGCATCCTGGAGCAACATGCCCAGTGCCCCGGTGCGGATCTACGTGGTGCGGACCTGTCAAACCTGGATCTGCGGTTGTCCAACTTCCAGAACGCCACCCTGAGTGGTGCCAATCTAAGCCATACTAACCTGCGCGGAGCCAACTTGAACGGAGCCAATCTGGACAAGGTGACGGCCTACCGGGTACAGGCTACCCGGGCTGATTTGCGCGGTGCAAAAATCCGCAACGCAAAGATGCCGGGTATGGAAGCCGAATACCTGTTCGCACAGGGTGCAGATTTTAGCGATTCTGATCTGACCGGCGCCGACCTGGATTTTTCTCGCTTTTCAGGTGCAACCCTTGCAAGGAGCGACCTTGGTTTCTCTAGCCTCGAAATGGCCTGGCTGCCAAAAGCCGATCTCAAGGCTGCCAACCTGCAGGGCGCCAACCTCCAAGAGGCCAAACTGGGCCTGGCCAACCTTGCCGGTGCGAATCTGACTGGCACACGCATTCACTTTGCCACCTTCGAGGGCACGTATATGGAAGGGTGTATTGCCTGTCCGTTCGACTGGTAATCGGCAGCGGGCCTAAACCCGCTGCCCGTCATTCAACTGGCCATAACGAACCAGCCCGGCGTCTACCGCCAGATGAATCAATTCCACAGCCGATTCGATCTGTAACTTGCTCTTGAGCAAAGCGAGGTGGTTCGACACTGTCTTACTGCTAACGCATAGCCTGCCTGCAATCCCCTGGATACTCTCGCCCCGGGCGTACATCAACAAGACTTCCATTTCCCGCTGGGTCATATCCCGCAACCTGTGGTCCACTGGGCGCTCCTGATTCATCGCCAGGCGTGTGGCAACCGCATGTTCGATGTATGGCTGGCCCGCGGCTACCCTCTTCACCGCCTCCGCCAGTTCCTCCGGCGCACAATTTTTGGTAACAAAACCCAGCGCGCCTACATCCAGGGCCTGACGGACCATGGGCAATTCTTCATGCATTGTGAAAAACAGGATCGACGCACCCCGCCACCGCTGGCGGATGCGGCGCGCAACCTCAAGCCCGGAGATATCGGGCAGGCCCATGTCCAGCAGCACCAGCTCGGGTAATAACTGCCCATACTGGGCAACCGCCTCCTGTCCGGAGTCCACTTCCGTAACCGCCAGACCAGGGACCATTGACTGGAGCAGGTTGGAGATGCCCTGGCGCACCACCTGATGATCATCCACGATCATTACTTTCATACCACACCTCCAACAAGGGGTTTACTTTCAAGCAGAGGAACCGCGAGACGGATTCGGGTACCTGTACCGACCAAGCTCTCAAACTGGATCTGGCCGCCGAGGCAGCGGGCCCGCTCTCGCATTGAGCGTATGCCGAGTCCCGAGCATCGGTCCAAGTCAGCGCCACCAACCCCGTTGTCGCAGACTTCAATGTTCAGCTGAATCGAATCGGTCGTCACAGCGAGCGAGGCGCTGGAGGCCCGGGCATGACGGGATATGTTGTTCAGGGCTTCCTGCAGAAACCGGTACAGATGGGTCTGTTGCTCGCCGCTAAGCTCGGGCAGGGCCACACCCAGATTCAGATGACAGCTGAGCCCGCTCAGTCGCTGCCACTGCTCGACCAGATGCTGGATGGCACCGTCGAGCCCGAGTTGCTCCATGACCAACGGGTGCAAATCATGAAGCAGATGGCGGAAATGCGTCTGCATGGTTTCGCAATGCTGGGCCAGTTCCCGGGCCTGCTGTTTCTTCCCCTCGCACAGCTGTGGGTCGTACACCCAGCTCCGGGCCTGGGCGCGGATGCCGGTCAGGTACTGGCCCAGATCGTCGTGCAGGACTCGGGCGATATGTTCCCGCTCCCGGTCCTGCAGTTGGAGCAGCTCAGTCATCAGCCGACTCACCGTTCGCTGCTCGCTTTCCAGTGCCTCGGCCATGGCGTTAAAGCGGGACGCAAGAGCATCCAGTTCCTGAACAGGCTGGCGACGCAATCGTGAGGTCAGGCTGCCATTGGCAACCGCCTGCATGGCCGCTTCCAGCGAACTCAGCGTCCTCACCGCACCTGCCACCATCTGTCGGAGCACGAAAAAACAGAGCAGCATGCCGATGGCATAGGAGACCGAGATCAACAGGAAGCCCTCCCAGATTTCCTCAGCCTCATCCGCCGGTGCATAGCGCCAGCCGTTCGACAGCTCCGCAGAATGGTCAGCGCCAATGAGAGTGGTGAACCAGATTGGCACCGACTCCCGGTCGGAGACGTCGTCTGCCGCCGAGCCATCGGCCCCTGGCTCGCTTGGCGTTGGCTCAAGGTGCCGCAGATGGGGCACCACTTCAGCAGCCAACCGATGGGGGGCCGGCAGATTATCAGCCAACGCCACGGCCCCACTCAGTTCCCGCTGAACATCGTGCTGAGCCTGCTGGACATAGAACAGGGCTCCAGCCGCATACACAACGGCGAATACGGCGAGCATGATCAACAAAGTCTTACGGTACGCAGTCATTGCAAAGCCCGGCGCTCCACGTGGGAAGGTTATTCTCCATGCTAAACCGCCAGTTTTTCACCGGAATAGTTCTTTAGTACCGGCACATTCCTACTTTCTGAATATTTCCGGGCCTTTTCTCCTTCATTAAGCTGAAAACACAACAATAAGGCGGAGCACATTATGGTTTTCTGCAACCGGTTGTTGGCCGCCACTCTGGCGACCCTGATCATTGCCCTGCCCGCACAGGCAGACACCCTGACGGTCCGGATTGGCTACCTGCACTGGATCCCTGATCAGGGACCGGTGCTTTCCAACGTGATACCCGCGCCGGAAGACTCCGGTCTCCGGGGTGCCGACCTGGCCATCGCTGACAACCGCACCACCGGCAAATTCCTTGGCCAAAACTACCTGCTGGAGCAACGAATCAGCGACTCGCAAGCCGATACCGTCGCGGCGTTCGAGAGTCTTCAGAAGGCCGGAATAGACCTTTTTGTTGTCAATGCTCCGGCGTCTGCCCTCACCGCGCTGGTAAACGCGGCCGACGAACATACTTTGCTGATGAATGCGGGCGCGAAGGATGACGATCTTCGGACAGACGAATGCCACCCTAATCTCGTGCACACCATCCCAAGCTACAGCATGCTTACCGATGCCCTGGGGCAATGGCTCAACCAACGCCGATGGCAGCAGGTATTCATGATCACCGGGCCAACCGACGAAGATCAGGCCTGGGCGCAGGCCTTTCGACGATCCGCCAAACGCTTCGGACTTGACCTCGTCGCCGACAAACCCTGGACCTTTGATACGGATCTGCGACGCATGGCGTCCAAGGAGCTGCCAGTATTCACCCAGCATGGTGACTATGATGCCGTTGTCGTTGCCGATGTACACGGCGATTTCGGGGAATACGTGCCCTTTAACACCTGGCTACCCCGCCCGGTTGTCGGCACCCAGGGCATGAGTCCGGTGGCCTGGCACCGCGTCGTGGAAAGCTGGGGCGCGGCGCAGTTGCAGAAACGCTTCAGTGATCTCGCCGACCGCAACATGAACAACGAGGACTACGCGGCCTGGGCCGCCGTACGTTCCATCGGCACGGCAGTTACCCAGTTGGGCGAGGCCAATCCGACCAGCATTCGCAACTTCCTGCTCGGCGACCAATTCCAATTGGCAGGCTTCAAGGGGCGAAAGCTCACCTACCGCTCATGGAATGGCCAACTCAGACAACCCATCCCGCTGGTTCATCCAAGGGGCCTAGTGGCGCAAGCGCCCTTCGACGGCTACCTGCACCCGAACTCCCAGATGGATACCCTCGGTTTCGATGAGCCGGAAAGCACATGTCGAATCAGTGGCTGATGCCTTGGCATTCAGCTGTAAAAACAAGACGGAGCAATCACAATGAACAATCGACTGAAGCGCACTGCCCTGGCCGCCATGATCGGTCTATCCACTCCGGCTCTCGCCAGCGTGGCCTATGTCTCCAATGAGAAAGACAACACTCTGTCCATCATCGACACCGACACCCACATGGTGCTGGAAACCATTGAGGTCGGTCAGCGCCCTCGGGGCATCCTGCTGTCCAAGGACCATACCAAGCTCTACATCTGCGCCAGTGACGACGACACCGTGCAGGTTCTGGACCTGGCAACCCGGAAGATCATCGACACCCTGCCTTCCGGCGAAGACCCGGAGCAGTTCGCCCTGCATCCCAACAACAAACACCTGTACATCGCCAACGAAGACGACGCCATCGTGACCGTGGTCGATGTAGACACCAAGGACGTGCTGGCCCAAATTGATGTTGGTATAGAACCCGAAGGCATGGCGGTCAGCCCGGATGGTAAATGGGCGGTAAACACCTCCGAAACCACCAGCATGCTGCACTGGATCAACACCGAAACCTTTGAGATTGAGAAGAACATCGTGGTTGGCCAGCGGCCGCGCCATGTGGAGTTCAGTAAAGACAGCAAGATCGCCTGGGCCTCGGCCGAAATCGGCGGCACTGTGCATATCATTGACGTCGACAAACTGGAACAGATTCATCAGATGAGCTTCAAGGTACCCGGGGTGAATCAGGATCGGGTCCAGCCGGTTGGCATAGAACTGACCTCCGACGGCAAGTACGCCTTCGTGGCTCTCGGCCCCTCGAATCACGTGGCCGTAGTCGACGCCCAGAGCTATGAGGTTCTGGACTACCTGCTGGTGGGAGCCCGGGTCTGGCAGTTGGACCTCGATAAAGATGAAAAGCACCTTTACACCACCAATGGGGTCTCCGGCGATGTCTCGGTGATCGATGTAGACGAGCTGAAGGTGCTCAAGTCGATCAAGGTCGGCCGCTACCCCTGGGGTGTGGTCATCGATCCGTCCTCATGACCATTGAAGCCCGCAGCATCGGTTTTCGCTACGGCGACCAACCGGTGCTAAAGGACGTCAGCTTTACGCTGACTTCCGGGCGTTTTCACGCCCTGCTCGGGCCCAATGGCGCCGGTAAGTCGACGCTGTTTGGCCTGACTACCCGTCTGTTAGCCCTGCAGCAGGGCGATCTGATACTGGCCGGGCGATCCCTGAAAAAACACCCCACCGAGGCCATGAGCCAGCTTGGCGTGGTGTTCCAACAGAATGCTCTGGACCTGGACCTCACGGTTCGCCAGAACCTGCACTACCACGCCGCCCTGCATGGGATGTCGGGTAGGGTCGCGCGCTCCCGGAGTCATCGAGAACTTGAACGCTTTGGTCTGCTGGACCGGGCCGACGCCCCGGTCAGGCAACTCAATGGCGGTCATCGACGGCGGGTGGAAATTGCCCGGGCCCTGCTCCACCAGCCAACGATCCTGTTGCTGGACGAAGCGACTGCCGGGCTCGACATCGCCAGCCGCAACGCCCTGAATCATCATGTGCGCTCACTCTGCGATCAGGACGGACTCACCGTACTCTGGGCCACGCACCTGATTGAAGAGGTGCACAACGAAGACCGGGTACTGATCCTGCATCGCGGCCAGTTGCTGGCCGACGCTGACGGCTACCAGCTTTGCTCCGACCAGGGCAACCGAGACCTGGCCACCACTTTTCACACCCTGACCGGAGCCGGCTGATGATAAGCCCGTCCCACTATTGGCATGGCTTTGTCGGTGTCCAGACCCGCGAATGGCTTAGGTTCTGGCAGCAACGAACTCGCTTCGCCAGCGCGCTGGTGCGCCCACTGTTATGGCTCGTCGTTTTCGCCGCCGGTTTCCGGGCAGTGCTGGGCATCTCCATCATCCCGCCCTATGACACCTACATTACCTACGAGAACTACATTGCCCCCGGTTTGTGCGGCATGATCATCCTGTTCAACAGCATGCAGGGTGCGTTATCGATGGTTTATGATCGGGAACTGGGCAGCATGCGAGTGTTGTTAACCAGCCCTCTGCCTCGACCGTTCCTGCTGGTCACCAAGCTCCTGGCCATGGGCGGCGTATCCGTTGCCCAGGTGTATCTGTTCCTGGCACTGGCTCTGCTGGTAGACGTGGAGCCGCCGAACTGGGGCTACCTTGCCGTGCTGCCGGCTCTGATCCTGACCAGTCTTATGCTTGGTGCCCTGGGCCTACTGATTGCCACATGGGTGAAACAGCTGGAAAACTTTGCCGGGGTGATGAACTTTGTCATTTTCCCAATGTTCTTTTTGTCCTCAGCGCTCTACCCACTCTGGCGCATGAATGAGGCCAGCCCATGGCTGTACTGGATTTGTCAGTTCAATCCATTCACCCACGCGGTGGAGGCCATCCGGTTTTCCCTATACCTGAGCTGGAATTCGCAAGCCTTTGGCATCACGGCCGGTACGACCCTGGTTCTGGCGTTGCTGGCAACTGCCAGCTTTAGGCCACAGCGCACCCGCATCCTGGGCAAAGACTCGGCCTGATAGCCGCTAAAGGGCCAATACCCGAAGCGATTAGCCGCCCCGTTCCGGCATTATAAGATTTTCGACGATTTTCCTGACATCGTCGCCGGCTGTTACCGGCGCATCCCATTGCAAACGCGCAGGCTCACCGTTGAGGTACCAAAGCCGAGTGGCAAGTTCGGCGGCATCCCGGGCATCGTGAGTGACGCACACCAGTCCCATATGCGGATACTGTGCCAACAGATCGAGAATCAGTTGCCTGAGTTCGCCTGCACGAATCGGGTCAAGCGAGGCGAAAGGCTCGTCCAGCAGGAGCAGATCGGGTTTAACAGCCATGGCCCGGGCCAGGGCGGCACGACGCGCCATACCGAGGGAGACCTGATCAGGAAAATGGTGACCGTAGCCCGTCAGGCCTACCGCCGCCAGCAATCGATCCGCTTCACCATCGGTGGCGCCCACGATTCTCAGATTCTGGTGCAAGCTACGCCAGGGCAGCAGCCGGTGCTCCTGAAACAGGTAGCCGATACGGACCGACTGCGAACTGCGGGCCGTCACTTTTATGGGGTTCCGATCAAGCCCGGCGATGGCATTAAGCAGCGTGGTCTTGCCCACTCCAGATGGTCCCAGCAGGCACACCCGGTCACCGCGGTTAACGGTCGTGACAATGGCGCCCAGCACGGGCTGATGCCAGCCGCGGCCACTGATATCCAGCTCAAGCATGGGCCATCTCCGGCCGACGCCAGCGGTTGGCGCGACGCTCCAGAGGCTGCAGAATGGCCAGCTCGATCACTTGCACCACGGCAATGAACGCCAAACTGTAGGCCAGTATGGTGGCCACGTCGAAAACCTGAAATGCCAGATGCAGCTTGAACCCGACGCCGTTAGACCGACCCAACAGCTCCACCACCAGCACAATCTTCCATATTAGCGCCAGCCCGCCCCGAGTGGCCGCCATCAGGTAAGGAAACATTTGCGGCAGCCACACTTCTCGTAGCCACTGCCAGCGGCTGAACCGGTAAGCCACAGCCATCTGTTCAAGTTTGTCGTCAAGGCTACGAGCGCCTTCGCGCACGGTCACCGCCACGTTCGGTACCTTGTTGATAATGACCGCCAGCAGGGCCGCCATTTCCACCAGACCGAACCAGACGTACATCAGGATGATCGTGACCAGCGCTGGCAAGTTCAGCAGAATCACGAGCAGCGGATCAAACAAGGCGTTGAGGCGGGCAGAGCGGCCCATGGCACTGCCGATCACCACGCCCAGCAGCATTGCCACGCCGAAGGCGATTGCCACCCGAGCCAGAGTTGCGGCCAGATGACGCCAGAGTTCACCATTGACCGCTTCACTAGCAAGAGCAACCATGACTGCACTTGGCGTGGGTAAGAGAGCGGTTTCCAGGGTGGCCGCAAGCACAGCCCAGATCAGCACGGTTGCCGGCAGCACCACCCAGTAGCACCACAAAGGCGGCGAACCGCTACCGGAGGTCATGGGGCAGGCCTGAAAAACAAGTCGGCAGGCATGAGTTCGCCCGACTCCGCGCCCGTCAGCAGGAGCAGGGCGTGCAAATCCGCCACCCGACGCTCGGTAAGTGGTAGCGGTCGGCCCGCCAAGTAACCCTCGCGCAGCGCCGCCAACTCCCCTGAGCCGGGTTCCTGCATTAAAGACGCCAGGCGCTGCCAGTGGGCCGGGGCGACGGCTAATGATTGTTTCGCCTGCTGGACCGAACGGGCGAATCGCGCAATGAGATCGCGGTGGTCATCGGCCCACGCGTTGGGAAAGACATAGCCCAGCACGGGCAGGTTCCGATCCAGATTGAGTTCTGCAAGCAGATCCTGCAGCCGAAATGCCGACCGCCAACCACCCTGCCCCTTAAGTCTGGCTGCAAAGTGCCAGTAGGTTACGATGGCATCGACCTGACCGCGTTTCAGCGCCTGGCTGAGCAGAGGCGGCGATCCAAACTGCAGTTCCACACTGGCTGCCAGGTCCAGGCCTCGCTGCGACGCGACCTGCTGCAACAATATCCAGCCCTTGCTGTCGGGGCCACCGGCCACCCCCAGACGACGCCCGTTCAGATCAGCCAACGAACGAATGGCTGAATTCTCAGCCACCACCAAGTCACCAATTTGGGTCGAAAAAGGCACGTACAGGTAAGGCTCACCCGCAGAAAATCGGGCCTGGGCCCAAAGCAGATCCGCCACCGCACCTTGGACACTGCCACTGGTCACGGCCAGCCGCGAGGCTGGAAGATTGGCAACCGGACGCAGTTCCAGGCGATACCCGTTAGCGCTATCCAACCCCGCATGCTGGAGATGATCCAGTTCCCAGTGGGCGGTGCCAGCGTACAGGACGCTGAGGGTCAGTACCGGCTGGGCACTTGCCAGGACGCTGAACATCAGGCCGGCCAGCAAACCAGCCAGTCTGGGCGCCCGCCGCTTCCACCACTTCGGTTTGCTGCATATTGATCGGCTCATCCCCTCACAATACGAAGCCCCGCCGGTATCCAGAATAGTACTTTGGTGCCTGTTTTTTGGTGCGATGGTCGCATTCAACCGATGGCGGTTATGACGTGTAATGGAAGCATCACAATAATAAGCGGAGGCTGTCTCTGGCCTTTGCGAAGGAGATTGTCATGCTCAACGAGCTCGATGCCACACTCTCGTCGGAAAACCGTTATCATGATTCCGGAACCTCTCCCGAAACCGACAACAAACAGGCCGATGCCGTCATGGAGCCCGCGTACAAGATTCTCATTGCCGACGACCACCCGCTGTTTCGGGAGGCAATCAGCAGCGTCATTGCATCAGGCTTTCAAAACAGCACGATCATCGAAACGGACGATCTCGACAGCGCCGTCGAGATCACCCGGGAGAATGATGATCTCGACCTGATTCTGCTGGATCTGAACATGCCCGGTATGCACGGCTTGAATGGTCTGATCACCTTGCGTAACGAGGCACCCAGTATTCCCGTGGTGATCGTGTCCGCGGAAGAAGACAAACAGGTTGTGTTGCAGGCCATTACTTACGGCGCGATTGGCTTTATCACCAAGTCATCACCCCGGGCCCAGATGACCGAAGCGATCCAACAGATCCTCAACGGCAATGTCTATCTCCCCTCAGACATCATCCGCACAAGTAATGAGGGCCGCCAGCGCCGCAGTCGGAACGACGACAACCCTATTTCACCAGAGCTTCTGAACTCCCTGACCCGCCGCCAACTTTTGGTGCTGGAAAGAATGTCCAAGGGCGAGTCCAACAAGCAGATCGCCTACAACCTCAATATCGCAGAAACAACCGTTAAGGCCCACGTCTCGGCGATCCTGCGGAAGCTCGGAGTACACAACCGGGTTCAGGCCATTCTGTCCGCCAGCGATGTTGATTTCAGCCAGTACCTCAAACGCTAAGGTCTGTGGCGTCGGGCGACCTGGTCGCCCCTCGCAATCCTTCCCATTGTAAGCCAGGCATCACGTCTACCTTAAGTTGTGCACCACATGGTGCAGAACACTGCGTAATTTTAACGGTTTCAAGGGCTTATTCATCAGCAGGTAACCCAACGCCCGAATCCGTTGTTTCAGCTCATTGGAGTAATTGGCGGTAATCATCAACACAGGCGCTGGTGTACTGCGCCGCCGATTAATTTCACCTACCACGTCGACACCGTTTTCGTCGTTGTCCAGGTGATAGTCGGCCAGGATCAGCTCCACCTCCGCGGACTCGATGTCCAGTTGCCGCTCCAGGTCCTCGAGGGAAACCGCCGTCACCACCTGGCACTGCCATCCTTCGAGCAAAGTCTGCATGCCCTGGCAAATCGAGCGATCGTTGTCGATCACCCAGACACGGACTCCGTCCAGGCCTGCATCCGGCAAAGAGGGTGCCGCGCTCGCAACCGCTCTGGGCGGCTGGAGCTGGCCCAACGGCACGCGTACGCTGAACACAGACCCCTTGCCTTCAACCGAGGACACCCGTACCTCATGACCAAGCATCCGGGAAATCTTGTCCACGATGGCAAGGCCCAGCCCCAAGCCTTTGTCTGCCTGGGCGCCACTCGGACTAATGCGCTTGAACTCCTGAAAAATTTCGGTGAGCTTGTCTTCCGGAATACCAGGCCCGGTATCCCAGACCTGCAGCACGACATGATCTGTCTGCCGGCGGCAACCGAGTAGGATGCGCCCGGTGCGAGTGTAGCGAATAGCATTGGTCAGAAAATTGCGGAGAATACGAGCCAGTAACTGGGAGTCGGATTCCACCACTACCGAGCACGGCACAAAATCCAGCCGCAGGCCCTCCGAAAGCGCCATCTGCCGAAATTCCCGGGCAATGTTGTTAAGCAAATCGCGCAGATCAAATGCCGTTACATCCGGTTTGATCACACCGGCATCCAACTTGGAAATATCCACCAGAGTGCCGAGTAGATTCTCCACATCGTCCAACGACGTGCTCACTGAACGTACCAATCCCTCAGCCTTCGGACCAAAACTTTGCTCCAGTAGCGAACTGGTAAACAGCCGAGCGGCGTTCAGCGGTTGCAGCAGATCGTGGCTGACCGCCGCCAGGAACTTGGTCTTGGACATGTTCGCTCGTTCAGCGTCAAGCTTTGCGTCACGCAACTTGTGATTCAGACTGGTTAACGCCGCGGTGCGCTCGTTAACCCGGCGCTCAAGATCATCGTAAGCCTCCTCCAGTGCCAAGGCGGTCTTACGTCGGTCCGTTATGTCACGGATTAGCACGAAGAAACCGATGATGTCGCCAAACTCGTCCAGATTGGGCACGTAAGAACGGAGCATGTACCGCACCTCGCCCCTGCCATCGGTCTCTTCCAGCTCAAACGTTACATTGTGCCCGTCCATCACTTCCATGATCTGGGGCAGCAAGCGCTGGTAGAACTCAGGGCTGTGAATCTGATCCAGTCGCTGCTCCAGAACCGGGAACCCCCCTCTTCCGTACCAAGCCTCGTAGACCTTGTTGCAGAACTGAACCCGCATATCGGCACCGACGTAAGCGATCAGCGCTGGCACGTGATCGGTGACCACACGGATCCAACGCTCGCTTTCTTCCAGTGCTTTGATCCGGCGCATCATTTCGCTGTTTTTAACGTCAGTGATATCGGAATAGAGCACCACCAAGCCACCCTCACGGGTGGCACGTTCGGTTACTTGAACCCAGCGTTGATTGGACAGCAGGAACACCGAGCCTTCGGGGTCGTCGTGGTCATGTTCTTCGACGATCAGGCCGCTGGCCTCGGCACGAGTTTTGACCTCTTGAATGCTGGTACCCGGTTCCGGCGCCACGATCCCCGCATCGCGCCAATAACTACGGAAGCGACTATTGCTCTGTATCAGTTGATGATGACGGTCGAACAGGACAAACCCATCGGCGATGCTTTCGATCGCATCGCTAAGCCGCTGGCGAGTGGTTTCGGCTTCTTCCCTGGCCCGATTGACGGCCGTATGGCTGGACTTGAGCTCTTCCAAGGCATTATTCAAGGCATCGGTCCGCTCCCGGACCTGTTCCGCCAGAATCACCGAGTGCTCAAAGGCAGCGTAGGGCTCAGGTTTGTGGGCAGTACCTGACTCCACCCTCACAATCAGCGCGTCTCGAATCCTTCGCAGGCGCTGATTTTCTTCCTCCAGCGCCTCGATTTGGCGGTTTTTCATCTCGTCGGTCGACGGCTCGCCTGGGTCAGGAATGGGCATCCGGTTGGCCAATCACCACCCCCGTAAACGTCTGATTGATGTGCATTCCGTCAAACTGCTCACCGTAGGTGTTAAATCCGATCACCCGATGGCGCCGCATAAATTCCGACACGGCAGCCACCTCCCCGGTTAATTCCGCTTCCAGACGGCGCAGGAAACAGTCGCACCCAATGGTGATCAAGGGCGTCCCCACCACCCGTTCGGAGGCTTCGATCTGATGTCGAACACTGTCAAGCAGGCTCTCCGGCTCCATAGCGGTCATCACGATCCCGGTCTCAACGGCGCAGTAAAATGTGAGACTGCCATCAGGATTTACCCGTTGGATCGAACGGACAAAGTAATGGCCACCAATCTTCACGCCCAGCGGGCGCAGGGCGAAAATTTCCCGATCCAGATCTTCAACCCGAACCCCAACGACCCGAGCATACGCCTGGGCCGCTGGCTCGGCATTGAGTTCCTTTACCGTGCGACGCTCGGAACAGGCGTCTGTCACGACCAACTTCTCGCTGCGATCGACCATGTGATGGGTGGAGAACACCCGGAAATCCAGCGGAGTATTCACCAGCATCACGGTAGCCGCGCCAGTATGGAACCGACCGTCATAAAACACGTGGGTATTGGCAAGGCGCTCGTCGTCACCTGCTGAGCCGCCAAACTGGGGAATGGTTCCCAGCGCCGAATTGAGGGTAGCCAGAACCAGCTCTTCCCGGCTGGACAGGCCATCAAGCAAGGTAATTGCAAAGGTGTTGCCTTTTACCGGCGCCAGACCGGCATCGCGACAGGTGGCCAGCAAGCGATTGATCACGCCCTGGGCATCTTGCAAGGAAAAGCGATCCAGGGATGAAATCAAGGCGCAGTCGATGGAGAAATAACGTTGATCAAAACCAATGGCAGTAATACAGCCGCGCCCATAACCCTCGGGGGTAATTTCGCCAGCCGAAGTGCAACCGCAAATGCGAACTCCCGGAAACGCAGCCTCAAGCGCAGGCCCCAGTTGTTTCAGTTCGTACTCCGCCGAACAGAAAAACAACACGCAGCCCAGGTCTTCGTGACTGAGTTGGGCAGCCAACTGGCTGGCCGCCAGGGCCGGGTTGTGCACGTTTACGCTGGCAGTCCGAACCGCTGACGGGACCGTCTCTGGGCTCATAGTCACCGGATCCATAGGTCGAGGTCTTTGATCCGATTCTACGGCATCCGGATAACCTGCCAATGCGACTTCCGTGCTTTTAATCGGCGCGCCGAAACTGTGGTAAGCCATTGATAAAATTACCCTCCTGATCGACTGCAGCCGGCACTGCCAGTTGCGGCGTGGGTAAAACGACACTTAAGTCGTACTCCGGCCGCCCCCAAAGGCCAACATCCGTTCCGACCTTAGCGGGCTGCGCCGGTCAGCGCCGACTCAGAACATCACGACCGCTCCCAGTGCCAGGGTATCGATATCGGCCGCATCAGCACCGGTGGACTTGGTGGATTGCTCGAACATGTTGTATTCCGCCACCAGCTTGAGGTTGCTGTTCACGCTATGGAACACCGCCACCGAGGTATTTTCAGTCTCATAGTCGGCCTGATCGGAATCAGTCTCGCCATAAGACAGAACCAGGCGATTGGCGCCAAGGGTATAGGAACCCTGGACCAGGAAGCCATCGGCATCCTCCTCGGAAATGGGCGCTGCCGTGTCACTGATCAGGACCGGCACGTCACCCTCGGAAGTGAACCCGGAGCCACTGAGCGAGAATCCGGCCACCGATGCCCGCAAACCGTAGCCCAGGCCAGTCGAATCCACCGAACTGGTATCGTTTTCAGACTTCTGGGAACGACCGTTGAGCCAGCCGGTCAGGCTGACACCATTGAGATCGGCACTGTAGGTAACTTCTGTTTCGAACCGGGGCGCCGATTGCTCGGAACCAGGGCCAGGCGTGGTATTGGCCGGCTCTAAAATACCCACCGCCACGTTCAACCCGCCCATGTCCGGGGATCGATAGGTAATTTGCGCCGAGGGATTGGGGTAGGGATAACCTGTCCGGATGTTGCCGAACGACACCCCGGTCGCTGCACCCGGAGAACCAAAGCCCATCAGTATCTCGTCCTGGAATATATTGGAGCGGGCATACAGACCGAAGTCCTTACCCATCAGCACCTGACCAAAGGCACCGTCCACGGTGGCATACAGCTGGCGCACGTCGATGGCCGTATCGGTCGGCGACTGCAGGCTGTCATTGATCGTGCTCCAGAATGAAGAACGCCCCCCCAGCGTAAGCTCGCCCATTTCCTTGCTGAAATTGAAGCCGATGGTGTTCGGCAGGAAGCCCATCTTCACGTCTGAATTGCGGGTATCCGCCAGCTTGTCATCCCGATTCACATAGAAGGCATTGAAATAACCATCCACAGAAAAACTGGTGTCGTCCTCGTCATAAACTTCAATGGCTGCCTGGGCGCCAGCACTGACTCCCAAGGTCGCTGCCACGGCCAATGCCAGAGCTGATTTTCGGATATTGTTGTTGTTCATAATTCCCCCGGTTGTTGTTGGAAATCTGGGATCAGGGCCGTGAAGCTCTAGCCCCGGAGCGCGATCTGACGCCCGAATTCCATACTCGGAGAAGCACAACCAAGGGGAAATAACACAAGGGAGTTGATTACCTGCTCATTTGGGAGGGGCGCAATTCGCCACTTTGGCAGTACGACCTCGCAAGAATCGGATGGCGGAACCGGTTAATGCCGGCTAGCCTTGGTCGTTCCAATTAACTGATAAGGCGAAGCATATCGTGACATCTCCAATCAGTCTGACCATGGGAATGCGGGAATGGACACTGCTGCTGGTGCTGTCGCTGCTCTGGGGTGGGTCATTTTTCTTTGTTGGTGTTGCGGTCCAGGACCTGCCGCCACTGACCATTGTTGCACTGAGGGTATCGCTGGCCGCCGTTGGGCTATGGGGCGTGGTGCTGATCCTGGGCTTGCGCCCGCCCAGGCAATGGCAGGTCTGGCTGGCATTCCTGGGCATGGGCACCATCAACAACGCCATCCCATTTTCGCTGATCGTCTGGGGCCAGACCCAGATTGCCTCGGGCCTGGCGTCCATTCTTAATGCCACCACGCCACTGTTCACCGTGGTGGTGGCCACCTGCCTGCTGACAGACGAGCGCGCCACGCCGCTGAAGGTACTGGGTGTGGTGATCGGATTTCTGGGTGTGGTGGTGATGATCGGGCTGCCGGCTTCGTCCGAGCCCACGCCCTGGCTGCCACAGCTGGCGATTCTCGGTGCGGCGATGTCCTATGCGTTTGGCGGGGTGTATGGCCGGCGTTTCAAGGCCCTGGGGGTTCATCCGATTCTGACCGCCGCGGGCCAGGTCACCGCCTCGGGCCTGATCATGATGCCGATTGCGATGAGCCTGGAAGGGACGCAGGCGCTCAGTACGGCGAGTGTGCACAGCTGGGGTGCGATTCTGGGACTGGCGCTGTTCTCCACGTCTCTGGCTTACATCATCTATTTCAAACTGCTGGAATCGGCCGGGGCCACCAACCTGCTGCTGGTCACTCTGCTGGTACCCGGGTCGGCGATTCTGCTGGGGATACTGTTCCTGAACGAGTCGATCACGGCGACCCAGCTCGCGGGTTTGGGGCTGATTGCGCTGGGGCTGTCTGCCATCGATGGCCGACTCTGGTCTCGCCTTGTTACCGCAAAACCCTAGCCCAACCCGATGTGGCCGCTTACTGGGGCACCGGCACCAGGCGGCGGCCCATGGCGATCAGAATGCAGCCAAAGCCATACATCAGCACACTGTAAACCACTGCCGGTATCGACATCTCGCTGGATTCCAGCAGGGTCAGCGTCACCATCAGGGCGATGGTGCCGTTCTTGATGCCCAACTCCACGGCAATGGCCAGGGACTCTCTCTGGGACAGGCCCGCCAGCCGGCTCAGCCCAAGCCCAATCACGATACCGGTCAGATTCAACAGAAACGCCGCCGGTCCAGCTTGGGCCAGCAACTCCGGCAACCGCTCCCGGGACCCCCACAGCAGGGCGATAATCAGCAGCAGCAAGACGAATCCGCCAAAGATGCTAACGATGCCTTCGGCTTTCTGAGCTTTCGCCGGTGCCTTGGTCCGGATGAACATACCCAGGGCCACGGGCAGCAGCACGATCACCACCAGCATGGCAATGGTTTTGCCCACCGGCAGCGAGATGTTAGCTGCTTCTCCGAAGTACATCTGCAGGGCGTAATTGGTGAAAAACGGCAGGGTGATGATGGTAATCAAGCTGGCAGAGACCGTCAGCAGGATCGACAGCGCAATGTGGCCACGGGCCAGCAGCACGAACAGATTTGAAGTGGTTCCACCCGGACAGGCAGCAATGATAACCAGGCCAACCGCCAGGGCCGGCGCCAGGCCAAGGAATGGCGCAATGGCAAAGGCCACCAGAGGCATCAGCAGGATCTGGGCAATAGTGCCCACGACAATGCTGCGTGGGTTGCGCGTGACCTGGCCGAAATCCCGAAGGGTCAGCGTGAGGCCAATGCCCACCATGATGATAAACAGTGAAATGGGCAGGCCGATCGAAATCAGCGGACTGGTCTCCACGTTGAGACTCCTCGTTATTGTTGTTGGTCGGGCCCGGCGGCATGACATCCGGAGTCTAATCGAAAGACCTGCCCCAGAATGTAAACGTTTTTACAATCCGCCTTGAGGCCAGCGCCCATGCGGGAAGCACTGAAGTTCCTGCAGGCAGTCGGCCAGGAACTCGCTGGGATCGGCCATGATCGCCTCGTCGGCAACCACCCCGAACTGGATCTGGCCAGCGTAGCTGACGATGCTGACGCCCAGGCCGATATCGCCGGCCTGGGGTACCCAGAACATCTGCTCGGTAATACGACAGCCGGCCATGTAACGGGTCTCTGGCGTACCCGGAACGTTGGACACCACCGCACTGGCCTTGCGGTAGAACACATCGGCCACCGGCTGCCGCCAGGGCTCCGGAATTGCCGAAGCGCTGGCCACCAGCCCCCAGGCGATACCCGGCTGCCAGCTTTTCTTCAGCCGGCGGGTTTCGTGTTTAATCCGGTACAGACGCTCCAGCGGACTTTCACCGTCCACCGGCAAGGGCACAAATACAGTGCCGAAATAGTTGCCGAGGGAGCCGGACTCCGGTTGCAGGTCGGCCGGCAACCTGGACCGAATATCCACCGGCACCGCCGCGTGCAGCACCGCATCGTCCAGCTCAGCGGCCTCAATTCCGAGCCGGCTGCGGACTGCCGCGGCAACACAACTGAGCAGGACATCGTTAATGGTGACGCTGGTGGCGTCCGCCACCGATCGGAAGCGCGCCAGGGGTACCGGTTCTGACCAGCGGCACTGACGCCGGCCCAGCAATGGCCGCTTCAGATCGGATGGCGTATCCGCCGGCTCAACCAGAAATTCACTGATCTCATTCAGCAATTTCAGGCCATTGGCGGCAACGCGCTCCAACGATCGCCCCGCCTGCTGCATCCGGTCCGTCGCCGGGGCTTCTACGTCGGTGACACCCACCTCACCCCGTGTCGCCGTTTCGTTCGCGACCAGCCGCTCCAGCCAGGCCTTGGCGGCGGCGCTCCAACGGGCCAGTTGCGGAGTTTCAGCGGCGCCATACAGCGCTGGATGCTGCTGTGGCGATGGCGGACACAGCCGATCAAATATACCCAGCAAGGACAGTCCATCGGCGTAACAGTGATGCAGGCGCAGGAGGAGCGCGGCGCCGCCCTCGGCATTGGGGGCCAGCCAGAATTTCCAGCGTGGGCGGTACAGGGGAAGAGGCTGGTTCAGGCGCGCCGACACCCAGTCCTGGAGCTCGTCGGGGCTGAAACGATCAAGTACCACATCCAGATGATGTTTGAGATCAAACACCGGATCCTGCTCCCACCACCAACCGGGCGAGCGTTGCACCGGCATGAAACGGAATCGCTCCCAAGCCAGCCAGTACACCTGCAGGAATTCCCGCAATCGCGGTGCGGTGAGCCCGTCCACCCGCAGCATGACCGTGATGGTCATCGGGTTTTCCGGCCGTTCCAAGGCCAGCCAGGCCGAATCCGCAGGCAAAAGAAGATGCGATTGCTCGTGACTCAAACCTGGTCGTCCCTGGGGAAATGGATGAAGCTACGTAAAAACCGAACTCCGCATTGTGCCAGACAAGTTGCAACGTCTCCATCGACACTGTCATGCACAAAATTACAAATAGTTACCGGTTAACGACTTTTCGACCTAAAATCGACCTAAGTTCCGGGTCGATGGTTACCAAATACCACTAAAGAGTCATCGATTGGCCCCAATCAAGCGTAGATACTGTTAGCCGAGCCAATACAAACAACTCGGGTTCGGAGTACAACAGACTGTAATACCGAGTTTCCAACAGCGTCTAATATCAATAGCAGGCCAATAATACGCTGGTCGGGAGAGTAACAATGAAAGCGAGCCATGTTCGCAAACTGATCAAACCCATCGAAAACGCTTACTCAGAGATGTTTTCTGGCCGCGTTTATCGCGTTGGCAAGGGCGCTGTCTCAGTTCGCAATCACAGTGGCGAAGCCCAGGTGACCGTTGTCGGTGTCCACGGATTCCTGGAAAACCATTGTTACTTCACCCAGGCCTACGAAGCTCCCACCACCGAACTGATCCTGCTGACCTGCAGCAACTACCACATCCCGGTAAACGGCATGACCCCGGAAACACCGCACTGGGAAGTGCCGATCAAGCACCTCGAAGGCACCATTGAATACGATGCCTGCATCCTGAACCAGGCGCTCGCCAACCTGCCGACCACCCGGAACATCCGCATTCACGGACACTCCCGGGGTGGAGCGGTGATCCTGGAGGCGATGAATCAGTGGCCGGAGTTGTATGAGGATGTGGAAGTGGTGCTGGAAGCGCCGGTGCTGCCCCAGGCCAAGATTCATGCCTTGGTAACGACGCTGCTGGAACCAGTCAGCCACGGAATGTGGCCCTGGCTGATTCGCCTGATCAACTCCGCGCCCTCTTCTGCCTATGGCCAGACCTTCTTTGGCAAGATGAACCCGCGCAAGAAACAGCTTCTGAGCAATCTGTTCTCAGCCACCAAGGACCACCTGACCATTGTTCGCAACATCGAGGACATCATGGACTGGATGGAGCGCACCGACACCAGCGTGTACAACAACATCCGTCATGGCACCTTTCTGATCCCGGCCGTGGATCGCATTCTCGACCGTACTGCCATGCTGGCCAGCGCCCGTCATAGCCCGACTACCATGCGCATTATTGAAACCGAGGCACCGAGTCACTTCATCACCCTCGACAGCAAAGAATGGCTACCCAGTCTCGAAACCCTGCCGGTAGCCTCCCAGGGCTAGTGTCCTGCGGGCGAACCTTCGTTAAACTACCCGGCTTCTGCCCCACGGTTAGTTAAACGGAGCCTGTTTCCCATGTACCGCAAGCGCCTGGTCGCCACCGAAGTCACCACCGACAATGGGCGCCTGCTTCGTCATCTGTTGCTGGCGTATCACGATTTCCGCCAGCACAAAGCCGCGCATCCGCTGCTGGCAGATACCGTTGAAGTCGCCGACTGGCAGGCGCAACGGCTGAAAACCACCCACCAGGATCTGTACGAGCACCCGGGCTACCACACTGGCCTCGAGTTTCTACTGTCCGACCTGTACGCGCCTTCCGCCATGACCGGCCGGGACGACAACATCGATCGGGTGTTTCCGAAAATGGTGAAATGGTTGCCGGACCACCTCCTGGGCACCCTGGCACGCCTGGTGGAGCTGAACCTGATAACCCAGCAACTGGACCTGGAGCTGGCCGAACAGCTGCGCGAGGCACAGATTCCCGCCGATAGCCTGACCGTGGCCCAGTACTGCGAAGCCTTTCGCCAGAGCCGACAACTACCGTTGCGTGGGCGTCAGCTCGAGCTGATTGAAGACGTTGGTTTGCAACTGGATCGCTACGTGCGCAACCGGACCCTGGGCTGGCTCCTGTCCATGACCAAGGCACCGGCCGACATGGCCGGACTAGCCGACCTGCACGGGTTCATGCACCGGGGCTTCATGGCCTTTCGCGCCATGGACGATGTCGACTCACTGATTGAGCGACTGGTGAGCCGGGAACAGCGGGTGATGGATAATATCCTTGCAGGCCATTCCGAGCCGTTCCGGCTACCGGCCGATCTCTGACCCCGGCTACCGCAGCCTCAGGCCTTCAGCATCTGGTCCAGCTGTGAGTTGATTTCCTGTTCGATCCGGGACTTGAACGGGCGGAGCATCATGCCGAGCTCAAGATGGATGTGCAGGTCGGCATGACTGATGTCGAGCTGACCCTTAATGCCACTGCGCTTGAACCGGAGCAGATCCCCCTCCCACTGATAGTTCACGTCGAACTGCTCGGACAGATCTTTCGCCAGGTTTTCAGCAGCTTCCCGAGCATGCTCCTTGTCCAGTGAATGCGGACGGCGTACATCAATAACGGACATAAATCAGTTTTCTCTTGGAAAATGGAAGGTTTTACAGTTTAGGGCGCTATTAAACTCGCCGCCACCCTTGTAGCGACCCCACCAGCGGTTAGAATACGAGGTTCAGATTCAGACAGGATTTCTCTCATGAGCGAGCAGCAAACGCCGGCCAATCAGGCCCAGAACAGCCAGGGCCAGGATGACGTCACCCATTTCGGTTTTCGGGATGTGCCCAAGAGCCAGAAAGCGAGCCAGGTGGCGGACGTATTCCACAGCGTAGCTGGTAAATACGACCTCATGAACGACCTGATGTCCATGGGTATTCACCGCCTGTGGAAACGTTTCACCATTGAACTCTCGGGTGTTCGTCCGGGCCACCAGGTGCTCGACATTGCCGGTGGCACCGGCGATCTCACCATGAAGTTTTCCGACCTTGTAGGCCCGTCCGGCAAGGTGGTACTGGCCGATATTAACGCGTCCATGCTGAAAGTGGGCCGTGGCCGGCTGGTGGATCGCGGCTACGCCGGCAACATTGAGTATGTTCAGGCCGACGCCGAGCATCTGCCGTTTCCTGACAACAGCTTCAATGCGGTTTCCATTGCCTTTGGCCTGCGCAATGTCACCGACAAGGACCAAGCCCTGCGCGACATGACCCGGGCTCTCAAACCCGGCGGCAAGCTGATGATCCTTGAGTTCTCCAAGCCGACTAACCCGCTGCTGAGCAAAGCCTACGACACCTACTCGTTTACCGCCCTGCCGCTGATGGGCCAATTGATTGCCGGCGACAGCGAAAGCTACAAGTACCTGGCCGAATCCATCCGCATGCATCCCGACCAGGACACCCTGAAGGGCATGATGGAAAACGCCGGTCTGGTAGGCTGCAAGTACTACAACATGACCGGCGGCATTGTTGCCCTGCACGTGGGAATCAAGCCCTGATGTTTCCCGGGCCGACCCTGCTCGCTGCGGTAACCGCCATCATCGAAGGCGCGCTGAACCAGGCCCTGGAACTTGATCCGGCAGGCCGTCGGGCGCTACTGACCGCATTGAATGCCCCGGTCCGGGTGACCATTACCGCGCCACTGCCTCTGGCCTACACACTGCACACCACGGGCAGTCGGGTTCAGGTCAGCAGCCAGCCACCGGAAACGCCGGGACTGGAAATCCAGGGCAAGCCCATTGCCCTGGCGGCACTGGCACTCGGTGATGATCGGGTGTTCAGCGATGGCCGGTTGCAGGTGGAGGGCGATACCGCACTGGCACACCAGCTACAACGCGCCCTGAATCAGCTTAACCCGGACTGGGAAGCGGCCATGGCCCGACACATCGGTGACGTGCCCGCGCATTTTCTGGGCCAACGGGTTCGCGGGGCGGTGAAATGGAGCCGCAACGCCTTTCAGGCGCTGAACGCCAATATCGAGGAATACGTGCACGAGGAAAGCCGTGCCCTCCCCGGCCGGCGCGAACTGGAAGCCACGTTCGCGGACATCGACGAACTTAACCTCCGCACTGAACGCCTTGCCGCGCGCATCGACCAGATTGGCAACCGCGCCCCTACTGACGAACCGGAGAACCCGTGACCCGCCTGCAACGACTGATCCGAATCGCCTGGGTGTTCTGCCGATACCGGCTGGATACGTTTTTGCCCTTGGCGGAGTTGCCGGCACCGCTGAAGGTGTTTTTCCTGCTCGCGCCCTGGCACCTGTTTCCCAAGCCGAAATTAGACCGGGGCGACCGACTGCGCTTGGCGCTGGAGGAGCTGGGGCCGGTGTTCGTGAAGTTCGGCCAGATCCTGTCGACGAGGCGCGACTTGCTGCCAGACGACATGGCCGAGTCCCTGAAAAACCTGCAGGACCGGGTTCCTCCCTTCCCCAGCGACGTTGCCCGCACCATCATCGAGTCGTCGCTTGGAGCCCCGGTGGCTGAGCTGTTCCAGGACTTCACGCCGGATCCGATTGCCTCGGCCTCAGTGGCCCAGGTGCATGGCGCCACCCTACCCAATGGCCAGAAGGTTGTGGTGAAGGTCCTGCGTCCGGGGATCGAACGGGTTATTCGTCAGGACCTGGCCCTGATGTACCTGATGGCCGGTCTTCTGGAGAAATACTGGTCTGAAGGCCGGCGCCTGCACCCGGTGGAGGTGGTCGAAGACTACGACTCCACCATTCACGACGAGCTGGATTTGCAGCGCGAGGCCGCCAACGCCAGCCAGCTGCGCCGCAATTTCGAGAACTCATCACTGATTTACATCCCCTTCATCGACTGGGACTACACCCGCAAGTCGGTGCTGGTGATGGAGCGCATCCACGGCATACCCATTGCCGACGTGCCGGCCCTGAACGCCGCCGGCGTGAACATGAAGGTGCTGGCCGAAAAAGGCGTGGAAATCTTCTTTACCCAGGTGTTCCGAGACAGCTTCTTCCACGCCGACATGCACCCGGGCAACATCTTTGTGGACGTGAGCAACCCTGCTGATCCGAAATACATCGCCATCGATTTCGGCATTGTTGGCACCCTCGCACCGGACGACCAGAGCTACCTGGCCCGCAACCTGTTGGCGTTTTTCCGCCGTGACTACCGCCAGGTCGCCGAATTGCACGTCCAGTCCGGCTGGGTGCCACCGGATACCCGGGTCAACGAGTTTGAGGCTGCCATCCGCACCGTGTGCGAACCGATCTTCGAGAAGCCACTGAAGGACATTTCCTTTGGTCACTTCCTGCTGCGCCTGTTCCAGACTGCACGCCGCTTCAACATGGAGGTGCAACCTCAGCTGGTTCTGCTCCAGAAGACACTGCTGAACGTGGAAGGCCTGGGTCGCCAGCTTTACCCCGAATTGGACCTGTGGAGCACCGCGCAACCGTATCTGGAAAGCTGGATGCGCCGTCGGATAGGCCCGTCCGGACTGATCAAGTCACTGCAAACACACCTGCCCTCTTGGCTGGAACAGTCGCCGGAGATGCCGCAACTGGTGCACGATGCGCTGCTGCAACTGCGCCAGTCCGGCCCCACCGAGCAACAGAATCAAGCTACACTGGAACTGCTTCAGGAACAGCAAAGACGCGCGGAACGCCGCTGGCGACGCGGTTTGACTGCCGGCGTTCTGATCGCCGTGGCGGTGCTGGGCACCCAACCGGAAGCCCAGGCCTGGGTCGCCGACGTGCCGATCTGGAGCTGGCTACTGTTGGCCGGAGCAGGCGGCCTGGTGCTGCGCGGAAGTCGCTAACTGATTATTGATTCAGCATTGAGAATTCAGGATTCACAAAAATGAAAGATTCCCCCGATAATGTCGACAACCCCGACTGGCTGGATGTCATCCGCTGGACCGACGATGGACTGGTGCCCGCCATCGCCCAGGATGCGGCCACTGGCGATATCCTGATGATGGCCTGGATGAACCGGGAATCGCTTCGGCTGACAGCTCTTGAGGGCCAGGCAGTGTACTGGTCCCGCTCCCGTGGCAAACTCTGGCGCAAGGGTGAATCCTCTGGCCACCAGCAGGTCATCAAGGATATCCGTCTGGATTGCGATGAAGACGTCATCGTGCTCAAGGTGGAACAAATGGGCGGCATTGCCTGCCACACCGGCCGACGCAGCTGCTTCTATCGCAGCCTGGAAGACGGTCAGTGGGTCAGCGTTGATCCGGTGATCAAAGACCCCGACGCCATCTACGGCAGCAAATAAGGAGTTCCGACGGTGAGTGACGTATTGCAACAACTGGCACAGGTACTGGAAGCGCGCAAACAGGCCGATCCGGACACGTCCTACGTGGCCAGCCTGCATGCCAAAGGCCTGAACAAGATTCTGGAAAAAGTCGGTGAGGAATGCACCGAGACTCTGCTGGCCGCCAAGGACGCGGAGCACTCGGGTGACACCTCGAACGTGGTCTACGAGACCGCAGACCTGTGGTTTCACAGCCTGGTGATGCTGTCCCGGCTCGGCCTTGGCCCGGACGAAGTCCTGGATGAACTGGCCCGGCGTTTCGACCTGTCCGGACTGGAAGAGAAAGCCTCCCGGGACCAATAAGGGAAAACAGACTGATCGGGAGATTAACGTCAATCCGATCTGTTAACGTACACTACGGTGTAGCGACAACTTAAAACGAGGACCCCATCATGGGCATCAGTATCTGGCAGCTCCTTATCGTACTCGGCATCGTGATTCTGTTGTTCGGAACCAAGAAGCTGCGCAACATCGGCACCGACCTGGGCGGTGCAATCCGTGGTTTCAAGAAATCCATGAACGACGAGGACAGCAAGGCCGCTGACCCGGACTCCCTGGAAGAAGATACCGACGCGAAGGGCCAGCCGGCCAAACCCGAAGAAAAGCCACGGGACAAGTCCCACAGCTGAGACCAGGCTGAATGTTCGATATTGGCTTTCTTGAACTGCTGATCTGCGGCGTCATTGCTCTGTTGGTGCTCGGCCCCGAGCGCCTGCCTACCGCTGCCCGAGCTGCCGGGCGGTGGATTGGCGGTGCCCGGCGCATGGTAAGCCAGTTCACCTCGGAGCTGGATCGCCAGCTCAAGGCCGAAGAGCTACGGGAAGAACTGCGCAAAGCCGGCGATGTAGGACTCGAAGACGTCCAGAAGAGCGTGCGCGGTGCGCTCGACGATGCCAAGCGTTACGAACACATGATCATGCCGCACAGCGACCACCAGAGCTCACGCCCGGCCCCGGCGACCCGTCGTGTGGCCACGAAATCGCCCGAAAACGGCGATGAGCCGACGCCATCGGCCGAGTCCGCCGCGGCGCCTGAACACGAACCCACTCCCGGCGCCGAGCCCGAGGGCACCGAACAGCCCCGCTCGGGGCATGCTCCATCGGATGACCGTTCATGACTTCCCAGCCAGACGGCAACCCTGCTTCCCCCGAACACCAGGAAATGCCCCTGATCGAGCATTTGCTGGAGCTGCGTAACCGCCTGCTGAAAATGGTACTGGCAGTGGTGATCTGCTTTGCTGCTATCTACCCGTTTGCCAACGACCTGTACCTGTGGCTCTCGGAACCGATCCGATCGCTGTTGCCGATCGGGCAGACCATGATCGCCACCGACGTGACCTCCCCGTTTTTTGCGCCCCTGAAGCTGGCCCTGGTCCTGGCGGTCTTTGCTGCCATTCCCATCATCCTGTACCAGCTCTGGAGTTTCGTCGCGCCGGGCCTGTACTCCCACGAGAAACGGCTGGCGTTTCCCCTGCTGTTTACCTCGGTGCTGCTGTTCTACGCCGGCGCTGCCTTCGCCTACTACGTGGTGTTTCCGCTGGTATTTGGCTTTTTCACCGCCATTGGGCCGGAAGGCATTGTTGAGCTGCCGGACATCAGCAGTTACCTGAATTTTGTCCTGAAGATGTTCTTCGCCTTTGGGGTCGCCTTTGAAATCCCCATCGCCACGGTACTGCTGATTCTCACCGGCGCGACGACACCGGCCGATCTGGCTGCCAAACGCCCCTACGTGGTAGTGGCGTGCTTCATCATCGGCATGCTGCTGACCCCGCCGGACATCATTTCCCAAACGCTGCTGGCCGTGCCCATGTGGATCCTGTTTGAGGTGGGCATCATCTTCGGCCGACTGGCGAAGCGGGAAGTCGCTGAGACCGACGAGTCCGCCGGCGAATGAACCTGGCACTGCTGTTTGACGAGGATTTCACCGCGGACGATCGGGTCAGGCTGACCGGGCGCCGGCTACAGCATCTACACTCAGTAATCCGGGTTGAGACCGGTGACTGCATTCCGGTCGGCCGGGTCAATGGCGACATTGGCACCGGTGAAGTGCTGCGGCTAACCGAAACCGAAGCGGAATTGCAGGTATCGTTTGATCAGGCACCACCGCCCGCGCTGCCGCTGACCCTGGTGCTCGCCATGCCCCGCCCCAAGATGTTTCGCCGGGTGCTGCAAACCTGTGCGACGCTGGGGGTGAAGGACCTCTGGCTGATCAACAGCTATAAAGTGGAAAAAAGCTTCTGGCAGACGCCGTGGCTGTCCGATGACAACCTGCGCGAGAACCTGACGCTGGGCCTGGAACAGGCGCGAGACACGGTGATGCCCCAGGTGCACATTCGCAAGCTGTTCAAACCCTTCGTGGAAGATGAGCTACCGGCACTGCTGGCCGACAAACACGCCCTGGTAGCCCACCCGGGCACAGATCGACCCTGCCCCACCCATCTGGACCAGCCCACCGCGCTGTGCATTGGGCCGGAAGGCGGCTTTACGCCTTACGAGGTGGGTAAACTCGAGGAAGCCGGCTGTGCCCCCGTGCACCTGGGGCCACGCATTCTGCGGGTGGAGACGGCCGTACCGGTTCTGGTCAGCCGTCTGTTCGATGCCTGCGGCTAACTCAGGCTGAACGCGCCGCCCAAAGCTTCTGTAGCGGGGTAATCACCCCCACCAGCACGGCTCCGGCAATCACGCCAAACACACCGTCAGCCAGGGTCGGTAGGATGACCTCGGGCACACCACCAAGGCCTTGGGCAACGTGGTGGATGGCGTCGTATACCGGCGGCAGACCATGGGTCAGAATGCCACCGCCAACCAGGAACATGGCAATGGTGCCCACGATCGACAGGGTCTTCATCATGTAAGGTGCCAGCCAGAGAATGCCCCGCCCCACTTTCTGCACGGCCTCATTGTCCTGCTGGCTCAGGTAGAGCCCGCCGTCGTCGAGCTTCACGATGCCGGCGACCAGGCCGTACACCACGACCGTGATCATAATCGCCACCACCGCCAGCACCAGAAACTGCATGCCGATACTCTCGCCGGTCACCGTGCCCAGGGTAATCGCGATGATTTCGGCCGACAGGATGAAATCGGTTCGGATGGCACCTTTGATCTTGTCCCGCTCCAACTCCTTCATGTCCACGCCCGGATTTTTCAGGGCTTCGTGCAATTCTTTCTTGTGGGCTTCGGCCTCCTGCCGATGCAAAAACTTGTGCGCCAGCTTTTCAAAACCTTCAAAACACAGAAACGCACCGCCCAGCATCAGCAATGGGATGACCAGCCAGGGTACGAAAAAGCTGATGGCCAGCGCGGCTGGCACCAGGATCACCTTGTTCAGCATCGAGCCTTTGGCCACCGCCCACACCACCGGAAGCTCGCGCGCGGGCTTCACACCGGTGACCTGCTGGGCGTTGAGCGCGAGATCGTCGCCCAATACACCCGCGGTTTTCTTGGTGGCGGTTTTGGTCATCAGGGAGACATCGTCCAGGATGGTGGCGATGTCATCGAGAAGGGCGAGAAGGCTGCTTCCTGCCATAGTTGGATATCCTTAAGGGGTGAATGGGAGAACGGGTGTCAGCGCGTCAGGCCCATGGCTTCGGCGGCTATCCGGTGCTTGATCGGGCCAAGACCGTCGAGCCAGCGCATGCCGGTATTTCTCAACCATCTCAGCGGTAACTCATCACGGGCAAACAACTGCTTGAACCCTTCCATGGCCGCCATCATCGCCAGGTTTTCAGCCTTGCGGCGACGCTGGTACCGCGCCAGCACCAGCTCCTCCGCCGGACTGAGGCCCGCGCGCTGGGCCCGGGACAGCTCGTCCAGCAGGGCCCGGACATCGGCAAAACCCAGATTGGCACCCTGACCCGCCAGCGGGTGAATGGTGTGGGCGGCATCGCCTACCAGGGCAAATCCAGTCGCGATGTAATCCTTGGCATGGCGCTGGCGCAGCGGGAAGGCGTAACGGCGCGAAACGGCCTGCACCGCCCCCAGCTCCCGCTCAATGGCAAGTTCCAGCTCGGCAGCGAAGCTGTTGTCGTCCAGGGCCATTAGTCGTCTGGCCTCGTCGGTATCCTGGGACCAGACGATGGAACAGAAATGCTCGTCGCCCGATTCCGGCCGCAAGGGCAGGAACGCCAGCGGACCGGTGGGCGAGAATCGCTGCCAGGCGGTAAAGCGGTGACTCTGGGCGGTGCGCACGGTGCAGACGATGGCCTGCTGGTCGTAATCCCATTCCCGTACCGGTAGTCCGACCCACTGACGCAACCGGGAGTTGGCGCCGTCGGCCGCCACCACCAACCGGGCGCCCAATCGCTGGCCATCCGCCAGTTCGATGCCACGCTGGTTGCCATCCTGCCACCAACCGGTCACCTTCACGCCATCAATCAACTCTACGCTGCTGTCTTCCAGGGCCTGGAACAGCGCCCGCACCAGGCCACGGTTCTCGACAATCGTACCCAGGTCCCGGGCCTGCAGATCGGCGGCATCGAAATGAATGCGTCCGGTGCCATCGCCATCCCACACGGTCATTTTCTGGTAAGGGCAATGGCGCCCCGATACCACGGCCGGCCAAACTCCCAGGCTCTCCAGCAACTGCTGACTGGCCCGGGAAATGGCACTGACTCGAGGCTCAAACTCGGCCACGCCGTCGACGGGCTCGGATTGTTGCAGCAGCATCGCCCGTTCACTACCCTCGACCAATCCCACTTGCCAGCCCTGGCGTGACAGGCCAAGGGCCAGGGCCGAACCGGTCATGCCGCCACCGACCACCAGGATGTCAAAGGCACGGAATTCAGTCATGGCTTGCGGGCTCTCCGGTACCGGTCTTCGGTTTGTGGATAACTGCCCGACGACCGCCCAAGCCCATGGCCTTGCGCGCGAACCAGCGTTTCGCCCCAGGCACCAGATCCAGCCCCACCAGTCCGGCATCGCGAGCCACAGCAAGCGGTGTCAGGGAGGGACCAAACAGACGGATCAGCGAGTCGGAGAATTGGGCGGTCTGCTGCCAGTCTTGGCGGTGCAGTTGCTGGTAGCGATTCAGAACCTGCAGGTCACCCAGAGACTGGCTCCGCTCCACTGCCAGTCGGAATTGCTCCACCAGCGTCATCAAGCCTCGCAGCGCCAGGTTAAAGCCTTGCCCGGCCACCGGGTGCAGGGCGTGGGCAGCGTTACCGACCAGCGCGACGCCGGGCCGCACCGGCTCATCCACAGTAGACAGCTTTAGCGGGTAGTGGCTGCACTCACCAATGCGAGTGAATCGACCCAGACGCCAGCCAAAGCGCTCCTGCAGCCGCTGGCATTTATCGACGTCGGGCAGTGCAAGCACGTCTTCCAGCATCTCATCGGTTAGCGTCCAGACCAGCGCCGACTGTTGGCCGGCCCGGTTGGCCCCACCATGGGGCAGCAGCGCCATCGGACCGGCATCGGTGAAGCGTTCGAAGGCGCTAAACTGATGACTTTCGCTGGTGGACACGTTCGCAATAAGGGCGTTCTGGCCGTAACTGCGATGGCGCACCTGAAATCCGAGTCGCTCCCGCAAGCCGGACCGGCCGCCATCTGCGACTACCAGGCACTGGGCAGTCATACGGTGGCTGTCGTCACCGGTTTTCAGGGCGACGTCCACACCGCCGGCCTTGGGGGCCATGTCGACCACCTCCGTCGGTGCCTGCCATTGCACGTTGGTGTCGAGCAACTCCCGCATCAGGCACAGCCCCATCCAGCGGTTATCCGCCACGTACCCCAGGGCGTCCTGCTGATGGTCGTCGGCATTCAGGCGGGTGGCACCAAAGCGGCCCCGGTCTGACACGTGAATGCGCCGAATCGGCGTGGCGTGTTCGGACAACCGCCCCCACAGCCCCAACTCCTCGAAAATCAGCCGCGAGCCCCAAGCCAGGGCGGTGGAGCGGGCATCGTAACTGGGTTGGTAGTCTTCCGGCAGCGCGTCGGCCGACAGCGGGAAGGCTTCAACCACTGTCACCCGCAGGCTGGGCACCCCGCGGGCCAAGGCCAGGGCCAGGGTCGCCCCGGCCAGGCCGCCGCCGGCAATAATCAGATCGGTGTCGAATTGGCTCACAGGCTTAGTCTGCCATCAGGGCTTCAATGTCAGGGATGGTCTTGGGGACGCCGTCGGTCAGCACCCGGCAGCCTTCTTTGGTGACCACTACATCATCTTCGATGCGGATGCCGATACCGCGCCATTTTTCGTCGACGCTGGTGTTGTCCGGTGCAATGTACAGCCCCGGTTCCACCGTCAATGCCATGCCCGGCTCCAGCAGACGCCAGGCATCACCAACTTTGTAGTCACCCACGTCGTGCACATCCAGCCCGAGCCAGTGTCCGGTGCGATGCATGAAGAAGGGTTTGTAGGCCTCCGCCGCAATGGCGTCATCCACGGTTCCTGACAACAGGCCGAGATCAATCAGCCCCTGGGTCAGCACCCGCAGGGCGGCTTCGTGGGGATGGTTCCAGTGGTTACCCGGACGCACCGCATCAATGGCTGCGTACTGGGCTGACAACACTACCTCGTACAGAGCACGCTGCTCCGGACTAAAGGTACCGCTGACCGGGAAGGTACGGGTAATGTCCGAGGCGTAGCAGTCATACTCGCAGCCAGCATCGATCAATACCAGGTCGCCGTCATGCAGCGGCGCACTGTTTTCAATGTAATGCAAGATACAGCCGTTGGCGCCGCCACCGACGATGGACGGGTAAGCCGTGGAGCGGGCGCCGTGATCCATGAAGGTGTGGATCAGCTCTGCTTCCAGGTTGTACTCATTGCCGCCTCGGCGTGCGCGCTTCATGGCGCGGCAGTGCGCTTCCGCACTGATCTCGGCCGCCTTGGCCATCACCTTGATTTCGTTGGCGCTCTTGAACAGCCGCAGGTCGTGCAGGAAATGCTCCAGGGACACGAATTCGCCCGGCGGGTGGGCGCCGGTGCGGACCTTGCTGCGAATAGTCTTGACCCACTCCATCACTTTTCCGTCAAAGTGCTGGTCTTTACCCAGCGGGTAGTAGACCCGGCTGCGGCCTTCGATCATCCCCGGCAGGATGTCGTCGATGTCGGAAATCGGGAACGCGTCGTCCAGACCATAGCGCTCGATAGCGCCTTCCGGCCCTACCAGGAAGCCATCCCACAGTTCTTTCTCGGGATTGCGTTCCTTACAGAACAGTACCGACTCGCCATGCTCCCGCCCCGGAATTAGCGCCAGTACGGCCTCGGGCTCGCCAAAACCGGTCAGGTATTGGAAATCACTGTCCTGGCGGAACGGGTGCAGCACGTCGCGATTGCGCACTCGCTCCGGGGCTGCAGGAATGATCGCAATACTGTCAGGAGCCATGCGCTCCATCAGCTTGCGACGGCGCTCGGCAAATTCCTTAACGGGTATCAGGGACGGCATAAACTCTCCCGCAATGATTGATCTGCTTAGTGCAGGGTCGGCGATGGCGAAGCCGGCCGCTCTGGTTCGTTGAACTCGGTAAAGACCGCCAGCGCCCCCAGCCGGATGTATTCGGTAATTTCCAGCAGCTGTTGCTCGCTCTCGTCGCTGGCCTCTTCGTCATCCTCGAGCTGACTGATCGCGACCATGTCTTCGATCAGTTCACGAATTTCATCTGGTGCCTGGCCGAGGGCTTCACCGGCAGTCAGTGCCATGCCCTCAAGGAAACCACGAACCCAGGCCACCAGGGCCTCCAGACGCTGCTCGATAGCGTAATCATCGTCCGGCAGCAAAGGATGGAAACTCATGTCGGTCGATTTCAAGTGCGACAGCGTCTGGTCATACGCCTTATTCATGAACGGCGCCAGATCTTCGGAATCATCGGCCGCGTTTTCAGGCAGCCCCATGTGCTCACACACCATATTCAGCCATTCCGGCTCGTCAATGCGTGAGCCGGCCGCCAGCCGACCACAGAGCACTCCGTGCAGCTCGGACGGATGACTGAACGCCTTGTGAGCGGTAAAAACGTTGGCCCAGCGCTCGAATTCAGCGGCGCGGGCAGCACCGGAGGTGTCGGTTTCGGACATGAACCGTGCCATTCCTGTGTTGTTGAATGAAGTCTCTATCCTAGCATTCAGGCGCATCCAAGACACTTTTCCATTGCCATTGCCAGAACAAGCCTACAAAATGTTATAACATATCAATACAACCTCAAGGACAACCTGATGCACGCTGCAAAACTCCGGCCCCTGCTACTGCCACTGTTGATAGCCAGCCCTATTGCCGTATCGGCGGAAAACCCGACCGCACACCAACACGGCCACGCCGAGCTGCAACTGGCGCTTTCAGGCCAAACTGTTGAATTGTACGCGCTGTCACCGGCCTACAATCTGCTCGGGTTTGAGCACGAACCACGCACCTCAGAGGAGCACCAGGTAGTCGACACAACCATAGCCTGGCTACACGAAACTCCCCTCATCAACACGCTGGGCCTGAATTGCACTATTCAGGCGAGCGAGGTCCGGTATGCGTTTGCCGGCGACCACAGTCACCACGGGAGTGAGCACGAGAGTGAAAACAAGGGTAAGCACGAATCGCACACCGACATCGAAATCAGCCAGACCCTGACCTGCCCCGATCTCGACGCCGCAAGCCTGCTGTCCAGCCCAATGGGCAGCCGATTCTCTGCCCTGGAGCATTTGGAGATAGCCTGGACTGGACCGGACGGCCAAGGCTCACTTCGCCTTGAGCGCGGTGAAACCAGCTTCCAGCTCGGTCGCTGACTGAGCCTACTGTTCGTATGGCTCGACGGTTTCCGCGACCATGGAGTAAGAGGAAGTCCCAAGATCGTTCTCGGTACGCTCGATGACCAACGTGCCTTCAATCCAGACCGGATCGTACAGGGCCTCCAGCGTAAAGCCTTCACGGTACTTCACGTGGATAATCTGGTTCGGCGGTGGGGGTGGCACGTGAATGCAGGCGCCATAGTAGGGCACCAGGAAGAATTCCAGGATGCGCATGTCCTGAGTGGTTTTCAGTGGCACTACGAAACCGGGAATACGGGCTGACACGTCACTCATCTCCGGGACTACGCGCCCGGTCATGATTTCATCAGGCAACAGCGACGCACCATCGCCCTCGTGCTGAACTTCTGGCATATTTTCCAGCAGCGCCAGGTCCTCGGCCGGCATCAGCTCCAGCCAGTCGATTTCCCGAGGCTCGGCATGGACACTTAGCGAATGACTCAGGGCAACGACAAGGGCGCCGGAAAGCAAGACCCGAACCAGTGAGCGAGAATTGAAACGAAACATCAGTGAGCGTTCTCCAGAAAGACGGGGGAACCGAATTTCCGCAATCATACACCGGACACAAGACGACCTACATGGCCAGCACCAAGAATTACTCTCCTCAGCCCACCGTGGACGCGGATCGCGCGCTGGCGACCACCGGCCTCACCTACTGCTGGGGCCCCGGGCAACCGACACTGAGCTTCCCGGACCTGAATCTGTCCACCGGTGAGCACCTGTTTTTGCGCGGTGCCAGCGGCAGTGGTAAGAGCACCCTCCTGAGTCTCTTGTCCGGCATGCTGACACCTGCCTCCGGCAGTGTCCGAATGCTTGGCGCCAGCCTTGATCAACTGAGTGCCGGCGCCAGGGATCGCTTCCGGGCCGATCACATTGGCGTTATTTTCCAGCAGTTCAATCTGGTGCCCTACCTGACGGCCGAGGCCAATGTCACACTGCCGTGCCGGCTCTCCAACCAGAGACGCGATGCCACAGACCCAGAACCTGCCCAGGAAGCCCACCGTTTGCTCACCGCCCTGGACATTCCAAAGGACTGTTGGCGCCGCAAAGTGACTCAGCTCAGTATCGGCCAGCAACAACGCATCGCGGCAGCCCGAGCCTTGATAGGCGGGCCAAACCTGATTCTCGCCGACGAGCCTACCTCAGCACTGGACAGTGACAATCGGGACCGCTTTCTCGACCTCCTGCTGACCCTGGCCGAAGCCCGTAACACCTCTGTGGTGTTTGTCAGTCACGATCGCGCCCTGGCCCAACACTTCGATCACCAGGTGACGCTGGAGGGAGCCGCACGATGAACACACGACTGGCCCTATCACTGGCCGCCGCCAGCCTCTGGCATCGCCGCCGGGTCCTGTCCCTGGTGTGCCTGACTCTTACCCTGAGCGTCACCCTGCTTCTCGGCATCCAGTACTTACGGACCGAGGTAAAGCAGTCGTTCACCAGCACCATCAGCG
This sequence comes from Marinobacter alexandrii, assembly GCF_005871205.1. GTDB lineage: Bacteria > Pseudomonadota > Gammaproteobacteria > Pseudomonadales > Oleiphilaceae > Marinobacter > Marinobacter alexandrii. The sequence continues at coordinate 503,671 of NZ_SWKM01000011.1, read as the reverse complement.
GTACCGATGTGATCATCGGTGCTCGCAGCGGGCAACTGAACCTCCTGCTCTACACGGTGTTCCACCTGGGCGACCCCACCAACAACATTCGCTGGTCCACCTTCCAGCAACTGAAACAGGACCAACGTATCGACTGGCTGATCCCCATTTCCTTGGGCGACAGCTACCAGGGTTATCGGGTGATCGGTACTGACGACGCCTTTCTCGAGCATTTCCAGTTTGGTCGGGGCCAGGCGTTGCAACTGGCCCAGGGACGCTGGTTTGAGGGTGTATTCGACGTGGTGCTGGGCGCTAACGTTGCAGATGAATTCAACCACCGGGTCGACGATCGCATCGTGCTCTCTCACGGCGGCGGCCGGACCAGCTTTTCCAATCACGACGATACCCCGTTTCGGGTAGCCGGGATTCTTGGCAGTACCGGCACCCCGGTCGATCAGGCGGTTTACATCAGCCTGGCCGGCATGGAAGCCATGCATGTGGGCTGGCAATCCGGCGTTGCGGTACCCGGCCGAACACTGACACCGGAGCAGGCCGAGGGTCGCGAGTTCACACCTACGGCGATTACCGCCGCCTTTGCTGGCCTGGAACGCCAGATCCTCACCTTTCAGGTCCAGCGGGCACTAAACCAGTACACCGGGGAGCCGTTAACCGCCATTTTGCCCGGTGTCGCCCTGAGCGAACTCTGGCGGCTCATGAGCCAGTTCGAGCGCGCCCTGCTTGGCATCACCGGGTTTGTGGTGATCATCAGCCTGCTTGGGCTGGCCGCAGTACTGCTCACCCTGCAGGCCCAGCGCGCCCACGAAATCGCGGTACTGCGTGCCACCGGTGCCTCCCCCGGCCTGGTCGCCCTGCTGTACGTGATCGAGGCGGTATTCCTGGCCATTGTAGCCTGCGGCCTGGCCTTGATGCTGGGTGCAGTTGCCGTGTCCGCGCTGACGCCCTGGCTACAGGCAGCCTATGGCCTGCAAGTCCAGCTCAGGCCACTGACCACCATGGAATGGGGACTATTGGTCTCGGTACCGGTCGCGGCCCTGCTGGTGGCTCTGATTCCGGCATTTCGCACCTGGTGGCAAAGCCGTTCTTTGGGCCTGGGGGACACCGCGGAGTCGTGACGGACCACGCACAGGCGACGTTATGACATCCCTGTAAATTGACCGACTTAGCGTCCGCACTTATAGTTAGCTGCAATGAAAACAACCAATGCTGGGCACGTGATGGAACAGTCCGAAGTACAGGCATTAGCGGACAAGCTGGATAAGCTGATCGAGCGCTGTCAGAAACTGGAGCGGGACAACACCACGCTGCGGGAGCTGCAGGATGACTGGAACCGGGAACGGGCCCAGCTGATGCACAAGAATGATCTTGCGAAAAACAAGATCGAAGCCATGATTGGTCGCCTGCGGGCACTGGAGCACCACTGATGTCTAAGCAGTCCACCACCGCTGAGGTTAAGATTCTCGACAAGGAGTATCTGGTTGCCTGCCCTGACGAAGAGCGTGAGGCGCTGACCCGTGCTGCCCGCCACCTTGACAGCAAGATGCGAGAGATCCGCGCCAGTGGCAAGGTATTCGGCACCGAACGTATTGCGGTCATGGCTGCTCTGAATATCACCCACGAACTGCTCGAGCGGGACACCATGTCCGACGCCACCAGCTCCGTCCTGAAGGCGATGGACAGCAAACTGAATAGTGCGCTGGGCGATTCGTCCGGACAGTAACCACTCCTTAAAATTGGTAAAGGTTTCCGAAACAGGTGTTGCAATCGGCCCCGGCAGTACCCGTATAATGAGTTCAACTTCCTGGGCTGTGCGGGATATTCGGATACGTCCTCGAGCCGATGCGCATTACCCAGGTGGCTACTTTAGGGCATTGTGAGCACGTCCCCGTCAGGGGAAAGCCTAATATGTCACAGCGGCCACCGACCTTGAACTCTGGGTTCAAGGGCCACATCCGATAACGGCAGCCCGGGAAGCTTTATTTTGAGCCAGTTTATCGCCCCCCAACCGTTTGACACCCAGCCAGACACCCGATCGCGCACCGACCTGCGCAAGCATCTGCGCCAGCAACGACGGGCGCTTCCGTACGAAGAGCAGCAGCAGGCCGCAGAGCAACTCGCGCTGAACCTACTGACGCATCCCGATTTACACCGGGCACGCCACATCGCCATCTACCTGCCCAACGACGGCGAGATCGACCCGCGACTGTATATGAATCTTGCCGAACGCAAAGGTGTTCGCTTTTACCTGCCGGTTTTACACCCCATCCACACCGGCACACTGGTTTTCAGCCCCTTCACCGACACTTCCCAACTGAAACCCAATCGTTTCGGCATACCTGAGCCTGCCTTCAGCAAGGGCCGGAAACGCCCGGCCTGGGCCCTGGATGCGGTGTTGTTTCCATTGGTGGGGTTTGACGAGAATGGAGGCCGGCTGGGTATGGGCGGCGGATTTTACGATCGGACGTTTGCCTTCACGAAAGTGCGGCCAAGACTGGCACCCAAACTGATCGGGCTGGCCCACGATTTCCAGAAAGTACAGGATTTACCGACCGAGCCCTGGGACATACCGTTGCATGGCGTGGTAACGGACCGGCGCTGCTACCGGTTCCAGCGACTATCGACAACCTGATTGGCATCCATGGTAGTGCCAGAGTAAACGCGAGATGAGGTTTCCGATGCCTGAATGGTCGTAAACCCAGTGATCACAAGGCCGGCAGCGAAAATTAGCACGACGGCTTTGATGATGTCAGGTTTGCCACCCATGGTTTTTTCCTTCAAAAATTATTGCTAAAAGACTGGAAAATCAGCCGACTATTCTTGTTATTAAGAATTAGTCGAAAGATTATCACGCATCTTAAGTTTTACAATTTTTGACAGATTACCATTAGGTAATATTTTGCCCGCTATGCGCAGGGACGGCCTGTGACAATACAGCCGGGAGTGGACGCCAAGCCGGAAAGACGCTCCAAAACCCGCTCAAGTACATCCATGTAGCGCTTGAGCTCCGCCATCCATGGCTCCGCACAGTTGTGGAACGCCCTTCCGCCCCGGCTAGCAGCCTGGACTATTTCGCCCGATGATTCCCTGCCCCAAGGAACAACTGATAAGCCTCGTTATCGGTCATATCCTCATACCGGAAACCGACCTTATCGAGCATTTTCTCGAAGTCTTTGACCTCGTCCTCGTTCACCTGCGCACCCAGCAACACCCGGCTATAGGCCGCCCCGTGGTTACGGTAATGGAACATCGAAATGTTCCAACGGGTACCCAGTGACATCAGGAACTTCATCAGGGCACCCGGACGCTCTGGAAACTCGAACTGAAACACCCGTTCGTTGGTGATCGCCGGTGCGTGACCACCCACCATGTGGCGGATATGCTGCTTGGCCAGATCGCTGTCGGTGAGATCGATCACGCCATAACCGGCTTCCCGAAGATCCTGCACCAGATCCTCTCGCCCATGCCCGCCGGCCTGCACCTGGATACCCACAAAGATGGTGGCTTGGGCGCTGTCGGCGTAGCGATAGTTAAACTCAGTAATATTGCGCTTGTGCAGGGCATTGATGAACGTCTTGAAAGCGCCTGGCTGCTCAGGGATGGTCACCGCCAGGATGGCCTCGCGCTGCTCACCAATTTCCGTGCGTTCGGAAATGTAACGCAGACGATCGAAGTTCATGTTGGCGCCACTCAGGGTCGCCACCAGGTTTTCATTCTCAATCTGCTCCCGCTGGATGTACTTCTTCACCCCGGCAACGCCGAGGGCCCCGGCAGGTTCGGCAATTGAACGGGTGTCCTCGAACACATCTTTTATGGCTGCGCAGATTTCATCGGTGGAAACGGTGATGACTTCATCCACATAATCCTTGCAGATTTCCCAGGGATGCTCGCCAACCTGTTTGACTGCAACGCCATCAGCGAAAATGCCCACTTCATCCAACACCACGCGCTCGCCGGCCTTAAGCGCTGCCTGCAGGCAGTTGGAATCCTCGGGCTCCACGCCAATCACCTTGATCTCAGGGCGCAGATATTTGATGTAGGCGGCCATGCCGGCGATCAGACCACCACCGCCGACGCAGATGAAGATGGCGTGAATGGGCTTGTTCATCTGCCACATAATTTCCATTGCAACGGTGCCTTGGCCCGCGATGACATCGGGATCGTCGTAAGGCGGGATGTAGGTGTAGCCGTGCTTCTGGATCAGTTCCTGGGCATGAGTGGCAGCTTCGTCAAAGGCATCGCCCTTGAGCACAACCCGGGCACCGTGATCGCGCACGGAACGCACTTTGATCTCGGGTGTGGTCTGGGGCATCACGATTACAGCCTTGATACCTAACTTCTTGGCTGCCAAAGCAACACCTTGGGCGTGATTCCCCGCCGAGGCACAAATAACTCCCTTCGCCTTCTGCTCCTCGGACAGCTGGGCAATCCGGTTGTACGCACCACGAATCTTGAAGGAAAACACCGGCTGAAGGTCTTCGCGCTTGAGCAGAATGTTGTTGCCAAAGCGTTTTGACAGGCTGCGGGCTTCGGTCAGCGGTGTTTCGATGGCCACGTCATAGACGCGCGCATCGAGGATCTTCTTGATATAGCGTTGCGGCATGGTGCTTCCGTTCTGGTTGTGTTCTGGGAAAACCCACAGTGTAGGAAGTTTGCACGGTAGCCGTCTATAAGCTTGCCACCCTCAGAGGCTATAATGGCGCCAAACTCAATCAGATTTGCACCCGGAGCTCCAGATGACACAGGACGAACTCAAAAAAGCCGTCGCCAAGGCCGCCATCGACTACATTGCGCCACGACTGAACAGTGACAGTGTCGTGGGCGTCGGCACCGGAAGCACTGCCAACTTCTTTATCGACATGCTGGCAGAGCTTAAAGCCGAGTTTGACGGTGCCGTGGCCAGCTCTGAGGCTACTGCCGAGCGCCTGAAGGGCCATGGTATTCCGGTGTACGATCTCAACAGTGCTGGCACCCTGGAGTTCTACGTCGACGGTGCCGATGAAACCAACGAGCGCCTGGAACTGATCAAAGGCGGCGGCGCTGCCCTGACCCGGGAAAAGATCGTCGCCGCCGTTGCCGACACGTTCATCTGCATTGCCGACGAATCCAAGATGGTAGGTGTACTCGGCAGCTTCCCGCTGCCGGTGGAAGTCATTCCAATGGCACGCAGCCATGTGGGACGTGAAATCGTCAAGCTGGGCGGCGACCCGGTCTACCGGGATGGGGTGGTAACCGACAACGGCAACATCATCATCGACGTGCACAACCTGGACATCTCCCGTCCGATCGACATCGAAGAGAAGCTTAACAACATCGTTGGCGTGGTCACCAACGGCCTGTTCGCCCGCCGGCCAGCAGACCTTCTGCTGCTGGGAGCAGCGACCGGCGTAACCAGCATTCCGCGCCGCTAAAACGCTCGACTTCGATTACTCGAACCGGTTGGCCCAGATATTGTCGCGAGCGCCATCGAATTGCTGCCACACAGCCAAGGCCCGGCCTTCGGCATCAAACCCGATTTGGGGGGAGCTGGCATGGCCGACATCGTCGGCCTCGATCAGCTCAGCTGTTCCCCAGGCGCTCCCGTCAAACCGGTTAGCCCAGATGTTGTCGCGAGAACCATCGGATTGTTGCCACACGGCAAGGGCGCGGCCATCGGCTTCAAGGGCGATTTGCGGGACAACAGCACTACCAGCATTGTCGATCTCAATCCGCTCAGCCGCCCCCCAGGCGCCACCATCAAATCGGTTGGCCCAGATGTTGTAGCGAGCACCGTCGAATTGCTGCCACACGGCAAGGGCGGAGCCGTCAGCATCGAGGACGATTTGCGGGGTCAAGGAACTGCCGGCGTTGTCGGTCTCGATATGCTCAGCCCTTCTCCAGCCGCTGCCATCAAATCGGTTGGCCCAGATGTTGAACCGAGAACCATCGGATTGTGCCCACACGGCAAGGGCCTGGCCGTCGGGGCTAATGGCAATCTGGGGATCCCTGGCCTCGCCAGGCGTGGTGGTCTGAATAAACTCGACGGTTCCCCAGGCGCTGCCGTCAAATCGGTTAGCCCGGATCTTGTACTGAGAACCGTCGAACTCTGCCCACACGGCAATGCCCCGACCGTCAGGATCGATGGCGATTTGAGGATCTGCGGCGTCGGCAGCGATGCCGTCATCGATCTGCACAGCCGCTCCCCAGGCGCTGCCATCAAACCGATTGGCCCAGATGTTGTACCCTGAACCGTCGAATTGTGCCCACACGGCAAGCCCCTTGCCGTCGTGGTTGAACGCGATTTGAGGATCCGAGGCGTCGCCGGCACTGGTGGTCTGGATCAACTCCGCATCACCCCAGACGCTACCGTCAAAGCGATTGGCCCATATGTTGTAGCGGGTGCCATCGTCTTGCGGCCAGACGGCAAGGGCCTGGCCGTCTGCATTTGATGCGATCTGGGGGGCGAAAGCGGCTCCTCCATTGCCGATTAACTCGGCTGCCCCCCAAGCGCTACCGTCAAAGTGATTGGACCATATCTTGTAACTGACCCCATCAAACTGCTCCCACACGGCCAGTGCCCTGCCATCGGCATGGATAGCAATTTGGGGCGCGCGGGCACTACCGAGGTTGTCAATCTCGATCAGCTCAGCTGTTTTCCACGTGCCATCACCCGCAGTGAAGGACCAAATATGATCTGCGACCAACGCGTTACCGCTGAGATCCGTGATCGCTGTACTTAACGTTGCAGTATAGGTTTTCAGCATGGAAAGCGGCGTGTTCGGAGAGAAGCTCGCGGTGTTGCTGTTGGCGTCAAAGGTGACGGTGCCTGAGTGACCGCTACTGTCCACAGACCTTGTTATCGTGAAACTGTCCTCGTCCACGGATTGCGCAAAAACATCCTCATCAAATTCTGCTGTTATTGCACCCGTTCGCGTCACGCCCTCACTGCCATCCACAGGATTGGTCGCCCGAACAGCGGGAGGCGTGGTATCCGATTCAACAACAGGAGGCGTCGTATCCGCCTCAGTGACAGCACGATTTCCGGAATTGCCCGAGCTGGCATCCCAGAAGCATCCATTCAGCACACCAGCAAGCAGAAGAACAGTACCGAAACGGCAGTTAGCAGAACAAAACAGCAATCTCCACATAGGACCAGCCTCCAAGCAGAGAATTGATGTCCTCGGTTCAGTCAGGTTTTGGACCGGGAACCAAACGATGTGAAGCCAAACTGCAGTGTGCTGACAGGCCTGTCCCTTTTTTTGTTCGCTCGTAGTGCCTGAAAAATGCCGGTGAACCATCCATGGCAGTTCGAGCTTGTTTAGCTAATCCACGTTTGAAGTTTAGGTGAGCTGAGTAGAGATTCCAGTATTGTTCCGTTTTCTGAACAGTCCAGGCCAGCTCATCTCACTCTCTGACTTTTCCCCGCCTCTATCGACACTCACAAACCAAGCGCTTGCTTGGCTGAAAAAAATGCGCAACACTGCCTGCTGCGAACTTACTGCAAGGGAGCCTTCGCGTGGCCGATTACTTTAATGACATTCACGAACAGGCGCGGCTTAGCGCCCGGAAATTCATCAGCACTCACGTGCTGCCGCACATCGATGACTGGGAAGAGGCCGGCGAATTTCCCCGTGAGCTCTACCAGAAAGCGGGTGACGCGGGACTGTTGGGCATCGGCTTTCCGGAGGAACTGGGCGGAACCGGCGAGGGTGACATCTTCCTGCGGGTAGCAGTATCAGAAGAACTTATGCGCTCCACCTCCGGCGGCCTGGTCGCCGGTCTCGGTTCGCTCGACATCGGATTGCCACCGGTGGCGCAATGGGCCAAGCCCGAGTTGCGCGAACAGATCGTACCGCCAGTACTTCGGGGCGAGAAAATTGCCGCCTTGGCCATAACCGAACCGGGTGGTGGTTCTGACGTGGCCAACCTGAAAACCCGCGCAGTCAAAGACGGTGACCACTATGTCGTTAACGGCAGCAAGACCTTCATCACCAGCGGACTGCGCGCCGACCATTACACAGTTGCGGTGCGAACCGGTGGCGAAGGCCACGGCGGTGTCAGTCTGCTGCTGATCGACCGGGACATGGCCGGATTCTCCACCGGCAAAAAACTACGAAAGATGGGCTGGTGGGCCAGCGACACTGCTGAACTGTTCTTCGAGGATTGTCGCGTGCCGGCGGACCGCCTGATCGGCGCCGAGAACGCCGGCTTCGCGGTAATCATGAGCAACTTCCTGGCCGAGCGCCTGATGCTGGCGATCATGGCCTACATGACAGCCCAGCTTGCCTATGAGGCTGCCCTGAATTACACCCGCCAGCGCGAAGCCTTCGGCCGTAACCTGGCCGGCTACCAGGTTACCCGTCACAAGCTGGTGGACATGGCAACCCAGATCGACGTGGCCCGAGAATACACCTATCGCTGTGCGGCTCTGATGCAGGCCGGCAAAAACCCGGTCAAGGAAGTGGCCATGGCCAAGAATTTCTCGGTCGAGGTGTGCGAAAAGGTGACCCGTGAAGCGGTGCAGCTGTTCGGCGGCATGGGCTACATGCGTGAATCCGTCGTGGAACGTCTGTACCGGGATGCCAAGATACTCTCCATCGGCGGCGGCACCACGGAGATCATGAAAGAGCTGATTGCCAAACAACTCACGCTGTAATCTGAGCAGAGGGGCCAGCCGAGCCTCTTTTTCACAACCCGCTACGAGCACATCCATGTGCGCTTGTTTCGGGCCATCCCTGGCCCTCCACAGTTTTGAGAAAGAGGCCCGCCTGTCCCTATCGTAATTTCTTGCCGAGGCAGACCTACCAACGTTTAGTTTCGAACTGCTGGAGACTTCCGTATAATTGCGCCCACTTTTTAACCGCAGTTAAACGTACCTTACGTACCAGGAAGGATCAGCTATGCAATTCGAAAACATCCCTGCCGGCAAGAACCCACCGGAAGACATCTACGTTGCCATCGAAATTCCGGCGAACAGCTCACCGGTCAAGTACGAGCTGGACAAGGACATGGGTGCCCTGCTGGTTGACCGTTTCATGGCCACTCCGATGTTCTACCCGGCCAACTACGGCTTCATTCCCCACACCCTGGCCGACGACGGCGATCCCCTCGACGTACTGGTTGTGACTCCATACCCGGTCCAGGCAGGTTCAGTCATTCGCTGCCGTCCGGTTGGCGTTCTGAACATGGAAGACGAAGCCGGTGGCGACGCCAAGCTGGTTGCGGTTCCCCACGACAAGCTGACCACTGCTTACCAGGGCGTACAGGACATCGAAGATCTGCCGGTGCTGCTGCGTGACCAGATCAAGCACTTCTTCGAAAACTACAAGACCCTGGAGCCCGGCAAGTGGGTCAAGGTTCAGGGTTGGGCCGATGCAGCCGCAGCCAAGCAAGCCATTGTCGATTCCATCAAAGCCTACAAGGGCTGATCTGACGGATCGCAAGGCGCAAAAAACCGGGCAACTGCCCGGTTTTTTTTGGTTTCGACTATGCCGCTGATCAACCCCGAGACAGAAGATCCCGCATATCGCTGATAGCCGCATTGGCCCGCGACAGATAGGCCGCCATGGTCAGCGAATGGTTCGCCAGCACGCCAAAGCCACTGCCGTTAAGCACGACGGGGCTCCACATGGATCCCTGGGCACCTTCCAGCTCGATGATGACTTGTTTCACGCTCGCCATGGCGTTCTTGTCCTGAAGCACCTTGCGGAAATCCACTTCAATGGCCCGAAAGATGTGCAGCAAAGCCCAGGAGCTACCACGGGCCTCGTAGAAGACATCGTCGATTTCGGTCCAGGGCGTTTTCACGTCGATAGCCCCGATTTCTTCTTCGAGCGGGTTGTCTTGATTGACGTTGGCGACCGCATCCGAAACCGAGGCCTTGCCAACACTCTCACCCAGAGTACGGGAGAGACTGCCCAGACGGGTTTCCAGATCGGCCAGCCAATTGCTCAGATTATCAGCACGGGCAAAAAACTGGGCATCGGCCTGTTCCGGGTCTGACAACCGGTTGAGATAACGTTTCAGTGCTCCGATGCCGCGACGATATTCTGCTTCGGTGGACGGTATTGCCCAGCTTCCGCTGTCGAAGTGCAGCTGAGGTTCGGCGATGGTCAAATCGCGGTCTTCAGCGGACTGGCTCTGTGAACGACTGATGTCCTTACGCAATGCGCGGGACAAATCCCGCAGCTGCACCAGCACGCCATATTCCCAGTTTGGCATGTTGTCGAGCCACAGCCCCGGCGGAAAGATGTCATTGGAGATGTAACCGCCGGGCTTGTCCAGCAGGGTCTCAGCAATGCGGATAGTGGTGGCGGTGGTGGCAAAACCGGTAATCGGCTCACGCTGCATGCTGTTCGCCAGAGAGCGGGTGTGTTCGCGAACGGAGAAAGCTTCTGGCTCGCTGCTCCAATACATGCCCAGAACCACGGTCACCAGCAGATACACCACCAGCAGGACCAGGACGAATTTACCAACCACACCGCTGCCGCCGGCATAGTCCTGAACATCATCTTTCTTGTCCCTGAAATATTGTCTGAGTTTGCCTGGCATAGACTGTTATTCCCCTGTCGGTTGTGGGTCTGCCGCAAATGGTCGTCCGAGATGGTAACCCATGGCCCCGTCGATACCCAGTTTACAGAGTACCGAGTACTCCGCCGCCGTCTCCACGCCGGCGGCAAACACCTTTACGCCCCGGCTGTGGGCGATGGACACCACGGATTCGAGGTAAAAGCGATTCTCCTCGTGTGTATCTATATCGTGAATGAACGAGTTATCGATACGCAATGCCTGAACACTCAGATTCCTCAAGTAGCTGAAGGGCAGCCCCCCAACCCCAAACCGGTCTACCAACACCGGCACTCCCAGGCGCACCAGGGCACGAACCAGCAGGCCGACTGCGGTTCGATGATGATGGATGATGTGCTCGGAAATTCCGACCCAAAGATGCCCCGCCGCCGGCCCTGCCGCCTCCAACTGGGCAAGGAACTCCTTTCGGAACTCTTCACTGGCCACGGAGGCGCTGCCCAGAGACACCGCCAAAGGCCGGTCCGGATGTTCCGCCAGGCAGATCAGAACACGCTGGATCAGCAGTCGGTCAATATCCGTGATCAAGCCGAAGCGCTCAGCCATGTGAATAAAGGCAGCGGCTTTCAGCATACCCTCCGGCCCCTCGATGCGGGAAAACACCTGGTGATAAAGCGGCTGCGTTTGCTGCTCGCTGACCATTGGCTGCAACCACAACGATAACTTCTGGTCCCGGATGGCCTGGCTGATAATGACCCGCCAGCTTTCCAGATTATGATGGCCCTCCTTGTCGGCCTCCGCCATGTAACAATCAGATTCTTCGCTCTCCTGAGCCAGCCGCAAGGCTTCGTCGGCCGCCGCCAAGACCTCCTGGACGCCACGACCTTCGGCCGTATGCGCCAGACCGGCATGAACCGTGGTATCCAGCGGTGCCGCCAAATCGGCATAGAGCCCATCCAACTCCCTTACCAGCTCTTTACACCAGATACTGGCGTCGGCCGGCAACGCCCCCGGCACAAAAATGGAGAATTCAGCGCCGGCCCGACGACCGGCGAATGAGCCTGTGTGTGTCCTCACGAACTCGTTGACCACTTCGGCGGCCCGCAACAACACCCGGTCAGCTTCACTTCGACCGTAGGCCTGGTTGTAACTGGCAAAATCCGATAACCGCACCAGGATGAGAACCCCTGGCGCGGCTTTTTCCTCCGACTCCACCTCTGCTTTCAGGCGTTGATCGAACGCGCTGCGACTGGACAGTCCAGTTACCGGATCTTCACTGTTGATTCGCCTAAGATGCTGGATCAGCTTCGCCTGGCCTTCGAAGAGCTGACCCAGATCGTCTGCCATCTGGTTCATGGCTGCCGTAACCTGGTTCAGCTCCCGGGTCGACTGAACCGCCACCCGCTGGCGGAAATTGCGCTGACCCAGGGCCTGGGCCTGAAGCTCCAAAGCCCTTAAGGGTCGCAAGGTGCGTTTCAGCAGGAGGAACAGGACGAACAGCCCCACTCCGCCGATGATGGCGGTGCTGGCAATCAACCCGATGGTAATGCGCCACAAGTCCTTGTAGGCCCGCCCGGGGTTGCTCACCACCTGAACCTTGCCCAGACGACTCCAACCGCGCACTACCTCGGCTTCCGCCACCGGCAACTTGAGATTCGCAACCGACCGGAACCAGTCAGGTACCGAACTGCGGGACCGCGACATGGCGCGACCGGCGACCTCGGTGCCCTGATGGTTGAGGTAACGGACTGACAGGTAACGACCGCTGTCGAATACTGCATCAATCAGGGACGATGCCGCCACCGGATCACGGGCGTCGATGGCATTGGACAGCGACAGGCCGACGGCTGTGGCACCGTCATGGGCGTGTCCGGCGAGCTGCTCGGAGACGTACGTGCGGAAATAGCCGTAACTGGTGATGAAGCCGGCAACAAGCACCAGCATCAGCAGAGAACCGGTAAACAGCAACAGAATGGCCCGCAGAGTGGCTGCGCCAGACTGCGTCGGATCAATCACGCTGTGCGTGTCCGCCATGACAGGTCTCTCCGATAGGCTGCGCGCCCGCCGGACAATGGATTGTGACTTGCACCGCAGAGTTGACAAACATTTACAACGAGCAACCTACGCCGACAACACTAAACACTATAGACTCTGCGTAGGGACTAAGGTGGAAAATTCGTCCTGACCGCAATGGACGACCAATAACGAGAAGAGACAGGCCAGAGCACCATGAATGACGAAAGCCAGAAAGAGAAACTCAGGCAACATTTCGCACGACGTGTAACTACCCAGGCGCGGGTTGTACTGGACACCTGGCAAGAGATTCACAAAGACCTCAACCTGGCCGGTGCGCTGCGCGATGAGTTTGCAGCGGCTACCGATAAACTGGTGCGCTATGCCCAGCGTTTTGAAATGACCAGTCACGCCGAGGCCGGCACCCAAATCCTCGGATTGCTGAAGGACTGGCAGGCCAATACACCGCTGGAAGACAGCCTTGAGCGCCCGATTCGGGATGCCATCGAGGCACTGTCCCGCAGCACCCTGCGTCGTACCGACCAAGAGAGCGCCGAGTCGCCGCACCAGTTCCGCCGCACACCGGTGTACATTGCTCTGGCCAACAAGGAAATGGCCCTCCGGCTTATTCGTCAGCTTGAGTTCTTTGGCTTCCGGGCGGAAGTCTTTACCTCTGCGGGCCCTCTCATCGACGCCTGCGCCCTGCATAAACCTGAAACCATTCTGATGGACGTAAACTTCGGCGGTAGCGTGAACGGGGGCATCGCCACCATCGAGCAATTGCAGGAACGCCACGACACGCCGATCCCCATCATCTTCATGAGTGACGAAGACGGCAGCATTGAGACCCGCTTGCGGGCCTCGCGCTGTGGCGGCGAAGAGTTTTTCTACCCGGCGGTCGATCCCGGCCAATTAATTGAAAAGATCGAGACCTACACCCACGGCAATGCCGTCGAGCCTTATAAGGTACTGGTGCTGGATGATTCCCGGGCCCAGGCCAAGTATATGGAAACTGTGCTTCGCAAAGCGGGCATGACGGCCCACATCATCACCGACCCGCTGCAGATCATTCATGCCTTGGAGGAGTTCTCCCCGGAGATCATCATTCTCGACATGTACATGCCCGGATGCACCGGCATGGAGATCGCGCGGGTAATCCGACAGCAGGATCGTTTCCACAGTGTGCCGATCATTTACCTGTCGGCCGAAGAAGACGTGTCCAAACAGCTGCATGCCATGAGCCTGGGTGGCGACGATTTCCTGACCAAACCCATAGACCCCAAGCACCTGATTTCCACCATTCACAACCGGGGTCGGCGGGCCCGCTCGCTGCTGGCCCTGATGATCCGTGACAGCCTGACCGGCCTGTACAACCACACCCATACCCTGCACCTGCTGGAGCAGGAAATTGTGCGGGCCCGGCAGAAGCAGCAGTCATTGTGCTTTGTCATGCTTGACATCGATTACTTCAAGAAAGTGAACGACGCCTTTGGCCACCCGATCGGTGACCGGGTGTTGCGCAGTCTCTCCATGTTCCTCAAGCAGCGCCTTCGCAAGACCGACCACATCGGTCGCTACGGCGGTGAGGAGTTTGCCATCATCCTGCCCGACACCCGGCCCAGCGATGCCCGCAACGTGCTGAACGAAATCCGCGAGCGCTTTTCCGAGCTGCTGCAACCTGCCGGCGACCGCGAGTTCAATGTCACCTTCAGTTGTGGTGTTGCCAGTTGGGACAATGAAAGCTCACAAGCTCTGTGCGAACGGGCCGACCGTGCGCTGTACGCCTCCAAGGAACAGGGACGAAACTGCGTCACGCTGGCTGAGAGTTAATGCCAAAAAAAGCCGGGCAGACCCTCTGAATCTGCCCGGCTCCGTAATCCCCCTATGAAACCAACGTCGTATAGCGCTAAGCGCCACCCTTCACGACAATGATTGTCATCAACGGAAAGATCCCGTTTCGGTTTCCAGCCTTCTTTTTACGACCAATGGACAACATGGATGATTGTCAAAAAGTGTTGATCTGAATGAAACAAGCACGCACCATTGTGGGAACGTGCTGTTATTTTCGGCGATCCTGTAAAAAAGACATCAAGGCAGACTGAACCATGTCGACAATTCTCGTGCTCCATGGCCCGAACCTCAACATGCTCGGAACCCGCGAGCCCGAGGTCTATGGCCACGAGACTCTGAACGACATCGACGATCGACTGCGACAGCAAGCGGCAGACCAGGGACATCACCTGCTACACCTGCAGTCCAACGCCGAGTATGAGCTGATCGAACGGATTCATGAAGCAAGGGCGGAAGGCGTGGATTACATCATCATCAATCCTGCCGCGTTCACCCACACCAGCATTGCACTCAGGGACGCGATGTTGGCGTCGGGCATCCCCTTCATTGAAGTGCATCTTTCCAATGTCCATGCGCGGGAATCGTTCCGCCATCACTCGTATTTTTCCGATATCGCCGATGGCGTTATCTGTGGGCTGGGTAGCCAGGGGTACGACCTTGCCCTCCAGGCAGCCCTGCAGCGCATTCACCGATAGACCAGACATAACGGGACTGGATTAACTATGGATATTCGCAAAGTCAAAAAATTGATCGAACTGCTTGAAGAATCCGATGTCGAGGAGTTAGAGATTCACGAAGGAGACGATTCGGTTCGCATCTCCCGACGCCGCGAGCAGGTTGCCGGCACCCAGTATGTGAGTCATTACCCGGCGCCAGCACAGCAGTCAGCACCGGCCCCGGAGCCCTCGCCGGCACCGACGCAGGAAAAATCCGCGCCAGCAGCCCCGAGCGGTCATTCCGTTAAGTCGCCCATGGTCGGAACCTTCTACCGCTCGCCGTCGCCCACCGCCAAAGCCTTTGTGGAAATTGGACAGTCGGTGAAAGCCGGTGACGTCATCTGCATCGTCGAAGCGATGAAGATGATGAACCAGATTGAGGCCGACAAGAGCGGTACCGTCACTGAAATTCTGGTCGAGAACGGCCAGCCGGTGGAGTTTGATCAGCCCCTGATCGTCATTTCCTGAACTCGGTGATAGCTACTCATGGCCATGTTAGAAAAAGTTCTGATCGCAAACCGGGGTGAAATTGCCCTCCGGATCCTGCGTGCCTGCAAAGAGCTGGGCATCAAGACTGTAGCGGTTCATTCCCAGGTCGATCGCGACCTGATGCACGTTAGGCTGGCAGACGAATCCGTTTGCATCGGACCTAACAGCCCGCTGGAAAGCTACCTCAACATTCCCACCATTATCAGCGCTGCCGAAGTAACTGACTCCGTGGGCATTCACCCCGGTTACGGTTTTCTGGCGGAGAATGCCGATTTTGCTGAACAGGTGGAAAAAAGCGGATTCCACTTCATTGGCCCCAAGGCCGACACCATCCGATTGATGGGCAACAAGGTCTCTGCGATCAACGCCATGATCCGCGCAGGTGTGCCGACGGTACCCGGGTCTGATGGTCCGATCACCGACGACGATGAACGCACCCTGCGCATCGCCCGCGAGATTGGCTATCCGGTCATGATCAAGGCGGCGTCTGGCGGCGGGGGCCGGGGCATGCAGGTGGTGCATTCGGAAGCCGCACTGCTGAAGGGTGTTCAGATCACCCAGAGTGAAGCCCGCAACGCCTTCGGCGACCCGACCGTGTACCTCGAGAAATTCCTGGAACGGCCGCGTCACGTGGAAGTCCAGGTATTGGCGGACATGCACGGCAACTGCATTCACCTGGGCGACCGCGACTGCTCGATGCAGCGCCGCAACCAGAAGGTAATCGAAGAAGCACCGGCCCCGAATGTGAACCCGGAGTCCCGGGAGCGCACGCTCAAGGCCTGTGTCGATGCCTGCAAGGAAATCGGCTACGTGGGCGCCGGTACGTTCGAGTTTCTATACCAGGACGGCGAATTCTACTTCATCGAAATGAACACCCGGGTTCAGGTGGAACATCCGGTATCCGAGATGGTCACCGGTGTCGACATCGTGCGCGAGCAGTTGCGTATTGCCAGCGGCCTGCCGCTGCAGTACACCCAGGATGACATCCGGATCTCCGGGCATGCGATCGAGTGCCGGATCAATGCCGAGGACCCGAAAACGTTCGTTCCCAGCCCAGGCAAAGTGAAGCACTTTCACGCGCCCGGCGGTAACGGGGTTCGCGTGGATTCACACCTGTACAGCGGCTACACCGTTCCGCCTTTCTACGATTCCCTGATTGCCAAGCTGATCACCTGGGGTGATGACCGGGAGATCGCTCGCCGGCGCATGAAGAACGCGCTGGATGAGCTGGTAGTGGAAGGCATCAAGACAAATCAGCCTCTGCATGGAAGACTGGTGCGCGACGGCGGCTTTAAACAGGTAGACTTCACCATCCATTACCTAGAAAAGCTGATGCGGGACTGACGTCCTGCATCGTCACCGCAGGAACTTCTATGCCCTGGATACAACTACAGATCCCAGCTGACCCGGATAACGCGGATCAGCTGGAAGATCTGCTGATGGAGATGGGCGCTGATGCCGTCTCCATGGAAGACGCCGCTGACCAACCACTGTACGAGCCCGATCCGGGCACCACACCGCTGTGGAGTCAGACGACCGTTACCGGGCTGTTCCAGTCCGACCGGGACATTGACCAACTGTGCGCCGATGTTCGGGACCTCTGGCACCAAGCCACCCAGCAATCCCTCCCCGACATTGACGTTACCCTGGTCGAAGACAAGGACTGGGAGCGGGCGTGGATGGACGACTTCCAGCCTCTGAAATTCGGCGAACGCCTGTGGATCGTGCCCAGCTGGCACGATGCACCGGAACCCGATGCCGCCAACCTGATGCTGGATCCCGGCCTGGCCTTCGGCACCGGCACCCATCCGACCACGGCCCTGTGCCTGGAGTGGCTCGATGGCCAGGACATGCAGAACCGGCAAGTGACCGACTATGGCTGCGGCTCCGGCATCCTCGGCCTGGCCGCCCTGCTGCTCGGCGCTGACCATGTGGTGGGTGTCGATACCGACCCCCAGGCGCTGGATGCCAGCCGCGAGAATGCCCGGCGCAACGGCGTTGCGGATGACCGGCTCAGCCTGTACCTGCCGGAAAACGAGCCCAACGCTGCGACCGACGTCATGCTCGCCAACATTCTGGCCCAGCCACTGATTGGTCTGGCGCCACACCTGGCCAAGCTGACCAAGCCCGGCGGTGACCTGGTACTGTCCGGAATTCTGTCCCATCAGGCCCGCGAAGTGATGGCCGCCTATGAACCCTGGTTCATTATGGACGAGCCCGTGCAGCGTGAGGAATGGATACGCCTTACAGGGCGGCGCCACAACGGATGACGAACAGTGCCTTAGCGACTAAACTGCGCACTCGTAGCCCCGTCGCTTTCAGGAACAAAGCATGACCTCAAGCAGCCTGCAGACACAATGCCCAAAATGCGAGACCCGGTTCCGGGTAACGAGCGAACAACTTGGTATTGCCAAGGGCAAAGTACGCTGCGGCAACTGCTTGTCGGTGTTCAACGCCATTGAGCACCAGGTGATGCCCCGGAGCAGTTCCAAGCCGGCACCGGCTCAGCCCGAGCCAGAGACCTCCGAAGATTACCGCACCCCTGAAGAAGACTTCGTCTTCGCCGACAACCCCGAGGAAGACGCCAGCGAAGAGCCCTACGCCGGCACCAAGCTGACCTTCTCGGACGACGAACTGAGCGATAGCTTCCGCACTATGGATGGCCAAAACAGCAGCGACTTTCAGGATGCTGGGGACGACGACACCGCCAAAGACGTTGACGAAAGCTGGGCTGAGGCCATCCTGAACGAAACGGCGAAACCCGCCAGCAAAACTGTACCGGAACCCGAGCCTCCTGAAGAGGCCCAGACCTCCAAGCCGGAACCCGACTATTCCGACGACACCGTCGAGTCAAGCGTTGACTCGACCTTTGATCCGGATATGACTTCGCATTTCGAGCTAAAGGTCGAGGCTGAGCCGGTTCAGCCGTCACCGCAAACCGAGCCATCGGATGACTTCTACGGATCGTTTGGCAACGACACGGACTTTGACTTTGATGCCAAGGACAGCCAGCTGGGCGAACCCTTGGCAGCCACCGTGCCCTACGACAACCTCCGCCGGGAACCGGTATCAGTTCGGGGCGACAACTCAGGCAAACTGCGCACGGTAATATGGTCGGTGGTGGTGCTGTCGCTGATCGGCATCCTGGTGGCGCAAGTGACCTGGTTCCAGTTTGACCGCCTCTCCTCTATCCCCGAGCTGCGTCCGCTCTATGAAAAAGGTTGCGCCATCGCCGGCTGCGAGCTGAAACCGCTGATCAATGTTGATGCTATCCAGAGCCGCAAACTGGTGGTTCGAACCGATCCGGACAACCGCAGCCAGCTGGTGGTGAACGCCGTGATCATCAACCGGGCCGACTTTGAACAGCCCTTCCCGGCCATTGCCCTGACCTTCTCCAACCTGAACGGCGACGTGGTGGCGCAAAGTATTTTTACCCCAGACGAGTACCTTGCCGGCGAGGGCCAGGAGCTCAGTGCCATGCCCAAGGACACCCCGGTCCGAATCGCCATCGACATCCGCGATCCCGGCAAGGATGCGGTAAATTACAACCTGAACTTCCGCCCCTATACGCCCTGAAGTGGTAAGCAAGTGTTTACTCGACAGTGAACATCGATCCTCACCACAGAGAACAAAAGTCAACCAGAAAGCACGAAAAATAATCAGTTTTTTCGTGTTGCTGCCCCTTCAATCATGTCCCACCCGGCGGTATCATTAGCGCCCTTCGGAACCTCGATCGATTATTTATTGAACAGTCGTTCGAATCCGACGTTTGCTAAACCCGCTGTGACACGGACTCAGATCATGCTGCCGACGGCAAAAATCGGGCCGTACACCTTGCCCAACCCGCTGATTGTTGCGCCCATGGCCGGCGTGACAGACCGACCGTTCCGACTGCTGTGCAGGAGGATGGGAGCAGGTCTTGCGGTATCGGAAATGGTCATAGCGGACAGCAGGCTCTGGCATACACGAAAATCACAGACCCGACTCAACCACGACGGCGAGCCGGAGCCCCGGTCGGTGCAGATTGCCGGCGGAGACCCGGAGATGCTGGCCGACGCCGCCCGACAGAATGCGAAGTTCGGCGCCCAGATCATCGACATCAACATGGGCTGTCCCGCCAAGAAGGTCTGTAACAAGGCCGCAGGATCGGCCCTGATGAAAGATGAGGCGCTGGTCAACGACATCCTGAAGGCGGTCGTAAACGCGGTTGATATCCCGGTCACGCTGAAAATGCGCACCGGCTGGGACCGGGACAACCGGAACGCCCCGATCATTGCCAGAATGGCTGAGGATGCCGGCATTCAGGCGCTGGCGATCCATGGTCGTACCCGGGCCGACAAATACAACGGCGAGGCCGAGTACGACACCATCGCCGAGGTCAAATCCCGGGTGCGGATTCCGGTGTTTGCCAATGGCGACATCACCACGCCGGAGCAGGCCCAATACGTGCTCAAGCACACAGGCGCGGATGGCCTGTTGATCGGCCGTGGCGCCCAGGGGCGGCCGTGGATCTTCCGGGAGATTCTTCACTTCCTGGAGACCGGGACACACCTGGCAGAGCCGCCGCTGGGCGAAGTGGAGCAGATTCTGATCGAACACCTGGCCGAGCTGCACAGCTTCTACGGCGAAACCATGGGTGTTCGCATCGCCAGAAAGCACGTGGGTTGGTACCTGCAGTCCCACGACCAGAGCAAAGAGTTTCGCAAACGCTTCAACGCCATCGAAGATGCACTGGAGCAGAAAGACAGCATTCAACAGTATTTTGCAGGCTTACGAAATGGAGAGGTATTCGCAGCATGAGCGCTGAGACTTTGGCACACGACAATCTAAGCACCCCAGCCAATGAAGATATTCACCAGCTTCAGACCGTCAATGGCAGCGGCAACAGCGTCACCTTGCGTGACAGCGTGGAAGTTGCCCTGAAGAACTATTTTGCCCAGTTGGACGGTGCGCCAGTGACCGAGGTGTACCAGCTGGTACTGTCCGAGGTTGAGGCGCCACTTCTGGAGCAGGTGATGAAATACACCCGCAACAACCAGACCAAGGCGTCGACCATGCTTGGGCTGAATCGCGGCACGCTCCGCAAGAAGCTGAAGCAGTACGGTCTGCTATAATCCAGACACCCTGACTTTATAAGGGCCTCCCGGAATCATTCGCGAGGCCCTTATTCGTTCATCTCCAGCGAAGAAAGTGACTCATGGTAAACCAGGCTAACTCCCCCGTCCGTCGCGCTCTGATCAGCGTGAGTGATAAAAGTGGCATCGTCGATTTCGGCCGTGCCCTGACCGAACGCGGTATCGAACTGCTGTCCACCGGAGGTACCTTCCGCCTCCTGAAAGAAAACAACATTCCAGTGACCGAAGTATCCGATTACACCGGATTCCCGGAAATGATGGACGGCCGGGTTAAGACCCTGCATCCGAAAATCCATGGCGGGATTCTCGGTCGCCGTGGCACCGACGACACCGTCATGGGCGAGCACGGCATCAACCCGATCGACATGGTGGTGGTGAACCTGTACCCGTTTGAGGAAACCGTCGCCAATCCGGACTGCGACCTGGCCACGGCCATCGAGAACATCGATATTGGCGGCCCCACCATGGTCCGCGCTGCGGCCAAAAACCACAACGACGTAGCCATTGTGGTCAACGCCTCGGATTACAGCCGGGTCCTTAAAGAGCTGGAAGACAACGACGGCGAGCTGACCTACAGCACCCGCTTTGACCTTGCAGTCAAAGCCTTTGAACACACTGCCGGATACGACGGCGCGATTGCCAACTACCTGGGCGGACGCACACCGGACAACGACAACGCCGAATTCCCACGTACCTTTAACACCCAGTTTGTGAAGGTTCAGGACATGCGCTACGGCGAAAACCCGCACCAGCGCGCCGCGTTCTACACCGAGCGCAACCCGAAGGAAGCCTGCATCGCCACCGCGAAACAGCTGCAGGGCAAGGAGCTGTCGTACAACAACGTGGCCGATACCGATGCCGCCCTGGAGTGCGTTAAGCCCTTCGCCGATCCCGCTTGTGTGATCGTCAAGCACGCCAACCCCTGCGGCGTTGCCATTGGCACCGACATCCGCCAAGCCTACGATCTGGCCTTCGCCACCGATCCGACCTCCGCTTTTGGCGGCATCATCGCCTTCAACCGCGAGCTGGATGCCGACACCGCCAAGGCCATCATCGACCGCCAGTTCGTCGAAGTCATCATTGCCCCGACCATCGCCCCCGAAGCGGTTGAGTTGGTGGCAGCCAAGAAGAACGTCCGCCTGCTGGCGTGTGGCGATTTCGATGGTGAGCGGGCCCAGACCCTGGACTACAAACGGGTAACCGGTGGCCTGCTGGTGCAGGACCGTGACTTGGGCATGGTCGCTATGGCCGACGTCAAAGTGGTAACCGATCGCCAGCCGTCCGAAGCCGAACTCAACGACCTGCTGTTCGCCTGGGAAGTGGCCAAGTACGTCAAGTCCAACGCCATTGTCTACGCCAAGGCGGGCCGCACCATTGGTGTTGGTGCTGGCCAGATGAGCCGGGTTTACAGTGCCAAGATCGCCGGTATCAAAGCGGCGGATGAAAACCTGGAAGTGAAAGGGTCGGTGATGGCTTCGGACGCCTTCTTCCCGTTCCGGGATGGCATTGATGCCGCCGCCAAGGCCGGCATCACCGCGGTGATTCAGCCAGGTGGCTCCATGCGCGACCAGGAAGTGATAGACGCTGCCAACGAGCATGGCATTGCCATGGTATTCACCGGCATGCGCCATTTCCGTCACTGATTCCGGACCAGCTAAAGGATTCCAAACATGAACATTCTTGTGATCGGCAACGGTGGCCGCGAACACGCACTGGCCTGGAAAGCCGCCCAGTCTCCTGTGGCCGACCGTGTCTTTGTTGCTCCGGGCAACGCCGGTACCGCGCGTGAGCCGGGCCTTGAGAACGTCAACATTGATGTGATGGACCTTGACGGACTCGCCAACTTCGCAGCCACCAACAACGTTGGCCTGACTATCGTCGGGCCCGAAGCGCCCTTGGTGGCTGGCATTGTTGATCAGTTCGAAGAGCGTGGCCTGCGAGTCTTCGGCCCCAGTGCCGGTGCCGCCCAGCTGGAAGGTTCAAAAGCCTTTACCAAGGACTTTCTGGCACGCCAGAAAATCCCGACCGCGGCCTACGCCAATTTCACTGATGTCGAAGAGGCCCTGGCCTACGTTCGTGAGCAGGGCGCGCCCATTGTGGTCAAGGCCGATGGCCTGGCCGCTGGCAAAGGCGTTATCGTCGCCATGACCCTGGCGGAAGCCGAGGATGCCATCCGTGACATGCTGGCGGGCAATGCCTTCGGCGACGCCGGCAGCCGGGTAGTCATCGAGGAATTCCTCGACGGCGAGGAAGCCAGCTTTATTGTCATGGTCGACGGCGAGCACGTGCTGGCCATGGCCACCTCCCAGGATCACAAGCGCGTGGGTGATGGTGATACTGGCCCCAACACCGGCGGTATGGGCGCTTACTCTCCCGCCCCGGTGGTCACTGCCGATGTGCACCAGCGCATCATGGACGAAGTCATCTACCCAACCGTGCGTGGCATGGCGGCCGAGGGTCATCCCTACAAGGGCTTCCTGTACGCCGGTTTGATGATCGACGGCAACGGTACTCCCAAGGTCATTGAGTTCAACTGCCGCTTCGGTGATCCGGAAACCCAGCCGATCATGCTGCGCATGCAGTCAGACCTGGTTGAACTGTGCGGTGCCGCCATCGACGGCAAGCTGGACCAGTGTCGCTCCGATTGGGACGACCGTGCGTCAGTCGGCATCGTCCTGGCCGCCGGTGGTTATCCCGCCGGCTACAACAAGGGCGACGCCATTTCCGGCCTGCCGGAAACCGAGATCGACGGCGAGAAAGTGTTCCACGCCGGCACCAAGCTCCAGGGTGAGCAGGTAGTCACCAACGGCGGACGAGTGCTTTGCGCCACTGCCTTGGGCAAGTCCGTAACCGAAGCCCAGCAGCGGGCTTACGAACTGGCCGCCAAGATCCACTGGGACGGTGTCTTTTACCGCAAGGACATCGCCTTCCGGGCCATCGCCCGAGAGCAGTCCTGATCCTTGCCCTCGGATGTAAAGCCCGGTCACTGACCGGGCTTTTTTTTGCTGGCACTGAGTCAGAACGGCCCCAACCCTCTTGGCTTGTTCTGCCCACAGCTCAATATTTCGAGTAAATTCAGGGAGATTCTGCGACCAGCGGCTACACCGGACTGGCAAAACAGGATAGCCTTGCACGATAAGCCCTGTGTTATACATAAGACGGACCTATGCCTGAAGCTCTCTGGATTTCATTTGCCTTTGTCCTTGGTTTACTGGTCAAAGGTTTTGGCTTGCCGCCCCTGGTGGGTTACCTGGCCGCAGGTTTCCTGCTCAGCGGCCTGTCAGCGGTCTCAGGGCTGACCATTGAGGCGACTGATGCCCTGGGTCATATTGCTCATCTGGGCGTGCTCCTGCTGCTGTTTACTGTCGGCCTGAAACTCAAGCTCAAATCCATCGTCAGCCTGGAAGTCATTGGTGGCAGCCTGCTGCACTTTGCCATCACCTGCGCAATATTCACCCCCGGGCTGTATTTGCTGATGGACCTGTCCTGGCAAACGGCGTTGATGCTGGCCATTGCCCTGTCCTTTTCCTCGACCGTACTGGCAGCCAAGGTGCTGGAATCGAAGCGGGAGCTGCGAGCCTTCCATGGCCGAGTTGCCATCGGCATCCTTATCATGCAGGACCTGGTCGCCCTGGTTGTGATGAGTCTGGCCGCCGGCCAGACCCCCTCGCAGTGGGCGCTAATCGTGTTCGGCCTGCCATTACTGCGGCCGCTGCTATTCCGCTTGCTGGATGCAAGCGGGCACGATGAACTCCTGGTCCTGCTCGGTCTGTTGATGGCGTTGGTTCTGGGCGGTTATGGATTCGAGTCGGTGGGACTCAGCTCCGAACTGGGAGCATTGGTTTTCGGGGCGATGCTGGCCAAGCATCCGCGCGCTCAAGAGTTATCCAAATCCCTGTGGAGTGTCAAAGAGGTCTTTCTGGTTGCGTTCTTCTTGCAAATTGGCATTGCCGGCTTGCCTGACCAGCAATCACTGATCTTCGCCATCGTCGCCGCCCTGGTACTGCCGATGAAAGGCCTGCTGTTCTTCTTTCTGCTGCTGGCGTTCCGGTTGCGGGCACGGAGTGGCTTTCTCAGTTCCCTGGCACTGACCAACTACAGCGAGTTTGGCCTCATTGTGGCCAGCGTTGCGCTGCCAGACTGGCTGGTACCCTTGGCGATTTCTGTGGCGATATCGTTTGTGATATCTGCGCCCCTGAACCGGTTTGCCCACGTCATCTTCGAACGTTATGCCTCCGGGCTGAGCCGGTTTGAAGGGCAGAAGCACCATCCGGATGAGCAGCCGCTGTCCGTCGGTAATAGCCGGGTGCTGATCATGGGTATGGGCCGCACAGGAACTGCCGCGTACGACTGGGTTGCCAAGCACGAGCCCGACCTGATGGGCCTGGATTCCGATCCGGCCAAGGCCTTGAAGCATCAGCGAGAGGGCCGTAACGTCGTATTTGCCGACGCTGAGGATGCCTCCTTCTGGCACGGTCTGCACATGCCTGAGGTGCATTCTGTCATCCTAGCCCTGGGCGATATTGAAGGTAAGCTGATCGCCGCACGCATGCTACGCAAACTCGGCTTCCGCGGCTATATCGTTGCCCACACCATGTACTCGGATGAGGCGCACCAAATCCGGGAAGCCGGCGCCAACGAGGCCTACCTGACCATGGACGAGACTGGTGTAGCACTGGCCAGCCACATCATGCACCGGGCCGAGCCTAGCCCCGACTGACAAACCCGGCAGCGAAAGGCCAGACACATCAGCGTGCGCAGGTGCGAAACCCGGTGAAGGCGTCATTGCGCAACGGCAGATATGCTTGCCGATAGGTGCCCCGAATCAGACACGATGATGTCGCGCAGCTACCGCCCCGGGTGACCTTGTGGTCGCCAAACTGCAGGGTGGACATGAACGGGTACATATCGATCTTGAAGCCGTCGTAGGGGAAAAACTGACTGCTGGTCCACTCCCAGACGCCACCAATCATCTGCCGGCAGCCAAATGGACTATCGCTCTGCGGGTAATCGTAAACCGGGTTCTGGCCCAGTGCCTGACCGTCCAGGTCGGCCAGAGTGGCGTCCGCAGGCGTATTTCCCCAGGGGTAACGCTGGAACGGCTCCCCCGGACGATTACCCAGTGCGGCGACCTCCCACTCATACTCCGTCGGTAACCGCCGCCCAGCCCAATTACAGAAGGCTTCCGCCTCCCAGTAGCTGACATGGGACACTGCGGCGTTTTCATTCAGCGGTTGCCAGCGATCGAATACCCGCTCCTGCCACTGGCATTCATGCCAGCGCCAGTAAAGCGGGTGACGCGGCATTCTGAACAAGGGCTCCGGGCTGCCATGCACCAGGGCCACATCCACTTCAGTTTGAAGCCACTTCCGGCCTCCAAATGACCAGTGCTCCGACTTCTGATAGCCGTCGTCTTCCACAAAGGCCAGGAATTCGGCGTTAGACACAGGTAAACGGGAGATGGCAAACGCATCCAGTTCGACTTCGAATCCTGGTTTCTCACTGTCGAAGGCGAAATCCGTTGTGGCGTAGGCCGCAGACTCCCCGGGCATGCCGATGACCCAGCGTCCTGCGGGAATAATGGCGTCGCCGGCTATGGTTTCACCGCGAGCCGGCCGGCCTGGCTTGGTATCCGGCGGGGCCGGATAACCGACCGTTTGCCGACACCAGATCAGGGATTCAATGTGCATGTTCTGATGAAAAATGGCGTACCGATTCAGGTACAGGGTCCAGTCATCCAGTGGCTGGCTGAGAATACGCTCCGCAACTCGGTCATACACGGTATCGAAGTAGGCCAACGTCTCCGCACGCCCCGGGAAGAGATCGCGGTTCCAGCGATCTTGATGTTCAATATGGAAAGAGTCCCAGAGATCATCCATTGCTGGATCGAAACTGGCGGAACCATCAAGAAGATTGAACACGAAAACCTCGTAGAAGAAAGCGGAATGCCCCATCTCCCAGAGGGGCGGGTTAACACCCGGATGATAGGGCACGTCCAGCATCGCCTCAGGCAGCGACGTAATCAGCGCCCGGGTGCGTTGCCGAGTCCGTTCAAGTTCCTGTAACAGCTCGTCTTTCATTGCCTGCATCGCATTCAGAGGTTTTCTATCGCCCATAAGCCACGTTGTCTTCCCTTTTGGATTCAGCATAACAGATGAACTCGCCAGCGGGTGCCACACCCACTGTCGACAACCTTTACAGTAGTACGAAGTGACTCAGTGACAGATCTCGCAAGCACCTGAAAGCCTTATTGATAATTTTTGTGGCATACATCCTGAATAGGGCTTGAACTGGCAGTCACATTTCCAAGGCACCACTCTTGTGGAGGTTTGCCATGACGGAAAAGAGACCGCTTGTCTGGCTGTCAGCGGCACAAAGCACAAGCAAGGTACGCAGTACCCTGGGTCCTCGCTGGGAGTTAACCGATTTCAATGCAGAAAACCCGGTGCCACTGCTTTTATCCCCCCCGGTCGGTGCCAAAGTTGGCATCCTTGATCTTAGCCAGGGCGCAACGGACGACATGCCCTGGTTTGAACACTGGCTGGAAGCCCTCAACCTGTCCTACTGGGTCGGCGTTGTCGCCCATCGCCCCATCAGCGGAACCCGAACGGCCCAGTTGATCACCCGCTACTGCTCCGATTTCCACACCCTGCCAGTGGACAGCGATCGGCTTGATACGGTGCTCGGGCATCTCTGGGGCATGGCCGTTATTCGGGAGCCCTGCGGCACCTTACCGCGGGACGGTTATCAAAGCCTGGTACTGGAGGGCAATTCGCTGGCCATTTGCCAGGCCCGAGATCTGCTTAGACGCTTTTCGGTGACAGCCGAACCCGTGCTCATTGTCGGTGAAAGCGGAACCGGAAAAGACGCGGCGGCTCAATTCATCCATCAACACTCAACCCGAGCCTCGGGACCTCTGGTCACGGTCAATTGTGCCGCGCTGCCCGAATCTCTCACCCAAAGCGAATTGTTCGGCTACGAAAAAGGCGCTTTTACCCATGCCCTGAGTGCGCATGCCGGACGGCTGGAGCAGGCCATCGGCGGTTCGCTCATCCTGTCCTCAATTGACGAACTGAATCTTGAGCAGCAATCGGCGATTCTCCGTTTTCTGCAGGAAGGCCAGATTGAACGGATTGGCGGAAGCAACCCTATTCGGATCGACAGCCGTATCATCACCACCGCCAGCCAACCATTAACCGAATTGATTGAAGCGGAGCGTTTCCGCAGCGATGTCTACTACCGCCTCGGAGGCCTGGAAATAAAACTACCTCCACTCAGGGACAGGCGCGAAGACATCCCCGCCCTGGCCGAGGCGCTGCTGGTTTCCTCAGCTCTCGGCGGCGAACACAAACCTCTCGGCGATGCCGCGATCCGCAGCCTGGTCAACCACTCCTGGCCCGGCAACTTTCGGGAACTGCAGAATCGACTCCGCCAGGGCCTGCTGCTGTGCGACCGCGACGAAATCAAACCTGAAGATCTGAGGCTGGCACAGGCCGACACCGACGACGCGGCCACCTCAAACCTTAGCCTGGAAGAATTTCGTGCCCGGGCTGAGCGCCAGGCGCTGTCCTGCAGTCTGGCTCTTGCCCACGACAACATCTCCGCCGCCGCGCGGATTCTGAAGATTTCCCGGGTTTCGTTTTACCGGCTCATGGAGAAGTACAACAGAGGCCACCCCGGCGACCATTACCGCCAGGGTTCGTCCCCGAAGGGAGATTTACCATGAATATTGCACCGCGTATTTCACTGCTTACCTGCGCCTGCCTGATCCCCGCCCTGGGGTTTGCGCAAGCAGAGTCGAACAATTCCACTCAGGCCGCCTCCGAAGCCGCCGAGAACAAAAAAGAGCAGGTCACAGAAATTGCCTCAATCACTACCGACCGCGGCATAGTCACCCGGCCCGGCCGCCTGACCATCGAACCGGCTTTCTCCCATGCCCACAGCAATTCCACTCGCGTGGCCATCGAGGGTTATACGGTGATTCCGGCACTCCTTGTGGGCCTGATTAACATCTCGGAAATCCAACGGGATATCTTTGTCACCTCGCTCACCTTCAAATACGGCATCACCAGCCGATTTGAAACCGACATACGGATTCCCTGGCTGAGGATCAGAGAAGACCTTCGGGAACGGCAGGCGTTTGAGGGCACTCCGGTTGATACCCTGCGTGAGTCCTCCGGCGACGGCCTCGGCGATATCGAGCTGTCAGCACGTTACCAACTCAATGATGGCCTTGACGGCTGGCCCTACATTATTGGTGTGTTTCGGGTGAAGGCCCCCACCGGCGACAGTCCCTATGACGTGGATCGGCGAGTGGTGGAGGACAGTGAAGGCAACCCCATTGGGACCGAGCTGGAACAACGGCCGACGGGCTCTGGCTTCTGGTCATACGAACCCGGGCTCTCGTTTATCTATCCCTCCGACCCGGCCGTGCTGTTTGGCAGCCTCAGTTATGTCTGGACACAGGAAAGAGATCAGGGCGCAGAGAACGGAGGCCGGATTGATCCTGGCGATGTAATCCGCTTGGGCTTCGGTATGGGCTTTGCCTTCAATGAACGGACGTCATTCAGCCTGAGCTACGATCACTCGATCATTCAAAGGACCACTTTTGAAAATAACAACGATCTGTTCGCGGCCACCTTCGATCACATCCAGGTCGGCTCTTTGTCGTTTGGTCTCTCTCAACGTTTGACGCCCAAAACCACTTTGAGCCTGACTGTCAGCGTTGGGGTCACTGAAAATGCCCCAAGCAGCGAGCTGACCCTGAAGCTGCCATTCACGCTATGAAGTTACAGCATCAGGCGGCAGGGGATTCTGCCGGCGCTCAGCGGCCAAGTAACTGTAGCATCGGTTCGCGCATGTCTTCGGGGAGACGATTCAGAGCGGCCCCCAGATTGTCCATCTGAATATTGAGCTGCCGGCTGTTCTGGATGGTGGTCTCGTTCAGGCTGTTCTGGATCACCATTATCCAGCCCCCACCGTCCGATACCGTAGAGACCAGGGACTGGCCACTGGCGTCGTCGTCAAGGTTGGCGACATGGGTCTCCACCGTGTGCGGCAACAGCTGACCATTAAGAACCTGATTCATATTCGGAATGGTCAGACGGTTAATGGCGAAGGTTTCACCGTTCAACGAAACGATCTGTTCAAGGCCAATCGAGATTTCAAGATTATTGAGAAAGAAGCCACCGCGCAGGGACGCCAATTCGGCATCGCTCAGCGCCTGTCCCGGAAACTCCACATCGGCCCTGGCGGTCGATATGGCGCCCACCGCCAACACCACCAACACGGCAGACCACACTTTTCGATTATTCATAGTGTCACCACTCCCTTGGCGTCGGCCAATAAGGCAGGGTGTGCCCCAACGATGGACCGTCCGGCCTTGTGGACAAAGGCGCACGTACGTACTGCGGCCAGTCTCCATTCCGGTCAAACGTCTTCCGCCCCTGCGCAACATGACTGCGTATCACGAAGGCAGAGCCATCCCAGAATTCTTCAAATTGTGCTCTCGGGTACACTCTCAGGCCGCGAGTTGGGTCGCCGACAAAGACCTCACGCTCACTGATTCCTTTGATGACCACGAAGTGCCGAAAGCCGTCCAGTGTAACCAGCGCAATAGCTGGCAAAGCTACCCTTTCCCGCATGCCCGTCAGGGGCAGCCGAAAACCGTCGGCGCGATAGCCTTCGGATTCGAGGTAGCGTTTCATATCAAGCATGGAAAAACCTTCCCGGCGCACCTTGTCAGGGTCGGCCAGGGCAAACATGCCTCGGAACACTTCTGCTTCAGTGACCTGGTGTCCATAGTGGTATGACAACAGGGACGCCACGGCTGCCGAGCCACAGCTGAAGTCATACTGCTGACGCATGATCGAGCTGAAGCGCTTTTCCTGATAGCTTTCAATCTCTAACTGGAGGCCACCGCCCAGGCCCGGCACCAGCACATTGCCGGCAAAGGCCGTGGACCATAGCATGGCAGCGCCTGCTGCAAGCATCACAAGCCTCCGCGTTACCATGGTCCACCTCCCATTAATGGTTGATGAGAATATTGACTTGGGTACTGTCCTGAATCACCACCTGATTACCGGTGTTCTGGATGACCGTGGCAATACCGCTCATATTGCTGAACGCCTGATCCGTGATCATGTTGTCGCCGGTTACTGAGTGCCCTGACAACACATTGCCAGTGACCATGGCATTCTGCTCCGTTTCGTTAAGCTGCCACTGCAAGGGTACGCCCTGGCGCCCGCTGGCCCCCTCCAACTGGTCCACATTCATAGGAGTCAGCCCCATCAAGTCCTCGGCGAAGACAGCAGGTGCTGATCCGAGAATCAACACCGCGCCAACCGCTTTCAGCATCCCTTTGACGATGTCAGTCATGACATGCCTCCCGGTGGTAACTGGTCGCGCCCCTACCGGAGCGCAACCGTGGTGCTTCAGTTACCGCCTGCTGACAGATTGGACTGCACACTCACATTGGCCTGGTTGACTGAACCATGGCCGTTATTCTGAACGAATGCTCCAATACCGGTGAAGTTCGCGGCGTTGTCCGAGATCTCGTTGTAGTGCTTGGCGTAGGTCTTGGAATCGTCATTTGCATCACCGTAGTACACGGTAGTGCCTGAAACGCTGCCTTCGAGATCGGCGTTGTTCAGGAACACGTTCAGGGACAGATCGGTATCAACACTGTTGTCCGAATTGTCGGTGTTGGCCGAATCAGCCCAATTCATACTGTTATCGGAATTATCCGAGTTATCCGAGTTATCCGAGTTATCGGAATTGTCTGAATTGTCCGAATTATCTGAGTTGTCAGAATTATCGGAGTTGTCGTCCGTGTTGCCGCTGTCGGCGATCTTGAACGAGTCAGTGACATTAGTGCTGTCATCAGAGTTGTCCGAATTATCGGAGTTGTCGGAATTATCCGAATTGTCCGAATTATCGGAGTTGTCGTCCGTGTTGCCGCTGTCGGCAATCTTGAACGAGTCGGTGACGTTAGTGCTGTCATCAGAGTTGTCCGAATTATCGGAGTTGTCGGAATTGTCCGAATTGTCCGAATTATCGGAGTTATCCGAGTTGTCCGACATATCGTTGCCACTGTCCGCGATCTTGAAAGAATCCGTAGCAGTGTTGCTGTTATCCGAATTGTCGGAATTATCGGAGTTATCCGAATTGTCGGAATTGTCCGAGTTGTCCGACATATCGTTGCCACTGTCCGCGATCTTGAACGAATCCGTAGCAGTGTTGCTGTTGTCTGAGTTATCGGAATTGTCCGAGTTGTCGGAATTGTCTGAGTTGTCGGAATTGTCCGAATTATTGTTGGCGACATCATTCAGTGCAGCCGAACCGTCGTTGGCGTTGGTGTTCGGGTCACCGTCTCCACCCAGCGTGGGATCGGCAACAACAGCTCCCGACAGGCCCAGACCCAGTGCAACGGCAATTGCTAGCAAGCTTTTATTAGTATTCATAGCGTCAATTCCTTTGATGTCATTGGCTTGTAAGGGACCCAATCCCATCCGCTAGCCGTCGGATTTCCCAGGGTTCAGATCCGTAGAGTTGCCGTAGCGATTGCCATGCCAGCTTTCCAAAAAAATAATCAACCTCCTGTTATTATTAGATTTTTCTTGGATTTGGTGTACATCTACTCCCCACCAAAAAAACCAATCTGTTGCACCCATGAAACAGGTCATTCAGCGGTTATCAGGGATATCAGGAGATAATGTTTCTAATTCATAGACATAGGCAGAAACATGAGTGTCAAAAATAACAATGCGCGGCTAAACCCACCTCGGTCACAAACCAACACATAAAATGCAAGATTGCTCACATACCTAGGATGAATTTCTGGTAATGTCGTTTAGGTTACTGTTCTTAAAAGCACGAAAGCACCGCCGGGACCGCGGTCCTGTCACATAGGACGGAATCATAAGGAACTGATATGTCGAATGAGCTTTATCAAGTTGTGTACAACGGCCAGACTCTCCCTGGTTTTGACGACGCCCAGGTTAAGGCCAACCTTCAGAACTTATTCAAAGCAACAGAAGAGCGGATCGAACGCCTGCTATCCCCATCATCGTCATCCGCCATCAAATCCAACCTCAGCTATGACGACGCACAGATTTACCAGAAGAAGCTGACTGAGGCTGGTGCCGATGTCCGCATCCGGGTTCAAGAAGCACCTGTCGAGCAGACACAGGATCTAAAGTTGGCCCCCCTTGAGTTCACCGGTCGTGGTGGCGAATATTTCGGTATCTGGATCGTTAACATCCTTCTGACCATAGTCACTCTGGGCATCTATTCCGCTTGGGCAACGGTTCGCAACAATCAGTATTTCTATGGCAACACCCGCCTGGATGACTCCAGCTTCCAGTACCTGGCCAATCCCATCACCATCCTGAAAGGCCGTTTGATCGCGCTTGCCGTTCTGGTTGCCTACGTTGCGCTGGCAAACCTTTATATCGAGGCTGCCGTGGTCTTTGGTGTAGCGTTTATATTTGTCACGCCCTGGATCATGACCCGCTCACTGCGCTTCACCGCGATCAACAGTGCCTACCGCAACATTCGCTTCGATTTCCAAGGCAAGTATGGTGAGGCCTTCATGGTGGCCTTCGTGTGGCCGATCCTGAATCTGCTGTGCCTGACACTGCTGACCCCGCTGGTGCTGAAAAAAACCCACGCTTTCATCGCTAACGGCAGCCGCTACGGAACCACGCCGTTTGAGCTAAATGCCTCAACCAAAGTGTATTACCTGCTCTTCGGCAAGGCGCTACTGATGATTGCTGGATTCGCCGTCGCCGCCTTCCTCGCCTCCCGGGCCGGGATTCCGGCCCTGGCTGCCGTTATTGCGGGCGTCGGTTACCTGACCCTTTTCGGATTCTTCATGGCTGGTATCGCCAACCTGTTCCTCAACTCTACCCAGTTGGCCGATCACAGCTTTGAATCTGAGCTGAAGCCAGCACAAATGGTGTGGATCTACCTGAGCAACAGCCTGCTTGTTGTACTGACCCTCGGCCTGTTCACCCCCTGGGCCAAGGTGCGCATGGCCCGCTACCGGGCAAGCTGTACCTCTATGGTGATTTCCGGTGACCTGAACCACTTCGTTGCGGCCGAGCAGACTCGTACCAGTGCCCTGGGTCAGGAACTGGGAGACGCCTTCGATGTCGAATTCGCCGCAGTCTGAACTGGTCATTGAAGGACAGTTCTATTCTGGCGACAGTTCGCTCCGGGAGGACGCACTATTGCGTTCTGCCGGAGGCGTACTGGTTCTGGTCACTCCCTCTGGTCAACAACCACTGCATTGGCAAGACCTGAGCATTTCTCCCAGGGTGGGGAACACACCCCGCTACCTACACCTACCCAACGATGCCGTTTTCGAGACGCGCTACAACGACCTTGTCGACCAACTCGCGCGGCGATCCTCCACCGGGCGCGTAACCCGCCTGGTGCACCGGCTGGAAAACAATCTCAGCCTGATTTTGCTGGCGGCGGTGGCAACGGTAGCTGTCACTGTCTTCGCGTTCGTTTACGGTGTTCCCTGGACCGCCAAGGTAATCGCCTACGCGGCACCGGATGGCGTTGCCGAGCAAGTGGGTGAAACCACCCTGGCCTCTCTGGACGACACCTGGCTTGAACCCTCGCAATTACCGCAACAACGACAGCAGGCGCTGCAAGAGCATTTTGCTCCGCTGCTGGCGCCAGTAGGCGGACAGAGCCTGAACGTGGTGTTTCGCGCCTCCCCCGCCATTGGCGCTAACGCTTTGGCATTGCCAAACGGCACTCTGATATTCACCGATGATCTGGTGGCGCTGGCGGAACACGATGACGAACTGACCGCGATCCTGGCGCACGAAATTGGCCATGTCGCTCACCGCCACGGCATGCAAGGTATGGTGCAGTCGTCGCTGACCTTCTGGTTGATTGTGATGATGACCGGCGATTTATCGGCGTTTTCAGACTCGACTGTGGTGGTACCGGCGGTGTTGATGAGCCTGTCCTATTCGCGCGAGATGGAGAGACAGGCCGATGAGTATGCCCTGATGGTGATGCAACAAAATGGCCTCGACCCCGCCCATTTCGCCACAATCATGACCCGGCTAAGCCATACCGACAACACAGTCAGCACCACTTCCAGCGGTACAGAAGAAGACGCACCCAGCCGTTGGGATAGCCTTGGGGATTTGCTCTCCAGCCACCCCGCCACTGAGGAGCGCATTGAGCGCTTCCGGAATGCAAGCTCCAGTCAGCCTTAACTGCAGGCACAAAAAAGCCCCGCACATGGCGGGGCTTTTCTGGATAACTCCCGGAGCTATCCGGGAGTGACAACCGAACCGATCGATTAACCGAACTGGTTCATGGTGTTGTCTTTACCACCGGCCTTCAGGGCCGCATCACCCGCGAAGAATTCCTTGTGGTCGTCACCGATGTTAGAACCAGCCATGTCCTGGTGCTTAACGGTAGCGATACCCTGACGGATTTCCTTACGCTGTACGCCAGCAACGTAAGCCAGCATGCCTTCGTCGCCGAAGTAGCCCTTGGCCAGGTTGTCGGTGGACAGGGCCGCAGTGTGGTATGTCGGCAGCGTGATCAAGTGGTGGAAGATACCCGCTTCGCGTGAACTGTCACGCTGGAAGTTCTGACACCACTTATCTGCCAGCTGACCCAGCTCGGTGTTGTCGTACTCTTCGCTCATCAGCTTCGGACGGTCGTAGGCAGAAACGTCCTTGCCTTCTTCCTGCCAGGCGTCGAATACCTGCTGACGGAAGTTCAGAGTCCAGTTGAAGGATGGGCTGTTGTTGTAAACCAGCTTGGCGTCGGGCACCACTTCCTTGATGCGGTTAACCATGGCTGCGATCTGGCCAACGTGCGGCTTCTCGGTTTCGATCCACAGCAGGTCAGCGCCGTTCTGCAGGCTGGTGATGCAGTCGAGGACAACGCGGTCTTCGCCAGTGCCCGGCTTGAACTGGAACAGGCCAGATGCCAGACGCTTCGGCCGAACCAGCTGGCCGTTCTGCTTGATAACAACGTCGCCGTTGTTGATGTCTTCAGCCTTCTCGATCACTTCGCCATCGATGAAGCTGTTGTACTGGTCGCCCAGGTCGCCTGGCTCTTCAGTTACGGCGATCTTCTGGGTCAGGCCAGCGCCCAGGGAGTCGGTACGGGCAACGATAACACCGTCGTCCACACCCAGCTCCAGGAACGCCAGACGTACGGCGTTGATCTTGGACAGGAAGTCAGCGTGCGGCACGGTTACCTTGCCATCCTGGTGACCACACTGCTTCTCGTCAGAAACCTGGTTTTCGATCTGGATGCAGCAAGCACCCGCCTCAATCATCTGCTTGGCCAGCAGGTAAGTTGCTTCGGCGTTACCGAAACCGGCGTCGATGTCGGCAATGATCGGTACAACGTGAGTTTCGTGGTTGTCGATCTGCTTGATCAGTTCTTCTGCCTTGGCGTTGTCACCAGCGTTTTCGGCTTCTTCCAGGGCACGGAACAGGTGGTTCAGTTCCCAGGCGTCAGCTTGACGCAGGAAGGTGTACAGCTCTTCGATCAGGCCAGAAACGGCAGTCTTCTCGTGCATGGACTGGTCAGGCAGAGGACCAAACTCTGAACGCAGAGCGGCTACCATCCAGCCAGACAGGTACAGGTAACGACGCTTGGTGGAACCGAAGTGCTTCTTGATGGACAGCATCTTCTGCTGACCAATGAAGCCGTGCCAGCAGCCCAGGGACTGGGTGTACTGAGCGGTGTCGTTGTCGTAGTTGGCCATGTCTTCGCGCATGATCTTGGCGGTGTACTTGGCGATATCCAGGCCAGTCTTGAATTTGTTCTGGGCACGCATGCGGGCAGCGTGCTTCGGGTTGATGGCATTCCAGGTCGGATGCTGCTTCAACAGGGAGGTAATCTGGTCAACGTCTTGTGCGTAGGGCATGATCTCAATCCTTTCTACGTTGGTTTTCTTAGTCGGTGCGGAGACGCTTACAGCGGCTTCCGAAGTCAACGGTCACGGCTCTTTTCGGAACTTGATGCGCTGACGTTGACGATTACTTTAGTGTCTCTGATTTTATAATTGAAATTTATATCATCTATATTCAGCATTTTTTTGGTGAATGACCAAGCTGCCTGAGTGTTACGAGTTTTATTTACACATAGCCAACTGACATATGGCGTTTTTTCGCCCAAACTGCATATTCCGTAACCGTCAGCATCCGTGCCGCGTCCAGTCAGTTTCTGGGTTAAGGAAGTAAGCCAGTGGCTTCAATACGGTCACGAAGCCGAAAGCCTCGCAGGATGAATGGCAAGCCTTGCTGGAACTAATCCAGCCCCTGTCGGTTGACGAAAAGCCCTACCAGGTTAACCAGTTCGCGCATTAAGCCCAGAACTACGGCCTGGACAGTCCTTTTAAGGGCATTTCAATTGCCGGCAAGAGCACCGACTCAACGGAACGTCCTTAATCGAATGCTTAGCGAAGGAGTAAGTTCCAATGTCTCTCGTTAAACAGCTGTGGCTGGCTACCATCATTTTGATTGTAACGGCGTTTGCCGGCAGTCTGGCAGCCAGCTTGGTTTCGGCACAAGCTTACTATCAGGAACAGCTGGCGCTGAAGAACATTGATAGCGCGAACTTCCTTGCCATCACCCTTTCTCAAACCGAAAAAGAGCGGGCCCTGATCCGCTCCTTTCTTGATGCCCAGTTTGCGACTGGCCACTACCAGCGCATCCGCCTGGAATTTGGCAATGGCCAATCGGTTGATGTGCGGAGCGAGGCCACGGATCTGAGCGCTCCGGCCTGGTTTAGGTCGCTGTTCCCGCTCAGGGTACCCGCGGGCGTCGCCAACGTATCTGATAGCTGGGTCAACTATGGGACGGTGTCTGTGGAAAGCGCAACCGACTATGCCGCCAACTCGCTGTGGGTGACTGCCCAACGGTTGTTCATGTGGCTGGCATTAGTTGCCCTGTGCGCTGGATTGGTCGGCAGCTGGCTGGTGCGACGAATCAGCCAGCCCCTAAAAGATGTGGTTCAGCAGGCCGAGGCCATCGGCGAGAAACGCTTCATCGTGTCCGAGGAACCCAGAACCACTGAGTTCCAGCGGGTGGTTCGGGCCATGAACAAATTGTCCCGGCGCGTCGAGCACATGCTGGAGCGCGAGGCCGAGGCACTGGCGGAAATGCGAGAAAAAGCCCTGCACGACCCGGTCACTGGCGTCGCCAACCGGGAGTTCTTTGCCAGTCGTCTTGATGCGCTGCTAGGCGATCACGACAGCGAAGCCCGTCATACCTTGATACTGGCCCGAGTGCCGGACCTTGCAAAACTGAACGCCAAACTTGGTCATGAACAGGTCAATGCTGAGCTAAGTCGATTCTGTGCCCAGGTGTCCGATATTTTTTCGGCCAGCGAACACCACCTCACCGACGTCTTTATCGGGCGTTTAAACGGCTCAGACTTCGGCATTCTGCTCCCGGAGTTTAGCAACACCCATGCGCTCAGCGACGTGCTTGCTTCTGAAATCCAGGGTCCCGGCAGCCAGGAACCCGGCCAGGGTCTGCAGTTTTCAGCATGCGTATTTCACCCGGGCACCAGCCGTGCCGAGGTAATGATGCGGGCCGATCACCTGCTGGCACAGGCGGAACAGACACAAGAACCGCTGGTGATCGGAGAGGACCGTCAGGAAGACATTCCTTTCCGCAACGCCTCGGAATGGCGTGCCGCCATTGAGTCCGCGCTCGACAATGGCGAATTGGATGAGGCGATGCACCCGCTGGTCGGCCGCGACGGCACCCCACTGCATCAGGAAGCCAAGATTCGCCTGAAACTCAACGGCAATTGGCGGGCTGCGGAATACTTCCTGCCCTGGAGCCGGCGCCTGGGCCTGCTCCCCAGGGTTGATATTGCGATGATGAAACACCTGAGTTCGATTGCCCCGCCCGTTATTGGCAACCCGGTGCTCGTCCACGTCTCAACAGAAAGCCTGCTCGATGAGGACACGTGCGATCGCATGTTGAAGCTGATTGAACGGCGACCATCGGAGTCGCACCCGCTCCGGCTCGAACTTCCGGAATCGGCACTGAGCATTGACGACCTGCACCTGGGCTCTTTCATTCACGAAGCACAACAGCGTGGATGCCAGGTTGGTATTGGTGGTGTCGGCCGTAACCTGGAGCGTATTTCCAAGGTGCACGAACTCGGGCTGGACTACATCAAGACGGATCCGGTGTATGCCCAGCTTCTGGAATCAGACCGCACCGCGCAACAGTACGTGCAGCGACTCACGATGTTGGCGCACTCTATTGGGCTTGAGATCTACTTGGCGGGCGCGACGTCCAAGGCCTGCATCGAGGCAGCCTGGGAGGCGGGATTTGATGGCGTAACGGGTCCTGGGGTGGCCCGGGCCAAATAATTGAAGTCGAATAGGTCGTACCCCATCATCGCTGAACAAATCCATTAAAGATCGAATTGCCGTCGCTCAGGCTGATGTTTGTATCTCGAAATCAAACCGATCAAATCAATCCTGTCCAAACCGCTTTTCGCTTGCTTCAGTCCGTCAGACTCAGCACCACAAGACGGTCGCTAGGCTGTAAGTCCAGGTATTCCCGTCGTGGCGGATTCAAATGCAGGTGCCGCCCCTGGGCATCGGCTTGTTGCCGGAATACACCCAGTGCAATTTCGCCCTCATCGGCGAGGATGCGTTCCAGCAGATGGAAATCGACGCTGCCCGGAAGCGGGTAATCGCTCGGTTCACGGAACTGGATTTCCGCGCCACCCACCGTAAACAACTCATCCAACACCATTCTGAGCTCCCGGCGCAACGCGACCTGGGCCAGGATGTGGCTGAGAATCATCGGACTGATCAACATCTCGCTGCGGTGTTCATACAGCAGTGGTCGGTTATCCGGGTCACTGAGCTCGAGAATGAGGTTAGGACGGCATTCTTTCTCCATCAGAATGTCTTCGAGCTGCAGGTAGCCGACCATCGCCCGGGCATCGGCCTCTTCCCCCGAGGCCAGACGATCACTGCTCAATAGAACGATTGAATCGTACGAGGATGGATCAAGCCGCCGCAGCTCACCCTCCACCATATAATCCGCTTCAACATGGTGGCAGTGGACCGTTGGATGATCGCCCACGTAGCGGGAAATCGCCAACGACCGTTCCGCGGCTGGCACCACCGATACCAGGTCCAACGAAAACGACTGATTGCTGTAACTGCCAAATTCCGCGACCAGGCTGGGAACGCGCCGATTCCAGCCAAGCACCAGCACCCGCTGCCCAAGGTCGGCACCGTTGCGCACGGCTACCTTCGGCTCAAGCCGATCGACGGGTGGCAACGACGGCCGCTTGGCATTTGGCTCGGTCTCGGAATAGTCCCTGGCCATCATGATGACCCGGTCATTCGCCTCAATACGCGTCGCCGAGGGTGCAACCAGCCGGACATCCCAGCCTCTGCCAATCGGGCGCAACAAGCCCAGTACAATCACGTTCGGCCGCGCCGACGCCAGTTCCGCCAGCGACAAACCCGCAACTGACTCGCCACCCCGAACATAGATGCTGTTGCCCTCAGAACCGGTCAGCAGTTCGTTGTAAACCTCGGACAAGCCCGGATGAATGATGTTCTGAACAATCAGTGAACTGATCGACGCATCACCGGCGACCACTTCCACCTCACCCGGATAGGCCCTCTCGATGACCGGCAGTTTGCGCACGTCCTGAATCTCGGCCACCACATACGGCAGGGAGGACTGGTACTGACGAGCCTGAGCGGCAATGGACAACAGCGCTTTCACCGTTTCAACATCCGAAGTCACCAGGCTACCGACGCCCTGGCTAGCGCTGGGCACAATCACCGCCGCCGCATCCAGACAGGCAACCCGGTGCAAGGCGTCCGGCTGAATGGCAGAGCCCGACCGCAGAATGATCTGGCGCGCCCGACGCCGGATACCCGGCTCACTCCGAAGTTCATGCACCTGCTCGGCAGAGGCATCTTCCGACAGCACCACCAGGTTCAGTTTCTGAGCATCGTGTTTTTCAAGAAAACGCCGCATCCGGCCAGAGGAGCTCAGCAGTTCCGACAACAACGGCAGTGTCTGGCTGGTCCACCCCAGCACCACGATGTGATTCTTCAGGGTGACTGGCGTCAGTCCGCGCTCCAGGTCGGCCATCTTGGCGATCAACCAGCGGGTCAGGATGGCCACCAGGGTACCCATGAACACCACGTAGCCGCTCACCGTTAGCATGGTGGAGACAAACCGCTGCCAAGTCCCAACATCGTCGCC
Organism: Marinobacter alexandrii; assembly: GCF_005871205.1. Taxonomy (GTDB): domain Bacteria; phylum Pseudomonadota; class Gammaproteobacteria; order Pseudomonadales; family Oleiphilaceae; genus Marinobacter; species Marinobacter alexandrii. The sequence goes on along the minus strand of NZ_SWKM01000011.1, from coordinate 462,709 downwards.
GAGGTAACCCGGATCTGTCAGCCGCAGAAATGCCCACCAGATGGCCGTACCCACATCGCTGAAAGAGTCGCCTAGAGGCAGCACCAGCAAGCCACCGATCAAGGAGATCAACCCAATAAAAACGCCGACAACGAGAAGTTGGAATCCCGCTCCCTTCACGAGTTGGCGCTCTACCAGAAACTTAACGCGGTCAATAAGCCGAAAGGGCAACATGGTTTTCCTCTATCCAAGTGACGCCAAACTCCGTGATCCTATACCACTTCGCGCCCTATTCAATGTTTACCGTACGGCGTTGTCTGCTCCGCTACGTTGATCAATACGCGATAAAACGCCGCTTCAACCAACCGCCCTTTTGGGATCGATTGATATCTTTCAGTTCCAAAGCTGCGCGTTCGTGACTGATCCGCTGGCCGGTCAAATCCTTATAAATCTGGTTGGCACGTTTGCGCCGCCTCACCGCGGCACCTGCATCCAGAATGGCCTCGAGGCCATCCAGAAGGCGTTCCATGAAGCCAGTATTGTCCTGCCGAGAGCCGGTTGTTTTCTGCAGCTCGGCTTTACGCTGTTTAAGCCGACTACGAATAATTTCAAGCTCGGACTGGATGGCCTGCGTCTGGTTCGTCGAGAGCTCCATCGCCTCCGTCAGCAGGGGGTCGAAATAATCGAAATCGAGCCAACCAAAATCCTCGACCCCGGCCAAATTCCGGGCAGCGGAGAGCACAGAGTCTGGATCGTCCGACAGTAGCAACCGGCCGTCCTGGTAATGTCGGTCCCAGGACTGCCAGCGATAGATGAAATCCAGGCCTGTGCCTTTGATGTTCTGCATTCCCATAATTCGGGTTTCCAGCCCTGGCGGCGTGTCGTCCACGATGGACTGAATAACCTCATCACCCGTTGCATGGCTGTTAGGTAGCACAACCACCCGCTTCCTGAACCAGGTCCGAATCGTATCGGTCAGAGCCTCTGCGCCGGCGCTGCCGGACTGCAGAGCCTGTTGTAACTCTCGATACTGGGTCAGCTCCTGCTCGTCTTCCTGCCATTGACGCAGCACTCCCTCAATGACATCTGCGTCCATCTCGACGGATTCGCAAAAATGCCTGAACGCCTCCCGGTCCGACAGGCTCACGGCACTCGATGGTATCTCGACCCCCATTCCTCGCACCATCGCCAGGATTCGCTGTAAACGGGTCTCGTCTTTGGTCACCACCCGCAGTTGCTTCGCATATTGTTCAAGCGACTCAGCAAGGCGCTCCGAATTCTGATCGGCGAATCCCTCGTTCTCAAGCCGGTTCTGCATCGCATGATCAATGTACGACTGAAGTCCGTCCAGATTAGTGCCGATCAGGAAGTGCCGGTCGGCGCTCAAGTCGTCGACCAGCATTTTGGCAAACACCTGAGACCGGGGCACACGGTCGGCACGGTTATTAATCACCGTGACGATCCACGCATCCGGAGTCTCTTCAGGATGATATTGATTCATCTTAAGCCGCCGCCAGTTCGCAAGAGCAGCGTGACGCTCATTTGCGGACATGCCATTAATGAACGTCAGGTGACGACTGCGCACAGTCACTCGTGGGTAGACTTTAAGTACGCCAAGGTCAGGTACGACACGATCCGCCATTTCCTTGAGCGCATAGTCCGGTTCGAGTTGCAGCTCCGCAGCCATGCGCAAAACGAGCGCAATGTTCAGCGGATGTTCTTCATAGGGAAACCGATCCAATACATCGGCCGCCAGAAGTTCAGCTTCCCACTCTTCCACCTTGACGATGTCACTGCCCTTCTGTTGCGCAGCAGCGTTCAGAAACGGGTACATGTTATGTTCGGTGGTTAGCAACTGACTTCGCTTGGGCACAAATCTCTGCATAACCCTGGGTATTTCGATACCTGACGGGCCCTGGATATCCTCATGGTCGGGATAACAATTGGTGATAGTTGCCATGTCATCCCGCATCCATTGTTCCTGAAGAATCTGAACATAGCGCGGAGTCAGACCCATGCATTCCCACAGAAAAACGTCTGCCCGAAATTTTGACGCCAACCTGACCAGATCAACCTGCTCCCAGATGGAAGCCTTGTCGTACGGCCGGAACAGAAACATTTCACGCAGGCTACCGTTAGCCGGGCTGTACAGAAACATCGCCTCACAGCCCGTTGTTTTGGACACAACGCTCAGCCCCTCGGCGTTGAACAGGGCTGCTTTCAGTCGTTCTGTACCTGATTTTCCCCGGGTGCCCCAGCCACCGACGACAAACGGAAGCCTTGCTCGGGCTCGTTTCATTTGCCGGCCGATATAGATGTGTCTTCCGAAAAAGACCACTGCAGCTGCGGCAATGAACATCACCAGATGCTGAAGGTTATTTTCGTAGACCGAATAGAAATAATTTCGGAAGTCCTGCCAAAGCACTGGTAATGGAGCAATGCTGACCATCCCCGGGAAGAAACGTCGAACCCGTGGGTCCGTGTCGTGGCGAGCACCTTCGTCTTTGCGATGCCCCAAGATCTCGAATCGGAAGCCCAGCTTCTCCAATTCAGCAAGATAAGCATCCGGTTCCCGGCTGGCAGACTCTCGCCAATTGCGAAGCCGGCTAATCTTAGAAAAACGAAATGTTATAGCAAGTCTTGCCCGCAGCCGAGCGACTAGACCCTCGGGTGGATGTATCCGGGTTATACCTTCACTGGTATAGAGCTCGACCGGCCGAGTTGGCCACCCCTGATCAAGAGCCGACAAAACCTGATCAAGTAGCGGTAGGTATGGACGCCAATCCCCATCTTCTGCAATGTGAACCGGTTCACCGGGCACCAGAGTCTCGCTCAGTTCCGCCAGATGCCAGGCAGGTACCTGCATATGGCCGTAAAACACCCGCCCCTTCGTGTGGTTATAATTCTGTCGCTTATCGCTGGCGCTGGTCCTGAGTTCATGGAGGAACCGCCAACTTCGGAACTTGTAACTCGACCCACCGGTGACTTTCAGCCGGTCACCCTGGCGCGAGACATCAAAGCCAAAGCGATTTTCAGCCAGGCTGGCAAGGAAACGTCCCAGGACCTCATCACTAAGTCCCTTCGGATCCAGTCGAATCCGCATCCGACGCTGCCAGTCCAGATCTTTCAGCGGCTTAAAAATGCTCGATCGGGCCAACAGATGATGGCTGGACCAGAGTCGCTCCCTGGTCTGGGCGGCGGCGCGGCGGACCGACGTCTCCTCATGCCCTAGATGAAGGCGCGACAACCGCTGCTCAAGCTCAATACCGGTATCGGAAACCGCCGGTGTCAAATAACTGAGATCCATCAACGCTGCCAAACCCGCCCGCACCAGCAGTGACGATACGTCAGTACTCAGACACGGCTGGATCAGACCCAAGGCAAATTCCTGGGTGCATTTTCGGAATTGGACAAGGCCTGGTAGCAACCGAATCAGGCGAGCTCGAACCCGGTCGCAGGTTTCTTTCTCGGCCAATAACTCAATTAGTGACCCGACCGTTTCCGGCTCCAACTCTGGCAGGATCCCGACCACGCTCTGCCGCACATGTTCACTGCTGTCCAGACAGGCTCGCCGGTATAAATCCCGCGCCCGGCTATGGTGCTGAACTGGCAACATTATCGATAGAATCCGGGCTCGGAAAAATATCTGGTCACCCGCCTCCTGCCGGTCGAATCGATCCTGCGCCAACGTCAACGACGAATCAGAGTCCAGCCGCATGGTCACCCTGAGCGCTTCGGCCTGCAGCCACAAAGGTTGGTTTGGGTCGTTCGAGATGCGATAGCAGTACTGCAGAATCTGCGGTTCAATGAATTCGCCGAACACCCCATGGCTGACATCCAGCAATCCGCAGAGCAGCGAGAGAGTGGCCGTCGTTGCCCGGTGATCTAACTTCTGCGTCAGCAACCGTTCGATCAGATCCGGATTATCAAGCGACGAAAGATGCATCCTTACATCCTCGGCGCGAGTGAAGTTCTGCAGAAAATAACAGACATTGACATTCAGCCGATGGATGCAATAAATCAGTAGGCGCTGCTCTTCACTCGCCTTGCGCTGATACCGATCTCGCAGGGCCGATTCATCGAACCAGCGCTCCAGTGATCTTCGATCGCCCCTGAGACCACGACGACTCTGTCCGAGTTCTTCCGCATAAGCCAACAGATGCTGATGACGCTCCAGGGCGCTGCCCGCACCTTTGTACCGACGTGTAAAACCTCGATAACCCTCATCCAATTGATCCAGAGTGCTCAGGGTTTGCCCGATTCGAAACTCCAGAAAACTTGCCACCTGCTGCACCAACCACTGCGCCTCGGACACGGTCTCAGGACGGTTCCGACCCCGCCGCCAGCGGAGAAATTCCTGCTCAAGCTGGAACGCCAGATGCTTGTATACCTGCCGCCAGTGACTGCTAAGACCCAGCAACATGTGATCCAGCGGGGTTAGCATCTTTTTTGAAGATTTATTCGACATAATTCAGCTCATTCGTGTCCACAGACCGAGCCGCGTTCATTTCGTTTAGATCAAAAAACGAGAAGCGCTCCTGCCGGTAATCTTCCAGGCGTTTGGTGCCCGGTGCGTCCATCCCGAACGACACCTTTAATGATGGCTCAGAGACGTCCAGATCCAGACCGGTATCCAACCTCACGAACCAGCGGCGCCCACGGTTCTGCCACATATGCCACTCTAGGCCTGCCTCCACGATTTGCTGAGAGTCGTTTTCTGGGCGATCGTCATCTTTCTGCAACCATCGTTGCTGGATACCGAGGTATGTGCGGGTGTTGTGAAGCCAGAACTGGTCCCAGCGCAAGGCCATAACAAAGCGGTCCGGGCTCAAGTCCTCATTGGACCGAACCTGGGCATCAAGTAAGAACCGACTATCACGCCAGGGCCGGTAACTCAGTGACTCCGTCCAGTCCAGACCATGGCGATGATTGGATTTGTAAACGGTAAAAACGTCATCGTCGTAAGATGTCGTCCGTGAGCCGCTCGCTCCCTCCGACAGATACCGGGCGAAACCGGACACCTCATGCTCAAGTGTCCAGTGATTGCTGAGTGGCATGTAACCATCCAGTGTTGCCCTCAGGTTGAGGCTGCCAGCAGAATCGCCGAGCTGCCAAAACCCACCGGCGTTAAGATTCAGCCGCCAGTACCGATTGTCCGGGCGCCACGTCAGCCACTGTTGGCTGCCCAAAAGCGCAATGTCCTCAGAACTATGACTCCGATAAAAAACATCCGATTGCCAGTAAAAGCGAGAGAACAGCGGATTCTGTTGGTAGCGCCAGCCCAGCTCGACGAAACGCTCTCGCTCCAGGTCTGAGCCACCGTCAAAGTTGCGACGTTGCACCCAGTCTGCATAGACACCATGGGTGCCAGCCTCGCGGTCCGGATTCGGCAGCCCAGTTGAAACCAACGCCGAAGGCAAGGGCGCATTCGCCCGCTGAAGCGGATGCTCCGGCGTCGGTGTCATTGCCGGCGTTGGCGAAGGAGGCTGAGCCGTCAACCTGCCTGGCTGATGGCGGAGCCCATATACCCTGACATAAGAACCGCTGAGGTCCTCAGCCGAGATAACCAGATTGCCTGCGGCCGGATGATAACGGTATTGCTGAACCCTGCGTTGACCGTCAAATACTTCCAGGCGAAGCCAGGTCGGCTGGTCGACATACAGCTCCAGCGATTGCCCCGGAAGTACCTTGTAATAGCGGCGATTTTGCTCTCTTACTACAGCTTGCCAACCTGAATCAGGGCCATTGCGCTGCTCCAGCTCAAAATAAACCGAGTGACGGCTAGAAGGATTCAGCAATTGCAATTCGATCTGCGACGGACCGGATGAAAGATTCAGCGGTACCCTCCGGTTTGAATCTACCTCACTTAGGTTGAACCGAGAGCGGTGTTCGCCATTGATTCGAATAGCCACAGCCACGGGAGATACCCGCTGAAAGCCAACCTTATCCAAACGAACCTTCAACCGGTATTGCCCGCGCCCACCATCATTCACGGCTACAACAATGGGGTCCATGCCGCTTAACAACTGCTCAGAGACAGCAGGACTTTCTGCAAGCAGGTCGTAACGGTATCTCAGAAACGGAAGCGACGGTGGCCAGTCAGAACTGTCAAACTGCTGTATTCCGGCGCTCTCAAGTACCAGTTCCTCTTGTTGCCAACCTTGCTCCGCATTGATAGCACCCAGTTTCTGCTGGACTTCAAGCGCATCCGGGTACGCCGCCGCCAGCGCATTGCTACGTGCGATTAACGACGGGCGGCGCGAAAAGCCGGGCGTGGCCAACACCTGTGACAAATACTGAGACACCCTATCCAGTGGCTGGGGACGGGACGGTGTCGGTGGAAGCAATTCGCCCCCGGCAGACGTTGGTGTTGGCGAGAAACGGACGCCTGAGCCCAACATGAAGGTTTGCATGGCACCTGCATAGTCATCCTGCAGGTCTGATGCGTCTTTGGCATCCGCTCGGAAACGCCGGCATTGGTCGTTGTTTTCCGTCAGGTCGGGTACCCAATGCGGCGCAACCATCGACAGTTTCGTAGGCAGCGCCCTTTCACCCGGCAACTGGGGCCACTCAGCAACACCCAGATCACAGGCCTGGGTCTGCGCAGCCAGATAAGATCTGGACATGAATTCCGGGGTATTCAGTTCAATATTTACTAACGCTGACTGCTTTCCCGGAGCAATGACGAGTCGATGCTCCCCCGGGCCAAGAGTTGCCTCAATAGTTTCCACACTTCCCGGAAATTCGCTGCCGGCACCGATGATTCGGTGACGATTGAAAACTCCGCTGTTAATGATCGAAAAACGGTAATCCTGATCGTTGTGCAGGATCATCAATTGATCATTCAGGCGACTGGTTCGTTCCCGGTGAAGCAATGCTGTATTGATACGCAGCCGGACCGGGCCAGTCACCGTGAGATTCAGCGGCGTGTTTGGAGAAATCCGTTGACGCTGGTAGAAACGGTTGAGATCAGGGTTGTGCACATTCACCCGCTCAACCGGCCCTTGGAAACCAAACGGCCAGTCCCTCCAACGCCAGGATCCCGGGTAATCGCGCCGAAACAGCGACAGCCAAGCCTCAGCCGGAACCGCATTCGATTCGGGCATTTTTGCCATGAAATCGGTGATCGGATGGTGCCACTCTGACGCTACCGATGGATCATTGAAACCATAGTTTTCCTGGACGTGCAGCTGGCGCCAGGCTTTCTGTTCGGCCGCTGGCAGGACCTCCGCCAGGTGATCTAACGTCAGTTGCCAGTCTGCCAGCACCGCAGTACGAAGTGCGAGTTCATGCATTTCCTGCCGCCGGCTCTCTTCCAGCCGGCCTGATTCGAGTAGCACAAGAGCCAGTTTTAGCGCCACTTGATCGTAACCGTTCCGCTCCATAATCAGAGCAATGTCTGGCAAGACTGACATCTGATCATGATGCACAAACGCGGTGGCTAGAAGACTCTGTAATGCGTATTCGTCGCCATGCTTAATGAACATCTGTTTCAGCACCCGGAACGCCTGACGCTTATTATCCGCATTCGCCGAATGTACAAACACGCCTTCTGCATAGCGACGCGCCAGTGCCGGCTCGTCCGTCGTCGGGAGGGAATCAAGGTTTGTCCGGACCTTTTCCGGTGGCACAGCCGACAAAGCCGGAGAAAGATCGTCAACAAAATTCTGGTAACGGCTACCCAGCCAGTCACGTAGGAACTGGCTGTCCTGAAAAACTCTCGCCACGTCCAGAACACCGGACTTGGAACCGAGACGGTCGACGAAATCGCTATCGCGATGACCTGATGACTGCCAGCTTGACAGAAATACACCCGCACCGAGATCGTTCAGGTAATCCCAGAATTCCTGCTCGGTGAATTCGGGCCAACGTCCCTCCTCAACAGCCATCCGCATGCTGGCCTTGCCCTCAATGGCTTTTACGCTGACGTTGTTCACCCCCTGCGGCAATGGCAAAACCACGTCACTTACCAAGACCTTCGGCGCTGAGCTCAAACTCTGCAGGCGTTCTTGCGAAGGAGCCGTCAGCCGCCGTTGGTCAGGATCTTGCTGGCTGAAGGGTTCAAAGCGCAACAGCTGTTGTTGCTCACCGTAGTGAATACTCAGCGTGACCGGTTGCTGGGGGTTAGTCAGACTGATTTTCAGACGGGTCGGTCCTTGAGTTCGCGGCAAAGCCAGCGTTCGCTTCTGACTCGCAACCTGGAAGTAACCCTCACTGCGATCCTTCGGTTGTTCAGGGCGGGCGTAATACAGGTCATCTTCGACGGTCAGCGCAAATTCGGTCTTTAGTGGCGTCAGCCATTGCTGCGTCGATCCCTCAACCGGCCACAAGACTCTCTCCTGGGTATAACGGCGCCGGAAAACATTATCCAGATAACCGGACTGCCAGCCTTCCATTGTCTTCGAATCAAAGCTCGCAGCCGCCAATTCAGCCGCGCCGGCTCCACGAGTCAGTACCTCATGAATAGCCCACTGTGTCTGCTGCTGTTGAAAGAGCAACCGGTCACGCACTACCGCCAGCGTCTCCATCCAGGGCCGCGAGCTGCCCACTGAGGTGCTGCGATGATGTTCAGCCCTGAGGACTTCGAGCCACAAGTCATTGTCCGAGCGCAACGCGACTTGATGATCACCCTCCGGAACCCATAGGTAGTACCGTTCGGCATGGCTCAGCAAAAGGGACTCTCTACCAAGCTGATATCGGTGCCGTCGGTCCGTTGTGAAGTGCAGATAATGTACATCTGGTGACTGGTCATCCAGAGCGACGGAAATCCTCCCACGACGACGGGTCGACAGCGTATTCTGGGTCTCGCGAAAACTGAGCGCATACAACGCCGGGCCTTCCAGCGTGAATTCATGGGCATCTGTGCGTTGCAATGATTGGACATGCTGCAGGGCCGCTTGAGGATGCCGCCTGAGTGTGACTTCGGGCATCTGTCCTACCGACTCTGGCTGCCAGGTTACTTCTTCCGGCACCGGTCGATATTCTCCCTCTGAAACCCTGAACCGAAGCGTCTCTCCACCATCGTTATGCAACCGAATGGCGCGATCGCCATCAACGGGCTGCAGGCTGACCCTCACGCCATCGGGAATAGTTTTGCTCATAGCCAGCGGGTAGAACCAAGCACCGTCAGAGGATTGCTGTACCTCAAGGCCGTCCAGGCCAGGGAGATCAGCCATCTCAGAGTCCAGGCGCAGGTAACGTCCCGTTTCGATCGGGAACCGCGCGCTCTCTCCCGCCTCCAGGACCAGCACGTCTCCGTTCACCTCAGATTCTTCAATTGCCGAGGGTGCGTGTTCAAACGCCCGAATCTGCTGCCAGATTAGGGGTGCGTTCTGATCTGGGGCTACCCGTTGTCCAGGCGAAACGAGCGCGACAGCGGGCAAGGCAATCAGCCAACATATAACGCCAATAAACCCGCGAACCATCACTACAGCCCACCGTTCAAATCAATGAGACAAGCATTCAGGGCGTTAAAGTCCACCGAGTCGCCGATCAGCTTTTCACGCAGATCCCTTGAAAGTTCCAGGTGCACAAAGCGGTTGTTTCCGAGATGCCGAAGCGCAACCCCTTGGGTATTGGTGGTCCCCCCCAGCTCGCCAACATCCACGGGAAACCGCAAAACGTTCCAACGACCCACTTCTGAGAGGCACGCAGAAAACCGCTCGGCCACCGGCTGCAACCAACGCTGACCGCTGCTAACAATAATGTCTGCGTCGCGGCCGGCCTCACTGGTGCGTTTGCCGGCTGCGAACCCGTGCAATTGAACAACTACACCGCCGGCCCGGCTAAGCCCGAAGGCCCGTGTCAAAGATCCAAACGCGGTGCCTTCAAGGTGAGCCATGTCGGCGTTGCCCGTTCGATCATTGATCTTTAGGCGGCGGTGGGCGCTGTTCAGCGCCAGTACCCTGGCCTTGCTTTCAAGGAACAGATCAATCGCCAACTGACCGGTGTGGCGATCGTAGAACTGATGGGGTGCCTGCAGCATCAGCGCGAGATCAGAATCCAGGCGGAATAGATAATGGCCCAGGCCCTTGCTATGGCGATCTGTTAGCATCACCAGGCCTTCCTCCAGCCATTGCCACTCAAAACCGGCCTGTTCCAGAGTTTGACGTACCTTTGTCAGGTCCGTCTTGGAATCTGCATGGATAAGATCAGCGAACTGCTTCTCCAGCGTGAGTAATTGCTCATTTGTCAGCAGATCGAAACTGTCAACTTTTGATTGCAACGCCTCTCTTGCCTCAACCAGTCGATCAGTCTCTTCAGCCGACACACCGCTCGCCATGCACAGGCAAAGTGGCATGGCCATCAATGAGTGGAATACCGCCTTTTTAATAGCCATCCAGTGACCTCCTGAAGAAACGATAGTTCTGACTCTGCCCCTCACGCACGGTGTAGCCAGCCATCAGACCACCCGGTTTATTGAGCTCCACTGAGATTCGATAACGCCCTGGGGGCAAGTCTTCACCAAGTGGGATGCCGATGGTGACCGGGGATGCCCATGCGCCGGACTGCGAGCCGAGCATCAAGGCTTCGTTATCCTTCACACGAATTTGGTAGCGTCTGTCGAGAAAGCTGAAGTCGTCCAGAAGCCCCTCGGAACGTACTGCATTGCTGACGCGAACCGTCACCGTATAACTCTCTACTCCTTGGGGCGCTATCACCTCGAGGTTGGCAACCTCCCGGGCCAGGACTTTGTCGAGCACAAAGGTCTGCCCCGTTGACTCCGGAAAATACAACGAACGCTTCAAATACCCCGCGCCATCCGGAGGCTGATTGTGATTCAGATACCACTGGCCTGACCCTTCAACTTCGATCCTGTATTTACCCGCATCAACCAGCGGCAGGGAAAAGCGCCCGGTGCGCCCTGCAATGCCTCTGCGCAACCACACTTTCCCGTCTCTGAAAACGGTCACAGTCTCCGGTGCGCTGTCGGAACGGCGGTAAATCAGTTCTGGCATGAAAGAAATGCTTTTCTCGGGAGCGACGAGAGTCAGTGTCACCGGCGCCTTGGGTAAAGCTCGGTAGATGCTACCCACTGCTGATTCGCGCAGAGGTCCTGACAGCCGGTGAGGAAACAGAACCTCACGGGCCAGACTGTTGCGAGCTGGCTGGAGCGCCTCCCAATCGTAGCGTCCACTGGCAATGGCAGGGTTGAGTTCGATCGGCTTGAAAAACCACTGCAAGGTCACTCGTTGCCCTGGCTCCGGTGACGCCATAGGTTTCATGAGAAACCAATTGGGCATTCGGTTGGCGTAGCCCTGCCAAGGCCGACGTTCGCTGGGCAAGTCACGCTCCAATGGCAGGCCCATCAATCGCGCGTAGCCGGTGACCAACAATGGCGTATTACTGGTCACCTCCAGCTCAGCGGCGTTCTCCGCCACTTGCAGAAACAGGCTCTTGGCTTCCGAGACCCGACTGCCAGCCAAGGTTCCGCTGAATCGCTGGTAATAACTGGGCGGTGGATTGATACCCTGCTGATACTCCTCCAACACTTCTCCGCTTTCGTCGGTTACACGTACACTCACCGCAGCTTGCAACCCTGAATCCGGTCGTTCCGGATGAACAAAGGTTCGAAGATCCAGTCGGACCGGTTGGCCGGCGTCGTTGTCTGGATCCAGCATAAATCGCACCGGATTACCCGGCGTGACTATGTCCGCGCGAAGGTAGCGAGCGTCGGGTGTCAATTCGGTACCGGTGTCGTCACCGAACAGTCGAATGGCAACTGGCACACTGGGATTCAGTTTCAGTAATCCAGGAGCGAGTTCTCCCTTCCACACAAGCATTGGCGGTTGCCCCTGCAGCTGGGATTTTTGAACTTCCAGCTCACTATTGCCCTGATGTGCAACATTGGCGGTAAAGTCGCGAACGTTCGCATCCACGGGTTCAATTTCAAGCCGGTAACGACCCTGCCCGGGGATCGGCATTGTCACCCAATGGCTCTGAGTGGCAATTAAACCTGAGGGGACAACCTTGCTGGCATCCATCGGTGGCGCAGGAGGCACATTCAGCGTGTACAGGTAATCACTGGTGAAATCGGTGCCATCAACGCCTTCCGGACCTAGAGGCATCCAGCGAGAAATCAATACATTTTCAATCTCGAACGGACTCACCAGGTGCGGAGGATAGGAATGAGACCGAAGCAGTCGCTTACGCGTTTCCGGGGCCATCCGAGGCCACATTCGCCCAGCATCCGCCCGCGGCCGGGTCTGCTCCTCACTGATTTGCACACCAATTCGATTTTCGGCGACAGGTGTGTCGATCGCACGCAGCTCCAACGACACCGCGGACGGCGCTTCGCCCAGCCCGAAAAAAAGATTCTCAGCGGCACTGGCGACCCGTTCCGGGTCATCATAGAATCGCGCGGGGAATTCACGGCCATCCTCTAGCTGCCGGGGAGGCAGGACAGCGGCCCGAAAATAGTGACGGTCGGAATAGACTTCATTTTCGCGTTCATCCAGCAGCCGATAGGCAAAACCGTAGAGACGGTCAGAATCACCCTCTACCTGATCGGGCAACATCTCAAGATGGGCGAGAATCCGCACGGTGGAGGCACTTTCGGTCAGCGAAAACCTCATCCAACGCTCAGAGCTCAGCCAGAATACTGTTTCCTGATCGGCTTCGTCCGGTAGATCAGGACGCTGGCTCGCGGGACTATCGTTCATCCACTCAAGGGCGACCACCACATACTCTTTTCCGATCGGCCACAACAACAGCAAAATCATCAGCAGTGTGATAGCCCGTCCCAGAACTCTCATTCAGCACCCTCCTGAATCATCAGGAATGACTGACGTGAGCCGACAAAGTCGCGCACAGCACGGGCAAGGTCACTGGCAGACTGATTTTCCGTGAACAGGCTCACGCTGACATCACGACTGGGCGCAAGGTTCGCAATCAGCACCGTTTCACCTGCAGCACGGCGAACAACCAGAAAATCCTGCTGGCTGTTCAGGTCCACCACACGACTGAAACGAAAATCTGGATAACGACTTACCAGCCGCTCCAGAAAGCTGATGTTTCCGCTGGTCTGATAATCACGAAGCACCTTGGTAATGCGCTCAAGCACTGACCGGGATGCAGGCGCAAAGCTGTTTTTAGCCATCAGTTCAGGCAAAGAAGCCAACTGACTTGAAATTCCGACTGCCTCAAACCGGCTCTGCTGCTGCCGATCGTCTCCGCTGGATCGGAACAGTCGTCGGGTATCCGGTCTCAACCAGAGTGTGGTCAGGTCCTTGTTATCCGTCAGGCTCAGATACAGACTCTGAGCGTTGATGGATGCCTCATACCCGGCCGTCGCAGGCTGCCCTTCCACCGGCATGACGCTCAGGCCGAGCCTTCTCAAGGTGCTTTCAATCAGATCACGTCGACTTTCATTGGCGAGTCCGTAATAAGACGCTGCGAGTACGTCCGCACCCCCACTACCAAGCTGAGAAGCATCGCCCATTCCGCGCATCTGAACGGTCTCCAAAGGAGCCGAACCAAGCTCCCGCTGCCAGACCTGATGCACCAGGTTGAAGAGCGTCCGTTGATTCGCAGGGTGCGTAACATCCGCCCGGCCGTCAGCGTTGGCGTACGGATGCGAGCCCGAAATCATCAGCATCGCGGCTTGACTCTCTTCAAAAAACGTGGCGCCAAACTCAAAGGTGTTCAACTCGTACAGCGGTCGCGGCACCTGAATCGACAACGGTTTCGCCGGTCCTAACCGAAACACATAAATGCCCCAGTTGCGCACTTGGTTTTCGGCACTGAGTACGGGTGCAAGGATCAGGTAATTGGCCCGGGTTTCAATGTGCTGATATCGGGACACTTGATAACCCTGACTCTGGGCCAACACTGAGAGGCGGACCAACCTTGGTTCCGAAGTGGACTGCCAGCCGCCTCGCAACTCCTGATGGACCAGTTGGAACAGCGGGGTCAGTACCAACTGATCAAAAAACGCCAGAGTCCCCAGCTCAGGTTCTTGAAACTGATCGGAGCCGGCCTCGGCAATCAGCGTTTTGTTATCGGCCAGCCAGCGCTGCAGGTAACCGTCAATCCTCTTGTTCTGAAGCTGTGTCTGAAGCTGATAGGCATCGCCATAGGCGATCCAGCGGCGTAGGTCACCGGAACCAATGAAGAGTTCCGCAAACCCATCCTGAACGGCATCCCGCTGCCGATTATTCAAAGGCGACGGCGCCCAGGTGACCTGTACATCTTCCGTTCGGTCCTTGATGTTTCGGAGACTCAAGCCCTCGGGAAGGCTCTGCTTCACCCAAAGCTTTGACGTCGCGGCCTCCCCCTCAAGGTCCAGACCCGAGGCGCGCACTCCTAGCAAAGGCCTGGCCGTAGACTGGGTGTAGCTGCGTAACTGCAATACATTGCTGTCAGCAAACACCCGATGGAATGTCTGAAACGCCGTGGCAGGGTTCAGCAAAACATCCCCGGCCCCATCGGGACTGGCAAAGCGACGTGAGCCCGACATGGCCAAGCCCCGGGGACGGTCCTGCAGTAACATCCAGAACCCGGCTTCTGCTGCTGCGTTTTCATCCAGGGGCGCAGGCACCTGCACAAACAGGGGGCTGGACGGGTCAAGGTTGAGGAAGTAAAGGCCCCAACCTCGAGCCGGATCGGAGTCAGATACGGCCAGAATGTCGTTATTGACCACTTCAAGCTGAAAACCCTGTGCGCTCAAAGCAACGTTGGCCCTGGCAAGGTCCTCTGAATTTCCAGTCTGAGTGTACTGCCGCAACCATTTGAACCCTGTTTCAATTTGGTCGAGTTCCACGGGAGTGGGGGCCAGATACAAATCTGACTGTTCGGAGTCATACAGATCTGCGAACTTCTGGTGGAGGTAATCGAGGGGCTTGTCCACCGTCTGCTGCGTTATCTGATAGGCCGTATCCTTCAACTCCGTGTACTGTTCCCGATCAGGAAGCAGCGTCAAACCGAAACCGATAACGCTGGCGACCAACACCGCTACTGCTGAGGTCTGCAGGGACGCTCGGGTAACCAGAGCCGGGATATCCTTCTGATGCATTTTTAAGGCAATCAATGTCGCCAGCAGGTATCCGAAACCATAATAATCAGTGATTTTTGCACTGGGCGCCCAGTCAATAAGCGCAAACCCCAGGATCATCTTATAAACAAAACTGATGGTGAAAAACAGCAACAGCAGCCTGGCACCTTCGATGTTTCGCTGACGCAAAACCGGCAATGTCAGTAGCAGCCGAGCCAGAAAGAGGATGACAAAGGTTTCCACGAACGTGGCCAGCAGTTTCGAGGGTTGGTACCACTGCAATGCCAGCAGGGAGGGAACCAGAATGCCGTTATACTCCCAGCCATATCGGATGTTCATCCTCGACGCCAGGAAAGCCGATGTCAGCAGTATGATGTACGCCTTGGGACTGGCAAGAATTGAGCTGGCCAGATCTTCATACATATAACTGAGTGTGTTGATATTGAAGTTGGTGAATTCCATCAAAACCCAACGCACCAGCACATAGGTAATGCCAAGGTACAGCGCCAGCGAGGTGGCCCCGAACCTCAATCCTCCATTCCAGAACTGGTTGGCGATCAGGGCAACCACAATTAGGCCAAAGCTATGCAGGTTGCTGCGAATGCTGTATTCAACGCCCTGCTCCGCCAGCACACCCTCAAGGTAAGGGAAAGCCGCGCCGTCAAAGACCAAGCGGACCATGATGCTCAACAGAACCAGCGCAAAAAAGCGGTCACGGCCAAACAATTCGGCATACCCCATCGCCTTGGGCAGCGTCTCAGCCAGCAATCGGGCCAGAAGATAGGTGACAACACCCTCGAACAGCACGACATAACCACTGATCGGTCGAACTATCAGGAGCGGAATGACGTAGCCAGGCACCACCAGTCCAGACAAGGTGGTACCGAAGCGGAGGTTGAGAAAAACCACCACACAAACGCCCACCCAGACGGTCGTGATGACCGAACTGGAGAGCCCGCCGGTGGGGAAAATTTCGAGAGGGAAAAGAGCGTCAAGCATGCAAAGAGTTCAACGCCTTCAGCAACTGACCAATGCGCTCGCTGGTCAACGGTTTCTGGAATGCGGCGTGCACCCGCCTTTGGGCCAGCAGAGTGTCGATCTCAGCCGTATTCGTGGCCGTCACCACAAGTACCGGTATCTGGGGAAATTCCTCGTTTAGCCATTGGATCAACCTGACTCCGTCCATTTCGGGCATGGCAAGATCGGTGATCACAGCCTCAATATCGGCCCGTTCCTTGATCAGCTCCACGGCCTGGTCACCATTGGCCGCGGTATACACCTGTCGTCCGGTATCGGCAATCAGCTCTTCCAGCAATTGCAGCAGGAATGGGTCGTCCTCCACAATAAGTACAGACTTGGGCGGTTCTTTGATCTTATGTGTCTGCATCACCGTCCTCCTGCCGACCCGTCATTGTCTGAGCATCACTAAGAGCCATAGACCTAAAATTCAATTGCAAGCAAAACCCCTTACCCACTTCCGCGGTTATCTCGGCTTGGCCGCCCCAGTCTGAGACAGATTTTACGACACCGAGACTTTCTTCAATCGGGTCATCGCTGTTCAATAATTCTACAACCGGTTTTGCTAAAATGCGGTCCAGCGCCACTTGTGGCAAACCATAACCCACATTGCTCAGGGTGATACTGACCTGAGGCGCAGGCCCAGCAAACTCTTTCACCGACACCGCCAACTGGGTCCCAGGGCTGGCGTCCGTCGTCAGAAGACGGAGCACCTTATCCATCAAATCAGAAAGCTCATCTGCAGCGGTATCGACCAGAGGAACGACGATTGGTACGTCTCGCAAGACGGTCAGCCGTTTCTGCTTGATCGCCGGCTCACTACGACGAAGTGCATTATTCAACGTTCGCAGCACGTTAACCGGCTCTGCCGATTCCAGGCTCTGTAGCTGTTGACCTCCAACAACTTGCTGTTCGACCTTACTAAGGGTGGACTCGACAAATGAGGTGAAGTCACGTACCTGACTCAATAATCGTTCCCCTGAAGGTACATTTTTCAAATCAGGCGAGGTCAGGTGCGCGGCCAATGTGACCCGGGAAAGTTGGTTTCGGAGACCCAGAAAGAACTGCTGTATCAGGTCGTCACGTCGTTCCAGCGCGGCACCTGCGTGGCTTGAATCCGTAATTTCGAAGGAAAGACCTAGCAACTTGAAGGGCTGAGGCGCGTTCGTGGCTTTGACGGCGTCCAGATCTTTTTTCACCGTACTGATCGGCCGTATGGCTAACATCAAACCCTGCTGACCACTGATCGCTCTGACAGGCAACCTGATCTCGGCGCGCTTGAGAGTCACGTGTCGCAAGTCACGACGAGCATTGTCCTGGGTCAGACCACACAGCTCACAGAGAAAATCCAGCGCAGTCATTTTGTACACCGCCAGATTTCTCTGGGTGGCAATATCCAACGCCCGAGCATTAGCCTGCAGGACCTGACCGAAAAGATCGTACATGATAGCGCCCGTGTTCAGGCTGTCGAACATCGTTTCAAGCGTGCCCAACCGGTTGCCAAGTAATTCCAAGGACGATCGCAGCTGCTCCGAACTATTTCGTCCGACCTCCAAAGCAAGAATCCTGCGACCCAAACGACGGTTTCGCCGCTTTTCATGAGCCAGTTGCTGACGGTGATAGAGAAGCTCGCCGATCTGAAGAGCGAAACTGGCAATATTGCTTTCGAATGTTTCTCGACTCCAGTCACTGCCCGGCCTGACCGTCAATGCCCAAAAACCGAGCACCTCGCCGCCGAAGATTAATGGCGTCAAATATTCAAGTTCCTGCGTGTCAGAGGAGTTAAAGTACGCCCGTTTCAATTGCAGCGGTCTGCGATGCTGCAGAGCATCACTGTATGGAACACGCTCGTAATCACGGCGCTGTTCAGCGATGTCACCAATATTACAATTGATCGCCTCAATTTCGCGCACTCGGTGGTCGCCAGGCACCCGCTCGAGCAAAATAGACCGCTCCAGGTTCAACTGTTGACTGATGAAAACCACCAGCTTGGGCCAGGGCGAAGCACTCTCATTAAACTCCTCAGGAATGTAACGCTCGAACAGTGCGGCATTCGTTGTCCCCAACATTTCGGTGACGGTTCGCTCTTCATTTGCGCGTCGCGCCTGATACACAAACAGTAGCGATGCCAACTGAACAACCGACAGGTCCACAACGGGCAACACAGTGTGAAAATACTGCAGCGAGAACCACCCCGCGCCACCAATTACCCCAAGAAAAACCAACGAAAACAATGAACCGAAGACCGGAGACAGCCACTGAAACACGAATAGGTTGAGCAAAAACAATAAAAGAATGAACAACACCGTCCACACCGAATTCAGTACGGTTAAGCCGGCGTTCCCCTCGGCAGTCGCCCAGATGAGCCCCTGCATTTTTAACGGACTCAGGGGCGAGGCCGAACCGGGAACCGGGAAGCCAGGAGACAATGCGTCTTCCGATGGCCCAAGCAATACAACCCGACCTTCGACAACCTCCGCAATCACCTCGCCCTCAAGCACCTGCTGTTGACGAACAATAGGCAATCCGTTTTTCAGGAATCCAAAATTCAGGTACAAAGGCGACCGTTCTGAATCTTGCTCATTCAGCAAGGTCAAAAACCAAGGCACCATCACGCCGGCTTCGTTCTTCTCAGATTGATCAAGGCGCAATGGTGCATAGCGAAAGTAACCCGCCTCAAACGATGGGGGAACAATCCAGCTCACTCCTTCTGCCTTTGCCCTGTCGGTGCCAGGCGCTGCCGTCACCAGAATTTTGTCGGACAAATCCGTGGAAAGATTCTCTGCGGCGGCCGCCAGTGGCCCTGGCATCACCACCGTCCGTGTTGCACCCAGCCGGTTCAGTTCAACGACCAAATCCGTTAATGTTCCGGAGTCTGATGCACCACCTGCCTGTTCAACCAACAGAACCGCCGGCTCCCGATCAAGGCTGATGACGCCAAGGTCAAAAAGCCAGTCGCTGTACATCTGATTACCGGTACGCCACGAATCGGACGCTGACGCCGCAATCAGAAGAATAAAAGCCAGTGCGCTCGCCACAACGACACGCCAGTTTCGAATTTTTGCCATGAATTCTAGTTTTTTATGTGAATTTCATATCAGCCAGCCACTGCCTGCCTGCCGATTCAAGTATCCGTTGACCTCTGGCGTAAGCTTTTCATGATGCAGTCAAATTGACTATCGGAAAATTTTACGATTCCTTAACATGAAAAGTTGCATATTTAATACGAATATTTTTACGGAACGATGCCTTTTATGATCTTGAGTAATCTCTTTGCTGTGCCGCTTGTGCTGCTTACCCTCTTGATCGCCACAATTTCCGGGTGTGCGACTATGCACCGAGACGTCCCAAAAGAGAGCTTTCCAGCAACGCAATATGACGCAGTACTCCTTCAACTGAGCAGCCGGCAACCACTTAATATTGACGAATTGGCCTCAAAACTCGAAGGCATAGATGTTGTTATCGTTGGAGAATATCACGGACATCATGCATCGCATTTGCTGCAATCGTCGCTTCAAGCTGCACTCTATCGTCAGAATCCAAAGCAGGTGCTCACCATGGAACAGTTTGAATTGGAGAGCCAACTCGAACTTAACCGATACACTGAGGGTGAGTCTGGGGAATCAGAGATGATTGAAGACGCCGCCGCTTGGGACAACTATCGGGCGTCTTACCGACCATTGGTAGAGTTTGCACGAACCCGCGACATTCCCGTTCTTGCCGCCAATGCGCCGGCTGATATCGTACGATGCATCGGACAAAAGGGGCCGGACTACCTCGACACACTGGATGAAGAGCGCCGCAGGCGCTTACCCCAAAAGCCCTTTGTCGATACACCCGCTTATGAGGAGAAGTTTATAGCCGCCGTTTCAAGTAGTCACGGCGCCGGAGATCCAAGCACCAAGGAACGCATCCAAAATATCTACCACGCTCAGCTCCTGCGAGACAACACGATGGCAATGCGAATTCTGGACGCCCGTCGAGCCTACCCAGACCATCAGATTCTGCATGTCACCGGCACGTTCCACAGTGAAGAGAGACTGGGTACCGTCGCGATGCTGGAATCGCGCGCGCCGGAAATCTCGGTGACCGTAATCTCGCCGGTGTTCTGGCGCGACCCGCAGTCTCCTCCGCCTATAGAAGAGCACCGTCTGCACGGAGACTTTCTGTATTTTATTCAGCCGCTGCCAGTGGAATTTCGCGACCCCGAACGAAAACGTGCGGCAACGAATGCTCGCTTTAGTCAGTCGACATTAGATCCGTGCAACTAAGCGCCGTCGAAAATACCAAGTGGTCCGAATCAAAAAACAGAAAAAGACCAAAATGAGTCGAAAGAATCGCACGCAGCAATGCGCTCCTCCGTACCCATTTGGCCTATTGAGTGGCCACCATCTCGTCGGTCACCTGATACCCCCCCCTTAGCCAACGCAGAATTTCCTCAGCGGCCGGATGGCTGAAAGCGCCATAGACGTTCTCAAGATTGGCGCGCTTTTCCTCGCCAATGCGCCCTAGCCCGGCATCCTGCAGCACCAACAGATCGGTCAAAATCTGATCCGCCAGATCGAGCCCCAGCGCTTCCCGAGCTGCATGCCGGAGCGAGTGGCCATACTGATAGTCCGGGCCCAGCCGATAGGATTCCGCCAGGGTGATTGCCGGCACGGTCGTCAGCGTTGGTTGTAACGCCGGGTTGATGCCGTGGCCGGCGATATGAGCGGCATTAGCTGCCGGCCGACCGGTAAAACCCCGCAAGTGCAAGTGCTGAGACATGCGGTCACCGTCATTAACCGGATAGTTGTCCCAAAGCACCGGCTTGCGCCCGAGAACATCGCCCACCCGCTTCAAGTGGCCGGGTGAGATTTCCCGTGAACAGACCTCTTCACCGGTCCAGAAGATATTGACCTCGTGGTCGAGTTTGCGCCCGAGGGTCTCCAGATAATCGGCAGGACGTTCCCCAAACACACGATCCAGAACCGGATCGTCGGAATAATAGCTCGGGCAAACGCTGAGCTGTCGGACCGAACTGTGATCCCGAACCCAGGCCACGATCTCGGCCTGGGTGTAGGCCAGATCCGGGGTGTCCGAGCGCATGTCATCAAACAGGATCGCCAGTTCATCGATGCCCAATCGATCCAGCAACGCCAGCTTTCGGGCAAGTGCCGCCCGAGCCTCCTCGTCAAAACGATTGAAGATCTCGAAGGGACTTAATCCAACCCCAAACCGTACGCCTTCTTCTCGGCAAAAGCGTGCAAAACCCGCAAGCTCCGCCGCCACCTCCGCAGGATGGGGCTCTTGCCAGCGCCGCCGCAGGAATGCATCGGCCTTGGGCGCGTACAGATAAAACCCGTAACCGTGAGGTGCCAGGGCACGCACAAGGTGGCGGCGTTCCTGCCAGTTCCACATTGGGCCATAGAAGCCTTCGATGATGCCTAACGTGGTTGCCATGGTCGCAACTCCCTGCCTTATTCAAGAAAACCGATGATTTGTGCCACCGCGGATTAACACATGGTATAGCCGCGGCAAGCATACCGTAGGTCACGACCGTATTGCCGGCTTCCAATGCAGGCTATTATAGCGGTATCCAAAAGGACCGACTTATGACTTCCTCGCCCAACCGGTTAGCCAGCCTTGATGCCTTGCGTGGTTTAGCAGCGATTGTAGTCGTTTTGTTCCACTACCTACCTTATTACGACAAGCTTTACGGCCACGGGTTCGAACTGCCGGCGATCCTAAACAGCAGCTTGCTGTTCGGGCGGTATGGGGTCCATCTGTTCTTCATTCTGAGCGGTTTTGTGATCTTCATGACGTTGGAGCGCACATCCAAAGCCGGCTGGTTCGGCCTGGCCCGCGCCTTCCGTCTGCTGCCGGCACTCTGGGCGGCCATCGCGCTCACCTTCATCTCAGTACACTGGCTTGGCCCGGAAAGCCGAGCGGTGACGTTTGAAACCGCCCTGCTGAACACCACCCTGCTGCACGAGTACTTTGGTAAGCAGCATGTCGACGGCGCCTACTGGAGTCTGGTGGTGGAGGTTACCTTCTATAGCTGGATGGCTTTACTGTTCTTCAATCTCCGCAGCTGGCTGCAGCTTCGCTCTGCCCTCACCATCTGGATCATCATCAGCTATGCAGGCGTGCTTTGGTGGAAACAGATCCCGCCAGGGATTGAGTTTCTGGTCAAGGATCTGGTGTTCGTGAAATACGCTCCGCTGTTTATAGCCGGCATGTTGATCTATCGACGCCACCGTTACGGGGACAGCTCAGCCTTCGACAACAGCCTGCTGATCGCCAGCATTGGTCACGGCCTTTTCGCCTACAAAATGCCTTACAGCATCTTTGTCCTGGCGTGTTTCGGAGTCTTTGCCCTCGCCGTGTACGGCCGATTGCCATGGCTGGCCAACCGCCCCATGCTTTGGCTAGGCAGCCTGTCCTATAGCTTGTACCTGGTCCACCAGAATATTGGCTACGGCGTCATCGACCTGAGCTACCGGGCCGGCCTGCCGGGATGGCTTGGTGTCGGATTGGCATTGGCTACCGCGCTGGCCCTGGCCGCGGCCATTCACTATTCAGTGGAAAAACCGGCACTGGCGAAATTTCGAAGCTGGCGGCAAAAGATGGAATCAACGGCTCCTGAGCTCACGGCACCGAATTAATCTGAGCCCGCCGATCCCCTCTGACATGCGCTGTCGCAACGGGCGAAATGTTGGCTAGACTGACAGGTAACGCTACGCCCCAGAACGCACGCCGGTCTCAGGAGGCCGTGATGGAAATAAAAACCTTCGAGGATCTCATCGACTGGACCCGCCAGTTGCACGCGTACCTTGCTGAGAGCCTGCACGAATCTGCCGCCAAAGCCCAAAATGAGCGGGCTAGCGCTCTGCTCGACTACGTCAGCAGTCACGAGCGCATACTGGAGAATGCGGTCAGTGAGTTTGAAAAGCAGGCCGATCCGAAAGCAATGAAAACCCGTCTTTACGATTACGCCAACCACAAGCCCATCGAAAGCCACCGCACCTGCGACACTCACTACGCCGACCTGGATTTTGACGGTATCGCGCGCGAAATTTTCGATTTTCACGATCAGGTGATGGATCTGTACGACTCCCTGATTGGAAAAGCAGAAATTCCCGAGGCACGTACCCTGCTAGAAGATTTGAAAGCCCTGGAAGAGCATGAAGCCATGAGGCTGGCACGCCAGATTGGCCGGATGGATGATATGTAAACAGTCGTACGACCTAGGTCGTAGGCAAGGGCGGTTTTCGTTCCGTTTCCTAACGATAATTGTTAACTTGGGCTACCGTTATGAGTTAACTCCTCCCCACCGGAGGATGCTCTGAATAAAAAACGATAAGAGGATTGAAGAGCAATGAAGATCCGTTCTGTTCTTTCCGCGGCTGCGCTGGCTGTGGCAACCACCTTTGCCGCCACGCAGGCGCTCGCTCAAGACAAGTTCACACTGCGTCTTGCCGAGACCTGGGGCCCAAACTTCCCAATTTTCGGTGATGCGTCGAAAAACATGGCCAAAATGGCCGAAGAGATGTCCGATGGCCGTCTGCGCATCCGCATCGACTCTGCCAACAAGCACAAAGCCCCATTTGGCGTGTTTGACATGGTTAAAGCCGGCCAGTACGACATGGGCCACTCCGCGTCCTACTACTGGAAAGGCAAGGTACCCAACACCCTGTTCTTCACCAGCATGCCTTTCGGCATGAATGCCATGGAACAGTATGCCTGGTTCTACCATGGCGAAGGCATGGAGCTGATGCAGGAAGTGTATAACCCGCACAACCTGATGTCCTTCCCGGGTGGCAACACCGGCATCCAGATGGGTGGCTGGTTCCGCAAAGAGATCAACTCCGTTGAAGACCTGCAGGGTCTGAAGATGCGTATTCCCGGCTTCGCCGGCGAAGTCTTTGCTGAAGTCGGCGTAAGCCCGACCAACATTGCACCGGGCGAGCTGTACACAGCGCTAGAACGCAACACCATCGACGCCGTTGAGTGGGTAGGTCCGGCTCTGGATCTTCGTCTGGGCTTCCAGCAGATCGCCGACTACTACTACACCGGTTGGCACGAGCCGGCCACCGAGCTGCAGTTCCTGGTCAACAAGAAGACCTGGGAGAAGCTGCCCGCTGACCTGAGGGAAATCCTGCGTGTTTCCATGCGCCTGGCCTCTTACGAAATGCTGGTTCAGTCACAGCACGAAAATGCCAAGGCGTGGGCCAGCATTCAGGAAGAGTATCCGAATGTTCAGATCAAAAAGTTCCCGGACGAAGTCTTCCAGGCTATGAAGGAGGCTAACGATAAGCTGCTGAAAGAAGCCGCTGAAGGCGACGAACTGGCCGCCAAGATCGTTAAGTCTCAGCAGGAGTACCTTGAGCAGTCCCGCGCTTACACAGACATTTCTGAGCGTGCGTACCTCAACACGATGGGCGAAGTCGAGTAAGATAGCGCCCCAAATCGAGCCGGGATCGCTCTCTGAGTGGTCCCGGTTTCGTCGTTTATAGTAGCTGAAAAAAACGCCAACCCGCTTGGCGGAGGATTGTAAATGCGGTGGATTATCAAACTGGACGAGGGCCTGGCCCGATTGTCCAATCTCTGTGGCTGGGTCGCCTGTATCGCGATGATACTAATGGCCGTAAACGTGTTTTACGACGTGGTGTCCCGCTACGCATTCAATGAAGTATCGATCGGCCTGCAGGAAATGGAATGGCACCTGTACTCCATCGTTTTTTTGTTTGGTATTCCCTACGCACTCCGCACGGATGGCCACGTTCGCGTAGACGTTTTCTACACCAACTGGAGCAACAAGGCCAAGGCCTGGGTTAACCTGATTGGCGCAGTTATCTTTGTACTCCCGTTCGCTTACCTGATCGGCACCTATGGTTACAGCTTTGCCCTGGACTCCTACAGCATGGGTGAAGGCAGTGGCGATCCCGGTGGCCTGCCCCATCGCTATTTGATCAAATCGGTTATTCCCGTCACCGCGTTTTTCATCGGCACAGCCGGTCTGGGCATGATCACCTTCGCACTGCGGGTGATGTCCGGCGAGAAAAGCTATACCTCTGAGCACAGCGCGGGAGGTCTGGCATGATCGGTATGATTATGTTCGGCGTTGCCATGCTGATGCTGATGGCGGGTTTCCCTGTCGCCTTTACATTCGGTGGTGTCGCACTGTTCTTCGGTATTTATGCCGAGGGCATGGATCTGTTTGCGTTCATGCCGTTCCGGATCATGAGTGTCATGCAAAACACCGTACTCATGGCAGTGCCCCTGTTCATTTTCATGGGCGTGGTGCTGCAGCGCACCAAGCTGGCTGAGCAGTTGCTCACCTCCATGGGCCGGCTGTTCGGTGGCCTGCCGGGTGGTCTCGCCATCTCCACCATTCTGGTAGGCGCCTTGCTGGCCGCCTCCACCGGTGTGGTTGGTGCCAGCGTGGTGGCCATGGGCCTGATTTCCCTGCCGGTCATGCTGGCCCACAAGTACGACAAGCGTCTGGCCACCGGCACCATCTGTGCTTCGGGCACCCTGGGACAGATCGTTCCCCCGTCGATCATCCTGATCATTCTCGGTGACGTCATCGGCATCCCCGTCGGCGACCTGTTCAAAGCTGCAGTCTGGCCGGGCGTTGTCCTGATCGGTCTGTACATTGCCTACATCCTGGTCCTGACCCGTCTGAAGCCGGAAACCGCACCGGCGATGCCGCAAGATCCGACCAACTCACGTAAGCAGGAAGTCGTGTCGGCCCTCCTCGCGATCATTCCGCCACTGGCGCTGATTGTTATCGTATTGGGCTCCATCTTCAGCGGCATCGCCACGCCCACCGAGTCCTCGGCACTGGGTGGTGTTGGCGCCGTGGTTCTGGCTCTCATCTACAAGCAGTTCTCGTTCAGGATGGTCTGGGACAGCGCCAAGGATACCGTCAAGGTAACCGCCATGGTGTTTGCGATCCTGATCGGTGCCACTGCGTTCTCCATGGTGTTCAGCTACACCGGCGGCGACTACCTGCTGGAAGAATGGCTACACCTCCTGCCAGGCGGCCAGTGGGGCTTCATTATCCTGGCGATGCTGGTGATCCTGATCCTCGGTTTCTTCATCGACTTCGTGGAAATCTCGTTCATCATCGTGCCGATTTTGGCACCCATTGCCGAAGCCATGGGCATCAACATGCTCTGGTTCGCCATCCTGATCGCCATGAACCTGCAGACGAGCTTCCTGACGCCACCCTTTGGCTTCTCGCTCTTCTACCTGAAAGGGGTGGCGCCACCGGAGGTGCGAACGGTGGATATCTACCGCGGGATTATCCCGTTCATTCTGATTCAGATTCTGGTGTTGGCATTGATCGTGATCTTCCCCGAATGGTTCGGGATGAGTGCCACCTACTGACCCCTCTGAAAAACCGGGCCCCATGGCCCGGTTTTTCTATGTCGCTATCCATCTTTTCCAGCCCTTTCACGCCCTAACCTGACAAAAGCCCAACCTTTTCTATACTGAACACAGAACCGGCGGTTCCCGGAGGAACAGACGGAACAAGCTCCGTGCGCACCCGTCGAACCCGTACAGGGGGCCGCGACGCTCAGGTCAGGAACAGGGAGAGAAGGACCCATGACACACAGCACCGCCCAAAAAACCGAGCAAACGGGCCGTGAATCCACACCACACGTGCTAACCCTACCGTTGGAAGCAGCACAGACCGACCGGAACCCCCATAACTACGAACGCTGGCTCATCGCCAAACTCATGCGCATGGCCGGATCGCCTCCCATCCGATTCCAGCTGTGGAACGGCGACGTCATCGATCCCAAGGATCAGGAGGTCCGTTTTATCCTCCACCTTAAAGACCCCAAGGCACTCTATTCACTGGTCGCCAACCCCAACCTGGCCTTTGGCGACCTGTACAGCGCGGGCAGGCTGGACGTTGAAGGCGACCTGCCTGATCTGATGGAAACCCTGTATCGATCGGTGCACGCTGCCCGGCAGGACTGGCCAAAATGGCTGGACGCACTCTGGCGCAATCACAACCCGCGCTCCACCGGGATCACGGAAGCCAAGGAAAACATCCATCACCACTACGATTTGGGCAATGAGTTCTACCAGTTGTGGCTGGATCAGGCTGAAATGCAGTACACCTGCGCCTACTACGAGCGCCCCGACCTGACTCTTGAGCAGGCGCAACTGGCCAAGCTGGAACATGTCTGCCGTAAGCTCCGGCTCAAGCCCGGCATGACCGTGGTCGAAGCCGGCTGTGGCTGGGGTGGGCTGGCCCGCTATATGGCCCGTCACTACGGCGTAAAAGTGCACTCCTACAACATATCAAGAGAACAGCTCGTTTATGCCCGGGAGCAAGCCCGCCAGCAACAGCTCGATCACCTGATTGAGTATGTCGAGGACGACTACCGGAACATCGAAGGTCAGTACGATGCCTTTGTATCGGTCGGCATGCTGGAACACGTTGGCAAGGAAAACTACCCGGCATTATCGGCTCTGATCAAACGCAGCCTGAAACCCGATGGGATAGCCCTGCTTCACAGCATCGGGCGAAACCGCCCCATGCTGATGAATGCGTGGATCGAGAAACGGATTTTCCCGGGAGCCTATCCACCGAGCATTGGCGAGTTCATGGAAATCTGCGAACAGGGTGATTTCTCGGTGCTGGACGTGGAGAACCTCCGGCTTCACTACGCCCAGACCCTGAGCCACTGGATGGATCGGTTCACGGAAAATCAGGACCAGGTCTCGGAAATGTACGATGAACACTTTACCCGAGCCTGGCGCATGTATCTGGCCGGTTCCATTGCCGCGTTCCGGGCCGGCTCGCTTCAGCTTTTCCAGGTGGTGTTCACTCACGGAGACAACAACCAGTTGCCACAGAGCCGGCAAGACCTGTACACAAGCCCCGCAGCACTGGAGCAGGCGTGATGGATTACTACGACCTGATCATCGTTGGCGCCGGCCCTGCAGGCTCCACCCTGGCCCAAAGCCTGCAGGACAGTGGCAAACACAT
Organism: Marinobacter alexandrii; assembly: GCF_005871205.1. GTDB lineage: Bacteria > Pseudomonadota > Gammaproteobacteria > Pseudomonadales > Oleiphilaceae > Marinobacter > Marinobacter alexandrii. The sequence goes on along the minus strand of NZ_SWKM01000011.1, from coordinate 434,726 downwards.
ACTGCTGATCGACAAACAGGATTTCCCGCGGGACAAGACCTGCGCCGGCTGGGTTACGCCGGCAGTGATGAACACCCTGAACATCGATCGCGACGACTACAGTCATGGCCGAACCCTGCAACCCATCCGACGCTTCCGCATCGGTATGATGGGCCAGTCACCGGTGGAAAACGACCATGGCGACGTGGTCAGTTATGGCATTCGCCGGTGCGAGTTTGACACCTACCTGCTGGACCGGGTGACCGCCCCAAAGATGCTCTCCACACCCGTGAAAAGCATCAAACGGGAGGGCGGCAACTGGCAGGTCAACGGCACCTGGGAAGCGCCGCTGATCATCGGTGCCGGTGGCCATTTCTGCCCGGTGGCACAATTACTGGGCGAGGGCCCCGGCAGCCATGAAACCATCGTTGCCGCTAAAGAGGTCGAGTTCGAAATGACAACGGAGCAGGCGCAAAGCTGCCAAGCTCGGGGTGACACCCCGGAACTCTGGTTTTGCCGCGACCTCAAGGGCTATGCCTGGGTGTTCCGCAAGGAGAATTACCTGAACATTGGCCTGGGCCGGGAAGACAACCATCGGCTGACTGAGCATCTGGAAGCCTTTGTCCAGGACATGAAAGACACCGGCCGCATTCCCTCCGACCTGCCTGGCCGGTTTAAAGGCCATGCCTATCTGCTCTATGCCCACGCCGAACGGCCATTGGTCGACGATGGCATTCTGCTGATTGGCGATTCCGCCGGATTGGCCTACACCCAGAGTGGCGAAGGCATCCGGCCGGCAATTGAATCCGCCCTGATGGCGGCCGATGTTATCCGCGATGCGCAGGATTATTCGGCATCGTCACTGCAGCTCTACGGCGATGCCATCGCCGAACGCTTCGGCACCCGGGCCACCGAACTGGAGCAAAGCTGGCAGGTGCCCGACTGGATCAAGACCCCGCTGGCGACCACGCTGATGCGCTCCCACTGGTTTACCCGGAAGGTAGTGACCGAAAAGTGGTTCCTGCATCAGCAGGTTCCGCCGCTTGAAGCCGCTGTCTGACATCATTCGGGCACAGTACTGGGCAATATACCGGGCACAAAAAAGGGCGGCATTTGCCGCCCTTCTTCTGGAACTCTATCGGGATTAGTGTCCCAGATAGCTCCGATACATCCACACGGTTTTTTCCTGCTGTGAGATATAGTCACTCATCAATGCTGCGGTGCCTTCGTCGTCGGAATCGCTCGCCAGGCTCAACAGATCACGCTGCTTACCAATCAGCTTGGCAAAGCTTTCCACGATGTTTTCCATCGCTTCACGGCCATCAGAGACGTCCTTCTTTTCCTGCACCTCGGATTTCTCGATATAGGTGCTGTAGGAATGGGCCGGACGATGACCGAGAGTGAGCACCCGCTCGGCAATTTCGTCAATCTTCAACAGAAGGTCGTCGTACAGTTCCTCAAACTTCACGTGCAGCTCGAAAAAATTGTCACCCTTGATGTTCCAGTGATAGCCGCGCACGTTCATGTAGAAAATCTGATAATTGGACAGCAGATCGTTCAACGAATCTGCCAACTGCACAGTTTTTTCCGTATCCAGACCAATAAAGTTCTTACCCATTGCGTGTCTCCTTGACGTTAACTCAATTGAATATATCCGTCATCCTAAGCCACAGAACAGACGGCGCAGAAGTAGAATTCGTCAATTCTATCGATAGCGCCAGATTATTAATCAATCCGTCGTCATAGAATTCAACAAATCACTAAGTCACCTACAACGACCGCCCCCTAAACACCGGGGCCACAATCGGTACAACCTTCTGCCGGCTCAGGACCCTTACTGAGGTTTCGATTCAGTTGTTTCAAGGCCGTACGCAAACCTTCTTCAATGACCGGGTGATAAAACGGCATCTCAAGCATCTCACTGACGGTCATTCGATGCTGGGCCGACCAGGCCAACAAGTGTGCGATGTGCTCGGCTGCCGGCCCGAACATCTCGGCGCCCATGAACAACCCAGAGCCGTGCTCACCATAGACCCGCAACAGGCCAACATTCTTGCCGATCACCCGACTGCGGCCCTGATCCTCAAACGACACCTCGCCAACAGCAAAGCGGCCCTTGCAGCGCTCGTCCACCTCGTCGATGGTGAGACCCACCGCAGCAATCTGCGGGTCGGTAAACACCACCGCCAGGGGCGTCCGGCGCAAGCCCGCCAGGACCTCCGGGTAGGCCCCCGCGTTGTCACCGGCAATGCGGCCCTCGTCGGCCGCCTCGTGCAACAAAGGCAGAGTGTTGTTGGCATCGCCGGCAATAAAGATGTGGCTATCGCCGCAACGAAGGGTGTACGGATCAAACAGCGGCATGCCTTTGTCATCCAGCTCAATTTCAGCGTTCAGGATGTCCAGGCCATCAACATTGGGGCGCCGACCAGTCGCAGCCAGGAGGTAATCGAAGGTCTCGGACACCTCTCCCTGATCGTCATCCTGAAAGGTAATCCGGACGCCGCTCTCAGTGCGTTCCACCTGCTTTACATCCGCCTCGGGGTTGAGCGGGAACTCCCGGTTGAACGTATCGAGGGCGCACTGGCGAATCGACTCATCACGGATCGGCCCTACCGACCCTCCCGCGCCAAACATTCGAACTCGCACACCCAGGCGGCTCAGGGCCTGACCCAGTTCCAGGCCGATGACGCCGGGACCAAACACCGCAACAGACTCCGGCAGGTCCTGCCATTCGAACAGGTCGTCGTTGACCACAAGGCGGTCTTTCGCTTCCTTGAGAAAACCGGGGATATTGGGGCGGGACCCAGTAGCAATAATGATCCGTTCGGCGTGCACCTCCCGGACGTCTCCGTTGGTGCCCTCAACCATCAACCGCTTCGGCCCGGCAAACCGGGCGTGTCCGAACATGCGGTGGTGGTCGGGAAATTTGTCCACTGACTCCACCACCGAGCCAACAAAGCGATCCCGCTCCTGACGAACCCGCTTCATCACCGCCTTGCCATCAATGTTGATGCCACCGGCTGAAATGCCAAACAGTGGCCCCGTGGCCATGTGATGGGCATTGTCCGCCGCAGCAATCAGCAGTTTACTGGGCATGCAGCCGACCCGGGCACAAGTAGTCCCGTACCGGTTTGCCTCAATCAGCACCACCTTGTCAGTGGCTTTGCGGACACGCTGGTAGGCGACCATCCCGGCGGTGCCGACCCCGATAATGGCAACATCCACCTCTCGCTTTTCCATACAAACCTCTCCTTGCAACCGTCTTGACGTCGAAATAACGTGCTGGCAGGGCCTTATGCAATCAACAGTATAGGGTATAGGCTGAAACCAGCAGATCGGATCGCCCGTGAGCTAGACGGTTATGAGCAAGGGGAAATTCCCAGAAAATTGACTTAAGCTGGGGCGCTTGCAACCTTTTGCAACTAATTGCAATTAACAGGATCGAGGGATTGAAACGTGTACAATTTTTGGCCTGAATTTCTGACCGTAGCCCTTGTGCATCTTCTGGCGGTGGCCAGTCCGGGTCCGGATTTTGCCATTATGCTCAGGCAGGCGCTCAGCCAGAGCCGACATCATGCCCTGTTGACTGCGGTGGGTATCGGATTGGGCATCTTGGTGCACGTGGCTTATTCACTGCTGGGTATCGGCCTGATTATCCAGCAATCGGTGTGGCTGTTCAGCGTCCTGAAAGTGGTCGGTGCCCTGTACCTGACCTGGATTGCGATCCAATGCCTGCGTTCGCGCGCCGGAGGCATCCACGTCAACGCTGAACCTGGCCCCCCTCAATCGGGCCTGGCTGCCCTGCGTCTGGGCTTTTTGACCAATGCCCTGAACCCCAAGGCTACCCTGTTCTTTGTTTCCCTGTTCTCCGTGGTGATCAGCCCGGACACCCCGGTTGCCCTGCAAGCAGGTTACGGCCTCTACATGGCCGTTGCCACCGCCTTGTGGTTTGCCCTCGTCGCGGTGTTCTTCACCCTGCCCCGTGTCCGCCGGGGCTTTAACCGGTTCGGCCACTGGCTCGACCGCATGATGGGCGGCGTGCTGCTGTTACTGGCCGGCCAGCTGTTACTGTCTACAGTGAGCGGATCAGAGCCTCCGTCTGGCTCCAGCCCAGGCACGGATCTGTAATCGAGCAGCCGAAGATCAGATCATCGCTGTCATCCTGGCGCCCCGGCTCCAGGAAACTCTCCAGCATCAGGCCGCGGATGTGGTCGTTACCCGCCGCACGCTGCGCCATTACCTCACGGGCGATGTCGATCTGACGCTCCGCCTGCTTCTGGGCATTGTCGTGGCTGCAATCCACCATGATCGAGGTGGACAGGTTGGCCCCAGCCAGGGCCTGCACCGCGGCGGCTATGCTGTCGGCATCGTAATTGGTGATTCCACGTCCACCCCGCAGTACCAAATGAGTATCCGGGTTGCCCCGGGTAGTGATCATCACCGGCACACCACTGTCTGAAACTCCCATGTGATGGTGTGGGTGGGCAGCTGACCGCATTGCGTTGGTGGCGACACCAACACCGCCGTCGGTTCCGTTCTTGAAACCCACCGGCATCGGCAGTCCGCTCACCAGTTCCCGATGAATCTGAGACTCGGTGGTGCGGGCACCAATGGCGCTCCAGCTGATCAGATCGCCCAGGTAATCCATGGCGAAGGGGCTGAGCGCCTCGGTTGCCAGCGGCAATCCCATCTGTGACAGATTCAGCAGCAGTCGGCGAGAACGAACCAGACCCTCGTTCAGATCGCCGGCCCCCGTGCGCTCGGGATCGTACAACAGGCCCTTCCAGCCCACGGTTGTCCGCGGCTTTTCAAGGTAGGCCCGCATCACGATCAGGAAACGGTCACTGACCGCGTCCGCCAGGCGCTTCAGTTTCTCACCGTACTCAAGGGCCGCCACTTCATCGTGGATGGAGCAAGGTCCCATCACGATCAGAGTTCGGGCGTCTTCGCCTCGCAGAATCTTTCGGACGGCCTCGCGCTGCCCCGCGATCTGACTCGCCAAGCTGGCCGAAACCGGCAGCTGCTGGCGCAAACCGGCAGCGCTGGGCAGAGCCACTTCCTGGCGCTGACTGACTGCCGTATCGGCGGCTGGCTGGCTCAGTGCGTCGGTACTATTCAACGCTTCAGAACTTGTCAGCGTCTCAGAACTCGGTGGCATGTTCATATCAGTGTTCCCGTTTCCCTGTGTCAGAATCAAAAAAGCCCCGGCTGGGCTACCAGTCGGGGCTTTTTGAGTCCGGTGGCAGCCTGGGTTTTCTGCCGGGCTGCCTTCCTCGTTATTCGGTCGATGAAGATCTTATGGGCGGCCCTGGCTCTGGCTAAAATAAAAGCCATATCCAAACCACCAAGAAAACACAGCAGCGACCGCCGCTATCGATTTTTCACCGAAAGCTTGCAGAACATTCAATTGACAGATCGCGTGTGTGGTCTTCATGCTTTTCAATATATACCCCCGGTTTTCAACTTGGCAACCCCGTTGTCCAGACTTTTTCAGTCGACGGCAGGGTCGGGAGCAGACATGACACTCACAGAACCTCATTTTCTCCGATGCAGTCCAGCTAATCTGCCCCGTATCCTGGCCCTGTTCCTGAGCCTGGCGTTACTGCCGGCCACGGCCTTGGCCCAGACTGAGGCGCGAGTCTACGAGTTGCAGAGCCGCCCCGCGGACGACGTCGCCCAGCAGATCCGCGAGCTTTACCAGAATGCCCCGGTTACCGTGACCGCGCGGGGCCAGCAGGTAGTCGTTCGGGGCGAGCAGCCCTTGCTGGATGAAATCGGAATGCTGATCGACACCATGGATGTGGCACCGGCGCAGCTGCGCATCACCGTCCGCTCCCGTCAGGATATTGGTGGAAAACGTTCCGGGGCCGGAGTCTCAGGTTCGGAGGAACGGGTCAACGTCACCGTTGAGCGCAAGGTCACCAGTACCAACAACAGCCAGCTCCGAACCCTGGTGGTGCAGGATGGCCAGTCGGCCCACATTACCTCCGGCCAGGTCCGAACCCTGCCGTTTGCTGTTCAGGGAGGACGCAACCCGGCTGCCATCCTCCAACAGGTCGAAACTCGCAGTGGTTTCCTGGTAAGCCCGCAGGTTATTTCGGACCGGGCAATTGAGGTGAGTATTGTGTCGTTCGAGGAAGATCCGGCTGCCCTGCCCGGCTATGAAACCGAGGCCGTGGTAACCATTCGCCGAGTGGAACCGGGCGAATGGGTGGCGCTGGGCAGCACCTCCACCTCTGCCGACACCGAGCGCTCTGGCATCACTTACAATGTTAGCAGTAGCCGTTCCGACAACCGAAGCTTCGAGATCAAGGTCGACATTCTGCGCTAACCGTCAACTGCTTTGGCTTTCGGCGTCGGCGCGGGAACGGCCTCGAAGTAGAACGGCTTTTGCCTCGTTAATCTTGGCCGCCAGATAATCATTGCCTCCGCGGTCCGGATGCAGCTTCTGGATCAAACGGCGGTGCGCCGCGACGATCTCCTGTTCATCGCAACCGCGGGCCACGCCCAGAATTTCGCAGGCCTCTTGCTTCGACATGCCCCCATGGGCGGCTGAACGACCCGAGCCCTGCTCGTACTGTTCATCCCCAGAACCCTGCCCAGCACCTCTCCCGTCACCCCGGCCCAGATGCTGATTCACCATGGGCAAGAATTTGAGCAGCGCCGGCAGCTTGCGAAGCAGGGGAATCACCGCAGCCACCGCCGCGGTGAGCACATGCACTCGCCCCGTCAGCACCAGAAACAGCAGCAGCGCGCCACCAACCACCAGCACGCCTTTCCAGATCGCGGTTTTCCGCTTGTCGGGCGACAGCGCCCCCCACTGCTTCAGAATGACGAAGACAGCAGCCGCCAGAGCGATACCGAGAATCCAGTGCATGGGTTGATCCTTAGCGAATGAATGGTCGTAATTCTGTCACTTCTTCCGCTGACAATACCAGTTTCCTGCCTGTCAGCCGGCAGCGTCACCGGGGCGACAAGCGCCATCAAACCCTACGCAGAAATACCGACAACCCGGTGACAATCACCCTGCAAATTTTATAGGATGCTATGTTTTGTAGAAAACATATATTTTCCGGCTGCACCGACGAAAGAACAAACCCGATTCCCAGGACCCGAATTATGCGCACTGCCTCCCGCTTCGTGATCGTTATCATCTTCCTAGGCGTCGTCCTTGGCGGCATTTTTGGTTACAAGTTCTACCAGTTTGGCCAGATGCAAGAACAGATGAGTCAGCCCCGCCCACCGGCGCAAGTGTCCGCCGTTAAAGCCCAAATCGAAAAATGGACACCTGCGATCAAAGCAGTGGGCAGCATCGAAGCGGTCAACGGCGTTCAGGTCGCTAACGAGGTGCCCGGGGTGATCGAAGTCGTCAACTTCGAGTCGGGTGACACCGTCAAGCAGGGCGATGTGTTGATTCGAATCGATTCCGCCATCGATCAAGCCGCACTGCGTACCCGCCGCGCCGAGGCGCAGCTGGCCGAACAGGAATTCAAGCGGGTGTCTGACCTGCTTCCCAAGCGCGCTGTATCCCAGTCTCAATATGATGAGGCAAAAGCCAATTTCGACGCTGCCCGGGCCCGAGTCAATGAAGCCGAAGCTCAACTGAGCAAGAAGATTATTCGCGCGCCCTTCGATGGTCGTCTCGGCATCCGCATGGTCGATCGCGGTGAATACATCGCCACTGGCACCCCGATTGTTGAGATCAACATGCTGGATCCGATTTACGTGGATTACACACTGTCGGAGAAAAACCTGCCAGACGTGCAGACCGGCTACCCGGTCGTCGCAACCGTCGCGGCCGTGCGCGAGCGCGATTTCAAGGGCACCGTGGCCGCCATCAATACCTCGGTCAACCCGGAAACCCGCACTGTGCGCATTCGCGCCACACTGGACAACGAAGAGCAACTGCTTCGTCCGGGCATGTTTGCCACCGTCATGACTCGCCAACCGGAAGACAACGAAGTGGTCACCGTGCCCCGTACTGCCGTCTCCTACAACACCTACGGCGACTTCGTCTTTGTCATTGGCAAGAACGATGACGACACCCAGGTAGTCACTCGCCGCACCGTAGTGACCGGTGAGACCCGGAACAACAAAGTGGCCATTCTGTCCGGCCTGGAAGAAGGCGAAACCATCGTTTCCAAAGGTCTGCTGCGCTTACGTGCTGGCCAGCCGGTGGCGATTCAGGAAGACGCTGCTCAAGCGACGGAGGCGTCTGAATAATGCGATTTACCGACATTTTTATCCACCGCCCGGTCCTGGCAACGGTGGTCAGCCTCCTGATACTGCTGCTCGGTGCCCGAGCAGCCATGGAGATGGAAATCCGGCAGTATCCGCAACTTGAAAGCACCACGGTGACCATCACCACCGCCTACCCCGGTGCCAGCTCGGATCTGATCAAAGGGTTCATCACCACCCCACTGCAACAGGCGATTGCTGAAGCCAGTGGCATTGACTACCTGACCTCAACCAGCTCCCAGGGCACCTCCACCATCGAAGCCAAGATGGTACTGAACTACGATGCCAACGCGGCGTTGGCCGAAATCCAGGCCAAGGTCGCCAGCCAGCGCAACGTGCTACCGGCTGAAGCCCAGGACCCGGTCATCACCTCCACCACCGGTGACTCCACGGCGTTGATGTACATCGCGTTCTACAGCAGTGAGCTGGAAGTTCCGCAAATCTCCGATTACCTGACCCGCGTGGTGCAGCCAAAGCTGCAGGCCCTCCCGGGTGTCGGCAAGGCTGACCTCATTGGCCGCAAATTTGCCCTGCGAGTCTGGCTGGATCCGGAACGCCTCGCCGCCGTGGACATGACGCCGCCGGAAGTGGTCGCCAAGCTGCGTGCCAACAACTACCAGGCCGCCGTGGGCAACACCAAGGGCCAGTACACCGAAATCAGCATGACCAGCGACACCGATGTCGCCGACCCCGACCAGTTCCGCAACCTGGTGGTGAAGCAGTCCGGCAGCACCCAGATTAGGTTGCAGGACATCGCCCGCGTGGAGCTTGGTTCCGAATCCTACGACCAGCTCGCGTTGTATAAAGGCGACCCGGCTACCTATGTCGCCATCGAGCTGGCACCCGGCGCCAACCCGCTGACCGTTGCCGGGCTGGTGAAAGATTCACTGCCTGGCATCGAAAGCCAGCTACCCTCCGGACTGAATGTCCGGCTGGCGTACGACGCCTCCGACTTTATCGAAGACTCCATCAACGAAGTCATCAAAACCCTGCTGGAAGCTCTGGTGATCGTACTGGTGGTGGTGTTCTTGTGCCTGGGCTCCGTGCGCGCCTCGATCGTGCCATCGGTGGCGGTGCCCCTGTCCCTGGTCGGTGGTGCCTTCATCATGCTGATGTTCGGATTCTCCCTGAACCTGCTCACCTTACTGTCTATGGTTCTGGCCATCGGCCTGGTGGTCGACGATGCCATCATCGTGGTGGAGAACGTGCACCGCCACATCGAACAGGGTGAGTCCCGGTTCGATGCCGCCATCAAAGGCGCCCGGGAAATGGCAGTGCCGATCATCGCTATGACCACCACCCTTGTCGCTGTTTATGCGCCAATTGGCTTCATGGGCGGCCTGGTCGGCTCGCTGTTTACCGAGTTCGCCTTCACCCTGGCCGGAGCCGTCGTCATCTCGGGTATCGTGGCACTGACCCTGTCCCCGATGCTTTCTGGACTGGTGCTGAAACCCCACGGCAACCCCGGCAAGTTCGAGAGCCTGGTCGAACGTAGCTTCAACGGCCTGTCCAATGGCTACAAGCGGGCACTCACCTCGCTGATGGAAACCAAGTCGGTGGTGATTTTCTTTGCCTTTGTCGTCCTCGGCTCGATCTATTTCATGGCGATGATGAGCCAGAACGAGCTGGCGCCAACCGAAGACCAGGGCATCCTGTTTTACCAAGGCCTGGGCCCGCAGACGTCCACCCTCGATTATCTGCAGGAGCACGGCGACGAAATTCAGAACCGGATGTCGACCCTGCCCGGGTACGAGGAAGACTTCATGATCATTGGCTTCACCGGTCCGAACGCCGTCTTCGGTGGCTTCAAGATGGCGCCCTGGAGTGAACGGGACATATCCCAGTTCGAGGCACAACCGCAACTGGACGCCGAGCTCAGCAAAGTGACCGGACTGCAGACGGCGGTGTTCCCGCGGCCCTCGCTGCCTGGTTCTGGCGGCGGCCTGCCATTCCAGTTCGTGATCACCACCGGCAACAGCTACGAGCAGCTGAACCAGGTGGCGGACGAGCTGCTGGGTGAAGCCATGGGCAGCGGCAACTTCATGTTCTTGCAGAAGTCGATTAACTTTGACCGTCCCATCACCCGGATCAAGGTCGACCGGGATCGGGTAGCCGATCTGGGGCTGTCGATGCAGGACGTTGGTCAGGCGCTGGCCAGCATGCTTGGTGGTGGCTACATCAACCGCTTCAATATGGAAGGCCGGTCGTACCAGGTGATCCCCCAGGTTGACCAGAAATTCCGCCTGGACTCCCAGGCCCTGAGCGATTACTACATCCGCTCCGATACCGGCACACTGGTACCCCTGGGCAGCGTGGTGAGTTTCAGCAACGACATTGAGCCGTCTTCGCGTACCCAGTTCAACCAGCAGAACTCGCTCACGCTTCAGGGTGTGGTGATGCCCGGAGTCGCCGCGGGTACCGCCATGGACTACATGGAGAAGACCGCCGAGGAAGTACTCCCCCAGGGCTTCAGCTTCGACTACACCGGTCAAAGCCGGCAGCTGGCCACCCAGGGCAGCGCGCTGGTGGTGACCTTCTTCCTGTCGCTACTGGTGATCTACCTGGTGCTTGCGGCCCAGTTTGAAAGCTGGCGTGATCCGCTGATCATCCTGGTATCGGTACCCATGTCAGTGGCGGGTGCAATGTCCTTTATCGTGCTCGGCTTTGCCAGCATGAACATCTATACCCAGGTGGGGCTGATCACCCTGATCGGCGTAGTGTCCAAGAACGGCATACTGATCGTGGAGTTTGCCAACCAACTTCAGATCGAACGCGGACTGGACAAGATCAAGGCGGTCATCGAAGCGGCGGCCATCCGCCTGCGCCCAATCATCATGACGTCGCTGGCGCTGATCTTTGCCATGGTGCCACTGCTGATTGCGGTCGGCCCCGGCGCCGAGAGCCGGTTTGCCATTGGCCTCACCATCAGTGCGGGCCTGGGCATCGGTACGCTGTTCACCATCTTCGTGTTGCCGGCCTTCTATATCCTGCTGGCCCGGGACCACAACAAGGCCACGCACTGAGCCTTGCCCGATCCCTGCCCGGCGTGCTGACCTGCCGGGCAGGATTTCCCCAGACCGCTCTGATGGGGTAGTCTGGGGGCCATTGCTTACTCTCCATCCTCATTGAAGCTGCGTCTATCGTGACCCTCGGAACTCTTTTCTGGCTCTTCACCGCTACATTTGTCATCTGGTACTGGTGGCGCGCCAAGGCCATCAAGGACTTTGTGCTGCAGGCTGCCCGCCGCTACTGCACGTCGATGGACGTGATGCTGCTGGACGACGCTGTCTATCTCCGCGGTCTCTGGTTCAAGCGCGACCCCGAGGGCCGGATAAGAGTCTGGCGCCGGTTCCTGTTCGATTTCACCAGCACCGGTGAAGAACGCTATACCGGGCGGATCATCATGCTGGGCCAGCGCATCATGCACATGGAACTGGACGCCCACCGTCACCCCTGAACGCTCCTCACCTAAGTGCTCTTCCCGAAGCGCTCTACCCTGATCTCTCTAATTCAATTGTTCGTTGAAGCTCCCCCTCCCCCAAATGGGCGATTTATTGCCCCGGCCTGGACACCAATAATCGACAACGCATTAACGACCTATGGCCGCACTAACGTGGCCGCTTACAACAACAATCGGAGTTAATCATGCGTATTCGAAAAACCGCAGCCTTCGCGCTGGGGATCGTCCTGCTGTCAGCCTCATTCCTTACCCACGCCGGTTACACCTCAACCCGGCACCCCATCGTTCTGGTCCATGGCGTCACCGGCTTCAACACCATCGGCGGTCTGATCAACTACTTCCACACCATTCCCTGGAACCTCGAGCGTAGCGGTGCGCGGGTTTATTCCGCCAGCGTTTCCTTCGTTAACAGCAGTGAACAGCGTGGCCAGCAACTGGCCAACTACGTCAACAGCCTGGGCCACTCCAAGGTGAACCTGATGGCCCACAGTCAGGGTGCACCTACGTCCCGGGTTACTGCATCACTCATCCCCCACAAGATTGCCTCGATCACCTCCATTAACGGGGTAAACAAGGGCTCCACCGTGGCTGACGTGGTTCGTGGTGTGCTGCCGCCGGGCAGCTATGTCGAGGGTGGTGCCCAGGCTATCGCCAATGCACTGGGCGGCCTGGTGAACGCCCTGTCCGGCTCGAGCAATCCGCAGGATGGGGTCGCAGCATTGGAAACCCTGACCACCCGGGGCACCACCGATCTCAACGATGCCCTCGGCTGGAAGGGCGTAAACCGTTCCTCCTGCTCCGGTACCAATGAAGATGTCTGGATCAACGGCAACCGCATCAAGTTCTTCTCCTGGACCGGCCGTGGAGTCTGGACCAACATTCTCGATGCTACCGATCCCTTCCTCGGCATCACCTCCCTGGCCTTTGGCGGCGAACCCAGTGACGGCCTTGTTGGTGTCTGTTCAACCAAGATGGGCAATGTCATTGGCACGCACTACGACATGAACCACGTTGATGCCATCAACCACCTGTTCGGGATTCGCTCGCTGTGGACCAATCCGGTGTCACTCTATCGCTCACAGGCCAACCGCCTGCAGAATCGCGGTCTGTGAGGCCGTTATGAGACATCGTCCCCCGCAACATCGTCGATGGCTCGCCACCCTCGCACTGTCGGCCCTGGTGGCCGGCAGTGCGATCTGGTGGTACCTGCCAGAGACTTCCGTACTGCCCCCTGAAAGCAAGACCGCCAAGGCACCTGCCCTGGTATTGTTTGCTGACGCCGACATCAATCCGCCAGCGGTTTCGTCCGACGCATCACCCACCGACACCCGAACGACGGTCGTCGAGGTGGCGAGCCGTACCCCGGCCAGCCTCGGCCCAGATCCCTATGCCGCTTCACTCAAAGGAACCGACATTGATGGTGCGCTCAAGGCTGATAGTCAGGGCAAGCTGATCGTTGATCTGGAGACCCGGGATTTCTTCGACTATTTCCTGAACACGGTGGGGGAAGTATCCCCAGACCAGGCACTGGAACAGATCCGGACGCTCGCCATGACCAGCCTGCCACCCAAGGCCGCCGCCGAGGCCATGGCGCTGCTTGACCAGTACCTTCAGTACAAACAGGAAGCCTTGGCGGTTCAGGCTACACCGCTGGACCCAAGCCGACAGAACGACCCTAACTACCGATTAGAGATGCTTGAAAAAGCATTCATCGATTTGAAGCTGGTGCGCCAGGGCGTTTTCAGCCCCGACGCCCACCAGGCCTTCTTTGGACTGGAAGAAGCCTACGGCGAATACACCCTGGCAACGCTGGGCATCGCAGCCCGCACCGACCTGTCGGCGGAGGCAAAAACCTCAATGGTAGCCTGGCACCGCGACCAGTTGCCTTCGCAACTGCAACAGACCGAGCGTCACCTACTGGCCAGTACCGAAAAAAACCGTCACCGCATAGCCACCATCGACGCCGCCGAATCACCGGAAGCCGCAGGCCAGAAGCTCATGGCGCAAGGCATGTCACCAGACGCCGCCGCCAGCGTGACCGACTACCTGCAGGAGCGGGCAACCTTCGATGCCCGTTACCAGCATTACGAAGCAGCATTGGACCAATTGCGCGATTCCGGCCTGACCGATACGGATGTGGCAGCCCAGCAGGCGCGCCTGCTGAACCAGCACTTTCCAGATCAGAAACAGCAGACCTGGGCGCGCCTGAAAATGCTGGGAAGCAATTGATCAGACTGTGCGGGCACGCGCGTCATCGGCCCGCACAACCTTTTACACTGGCGGTCGCCCAACACCGTCAGGTAATTCATCATGAACCCTCAGGTCATCATGTTGCAGCAGTCATCCGGGTTCCGGAGGCTGCGCTTTCGCACCGAACTTGAAGCGGGATACCGGCAGCGCCGGGCCTCGGCGGTGCGGGACCGCGCCCGGCTGGTGTCTGCAGCAGGCCTGCTAATTTTTGGCATTTTTATCCTCCTGGACCTGGCAACGCTGCCCTTGGAACTGGCCCAGGTGACCGTGGCCATCCGGCTGGCAGTCACCTGCCCAGTAATTGCCCTGGTCTGTTGGCTGTCACACCAGCGTTGGCCTGGAGACCTGGTGTTCGAACGTCTGTACACCCTGGCCTATCTCGCCGGTGGCTTGAGTGTTGTTGCCATCATCGCCGCCGCCCGCCTGCGGGATTTCCCGCTGCCCTATGAGGGCATGCTGCTCATGCTGATGTTTGGCTACTTCGCCATGGGCCTGCCCTTCTTCTCTGCCAGCCTGGTTTCCGCCCTGATCATCCTGGCATACCTGGTGTGCGAGCTGATCATTGGGCTGGCCACCCACGCACTGATGATCAACCTGTTCTTTGTACTGACCGCTAATGGCATTGGCATGATCGGCGCGTGGCTCACCGAATACCGCCACCGTGCCCACTACCTCGACCAACAGTTGATCCACCAGTTACACCAGACCGCAGCAGAAGAGAGCGAGAGCAAGAGCCGTCTGATCAGTGTCGCCAGTCACGACCTCCGCCAACCCCTGAACATCATCAGCCTGAACCTTGCCAACCTGGCGGCAGCCTCGCTGCCAACCGAACAACAGGCCCTGGTGCATCGACTGCAGGGTACAGTAGGCCATTTTCAGCGGTTACTGGGCACGATGCTGGATATTTCCCGCATCAACGAAGGCATGATTCATCCGGAATCCCAGGTGATAGACCTGGACGTACTACTGGATCAACTGATCGACCTGACCGTTGATCATGCCGATCTACACAACATCCGGCTGCACCGGACCGAGACCAAATCTGAACTACAGGTGCCGGCCGATCCTCAGCTGTTATTGCGGGCCTTGATGAATCTGGTCTTTAACGGAATCGATCACAGCGGCGGCACCGAGATTCGAATCTCGGTAATTCAGCGGCAGGAGTCTGTTCGGATCAGCGTCAGCGATAACGGCAATGGGCTTGATCCACAGCTCCGGGGTCGGGTGTTCGAGCCATTTGTCCGGGGAGCCGGCAAGAAGGAACACTCAGCCGGACTTGGCCTTGGGCTCGCTATCGTGAAAGAGCTGACGGAGTTGATGCACGGCGCCTGTGGCGTCAGCGCGGCGGAGGGTACCGGCACGACCTTTTGGCTGGATCTTCAGCCACAACCGCTAATCCCGGCGCACGTTCCGATGGCGTAGCAGAATGCAAAGCTTTGGTCAGTTACAGCCAGCCCATCTGGCGTGCCTGACTAACACATTCGGTGCGATTGTGTACCCCCAGGTGCGTGAAGATGGCCTTCAAATGGGTCTTCACGGTGTGTTCGGTAAGATCGAGGCTCTGGCTGATACGCTTGTTCGGAAACCCCTGTGCTAGCAGCGCCAGCACGTCCAACTGCCTAGGCGTCAGGACCTGGTTCTGTGCTGGCACAGTCCGTCGCCCCGGATAATACTCGCCGCCCCGACTGACACTGCGCACCATGCTGATCAATGCCGTCCGGCCCGCAGATTTAGGCAAAAAGCCACGGGCACCAGCAGCCTGTGCCGCCCGCACTGTGGTTTCGTCCTCAGAGCTGGAAATAACCACCACCGGTGGCTTATGGGCAATCATTCTGGGCAGCAACATTAGCCCGGTTTCGCCCTGAAGCGAAACATCCAGCAACACCAGATCCACTGGGTGTGGGCCGGACAAAACGGCAACCGCCTGCTCAACCGAATCCGCCACGTCCACGGCACCAGCCAGCGCAGACTGAGTGAGCAAACCTGCCAGCCCCTGGGCAAACAGCGGATGATCATCAACAATCAGAACCCGGGGCAACGGCAAGGGCCGCCCGGAATGGGCTAGTGGATCACGAGCCGTCTGGCTTGAGGCTTGGTTCATTGGTAACCCCGCATCTTGTGTGTTTTTGTTACTGCGGCCCACCCACTCTATGCCAGTTTACGCCCAGGCACCGCGGCCTGCTTAACAGTTCTGGCTAAAAGCTGGCGCCGTGCCGGCGCCGACTTCGCGCCACTGAAACATTATTGTCACATTTCTGTCGCATTCTTCCGGCAACGCTAACTATCAGTTTTGACGGAGTTTTAGGATGAACAAACCCCATCCCGGCGTAGCCCTGCGCCACCCGTTTTTTTGGCTTCTGACCGCACTATTCGGGCTACCGCTCGCCCACGCCAACGACTTGGCAATTCACGGCTCCAATACCGTGGGAGCTACGCTGGCGCCCATGCTGGTTGAGGGCTTCCTGCACAACCAGAGTGACACGCGGGTCATTACCCACGACAACGGCACTGAGAACGAAGCCATCCTGATAGGCGAGCGCTTAGATTCACCGGTGCGGGTGCTGGTTGCGGCTCATGGTTCCAGTACCGGCTTTAAAGCCCTGAATACAGGCCAAGCCCACATCTGGGCATCGTCGCGCCCGGTGAAGTCGTCGGAAGTGTCGCAAATGAGCGGGCGCGCCGATCTGACCGAACTGGCCAGCGAACACGTCATCGCCATCGATGGTCTGGCCATTCTCGTGCACCGATCCAACCCGGTTAACCAGCTCAGTATCGATACATTGGCCAGTATCTTTGCCGGCCGGATCCGTAACTGGGCAGAAATCGGCGGTCCGGATAAGACCATTAATCTGTATGCCCGGGATGACCGCTCCGGCACCTGGGATACCTTCAAGAGCCTGGTTCTGGGCAAACAAGGCAAACTGGATACCTCCGCCCAGCGCTACGAGTCCAACGACCAGCTATCCGATGACGTCAGCCGGGATCCGACTGGCATTGGCTTTGCCGGCCTGGCGTCGGTTCGAAACAGCAAGGTCCTGGCCATTTCCGATGGCGCTGCCCCGGCTCTCAAACCCAATCAGCTGACCGTTGCCAGCGAAGACTACCCATTGGCCCGGCGCCTGTTCATGTACACCCCGGGCGAACAGACCACACCGCTGGCAACGGCCTTTATTGAGTTCGTCCTGAGCCAGGAAGGCCAGGCCATTGTTTCCCAGTCCGGCTTCGTGTCTCAAAATCCCATTGCGGTAAAACCAGCACTGAACGACGACACGCCTGCAACTTTCAGACGCCTGACCGACAACTACCAGCGGCTGACGGTCAATTTCCGGTTCTCAGAAGGGCGCACACGCCTGGACAACAAGGCCCAGCGGGACCTCGCGCGGGTGTTGAACTATCTCGACAGCCACAATCAAAGCGCCGGTGATGTGCTGCTGATCGGCTTTGCCGATACCCAGAGCGACGAGCTGCGGGCCCAGATGATCTCCGAGTTGCGCGCCTTGTCCGTTCGCAAGGCCCTGGCGAGTGAGGGATTGCGAGACGTTGCCTACACCGGTTACGGGCACTATATGCCGGTGGGGACCGCCGGCGGCGACAGCGGCCAGCAACGCAATGGTCGGGTTGAAGTCTGGGTGCGAACCCGCTAATGGGCTAGACTTTCTGCAGGCTTACCGATTTACGCAGGGAGTCGTCCTACTATGCTGATTCGGTGCATTATCAGTATCCTCCTCATGTCAGCAGCCTTACCGGTGCTGTCGCAGGAGGCTCCGATGCTCAAGGTGGCTACCACCGAGTATCCACCCTTCGAGTACGTTAAGGACGGTGTGCTACAGGGTGACGACGTCGAAACCGTTCGCACCGTGCTCCAGGCAATGGGCTATGAACCGAAGTTCCAGGTGCTGCCCTGGGCACGAGCGGAAATGATGGTTCGCCGCGGCAACGCCGACCTACTGTTCTCCCTGACCAGCTCACCGGAGCGTGAACGTCATTACCTGTTCACCGCCCCCATCAGTGAAGCACGGGACGTGCTATACGCCCGCAAAAACGCCGGACTTTCCTGGACCAGCTACAACGACCTGGCAGATCTGAGTGTGGGGGTGACTGCGGGCTACAGTTATGCTCCGGAGTTCATGGCCTGGCTCATGCAGGGCGAGTCGCAGGTGGTGACCATGAACCAAGAGAACCCGGATCTGGCCGGTCTGCGCATGGTTGCGATGGGCCGCGTCGACGTGTTCATCTGTGAGCAGACGGCGTGCGATTACCTGATTGAGACAAACAAGGGACATTATCCGGAGCTGTCGCGGGTAGCCGCCCTACCCGGGGTTGTCGGTGACGAACGTTTCTTTCGCGCCGCCTTCTCCCGGAAACGCCCCGATGCCCGCGCCTTGCGCAACGAATTCAATCAGGTGCTGAAAGGCCTGGGCCTGGCTGCCACCGACTAATGTCCAACCCTGAAGTTCGGCAATCACCTATCCTTACCCCGGTCACAGATATGTTTGGGTTTTCTATACTGAAAAAGCCATTCATAAACCACAGACCGGGATAATGGACATACAAACCGAACACCGCTATGCAATCAACCTGAACGTTCGGGGCATTCAGCCCTCCGCCACTCTCCGCATCAACGAACTGAGCAACCAGCTAAAGGCCGATGGCAAAGACATCATCAAACTGGGGCTGGGCCAGTCACCCTTCCCGGTGCCAGAGCGGGTGGTGGACGCGCTGAAAGAGCACGCCCATGAAAAGGACTACTTACCGGTCAAGGGTCTGCAAAGCCTGCGCGAAAGCATCGCTGGCTACATCAATCGCAGTGAACGCATGCGCTGCTCCTGGGAAGACGTGTTGATCGGCCCGGGTTCCAAGGAACTGCTATTTATCCTGCAACTGGCCTATTACGGCGACCTGCTGATACCACGCCCGAGCTGGGTGTCGTATGCACCGCAGGCACGGATCATCGGCCGCTCGGTTCACTGGCTGCCGACCCACGCTGAAAACAACTGGCAACTGACTGCCGAAGAGTTGGACATTATCTGCCGCGACGACCCCTCACGCCCGCGGATTCTCATCCTGAACTACCCGTCCAACCCCACCGGCTGCACCTACACCGACGACCAGCTGCTGGCCATCGCCAACGTTGCCCGCAAGTACAAACTGATTCTGCTGTCGGACGAGATCTACGGGGAAGTGCACTTCGAGGGCAAGCACAAGTCCATCGCCCGCTACTACCCGGAAGGCACCATCATCAGCACCGGTCTGAGCAAGTGGGCCGGTGCCGGTGGCTGGCGCTTGGGCACCTTCATCTTCCCGAAGGAACTCCGCCCGCTGCTGGATGCCATGGCGATCATTGCCAGTGAAACCTTCACCTCCACCAGCGCGCCGATCCAGTACGCCGCCATCTCGGCGTTCAATGGCGGCGACGATATCGACGAATACCTGGTGCAATCACGCCGGGTACTGAAGGTGATCGGTGAGTACGTGCACCGTCGCCTCAGCGATATGGGTGCGGTGGTCCAGAAGCCAGAAGGTGCCTTCTACCTGTTCCCGGACTTCTCCGGCTTCCGCGAGCAGCTGGCCAGAAAAGACATCAAAACCAGCCAGGCCTTCTGTCAGGCCCTGCTGGAAAATACCGGCGTGGCCATTCTGCCGGCCAGTGATTTTGGCTTCGTACCGGACCACCTCGCCGCCCGTCTGGCCTTTGTTGACTTCGATGGTACCGAAGCGCTGAACCTGGCCGGCGGTGACTATGCTTCAATAGACTTGGCTGACGATTTCGTCCAGCAAGCCTGCCCGCGACTGGTCAAAGCCATGGACAAGATGGAGGCCTGGCTGACCAGCCTCTGACCTTGACGTGATAGACTGGCGCCCTCATTCGCACTTGCGTAAACCATGGGGGCGCCGTGTCCGATTTTGTATCTTCTCTTCAAGACATCACCGACTTCGCCGAGCAACTGGCCCTTCAGGCCGGTGAGCTGATCCGCCACGAGCGGGATGAAAACACCCTGCGCACGGATCTGAAACAGCAGACCGAATTGGTCACCCATGCCGATGTGATGGCCGACGAATTTATTACCGGCGCCATCCGCGAACGCTTCCCGAATCACCGCATTCTCTCCGAAGAAACCATGCCGGACCTGTCCCAAGCCGAAGAGCTGGATACGCCGCTGTGGATCGTTGATCCCATCGATGGCACGGTGAACTATGCCTATGGCCACCCACAGGTGGCGGTGTCGATTGCCTATGCAGAAAAGGGACGGGTTCAGGCAGGAGTGGTGCACGCGCCGTTTCTCGGCGAAACCTTCCGGGCCACCCGCGGCGCAGGTGCAACACTGAACGGCGAGACGATTAAACACAGTGGCGCCACCGTGCCGCGGGACTCGCTGTTCGCCACCGGTTTCCCCTACACCAAGGACAACCTGGAACCCCTGGTTCGCAGACTGGATGCGATGATTCACCAATGCCGCGATCTACGGCGCATTGGCTCCGCCGCACTGGATATCTGCTGGGTGGCCTGCGGCCGATTGGACATCTACTACGAGAACGTCAGCCCCTGGGACTTTGCAGCCGCACGACTGATCGCACTGGAAGCCGGCGCGACGGCGGGTCATTTCGGTGAGGTACCGGATGGCTACCCGGCTGATCTCTATGGCAGGGATATTCTGATCTCAGCACCAGAAGTGTGGGAACCGGTTCGAAAGATTCTACGAATCGCCTCGGCCTACGACTGATTCTGGGGTGATTGGCGGGCAAAGCCGGCACAGAATGTTGAAGGCCAAGGATGGCCGAAAACAAGCGCACATGGATGTGCTCGTAGCGGTTCTGTGCCGGCTTTGTTCGCCAATCACTTGCTCGGACTAAAAGCCTGAGCCTTTACTTCAGCTCCAAACGCCCTCAGCAACCAACCCCCAACTCTCATCAAAGTCAGCCGACGGCAACCGAGTAAAGGACGAACGCACAAACCGCTGAATCCGCCCCTCCAGGAACACCAGCACAAAATCCGCCCCTCGGGCCGCACTGGTACGCGGCCGCAAACCCTGACGAATCTCACCCTCTTTCAAAGCCTGGCGCACCTGAGTCTCCAGACGTTCGAAGAACTGCGACGCACGCCGGCGCAAGGCATCGTTTTCACCCATCAGGGCATCCCCTGTGAGCACGCAGCAAAGGCCGGAGTTGCGCTCGGCAAACACCAGCACCAGATGCGCCAGCTGCTGCAGGCGAACACGAACATCCTCCTGTTCCTGCAGAATCACCTGACAGCGGGAGAACACCGCCTCTTCAGCAAACTCTATCAGGGCCTCAAACATCTTACGCTTGCTGGGAAAATGCCGGTACAGCGCCGCCTCAGTAACGCCCACGGATTTGGCGAGACCGGCGGTAGTGATACGGGCTCCGGGATCGGATTCAAGCAATTCCACCAGGGCTTGGAGAATGGCCTCTCGGCGACTCGGTTTTGGATCGGTCATGGCAGGACTACAGCGCTCTGATTTGTCGTTTTTCGGGGCCGGTCGCTATGCGCCGGCCCTCGTTTATTTGTCGTTGGGCGAAAGCCCGGTATCAGAAGAAGGTGCCATCAATGGGCGATGAAGCACTGGCGTAGAGCTTCTTAGGCATACGGCCGGCCAGGTAGGCCTCGCGGCCGGATTCAATGGCCAGGCGCATGGCGTTGGCCATACGAATGGGATCCTTGGCCTGGGCGATGGCAGTGTTCATCAGCACGCCATCACAACCCAGCTCCATGGCAATGGTAGCATCAGAAGCGGTGCCGACACCGGCATCAACCAGGACCGGAACCTCAGCGTTTTCAACAATCAGGCGAATGTTGTAGCGGTTCTGGATACCCAGACCGGAGCCAATCGGCGCACCCAGAGGCATGATCGCCACACAACCCATTTCCTCAAGGCGCTTGGCCAGCAACGGATCGTCGGAGCAGTACACCATCACCTTGAACCCATCTTTGATCAGCTCTTCCGCCGCCACCAGGGTTTCGGTCATGTTCGGGTACAGGGTCTTCTCTTCACCCAGAACTTCCAGCTTCACCAAGTCGTGGCCATCGAGGAGTTCCCGGGCCAGCTTACAGGTGCGGACCGCATCTTTGGCGGTGTAGCAGCCGGCGGTATTAGGCAGGATGGTGTAGCTGTCCGGGGAAATTACATCCAGTAGATTGGGTTCATCCGGGTTCTGACCCAGATTAGTGCGGCGCACAGCCACGGTTACAATTTCAGCGCCACTGGATTCAATGGCATGACCGGCTTCCATCAGGTCACGGTACTTGCCTGTGCCTACCAGCAGTCTCGACTGGTAAACCCGGCCCGCAATTTCCAGGGGCTTGTCTTCGGGAAGAAGTATCTCGGGAGTGTCGCTCATAACCTACCTGCGGTTTTCAATGAATCTTGGATTTGTAGCCCCGGCCGCGCGAAGCCGGACGGAGCCAAAAGCGTGGCAGTTCAGCCGCCACCGATGGCGTGCACAACTTCCACCCGGTCGCCGTCACTGAGCGCGAAACTCTGGTGCTGACTGCGCGGGACAATGTCTTCGTTCACTTCCACGGCCAGACGCTTGCCTGCCAGGGCCATCTGATCAATCAGGGCGCCGATGGTTGCTCCGACCGGGAGCTCCATCGCATCGCCGTTCACTTCAACTTGCATAGCGTTTGCTTACCTCTGTTTTCCCGGTGGACTAACCTTGGTCCGGGGCGCTTGGATGGCGCACGGCGGCCGCAACCAGCAGGGCCCAGGCCATCATAAAACACAACCCACCCAGGGGTGTAAGTGGTCCAATCCAACGCATATCGGTCAAAACCAACAAGTACAGACTGCCACTGAACAACACAATACCCGCGCCGAACAGTACGGCGGCGCCCGCCAGCAGCCGTCGACTGAGCGAGGTTAATGCCAGCACCGCCACTAGCACCAAGGCAAGGGCATGATACATCTGATAGGTGACGGCAGTCTGGAATACCTCAAGGCTGCGCGCATCCAGCGTACCTCTGAGACCATGACTGCCAAAGGCTCCGGCCATGACAGCCAGTAAGGCGGCCGCAGCACCCACAGCGAGCGGAAGCCGCATGATACCGGGCCCCGATTCTACGTGCTCAGCACTCACAGTGGATCTTTTCTCCCGTGTCCAGGTTCATCATGGTGAGCACACCCCCCCAGACACAACCGGTATCCAGACCAATGAACTGATCGCTGCCCGTTTGGCCTTCCAGCGCTGCCCAATGACCAAACACCACGCGTACGTTATCTGCCCGGGCATAGGTGAACCAGGGGGCATACCCCTTGGGTGCGTGCTCGGCCGATTCCTTGGTCGCCAACTCCAGCGTCCCGTCCGCGCTGATAAAGCGCATGCGGGTAAAGTAATTGGTGATTGCCCGCCAGCGGTCGATACCCTCCAGATCCTCATGCCAGCACGCCGGCTTATTGCCGTACATGTGGGTGAAATAGTACCCGGCATCGTCGCTCCGAATCACCGACTCCACTTCCCGGGCATACGCCATGGTCTGGTCAACACTCCAGATGTGGGGCACACCGGCATGAACCATGATCAGATTGCGGTCCGGGTCATGAACACTCAGGTTCTGCTGGCGCAGCCAGGCCACGAGCCGGTCATGATCGGGAGCATCGAGGATATCCGCCAGGGTATCCTTGCGCTTCGGCGGGTGACCGCCCAGCGCCACCGCCAGCAGGTGCAGGTCGTGATTACCCAGCACCACTACCGCGGAGCTGCCCAGACGCTCCAGGTATCTGAGGGTTTCCAGTGACGACGGCCCACGATTGATCAGGTCGCCGGCAACCCACAAGCGGTCCCGCGATGGCGAGAACTCAACTTGTGCCAAGACATCCCGCATGCGGTCGTAACAGCCCTGAATATCGCCAATGGCGTAGTCAGTCATTACTTACCTCTTCGGAGCCGGCATCCGACGCCTTCTGATCAACCAGTAGATCGGCAATCAGAACGTAGTCGGCAAGACTGAGGTTTTCCGGGCGCAGGCCATCGTTAATACCAAGACTTTGCAGCTGGTCGACGGTGATCAGGCTGCCAAGCGCCTTGCGCAGGGTTTTGCGCCGAGCATTAAACGCGGTCCGGACCACAGCCTGCAGTGTGCCCAGGTCTTTGGCCGGGTGCGGTAACGTCTCATGGGGCACCAGACGAACAATGGCCGAATCCACTTTCGGCGCCGGCCGGAAGGCACCGGGGCCGACTTCAAACAGCGGCTGCACCTTGCAGAAGTACTGGGCCATGATACCAAGACGACCATAGTTGTTGTCACCGGGCACCGCGGCCAGACGCTGCACCACTTCCTTTTGCAGCATGAAGTGCATGTCCTTGACCACACCCGCCTGCCCCAGCAGATGAAAGATCAGGGGCGTGGAAATATTGTACGGCAGGTTACCGATGATCCGCAGGCCTCGGCCATCGTCGGCGAGCTGACTGAAGTCGAAGCTGAGGGCATCTGCCTCGTGGATACGGAACTCCGGGTAGTTGAAGAACTTGGTTCGCAACACGGGGATCAGGTCACGGTCGAGTTCGACCACCTGCAACCTGGGGTTCACCGCCAGGATTTCCTCCGTGATCGCGCCCAGACCCGGGCCAATTTCCACCAGCGTGTCCTCGGGCTTCGGGTGAATCGCACGCACGATGCGTTCGATCACGCCGGGGTCGTGGAGAAAGTTCTGACCAAATCGCTTTCGGGCCTGGTGGCCGGCTTTATTACTCACGGACGGTTCTCTTGGTTAACGACATTTCGACAACGGGCCATTTGTGCACCCACGCGGATTGCCGTCTGCAGGCTGCCCGCATCGGCGGTACCGGTTCCGGCCAGATCCAGGGCAGTGCCGTGATCGACGGAGGTCCGGACAATGGGCAGGCCCAAGGTGATGTTGACAGCCCGGCCGAAGCCCTGGAATTTCAACACTGGCAGGCCCTGGTCGTGATACATCGCCAGGACCGCATCGGCATTGTCCAGCCAGTGGGGGGTAAACAGGGTATCGGCGGGCAAGGGGCCGGTCAGCTGTATGCCTTCGGCCCTGAGCTGTTCAAGCGTCGGCTCAATGGTCTCGATTTCCTCGCGGCCAAGGTGGCCGCCCTCCCCAGCGTGGGGATTCAGGCCAGCGACCAGAATACGCGGCTGCTCAAGCCCGAAAAACGCCTTCAGGTCGGCATTGAGAATGCGGGTTACCTGCGACAGCCGCTCCGGCGTAATGGCCGCGGACACGTCTTTCAGCGGTAAGTGGGTGGTCACCAGCGCGACCCGCAGGCCTTCTGTTGCCAGCATCATGACCACACGCTCGACACCGCACAATTCCTGCAGGAATTCGGTGTGGCCACTAAATGCGATGCCGGCCTCGTTGATCACCGCCTTGTGCACCGGGGCCGTAACCATGCCATCGAAGTCGCCACGCAGGCAGCCGTTGGCGGCCGTACGCAGCGTCTCCAGCACATAGCCGCTGTTGGCCGGATCGAGCACGCCGGCTTCGGTACTGGCGCATCCATCGATCACAAGAACCGAGAGTTCACCGGCCGCAGTGACAGGACGCTGGCCCGGCTGCCAGTCGTGCAGAGTGACATCCAGCCCCAACTTCTTGGCTCGGGCAATCAGCAGTAGTTTGCTGGCAACCACCACAATGCCCTCGTCCCGGTGCTGTGTTGCCAGTTGCAGGCACAGCTCCGGGCCGATGCCCGCGGGCTCACCCGCGGTCAGAGCAAGGATCACCGGATCGGTCATGACTCGCTGCTGTCTCCATCGGTGGTTTCTTCACGGGCGTATTCGCCCTTGAACTCAACAAATGCTTCGTCCCGAATCTCACGCAACCAGTTCTGCAACTCGGTTTCCGATTTTCGACGGTAAATCGCCTGGCGCGCTTCAGCTTTTTTCACGTCGCCGCTGATGTCCTTTTGACGTCGTTCCTGCACCTGCAGGATGTGCCAGCCAAACTGTGAACGGAATGGTCCGCGCAGTTCACCCAGATCCGCCTCCAGCATGGCCTGCTCAAAGGCCGGTACCATCTGCCCCCGGTTGACCCAGCCAAGGTTACCACCGTCGGAGCCGGAGACCGGATCATCAGAAAACTCGCGGGCCAGGTCAGCAAAGTGCGCGCCCTGCTCAAGCCGGTTGTAGATGTCGCGGATCTTGGCTTCGGCACTGGCATCAGGCACCGCCTCGGACGGGCGGATCAGAATGTGCCGTACCTTGTGCTGCTGGATCACCTGCTGCTGACCACCACCGCGCTTGTCCATCACCATAACCAGGTGGAAACCGCTGTTGTTCTCAAGCACCGCGGAGGGCACGCCCACTTCCAGCTCCGGCACCACCGGTGCCACCAGCGATGGCAACTGGCTCTCGGTGCGCCAACCCATATTACCGCCTTCAAGGGCGTTGCTGGCGTCTGATTTCGCTACCGCAACTTCCCGGAAATCACGACCGTCGACGATCTGCTGGCGCAGATCCTGGGCACGTTCACGGGTCGCGGCCACGGAGGCTTCGTCACTCGGGTCGTCCACTTCGATGAAAATGTAGGCCAGCTGGTACTCGGCAGTGTTTTGGCCTGACGCTTCCAGCGCCTCCAGATAATTCTCGATTTCACGCTCGGTCACCCGCACCCGGTTGCCCACCTGGCGCTGCTGCACCCGGCTGGTCAGCATCTCGTTGCGGATCTGTTCCCGGGCCTGGCGGAAGGTCACGCCTTCGGACGCCAGCTGCTGTTCAAACTGAGCCATGGTCATGCCGTTGCGCTCAACGATGTTGTCCATGGTTTCGTTCAGTTCGTTGTCACTGATCCGCATGCCCAGCTTATCCGCTCGCTGGAGCTGGATGGATTCGGTGATCAGCTGTTCCAGCACGCGCTCTTCCAGGACATCCCGGGGCGGCAAACCCGTGCCCTGGGCGCGCAGCCGGGTGGTGATGGTATTGATGCGAGCATTAAGCTCAGTCTGCAGAATGACGTCGTCATCAACAATCGCAACCACTTGGTCGAGCAGCTTGCGCTCCGCCTGCACCGATAGCGACAGGGCAACGGCCGCGACCAACAGCAACGTTTGTACAGCATGGCGAAGGGTCGCCTTCATAAACACCTCTTGATAATAAATGGGCTGCGGGTACCGTGGCCGGGGTTAGTCCGAACTCCGGTCATGGAGTTCCAAACCGACGACGCTCCCGCTCATCAAAACCATAAATAGCCTCGGAAATGCGGGTGGACGAGCCACCGCTGCCACCGAGTCCTTTCAGCTGAATCTGGAACAGCAACCGGGTATCCAGTTCACTGTCATCGGTCAGGTAGTTCTGGTGCACCACCTGAACGCTCCAGCAGCAATTGTTGTATTCCAGCCCGGCCAGGGATCCAACCGTGCGATCAAGACTGAAATCATAAACCCATCGGCCGATCAGGCTAACACGATCAGAGACCGGTAAAACCCCAGCGATGTCCGACTGTTCAAGCTCGTCCTTACTGTAGGTGTGGCCCAGGCTGGCCAGGTAGCGGTAATCCTCGGAATGGTATATCAACTGGCTGCGGCCTTCCTCGGTTTCACCGGTGTCCGGATCCCACAAGCCGGAGGACCGGATCTCCAGGGTGTCGAGGGGCGCCAGGACCACCTCTCCCGCCAGGGGTGAACGAGACCGGGTACCGGCGCCCTCACCGAACAGGGTTACCTCGCGATCCTGGAAGTACTGGACCTGGCCGATACTGAAGCGGGCTCGCTCCGCACCAGTCACCAGATCGTTGAACCGGCTGGTGACCGCCACGGTTAGCTGGTTGGTGTCGCCGACCCGATCGCCACCGGTGAACCGATCCGGCTGGAACAGCTGATCAAAGCGAAAAGCCTGCAGGTCGGTATCGAAATCCGGAATGTCGTTCTGATCGGCGTCGGCATCGGCCCAGGCGTAATAAAGCCGGGGTTCCAGGGTCTGGTTATAGGGTATGTCAAACAGGCTGGACTGGCGATCAAAGTACAAACCGTTATCCCATTCGGCGATCGGCACTGTGCGGTCAATGCTACCGTCACCCAGGGTGTAATCCTCAAGCTCGTAACGGGTGTAATCCACGCTTACCGACGGCCGACTGAACCCCCAAAGGGCACGCATTGGCAGCGCCAACTCCGGCACCGCGCGCAGTCGTTGGCCATTGGCTCGATCCAGCCCGGTCAGGTTCTCATTGTCCCGATAGAACACGGTGTACTGGCTTTCCAGGCCGGCTTCCAGCCAGCCCATTTCCCGGGTGGCACCGTAGAGTACTTCCGGCAACTGGGCATAAGGCTTGTTCACGTCGGCGATGCTGTCACTAATGGTTTGGTAGTCGTTCAGGTAGGTTTCAAAGTACTGATTCCTGTCCCGGTACCGCACTCCGCCCCGGCGCTGCAGGTGGGTGGTCTGATTGATTTCCAGGCTGCGGTTTAAATCACTCAGGTAGTCGTCATCGCTGACCACCGAATAGTCGCCATAGCCAGTCCAGCCGGCGCCAATATTAGCCCGGGTGGCGACATCCAGCGCCCACCGCTCACCGTCTTCACCCGGGTTCTCGTCAGTGTAGGCTGAATCGTTGTCGATGTAGCCCAGTTGCAGCACAGATTCGCCCCAGCGGCTCAGGTACCGGCCCTCGGCTTCATTGAAGAGGCCGCGGCCGTGAATGTACTGGGGGGTCAGGGTGGCATCGTAGTGCGGGGCCAGGTTCAGGTAATAGGGCACCGAGACAAAGGCACCACTGCCGGCACTGGAGGATCCGAACGACGGGTACAGGAAGCCGGTTTTACGCCGGTCATCAATGGGAAAGCTGGCCCAGGGCCAGTAGAACACCGGCACATCGAGCACTTCCAGGCGCACATGCTTGGCGGTACCAAAACCCTCGGCCCGGTTGAGGTGAATATCCGATGCGACGATAGCCCAGTCGTTCTGCTGGGGGCCACAGGTGGTCAACATGCCATCACGGATGTCCACCTGGCTCTCGTTCAGCCGCGTCAGGCTGCCCGCCTGGCCGCGCATTTCAGCACGGTGAATCAGGAAGGTAGCGGTGTTGATATCAAAACGTCCGGAATCAACGTTGTACTCGGCACTGTCACCGGTGAGCAGAAAACCCTCGCCCCGGCTGACCAGCGGACCCTGCACCGAAACCCGACCTTCGGACTGACTGTAGCGGGCCTCGGACCCGCTGACTTCAAAGCCGCCCTGGCGCACCCGGACATCGCCCTCAAGGAAGAGCGTGCGATCAATTTCATAGCGGGCATTCAACCCGCTGGCCTCGACCGGGGCCGGCCCAGAGCCGGCTTCACCGAGCACGGCACCAGCGTCGTGACCGTCGGTGCCGGACGGCAGATAACCACCTTCACAGAACACCGGCAGGCGTTCACGCGCGGATTCTGGCAACTGCGCCCTTGGGCGCCAGTCAATTTCCGCGGCAGTGGGTGCTGACTGGGCGACCACCGAAAATGGTGCCGACCCCAGAATCGCGATCGCCACACACCTGCCGAACCGGAGCGCAGGCCTTTGCAGATGGCGATCGGAAATTGGCACGGTGACAGGCTTCCTGTTGCTGGTCAGTGGATCGACGGCATGATTATGGGCATGACTGCGCATCACTGCGCAACACCACGAAAGCAGCCTAGTTTACACGTGCCCTGAGGGGTTGTTAACGGAAAGTCCGCTGCAAAACCGATTTACCGTCTTTATACTGGTCTGCTAACTTTCGCTGTCATCGATCATCCATTTTTCCAGGAAAGCCAGCCCTATCATGGATACCCGTCAGAAGTTGCTGACCAACTGGGTCAGGCAGTTCAATGGCCTGTCCGAAGCCATCGCCGAACCAGTTTCCGGTGACGCCAGCTTTCGGCGTTATTTCCGGGTCTGGCGTGATGGCCAGGGCCACCAACCGACCCCCCTGATTGTCATGGATGCGCCCCCGGAGCATGAGGACTGCACTGCTTTTCTCGCCATTGCCCGGCACTGGCATCGGCACGGCATCCACGTGCCCGAAATCCTGCAAACCGATCTCGAGCAAGGCTTCCTGCTTTTGGAGGACTTCGGTGACAACCTGATGTTGGGCCAATTGGACGACAGCAGTGCCGATCGTCTGTATCACGGCGCACTGACCGAGCTGGTGCAGATTCAGCAACTGGCCGCACCCGACGACTACCCGTTGCCACCCTACGATGCCGCGCTGCTGGACCGTGAGATGGCCCTGTTCCCGGACTGGCTGCTTGAGCAATACCTTGGCCTTAGCCTCGACAACACGGAACGGGCCCTGCTGGATACCGCGTTCGCCTTCCTGCGGGAAAGCGCCCTGGCCCAGCCGGAAGTGACTGTGCACCGGGACTACCACTCCCGCAATCTGCTGGTAGCGGACAACACCGACCGTCCGGGCGTCATTGATTTCCAGGATGCAGTCGCCGGCCCGGTCACCTACGACGTAGTGTCGTTGCTGAAAGATTGCTACATTCATTGGCCCGAGGAGGCCATTTGCCGCTGGCTTGAGTTTTTCCGCCAGCGCAGCTCCGAAGCAGGTCTGCACCGGGCCGATTCCGAAACCTTCCGCCAGTGGTTTGAGCTGATGGGCATGCAACGCCACCTGAAAGCCGCTGGTATCTTCGCCCGCCTGGCCATTCGCGATGGCAAGGAGGGCTACCTGGCCGACATCCCCCGCACGGTGAACTACCTGATCATCGCCAGTCGCCGGCAACCGGCCCTGCGCCATTTCCACGAGTGGCTCAGCACCGTGGTCATGCCCGCCATTGAGCAACGCATCGGTACGGCTCCGAACCAGGAGCAGACACCGCAGTGAAAGCGATGATCCTGGCCGCTGGCAAGGGCGAACGTATGCGCCCGCTGACCCTGACTACGCCCAAGCCCTTGCTCACGGCCGGGGGCAAGCCGCTGATCGTGCACCATCTCGAGCGGCTGCAAACCGCCGGTTTCCACGATGTGGTCATCAATCATGCCTGGCTCGGTGACCAGATCGAATCCGCCCTGGGCACCGGTGAGGACTTTGGCCTGTCCATTCGGTACTCCCGTGAAGGCGAGCCACTGGAGACCGCCGGCGGCATCGTTCGCGCCCTGCCCCAATTGACCGGTGCGGATTGTGGCTGGTTTCTGGTGATCAATGGCGATATCTGGTGCGATTTCCCGCTCTCCGACCTGAAGCCACCGGCCGACGGTGACGCCTTACTGGTGCTGACCAGCAATCCTGCCCACCATCCGGGAGGCGACTTTCAGCTACACTCCGATGGCACCGTGACCGAAGACGGCCCCGACAAACTCACCTTCACCGGTATCAGTCTGCTGCACAGCCGGCTGTTTCAGGGCCTGGACGATCAGTCCGGCAAGCTCGGCCCGGTGCTGCGCCAGGCCATGGGCGATCAACGGGTTCGCGGCGTCGAGCATCGTGGACAATGGGTCGATGTGGGCACGCCGGAACGCCTGCAGGCCCTGGACCAGACCCTTCAGCACAGGAAGCCCTGAGTCATGGTGGAGAGCACGGAGCAGCCACTACTACCGGGCCGGATCGAGGCCGAATTCACCAGCCTGTTACAGGAGTTGTCGGCCTGCGGCCATCAGACCTCAACCCTGCTTGAGCGCACCCGACTGCCAGGCTGGTGCCGGCTACCGCTGTTCTATTTCCTCGGCTATATCGCCAAGGCTGAGGGCCGGGTCAGTGAGGCCGACATCCACTACACCGAGGGCCTGATCAAGGCGCTCAAGCTTTCCCAGCGCCAGCGCCGCCGGGCCATAAACTGGTTCCAGAGCGGCAAGGCGGCGGAGCAACTACCGGGACTGCGAGGTCTGTCCCTGCGCCTGAGCAACCGGGTCTGGCCCGCACCGGCACTGATCGTGGCTATCTGCCTGTGCCACGCCGCCCAACTCATGGGCCGCCCCGGCAAACAGCGCCGTTATCGCTGCGAAGACGCGATTGATCAGATTGGCCTACCGGTGACCGTCAGCGACGACATTTTCGACAGCTACGCCAGCAAGGTCTGGACCCGCCACGCCGAAAACCTGGCCAGGCCAACCAGCTACGAACAGGCCTGTGAATTGTTGGGGGTGACCCGCAGGGACGCCCTGATCGACATCAAGCGGGCTTACAAGAAGAAAGTGTCGGGCTGCCATCCGGACAAGCTGGCGCAGCAGCAGGTCAGCAATGAGGAGCGCGCCTTGGCCAAGGAACGCCTGCTGCGTTACCAACAGGCCTGGGAGCTGGTCAAACGTCGGCACCGGGCACTGCGGTAAGAGCGGGCGTTAGCGGGCTTTGAGCCAGGCGTCGATTCGACCGGCCAGTGTGCCCGCGCCATGAGCCGACAGCGGCCGTGTGACCGCCACCGGCTGACGATCCAATCGTTCAATACCGGCGCGGCGCAGGTCGCCCCAGCGCCGCTGGCTTGCTGCACTGGCATCTCCCCGGCTGGCGTATAATTCCAGTATTGCCACCTCGCTACTACCGGCAAGCTTGTCCGCCAGGGCAACGGCATCGCGGGGATAGAATTCCGGCACCACCCAGATCAACGCCGGGGCACCTTGAAGCTCACCATCGGTTGCCATCAGGTGACTGCTGGCTCGGCCCAAGCCCACCAGCACCGGTTGGTTATAGCCACGGGTCGTCAGCGCAGCCGCCGCGGCAGCCAGACTCTGGCGCACCCGATTCCGATAGACCTGCTCCTGGTTATCGCCGGTGGGTGCGGCCATAACATCAATCATCACTGACGATTCGTCACGGCTGTCGTCCTTGCTCCCGTCCGTGCCGGCATCCGCCTCGGTGGCTGGCGCAGGTTCCGGTTGCGCCTCCAGGTACCGTTGCAGCGGTGGTGAAGGCGCCGGCAGCCCCACCGCAAGCACCGACCAGCCCTTGGCGGTCAAGTGCCGGCTCAGTTCGTCGGCGACACCGGCGGCGGCGTTGTCGCCGACATCCGCCAGAATGACCAGGGCACCGTTGGCCGGCGGTTCCTGCTCCGGGTAAAACAGGCCAAGGGTGCGGACACCGTCCTCAAGTTCCAGCCAGACCGCCGCCTCCGGGCGTAACTGACTCAACGCGCTGTCCGCCAGCTCAGTAGCTACCGCCGGCCGGATGGTCGTGGCAGTTGTCGCCCCGGCGCTCGCCGGCTCCTCGCCAGCGGCGGCAACGGCATGGCCCATGCAACCTACCAGAAACAGGCCGCCAAGCAGTTGTTTGATCATCTCAGCACCGACTCTCCGCACAGATCCTGACTCTTAGGCTACGAAAAAAGCGTTTCAAACTGCTAGACTAGCATTCCTTTTATATTCTGTGCGGCAGGGATTGCTCGACACGCCCATCTCGTCGCAAGCGCGCGCTAATGTCTTTGAGAGATCCTGAGAGAGCCATCATGAACCCATACCTGATTGCCCCATCCATTTTGTCTGCCGATTTTGCCCGCCTGGGCGAGGAAGTTGATAACGTATTGGCCGCCGGCGCCGACGTGGTTCACTTCGACGTGATGGACAATCACTATGTACCCAACCTGACCATTGGCCCCATGGTTTGCGAGGCGCTGCGCAAACACGGCGTTACGGCCCCCATCGATGTTCACCTGATGGTGTCTCCGGTCGATGACCTGATCCGCATGTTCATTGACGCCGGTGCCAGCTACATCACTTTCCACCCTGAGGCGAGCAGCCACATCGACCGCTCCCTGCAGTTGATTCGCGATGGCGGCTGCAAGGCCGGCCTGGTGTTTAATCCGGCCACCCCGCTGCACTACATGGATCATGTGATGGACAAGCTCGACATGGTGTTGATGATGTCCGTGAACCCGGGCTTTGGTGGCCAGAAGTTTATCCCCGGCACCCTGGACAAGCTGCGGGAGGCGCGCAAGCGCATCGACGCCAGTAACTTCAACATCCGCCTGGAAATCGATGGCGGCGTGAAAACCGAGAACATCCGGGAAATCGCCGAAGCCGGCGCCGACACCTTTGTCGCCGGCTCCGCTATTTTCAACACCGACGATTACAAGACCACCATCGACGCCATGCGGGAAGAACTGGAGCAGGCGCGCAAGGTCATCGGTCAATGAGCCTGGCCGGCCTGTTCAGTTCACGCTGGCCCGGAGTCGCGCTGTTCGATCTGGACGGCACCCTGGTCGACAGCGCCCCGGACCTGGCGGCCGCCGTGGACCAGATGCTCGAGCATCTGGGCCGATCACCGGTTGGCATCGACCGGGTTCGCGAGTGGGTCGGAAATGGCGCCAGTGTGCTGGTGCGACGCGCCCTGGCCCGCCAGACCGACTGGGAACCGGCACAACCGAAAGACGACGCCCTGTTCAACGATGCCCTGGCGATTTTCTTTCACGCCTACGGACAGATCAACGGTCAACACGCGGTGGTTTACGACGGCGTCGAGGCCTGCCTCGCCAGGCTCAAGGAGCACGGCTGCAAACTGGCGGTGGTGACCAATAAGCCGGAACAATTTGTCGCGCCGCTGCTGGAGCAGATGGGCCTGGACCACTGGTTCGATCTTTCAGTCGGGGGTGACACCCTGCCGGTCAAGAAACCGGACCCGGCTCCGTTACTACACGCCATGGAAGCGCTGGGCGGCACCCGAGGCACCACAGTGATGGTCGGCGACTCGTCGGC
This sequence comes from Marinobacter alexandrii, assembly GCF_005871205.1. Lineage (GTDB taxonomy): Bacteria > Pseudomonadota > Gammaproteobacteria > Pseudomonadales > Oleiphilaceae > Marinobacter > Marinobacter alexandrii. The sequence goes on along the minus strand of NZ_SWKM01000011.1, from coordinate 400,242 downwards.
AGACGTTGATGCGGCCCTGGCCGCAGGCCTGCCTTGCGTTGCCGTCCGCTATGGCTATAACTTCGGTCAGCCGGTGGATGCCCTGGGCGCAGACGCGGTTGTTGATTCGTTGGCTGAGCTTTTGTAATCTCAAAGGACTTTACCTTGATCACTTCATTTCGGGAGATTCCTGCCGTGCAGGGACTGAATCTGACTGCAGCGCGAGGCATCCTGACCACCCGCGCGACACGATGGTGGCGATGGCGTACCGGCTGAAACAGCCCGGCGGCTGACTGGCTATGGCCGGTTCAGCACGCAACCATCCGGACGGCCCACCCAACTCCCGTGCCGCCCGAACGCAGATCAGACTTCAGGGAAACAAGACATGACACCCGAGCAATTTACCGAGCTCGCCCACGCCGGCTTTAACCGCATTCCGGTCTATCGCGAGGTTCTCGCGGATCTCGACACTCCTCTCAGCACTTACCTGAAACTGGCCAGCGGCCCGTATTCGTACCTGTTCGAGTCCGTTCAGGGCGGCGAAAAATGGGGCCGTTACTCGATCATCGGCCTGCCCAGCCACGAGGTGCTGAAAGTCTTCGATCATCGCATCGAAGTGCGCCGTGGCGGCGAGCTGGTGGAAGAAGCCGAGGTGGAGGATCCACTGGCATTCGTTGAGGAATACCAGGCCCGCTTCAACGCGCCGGATCTGGAACAACTGCCCCGCTTTAACGGTGGTTTGGTCGGCTATTTCGGCTACGACACCGTGCGCTACATCGAAAAACGCCTGCGCAAGAGCTGTCCACCGGACAAGATCGGCACCCCGGACATCCTGCTGATGGTGTCCGATGAAATCGTGGTGTTTGATAACCTGCGGGGCAAACTGCACCTGATTGTCCATGCCGACCCGAATGTAAACGGGGCCTACGAGCAGGCGCTGGCCCGGATCGACGAACTCGAAGGCCACCTGCACCGGCAGACCGCCGATGCCCCGCGCACCCCGGAACACCTGCGCGGCAAGACCGTGGACGAGAGCGATTTTGTCTCCGGCTTCAGCCAGGACAAGTTCGAGGCCGCGGTCGGCAAGATCAAGGAATACGTGCTCGACGGCGACGTCATGCAGACCGTGATTTCCCAGCGCATGTCGATTCCGTTTGAAGCACCGCCGCTGAATCTGTACCGCTCCCTGCGCGTACTAAATCCCTCGCCGTACATGTATTTCCTGGATCTGGACGATTTCCACATCGTCGGCTCGTCACCGGAGATCCTGGCGCGGGTGGAAGACCAGGAAGTCACGGTCCGGCCCATTGCCGGTACCCGCAAGCGCGGAGCCACCGAGGCCGAAGACAAGGCACTGGAATCGGAACTGCTGGCCGACCCGAAAGAAATTGCCGAACACCTGATGCTGATTGATCTTGGCCGCAACGACGCCGGGCGAGTGGCGGAAACCGGGACCGTGCGCCTGACCGACAAGATGATCGTGGAGCGCTATTCCCACGTCATGCACATCGTCTCCAATGTGACCGGCCGCCTGAACGAGGGCACCAGCTGCCTGGATGTGCTGCGGGCCACACTGCCCGCGGGTACTCTCAGCGGTGCACCCAAGATCCGGGCCATGGAGATCATCGACGAGCTGGAACCGGTCAAACGCGGGGTTTACGGTGGCGCCGTGGGCTATCTGTCGTTCAACGGCAACATGGACACCGCCATCGCCATCCGCACCGCGGTGATCAAGGACAACACCCTGCACATCCAGGCCGGTGCTGGCGTGGTTGCCGACTCGGTGCCCCGCCTTGAGTGGAAGGAAACCATGAACAAGGGCCGCGCCATATTCCGGGCGGTGGCCATGACCTACAACGATTTCGACCACTGAGGCGGAGGAACGATTTATGTTGCTGATGATCGATAATCTGCACGATTGTTCACCGCTGTTCGTTGCTATTCGTCTACGTTCTGCAAACTTTACAAGATGTGTAGCTTCGCGGCATTCTATTGTTCGTTGATGACCGCCTGCAGCCGCTTCAATCCGAAAAAAAAGCGGGTAGATTTGCGGGTATCAGGACGAAAATAAGGACGATACCCGCAGATGGCCCTGACAGACCTGAAGATACGGCGCTCCAAGCCGGACGCCAAAGCCTACAAGATTGCAGACAGCGGCGGCCTCTACATCGAGGTTCGGCCTACCGGATCCAAGCTCTGGCGCTACCGATACCGAATAGCCGGAAAGGAGAATGTATTCGCTCTTGGTGAATACCCGGATCTTAGCTTGTCGGATGCCCGCACGGCTCGAGACGAAGCCCGCGGGTTAGTGAAGCAAGGGATCCACCCTTCACACGTTCGCCAGGCTGAAAAGCTCGAGAACATAGCCGCGGGCGCAAACACGTTTCAGGTAATTGCCGCAGAGTACGCCGAACAAAAATCCCGCACATGGTCACCGCGGTACGCCACCCAGTTCGAACGGGCCATGAAGGCGAACGTCTATCCCTATATTGGCAAGCTGCCAATCAAGCAGGTCACAAGCCAGCACATCCTCGAGATAATACGCAGAATGGACAAGGCGGGCGCTCCCACCTACGCCATAATGGTTCGCCAATGGTGCTCATCGGTGTTTCGCTTTGCTGCATCAACGATGAGGGCTGACACGGATCCTGCCGCGGCATTGAAGGGCGCTGTAGAAAGGCCAGAAATTACTCATGCTCGAGCACTGACGCCCGCGGAGATATCGGAGTACCTGGGTAGGCTGGAGAAGTTTGGCGGGAACCGGACAACGGCTATTGCTCTTGAGTTGTTACTTTTGACATTCGTTCGAAGCGCGGAGATTCGGAGAGCAGAATGGTCAGAGTTCGATCTGGATGGCGGGCTGTGGAAAATATCTGCGGGGAAAATGAAGAAGAGGCGGATCCACGTTGTACCTCTATCAGAGCAAGCGCTCGAGTTGATCCGCGAACTGAAAGTGATCACCGGTGGCGGACAATGGCTATTTCCTAATACCCGGCGCCCGCGGGACGTGATGAGCGCTACCACGATCAACCGAGCCCTCGAGTACATGGGTTATCCAACCGGACAGGTGACAGGGCACGACTTTCGCGCCACCGCGTCAACCAGGCTCTATGAGATGGGGTACCCGGAGGCACACATAGAAATGCAGATGGCCCACTCCAAGAAAAACAAAACCGCCGCGGCGTACAACCACGCGCAACACATGCCGGAGCGGATCCGAATGATGCAGGATTGGTCAGATTACGTTTATTCTCTCGGAGAAGGATCCGGAAAGGTGGTGCCTATCAAATACTCCAGCACACGCCCATGATGCCCATGCGATGTACGGATATACAGCCAAAACCCTTGCAGGGCGCACCGTTGAGCGAATCGGCCAAACTGTTACATTATTTCAAAACACGGTAAAACAGGGTAAAACACGTACCCTTTTGCCCCCAAATTGCCCCATTCTGAGCCAGGCCACGATTCCGTATCAGGCGTCCCCGTTAATTGACAACGAAACGGTTGCGAAGTCTGCGAACGCGCCTGAGTCAGTCGTTGAAACTCGGATTTTATCACCAGAAAAAACAAACGCATTTACTGCAAAATCTCCAGCAGTCGCCACGGAGTTTGTTTTATGTCCGCTTGCCGTTACTGATAGGCCAGTGTTTGTAAAGGCGCTACTCAGGGTCACTTCATATTGGCCTGTCGCCAACTTCACTACCGAAGAAACCCCGTACTGACCACGAATCGAAGGCGTCGCTATAGTGCCGTCGAAGTTAACCCAACCTCTTAATAGAGACTTGCTTTCTGTGATCGTATTGGTTCTTAGCCCGCTGTTATCAATTACTTCGCCGTCTTGGGTATTTGGTCCGATAACGCAGAAGTTAGCCCCGGAAACCAGCTCAACGTCACCGGCTATAGAGTTACCTACAAGGACTTGATTAGAGCCGGAAACCTGCAGTGTTCCACCAAGAATTGCAAGCCTGCACCCAGTGATGGTTGTTTTTGTGGACGTGCCAAAAGTAATGTCTGTCATGTTGCAGCCATCAATGAGCACGTTCTGTCTGCCACCAAGATCTACAAGGTTGCCGCCCTGGCAGTAAATATTGCTAATGGTCATGTCGCCATTTGCATATGTGGCTGCCGCAAACTTAATGCTTTGCGTACCCGGTGTTGCAGAGGCCCAAATGCCGTCTTCGAACAGGGCCTTTTGGGCGAAGCTGCCTGTCACTTCAACCGGGTGCCCCGCCACATCAAGAATGTCCACGCCGACTATATGCTGAGAATCGCCGCTAGCGATTACCACACCTCCGCCAGTAAAGGACGCACTCTCCCCGGATATCTCGCCTTGCAGCAGTTTCGCGGAGTCTGGCAGGCCAGATACAATCTCGCCATTGAACCCTTTCTTGAAATGGAAGTTGGTTACTTTCTGTCCGGCATTCAATGAGAATGCGCCGGTCATCAGATACGTGTAATTTGAGCCTTCGCCGTCGCAATCCAGTCCAGTTCCGACTGCGTACACTACCGCTGCGGTATCATCTGCGGCCCCGGTTCCTAAAGCGCCGTAATGTCTGAATAAGACCGGCCCCTGCAGAATCCTCTCGACGTAGTTGCCGTTATCCAGTAAAGCGTATCTGCCTTCAAGCGGATCAAACATATGATCCACCGTGAAGTTCGTTGTGCCTGTAAGGTCAACAGCTGCACCGCCGTAGGTGAGGGAAAGCTGGAAGGTGTTGGCGGTGGCTCCTACGACCCAATACAGCTGTCCGGCAGTGAGCCCGTTAACTGTCGTGGTTGGCTTTACGCCATCGCCATCAACCAACCCGTGCGCCGTTGAAGTAATCGTATCGGTGGTGGCGTCTACGGAGGTGGAGGTTACTGACTTGATAATGAGGAAGCCCGCGCCTGCCGAATCTCGAACGACGAAGTCTCCTGAGCGCCCGCCTTCGTCTAGGCTGAACTGGTAGTCGGCAGCAGCATTAATCGCTTTCATCTCTGTGCGGCTTGCTACACGCTGAACGCTCTGCGCCGAGAAATATTCTCTGGCTTCAGAAAACGGCAACTTCCTTTCATCATCGTTGGACGAGTCACTTTGTAGAAGCAGGTCTGAATCCGCAATATCGGAAGAGGGCTCTAGCTGAGGCAAACGCTTCGTCATGGTTGCACCTTAAATTGCATACGAAATTGTAAAAGCTGTTCCGGTATTGCTGGCCGACTGGAGGCCGGTGGCTGCCCTTTGATAATATGTAAGCTTGCCGCTGCCGTCGGTTAAAATAGCGATTTCTCGGAGGTAAGCGGTAGTAACGTTATAAACGGCCCTGGTTATGTCATTTGGCCTTGCCCATGTTGGGATTCCTGAAAAGACAGGGTCTGCCTTATTTGCGTGTGTGGTTAAATCGTTCAGCAAGGTCACCGTAACAAGGTTCCCTACTTTCAAAATCTTCATGAACTGAGAAGGATCAAAGTCCGCACCTCCTATCTCTATAATTTCTTCCCTGTACTCTGGCACCTCATTTAAACCAGTTCCGAAGTTCTTGGTTGCCGCCGTGCCCAAATTTCCAGTGGTTGCAAGTCGAGTATCAAGTTGAGAGGTCTCAACTAAATCCGTAAGTCCTGTGCCAACACCTCGGACAGCGGCCTCCTTGATTACCGCTGCGCTCAATGCGTCAACTTCAGCCTTCAGGGAATTTGCATAAGCCAGCAGTTGGTCAATGCCCGTCTGAAATTCCGAGGTGGTACGCTGACCATCACCCAAATAGTTGTTAACCGGTAAATTACCCGTCGGCATATCAGTACCCCTGTATCAATGCGTCGATTGTGGCGCTAACGGCCACACCGCCATCGTCATAGGCCTGCACAAGAGGCCCAAGCGCTGCGTCTTTGTCCAATATCTTGATTGCCGATGCGGTGCCGGCGTCGTCCTGAAGGGTCATGTTTACAACCACGATTTCCCGGTAGTTTCGAGCAATGGGAAGCCTGGTCCCGCCCGACGCTATGACGACATCACCAATGCGCTCCTGAATGTCGCCAACGTCCAGCCTGGTAATTACGTTTTCCACAATCGGCGGAGAGGGTAGCTGTTGTTGTGGTATGGCAAGGGTGAATTGATAAATGCCCTGCTCAGCAACTATTGAGCCCGGAAATGCCAGCGGATCACCGGTGTAGTTTGGTGGCGTGTAATCAAAGCGTTGGTTGAATGCGTTTTGAAGAACAACTTCAGCCGTTAATGAAGAGCCCACATCGGCAGCGAGAACTTCAAATGTCCATTTGTATTCGACGCTTTGATATTCTGCCCCGTAGAAATCTGAGGCCGGGTCGGCACTATAGAAAATGGAGGCGGTTTCCCCATAGAAGCCGCCAATCTCGACGCCTTCCAGGTGCCCGTTTGCGTTTACAAATGCCCCGGTGAATGATGCAGATGACTGAACGTCAAAGCCTTCAGTAATGCCGCCAGACTTGACTTGAAAGCCTTCTGTCACGCCAGCGCTTTTAACGAGGAAACTGTATGCCTGGGTCGTGTCTGTCCAGTCTGGTGCTTCCTGAACCTCTTGAATGACGTTTTCAACCGGCGCGTCACCCAGCCCCTGAACAAGGATGGCGGGGTTCAGGGACACATTTCCAGTGGTGTCTATGGCCTTGACAAGAAAAGTCTTGGTTCCGCTGAAGTTGGAGACGTCGAACAGCGTTTCGGTGACGATGCCCTCGTGCATTGGCGTGGCATCTGCCCAGAACTGACGATCACCGTTTTGGAACCGAACCAGAAACCCTGCAAGATCGAGCGGAGCGCCTGGATAGGTCCACTTCAAGATTCGTTTTTCGACAAACAGCAGCGGAATGTCTGGTGGAGGCGCTGACTTACCGATGACCGTGTACGACACTTGAGACCAATCAGAGCGCTGGCCCAGCGTGTTAATGGCTCTTACACGCACCTCATAGTCATCGTCATCAACGTCGTTTATCTCAACGCTATTGTCTTGCCAAAACGTTACAATGTCGGTCCAGTTTGCGGCCCCGACTTTGCGAATCTGGACATCATAGCCGCGAGCCACCCGGTCGTCGTCTGCATCCCAACTTACAAGCATCCTTACTTTTATGGCGGCGCGAGTTAAGGTCTGGTAAAGCTCTTCAGAGACCACGATCCCAGTGGGCGGGCTAATTTCCAGCGCATCAGGAATCTGGATAGCTGGTGGCGGATCAAGTGCAAGCACATCACCTTCAGCCCAGTCATAGATAGCCGGATCGTCCTCTCTCAGGTCTAGCTTTACGCCTGACTGAAAGCTGAACTCCGTCGCCTCAACTCGAAACACTTTAGGAGTCCACCCAAGGCGCTCAATACTCAGGTTAATTCGGTCGCCCGGGGTCAATCTCAACGCCTTGAACTTAGCCACCAGAGACACGGTGAGGCCGAATCTGCCCCGCTCAATGCTGATCTTCGCCAGCCTGCGAGCAGTCGGCCCAGAGTTCGTTAAGGCAAACTCGAAGGTCTTCTCAAGTTCCTCAAGGTCATCCGCAATATAAGCGTCGATGATTAACTGACTGAACTCTACGACTTCGAAATTTTGATCGGCATCAATGTAGGTTCCGGTGGCCTTGTTGTGGCGCGCTGACTTACCAGGGCCAGGCTGGAATGACAGGCCGCCAATTAGCTGAGATTCGTCCAGCGTCATGACCGGTGCTGTGTACGCGCCAGGCACATAGGTCCATTGCCCTTGCGTGTAAACCGGGAAGCCCGCGCCAGCCTTTGCCAAGGAAGAAATCACTTCTAGCGGTGGCCGGTCGAACGGAATGGACCCGTTAACGGTGTATCGGCGCTCGGTCGTCCCTACCCCTGACGCCACCAGCTCATCAGCTATATTTGCTGCCGAGCTGAATGCGGCCATATCAATATCGGCGTCTGGCACATTAAGCATGCGCGACCAACGCAGCGCGTCCAGAGTGCACAGCGCCTGATTATCTGTGTAGCCGCTCAACCCGGTGCGAGGGTCGTAGATGTCGTTTTTGCCCTTCAGTTCTACCTCGAACTTCGGCAGCCCGGATTCGAACTTGTCTTCGTGGTACCAGCAAAAAATATGAACATAGGCCTGACCCAGAAGCTTGTGATCTGAGGTCCAGTTCGGCGGGTTAGACGGCACTCCGGCAGGAGTTACCGTAGGAAGTATGGCGGCTGCTTGCGTGCCATCTGCTGACCAGCAAAAAATCCGGCTTTCTTCCCCTGCTCTGTTGTATTTCCCATCCTGGACAACAGGCATTCGCCCATTGCCAGACGCTCGTGCGCTTGCAACTTGGCGCCCATTGGCATAGATGGCGGTAATTTCCTCAACTTGGTGCGCAGCAACCACAATCGTCATGGTTAGAAAGCGTCGATCATCGAACCAACTTTCGATATAAACCAACTGACCGCCAACGCGTGCGCGACCATAAACGATTTGCCGTGCGCCTGCGGGAGCCCGAACTAGCTTCGTTCGATCCTGATACGGGATGTCAAAGTCAAACAGCCCGCGTATCTGATCCTTGGCGTACGAGAAGGCTCCAAGGGTCATGATATCCAGGGTCGAGTTGAAGATATCTTCAATGGCCCCGAGAGGGTCAGAGAAAAAGTCTCCAATAGCCTCGAACCCGGATCTGAACGCGTCTGCTATGTCATCTAAAGGATTCCAGCCCATTACGCGCCCTTAAAAGTAGGAGGATGCCGGCCAAATAATTTCTTTCTCGGCCACCTGAGAAACAAACTCCAGGCCTTTGTCGCCCGGGTATTTGGCCTGCTGGGCTGCGTTGGTGTATCGCTCAATGCGGGGGCGACCCCAGTCGGCTAAGCGATCACGGACAATGATTTCTATGCGGCCTTCTTTGCCATACTTGCACGGCATCTCGTCCACCTTGCCGACGAAGTAATTGAAGGGGTCCGACAAAAGCTCGTCATTCTCATCCAGCATCCCGACCATCACCTTGGCGTCACGGTTTAGGTAAGGTTCGGTTAGGGCTCCTGCCAACGAGGCCTGAGACACGCCGGCTATCGATATGGATAGCTGCTGAGGGTCAAGGTCTGCATTCTCTGAGACGCTGGAAACAGACCCGAGATTGCCAAGGCCGAAATACTCGACGCCGCCAACTGTTTTGCTGGCGTAGAAGCTGGTGAATCGGAGCGGGGTTTGGAAAAGCACCTCAACAAAAAAAATCGGTTTAAAGTTCTTGCTTTCCAGGGCGTCAATGATCGCTTGAGGGATGGCTCTCATATGTCCAGTGCCTCGCGCCCGCTAATCGTAGTCGCGTAAATCTTTGGGGCAGACATGCTCCATGTGGCTTGATCATCGCTTGAAAGAAGCATCTGGCAGCGGGGCTCAATAACACGAATTGACATGCCGATAGTGACGGGCTGGCGCAAAGGTGGGGCAAACTGTAGCGTGGCCTGACCCAAAGCATCGGAGCTAATTGTGGCCGTAAGTTTTTTTAGCTCCCCGTTCACCTCGAAGTAATCGCCGGCACAGAAAAGCTCTATGATGTCCGCGTCCCACCCATTGGTGGGCAAGGTCGTTCCACCAGAGGTATTGGCCGACACCGCCCCCGCGCCATCAGGGGTGCCCAAAGGCTCCCAGTCCACAGGGATTACCCAGATTCGACCAGACCGGCCTTTGAGGCCTGCCAGGAAGCCTTGGAGCGCCCTGGCCGCCTTGCCTTGCCGATTGCTGAACGTCATGGAGACTGACCACCTGGCCCCCGGCAATTCGGCGGTCTGCATAGCCCCGTTAAGATCAGACTCAAAGGTCAGGGTGTTGTAGGTCAGCTTCCACTCTTCAGCATCAGGACTGATGTTGGCCGGAAAGTCTTGAATAGCCATTTACGACCTCCTTCCGACTTGTCGGGCCATATTGCCGCCACGGTTGATTTCAGCGGACACCGCATTAATTGCGGTGCTTCGGATTAACGGCAGGGCTGCCATAATCTGCTGTTTGACTTCTTGCTGGATATTTCCGGGGATCTGGAGAACTTGGGTTATGTTAGTGTCTCCACCATTCCCGCCCGCAGATCTTCCAGAGTCTCCGCGCCGGTGGTCTATTACCGTCTCGTCTGGGTGCAACATGGCCAGGAAACCGCCTTTTCCATCCAGCCCGCTAGAGCGAGGGCCGTTGCCGGTATATCCTCCGCCCTCAAAGCTCCCGCCGATCATCGCTAAGGACTGAGCAAGCGTTGTTGTGGAAGCCAAGGCCGCTGCGGCAGGCGCGGCGTTAGTTCCAACTGTCGCCAAGGACGCCATAGCCGCTGCCGGAGCCCACGCAGCAGAGGCCACGGCAGCCTGGCCAACGGTCGCCGCCGTTGCGCTAGTGCCGAGGGCCATCTGAACCGCCTGCAGGGCAACCCACTGCGCAATCATCTGACCGATAGAATTGACTACCGATCTGATCATGGTTCTCGCCATTCCCTTTAGCGCTTCTTCGGTATTCTCTGAGTCCAAGATCACAGCCTCAAAAGCATCTCCGAAACTGCGAGTAAAATTGTCGATCACCGTTTTGGACAGCTCGTCAAAATTAGTCAGGTTTCTTTCGGCTGACTCTATCCACTGCTGCCAATAGGTCTTTTCTACCTCGGCGCGCTTACTTACACCTTCGTTGGCAATCTCTGCCATCCTTTCTTGGTGAACCAAGAACGCCTCTTCCCGCAACCGCTCCTTTTCCTCGGCGGTGATATTGAATGCCTCAATGGCGTCAACCTGATCGGCGTAGCGGTCAAATTCGGCAAAGGCGGGGTCGAGATCGCGGCGCATCTCTGAAAGAGCGTCCTGCTGCTTACGCTGCTCTTCTATGGCGCGGGCTGATCGCAGCGTGTCGACGGCAAGTTGAACCTCGGCCTCGGAGGCGCCCTGAATGGCCAGCTTGTGACGCAATAGCTGTTCTTCGTTTAGGGTCAGTTGCAGGTATTCATCCTGCAGACCGGAAATTATCTTCTGCACTGCATCAGTGGCCGACTGGGCTCGCTGCGCCTCATCACGAGCGGTGCTGTCCGTCAACGCCTCACGTCGGTCCTCAAGCTGACGGTATTGCTCAGACATGATTTCGCCGGCACGTTCGAGGCGGGCAAGTTCTGCCTCTACGTTTGCAAGATCAGGAGCGGCGCTGCCTGGGCGCCCCTGAAATCTGACGGACTGGGAAGCTTGAATTTCCTTGAGTCGTTCAAGCTCGGCTGCGGCCTCGGAAATGGCTAGTTTGTTCTGGCGCATCGCTTCGGCCAGAGACTGGCGCCGATTTTCAACTTGAGCGTCAGTGAGGCTGTTGAGGTCTTTGGTGTAGGCCCGCAACTCTTTGCCTGTCTCACCAAGCTCAACCTTGGTTTCGAACAAGGAATCTCGGAAGTAGTACATTGAGCCCGCTGCAATTAATGCAATGCCGACCGGGCCGCCGAGCAGCGCCATCGCCCCACGAGCAGCGGTCATGGCCACCGTGGACGCCCTGGCAGCAACGGTGCTGGCCGAAAGGGCTGCGGTGTAACGGTTCTGCGCTACTGTAAGCGCCGTGGTGTTCGCCGCTAGTTGCTGGCGCAGAGCAATCTTTCTTGTGGTGCTGGTCGTGGCCGCAAGCTCGGCAGACAGAGATCCCTGCACAACCCGAAGGTACGCAGCTTCTGCGCCGGTTGCCTGCGCGGTTTGTCTGGCCAGAGAAACCATGGCGGCCTGCTTTTTTATAGCCTTCGCTGCCGATACCTCAAGCCCGCCTGCCGTTCTCGCCAAGAAAACAAGAAGCCCGGCTCCCGCAACGGTGACCAGTTCATCTATGTTTTCAGAAAGCGTGACTATGGCTTCACCAGCAAAACTTACCGACTGTGAAATTGCTTTATTTTCGCCGACCCATTTAATAAGTTCTGTGCGAGCAACCTCAATGCTTTGGCCGAAAGTTGCCACTGTTTTGCCAAAGTTTTGATCAATTTCATCGGAGGCTTCGCGCAATGCATTAACAACAATTTCAGCGGTAATCCCTCCTTCTGCTGCGAACTCGCGCAATTCACCCTTGGTCATGTTTAGGCTATCAGCAACGGCTCTCATAATTCCCGGTGCTTGCTCGGAAACTGAGTTAAACTCGTCGCCTCTCAAGGCACCAGAAGCCAAGCCTTGGCTCAGCTGAGTAATAGATGCGGCAGCTTCTTCCGCTGTTGCACCAGATGTCGCAAAAGATTGGTTTATTGTGGTTGTTAGACCAATAAGATCTTCCTGACTCAAATTCATCTCAGTGGTCGATCTGGCCAGGCGAGCGTAAAGGTTTGCGGTGGATTCAAAATTTGAACGCGTGTCCTTGGCGACATCAACCAATCGGCCCTGGATCGTCTCAAGCTCTCGGGTGCTGTCGGTCACCTGACGCAACTGGTTGGCTACGTTCTGCCAGCCATCGGCGTACTGGATGATTTCTCGCACGCCAATAGAGGCGACGACGCCAGCCAAGGCGGCCTTTAGCGCATTACTGGCGGTCGTTAGCTGCTTGTTTGAGCGCTCCGCCCTCTCCTGCGCGGAGTCCATTTTCCGCAGTTCGCGGGTTGCGCCCTTGATGCCGGAGCTATCAACTGAGAAGCCGAGTGAGGCCAGGTCTTCCATCAGGTTTTCGCCTCTTTCGCCAGTTCTGCGGATTTCTCTCGGCTTTCAAGAAGCCGGGCCTGTAATGCCTGATTCGTTTCTTCGGTGCGCTCGATATAAGGCACGTCGTCGGCAATGTCTGATTGCCTGCTCCCCTTGCCCAGCCAGTGCGTATACTCGCGGGACATCCGCATCATGGTTTTCATCTCCCATTGGCTGCAGACGCCACCGGTGGCGTGGTCGTAGTGATCAAGCTCGGTCCATGTGAGGGCCGCCCGCCCAGGAGCTATGCCGGCATCGAGAAGCCACTGCGTTAGGTATTGGAAAGGGTTGGTATCGGGTAGGCACGTGTAAGGGTGATCTTTGCCGTACTGCTCAAACCGCGTCCTGCGGTCATCAGCTTTCTGGCGGCTGGGTACCGAGTGCATCCAGCCGAGCTGAGCCGCCCACAGCGTTAATCTGTCAGCGGCTTCCCGATAAAATTTTCCTGATCCAGCACGTATTGCAGCGCCTGAACCCGGATGTCTTTGTAATTCCGGTACATCTCAATAAGCTTTTCGTGATCAGGGTCTTCGTAGCCGGGGATGTTCTCGGTTTCCAGTGTCATCCGGGCGAACAACTGGGCATCCTCTAGCGCTACGTCCTTGGCTGTTCGATTGTCTTTCTTGCCAGCCTGACGCATAGCCTTGCGCTGAAAGGCGGTCCATGTGTCGCTATCCGGGCCTTTAAGCTTCAGTCTCAGCGGTTTTTTCTGCTCTTTGTCCGCGTATGCCGGCTCACCACCAGTTCCCGGCTTGGCCAGGTGCAACCAAGAACCCGCTTCTGATGCAGACTCAGTGTCAAAAATTGAAAGTACGTTGTCGGTCATATCTCATGCCTCGCGATATTGTGACCATCCATAAAACAGGCGGGCAGGCGGTGGATGAGACCGCTCTTCGGATTCCCTATCCCGCCGAACGGGTTATACAGTAAGCAGCTTTGCTGTCGCGCCGTCAGCACCGGTCAGGCTTATCGTGCCCTTGAGGTATTTGCTGATGCTGGACAGAGGGACTGCGACCTCAGCACCAATGGAAATTGACGGGAAGGTGTAGCCGGCAGAGACGTCCACGCTGCCAATTCCCGGGACGCCGACACTCGTTGCCTCATCCCCGACGACATTGGGCGTGATCGCGCCCGCCGTATCGTTCAAGATCAGCAAAACGTCGCCATCATTAAAGGTGAAAGTGTCAGAAGCGCCCAGCACAGTTTCTGAAACCACGCGAGACCCTGAGCCCTGCAGAGAAGTGCTTACAATCGTAGCCATGGTCTATCTCCTTATGGCGCTGCTACGCGCACGATGGGGGTGTTGATCTCAACCTGAACCGTTGACCCAACCATGCTGTTTGCGGAGCCTGGGGCCTTGGTGTATGAGAAGATGCGGCAGCTGTAGTAATCCACAGAACCATCCTGAAACAGGACCTTAACGGCGTGCTGCTGGTTCTTGGTGGCCCCCTCAACACCAGCCGCCAGGATCTGTTGGCCCGCGTCGGCAGAGTCAAACTCCAAACCCATCGACTGGGAGCCGTAGTTAATGAAGCCCTTGAACTTTTCAGTGATGCCGGTCGCCAGAGGGTTGGATTCAACCACTTGGACGTTCGGGCCGTATTCAGGTAGATCGATGACTTCGCCCACTTCGGTGTAGGAGAGCGCCGCATAACCGGCTTCGTCAAAAGTTGCGGGATCGGCGGCCACGACATAGAGCCGGGTGCCGGTGCTGGTAGTCTTGGCCATGGTGGGCCTCCATATTCAACGTGGGTTTTCTTCGGGCACAAAAAAACCCGCTCAGTGGCGGGCTTGATTGATTCTGTGGGTTGCTAACTTGTTCGGATTATCGTCGGCACAGGGTCGCTGATTGTTCGGTAGTATTCTTCACCGTCTGCGAGTTTCGGGTGCGGAAGGTTTGGCCCAGAGTATCCAGCAATAGGGCGAAAACGCTCCTCACCGTCAACGATCACTTTCATTTTCGGGTTCTGCGCCGAGCCATGAAGGTAATGATCTCTTGGCGTCGAATCCTGCTGAGATTTAAGCATCGTCATAGCGCTCGTTGTTCCAGTCATCGATGCACTCTTCATCTGAGCCCCACACGACGTTGCCGCATTCGGGGCACTCTATCTTTTCAAGCTCTGTGATTGTCTCTTCCGGAGCACGACTTAGCGAGCGCCAGACTATAAGGTCATCGCATCCGCATTTGCATGGCTTTATGTCCATGACCACCCTACCTATTTAAGCTTGTGCATCAAAACGACCCCTTCATAAGCGCCGCCTGCATCTTCGTATACATCTTGCTGTCTGCAGTGCAAAGCGCTTTCTTGCCGTCCTCGAACACTATAACAAACGTCACGTCCTTGCCGCGACCGCCTGCAAGCAGTCCGGCCAGCAAGCCGATACCGCCAAACAGAGTTACACCAACCAAGCCCCAGCCCGCAGTGCCGCCAATTCGCTTAACCGATTCCTCGCTGGCCATTTCCAGCGTCTTGACCTGCTCCGGAAGATACATATCGGCGCCGGTGAACTTGTTGATCTTCGGCATCGAGAAGCTGTCAGAAACAAATCTCGCCTTCCGGGCGGTATCGAAATCGCCCGCGTGAACCTTGAATTCCCCGAACATTAGCCATCCCTCCATCCGTTAAGATCGAGAGTAGCAGATTATCCGGTGTAGGGAATGGTCACCATAACCATCATGCGGTCATCGGAAGGCTGTAATTCGACACTGTAAGGATGGCGTTGGACGCGGACTAGGCCGGATATGGTGGCATTCTTTGGGTACAGCGCCTTTACCTGATCCGCTACATCGTTGAGCTTGAACGGTCCTGCTGCTGGTCTGCCCATGACCGACACCTGATAAATACCCTGCGGCACCACGCCGTCGTTAGGAGACAGCCCGTTATCGATGCCCTGGTTCGGCATGAACATGACTTCCAGCCAGACTGAATCGGGAGCTGTCGGCGCCTGAAACGATTCCAGGTTGTTGCCCGCTGCGTCTTCGCCTCTAAGGCCTGGCCATGAAATGGCATAGCCAAGGGCTGCATTGCTCAGCGTGTTGAACAGAGCTGTGGCGATTTCGTTGTTAGTTGGCACCGTGATTGCCCCGGCGAATACGGTTCATGACCTCCTGACGCTTCCAGTCTTTCAGCTTTTCAAACAGCGAATCAAGAACGACAACACCCTCAATGCCTTCAAAGTTTTCAACCGACTCGACGGCGACTGTAAGCCTCGCCTCAACAATGCTGCCCGGAAGGATATCCACCTCAATGCGGGTTATGTTCTCAATTTCACTCCCGCAAGATGTGAAGACTCGAGTTCCGTGCCCTACCTTTACGTCTTCATGCTCCGGCAAAACAATTTTGATCGTCATCCTGTCACCCTCGCCTTAACCTTTCTGGCCGCTTTGCTGACTATCTGATCCCAGCGCTGAACGCCGTGGCGAACAAAGGAGTACCTTGCCTCCATGTCGATGGCATAAGTGGCGCCCCAGCCGAACACGACGGTATCGCCCATCTTGGCCTGGGTCAGAACGACGGCAACCGGGCTGAAGTTGTAATCCTTGCGTGTGAAACTCTCTGGCTTAACGCTTGGCGCTGTCGGTACCGTGCCATTGGCTGCCGCGAAACTGTTGCGCAAGAAGCTGGTGTCAACCGGCAGTCGCCCGCCCTTTGACTGAGGCGTTTGCACCTCAATGGCAACGTCCTGCGCAGACTGACGCCAAACAGCGTCCAGCCGATCCAGGGACTTGGCGACCCACTGCCCGACGGTCACTTTTGCCATTAGCCAAACCCCTCAATCCGCGCCACCCGCGCCCCGAAATCTATCTCTGTGCGCTCAATGCACCGGCATAGAAGGGTTTCTCTTGCCGGGGCGCCCATCGAGCTATCGCCTGGATAGCGCATCGGGTATCCGCCAACCATGAACGGTTGATTGCCTACAACTCTCTGGCCCTCTGCCTGCATGTGGGTTTGCCGGGTTCTGCTGTCACCCGTGGCGTCCCAGGCCCTGCTGATATCAGACTCCGGCACTGACCCAGCCTCCAACGCCTGCACCAGCGCCTCATGCTGTCCAGCCCTAAGTGCGTTGATGGATTCGTTGCGGGCTATCGTATCGCCCCGGTATTTTAGGGTTCTTCGCTGCAAGGCCACAATCATGCGATCAATCTGCTCTTTCTTGATCGGCTCGCCAGTGCGCACAGACCTGCGGAATAGCCGATCAAAGCGGCGATCCCTTAACTGGCGGTCGAGATAGGACTCGTCCAGCGATTCAATCTCGGCGCGAGCGTTGGCGGTCCACTCTGCCTGACGGCTTGTCATGCCGATGAATCCACCTTCACGCCTACCGGTCACCCTGTTAACCCTGCCGACAAGATCAAGTGCCGACTGCCTCGGATTTCTGCCGGCCGATACGCCCGCGCTCAAACGTTCTCGCACCATTGTTTTTTGATCGGTGGTGACCTCGGTAATCAGGCGGGAGGAATTTTCGCGCAGCCACTGTTCGGCTCTGGGGTGGCCGACGTTGAATGACAGAACAAACGTAATGGCTCCGTCCTGCCCAGGAATTCTGCCAACCTGCTTTGCTCCGGTGTGGCCGCCCTTTCGGTAAGCTGATTGGATCTCGCCCTCGACCAATCCGAACGACGCCTCTGACAGGCCAAGCGCCAATAGAACGCCCTCCACGTCGCCTGCGTCTATCCGCTCAATAATCTCCTTAATCCGGGCGCCTTCCTTAATGTTGCTTATCGCCTCCGAAAAAGCCTCGCTAAACGCCCTCTCTTGGCCTTCAGCTATGTCGGATAGGTTGAAGTCGTCCATTAGGCGGACAGGTCCAGCTCATACAGTACGGCGGTGCCTGCCGGAGACAGTGGGCGAACCTCAGTAATAACACGCCAATCGCTTGTTTCATCCGCCTCTTCTTCGGTTATGCCAACGGCCACGGTATCCGATTTTGTGGGCTCGAAGTCTGGCTCCGCAGTAACGGTTAGGGTCCGTCGGCTCATGTCCACGTAGCTGCCATCGGCAGATCGGACACGCTCGTTGCGCTCAATGCAGTGAACGGTGGTGTACGTTGGAGTAGTGGTCGGGTTAAACGATGATCCGCCCGTCACAACTTCCCGGCGAATCGCAGCCGGGTAGCCGTCGTCCGTGCTGCCAACGGAGCGGATAGCGTCAGCCACTTCCGCAGCAATCGCTGCCCAGTCTTCACTCATGACACGATCAACGCCGCAGGAAGGTCGGCGGGCACAAGAATCGGTGCCAGCAGGTTGTCAATCACGGTGGACGTTGGCGAGTTTGCGCGATCACCCTTGCTTTCGCCGGTTACGGTCCATCGGATGTTTTGCACCTGGGTCAAAACCTTGCGCTCAGCCTCCGTGAACGTCTTGGAGAAAAAGCCGGGGGCTTTCAGTTCCAGCAACGCCGCCTCGTAGGATGCGTCAATAACTCGCTGTGGAATGGTGCTATCAGGTATAGTGTTGCCGTAACGGTCTACCGCACCTTTTCGGGGCCATGACCGCTCCTGATCAATGCCGTCAGTCGGTTGCCCCGGCCAGCGGCGGTAATAGTGTCCATCCAGGTAAACGGAGCCACGCAGACGCGCAGCCGCGACCGTACCGGCGGGCACAGTGTACCCGTTAGCGGTTGCGTAATCCGCAAAGCCTGTGTCAGTTCCGTAACCTGGCATGGTTTACTCCTTGCTCTCAGCATCTGATGACTTGGACTCGCTGTCATCCTTTGCCTTGCTGGCCGCTTTGCCGGCTGGCTTTGCCTTGCTGGCTGCGGTGATCTTTACGCCCTGAGACGCAAAGTCCGCAATCTGGCCCTCGGTTAGCTCAGAAGCATTATCAAGGGTTCGGCTTTTGCCGCGCTTGACCACTTCCAGCCCACCATAGACCTTGATGGCCTTGTCCCGGCCAGAGTTGTTTTCAACCTTGTAACTTGGCATTGCTACCTCCTTAAAGGTAACGGGGCCGAAGCCCCGATCAGTTAGCTGGAAACGCCGCTACGCAGAACTTCCGGACGCTGGCACAGGTACAGCGGGTACGAATAAATCTCGCCGCGAGTCCATGCCTGACGGTCACGATCCGGAATGTTCATGGCATAGGTGTCCACGCCAAGGGTGTTGACGTAGGGGCCAAACTCAGCCGGAGCCATCGCCTTCTTGAACACGCCAGGCGCGTTAACCGGGAAGAACTTTGCCTCGTTGGTTGCGACAGCCACCGTGCTGTTGTCGTCCGTGCCACGGTAGTTGTGGAAGGTGATGCCGCCGATACGGAAGCTTTCGAACACTTGACCTTGAGCTGCCTGGAGATCTCTCGCAGCCTGTTGGTTCAGGTAGAACTTTTCCACATTGGGGTGTGTGGTAAGCAAGTCGTAGAAGAGGTCACCAGCGAGCGCGTGAATCTGCGTTGCCGGAGTGAAGGCGCCTCGTGATGAGCGAGCCATGCCCCGGGAAATCTCTTTGCACTTGCCGTGCACGTCCGTGGTGCTGGTGGTCAGCGCAAAGTTAATTGCTGCGGGCTCAACCACACCGAACCGGTCAAAGTAGTCGTAGACAACACTGGTGCCATCCGAGTCCAGCAGCTTGCCCTGAAGGGCGCCGAGACGGTGGTACTCGTGGGTCAACTCCATGTCGCCGCGAACCCGTGCCAGACGGCGCAGATATTCGCCCTGCACCTGCTCAAGCTCAGTCTCCGAACCGAATGCGCGAACGCCTTGCACTTCCTCAGCGTAAAGCGTAAAGCCTTTAGCTAGGCGAGTAGTTTTCAGCGGAACCGCATCACGGTCGTCGCCTTTCAACTCGGAAGGCGCCTCGCCAGTGGCGCTGGTAGGGATCAGGGTCAGGGCGCCATCGCGGCGATCCACAAACACTGTCCGGGTGCGCACTGGCATGGGCTCGAAGATGCCCAACTCGCCCAGCAACTGGGGCTGGTAGTCAAGCTTGTTGACCGCGCCGGTCAGGGAGACCATGCTGAAGGCCGAATTGTTGAAAATGTCCATTGAAGCCATGTCAGGTCTCCTTATCGACGTACAATGATGCCGAGAGCCTTCAGGGCTGCATCGGATGCGGTGATTTGGGCAGCGTCAGCGCCGACCTCATAGGTCAGTTCCTCGCCACTAACCTCAGAGTCCCGGACGGTGGCGGTGACGGTGTTGTCCACTGCCGCTACGGTGGTGTTAGCCAGGGTCTCGTACAAAATGGCAGCCTCGTTTTGGGAGCCATCAATGGCATCTGCGGAATGGCGCACAAACTTTCCGCTGCCGGCAGCTACCGTCACTGTGAACAGGTCGCCAACTGCGAAATCTGGAGTGCCATCGTTAATGGTGAAGGCGATCTTGTCCGCAAACGCGACGCCTACATCAACATCCCCCATTACAACCCCGTCAGGATTCTCAACCCGGAACGTGCCGCCGGCAGCGGCTGCCACAATGCAGGTAGCTGTGTAGTCGCCAACTTGCGCGCCTGCCAAAACCGGCGTAGTCGCATCAAGAGTGAGCGAGCCGCCGCCCGTGTTGCCAGCATCGGCCACCACGGTTGCCCCACCAGTGGTGATTTTGCCGAGGATGGTTCCGGCCGCGAGCGTAGTGCTTGCCGGTACGGTCACGGTAACCGCCTCTCTGGATCGGTAGCCGTTTGCTTCGCTGATGAGGTACTCGGCGCTTTCTTGGCCTTTGACTTGGATATCCATCGCTTACGCCTCCTTCTTCATGGCGACACCGGCAGACTTGAACGCGGAGTCTCCCCACGCGCTCGCGCCGTCATTAGGTTTAACGCTGGTGATGGTGCGCAGCGGGTCGTTGGGGTTGGAGGCGGAATCCTCAACCAGGATGTCAAAGCGGGCGTCGATGTACGCTTGCGGCTTATCCTTCACCGCCTCATCGCCCAACTTGGCGACCACTGCGGCCTTGCGGATATCAGCATCACTAACACCGGTTGTTTTGAGGTCTTTGGCAATGGTCTTGGCCTTGCCAACGAGGTCGGCACGCTCCTGCACACGCTTATCCAGCGCGGCATCGTCCAGAACCTTGCTTTTCAGGTCGTCGATTTCGGCCTGTTTCTTAGCGATCTCGGCGTCTTTGGCCTCAACAGCCTTGGTGGATTCGGATTTCGCGTCGGCCACAGCGGTTTGCGCGGCTTTCACGTCGTTCTGCAATTTCTCAATGGCCTGAGCGCCCTGGTCGGTGGTACTTACCGACAAGCCGTCAACGACCACAGTACGAAGATTATCAGTCATCTGATTCTTCCTTCCGTCTGCTTGGGTTGTTGTAGGGCGAGCGCCCCAGTTATTCGCACCGTCTCCGATGCGGAATTCTTTGCCGGCACGGGCGGCGTCAACGACGGCCAAATGGTCAACGATGATGCCTTCCTGTCGTGCCTGATAAGGTGTTCCGTCCGGAGCGACACCATCGCCCCACACGAGATTTGCGCGATAACCAACGGACAGTTCGCGCTTGCCGTCCTGTACCTGCTTAATGGCTGAGGCGTCCATAAGGGCCAGGCTGACGCGGATACTCTCGCCGTCTCTCGCCACTTCCTCGCCAAGCTGGCCGGCTGCATAATCTTTCCAGTTACCGGCATCGACCGGGACCGGCGGATGATTGATGGTCACCGGCTTGCCCACGAATGAGGCCATGCTGTCTTTGGCGAACACCTGATCTTCTCCGCGATACACGCTCACGGTCTCCATATCAGGCTTGCCAACCTCTGAGCCGGCATAGACCTGAATGCCTGTGCGCGCACAACGGACTGAGCCCGCCAGATAGCCATCACGGGTGATATTCACCCCTGACAGCTCTGTGCTGTCGGTAAACTTCATGGCTTATTCCTCGATGGGGTCGGGTTATTCTTTGTTGCGGAGTTGGCCGTATTCCAGAATGGCGGCCTCAAGACCTGGCAGGTCACCAGACTCGATCAGTGCGTTGACCAGGCTGTCAGATAGCGCCTC
This sequence comes from Marinobacter alexandrii, assembly GCF_005871205.1. Classification (GTDB taxonomy): domain Bacteria; phylum Pseudomonadota; class Gammaproteobacteria; order Pseudomonadales; family Oleiphilaceae; genus Marinobacter; species Marinobacter alexandrii. Next base: position 378,760 of record NZ_SWKM01000011.1, on the reverse strand, counting down.
AATCGGGATCAGCGGAGCGTCACCCGTGCCTTTTCCTGCAATGGTGCGAGCGGCATCAGCACGAGCCTTGAACACCTCTGCCTGCTCTTTCTCGCTCATCTGCCACAGCGGGCGGAATTTGAACCAGCACTCGTCCGGGTACTCGCCAAGGGCTGAGCGGACAACCAGGTTGAGAAGCTTTTCCAGCGGGTCGCGCAGCGTCAGTTCCTGCTCTGCCCCGATGCGGTCGTAGTAGTTCTTGAGTTCGCCGTCACCAGTGGATTGCAGTCCAGTCGGGCTCTGGCTTAGGAATCTCGTAGCCGGGATGTCTGCGGCGCCGGATACGATCTGAAGCTGAAGGCGCTGCACGTCCGGCAGTTGAGAGAAGTTGATGGTCTTTTGCTGGTAATCGTCCTGCTTATCCAATACAAGCGCGTTCACGTTGGACTTCATTCTCTGAACTAGCGCAAAACGGTCGTATACGGCGGTTTTATAAGCCTCTGACTTCATGCCCTCCATGAAGCCCTCGATCTGGTACACGTCAATCTTGGCTTCCTGCACCAGCGCAGCAATACCCTGCTGGCCTGCCGTAGCGTCCCGAATGGCAATCTCGATGGCGTCCAGGATGCTGTCACCCCACCGGTCAACCAGGACTTCCCAGTCTGTGGGGAGATCCGCGCCGATGAACCGGATAACACGGGAAGGGTGAATGCGAACTGAGCCACCAGCAGCGCCCACCAGGTCGTAATAAGTCGGCTCCATGTACGTTGGCGACATGGGGTCATAGTCGAGAATGCCGCTGGTCAGGTGGTATCGGTCCATGACTTTCAGGAAGGCGATGCCGCCCCGACCAACCCGTCTAGGGTCGAGAGGCTGGCTGTGATCCTCTCCACCATCGCTAATCGTGATCGCGGCGCCGCCGTACAGCCGAGCCTGTTTAAGGGCTGTGAACACGCTGCTGAGCACCTTTAGGCGCTTTTCTTCCGCCTCGATGGCTGCAATCTGCTCTTTGTCGCACTGCCAGGCCCAACCCTCGCGCATCATGTCGAACGCCGGGATATCCACGGCTTTGCGGCACATCCAGTTAGATCGATAGGCGGCCTCAACCTGCTGGCGATCCAGAGGCTGAAAGCTCCACGTACCCTGAGCGCCCTTGTCGCTATCGCCGCCAAGGCCAGACAGCTTGTTGATCAGCCCTCGGGATACGTCTGCAAACCAGTTGCTCATGAGTACACCGCCATCATGTCGTAACCCGCAGACGGCACCGGCCAGTAGCACATCATTATCACGTCACCAACGTTCGGTGATCGCGTGCCTTCTGGCGTCTTGTTGACGATCAGTTTCATGCGTGCGCTCTTCCCAGCAGTTGGTTGTGACAGCTCTTTCTGAATCGTCCGCAGCAATGGGAGGCTGGACGGAATGCTGATTAGTTCGTCGTGGTCGTAATGGACGCCCTCAGTAACCGCCCGCCAAGTCTTCTCAAAGCGGCGGCGTAGCTGCCACCAGCCCTGAGCCTTCAAATTGGCGTAGAAGTCTTTGTTGAGGGGTGTGTCTCGATCCTGTGGGTCAATGTGCTTGTCCGGGTCTAGAACAGCAGCTCCGGCATCCCAAGGTACAAACCGTATGCCCTTCGGCATCAGGCCTTCATCATTGAGTCGATTGGTTTCCGCTTTAACGCCAGAGCCCACACCGATGCAGTCGTATTGAACCTCTATCGGGCCGCAACCACTGGCGTGATCTATGGCCCTTCGAGCGGTGAGACCGGTGTCCCTCTCGCCCCACTCAGCAACGCTCGTGAGAATGATGCCTTTTCGGGCGGCGTATGCGTTCTTGTCACCGCCACCGTCGGCCACGTCTAACGCTCCGCAGTAGCCGCCGGAGTCATCGATGCCCAGCTTAATGTGAGCGTCAACCGCAACTTCAACCCATTCAGGCGGGATAATCACGCCCTCGACAGATGCCGCGTAGTTTCGGTCCACTTCCTGGGCAAATACGTGGAGAAGGCCGTCCGCTTCAGCTTTCTTGCGCCTGGCGTCGTACCAGGCCTGATCTTTGGCTGGGTGGTCGCGCCAGTCCATGATGAAAACGTTGGTCACGCCCTTATGGGCTGTGCCGCCATTCCATTCCTCGCCCGACTCCCGACGACGATGGAACACGTTGCCGGTGCCGTTGACGCTGGATATGTCGATCTGGACGTTGGTGTTGTCGGCAAGTGCCGCTTCAATCTTCTCTGGCCGCTCAAAGTGCGCAGCCTCGTCCTTGAAGTAGATGAGCTTGCGACCACCTCGCCCGATATTGTCACCCGCCTCACCAGTTATCGTGGCCCCGTTCTCAGGGTTCACAAACCGCATGAAAGTCATGTGCTCTTTAGGAGACAGCCCGGCAGGCAAAAACTCCCGGGGAAGCCCGCCGATAATCAGGCGCATCTTCTCAAAAATAGAATCCGGGTCACCGATTCGGTCAACTAACTGCTCTTTTCTGGAGCCCCAGCCAACGGCGGACCCCGGCCAGAACAGCCAGAGCCAGACAGAGAATCCGCAACAGACCCACGAGGCGCCCATGTCGCGCGACTTCTCAATTAAGCCGTTCTCCTGCCCTTGCATCATCGCTAAGAGAAAGCTCGCCAAGTCCTGTTGCCGCTCAAATAAGATGAACGGCATGGTGGCCGGAATCTCAGTGCCAATGTTTCGCGGGTCGTACGTCGACACCCAGTGCTCTATGAACTCTGCCGGGCGGGTCCGGTAGTATTCCTTTGCGCCATAGAGCAGCACCGGCTTGGACCTTATACTCAGGAGCCGCTTTTGTCTCTCGGCGAATACTGCGGTGTAGTCAGGCGGCCAGCTATCCCTTGTCGCTTTCGAGGGTGCTGGCATACGCGTCGGCAGCTTCCTGTGGGGTCATGTTCTTGGTAACGGTTTGGATGGGTCCGCCGCCTTGCCCTGAGAGCTCCAGCGCTTGCGGGGCCTTTCCGTACGCTCGGTCAAGGATCTCTTTGGAGGCTGAGACACGGGCTGCAGGCGGATATTCGCCACCCCTCATGATTTCGACCAAAGAGGCGATTGCTTCCTCACCGTAGCTCTGAGCAATCTGTTTAATCTCGGCAGTCACCTTGTTTGGCGTGCCCTTCTTGCGGCCGCCAGTTTTACGGGTTCCTGACGGCCTACCGCGTTTTGTTTCGGCAGGCATTTCTACTTGCTCCTACTTTAGAAATATGCTTGGGATTCACATCCACCAATAATCAACATCGATGTTCGGGCTGGTAGCACCAGACAGAACCAACTGGGTGTCACCCAGGCCCAACTTGACTTCCTCGGCATCGACCAACGGGGCGGTATAGGTGGCCACCGTTACGAAAGCGGATCTGGCCTCGCTGTACTTCTGCACAACCAACGTTCCGCTGCCGAATGTTCCTGTGGGCATGATCATCAGAGACCCTGTTCCGCCACGGGTGTTCACGTCCTCAGCGGAATTGCCGAGCGATACCGTGCCGTCTGCTGTCAGGTTAACCAGCTTCATATTGCTCATGACTTGATTGCCTCTCTAATGCTGCCTTTGATCGGGCGCTTTACGGGGCGCTTAAACCCAATGCGGACGTTTGCCTTAACGATTTCTTCAACAATGCTCAGCGCCCCCGCAGCCTCAACCGCCGCATTCCCGTTGGCGTCTGTGCCGTTCAGGGTCATCGGGTAGTCACCGAGTGCGGAGATGGGGAGTTGCTGGCTCCATGACCCACCGGAGGGGGCAGGGTTGTAGGTGCCTATGCCGGTCACAACCAGAGTGAGACTAGCCGCATCGCCAGAGCTGCCCGTTATGATCGGGTCCGTGTCTGTGGTGGTCAGGGAGTTGACTGAAACTACCGGGCGGATGCCGTCTACCGTAATGCCGGAGGTGTCGCCAACGGCATTGAGGGTCAGGTCTGCATCGTTGAGCGCAGCATCTCGGATTGTTCCGCCATCCAGGGTGAGGCTGGTGACACTGATGCCGCCTGAGTCGCCTTCCTGAATCGGGTAGCTGAATACGGTGGCCGCTGTACCAGACCCGGAAGCGTAATTCGCCTGACGCGCTTGGCCGCCTATCGTGAAATTGATAGCCGGAGTGCCGCCAATATTTACGACCTCAGACCAATTCCCGGTGAAGTCCAGAGACTGGCCGATAATCTTCGTGCCGGCCGTGGGTACGCCCACGCTGGTTGTGACCGGAGCAGTAATGTCCGAGGTACTGAACGTTTCAACCGCGCCCCAGGTCGAGTCCGTGGCATCCCAGAACCGGCCTCTGAACGATCCCTCTGTGTTGACCGTAACGAAGCCCTGAGCGTCGACTACCAGACCACCGAGGGCGTTGATGTCTTCCCACTCGAACTGGTCACCGGTCGCAACCACCGCAGTTGTTTGGTACGCAACGCTGGATTGGTCGGTGGTGTTGGGGCTGCTCATGGTGACAACCCCAAAGCCGGCCGCCGTGTCAGCCACAAGCTCAATCGTCGCAGTGGCCGTTCCGCCGCCACCCTCTGTTACCTGCAGGGTCTTCCCGGTGCCGTAGCTGTTGTTCCCCAGTACAGTCGTGAAGCTGATGCTGGTGTCTGACCAAGCAGTGATGGTCTGCGTTACGCCGTCAATGGTTACGCCGCCCGTACCCTGAGTCGCACCAAAGCCAGAGCCTGTAACGGTGCGAGACTGCCCCGGAAACGCTGTGGCGGGACTGGTGGTTATCGAAGGGCCGGCAACGGCAGTCGTTGCATTAACCAGCGTAGGTGAAGCCTGAAGGTTCGGAGTGGTCTCGTCGTCCTCGGCTACGATGTAGTAGTCATAGGCAGTTGATGCGGCGCCCGTGGAGAACACAAGGTCCGCTGAATTGGCTGCTGCCGCTGATTTTGCCTCCGGGGCAGCCGCGCCTGTCGAGTCCTGGCCCGCCTTAACTTGGGCAGAGCTTGGGGCTGCTGCGCCATTGGCAAGACGAACACCGTACAGCGTTCCCGGCTCATCCAGAGTGGCGGATATGGTGTGCCCTGATGATGTGGTTGCAGTGACTGCCGGGGCGCTGGTGAACGTCGGGGCGGTGGTGTCTGCACCGAGCGTATCGGCCGAATAATTATCGATTGTGTAGTGCGCGTAATTCGTGTTCATCCGGCGAATAAAGCCGATAGTGCCTGCCGCCGTATAGTTTGCGTCAGTCACTGCGTCGCGCTCAATGCCGTCCAGAAACCCCTTCAGGGACGTGCCGCTCGCTTCGACTTTAAGCGTTATCGTTACCGGTAGAACTGATAGGTCTACGGCAAAAGGTGTCCCGATTAGCACTTCTGACCCAGCGTCATATCGATACAGCGCAACTGTCTGGCCATTGGGGTCCACGGCAAACGCATAGCCGCTGTCATTGCTAACCCCCTGCATCCTGAGCATAGGGCCGGTGATCGTGAAGTCCGCAGTGTCAGTGACAGTGACGTCCATCTGCGCAGAGTAATCCGCAGACGGTGGCGTTATGCTGACTCTCGGGAATAGGCGCGCGTTGCCAGCGGCCGTTCCGTAAACGTAGTCGCCGGCTGGATCGATCACCGTTGAGGCAGAGGCAATCCAGCTGTGGCCGCTGTCGCTGACGTGATTCTGAAGGTCGATATCAACGCCGCCAGCTTCTACGAACGTGTCGTTGAAAAACTGAGCCACTATGACGCCCTCCAGAGATAGCCTTCGGTGTTATAAAGGCCGTCACTGTTCACTACATACGCGTAGACGGGTCCTGTTGCCAGCGGACCCAGCGAGTCAATATCTACCTCGATCTGCCCGCCTGATCTGCCGTTTTGCTTTAGGATAAATCTCTTGCCCGGAGTGCACGCCGTGAACGTGCTGGCGTCACCGACCACAACGCGCTCAGGTGAGTCGTTTGCAAAAATGCGGTCAATATCCAGGATTGTTTCTTGGTCGGACCGAGTGTAGTAGGGAACCAGAAGCCGGTGAATCTCGCCTTGTAGGAGTCCATCATCAATCTGGTATTCGTTGCCATCCCATTCGGACGACGCAATGCTGCCATCCGGGCTTGCGGCATGACCGCCAGGAAATCCAGAAAACGTAAAGCTGTCCTCTGCTCCAACCTTGGCGTAGATTTTTCCGTTTGCGGTGTTGAGGTCGCCCATTTTCATGAAGCCTGACCACGGCTCCCATACATTTGTTAACGGCGTACTGCCATACCACGCAGCCTGCCCCGATGGCCCAGGATCGACATTCAAAAGAAAACCGTTTCCGTCCTCTCGTGTCCACGTTAGGCGCGGAAGTTCGCCTTGTGCGTCTGCGCCAATCGTGCTGTAGGGGACTAGTCGCCAAAACTTGATCTGTGCATCACCCACCGCAACGAAGTCAGGAACCTGATAGCGGGTCCAGCCCTCAAAAAATATTTCTCGGTACGGTTGGTCGAACACGATTCCCGCTTGATCGGGGCGCGTCTGGATGGCGTGGCAGCGAGCGTATTTCGAACCAAAAAGACTTCCTGCGGTTTCGCACTCATATTTCTGAAACCCCGGATCCAGGTTTGCGTGCTGGATAGACGTCACTACCTGTCCGGCCGTTTCGGCCTCAAAATTGATGAACGCCAGTTGGCCGTTTCGTTTGGTGCTCAGGTTGCCGACACTGATTGTTGCAACTTGCCCAGCCGTGAACGTTCCGGAAATAGAGCTAATAGTTGGCGGTTGGCCCTCAAGCCAGCCTCCCAACCCCACGGACTGAAACCCGCCTCCGGCCTTAGCTTGAATGGGCAAAACCCGACCTGCGGGGATTGTAATAGCCATTACTCACCGCCCTCATCGCGCCAGTTGCGCAGCTCGGTTTTGTCGGCGTTGCAGATCCGCAGCATGGTCTGTAGCTCGCTCGCGTTAGCGCTTTCTGGAATAGATTCGGCCGCCAAACATCGCAACGGCCCAGTAGATCGGATAGCGCCAGCGGGGCGGGACGCCTTCATGCTCCATAGCATCGAGAAAGGTTCGGTCTGCAAAGGCCTTGCCGCGCTGGGATTCATACAGGTAATCGTGGACAACCGCAGACTTCACCGCCCTGCCCTTGAATGCGGCATAGACGATAGGTATTCGGGGCACACTATCCAGATCGGTCTCAAAGCCGGAGGGAACCACAATGGTTCCGCTGTGGTGGTAATACATCAGGGGCAGCGTCAAACGCCATTGACCGGTCCGGGTGAGCGTGTGAGTCAGCCGGCTGAACATATTGTCTGAGAAAGGCATTAGCGAACCCTGGCGGCCGCCTGATCAACCCAGGTCAACACAGTGGACAGCGTGTACCGCTCGTCAGCCCCAACCACGCCCTCACCGATCAGATCCGCGATCACCTTCCGCGCCAGGTTCAGGCCATAGATAACCAGATCCTGCTCAGCCAGTGACAGCGACTCGAAATCGAATTCCCGCAGGGCCATATCCTGAAATTCAGCCAGCGTGAATTCAGGCCCGCCATCCACAATTGCCTGCAACTTGGCAACCTCCCTCCGCATGCGTGCTGCACGCTCGACAGGCTCATCATCGGCTGCAATGAACCGAAGGGTTAGTTGGCTGGTTACCAACTGGGCAGTCATTGGGCTTTCCTCGACCTTCTCAAGAACGGCGCAGCCGGACAGTGCCACCATCAGGACGACGGCAGTAATCAATTTGAACATGGGGGCCTCCAGGGCTTGGGTTCGGGCGGCTATTGTCAGCGGCTCTTACGCTCCAGTGCATCGATTCGCGCATGGATCATCTTGTCACGCAGTAACTGGGTTTCCTTGGCGTTCTCGGCTTCGCGCTTGGTCTGATACTTGTCAAAGCGCTCGTCCATAGCGGAGATGGTGTTCTCGATGTTCTGAATGCGGTTCAGGACGACGCCCATCGTGCCCGTCAGATCAGTTATGCCCTTGCCAACCCATATGATGGCGGCGAGTATTAAGGCCGCTATAATGGTTTGTCCGTGGCGCTCCCAGGCTGTTGCGGTGTCTTTGGTCATAGGAGTCCTTCAGTCAGCGATGGCGTATCGCTGGTAATTCTCCACAGCTTCATCCGGCTTCCCGGCCCCCAAATGCGTGTTGTAGTGCGCTTTCCAATACTGTGCCAAGCCGTCAACGTCCATCGCTGAGGGTAAGCGCGTAGGTACGCGTAGGTAATGAACCCGTGCCATGGCGCAGGCATAGTAAACATTGCCAGGGAGCTGCTGAGAAAGGCGTCCGTAGTGCTTAACATAGGACGCAAGGTCCGGCTTGAACCTCAGATAATTGTCCCAAATATCGTCATGGGTGCGTGGCTCCATCTGGAAGATGCCTAGCGCGGGCCCACCCACCTGGTGGATGTATTTTCCGCACAGGGATTCTGTGGCCGCCGTGAGCATCAGAAGTTCTTCGGCGGCTTCGGAGTACAGGCCGATGCGGTTCAGGACCGGACGAATGATGTACTCACGAAGCTGGCCGGGATGGATACTCATGCGACCTCCACAAACAGAAAACCCCGCACTTGGCGGGGCGTGTCACCGGATCATCGGTGGGGGGGGGAATTTTCAATCAGGCAACAAAAAATCCGCGACGGCGGAACCGGGCGGCTTTTTAGAGGGCAGGGCGTTTGCCCAAAGGGCAAATTTTACCAGTTATCAGAATCCTACTTCCTGGTGAGTTCTCTGTCAAGCATCATGCAACCTGCCTTTCCCTCAGACCCATAACTCTCTCCAGCTCAAAATAGCCATCGCTCACCCGGCGCTTGAATGCATCCTTGGTGCAGTGCAGATCCTCGGCGCACAGTTCGTCAGTCCAGAGCTTGGTGACGGGGCTTCCTGGCCGCATTGGATCAACGGCCACTACTTTCTCTCGCCCCCTAAGAGCTCTGTCGTACACTATTGCATCACGGAATATCTCAGGGAGCCGGTCGATCCACTCCACGGCGGTTAGGTGATCTTGGGTGATTATGTCGCGGGACATGCGGTCAATCTTCGCTCCGAGCTTGCAGAAGCCGCTGAATCCTGAGCCCCTTGGGATCTGCCCCCTGAAATCAACGGACATACCGATGACACTACGACTCTCGTAGGCCATATCGCGGCGGCGCGCCTCTGCGTAAATCGCCTCAATGTAGAGGTCCACCGTACTCTTGGCCTGGTTTCTCCAGCGCCTTTCACTGTCCGATTTCCGATTCTGCTCTGCCATACTACCCTCTCATCCTGTTAAACATCTTCCGAATGGTCGCCTCGTCACCAGATCTTTGTTGCTTTAGCCAGCCTTCCAGTTCGTTCCTGCTGATCCGCTTGCGGCGGAACAGTGACCACTTATCGCGAGCCTCGGCTTCTAGTGCTTTCCAGCGAGCCAGGCAGGCGGCCTTGTGGTCTTCGTCATCCATCAATCCAGTCCGTTGAAATAATCCCGCATCCGCGACACTGGGGGCCTTCTGGGGTAAGCCAAAACAACTGATTTCCGCAGTTGCATTCCCAGCGATCCTCCGGGCTCACCGGCGCCACCCATACGCCAAACCATCGATAACAAGCCTCACACTCAAGCGTTGTCGTCCCCACCTCTGCAACCGCCTGCCATTCATGGTTGCAGGCTGTGCACATCGCTGGCCCGCGCAAGTGCGGCTTGTTAGCATTAATATCGACCACGTTACTCATAAGCTCACCAACACCCCATTCTGCAACTGATAGCCCGCCCGGCCCCGGTACAGGGTCAGCGGGTCGCGCTTAGTTATCACCCAGCCTCGGGCCAGGTAGTTGTCGATCATTATCTGAAGGTCAGACTGAGCCTTACTGGCGTCTTTGGGCTCTGGCCGGTAGCGGCAGTAGAACAAGTCCCTGGATTGGGTATCGGTCATGCGGTGGTCCTCTCCATCGACTGAATAATGATGGAGCCTTCTTCGCCCCACAGCTTCGTCACTCGGTAATCCCAAACGGCGCAGTCTTCAGGTAGAACTGCGTCTAAAAGTGCTTTTATAAGGTTGTCACTGTCCGGCTTTTGCTGGTGGGGTTGGCCATCCATCGCGTCACGCTTCTTGTTACTCCAACTGGACGGCATCGGCAGAACAAAGGTTATGTGCGCTCCCTGCTCTGGAACCGCAACTCGCCGGGCTCGGCATTCGTCAGCAAAGGCGCGGTATCTGAGAACGGGCGGGCGCTTCTTCCAGCGGTCAGCCTGGGTTTGTCGGGGCTTCGGCACTGGCGTGATTGGGTATCTCATGCGGCCACCTCGCGAACAATCACGACCGCTACGAAATAGACCACAAAAACCGAAAACAGCGCTGACCAAGCCTTCCGCCTATCAAGAAATGTTTCCACAGCTAGGTATGCGCTGAACGCGAGCCCGAACCAAAGCTCAAGCAGCTCCATCACCCCGTCACCTCCATCAGTCCCTGCTCTATCAAGATACGCTGAGTGCGAATCACGGCCTGCAGGTGCCACAAATCCCGAATGTCCCGGTTGTAACCCGTCCGTGCGAATCCGCCATCCAACCACTCATGGCAGGTCGAACACGAGAACGCCGCCTCATGATCGCTGGCTTTGGCTCCCATGCCGCCGCCATTCAGATGAGCCAGGACCGTTGTGTTCGGATCGCCATTGCAAACACCGGGCACTCTCACCTGGCATTCCTGACCCTTAGCGCTACGACGGATCGGCGTCATCTTTGGTTTGCTCGACTTCTTCATCGGCGCTTTGGCCTTGAGCGGCGTCTTGCGCTTTAGTGGTGTCCTTTTCACGCCCCATTCCCCCGCACCATTTCACCGTCTACCACCCGGTAGTAACGCGGTACACGCCGGTGCTCGCAGGCGATGCGATACCACCTCAGAAACTGGTTCTCGTCTCCTCGGGCGTGATACCAGATGAACTTACTGAACCGGACAAATGCCCTGTCCCACTTGTTGTGAATGAAGGGCTCAAGATGCAATTGCGGCGTCTTCGCAACCTGCAGCGCCGCCATAGCGGTCAAGCTGCACTCACCCGGCTGCGTCGTCACCGCTTCCGCCTCCACGGCAATCCACCACAGCAGCAACAATGCCGCCAGAAACCACCACAAAGCTTCAATCTTGCTTGCTCTCTGCTTTCTCATGCTCTCGTTCCTCAAACGCTGACTCGGCATAAGCCTTCCAAGTTGGCTGGAACTCTGAGCGCTGAGTGTTTAACTGCTTAATCTGTCCGCCTTGGCTCAGGAAGCGCTCTATGTCCTGATTTATCTGTGCAGACTGTTTGTGTTTGGTGTGGGTGCGGGTTTGGCCGATGGTCATGACACGCTCTCGGCAAAATCAATGGCCATCTGTCGCGCGTCGTGTAGAGTGGTGGCCACCCATTCGCCTCTACCCCACACTTCAGGATATGGACAGCGCACGCTTCCGATATGACCTCGCAAAGACTCGTTAGGTGTGTCCATGGAATATTCCCACTCCACCAGAACGTAATTCTTGCAATGCTCGGCGCGGACATTCTCGTGCAGGTCTTCTGTCCAGAATCGAATGCAGTCTTTCAGGAAGTCTTCTTTATCGGTTGTTCGGTAGTGGCAGTCGCCACGCTTGCAGGTGGAGCCGATGCCAAATCCGAAAATGGCGCGGTGCGACCAGCCGTACCACTTCTGTTCCTTTGGGTTGAAGCCTATCGTTATCGGCTTGCCTGCCTCCCAAATAGAATGGACATTCTTGGTAAGTCCAAGCTCAACAAGGTAATTCAGCTTATCCTCCATGCCCTCCAGGGTTATGTAGTCGCCTCGGCTTTTTGTTACCCACTTCTTACCGCCAAACTCCGAATCAACTAAGTCCGCATTTTGTGAAAGCCATTCTTGAATCTTGCTCATCATTCACCCCGCAATTCCCGCATCAGCTCCGCAAAGCTGACGCCGTTGGTTGATCTGGCTGGTTTGGTGGCGTTGGCAGCCATCCGGGCCTTGTTCGCATCGTCGATTTTGTGTGTCTCTGGTTTCATGCTGCCAACCCCACTAAGTTCGCCATCTGTTCAATCTGATCCTGAGTCATTCCCAGCCAGTAGTTGTCAATTACGTGCTGGCAGAACTGGCCATAGATAATCTGGAACTCGCCATCGTCCATATCTGAGAAATTCAAACTGAGCGGTATGTTTTGGAAGGCGACACCGAATCCGGGGAGCTTTATGGCCATTCGCTCACAGCCAATGTCACCCTCCACCTGCAAGCGCTTCAGAACGCCGTGAGCCTCCATGTTCTGGAAGTCCTCGATATTCTCGACCAATAGCTGCCCCAGCTTGTGAGCCCGGCGCCAGTTGTACAGGCTGCGCGGTTTCTTGGGATCGGCAGCGAGTACGTCGCCAACCCGGAAGCCTCGCTTGCGTAGCGTCTGGCGCGAAATGTCGTCATCTGGCGCAAGGGTGCCTTCAGGCGTTACGCGGAACATGACGGCGCGGCTGGGTTTGGATTTGCGTTGCTTCATGCGTACAGGCTCCACTTCTGTCTCGGTCATAGCTTGCTGCCCCCTTTGCGCTTCAGCTTCCGCTTCTTAGGCTTCCTGCGCTTACCCTGAGGATGCGCTGACAAATCCTGAACCTCGGGAAAGTCCACGCGCTCGTCGTGGTGAAGCACGATTTCTTCCGCCTCAAAGCCTTTTTCCGCAAGTGCCGCAATAACGGCTCGGGCCTGAGTTCTGCCGGCCATTCTCCCGCCAGTTACAATGATCTTCTGGCTCATAAACTCACCCACCACACCGAAACCACCACGCTGACCAATATCAGCAGCACCATGTACACGCCCAACATGAAGGGGCGCTCAACCGCCCGCTTGAGGTAAATAAGCGGGATGCACCAGAGCACTACGCTGATGACAAACGGGATTAGGCGGGCGGCGGCTAGGTCTAGGATGTTCATTTTTCGTCCGACCCTTCTGGCGGTGTAACGTCGAGAAGATCAACTGTTTGCCCGGCCATATCGTGCGAACAATCAGTTAAAAATATCGCCTGACCATCGTTTACCCATGAGTGGCAGCGGAACGTCTCATTATGGTTGCGAGTCAAAACACTGGGTTTGATCGTCGGCTTGTTAGTATCCCCGTTCCACGTCCAGCAATTCGTGCCAGCGCGACTGCCTTTGAGAATGACCGGGAACACCTCTGGATAGGTCCGGCTGGGGATGTGCAGCATCACGTGAGTACACTCACTGACCTCGCACGAAACCGGCCCTATGCCTTGAACGATTCTCACGGGAGCGGCTTTCATCACTCAGCCCCCTTGCGCCAGCCAGCGGCTAGGATGGCGTCGGCAATAACCTCTGAAGGCTCATTCATGTAAATGATTTCTAACAACTCATCCCTGTCTCTCTGCTCTTTGGTGCGGAGGGGGCGGACGTGCGCCAAAGAGCGATAGCACGCTTGATAGGTTTTTGTATCGACGATAAAGAACTCTCTGCCCTCGGGGTCAATGCCGCTAAAAACAACGCGGCCTTTGTGCCAAGTGTCGTGTTGCTCGACGGCAAACGTACATTCACACTCACCCCCCACGGGCGGCAGGCCCTCGCCGTCCCACTCCTGGCTTTGGGGTTCGGGGCGCTCGTAAAACGTAAGGTCATTGTCCGGATGCTTGACGCTAATCATTGAACCGTGCGCTGATGCACGCTGATGCATGAGCTCAAACCCGCCTCTTGCGTCATTCTCGATGGCAACCAGTTGCGCCCACGGTTCGCAATTCTCATCCCACCACGCCGGATCTTTCAGCAGCTGCTCGGTTGGCTGGGTCATTGTTTGCTCCTGTTTGTCGTGCACTTTTGCCAGCGCATCCTTTACTATCTTTTCCATGCCGCGTGATTTTGCTTCACACTTAACGTTCGGATGATGGTCTCTCAAGCACCACCGGCAAGCCTGTGCCGCCGAGCACCCGCAAGGTATTTCTCGTCGACCACAATTCGGGCAGAAATCGAATAAGGTTGTCATCGTGCGTTTCCTCCACTCACCAACTCCCACCGATAACCGTCCGAGCACTGCCGAGCCTTCTTGTAGTACTCAAGGTCGAACAGCGCCTGCCTAACCTGGGCCTGGGTGCTTCCGGTTCTCTGGTGCAGCCGGTGGATGCTCAGGGGCTCGTCGCGCAGCAGGGATTCGAGCTGCTGCATTAGTTGCTCGTCGGGGGTGTGGGTCATGCGAACACCTCGCTTATCGGCATCACGTAAAGCCAGCCGGTATGAAATGCGCCAGTATCAATGTGCAGCACATTGTCTCTTCGGTTTGGCTGCTCCAGAATCGTGTGTCCGACCACTACAGCGTCGATGCCTTTCACTGGCCGCCAGTCCCGAGTTGCCCGACTGATGCGGTCACGGCTCCACACGTCGCGCTGTTCGTCGAATCGCCCCCACTGATCACTGGTCACATCGGCATGGATAATCCCGACACTGCCAGCCTCGGCCTGCACCTCAATGGCCAGCGGTAGCCGCTCCATCATGTCGTTTACCAAAATACGAAGGTCGTTCAGTTCGTGCTCAACACACCAGTTCCCGCCGTTCATCATCCACAGGCCGGCATCGCCGCCATTCAAGGCGTCGTGCATTAGCAGTTCGTGGTTTCCGCGCACAGCAAAGAACCAGGGCTCATAGGGAAGCGACAGGCAAAGAAACGACTCAGGGCCACGATCAACAAGATCTCCGACGCTGAACAAGCGGTCTTTGGTCTTGTCGAAACCGATTTTATTTAGGCGGCGCATCAACAGGCTGTAGCAGCCGTGAATGTCGCCCACCACGAAGTCGCGACCTAATTCATTGCGATCAAACTTTTGCAGTTCCATTAAGCAGCCTCCGGCCCTGGGCTTGGGTTGTTGTTGTACCGATCGGTACGAGCAAAGTGCCACCAACCTCCACGCTTAAACCGCTCAACCTTCCCTTGGCTAATCAGCGCCTCTACCGCTGCCTGAACTTCGCTCGCTTCCTGCGTGACAACGATAATGATGCCCGCCATCGTCATCGGACCTCGGGCCAGCGTGTTCAGGACTGACTGCATTAGGATTTCGTTGTGCATCACCCAACCTCTCCCTTATCCATCTCACCCCAGCCCTTCACCCGCGCAATCGTGTACGGAGGTCGCCAGGGCTCGTTTGTGTCGATCTCTGCGCGCAACGCGGTCTCGCTCACCGCACTGCGATACTCTCGACAGTAGAAAAAGCCTTGGAACTCTACGCAGAAGTCCAGGAGGTCCTTACCGTCTACTATCTGGGTGTTGGGTGATGTGGTGGTCACGAAACAACCCTCGCTTTCCGCGCCCGCTTTTCGGTGAGCTTAAAGGCATCCCGGTGTGCGATATTCTTCGGCAGCAGGATTGGCCCGCTATGGCGCTCAAGGAAACCTTCGGTGCCGGGATCGCAGACAAGATAGTGTTCGCCGTGTCCGGTGTGCTCTATGGTGTCTCCGACGCGGATAGTTCTGCCTTCGCAGTCTTGATATGCGGTCATGCGGCGGCCCTCACTGCTGAGATAATCTGATTCACCGGCTCAGGGCATACCGCGTTGCCCATCAGATGAACGGCCAGCCTGTGGTTGTCTGGCAGCTGGTAGGTATCCGGAAAGCTCATGGCATCACGGCATTCAAAACGGGAGAACATTCGCATCCGGTCACCATCGACAATTGCCCATCGGTCCCGGGTGGTGATCGTTCCCACTGGACGGTCCAGGCTGCGGCTGGTCTTGGTCATTCCGTAGTACGAGATCAAGAACCGGCCGCCATGGACGCGCCTGCCGTGCTCGATTCGCTCAAGTGTGGCGGCGGCCCGGCCAGGCTTATCGATCTGACTCCATTTACCGCTATCGAAGTCGATGAATTCCCGGGAGGGAATGTGCTGGCCCCGGGGGATCTGTAGGTGCAGAGGATGCTCTGACTGAGCCAGTACTAGGAACAACCTCACCCGATGCTGGGGCGCCCCGTAGTCCGCAGCGTCAATGATGTGCGGAGCAACGCTGTATCCCAAGGCGCTCATTGCCATTTCCCAAGGGCGATAAAGTTGCCAATTCAGAAACTCGGGCACGTTCTCGACAATGATGAATTCGGGTCGGTGATATTCAGCAGCAGAGACAACCGCCCACGCAGTAGATCGGGATGCGTCGTGCTGAGGGTTTCCCTTGGCCTTGCCGCGAGCTTTGCTGTGTCCCTGACAGCATGGAGAGGCCAGCATGAGGTCGTGCTTGGGAACCTTCGACCAGTCGGCTTGGTGCAAGTCTTGGCAAAGGTGCATCGCTTCTGGGTGGTTCTTGCTGTGCCATTCGACAGCATCGGGCCAATGGTTCGCAGCCCATACAACCTCACAGCCCGCCATAGTTGCACCAGTCGAGAATCCGCCTGCACCGGCAAACAGATCGATGACTTTCATGATTCTGCCCCTTTTGCCGAAAGTGCATCCGAAATCGTGTAGGCCGCTACGCCCTGACCCAATAAATCGGCACCACACGGAGCCAGAACATTCCTGCTCACGAGCGCCTTGAGAGTCAGCCGATTTACCTGCGTGCCATCCATCAGATAAGGATTGCCCTTCGCGTCAACATTGATCACTTGGCCGGTCTCCCGCATGTGCTGAAGCAGTTTTGCCTGGGGGGGGGGTATAAGTGCTCATACAGCCCTCCCCTGATCCACACGCCACCGGTTTAGCTCCGCACGAACTCGCGGGCTGGAATAAGGTGAAAGGTTCATTGGGCAGCCTCCTTGACGAACCACACGGTTCCATCCAGTTCCATATACACACAGCGGGTCAGCATCAGAAACGATACCGGCACGCATACATCGTCCTCATCGCACCAGAGAATCAGTGCCAGTTGTGGGATGGTGCGCGGACCTTGCTCTTTCAGAACTTCCAAAATGTCCTCAATCATGCCGCTGCCCTCCGTGATCTAATTAGGCAGTCCAAGTAGTCGTCACCAGCTTGGCCGGAGACATAAACGTCCACTTTTAATCCTTGCCGGTGTAGGCGTTTCGCCAGCACAAAGGCGGCTGCCTGTCCGGTAAAGCTGTGGTCGTTGTCCGCGTATATCGTGATCTGACTAACCCCTTCGGGCGGCTGGAATGTCTCGATACCGTGTGCGCTAACACAGGCCCAGCACG
Source organism: Marinobacter alexandrii (assembly GCF_005871205.1). Lineage (GTDB taxonomy): Bacteria > Pseudomonadota > Gammaproteobacteria > Pseudomonadales > Oleiphilaceae > Marinobacter > Marinobacter alexandrii. Next base: position 361,778 of record NZ_SWKM01000011.1, on the reverse strand, counting down.
GAAGCCCTTCGCCCTCCATGACTGCTAAGGCGTTTTCGATGCCTTCGGTGATCGCGATGTGTGCTGCCAAGGGGGCCAGCCGAATTGCGCAGCCGTTGATGCTATTAACCGGCGTCAGGATCTTCTTGCTGGATTTAACGTCTGCCTTTTTGCCGTCAGTCGTCAGGTAGGTGATGTGGAAGGATTCGATCTTGCCTTGTGCGTTTTCGATCTTGGCAACCATTGCGGGGAACTGGCCGATTAATTTCGGCTCGTTGAACTCGTCGCGCTCGTAGTAGCCAAGGCTAGGGTGAAGGCGCAGAGCGAAACCGGTAATACCCTGGATGCCGCGACCCTTTAGGTACAGCGCGACCGAATCATGATGGCCGACGCGCTTCAGGCGCTTGCCTACGTTGCGCAGGGCGTTTCGAGGGTCTTTCCGGCGCTTCGGCTTTTCGGGTTTTATGTCGGTGTTCTGGCAAATCTCGTCGATGCGCTTGGCGATATCGGAGAACGACTGACCCGTCACTGCCTCAATCAACTTGAATCCGTCACCGGAGCCGCACTGGCCGCAGATATAGGAGCCGGTACCTTCTTTGTTGTCGAAACGGAAGCGATCATTACCGCCACAAGCAGGGCACGGGCCGTGTTTGTTTTTCAGGTGGCCGGAGTCAATACCGAACTCCGGCAGAATGGCATGCCACTTACCTTTTGCTACGTCGCGGGTTGGCTGTTTCATGCGGCAGCCCTCCGCTTCGCGTTCTTGATGTTCAGGTGACGGATAATACTCAGCGTTTTCTGGCTCGGTGCTGATGGCGCAATCTGATTGGTGTTACGCGGAGCGCGACCGGCGTACTCACGACACTGATGAAACGCCCAGCCGTCCTTCATTCCCTTTGCTCTGGCGTAACCCTTCAGCTCTGCGTACAGGCTGGCCAGCTCTTCGGTGCCCCACTTCTCTTTCGGCGCGTTGTCTTTGGTGATCTCGTAAAGATCACCGTCCACCACTTCTACGTCCTGGCGAACTTCCGGCTTGAATCCACAACTCGGACACACGTGCTTTGTGCTGACAAAGCCACAACTGACACAGGGTTTTTCAACGGGTTCTTTTATTTCCCGCTCTTTCCTATCCAAGTTTCGAGTGCTCTTGCCGTCGTGCAGCTCTTGCGGTAGACGTGAATCCGGCAGCCCATTGCGCAAGCAGTTGCCCGCGTGATCGATGATGATGCAGTCGGATTTCTCGTTTGCCGTGCGCAGCCCGCGCCCAATCATCTGTATATGGAGCATCAGAGACTTGGTCGGCCTGGCCAGAACCACGCAGGCGGTTTCCGGTGCGTCAAAGCCCTTGGTCAGCACTGCGACATTGCAGAGAACCTGGATATCGCCACGGCGAAAGGCGTTTATTTTCTCGGTGCGACCTTCCTTGTCGGTTTCGTATCCGTCAACGTGTGCGGCAGCAATGCCTACCTGCTGAAAGCGGTCACATAAGGCGCGTGAATGAGCTACGTTGGCCGCAAACACTATGGTTTGACGACCTTCTGCCAGCTTCAGCCACTGCTCAACCACATCACCCATCAGGCCGTTTTCGCCCATAACCTCGGCAACGGCGTCCGCGTCCCAGTCGCCCGATGAGTTAGTCTTGACGCCTTTCAGGTTCGGGATGTTGGGGGCGTAGCACTTGGCGCGACACAGGTAACCGTCGTCCATGAGATCCGCCGTGGTGATCGTGACCACCAGCCGATCAAAGATTTTGCCCAAACCCTTGCGAAACGGTGTGGCGCTCAGGCCAATGACTGGCACGCCGTTATCCTTGCACCACGAGATAATGTCCTCGTGCGCCTGGTGCAGAACGTGCGCCTCGTCAATGATGAGCAGGTCCGGGCGAATAGAGTCCGGCATCTGACGCCAGCGCCGGCCTAGTGTCTGAATGGTGGCCACCTGAACCGGGGCCGCGTAGTTGGTCATGATGTGGTCGCCCTGGATTACTCCGACCCACATGCCGTCATCCATGAATCTCTTGACGGCCTGATCGACCAACTCCAGTGAATCCACAATAAAGAACGCTTTCTTGCCCTTGGCACACGCGCCCTGCTTAATCGCAGATGCAATCGTTGTCTTCCCGCTTCCGGTTGGTGCCATGAGCAATTGCGCCATTGAGCCCTGCCGTATGCCTTGTCGAAGCTGACTAAGAGCCTCTGATTGATAGGTCCTGAGTTCCTGTGTCATACTTTCCTCGTCACATGGAGCCCGATCTGTTGCCTCGCCAAAGGTGGATCGGGCTTTTTTGTGTCCGGCGGTTACTGGTCGCTAGCTGAAAACTCCGATCAGTGACCGCCCCTTCCAGAAGTTGAGGCTTCGCGTGTGCGCTTATAGCCTCTACCTTAGAGTTGCTTCCTGTACTCCCTGAACCCCTCACCTTCCTGGAAGGGGCGGATACATCTTCCCTATGCCCATGCGGTAACTGCGCAGGGTTGAGAATTTTCACCAGAGCGCCTTGTCGGCGGTGGTGGCCCAGGTGCAACGCAGTACCTGGACTTGGCAGAGATTCACCAGATGCGCCTGGTATCCGCCGGGGTCTGCCAACAGCGTGTATCCGCGCTGCCCTCCCTCCCCTGCCGCTTTGCGGTACTTCTAGCGGCTTAACTGTCACGATGCTGAACCGAACAGAGCTAACAGTTAAACTCCGCACCGGGCGTCGGTCGCCACCCTGATTCCTTTAATTCCGAACCCGAAAAAGGGGCCTCACTTAGAAGCCCCTTCCGGCTTCGTGCTCTTTCGAGCAATCAGTACCTGCTTAGACGAGTTTTGGTCCGCGTATACCGATGCTGGCTACGCCAGCTGCACCCCCGGGCAGCACTTCTTTTGCGTTATCGGTCAGCTTGGTGCAGGTAGTTACCTTTGCGATCACCCCGCCAGGTGACTCTGGCAATTGCTCAAACTTCTCAACGCTCACCAGAGCGGTGGCGTCAAAGGCGGTCGCAGGATCTGCGATCAGGTCAGTGGATTGCTCCACAAAGGGCTGCGTGGCCAAATAACCTTCAGCGGCGGCAGCGGATGGCCCTGCAGCCATCAAGCACAACGTGAATGCGACTGCGGCAATCATGGAAATTCGGCTCCAAGTGCGCTTCATCGGCTTTCCTCGTCGTCAGTGGCCGGGCTTTAAGGCAGGCCCGGAGTCGCCTATACCGCTTAAAGCCCTCGCGGCGCATAGCACCCAGGGCTCTAACCACTCGAACGGCAAGGAAAGAGCGGTCAGCTACTGCAGAGCGCCTCACGGCGGTCGTTGATGTGGTGGCCGGGCGCTCTCTTCCGGCATGGCAACAACTACGACGTAGAATCACGTTGCCGCGTCAGCCTGCGCATTCACCGCATCAGAGAGAAGTCTGGAAACCGGTATTCAGCCAATCGGGCAACTCCCAACTAAACTGCCAGACCCCTCTCTCGATGCGCCCTGAGTCAGGGCAGATAATCCTTTTCAGTCCCTCTTAGTCCCTCTCAGGGACGCAATGGCCTCCTTAATAACCTGCGCGGGGTCTTTCCCCTCTCTACGGCAATGCTCTATCCACTGCCCCGCCATTCGTGTTTCAAGCTCTTCCAGGGTTTCTCCGTCCCTGTGAGCCTCAACAATCTCTTTCACCTCTTCATTGGTGTAAGTGATCTTCATTCATCCACCTGTAAGGGACGATTCGGCTCTTCAGTTTTGGCTCTGGAGGCGAATAATGGATTTGATAACGGTCTCTCTGCCTTCATCGCGCATACGCTCAAGCTGGAGCTTGGTGAGAAGCCTGAGAAGAACATTCGGTTTCATGTCCATCTCTTTTGCGAGATTCAGGATCTGGATGTAGGTGTCCGCGTCGTAGCGCGGTCGCATGTCGTATTCATGACCACCAGGGAGAATCCCTATCGCATCCTTAATCAGCTCTTTGTTCACCCTTATCTCCTCGTGCTTTTGCTTAGGGTCAGCAGGGACAAGCGATTGCTCACGCTGCTTTAGGTTCTTCTTCGCGAGACTGTTTGTTGTCGCGAATTATTTCCGATTTCAGCCAATCGGCTTCAAACGCCCCCCCGGATTCTTCTGCCAACTTCGAGGCATAGTCCGTTTCGCCCGTATATTCGGTGCGAGGGAGCATTCCTCTATCCACCCACTTGTACACAGCGCGAACACTAACTCCGCATGCTTTAGCAGCGGCTGGCACCTTTCCGGGAATTTGATCTATTGCCTTTTTCAGAACATTCATCCTGGTCACCAAACTGAACTTTCAGTACATCTTAGAACATGAACTGACTATTCCGCAACCATTAGCGAAAATGAAACAATGGTTCATAAAGAAAAGCGCGAAAGATTGCAGGCCTTCTCGGAGAGGCTAAGAACAGCTCTAAACTCTGCTGGCATAAAACAGCATGGGGCGGGAGCTATGCTCCATCGCCTCACCGGAGTTACTCCTAAAGCAGCAAGCAAATGGATTAACGGCGAGTCTTACCCTGGAAAAGAAAGTTTGGAGCTAATAGCGGATCGCTTGAGCGTCCGGGCTGAATGGCTGGAATATGGCGTTCCGCCCATGAAAACAAACGGCAACGTTCAATCAGCTCATAGTTATAGGTCCAGAAAAAGAGCCCCGGTTATATCGTGGGTTCAGGCCGGCTCGTGGACAGAGGCGAATGATTATTTGCAGCCCGGGGACGGCGACTCTTGGGAGGACATACCAGATAATGCAAACTCTGATTGTTTCTGGCTAAGAGTTGTTGGAGATAGTATGACAAGTCAGGCAGGTATCAGCGTTCCTGAAGGTTTTCTTATTCTGGTTGACCCCCACGGACATGCAGACAACGGCAGACTTGTTGTAGCTAAGCTTATTGACAGCGATGAGGTGACCTTCAAGAAGCTTGTGATAGATGGAGGGAAAAAATACCTAAAGCCCCTCAATCCCGCTTACCCTGTAATAGAGATCACCTCCGATTGCAGGGTAGTTGGCGTAGTCATTGAGGCTAAGCAGAAATTTCCATAGATGGATAAAGTAAGTTCGCTCAGGAGATGGCCAATATGAAATCAATGATTCCAGCAAAAACGACGTTTTCATTCATACTCGCATCCATAATATCCGCCACCGCTATCGCTAAAGGCGGAGGTGGGCAGGATTGCGCCGGCATTGCAAACGATGCTAAGCGTCTTGGCTGCTACGACCTGGCGGCTGGCAAAGCCGTTAAAACCACCGGAGCGCCGGGAAACTGGCAACTTACAGAAGAGAAAAATCCGCTAGACGACACTAAGACACTTGTATTAAGCCTAGTTGCAGAGTCGGGCAGTAATCGCAGAGGTCAGAAGCCGGTTTTATTCATTAGATGCCGGAGCAATAAAACAGAAATGTGGATTAGTTGGGAAGACTTTCTTGGCAGTGACAACCCAAAGGTGACAACCCGAATTGGTGGCTCTGAAGCTAAAACCCGCGCATGGGATGTCTCGTCAACCAAAACTTCAAGCTTTTACCCTCGAAGCCCTGTTTTGGCACTGCAGCGCATAATGAAAGCTGACCAGTTTGTAGCACAAGTTACCCCATACAACGAAAATCCTATCACAGCTATATTCCAAATCTCAGGTCTTGATTCAGCGATAAAACCGCTACGAAAAAACTGCAATTGGTAGCTAACCTCCCCGCGTGACCTCTCAGCCCGCCCTTAAGCGGGCTTTTTTGTGCCCGAAAAAAAATATGTACTTTTGGTACTTGACGATATTGTACCGCTGGTTCATTATTGGTTCATGTTAACGAGCTTTAGAGGCAACCATGACCAACTCAACCTGCAAGACCCATTCACCCAGCGCCCTCCGCTTCCAGGTTGGCCGCAACGAGATTGTGGGGGTGGTGCTGTGAGCGATACCAAGTGCAACTGCTTCAGCGAATACCTGGAAAAGGTCAAAGAAAAGGTTTCGCCTCAGATTCCAGAAGGCGCCGACGAAGTTAGCTTTGTGTGGCAAAACCGAATCTTCCTGGTCTCTGGCGCGGACTACTCGCCGGTAAATCCGAGGGTCGAAGTTGAGTACCGAAAGCCGAAGAAAGGCGGCGGCTTCGCCAAAGGAATGACGCGCGACACCATAAGCATTATGGCCAACTACTGCGCGTTTTGCGGCCGCAAATACGAGAAAGAGGGGGATAAATCATGAACCCCCTCACCTACCAATTCCACCGTGCCCAGGCACGGCTAAAGAGCAATACCCTGCGAGCGTTGGTTAGGGGGCAGTCTGTAGTCGCCCCCTCTTTTTCTCCCGCGCTGACAGGGCTTGAGCCGGAAACGCCAGAAGATCGGCTTCACGAATGGAGAGTTAAGCAGGCTGCCGTCAACACGCTGCGCCTTCGAGACGAAAGGATCTCCGCTACTCGCCGCAAGGTCATGCGCCGGATTGCAGAAAACCGAATTGGGTACGGGAGGAATGCAGCGTGATGGGCTACGAACGACTGAAGAAGCTGATCGACCGGGCACTGAACTCGTGCAGCCAGATTGCAGAGCATAAGCAATGGTCATGGTCTCAGAAAGTCACGGTTGAGGTTGTCGAGGGCGTCCCCCGGTACTTTGTTGGCCATGTAGAGGTCACCGCCAGTGCCGCCGCCCACGAGCTGGACAACACGCCGGAGCCGGTCAGGAGTGTGGCATGAAGGCCCTGATGTTTGCGGCTTTGCTGGCCGCCTCAGCAGGCGCTAACGCGGATGGCCTCTACGCCTATGCCGGAGCATGGAGTGAGCACTTCTCGTCCGATCAGTTCGAGGAAACGCACAACCTGACAGCGCTGGAATACCGCTCTTACATGGCCGGTTATTTCCGGAACAGCTACGGAGAGGATTCGGTGTTCGCGGCTAAGCGCTGGTCTTGGGATTACGGCAACTGGCAGGCGGGTGTTGCGGTTGGTGCGGTCTACGGATACCGGTCGTGCATCAAGGGCTGGGATGACCAATCACGACGGATATGCCCGATGGTCGCCCCGTCTCTGGTCTACACCGAATACGCCGTTCAGCCATCGCTGCTGGTGATGGGCAAGGCTTTGGTCTTCACCGTCCGCACCGATCTGGACGCCATTTTTGGAGCGCTGCAATGAGCACCCACACCCACAGCAGCCAGTTGTTTCGGTCTCAGGCCGCGCAACTGCCCCAGCACAAGATGCATCTGCTTGGAAGGCTGGTTGTCACGATGTACTTGGCAGCCCGCTACAAGCGAGCACAGGCCCACAGCGCCCTGATCGCTAGGGCATTGGAACACATGGATCAGCAGATTTGGCTGGCTGCGCATGAAGGAGAAATGGCATGAGCGACATAGGCGAAAAGCTTCAGCAGCAGGCTGAGCAATCAATTCTTGACCTGATTACTAAAGGGCACTGGATACAGGCTGATTACGGCAATCGAGTCAAGTTGCCGCAAGACTTCATGGAGTCAGTCTGGCAGTGCGTAGATCAGGAAAGCATTAAGACCGAACTGGCCAAGCGCCTAGAAACGGAGCTTGCAGACCGGATCGTCAATCACATTGCGGCAGAGCTGGCAACCGACATCAAGCAAATCCTTTCCGTCAAGGAGCGCCGAGAAGCAGTAAGAGCGCTGGCCAGAAAGCACATGAGCGAAATTATGTCGGCTGGAGAGCAATCATGACCCCCAAACAAGAAATCCTGGCCATCACTGAGTTGGCCATCGACATCACCGACCTGAACACCGGCACCCGGGTGCATATAACCCCGGTCGGGTCTGGCGAGATAACCGTCACGGTCTTCGATGCGCAGAGCGAGATTGAGTGGAACGAAACCCTGCTCGACCAAAGAAACACCGAGGCCTACCTGCCCAAGCTGCGCTTCCTGCGGCACAGGCTGGCGCAAATGCACAAAGAGGCGCTGGCGCAGCGCATGGAGAGTGGGGCGTGAGTGATACAAAATTTACTCCGGGGCCTTGGTCTGTCCACAACACCGGTGACGTTTTTACGCCCTTGGGGGCCGTAAACGCATCAGGATTGGACGCCCCTTCAGATGATGGGTGGCACATTGCTGACTGCGATATGGGCGGGCTCTTCTTGGAAGAGGTTAGAGCCAACGCCCACCTGATAGCCGCAGCGCCGAGGCTTTATAAGGCGCTGGAAAATGCTGCGAGGGTTCTTTCCTATGTGGCTGAAGAATATCCGGGCCATGCAAAAGATTTACGCGAAGCAAATGCCGCTCTCGCTGAAGCCAGAGGTGAATCATGACCCCTTCAAACATGGCCCACCAACGGGCACAGGACGACGCGGCAGAGATTGAATTCCGGGCCGAGGAACTGGAGCAGGAGGCGCGGGAGAAGCTGCTGGGCCTGCTGCCGGTGCGGTACGTCGAGAAGGTCGGCATAGGCGTTGTCGCCAACAGCAAGACCAGCTGGGACGTTATGGAAGCCGCCTACGACCTCGGGGAAAACGAAATCGAGCTGGCCTTTTCTCTGCTGGACAAGGACGACCTGGAAGCCGTGCGGATCTTAAAGGAAGTACGAGCTAAGGCCGTCGAGGACGTGCTGGGCCGGATCGACTTTGAACAGATTGTGACATTGAGCCGAGAACAGGCACAGAGGGAGAGAGCAGCGTGAATAAGGCAATTGCAAACATTCAGGAGAAGGCCGTCGAGGCTTGGTTTGAGCAGAACCAATGGGCGGCTGTTAGGGGTATTGATGAGCCGACGTGGAATGCTCTGTGTAGCACGATCTACCCAGGCTCAAAGCCTGAGTCAGTGTTGATGGCCGTCGATTACTGCAAAGCCCGAAAGCTGGACATTATGTTGAAGCCAGTTTACCTGGTACCGATGCAGGTTAAGGATGCGCAGAGCGGTCAGAAAAATTGGCGTGATGTTCCTATGCCAGGCATTGGCATGTATCGCATCCAAGCCAGCCGCTCCGGCGATGAGGCTGGGCACGACGAGCCCGAGTTTGGTTCGCCGGTCACTGCAGAATTCGACGGCACCGACTGGCAAGACAACCCCATCAAAGTGAAAGTCACTTATCCCGAGTGGTGCAAATACACCGTCTACAAAGTCGTTGGCGGCAATCGGGTTCCTTACACCGCCAAAGAATTCTGGCTGGAAAACTACGCTACGCAGTCGGCCAAAGTTAATGCCCCCAATGCCATGTGGAAGAAACGCCCTTACGCGCAACTGGCCAAGTGTGCCGAGGCCCAGGCTCTGCGCAAGGGGTGGCCTGAAATTGGTCAGCAGCCCACCGCCGAGGAAATGGAAGGCAAACATTTTGAGCAGGATATGGGCGTTGCACAGCGAGCTCCGGAGCGGGAAGTAGCGCCAGAACTGCCGACCCTGACTGACATAGAGTGGGATGACGGTTTTCCGAAGCTAAGGGATGCCATTCAGGCAGGCCGCAAAACTGCTGAGAAAATCATCTCCACCATGTCCAGCAAGTACGCATTGACCGACAAGCAGAAGCAAGCGCTGCGTGATGTACAGCCAGCCGAAGAAGGAGAAACCGCATGATTATTTTGGATATGGCTCAAGGTAGCGATCAGTGGTTGGCCGCTCGCAGGATGCATGACACCGCGTCCGAGGCCAGCGTCATGATGGCGTGCAGCAAGAACGCGAGTCGCAACGAGTTGCTGCACATGAAGACAACCGGCACCGACCGGGAGTTCGGCGATTGGTTCCAGAAAAACATCCTGGATAAGGGGCATGAAGTTGAGGCCCAGGCCCGACCAATCGCGGAGGAGATAGTTGGCGAAGACCTGTTCCCGGTTACCGCTACCGACGATGACGGCTGGCTCCTCGCAAGCTTCGACGGCATCACGATGCTTGAGGATGTCATCTGGGAGTGCAAGCAGTGGAACGAGGAAAAGGCCGGAGACGTTCGTGATGGCCGTGTGCCGGAGTGCGATAAGTGGCAAGTCGCTCAGCAGCTTCGCGTGAGTGGTGCCGAGAAGTGCCTGTATATGGTCACGGATGGCACCAAAGAGGGCACCGTATACCTCTGGGTTTTGCCGAAGAAAGAGGATGACCGCTTGCTGGTCGCTGGGTGGAAGCAATTCGACGAAGACCGAAAGAACTACGAGCACGTCGAGTATGCGCCGAAGCCCGAAGGAAAAGCCCCTGACGCCCTGCCCGCTCTGCGCATTGAGCTAACGGGCATGGTCAAGGCCAGCAACCTTCAGGAGTTCCGCGATACCGCCCTCGCCGCAATCAACAAGGTAAGCACTGACCTACAGACAGACGAAGACTTCGCCAGTGCCGAAAAAGGCGTCAAGTGGTGCAAGGATGTGGAAACTCGTCTGTCCGCAGCCAAGGATCACGCACTTAGTCAGACCCAGACCATTGACGAGCTATTCAAAACCATCGACTCGATAAGCGCCGAGGCGCGTCAGAAGCGGCTGGACCTGGAAAAGTTGGTGAAGTCTCGAAAGGAGGCGATTCGCTCGGAGATTCTGCAGAAGTCGAAAGGTGCCCTTGATAACTGCATTGGCGACCTGGCGGCATCGGTCAAACAATGCATGCCACCAATTCATGCGGATTTCTCCGGGGTCATGAAAGGCAAGAAAACCATCAAGAGCCTTCAGTCCGCCTGCGACGACGAGTTGGCCCGCGCCAAGATAGAAGTCCATGAAACCGCTAACCGAATTCAGGGCAACTTACGCCAGATTGACGAGCATGCTGCCGACTACCGATTCCTGTTCAACGACCTCTCTCAGATCGCCAACAAGCCTGCCGACGACTTCGCTGCCATCGTGAAGATGCGCATTGCCGAGCACAAAGAGGCAGAAGAAAAACGCCTTGAGGCTGAGCGCGAGAAGATCCGGCAGGAGGAAGCGTTCAGGGCGGATCAGGAAGCGCTGAAGGCTAAACAGGAAGAGCAGGAGCAGCGACAAGCAGATCAAGCTGAAACGGCCAAGATTGAGCAGTCTAGCCGCGAGCACCATGGAGAAGACAAGAAGCCAGCGCAGCAAAAAGCGCCCCAGTTGAACCCGACTGAAACGGTGACTCTCAGCGTCAAGGAATACGAGCAGCTTGTTCAAAACAGCAAGATGTATCTGGCTCTGGCCGCTGCTGGCGTCGACAACTGGGAAGGCTACGACATAGCCATGGAAATTATGCGGGAGGCCGCATGAAACCCCGCTTCATTCTGACCGAAGAACACGTCTTCCTCATGCGCGCAGTAAGGGCCCAGGGCGGCAACCTCGGACAAGCCGCCAAGGAGATCGGCATTACCCGGGACACCCTGTCAAAAGCGGTCCTGGACTCGCCGTACCGGGACGAGATCTACCAGATGTACCCGAAGATGGTTCAAGGCCGGCAGACGGGAGGCAAGCCTAAGCGGGATTGCGAAATGCAGCATATCACCCTGGAAGAACTGCAGGCCGAACCGCCAGTGGTGGATACCAGCCTGCTGACTGTTCGGGCGGCGATTATTAGTTGGAGGAAGGCGGCATGAACAAACTGAAATTGCCGGTCAAGTTCGATGAGGATTTCGACATCGTAGATGCTGAAGGTTTCCCGCTTTTGTTCGGCGCAGACATGATCGATCACCATCCTGAGATTGGCCAAGAAATCATGAAGCGCGTTAACAGTCACGGCCCTCTTGTGGAATGCCTGCGGCAAATCCAAAGCGACATATCTGAAACAGGCAATATGCGTGATGAGACCTACCACTTCATGCATATGACTATCCGTGAACTAGAACAGAGCTAGCACGCGACTAGATATGCCGGAGGAACCACCAATGAACGCACACGACAAAGACAAATTCGCCAAGGCGTTTGCCAACGTAGACGCCACCAGCGAGCCCGAGGAAATCCGCCGAATCATTGACCGGGACTTGGATGCCGAACTTCTGCAGAGCAAGTCCGGCAAGTGGTACACGATCAAAGACGGCGAGTTTAAGCCGGTGGAGGGCTGAGTGAAGGCCCTGCCCCCGCCAAGAAAGGCGGCCATCATGTCGGACCTGCAGCGCAGGTTGGTACTCAAGATCCGTTGTCAGGCGCGCAGCTTAGAAGCTCTGGCCGAGGCTCTTGATACCACCACCGTAACAGTCTGGACCTGGGCGAAATGGGGTCCGTCGTCCATGTCCGACCTGTCAGCCGCTGACTATCAATGGTTGCAGGATCGCCGCCAGGAGTACAACCAGGCGCAGGCCGAGCTAACCGCCCGCTATACGTGGCCCAAGCTGTCCGAAAAGCACAGCGTCAGCCAGCAACTGCTTAGCCGGTGGTATGGCGACCTACTGCGCAAGCCGAACCGAAGGGCAGCATGACCACCGAACAGCAAGCCACTGCCGCGCTGCAGGATCTGGAACAGGTCAAGCGCATAGAAGACCTGCAACTGGACTCCATGCGAAAGCTGGAGAAAGTCAAAGACGTTATCCGCCAACTGGTGCGGGAGATTAAGGGAGAGGGGCAATGACCGATTCAATTCGCGACGTCATCTGTGACGTTCGCCATTCAGCTGACGTTGATAACTACACGAACTATCAGCGCAAATTTTTGTGGGCCGTCGCAGAAAGACTTGAAGCCGCCGGCTCCGCATCCCCCTGCGAGCCGGCGGACGAGGCGATTCTAGTTGCCAGAAAGTGGCTCTCAATGACAGAGACCGAAGGCGGACATCTGCACTATGACGACATTACAAAAATGGCCCAAGCCCTTACCTACACCCAACCACCCAGCGGGGTACCGGAGTGGATGCAGGCAATCTCAGAAAACCTTCACACCCAGGACAACCGGATCACAGCAGATCCTCTTTTCGTGGTCTTCCAAAAAACTCTCATAGTTGTTGCTGAGGGTTACGATCACGACCGGATTGTGTGGGTTGACGACGAAGGGCATGAGGCAGACGAGGTAACAGAGAGTCAACTGAACGCATTGCGTTCAGACATATATGGCACTTGCTTCATGGAGGATGAAATAGAGTTGGGCGCCGATGAGCGTGAAGAATGGCGGCGGTTTGCCATAAAGGAAGTGGATCAGTTCGTTACTGCTTGTTTCACCGAGGACGGAGCTGAAGCCTACTTAAAAATCAACGGGCACAATCTGAATCGCCCGTTCATCTACGTCACCTCGCTGTTCCGCAACGAGGAGATGAAGGAACTCAGGAATTGGTTGCTCTCCACCAACGCCACCCCACCCCGGCCTGCAGATGGCTGGATCAGTGAGGTCAAAGCAGAGCGCCAGCGTCAGGATCAGAAGTGGGGAGGCCCATCTCACGACGACCAACACCGACCCGAAACCTTTGCTCAGTTGATTGAGGACTACTCTGGCTGGGCTCGCGTCATGGCTGGAATGGGCAGTCTGGACAAGTATCGGCGGCGAATGATTCAAGTGGCCGCGTTGGCTGGCGCTGCCGTTGAAGCTACGGATCGAGCGCTACAGCGCGCGGCCAACCCACCCGAACAGGGAGGTGAGTGATGCGGATTTCCGAGAAGCGCAAAGCTGGGGAAATTTTACGCCGTGGCGGTATTTCCTCTCGAATAATAGAGCTGGCCCGAGATATCAGCGAAGGCACTTACAAAGGGGCGATAGAAAAAGCTGGGCAGATCCGGGAGCTAGTGGACGCTGCCAGCTTTGACGATTACTGGACCGAAAAGGCCGCCATAGGCATCAGGCGCGAGCAAGGCATTCTAGCCTCAATCGTATCCGGTGAAATAAGCAGAGAATCGGCTTTAAGCCAAAGCGATCCTCGCAAACGTGTAGCGAGTAACGAGGTCTCCGCCAATGACTGACTACACCGAAGTTCAGAATTACCTGGAGCTAGCAAAGGATTCCAGTGATAGCTGGATCAAGGATCGCGCATTGGGTCGAGCGTCTGAGGAAATCACCGCCCTGCGCCAGCAGCTATCCGACGCAAAAGACGGCGAGAGAATGCTGTGGGGCTTCCTGGAGGACAAACGTCAGGAGCTTGAACAGGTGGAGATTCGGGCGTTTGCGCTGAACGAATGTCTGGCTGAGATGGTGAATGAGATGGACTCCGGAGACGAGCCCGGAGCGGGATTACCGTGGCACACCAGAGCCAAACAGGCGCTTTCCAGTATTGGCCGGGCAATCATCCTGCGAAAGCAGGCCGAGGCGGTGGATTCTGTGGCCGATAGGACAGTGCGCCCGATAACAGTAAGCGAACTGCGCAGAGTTGCCGACCTGTTACGTGAACAAGCCGGAGAGCTTGAAAATCCGGAGGGCGAATAATGCGAAAGAATATAGAGCGGTTCAACGCCAAATACGCGGGAAGCTACCTTGGTGATAGCTGGGTGGTAAGGGCCAGCGACTATGAGGATCTTGAGAAGCAGCTAGAACAGGCCGAGGCGCGGGTGGCTGAGTTGGAGAGAGACGCACCCAAATATGAAAAGATTACTTTTGGAAAAGACTGCCCTATCGGCAAGGTACAGGTTGAGCATATAGGGACGTCTGGCGCACTCGCTCATAGCAAATACGGGTGGAACCCTGGGTCATCAGCATTCATTGAGATTTACGTGGACGGCATTCGATACAGGGTTGACGTTGGTTCAAAGGATAAAGGGAAAGGCCCGGTGCGCGGACTGCACATTTGCGGACCCATAGGTATGGAAGTGGACTGCTACGCAATAAACGCCTGCTCCATTTCAGCAGGAGAGAAAACCGAGCAGCGCCTCAGACAGCAAGCCGACGAAGCCGAGAAGGCAGGAGGGAGTGATGCCTAAAGCTGAAATTACAGGCTACGTAGTGAGCCACAAGTGGGACGACGGTAGCGAAAACGAAATCAAGGTGTTAGCAGGCGGCTTCTCTGATGACGGCCCTTGGGTGTGGGTCAAATCTGATGGAGACGATTCGTTTTTCTTCCGGCCTGAATCCTGGCCATTGATCCGCGACAAGGTAGACGATCTATTCAAGCAGATGGCCGAAGCCGAACAGGCAGGCGGCACCCAATGAGCGACCCACTGTTCTGGATAATCGCGTGGGCCATATGCAGTCTTGCCCTGCTGGGGCTGGGCTGGTTGTCCGGTAAGCGGAAAGGGAGGTGAGTGTGAGCAATAAAACGACGGCTAGGCCGTGGGGCTTTAGAGAATCGGACGGCAAATACATCAGCAATGAGCCTTTTACGCTAGGTTCCGACGAACATGGAACAACGTCTAGCTCAATATTAGGTGCAGATGGGAAAGTTGTTTGCATCGTCCCGGAGGCCCACAACGGACAGTGGGCTGATGGAGAGCGGGTTTGCAACATCGAACACATCGTCAAGTGCGTGAACGCTCACGATGAGTTGGTGGAGGCTTTGCGGGAGGTGGTGCATTACAGCCAGAAGTGCGTTCTAAGCAAAGACGATCTGTGCATAGATGATGCGCTGGAACTGCTGGCCAAGCTGGACACGGAGGCCAAATGAACCAAACTGGGCTCCTTCTACGAGGCGACCATCAACGTGTTGATAGGCTTCGGCATCGGTCTGGCCTCTCAGTGTCTGGTATTTCCGCTGGTCGGCATAGAGGTGTCGCTGGCAACCAACTTGGAGGTGGCGGCCTACTTCACCGCCATCAGCATTATTCGCAGCTACGTGATCCGGCGCTGGTTCAATCAGCGCCTGCATAGGGCGGCACAACGGATGGCGGGGAGAGTGTGATGCCAGATGATCTTGAAAGCAGACTGAACTCTCGTATTGAGCGGTCCCAAAAGGCGCGCGGCGTTCTGCGCAACCCTGTTGCTGCCGCAGACATGATTATTGAGGCCCGCCAGATCATCGCCGACCTGGTGGAGTACGCCGAACGTAATGACCCAGGCAATCCGCACATCGGAAAGGCCAAGGGGTTATTGAGTGGGGGTGATCGGTGAAACAGTTAGTAAATATCCTTGGGCCCATCGCATTGGGGGTGAGCCTGGCCCTGCTTTTAACCTACGGGCTGGCCTCAATCGGGGAACCTCAGTCCGCGTGGCTCTGGTGCAACATTCTCGAAACCTGCCCAGGAGGCAGCCAATGAAATACCGCCCAAGCAATGGCACTGAAGGTGTGAGCACTATTGATCTGTTTGAGAATGGGGGTGGCGATAGATGAAAGCGGAGCCTGGCAAAGCATACGTGTATCAGCCATATGGTGTGGCGCATGGCGACAAGATTTTCGGGGTGTCCGGGCCTGATTCTCTAGGCTTCGAGGATGGCGGCCTGAAGGGGCTTACCCTGAAAGATGCCACCGAAATAAAAAGGTTCTGTAACGAGAATCCAGAGTTTGCTGCGAGCTTTGTTCGCCAGCTAAGGCGGCGCATGGAAATGCCATACGAGATTTCAAGCTGCGGATGTGAGTTTGAAAGTGTGCTCTCCAATGCGGTGAGTCTTTGCGATAAGTGCAGCGATGAGCATTTTTCGGATAGCGAGGGGAGCGGGAAGGCATGAACCAAATCGACTATTGCCAATGCGGCGGAAGCAAGGTGGTTTTCGTGACCACGATTGACGGCGCGACCAACGCTATATTGCCGGGAACCTCGCAGCATCTACCGCGCGACGTTGTTAATCGGATCGAATGCGCATGCTCTCATTGCGGGCTGCTTTATAGCCTGCACAGTTTGATGAGCCCGGTTGAGTTTTACGAGTGAGGCGAGATGCTATGAGCGAAACAGCAGACATGATTGCCAGAAAGGTAATGCGCGTACGCGACAACGTGCTCAGTCAGTGCCTAACCAACGCGCTTGGGCCGGATTGGGATTTTGAGTCGCTGAAAGGCCGGATCACCTGGCGGGTAGATAGGTTGTGGGGCAAAGATCAGACTACCTATTGGCTCGACGGTAAGGTTTTGGTGACGTTCACAATCCCTGACCAGCCCATGCCGGTATACGACAGCACGGAATTCAAGATGCAGTACGAGACGCCGCATTGGGAGGCAGCATGAGCGATCAATTTTTAAGGATCCCCGCGGTCATGAAGAAGGTTGCATTACGCAAGACCGCGATTTATGACAAAATCAACGCCGGCGATTTTCCGCCACCGATCAAGCTGGGGAATGTGTCGGTATGGCTTGAGTCTGAAGTTGACGAGTGGATCCAGGCCAAGGTGGCAGAGTATAGGGAGGCGGGGTGATGAGCGAGATTCCAGAAAATGCGAAAAATTTCAGGGTTCGAGGCTTTCAGGGGTGGCGATTCCTAGATCGCTACGACCATTCATTTAGCATCCAAAAAAGCAGTCTAGCCACAGAAGATTGCATCTGGTTCGGGCTGGATGACGCGAATCCTTTAGTGCTGCACGGTGACGCAAAAAGGTTGGGGATCAACACCGATGCTACTTGCGGTTGGATTCCATATCCGATCCCAGATGAAGTGAATATCAACACTCGAATGCATTTATCTCGGGAGCAGGTTGCGGAACTGATACCAGTGCTTCAGCACTTTGTTGATACTGGCGATTTACCAAGTGACGATCATCCCAAGCAATGAAAAAAGCGGGTATCAAAGCGGGTATTAACGGCTTTATCCGGTGCATCACAGTAAACAGATCAAGAGGTTAAGGCCGTTATGCTGCTTATGATCGATAACTACGATTCCTTCACCTACAACATCGTGCAGTATCTGGCGGAGCTGGGCGCCGACGTTCAGGTGTACCGCAACGACGAAATCACCGTGGAGCAGATCGAGGCGCTGAAGCCTGAGCGGCTGGTGGTCTCCCCGGGGCCGTGCACCCCCAACGAGGCCGGTGTGTCCATGGCGGCGATTCGCCACTTTGCCGGCAAACTGCCGATCCTGGGCATCTGTCTGGGCCACCAGGCCATCGGCCAGGTTTACGGCGGCGACGTCATCCGTGCCGGCCGGGTCATGCACGGCAAGGTGTCGCCAGTCTTCCACCAGGACACCGGTGTGTTTCGGGGCCTGAACAACCCCTTGCAGGCCACCCGTTACCACAGCCTGGTGATCGACCAGAACACCCTGCCGGACTGCCTGGAAGTGACCGCCTGGACCCGCAACGACGACGGTTCCATCGAGGAGATCATGGGCGTGCGACACAAGACCTTGCCCATCGAAGGCGTTCAGTTCCACCCGGAGTCCATCATGACCGAGCAGGGACACGAACTGCTGCGCAACTTCCTGAGACGCTGATTCAGCCAATGACTGATCAGCCAATGACAACGGAGAGCCCCAACACCATGGACATGAAAGAAGCTCTGAACCGGATTGCCTCCAACCTGGACCTGTCCCGGGACGAGATGAAACAGGTTATGCGCATCGTCATGAAGGGCGAGGCCACCGACTCGCAGATCGGGGCCTTCCTGATGGGCCTGCGACTCAAGAGCGAGACCATCGATGAAATCACCGGGGCCACCGAAGTCATGCGCGAGCTGGCCACCGGCGTCACCGTCAAGGCCGAACCCCTGATAGACATCGTCGGCACCGGCGGCGACGGCGCCAACCTGTTCAACGTGTCGTCGGCGGCCGCCTTCGTGGTCGCCGCCGCCGGCGGCTTTGTCGCCAAGCACGGCAACCGCGGCGTGTCGTCCAAGAGCGGCAGTGCCGACCTGATCGAAAAGGCCGGCATCAACCTCAACATGTCGCCGGAACAGGTGGCCCGATGCATTGAGCAGATCGGTGTTGGTTTCATGTTCGCCCCGGCCCATCATGGCGCCATGAAGCACGCCATTGGCCCGCGCAAGGAACTCGGTTGCCGCACCATCTTCAACATCCTCGGCCCGATGACCAACCCGGCCGGCGTTAAACGTCAGCTGCTCGGGGTATTTACCAAGGATCTGTGCCGGCCGATGGCAGAAGTACTGCAGCGCCTGGGCTCCGAGCACATCATGGTGGTGTGCTCCAAGGACGGGCTGGACGAAATCAGCCTGGCCAGCCCAACCCACGTGGCCGAACTAAAAGACGGTGAAATCACCGAATACGACATCACCCCGGAAGATCTGGGCATCAAGAGTGAATCCCTGGTCGGCCTGACCGTGGACAGCTCCGAGGACTCCCTGAAGCTGATCCGGGCCGCCTTTGGCCGTGGCCACGACGAAATGGCGGAAAAAGCCCGTGACCTGATCGCCCTGAACGCCGGCGCGGCGATTTACGTAGCCGGCCTGGCCGCCACCCCGAAAGATGGAGTAGAACTGGCCCTGGACGCCATCGGCTCCGGCCTGGCCGCCGGCAAGATGTCCGAACTGGCCGACTTTTCCCAGTGTTTCTGAGCGACAGCAACCATGACTGACCGACACAACGACCGCACCCCCACCATCCTGCGCAAGATTGTTGAGCGCAAATGGGAAGAAATCGCCGATCGCAAAGCGAAGGTCAGCATCGACGACCTTAAGGCCATGGCGGGCGACCAGGCGCCGACGCGAGGCTTTGCCAAGGCCTTGCGCAGCCGAATTGAAAGCCAGGCGCCGGCGGTAATCGCGGAGATCAAGAAGGCCTCTCCCAGCAAGGGCATTCTGCGGGACCCGTTCGAGCCGGAAGTGATCGCCGAAAGCTACGAGGAAGGCGGCGCAGCCTGCCTGTCCGTGCTCACTGACAGGGACTTTTTCCAGGGCCACGAAGATTACCTGGTCGCCGCCCGCAACGCCTGCAGCCTGCCGGTAATCCGCAAGGACTTCATGGTGGCGCCCTACCAGGTGTACGAAAGCCGGGCCATGGGCGCGGACTGCATCCTGCTGATCGCGGCCTGCCTGACCAGGGACCAGATGCAGGAGCTGGAAGGCATCGCCCACGAGATCGGCCTGGATGTGCTAGTGGAAGTGCACAACGGCGAAGAGCTCGACGACGCTCTGGCACTCAAGACCCCGCTGGTTGGCATCAACAACCGCAACCTGCACACCTTCGAGGTGTCTCTCGACACGACCTTTGACTTGCACGAACGCATTGGCAAGGATCGCCTGAGCATCACCGAAAGCGGCATCATGACTCGCGCCGATGTGCAGGCCATGACCGACCGGGGAATCTACGGCTTCCTGGTGGGTGAGTCGTTCATGCGCGCAGAAGATCCCGGCAAGAAACTGCAGGAATTGTTCTTCTAAGGGCGCTCACTCAAATGCCCGAACGGGGCGGCGGGTAGAGCCGACCAAAATCGTGCGGAGCCATGGGTAGAGCACGAAGGGCTTTACGGGCAAGCCATGGACGGCTTGCCCAGGACCTTAAGCGCGACGCAGGAGCAATAAGCGCTTAAGGGCGGAGCCGAGCGTACAGGGACGTATTCACAGCGTATTTTGGCCAGTCTTGCCTGAGAGCCTGTGCACGAAGCTACGCTTCAGGAGTCACTCCCCAGCACCCGCCAGCGCCTCCTGCAACAACGTCAGTAGGTGCGCCGGCATACCCTCTGCCAGCTTGAGCGCCGCCTCATGCCCCCGAGGCGACATCTTGCCCCAAGTCCGGCGCACGATTCTTAGCCATTTTTCCCGGTCGTAGTCCGATTTCTCTTCATAGAAATCGGCAAAGTAACGCTCCAGGAACACCATACAGGCTACATCTTCCAACAACTGGGTATCGGCATCCTGACGCAGCTCGCGCTTGGTCAGAATGGTTTCCACCTTGTCGCACTCGGCCGCCTCGTAACCACAATCCGCCATAATCTCGGCGGCCCGGCGCCCGTGCATGCGACCGCAGGCCTGGCGCCATTGATAGTACGCCTTGCGACCTTCCGGGTAGTCCGTGCGCGGAATGGTCCAGCGTTCGATGTGCTGGGCCCGGCAGGCAATCTGCATCCGCTCGGAAGGCTCCGATTCCAGCACGAACAACCAGCGGCTCATGTGCTGGCTATAGGCGTACTCCCGCGGCAACGACTCGCCATCGACGGTTTCCCGGTTTGGGTCGGCGCGGTTGGCGCCATCAATCTTGTCCAATGCACAGGTCAGTTGTGCCGAAGCGGTCATGTCGGTCTCCTGTCGGTTGTCATCCAGGCTGTGATCTTACCCGATGCTCAGCGAGTTACCATGGTCTGGGCACTCTTGACCAGGTCGTCCGAACTTCCCGGGCGCTCCGGTTTGTGAATACCGGCCGCACAACCGGGGCGCTCATAGAGCTCGTTGACCCAACGCATCAGATGCTCCAGCCCCTCCACCGAAGCGCCGGACCAGTTATGGGTACGCACCCAGGCCCAGTTGGCAAAATCGGCAATGGTGATCTCGTCGCCGGCCAGGTAGTGGGATTGTTCCAGGCGGGTATTCAGCACTTCAAACAAACGCCGGCACTCGTGCTGGTAGCGATCAATGGCTGACTGGATCTTCTCCGGAAAATAGCGGTAAAACACATTGGCCTGGCCCATCATCGGCCCTACTCCGCCCATCTGGAACATCAGCCATTGGAGAGCCCGTGAACGCACTTTTGGGTCGGCGGGGTAGAACTGGCCGTACTTTTCGGCCAGGTAAATCATGATCGCACCGGACTCGAACACTACGAAATCGTCGTTGTCGCGATCGACGATGACCGGGATGCGGCCATTGGGGTTCATCGTCAGAAATTCCGGCGTTTTCTGTGCACCCTTGGACAGGTCGACCGGGATCAGGTTGTACTCAACCCCCATCTCTTCCAGCAATACAGACACTTTGTGGCCGTTGGGGGTCGGCGATGTATAGAGATCAATCAAGGCATTCTCCTGATGTGAGTGGACGGAGCTGTGGCATCAAAAGCCGCGCGTTACGCCTGGGCTGATGGCCGCGCCTTGATGCGCTCGAACCAGGCCTGGAGATTGGTTTGCTCCGGCTTGATGCGAATATTGATCACCCGGGCAAAGGCAATGGTGGTGAAGGCGTTGATGTCAGCCGCGGTGAAGCGATCGAGGCAGATGTACTCCTTGCCCTCAAGCTGCTTGTTCAGGAAATGCAGGAATTTCTCAACCTGCTGGCCGCACTCCTCACCCCACTCCTTGATCGGATTCATGCGATCCTTGAAGTAGCCGCTGGTGTGCTGAAAACACATGCCGGTAGGCATGAAGAAAAACAGCTCGATCCACCGCATCCACTGCTCCAGCTGCGCCTTCTCCAACGGAGTATCACCCAGCAGGCTTGGGGTGTCCGGATAACTTTCCTCGAAGTAGCGGCAGATGGCCATGGTTTCGGCAATGCAGGTGCCATCGTCCAGTTCCATCACCGGCACTTTTTTCATCGGATTCTTGGCGACGTATTCCGGTGTCAGGTTCTCGCCTTTCTGCAGGTCAATCTCGACAAACTCTGCCTTATCGAGCAAGCCCTTCTCGGCCATGAACATGCGTACACGGCGGGGATTGGGGGCGGTTTTGGTTTCAAAGATTTTCATTGTTGTTGGCTCCGTTCCGGACGGTTTTCGGTTAACTGCCACCGGCAGACAAACGCTGAGCCTGCCCCGAACAGAGAGTTGCGTCAAGCAACCAATCCTAGCGAGACAGCCACGCCATCAGCTGTCGAATGATCCAGTCCGGATCGTCAATGATCAGATCGTGGCCCGCGTCCGGGTGCAGCTTCAGTGTCCACTGCCAGCGCTGTTCCAGGGCCGCACTGCATTTCCAATGCACCAGCCGATCCCCCCTGCTGGCCAACAGCAGCGCCTCGGGCATGGGTCGTTTTGACGTTGGCTTGAACCGGGCCGCGGCGGCAATCTGTCGGCCGGCGTTATGGAAACCGACCGGGCGCTGGCGCTGGATGCGATACCACTGCTTGACCAATTCCAGGGGCGGTACGCGATTGGACGTTAATCGCAGCAAGTCGCGCTCACGGTCGAACAGTTCGCGTCGGGCCAGCAACCGGACCAGTTTAGGCCAGGCACCGGGCCGCAGGCGTTGCCAGAACGGGCTGAAGCCGGAGCTGGTGTTGATCAGCACCAGATGCTGGATTTCACCCTCCGGGGCGTGCTGCGCCCAATCCAGAGCTACCATGCCGCCCATAGACAACGCCATGACACTGAAGGGCTTGGGGATGTGAGCGATCTGCCGCCGTACCGCCTCACGAATGCCAACAATGGTGTCTGGGCTGGATTCGCGAAAATGGACACCGGTACCCGGTAAGTCGACCAGATGAAAACGGTGTTCCGGAAATACCAACTGCAGGCGCTGTGGAAATTCACCCCAATGGGCCTGCTCACGGGTTAAACCCCGCAACAGAATCCAGTCCATGCTATTGAGCGTCCCGATACCAGTGCATGATCGCCGCTTCTCTCAGCATGGACTCCTGTTCCCGGGCCGGCAACCAGTTTTCGTGGCCGGCGGCGGCGCTCAACAGGAAATCCATCCAGGCAAGATGGGTTCGAAGCACCCGTTTGTGTCGATGCGGCGCCAGGGGATTGAACAGGCCGTCCAGCCGTAGCAACTGCCGAGGCCGTTTACGGACCCAGCGCCAGGAGCCCATTTCCAGGGTGAGTGGCAAGAACACTCCGTCGCTGGTGCGATTCACCTGTTTGTAAAAATAATCCCAAAGATCCCCGTGGGTCAGGTAGTGGCGGGACTGCGGCTCGAACTGGTAATCATGGTTCGGATATGCCTGCTCCCAGATCAGCTTAAGCGCCATGACCGAGGCGATGCGCCGCATCGGGCGCCGACGGTAGGCGTAGGGAAACCAGATTTGGTCCTTCCAGCCAAAGCCGGAATGGCAATCCAGGGCCACACTGAACGGTCGGCCAGGAATCACATCATTGATCACCGACTCCAGCGCCAGATTCTCCCGCTCCATACCCTGTTCGGGGTCCCCAATGTACCAGGGAAGTTTCGTGGATAGCCGCTGACCTCCGAGCATGAAAGCGCTGCGTTCCTGGGCCACAATAGGCGCATTACGCATCAGATCCACACCACCCGGGTTGCTGCGCTGATTCAGGAACATGCCACCGGGATTGAGAATGGGCAGGATGGTCACCCGCACGATTTGCAGCAACTGTCGCAAACTGTCATCCCAGCGTAGCCGGGCCAGCACTGACTCCAGCCATGCCATGACCACCTGACTGCCAATGCGCTCCAATCCATGTACTCCGCCGACCAGCACCAACGACGGCGCGTCTGGTCGCTCGGAGCCCAGATCCACCCGATAGATGGGCAACGACATCTCGGCAACCGGTATGCGATCCAGAACCCGAGTGGTCACCGACGTCGGAGCCTCCGCCAGCAGGCGCTCCAACTGTACCATTTCTGGTAGGAATGACCGCAGCAAACGACGCTGGCGGCTGTCCCGGGTGGCTTGCTCCGCCGCGATGGCGGTGTGCGGTGTCAGTGCCCGTAATTCTGTCATGATGCGCTCCCCCAAACGGACGGAGTCTAATCAGAAAATGCTACAAAGCTTTGACAGGAGCCGGCGCTTTCATCGGGGAATACGTATTTAAAATGGGCACATATTAAGATTCAAACTTGTATCCTTGCTCAAGATCTTTATCCTGAACGGTATGTAATGTCCGAGACCTCCTGATTTTGCTTGCTAGAACCAAGATCAAAAATATCGCCCCCGCTCCGATCCGTTACGGCCCACGAACCGTAATTCGTGAACTATCCTTAATGTTTAAGCAACTAATCAGCCAACCCTGATAAGGAG
Source organism: Marinobacter alexandrii (assembly GCF_005871205.1). Classification (GTDB taxonomy): domain Bacteria; phylum Pseudomonadota; class Gammaproteobacteria; order Pseudomonadales; family Oleiphilaceae; genus Marinobacter; species Marinobacter alexandrii. The sequence continues at coordinate 337,423 of NZ_SWKM01000011.1, read as the reverse complement.
AAATGACTATGCGCAAGATTATGTCTGCTGCGCTGATGTGTGCAGCCGCCGCCCCGGCGTTTGCCCAGGCCAACGAATGTGGCCAAGTGTCCATTACCGAAATGAACTGGGCTTCTGCCTCTGTGGTCACCAACGTCGCCAAGTTCGTGATGGAACAGGGCTACGGCTGCGAAGTGGCGGTTGTACCCTCCGACACCGTTCCCGCGATCACCTCAGTTGCTGAAAATGGCGAGCCGGACATTGTGACTGAGCTTTGGGTTAACTCTACCGGCGAAGTTTTCAACCGGCTGGAAAAAGAAGGCAAGATCGTCCGGCTCGGTGAAGTACTGTCGCCAGGCGGCGTGGAAGGCTGGTGGCTACCAACCTACGTGGTGGAAGCACATCCGGAACTGAAAACCATCGAGGGCATCATGGCCAACCCAGAGTTGGTTGAAGCCCGCTTCAACAACTGCCCGGACGGCTGGGGCTGCCGAATCGTCAACGACAACCTGGTCCGCGCCCTGGATCTTGAAGCTTCCGGCATTGACGTCTTCAACCACGGTTCTGGTGAGACTCTGGCCTCGTCCATGGCCTCAGCCGTTCAGAACGAAGAACCCTGGTTTGGTTACTACTGGGGCCCGACCGTGCCGCTCGGAAAATTCGACATGACACGCGTAGATCTTGGCGAATACGATGAAGCCGCCCACTCGGCCAATCAAAATCAGGATAATGATAACCCGCAAGTTTCCGACTTCCCGGCGGCACCGGTACTGACCGCAGTCACCACCAGCTTCCAGGAGCGCGAACCGGAAGTTGCCGAGATGCTGAGCAAAATGACCTTCAAGACCGCAACCATGAGCCAGGTGCTGGCCTGGAAGAGCGACAATAACGCCTCTGCCGAAGAAGCAGCGGTGTACTTCCTGAGCAACAACACCGACACCTGGAAAGACTGGCTGAACGATTCAGCCCGCCAGCGCCTTTCGGCGATCCTCGGCGAGTAACGCTTTCCATCTCAGGCAGGGCCCGCACCGGCCCTGCCTGCTTTCCATTCACTTACCCGATGTCCGTTAACCTGGCGGAGATACGCGCAGGAACCTGACGAATCATGGCTACTTACGACGCTGTTTTTACTTCACTCGGTCTGGAAGACTGGTGCACCGAGGGCAAGAGTGACGCCCCCATGTCCATGGCACAGCTGCTGTCAAAAGCCAAAGGCGGGGAACCCACCGAAACCTCTTTGTGGGACCTTCCCTTTCCTTCCATGGATGCCCTGAACAAAGCCTGCCCGGCTTTCCCTCAATCCCGGGAACTGACCAAAGGCCTGGAAGAAGGCTTCCTGGCCGTCAAGGACAGCATGAGTGTGGTCCTTGACCCCATCACGCAACCCCTAAGCTGGGCCCTGGATGGCACCCTGTACGCCATGCTCAGCGCACCCTGGTGGATCGTCATTCCACTGTTGCTGGCGGTAGTGTTCGTGGTGAGTAAATCCTGGAAACTGGTGGGTTTTGTGGCCGCCAGCTTTGTCACCCTGGCATTCATCGACTATTACACCTACGCCATGCAGACTCTGGCGATTATCTTTGTCTGTGCGTTTCTCTGTGTCCTGCTAGGGGTGCCCATTGGCATTGCCATGTCCCGAAGCGACATGATGCAACGCATGACCATCCCGGTACTGGACATGCTGCAAACGCTGCCACCGTTCGTGTATCTGATCCCGCTGATCTTCCTGTTCAGTGTGACTGAATCCAAACTGTACGGCATTGCCATCATCCTGTACGCCATCGTTCCAGTCATCCGGTTGACCAACCTCGGCATCCGGCTGGTGGACAAAGATGTGATTGAGGCCGCCGACGCCTTCGGCATGACGCCTCGACAGAAGCTGTTCAAGGTCCAGATCCCGCTCGCGCTCCCCAACATCATGGCGGGTGTAAACCAGACCATCATGATGAGCCTGGCCATGGTCGTGATTGCCTCCCTGGTGTCAGCGCCGGGCCTGGGTGTTCTGGTATTGCGCGGCATCCGAAACCTGGAGCTGGGCGTTGGTCTGGTATCCGGCCTCGGCATCGTGATTCTGGCCGTGATCCTGGACCGGGTCACCAAAGCTTCTCTGGCACGCATCAATGCCTCCCAAAAGCACTGAGGACAGAGACGTGGAAAAAGACATCAAGATTTCCATCAAGCACCTGTACAAGATCTTTGGCCCGACACCGGATGTCGGGCTGGAATACGTTCGCCGCGGTATGAATAAGTCCGACCTGTTGGAAAAGCAGAACCACGTACTGGGCCTGCGTGACATCAACGTCGATATGCGCGATGGCGAAATCACCGTGATCATGGGGTTGTCCGGCTCCGGCAAATCGACGCTGATCCGGCATCTCAACCGCCTGATTGAACCAACCGCAGGCGAAATTCGCTTTGGCGATGAAGACGTCATGCAGTACGACGAAACCCAGCTGCGCAAGCTTCGGCGTGAGCGGATGTCGATGGTGTTCCAGAAATTCGCCCTGCTCCCGCACCGAACGGTACTGGACAATGCGGGCATGGCCATGGACGTGCGCGGCAAGAAAACCGAAGACTACGAGGCGGAAGCCCGAAAGTGGCTCGCCCGGGTTGGCCTGGAAGGCAACGAAAACCAGTATCCGCACCAGTTGTCCGGCGGCATGCAGCAGCGCGTGGGCATAGCCCGCGCGCTGGTCTCCAACGCCCCAGTCATGCTGATGGACGAAGCCTTCTCGGCGCTGGATCCGCTGATTCGCTCCGATATGCAGGACCTGCTACTGGAACTTCAGGAAGAGCTGAAGAAGACCATTGTCTTCATCACCCACGACCTGGACGAGGCGCTGAAACTGGCCGACCATCTGGTCATCCTGAAAGACGGCGAGGTGATCCAGCAGGGCGATCCCCAGGATATCCTGCTGAACCCGAATGACCCCTACATCATCGATTTCATCAGTGACATCAACCGGGCCCGGGTACTCCGGGTTCGCTCGATCATGACCCAGCCAGACCGGGACGATATCGAGTACGCGGGCGACATCACGGAAAAGGACAACCTGGAGACAGTGCTGTCCCGCTCCAAGGGTGACACCTCCCTGACCTTCCGGGTTGTGCGAGACGGCCAACAGGTCGGCGCCCTGACCATGAAGGACCTGACTCGGGCACTGGTCCCCACTGAAGCCTCCAGCGAAAGGGACAACCGGGCCAATTAAGACCCATCAGAATACAAAGCTCTCAGTACCGTCTATGCTTGAGACTAAGCCGTATTGACGGCACCTTGGTCAATAAACGATGCTGAGAGCCTTGCTCCTGATTTGCTTCACCTGCCTGACAGCCTGCTCGCCGCCAGAAGACTCACCCCCTGTTGCAGCACAAACCGCCGTCGTTGAAGTCTCTGCAACTACCGAAAACCGGAAGCCTGACGAACAACGCACGATCACGATTGCCGCCGATCCCTGGTGTCCGCATAACTGCACGGCAGGCGCCCAACGCGAGGGGTATATGATCGAGATCGCGAGGGAGGCGTTCGCCCTGGCCCGCCTGGAAGTGGAGTACATTAATGTGAGTTGGGCGCGGGCACTGGAGCTGGCCGACGAAGGCTATATTGATGCTGTCGTCGGTGCCTTCACCCGGGATTCAACGGGTTTCGTGTATCCCGAAGAAGCCATCGGCTACGCGCGCACCGCTCTTTTTACCCACATTGAAAGTGATTGGACTTACCAAGGCATAGAATCGCTGCGCCAGCAAACCCTGGTGACGATCAATGGCTACTCCTACTCATCGGAGCTTGATGCCTACATCGACAAGCACAAGGATAACCCAGAACGAGTCTGGATTTTATCTGGCCCGTCGCCGCTAGACCGGGCCATAGAAATGCTGGAGCACGACCGGTCAGACGTTCTCCCTGAAGACCTCGACGTGATGCAATGGACCCTCAGGCAACTGGGCAAGCAGGACAGTTTGCGCATGGTGGCCAAGCTGGAACGCTTACCAGTCTACGTTGCCTTTTCGGAGGTCCACCCCCAATCTGAGGAGCTCGCTACCCTGTTAACCGAGGGCGTTCGCAAGCTCAGGCAAAGCGGGCGTCTCGATGAGATCCTGGCGCGTTATAACGTGTCATGGTCCGACTGAAAAGCCGACAGTAACCCAGCCTCTGAGGTGAACAGCAGAAGCTCGCCATGGGGCCCGATCCGGACCTTCGATGCCTGCTCCAAGGCCTCAATGAAACGGGCTTCCTGGGCCATCAGTGCGGGTGCGCAGGCCATTCGTGTCATCGCCAGCTCACTGACATCGATACCGCCTTCATCGGTCAGCTGGTAGCGGCCGGTGTAGCGATTGCACGAAGCCTGGCCGGCAATCCGGTTGTCATCCATGAACCGCAGGGTCAGCCGTGACCGATCGATAATCCCTTCGGCAGCCAGATCCTCCACCACCCATTCGGCACCCCGAATCAGGCGCAGCGGATTACCGCCGCAGCCCTGGTAACTCTGGCCATTGATGGTGAGCCGGACCTGATTCGGATACTGGGCTCCGGTTACCGGGTCCTGGCATAGTTGATTCGCCACCGTCAGTGTCGACCGGGTACCACTGGCTTCGGCCACGAACTCCCGCCCGTGACGGTTGGCGGTAACCAACTCACTCGGCAGCCTGAGCGACTGTTGATCTTCGTAAGGCGGACTCAGGACCAGCTCTGCACTCGACACATGGGCCTGCCAAATCGGGTCACTGCCCTGGGCGGTGAAGGGCCGCTCCAGCGCACCCGGCGGCAGGCAATCGGGAAAGGTTTCGCCGCGAATGGTCAGCTCGGCCTGCTCGCCCTGTCGCCGGAACCGGGTGGTGGTATCGCCCGGGGCCACGAATAGGGTTTCAGAGGAGCTGGCGTCAGGCTTCAGGAGTATGCGTTTGTCCCGGTAATCAATGCCCAGAAGCCGGCGATCCGGATCGGCGGTGACACGAATGTGCAACTGCCCGCAGGCGTACTGGCTGACAACGGCAGGTTCTTTGGATTCGGTGTTCGACGGCGCGGAGGTGCAGGCCGAAACCAACAGGCCGGCGGTGGCGACGACAGGCACTAGCCGTGCATGGCGTGGATACATGGTCAACGTCCTTTGTTTCTGTGATCCTGGCGCGACAGTGTATGCCGCTGGCACCGCCATGACCACCGGCTGCCGCACACTCCTCTCCGCCAGCTTCTTCTGGCGGCGATTCAGGACTATGCTAGGCACCTACACCAAGGAGATATTTGATGGCTCTCAAGCTCTATCAGTTCGCCATTTCCCACTACTGCGAAAAGATCCGGTGGGCACTGGACTACAAAGGCCTCAACTACGAGGACGTGCCCCTGCTACCGGGACAGCACATCAAGACCGTCCAGCAACTCACCGGCGGCAAGTGCACCTCGGTTCCGGTGCTGGATCACGACGGTCATTGCACCCAGGGCTCGGCCCAGATTCTGGACTACCTCGACGAGACATTCCCGGAGCGCGCCCTCACCCCGGCCGACCCCGAGCAGCGGGAGCAGGCCCTGGCCTGGGAGCGACGCCTGGATGAGGAAGCCGGCCCGGCCGTGCGGTGCTACGCCTACCACCACTTCCTGCAACGCCCGAAAGTGGTGGTGCCGATGCTGGCCGCTGGCACCCCGCTCTACAACCGCATTCTGCTAAGCCTGGCGTTCAGCCGGGTCGATGAAACAATGCGCAAATGGATGAAAATAAACGAAAAAACTTCCGAGCAATCGCGCCAGGTCATGGAAACCCTGCTAACCGATCTGGCCGAAGCCTATCGCGCTAAGCCCTATCTGGTGGGAGACAGCTTTTCCCGGGCAGATCTGAGCGCAGCCGCCATTTTTGCGCCCATGTTCCAGCCCGCCGAGTACCCGGTGCCCTGGCCCAAGCCGGGCAAGATCCCAAAGGACATCAAAGCCTGGCTCGACCAGTGGCAGGACCAGCTCCAGCCGCTCTCGGAGCTTTACGAGCAGCACCGCAAGGCGAACTGAAATTGACCCTGTGATGTCGGAAATCGCTAGTGCGGGTGTCGGAAACCGACACCGCGCTGGCCCCGAAGCCATGCCAGAATAGAAGCAGATCAATAACAAAACTGGCAGGCCCGATATGAATCTGACTGACATGCTGCTGGCGGTGCTTGAGGACAGCGGACTCCGCCCCCTGTGGGACGCCGTTTCGCCCTGGCTCGCACTGGATGAACGCCAGCTCATTTTTGTCATCGCCACTCCGGTATTTATCGCGGTGGCGCTTTGGGAGTACCTTCGAATCCGTCATAACCCGGCTCTGATGGACACCCGGGAGGCGATCCGCAATTTTGCCTTGGGTGCAGGCTACCAGACCACCGAACTGTTGTTTGCCGGCATCATCGCATTTCCGGTGTTTGCCCTCTGCTACCACTACCGGTTGTTTGAGCTGGAACTTAACTGGCTGACCGCTTTTCTCACCTTTCTGGGTGTGGAATTCTGCTTTTACTGGATGCACCGGGCCAGCCATCGGATGCGCTGGTTCTGGGCTGCCCACGTCGTACACCATTCCTCCGAGCGGATGAATTTCTCCACCGCCATGCGCCAGAACGCCACCAACATCTTCAACGGCGTGTGGCTGTTTTACTTGCCACTGGCGCTGCTGGGCTTCAACCCGGTCTGGATCGGCATCGCCTACGCACTGTCGCTGGTGTATCAGTTCTTCATCCACACCACACTGATTGGCCGTCTGCCGCGCTGGATTGAGTGGGTCTTCAACACCCCCAGCCACCACCGGGTACACCACGGTCGCAACCCCGGCTACATTGATCGCAACTACGGCGGCGTCCTGATCATCTGGGATCGGCTGTTTGGCTCCTTCGTGGACGAAAATGCCCAGGATCCGCCTGAGTACGGCATCACCCGTCCAGTGCCGTCCAATAACCTGCTGGTGCTGTGGACCCACGAATACGTGGACCTGTTCCGCGACATGGCACGGCCCGGCGGATTATGGTCTCGACTCAGACACCTTTGGAAACCGCCGGAATGGGAACGCCCGGCATCGGACGATTCAGGGACAACCCATGCAAGAACACCCGTTCACACTGACCAGCCAGGATGAGCACAGCATCCGCGGTACCGTATTCCAGCCAGATGCGCCTAACTCCGTGCTGGTCATTGCCCATGGCATGGCCGAGCACGCCGGGCGTTACGTCGAGTTCGCCCGGTGGCTGAACGGTAGAAGTATCGCCGTCGTCACCTTCGATCATCGCGGACACGGCGCGGGCACGCCAGAACAGGACCGCGGACACTACAGCGACAGCCACGGCTGGGCCAAGGTCACCGACGACCTGCACCGGGTGCTTTGCCACAGCCGGGCTCTGTTTCCGGGGCTGCCGGTGTTATTGCTGGGTCATAGCATGGGCTCTTTCATTGCCCAGAGTTGCGCCCAGCAGCATCCGGACTCGCTCGACACGCTGATCCTGAGCGCCACCAACCGGATTCACCGGCCCCACCTGCTGGTGTCCCGGCTGATCATCGGCGGCCTGCGCAAACTCTTCGGCAGGCGGCACCTCAGTCCTATCATCGCCCAGATGACGTTTGGCAAGTTCAACCGCCTGTTCCGCCCCAACCGCACCGACTGCGATTGGTTAAGCCGGGACCGTGCCCAGGTGGATGCCTACGTCGCCGACCCGTTATGCGGCTTTCCCTGCAGCACCGGCCTGTGGCACGACTTTATCCGGGGCATGCTGACCATCAATCCCACACGGTGGCGAAAAGACCTGCCGGTGCACTTGTTTGCCGGCACCGACGATCCGGTTGGAGAAATGGGTAACGGCATTACCCGTCATTTCCAGGCCATCCGCGATGCTGGTGTTGAACGGGTCAGCCTGCGGCTGTTCGAGGGCGGTCGCCACGAGATGCTGAACGAGACTAATGGCGAGGAAGTTCGTGAATTCATTCTGTCCTTGTGCCCGGCACCGTGTCATCGGCATGATAAGGCCCTGACCGGGGCCGTTCACCCGGTGCCCAGCTGAACCAGAACCATCACCGGGGAGTTGGCGAGTGCCGCGCCTGATATCACTGTTGCCCGTGTTCGCTGCCCTGACCCTGATAACCACCAACGGGGCCAGCGCCGCCGACGTCCGGCTGGCGGTAGCCGCCAATTTTACCGACACCGCCCAGGAACTGATCCGGGTGTTCGCCGACACCAGCGGCCTGCAGGCGACCGCAAGCTATGGCTCCACCGGCAAGCTGTACGCGCAGATTCTCAATGGCGCTCCCTTCGACGTATTCCTGTCCGCCGACACTGAACGCACTGAGCGACTTGAGCGCACAGGCCAGGGCGTAGGCGGCAGCCGTTTTACCTACGCCCAGGGCCGACTCGTACTTTGGAGCCCAGAGCCGAGACTGCTTGATGCCCCGGAAGCCTGGCTGGCCTCGGATTCATTTGCCCGACTGGCCATCGCCAACCCGAAGACCGCGCCCTATGGCCAGGCGGCGCAACAGGTACTGACCCGGCTTGGACTCTGGGTACCCCTGCAGCGCCGGCTGGTCCGTGGCGACTCCATTGCCCAGACCTTCCAGTTTGTCGCCACGGCCAATGCCCAAGCCGGCTTTATCGCTTTCTCCCAGCTTCGCGCCTGGGACGGGGATGAGGGCTCGCGCTGGCTGATCCCGCCGGGCTACTATTCCCCTATCAATCAACAGGCTATCCTTCTGACCCACGGCGAGAAAAATGATGCCGCGCGCCAATGGCTGAGCTTCCTGCGCAGCGAGACCGCCCGGAGTATCATCGAACGCTATGGCTACACCACACCAAACTGAGCAGTAACCCGGTCAACACCATGGATGCATACTGGGAGCCTGTCTGGCTCACCCTGAAACTCGCCAGCTTGACGACAGCCCTGTTGCTGGTGATCGGAACGCCCATAGCCTGGTGGCTGGCCCAAAGCCGACACTGGCTGAGGCTGCCAGTGGCGGCCATCGTTGCCCTGCCACTGGTGCTGCCGCCTACCGTGCTTGGGTTCTATCTCCTGCTGCTGATGGGACCCGAGGGGCTGGTCGGACGCCTGACCGAACAGCTGGGACTGGGCCTGCTGCCCTTCACCTTCGAGGGGCTGGTGATTGCCTCCATGATCTATTCGTTGCCGTTCACCGTGCAGCCATTGCAGAACGCCTTTGTGACCGTCAATCAGCAGCTGCTGGAAGCCGCCGCGACACTCCGCGCCTCACCCCGGGACCAATTCTTTTCAGTGGTGATGCCGCTGGCCCGACCCGGCTTCCTGACCGCGGGCGTGCTGACCTTCGCCCACACCATCGGCGAATTCGGTGTGGTGTTGATGATTGGCGGCAACATTTCCGGTGAAACCAAGGTGCTGTCGGTGGCCGTCTACGATCACGTTGAGGCGCTGGAATACACCCAGGCCCACTGGCTGGCGGCAGGCATGGTCACCTTCTCCTTCGTGGTACTGGTCGCGCTTTACACCCTCAACGGCCGCCGCCCCTCGGGAGTCATGAAATGACCGCCCGCGGAATTCACGCTCGGGTCTGGTGCCGGTTCGAAGGCTTTACCCTGGACGTAGATCTGCAATTGCCTGGCACCGGACTCACCGCCCTGTTCGGTCACTCCGGTTGCGGCAAGACCACCCTGCTGCGGTGCGTGGCAGGGTTGCAGGCCTGGGAAGGGGGCCTGACCGTCAATGGTGACGCCTGGCAGACAGCCACCGAGATTCGGCCAGTGCACCAGCGGCCGCTGGCCTATGTGTTCCAGGAAACACGCCTGTTTCCGCATCTGTCTGTGCGCCGTAACCTGACCTACGGGTATCGGCGTATCCCCAAGGCCGAACGCGACATTGGCTTTGACCAGGCGGTGCAGTGGCTGGGACTGTCACCACTGCTGGACCGTATGCCAGCCAAGCTCTCCGGCGGCGAACGTCAGCGCGTGGCTATTGCCCGCGCCCTGCTGACAAGCCCGCGGCTGCTCCTGATGGATGAACCCCTGTCGGCGCTCGATCAGGGCAGCAAGCAGGAAATCCTGCCCTACCTGGAAGCACTCAGAGACAGACTCGCCATACCGATTCTCTACGTTTCCCACTCGGCTGCGGAAGTGGCCCGACTGGCCGACCACATTGTGATGATGGACCGGGGCCGCGTGGTGGCCGAAGGCCCGCTGCAGGAGACCCTGGCACGCACCGACCAGCCACTGGCCCTCGGCGATGACGCCGGCGTGGTGCTGGATGCGGTGATTGATCAGCGAGACGACCACTGGCACCTGTGCCGGGCTGAATTTCCGGGCGGGCACCTGTGGCTGCGCGCGGAAGACTGGCTGACCATTGGCGCGCCGGTACGCCTGCAGGTACTGGCCCGGGACGTCAGTATCGCCCTCGACCAGCACACCGACCAGAGTATCCAGAATCTGGTGCCAGCCATGGTTAATGACATTGCCCCGGAACTCAGCCCCGGAACCGCCATGGTTCGGCTGCTGGCAGGTCCCACGCCGTTTCTGGCACGCCTGACCAACCGGGCCATCCACACCCTGCCCCTGAGCGCCGGCCAATACGTCTGGATGCAGGTGAAATCCGTGGCCATTGTCGACTGAGTAGCAGCCAGGAGAAACGGTTCGCCGGGCAAAAAAAGACCGCCGAAATCAGCGGTCTTTTTTCTGGTGAATGACCGGAATGACGCGATCAGCGAGTCCCGTACACCACCATGGTTTTGCCCTTAACCCGCACCAGGCCCTGATCCTCCAGGGTTTTCAGAACCCGGCCCACCATCTCGCGGGAGCAGCCAACAATACGGCCGATTTCCTGCCGGGTGATCTTGATCTGCATGCCATCGGGATGAGTCATGGCATCCGGCTCCTTGCACAGATCCAGCAAGGTACGGGCAACCCGGCCGGTGACATCCAGGAACGCCAGGTCGCCGACCTTGCGAGTGGTCTGGCGCAGACGCGAGGCCATCTGTTCGCCAATAAAGTACAGCACACGGGGGTCCTGCTGGGCGATTTCCCGGAACTTGGTGTAGGAAATCTCCGCCACTTCGCACTCGGTTTTGGCCTTGACCCAGGCGCTGCGGGAATCCATGTTGTCGAACAGGCCCATCTCACCGAAAAAGTCACCGGCGTTCAGGTAGGCCATGATCATTTCCCGGCCGTCATCATCTTCGATGATGACCGTGACTGAACCTTTGACGATGTAAAACAGCGAATCACTCTTGTCGCCGGCATAAATGATGGTGCTCTTGGCCGGGTAACGGCGTCGATGGCACTGTGAAAGGAAATAATCGAGATGTTTGGTTTTCTGCTCAACCGGCTTGACGATAGTGGCCATAGTGCGAGTCGTGCCTCCTAAATACTGGCGGGTCCCAATGATTGTTATGCACCCAGCTTTCCCTGCGGGTTCGTCCTTTTTCATTCAAAAACACCGCAACTTATAGCAAGAAGGCCTGATTTGGGCAACCGGAAACGACACACAAGGTGAACCAGGTAACGGCTCGTTCGGCTGCCGCGAGGGGATGACTGTGCTAGCATCCTGCCAACGATTTTTTACAGAGCGCCGACGGTTTCGGCACCGATCAGACAGAAACGGAGAATCCCCCATGAAAGCAACCGTTGACTGGACTGGCAACGCCAGCTTCAAGGTCACCAGTGGCAGTGGCCACAGCGTGCAACTCGATGGCCCGCCCGATCACGGAGGTGAAAATCTGGGGCCGCGGCCCATGGAAATGCTGCTGATGGGACTGGGTGGCTGCTCCTCGTTCGATGTCATGAGCATCCTCAAGAAGAGTCGGCAGGAGGTCACCGCCTGTCATGCCGAGCTTGAAGCGGAGCGTGCCGATGCCGTGCCCGCGGTGTTCACCAAGATCCACCTGCACTTCGTTGTTACTGGACACAACCTGAAGGAAAACCAGGTCAAACGTGCGGTTAGTCTGTCCGCTGAGAAATACTGTTCGGCGTCCATCATGCTTGAGCAGGCCGGTGTTGAAATCAGTCACAGCCACGAAATTCGTGACGCCGGTTAGAGTCGGCGTCACTGCCGCTCTATCAGGCGCGCACCAGCACTGGAGCTCCCCGGCTGGCCCGCCACGCCACAGCGGCAATCACGGATATGGAAATGCCATGCCTGTACTATTCAACGTCACCCTCGGTGTGCATAATACGCACCCTCTCCGCCGGTCTGCGCAAAAGGTGAACAACCGGGTCAGTAGTCGGTGGCGGCCTCAGCAGTACGTGTAACGCACGTCTGCAGTCATTCATCTCCACGTTACGGAGGGGCTGAGCATGGAATCCAAACTCCAGCTGCACGGTTTCAACAACCTGACCAAATCCCTAAGCTTTAACATTTATGATATCTGTTATGCGCAGACCGAAGAACAGCGTGAGGCGTACATCGATTACATCGACGAGATGTACAACGCCGAGCGTCTGACCCAGATTCTGACCGATGTCGTTAAGATCATCGGCGCCAACGTGCTCAACATCGCACGTCAGGATTACGAGCCCCACGGCGCCTCGGTCACCATGCTGATTGCCGAGCACGAACTGACCAACGGCGAGGAGCCGGATAACGAGGAGTCGCCGGGACCGATGCCCGACACCATCGTCGCCCACCTGGACAAGAGTCACGTGACCGTGCACACCTATCCGGAGAGTCACCCCCACGACGGCGTCAGCACCTTCCGGGCCGACATCGACGTCTCCACCTGTGGTCTGATTTCACCGCTGAAGGTGTTGAACTACCTGATCCACAGCTTTGATTCCGACGTGGTGACCGTGGATTACCGGGTGCGCGGCTTTACCCGCGACGTGGACGGCACCAAGCATTACATCGACCACGACATCAACTCGATCCAGAACTATCTGACCGAGGACACTCAGGCCGCCTACCAGATGATCGACGTCAACGTGTACCAGGAAAACCTGTTCCACACCAAGATGATGTTGAAAAACTTCGAACTGGATAACTACGTGTTTGGCGTCAACGCCAGCGACCTCGGCCCAGGGGAAGCCCAGTCCATCGAGGACCGCCTGCGCAGGGAAATGCTGGAGATTTTCTACTCCCGCAACGTCGAGTAACGCCCTCCAGTGCGATCTAGTGCCCGCCCAATGGCGGGCACTAGCATTTAGTCAAAAATTCTGAACAAACCTTCCAAGATTCTCCGATTTCATCTTTGCCGCCAGCGCAGTTCAATACCTCCATCTTGTCGAAACACATTGGAGGCATCAAACATGAAAAACATCCTCGTCATCACCGCAAGCATCTTTGGTCAGGACGGCCAATCGTCCCAGCTGGTCAATCGCACTCTCGAGCAGTTGCGGGCCAGCCATGGCGATCTCAACATCCAGCAGCGCGACCTGGCGGCAGAGCCGGTCCCTCACCTGGACGCCGAACGCTTCGGCGCCTTTCTGACCGGCGCAGACGATCGCGATGGCCAGCAGCAGCGCGTGGTGGATTATTCGGATTCACTGATCAAAGAAGTGAAACAGGCCGACATCATCGTCATCGGTGTGCCGATGTACAACTTCGGTATCCCGTCGGTGCTCAAGGCTTACTTCGACCACATTGCACGGGCCGGCATCAGCTTCCGTTATACTGAGAACGGCCCAGTGGGCCTGCTGGAAGATCGACCGGTCTATATCCTGGCGGCACGCGGTGGCATTTACGCCGGCACCCCGAACGATTCACAGACCCCGTTCCTGCGCTCCTTCCTGGGCTTCCTGGGCCTGAAGGACCTGCACTTTGTGTACGCCGAAGGCCTGAACATGGGTGAGGACCACAAAGCCAACGCACTGCAGCAAGCCCGACGCAGTATCGAAACTCTGACAGCCTGATGACGGCGATTCAGTTCCCTTCTGGAAGGAGGCAATAATGAAAGATCGACCTCTCAAACAGGTGATCCCGGGCGCCGAAACATCCGACGGCGCCGGTGTTCGTATCAAGCGCTCGCTGGGACAGACGCCGGCGGTTCGGCTGGATCCATTTCTGATGCTGGACGAGTTTGGCTCGGCCGATGCGGCCGATTACATTGCCGGCTTTCCGTCCCACCCGCACCGTGGCTTCGAGACCGTGACCTACATGATTGAAGGCCACATGCTGCACCAGGACCACCTGGGTAATCGGGGCGAGTTACGCAACGGTGGCGTACAGTGGATGACTGCCGGGCGCGGCATCATCCATTCAGAAATGCCCCAGCAGGAAGAAGGCACCATGCGCGGGTTTCAGCTCTGGCTTAACCTGCCGGCGGCTGAAAAAATGATTGAAGCCGGCTATCACGATATACAGCCCGAACAGATCCCCACCATTGACGTCGACGGCTGCCAGATCAAGCTTATTGCCGGTACCCTGGCGCTGGGTGACACGGTGCATCGCGGTGTCGAAGGCAGCCGCAGTACCCAGCCCATCTATGCCGACCTGCACCTGGAGCCGGGCGGACAGGTTACCCTGCCGGTACCGGAAACCCACAACGGTCTGTTGTACCTGTACGAGGGTGAGGCCAGCCTTGGCGATGCCCAGCTACGCCTGAGCGCCGCCAACATCCTGGGTGACGGCGACCAGATCCGGGTGACCGCGGGCGCATCAGGAGCCCGGCTGCTGTTGATCGCGGGCAAACCCATTGGCGAGCCGGTAGTGCAATACGGCCCCTTTGTGATGAACACCAGTGAGGAAATCGAGCAAGCCCTGCGCGACTACCGGGATGGCAAACTGACGGTTTGAACCGCCTCAGGCAAAAGGCTTGCGCGCCATCAGGCGCTGGACCATGGGGCGAACCACCAGATCCATGGCCAGCGCCATTTTTGTGCCCGGAATCACCAGGGTGTCGTGGCGCGACAGGCTACTGTTGGCGATGACCTGCAGCAGATAGGGAAAATCCACCTCCGAGGGATCCCGGAACCGGATCACCAACATGCTCTCGTCTTCGGTCGGTACATCCCGGACCACAAACGGATTGGAGGTGTCGACCAGGGGAATGCGCTGGAAGTTGATGTGGGTGTGAGAGAATTGCGGCACGATGTCGTGGACGTAGTCGTCCATCCGGTTGATGATGGTCTCCACCACTGCGTCCTGGCTGTACCCGCGCTTGTTGGTGTCCCGGTGGATCTTCTGGATCCACTCCAGATTCACAATTGGCACCACCCCGATCAACAGATCGACGTACTGGGCGATGTTGTAAGTTTCGCTGACCACGCCACCGTGCAGGCCCTCGTAAAACAGCAAATCGGTGTCGGCAGGCAAGGGTCCCCAAGGCGTGAAGGTACCGGGCTTGTGGCCCGCCGCCATCAGTTCCCGATCCTCGTCGTGCACATACTGCCGGTAGCGGCCGTTGCCGGTGTGGCCGTAGTCGTAGAACAGTGCTTCCAGCTTATCGATATGGTTGGCCGCCAGGGCGAAGTGGTTGCGCTCGCCGAACTGGCCCTTGGCCGCCAGCCTGGCCATCTGTTCCCGGTTGTAGCGGTGAAAACTGTCACCGCTGACCATCGCGGCATTTAATTCCTCACTGGCGAACATCCGGCTGAATATCTGGCCGGTGGTGGTCGTGCCGGCGCCCGAGGAACCGGTAACCGCAATAATCGGGTGACGCTTGGACATACAGAAAGGGTCCGAAAATCAGATGAGACTGGTGAGCAATCGGGGTTTTTCCACCACGAAGCCCTGAGCGTAATCAACGCCCAGCTCAGTCAGCATATCGAGGATGTCGCGGGATTCAACCTGAGAGGCAATCACTTCCCGCTTCATGTAGTGAGCCATTTCAACCATGGACTTAACCATGGCGCGGTCGGTTTCACTGGTGCTGAGCTGGCTGGTAAACGAACCGTCGATCTTGATCAGATCCACCGGCAACGACCGCATGAACTGAAACGAGCTGGGACCGCTGCCGAAATTACCCAGGCAGAAGCGACACCCCAATTCCTTCATTTCCAGCATGAAGTCAGCAAAGGCCTCGACATCGTTGATGGCGGAGGCTTCCGTCAGCTCGAACCAGAGCCGCTCGATCGGCGCGTCTTTCTCACTCAGTTTTTCGTAGATGAACTCCAGTAGCGATTGGTCGTTCAGGGAGTGACCCGACAGGTTGATACAGATGCCGCCCATATGACGGGGATCCGGCGCCCGTTCGCGCAACCAGTCCAGCATGTGGCCGACCACCCAGCGATCCACCGCCTGCATCCGGTCATACCGTTCGGCCATCCGCACAAAATCACGGCCGGTGATCAGGTTGCCGGTGTCATCGTACATACTGATCAGCACCTCATACTGAGGCGCCATGGCAGCCTGGGCATGCAGCGGAATGATTTTCTGGCAGCGCAACAGCATACGCTCTTCGTTGAGATCGCTGAGCCCCGCCACCTTGGCGGCAATCTGTTCCTGCCGTGACTGGTCGTCCGGATCCAGAGCGTACTCGCTCACTTTGCCGTGACCGTCCTGTTTGGCCGCAGCCAGCGCCTGCTCGGAGGCCCGCAACCAACGCTCGGCACTAATAAGGCCCGGCAACTCCGGCACCACCCCGGCACTGGCCGACAGCCGGTAGGTCCTGCCATCAAACACAAACTCCGCCGCTTCCACCGATTTGATCAGATCGCGGGCGGTCTGCAGGGCGTGCTCAGCGGGAACCAGCAGGGCAAATTCGTTACCGGCGAGACGCGCCAGCGGCATGCCGTCTTCCACCGCACGACCAAGCAGTTCAGCAACCTGCTTAAGGGTTGCGTCCCCGGCCTGATAGCCGGCGGTATCGTTGAGCAGGCGAAACCGGCGCAGGTCCAGCCGAACCAGCGTGCGCTCGTCCTCACGGCGGGCCAGTTGCTGCTCCAGCATACGTTCGAATTCACGTCGCCCGAGCAGCCCGGTCAGTTCATCGTGGGTTGAGGCCCAGGACAACTGGTCGTAGACCTTGCGCACCATCCGATCGATACTTTCATCCACCAGCGGCCGTTCGTACTGGTTGTCCGGCACGATGATGCCCTTGCGCATGTGGCGGGCCAAGGCTTCAAGCTCCAGTTCCACCACCCGCATACCCTGATGGTTCACGAATACGAACCGGCTAAACCCGCGGGCAATCCACACCAGGCGGATGTACTGGGGCTCGTCGGGGTTATCCTGATCCCGAAGCCAATCGCCGGTCCGCAACTTCTGCGCCCGACTGATCCAGCGCTGCAGGCTACGTTGCTCGCGCTCCGACAACACCTTGTCGGTCTTCTGCTCGGGCTTCGCCGGCGGTACTTCAACCAGATCGGGCGCCTTTTCCGGGCTGCGCACCAGGAATTGCTTCAGCTCATCACGAATCTGCGACGACGGTAGGTGATTGCTGGAAATCGACGACAGGCCATCCTGAATCACCCTCAGTAATTCCGGCAGATTCAGGGTGTTGTCCGGATCCGCGGCAAACGACAGCAGCGAATCGATCACCGTCAGATAATCGTGCCAAAGCTGGCTGTCCGGACCCTGTCGGATCCAGGTCAGCGACAGCAGGTCGCGCCAACCGCCATCAAGCAGGCTTAGCACTGCCTTCGGCACCTTGCGACCGGCGAGCCTTTCATCCAGCACCTGGGCAACCGCCTGCTTGGACTCTGCCACCTTCTGGGCGCCTTCCGCAGCGGCAGCTACCCGCTCAACATTGCGCCGGTAAACCAGGTTCTGGCGGTCAATGAGGGAATCGAGTTCCTGAACTGTTTGTTCGAACACCCCAGTGTCCTGTTCGAATTCCGTCGCAATGCGCTGGATCAGTTCGTCAACCCGACGCTGTACCACGGGATTGATGCGACCACCTTTGGCCCCGAGCTGAGCCAGCCGGTTCATCACCCCCCGTACCGGGCTATCCATATCGTCAAAGAACGCCGGGTCCCGCATCACTACCTTGAGCACGGGTACTTCCAGCTGCCGGATACGCTCCTGGGCATATTCGCTCAGTTTCGGGCTTTCCACCACCGACCGGAAAAACCGATCAACAACATCCAGGGTGCCCTGCTGCTCCTCGTCCAGTTTGCTGTCGCCACTGGCCCGAACCTTCTCCACCACCCGTTCCTTGAGGGTAGTCTCGGCTGACGAGGCTTCTATGGCCGCCACCTGAAGCTGCTGAAGCTCCCGTTGCAGTTCGCCACTGGACAGCGGCCGGGCGTTAACCGGGAAAGGTACGGGTTCCGGGTCCCCGCGCGAGATTCGGCTGGCCGTCAGCGTGCTCAGCAGGTTGCGGACCGTGGCAAAGGCGGTTTGTGCCGCCTGGGCGTAACTGCGAAATTCACCGCCGCTGCGACTGCCCCGATAAGGAGCGGGTTTTGGCTTTGGCCGCTGGGCGCCTTTCTCGGCGCTCTTCTCGGCGCGCTGGGCCTCCTCCTGTTCCTGAGCGGCTGGCTTTGGCCCGGCCTTGGCGGCCGGCGCCGGCCCCGACTCTGCGGAGGTGGTGGCCTGATCGCTCAAGTATTTGCTCAGGTCCAGGTCAGGCAACACACCGTGACGAATCAGGATGTTGTTGAGCTCCTGGTACAGCGGCCCCAACTGCTGCAGCACGGTTTTTTCAAACACCTTCAGGCAGACTTTCTCGACCTCGCGGGACGCCTTCAGCTGACTCAGCCCGCTGTGGAAGGCTTCACAGACCAGGGACGGCCCCAGCGGATTGTGATGGCCAGTGCTGTTGGCAATGCCGAGTTTGTCGAGCCGCAATTTCAACTGCAGCAAGTCGCCGCGGAACTGAGTGTCGGCCTTGGTCACCATGACCCGAATGGTCAACCAGTCTTCGAACTCACCTTTATCCACCACCGACAGTTCCGAGCCGGGAAAGCCTTTCGGAGCCGGCTTCAACGGTGATTCAAGGGTACGTGCCATCTGGTGCCAGATGACCTTCTGACGCCCCTGAAGCTGGCCTGAGGCATCCATGAATTCGTTGGCCTGCTGGTCGTTAGGAGCTCGCTGGGCGGCTTGTTTCAGGCCCTCGACCATCTTGCCAAAACAGTCGTCCATCAAGGGTTCGATAAACTGGATTACGGCCTTGGCAGATTGGTGCAGGACATACTGGACCCGGTCATTGGGTGCCTTCAGCGAGGCGCGATCCTGATCCCGGGAGCCACCCCACTGCTGCAACATGGCGTCAACCGCCTCGGGCGCGGAGCGGGTGAAGTGAACGCCCATGGCGCCATCAATGCGCCTGACAATACTGACGTGTAACTCGTGGCGATTCCGACCGTCCAGACTCCGGAAACGCACCACCAGCTCGGCCGGATCACCGTCGGTCAGGGCATGATCGAGTTTGCGTGAGGTTTCGACTGAATAGCGAACAAACAGACCTTCGGCGCAGAAGTCCGCAATCTGGCATGGCCAGGCTTCGCCCCTGCCCAGGTCTATCTGGGCTGCCAGCTTGATGGGCTTACGAGGACTACTGCGACGTTCTCTCGGATCCATTAACTACCTGATCATTCGTAAAACCAGAACGAGAGAGCAATTGCTTCCGCCCCATCTGGCCTTCGTCCCTGGAAACGATGGCAATTGCCACCTGCTACTATGGGCACCATGTCTGTAATATACCGGCCTGGTCCTAACCGGCAACCGTTACCAATATAACATCTTGATCCATGAAACAGCTTAGTCAGATCTACTTCCTATTACTACTTATAGCCGGTGTTTCCGGTTGTTCCAGTATTGGCTATTACAGTCAGGCGGTATCCGGCCATGTTTCCCTGATGATGGCGGGCGAACCGGTGGACCAGTTGATTGCCCGTGATACCACTTCGGCGGCACTGAAAGCCAAGCTGAGAACCAGCCAACAGGCCCGGCGATTTGCCCGCGACACGCTGAGCCTGCCTTCTGGTGACGCCTACTCCGAGTATGTTGCGCTTGATCACCCCTGGGTCGTGGTCAACCTGGTCGCGGTACGGGAATTCTCGCTCGAACCCCACCGCTGGTGCTATCCGGTCCTCGGATGCCAAGCCTATCGGGGTTATTTCAGCCTGGACGACGCCCGGCGCGAACAGGCCAAGTTTGACGACGACCAGTACGACACCTTCATTGGCGGCGTCACCGCCTATTCGACCCTGGGCTGGTTCGACGACCCCCTGCATTCCGGTTTCACCAACCTGAGCAACGGCCGGATGGTGGCGCTGATATTCCATGAACTGGCGCATCAAGTGCTGTACATCAGTAATGACACCACCTTCAATGAAAGCTTTGCAACCGCAGTGGAGCTGGAAGGCCTGAAACTCTGGTCCCGGCAAAACGGCAATCCCAAGGTGTTCGAGCGTGCGCGGGAACGCTTGCAGCAACGGGAACAGACCCTGGCCCTGGTGAGGGCAACCACCCAAGAGCTAGGATTCCTGTACCAGCAGCAAGGGCAGATACCGGTGGCGGTCCTGCGCCAGCGCAAAAATGAATTGTTGAGCGAACTGGTACAGGCCTACCTGGACTTTTCCGAACAATGGCAGCAACCCGGTCCGTTCGGTGCCAATCCAACGAGCCTGAACAATGCCAACCTGGCCCTGTTCCGGCAGTACAACCAGTACGTGCCTGGCTTCCGCCAGCTCCTGCAGGAGCTGAATCACGATTTCCCTGCCTTTTATCAGGCAGCCGAGGCCTTGTCCGAGCGCCCGCGCAGCGAGCGTCACCAGATCCTTGAGGCGCTTTCAGAGCGGTTTGACGAAGACTTTTGATTTACGCTGGGCGTTGTAGGATGCCAGCTTGGGGCCCGGCAGCGCCTGTACAGACGAGACCTGAAAGCCCCGTTCCCGGAACCAGTGTTCGGTCTGAGTTGTTAGCACGAACAGGTTCTGGATACCCTGTGCCTTCGCCAGCTTTTCAACCATAGCCAGGATGTCGTCGCCGCGGCCGGCCCTGCGATAGGACGGGTTCACCGCGAAGCAGGAAAGCTCACCAGCCTGCTCGTCCGGATAGTTGTACAGGGCCGCGCACCCGACGATGGTTCCGTCCCGCTCCGCAACCACAAACTGATCGATCTCGGTTTCCAGCATTTCCCGGGACCGGCGTACCAGCACCCCCTGCTCTTCCAGTGGCTGGATCAGCTCCAGGATACCGCCGATGTCTTCAACCCGGGCCTGCCGGATCTGTTCGTAGTTATCGCCGCTGACCAGCGTGCCCGAGCCATCCCGGGTGAACATTTCTTCCAGTAGGGCACCGTCGTTAACATAGCTAATGATATGGGCACGCCGCACGCCTTTAACACAAGCGTCGCAGGCGGCCCGCAGCAGCGCCGCGTCGTGACCGGTTACGGCACCGGCGGCCAGTCGCTCGGAGGCCTGTCGGGCGGAGAGTTCACGGATCAGGCTGCCGTCTTCTTCCAGCAAACCCTCGTCGTCGATGAACACCAGCAGCTTTTCAGCCTGCAAGGCCGCCGCCACCTGGCTGCCAACGTCTTCGTAGGACAGGTTGAAGGCGTCGCCAGTGGGCGAATACCCCATAGGCGGCAGCAGCACGATATGCCCCAGCTCCAGCAGTTTCTCGATCCCGGCCACGTCCACCCGGCGGACCCGGCCGGTATAGCCGAAATCAATGCCGTCGAGCACGCCCACCGGGCGGGCCGCGACATAGTTGCCACTGCTGACCCGAATGCGGGCGTTGTGCATGGGGGAATTCACCAACCCCATGGACAGCTGGCTTTCCAGGAACGCGCGCAGACCACCAATGGCTTCCATCACCATCGGCAGTTGCTGCTGCGGGGTGATTCGCAAGCCCTGGGCGAACGAGGACTCGGCACCGGCGCCATCCAGGCGGGTCTGGATCTGTGGGCGGGCACCAAACGCCACCACCAATCGCACCCCGAGACTGCTCAACAGGGCGATGTCGTGGATGATGTTGATGAAGTTGCCGTGTTCAATGGCATCTCCGGGGATGGTCAACACCACCGTACGGCCGCGATGGGCGTTAATGTAGGGGGATGAGTGGCGGAATCCGTGCAGCCAGTCGTTCGATTTCAACCCGGTCTCCAAGTCAGTCGTTACAAGCGGTTTACAAGCAGAATTGTCTGATCAGACCCTTCAGGATCCGAATCGTCGGTTCCAACTGGGCCAGCTCAATGTACTCATCGGGCTGATGGGCCTGATCAATGGAGCCGGGGCCCATCACCAGGGTTTCCAGACCCAGTTTTTGGAGCCAGGGTGCCTCAGTAGCGAAGGCCACTGCGTGTGCGGTGTGGCCGGTCAGCTTTTCGCAGGCCTTGACCAGGGCGGCGTCGGCAGGCGTCTCAAAGGCCGGCACACCATCGAACAGCGGCTCGAACTCCATGGACAGCTCGCGGCGCTCGGCCACCGGCCGAACCTTGCTGAGAATGGCCTGACGCAGGCTGTCCATGTCCATGCCTGGCAGCGGCCGCAGATCGAAATGCAGCTCGCACTGGGCACAGATGCGGTTGGGGTTATCGCCACCGTGAATGCAGCCGAGATTCAGGGTTGGCACCTGAACCTCGAAGTTCGGGTTGCGGTACTGTTCCTGCCAGTGACTACGCAAAGTCAGCAGTTCAGACAGGGCTTCGTGCATCCCTTCCAGGGCATTGCGACCGAGCGCCGGGTTCGAGGAGTGGCCAGACTGGCCCTCGAATTTCAGGCGCTCCATCATGATGCCCTTATGCATGCGCACCGGCTTCAGACTGGTAGGCTCGCCAATGACCGCGTACCGGGCCTTGGGCTTACCGGCCTCGGCGAGCGCCCGGGCCCCATTCATCGAGCTTTCCTCGTCGGCGGTCGCCAGCAGAATCAGGGGCTCCTTCAAGGGCGCACCGGCGAACTCTCGGGCCGCCTCAATCGCCAGGGCGAAAAAACCTTTCATGTCACAGGTGCCGAGACCATACCAGCGGTCATCCCGCTCGGTCAGGGTGAACGGATCACTGGTCCAGCGCTGGTCGTCGTAGGGCACCGTGTCGGTGTGACCGGATAGCACCAACCCTCCTGGACCACTGCCCAGGGTGGCAATCAGGTTGAACTTGCCGGGCATGCCCGGCACTTCCAGGATTTCGACGGCAAAGCCCAGTGGCTCCAGCCACTCTGCCAGGATCCGAACCACCGCTTCGTTGCTGTGATCCCACTTGGCCGAGGCACTGCTTATCGAAGGCAGGGAGATCAAACGCGTCAACATGTCCTTGACGCCTGGCACCGACGCAACATTCACTTCAGACTGCGACATACACTCCCCTCGGACCCAATCCGGGTCACTGTTTGCGACCGCGACGCCACACCTCGAAACCGGTAATGGCACGCGCCAGCATTGGATACGCCACTTCACCGCCGGCCACGACCCGAGCGACTTCAAGCTCGCGCTCGCTGACACTGACCAGCCGACCTTCAACCACGTTGTCATTGGACAGGGTGACGCGAACCTGGCGCCCTATCCACTGACTGGCATTCTCAACCGAAGCAGCATACCACCCTTGCACCTCCGGATTCTCCTGCTGCTCCAAGGGCTCAATAGCGCCCGGACCAGGCTCTGCGACCACCGGCTCGGCCTCGCGCAGGAACACATCGGGCACCGTGGCGCCGTTGTACGCCACCATCCAGCCGGCACCCTCAAGCTCTTCGCCCACGGGCACAACCGGGATGCCGAAGGCGGGCGCCTGCGGCTGCACGGCCACCGTCATTTCACCGCCTTCCAGCAGCCATTGCCGATACAGCGCCAGCAGTTGCCGACTGGCGTTCAGGCCCCGGGCCTCGAGGCCCTGTTGAAAGGCGGTCAGAGTCTGGTCGGCCCAGGCCGATGGCTCCAGCCCCGCCTCACGGGCACAGTAGGCAGCTACCCGGCGCATCAAGCCACCATCCCGCAGGGTCACGGTCATCGCCTCAGTGGTGCTGTCGAGCACGCGCTCGGGGTCAATCACGTCAATACGGGCATCGGGCCATTCCAGCTCCAGGCTGCCGGTGCCCGCCGTGTTGAGCTCGGCATAGACACCGTCGGCGTGTTGCCGAATCAGGACTTCACCGCCCAGGGCGGTGATCCCCATACGCATCAGGTCGCCACTGCCCAACTGCTGACGGGGGTCCGGCGCGCAGGACAGGGTCATCAGTGTGGGCTCACCACTGCCGTTCTGGCCCTCGGCCGTAACCCAGTTGCGAAACATGGTAGCCTCAAGCACCAGCCCCAGTCCGTCGGCCCTTAGCATCCAGCTATCCGGCAATGTGCCCGGATCCATCAGGGCCGAAGCCAGATCCAGGGGCGATCCGGCATCGAACTCAAGGCGGCCAATTTCCAGGGGACGGGTCAACCGGAAGTCCTGCCAGCTGCTGCCGGACAACACCACCCGGCCGTCGACGCCCGAACTGATGGTACCGCGCTCGATCACGCCGTACGGCTCCAGAGCCGACCGGACCTCGCCCAGGCGCTGATCAGTCAACCACCAGACCCCGACCTTGAACACCACAAAGCCGCCCAGGCCGAGCACAACCAGCAGTTTCAGCAGGCGCTTCATCCACAGACTCCTCGTACCAGGCGTTTAATTGCGGGAAATCAGGGTACCGACACCCTCATCAGTAAAGATCTCCAACAAACAGGCGTGGGCCACGCGGCCGTCAATGATGTGCGAAGTCCGGACTCCATTCTCGACCGCGTTCAGGGCACAGCGAATCTTGGGCAGCATGCCGCCATGAATGGTGCCGTCTTCAATAAGATCATTGACCTGCTGGGCGGTCAGGCCGGTGAGCACCTTGTCTTCCTTGCTCTTGAGCCCGGACACGTTGGTGAGCAGGATCAGTTTCTCGGCCTTCATGGCCTCAGCAACCTTACCGGCCACCAGATCGGCGTTGATGTTGTAAGAGGCGCCATCCGGACCGACGCCGATGGGCGCGATTACCGGGATCACATTGCTGCGGGTGAGCATGTCGATCACGTCCACGTTGACACTGGCCACCTCGCCGACATGGCCAATATCGATGATTTCCGGGCGCTCCAGCTCCGGAGACCGATCCACCACTTCCAGCTTGCGGGCCCGGATCAGATTGGCGTCCTTACCGGTCAGGCCAACGGCGGTGCCACCCTGGGCGTTGATCAAGGAAACGATTTCCTTGTTCACCTGGCCGCCGAGCACCATTTCGACCACATCCATCGTCTCGGAATCGGTCACCCGCATACCGTTCACGAACCGCGACTTGATGTTCAGGCGCTCCAGCAGCTCGCCAATCTGGGGGCCGCCGCCGTGTACCACGATGGGATTGATCCCGACCAGTTTCATCAACACTACATCCCGGGCGAAGCTACTCTTGAGGTCTTCGTTCTCCATGGCGTTGCCGCCGTACTTGATCACCACGGTCTTACCGGTAAACCGCTGAATATATGGCAGACCCCGACTCAGAACCGAAGCCACCTGCATTGCTGTTTCACGATCCAACGCCATTTTGTTGCCTTCCAAATACGTGGTTAAGTACGTTCGATATAAAGCGGTCAAAACTCCGCTGCAATATCCGGGGCTGCCTTCTGCAACTGTTCCCGGAAGATACCTTTGATCCGCTCCAGGCCCTCATCGGTTTCCGCCTCGAAGCGCAGCACCAGAACCGGCGTAGTGTTAGACGCCCGGCACAGCCCCCAGCCATCGGCGTAATCCACGCGGATGCCGTCAATCGTGCTGATATTGCCGTCACCAAACTGTCCGTCCTGACCCAGCCGTTCAATAATCCCGAATTTGCTGCTCTCAGTCACTTCGACATTTAGCTCCGGCGTGCTGACATCCTCGGGGAAGTCGGCGAACACCTCGTCGCTGTGCCGGTCTTCGATACCGAGAATTTCCAGCAGGCGGGCTGCGGCATACAGGCCATCATCAAAGCCGTACCAGCGTTCGCCAAAGAAAATATGCCCACTCATTTCACCAGCCAACTGAGCACCGGTCTCTTTCATCTTGGCCTTCATCAGCGAGTGGCCGGTTTTCCACATGATCGGCCGACCGCCAGCTTCTGAAATGACTCCGGCCAGGCGCCGACTGCATTTGACGTCATAGAGCACATCGGCGCCCGGGTTACGCGAAACCACATCGCGGGCAAACAGCATCAGCAAACGATCCGGCCAGATGATCTTGCCGGTGTTGGTGACCACCCCCAGGCGATCACCGTCGCCATCGAACGCCAGGCCAATGTCGGCCTTCTCTTCTTTTACCCGAGCGATCAAGTCGGCCAGGTTTGCCGGCTTGCCCGGATCCGGGTGGTGATTCGGGAAATTGCCATCGACCTCGCAGTACAGGGGCACCACTTCACAGCCAAGCTCTTCGACCAGCATCGGTGCCAGCTCACCAGCGATGCCATTACCGGCATCCACCACCACCTTCAGCGGGGCTGCCACGGCTATATCGCCAACGATTCGATCCAGGTAGGCCCGACGGACGTCTTCCGACGACTGACCGCCCTGGCCACTGGCAAAATCGGCAGCCTGGGTTCGCTGGTACAGTTTCTGGATGGCATCCCCGGACAGGGTTTCGCCGCCCAGCATGATCTTCAGGCCATTGTAATTGGCCGGATTGTGGCTGCCGGTCACCATCACCCCGGAGCCGGTCTGAAGCTCGTGGGTGGCAAAATAAAGCACCGGCGTGGGCACAGCACCGACATGAATCACATCGCAACCGGTTGCCATGACACCACGGGCCAGAGCGTTAGCCAGTTCGGGGCTGGAATGGCGGCCGTCATAACCAATGCACAGGGCGCCAATACCACGTTTCACGGCTTCGGAACCAATGGCCCGACCAATCAGCTGGACCGCATCGGCGGACAGGGTATCGCCGACGATGCCGCGAATGTCATAGGCCCGGAAGATGTCGGGGGACAACGCCACCGTCGGCTCGGGAGTTTCTTTCACTTCCAGGCTATCGCCGCCCGGCAGCAGGTCGTCGCCGCCAAAACCGAGGACGTCCTCATCGCCGTCGAGCATGTCGATGTCGGGCATGTCCTTATCCTGAAACAGGGGCTCGTCGTCGCCGGCCGCCACCGGCTGCTTACTACCCGCCGATTTCTTCGGCCGCGCCATCTCCAGGGCCTTGGCCACGCGCTTATCCACCACTTGGGACAGCCGGGCAGAACCTCACCGGTGGACGCCACCATGTCCCATTGGAGCGACGGCAGCTTGACCCGGTCGCCTCCGAACACCTTGTGCGCCCATTGAATCAGGGCACTAACGTCCTGGCGAATACTCTGTTGCGCACGGCTGAGCAGAATCCATACAAGAATGGCGGCCAGCAGGATCGGTGCCCCGACCAGCATGGCGATCATCACGATGTCCACTGGCGCGGTCGGCGCCTTAGCCGGGGTGTAGGCAACCGACCAGTCGGGGTTGGCCAATGACCGGGTTTCTGCCGCTCCGGACCCGCTGCCCTGGCTGACAATCGCACGGGTGGTGCCGGCCACAGTCTGGGTCAGTTCCAGCTTGCCACCGAGGTCAGCGTTGACCACCTGCAACAGCGGCTGCAGGCGGGCAGCGTCAAAGATCACCAGCAGGCTGCCAATCACCGCATTGCTGACCGGATTGCGAACCGGCGTTGCCATCTGGACCAGCCAGCGGTTGTCCCGCGGAAATGCATCCGGGTGCAACGGCTGACCATTTTCCGCCCGCCGCAGCAGTTCAAGACCAGCGAATCCGAGCGCGCCCCGCTCGTTGGCGGTACGGGGAATCTGCCGGTACGGGAACAGATGCACCCCCTGAATGCCCGGCAATGCACTGGCCAGGCTCTCTTCGGTGGCCACGATACCGCCGGGTTCAGACACCGCGGCAATAACGTCCGGTCGATCGGCCAGACCATTTACACTGGCCTGCATCAGTGACAGATACTGATTCATTCGCAGCGCCGCCGACTCGGCCTCAATGGCCTTTTCGACATCAAACCGCTCGATTGCGGCTGGCTGGACCACCAGAAAATGTACCAGCACCGCAGCCAGAACCCCGGCCAGCACCACCACGAGTGCCTGAGTGGCGGCCACCGAATTCAGCTTTTTGAGCTTTGAGCCCGCGGCTGCCTTCTTGTTATTCTTGGCGGGCTTTTCATCACCGGAAGCGTCGCCGGTCTTTTTCTTACCCAGCTTCATAATCCATCCTGCTGTTGTATTTTTATCCTGAACTCGCACGTTGCGCTCAGTATAGACGCCGGTCTGGGGTTGTGCGTGGCTGGGCCGCGACTCAGCGCGTGCCGGTCGAACCGAAGCCGCCCTCACCGCGGTCACTGGCATCGAATTCGGACACCACCTCAAAATCCGCCTGAACGACCGGTACCAGAATCAGCTGGGCAATGCGCTCTCCCACCTCGATGGTGAACGTGGTTTGGCCACGGTTCCAGCAGGACACCATAAGCTCACCCTGGTAGTCGGAATCGATCAGTCCAACTAAATTGCCCAGCACGATGCCGTGCTTGTGGCCGAGCCCACTGCGCGGAAGAATCATCGCTGCCAGGGCCGGATCCCCGATATGAATGGACAGTCCGGTTTTGATCAACTGGGTCTGGCCCGGCTCAAGGGTGAGCGGCTGGTCGAGGCAGGCCCGGAGGTCCAGACCGGCAGAGCCGTCGGTGGCGTATTCCGGGAACGCAATCTGATTGCCAATGCGTTCATCGAGTATCCGCACTTGAAGTTTTTTCGTGGTCATGATCGTCCTGTTACTGAAAGGGGAAGCAGTTCGAGCTCAGCCCGCCGCCTGGTCAAGATGGTCGCCAATCAACGCTATCAGGCGATCGGCTATCTGTTGTTTGCTGTCCGGCCCGATGGAAGCCTGGCCATCCGGCCAGAACACCGTCACCGCGTTGTTGTCACTGTTAAAGCCGAGCCCCGGCACCGAGACGTCATTGGCAACAATCATCCGGAGTTTCTTCCGCTGCATCTTGTCTATGGCGTACCTAGCCACATCGGTGGTTTCGGCAGCAAAGCCCACGGTAAACGGGGCATCGGCCCGGGCGGCAATGGTAGCGAGGGTATCGGGGTTACGCACCAGCGGCAGCGCGATCTGCTCGCTGGTTTTCTTGATCTTGTCGGCCTCGCAGCTCTGTGGGCGGTAATCGGCCACCGCCGCACTGGCGATAAACAGGTCACAGCCAGCGTCCACCGCCTCGGAAGACGCCTGCAGCATGTCTGCAGCGGTCGTCACATTGCGCACCTCGACACCGGAAGGCGCCGGGATGGCAACCGGCCCGCTGATCAGCACCACCTCCGCACCGGCATCCCGGGCGGCCGCAGCCAGGGCGTAGCCCATCTTTCCGGAGCTGTGGTTGCTGATGTAGCGCACCGGGTCAATCGGCTCTCGAGTCGGCCCGGCGGTAATCACCACCCGCCTGCCCGCCAGGGCACCGGTGGACGGCTGACCGGCGACCAATCCGGCCAACACCAGCGGCTCCAGCATCCGACCCGGACCGGTATCGCCGCAGGCCTGCTCACCCTGGTCCGGCCCCCACAGCGTGATCTGCGGGTCGTCCTGCAGTAACCGGAGATTGCGCTGGGTGCGGTGATTGCCCCACATGGCCTGATTCATGGCCGGAGCAACGGCAATAGGCGCTTCGGTGGCGCAGCACAGGGTGGTCAGCAGGTCGTCGGCCATGCCATTGGCCAGGCGAGCGATAAAATCCGCCGAGGCCGGTGCGATAACCACCTGATCCGCCCATTTCGCCAGTTCGATGTGGCCCATGCCGGCCTCGGCTTCGGGATCCAGCAACGAGGTCCGAACCGGCTCGCCACTGAGGGCCTGGAAGGTCAGCGGAGTGACAAAGGCCTCGGCACCGCGAGTCATGACTACACGTACGCCGTGGCCGGCCTTTTTCAGCAGACGAACCAGTTCTGCGCTCTTGTAGGCAGCAATACCTCCGGTAATGCCCAGCAGAATTCGTTTGGCGGCCATAGGGGCTCCGTATCCTCGTAAAAAGAAAGGCTTATAAGATAGCACGCTCAGGCGCCACAGACAGCCTGCAAGCGAGGCCGGACGTTTACCGATTGTTACTTTTTAAAGTAACCTCTGTAATCTCGAATCAAAGCCGGCGCAGGACGCGTCCGGACCCACTAGAAACCTGCAAGGAAAGCACATGGATACCCCCTCCTGGCGCCCGGACGAGCGCCCCCGGGAACGGCTGCTCGCCCATGGCGCCGACAGCCTGTCGGATGCCGAACTACTGGCCATCTTCCTGCGCACCGGCACCACCGGCATGCCGGTGATGACCATGGCGCGCACTCTGATCAACCGGTTTGGCAGCCTGCGCGGCCTGATGACCGCCTCCCGCAGCCAATTCTGCGACACCAAGGGACTGGGTACCGCCAAATACGCCCAGGTCCAAGCCGCGATGGAAATGGCCCGACGGGTGATGGATGAACCGCTACGCCAGGGTGACCCGCTGCGCTCGCCAGAGGACACCCGGCGATTCCTGACCAGCCGGCTCGGCACCTACCCCCACGAAGTGTTCGCCGGACTGTTTCTCGACAACCGGCATCGGGTCATTCAGTAC
The DNA here is from genome assembly GCF_005871205.1 of Marinobacter alexandrii. Classification (GTDB taxonomy): domain Bacteria; phylum Pseudomonadota; class Gammaproteobacteria; order Pseudomonadales; family Oleiphilaceae; genus Marinobacter; species Marinobacter alexandrii. The sequence continues at coordinate 307,119 of NZ_SWKM01000011.1, read as the reverse complement.
CGGGAGCTGTTCCGTGGCACCATCGACGGTGCCGCAGTGTACCCCCGCGAGGTAGTGCGCCAGGCTCTGGAGGACAATGCCGCCGCCGTTATCTTTGCCCACAACCACCCGTCCGGGGTGGCCGAACCCAGCGAGGCGGACGTAGCACTGACCCGGCGCTTGAAAGAAGCACTGACCCTGGTCGATATCAGGGTTCTTGACCATATGGTTGTTGGCCACGGTGAGGTAGTATCGCTGGCTGAACGGGGACTGATGTGATTGCCCGAACCATTGCGCCAGAAAACTGGCCAAATTCCCAACAATTTTTTGCGTTGGGGGGCGAGTTCTGGTATAAAAGCGTCCCTTTCTGGCGGCGTCTGGCGAGCAGCGTTCAGTTTAGAGGCGCGAAACAGGGGCGCAAGCGTTCCTTAGCAACCAGAGACGCATCAAAAACGAATTTGTACTATAGAGACCATTGCTCAGGTCGGAGGCAAGTATGTCCAGAGTTTGTCAGGTTACCGGTAAGCGTCCGGTATCCGGTAACAACGTTTCCCACGCGATGAACCACACTCGTCGTCGTTTTCTGCCGAATCTGCAGAACCACCGTTTCTGGGTTGAGTCCGAGAAGCGTTTCGTGAAGCTGCGCGTATCCACCAAGGGCATGCGCATCATCGACAAAAAAGGCATTGACGCTGTGCTGGCAGATCTTCGTGCCCGCGGCGAGAAATTTTAAGGAGCCGCATCATGCGCGAGAAAATCAAGCTGGTATCATCAGCAGGCACTGGTCACTTCTACACGACCAACAAGAACAAGCGTAACACCCCGGAAAAGATCGAGATCAAAAAGTATGATCCGGTTGTCCGTAAGCACGTTGCGTACAAGGAAGCCAAGATCAAGTAATCATTGATCCGGCATCCACAAAAAAACCCGGCCATGTGCCGGGTTTTTTTGTGCCTGAAAGCTGCTAGTCATTTATTAGAAAGTCTCCAGATAACCTTTTGGCAGCGCCACATCCATGGCAATAGGCAGGTGATCCGAAACCGGGTAACTGACCACTTCCGAGCGCCGGATCTCCAGCGACGGGCTCACCAGAATATGGTCCAGTGCCTTTTCCGGCCGCCAGCTCGGGAAGCTGTGCGCCGATTCAGGCAATGGAACCAGATCGGTTTCCTTTAACGGAGTCTGGGTCAGCAGCTCTTCGGCGTGATTGTTCATATCCCCCATCAGCACCACATGCTGGTAGTCGGCAATCAGCTCGCGAACGTAACCAAGCTGGCGCTGCTGCGCCGCCTTGCTGAGGGACAGGTGCATAAGCACCAATACCAGTGGATCGTCTTCAGAACCGTAGCGGGCAATGATGGCGCCGCGCCCTGGGATCAGCCCAGGCAGTTTGTGCTCGGTGACATCCAGGGGCCGGTAACGACTCAACAAGCCATTGCTGTGCTGGGCAATCTGCCCGAGATTGCGGTTAAGCTGCTGGTACCAGTAGGGAATACCCGCCGCTTCGGCTAAATACTGAACCTGATTAATGTAACCACTGCGCAGGCTCCCGCCGTCGCACTCCTGCAGCGCGACCACATCGTAATTACCGATCAGATGAGCAATACGGTCCAGGGTCTGGATCCGATTACGGTGAGGCAGGATGTGCTGCCAGCTGCGGGTCAGGTAGTGCCGATAGGATGAGGTGTTGATACCAACCTGGATATTGAAGGTCAGCAACCGGATGTGCCGGTGGGGCTCAAACTCCGGCACATGCTCAAAGCCCGAGCAATTACTGCGAGACGTATCAACCGCTTTCGCCATCCCGCTAAACTGCTTACGGATTCGCTTGTACATGATGCCAGCCCCACTCTGCTCCGGATGGTCCCCGCGACCCGAAGGCCGCGGACGGCCCCGTTACTCGGCTTCACGCTCCTTGGCGACCAGGTAGTCGACAACGTCCAAGACTGCCTCGTGACTGCCGGCCATGGAAGCGCTCACTTTGTATTTGCCATTTACCAGCATAGTTGGAACACCGGTGATGCGCGCCCCCCGAATTTTCGCCTGGGCTTGCTGCATCCGTGCGTTAACACCGAAGCTCTGGTAATTCTTCAGGAAAGCCTCGCCGTCGACACCGTGACCGGCCACAAAGTCTGCCAGAGCCTCCGGCGTGTTCAACTGACGGCGCTCGCCGGCCAGGGCATCAAACAGGGCATCATGAACCTTATTCAGCTCACCCATGGCATCCAGCGCATAGTAAGCGCGGGCGTGAGGCTCCCAGGAACGGCCGAGCGCGGCCGGCAGCATGACAAACTCGACATCGTCCGCCATGTCTTCTTCCCAGGCTTCTACCACTGGTTTGAAGTTGTAGCAGTGCGGGCAGCCATACCAGAACACCTCAGCCACTTCGATCTTGCCGTTGTCGGCCGTACGAACCGGCGTATCCAGCTCCTGATAGTGCGTTCCCTCTTCCCAGGTTTCGGCACTGGCCGGGACACCAAACGCAAACATCGCTGCCAGGAAAGTTGCCGCTCCAAGTGTTCTGATCATTAGACATCTCCGATATCGTGAAGTCGTAAGTGTGAGGGATTATGACCCAGCCAGCGGAGAAAGTTCCACAGACAGGACAAATCACCGGGTTACAGAGCCGTAAGTAATAAAAAACCCCGCCTGAGGCGGGGTCTTTGGAGTCTCGGCTAGATCTTAGCCAATCAGTGCAGGCCAGACACGTAGTTGGCAACCGCCTCAATTTCAGCGTCGGTCAGCTTGGCCGCCACGTCCATCATGATGGCCGCGTTGGAGCCAGTGGCCCGCTCACCGCCACGGTAAGCATTCAGCTGCTTGCTGATGTACTCGGCATTCTGGCCACTCAAACGCGGGTAGCCACCCGGCTCGTTGCCCTTGCCCTGTGGGCTGTGACAGCCGGCACAGGCCGGCACACCGGAAGCCATGTTACCGCCACGGTAAAGAGCCGCGCCCTGCTCAATCAGATCCGGGTTGGCCTGACTCAGGGGCATTTCCTGATTGTCGAAGTAAGCGGCCAGATCCTGCAGCTCCTGCTCGGACTTGCCGTCCAGGATACCAGTCATTTCAGCAATCATACGATCGCCGGACTGGATTGCCACCAGCTGATTGTAAAGGTACTTTTCACCCAGCCCGGACAGCTTGGGATAGCTGCCCATGATCGGCTTCTGGCCAGCCTGGCCATGACATCCGGCACATACCGCTGCGTTCTGTTCGCCCGCTTGAGGATCTCCTGCCCCGTGCGCCATCGCTGTGAGGCTTACACCGAGAACAACTCCTGCGATCAGTTTTTTCATGCTCGCTCCGCTTCTCTCATCTTAAAGGTATTCTTCGTTGTGCAGCCGGCAGGCACTGACCAATCAGGCGCAAAACCGGGACTGACAGCGGTCGCGCTCAGCGCGCCGCCCGGATTTGGTGTAGCATTATACATTAATCCCTGATAACTGAAATCCAAAGGAAAGCCAACCGCTGTGGACCTTGATCTGACCCCGAACCCCGTCTCTTTCAACAGTGCCCGCTTCCTGATCAGCGCCTCCCGGCTGGACGAATGCCCACCGGATTTTGGTGCCGAAGTGGCCTTCGCCGGCCGCTCCAACGCCGGCAAATCCAGCGCACTCAATGCGATCACCGCCCATGGCAAGCTGGCCCGAACCAGTAAAACACCGGGCCGCACCCGGTTGATCAACTTCTTCACCCTGAACCGCGAGGGCTGCCGCCTGGTGGACCTGCCCGGCTATGGCTATGCCAAGGTGTCCCGGGATATGAAGGACGACTGGCAAAAGCACCTCGGCCACTACCTGAACGACCGGCGCTGCCTACGCGGCCTGGTACTGGTGATGGATATCCGCCACCCGCTGACCGAATTCGACCAAATGATGGTGGAATGGTGTGAACATAACAACCTTCCGCTGATGATTCTGGCCACCAAGGCCGACAAACTGAAATTCGGCCAGGCCAAAACCGCCATGATGGGCATTGCCAAGGACCTGAAACCGTTCAGTTGCGTGCACCACCTGATCATGTTTTCAGCGACATCGAAAAGGGGTGTGGATGAGTGCCGGGAGGCACTGACGAACTGGCTGGAAGCACCGGCCGACGATTGAACGTCAGACCGCCAAGCAGACATTAGCCGCGTTAAGTTAAGTTAAAGAGTGCCGCCGCACTCGATCCGGTAGCCCAGATCAATACAGGTTTCGCCCTGGGGCTGGCCGGACAGTCGCGCCAGCAGTTCCCGGGCGGCCCGCTGCCCCACTGCTTCCCGCGGGGTAATAACGCTGGCAAGGCGCGGCACCATCACCTGCCCGACATCGTGACCGTGGAACCCGGCAATGGCGATGGCCTGTGGCACCGCAATGCCCTGGCGCTGACATTCGAAATAGGCACCGATGGCAACGTCGTCGTTGGTGCAGAAGATGGCATCCGTGTTGGGATTGTCCGCCAGGATGCGCTTTAACAGCGTGGCCCCGACGCTGAACGACGACCGCTGTTCGCTGCGCAGGGTCACCGGTGTCAAACCGGCTTCGGTCATGGCTCTGACATAGCCCTCCTGCCGCTGCAGGGTCCGGGCATCCAGGCGCACCGCCAGGTAGACGATGACGGTGCGGCCCCGGCGAATCATTTCCCGCACCATATCGTAGGCGGCCTGAACGTTATCGAAGCCGACAGCCTGCTCAAACGGCCGGGTGTGGGTGTCCATGATCTCGACCGTGGGCACGCCGGCAGTTTCCAGCATCCGGAAGGTTCGGTCGGTGTGCTGGCTCTCGGACAGGATCACACCATCGACGTTGTAGGACAGCAGCGATGCCAGGCTGCGCTCCTCAATCTCCGGGCTATAGCCGTAATGCGCCAGCATCAGATGATAGCCGGCCTGCTCGGTGACCGACTCAATCCCCTTGATGACGTCAGCGAATACCTGGTTGGTCAGCGAAGGCAGCAGCACGCCGACGGCGTGACTCTTGGATTTCGACAACAAGTCGGGTGCCCGGTTCGGGATGTAACCGAGCGCCTCGGCTTCGGCAAAGATGCGCTCCCGCATCTTCTCGGACACGTTGTCGCCGCCGCGCAGACAGCGACTGACTGTCATCTTGGTGGTGCCGACCCGGTCGGCAATGTCCTGCAACGTCGGACGCTTGTTCTTTCCCATGCATGATTCCTGCAACGACAGAGATGCGGCTAGAGGTGAAGCGAACAGGAGTCCGCGCTGGCACCGGCTTCAGCCCCTGGCATCTTCCCCGGTTGCGGTCAGCACCGCAAGGCACTGGCGCACCAGGCTCTCCGGACGATCGGTGACATCGAGGGTAATGGCGCCCTCGTCCGGCTCGGGTTCCTGCAATAACTGGAACTGACTCTCGAGCATGGCCTGACCATTGAAGTAATGGTCCTCACGCCGGGAAAGACGCGCCCAGATAGTCTGAAAATCGCCCCGGAGGTAGACGATGCGCAGCTGAGGATTTTCGGCCCGCAAGCGTTCGCGATAGGTCCGCTTCAGCGCCGAGCACGCCAAAACCAGACCGGAGTCCTGATTCTGGATCAACGATGCCAGGTCGGCCAGCCAGCCGGCCCGATCGTCATCGGTCAGCGGGATGCCACTGGCCATCTTCTCGACATTGGCCCGGCTGTGGTAACTGTCGGCATCGAAGAAGGGAACCGCCAGCGCCTGCGCCAACAGACTCCCGACCAGGCTCTTGCCGCAGCCCGATACGCCCATGACGACCAGTTTCGGTACGCTCGCCATCATTGCCACCACAGCGCCAGTTGCGGGAAGGCGATCAACAGCCCCAGCGCGACAATCTGAAGCACAATGAACGGCAACAGCGACTGGAAGATCTCACCCAGGGAGATGTCTTTCGGCGCCACCGTTTTCAGGTAGAACGCAGCCGGGCCGAATGGCGGCGACAGGAAGGACACCTGCATGTTCATGCAGAACACCACCCCGAACCAGATCGGGCTGTACCCCAGCTCGACAACAATCGGCACGAAAATCGGCATGGTCAGCAAGGCCACGCCGACCCAGTCCAGGAACATGCCCAGCACCAGCAGGATCAGCATCATGAACAGGATGGTTAGCAGCGCATCGCCGCCACTGACCGCGAACACCATGTCCCGGACAAAGTCGATGCCACCCATCAGGTTGTAGACGCCCACCAGTGCGGTCGCACCAATACCAATCCAGATGATCATGCCGCACACCCGCAGGGTGCTGATGGTTGCCTTGCGGATCATGTCCAGCGACAGCTCACCACGCACCCAGGTGCTGAGGGCAATACCAATCACACCCAGGGCCGAAGCCTCGGTCACCGAGGCGACGCCGCCGTAGATGCTACCGAGCACCACCACCACCGACAGGATGGGAAACAGCAGCGCCTTGAAGAAATTGGGGGCCGGCGTGTCCGGCTGGTCTTGGTCGGACGGCAACGGCGCCATTCCCGGCTTCAGCCAGACCCGGATCAGCACGTACCCCATGTACAGCAGGGCCAGCAGCAGCGCCGGTGCAAAGGCACCCTTGAACAGGTCACCGATGGAAACGTTGGCGGTCAGGCCATAGATGATCAGTACGATACTCGGGGGCAACATGGTGCCCAAAGCGCCGCCGGCACAGGTGGTACCAATGGCCAGCTTACGGTCGTAGCCCAGGCGCAGCATCTGGGGCAACGCCAGTATGCCCAACAGCACAGTTTCGCCGCCAATCACCCCGGACATGGAGGCCAGGATGACCGCCACTATCAATGTCTGAATGGCGACACCGCCACGCAGACGACGACCCAGGCGGGCCATGGCATCAAACAGATCACGGGCGATACCGGAATGATCCAGCAGCGACGCCATCAACACAAACATCGGCACCGCCAGGAACACGTAATTGCCAATAAAACTGTACAGCCGGCTGCTGACAATCGGCAGTGCGTCCGGGCCAAACCAGCCCAGCGCGAATAGCAGTGCCACCAGGCCGGTGGCAAACGCCAGCTGCATCCCTGTCAGCAACAACAGGATCAGCAAGCCCAGCATCAACAGGCTGCCGTAGCCAATGCCCATGGAAGCAAGTTCAAACATTGCGCTCTCCCTTGTCGTCCGAGGCCTGGCTGGGCTTGGTCTTGTTACGCAGGTCGCGAATCAGGTGCAGCAGGAATTGCAGCGTGAGAATCACCACGGCAACAAAGATGACGACCTTCAGCAACGCAGGGAACGGCGGATTCCAGGCCGAGCCGGAGGTCTCCAGCCGCCAGCCGCCCCAGGGCGCGACGACTGCCGACTGGGCCATGAACCAGCTGGCATACAGCAGCAGGCTGCTGAACAACAACCCCAGAAGATGATGCACAACCCGGAGCCAGCGCTGGACGGCCGGCGACATCGAGTCGTACACCAGCACAATGCGCACGTGCTTGTCCGTCGCCAGTGCATACAACCCACCCAGCACGAACAACGTGGCACCGGCAAAGGTGACGGTCTCGTGCACCCACAGGGTGGGTGAGTTGAACAGGTAGCGGCGGACAATTTCGTACAGGGACACCACAGCGATAAGGGCAAAGACCAGGCTCAGTTTTTTGCCCAGCCACACGATGGCGCGATCCAGTGGCGTAAAGCCAACATCCTCTGGGGGCTCCGGCACCAGATCACCTGGCGCCTGCCCTGTTGGTTCATGTTCAGCAGACATTAGAAACTCCGGACTCCGGCCCCTGAATGCGGGGCCGGAGGGTATCGGTAGGGGACGGAATCAGATCAGAGCAGGCCTTGCGACTCGAGGTAGGTGGTCACTGACTTGTAGACCTTCTCGGCGTTGGGGGACTGCTCGGCGTAGGCCTTCCACTGATCGCGGGCGATGGTGCGGAACTTCCGGCGCTCCTCGGCTGACCAGTCGTGGACGGTGATCTCCGGGTTGGCGCGTGCTTCCATGACCGCAGTCTTGTCCGCCATCGCCAGCTGGGTGCTGATGTCCTGGGCGAAATCCCTTGCCGACACCGTCATGATGGTCTGGATGTCTTCCGGCAACTTTTCCCAGGCCTTGAGACCCATTGCGATCTCGATCAGCGGCAGGGAGTGGAAACCCGGGTACACCGGATGCGCGGCAATTTCGTGCAGCCCGGCGTGGTGGTTGGTGGAGAACACCGTGTAGTCGGCGGCGTCGATCACACCCTTGCCCAGTGCGGTGTAGACCTCAGAGCCCGGCAGATTGACCGGTGCCGCACCGGCAGCGGCGAACACTGACTGCACCAGGCCCTCAGGGGCGCGCATCTTCAGACCCTTGAGGTCTTCAACGCTGTTCAGCGGCTTCTTGGAGACGAACGACTCCAGGCCGGTACCACCACCGCCAACAAACTTCACACCGTACGGACGGTAGAGTTCATTCATCAGCTCGTAGCCGCCGCCATGGTTGATGTAGTCAATGAGCTGGTCAGGGCTGGACCAGGCACCCACGGTATTACCGATCAGGCCAAAGGCCGGATCCTGGCCGGAGAAGTAACCGGTGACTGAGATATGGCCATCGAGCACGCCCATTTTCATGGCACCGAGGGTTTCGGTGTGACTGACCACACTGCCAACCGGCAGCAGATCAATGCTGACCCGTCCGCCTGACATTTTTTCCACCCGGTCAGCCCACTCCTGCTGGATCTCAAAGTTCTTGACGCCGGACGGGTCTGACGACTGGAACTTGAAGTTAAAGTCGGCGGCAGCGGCGTGAAGCGCGAAAGTGGCCGAAATCAGGCCAGCGGCAAGTCTTTTGGTAAACATACGTGGGGCTCCTGGTTGTTTTTGTATCGGCAAATGTTACCGGTAACATTTGCGAGTCTAGTCAAAACAAAAAGTGCTGACAAGCGTTGGCAGGAATTGGAATCGGGGAAAATGGATAAAAAAAAACCGGTCTGCCAGAGACAGACCGGTGAAACGTCAGGGTTTGCGACGTGCTAAAACCTGAGAACTCACTCAGGAGACGCAAGAAATGTCCGGATTTCCCACGTCCAGTTATATGACGGCTAGCGTTCGTGAAAGTTCCCTGATGCGGTTATTTTATAAGCAGATCTAGCGACTCGCCGCCCGGCTCAGCTCGGGCGCTACCTCATCCTGATCCGACAGCGTCGGTCGGTATTGCTCCCGCAACGCCAGCACGCGATCACGGTAGGCCGGTGTCAGGTATGGCAACTCCAGCGTCAGCACCTGATAGATGCCCTGCTTGAGCTCGTTCAGGGTCAGCTTGGCGTAGGTTTCCTCGGCGTGCGCGGTTTTCAGGAACGCCATCCAGTTGGTCACCACCAGCCACACGTTCAACGACATGGCAGCGCGCAAAGCCTCCGGCTGCGCCTCAATGATGCCAGCCTCCGCCAACCGCTCGAAAATGCGATTGATGGCCGTGAGGCAGCGCTGCGTGAACTCCCGGTAGTCCTGGCGCAGGCGCTGATCGCTGTCCAGCAGGTATTCCAGATCCCGGTGAAAAAACCGATAGCTCCACAGGCCATCGAACACCGACTCCAGGTAGAAGGTCATGTCGGTGAGCGTCATGGCCCGGTCTTCCGGGATATCCAGGTAGAAATCCACCAGCTTTTCGTACTCGAGGAAGATCTCGTAAATGATGTCCGACTTGTTGCGGAAGTGGTAATACAGATTACCTGGCGAAATCGCCAGGTGCGCCGCTATGTGATTGGTAGTGACGTTACGCTCGCCTCGTTCGTTAAACAGCTCCAGACTTGAGAGCAGAATCTTGTCTCTTGTTTTCATAAACTTGCCGGCGGTTGTTAGATGCCTTAACGATGGCCCGATAGGCCACCGTACCTTGCTTGACTCCCTAGAGTATATACTCTAATAATACCGCTAAGCGCAAATTGCGCACTTTTTCACCAATACAGAACCGCACACTACCGGCCCAATACGCTGGCAGTGTTCGAGGAGAGCAGAGTATGGGAGCCACGGTCGTTCAGCTTACCGAAAGTAAAAAGCAGATCCAGCACACCCACCGGGTGTTTCAGGACCAAAAGCAGGCGTTTCGTAGCAACCCCATGCCCTCGCTCACTGAGCGCAAGGAAAACCTGAAACGCCTGAAGCGCACTCTGCTGACTAACCAGGAGCGCCTGCTCGAGGCCATTGACCGGGATTTCAGTTGCCGGTCCCGGGACGAATCGCTGATTGCCGAGGTGATGCCGTCGATTCAGGGCATCAACTACACCCTGAAGCATCTGGGCGAGTGGATGAAGCCGTCGAAACGGCACGTGTCGGTGCTGTTCCAGCCCGCCAGCAACAAGGTGCACTATCAGCCCAAGGGTGTGGTCGGCGTTATCGTGCCCTGGAACTACCCGCTGTACCTGGCGGTGGGCCCCCTGGTGGCGTCACTGGCCGCCGGCAACCGCACCATGATCAAGATGTCTGAGTTCACCCCGCACACCTCGGCGCTATTTAAGGAAATCATTGAAGCCACTTTCCCGGAAGAATTGGTTTCCGTCATTACCGGCGAGGCTGATGTGGCCGCTGACTTCTCCGCCCGGCCCTTCGACCACCTGCTGTTCACCGGCTCCACCTCAGTCGGCAAACTGGTGATGCGGGCTGCCGCTGAAAACCTGACACCGGTCACCCTGGAACTGGGCGGCAAATCCCCTGCCATTGTTTCGCCCGACGTACCGATGGAAGACGCGGCCCAGCGTATCGCCTTCGGCAAAGCCCTGAACGCCGGCCAGACCTGCGTTGCACCGGACTATGTGTTGTGCCCTGCGGACCGGGTACAGGCCTTCGTGGACGAGTTTCGCACCCGCTTCTCGGATATGTATCCAAGCCTGCGGGATAACGACGACTACACCGCCATCATCAACGAGCGCCAGTACGACCGGCTGCAGGGCTACCTCGAAGACGCCCGCGCCAAGGGTGCCGAGCTGATCGAGATCAACCCCGCCCGGGAGAACCTCGGCGACGGCACCCGGAAAATCCCGCTAACCCTGATCCTGAATACCACGCCGGAGATGAAAGTGATGCAGGATGAGATCTTCGGTCCGCTGCTGCCGGTGGTCAGTTACAGCGGCCTGGACGAGGCCCTGCATTACATCAATGATCGGCCGCGGCCGCTGGCCCTGTATTTCTTCGGCTACGACAAGACCGAGCAGCAGCACGTGGTGGACAACACCCACTCCGGTGGCATGTGCATTAACGATGCCCTCATGCATGTGGCCCAGGATGATCTGCCATTCGGCGGTGTCGGCGACTCCGGCATGGGCCACTACCACGGCAAGGAAGGCTTCCTGACCTTCTCCCACCACCGGGCGATCTTCGCCAAGCAGAAGTTCAACAGCGGCAAATTTGTGTACGCACCGCACGGTACCGCTGCCCACAAGATGATATACAAGCTCTTCATCCGCTGATGCCCGGCGCGGGGGCCAGCAAAGCCCCCGCTATCCGGAACAATGAACAATCACCCAGGACAATAATAAGAAGGGAACTCGCCATGCTTGACCCGTCCGACGCCCGATCAGGCGACACCGGATTTGCCCGGCTTGATCGCCGCAGCTTCCTGAAAACCGGACTCGGTGGCACTCTGTTTCTCGCCACGGTCAGCGCCACCGCCGGATTGAGCGGCTGTGCGACAGCGCCGGCCGGTCAGCTGGGTGCCGTCGACACCCGCATGGACGCCCGCTACCAGTTCCGCTTCCTGACCCGGGACGACATCCAGCTGTTCGAGGCCCTACTTCCTGCCATGTTCGGCCCGACCCTGCCAGAACAGCCTCAGGCACGTCGCCTGGCCATTGCCAGTACCATTGAGCGTATCGATGCCGGTATCGACAACTTCGGACCAGCCAATCAACAGGAACTGCGCCGGCTGTTTGACCTGCTGACGTTCGGCTTCACTCGGGTGACCATCGCCCGGGTCTGGTCCCGCTGGTCCAACGTCAGCACTGCCGAGGCCAACGCCTTTCTGGAACGCTGGCGCACCAGCGGTGTCGGCCTGTTCAACAATGGCTACATTGCGCTGACCAAGATCAGCAACGTGGCCTTCTATGGCGGCCGGGACCAGTGGCACCTGTCGGGCTATCCGGGTCCGCCCCAGTGGGCCGTTGACGCCCTGCCCCAATTCAAGCCTGCCTGATTCCACGCTCAGTGACGGAGCCAACCATGTCGTTAACCGATCGCATTGCCCAAGGCCTGGAAGCAGGTTGGAAGGTAACCGATGCCACCACCCTGACCGACAACCAGACCCACGAAGCAGATGTGGTCATCGTCGGTACCGGCGCCGGCGGGGGCACCACCGCCGAAATCCTCGCCAAGAGCGGGCTGTCCGTGATCCTGGTGGAAGAAGGCCGCCTGTATTACCAGAAAGACTTCACCATGGACGAACACAGCGCTTACGCCAGCCTGTATCAGGAGGGCATGAGCCGAACTACCCGGGACGGCGCCATCGCCATTCTTCAGGGCCGCTGCGTGGGTGGCTCGACCACCGTGAACTGGACGTCCAGCTTTCGCACCCCGGATCAAACCCTGACCTACTGGGCCGAGAACTTTGGTCTGGAGAACCTGAGCCCGGAGGCCATGGCCCCCTGGTTCGAAGGTCGGGAACAGCGCCACACCGTGGCGCCCTGGCAGACGCCACCAAACGTCAACAACGACATCCTGCGCCAAGGCTGCGAACAGCTCGGTTACAGTTGGCAGACTATCCCCAGAAATGTGAAGGGGTGCTGGAACCTGGGCTACTGCGGCGTTGGCTGCCCCACCAATGCCAAGCAGGGCGCACTGATGACCACCATTCCCGGCGCCCTGGACCATCAGGCCCGGCTATTTCACGGGCTTCGGGCAGAACGCCTGGTGATGAATCAGGACCGAATCGATCACCTACAGGCCAGCGCCATGGCCACGGATGGCATCACTCCGTCCGGTGTCACAGTGACCCTGAAAGCCCGGCACTTTGTGGTCGCCGCCAGCGCTATCGGCTCACCGGGCCTGCTGCTGCGTTCTGACATTCCTGATCCCCATGCCCGCATTGGCAAGCGCTCGTTCATCCATCCGGTGAACGCCACCATCGCCCAGATGCCGGAGCAGGTGGATCCATTTTACGGCGCGCCCCAGTCGATCTACTCCGATGAGTTCAACTTCAGGCATGGCGTGGATGGCCCGGCGGGCTTCAAGCTGGAAGTTCCGCCGCTGCATCCGGGCATGTCGGCGGGGGTGGTTCCAGGTCACGGCCAAGAGCAAGTTGACGCCATGGCGAGCCTGCCCTGGACTCAGTCCGTCATTGCCCTGATGCGCGACGGCTTCCATCCCGAGAGCCCGGGGGGCACGGTCACCCTGCGCGACGATGGCTCACCGGTGCTGGATTACCCGATCACAGACTACCTCTGGCAGGGGCTAAGGCAGGCCTACCTGGCTATGGCCGAGGTTCAATTTGCTGCTGGCGCGAGCAGAGTCCGGCTGGTGCACCTGGACTCAGACTGGTACACCAGCTGGGCCGAAGCCAGAGCCGCCATCAACAGCATTGCCATGGAACCGCACCGGGTGCGGTTGTTCACTGCGCACCAGATGGGTGGCTGCGGTATGGGCCAGGATCCGCAAGCCTCGGTGGTGAACGGCTTTGGTGAGCACCATCAGGTCAGCAACCTGAGCATACACGACGCCTCGGTATTCCCGACCAGCATCGGCGCTAACCCACAGCTGTCCATCTACGCTCTGGCAGCCAGGAACAGCGCACGGCTGGCAGGTAAACTGAGGGGCTGACTGCCCGGCATTTTGGGATGGCCGGCAAGCTGGTATTCTAAGGCCTTACGAACCAAGGAGCTGTGCATGCCGAAAGTCATCTACCCAGGTACCTTCGATCCGATTACCAACGGTCATACCGACCTGATCGAGCGTGCCGGCCGCATGTTCGACGAAATCGTGGTTGCCGTCGCCTATAACCCCAAGAAACAGCCGCTGCTGAATCTGGAAGAGCGTTGTGATCTGGTCCGCCAGGCCACCGCCCACATTCCCAACGTCACCGTCACCGGCTTCAGCAACCTACTTGCAGACTTTGTCCGGGACCAGGGCGCGACCGTCATCCTGCGTGGACTGCGGGCCGTGTCTGACTTCGAGTATGAATTCCAACTGGCAGACATGAACCGTCGGCTGGCGCCGGAAGTAGAAAGCGTGTTCCTGACTCCGGCGAACCACCTGTCGTACATTTCCTCAACCCTGATCCGGGAAATTGCCTCCCTTGGCGGTGACGTCTCGGAATTTGTCGACCCCGCCGTTGAGGCGGCCATGAAAAAGAAGTTCGAATCGGCCTGAGGTAAAGCAGGTGGCCTTGGTATCCGAAAGAGGCGATCTCATCGGACGGTGAGATCGTTGTGATCGACCAGACCCCGGCTGGGGCCTGGTCACGCTTGAAGCGACTCAGAGCAAAGGCGGCAGCGGGATCTCCATGCCGTTCACGTCCACCATCAGATCCTTCATCACCGCTTTCATCACCAGCTGATCGCCGTCCTTGATCAGCAAACCCTGTTTGATCATCGGCGCCAGCTGCATGCGCACACTCGGGTAGTTTTCTGCCAACGCCGACGGCACGCTCAGCTGCATGTCGCCGGTCAGTCGCTGCATCACCATGAGCATGCCGGCTCGCTCGTCAGCACTCAGCTCCGGATGGCGAATGGTGACATTGCCGGTGACGACGCCCTCCGGGGTACTCAGACTCAGTTGGGGTACGCCCACCGAAAAACCAGCCGAGGCCAGCCCACGCAGGGCCTGGTTGATCTGCTGCATGGCCGCCAGTTGCTGTTCCGGCACAGCCGGCGCCGAGGCGCCGTTTTGCAGCATCACAGTTTGCAGATCGGACATGCCCTGGGTCAGGGAACTCCAACTGGCAAGATCGAGGTCTTCCAGGGCGAACTCAACCCGGTGCGGGCCATAGCCCTGGCCACCACGAATGATCTCCTCCAGTTCTAGAGTAACCCGGGAATCCAGGCGGCTGTGTTCCGGGTTGGTTTCAGTACTGCTGGACAGACTGAAATCCCGGAACTCCACTGGCGGGTCCGCCCGATGGACCACCGTCATCGATCCCACCTCAAGCTCACCCGCACCGGTCCAGACGTCCGCCATCAGGTGATTCAGGCTCTGCTCCATGTGAATGTCAGCCACGCGGATATCGATTTCGGGGCCGGACAGGCTGAGCGCCGGCCAAACCATCAACGCGTCGGCCCGGGAGCCGGTATCGCTGATTTCGATACGTGCCAGGCCGCCGCTGGTGCTCAGTGTCTCGCCAGTGACCTCATTGGTCATGGTCATGACGGGCGCTTCGAGTTCCAGCGTGGCGCTTCCCCACAGGCGGGTTTCCAGGGTCAGCTTCGGTTTGGCATTGGGAAACCAGTCACGCCCTTCCGCCGACCAGCCGCCCACCGGCTCGAAATCCAGCAGGCTGCCGGTGACACCGTGGGTGACATTGGCCCGGTACTCGACCTGGTGCGACTCTCCGGTCTCCGGATTCTGCACCACCAGGGCACCGGTCAGCTCCGAGCCCAACACCCCGCGACGATAGGCGCCGGTTTCCATTTTCAGGAACGACTGGGCACGATTCATTTCTTCCGTTGCCTGCTGCCACTGCTGCTCCGTGACAAAGCCCACAACCCAGGGCATGGCCCCAGCCACCGCCAGCACGGCAACGCCGGTAATCATCCATTTTTTCTGCAAGACCTGTCTCCGTCTCAGGATTTACCGGTCAGTCGCTCAAGCAACACCAGTTGGGATGCCAGCCGCTCTTCGCCCTCGGCCGGTTGTTTCTGGACATAACTGCCATCCGACAGCAACGACCAGGACTGACAGTTGTCTGCCAGGTAGGTATCAAGATCCTCACGCACCCGGGCCACCAGCGCCGGATCCTCAATCGGGAACGCCACTTCCACCCGGCTAAGCAGGTTGCGCTCCATGCCGTCGGCGCTGGAGCAGTAAACCTCTGGGCGCCGGTTGTTGCCAAAGTAGTAGACCCGCGTGTGTTCGAGAAAGCGGCCGATGATGGAGCGCACCCGGATATTGTCCGATAGCCCCGGCACGTCGGGACGCAGGCAACAGATTCCCCGGATAATCAGGTCAATCTTCACCCCCGACTGAGAGGCCCGATACAGGGCCTTGATGATTTGCGGCTCGGTCAGGGCATTGAATTTCATGATGATGCGCCCCTTGGCACCAAAGCCGGCTTCACGTTCAATCAGGCTCATCAGACGGGAATGCAGGGTGAACGGGGCATGGAACAGCTTCTTGATCTTCAGCGCCTTGCCCATACCCGTCAGCTGCTGGAACAGCTTGTTGACGTCATCACTAATGGAGTCGTCGCAGGTCATGAAGCTGTAGTCAGTGTACAAACGGGCGTTGCCGGCGTGGTAGTTGCCCGTACCCAGGTGCACGTAGCGCCGCAGCTTGCCCTCCTCCCGACGCACGATGAGTATCATCTTGGCGTGGGTTTTGTAGCCCACCACGCCGTACACCACGATGACACCCGCCTCCTGGAGCCGGCTGGCCAGCTCCAGGTTCTCCGCTTCGCTGAACCGGGCCCGCAGTTCGATCACCGCCGTTACTTCCTTGCCGCGCCGGGCGGCGTCCGCCAGCGCTTCCACGATTTCAGAATCCGCGCCCGAGCGGTACAGGGTCTGGCGGATCGCCAGCACCTGGGGATCCTTGGCGGCCTGGCGCAGCAGATCCACAACCGGACTGAAATTCTCATAGGGGTGCAGTAACAGGATCGGCTGTTTGCGGATACTGTCGAACATGGAATCCTTGCTGCGGATCGGCTTCGGGATCGAAGGCGAGAAACCGGAATAGGTCAGGTCCGGGCGGTCGACCAGGCCACCTACCGCCATCAGCCGGGTCAGGTTAACCGGGCCGTGAACCTGGTACAGGTCCCGCGCGGTCAGGCCAAATTCGGTCAACAGGAACTGCGTCAGTTCATCCGGACAGTTGTCTGCCACTTCCAGCCGGACGCCATCGCCAAAGCGACGACTGAGCAGCTCGCCTCTGAGCGCCGACGCCAGATCTTCCAGATCATCCTCGAGCTCAAGGTCGGCGTTCCGGGTCAGCCGGAACTGATAGCAGCCCTTCACTTCCATGCCCGGGAACAGTTCGTCGGCATGGGCGTGGATCATGGACGACAGGAACACCAGGTTCTCGCCACCATCACACACCTCGTCCGGCAGACGCACCAGGCGTGGCAGGGAACGCGGCGCCGGCACGATGGCCATGCCGGTTTCCCGGCCGAAGGCATCCTTGCCATCGAGCTCGACAATGAAGTTCAGACTCTTGTTAACCAGACGCGGGAACGGGTGCGACGGGTCCAGCCCAATCGGGCTGACCACTGGCAGAATCTCTTCTTCGAAGTAAGTACGCACCCACTCGGCCTGGGCCGGTGTCCACTCGCGCCGACGGACAAAGTGGATGTTCTGCTGTTCCATTTCCGGAATCAGCACGTTGTTGAGGATGTCGTACTGCTCATGGATGTATTCGTGGGCAACCCGGCTGATCTCGGCCAGCGCCTGTTCCGGCATCATGCCGTCCATGCCCACGGTTTCCCGGCCATACTTCATCTGCTGGCGCAGACCAGCGACCCGGATCTCGAAGAACTCGTCCATATTGCTGCTGAAAATGCAGCAGAAAATCAGCCGGTTAATCAACGGGTGAGTGGTATCCAGCGCCTGCTTGAGGACCCGGTAATTAAACTGAAGCTGGCTGATTTCCCGGTTGAAGTAGTTCTCGCTGGCATCCAGATTAACGCTCTCGCCAAGCGCCGGCATGTCCACCGGTGCCGGTACATTCTGGTCGGGGTCAGCCTTGAGCTTCTTGGCGGTTTCCGTAGTCATAGTTCCTCAATTCCAGTCTGCGGCGTGGGCGGCGGACACCGGCCACGCTGTCATGTCGTCCGTGGTTCTAGCGTCGCGGCTGGTTCATCAGTCGTGCCGCGCGCACTGCAAAATACGTCAGGATGCCATCGGCGCCGGCCCGGCGCATGGCCATCAGGCTTTCCATCATCACCGCGTCGCCATCAAGCCAGCCATTCTCGGCCGCCGCCATGTGCATGGCGTATTCGCCACTGACCTGATACACAAACGTAGGCACCTGCAACTCGGTCTTCACCCGGTGCACAATATCCAAATACGGCATGCCCGGCTTGATCATCACCATGTCCGCGCCTTCGGCCAGATCCAGGGCCACTTCGTGCAGCGCCTCATCGGAATTGGCGGGATCCATCTGGTAGGTCGATTTATCGGCCTTACCCAGGTTACTGGCCGAGCCAACTGCATCCCGGAACGGACCGTAATAGCTGGAGGCGTACTTGGCAGAATAGGCCAGGATCCGGGTGTTCATATGCCCGGCCGCCTCCAGCGCTTCCCGGATGGCGGCAACGCGCCCGTCCATCATGTCCGACGGCGCCACCACGTCCGCGCCGGCATCGGCATGGGACAAGGCCTGGTTCACCAGGGCCTCCACCGTGACGTCGTTCAGCACGTAGCCGGCCTGATCAATAATGCCGTCCTGACCGTGGGTGGTAAACGGATCAAGCGCGACATCGGTAATCACACCCAGCTCCGGCTGCGCTTGCTTCAACGCCCGCACGGCGCGCTGGGCCAGGCCATCCGGGTCCCAGGCACCGGACCCGGACAGATTCTTCTGGTCGCCGGCTACCACCGGAAACAGCGCCACCGCCGGGATTCCCAGCTCAACCAGCTCCGCCGCCTGCTCAACCAGCAGATCGACACTTAGACGCTCCACCCCCGGCATCGACGGCACAGCTTCCCGCTGGCCCTCGCCCTCCAGGACAAACACCGGATAGATCAGATTGTCCGGCGTCAGCTGGTTTTCCCGCACCAATCGACGGGAAAAACTACTGGCGCGGTTGCGACGCAGACGCGTGGCGGGAAAGGCACGGGGAGTCGGACTCGGCACGGATAACCTCCTGGATGGTATGGCCGGTTGTTCAAAGACTGCTGGCAGCGCCGGATCGACGCTCTGCTCACCATCATACACGGCCGGGGCCGCCCATTGCAGATTCCCGCGACAGGTTAAGAAGTGCCCGTGACAATACTGTTACCGGATAGAATCCAGGGCCTGGGCGCGAACCCGTTCCACCTCCGTGAAATGCCGGTCGCGCAGGTCAGCAATGGCCTGCTCCAGCTCGGGTCCGGCAAGCCCGGCGCTCAGCAGGCTCTGGCGCTGGGTGGAGTAGGCCTGCCAGCGCTGGTGCCAGTTCGCCTGCTCCTGCTCCAAAGCCTGCAGCCGCTGTGCGGTTTCGATGCCGAAGGCCTGGCGACGCCAGTTTTGCAGCGCCTCGGGGTCATCGGCCAGTTCCTGGCGCGCCTGTTCGTAGTCGGCAAACCGGCGGGTTTCCCGGCGTGCCTGCCGCAATGGCTCGGGCAAGGCGTCTTCGGCCTGCGCCAGTGCCACCCGGCGCTGCTCGTCGGTCAGGCTCGGGTCGCGGCTGATTCGGAGCTTCTCGATCTGAAAGCCATCGATGGCCTCGTCATGGGCAAAAAACGCGTCGGCGGTGGCACTGTCGAGCCAGGTCCGGCGCAGGGCCTGAATTTCCTGCATGCGCTGCTGCATCCGCTCCGCATCCAGTTCGGTGCCACCGCCATAGCCGGCCTCCAGGTCGGAAATCGCCAGCTTGTAATCAAGATAGGCGCGCAGGGTATCCAGGGCCTGGGTGCGCGCCGGCTCCTGCAGCGCCAACAGTGTCTGCTCAATACGAGCGACCAGTTGCTCTAACGACTCCTCCCCAAGCGCCGACAAGTAGTATTCAAACAGTTGTCGCAGCGCCGGCGTTGGAATCAAGTCGCCGACACCGTCCACCCGGTCCCAGCCACCGGGCACCGAAGTACCCGCCAGCGAAGCTGGCAATTGTTCCGGAACCGACAGGGTCTGGGCCTGGCCCACCAACGTCGATGGCGCCGTAGACGCCGATGCTGGGCGAGTGCCGTGTTCGGATTCAATTGAACGGGGCTGTGTCGATGTCTGCTTCGGAGTGCCAGCGTGCGGCGTCAGCAAATACCAGCCGGACATCACCAACAGAGTCAGGATTAACGGCATCAGGATGGGGGGGCGGGCAAACGATCTCATGGTCAGCGCAAATCCGTGGTGTCTGAGTGCGGGCGTATTGATTCAGCACCGCCACAATGGAATGGCACGAGGATAGACTAGAGCAAGACTAACTGCCGAGAACGGGATCATAAACAGAGCCGGGGCTTATCGCCCCGACCTGATTTGGCATCGATCACAAGGATCGGTTGTTAAAACCTACGGCGACTTTACGCGGCGCGTCTGAGCGGAAGAGGGTATCAACCTCATGGATTTCGCCGCCCCGGCTCAGGTAAGCCTCGATATCCGCCTGCAGCTGCGCCCGAACCCGTGCCCGACCGGCAATGGAATGACTGTCATCGCTGTCGTTGGCCCAGTTTCCGGGTTGTTCAAGATTGCTTTCGTCGAATTCACTCATAATGCTCTCCCCATCAACGAAAACAGAGAATCGAGTGCCGGCACACCCCGCAGGGCAACTACACTCAGTCTCGACGAACGGCCGGCTTTGGCGTCGTCTTGGCGTCTTTATAATCCGGTTTCGATGACCGCGCTATTTCTACCAAACCGATTTTTTGTAATTTTTTGTAAACAGAAATAAAGTACTGATTTTATGTGACAAAATGAGACCACAGCAGACGTCAATTAAATTGACACAAAGAATGAATGATGATTCACTACTTCAAGGGAGCCGGCATGGCTTATCGTGAAACCGAGAAGATGCGCCAGCGCAAGGCCGAGGCGCGGCAACGGATTATTGACTGCACCTTCCAGTGCGTCGTGGATGGCGGGTTCCGAAGCGCTCGTATTACCCGAATTGCAGATCTCGCGGGTGTTGCCACGGGCACCATTTACCGGCATTTTGAATCCCGGGAAGATCTGTTTGCCGGCGTGTTCCGGCTAGCCACCCAGCGCGAGGTCGACAAGGTCTCAGAAGCACTGGCAACGCAAGGCAACGCCGCAATCCGGCTGGAAACAGCGTTAAGGCAATTTGCCGAGCGCGCCTTGCGCGGCCCCATGATGGCGTGGTCGCTGATTGCCGAACCGGTCGACCCGAAGGTAGAAGAAGAACGACTGAAATACCGTAAGGCCTACGCCAGCCTGTTCGAAACGGCGATTCGCGAAGGCATCTCCGAAGGCTGCCTTCCGGATCAGGACGCCCGCCAAAGCAGTAGCTGCCTGGTGGGAGCCATCGCGGAAAGCCTTGTAGGGCCACTATCACCAACTCAGGCCGGCCAGAATCCGGCGGCGACACCTGACAACACTGATGCGCTGGTCAATTCCATCATCCGCTTTTGCATGCAGGGACTGACCGGCACCAGGAGATAACCATGAACGCGCTGCAGCCTCACTCCGAGACCCCAACCAACGGCCAGGAGGACCGATACCTGGCCAGCACCCACGACGTGGTCAACCAGCCCCCGGCGCTGGCAAACTACAACCTGTTTGAGCAGGACACCGCTCTGCAGGAGGCGGTCATCCGTGAAGGCGCCGAAGCAGCCACGCCGGAACTGAAACAGTTTGGCGCGCTCGCAGGCGCTGCGGCCACCATCGACCTGGGCTTCAAGGCCAATAGCAACAAGCCTGTGTTCCAGACTCACGATCGCTTCGGTCATCGCATTGACGAGGTGGAATTTCACCCGGCCTACCACGATCTGATGACCATCGCCCTTGAACATGGCCTGCACAGCAGTCCATGGACCAACCCCGGAAAGGGTGCGCACGTGGCCCGGGCCGCCAAGTACTACTTGCATTCTCAGGTAGAAGCCGCGCATTGCTGCCCCATTACCATGACGTTTGCCGCTATCCCCTCAATCCGGAAACAGCCCGAACTTGCCCGGGACTGGGAGCAGCGCATCCTCGCCAACCGCTACGACCCGCGCAACGTGCCCGATGGCCAGAAAGCCTGCGTCACCATCGGCATGGCGATGACCGAGAAACAGGGCGGCAGCGATGTTCGCGCCAACAGCACCAAGGCCTTCCCGGTCGGCGCCGAGGGCCCCGGCCAGGCCTACGAACTGGTTGGCCACAAGTGGTTCGTCTCCGCTCCCATGTGCGATGCCTTCCTGGTACTGGCTCACTCCCGGGGAGGCCTGTCCTGCTTCCTGATGCCCCGCTGGCGCCCCGATGGCAGCAAGAACCCCTGGCAGATCCAGCGTCTGAAAAACAAAATGGGCAACGTCGCCAACGCCTCCAGCGAAGTTGAACTGCGCGGCGCCCTGGCCTGGATGGTTGGCGAAGAAGGCCGAGGCGTGCCCACCATCATCGAAATGGTGGCAATGACCCGCTTTGACTGCATGATCGGCAGCTCCGCCGGCATGCGCCAGGCGGTAGCACAGGCCACCCACCACTGCCGGCACCGCAGCGCCTTCGGCAACCGCCTGAACCAACAGCCGCTGATGCAGAATGTGCTGGCCGATCTCGCAGTAGAAAGCGAAGCGGCACTGGCCTACACCCTGCGCATCGCCCGAGCCCTGGACAACCAGGACCAGGAACACGAACGCCTGCTGGCTCGCCTGGCCACACCGGTTGGCAAGTACTGGATCTGCAAACGCACCCCCAACCACGCCTACGAGGCCATGGAGTGCATCGGCGGCAGCGGCGTGATGGAAGACTGCATCATGCCCCGACTGTTCCGGGAATCACCGGTCAACGCCATCTGGGAAGGCAGCGGTAACGTTCAGTGCCTGGACACCCTCCGCGCACTGCAAAAAGAACCGGAAACCCTGGATGCGTTCTTCCGCGAAGCCTCCGAAGCCAAGGGCGCCGACCGCCGTTTCGATCTGTTCCTGGCGCAGCTGCAGCAAGACTTCGGCGACATCAGCGATATCCAATACAGGGCCCGCAACCTGGTTGACCGCATGGCCCTGGTCATGCAGGGATCGCTCCTTCTGCGCCACTCAGACCCCGCCGTTGCCGACGCCTTCTGCGCTTCGCGGCTGCAATCAGCCGGCGGCATGAACTACGGCAACCTGCCTTCGGGCACCGACGCGGCCGCCATTATCAAACGGGCAACGCCTGTAGTAGGCTAAGGATATTCAACGTCCCTGAAGCAAGCCAAGGAGGGGGCGGGGCGGAGTCTCTGAAACTGTGCGGAGCCATGGATGGCGGAGCTCAAGCGTCACATGGACGTGCTTGAGCGGGTTTCAGAGACTTCGCCCCGGCCCCTCATGCACGGATTAAAATGTCTGAAGCCCTGAGAAAACTCCTGAACCAGTCCAGCGCACAGCCGGTGATTACCCCGCACGTGGGCGTACTGACCCTGCACTTCCAGCTCTATGGTTGCGAAGACCTCAAGGCCAAGCGCAAGGTCTTTACCGCCCTGCGCGCAGTCTGGGGCAAAGAGCCAGACCTGGCGGTCGCGGAGACCGCCGACCTGGACGCACTGGATTGCGCGACCTGGACCATCGCAGCCCTTGGCACCTCATCCCAGCAGATCACCCAGCGCCTCGACCAGATTGAAAAAGCCATCGAAGAGCGCGTCGATGCCGCTATATTGGATGTGCACCGGGAAATTCTCTGATCCACTATCTACACTGCAATGGGGCCTTGTAGCGTATGGCCTCTCCAGCCCGTATACTACGGTTCCTCAGGGATGTCAGAGCACCTGCCGACCGCAGGTGGCCAGTTTTAAATCGCCGGATCGACACTCCGGCCATATCCGTCGGGCATCCGGAACCGGCCCAACGGATAACCGCTGATCATGTGTGGCACCTATGACCGGAAAGAAGAAATCCGCCCAGGCCTCAGTCGAGGCGATGTATCGCGTGTTCACGGTGCCCGAGGCTCCGGAATCCACGTTGAGTCGGATCGACCAGAATATCTCCAACAACCTTGCCGGCTTTCTGCAGGAACACATCGTCGCGGTTGAGCGGGACCTGTCGGACGTCGAAAAAGACTTCTCCGACTACGCCATCCCGGAAAAACCCGTCTTCGTGTCCGAGCAGGCGCAATTCCTCCTCGACAAGCTGGTGGCCAACTCGGTCCACACCGCCGCTCCCGCCTTCATCGGTCACATGACGTCCGCGCTGCCGTACTTCATGCTGCCGCTGTCCAAGATCATGATTGCGCTTAACCAAAACCTGGTTAAAACCGAGACCTCCAAGGCCTTCACGCCCATGGAACGCCAGGTGCTGGGTATGATCCACCGCCTGGTCTATGAAGAAGACGGCGCTTTCTATCGTAAGTGGATGCACGATCCCCGCTACGCATTGGGCGCCATGTGTTCCGGCGGCACCGTCGCCAACCTGACCGCACTGTGGGTCGCGCGCAACCGCGCTTTCCCGGCCGAAGGCAGCTTCCGCGGCCTGCATCAGGAAGGGCTGTTCCGGGCCCTGAAATACTATGGCTACGAAGGCGCTGCCATCGTGGTGTCCCGACGTGGGCACTACTCCCTGCGCAAGGCCGCCGACGTGCTCGGTCTCGGCCGTGAAGCCCTGGTGCCGGTAGATACCGACGACGAAAATCGCATCCAGACCGACGCCCTGCGGGACAAATGCCTGGAATTGCACCGCCAGAAGATCAAGGTCATGGCCATCTGCGGTGTAGCGGGCACCACCGAGACCGGCAACGTCGATCCGCTTGACGGCATGGCTGACATCGCCCGGGAATTCGGTGCCCATTTCCACGTCGACGCCGCTTGGGGTGGCCCAACGCTGTTCTCACGGACCCACAAGCACCTGCTGCGGGGCATCGAGAAGGCCGACTCCGTCACCTTCGACGCCCACAAGCAGCTCTACGTGCCCATGGGTGTCGGCCTGGTGGTGTTCAAGGATCCGAGCCTGGCCAGTGCCGTCGAGCATCACGCCCAATACATTATACGTAAGGGCTCGCGGGACCTTGGCAGCACCACCCTGGAAGGCTCACGCCCGGGCATGTCCATGCTGATTCACTCGGGATTGAAGATTCTGGCGCGGGAGGGCTACGAAATCCTGATCGATCAGGGCATCGAGAAGGCCCGGAGCTTCGCCGAGATGATTGAGGAAGAGCCAGACTTTGAGCTGATTACACGGCCAGAACTGAACATCCTGACTTACCGCTATTGCCCGGAGACCGTCCAGAACGCACTGGAAATCGCGGATCCCCTGCAAGCGGAAAAGCTCAACACCTGCCTGAACCGCATCACCAAATTCATCCAGAAAACCCAGCGGGAGCGGGGCAAGGCCTTTGTCTCACGGACCCGGCTGGAACCTTCACGCTACGACCATTTCCCATGCATTGTGTTCCGGGTGGTACTGGCGAACCCACTGACCACGCGGGAAATCCTGAGCGATATCTTGATCGAACAGCGGGAACTTTCGGCGGAAGAAGGGATTGAGGACGAAATGCATATTCTGCATCAGATGGCCGATGCGGTGCTGAAGCAGCACGAACGGAGTGCCAGGCAGGCCTGAGCTCAACCCCTCAGGTTTGGGGGGGGGGTGCGAGGCAGGCAAACGCCTAGTCAAAACACGCTGTAAATACGTCCCTGTACGCTCGGCTCCGCCATCCATGGCTCCGCACGGTTTTGCCCAGGCGTCTGCCTTCCGCGCTCAAAACTCAGTAATCGTAGCCAATCTCAATAAAGCGCCTCTTCGTCATCCAGCACCTCGTGGATGATATCGAGAAACATGTGGTCCGCCTTGCTCCAGCTCTCCGGAATCCGGATTGTGGTGTTCGCGCTGATTTCCCGGGCAATGATCTCATTCGCATTGGGCTCGTTGCGATACTTGCGGGCAATTTCCATGGACTTGACGGCGATGGTCGGCTCACTCAAGACTTTCTTGATGAACACTCTCAGCTCATCAATCATCTTGGCCTGCTGGCTTTCAACAGATGTACTCATTGTTCACTCCACGGATAATCGGTTGCCGGGGGCACAGGCGCGCCCCCCTTCTTGCAAATAGTATGGCCAAAGTGACCAGCGACGGCCAGCCTATCAGATCATCAGCCCGCGCAGGGTGAAAAACAGGATGGCCGCCATGATTGCGGAGGCAGGAACCGTGATAATCCATGCCGCGGCGATCTTGAATAAGTGTGACCGCTTGACCATCTCTTCCCGGTAAATCTTCTTCAGGCGCTTGCGCTCGGATTTTGACAGCGGCACCTGCTTTTGCTTCTTGGCCTGTTTCAGCAGATCTTCCATCTCCTCGACGGAGGCATCGCGGAAATTATCCAGGAACGGCTTCAGGCGCTTCTGCTCGTCCTCATCATGGTGTTCCATGATCTTGTGCAGCTGGGTCGCGTAATTGGATTTCAGATATTCCCGCAGGAAACCAACACCGAACACGCCACCGATAGCGATGTGGGTGGAGCTGACCGGCAGCCCCAGCTGGGACGCCACGATCACAGTCAAGGCTGCCGAGAGCGCGACACAGAAGGCGCGGGTCTTATCCAGTTCGGTAATTTCGCTACCTACTGTTTTGATCAGGCGCGGACCGAACAGCATCAGACCAACCGCCAGGCCCAGTGCCCCGACCATCATCACCCACAACGGGATGCTGGCGGAGGTCACTACGCCACCGGATGACAGCGCATCGTTGATGGCCGCCAGCGGACCAATGGCGTTGGCGACGTCGTTGGCACCGTGGGCGAAACTGAGCAACGCGGCGGCGAAGATCAATGGCCAGGTGAACAGGGTGTTCACACCGGCGGCATTATTCTCCATGGTCGCCGCGCGACGGCCGACCAGGGTGCGGACCGCGAAATAGACGATCGCAGCCGCCAGCAGACCGATCAGGGCTGCGTCCAGGAAGTCGACCTTCACCACCTTTTTGACACCCTTGATCATCAGGTAAGTGCCAAAGGCCCAGGCCATGATCGCCACCAGTACTGGCACGAAAGTGCGCGCCGCCGGAATCACATCCTTGCGATAGAGTACGGTTTTCTTGACCACGAACAGGAACAGTGCCGCCAGGGCGCCACCAAGCACCGGAGAAATCACCCAACTGGCGGCGATCTTGCCCATCACTGCCCAATCGGCGATGCCCCAGCCACCGGCCGCAATGCCGGCACCCAGAACACCACCAACAATGGAATGGGTGGTGGAAACCGGTGCACCCATCCAGGTCGCCAGGTTAAGCCAGAGCGCGCCGGCCAGAAGTGCAGCGGTCATCAACCAGACGAAGGCCTGGCTGTCGCTCAACGAGGACGGATCGATGATGCCACCCTTGATGGTGGAGACCACATCGCCGCCGGCGATCAACGCCCCGGCCGATTCGAAAATAGCAGCTATAATGACGGCGGCGCCGAGTGACAGGGCGCCCGAACCGACCGCCGGACCGACGTTGTTGGCAACGTCGTTAGCACCGATATTGATCGCCATGTAGCCGCCGATAACGGCCGCAGCCATCAGCAACATGCTGTTAGGCATGCCCTGGCTGAAAGAACCAACGGTCAGCCAGATGCCGAGGAGAAACAGAAGGCTGATTCCGACCCTATACCGTTCCGTGGTGGGGCTGGTGAGGAGAGTATCCAAGAGTCCGATTGAACGGGCCATAAGAAATTGGGTCTCGATTGGTCTGAATGGGAGATTGGCGTTGTGTACCGGCCGCAACTATAAATTCTTTGTCATCAAAATGAAATAAAACGGCTATCGATCGCACAGATCACATTACGAACAGCCAATGGATGTAAACCTACGGCTAATTGCCTCATAATCTGGAAAGTTGCGCCAAAATCACAAAAACTCGCACCAAGGTTCCCATGACCAACCAGTCGATCAGCGGCCAGCTCGCCGATGGAGAGCACGAAGACGCTCAGGTATCACGCTTGATCACCTGGCTGTCCGCCATGGCTATCCTGTTCCTGGTCGGCATTGGCGCCAAGGCTTGGTATGCCAACCACCATGGTCACGCCTGGGTACTCTGGCTTTTCGCCCTGGTGGTCATCATCAACATGGCGTACTTCGCCCAGACCGGTAACCGGGCCGCACAGAAAGGTGGCCTGCTACTGATGGTCTGGCTGCTGTTCACCTATCTCATTGCCTCCGGCGGAGAGAGTAATACCGGGCCCCTTTGGTTCTATGTGTTTCCGCCACTGCTGTTCTATCTGACCAGTCTGAAGACCGGCACGGCGGTACTGTTGTTCTGTTACCTGGTTGCAGTCATTGTTTTCCAGTTCCCTGGGCTGCCCATGGTGAGCACCGAATACAGTACCGACTTCAAAATCCGCTTCTTTGCCACCCTGACCTTCGAATCGGTTCTGTGCTTTGTACTGGAAGCCAGTCGCCTGAAGGCGCGCAACGAACTGGTTACACTGGCACAAAACCACGAGCAGGCGGCCAAGACCGACGAACTGACCGGCCTGTCCAACCGTCGCGACATGCACCATCGGCTGACTGCGGAGTTCTCCCGCTACCAGCGCTCCGGACACCATTTCTCCATCGCCCTGATTGACCTGGACCTGTTCAAGGGTATCAACGACCAGCACGGCCACGACGCCGGTGATGAAGTACTCAAGGCATTCTCCGCCCTGATGCGAACCGTCATCCGACAAACCGACGTTGCGGCCCGCTGGGGCGGTGAGGAATTCCTGATCCTGCTGCCCGACACCTCCTTGCTCCAGGCGCTGACGCTGGCCGAGCGACTGCGCTCAGAAGTCGCCCAAACACCGTTTCGGTTTCGTGGCACTGAACTACCGGTCACCATCAGCGCCGGTGTCTGCTCCATCGCCAAGGCCGCCTCCATCGACGAGCTGCTGAAACAGGCCGATGTCTATCTGTACAGCGCCAAGAGAGATGGTCGCAACCGCATTGCCCCCCGGGTTCGCAGACGGGACACCAGCAAGGCCGCCGACGTTGAAGGTTGAGTGACCCGACGACGGTCTTTATGATCAACGTCCAAATCAATATCGTCGCCCCGAGCCGGGTGTTACCAGCAAACAGGAACCACAATGACAGCTATACGTATTCTGGTGGGCAGTGTGTATGGGGGAGCCCTGCTGACCGCCCGGGACATCAAGAAAACCCTCGATACCGAAGGCCACACCGTTACGGTGCTTGAAAACCCATCGCTTGAAGATATGACCGGCAACGACGACGCGCTGCTGGTGTGCACCTCCACCACCGGCCAGGGTGAAGTGCCCGCCAACCTGCTGCCCTTCTACGTGACCTTGCGCGATCAGCTGCCCCAGCAGCCGGGCCGGCCCTTCGGCGTGATTGTCCTGGGTGATAGCTCCTATGGCGACACCTTCTGCGGTGCCGGCGACCTGATGGAAGAGGCCCTGTTTGAAACCGCGGCACGCAAAGTCGGCGACACCTTGCGCATCGATGCACTGGAAACCACCGAACCGGAAGCTGAGGCACTGCCTTGGGTTCGGGAGTGGCTGGAAAAAATCTGAGTTAAGGGCTGCAAAACGACGACCAGTACCAGTGCAAGGTCTTGAGCCCGCGTCCTTGAGCAGCCATACTCGCAACCATAACGAAAACAAAAAGCGGTACTGCGTGACATTCACCCACTGGCCAAGACTCTGTGCAGCCTTGCTGTTGCTCTTCGCGATCGCCCAACCAAGCTGGGGGGCCGGCGTTGTTCAATTCCCCCAGACCAGCTACCTGACCGTTCAGCCCGGCACTGAAACGTCTGCCAGCGAGCTCCTGACCTCCAGCCAATGGCGGCCGCTGAAAGACCGGAGTCCTAATTTCGGCTATATCCCTGATACCCTGTGGCTGAAACTTCCAGTCCCGGACCAGCCGAACCTGAATCTGCTGGAAATCAGTTATTCGCACCTCGATCAGGTCCGGTTTTTTCTGGTTGAAAACGGCACCGTTGTCCGCACTGTCACCACCGGCGACAACTTCCCATTTCAGCAACGCCCGATTCTGCACCGAAACTTTCTGTTCCCGTTTGAACGACCGAATGACGCCAAGTATCAAATCCTGCTCGAGGTTCGCACCAGCGGCGCAATGCAGGTCCCCTTTACGCTCTGGAACGACCAGTCGTTTTTCGAAAGCTCCTTTATCGAGGATCAGGTGCATGCGGTCTACTATGGCATCCTGATCGCGGCCATCCTGTTCAACCTGTTCGTCTTCGTGGCTCTGCGGGAGCGGGTATACCTGCTCTACGTGCTGTCGACACTGAGCTACCTGCTGCTCATTGGCACCCTGAACGGCATCACTTTCCAGGTGCTCTGGCCGACTAGCCCCGATATCCAGAACCGCGCGATGCTGCTGAGTGTCCCTGCCGCCATGATCTTTACGCTCTGGTTCGCCCAGGCGTTCCTGAACTTAGGAAAAACCAGTGCTGCCCTGAAACGCACGCTGGCACTGGCCATGGCAGTTAACGCAGCGGCAGGGATGGCCACGTTTGTCGCCGACTACAGCACGGCAATCCGGCTGGTAGTGGCTTTGTCCATCCCCACAAATTTACTGCTTACGCTGATTGGCCCCCAACAGTGGCTGCGAGGTAACCGACAGGCCGCCTACTATTCGCTGGCCTGGGGCGCTTTAACATTGGGAACCGCTATCACGGCCGCCAACAAATACGGCCTACTGCCGAACAATTTCGTGACGGTCTACGGCATGCAGATCGGCTCGGCACTGCAGGCAATACTGCTGGCCATGGCCTTGGCAGTGCGCATCTTCCAGGAGCGGCAGAATAAAGTGGAAGCCAGGGAAGCCGAGTTGCGAGCCATGGCGGCACGACGATCAGCAGAACTCAAGCTGATGGACCATGCCCTGCACAACCCCCTGACAGGACTGCCCAACCGCAGCAGCTTTGAAATGATGTTGAATGACCTGACGATGCGCAACCCGGAAAAGCGCTATGCCATCACCGTCATTCACCTGAACAATCAGGATTCGGTCACCAAGACCCTGGGCCACCGCAACAGCGATAACATCCTGGCGCTGGCCTCTAAGCACTACAACGCCGCCATCCGTAACCTTCCCGGCGCCATCGCCACAGAACAAACTGACGAACGCAGCTATTTCCTGACGTTTTTGGACCCCCAGACATTTGCCTTTGTGGTGGACGCGCAAGTCACCGAAAGGACGCCTCGCGAGGTAGTCAAAACGCTCGACGATATCCGCTACCCGATCGACTATCTCGGCATGCAGGTGCCGCTGGATGCCCGCTTGGGAGTCGCCGTGTTTCCGAACCACGGCAGCGATGCCAACACCCTGATTCGCCGCGCCGTCATTGCCGCCGGCACCGAGCGGGCAAGGGAGCGGGGAATGGCCTACTACAAGCCATCGCGGGATTCTTTCAGTGCTGACCGGCTGACCATTGTCTCGGAGTTACGCCAGGCCCTGATCAACAACAGCCTGTCGCTGTACCTGCAACCCAAGGTGTCACTGGCCAGTGGTGAGGTGGTCGGCATGGAAGCGCTCATTCGATGGCCGGACAAACAGAGCCAGTTGCGCCCGGACGAGGTGGTCGGGCTGGCGGAGCAGACCGGGCTGATCAAACCACTCACCCGCTGGGTCCTGGAACAGACTCTGGCCATGCGCAGCCGGCTTCTGGAACATGGCTGGAATATCGGCATTGCCGTCAACATCTCCCCCAACAATCTGCGAGAGCCGGATTTCCCCAGCTATGTGCAGCGCCTGATGTGCAGTTTTCCTAGGCACCAGGGCCGCATTACCTTCGAGGTTACCGAAACCTCCATGATGCAGGATCCGGCCAATTCCCTGACCGCGCTGAAGCAACTGAGCGACACCGGCATCCCGGTTTCGATCGATGATTTTGGCTCGGGCTACTCGTCGCTGTCCTACATCAAGCAGTTGCCTGCCAAGGAAATCAAGATTGACCGATCACTGATCTCGGAACTGGCCACCCGGGCCGAGGATCGGGTGATCGTCCAGACCACGATCGACATGTGCCACAGTCTTGGGTATTCGGTGGTGGCGGAAGGCGTTGAAGACGAGGCCACCGCTAAGTTGCTCAGAGAGATGGGCTGCGACATGATCCAAGGTTTCCTGCTGGCCCGCCCCCTGCCCTTCAACGACGCTCTGGACTGGCTGCGCCAGTCAGCAAACCAGACCACAGAATTCCCTGAAGCGCTGACGAGTCAGCGTTGACGGATCAACGCTTCCTGAGTGGTCGAGGCCACCAGGCCACCTTGCTGATTGAAGAAGTTGCCACGATTAAAACCTCGCCCTGCTGACGCGCTGGGGCTGTCTTTGTCGTACAGCAGCCACTCGTCCATGCGGAAATCCCGATGAAACCAGATTGCGTGATCCAGACTGGCCACCTGCATGTTCTTGCTCATGAAGGTCACGCCATGGGGGTTGAGTGAGGTGCCCAGGAACTGGAAGTCCGAGGCGTAGGTCAGCAGGCACCGGTGCAACACCGGGTCGTCCGGCAGCTGGCCCTGGGCCCGGAACCAGCTCTGCTTGTGCGGCGGGCGCTTCTCCGGCTGAAACGGGTTGACCGGATCAACCGGCCGAATCTCGATGGGCCGATCACGAGTGAGCGAATCCCGCAGGCGCTCTGGCACTTTGGGGGCCATTATCCGGCCCCACTCGTGCTCGGATTTCAGGGTATCGGGATCCGGTGCGTCTGGCATCGTCAGTTGGTGTTCGAAGCCCTGCTCTGACACCTGGAACGACATGGAACCGGTCAGGATCTCTTTGCCGCCCTGACGCGCAATCACCCGGCGAACAGAAAAGCTGCCCCCATCCCGCACCCGCTGGACCTCGTAATCGATGGGCATGCTGTGATTGCCGGGGCGCAAAAAATAGGCATGGAGGGAGTGGCACAGCCGACCCTCAACGGTGCGACTGGCCGCCATCAGGGCCTGGCCTAGCACCTGGCCACCGAAGACATTGGGGAAACCCAAATCTTCACTGTCACCCTGAAAGTGGTCATCGCCAATGGGCGATAGATCCAGCAGATCGACCAGCTTTTTCGTTACCTCAAGCATGCCTGCTCCTGTCAATTAATAAGCCTATGAAGTCGATGTCGAGCTCACCGTGGGATCACTGGTGAAGGGGCGGCACTTCCTTGGACAGAGCCTGCTTCTCCATGGCAAAGCGCCCGGTCACGGCAAATCCAAGTACTTCACCTTCGGGACTGCGGAACAGCGCCTTGACATCCGAGCCCTCGGCTTCGACATGCCATTCGCCGTCGGCTTCCGGTGCCGGCGGACACACCGCCGTGGGGCAGCAGGGCGTCTTGATCATCACCGGCATGGTGCCGTACTTCACTTCTGTGCGCTCGCCGATGAGGGTCTTCGCCAGCGCCCTGGCACAGGCCATCAGGGGCAGCACGTACAACAGCACATGGCCGTCCACTTCGGCGCAATCGCCCAGGGCGTAGACATCCTGAGCCGAGGTTTCCAACGCGCGATTGACCGTTATGCCACGCCCGGTCTCAATGCCGGCGGCGCGAGCCAGTTCAGTGCGCGGACGCAGACCAACCGCGGAAATCACCAGGTCCGCATGCACATACTCACCGTTAGCCAGCGTGAGTGTGACGCCCTGTTCGGCACGATCGATGCGCTCGACCACGGTTTCCAGATGGAAGCGTGCGCCCAAATTTTCCAGCTCGTGCTGTACTGCGGCGGCGGCAGGCTCCGGCAGCAGACCAGGCATGACCACATCCGAGGGCGCAATCACATCAACCTCGTAGCCACCATTGCGCAGATCATTGGCAAATTCGCAGCCAATCAGACCCGCGCCCATGATCGCGACCCGCTTGCCGCCGGCCAGCGCCTTGCGAAAGGCCCGGTAGTCCAGCAGGTCGTTGATTGAGAACACATGCTCAAAGCCATCGCCGTCGATTGACAGCCGTATCACGTCAGCCCCCCAGGCCAGCACCAGCTTGCTGTATTCAAGCCGTTCTTCGCCCAGCAATAGCGCCTTAGCCTCGGTATCGATCCCGGTAACGGTGGCGAATGTACGCAGCTCGATGTTCAGCTGTTCCGCCATGGTATCGGTGGAGGCCTGGGCCAGACCATTGGCGTCCTTACCCTTGGTAAAGCCCGTAGACAGCATGGGCTTGGAGTAGCTGACGCCATCATCGGCGGTCACCATGATAATGGGTTGTTCCTTATCCAGCTTGCGCATTTCCCGCGCCAGCGAATAGCCGGCCAACCCGGTACCGACGATAACGATGGGGGCCTGTTCAGTCATATCCGTGCTCCGAGGGGATCAGCCAATCTCAATCATTTCAAAATCTTCTTTACCCACGCCACAGTCCGGGCAAACCCAGTCCTCTGGCACATCTTCCCATTTGGTGCCGGGCACGATGCCATCTTCCGGCCAGCCCTCGGCTTCGTCGTAAATCAGGCCACACACCACACACTGCCACTTCTTCATTACTACTCTCCCGGTTGATCAGAACGCGATAATAATTGTCCGACAATTATGCGCGCAACTGTTTAATTTGGTTTACAGTGGCCAGCGTCATCGCACGGCCAACCGTTTTGGTCAGGCAGCCATCATACCCATCACCCCGGAATTGACCAATGCCAGCGTCGACGGACACTTCCGGGGTTTTCTGCCAATAGCCATAAATACAGACATAGGGCCCAATACTCCCTCTCCCTTCGAGCGCCCCTCTCCGGTATAATCGCCCGTTTTACGACAGGACCGACCGTTATGACCGATACCGTCGCCGAAATGAATCAGGTAATGGCAGAAGCCGACTGCCTGGTCGCCGAACAGCAGGTGCACGCCGCCATTGGCAACCTGGCTGTCGCACTTACTGACCGCCTGAAAGATAGCAATCCACTGCTTTTCTGTGTCATGAACGGTGGCCTCATCCTGACCGGCCAACTGCTGACCCAGCTGAAATTTCCGGTGCAGGCCGAATACCTGCACGCCACCCGTTACCGTCAGGAAACCACCGGTGGCATTCTCGAATGGAAACTTCGTCCGGAAGCGGACATGCAGGACCGCACCATTGTCATCGTTGACGATATTCTTGATGAAGGTACGACGCTTTGCGCCATAGCCAATTACTGTCGGGCTCACGGCGCCAAGGAAGTTCTGACCGCGGTTCTGGTCGACAAGCAACACGATCGCAAGGCCCAGCCTGGGCTGAAGGCGGATTTCACTGGCCTGGAAGTAGAGGATCGCTTCCTGTTCGGTTTTGGCATGGACTACAAGGGCTACTGGCGCAACGCGCCTGGAATTTATGCCGTCAAAGGACTTTGACACCGGCGCCCACCCAACCTCCGGTCACTCTGATCAGGGTCGCCTGACCATTCCGCCGACGGATTGGTACCGTTCCCTGGCCGCGGCCGGGCTTCGTAATCCCCAGGTGCACGGCCCGGCCAGGTATTGGTTGCAGGTGGAGGGCTCGTTTACCCGGGCCCTGCAGCGCCAGTGCACCGAGACCTTCCACGTTGAGGTGCAACACGAGGGCTTTGCGGTCCCCACCCGGGAAGAGGCGCAGCACCTGGGCCTGCCGGCCCGACAGCGAGCCTGGATTCGCGAAGTCCGGCTCTGTGGCGACGACCAGCCCTGGGTTCTGGCCCGAACCATCATCCCACTGGCCTGCCTGGAAGGCCGGGGACGGCGGCTGCGCCACCTTGGCAACCGCCCCCTGGGCGCCTACCTGTTCAGCAGCCCGGACTGGCAGCGTGGCCCGCTGGAAACTGGCCTATGCAACCGGGTCGTCAGTGGCCAGCCGGCCATGGCCCGGCGCTCTATGTTCTGCCACCGCCAGCAATGCCTGCTGGTGGGTGAATACCTGCTCCCCGACCTGTTCGACTAACCGCCGCCTTTCATCCGCCGCCCGCCACTGGCTATAATCCGGGCATCACCCGCTCACCTGCATCTGCACACGGATCAAGCCTATGCTTCTCGACGCCATGCCCGATCATCTCCAGAACCGGCTTGCCGACTACGCCCGGTTGCTGCGGATAGACCGCCCCATCGGCAGCCTTCTCCTGCTGTGGCCGACCTACTGGGCCCTGTGGCTGGCGGGAGATGGCAGCCCGGCCATTGGGAATTTGATCGTGTTTACCCTGGGTGTGTTTTTCATGAGGGCCGCCGGTTGCGCCATTAACGATTTCGCCGACCGGGACTGGGACCGCCACGTCAAACGCACCCAAGACCGGCCACTTACCGCGGGGCGCATCAAAGCCTGGGAGGCAGTGGCTCTGTTTGCCGGCCTTTGCCTGGTCTCGTTTCTAATGGTAGTGCTGTTCACCAACACCCTGACGATGTACCTCTCCTTCGGCGGGGCGTTGCTGGCGTTTATCTATCCGTTCATGAAGCGCTACACTTACTTACCCCAGCTGTTTCTGGGGGCAGCGTTTTCATGGGCCATTCCGATGGCATGGGCGGCCGAGGCAGACGGAGTCAGCCAGATTACCTGGTTGCTCTTTACCGCTAATGTGCTCTGGACCGTGGCTTACGACACCTTCTACGCCATGGTCGACCGCGACGACGACCTGAAGGTGGGCATCAAGTCCACCGCCATCCTGTTTGGTGAAGCCGACCGGGTCATCATTGCCATCCTGCAAACCATGGTGGTGCTGATCCTGATGATTGTCGGCAGCCACGCAGAGCTTGGCAGCCTCTACTACCTGGGTCTGGTCGGCATGGCCTGCCTGTTCATCTACCAGCAGTTTTTGGCCCGTGAGCGATCCCGAGATGGCTGTTTTAAAGCTTTCCTGAACAACAACTGGGCCGGATTTTCGGTGTTTACCGGACTGGTGCTTGACCTGATGATCGCCTGACGCTGTCATATACTTGTCATATTGTCGCTGTGTAATGAGGCAGCAATACAACAAGGTCTGACACAGGTTTAGCTTATGTCTGGAAAAACTGTCCTGATCGTCGATGACGAAGCGCCCATCCGGGAAATGATCGCGGTGGCTCTCGAAATGGCGGATTACGACTACATAGAGGCAAAGGATGCCCGGGAAGCCCACGCCCTGATCGTCGACAAACTGCCCGATCTGATCCTGCTAGACTGGATGCTACCCGGCACCAGCGGCGTTGAACTGGCGCGACGCCTCAAAAAAGAAGAGGCGACCGCAGACATCCCAATCATTATGCTCACCGCCAAGGTGGAAGAAGACAACAAGATCCAGGGTCTGGAAGTGGGCGCAGATGACTACATCACCAAACCGTTCAGCCCCCGTGAGCTGGTAGCACGCCTGAAGGCGGTACTCCGCCGGACAACACCACCGGGCGTCGACACACCCATCGAAGTGGATGGTCTCACCCTGGACCCGATCGGGCACCGGGTGACCACCGGTAAGGGCGAACTGACAATGGGGCCGACCGAATATCGGTTGCTTCAGTTCTTCATGACGCACCAGGAACGGGTTTATACTCGCTCCCAACTCCTGGACCAGGTCTGGGGAGGCAATGTTTACGTAGAAGAGCGGACCGTTGATGTCCACATTCGCCGGCTGCGCAAGGCACTGGGAGACGGGTATGATCACCT
The DNA here is from genome assembly GCF_005871205.1 of Marinobacter alexandrii. Classification (GTDB taxonomy): domain Bacteria; phylum Pseudomonadota; class Gammaproteobacteria; order Pseudomonadales; family Oleiphilaceae; genus Marinobacter; species Marinobacter alexandrii. The sequence goes on along the minus strand of NZ_SWKM01000011.1, from coordinate 269,830 downwards.
GATCCAGACGGTGAGGGGAACGGGGTACCGGTTCTCAACCAGGGCCGCCTAGCCGGCCCGGGCATCAGCTCCGTTCATTAGACAAGGCAGCGTTTGATGCAGCACAACTGGTCACGGCATGTCCGTTTGATAATTAGCGGGATCATCGGCGCAACGCTGATCGGCCTGTACTTCGGCTCTCCCGTTTACGGGTTTACCTTTGCCGTGGCGGTTTACCTCTGGTGGACACTGAAGCAAATCGGGCGCCTGTACAAATGGCTCGGGAACCCCAATGCGTCTGAGCAGGCGCCTCAGAGCGTGGGCTTGTGGGGCGACATTTTCGACTACCTGCACAAACTGCATCAGACTCACCTGACCACCCAGGACCGGCTTCGGGCCCAGATCAACCGTGTTCAGGAATCCACCAACGCCATGCGCGACGGTGTGGTGATGACCGACCATAGGGGTGCCATGGAATGGTGGAACGGCTCCGCGGAATACCTGCTGGGCTTTCGCCGCACCACCGACCACGGCCAGCTCATTCACAACCTGATTCGCACGCCGGCGTTCAAGAGCTATTTCGACTCCCGCAATTACCGCGAGCCCTTGGAAATTCATTCGCCCGCCAAACCTCACATCCACCTGCAGATTCAGATCAGCCTGTTTGGTGACGACGACCGGCTGATTGTTGCCAAGGACGTGACCCGTCTGTACCAGCTTGAGCAGATGCGTCGCGACTTCGTCGGCAATGTCTCTCACGAGATGCGCACGCCACTCACGGTGATCAGCGGCTACCTGGAAACCCTGGTGGACAACGCTGAAGACTTGCCGCCGAAATGGCGCCGGGCAATCAACACCATGTCGGCCCAGTCGTCCCGAATGGAAGCGCTGATTACCGATCTGATCCTGTTGTCCAAGATTGAAACCGGGGAGCAGACCGTCCACGACAGCCTGACCGACGTTGAGGAGCTACTGGAGCAGATTTGCCGGGACGCCCAGGCCCTAAGTGGCGACAAGCAGCACCAGCTTTCGGTTCAGGTTTCTGACCGGCGTCTGTTACGGGGGGACGAGAGCCAGTTGCGCAGTGCATTCTCCAACCTGGTCTTCAACGCGGTGAAATACACCCCGCCCCAGGGCCAGATCACGGTCAGTTGGTTCACCGACCGTGATGGTGCTCATTTGTCGGTCAAAGATACCGGCATCGGAATTGACCCAATCCACATACCCCGGCTGACAGAACGTTTCTACCGGGCCGATCCCAGCCGCCACAAGGATACCGGCGGCACCGGCCTTGGCCTGGCCATCGTCAAGCATGTGTTATTGAACCACGATGGCACTCTGGATATTCGCAGTAGTATTGGCTCCGGCAGCGAATTTATCTGCCACTTCCCCCGGGAGCGTCTGGTTGAACGGGTACCCGAGAAGACCGGTTCCGACGCTTGACGGCTAACGGGAACCGGCCCGAAAACGGGCCACAAAGCGGGAAAGGTCTTCCAGTTTCTTGGGGTCTTCGTCGACAAACCGGATGGTGACACTGACAAAGTCGGTATCCTGGCGTTTATCGACCGCCTGCAACTGATGGACATAGCCATTCAGGCGCGCCATCTGCCCCTCAGCGATCTCGATGTCGACGACAGCCTGGTCCAGTATTCCCGGGAACACCTGGTCACGCTTTGCCAACACTCTTACTTCGGTGAGATTGATGTCCTTGATCACAGACTTGAGGGTACTGTCGGCGAATCGCACCGAGGCCAGGGTCAATGAGGCTCGGGCCGGGGCGCGACTGGCTGTGCCAGTATTACCCGCCAGCAATGGCGACTCCGGCGATGGCTGGGCGGCGGGCTCCGGGGCCGGTTCACGCTTCTGGGTCAACAGTGTCGCCGATTCCTTGAACGCATCGGCCGGGCTCTCCATGGATTTGCCACCCCGGTCCATGGCGTTTTTCAACTTGCTGCCCATCACCTTGATGATCTTCTTGCTCAGGCCTTCCGGGCTGAAGGGTTTGCCCAGATATTCAGACACCCCTTCCTTGACCGCTTCGATGACGTGATCCTTGTCGCCCCGGCTGGTGATCATGATGAAGGGTACTTTCTGGTACTGAGGTTGCTGACGCATCCACTGCAACAGCTCCAGCCCCGACATCTCCGGCATTTCCCAATCACAGAGCACCAGATCGAAAGCCGTGCGGGACATCAGTGACTGGGCACGTCGACCATTCTGGGCATCGGTGGTGTCAATGACCGGGAACCGCTGACGCACCGTGCGTTTGACCAGATCCCTTACGAAGCTGGCATCATCAACCACCAGCGCTTTCAGCGTTGCCATTATTCAGACCTTACGTTATCCACAGGCGCATTGTTATCGCTCCACTATAAAACAAAGGACAGCAACGGAAACCCCACAGCAACAAAAAAAGACGACAAACGGCACTGAGTGATCCAAAGAACGGAACCCCGACGTTAAACAATTGTCACTCGGAAGGGCCCTGGACGGTATTTCTGTCGTTCCAAAACGCGCTACCATGGTCCCCGGGAATTTCACACCATCGTAATTGTGCCGAGGTTTTGTGTGCTGAACGCGTTTGCAAGGATTCTGCCCCAACGGAGTACCGTATTCCGCCTGTCGATCACCGGTCTGCTGACCACCCTGGCTTTGCCCGCCCTCGGTCAGGACACAACTACCTCAGCGCCCACGGACACCTTCGGCGAATGCAAGGCACGACTACAGGACCGGGCGATGGCGGCCGGCGTGAGCCAGGAAACCACCCGTTCCGTCATGGCCGACGTTGAATACCTGGACCGGGTCATTGAACTGGACCGTCGTCAGCCTGAGTTCACCACCACCTTCGCTGACTACCTTGGCAGGCGGGTGAACGAGGACCGCATCGATAAAGGCCGGATGTTGTTGGAGCAGCACAACGAGCTCCTTGACAGGGTAACCGCAGAAACCGGCGTACCGGCGCCCTACCTGGTAGCCTTCTGGGGCCTTGAGACCAACTTCGGCAGTTACTTTGGCAAGATGTCAGTGCCCAGCGCCTTGACCACCCTAGCCTGCGACCCACGGCGCAGCAGCTTTTTTACCGAACAACTGATCGCCGCCCTGCGCATCATTGATGACGGCGATATTCCGGCCAAGCAGATGGAAGGTTCCTGGGCCGGCGCCATGGGGCACGTGCAGTTCATGCCCACGGTCTTTCTCAAGCACGCCGTCGACGCCGATGGCGATGGCAAACGGGACCTGTGGCACAGCCTGCCGGACGCGATGATGTCGGCCGGCAAGTTTCTCGAATCCATGGGCTGGAACCCGGACTATCGCTGGGGCCGGGAGGTCCTGCTACCCAAAAAGTTTGATTACGCCCTGGCCGATGGCCGTCGACTGCCGCTGAGCAAGTGGCGGCAACTTGGCATCACCGATGCCTTTGGCAAAGCCCTGGCCGATGAGCCTATCGAAGCATCGCTGGTGGTCCCGGCCGGTCACCAAGGGCCGGCCTTCCTGGCCTATCACAACTTCAAAGTCATCATGGGCTGGAACCGCTCTGAGTTCTACGCCATTGCCGTTGGCCACCTGGCCGACCGCGTGGCTGGCGCCGGTGGCTTGCAGAATCCGCCGCCGGAAGACGTGCCTGCCTTGTCCCGGGCTGCCATTCTCGACCTGCAGCGCTCGTTGAACCAGCGCGGCTTCGACAGCGGTAAGCCCGACGGCATCATTGGCTCGGGAACCCGCTCCGCCATCCGGAAATACCAATCCGCCTCTGGCCTGGTCGCCGACGGATACCCAGGGCAGACGGTGCTGGACAAACTGGGGATCACGACGGACCGGTAACTAACAATGGACTCCATTACCCAAATGGCACTGGGTGCCTCAATTGCCGGAGCCGTAGCCGGCAAGACACTGGGCCGGACCGCGTTGATCACCGGAGCCGCCCTTGGCACCCTGCCCGATCTGGATGTCGTGATCGATTACGGCTCCGCGGTGGCCAATTTTACCCAGCATCGCGGGTTTACCCATTCCCTGTTTGTTCTGATACCACTGGCAATTGCGCTGGCGTGGGGGCTCTGGCGCTGGCGCCCAGCGCTGGGTTTTCAACGCTGGCTGACGCTGACGTTGCTCGTGTTGGTCACGCACCCGCTCCTGGACAGCTTTACCACCTACGGTACCCAGTTGTTCTGGCCGCTCGGTGGCCCGGTCGCCCTCAGCAGTATCTTTATTATCGATCCACTCTATACCCTGCCGCTGCTGACCGGCTGCCTGGCGTTTCTGCTCCGGCCACCGGCGACCGGCGCCATCATGGCCGGGCTGGCGCTGTCCAGTCTGTACCTGGGCTGGACCCTGTTTGCCCAACAGATCATCAGTGACCGGGTCCAGCCGGTGCTAGCCCAGGCCGGCCTGCAGGAATCCCGGGTGCTGGTCCAGCCCATGCCATTTAACACCGTGCTCTGGCGCGCTACCGCGCTCACTGAGCGCGATCATGTGGAGATTGTCACCGGGTTCTTTGATGGCAATACGCCACTGAATCTGGAGTATTTTCCACGCCGCCCAGACCTGGCCCAGGCCGTAGCGGACTTTCCCGAGGCCCAGCGACTCGAGTGGTTCACCCAGGGATTTCTGGAATACAGCGTAACAGCCAACCAAGTTACCGCCACTGACATCCGTCTGGGCATTCCAGGAGCCCATCCGTTTACCTTTGTACTGGCACAGCAAAATGGCGATGCGCTGCAACCGGTCAACAGCAGTCAAACACCACGACCGCCGCTTGATCCGAACGCGCTCGGCTTGTTATGGGCGCGGCTCACGGGTGAAGCACCCATCATCTGCCTGGCCGACCTGGCTATCCCCGATCCGGGTCAAAGTTGCTGACCATGACGCGACTGGATCAGTTCATCGCCACCAGCACCGAGCTGTCACGGAAGGAGGCCAAGCGCGCCATTAGTGCCGGCCGGGTGCGCCTTGATGACGAGCCCTGCAAATCGGCCAACGCCAAGATATCGGCGACGGTTGAGGTCACCCTGGATGGGCAAGTCTGCACACTACCTGGCGAGCGCTATCTGATGCTGAACAAACCTGTCGGCGTGGTCAGTGCCACCCAGGACAGCGACCACCCAACCGCGCTGGACCTGCTTCCAGGTGACATTGCGCACACCCTGCACATTGCCGGCCGGCTGGACATCGACACCACGGGGTTACTGCTGCTGACGACCGACGGCCAGTGGTCGCATCGGCTGACCTCGCCACGGGTGGAATGCCCGAAAACCTACCGGGTCAGCCTGAGCGATCCGCTCACCCCGGACGCTGCCCGTCGTTTGGAACAGGGACTGCTGTTACGCAATGACCCCAGCCCTACCCGGCCAGCGCAGGTTCGAATGGTGGAGGACAAAGTGATCGAGCTGACCATTTCGGAGGGCCGCTACCATCAGGTTAAACGCATGCTGGCAGCGGTGGGCAATCACGTAGAGGCTCTGCATCGCAGTCGCATCGGCAGCATCGCGCTGGACCCGACGCTGGGCCCCGGCGAGTTCCGGGAACTGACGGCTGAGGAAGTGGCCTCAGGCGGTTGAGACGGGCTCAGGTCCGTTCGAACCGCTGGGCTTTCAGGTTCTTGCGCACAGACCCTGCTTCAAACACCTCGCCGTTCATGGCGATGTACACACCCGGCGACAACAATTGCACGGCCGACCAGGCGAATCCAATATTGAACAGGGCATCGGTGCGACGCATACGGGCCGGCTGCATGGCACCGACAAGCACAATGGTCTTGCCTTCCAGTTTGGCCAGTGCAGCTGCAGTGTCGGGCATGGTATCGGTGCCGTGGGTGATCAGGATCCGGTCGCACTCGCAGGCGGTGACCGCCTCCAGCACTGCCTGCCGATCAGCATCGGTCATTTCCAGACTGTCCTTGCGCATCAATTCCTGCAGCCGGTAGCCGTCGTGGATATTGGACTCCGCCAGCAACTCCGACAACAGCGAAGCCCCCACCTCAAACTGACTGTTGGCGTCGAAATACACCTTGTCGATGGTACCACCGGTGGTGAAAATCTGAATCATGACGGCTCGGTTTCCTGTTGGTGTTAGTTCGTACTGATGGCATTATCGCTGGCGGACGCGTAAGCCGCATTCTTTGATCGTTCGTAGCGTCGTGCCGCCCTGGCCACCTGGCCTTTGGCGCCGGTATCCAGCCAGCGTTTGATGCGGCCGGCATCACCCATAGGTGAACGAGTGCCCAGCGAATCCAGCAGCACCGTGACCACCTGCTGGCCATTCATCTCCGAGACCATCACCAGGCACCGGCCCGCATCGCTGAGATAGCCAGTCTTACTCAGGGTTACGCCCCAGCTGTCACGGTGCACCAGGGCGTTGGTATTGCCGAACGACAGGCTATAGCGGGGGCTGCGGAACCAGGCCCGGTAATAGCCGGTAGTCGAGTATTCGCGAATCTCCGGGTGCCGGAGCGCCGCTTTCGCCAGCTTCACCAGATCGGCCGCGGTGGAGACATTGCCCACCGAAAGACCGGTAGGATCGACAAATTGGGTTCGCGTCATGCCCAACTTCCTGGCCTTGGCATTCATGGCCTCGACAAAGGCATCAAAACCCCCGGGGTGACTTCGAGCCAGGGTGTAGGCGGCAAAATTCTCAGACGACATCAGGGCAATACGCAGCACAGCGGAACGACGCATCTCGGAATCAATCCGTATCCGGCTGTAGGCGTTAGCCGCTGCCGGGGTGTGGCGTTTGTTGAAGGTTAGCCATTCATCCAGCGGCTCACCGGAATCCAGCACAACCAGCGCCGTCATCACCTTGGTTAATGAAGCGATTGGCACCGGGCGATCGGCGTGCTTGCCAAACAGGATGCCATCTTCATCCACCAGGGCCGCGGCAGCGTTAACCGAGGCTAGGTTCGGGCCCTGCTGGGCCGAGGCAGCCATAGGTAGGGCGAGTAACAATAAATAGACGACGTATGACATCACGTCGCGCACGCCGGACCGTGCAAAACCTGAGTTCAAAATAGTTCCGTTCCTGTGTTCTATGGCTTAATCCGGGCAGACGATCGATCTGCCCGGATGAAATCTGGCCTGATTATACCAGCCAAAAGCCAGCACAATCATGGCAGATCGGTAACCGCACCCTTCGACGCTGAACTGACCGTTCGCGCGTATTTGGCCAACACCCCACGCTCAAACCGAGGCGCCGGTGCTTGCCAATTCTGGCGTCGTTGCTCCAGTGTCTGTTCGGACACATCCAGCTCGATCCGATTGCTGACAGCATCGATGGTGATGGTGTCGCCATCCTCAACCAACGCAATCGGGCCGCCTTCAGCCGCTTCCGGGGTGATATGGCCGACCACGAAACCGTGACTGCCACCGGAGAACCGGCCATCGGTAATCAACGCTACGTCGTTGCCGAGGCCCTTGCCCATGATGGCGGAGGTCGGGCTCAGCATCTCGCGCATGCCTGGGCCACCCTTAGGGCCTTCGTAGCGAATCACCAAGACATCGCCGGCCACCACGGTGCCGTCGAGAATTCGGGCCTGAGCCTCCTCCTCGGAGTGGAACACCCGCGCCCGGCCGGTAAAGCTGGTGCCTTCCTTGCCGGTGATCTTGGCCACCGAACCGGTGGGGGCGAGATTGCCATAGAGAATGCGGAGGTGACTGTCGGCTTTGATCGGGTTGTCGAAAGCATGGATGATATCCTGACCTTTCGGGTAGGGCTCGACGTCCGCCAGGTTCTCCGCCAGCGTCTGACCGGTCACGGTCAGGCAGTCGCCGTGGAGCAGGCCCCGCTCCAGCAACATTTTCATTAACGGCTGGATGCCGCCAATCGCTACCAGTTCGGACATCATGTAATGCCCGCTGGGCCGCAGGTCTGCCAGCACTGGAACCCGCTTGCCAATCTCAACGAAGTCTTCCAGATCCAGCCTGACACCGACGGTACTGGCCATTGCCAGCAGGTGCAGCACCGCGTTGGTGGAGCCGCCAAGGGCGATCACCACTGCAATGGCGTTCTCGAAGGCCTCCCGTGTCATGATGTCGGAGGGTTTGATGTCCCGCTCCAATAGATTCAGCACTGCGGCCCCGGCGGCCCGACAGTCGGCTTCCTTGATTTCAGACACCGCGTTCTGGGCGGAACTCCCAGGTAGGCTCATACCCATGGCTTCAATGGCCGAAGCCATGGTGTTGGCGGTGTACATACCGCCACAGGAGCCCGGGCCGGGGATGGCGGTTTCTTCGATCTGCTTCACCTCAATCAGGTCCAGATCGCCACGGGCATGAGCACCCACAGCTTCAAAAACCGAGATAATATCGGTGTGATTCTCGCCCGGCATGATAGTGCCGCCGTAGACAAAGACCGAGGGGCGGTTCAGTCGCGCCAGCCCCATCATGCAGCCGGGCATGTTCTTGTCACAGCCACCGATGGCCACGAGACCGTCGAAGCCCTCACAGCCGGCGACGGTTTCAATCGAATCGGCAATGACCTCCCGGGACACCAGGGAATACTTCATGCCTTCGGTGCCATTGGCAATACCATCGGAGACCGTGATGGTGTTGAAGATCAGGGATTTGCCGCCAGCCGAATCGGCACCCGCGGCGGATTGCCGGGCCAGACCATCGATGTGCATGTTGCAGGGGGTGAGATTACTCCAGGTAGACGCGATGCCCACCTGGGGTTTCTTGAAGTCGTCATCATTAAAACCAACCGCACGCAGCATGGCCCGGCTGGCAGATTTACCGATACCGTCCACTACTGGGGACGAATAGCGCCGACGTTTATCCTCGGTCATCGTTGCCTCTCCTGTTGCACTGTTTTATGTGCTTCAGGCTGGCAGAATCGGCGCCGGCCGGCAATGGCTATTACGGCCCAAGCCGACCCTCCCGAGTCTTGAACGATGGTTACGTTGCTTCAGCTCCGAGCACTAACCACTGACAAATACCGGGCCCACACCGAAATTCCAGAGAATCACGGAACCAACCCGGGTAGAGACCAGGATCACCAGTGCCACGGTCAGTAGGGCCCCGCCGTAGAAGACCGCCCGATCCTTTTCGATCCCCATCACGATGGGCAGGCCGTCGTACATCAGCCAGGCGCCATAACAGGCGGCAATCAGGAAAACGATGGCGTTGAACCAGGGCACCGGGTACAGCAGTGCAAAGCCTGCCAGAAACAGCGGCGTGCACGAGTAGGAGGCCAGCGCAATGCCGTATGACGGCACATGCTCTTCCCGGGCGCCATAGGTTTTCGCCATCCAGTTAACGGCGTAACCAAGCGCAAAGACACCCACCAACATGGCCACATAGGTCAGTATGCTCAGTTGAAGGGCGCTGATTTCCGTGAGTTTGATCAACCGGTCATTGCCGACAGTCCAGCCAAAATGGGCCGTCGAGATATACGCACAGATGGGCGCGATTGCAGCAAGAATAAAGACATACGCGACATAAAGACGCCGCGGGGTGTGGTGTTCCTTTCGAATGGAAGCCCACTCATCATCAGGGTGTGTGAATAAACCAAATGCATGAGACAGGAGCATGGATGACCCCCTTGGATCGCTGTTTTTAGTATAGTCAGGTACGACATGTCGACCCGCATGGATCGCAAGCCGCCCTTCTCCCTTACTATAGTCAAGATCAGCGATTGGGGAAGCGGAAATGGGGAATTTTTGTCGCGGCGGGGGCAGTCGTAATCAGGCCACCCCGACAGCCTGCAGGTGGTGGCCTGATGTGGTCAGCTCAGGCGCGGATCGGTCTCGGCAACCCAAGGTTTGTGCTGGCGGCTGTCACGGAAAGCCAGCAGGCTTTCGACACCCGACCAGTCCACCAGATCGCGAAATTCCAGCCAATCCACCAGGCAATAGAGACAAATGGCCGGGTAGTTCCAGGTTTCAAACTGCCCGTCGTCAACCATGGCCGCCAGAGTGCGCAGGGTTGTCATGATCCGCTCTCTCTGAAGATTGAAGAACATCAGGTCCTGATTGGTATCGATACCGGATTTTTCCGACAGCAGCAGTGTGACTGCTGAATCGTTAGCACCGTCGATCAGGGTTAGCTGATTTTGCTGATCCCAGGTTAGCGGGTCACGACCCTGCTTGGCGCTGACGTAACGTGCGATGACCCGGGAATCGAAAATTTCCTGGCCATCATCCTCCAGAACCGGGATTTTCAGCGCCGGGTTATTCTTTCGCAGCTCATCTCGGCCTTCACCATAGATATTGAGATTAACGAAGTCGTAGCGTTCCTCATCCAGCAGGATGCGAATGCGTCGGACGTATGGCGAGGTGGTAGATCCAATCAGTTTCATGTTCTCTCCGAGGGTTTCAGGGCTCAGGATCCCAGCAGGGATTTCGGGTCTGTGTATGGATGCCCGGTCGCTTCCGCCACCTCCCTGTAGGTAACCTTGCCACCGGACACATTGAGCCCGGCCAGCAAATGCGGATCATCTTTCATGGCCTGCACCGCACCCTTGTTCGCCAGCGCTGCCACGAATGGGAGGGTGACGTTATTGAGCGCCAGTGTTGAGGTGCGTGCCACGGCACCGGGCATATTGGCCACGCAATAATGTACCACACCATCGACCACGTACGTGGGGGCATCATGGGTGGTTGCCTTCGACGTTTCGGTACACCCGCCCTGGTCAATGGCGACATCAACGATAACACTGCCCTCGGGCATTCGCTGGATCATGTCGCGGGTCACCAGCTTGGGTGCCGAGGCGCCGGGAATGAGCACGCCACCAATCACCAGATCCGACTCGGTAACCGCCTGATCCAGCGTCTGGGCGGTGGAAAAGAGCGTGCTGATGCGATTACCGTAGATGTTGTCGAGCATGCGCAGAACATCCATATTCCGGTCCAGCACGGTGACCTGAGCACCCATACCCACGGCCATGGCCAGTGCGTTCTGACCAACTACGCCACCACCAATAATGGCAACCTTGGCAGGGCTTACTCCGGGCACGCCGCCCAGCAAAACACCGCGGCCACCCATGGCTTTTTCCAGACAGTGAGCACCTGCCTGGATCGACATACGGCCGGCTACTTCTGACATAGGCGCCAGCAAGGGCAAACGGCCAGTACGATCCGTCACCGTCTCATAGGCGATGCAGGTGGCACCAGACCTCACCAGATCGTCGGTCTGCGCCTGGTCCGGCGCCAAGTGCAGATAAGTGAACAGGGTGTGATCCGGCCGCAGCATGGCCCGCTCCACCGCCTGCGGTTCCTTGACCTTCACGATCAGCTCGGCCGCATCGAAGACCTCCCGGGCAGTACCCAGAATGCTCGCCCCAGCTTGCCGGTAGTCCTCGTCGGTGAAGCCGATGGCCGCACCAGCATTGGTTTCCACATAAACTCCGTGTTCGTGATGGCACAGTTCATGCGCCGCGGCTGGCGTCATACCCACTCGGTACTCGTGGTTTTTGATTTCCTTCGGTACGCCGATTTTCACTGTTAACCCCCAGAGTTTGTTCACACTCGATTGTACGTTGCTAAAGTGTAGTAGAAGGGTATTACCGAAACAGTCGCACTTAAGTCCAAGATGTCGACGGAGACCCAGCCAACACCACTGAGCCAAGGAGGCTACTGACCATGCGCCATCCTCTTAGCACGGCAGTTCTGACTGCCTTAACCTTTATACTTATCCACACACAGGCGGGGGCGGAGATGCACACGGAAACGATCGACTACAAGGTGGGCGACCAAACCTTTACCGGTTACCTTGCCTGGGATACCGAGTACGGCCAAAAACGCCCCGGGGTTCTGCTGGTGCATGAATGGTGGGGCCATAACCAGTTTGTGCGCGAACAGGCAGAGCAGATTGCCGCGGCCGGCTACACGGCCTTCGCCCTGGACATGTACGGTTCTGGCAAGCTGGCGCAGCACCCCGACACCGCCAAGCAGTTCATGCAGGAGGCCACCGGCCAACCGGAACAGGTCAAAGCGCGGTTTGTCGCCGCCATGGAACTGTTGAAAAACCATGAGAGTGTCGACAGCACCCGAATCGCGGCACAGGGCTACTGCTTTGGCGGTGCAGTAGTGCTGAACATGGCCCGGATGGGGCTGGACCTCGACGGTGTGGTCAGTTTCCACGGGTCTTTGGCTAGCCCGATCAAAGCCGAGCCCGGCCAAATCAAGGCAAGGATCCAGGTTTACACCGGCGGCGCCGATCCTTTCGTGCCCACCGAGCAGGTGGCCGGCCTGGTGACCGAAATGCAGCAGGCTGAGGCGGATCTGACTTTGGTCAGCTTCCCCGGCGTCCAGCACTCCTTTACCAATCCGGGCGCAGACGCCGTTGCCGACCAATTTGACATGCCTTTGGCTTACAACGAATCGGCGGCTACCCGTTCCTGGCAGGGCACCATGGCTTTCTATCAGGAGATTTTTAATCTGCCATCCGATTAGAGCGCACTGGCGATAGTTTTGCGCACCTGGCTCATCAGTTGGTCCAGGGGTACGTCGGCCGTTTCTACTGGCGGATGAATGACAATCTCGATCACACCCGGACTGAAGTCAGCGCTGCCCTTGGGCAGACGATCGTGGGAACCGCGCACGGTCACCGGCAAAATGGGCAGCTGACCATCCTGGGCGATGACAAATCCGCCTTTCTTGAACGGGAGTATCTGACCGTCCCAGGACCGGGTTCCTTCCGGGAACATCAGAATGCCGGTGCCATCAGGCAACTGGGCAACACCCTGCTTGATGCTCTCCAGCGCATCACTACCCTTGGAGCGATCAATGAACAGGTTACGGGAGGTTTCCAGCGCCAGACCAAACAGAGGCACCTTGCGCAGTTCCTTTTTTATCACCCAGCGATACTGCAAACCCAGCGCCAGGACCAGGGACGGAGGATCAAAGTAAGAGGCGTGGTTACTCAGGATGACGTAGCGCTGATGGGGCTGAATATTTTCTCGGCCCCGCACCCGCAACCGGATACCGCAAACCTTGAGCATACCCCAAGCGAAAACCTGGGTCCCGTGAAAGGCTGCGTTTCCGCGCTTGCCGGCCAGGGCTGCGACAACGATGGGCAGAAATAAGAGAAGTGTGAGCAGAATGGCCCAGAAGAAAATCCAGATGGTCTTGAGGGTCTTAAGCATGAAAAGATCCTGTATTCCTCGACGTCCATTTTAACGAGCAACAGGGACACTAAGATTACACAGCGGGAGCAAAATCACAAAGCGCACCGAACCTCGCCGGCAAACAGCCACAAAAAAAGGCAGCCTAAGCTGCCTTTTTTCTGTTAGTGCCTGATCCGTAAAGGATTACAGAGCAGTAACATTCTCCGCCTGAGGACCTTTCTGGCCCTGGGTAACGGTAAACTCAACCTGCTGGCCTTCTGCCAGGGTCTTGAAACCGCTGCCCTGAATTGCGCTGTAGTGAACGAATACGTCCGGGCCGCCTTCACGAGTGATAAAGCCAAAGCCTTTAGCTTCGTTGAAGAACTTAACAGTACCGGTAGTAGTAGACATACTTAAACTTCCTGAAATCAATCATTTAATCTGCCGCCGTACACCTTGTGGCGTAGGCTGGCGTTTACGGAAATACAGAACTCGCGGAATCAAAAACAGGACGGTCACTACTAACTGCGGAGGTACGTCTTATTCATGAAATGCTTTACTGAATCTTTCCTACGTGAATAACTGTACTCTTGATTTTCTGGCTTGCCAAGTGGATTTTCAATAATTTAAGTAGGTAGTGGTACCCACCCACAGAGCACCAATCTCCGGTCAACCGCGCACCAAACCAAAGCAGTAAATTCCCAACGCGGTCATCAGCAACGACCCCACCACATGGGCCAGAATGCCGGTCACGGCCATCGCCCACCGGCCCTGCTGCAGGGCCGCGAACATTTCCAGCGAGAAGGTCGAGAAGGTGGTCAACGCGCCGCACAGTCCGGTAATTGCAAACAACCGCCATTCCGGTGCCAGGGTACTGCCGTGACTGAAATAGCCGATCAGCAAGCCGATGAGCCAGCCGCCACCAAGATTGGCCACCAAAGTGCCGTATGGCACCGCATGATAGGTGCTGTTAAGCCAGAGCCCCAGGCCCCACCTCAAGTTCGCACCGATAACGGCGCCGGCACTCACTGCCAGAACTGAAAGCCACATCCGCTCGAAATCTCCTCATTCGCTGAAGTCGGCCGCGCCCCGGACGGGCGGCCTGTCCTGAGTATGCCGACAATCACCAGGCAAGTTAAGGCCTTGTTTGCCTTACCGACTTGAGGCCCGCCATGAAAAAAGGGGCGCCTGTATGCGCCCCTTTTAATTTCAACTGTTCCGGCTAGTCCGGGTCAGCTGGCCCGGTCAGGCCGGGTTATGGTCAATGACCGTTTCCTTGTTGCGGGCAAACTCATCAAACGGGAAATCGTCCACGGTCAGCATTTCCAGCACCACAGCTTCGTACTTCCGCATAAAGTCGGCCTCTTCCTGGGTATACACACCGGCTTCCAGCGCAGCTTCAAAACGCTCTTCCGGATGCAGGGCTGTCATTGGCAGCTCGCCCTTTGCGTACGCCTTGGTAGCTTTTCGGTACAACTGCTCAGCCTTGTCATAATCCTTCAGCAGACTGTTGTACTGCGCCATCGGATTTTCCACCGCCCCTTCACCACTCTCGGTCCAGACACCGGCAATCAGCTTATTGCGGATTGGCGTATCGGTGGAGATAGCCCGCGCCAATTTCCGGGACAGGTCGTCGTGCGGTGCATCCCAGCGGCGACCCAGCGGCATGGTGATAGCGCGCAGAGCGAGAGCAACCGGGCGGCTCGGCAGGTTCTGCAGGAACTCATCAAGCGCGTTTTCTGTACGGTACAGCAACAAGCCCAAACTATATTCCATCACCTCTTTCTCACCTTCCACCGGCTGCCCTTCGTGCCAGTTCTTCAGCACCATGGAAGCCAGGTAGAGGTTTGACAGCATGTCGCCGAGGCGGGCAGAGATCAGCTCGCGCATCTTCAACTCGCTGCCCAGCGTGGTCATGGCGGCATCGGCGCACAGACCAAATGCCGCACTGAAGCGGGCGACTGCCTGGGCGTACCGGCGACTGGCACTGTCAAACGGCACATCAGCTTTGCCCAGACCAAGCGCCTGAGTGAAGGCTCGGGCGGCGTTGCCAAAAATCAGGCCGGCGTGACCGAAGAAGGCCTCGTCGAACGCCTGAATATCATCGGCGTCTTTGGCCGCCAACTCTTTCAGAACATACGGATGGCAGCGAATGGCACCCTGACCAAAGATCATCAGGCTGCGGGTCATAATGTTGGCGCCTTCAACAGTAATGGACACCGCCGCACCGCTGAATCCGATACCCAGGTAATTACGGGGGCCGAGGGTTACGGTCTTGCCACCGTGCACGTCCATGGCATCCGTCAACACGCTCCGCTGGAATTCGGTCAGATGGTATTTCAGGATCGCCGACGGCACCGCCGGTTTCTCACCCCGATCGATCATGTTCGCGGTGTGGTTAACAGCGGCCTGTGCAATGTAGGTCTTGCCCGCGATACGGGCCAACGGCTCCTGAACCCCCTCCATGTCGGCCACCGGAGTGTTGAACTGGCGACGGACACGGGTAAAGCCCCCGGCGGTACCCACCGAGTAGGCGGCTGCGCCTGCGGCGCCAGAAGGCAGGGTGATGCAGCGCCCAACCGACAGGCACTCAACCAGCATGCGCCAGCCCTGACCCGCCATTTCCTGACCACCAATGATGTAGTCCAGGGGAATGAATACATCCTTGCCCTTGATAGGACCGTTCAGGAACGGCGTACCTATCGGGCAGTGCCTGCGGCCAATTTCCATACCGTCGGTATCGCGGGGAATCAGAGCGCAGGTGATGCCATAATCCTTCTGCTCGCCCAGAAGACCATCCGGATCGAACATGCGGAACGCCAGACCCACCACTGTGGCAATGGGTGCCAGGGTGATCCAGCGTTTTTCAAAGTTGAGCTTGATGCCCACCACTTCCTTGCCATCAACCTCGCCCTTACAGACGATGCCGGTATCCGGCAGTGACGTGGCATCCGATCCGGCGCGCGGGCCGGTCAGGCCAAAGCACGGGATCTCACGGCCATCGGCCAGTCGGGGCAGGTAATGGCTCTTCTGTTCATCGGTGCCGTATTTGACCAACAGCTCGCCCGGGCCGAGGGAGTTCGGTACCCCGACCGACACCATCAACATTTCGTTGGCAGCCAGTTTCTGCAGCACTGCGGTCTGGGCTTTCGCGGAGAACTCAAGGCCGCCGTATTCCTTTGGAATGATCATGCCGAAGAACTTTTCCTTCTTCAGGAAATCCCACAGTTCTTTCGGCAGATCGGCGCGCTCAACCGCCAGGTCCCAGGCGTTGCACATGGAGATAGCTTGGGCGCACTGGTTGTCGACAAACGCCTGTTCATCTTCACTCAATCCGGTGTGACGGTTGATCAGCAGGTTGTGCCAGTCGGGCTGACCGGTGAACAGCTCACCGTCCCAGCCGACGGTGCCCGCTTCCAGGGCGACCTTCTCAGTTTCTGACACTTTCGGAGCCACTTTCTTGAAGGTGGCGAAGATTTTCGGTGTCAGCCAGCTCTGCCGGAAGCCCGGCAGGCCTGCCGCGGCAGTGATACCCGCACCGACAAACAAGATCAGGGCCAGCCAACCGGAGGCGAAAATCCAGGACAGCAGTCCCGTCACAACCATCACGCCAATAGCCGGCGTGGCACCAGATTCACGACGCATCACGACCAGCAGGCCAGCCAACGCCACAACAAACAGAATGAAGGTCATCATAGGTTCTCTCAGTCATCCATGGTTCGTAACATACTAAGACGAAAGTAGGTACGCCCACACTACCTCATCAGATGAGCGCTTAACAGCGGTCGCAAATCAGTATGTTATCCCTGCCTCACCCCGAATCAGGAGGTGACAATCACTCGAATACCCTCAAGTGCCAGACTGGCGCTGCCTATAGCATCCCGGGCGGCGTCGAGCTGGGTGCGGTAATAATCAATTTCCTCATCGCGGATCGCGGGATTTACAGCCTTCAACGCCTCCAATCGACGAATTTCGGGCTCGAAACAGGCTTCCACTCGCTCCAGAGCCTGTTTTTTCATTGGCTCGAGATGGGGGTCCGACAGACGTTCGGCATGATCGACCATGGTTTCAACCTGGGCTCGAATCTGCGGCACGATGGCCTGGGCGGTCCGGCGCCGGATGTTTGAGCTGAGCTTGTTCAACTGCTCGTGGGGCAATGCCTTGGACAGCTCCTTACCATTCACGTCCACCAGCAGGCGCAGGGGCGAGACTGGCAGGTAGCGTGACAACTGCAGCGATTCCGGTGCCGGGCAGTGCACCGTGTACAGCGCTTCCATCAGCAGCGTCCCGGCCGGCAGCGCCTTGACCGAGAGATTGGCCAGGGCCGCCTTGCCCAGGCCCGAACTGGTTACCGAATCCATGACGCCGGTGACCATGGGGTGTTCCCAGCTCATGAACGCCAAATCCTCGCGCTCGAGGGCCTGCTGCCGATCCCAGGTCACGGTGATGCCCTCTTCCGGCAACTCCGCCACATGCCCGGCGTGATACTGCTCGCCCGGGCGTAGTACATCGGAATGATCACTGTGGTCCTCGACATCCACGCCTAATATGTCGAACGCTTCCATCATGTAATCACGGACCTGGGCGGAGTTCTCCTCCGCATCGATATCGTCAATGAGCTGATCGGCGACGTCCCGACGGCAGGAATTCAGCTCGATCAGGGCATCGCGGCCGTTCTGCAGCAACGTACGCAAGCGCGCGGCCTCTTCCGCCGTTGCCGCCACCAGGCCATCCAGCTCCGCGGTGTCACCGTCCAGGGCTTGCTGCCACTGGCTCTGCACCTGCTCCTGCACGGCTACGCCAACGGCGCAACTCTCGGCAAAGGCATTCAGGCCGTCGTGGAACCAGCGGTACTGCACTTCCTGGGCTGTGCCCTGCAGGTAGGGAATGTGAATATCAACGGTGTCGGTCTGGCCAATACGGTCCAGACGACCGATGCGCTGCTCCAGCAAATCCGGGTTGGCCGGCACGTCGAACAGCACCAAGTGGTGCGCGAACTGGAAATTACGGCCTTCACTGCCGATTTCAGAGCAGATTAGCGCTTGGGCGCCCTGCTCGGTGTCTGCGAAATAGGCTGCCGCCCGGTCCCGCTCAATCAGGTTCAGGTGTTCGTGGAAGGCGGCACTGCGGATGCCCGCGCGCAGCTGCAGGTAATGCTCGAGCGCCATAGCGGTCTCAGCCCGGGCACAGATCACTACCACCTTGGCCGGACGCAGACCAGCCAGTGTCTTCTCAAGCCAGGCCACGCGGGGGTCGTCAGCCAGCCATTGGTCTTCCTCCACGGCCTGTTCCGGCGCCAATCCATCCTGCCCCCAGGCCTTGCCCTGGTACATCTCCGGGCACGGCAGCGGTGCCGGCAAGGGGTGACGCTCCGGGAAGCCCTGGATCGCGGCCCGGGTATTGCGGAACAGCACCCGGCCGGTGCCATGACGGTCCAGCAGCGCATCAATGATGGCCTGATGCGGCTGATCACCGGCCAACAGCTGATCCAGCTCATCACCGAGCCAGTCCTGAAGCGCGGCACGATCATCGGCAGTTATCTCTGAGCCTTCGTCCTGCAAGCGCCGGACCACGGCATTGATGGCCTCGTACTGCTGTTCTTCCTGCTTGAACGTCTCCAGATCGTGGAAACGCGCCGGATCCAGCAGCCGCAACCGGGCAAAGTGACTGGTCACACCGACCTGCTCCGGGGTCGCGGTCAGCAACAACAGGCCGCGACTGGCGGCGGACAATTCCTCAACCACCTGGTACTCGGTGCTGGTTTCCTCAGGACTCCAAGCCAGGTGATGGGCCTCGTCGACAATCATCAGATCCCAACCAGCCGCTACCGCGTCTTTCTGCGCCTGCTCGCTGTTGGTCAGGAAATCCAGGCTGCACAGCACCAGCTGTTCAGTCTCGAACGGATTCACTGCCTCTTCTTCACCGAAGATGTGACTCATCAGGGCATCTACATCGTCCTGATCATCCTTCAGTGCGTCGTAGCGCTCCTGGTCAATCAGCGAGAAGCGCAGGTTGAACCGGCGCAGCATTTCCACCAACCACTGGTGCAGCAGCGAATCCGGCACCACCACCAGAGCCCGCTTGGCGCGATTGGTATGCAGCTGGTAATGCAGGATCAGGCCGGCCTCAATGGTTTTACCCAGGCCAACTTCATCCGCCAGCAAGACCCGGGGTGCGTGTCGCTTGGCCACTTCGTGGGCGATGTAGATCTGGTGCGGCAGGTGCTGAGTCCGGGCGCCGATCAAGCCCTGGGCCGGCGAGGCACGAAGCCGCTCCTGGTGCTGAACCGTTGCCATGCGCAGGCGAAACGCGCCGTTGCGATCAAACTGGCCGGCAAACAGACGCTGGTGAGGCGCCGAAAAGTTCACGGAACTGCTCAGCTTTACTTCTGAAATCTGCTGGATGTTCTCGCCGTCATCGGCGTGGTACATCAACACACCACCGATATCTTCAACGGCCTGCACGACATAGTGCTCGCCGTCGAAGGTCTCGATCTCCTCGCCCATTTGGTAAATGATCCGGGACAGGGGCGCGTTGTCGATGGCGTAGGTGCGCTCCTCGTCGGCGGCTGGGAAGCCCAGGGTGACCCGACGACCGGAGATATCGGTGACGATCCCCAAGCCCAGAGCGGTATCACTGTGGCTGACCCAACGCTGACCGATGACAAATTCCGACGTATCCAAGAAACCTCCAAACAGAAATTAGTGTCGGGTAGCGCCGTTTTCGCGCACCCAGTAGGCCGTGGCACCGCATACCGCCGCGGGCACGACCACAAGATTGAGAACCGGCACCATGGCCGCCAGGGCAACCGGTAGACCAAAACCGAACGCCGACAACCGGGTGTCACCCAGTAGGCCCCGCAACGCCTTGAAGCTGACCTTGTGGTTGTCAGCCGGGTAGTCGACGTACTGCAACGCCATCATCCAGCTGTTGAACAGGAACCACAGCACGGCTGCAACCAGGTTTACCACCGGAATCAGGCCAATGATCAACAAACCAAGGGCCCGGGGCAGGTAGTACAGGATTTTCTGCACCTCGCGCAGCAGCACCCGCGGGATGTCCTTGACGATGGCCGCCCAGCTGTCTTCGGTGGTCACTTCCTGACCGGTGAGGTGTTTTTCGGTGAGTTCGGCCAGATAGCCGTAGAAAGGCGCCCCGATCAGGTTGGCCACGATCACAAAGCCGTAGGCCAGCATCAGAAGAATGACCGCGCCATAGAGTAGCCAGAACAACCAGTCCAGCGCCTGCAACCAGGCCCAGTCAGGCAGCCAGCCCATGGCGGCGGCAATCAGTCCGGCAAACATTTCGGCCAGGAAATAGAACAGCAGCCCGAACAACAGGACGTTAATTACCAGGGGAATGATGACAAACAGGCGCAGGCCGGGCTGTCGAATCAGCCGGAAGCCTTCTCCCAGATAGCCCAGTCCTCGAAAAAAATTACCCTTGAGCATTCCGGTAGGCCCTCCGCTTCAATGACAGTGACGGGGCGCAAAGCATATCATGTTGCCATCATTCCCACAGCCCGAGGCCGCCTACGGAAATTCCCCCATGGCACATTTGAAACACCACGTTCTGACCCTCTTTCGCTGTCGACCACTCTGGCGAATCGCCCTGCTCATTTCCTTGGCTGCCATCCTGTTCCTGGCGACCACGGCGAACCCCTACCCCGTGCCGGCCTCGACCAGCGACAAGGTCAACCATCTGGTCGCTTTCCTGGAACTGACTGTGCTTACGCGCTTGTCCTGGCCCGAGGCCAAGGCCCTGTGGTTTGCCCCGGCACTATTGCTGTTTGGTCTGGCGATTGAGGGTATTCAGGCTGGCCTGCCCTACCGGGAGTTTTCCCTGGCTGATCTGGCCGCCGACGGCGTCGGTATCGCTCTCGGCCTTCTACCTTGGCCGGGGCTACGATGGGCCGAAAACGCAGACTTGAGAGATTCGCCCAAATCTTTGTGAGACATTTCCTACATGTACGTAAGACGACACAGCGATGTCACGTGCGCAGCTTGGACGCACGCCTGCCAATAGGCGACTAACCAACTGAATACCTAGGTATTTATTATCGGAATACCCAATTCTTATCAACTGGAAACGGACCAGGTTCACAAGCCTGTAAAGTAGGAATTGCTATAGTGTTTACATCAAGGATGTGAAGGATAAGGACGACGCATCGGATGCACCCCCGCAAGGATTGCAGGGAGAGGCAAGGACGAATGGACGCCTCGCTTAAAGGATATTATTCGGAGCGCCGGCTAGGAGGCCAGCACCAGGGAGTGGCTCAGGGACTCGCAACAAGGTTGTTGCCCTTTGCGCACGGACGCGCCGACTTGTTTCGACAAAGCATAGAAAGACAGAGTATTGAAAAGGGTGGCCTGAGGGCTGCCCTTTATTTTTTACCCCCGCCAAGATTATTTCTGCGCCACGTAAATCCGCACCCGGTTGAACTCTTCGAACTCATTCAGATCCGGCCAGGTCCGTGCCGCCACGATCGTCTGTTGTTCATAGACATCGTCCCCCAGATCCCTGACCCTTGAATCCGCCAGCAGAACCGTTGGCACAGCACTACGGAAAACTTGCAGCAAAGGTCGATTGTCAGGATCGTACAGCACGTCTGCCGCGGTCATTACGTCGATGCCATCGGGCCGGGCCTGCCAATCGTCACACAACGTCACCGACACTTCGTTCAACGCGGCATTCACCGCCACCGCATCCAGGGACGCCGGGTCGAGATCACAGGCGATCACCTCCCGGGCACCGGCAAGGGCGGCGGCGATCGCGACGATACCGGAACCCGCGCCGAAATCCAGCACTCGTTTATCCGCCACCCAGCCCGGATTATCCAGGATCCAGCTTGCCAAAACCTGACCACTGGCCCAGCAAAACGACCAGTACGCCGGCTCTGCCACCACGGCCTGGGCTTCATCGTGGCTGAGCGGGCCCTCAAGTACCGACGGATCAAAAAGATGCAGGGGAATCCGTGAACACCCAGCAGGCCGGGACACGGCCACCCGGCCCCGACTCAGGGTTTTTCGCAAATGCTGATCAAGACGCTCGGGCGACATCCGCTCTCCGCACTGAATGGCTACTATTGATGACTACTATTCATGACTACTAGGACCGGCCATTATACCCAGATTGTACGCAGCTCTCGGGGGCGACACAGCGCTCCGCGAGCAGAAAAACACCAGTTCGGCTATACTGGCGCCTCATTTTTCGCAACCGGTTACACCCTGAAATGGCAACCAGACCCGACACCGACGACTACCTGTCACTGTTCCTGAACGATGTCCCGCTCATGGACGTCCGGGCACCGGTAGAGTTCGCCAGAGGCAGTTTTCCCAAGGCCGAAAACGCCCCGCTGATGAATGACGACGAACGCCACCAGGTCGGCATTTGCTACAAGGAGCGGGGTCAGGACAAGGCCATCGAACTGGGGCACCAGCTGGTCAGCGGCGACACCAAGGCCGAGCGGATTGAGGCCTGGAAACAATTCGTCAAACAGCATCCGCAAGGCTACCTGTTCTGCTTTCGCGGCGGTTTGCGCTCTCGCCTCACCCAGCAGTGGATCAAAGAATCTGGCATTGACTACCCGCTGGTTCAGGGCGGCTACAAGGCACTGCGGCGCTTTTTGATCGACAGCCTCGAGCAGCGCATTGAATCCGGTCAGTTCCAGGTCCTGAGTGGCCGGACCGGCACCGGCAAAACGCGGGTACTGCAGCAGCTGCCCAATCCGGTGGACCTCGAGGGCCTGGCCAATCACCGTGGCTCGAGTTTTGGTCGTCAGGTCACACCGCAGCCGTCGCAGATCGATTTCGAAAACCGCCTTGCGATTGCCTTGCTGAAGGCCCATCACTTCCAGACGGGCCCTGTGCAACTGGAAGACGAAAGCCGGCTGGTGGGACGCTGCGCGTTGCCAGAAACCCTGCGCGAGCGGATGTCAGCCGCGCCTCTACTGGTGCTCGAACGATCGCTCGAAGAGCGCACTGCCATTATCCGTGAAGACTATGTCGAGGGCATGTGTGCCGACTATCTCGCCCGCGATGGCGAGGAAGACGGCTGGCTGAACTTCCAGGAGTATCTGCTAAGTGCCCTCGACCGCATTCGCAAGCGTCTCGGCGGCGAACGCCACCAACAGCTGAGGAAGGTGATGGAAGACGCCCTGAGCCTCCAGCAACGCGAGCACGACCTCAGCGGCCACGATGCCTGGATCCAGGCACTGCTGCAGGACTATTACGACCCCATGTACGACTACCAGCTAAACCGGAAGCAGGGTCGAATTCTTGTCCAAGGGGGCCCGAAAACCATCATCGAGTGGGCCAATACCGGCTCAACTGCGTAAACACGACGCGATCCCAAGGTCCCATCAAGATCATGTCATGATCCCTTCAAGGTTCTCTCAAGGGTTCTCTCAAGGATCCTTGAAGGGGCTATCTAGATCTGATGGGCATGCCCGTGAAACATTTGTCTGCTATAAACAATGCCGAAAACTCATTTTTTTCATGGGCATATTTCACTTACCCTTGGGCCAATCTCAAAACTAACGAACAAGGAGTCCCCCTATGGAAGACCTCTTCGGATCTGAAGGCAGTGCTTCAGAGCTGATCGAACAGGCCATCTCCCTGACCATGACTTACGCACCCAAAGTCGTTCTCGCCATCGTCACGCTGTTCATTGGCCTGTGGCTGATCAACCGCTTTGTCGGCGTGCTCGACGTCAAGCTCGGTAAGAAAGACCCGACCCTGAACAAGTTCCTGTGTGGCCTGATCAGCGCCGTCCTCAAGATTCTTCTGCTCATTTCCGTGGCCTCCATGGTGGGCATTGCCACCACATCCTTCGTCGCCATCATTGGTGCCGCCGGCTTGGCGATCGGTTTCGCCCTGCAAGGCAGCCTCTCCAACTTCGCAGGCGGTGTCCTGATCCTGATTTTCAAGCCGTTCAAGGTGGGCGATACCATTGAGGCTCAAGGTTACCTCGGTGCCGTCGACGAGATCAGCATCCTGTACACCATCGTCAACACTTTCGATAATCGGCGCATCGTGATCCCCAATGGCAGCCTGTCCAATGCCACTCTGGTTAATGTAAGCATCTATGAAAATCGCCGCTGCGACATGACCTTCGGCATCGGTTACAACGACGATATCGACAAGGCCAAATCTATCCTCAAACGCCTGATGGAAGAAGACGATCGCAGTCTCACGGACCCCGCTCCACGTATCTGTGTGGGTGCGCTCGGTGACAACTCCGTCGACCTCATGTTCCGAGTATGGGTACCTACCGATGACCTGTGGCCGTACTACTGGGACATGCAGGAAAAAGTAAAGAAGGCATTTGACGCCGAAGGGATCACCATTCCGTTCCCACAGCGAGATGTTCACGTGTATAAGACGGAGTGATTAGCAAAACCGTTGCTCTTTGATACATCCGGTAACTCGCAAACCGCGTATCCTCGACTAAGATGACGGTTAATGGTGGAGTTTACGGGCTCCACCAGGCCGTCCGGGCCCGTCACAAAGGTAAAACGGCCCCGAAACGCTGTCATTGCTGGTAGGAGGCTGTCACTATGCCCGCACAGCAGTTGAAGGACTTTCTCGATGAGGCCGCCGTGGAGTACATGTGCCTCTCCCACCCCCCTGCGTTTACCGCCCAGGAACTGGCGCACCACGTAAAAATTGCCGGCGACCGTGTTGTGAAAACGGTCATTATCGAGCTGGACGGCAAAATGGCCATGCTGGTCATGCCGGCGACCTGGCGCATTCGCTGGGACCGCCTATCCCGAATTCTAGATACCGACTTCCTTGATCTGGCTGACGAACAAGAGTTCAAGGATCGCTTCCCGAATTGTGAAGTCGGGGCCATGCCACCCTTTGGCAATCTGTTCGGCATGTCGGTGTACTGCAGTGAGGCGATGACCGAACAGCAGGAACTGGCCTTTGCCGCCGGCAGTCACACCGAATCGGTGCATATGAAGACCGCCGACTTTCTCACGCTTGTGCAGCCCATGGTGTTGAACCAGGGTTTTATCAAACCCGGAGCACAAAAACCCGCCTGGCTGGTGAAAGGCCGGCGCCAACCCGAGGATCTGCGACCCAGTGAGCCCACTGTGGCAGGTTATTAAGACCTCGGGACCGATACCCTTCGGGTCGCTTGTCTGATCTGTGTCATCGCGTAAACTGGTGACTTCAGACAGGAACCCTATATGACGCATGCATTTGACATAGTGGTGGTCGGCGCCGGCATGGTCGGCGCCGCCCTCGCCACCGGCCTGGGCCGACAAGGTTTCAGGGTCGGTGTGATCGACCGTTCAGAAGCCCCGGTCTTTGACCCAACCGCCGCGCCTGACATTCGGGTATCCGCGCTCAGTGCCGGCAGCCAGCGCTATCTCGACAGCCTGGACGCCTGGGATCAAATCACCAGCATGCGCAGCACTCCCTACCGCCGACTCGCCGTCTGGGACGAAACCCACCACCCGCTCAGCAACCTGATGCCCCGCCAACTGACCCGCGTCGAGTTTGACGCTGCCAGTCTGGGCGGCAGCCATCTGGGCCACATTGTCGAAAACTCGGTGACCCAGCGGGCACTCTGGCAAACCGCGCAAGCGGAGGAGAACGTCACCGTGCTGACCGGGCTGGGCGTTGTCGCGCTGGAGCAAGGCGACACCACCGCCACCCTGTTTCTGGATGACGATCAGCGGCTGCAGGCACAACTGGTGGTGGGGGCCGACGGCGCGCAATCGAAAATCCGGGAACTGGCCGGCATTGGCATTAACCGCAACCAGTATGAACAGCAAGCCATGGTGATGTCGGTGCGATACCAGGGCCCGGTGGACGACATCACCTGGCAGGGTTTCTGCCCCAGCGGACCCAGGGCTTTCCTGCCGCTGCACAGCGCCGGAGCAGACCATCCGGGCGAAAGCTGGGCATCACTGGTCTGGTACGATTCCCCCGGGGAACTTGCGCGTCTCAAGGCGCTGCCAGAGGAGCAATTGCTGCAGGACGTCCAGGCGGCGTTCCCGCCGGAACTGCCCCAGCTGACGCACCTTAAGGCCAGAGCAAGCTTCCCCATCGCGCGCCAGCACGCCAAACGGTACTTCTCGGGCCGCGTGGTGCTGGCCGGCGATGCCGCCCACACCATCAACCCCCTCGCGGGTCAGGGCGTAAATCTCGGATTTCAGGATACCCAGTGCCTGCAGGGCCTGCTCAAGGAAGCCCGGCGCGCCAATGCGGACCTGGCCGATCCAGTATGGTTGCAGCAGTATGAAGCTCAGCGGCGCCCGGCCAACCGGCGGATGATGATGACCATGGACCTGTTCTATCATCTGTTCAGCAATCGCGTTCCACCGTTGCACCTGCTGCGCAACCTGGGTCTCGGCGCCGCCCGCGCCCTGCCCTTCGCCCGTAATCAGGTGGCGCGCTATGCTATGGGCATTGATGACCGGTTACCGGCCGGGCTCAGCCAACTGATTGACCGGATTCCCGGCCTGCGTCAGCTCTGAGACCGGAGACACAGCACTACTCACGCTCGCGAGCAAACCCAGAATCATTCAGGAGCCACCATGTCAGAAACGCTGTTTACCAAGATCATCAATCGGGAAATTCCGGCAGATATTGTCTACGAAGATGACGTCAGCCTGGCGTTCCGGGACATCAACCCCCAGGCACCTGTGCACCTGCTGGTGATCCCGAAGAAAGCCATAGCCACCATCAACGATATCGGTGAAGACGACCGCGAGCTGGTAGGCCACCTCTATTGGGTTGCTGGCAAACTGGCTAAGGAGATGGGATTCGACGAAGACGGCTATCGTACGGTGATGAACTGCGGAGAGAATTCAGGGCAGACAGTGTTTCACATCCATCTGCACCTGCTGGCTGGCAAACCCATGGGCTGGCCGCCCTACACCGACCGAATGAAGCAGGCGTAGCCAAAAAAAACAGGGATTGAGTGGGGCTTAGCGCCCCACCACCCGCTCGGCTTCTTCTACCGAGGTGTGACGGACGTCTTCGCCCTTCACCATGAAGATCACGTTCTCAGCGATGTTACAGGCGTGATCACCAACCCGTTCCAACGCGCGCAGCACCCACATCACCGACATGCAGCGAGAAATGTTGCGCGTGTCTTCCATCATGAACGTCAGCAGGGTACGGGCCGCAGCCTGATACTCTTCGTCCACCCGCTTGTCTTCCTTCATGATCCGCAAGGCCTGCTCGGAATCGAGACGGGCAAAGGCGTCCAGTGCATCGTGCAGCATGGTCAGAACGTGGGTGCTGATGTGGCGCACCTCCACATACCCGCGTGGGGCCTGACCCTCTTCGGACAGCTTGATCGCCAACTTGGCGATCTTCTTGGCCTCGTCACCAACCCGTTCCAGGTCCGCCACCATCTTGATCACGGAAATCACCAGGCGCAGGTCCCGGGCAGTCGGCTGCCGACGCGCAATGATCAGGGTGGCTTCCTCGTCAATGGCCATTTCCATCTGGTCGACGCGCTTATCCTTGGCCCGAATGTCTTCGGCCAGATGACCATCGCCATCCATCAGGGCCTGAATGGCATTCTCGACCTGAGACTCGACCATTCCGCCCATTTTCAGGAACTCGGTTTTGAGCTCCATCAGTTCGTCATTGAACTTGTGGGAAATATGATCCCCGTAAACATCGTCCTTCTTTGTAGGCATACTCTTCTTCTCCAATGTTCCTCAGCGCCGGGATCAGCCGAAGCGACCGGTAATGTAGGATTCGGTCAGTTCGTGTTCCGGCGAGGTAAATACTTTGTTGGTCTCATTCACTTCCACCAGGTGTCCGAGGTGGAAGTAGGCCGTGCGATGGGATACCCGGGCAGCCTGTTGCATGGAGTGGGTTACGATCACAATGGTGTAACTCTCGGACAGCTCGGCAATCAGCTCCTCAACTTTCGCCGTGGCGATCGGGTCCAGTGCTGAGCAGGGCTCGTCCATCAACACCACTTCCGGGTTAACGGCGATGGCCCGGGCGATACACAGGCGTTGCTGCTGACCACCGGACATGCCGGTGGCAGTAGCTTCCAGCCGATCCTTCACTTCTTCCCAAAGACCCGCCTTACGCAGACTGCTTTCGACGATCTCGTCGAGGTCGGCCTTGCGGTTAGCCAGGCCGTGGATACGGGGGCCGTAAGCGACGTTGTCATAGATCGACTTCGGGAACGGGTTAGGCTTTTGGAACACCATACCCACCCGGGCACGAAGCTCCACTACGTCTCGCTTGGAGTCGTAGATGTCCTGACCGTCCAGCTGCAGTGAACCCTTGACCTTACAGATGTCGATGCTGTCGTTCATCCGGTTCAGGCAGCGCAGGAACGTGGACTTACCGCAGCCCGACGGCCCGATAAACGCCATGACCTGGTTACGGGCAATATCCAGACTGATCTTCTTGATGGCCCGGCTTTGGCCGTAGAACACCTCAACATCGCGCAAGGAAAACTTGGCATTGTCTGAAAACGGCTTGCCGACGGTCTTGCCTTCCTCGATCACGGTGTCGGTGGGCTGACTCTCAGCCACCGGTACGGGTGACTCATCCTCGGAGGGCACTTCGTTGGCGATACTTTGGTTCATGCTATTCATCTCAATTCTCCTTACCACCGGCGCTCGAGGCGTTTGCGCATCCAGATGGCCAATGCATTCATACTGATCAGGAAGGTCAACAGCACCATGATGGCGGCTGACGCGCGTTCAATGAAAGCCAATTCGGGGCTGCCGGCCCACAAGAACACCTGCACCGGCAAGACCGTTGCAGAGTCGAAAAACCCACCGGGCACGTCGACGATGAAAGCAACCATACCAATCAGCAGCAATGGCGCCGTTTCACCCAGGGCCTGGGCCATACCGATAATGGAACCGGTGAGCATGCCCGGCATGGCCAGCGGCAGCACGTGATGCAGCACCACCTGCATTTTTGAGGCGCCAACGCCTTCCGCGGCTTCACGGATGGAGGGTGGCACACTCTTGATCGCGGCCCGGCTGGAAATGATGATCGTGGGCAGGGTCATGAGTGTCAGTACCAGCCCGCCGACAACCGGCACGGAACGCGGCATCCCGAACAGATTAATAAATACCGCCAGACCGAGCAGACCGAAAATAATGGACGGCACCGCAGCCAGGTTGTTGATGTTCACCTCAATGAAATCGGTGAACTTGTTCTGGGGCGCAAACTCCTCCAGATAGATAGCGGCGGCAACGCCAATCGGGAAGGACAAAATCAAAGTGACAAACATAGTCAGCAGGGAGCCGACAATGGCACCCAGGATGCCGGCCTTGGACGGATCCCGCGAATCACCGCCACTGAAGAAGGTGTCATTAAACGAGGTTTCAATCACGCCGCGCTCGAGCAACTCATCCGCCCAGGCTTTCTGCTGGTCGTTGAGCTTGATCGAATAGGCGGCATCCCCGGCGTGTTTTACATACACGTCCACGTCGGTATGGGACAGGAAGGTCATGGTCCGAGTGGTGTTCAGCCAGTCCGGATTTTCCTTCAAGGCATCGCGCAGGGTCACCGAGGCGTATGGGTTGATCAGCCCACGAACATCATCACGGTCCTGCTCGGTAGCACTGGGGAGCTCCTTGATCAGCGCCTGGACAAGGGGTTCGACAAAGTCTGCCATCTTGAGCTGGCGACTGTCGGTCGGATCGTCCAGGTACATCATGTCCCCATCCAGACTCACCTCCATGGTGACGGAAGTTTTCATGAAGCCGGTGTAGCCCTTACCGATGATATCGGTAAACAGAATTACCAGCGCAGAAAGGGCAACACCAATGGCGAGGATACCGTAAGCACGGAATCGACGTTCCTTGCGATACCGGCGTTTTAGCGACTGGCGGACAATCTCCGCCTGTGAACGTTGGTCAGTCATACTGTTCCCGATATTTACGCACAATTTTCAGGGCTATTACGTTGAGCAGCAGGGTGGACAGGAAGAGCATGGCGCCCAATGCGAAGGCGGCCAGGGTCTTGGCGCTGTCAAACTCCTGATCCCCAGTCAGCAGGGTCACGATCTGCACTGTCACAGTGGTGACGGTTTCGAGCGGATTAGCGGTCAGGTTTGCGGCCAGGCCAGCCGCCATCACCACGATCATGGTCTCGCCTATCGCGCGGGAAACCGCCAGCAATATGCCGCCCATGATGCCCGGCAACGCCGCCGGAAAAATGACCTTCTTCATGGTCTCGGACTGGGTAGCGCCCAGCGCCAGCGAGCCGTCACGAAGCGTTTGCGGCACCGCATTAATGACGTCGTCCGACAGCGAAGACACGAAAGGAATGATCATGATGCCCATGACTGCGCCCGCCGCCAGTGCACTCTGGGACGATGCTTCAATACCAATGGAGGCGGCAAGATCACTGATGAATGGCGCCACGGTCAGCGCAGCAAAGAAGCCATAAACCACCGTTGGAATACCGGCCAGCATTTCCAGCAGCGGCTTCACCACACCCCGGACTTTCCTGTTGGCGTATTCCGACAGGTATATCGCGGAGAGCAAACCAACCGGTACCGCCACAACCATGGCAATGGCCGAGATCAGCAGGGTGCCGGTGAACAGAGGGATCATGCCAAAGGCACCCTGTGCAGCCACCTGATCTGCTCGCAGGGCGGTCTGCGGACTCCACTGGGAGCCGAAGATAAATTCAGTGAACGGGACCTTGCCGAAGAATCGGAAGGTTTCAAAGGCTACTGAGAAGATGATGCCAACCGTGGTCAGGATAGCCAGGGCGGCACAGGCGAAGAACAGCCACTTCAGAATGGACTCAACCTGGGATCGGGCATTAAGCCGCGGCCGAATACGCAACCAGCCCAGGAAGCCGGCAAGCACCGAGACTGAAACCACGAGCGCTGACATCAACATTCGGCTTTGACCGCGCAATGCTTTCAGACGTTCTGCAGCTTCTGCAATGGGTGCATCTACAAAGCCGGCGGGCAGGGCGCCGCTGGCGACGTTGCTGATTTTGCTCAGCAACAGGCTGGCCTGACCTTCCGTCTCGGGAATCAGCTCGGGCGGTAGGCCACCAATTATGATGAGCTGAATAACCTTACCCTGGAAAGCGGCCCAGCATCCCAGCACGATCAGTGCGGGAATACCACTCCAAAGTGCGGCGCGCGCGCCATAATAGAAAGGCAGGGATTTAAGATGACGAATGCCGCCCAGTGGCATAGCCAGTGACCGTGACCGGGCATACCCCAGGCCATAAGCCACGACAGCCAACACAAGGGTGAGCAATAACAAATTAGCCGGTTGCATGAATAATCCTGTCTACGACTTCAACGAGGCGCCCAGTGTACAGTTTCAAACTATCCATGGCACTGAGTGGTCTTCCTAGATGTGCGAAAGGGTGCGCGTCCCGATCAGGACGCGCACCCTTGTTTTCACCGATTCCTTCGGTTTACTTCAGCTCTTCCAGAGCCAGTTTCGGCATGTTTTCAGCCTTGTCCATCAGGTTCATCAGCTGGTCGCGCGGCGGCACGATCAAGCCAACGTTCTTCAGATAGCCATTCTGGCCCATGGCGGCATTGCTGGTAAATTCATCTACGTATTCCTGGATACCAGGAATAACACCGACGTGGGCTTGTTTGACGTAGAAGAACAGTGAGCGGGCGACCGGATACTCGTCAGCGGCAATGGCCTCAGCTGTCGGAACCATACCATTCAGGGTAGCGGCCTGAAGGCGGTCAGCATTCTCTTCCAGGAAGCTGTAACCGAACACACCGTACATGTCCGTATCGCCGATCAGTTTTTGCACGATCAGGTTGTCATTTTCACCGGCTTCGATGAAGGCACCGTCTTCACGAACACTTTCACAGATGGCTTTGTGATCGTCCTTGCTCAGGCTTTCGGCTTCCGGAAGGGCGTCGCAACCAGCAGCCAGGGCCAGCTCGTTGAACGAGTCACGGGTACCGGAAGTCGGCGGCGGACCCATTACACGGATCGGCTTGTTCGGCAGACTGGAATCCACGTCGCTCCAGCTCTTGTTCGGGTTAGCAACCCACTCGCCGTCGACCGGCACCTTGGAACCCAGGGCCAGGAACAGCTGCTCAAGGCTAAGCTCCAGGTTCTGTGCATCCTTGGAACTGGCGATGACAATGCCGTCAGAACCGATGCGGAACTCAGTGATGTCGGACACGCCGTTCTTCTGGCACAGCTCGTACTCAGAAGCCTTCATGCGACGTGAAGCGTTGGTGATGTCCGGGTGCTGGGTACCAATACCCTGACAGAACAACTTCATGCCGCCACCGGAGCCGGTGGATTCCAGCTTCGGGGTTCTAAAATCGGTTTTGGTACCAAAGCGCTCGGCAACAACGGTCGCAAACGGGTAGACGGTTGAGGAACCGACAATGCTAATGGTGTCGCGAGCCATGGCAGGCATGGACATTGCCACTACGGAACCGGCCAGCGCTACAGTTGCGAGTGTTTTGTTCAGTTTAATCACGTTGAGTCTCCAAGATCGGTTGGACAATTTGTGTGGATGAACTTTACCGATGGGTGAAGAGTAATGAAGCTCTATGACAACTTTGTTACAGATACCGAAATATAGTTGGAAAAGTGCAAATCTGCTTGCAGCCTAAGCTAACGCCGCTAACATGCGGGATATAACAATTCCAGACTTAACATCAAGGCAGACTCCATGACGGCTTTCGACGACGACAAACCCACCCCTCGCGGTGAGTTGACCCTACAGATTGTACCCCTCCCTTCTGACACCAACCCGAACGGCGATGTATTCGCAGGCTGGTTGGTCAAACAGATGGATATCGCTGCCGCCACCATGGCCGGCCGCATTTCCCAGGGTCGGAACGCAACCGTGGCGATGGATCGTATGGAGTTTCTATCGCCGCTGCGCGTGGGCTCGCAGGTGGGCTGCTACTGTGAGGTGGTGGAGATTGGCCGCAGCTCCATGAAGCTCCGGGTGGAAGTATGGACCCGGGACCGCACTGCCAAGCACCCGCGCAAGGTCACTGAGGGTATGTTCGTTTACGTGGCCATTGACGAGCACGGCCGCATCCGGGAAGTGCCCGACCAGAACCTCTGACTTGACAAAGTCGCGACGCCCGGGAAACGAAATGTGCCTAACCGGCCAACCTCCGGGCACGTCGATCTGGCGCACCCAAAGCAAGCAGTCCGAAAATCGGCCCGGGGAGCAACCAGCAAACTACCCAAATCCCTTGGTATTCCCAGAGCCAACTGGTCAGCCAGATCGCAGGCAAGGTGACGCCAAAGCCAATGGCGTTCATGACCGCCAATGAGGACCCGACGAACTCGGTAGGAGCCCGTGCCGCTGCCAGCGCCGAAAATTGCGGCGAATCAGCCACCACCGATAGCCCCCAAACCACCAGCAAAACCGCCAGCAGGAGCGGAGAAAATCCGGACACCCAAGGGTAAATCAGACAGACCAGTCCGGATGTCGTCAGCGCCGAACGCGCGACCCGCTCACTGCCCCAACGCCGACTCAGCCAGCCACCGCCAATACAGCCGGCCGTACCCGAGGCGATGATGGCAAAGGCAAACCACGGGATGAAGCCTTCGCTCCAGCCAAGACGCGCCAATTCCCGCCCGGCCAACAATGGCACCAGCGTCCAGAAGGCATAAAGCTCCCACATGTGGCCGACATACCCGCCGACAGCGGCCCGAAATTTGGGCGCTCGCAGGGCAACCAGCCCTTGTTTCAAAGGCACCGGCCCTACACTTTTGGGCAGATGAGGCCCCTCACCCAAAAAATACACCAGGGCACCGCCAGCTAACGCCAGTGCCGAGGCACCAAATAGCGGCCACTGCCAGGGCAGACCCAGAGTGGCTCCGCGCATCAGGTGCGGCAGCGCGGTGCCAAGAGTGAGCATGCCCACCAGCCAAGCCAGCGCCACACCGGCATGCTTTGGCGTCCAGGCGATGACCATCTTCATGCCCAGGGGATAGATGCCAGCCAGACAAAGCCCGGTGGCGAATCGCAATAACAGATCGAGTGGCGGGTACGAGGCCACCAGGATGAAGCCGCCGTTCACCAGTGCCCCGAGCAGACTGGACACCGCAAAAATATGGCTGGCGCCGAACCGGTCAGCCAGGCCGGTAACCGCAAGCGTCAAGGTGCCGGCAATAAAGCCGGCCTGCACCGCCAGGGTCAGCAACCCGAGATCGGTCTCACTGAGACCCAGCTCTTGTGACAGCGACAGCCAGACGCCGTTGACGCTGAACCAGAGCGAAGTTCCGAACAGCTGGGCCAGCACGATTACGGCCAAGGGGTAACGACGAAGCAGTGCAGTCATAGAGTTCGATCTTTAACGATGGCCGGCGAGCGCCAGCCTATGGTCCTGGAAACCCGACCATACCCTACTTTGCGTGCTGAGTGCTCGCGCCCGACTGTTCCGGGCTCTGCCGGGCTGGACTGTTCAGCCTCCGGGTGCCCTGCTACTATCCGTGCCTGCTTGTAACACCGCCCCAGCCAGACAACGGATTCGCCTTATGGATGCTTTTCAGGCCCTCTTTCTCGGCCTTTTACAGGGACTGACCGAATTCCTGCCGATCTCCAGTTCCGCCCACCTGATCCTGACACCGGCATTTTTTGGCTGGACCGATCAGGGCGTGGGGTTTGATCTGTCGGTACACCTGGGGACCCTTTTGGCGGTGGTGCTCTACTTCCGACACGACGTGTTCGGCATAGCCCGGGATGGCTTGCTGTCGGTAACCCGGCGCAAGCTGGTTGGCCAGGGGGCGCTGGCGCTCTATCTGGTGATTGGCACCATCCCGGCGGGCTTAGCCGGATTGGCGTTGCTGGACATGATCGACAATGAACTGCGGGCCGTGGAAGTGATCTTCACCACCACCCTGGTGTTTGGCCTGCTGCTGGGCATCGCCGACTGGCTGCCCAAGCGCCAGCGCACCCTGGACCAACTGAACTGGAAAGACGCCGTTGTTGTCGGCATCGCTCAGGCCATGGCGCTGGTACCTGGCACCTCCCGCTCTGGCGTCACCATCACCGCCGGCCTGTTCCTGGGCATGACCCGCCACACCGCTTCACGGTTTTCCTTCCTGCTGGCCATTCCCATTATCGTGCTCGCGTCGGCGGTTAAACTGCTGGAAGTGGCCACCTCGGATGTCATTGTCGACTGGGGCGGCTTTCTGCTCGGCGGGGTAACGTCCTTTATCATGGCCATCACCGCTATCCACTTCTTCCTGAAGTGGTTGAATACCGTGGGCATGTGGCCGTATGTGGTCTATCGAATTGTTCTGGCGGGTGTGATTTACGCGGTCTTGATGTAACCGAGGCCAGCACAGTGATGGAAGCGGAGGGCTGGTAAAGCTTTCCAAAACTGTGCGGAGCCATGGATGGCGGAGCTCAAGCGCCACATGGACGTGCTTGAGCGGGTTTTGGAAAGCTTTACCAGCCCTCCGCCACCCGCATCAACTAACAAGCTTCCAAAGGCGCATACGCCAGCACCAACCACTTGGCACCGTCGTCAAAGTTCACCTGCACCCGGGTATGATGCCCGCTTCCTTCCGAATTCATCACCACACCCTCACCAAACTTCGGATGCCGTACCCGCTGACCCAGGCTGAATCCGGACTGCTGGGCGGAATCCTGGCTGAACATGCTTTCGTTCGGGCGTTCCAGCATCGCCGGGCGCGTAACCGTATTGCGCAACCGGACTTCCTGCAAACAATCGCCAGGGATTTCTCGCACGAATCGGGACAGCGCGTTGAATTTTTCCTGGCCGTACAGACGACGGGATTCCGCGTAAGTGAGCACCAGCTTTTGCATCGCCCGGGTAATACCGACATAGGCTAACCGGCGCTCTTCTTCCATGCGCCCCGGCTCCTCCAGCGACATGCCATGGGGAAACAGACCCTCCTCAACGCCAGCCAGGAACACCATCGGGAACTCCAGGCCCTTGGCGGAGTGCAACGTCATCAGCTGAACACTGTCCTCATGGTCTTCGGCCTGGGCTTCACCCGCATCCAGGGCGGCTTGGGCAATAAACTCGGCCATCGGGTCGACACCGTCTTCCACCTCGTAATCTGACAGAGCGTTAACCAGCTCTTCCAGGTTCTCAACTCGGGCCTGGCCTTTCTCGCCCTTTTCACTGGCGTGGTAGTTCTTCAGGCCGCTATCTTCGATGGTCTGCTTCATCAGGCCATGCAGGCTAGCATCGCCCACCATGCCGGACAGACCTTCAATGATTGCGATAAAGGACTGCAAACCGGTCTTCGCCCGACCTTTAACCTGCCCGGCTTCGAGCAATCGCTCGGCCGACTCCCAAAGCGAAATGCTCTGCTCGGTGGCGTATTCACGAAGCTCCGCCAGGCTCTTGGCACCAATGCCCCGGGGCGGCAGGTTCACCACCCGTTCGAATGCGGCATCGTCACGGCGATACTGCACCAGGCGCAGGTAGGCCAGGGCGTTACGGATTTCCTGGCGATCATAGAACCGCAGGCCACCGTAGACCCGGTACGGAATACCCTGGCGCATCAACGCCTCTTCCAACACTCGTGACTGGGCGTTGGAGCGATAGAGAATGGCCGATTCGCTACGCAGGTTGCCGTCCTGAACCCAGGCCGAGATGCTATCGGCAATGTAGTTGGCTTCGTCCTGCTCGTTAAAAGCGGCATAGAGGCTGATAGGCTCGCCGTCCGGACCGTCGGTCCACAATTCCTTGCCCAACCGGCCCTGGTTGTTGGCGATCACCGCGTTGGCCGCCTTCAGGATCATTTGTGTAGATCGGTAATTCTGCTCCAGCCGCACCAGGCGAGCGTTAGGGAAATCGCGCTGGTACTGCTGGATGTTCTCAACCTTGGCGCCGCGCCAGCCATAGATGGACTGGTCGTCATCACCAACCACCGTCAACGGCACCTGCTGACTGGCAAGCACCTGCAGCCAGGCGTACTGGATAGTGTTGGTGTCCTGGAACTCGTCCACCAGAATGTGCTGGAACCGTTTCTGATAGTGAGCAAGCAGCTCCGGCCGGTGCAGCCAGAGTTCGTGGGAGCGCAGCAGCAGTTCCCCAAAATCCACCAGGCCGCCCTGCTGGCACAGGGTTTCGTACTGGCGATAGATTTTCAGCATCGTTGAGGTGAAGTGATCGCCCGGGTTTTCCTGAATGTGGTCCGCCCGCAAGCCTTCATCTTTCTGGCTGTTGATAAACCATTGCGCCTGCTTGGGCGGCCACTTGCTCTCATCAATCTGGTTTTCCCGCATTACCCGCTTGACCATCCGCAGCTGGTCGTCGCTGTCCAGCACCTGGAAGTTCTCCGGTAACCCTGCGTCCTGCCAGTGCGAGCGCAGCAATCGGTGAGCAATGCCGTGGAAGGTGCCAAACCAGAGGCCGCGAGCCGGAATGTCCATCATCTGTTCGATGCGGTAACGCATTTCCTTGGAGGCCTTGTTGGTAAAGGTCACCGCCAGGATGCCAGTCGGCGGCACCCGGTCCACCGTCATCAACCACGCAATTCGATGCACCAGCACCCGGGTCTTGCCACTGCCGGCCCCGGCCAGCACCAGCAGGTGATCGTTCTGGGCGGTAACGGCCTCGCGCTGGGCGTCATTGAGAGGGTCGATTATGTGAGAGACATCCATAGGAAAACGTTCGCTACTGGTTAAATAAACAGGAGTGGAAGTATAACAGGAGAAAAAAGGGATTTCCGCGTGGGTGAGCGCTCTGAACAGCCCTCACCGAGTTTCGAAAAGAGCGCGGGGGAACGTCCCCTTCAGGACTGTGTGTGGCCAGGGATGGCCACACCCAAGCGCACATGGATGTGCTCGTAGCGTGTCCTGAAGGGGACGTTCCCCCGTGCGACAGCCCGATACTAACGGGCTGCCGGTTTCTGCTTTTAGGTTAAAAGCCGCGCGGTACCGTTTGCGCTTCGACAAACTCAAACAGGCCTTCCAGTCCGCCTTCGCGGCCAATACCGGAGGCCTTCATGCCGCCAAACGGCGCTTCCGGTGTGGGCCCGGTGCCAGTGTTCCAGCCGCAATGGCCAAAGCGCAGGCCGGCAGCCACGCGCTGGGCACGCTCGGCGTCACCGGTGAACACGTAGGAGGCCAGACCGAACTCGGTGTCGTTACCGGCCTCGATAACTTCCTCTTCCGTGCGGAACAGCGCCATCGGAACCAGCGGCCCGAAGGTCTCCTCGCGATAGCAGCACATATCCCGGGTAACGTCGGTAATGACCGTCGGCGGGAAGAACAGGCCGTCGCCCAGATCACCTGGCTGCTTGCCGGCCACCAGGCTGGCACCCTGCTCGAGCGCGTCTTCCAGGTGACGTTTTACCTTGTCGAAACCGGCTTTGTTGATCAACGGGCCGAGATCGACATCACCGTTTATGCCGTCACCCACGGTCATCTTGTTGACGCGCTCGGCGAGTTTTTCGCCGAAGGCATCCGCCACTTTCTCATGGACGAAAATGCGGTTGGCACAAACGCAGGTCTGACCACCACCGCGGAACTTATTGGCAATCAGGTTATCAGCGGCGGCATCCAGGTCGGCGTCGTCGAAGACGATGAACGGTGCGTTTCCGCCCAGCTCCAGCGCCAGCTTCTTAACCTGATCGGCGGTGTCCTGAATCAGCTTGCGGCCCACTTCGGTGGAACCGGTAAAGCTCAGCATCGGCACGTCAGGGCTTTCGCACAGCACCTTGCCGATCACGCTGGCCTTGCCCATCACCAGGTTAACCATGCCATCGGGCATGTCGGTGTGCTGGTCCATCAGGGAGAACAGGGCAATCATGGTCAGCGGGGTCTCGCTGGCCGGCTTGATCACCGACGGGCAGCCGGCCGCCAGCGCGGCTGACAGCTTCTTGGCGATCATGCCGATCGGAAAGTTCCAGGGCGTGATCAATCCGGTCACACCCACCGGGCGGTAGTGAACCGTCCAGGTGCAGTCTTTCGGCTTTTCCGGAATGGTGTGGGCGTCCAGCGCCTGGATGTGCTTGGAGCAATAATCGAAGAAGCCCGCAGCGTAATCCACTTCACCCTGAGCTTCCTGCAACGGCTTGCCGTGTTCCAGGCATAGGATCCGCCCGACCTCTTCCCGGTTGGCTTTCAGGGCATCCCGGATGTCTTCCAGCCATTTGCGGCGGGTTTCGATGGAGTAAGGGCTGGTCAGGCGCAAAGCCGACTTGCCGGCAGCAACGGCATCTTCCACCTCGGACTCGGACATGGAGGCGACTTTTGCGATCACATCTCCTGTCGCCGGGTTGTAAACATCAAAGGTGTTGCCCTGGACATTATCTGTCCAGCGACCGCCGATGTAGCCATTGCGCTTTTCCAGCAGTGGTGACTCGATCATCTTGGCTCCTCTTCTGTCAGTAGCCATATCCCCTGCGGGACACAGTTGCGTAGGTTGAATATGTCTTCCATAGTGGATGCTGAATCACTGGCTGTAAAGTCGACGGCCGGGCTTTTGATCACCGCCTGATGCGCCTATGCTCAGGGGCTTGTAGAACCAAGGAGATCGGATAATGAAAGCGTTTTTCCATCCCGCTCAGGATCAGCATATTCCGCAGACCTACTTTACTCGCGGGCAAATGCGCCAGCCTCAGGAAGTGCCCGATCGCACCGGCCAGATGCTGGAGGGCCTGAAGGAGATGGGGGTTCCGGTTTTACAGCCGGCCGATCAGGGCGCCGCCCCGATCTCCAAGGTGCACGATCTCGGCTATCTGCGCTTCCTGGAATCCGCGCACCGGCGCTGGATGAAGATGGATGACTGGGGCGAAGAGGTGATCTCCAACATCTTTGTGCGGTCACCGAACCACCTGACCGGCATCTTGGCGGAAGCCGCCCGCTACCAGGCCGACGGCAGTTGCCCCATTGGCGCCAACACCTGGCATGCCGCCTACTGGTCCGCGCAAACCGCGCTCGGCGCCGCCGACGCCCTGATTGCCGGTGACCGCACCGCCTACGCCGTGTGTCGACCGCCGGGCCACCACGCCCGCAAGGACGCCGCCGGCGGTTTCTGCTACCTGAACAACGCCGCCATTGCCGCCGAGCACCTGAAAACACGGTTCCCGCGCATTGCCATTCTCGATACCGACATGCACCACGGCCAGGGTATCCAGGAGATTTTCTACGATCGCAGTGACGTGTTGTACATCTCGATCCACGGCGACCCGACAAACTTCTACCCGGTAGTAACCGGCTTTGAAAACGAACGGGGTGAAGGCGACGGGTTTGGTTACAACATCAACATGCCCATGCCCCACGGTGCTTCGGAAGAGGACTTCTTCGACAAGCTGGACGAGTCACTGGCGGCACTCAAGCTTTATCAGCCCGACGTGCTGGTGCTCGCTCTGGGCTTCGATATCTACCAGAACGACCCGCAAGCGAAGGTTTCGGTGACGTCAGAAGGCTTTTGCCGGCTTAGCTCGCACATCCGCCAGTTGGGCTTGCCAACGCTGGTGGTGCAGGAGGGCGGCTATGATCTGGAAACGCTGAGCGAAAACGTCCAGCAGTTCTTCAAGGGCCTGGCCGGCTAACCGGACCAGGCTGAGGGAGGAATCTCAGCTCCAAATGCTGAGTAGAGACATCAGGAGGCGGGCGCGTACACTTTGACGTTGGCGTGCCCTTCAGCCTTCAGATGGCCGGCGTGCATCCGGCTCATCGCCCCGCGGTCGCAGTACAACAGGTACTGACGGTCACTGGGCAATTCGGCAATCTGCTGATTCAGTTCATAAAACGGAATCTGCATGACCTCATTGTTGGTCAGCTTCAGCGGCGACTGCTCGCCCTCGAATGGGTGTCGGACATCGATGATGACATCCTCAACACCGGGCGTCTGAACCAGTTCCACATCTTCCGGCGTGGTGGTGGTGTCCAGCAGGCGGCTGATGGCCGTTTCCTCACGAGCCTCGACGGCGCTCGCCAAAACCGCCGTGTCCATCTCTTCCTCATCCGCTTCCACTTTGTGCAGCTTCGCGCGGGTCGCCGGCTTCTGGGATATCACCCCACAATACTCGGGCATGTTGCGCGCGAATGATTCGGTGCCAATCTCACGGGCAATGTTGATGATGGTTTCCTTGTCCATGGACACCAACGGGCGCAGCACCACCTCGTCACTGGCACGATCCACCACATTGAGATTGCTCAGGGTCTGACTCGACACCTGGGCCACCGCATCGCCGGTCACCAGACCAATGGCGTTGTTCTTTTTAGCAATCTCAGCGGCCGCCTTCAGCATCTGGCGCTTCAGCACGACACCCCAATGGCGGTGATTGACCGAACGCATGATTTCCGCAATCACGCCATCAAACGGTACCGAAATAAACTTGGCACTGTGGGACGCGCCATACTGCTCCCACAGGTAATGCACCACTTGACGCACACCCACCTCGTGGGCAGTACCGCCGAGGTTGAAGAACAGGAAGTGACTGCGCAGGCCTCGACGCATCATCAGGTAGGCGGCTACCGAGGAGTCGTAACCGCCGGAAATCAACGTCATCACGGTTTCAACGCTGCCCAAGGGATAGCCGCCGAGCCCGCGGTGCTTGCGATGGGCGATGTGGAAGTGGTCATCCTGCACCTCGATCCGCACTTCCACGTCGGGCGATTTCAGGTTCACACCTGCAGCCTCAGAGGCCTGCATCAGGGCCGAGCCGACAATCCGTTCCAATTCACTGGAGCGGAATTTGTGGTCACCGTGCCGACGAACCCGGACCCCAAAGGTCTGCCCCTTCAATCGTTCAGCAAAGGCCTCCACCGCCTTGTCGGCGATGTCATCGAGATCCACAAACGGGAACACGCCGATTTCCTGGATGGTGGAGATACCAGGGATGCGCAGCACCGCGTCCAACACCAATCCGGATAACCCGCGGTCATCGGGAAACTCGACCGTTACCCGGTCCCAGGTACCCTCGACTACGATGGCGTTATCCAGCCGAACCAACAGCTTTCGGATGTTCTGCCGCAAGTGCCGCATCTGCTGTCGGCGAACGGGCTTGCTCTTGATAGCGACTTCGGGGGCAGGACGAATAAGTAATTTCATAATCGGAATATTGTCGAGTGGCGTATAAGGCGGAAAGCACTTAGTCTACCTTTTAATGACCATGCCTCAAAATCAGGCATAGCCGAGACACCGGCCCGTTTGGCAACCACCCCCGCCCGGCCGGAAACATTCAGGAGTTGTTTCGTTCATGCAAGAACCCACCATCAATGCTTTGGTATCCCCAGAAGGCAGCCTTGAAATCCTCTCCAACCATGAGGTGAATCGCCTCAAGGATCGAAGCGAGGGCGGCCTGTACCGATTGTTCCGCCAATGTGCCCTGGCGGTCCTGAACACCGGTGTAGAGACCGACGACTGTAAGGCCCTGATGGAAGCCCACGCCGACTTTGACGTGCACCTGGTTCCGCAACCGCGGGGACTGAAACTGGAGCTGGTCAACGCTCCGGCCCACGCCTTTGTCGACGGAGAAATGTTGAGAGCTATCCGCGAGCACCTGTTTTCAGTACTTCGGGACATTATCTATTCTCACTCTATCCCCCAGTCCGCCAGTGGTTTCCGCCGCGACGATCCTGAGGACCTGACCAACCTGGTCTTCCACGTGCTGCGTAATGCCCGGGTTCTGGAAGCCGGACGCCAGCCAGACCTGGTGGTGTGCTGGGGTGGCCACTCCATCAGCCACGAAGAGTACCAGTACAGCAAGGAAGTGGGGCATCAACTGGGCCTGCGGGCACTGAGCATCATCACCGGCTGTGGCCCCGGCGCCATGAAAGGCCCAATGAAGGGCGCCACCATCGCCCACGCCAAACAGCGTGTGAAGAACGGGCGCTACATTGGCATCACCGAACCCGGCATCATTGGTGCGGAGGCGCCGAACCCGATCGTCAATGAGCTGGTGATCATGCCCGACATCGAAAAGCGGCTTGAAGCCTTTATTCGCTGCGGCCACGGGGTAATCGTATTCCCCGGGGGCGTGGGCACCGCCGAAGAGATCCTGTATCTGCTTGGCATTCTGCTGCATCCGGACAACGCCGACTTGCCTTTCCCGGTGGTCTTTACCGGCAAGCAGGAAAATGCGGAATACTTCGAAATGATCGACAAGTTCATTCGCAACGCTTTGGGCGACGAAGCTGCCAAGAAGTACGAGATCATCATTGATGATCCGGTGCGAGTGGCCCAGACCATGAAGAAAGGCATGAAGGATGTGGAAACCTTCCGGCGGGCCATGCAGGACGCGTACTACTTCAACTGGATGCTGAAAATAGACCCGGTTTTCCAGTTACCGTTCCACCCCAATCACGAGAACATGCTGGGCCTGGAATTGCATCGCGACCAGCCAGTGCACCTGATTGCTGCGAATCTGCGCAAGGCTTTTAGCGGCATTGTTGCGGGTAACGTCAAAGAGGATGGTATTCGTCAGGTGCAGGCCAGGGGACCGTTCGAGATTTCCGGCGACCCAACCCTGATCAAACCCCTGGAAGCCATGCTGGCCCAGTTCGTCGCTCAGAACCGCATGAAGCTGCCCGGATCTTCAACCTACCATCCCAGCTATCGCATTGTCAGTGGGGCGGCCTGAGCCGCCACACTGACCTTTCAGCAGCCTTCGGTGGCGCGTTTACTTGCCGCCATCTGCCGGCAGGCTGGCAAAATAGGCCGCCAGATTGGCAATATCGGTGTCACTCAGGGCTGCGGCTTGGCCCTGCATAATGGCGGCCTGACCACCGGTGCGCTGCTTGTTCTTGTACGCCTTGATGGCAGAGACCAGATATTGCTCGTTCTGGCCCGCCAGGTTCGGGTAAGTTGGAATCTGGGCAATACCGTTCTGGCCATGGCAGGCTGCGCATACCGCTGCCCTGGCCTTACCGGCGGCAGCGTCAGCCGCAGTGGCGATGCCCGGAATGGCGGCGCTGAGTGCAAAAATTCCCGCAACGGCGTAGTGTTTCAGTTCCATTGTCTTTACCCTCTCTTCATCGTTTTTGGTATTTGCCCACCGGTAGTGGATACTGGTTTTAAAACCCGTGGTGTTCTTATAACACAGAGCACGGCCCAGCCAAATCCGTTAGATCAATAGCTTTTGCGCCCAGATGATTCTCGAACACCGGAGACCCCCTCAATGTCCATAGCGGTTCAGGAAATCGAATGCCTGGAAGGCCGGATTGGCCTGCTGACACTGAATGCCCCCGCCTCACTTAACGCACTCTCAGAGGCCATGATCAACGACCTCCAATGCGCGCTGGACCGGTGGGCGGAAGACGACCATATCTGCCTGGTGGTGCTTCAGGGCGAGGGCGAGCGGGCGTTTTGCGCCGGTGGCAATATCCGAAATCTATACAGCGCTATCCGTGGCGCCGGCGAGCCTGACGCGCCGGCGCGCTTTTTCACCAATGAGTACCGGCTGATCTACAGCCTGCAGCGGTTCCCGAAACCGGTGGTGGGCGTGGCCCACGGCGCGGTCATGGGCGGTGGTCTCGGACTGTTGTCCGCCTGCCGCTACCGACTGGCGACACCGGACGTGACCATGGCTATGCCCGAAATTTCAATCGGCCTGTTTCCCGATGTCGGGGCCAGCTGGTTTCTCAACCGCCTGCCAGGCCGGATCGGCCTGTTCATGGGCCTGACCGGGGCCCGACTAAACATCACCGACAGCATTCGAATCGGCCTCAGCGACATGGTGTTGCTGCCCGAAGACCGGGATCTCATGCTCGGCACCTTGCAGAACCAGCGCTGGTCCGGCCAGGCAGCAGCAGATGACAACCGGCTGTTCAGGCTGTTGAGCCAGATGCATGCTCCGGATTATCGCAGCCTTCAGCGCAGCAATCTGGAGCGGCATGAACAGCACATTGCCCGACTGAGCGCGGGTGATGAACTGCCGGAGATTGTCGACCAACTGCTGTCAGCGGAAATTGACAGCGAATGGTGGAATGCCTGCAT
Organism: Marinobacter alexandrii; assembly: GCF_005871205.1. Taxonomy (GTDB): domain Bacteria; phylum Pseudomonadota; class Gammaproteobacteria; order Pseudomonadales; family Oleiphilaceae; genus Marinobacter; species Marinobacter alexandrii. The sequence continues at coordinate 224,959 of NZ_SWKM01000011.1, read as the reverse complement.
GAGCAACCTACGGGGCGGGTGTCCTGTCACGGCCTGGCTGGTGTGGAGCCAACTCCAGAAAGCCCAGCAGATGTCGTTCAAAGATGTGTTGCGCATGGAACTGGCGATGGCGATGGAATGCACCCGGCGCCCGGATCTGCCGGAAGGCATCCGGGCGCGGCTGGTGGACAAGGATCAACAACCAACCTGGTCGTACAACTCGGTTAGCGACGTGCCCGCCGAAGTGGTGGAGGCACACTTCCAGCCGGAATGGGACGACCAGACTGACCCCATGCAGCTTGACTAAGACTTAATGCCTCGCACCCGCCTGGACCAACAGCATTTCAAGATCCTGGCTGGACGTCGCCCGGGCCACGTCCAGCGCAGTGTGGCCTTCCGGCGATCGATAATTCACATCGGCACCTGCGGCCAAGAGCATTTCTGCCGTCAGCAGGTCGCCACTGGCAACAATCTTCATCAGCAACGACTCACCACCCTGACTGACATTGACGTTCGCCCCCGCCGCCAGCAGTAACTTCACCACGGACAAATGGCCCTGCTCAGCGGCGCGCATGACCGGGGTATAACCGTTGGCGTTGCTGGCATTGACCTGGGCCCCGGCTGATAACAGCAATTGCACCAGGCGCCGACTCCCCTGCGACGATGCCACCATCAAGGGTGTTTGGGCACCCGCCGCGGCCAAATCCGGCGCCGCACCCTCAGACAGCAGATACCAGGCAATCCGATCCTGCTTGGCTGCAACCGCTGCCATCAGTGGAGAACCGTTTTCGGTCAGGATATTGAGCGATTCGCCCGTTTCAGTCAGGGCCACCACCCGATCCAGGTTTCCGGATGCGGCTGCGGCCATTAACGGAGTGGCGGCAAAGGTGGCGCTTGCATGGGTTAGGTTGGTCGGTTCAACGGAGGTGGCGCAGCCGGACAGCCCAGGCAAGAGCACAACACAGGACAACAACAGACAGCGGGGGTAGCCGGTTCCCTTGGCCATAACAAACGGTCTCAATCGGTTTGGAGTGAGCCTATTCTGGGCAGCGGTGAAGCAGAATTAAATCGAGCGGGTCACAACTCAGGGCCGTTTTGCAGAAGTTGACGTACCAGTGCCCGCAAGCGATCTTCCCCATCGCGCTGGCCCAGACACAAGCCCTGCCCCTGCAGTGTTGGCCAGCTCTTTTGTTGTTGAGCTGCGGCCACCCACAGCAGCAACTCGTCCTGGGTTTGCAGCCAGAGGGGCACGCCCTGCACGGCACAGGTCTTACGCAGCACCGGTAACGAGAGCAGGAAGCCACGATGGCCATGGGCAAAACTGTGCAGGTCCCGCCGATCATCGTCACTGAGGCAACTGGTAGCCGGCAATTCCGCACTCAGGGCCGCCGCCAGCCGTAGATTCAACGCCGGCCAGGCCAGCGGCAGGAGGGTTGGCCAATGTTCGGCCAGGCGTTGCTGCAGGCGCTCGACCAGATGTTGGCCGGCCGCACTGCAGCCATTCAGCATCTGCAACGGGTACTCGCCACTGGTAGCCTCCTGGTTCAGGCCCAGGCGCACCGGAACCAAGCCACTGGCACGCCAGAATTTCAGCAACTCCTCACTGCCACCGAAGCTGGTGCCGAGCGTATCCAGGCCTTCCTGCAAGACTGCCTGCCTGGCCTTAGCCACCAATCCGCGACCAACACCCAGCCGGCGAGCGTGGTCGGCCACGGCAATCCGGGTAACCCGAAGACATTGCTGACTCGCGGCTTCCGGGAACCCGCTATGACTGGCTAACGATTGCGACAGCAGATGGCCACGAAGTCGTCGCTGACCGAGAGTTATCTGTTCCGCCAGTTCAGGGCTAAGGCCACCCTCAATAACACCCCAGAGAATACCCACGGTGGTGTCGCCCACCCGGGCGCGCCAACTGCGCGCAGCTGTAGCATCCAGCCATTGCCGGAGATCCGCGGGCGTGGTGCGGTAGTGCGCGTCCACCAACAACCCGAACGCCTCCGACAGCTGTTGATCGTCCAACTGCCGAGGCACTATAGGTTCGATAATGACGTCGGCTGCGTCCACCGCCTCGGGCGCCAGCTCAGGACTGTCTGCCGCCAGCAGGAACAGGCGGGAGATTAACGGTTCCAGGGCATCGGTAGTGGACCAGCGAATGGGCGCACTGAGAGTTAGGGCTTGCCAGTGTGGTGTTTCCCGATCCAGAACCTGCCGGAAACGAATGGCGAAACCACGGCCGGCACCCTCATAGCCATGCACGGTGGACGAAAAAGCCACCCGCGGCCACCCCATTAGAATCTGCTTCAACAATGCCGCCGGCAGGGCGGCCGCCTCATCCACCAGCACCACCTCGGCTTCCGGCTTCTCGGCCAGCAGATCCCGAACAGCCAGGAACCGCAGGCGGCCACCCGCTCGGGTTTCCAGCGCGGATTCTGAGGCAGTGAGGATATCGTCACCAAGACTGTCACGGGCGTGACGAAACAGCGTCGCCACATTATCCCGGGACGGTGCCGTTACCAGAATCTGGCGCCGGCCCTGTCGCAGCATTTCGGCCGCGGCCAATCCCAGCGCTGCCGATTTACCACGGCCACGGTCAGCCGTGACGACCACCGGCCGACGGCGCCGACCCAGACCAAACTGCACCAGCCGATCAATCAGGGCACGCTGATCATCGGTCGTCTTCACAGAAAATGGCTGATCCGGTTCCGCCAGCAAGGGCAGATCAACGGATGCCGACTGGCCGGGTTTGACCCGAATCACCTCAGAATCAGCCGCCAGCAAATCCGCCATTCGCGCAGCAAAGGGATGCTCAGGAAGGTCATCCAGACCGGTTCGGGCGTAATCCGGATCGGGGAAATTCGACCACTGATCCAGGGGCGGCATCAGCCAGAACAGCAGGCCACCCGCCTTCAGCGTTCCCGACAGAGCAGCAAAGGCATCCGGCGGATTCCCCTGCCAGCCATCCCAAACCACCACCGAGGACTCGCGGCCCAGCCATTGCCGGATCTGTTTGGGAGCCATAGGCGTCAGCGCCTCAAAGGGCCGATCCGTGTCCGGCCCGACCCAAACACCGCTCTCTGCCGCCAGCGCTGGCAACAGGTGCGACAGCCAGCTCAAGGCCGGAGCGCGCTCACCCTCAATCAGCACAAGACGGCGCTCGCCACGCAGCATCAGCCCGCGCTGGAATGACTGCCAGGCGTCGAGTTCCTCAGCCGTGAGCACACCCGGAGTCATTAACTGAGATCCACCGAATGCCGTTTCAGATCGTTCAATTCACACATTTCCAGTGTGGCCTGATGAGTCGCCCGCAACCGTACGCGCGGGGCCGCTCCGGCCTCGAAAGCTTCCTGCCAACGCGCCGCGCACAGGCACCAGCTGTCACCTTCCCGCAGGCCGGGAAAACCGAATTCCGGCCGAGGTGTACTCAGGTCGTTGCCCTTGGCTTTTGAGAATTCCAGAAAGGCGTCGGTGACGACCGTACACACGGTGTGAAAGCCCAGGTCGTCTGGCCCGGTGTTGCAGCAGCCGTCACGGTAGAACCCGGTTTTCGGATCGGTGCCGCAGGTTTCCAGTGTTTCGCCCAGTACGTTGACGGATTCGGATATTTGCATGTTTTTGCCTTCAGCTTTGGGAGTGAGCAGCCTTCGACCAGGGTTTCCAAAACCCGCTCAAGCACGTCCATGTGACGTTTGAGCTCCGCCATCCATGGCTCCGCACAGTTTTGGAAACCCTGGCCGAAGGCCGCCCCAATCCTATGAGTTGTAGTCGAATGACTTTGAATAGGTTTTTTCAATTATGCGGGACGGGTACCCGCTCTACCAGTTGGCCAGTACAATACGCCCTATGCCAACCAAACCCCAACACGCCGCCCTCGATCTGCCAGATTTTCTCACCGACGAGCAACGGGCGATCATTACCGCCGGTTACGAGCACTCCGTCATCACCGCCGTAGCCGGTAGCGGCAAGACCTCTACCCTCGCCTGGCGTATTCGCTACCTGTTGCAGCAGGGCCATGATCCAGATCGAATGCTGGTACTGATGTTCAATCGCAGCGCGCGGGTGGATTTCGGGCGCAAACTCCAGGAGGTCTGCCACCAGAGCGGGCTGGCACTGCCGGAGATTCGGACCTATCACGCCATGGGGTTACGGCTTTACAAACGGTTCGTCCGCGAAGGCTACCTGCCGGGCTTTTCAGACAAGATCCTGACCGAACAGGAAATCAGCTTCCAGGCCTGGCAACTGACTCGCCGCCTGGCTCCCGAGGACCTGGCCGACGAGATCCGCCGCAACAAGAAAGACTTTGTGGAGACCGCCACCGGCTTCATCGATCTGGTGAAGACGACCTTGTCACCAGCGGAAATCGTGTTCGAAGAGCTGGGCTACGCCGACAAGCATCGCTACCTGATTGACCTGTTCCACAGCTTCGAGCAATGGCGCAAGAGCCAGAGCCGCATCAGCTACGCCGACATGCTCTACGAGCCGGTGATGGCGATTCACCAGAATCCGCCACTGCAGCGGTTGGTGGGTAACAAGATGGACCTGATTCTGGTGGACGAGTATCAGGACACCAACGAAATCCAGCACCTGCTGCTGCGTTATGTGGCCGGTGACCGGGCCCGGGTCACCGTGGTTGGCGATCCGGACCAGACCATCTACGAATTCCGGGGTGCCAAACCGGAGTTCATCCTGAAACGGTTCAGCGACGAATTCGAGAGCCCGTTGGAGCAAACGCTCAGCTATACCTTCCGTTACGGCCACCGGGTGGCCTTGCTGGCCAATCATCTGATCTGCCACAACACCGGTCGCAAGGATGTGCTGTGCCACTCGCACCCTTCGACACCCGCCACTGAGGTGGAGCTGCACCGGGTCGACAGTGACAGCGACACCGTAATCCGGATTCTGCAGCAGGCGCCCGAAGCAAATCTCAGCGACACCGCCATTCTGTTCCGGGTTTGGAGCCAGAGCGTGCCGATTGAGCTGAAGCTGCTGGCCCGGCAGATTCCTTACCGCATTGACGCCGGCAAGGGCGCTCTGTTCAGCCGGGAAGTTCAGGCCATCACCTCGGTGCTGATGGTGGTAACGGGCCGATCAAGCAACCTGCCCGACAGCGACCGGTTGGAGGTGGCGCGCCAGTTACTGCGCTTCCCGCACGTGGGCCTGAAAGAGCCGGAGCTGGAACAGCTGGCCCGCTTCCTATCCGGCTTCGCCAACGACTGGCACGAACGCCTGCAGGCCATGGACTTCGATGCCTTGTCGCCCATGGCCGGGCGCAAGCTGCGCAAACTGGGCGAGGTGTTGAGCCAGCTGCGCGGATACAAGGGCCCGGTGGCGGGTCTGATCAGTGTGTATGCTGAGCACACCGACCTGTATGAAGGCATTCGAAGCCTGGCGTTGACTCACGAGAGCGCCGAGGAGCGCATCGACACCGTCCATGGTTTCCGCGAGTACCTGAAAAGCCTGGATGTGGATGCCAGTGGTGCCCTGGACCATCTGAAAACACTGAAACAGCAGGCGGGCGAAAACCAGCAGGGCGGTGTTCTGCTCTCCACCATCCACCGCACCAAGGGGCTGGAGTGGCCACGGGTAATCATCCCTGGCCTGCAGGAAAAGTACCTGCCCTACAGCCCCCGGGCCGAAGACGACGCCCGGTCGATCCTCGAAAGCGAACGGCGCCTGCTGTATGTCGCCATGACCCGTTCCCGCCAGCAGTTACACCTGCTCAGCCGACCAGTGAGTGCTCAACCCCACCTGGAGGGCGATCAGGGCCCCAGCCGGTTCGTCGAGGAATTCTGCTTCGATCTGGCCCACGAACTCGGGCGCCTGCTTGATGAAGGCAACCACAATGCGGACACCACCATCGAACTGGCGGCTCCGATCACGCCCGTGAGTTTGCGTTACGCCGAACGGGAAGGCGTCTCCCTGAATGGTTCTGAAGCTACCCAGACCGACGCCGCAAGCGTGCTCTGGCATCGGCAACGCCTGAGCCACGCCATCTTCGGTGCCGGCAGCGTGGTCAGCGAAGACGAAAGTGCGTTCGAGGTCCGTTTCGACAACGGCGACACCCTGAACTTCAGCAAGAAAAGTGCTCACCTGTATTTCACACCTCTAGCCGGACATGACCAGAACACATAACCAATTTCTTACGTAAAATTAATGGCTTACGAGCCATATCCGGCGATCAAATACTAAAATCTGCGGCAGGTTTATGCCAAACTGCGCCCGCTTCGCACCTGCGAACTCAACTCAAAAAGTCGGACAGGAGGTTCTGCATGAGCATCATGCGATCATGTGCCATGGCTGCGGTTGCCGCCACGCTGGTCACGCCAGCCATAGCCGAAGAACGCCGGGACACGATTTACATCAACCCCTTTGCGGGTTTTCAGTATTTTGATGACAAACGGTCCCTCGACGAGAGCGTCACTTACGGTTTTGGCGTGGAGTACCGTTTTTTGCCGCACTGGGCGATTGAGGGCGTGTACTCTCGGGCGAACGCCGACCATAAATACGGTAGCGGCGATTCCGATTTTGAAGAAGTTCGTGTGGACGGCACCTACTACTTTGCCGGTCCGGAAGAAAAGTGGAACCCATACGTATCGCTCGGTGCCGGGCATGCTGATTTCGGTAACGACTCGTCCCGCATGGGCACCTCCGGCAGCAACCACGATGAAACCCGCGTGAACGTGGGCACCGGTGTACGATACAACGTCACAGACCGTTTCTCGCTGCGCGGGGATCTGCGTGAATTCCACGGTATCGACGAGAGCACATTCGACACTCAGGTGTCGCTTGGCTTCAGCCTTGCGTTTGCCCGAACCACGACATCTCCCTCTCCTGCCCCGGCTCCTGCCCCAGTTCCCGCGAAGCCGGCAGACAGCGACAACGATGGCGTGATCGATAGCCGTGACCAGTGCCCTGGCACCAAGGCCGGCGTTGCCGTGAATACTGCCGGATGTGAGCTGGACGCTGACAACGATGGTGTCGTCAACAGTGCCGACCAGTGCCCGAACACCACGGCCGGAGCGGATGTCGATGCGACCGGCTGCGAAGGCGTGACTGAAACCATTGAAACCTTCGAGGTAGAGGTACAGTTCCCGACCAACAGCTCCGTTATCGGCAACAAATACGATGATGAAATCCGTCGCGTAGCCGATTTCCTGAAGGCCCACCCCGAAACAGTCGTCGAAATTGGTGGTCACAGTGACGACCGTGGTGATGCGGACTACAACCAGACGCTGTCCAAACGTCGCGCCCAAGCCGTTGCTAAACGTCTTACCGATGCCCTCGGCATTGATCCCGAGCGCGTTACCGCAGTGGGCTACGGTGAAACTGAGCCCGTGGCGAGCAACACCACCGCCGAAGGGCGCGCAGCCAATCGCAGGGTGGAAGCCCGCATCCAGGTACAACGCTAATGCGCTGATACCCAAGCAACAAGAAAAGCGCCCCCTACCATGGGCGCTTTTTTTTACTCACCGGCACCTTCCTCGAGTTTCTGAGTTTCTCTTCCAGCTTGGTTCCAACTTCGCGCCAAAGGCCTAAAACAACTGGAACCAAATGGCCTCCCGTTACGTGCTAGTTCGGATATAGGTACCGATATAACCCTCAGTGCCAGTTACCTTTTTTCTGCTGTACTGACGCGATTTCCGGATTAACCGACATTTCCGCACCAGCGGCTATTTACTACCCACCCTAACAGGAGGCTTTGCATGAGCATCATGCGATCATGTGCTATGGCTGCCGTCGCGGCTACTTTGGCATCACCGGCAGTGGCTGAAGAACGCCAGGCTACCACCTACATCAATCCGTTTGCCGCGTACCAAATCTTCGACAGTGAGCGTGAGCTGAGCGAAACCGGTACGTTTGGTGTGGGCGCTGAATACCGCTTCACCCCGAACTGGGCTGTGGAAGCTCTGTTCTCCCGGGCCGATGCCGACCGCGAGGGCGCGCTGGGTTCATCCGATTTTGAAGAGATCCGCATGGACGCCATCTACTACTTCGCCGGACCTGAAGAAGCCTGGAACCCGTACCTGTCAGCGGGTGCTGGCCATGCGGATTTCGGTACCGACGCAGCGGCGCCACGAACCGCAGGCAGCAACCACGATGAAACCCGATTCAACGTAGGCGCCGGTGTGCGCTACAACATCACCGACATCGTGTCCCTACGCGCTGACTTGCGAGAATTCCACGGCGTTGAAGACAGCACCTTCGATACCCAGATATCCCTGGGCCTGAGCCTGGCGTTCGTACACGCCACGCCTCCGCCCCCCGACGCTGACAACGACGGCGTTATCGACAGTGCAGACCGGTGCCCGAACACGCCCACCGGCGCCAAAGTCGACCGCAACGGCTGCCAGCCTGATGGCGACCAGGACGGCGTTGTCGATGCCCGTGACGCTTGCCCCAACACACCCCGCGGTGCAAAAGTAGATGGTCGCGGCTGTGAACTTGACAGCGACAACGACGGCGTTGTGAACAGCGTCGACCAGTGCCCGGATACCGCCGCCGGCGCCAAGGTGGATGCCAAAGGCTGCGAAGGCATCACCAAGACCATTGAGACCTTCGAAATCGAAGTGAATTTCCCGCTCAACAGCGCCGAAATCGGTGATTCTTACGATGACGAAATTCGCCGGGTTGCGGACTTCCTGAAAGCCAACCCTGAAACCACCGTTGAAATTGCCGGCCACTCCGACAGCACCGGTGCAGCGGACTACAACCGGAACCTGTCGCAGCTGCGCGCCGAAGCCGTCGCCGCACGCCTGACCGATGCTCTCGGGGTTAACCTGGCACGGGTCAGCGCCACAGGTTATGGCGAAGCCCAGCCCATCGCCTCCAACGACACTGCAGAAGGCCGTGCAACCAATCGCCGGGTTGAGGCTCGTATCAAAGTTAATCGTTGATTCGCCGCGTACTCCTGCAGTAACGAAAAAGGCGCCCTGATGGGCGCCTTTTAAATGAGCGGGTCAGCCGCAAGCTTGCTTCACCTTGTCCCGGAAATCTTTCCGGAGCTGCTCGTTCTCCTCTTCGGTGACATAAACCCGTTCACCGTTCTCGTCCAAATCGTAAAACGTAGAGAGCCGCGCCATGTTCTTTAACTGAGCCCGCATCTTGGTGCAGAAATTCGCCTTCTTGGCTTCTTGCTCTGCAGCTCTCGCCTGATCCACCTGACGCGCTTCCCGATCCTTTCGCTGTTCTGAAAGGAAATCCTGCATGCGCTGCTGACGCTCCTGGGCTGAAGCGTCGTTGCTAACCGGAGGCGGAGCTACTTTAACCTTCTTAGGCGCGACTTCAGCCGGCGGCTGATCGCCAAAGTGAGTGTTGCCGTCGGCATCGACCCAGCGGTAGACGCCGGCACTGACTGACATAGAGACAACCATCGACAAAACGAAGAACGACTTCAGCAAAACGATCATCCCTATCGGTTGTTAGTTTCCGCGGCCCGTCTGCCACCGCAGAGTTCAGCCACTGACTCTGCACTTTAGAGTGAATCGGAACTGGCGATAACGCCTCAGATTGAGGAACTCAGGTCGCGTAGCGAACCCTTTCCTCCATCAAATTCGGTCGTGAAACCGTGTCGATAATAGTGACGTCGGTATGCATCCGATCGACTTTTTTCTTGAAAGTATCCATATCCATGTCACGCCAATAACGTTCTGGGCGGCCAGTCTCACGGTCGTGTTCTGCCGTCACTGGATCCATGTCGCGGTATTTTTCGATCAAAGGAAAATCCGGAAGTGGCCTGGTGACGTCCATGTAATTCTGGATGAAATCCCAATAGGCATAGCACATGTTTGGGTGTCCGTGAGACCCCAGGATGTCGCCGACAGTGACATCCAGTTTGCTGTAGCGATGAGACAGTACCAGATCAAACAAACTGCCATGGCGGTCTACCCGTGCGCAGCACCAGGCGTCGAATTCATAGAAGGGTTTTTCGATTACCGTGGGTAACTTGCGTGGCATGAACGGCAGTTTGCGGGGGTACTGCCAAACCGTGACCATGCCGGTTCGGCGGTTGAACTCCCATTCTGGGCCGCGGCCTGCTTTGAGGAGGTAACTGGTAAAAAGTCGGACAGCTATGTATGAGAAAAACCACAGCAGTGCCCCGCCTCCCAGCAGGAGAATAACCGCAGGGGTAGCAATACTATGAAGATACTCAGACCAAGTCTCTCCATCGTTCTCAAATAATGGCGACATTAGGAAGATATCAGCCAAGCCCACAGGTGTAACTAGGAAAAGCCACAGCTTTCCAAGCACACTCATCATGTCAAAGAAGCGCGCCCTTAAGGCCAGAGTGGCATATCGGAAACACTCGTGGTTGTTTTCTGACTGAAGCCCAATTTTCTTGGCCAAGTCTTCACGCCTCTCTAACTTTCTCAACTTCTTTGGCGAATGGTCACTCAGGAAGTCTGGAGGGAGAACATTCCGGGCATTGCCCCATGGGAGCCTAAAACTGGCAGAGCTCCCCAATGTAGACCGGTTCATCTCCTCGTGCTGATCAGCCTGTTTAGGCAGAGCGCCCGACCGATAAGCTGTATCTTCGTAGTAACCACCAGCATTTACAGCATTGATGTTCGAATCAATCACTTTCTTGAACCCTTTCGCTATACCAAAACGGCTGATCTCTGGTCGCGAAATCAGGCTTAGTATGCTCGTTGTTTTTCTCACTGTATGTTAATGGGTCCTCAGGTGGCGGTGCAGGAAAGATCATCTGTTTCTCTCCCAGCGCTTTTCGCGCCTTGACCTGAATTTTGGCAGACCAACGGTAGGTTTTGGTTTCCCATCGGTTGGGTTGCCAGAAATAGCTGGATTCAATCCGCTGCCGACTGTTTTGCGGCGCATTCAGGTACAAGTGAACGCCCGCGTCGGAATGCTCTGTCAAAAGGATAAGCTCCTTTACGGCCTCCCCCGTTAACCGATTTGTCCGGGCATGGGCGTTCCGTCCTTTTGCAACCGCAATAGTTTCCGCTAGCTGGAGTTTGGGAATGATGTCGACAATGCCATTGGCATTGAACAGTCCTGGTATCGCACTTTCCACTACCACTCGTTCCGCCGAGGCCGCTAGCGCATTGATCCTCTTATTATCACTTTCCTCCAGTTCCCCTAACTGGGCGGCGCGACGTAACGGGTTGTGTTCAAGCCTGACAGAGACGCCCATCAAAAGACTGATAAGCCGATAGTAAGCCTCTGCAGGCTCCTTCAGGAATGGTTTTTCATTCAATTGACCGAATGGCCCATGACGCATCCAGATATCCAATGGCTCGTCACTGAACATAAACACCATGACCAGACCGGAAACAGCCAACGCAGCCCCAACAGCCAACCATGCACCCGGGCCTAACACCAGGAAGGTGCCTGCCTTGCCTACGAGGCTCGCAAACCCAAAAGCCAGCCCACTACCTGCAAGAAGCCCATTACCAACTGCGACCTTATGGTTACCCATCCGGTACTCATACATAGCGTCCAGCCCACTATCGAGAGCCATCAGGAAGCCGGCAGCTACACCGAGGCCGCTCCGGACCGTCAAGGGTGCCCCCAAACGCCTCGCGAGCATCTTTCCAAACTCTCCAGGAGGGCTTAGCGAAAGCACCTTCGAAGGGCCGAGGAGCCATCGTTCACTGAGCGCTGCACCTGTGGCTACAAGATCAAAACGCGCACTAAATCGGCCAACAAACGCTGCATCTTCTCCTTTAATACGCTCCTCCCGTGATGAGCAGGAAAGCACACTCGATGCGTTGTAAATCTCCAACATCCCCACAAATACCGGGAAGATCGGCTTGTTCAGCACCCGGTAAAGCCTGCCAGACCTTTTGCTGTCGATTTCCGCCTGGTCGATTCGATTGGCAGCATCATTTGCCGCCTCGACATCACTCACATATTTGGCTTTTCGAGCAGAAGCGTCGCGCTGTGTCCCTAGGTCGCGATCAAAGTCTTTGAGGCCTTGTTCTGCTTTTGCTACTTCTGCTCTGGCCTCATCCAGTCGCCGTGCGGCTACGGCCGCTGCGGCAAGGATGTCAGGATTCACGCCGCTCAGGTCTTCAAGATCCGTAAGCTTGTGCACCGCATCCCGATACCGAGATTCAGCTGCTGCGATCTTCTCGACCATCTGGGTGATTTCTTCGGTTTTAGGTAACACAAGCACGTAGGCGTCTTCTGCTACATCGGAGGCAATGCCTGCGGCCTGTGCTCGACTGCTATTTGTCGACGCCTCTACCTTCTTTTGACCAGACGACTGCGCACCTTCAACATTGAAGACATCACCAAACAACCGGATGGCATCTGAGCCGCGTTTTGCGCTTGGTCGCCGTGCACTGATTTCAAAAACGAAGTAATCCTTTTGCAAGGCTTTGGACAAACGCATTAGCTCCATCTTTCCAAGCAAGCCAGGGAGAGAGCGCCTTAGTTGTTCCAGGGAATTGGAGTACAACTTCATCTGCCCCAGAATGGCTTTCTTGTTCAGGCTGTCCCTCTGACGAGTCAAGGATTCACGCTGGTTATCCAAACGGTTCAATTTGTCCTGAATATCACTGAGCTGTTGCGCCTTTGCATGGAGGTTGTTGATATTGCGTTCCCGCGCCCACCTCTGGTTCTCCAATTTCGCTTTTTCGAGCCTCAGTTCCTCTAGCTCGTCTTTGATCTCTTTGAGCTTGGTGTCTCTTGCAAATATGGCCTGACTGGCATGATGAATAGACACCCACATGTTGCCATGTATGCCCATCAGCACCTGGCCACCGAAACGAAGATGGGATGTCAGCAACGTTTCATAGGCGCCGGCTTCGGCCTCAGCGGTCAACTCAAACCCATCTATTGTTTTCAATTCATCGAACTCGGGCAGACCTTTATCACTCATTGCAGCGAGTTCGGTACCACGGAAACGTCCGTTGCCATGATTGGTGTCGTGCTCTGAAGGTGGCTCGTAGGGCTTTTCCTGATCCTCTGAAGAAAACCGGGGAAAGAGCAGCGAATACAAAACTCGGCTGTGTTTGCCCTCACATAATCTCTCCAGCCACCGCTTTCCTCTGCCATCAACGGAACCTTCGACACTCGCGTCCAGAGCGTCACACTCCTTCGGTTCCGTCACCAGATCCATAATCAGTGAGGATAAAAATTTGAACGCCCCGGCGTAGTCATAGCTGTAGTGGGTGAACAGATCGGTCAACGCGTGTTGAGTTCGCTCGTCGGTCAAGCGTCCGAGCAAATCGCTGTGGAGTTGGTCCAGGTAGTCGCGAGCCATTCTGCGCTCCGATAATGCAATGGAGCGTTCGAACTCTCTCCGCCCAGAACCAAACACTTCAGACATATGTTTATGAAACGCGTTGGCTTTGCCCCCAATGTACTCAGGCTCAAAAACAGAGTTCACCAGTAGTGCAGAGTCAAAATAGGGTCTAGCTCTTGCACGGCGCGTCGTGGCGTTCGCAAACCAAGCGGCAACTTGGCGTCGCTGGTTGTTGTAACGAAGCTGGTAGAGAGGGTCGTCAAGGCGAATCACCCCAATGGCACGCGTTTTCGCGCTTTCGGTGCAGTCGTTCGTCGCCGGTTCAGTGCCATACCAAGTGAAGGGCTCTTGCTCTTCAGCGAAGCAGCGTTGGGCATTTGCACTTTCCACTTCCTGGACTGTCTTGTGAAGGCAGTTCGCCAATGCCGTCATCTCCGGTCGTTCATCTTCTGCAATCGGGTCGTCAGGATCCGGATCTTCCTGTCGCTGATGTATGGACAGTGCCGAATCCATAGCCGATTTGGGATATTTACTCTGGGTATCCAACAGATACTGTTCAGGGCGATCAAATCCCCATTCAACGGCAGGCTTTCTCGGGCGCTGTGGCCCCAGTTCGCTAGCCAGAAACGCTGTGGTGTTGCCGTTGCTGATCAGCAGGGTTTCAACACTCTCTTTGCTGTCTGGGGTAAATCGCATGCTGATTCGATTGCACCGGTGACGCCGATCAGCACCTGAGCGTTCGAGGTGGTTGACGCGCTCCCCCGGCCACTGGGACTCACTGTACGCCGCTTCCAGCGTGAACCAGCCGCCATCTGCACAGGCCGGAGCCCAGATTTCACTTAACCCTGCCCCAGTAACCTCTCGATAGGCGGGGTTCAGTTTGTCATTGTCGTTTCGGTTCCGGTGCTGGTGCAGCGGAACATCGTGATAGGTGGTGACACCGGCTTCGTCGATTCTTACCTCAAGCTCACGCCATAGGACGCCTTCGAGGAACAAGTACAAAAAACCGGCGCGTGACATGACATGGTGAATCGGATTGTTGCCTTTAACCTCAACACCTGAAATAAGTGTGGCGGGAACGATTGGCAATATAACGTGACGTTGCCGTTCCATTTGCCGGTCAACAGCGCCAGTCTGCTTCAAAAAAGGCACGCGGATTGGAGCACCTTCTTCAGCATCAATCTCAAGCCAGACATTCCGCTCCGGCTGACCTTTCCAAGGCCAGACATGGAGGACTGAATCCTCAAGTTCCTCAATCTTTACCTGACTCTCCAACCACTCCTGCTGTTCATAATTACTCTCGTCAAAGATTTGGAACGAGTGCCCCACGGGATGATCCTTGCCGATCACCTCGATGATCAAGGATTCGCCTTCGCAGGCTGGGGCGCAGCTTCCTGCTGCTTTGCTAGATGTAGCTTCAGACATCCTTGTATTTCCCTTCCCTTAGAACGATAAATTCATGGCTAGGAGCTGATTGCATTCAATGCCGACCATTGTTGTTCGTTCAGTGCTGGCACTGGCGACATGGCAATGGGTTCTGGGTTTTCCGTAGTCATCCAGCGCTGTTGCCCGGGCTTTCCATGCCAGTAGATCACCCGCTCTATAACCTCTGCATCAGCGTTTGTTTTGGGTTCAAGCCGGTCCCAGATCAAAGGATCGTAAAAGCGAAGAAGCCCCTGGCGGTGGCCACCAATATTTACGGTTAAGCGTTCCCTTAACCATCTGGCTACTGCATTAAGTCCCTGCGGTGATTCAAGAATCAGTCCGCTAAGACGACCTTGTTTCAGAGCTTTTAGGGCCCAGCAATATTCCTCACTTTCCTGTCCGGCTTCCAAAAGCACCGGACCCTCTTCGACATAAGCTTGCCATTCTGTGTCTGCAAACAGGTACAGCCACGAAGGGGCTTTCGCTGTCTGGTACAGCTCCTGAAGTAAGGGCGTCTTATGCTGAGATTCGAGCACAAGAAACCGCGTTCTATTCATCTTTTCAGGTGTTTTAACCATGAAGTGCGCTCTCATTATTTACACCTGCTGAGCTTTCCCGCAGGGGCAATTGCCGAGAGGGCAGGAACCATCAGGCTGTTCCTGGCATTTCTGAACAACCGCAGACCTGTTCATTCTCGCCTGTTTCAGGCGATGAGCTACAACTGGCTTTGGCTCGGCATTCATTCGCTGACCGACATCATCCAACTGCACAGGCGGCACCACCTCACCATCCCTTTCAATCAACCCGGGCATTTCCGGCACCTTCGTTTTCTGCCCACTGCCCTTACCCGGCGCTCCGCCGGCATTCACCTTGATCGCAGCTCCGCCCAGGGCGACACCGCTGGGGTCGATCTTTACAAAGCCATCGCCGGCCTTGAGGGTGATTTCCGCGCCGGCTTCGATGACAGCCTTCTGCCCGGCCTTGATGTGCAGTTCGGTGCCAGCTTCATTCAACCAGGCCGCCCCCGCTTTCAGATGTAGTGTGCCTGCCACCGAGAAACTGTGGTCCTTGCCCGTCTGCATTCGCCTCTCGCCATCGATCGTGCGATGCGCATTGCCTTTGATATGGCTGAAGCGATGGTTTTCCACGGTCAGGTGACTGTCGTTCCTGATCACTTCGGTGCGGTTGTGCTCGGTGAGCAGGTCCAGGTCTTTCTGGGCGTGGATGTAGATCTGTTCCTTGTCCGCTTCGTCCTCGAAACGTAATTCGTTGCTGCCCTCACCCTTGTGAGTCTGGGTTTTCAGGGTGGTGCGGGTTTTGTGTTCCGGCAGTGCGTACGGCGGTTTGTTGGTGGCGTGGTAAGTGCGCCCGGTGATGATCGGCTGGTCTGGGTCACCATCCAGAAAGGACACAATCACCTCGTGACCGATGCGGGGCAACGCCATGAAACCATATTGCCCGCCAGCCCAGCCCTGGCTGACCCGAAGCCAGGCACTGCTGTGTTCATCGTTCTGGCTGTAACGATCCCAGGGAAAACGCACCTTAACCCGGCCATGTACGTCGCAGTGGATTTCTTCTCCTTCGGGGCCGGTGACGATGGCGATCTGCGGTCCGTCCATGATGGGGCGATGGGTACACTGTGGCCGCCAGGTAAGGTTTGCGGGGATGGCACTGAAACGGTTGTGGTAGGTAGTCGGTTCCGATCCGCCCTCTTCCTCTAACGTCTGCGGCTGCTGCCCCTGATGAATAACGGCCGTGAGCAGCCAGTCTCGGTTCAGGGTCGGTTGGTCGTGATCAGTGAGTTCAACCTTGGCCCCCGGTGCAAAGTCCGGGCGATTGCTTTCGCCCTGGGCGGTGCTAACGTCGTTTCGAAGCGCGTCCAGTCTCGCCTGGGTAAAGGGCTGGCCACTGACATCGGCCTTGAACCGGCCCGGGTAGTCGAAATGCTGGTAGTCGTCGCGATGGTTGGGCGCGCTGGCGCTCTGCTCATGCATCAACGCGTAGGCGGGATTCTTGAAGGTGTAGTCTTTGAGCGCCACGGAAGCGGCGCGTACCCGTTCCTGGTAACGAAACCGGAACACCGACAGTTGCCGGTGACTACCACCCGCAGAGGCGTTATATCCGACTGGAACCAGAACCGGCGCATCGCCATGATGGTCGGAAAAAATCAGCCCGACTGGTGCACTGCCGTCCACCGCGCCATGCTGATAGCGGAAATGCCAGCCTTCCTCCGCCGCCAGCCGCTCCAGAAACGCCAGATCACTCTCTCGGTGCTGAACGCAGTATTCCCGCTCCGCCGGCTCGCGCTTGAGCTCAAGTACCGAATCCACAATGCCTCGCTCTTCCAGCAGCGTGTGTGCAATGGCGTCGGGACATTGTTTCTGGAAAATCCGACTGTTGTGCATCAACCCCAACCGCCACAACGGCGGCTGAATGACCAGTTCATAGCGGGTTCGGCGGTGGCCGGTGTCGCCGCGAACAAACTCACTGACCACGCCGGTGAAGCGACGCAGAGGTTCACCATCCTGCCAGACCATCAGTTCAACCGGTTCCTCGAGCACATCGGCGGCGCCAATAGCGGGATCGGTACTGGCCAGCTGTAAGCGGCCATGAAACAACTCGGAAAGGGCTTCGGTCAGCGCAAAGCCGACTACAGAAAAAACGTCTGAGGGAAACTCACCGACACGGACGGTGAACTGCAATCCATTTGCCTGAGGCATGCCTTCAATCCTTTGAAGCATTCTGAATTTCCGGGCTCCCACATGTCTTGGGCAGAACCGATACTTCCGGGGTGACCTCCTGTCATCCCGGAAGTGGGGCCAGTCTAATACAAGCTGCGGGGCAGTCGGTACCCTGCAAGTAGTTGTTGTGTGAACGGGTTGGTATTACTGGCGGCATGAAGTCGATATTTCATTTCGCCATCGTCCACCTGGAAGCGTACGTCCACGGCACTATTGCTGACACCGGTGATATCTGCCTGGTCCAGCAGGCGAAACAGTGCCCAGGGGCCGTTTTCCGAAATACTCCGGGGTGATCGGTTTACCTGGATCGGCACCAGGGTTATCCGGCTTTCCACGCTATCACGAAGGGTATTGGGCCAGACCAGGGGAACGCTCTGGCGGGGGCCGTGGCTGAATTCCACCAGCTGGCCATCCAGGTTGACCACACTGCGACGCTTGTTCGCCGACAGGTTCAACGGTTCAAGGGCGAACTCAACGTCCAGAGAGCCGCCCCGGGTGAAGTAGGCCCTGCGGATCCGATCAGCCTTCTCCAGCGAGTTGAGAACATCACGGCGAACCAAACTGGCGCGACGGGCATCGCCCACCTGTTCGGGATGTTCATCCAGGAACAGCTTGAGATTGTCCCGGTAGAAGGTATCCAGCACCCCTTCAGGTCCAAAGAAACGCTCAAAATCCTGCAGGGCAACGTCGCGACCGGAGCTTGCACTGAATGGATAATGGCGGGCGAGGTTCTGCTGGAACGGCTGGTACACCTCCCGGTACCACTCCCGCTCAAGCTGCGCCACAGCCTGGTCCAGCAGAACCCGCCAGCTCTCATTTGCCAACTTGCCGAGCATGCGATTCAGTGGTTCAGGCTGGTTATCAGCCATACGTTGAAGAGTAAAGATGGGGTCTGCCCCCTGCAGTCCCAGGCGGGCACGTGCAGCGGCAAGAGCGGCTTTGCCCTGGTCTGGTGATTCCTGAATATTGCGCATGTATTCATGGAGATCACCAACCACGAGCATGATCTGGTCCAGCCCGGTCGGCTCTTCACCGGTTTTGCGAGTGAGTTCATTCAGGTCGGCAAACTGACGGTCAATTTCCACCAGCATCTGGAAATGAGGGGATTGTTCCAACAGGGTTCTCGCCGCGGCCTCGTCGCCCTCTTTCGCGGCCAACAGACGGGTGTTCTGCCGGACTTGCCCAAGCAGCTGAGCTAATGGTTTATGCCCGCTGGTCAGGCTTTCCAAAATCCGCACACCGTGATTCAGATCCTCCAAACGGTGCAGGTCCAGACGGCTGAGCGCCTGCCGCCAGGCGCCGACATAGTGCTCAGCGTAGAGGGTTTGCAGACCTTTCTGCAGCTCCGCCTCGTCCGCCTTGCTGAAATCGACATTATCACGGCGCCCCAGCACCCAGGCATCGATCAAGGCTAACCCTGTCACTGAACCGGATTCCCTCAGGAACCATTGCTCCAGACCGTTTCTGGTTAGCAGAGCCGGAATCATCAGCGGGTCGCGCTGGTCGGATGCGGGGTGGTTCGTTGGCTCGCCATACTCATCCACCTGCCTGAAGACCGCACTGAAAGCGGGGCCGGAGGTCCGAGCCAGATCGACCGGCGCGCGGTATTCCCGCTCGGCTTTCTCCTGCAGGTCGTGATAAACCCGGGTGGGCGTAGCAACTTGCCCCAACTCATGCTGAGCCCATTGCACGCTGCTACGAAAAGGCGCCAGTGCCATGGTAGCTGTGGCATCACCGGCCCGGGCCAGAGCGCCCAGATCGGTATGCTCCATGGCGTAGCTGAGGTGCTCCAGCAGGCTTCGCTGCAGGTCTTTCTGGCCGGGGAAGCTGCGCTGCCAGTACTCACGCATATAACGAATGACCAGATCGCTGCGTCTGCCGCTGGCGTCGTAGAGCATTCGGAGCACCCGTAAGTGATCAAGGCGCTCAGTGTGATCGTCGGATACCTGCCCCATTTCACCCATGACACCAAACATCAACGCCGGCAGGTATTGGTAGGCAAGCATATCAAGATAGGCGGTCTCCACCGCAGGTCCAACCCGATGCCCCTGGTAGAGGCCCATATCGGTCACCACCGGCCACTCCTCATGATGGCCCCCGAAAGCAAGGGTGGCTTTGCGCAGCTCGCTCAAGGGTTCCAGCAGATTGCGGCCGGTGGCGTCCGGCTCAAATCCGACCGGTTGCCAGTTGTCGAGGAAGCTCCGTACCCGGCTTTCAACCTGATCAGCGGCACCAGCGTTTTTCTGAAAGTAGTGCTGCCAGCCCGCTGTCATCCCTGCTCCAGCGCTGATGGCCAAGACAGCTGCCGCTGCGACTGCGTGCTGACGTCGACGAATGACTCGGTGATTATCACCGGCAAGACCCGCTTCCCGGTAGATGATGTTCGGAAACAGGGAGTGGGCAAACAAGCTGGCACTCTGTCCCGTGCGTTGTGCCGGCTGAATCGGCGCAGCCATGCCATAGTTGGTTGCCGCCGCCGACACGAAGGCATCTTCCGGGACACCTTCCTGAACCACAGACGTGAAGTAGGTACCCCGAACCAGCGCCGGTGTTGAAAACGCATCGGAGGACAGCAGCTCGGCCAGAAACCCTTCCAGGGTCGGCTTCAAACCAGCGAGTTGGCGGGTAAAGGAATACACCGCAGCCTTGTCTTCAGCATCGTGAAGATCCGCGAGCACATCGGGCAAGCGCTGAGAAAGCCGGTTGCTCAGCGCGGCAAAGCGTTCGGCGAATTCGCTCAGCCAGTCGTCGTTGTCGAGCCGGTCGCCCAGCGCAAAGGTAAAGCCGAGCGCCTGTTCCTTTTCCTCCTTGCTCAGCCCTTTCACCAGAGGGCCAAAACCATAAAGCAGGTCCATCTTGGTGAAGCAGACGTAAACCGGCAATCGGGCCCCTAGCTGCTCCATCAATTCTCGCAGTCGCGTTCGCAGCAAGATGGCCTGCGCCTTGCGCTTGGATTCACTGGTGACGCTGAGACTCGCCACATCCACGGTCAAAACCACCCCGTTCAGCGGTCGTTGCGGGCGATTGCGTTCTAACCAGTAGATAAAATGCTGCCAGAGCCGGTGAGGAAGCTCAGACCCGGCGCCATCATCATAGCCCTGACTCAACAATTCACCGTCAGGATCAATCAGCACGCCGTCATCGCCAATCCACCAGTCAAAACCAATGGGGTTGTGATCTGCGCGGCTGTTTCGAGTCACGTTAGTCAGCGTGTAGGTTTGCCCCGAGCGTTGAATCAGACTGCTCTTGCCGGCGTCCTCCAAACCCATCACCAGGTACCAGGGCAGACGATAAACGCCTTTGCGGCCGGGTAAATTGTTCTTTAGCAATGCAAGCTGACGGTCCAGCAGCCGTTGCTGCCTGCGCTCATAGGGCAAGATGGGGTCTTCGAGTTCCTGCTCGGCTTCGGCCTTGGCGCTGTCCACTTTGCGCAGTCTACCGGCTAGCATGAAGCCCCAGAACATTGCGACCACCAGGATGACGCCCAGCGTTACCAGTGCTCGCATCTGCCACGCGGCCAGAGGGTACTCGCCATTCATGGGCCAGCTCGGCCCCAGCCACCAAGTGGCCACCAGCAACGCAATCACCCCCAGGGCCAGGGCCGATGGCGCGGCGCTCCGAAGGTAAGGCAGCAGCCTGCCGCCAATGAGTAAAACCTTTCTCCACATGGTTTCCATTCCTGCAATAACTCCCTGATGTTTCTATTGATCAGGCCAGCCGATCCAGCTGCCGAATCAACGCTGGTTCCCACTCATTGAGCGCCAACTCCTGAACCTGCGAATGCAGGTCTGCAATTTGTTGCGTCGCCAGTGCGCCGAGGCCCGCTTCTTTGAGCACCTGGGCATTGGTCAGACGCCAGTAAAAGCGATCGCGCGGCTCTCTGGACTCCGCCAGCCCTTCATCCATCAACTGCATGGCCGCAGGCAGTGCGTTTTTCGACACCAGTTCCCGGGCCTGGTCAAAGGCCAGCTCCCACGGGTTGGCACTGGCCCCCTTACCGCCATTTCCCGCTGGTGCGGCCCAGAGCCAATCGGCTGCCTCGCCACCCAGAAAGGGTGTGCCATCGTTGAATGTCAGTTCAGTCAGTTTCGGCAGCCGCTCGATAAAGGCCTTCACATCCTCACGAATAGCCTGTGCGCAGGCCTCGTAACCCAATGCGCTAGCCGTGCGGGCACTGAACCAGTGGCCATCAAGCCAGAACGGGCTTACCGACAGGCTCTGCTCAATCCGTTGCCACAAGTCGGCATCGGGAGCTTTATCCAGGCATTCCCGATACTCGGCCACCCGGTCCGGGCTGACCGCTGCCAGGTCCGTTCGCACCTCATCCCGGGTCGGCGGCACGCTGGTGATGCCATGCCAAATGGCATATCGCCTCATCCGATATCCCAGAGCACTGTCCGGGGTGCTATTGGTAAGCAGGTCGGCAACCTGGAGCAGACTTTGCCGGGTCGCCCGTTCATTGCCGGGATCCAGGGTCAGTGCCCCCAGATTTGGTATAGCGGTCTGAACCAGCCTTTCGGTACTCGCAGGCGCCGGTGTTTCGGTGTGCGACGTCTGAGAACCGGCGGGTGCGGATTCACTCGCTTTTAGCAATTTTTCAACGGCCCGCCGGAGATCACCGATGGGGTCTTGGGGCAATTGCAGATCCACAGCACGGGCGTGTAGCTGCTCAATCAGTTCCAGGCAGAATTCACGGCCATCGCCAACACTGCTATCAAACGACAGTCCCGCGGCATGTTTGCCGCTTCGCTGCAGCATCTGGGAAAACATCATGGTGCGCGCCCGTTTGCCCCGGTCTCCCGGGTAGGGCCAGGCCTGGTCCCACCAGTTCTCCAGGACCTGTTGCAGCAGGTACAGGGACAGCGCAAAGCGTTCGCCATCACCGCCCCGCTGCAGGCCCAACATCAGGAAACCAAGGACGCGCAGATCCTTGCTTCGATCCGACAGGATCTTGAGCGCCTCGCTTTCCACTTTCTGCCAGTCAATCTCAGTGTGGGCCAGGGACCCCATTTTCATTATTTCGTTTTCCAGGAACTCCAGGGCCACGTCGTCTTCGAGTTTGGGTCCCATTGCCAGGTCACCGCTCAGCGGCGCCAGCACCTGTTCCGCATACGGATGTTGTACAACGACCTGCATCTTCAGCTCCCTCTACCTGCCAAGCACATGTATCTACCAGCCACACGCCGAGCGGAGCGGTTGAATAGCGTCACTGAAACCAGACAGGTCGAACACCAGTCCATCCAGCTCGGACGTGTTGGCCGTCAGAGTGATGTCCGCTGCCGACGTCAGGGCCTTGATCAATCGAATTGCGGGCAGGCCGCGGCCGCCACTCACCAGATAGCCGCCACCGCGAACACGCCAGTCGGCTTGCCCGTTGCCTAAATCCAGCGTTATCCGTTCGGCATTCAACGCACTCGGCAGCATCAGCGCCAGCTCGGTAATGTTGTTGTGGCACTGCAACACCAGCAAGGGTCTTGGCGGCTGCGTGCCCAGGGCACCAACGGTTACCAGATGCCCGGCAGCATCACCGGTATTGCGATACACCACTGCTTGTCGCTCCCCAGCCTGGGCAAACGCCTGGCGCCAACGCTCAGGCTGATTGCCCCGGGGTAAACGTGCTTCGCGAGCAGTCTCGGTGGGCATGCCAAAGAGATCGTCATAGCAGGCAAGGCGCTCCAAGCGGTTGGTCTCCTGGGCACAGCCGCGAGCGCCCTCCATCAGATTCGCCATCGCTGGCGCCGGCACCAAACCGGCGAACAATGCCGCGATACAGACCGTGAAAAATCTCATAGGTCGACAACCTGATACTTCAGACACTTGTGCGCCAGGGTGCGCTTGGGTAAACCGAGACTCTCGGCCGCCTGGGCGCGATTCCCGCCGTACTGTTCCAAGCGCTGACGAATAATGGCGGCCTCGAACGCCTGGGCGGCCGCCTTGAGATCGCGAATGTCCTCGGCCTCGGGCCCACAGGGCCGGGTTTTAGGCGCAACCTCGGCGCTGAACTGGGCACTGTCCTCACCAAACAGATCCTCCAGACGCAGCACCTCCGGCTGGATGTCGTCTCCGGCAGGGGTTTGCAGGCAGGCCAGCTCGATGATGTTGCGCAGTTCCCGAACATTGCCCGGGAAGTCGTACTCCTGCAGCTTTTGCAGGGCATGACTGCTGATGCCCACCGGGCCGGAACCCTCGCGGCGGGAATACAACCGGATGAAATGACGGCTCAGGGCTTCCAGATCCGCAGGTCGCTCCCGCAGAGGACTCACCCGCAGCGGAAACTGACTCAACCGGTAAAATAAGTCCCGGCGGAAACGACCGTCTTCAATCCCGCGCTGCAACGGCTGGTGCGTTGCCGCCACCAGCCGAAAATTTGAATGCTGTTCGGCCTGGGCGCCAAGCGGACGGAACGTTCGATTCTCCAGAACCCGCAGCAACTTTGACTGCAGCGCCAGGGGCATATCGCCGATTTCATCCAGAAACAACGTGCCTCCGTCTGCCTGCGCCAGAAGCCCATCCTTGGCTTGATCGGCACCGGAAAAGGCGCCCTTGGTGTGCCCGAAAAGCTCGTTTTCAAGCAACGTATCCGGGATGGCCGCACAGTTAACGACCACTAGCGGTCCTTTAGCTCGCTCCGACAGGTTGTGGATGCCACGGGCCACTACATCCTTGCCACACCCGGTTTCGCCCTGCACCAACACCGAAAGCTGGCTGCCTGCCGCACGGACAATCTGGGCTCTGAGCTGATTCATGGCCACGGAGTTGCCTACCAACTCCTGAGCCAGCCGCTCACAACTCCGGCGCAGGCTGTCGGCGCCGTGCAGAGTATCTAGCGACCGCTTGAGCATTCGCCGCTGCCAGACCTGATCGCGGCTTTGTAACTGGCTTACCCACTGGTGTGTGAGCACTGTCGTCAAGCCGTTGTAAAGTGGCTGGGCAACGATCCCGTTCCACTCTGGTTCATCCCGACACAACACCAGTACACCGAGGGTACGGCCATCTGCTCCAACCAACGGCTCGATCCACAGCGACCGGGGTCGATCACTGGCATCAAACAACGCCTGAAACCCCGCATGATCCAGCCGGTAACTGGCAGCCCGGGATAACTCTCGAGCCTGCCCGGAGCGCAGGACATGGCTGAAGGGGTGACTGAAATCGGCACAGTCAAACTCGCCCCGTTCCGCCAGCTCCGCGCAGTGCAGGGTGCGGCCGCTAAGATCCAGTTCCAGCGCCCAGCACCGGGTCAGGCCGAAGACTCTCGTGAGTTGAGCGGTAGCTGTCTCCAGCAGCGTCGGCAAGGTGCTCTGCCTGATCAGTGCCACCGCAAGATCAATGCCGGTGTGCAGCTCCATCTGCATCCGTCCCATGATTCTGTTCCCTAGTCGCTACTCGACGGTTCCTGAAAAACAGTTGTCGGTAACGCTCAGCGTTACCTTGCCAACCGGCTCCCGGGCTGCCAGCTTTTCCAGCAATGCCAGTGACACCGGTGGCAACAACTCGCCCTCAATGATCGACTCCAGCATCCGGGCGCCGTTCTCACTCCGCGTCGCCCTCGCGCGGATGGCCTCAACCAGTCCGGCCTCCAAGACAACCTCGGTTTGGTAGCGGGCACGAATCTGCGCCGCGAGCCGCTCGAGCTTGTCATCGACAATGCGATTGAGGGTGTCGTCATTGAGGGGCAGGTAAGGCACCACTTCCATCCGGGCCAGCAATGCGGGTTTAAAGAAGCCCGCCAGCTCCGGATAGAGCGCCTGCTCAATCTGCGCGGGTTCGTCCGCATGCTTCACAATGGTTTGATAGCCGAGATTCGAGGTCAGGAAAAACACCACGTTCTTGCAGTCGATAAGCCGACCTTCGCCATCGGCCAGCTCACCCTTATCAAAGGCCTGGTAAAACAGGTTAAGAAGCTCCGGGTGCGCCTTTTCCACTTCATCCAGCAAGACCACGGAATAAGGTTTCTGACGGATGGCCTCGGTCAGGATGCCGCCTTCGCCAAAGCCGACGTAGCCAGGGGGCGAGCCAATCAACCGGGATACGGTGTGCTTCTCCTGATACTCCGACATGTTGATGGTGGTAAGGAACTGACGTCCGCCGTAGAGCAACTCGGACAGCTGTACCACGGTTTCGGTCTTGCCCACGCCACTGGGACCCACCAGCAAGAAAGCGCCCATCGGCCGCCCGGGTCGACGAAGGTCTGCACGCGCCGTCAACAGGTGCTGGTGCAGGCAATCTATGGCTGTATCCTGACCCTTGATGTGAGCCTGCAGATAGTCCGGCAGCATGGTGATTTTGTGCAGTTCGTCAGTGGTCATCCGGTTCACCGGGATACCGGTCCAATCGGCGATGACTTCTGCCACCTGGCGGGCATCGACACGGGGATGCACCAGAGGTTCGTCCGCCTGCAAGGTCGCCAATTCCTGCTCAATGGCTGCCGCCTGTTGACTCAAATCGGAACCCGATTCAGCGCTGTCCTGGTCGTTCGCCAAGGTCTCCGCTTCTGAATCCGACAACAGCCGCTGGCGGATGTCGATCAGCTGGGTCACCAGCTGCCGTTGGACTTCCCAGCGTTGCTCAAGCTCATCCGCGTCAGCTCGCAAGGTCTGTAGCTGGGACTCAAGCTCTGCCTCCCGGTCAGCATCAACGTGCTGCCCCAGGCTTTGCTCCCGGGCCAGGAGTTCCTGCTCCATTGTGAGCTGGTGCAGCTCACTACGGACATGACTGAGCCTGCGGGGCGGCGTACTCAGGTTCAGACTGATGCGGGCGCAGGCGGTGTCCAGCACGTCGATGGCTTTGTCCGGCAATTGACGCCCTGCCAGATAACGCGCCGACATTTCAGCGGCGGCCTTCAAAGCGCTGTCGGCAATCAGAACCCGGTGAGCTTCCTCATACACAGAACGCAGACCGCGCAGGATGTGAATGGCCTGCTCCGGTGAAGGCTCATCCAAGGCCACGGGCTGGAAACGACGACTGAGCGCCGGATCCTTCTCGAAGTATTTTTTGTACTCGCGCCAGGTGGTTGCGGCAATTGTCCGCAGTTCTCCGCGGGCCAGTGCGGGCTTGAGCAGATTAGCGGCATCTGAACCACCTTCACTGTTGCCGGCACCGATCAGCGTATGCGCCTCGTCGATGAACAGAATGATCGGCGTAGCCGAGGCTTTAACGGCCTCAATCACACCTTTCAGGCGTTTTTCGAACTCACCCTTCACCGAAGCACCCGCCTGCAGGGCGCCCATATCGAGGGTCCAGAGCGCGACGCTGGCCAGTCGCTCGGGCACATCGCCGTTTACGATACGCAGGGCCAGGCCCTCGACCACCGCACTTTTGCCAACCCCGGCGTCACCAACCACAATCGGGTTGTTTTTTCGGCGTCGGCACAGGATATCGATCATCTGGTCGATTTCAGCGTCCCGACACACCACCGGGTCTAGCTTGTTGTCTCGAGCCAACTGGGTGAAATCGGTGGCGAAACGGGTCAGCGCTTCCAGATCAGTCGCTGGCATTACGGGCGCTGCTGTGTCACCAACCGATTCCGGCTGCTCTAATGAACCTTCAGTCAGTGCATCGAACTGGCGCCGTAATTGTTCCCGATTGATTTCACTCAGCTCACGGCTCACCGGCGGCACCAGGTAACGGTCAGCGTTCAGCAGCAGAGCCACGAACACCGCTCCGGATCTAAGCTCTGAATGGCCCAGTTCGGCCGAAGCCAATAGCCAGGCATCTTGAAGCAATTCAATCAGCAGCGGCGAAAACGAGGGGTACGGCTCCGCAGACTGGCGCTCCCCCATCAGACTGTCACCGACCAACGGCAGCAATTGTTGATGGTCCACGCCCGTGCTTGCCAGAATCTGGCGCACATCGGAGAGTGGAGTTTCCAGCAGTTTGAACAGCAAGTGGGCGGGGGTGATCTCCGCTCCCTGACGACTGATACATAACGCCGCGGAGGCCTCCATGGCCACCCGGCAAGTCTCGTTCAGGCGCCCAATCAGCGCCGGCAGTTCTACCCGAATCACAGTGATATCCTTATTTAGGTAGTTGTTCCAGAACGCTGAGCACATCCTTGATGCGTTCGTTCAGCGCCATGTTGTAGAGCGAATACACACCAGCCATTGCGGCGATAAATAGACCCGCAATGCCCCAGAGCGACCAGCCCCGTCGCAGACGATTGCGGGCCGGTGTCACATTCATCAACGCATCGGCCAAAGGTGCCTGCTCATCGTCCCCGGCCAGCTCCCGAAGCTGTTCGTAGAGCCCCCGCACAATTCGCTGGTACTCTTCCCGACCGTTTTCCATGACCTTGTAACGCCCCTCAAAGCCAAGCGACAGGCACAGGTAAACGAACGCCAGCATGTCCCGGTAGCGATTGGGTTCCTGCTCCATGCGCCCCAGGATGGCGAATACCTTTTCACCACCCCAGGTCTCGTTGTGAAACCGGGACAACAGCGAATGCTGCGACCAAACGCTGTGTGCCCCCCAGTCAGTGCCCAGTACGGCTTCATCGATGAAGGCACAGAGGGTGTAGCGATAGGCCACGACGGTCCGGCGTTCATACCCCTGCTCGATCAGCTCGCGATCGATGGCAGTGATTTCATCCACAACTTGCTGATAAAGGTCTTCAACACCGCGAAACTCCGCCAGTCGGCGAACCCGGATAACCAGACCCAGCAGTGGCGTTGCGGCATCCACCAGGCGATTGTCCTCCAGGCCGCGAAGCTGGAAACGCTCGTTGGCAAATCCAGAGGCGTCGCCCGGTCTATGTCGACCAGTATCAGCAAACATCAGCTCGCTGACATCACTGCTGCCAGCGTTATGACTGCTGTAGGGCGAATCGATAACCGATGCATCTGCCATGTGTTAGCTCCTGATTGCCCAGAATTGCATTTCCAGACCCGGGAAACTGCCGGCCACGTGAAAGGCGAAACCACTGGCGTTGTCGAGCATTTGCCAAGCCTGGCTTTGGTCATCGAGCCGGAAATACACATAGCCGGCGTGGTACGGCAGCTGTCTGGGGGCCACCGGCAATGCCGCCAGCGGGATACCCGGCAGTTGCAGGCTGATGAGATCTCGGATCTTTTCCACAGACGCCACTTTGCACTGCTGGGTGAACTGCTTGCGCAGATCGTCCAGCGGCATGTCGGCCTTGACCGCCAGGATGAACTCGGCATCACGCAACAGCTCGCCTTCCTGGACCGGGGCCACCGTGAGACCGTACTGACGCTCCTGAAGCTGGATCGCCAAGGCTCTGGGCTCAAGCACCGTACTCAAGGATTGCCGGAGCACCTGCATAAGCGGCGCGAAGCAGATTTCCGGCAGATCGTGATCGTAAGCGGCGTACCCGGCCGGCAACCGGCTTTCATCGGTGAAGGTCACCAGTTCGCCGCACAGTTCGAGCAACGCCTCGTACAGGCGCTCCGGATGCAGCTGGCGCAAGCGGGCCAGGTGCGCGAAGCGTGGATGGGCCCGGTTGAGCATCTGCAACAGCATGAAGTCCGCGACGTCAGCTACGCCGCCCTGCCCCGGCGCCCCAACCCGCCCGGCGATATTCTTGGCCCGCTCTAGCATCAAGCCTGCCATCTCACCGACAAACCGCTGCAACCGCGGCGCTGCCCGCACACTCAGCATGGTGGGCATAAAGTTGGCGTCCATCACCAGGCTGCCATCCGGCCGCTTTTCGAGGATCCGACCAATAGCCAGAGTCGCGTAGGCGCTGCGATCCTCCCGCTCCAGCTTCAGAGTCGGCGCGACTCCCGCGACGTCAATGGCATGGGCATCGCCATCAATCGAGTGCAAATCCCGCAATTCAGCACTCTGGGCGCGAAACCGGCCGGCGTTCGGGGCATCGGGCCACGCCACTTCGGCCAACGCGTCGCTTGCCAAAGGCAAGGCCAGATAGACCACCTGATTGGCCACTGACGCGTCAGTGATTTCCAGGGGTTCTGGCATGACGTCTTCCTGCGGCAGGCTGAAGCGGGTGCCGTCGGGAAACAGGCCGGCCGCCCGAACCAGGCCAATCCGGCCAAAGCTCAGGTATTCGGCATTCAATTCCAGGTCACTGAAACCGAATAGGTAATCCGAAACCGCCAGGGCCCGTTCATTGATCTGGTGCTCGAGATACCGTTGCTGCTGCTGGAAGTGCTGGGGCTTGATGAACAAGCCATCACTCCATACCACTCGACTCGAGGTAGCCATCAGGTTTCGTCCGAATGCTTGAGTTGGATTTCCCGCTCGCGCAGGTTAACCAGCAGATGGTAGCGGCCACCGATCGGATCGACCTTCACCACTTTCTTCCATTGCGACAGATTGGGGTAGGCGTAGAAGGCGATCACGCCGACGAATCGGGTGTCCTCGCTGATGTCGAACGGCTCGACGAATTTGAACTGCCCCGGCACCAGCGAATAGTCACTATGATCGACGTAGTTCTGCCCGAGGGAGTCTTCAAGATTGGTTAGCAGTGAATCGAAGTCGCCCGCCATCAGCAGCGAGCTGTCCCGCATCTCAATCACCTGAAAGGCGATGGGGGTGGGGGACAGGGACTCGTTCGGATTCACATTCGGCTCGGCTACCATGGTCAAATCGACCCGGCTGGGCTGATCTTCCGGATAACCAACCGGAATATCCGGATCCCAGAGTACTTTGGCGGTTTTGGTCACCGCGTTGTACGGCGTGCTACAGCCCGCAAATACAAGCACGATCGTCAGCAAGCTCCATTTGCAGTACTTCATGACAGCGTTTCCCTCTGTAATTGGCGCAAGTGTTGGTCGTAAGCCTGGTCAAACACCTCTTGGAACAGGCGTTCAAATCCCTGCTGACGACTGGATTTCAATTCACGGTAATAGTGCTGGTACATATCCCAGGCCCAGCGGCCTTCGTCTTCACTCTGGCGTAAGCCCCGGCGATAGCCGTGAAAACGACGGAGCAAGGCATCTGGCGAGAAGGCGTGAAGGATGGCCTCCAACGCTTCACTGATGGCGGCGTGGGTAGCGACCTGATGGTGATGCAAACTCTCCAGGCTCTCCCGCACCGCGGCGGGAGCCGACAGGTGGACCGGGCTGCGCTGGCTGGCGAACAGGGTCTGAATTGTGTCCTGATAGTGCTCACCCAGACGCAGGGGATTATCTTCAATCGGCTGAAGCCGCGTGCGCAGCGCCTGATGCCGCCGATCCTCGCCCTGGTGCAGCGCCAGCAGCCCTTCCACCGCCGCTTTCAGGGTTTGGCCAGCCTCCTCCAGGAACTGCTGCATGTCATCACTGTCGGCAAAATCAAGATCCGTCTCCATGGCCCGCATCAAAGGCGTGCCACTGATGTAATTCCGACTCGGGTCAGCCACCTCTTGGGCCTCCGCCACCTTGCTTGGATCAGACATCCTGTCTCCCCCTGTTTTTCTGATCGGGAGTCCCAGCGCTACATCGCGGTTCTCCCTGTGTTCGTCTGTTACCGCCACTGTCCGGGCAGACAAGCCGGGCTCGTCCGCCAGCAGCGACGAATCGTCTGGGTCTGCATCGGCAGCGCTTTGCCAATGGCTGAGAGGGTCCCGCGCCCCATCCGCCCCGGTGTCTGGCGATAACTCTGCCAGCGGCTCACGATGGGCGGAGTCCGCCTTTGACGGACCCGCCGTCACCAGCGCCGCCGATGCGCCATTAAGCAACTGGTCGTGTTCGCTCTCCGGTTCGTTCATGTCGGCCTCGCTGGAAGCCAACGTTAATTCGGCCCGAGCCCGGTACCGGCCGATGCTCACGGTGTCACCGTGTTTGAGTCTTGCCCGGCGTCCCCGTCCTACCGGCTCACTCGCGCTGTTGATGTAGGTGCGGCCACTGCGGTCGATCAGGCAGAACTCACCGTCAACGAACCGGATCTCGGCATGGCCGGCAATAGCGCCGGTGCGATGGGACGACAAGCGCCAGGTGTCGTTGTCGGCGGTTCCGATGGAGCCACCCCCGACGTCGAAACAATGCTCAATTTTTGCGCCACCCCGAGTGTCCATCGGGTTGGTGAGCGTCAGTCTCAAAACGGTTGCTGACTGCGTTTGCATACCTGTTGTCCCTGTGCAGCCGTTCTAACGGCGGATCTGAATACGCACCGCGGGCCGGGTGCGGGCTTTTTCGGGGGTTACGAACGAGTTCCAGCCCATTCGGACGTCCTCCCCCAACTGCATGGGCCGGACATCCCGGGCACGCATCTGCAGCACCAGGTCATAGGCCAGTTGCTCGCGGGTGGTGAATTCCACCAGCTTCACCAGCCGGTCGTGTTCTCGACCATTAGGCAGAAAATCCGCGAACCGTTCTTGACTGAGATTGCCAATGCGCAACAGGAATTTGCCGCCGCGATCACGCACCCGGACACCAATGAGCGTGGTGTTACCCAGCTCTGCGTTTGCCCCGCCCAGTTGGGTTTGCTGTTCTCGTGCAATGTCCACCTTACGCAACACCCACTGCTCGATGCTGACGTCGTCCAGATCAAAGCAGTGACCAACAATGCCACTGACCACCTCTGGCGACCGGCTGCGGCCGGCCATCAGCCCTGCGTAGGCCAGCATTTTTGACCAGTTCACCGGTGTGGCATCCCGGAGTCGCCTATCGCCCAGGCCAGCGAGCGCAAAGATCAGTTCGGAGAAACCATCCGAGGCCCCGGGCTGAAAACGCACGTAATAGCGGTACTTGCGCCAGGCGCGATGAAACAGCGTCACCAGGCGGTGATTAAAGAAATCGAGAAAGTGGCAACGAACCCCGAGATTCTGGCCCGCCTCCCAGGCGAGATCGTCCAGGTAATAACCGGGGAGCGGCGACTGCGAACCATGTAGTCCCAGAAAACTCACTTCCATCTGGTAGGGCGCGTGCTCATGTTCCGGCGACAGTGCCGATACCACGTCACTGCCCGGAAATCCCAGGCCCGCAGACGCGGAAAACCGAATCCGGCCCTGGCCGGGCTGGCTATCCTTGGCCCGCTCCAGGTCGTCACCATGGTGCCGGTGAATCAGATCCACCAGCTGAAAGAAATTGTATCGCCGCGCGTTACCCAGAACGGGTTGCAGCTCGGCTACATCAGCGGCTGCTGACCTTGCTGTAACGTCCATGTATACCGTTCCTGGTTGTCAGAATTCACCACTTCCAGTTGGTGAAAAGCGTTGATACTGGCGTAGAGCGAAAAAAACTGGCTCAGCACGGTTCCGAACAGGTACAGATCGCCTTCCGAGGCAAATCCACCCTGATCCAGTGTCAGCACCGACCGAATCCCCCGAACCGGCAAACCCCGTACCATCCGGTCCACCGGGGCGGTTTCGATCTCGAGAATGCCCGCCAGCCGTTTTTGCGAAATCCGCTCCGCCTGCCGATCCATCAGGGCCCGGAAATCATAGACCCGGAGCACGGTTCGCAGTGCGTCCACGTCCAACATCGACAGGTAGTTCAGCGACAGGTTGGAGATCAGAGTCCACAACAGGCTGCCATCGAGGGTCGGACGCAGGGTAGCGGTGGGTCGGGTGACGTTGGCGAACGAAGCAAACGCCGGCGATGTTTCGGTGGCCATGCAGACATCACCGATGGCTAATTGCTCCGGCAACTGCCGGTTGGTACAGGTCAGGGTCAGCGAGACCGCTTCTTGGCGGCTCAGACATTCGGATTCGTCACCGCGCACGAAGGCAATGTAGTGATCAAAGCCATCGCCCCGGACGCTTTCCCGAGTCCTAAGCCGGTAATACAGTGCGGTCCGGCCACGGTCCCGCTCCACTTCGTGCTGAAAGCTCTCGAATGGCGTGTAGATCCGCGGTTCGCCCCGGCCGGACCGGCCTTCCAGCCAACCCTCGACCTGGGCGACGGAAAACACTTCGAAATGTTCAGGGGATCGACTGGACGGCAAGATCCGGTACTCCGTCTGACGCCCGCTCAGGTCAACCGGCTCACCCTCATGGCTGAACAGATTGACCGCGGGCGTACAGTACAGCTGCAGACTTTCCGCCCGGACCTTGGCATCCGGCGGCAAGATCCGGCTGAAGTGGAACTGCAGGCTGATCTCGTCCGCCTGCACCGCCGGCAAGCGCGCGGCCAGGCCACAAACATCCACAAACCGGAAAGCCTCCGGAAAACTCAGATACTCCTGCAGGATGCGGTAACCCGGGTAGGCGTTCTTGGGGTACGGCAGTAGAGCCTCGTCACCGGCAAAACCCACTGGCTGCAGCAGTGAGGGCGGCAAGCTGTAACTGGCCTCCCCCACCTTCAACTCGACGCGGGTCAGGTAATGGTTTAGCCACAGATACAGTGTTTCCGCGGTGTGATCGTCGCCGCCAAGATAGAAGCGCAAGGTGTTCAGGCCCACGGCATTGAGCGGCTGGTCGGTGTGCACGGCCAGGTCCAGCGTCACAGACGACACTTCCCGGGAATGTTCGGCATAAGCTCCGGCCACACTGACCGGAAACAAATCGACGTCGCGACAGGTCCGAAACCGGCATTGGGTCTGGCGGTTGGCCTCGCCCAGGGGCCGACTTTTAATCTCGGTAGCGCGGTCAATGCGCTGGCGTTCACTGATCGCATGGAGTTGCGGATCAAAGCGTATAATGGTGCAACTGGGCACCGGCCGAAGGTAATTGGGCCACAACATGTTCAACAGCGAGTGGGTCAACTCCGGAAATTCGTCCTCAACCTTCTCGCGCAGTTTCCCAGTCAGGAAAGCGAAGCCTTCCAGCAGGCGCTCCACGTCCGGATCTGTGCTCTGCTCGGACAGAAACCGGGTCAATTGCGGGTGTGCATCTGCAAATTCCCGGCCCTGCAGCCGCAAAAAGCTCAGTTCGTCTCGGTAAAATCGGTTCAACTTCATAACACCACTGCACCAATCGAGGGCCTGGGTAGGCCGGATTCCGGCCTACCCTAACGTCCGTGTTCGTTACACCACCCGGTAGTAACGCTTGTCATCCAATAACAAATCGATGGTCGTCTTCTCGGCTTCAGCCCCCACATTCAGGTACACCGTTACCTGGAATCGCAGCTGCAATAGGTCGGATCCCTGCGGCAGGGTCACGACATCCACCCGCTTCACTCTGGGCTCGTATTTTTCAATA
Source organism: Marinobacter alexandrii (assembly GCF_005871205.1). Taxonomy (GTDB): domain Bacteria; phylum Pseudomonadota; class Gammaproteobacteria; order Pseudomonadales; family Oleiphilaceae; genus Marinobacter; species Marinobacter alexandrii. The sequence goes on along the minus strand of NZ_SWKM01000011.1, from coordinate 190,572 downwards.
CAGTTCCGGATAGCGCTGCGAACCTGAATACTGAGATCGTGGGTTCCCAAAGTGGCGTCGTTGAAATCCAGCAACCCCAGATCAGGAACGGTGGCACTGTTGCCCGGATGGGCATTCAGCAGCCGAACCAGATGCCGTTTGATGGATTCCACCACATGGGTGACTTCCGCCATTCCCTGCCCGGCCGGTGCGCCAGCCTGCTCAAGTCGCTCAAACAAGCTGCCACGGTGGCCGGTCACGGGATCAGCCTTGGCACTGCGAAACACCGGATTAATCCTTGTCCAGTCGGCCTACCAACGACAGCTCGAAATTGGCCCCCATGTATTTGAAGTGCGGCCGAACGGCCAGCGACACCTGATACCAGCCCGGATCGCCTTCTACGTCAGAGACAGTCACCTGGGCGGCGCGCAGCGGGCGTCGGCTACGGACCTCCGCCGGCGGGTTTTCCTGGTCGGCGACGTACTGACGAATCCAGGTGTTAAGCTCCCGCTCCAGATCCTGACGCTCTTTCCACGACCCGATCTGCTCGCGCTGGAGCACTTTGATGTAGTGCGCCAGGCGGTTGACGATCATCATGTACGGCAGCTGGGTACCCAGCTTGTAGTTGGTCTCCGCCTCCTTGCCTACCTTGGTGTTCGGGAACTGCTTGGGCTTCTGCACCGAGTTGGCCGAGAAGAAGGCGGCGTTGTCGCTGCCCTTGCGCATGGTCAGCGCGATGAAGCCTTCATCCGCCATTTCGTATTCGCGCCGGTCGGTAATCAGAACCTCGGTCGGAATCTTGGATTCCAGCTGTCCAAAAGACTCAAACAGGTGCACCGGCAGATCTTCAACCACACCGCCACTCTGCGGTCCGATGATGTTTGGGCACCAACGGTAGTTAGCGAAGCTCTCAGTCAGACGCGTTGCCAGCAGGTAAGCGGTGTTGCCCCACAGGTAGTGCTCATGGTCACCGGATACCTCTTCCTTGTAGTTAAAGCTGCGAACCGGGTTTTCCGATGGGTCGTAGGGCACGCGCAGCAGGAAACGAGGTGAAGCCAGCCCCAGGTAACGGGCATCTTCGGATTCTCGCAGAGAACGCCACTTGGCGTACTTCGGGCCCTCGAACACGGCCTTCAGTTCCTTGATGGCCGGCAGCTCCTGATAACTGTCGACCCCGAAGAAGGACGGGCCTACCGAGGAAAGGAATGGCGCATGGGCCATGGCGCCCACCGAGGACACATACTGCAACAGCTTGATGTCCGGTGTGGACGGCGTAAACGCGTAGTTGCCAATCACGGCACCCACCGGCTCACCGCCAAACTGGCCGTATTCAGTGGCGTAGATATGTTTGTAGAAACCGCTCTGAGTGACATCCGGAGCGAACTCGAAGTCTTCCAACAGCTCGGCTTTGGTGGCGTGAAGAACGTCCACCTTGATGTTCTCCCGGAAGTCGGTGCGGTCGACCATCAGCTTCAGACCACGCCAGGATGATTCCAGCTCCTGCAGCTTGGGCGCATGGAGAATTTCATCCATCTGGGCGCTGATCTTGCGGTCCAGTTCCACCACCATCTGGTCCACCAGCGCCTTATTGACCGGCTGACCTTTTTCGTCGCTCTTAAGAAGGTTGGCGATGAACGTCGCCACGCCTCGGCGAGCCACGTCGTAGCCTTCATCGGCCGGGGCCATGCGGCTGTTGGCCATCACCTGATCCAGCAAGGATCCCTCTGTAACGGACTCGGCTGCAACGGAGTCGGAGGCAGCAGATTGCTGCACAGCAGTATCAGACATACCACATCCCTTCAGTACGTAATTGATAAATTGGGGTTTTTACACCGCACTCCCGCGGTGATAGGGGTTACTGGTCAGTTGCCAGTTCCAGTTCGGCCAGCAACTTGTCCCGGGCCTGCTCGTTGTCCAACAACTCCTGCATCTTGGAGCGGAACGACGGCACATTACCCAGAGGCCCCTTGAGCGCAACCAATGCTTCACGCAACTCAACCAACTTGCGGAGCTCGGGTACCTGGCGGGCAATGTTATCGGGGGAGAAATCGTCCAGGGTCTGGATGTCGAGATTCACCGGCAGTTCGTCGGCGTTTTCTTCCAGTCTGTTAGTGACAGTGGTGGAGATGCTAAGCCCGGACTCCTTCATGACAGAACGGAAGTTGTTCTTGTCGACGGAAATGGCTTTGCGTTCTTCGATGGGGGTTTCTTCAGCGTGGCCCTTGAAATCGCCAACCACGAACATCTTCAGCGGAAGCTCGGTTTCAGCCTGCTGGTCTCCGGTAGCGGGGACATACTTGATATTGATGCGCTCTTTAGGCGCGACGGATCCTTCTTTCGAAGACATGCGCTTGCTCCCTGTGCAAATCATTTGCAGTTGTTCAATCCCTTGTACGCGCCTTCCTGGCACGCAACGCAGCGGACTCTACACAGGGTATTTTTCGTACTCAAGCAAAAAGTGGCCAGAATGTGAGCCCGGGCAAAGTTTTACCGGGCTACATGCTTTTCAGCCTCAACGGCGCTTCGGCGTCCAGGCCCAGACCATCTCAATTTCGATCGGCTCTTTGCCTTCGCTGTCGTGGATGGTGACCGGCACGGACACATCGCCCTTTTCCTCAGTGCGCATACGCTCGCGCTGCTCGTCGGTGAGGTGCGCTTGCACGGTCATGTCGCCTTTGGCGCGGCGAGTGTATTCGGCGCTGGCGGTCTTGATTACGGGTACCTTGTCGTCTGGCACGTTCAGGCCAACGAGAAAGCCGGTCGCTGACTCGGCCAGCACCAGCGATGCCACCGCGTGCACGCCGCCGATGTGGTTCTGAACCCGGCGCTTGTTGGCAAGACTGATAACGCAGCGCTCGTGGTCGAGGGCTTCAATGCGAATACCCGTTGTGCCGGTGAAGGGCACCACTTTGCCAAAAAACAGGGATAAGGCCCTGGATCGGGCGAAGTCAGGCAGACGATTGATTTTACTGACGATTCCGGACAACTTGTTGACACTGGCCATAAACGACATTCCCCTTAACGAAATTTTTGGCTGGGGACAATACCCCATTCGTCGGAGGAAAGGAACGTTTGGCCAATGACGTTGGCCCGTGCGGTGGCTATACTCGGCCGAACTCTTTTTACAGCCAATGCTTACCCACAAGGAGATTGAGATGAGCGACCTGAAAACCCAGTTCGACGAAGCGGTAAACTACATCCAGAACGCCGAAGGCGATTTTCAGCCTTCGAACGAGATGAAGCTTGAGTTCTACGCGTTATACAAGCAGGCCACTGAAGGCGATGTTTCCGGCAAGCGCCCGGGCATGATGGACTTTGTTGCGCGCGCCAAGTTCGACGCGTGGGACAAGCTGAAAGGCACCTCCAGCGAGGAAGCCATGCAGCAGTATATTGATAAGCTGAACGCCCTGAAGTAACTCCCTGCCGTTTGCCCCCAATCCCGGTCGATTCGACCGGGATTATTTTTTCTTAGAAGAAATTTTGCGACGTTCAAACGATTGTCATAAGATGCGCGCATTCTAATAACAACAACCCACTGGATGCAGTTACTCATGGATGTCACCGAGGCACTTGAACAATCTCAACCGGGCCTGATTGGCCGCGTCAAAAGCGCTATTCGCGAACAGGACCTACACCAGCGTGCAGAGCAAACCTACCTGCACTGGATTACCCGCTTCGTGCTTTTCCACGATCTGAAAGATCCGGAAACCCTGGCCGGCGAAGACCGCCAGCAGTTTCTCGCCTATCTCAGTGACCGTATTCAGGTGTCGCGAGCACGGCTGAACCAGGCAAGCCAGGCGCTGACCTTCTTTTATCAGGACGTATTGGGTAAAACAGAAATCAGCGACACCGCCGCAGCCTGAGACCGCGCGACTCAGCGCTCAGTCATGTTGATATTCAGAGCATCGTAGCTACGATTTGCCGGTGGGCGAATGCTGTAATTATTGCCGTGGATTTGCCCGGGGATGGATTTCGGGTTACTGAAGCGGATCTCTACGGGAATTTCAGAACGCCCCAGGTCGGCTCGGCTGTCCCGAGGCTGCAAGGCTAGCGGATCGAGGTAAAAATCGTCGTCGGTCGCCGGCTTTACCGGAACACCGGCAGCGGGGGCCGCCAGCCCACCCTCAATCACGGTGTTGGCAAGCACGTCTTCTTCGATGGAGCGCAGTGGGATGTTCTCGATGGTGGAACGCTCTTCGTATTCAAAGGCGTCATCAACGGCCAGACTCTCGGCGCCAACACTCATCGGTATGGCAAATACAGCCAGCCCCCACGCGACAAACTGCGACCGCGCGGCCAAGCTCCTGACTGCCCCAATTTCCGTGCGCCTATCCATGCTCTCTACCCCGACTGTTTCAGTCACCTTGAAACGGTGTGACGTTTTTTGATCAGTTTATAGCTTGAAGTGGTTTCCCGCGCGCCCATTCGACGGATTTGTGACGCTTTTCGCTGTCCGGATACGTTTCATGAGGCCGAGACAAACTGTGTAACAAAATGAATCAGATCAAATCCTTGGTGTCAGTTTGCTTCGACCCTAAATGGGACTAAACTGCGGTTTAGCCAGCAATTCTCTATGCCCGGCCATGGGTTCTACCCAGACCTCCGGCTATTCCGTGGACCTGGCTGTTGCCAACAACAGAAGAATTGCATCAGCAGTTCCATCCAGATTCGTCGTAGCGCTGAGGCTCGGTCATGCCCCACCCAAGAGGTCTATCTATATTCAAAACCAAAGCCCGGCGCTACCTCGGGGTATCGGCGTTGGTCTGCACGGTCGGTTCTGCGTCCGTTTCCGCCAACCCGGATGAAGACCCTTTCTGGGACATTTCCCTGGAAGAGCTGGGCCAAATTCGAGTGGTTTCGATTGCCTCCGGTTCGGCAACACCGCTGGACAAAGCCGCTGCGATTACTTCCGTTATCAGCGCCGAGGATATTGCTGCAATGGGCGCAACGGAGCTGGATCAGATTCTGGAAACCGTGCCCGGACTGCACGTAAATCGTTCGGATCAGGTCTTCGCCCCCAAATACATCTTCCGAGGCATTACCACCAGCTCCAATCCCCAGGCGCTTCTGTTGATCAATGGCATCCCCACTACAACCGCAATGTTCGGCAATCGCGGCAACGTATGGGGCGGTATGCCGGTCAAGGCTATTCGTCGCATCGAGGTGATTCGCGGGCCAGGCTCAGCCCTTTATGGCGCCGACGCCTATGCCGGAGTCATCAACATCATCACCAAGAACGCCCAGGACATTGATGGCGTGGTGACGGGTGCCCGGGCTGGTAGCTTTGACACCAAGGGCGCCTGGGTTGAGGCCGCCACCGATTGGAACAACACCGACATCAGCCTTGTCCTTGAACAGCAAAGCACCGATGGCTGGCGCCGAACCATTGACCGCGATGCCCAGACCAATTCTGATGAAGACTTCGGCACCTCAGCCTCTTTAGCTCCTGGCCCGGTAAACACCTCCGTAGATCAGTTTGAAGCCCGACTGGAAATTAACGGAGATCGCTGGGACTTCAGGGCTGGTCTACAAGACCGGAGAAACCTGGGCACTGGAGCGGGTCTTGCACAGGCCCTGGATCCAGATGGACGCTACGAATCCCAACGAATCAACGTCGATTACAGCTACCGCTGGCTGGCGATCGTTGATGGACTGGATGTTGAGTCTCGCATCAGCTACTTCAACTTTACCCAAGAACCGGAAAACAACTTGGCCCTTTTTCCTCCGGGGGCTTTTAACGGCGCCTTTCCGGATGGATTTCTGGGCAGCCCTGGCTATAAAGAGCGTCAAGTCCGGTTGGACCTGAATTCCATCTACAAAAATGTGAAAGACCACCGCATCCTGGCTGGCATTGGTGCCTTTTGGGCAGACCTTTACGAGGTTTCCGAACGGAAAAACTTCAATACGGATTTCAGCCCGAAGGGTGAAGTGGTCGACGTCTCAGATGATCCAAATCAGGTTTGGATGCCAGAGGAAGACCGGAAAAACTACTACGCCTTTGTGCAGGACGAGTGGCAATTTGCCCAAAACTGGCAGCTGGTGAGCGGGCTTCGCTACGATTACTATGCGGACTTTGGAGAAACCGTAAACCCACGTGCGGCGCTGATCTGGGCCACCACGGACAGCGTTACCACCAAACTCCTTTATGGCAGGGCATTTCGCGCGCCGTCCCTGAACGAGCAATATGCCGCCAACAACCCGGTTTTGGCGGGTAACGACGATTTAGATCCGGAAACCATTGATACCGTTGAGTTGGCTCTCGCCTACCAGGCAAGCCCCCGCTTGTTCTTGGGCGTGAACGTTTTCTACTACGAAATTGACGACCTGATTAACGCCGAACCTGTTTCTGGCCCGGTAGCGAGCCAGTACCAGAACTCAGGCAAACGCAAAGGCCATGGCGGCGAATTGGAAGCGACCTATCAAGCCCTAGGCAACCTGAATCTAAGCGCAAACTACGCTTACCAGAGGGCTGAAGATCAGGAAAGCAATCGGTCAGTCGGCGAAGCCCCTACTCACCAAGCCTACGCCCGCATCGAATGGCGAGTTGTACCGACGTGGGCCCTTAACACTCAACTCAACTATGTCGGAGAGCAAAAACGGACAGCTGCAGATTCGCGGGAACCGGTGGACGATTACACCACCGTGGATTTCACAGCCCGCACTCACGGACTGTGGCGTGGCCTTGATATCGCAGTATCGGTCCGGAATGCATTTAATGCGGACGTCCGTGACCCCAGCCCGTATTCGGATCCTAGGCCCGCAATCCCTGGCGACTTCCCAATGGCGGGACGATCGGCCTACGTTGAGGCCCAGTACCAATTCTAATTGCCCCACTTCCGTTTTGCCGGGCCGTTGTAAACAATGTTGGTGCAGCGAACCGGAAAAAAGCTGCCCTCTGGCCGATCCCGGGCATCCTGGTAACAGGGAATCATGCCGGATATGAAGCAGGGGGTCATGAACAACTGATACTCCTGACAGTTTAATCCCACATCGGCTGCGAGCCCGGCATGAATGGCGGCAACATTCATTGAAAAGCCGTAGGTCTCGTTCAGATAGGCGTATACATCCAGGGCTATTTGAAGGTGGCGGCCGCCATCCAGTCCAAACTCCTTGGCCTTCGCCAGCATAAACGGAACCCGCTCATCGGAATTAGCCAGCGGGCGCCCGTAGCCATATAACGTTCGGCCTGCGGCTTTCTCATTCTCGACAAACTCAATGAGGTCGCCTCCTGCGTCGCAGTGCTGCCCTGCCCGGTAGAAAAAATCCAGGGCCCGGACCTCAGGGCGTCGACCGTATATCGAAGCTTCAGAGACACTCATCCCCGCCATCAACGACAGTGAGGGTGTCGAGCGCACGGTCGCCGCCAGAGCCGTTACATGGTTCGGCCAGATTGAGGCATCCGGGTATCCGGTGCACACCCAAAAGGTGTTGAGCAATTTGGCTACGTTCTCTTCAACGTCGCGCTCCAGAATGGAGTACAGGAACACCCGCATCCACTCGTAGTCGCCAAGATCCTGATGAAGATCCTTACGGTGCAGGATCACTCGATCCGACAGAAAAGCTTTACCCTTGCGGGTTAACCAATGCTTCTCGGTTTCCAGCAGATGCTTGTGACTCATTTGTGCTCCCCCTTCCGATCCTTGCTTCCAGGAAACGCATCTTCTTCAAGTTCGATGGCTGGGCCGTAGAACGGAAAGTTTTTCCATCCCACCTGCTTTTGCTCCAGGGCGTGCACCGCTGCGCCGGGAAGTCTGAGCATCAGGTACAGCATGCTGCCCTGATCCTCGCCCATCCCCAAATCCACCAGTGCCGCAGCCGCAAGCCCACTCATGGCCAGCGGATAGCCAACATGCAGCTCCAGAGCCTGCCGGCTGGCCTTCAGCCAGGCCAGCGCGCCATTGGCCGGCGCCAAACCAGCCAGAAGTTCCAGGGATTGCAGGATCGGTGTCGGGGTTGCATCGCCATTGGGATCAAAACCGGGCGCATGTTCCATGGGTAACCAGATGTCGGCGCGCTCGTCGTTACTGGGGTTCAGTAACCGCTCCTGCCATCGGGTAATGTCGAACTGGCACTCCTGCCAGAGCGTTATACAGATTGAGAGCTCCTGGGCACCACCGTACTGACCAGCACCAACCGCCAAAGCTGCCATGAGTGCAGAGCTATGGTTGGTTTGGGCAACACCGGCGTTCATGGCGGCCCGGACACTAGCCTCGCGCGGGCCGGGATTGGCCAGCACCATCGCCAGTTTCTCCAGCAGTGCAGTATCCTGCTTTTTCGGCCGCTCTCCCTTGAACAATAACAGCAGGTATTCAAACCAGCCGGCGTTGGGAATAACATCGCTGTGCACGTCGTAGCCGCTGCAAAAACAGGCCTTGGCGGCAAATGGATTGGAAGGTTCCGGCTCTTCCAGCCAGATATTGGAGTGGTACTGATACTCTTTTGCCATGCTGATCCCGCTTATTCAGTCTCTTTGAGTACTTTCATCCGCGCGCCCATGGGCGGCACTTCATCCCCATCAACCAGGACATCGAGCAAGCACGGGCCGGGACGCGCCATAATCGACGCCAGATCAAGCTCATGAAGGTCTTCCAGAGTCGCAATCCGGTAAGATTCCACACCAATGGCCTCCGCCAGCTTGGCATAATCGACGCGGGGCAATTCATTGGCGATCGACTCTGCACCTCCCAGTGCCTGGCCATGACGAATCATGCCCAACGATGAATCGTTCAGTACCACCATCAGCACGTTGCAATTCTCCTGGGCCGCGGTGGTGAGTTCCTGGCCCGACATCAGGTAGCTGCCATCGCCAGTCACACACAGAACCGGGGCATCGCCCGCTGCCATGGCAATACCGACAGAAGCCCCAATTGACCAGCCCATCGACGCGAAGCCGATCCCAATGTGGAACAGGTTTCTGGACGGTAAATGCCGTCCAGGCTGCCCAACATTCCAATGGTGGATGCCCCACAAAAAGCTGTTGCCGGTATCGAACAGCGCCCGTGTTGTTTCAGGACAGGCTTTGCTCAAATAGGTCATGAGCGCTTGCGCCTTTACCGGGCCCGAGGTGTCGAAGCAGCTTGCCCGAAAACGGCCTTCGACAAACGCTGGAACGCCATCGAAAGCATCCCACTTGGTCGCGCTGACATTACCCTGCACCCCACCCAGATCTTCTAAAAGCGCTTCAACAACATGCCTGGGCTCGCCCAACACCACATGCCCCGCCATGGTTGCCCGGGTCAGGTGCCCCGGGTTTCTGGACAGGTGGATCAGGCGTGCGGACAGCAGGCCATCGGGACTCCAGCCGCCAGTGGAGACCTCATCGAGGGCAGCACCAACCATGATCACCCTGTCCGCATTTTCAGGTTTCAGCGCCTCGGTTGCGCATTGGTGGCCGGCAAAACCGAAAACGCCCCGGCATTGTGGGTGAAAACTGTTCACCAGGCCTTTGCCGCGGGGTGTGGTCACCAGATTCCACTGCCGCAGCTCCGCTAATTGTATCCATTGGTCTGCCGAGTGGATGGCATCTTCACCCAGCACGATAGTCGCCTGCATGACATCGGTGAGATCACTGACCACCCGCTGAACCGAGCCTGAATCCGGCACCACTTCATTAGGGATGAAGGCGCTCAGGCCCAACGCCATTGAGGCGCCTTGAATGGTATGCCGCATTACATCCAAGGGAATGGCCAGATGCACGGGCCCTGGCTGTTGGCCAAGCGCATGACTTAAGGCGTGCAGCAGTTTGGATTCCAACTGATCAGGATGCGAGACCAGTGTGTTGTACCGGGTACAGCTGGCGAACATATCCACAGTATTGATGCCGGTACAGGAGGATTCCTGGAAGGCGCCCTGGCCGAACCGGTTCAGTGAGGTCTGTGCTGTTATCACCAGCATGGGGATGTTGTCGGCGTAGGCGTTCGCCACCCCGGTAAGCAAATTGGTCGCGCCGGGGCCGGCCGTGGCACAGCAGACACCAATCTGGCCCGTCTCCCGGGCATAGCCATCGGCCATAAAGGCGGCGCCGGTCTCATGGCGGGCGGTTACCGACCGAATGCCGCCCTGGCGCTCACTCCGTGCGAGCGCGTTGTACAACGGCTCTATGCTGCCCCCGGGCACACCGAAGACATACGCCACACCCAGGCGCTCAAGGTAACGCAGAATCAAATCACCGCAATCAGGCATAGGCTAGTCTTTAAACTGTAGAGGGCGAACAAGTCTTCTTGCTTTGTTTCGAGCTACTTGTTCAGGGGGACCGGCATCTTAATCCCATAACCCTGAGCATAATCGAAGCCGAGTTTGATGAGGCAGTCCTTCACTTCGTCACTTTCGACAAATTCGGCGATGGTTTTCAATCCGGCGGCGTGGCCAATACGGTTGCAGGCGTCAACGATCCCCATATCGATCGGGTCATCGAGTAAATTCTGAATAAAGCCCCCATCAACCTTCAGGTAATCAATAGGCAGAGCCTTGAGATAGGTGAAGGAACTCATTCCGGTGCCAAAATCGTCGAGGGCAAACTCGAAGCCTTCGTGTCGGGCTCGCTCGATAAAGCCAATCGTATCGTTTAAATGCGCAATGGCAGACGTTTCCGTGATTTCAAAGCAGATCCGGGTCGGCAGGATGGAGTACTCCTGAACCTTACTGTTGATGAAATGGAAAAGCTCTCCATCACTCAGGGAGCTACCAGACAGATTGATGAAAAAGGTGCCCGTAGATTCCCGGCCTAAGCCCGTGCGGTCGAGGTAGGCAAAAGCCAGTTCAATAACCCGGCGATCAATGCGTGGCATCAGGCCGAAGCGCTCTGCGGCCGGAATAAAAGCACCCGGGGGCACAGTATCATCACCGTCGCGCAATCTCACCAGAAACTCAGTGCGGAAACCGTCTGCGCTGGCTTCCTGCAAGGGAATCATTTCCTGATGGTACAAGAAGAAATCGTTGGTTTGCAGGGCACTTTGCAGGCGACTGGTCCAGTGCATATCGCGCTGGCGCTGCTGCATGTTCAGGTCACTGGTCTCGTACACCTGAACATTGTCCCGGCCACGATCCTTGGCAGCGTAGCACGCCAGATCGGCGTGGCTGAGCAGTTCACTGGCGGTCTTGTAATTACTCCCCATGATAACCATGCCGACACTAAGGGAGACGGCGAACGGCTTGTCCTCCCAGACAAAGCGGTACTCACGGACCTCTTTGCACAGGTTTTCGGCAACCTTACGGGCATCAACCACGTCACAGTTCCGCAACAGCACCCCAAACTCGTCACCCCCTAAACGCGCCAAGGTGTCAGAGGTTCTAAGCCGCTGGCCAAGTACTTTCGAAAGCTGTTTGAGAAGTTCATCGCCGGCCATGTGGCCGCAGGTGTCGTTGATGATCTTGAATTGGTCGAGATCCAGGTACAGCAGAACGCATTCGCGGGCGGACTTGCGGGAATCATGGAGCGACTGAACCAACTGACGCTCAAATTCACGGCGATTGACCAAATCGGTCAGGCTGTCGTGGTAGGCCATGTGTTCCAGCGTCGATTCGGCGCGCTTTTTCGCCAGACGGATAGACACTTCCCGCATCTCGCGATTAATCGCAGGAATCAACCGACTCAGATTGTCCTTCATGATGTAATCCTGTGCGCCGGCCTTCATGGCACTCACGGCAACATCTTCACCAATCAATCCGGACACGATAATCACTGGTAACTCCGGCGCATACTGGCGACTGAGTTCGAGCACCCGAAAGGAGGTAAAACCCGGCAAGCTATGGTCAGTAATCACCATATCCCAGGTTTCCTCCATGAGCGCGGCTTCCATCGCGCTCTCACTGTCCACCACTCTGTAGTACGGCTCAATACCTCCCTTTTTCAAAGCGCGTAACAGGAGGAAAGTGTCGTCCTCAGAGTCTTCAATCAGCAACACCCGAAGGCGGCCATTCATATCACTCACCAGCACTACCTTTTCTGGATGATCGGAATGAACCGATCATAGGAACTTGATTTACGGTTAACCAATAACGGGCCAGCAAACACATCTGCTCACTGAACTTACTATAGTCAATCTGCTTGGTAACGAAGCTATTGGCGCCCAGCCGATAGGCTTCACGCAGCTCATTTGGCTCGTCGGTAGACGTCATCATGACCACCGGCAGCCAATCGGTCTGGGGCGCCGAGCGGATACGACGCAGCACCTCGAGACCACTGACTTTCGGCAACTTGAGATCCAGAAGAATCACGCCAATTGAATCGACCTGGGGTGAACATTTGCTGCTTTCGGTACCAAAGAGAAAATCCAGAGCGGACTGGCCGTCCTCCTGAAGAATAATGGGGCTGTGACTGCTCGCCTTACGGAGCGCCCGCATCGTCAGGATCTGGTCATCGGGGTTGTCTTCAACAACCAGAATTGAACAATCACCCTTAGCCATACTCTCTCCAATTCTGGCGGGTTGCCTGATGTTGCAACCCTGACTCTGGACCACGCTCTGGCCGGGGGAACTCTACATAGAAGCAGGCGCCGGTGTCGACTGTCGATTCGGCGTATATCCGACCAAAATGACGCCGTACAACTCGATCCACGGTGGCCAGCCCCAAACCGGTTCCGGAAAACTGGGCCGGGGTATGCAGACGGTTGAAAGCCACAAACAGCTTGTCGACATACTTCATATCAAACCCCACCCCATTGTCCTTCAATGCGATGGTAATACTGTTGGACTTTTCACACGCCGACACATCAATCGCTCGTTTCTCGTTTTTTGAGGTGTATTTCCACGCGTTTTCCAAGAGATTTTGAAAGGCAATGCGTAACATGCGTTCATCGCCGACCACGTGCATATTCGGCTGAATCGTCACCTCCGACGGCACAGCGTCGGTGGTGTCCTGTAATTCCTGAACGATTTCCCCAAGCATAATACTCAGGTTAACGCGCTCCACCTCCATGGCCTGTCGACTTACCCGGGAAAGAACCAGCATGCCATCAATCAGACTCCCCATTCTTACGGTGGCGGCCCGGATTCTGCCCAGATAATCGAGGCCAATATCGTTCAGTTGATCCCGACAATCCTCCTCAAGGGCCTGACCGAACCCTTCGATTGCTCTCAACGGCTGACGCAAATCATGGGACACCGAAAAACTGAACGCTTCCAACTCCCGGTTGGCCAAGCTCAGCTCGGAGGTTCGCTCAGCAACCGTGCGTTCCAAGTCATCCTTACTTTGCAGAATCTTCCGGTTCTGCTGCTGGATAGTGCCAATCATCTCGTTAAACGTGCTGCCCAGACTGCCCAGCTCGTCTTTTCCATAGACCGGCACCCGGATGGAATAATCGTGCTCATGGGAAATCCTGTCGGCGGCATTCGAGAGTTCAACGATGGGCTCAGATACCAACCGTTGCAGACGCGAGGCCACCCAGATCAACAGCACCTGAATCCCGACCCCGACGCTGAACGATATGACGATGAAGGTCCAAATGTGTTCTCGAAGCACCTCTAACCGGGACATCAGGTAAAACCGCCCAACGATATCCCCATCCAGCATGACGGGCTCAAGCAGGCGATAGTAGTCGCCCACAAACCCCACAGCAGGTTCGACATCCAGGCTCGGACAGGGCTCATAGCCAGCCCCATTCATGGCGCTCATGACCTCCCCGGCGACGTTATAAACACAGACCTGCTCGATGGTCTCGATCTGATCCAAACTCGAGATAACGGTATTGAGCTGCTGACTGTCTTCAAACAATAGGGCGGCCGCCGACTGCTCCGCCAGGATGCCCGCAATGACATGAAGCTCGGACTCGAGTTGTTCCTCGGAAGTGCGATTTTCCACCACAACCAGGCTGGTACAGACGAGCAGAATACCCAGGGTACTGATGGAGGCCGTTAGCAACAGGAGCTTGGTTCGCAGGGGCCAAGATTCCCAGCGCCAGCGCTCGCTCATCGAATTACCCGCAAGGCAAGCTCCAGCAACCGGGAATTGATCTGGAGGCCGGACTGCTGAGCTGCGAGGAGGTTGATCTCGAAGCGGATAACGTTGCCTTCTTTGACGTAGCCGATGATCCCGCCTGCATCTACAAAGCCGGGGATCTCACTGATCGTCAAGATTTGCCGGGCATGAGCGTAGTCGGTGATCGCAGCGAGGTCCCGCGCTTTGCCACTACCTACGAACAGGACCTGGCAGCGATCGAGCTCCTGAAGTGACGTGGGGTAGTCCAGCTCCAGGGCCCGGCCCTGGGACACTCGTCCATTCAATTGTTGGAGCACATCGCCAAACGGATTTCTGCCAAAGACACAAATGATCAGTTCATCCCCTTCCGCCGAAGGCTCGGACCAGGTGATAAATCGGGTGAAGTTGTAGAGGAATGCTGCCTTTACCTCGTATTCGGAACGCACCGAACCGTTGGCCGTCCCCAGAGACGACCACAGCAGCAATACCATGAGAAATTTTAAGAACACCTGAGGGCAGCCCCTGGCCACGTGCATATTATCGAACCCTCACCACGATCGACGTACTCTCTGTACGTCCGGCAAGCTAGCTCAGAGTGTATCAATTCATCGCGACCAATAGTCGGCTTGTCGAAAAGGGTTTGCGCTGAATACCAATAAATGCCGGGATATTCCTCCGAAGGTTAGCATCGGTGGTCATCGCGTCAATAAACGGTTGGTTAAGAAGTGTTTTCAGATGTGTCCGTGGTGCACTACTCTGATCAATCTGAGACGTTATACTCTCGCCGAGCCCCTTCTATTGATAGCCGATCTTGATATGAAAACAAACCTGATTACCCGCGCCGGATTCGACAAACTGCAACAGGAGCTGGATTTTCTCTGGCGCACGGAGCGGCCGGAAGTAACCCGGAAAGTAACCTGGGCCGCCAGCCTTGGCGACCGGTCAGAGAACGCGGACTACCAATACAACAAGCGCCGCCTGCGCGAAATCGACCGACGTGTTCGCTACATCCGAACACGCCTGGAGAGTGTCCGGATTGTGGACTATTCCGAGGTTCAGGAAGGCCGGGTCTTTTTTGGCGCCTGGGTCCGGCTAGTAGACGACGAGACAACCCTGACCTTTCGGATTGTCGGCCCGGATGAAATATACGAGCGCAAGGATTTCGTGTCCATCGACGCGCCCATTGCCCGCGCGTGCCTGAAAAAGGAGCCTGGCGACGAGGTGTCTGTGCGAACACCCGCGGCTGAAAAGATCTGGTGGATTGATCAGGTGTGGTACGAAGAAAACAGCGCGACCTAACGAAAAAAACCCCGTAAGAACGGGGTTAAGGCTAGCGCTGTGCTGGAGAGCGAAGCGGGCCATGTTGGTCGCCCGCCTCAAATATTACAGGTTCTATTATGCACGGCCGGGGTTACAACAGCGTGGCCGGCGAATTACCTTTTGTTCAGATGCGCCCGCAATGCCGAGAAGCGGGAATTAGGTTGTACACTCTAGGCTCTGGCGCTACTTTGCGGGGATAGATTTCCCTGAAGATTTGCCAACACGGAGCCTGTCCATGAACACTCAGAAATTGCTGAACATCGCCCTCGATGGTATCGACACCCTCGGCTATCGCCTGGACCAATACGGCATCACCGGCAAGGTCAACCGCCACAACATTGCGGCCTTCCTGGCAGCTGAACAAAAGCACCTTGAGGGCGAATGGGACAGCATTCAGGCCAAAGTGGATCGTCGCCGGTCACAGGTTGAGCACTTCACTCAGGCAATTGAAAACCGGGCGGAGGCCGTTTTTGGACCGGTTCTTGAGCGCGTAAACCGTTTCCGCGCCAGCCAGTAAGCTTAAACATCTTAAGCATCACTGGCCTCACTGGGAGAGGGCGAGTTATCTCCGCCCACTCCAGCGGTCTGCTCCATCGTAGTCGCCTTGATGCGCTTGCGAACACCGGTGAACGCCGGCATGTGTACCGACACCGTCAACCCGGGCGCATCTGCGTTCGGCTTTGTATCACTAAGCACAATCCGGCCCTGATGGATCTCGGCAACGGCGCTGACCAGACTCAGCCCCAGACCGTTGCCCGGTAATGAGCGACTCTTACCCACCCGGTAAAAGCGCTGGAATACCTGGTCTTTTTCTTCGTCAGGTATACCGATACCGCTATCGCGCACTTCGAAAATTGATTCCGCGCCCTCTTTGCGGACCGCCACCCCTATAACGCCCTGCTCCGGCGTGTATTTGATCGCGTTATCAATCAGGTTGCTGACCATCTGGAATAGCAAATCCCGATCACCTTCAATCATCACACCCTTTTCCATGTGCTGCTCGAACCGCTGCTCCTTGTCTTCGGACAGCGCTTCATACAACTCGCAGGCGTCTGCGACCAGCTCATCCAGAGCTACCGGCTTCATGTCGGCGGCGTTGCCGCGGGTTTCCAGGCGAGCAATCCGCAGCAGTGCATTGAAGGTGGCGAGTAGCTGATCGGCCTCGGCCACGGCACGGCCGGCCTGTTCCCGAGCCTCATCGTTATCGACGGACATGAGAGTGCTTTCCAGCTGATTTCTCAACCGGGTGAGTGGTGTTCTCAGGTCGTGGGCAATGCTGTCCGAAACGTGTCGGATGCCTTCCATCAGATACACAATGCGGTCGAGCATCTGGTTCAGGTTCTCTGCCAACTGATCGAAATCGTCTTCAGTACCCCGGGTGGGGATTCGCAGGGAAAGATGACCATTCATGATGCGGCGAGACGTGTTGTTGATCACCTCAATGCGGCGGGTGGTACTGCGACTCATCAGGAAGCCACCAAGCAGGGCCAGCGCCAGGGTGATGCCCATCCCCCAATTGATCGCGGTTTCAATGACGCGCTTGAGGTTGGTGAGCTCATCCACATCACGCCCTACCAACAACCTCAGACCGCCCTGCACCTCGAAAATACGGGCACGAGCCAGTCTCTTGGGGCCGTTCCAGCCCACATCCTCATTCAGGGTAAAGTTGATCCAGCCGCTCTCGGATCGGGCTCCCTTGGGCCAGGACTCTATGTTGCCGGCCAGCTTCAGGAAATCGTCGGTGGTAAGAAGATAAATCGACTTGGCGTTGGGGTCGCGAGCAACGCGCTCGCGAATGATGGTAATTAGACCGTTAACACCGCGGCCTCGATACTGCTCTGCCAGACCAGCAATTTCAGCCTCGATGGTTTCATCGGTTTGGGCAGTCATGAAGCCCGCTGTACGCCAATAGATAAAGGCCAGCAAAATAAATACCGAGGTGGCAAACACCACCATGTACAGCAAGGCTAATTGAAAGGACGAGGTCCTAAGCTGACTAAGCAGTTTCACGCAACATGTACCCTGCACCCCGGATAGTCTGCAGCAGTGGTGTTTCGAATTCCTTGTCGATTTTGGCCCGCAGGCGGCTGATGTGCACGTCAATCACGTTGGTCTGGGGGTCAAAATGATAGTCCCATACCTTTTCCAGCAGCATGGTGCGGGTCACCACCTGGCCAGCATTGCGCATCAGATACTCCAACAGCCGGAACTCCCTGGGCTGAACATCAATGTTCTGGCCAGCACGTTTAACCGTCCGCGCCAGCAAATCCATTTCCAGATCGGCCACCCTCAAAACCGTCTCGGTTTCCGGTGTCTGGCGGTTACGACGGACCAACGATTCGATCCGGGCCAGCAGCTCGGTAAACGAAAACGGCTTGGTCAGATAGTCGTCACCGCCGCCGCGAAGGCCTTCAACGCGATCGTCCACGTCGCCAAGCGCACTCAGGATCAATACCGGTACCTGGTTACCCGTGGCCCGCACGGTCTTGATAATGGACAGTCCATCCATGCCCGGAAGCATTCGGTCCACGATCATGATGTCATATTCTTCACTGGCCGCCATTAACATACCATCTTTACCGTCGGCGGCATGATCCACGACGAAGTCGGACTCTCGCAGCCCCTTCACCAGATAGTTTGCTACGTCCTGATCGTCTTCGATTACCAGTGCTTTCACCGGCCTTCCTCCCGTAAACGGATTACGATATTTAAAGCTCAATGTAATGACAGGGTACGAAGAAGTGAGTGGGCGAGCCAGTTACCATCTTGTAAGAGGGTGTCGCCTATGGCGACGGTCACCCCTGCACCCGCAACCACGCCAGGCTGTCCCCGGTTGCGCCAGAAGGCCGGTATTCCGCGCTCACCCAGCCTTCGTAACCCATGCTGTCGATCGCCGCAAAAACATTCGAAAAGTTAATCTCGCCGGTGCCGGGCTCGTGTCGTCCAGGGTTATCGGCAAACTGGATGTGTCCTATCCACGGCAGTAGGCATTCCATGGACCTGATCAGGTCGCCTTCCATAATCTGCATGTGGTACAGGTCGTACTGCAACCTTACGTTATCGCCATCCACTTGCTCAATCAGCGCCAGCACCTTGCCGGTGGTATCCAGCATAAAGCCGGGCATATCCACCCGGGAATTAATAGCTTCCAGACACAGGACAATGTCCTCGGCGGCGAGCTTCTCCGCAGCGTAGGCGACGCTTTCCACCAGTGTTTGCCAGGCCAGCGCCTCGGACACCGATTCCGGCCGCAGCCCGGCCAGACAATTTAATTGCCGGCAGCCCAGCGCCTTGGCGTAGTCGATGGCTTGATCGACCCCGGCCCGGAATTCGCCAACCCGGTCCGGCAGGCAGGCAATCCCCCGTTCACCCGCGGCCCAGTCGCCCGGGGGCAGATTGAACAGCACCTGGGTCAACTCATTGTCACTGAGCGCCCGGCTCAGCAGGTCCTTTGGGTAGGCGTAGGGAAACAGGTATTCGACACCCTCGAACCCGGCAGCACGAGCGCTGGCAAAGCGTTCAGTGAAATCCACCTCGGTAAACAGCAGGGACAGATTGGCAGCGAAGCGTGGCATGGCGTTACTCCTTCGGTCCGCGGCCAAGGGATCCCAACAGCGCTCCGTTCAGATGTTCCAGTTCCAGCAGCAAACCGCTGTGGTCGACATCACTGTGGCCGTTGGCAACCAGTGACAGGTATTCATTATGCACCTGCTGCGACAACGGCAGGGTGAGTCCCTCATCGCGGGCCTCATCCAGAATCATGCGCATGTCTTTGAGCTGGATGCGGGCCGGAGCCCCGGGCGAAAAATTCCGCTCCAGCATGCGCTGCCCGTGCAAATCCAGAATTCGGGAGCCTGCGAAGCCACCCATCAAGGCCTCACGCACGGCAGCCGGATCGGCGCCACCCTTGGCCGCCAGCAGCAAGGCTTCCGAGACCGCGCCAATGGTGATGCCCACGATCGCCTGGTTGGCCAATTTGGCGAGCTGACCTGCTCCAACGGGCCCAATCCTCGTACAACGACCCAGAGCCGAAAACACCGTCTGTGCCCGGGCGATGTCTTCTTCAGCCCCCCCGGCCATGATGCTCAGGCAACCCTCTTCCGCACCCACCGTACCCCCTGACACCGGGGCATCCACATAACCTACGTTCCGCTCCGCAGCGAGGGCGGCGTGTTGGCGGGCAACAGACGGTTGCACGGAACTCATATCAATCAGCAGGGCGCCGGGCTTCAGCGCGCCTAGGGCGCCCTGGGCGACCAGAACCTGATCGACCACCTCACTGTTCTCCAACATGGTAACGACAATATCGGCGTTGGCAACGGCCTGAGCGGGCGTGTCAGCGATGGTAGCCTCGCCGTCAAACGGTGCGCATTTGCTGGCCGTGCGATTCCACAAGGTCATGGGAAAACCGCTGTCCAGCAGGTTTCGGGTCATCGGCGAGCCCATCAGACCAATACCCAGAAAAGCGATGTGCGGTCGTGCGGCGGTCATAATCCATAGTCCCCTGCAGGCGTCTCAAGTGTTTTTTGCGGACACCGATTATACAAACAAAAACGCCACCAACCGGAACGGTGGTGGCGTTTGCAGGGATTCGAGTTCAGACGGGCCGGGGTCAGGCGACTTCGGCCATCTGATTTCGAATCTTCTTCATGGCGTTTTTCTCCAGCTGGCGAATACGCTCAGCCGACACGCCGTACTTGTCGGCCAACTCGTGCAGCGTGGATTTGCTATCCGAGAGCCAGCGCTCCCGAAGGATGTCCTGGCTGCGCTCATCCAGATTCTTCATCGCCTCCATCAGGCGGCCGTTGGAATCTTCGGTCCAGTTCGCGTTTTCCAGTTGGGTCGCCGGGTCACTGCGACGATCCTCAAGGTAGTAAGCCGGGGCCTGATACGCGTTGTCCTCGTCATCGTCCATCGGGCCATCAAAGGCGGTGTCATGGGATGACAGCCGGCCTTCCATCTCGCGCACAACCCGGGGCTCTACGCCAAGATCGGCAGCAACTGCTTTTAGCTCTTCATGGTTCAACCACGCCAGTTTTTTCTTCTGGCTGCGCAGGTTGAAGAACAGCTTACGCTGAGCCTTGGTGGTGGCCACTTTCACGATGCGCCAGTTGCGCAGGATAAACTCGTGAATCTCAGCCTTGATCCAGTGCACGGCAAACGACACCAGACGAACACCGTATTCGGGATTGAAACGTTTAACCGCTTTCATCAGGCCGACGTTGCCT
Organism: Marinobacter alexandrii; assembly: GCF_005871205.1. Taxonomy (GTDB): domain Bacteria; phylum Pseudomonadota; class Gammaproteobacteria; order Pseudomonadales; family Oleiphilaceae; genus Marinobacter; species Marinobacter alexandrii. The sequence goes on along the minus strand of NZ_SWKM01000011.1, from coordinate 170,130 downwards.
TCCTGAATCAGGTCGGCCTGGGCCAGCCCATAACCGGAGTAACTCCGGGCAATATGAATGACGAAGCGCAAATGTGACAGCACCAACTGACGAGCAGCCTCAACATCCCCGTCATAATGGAGTTTCTCAGCCAAATCCCGCTCTTCTTCCGCGGTGAGCACCGGAATGCGCCCCGCTGCCTGGATGTACGACTCAAGATTTCCACCCGGAACCAGTCTGTCAATGAGCTGTAAACTCGTACCCATGCCTTAACCTCCGAACTTGACGGTCAATAAATATAGCAACTGATGCTTGGACCGCCAAGACTCCGATAAATTCCAAAATTCCCAGTAACCCGTTAATAATCAACTCCCTGGGAAATTCTCCGTGGTGTCCTAGCTCCAAAAAACTACGCCAGAACACCTTGCTCTTTCAATACGGTTTTTCCGCAATCCGGATCATCCGCCGGCAATTTCTCCCGGCTCAATATCGTCAAGATGCCGCTTTACGGCCACCCAGGCGCCTAGCCAGCCTAACAGCATCGCGACGATTATCAACGCCAGCGCGCCATCCACATTAAGGCCATTCAACATAAACTCGCTGCGATACAGTCCCGCCAGACGCTCAATCGGCCCGCTGAGCCACCAAAGGGACAGCTGCAACAGGATGAACGCAACAACTCCACCGCCAAGACCAAACCAGGCGCCGGTATAAAGGAACGGCCGCCGCACAAAAGCGTCGGTGCCGCCTACCAGCTTAGCGACCAGGATTTCATCCCGACGACTTTCGATCGACAGCCGCACAGTGTTCCCGATGACCAGCACGACCGCAGCCGCCAGTAACAGAGACAGCGCCCAGACCGCGCGCGCCAGAAGATCCGTCATGGCATTCAGGCGCTGCAACCAGCCCAGATCAACCTGCACTCGCTCCACGCCGTTCATGGCCTGGATAAAGCTCACCAGACCTTCAACGCCCGCCTGGGAGCGGGCGCCTTGTTCCGGCGTAATCAGCAACGTGTGCGGGAGCGGATTGTCGTCCAAATAGTCCAACGCCTCCTTGAGACCGGAAGATGTCCGGAACTCGGCCAACGCCTGGTCGCGACTGACCAGCTCCACCTCGGTAACCCGGCCGTCAGATGCGATTTCCTCCCGCAGCTCGCGGGCGCGATCTTCCGGCAATTCCAGCTCCAGGTAGGCGGTCACACGGGCACTGCTTTCCCAACCGGCACTCACCCCTTCCAGGCTGGTCAGCAGCAACAATAAGGCCACCGGCAGCGCCAATGCCACACCCATCACTGCCCAGGTCATGGAGCTTGCCACGGGGTTGCGCCAAAGCCGCGCTGCACTGTCCCGAGCCACTTTCCGGTGGTGATTGAGGTAGCTTTCCGCCTGCTGGCGCCAGGGCGAGCGGGAAGCCGCCGCGCCACGGGCCGCTTCCGGTTTTCGGCGTGGATCAGTGGCCACTTGCACCCCCTGCGAATGGCTGGCCACCGGCAATCAGGCGGCCGTGGTCGAGGGTCAGGGTGCGACGCCCCATCTCGTTAATCAGGGCAATGTCGTGGGTGGCGATCAACACGGTCACCCCCACCTGACTGAACTGGCCAAACAGGTTCATGATATCGGCCGACAAGGCCGGATCCAGATTACCGGTAGGCTCATCGGCCAGCAGCACCGGCGGCTTGTTCACCACCGCCCGGGCAATGCCCACGCGCTGCTGCTCACCGCCAGAGAGCTGCATCGGATTCATCTTTTCCTTGCTCAGCAGCCCGACCTTATCAAGCGCCGCCCGCACCCGCCGGCCAGTATCCCGCGGTGACGATCCCATCACTTCCAGCGGCATGGCGACGTTGTCGTAAACGGTGCGGTCAAACAGCAACTGGTGGTTCTGAAAGACCACGCCGATATGACGTCGAATATAGGGAATCTGACGGCGAGGCAACCGGTTCAGAACCTGCCCGCCGACGATCAACTCGCCCGCACTCGGTCGCTCCATCACCATGATCAGCTTCAACAGCGTGCTTTTCCCGGCACCGGAGTGGCCGGTAAGAAAAGCCAGCTCACCCCGATCCAGGCCAAAATTCACTTGGCGCAGGGCGGTGTGGTCACTGTCGTAGCGCTTGGTCACCTGGCGGAATTCAATCATGGCAGGCTGCAGCTCCGGTCGTGCCGAGGTTTAGTCAAACAGGGCATCCACAAACGTTTCGGCGTCGAAACTGCGCAAGTCGTCCACCTGCTCACCCACGCCTATAAAACGAATGGGCAGCTGCAACTGGCGAGCGATGGCGAACACGATGCCGCCCTTCGCAGTGCCGTCGAGTTTGGTCAGGGTAATACCACTGACACCGACCGCCTGCTGGAACACCTGGGCCTGGCTCAGGGCGTTCTGGCCGGTTCCGGCATCCAACACCAGCATCACTTCATGGGGAGCAGTGTCGTCCAGCTTCTTCATGACCCGAACGACTTTCTCAAGCTCGTTCATCAGGTTGTCTTTGTTCTGGAGACGGCCAGCGGTGTCAGCAATCACAACATCCACCTCACGGGATTGGGCCGACTGGATCGCATCAAAAATCACCGACGCACTGTCAGCACCATTGTGCTGTGCCACCACCGGAACATTGTTACGCTCGCCCCACACTTGCAGCTGTTCAACGGCCGCAGCACGGAAGGTGTCACCGGCGGCCAGCATGACCGACTTGCCATCGTTCTGGAACTTCTTGGTCAGCTTGCCAATGGTGGTGGTCTTGCCAACGCCATTCACACCAACCATCAGGATGACATACGGCTGCTTGCCGGTATCCACCGACAGAGGTTTGGACACGTCTTTCAACAGTCCATGAAGTTCGTCCCGCAGGGCTTTACGCAGGGCTTCGCCGTCCTTGAGCTGGTTACGCTCAAGCTTGTCGGTCAGCGATTCAATGATTTCCGAGGTGGCGGTAACACCCACATCCGCCATCAGCAGGGTGGTCTCAATTTCCTCAAGCAGGTCTTCGTCGATCTTCTTGCCCACCGAGAACAGATCGGCCATTCCACCGGTCAGGCTGGCCCGGGTTTTACCCAGTCCCTGCTTGATGCGCTCAAAAACACTGAGCTGGGGTTCCGGCTCTGGAGCTGGCTCGGGTTCTGCTGCCAGCTCAGGGGTAGCGACAGGCTCTGGGGCCTCGACTGCTTCAGGCTTGGTTTCGGCCGGAGCCGATTCTGCGGCAGGGCCTTCTACACTCGCCTCTTCTGTACTGGTTTTTTCCGCAGGCTCGGCTGGCGCTGGGCCTTTGGCCACCTCCGGCTTCCGCTGAGGCACCGGCTTTGGACGCGGGGCCCGACTGCGATTGCCGGCAATATCCAACACGAAAATGAGTACCAGAAGGGCCAATAGGCCAATTGAAATCCACTCTGCCGTCATAAAGTCATACCATCAATCCGAATGGGCGGGAGAAACAAGGCCGACATTCTAGCAGACTGTCCTGCCGAAGTGAGGGTTGCCGGAATTATCCCGCCCGCCCCGGTTTCCGCTACCATACGGGCTACGCACTGACACAGACAGGTTGCTGGAGTTAACTACATGGCACGCAAGAAACCCGCCGGCCGGGGTTCAGTGAATTCGCCTGGCCGCGGCTCCCAAGGCGCCGGAGTCGGCATGGGTGAACTCCGCATCATCGGCGGCGACTGGCGCAGCCGCAAACTGCGCTTTCCCGACGCCGGCGGGGTGCGCCCTACGCCGGCCCGGACCCGTGAAACCCTGTTCAACTGGCTCTCGTTTCACACCGCTGGCAACGACTGCCTGGACTTGTTTGCCGGCTCCGGCGCCCTGGGCCTGGAAGCCTTGTCCCGCGGCGCCGGCGCCGTCACGCTGGTAGACCACACGCCGAGCCTGGCACGGGCGCTTCGGGATAACCTCCGGCTGCTGAAATCAGACCGGGGCACGGTGGAGTGCGCCAGCGTCGACAGCTATCTGGCGCACCGCACCCGGGAACCGTTCGACATCATCTTCATGGACCCGCCTTTTCGACAGGGCTGGCTTGAAGCCATCCTGCCCGTGCTCGACGACCAGGGCTGGGTAAAACCGGGGGGATGGGTCTATCTGGAGCATGAAAGCGAAAGGGCGCCCCCAACCGTACCCAACCACTGGCAACTGCATCGCCAGAAGACCGCAGGCCAGGTCACCTATTGTCTGTTTCGGGTGAGCCCTGAGCAGGAACACACCGCCTGACGGCGTCACTGGGCTGGCATTCGAACACAAAAAACCCCGCCGAAGCGGGGTTCTCAGTTCAGGCTGCGGGCTTGAGCGAATAGGCTCGCAGGTGCTCGGCGAACTCTTCCAGATAGCGAATGCCACTGGCTTCCGCCTCTTTACACCATTCCATCAGCGCGTTCAGCTTTTCCTGGGGTTTGAGGCCACGCTGGCGCCACAGCGCCTGCAGTTCGTGGCTCTTGTCGTAGATCTGACGCAGCATGGCGTTCCGCTCCAGAACAGATTCCAGGGTTTCCTTTTCTTTCGGCTGAATCAGCGTGATTTCACGTGACAACAGCTGCTTGAGCTTGCGATAGCGGGGCCGGATTTCGTCATCCATGAGCGCCCGTTGCTGGCGCAATGCTGGCTCCATGACGCGCTTGCGGTACTGGCGCATGATGTCGAACCGGTTGTTGGCGATGGCCTGTACGGTTTCAACATCCACTTCCTGCTTGCCCGGCACATGATGGGCAATCGGCCGGTATCCCTTCGGCTTGGCCATGCCAAACAGCTGGAACAGACGAATATAACCCCAGCCAATGTCCACTTCGTACCACCGCCGCGAAAGCTTGGACGAATTCGGATAGGTGTGGTGGTTGTTGTGCAGTTCTTCACCGCCAATCAAAATCCCCCAGGGAGAGATGTTGTGGGCATTGTCGGTGCACTCGAAGTTGCGGTAGCCAAACCAGTGGCCAAGGCCGTTCACGACGCCTGCGGCCCAGACTGGAATCCACATCATCTGCAGGGCCCAGATCCAGATGCCGTGCACGCCGAACAGTGCCAGGTTAATCACTGCCAGCAACGAAACACCCAGCATCTTGTAGCGGCTGTATACATTTCGTTCAATCCAGTCTTCCGGGGTGCGCTGGCCATAACGCTCCAGGGTTTCCGGCGTGGCTGCAGTGGCGTAAAGCTCAGCACCCTCGAACAGCACCTTCTTGATGCCCAGTACCACCGGGCTGTGAGGATCATCCTCGGTTTCGCACTTGGCGTGATGTTTCCGATGGATGGCAGTCCACTCCTTGGTGTTCTGGGCAGTGGTCATCCACAACCAGAAGCGGAAGAAGTGCTTCAGAACGGGGTGCAGGTCCAGCGAATTGTGGGCCGAATGGCGATGCAGGTAGAGCGTCACACTCACAATGGTGATGTGGGTCATACCCAGCGCAACCAGAATCAACTGCATCACCGACAGGTCAAGAAGACCGTTAAACCACATAAAAAATCCTCAAATCAATTCAGCGACTTGCGCCGTTCCGGAAGGAGAGAGAACAGGAGAGTATCAGACCTTCGTAGGGGGACAGCAAGCCAATGATGCCACTTTAGCGTACAGGTGTTCGCTGTCACAACCGTATTTGGCTGCAATTTTGTTACTGATTACACTTAGTGTGTTTCCAAATTAGCCTTGGCCTACCAGCCAGCCGACAACCCCTAACCGCCCGGAGTGTCACCGCGTGCCCGAATTACCCGAAGTTGAAACCACCCGGCGCGGCATTGCCCCCCACTGTGAAGGCCAGCGCATCACTCAGGTCACAGTCCGCAATGCCAACCTGCGCTGGCCGGTGCCGGATGACCTGGCTGAACGCCTCAAAGGCCAGACCATCCGCACCGTGGACCGGCGCGCCAAGTATCTGTTTTTGAATCTGGACGGCGGCACGGTGATTGTTCACCTGGGTATGTCCGGCAGCCTGCGCATCATTTCCGACCAGGCCCCGCCTATGACCCATGATCATGTCGAGCTGAGGCTACAGAGCGGTGTCGCCCTGCGCTTTAATGACCCGCGACGGTTTGGTTGCTGGCTGTGGTCAGACGCCGCCGACAGCCATCCGCTGATTGCCAACCTGGGGCCCGAACCCCTGTCGGCGGAGTTCAACGGTCCCATGCTGTATCGGCTGTCCCGATCCCGGAAGACGCCGGTCAAATCCTTCATCATGGATAACCACGTGGTGGTGGGCGTGGGCAACATCTACGCCAACGAGGCCCTGTTCAAGGCCGGCATTCACCCCAGACGGCAGGCAGGACGGATCAGCCTGGACCGCTACCACCTGCTCGCCGAGGCGATCCGGGAAACCCTTAGCGCAGCCATACTGATGGGCGGAACCACCCTGCGGGACTTTGTAAATAGCGATGGCAAACCGGGTTATTTCGCCCAGTCACTGTTGGTCTACGGCCGCGCAGGCGCCCCGTGCCCCGAGTGTGAGACCGTTTTAAAGGAGGTCCGTATGAACAATCGCTCCACCGTCTATTGCCCCCGATGCCAGCGATAGCCACCAATACAAATGCACAATTTGCAACGAAAAATCTTTTGAAAATACGCAAATATGATTCATAGTTAACAGAGATATAATGCCCTTCGTCTACACTGAGGGGCGTATTCAGCGTCCACTCAGCGTTCAAAAGGGTGTGATCGATACCCTGGGGCGAGACAGAAACCACAGGGGCGACAAGTTCAGGAGACAGTACGATGACTCGAAAGATTTCCCGCACACTGATGGCCACGCTGGCCGCCTGCCTGTTGGCGTTTTCTTCTGTCGGGCATGCCAAGGCGGTGGACGAAAGCCCATCTGCGCTTGCGATGACCGGTGATGCCATTTTCGCCCGCCCGGTCCTACTGGCCACAACTGTCATTGGCAGCGCTGTCTACCTGGTGTCACTGCCGTTCTCCTTGTTGGGCGGGAATGCCGGAGAAGCCGGCGAAGTCCTGGTCGTGGGTCCGGCTAAAGCGACGTTTGTTCGTTGCCTGGGCTGCACCCGGGTTGGTCGCAAGCCTGAACCGGTCCAACAAAGCGCCAACTGATCCCGTGACAAATCCGTACTATCCCGGCTTGCCAAGGCCGAGCTTCTGCGGCAGCCTGAAGAAAAATCTTCAGGCTGTTTTTGTTTATGGTGAATTGGTCCTCGCTGGAGACGGTGTTCCTCGATATGGATGGAACCCTTCTCGATCTGCATTTTGACTCCCATTTCTGGCTGGAACACCTGCCCCTGCGCTACGCAGAGCGGCACAACCTGGCCCATCAGGACGCCAAAGACCATATCATTCCGATGATCATGGCCGAACGCGGCACCCTGAACTGGTACTGCACCGATTACTGGAGCAACCGGCTAGCCCTGGACATCACCGAGCTGAAATCAGAAGTGGGCGACAAGATTGGTTACCGCCCCCACGTCATCGATTTTCTCGACGCCCTGCGCGAGTCTGGCCTGCGCACGGTGATCGTCACCAACTGCCATCCAGATCCCCTGAAACTGAAACTGGAACGAACCGGACTGGATCAGCGGGTCGATGCCATCGTATCCAGTCACCAGCTCGGACGCGCCAAGGAAGACCGGCAGTTCTGGCAGGACCTGCATCAACTGGCGCCCTACCAGGCCAGCTCAACACTGATGGTGGACGACAGCTTCCCGGTTCTTGAGAGTGCCCGGGATGCCGGCATCGGCCAGTGTCTGGCGGTCCTGGCGCCCGACAGTCAGCAAGCGGCGCATAAGCAGCATCCGGAGATCCCCGGCATTCATCATTTCGATGAAGTGCTGCCAGCGTTGCGCCAACGCCAGTCTCTGCCATCCGGTCGGTGAGCAGGTTATAATCATTTCAGGCGTTCATCAGGCGAGGAGACATGGCGGCACCCACCACTGACGACAACCGCGTAAGACTCGACAAATGGCTCTGGGCGGCGCGTTTCTACAAAACCCGCTCCTTGGCCAAGGAGGCCATTGAAGGCGGCAAGGTCCACTACAACGGCCAGCGCTGCAAGCCCGGCAGGATGGTGGAAGCCGGCGCAAAATTGACCCTGCGATTGGGCTGGCAGGAAAAAGTCATCATCGTTGACGACATCAGCGACCGTCGCCGAGGCGCCCCGGAAGCCCAGAAGCTTTACCACGAGACCGACGACAGCATTAAAAAACGGGAAGACCTCGCGTGGCAGCGTAAAACCATGCAGGCCGCCCAATTACCACCGGCGCGACGGCCGTCCAAGAAAGACCGCCGCGATATTCAGCGCTTCCGCGAGCAGAACAACATCTGACTCTTTTTCAGTGCAGTGCGCCGAACGACCAAAACTGGGCTCGCCTCAGAGCCCAACTCAGTTTTTTCAGGAGATACACCATGGCATCCCGTGACCAATTCCAGCGCTTTATCTTTGAGGACAGCCAAGTCCGGGGCGCCTGGGTCCAACTGGGGGAAAGTTTCCAGGAAATCGGCAGCCAGGCCCCCTACCCTGATTCCGTTCGCAGCCTACTGGGTGAGGCACTGGTGGCCAGCGTTCTGATGAGCAGCACCCTCAAGTTTGAAGGCACCCTGTCACTGCAGGCCCAGGGCGAAGGGCCGCTCCGTACCCTGATGGCAGAATGCAGTCATGACCGCTACATCCGCGGCCTGGCTCGCTTCGATGAGCACGCCGTGAGCGAGGAAAACCTGCACGATATGCTAGGCGAAGGCCGAATGGCTATTACCATCACTCCGAACAAAGGCAATCGCTATCAAGGTGTTGTACCTCGGGAAGAGAACAGCCTGGCAGGCTGCCTTGAAGAATACTTCGAGCGCTCTGAGCAGATTGCCACCAGCCTGATCCTGTTCGCCGACGAGCACTGCGCAGCCGGGCTTTTGCTTCAGCGCATGCCGGGCACCACAGAGCAGGACGACGATTTATGGGACCGGGTGAACCACCTGGCCCGCACCGTGGAGGCCTCAGAGCTGTTGGAACTCGACAGTGAAACCGTTCTGCACCGGCTGTTCCACGAGGAAACCGTGCGCCTGTTCGAACCCGAGACCGTTGCCTTCCGGTGCAGCTGTTCGCGGGAACGGACCCTGGGCGCCTTGGAAGCGATTGGCAAAGACGAGTGCTACAGCATCCTGGATGAGCAGGGCCAGATCGATATGGACTGCCAATTCTGTCACGCACACTATCGCTTCGATAGGAACGACATTGATCATCTTTTCACCGGCCATACGTTACACTAACACCACTATGTAATTGCCCGGAAGCCGCGTATGGCGCGGCTTCCTGGGCAGTCGTTTTTTGCCGGCGCCTCTGGCATAATAGCGCGCCTGAATTGACCCGATTGTTCAGATTTCCGTCAAATTTGGGGGGCGGCCTGAGCAGTCACGAAGACATCCCAAGGGCGAGGTCGAAGTGAGCAACACTTATAATGATCTGAGTACAGCACAACTGGTCGAGCAGGCACTGGCACGCAACGAAGGCCAGCTAGCTGCTAACGGTTCACTGGTTGTGAAAACCGGTGAGCGCACAGGCCGGTCTCCCATGGACCGTTTTATCATCGAAGAGCCGAGCACCGCTGATGATATCCACTGGGGTCCGATCAACCGCCCGTTTGACGCCGAAAAGTTCGACGCCCTCTGGGATCGAGTTGAAGCCTACATCGCCGAGAAAGACCAGTTTGTCTCTCACGTTCACGTCGGCTCCGATCCCGAGCACTATCTTCCGGTCAAGATGACCACTGAAACCGCGTGGCAGAACCTGTTCGGTCGCAACCTGTTTATTCGCCCGGACAGCTACAACCCGGCCGACAAGCAGGAATGGCAGATCCTGAACGCCGCCAATTTTGAGTGCGATCCCGAGCGCGATGGCACCAACAGCAACGGCTGCGTGATGATCAACTTTGCCAAGCGCAAGGTCCTGCTGGCTGGCATGCACTACGCCGGCGAGATGAAGAAGGCCATGTTCTCGGTGCAGAACTTCCTGCTGCCGGAAAAAGACGTTCTGCCAATGCACTGCTCAGCCAACGTCGGAGAAGACGGCCAGACCTGCCTGTTCTTCGGCCTGTCAGGCACCGGCAAGACGACCCTCTCGGCCGATCCGAACCGCTTCCTGATCGGCGATGACGAGCACGGCTGGGGCCCTGGAACGGTCTTTAATATCGAGGGCGGTTGCTATGCCAAGTGCATCGACCTGTCCCAGAAGAACGAGCCCATCATCTGGGATGCAATCCGCTTTGGTGCCATCGTCGAAAACGTCACCATCGACCCGGAAACCCGCGAACCGGACTACACCGACGTCTCGCTCACCGAGAACTCCCGTTGCGCCTACCCGCTCGAGCATGTGGAAAAGCGTGTCCTCGAAAATCGCGCCGGCGAGCCTTCGCACATTGTCTTCCTGACCTGCGACATGACCGGTGTATTACCGCCGGTGTCGATCCTGACCAAGGAAGCGGCGGCCTACCACTTCCTGAGCGGTTACACCGCACTGGTTGGTTCTACCGAGATGGGCTCTTCGTCCAAGCTGAAGTCCACGTTCTCCACCTGCTTTGGTGCGCCGTTCTTCCCGCGCCCGGCCGGCGTTTACGCCGAGCTGCTGATGAAGCGGATGGACGAGTTCGGTAGCAAGGTATTCCTGGTGAACACCGGCTGGACCGGCGGTCCTTACGGTGAGGGCCAGCGTTTTAGTATTCCGACCACCCGCGCCATTATTGCCGCCATTCAGAACGGCGATCTGGACGACGTGGAAACGGAGCACCTTCCGACCCTGAACCTGCACGTACCCAAGTACGTCCCAGAGGTGGACTCCTCGCTGTTGAATCCACGTAACACCTGGACGAGCCCAGAGTACTACGACGGCAAAGCTGCCGAGCTGATCGCCCAGTTCGTCGAGAACTTCAAAAAGTTCGATGTCTCTGACGCGATTGTTGAGGCCGGGCCGAAGCTCTAAGCCCACCAGCCCAAATAAAAAAGCGCCTTGCGAAAGCACGGCGCTTTTTTTGTGGCTGCCCCCTAAACCGCATAAAACAACAGCGGCACGAACGCGACGAGCACCAGAGAAATCCCCATGGCGATGAGTGGCATAATGATGCGCTCATGACGCTGGTAGAAGGTGCCGGACTCCTGCTGGGCCGCCAGCACTTCCGCTTCACCCACCACTTGCCGTGTCAGCAAATGGTTCAGCGCCACCGGCGGGCTTAGGTATCCCAGTTCAAAGGCCACCAGGGTAACCATCCAGAAATGGATCGGATGGATGCCACTGGCGTAGGCAATGGTCGCCACGGTCGCCGTGACCAGGATGACCGCGCCGAAGGCGTCCATGATCATGCCCAGTATCACCAGGATGACGACCATCAGAAGCATGGCCGACCAGGCACTGTCGAATGCCTGTGGAAAACTTTGCATGATATGGGAGCGCTCGATGACGCCACCGATGCTCACGGACAGCCCCAACAGCAGCAGTAGCGCACCGATTTCCGCAGTGGTGTCGTTGGTGGCCCTTCTTAAGCAGCGCTCCAGGCCAGGATGGCCAACTTCGTCCGGGGATCGGATCCGGCGAGGCTTCAGAGCGAAGTGTTCATACGCCAGGATCGCCAGCATGATGACCGGCAGCAGGCGCGGCGCGGAGAATTCATCCATGCTCACATCCAGCGCGATTCGGTACAGCAGCACCACTGCAATAATGACCAGCACGTAGGGAACCAGCGGTTTCATTGCCTGCAGCATGGCCGGGAACGCTACCGAGGAGGGTGCCAGCTCGAACTTGCTCTGGCGATTCACCGTCAGTGCCACCAGCAGAAACAGGGTGGCGGTCAGGACAAACACCCAAATGCCCCATCCAAACAACTCGTCAGTGGTGACTTCCCGGTTCAGATACGCAATCACAACCACCAGAAGGCAGGGCCGCAACACGACACCCAGTGAGCCGGACATGGCCGTGGCAGCCAGCGCCAGCTGGCGCCGGGCGCCCGCAGCCCGTAACTCACTGTAGATGACCGCACCGGCGGCGATCACAAAGATACCCGAAGCACCGGTGTAAGCGGTCGGAATAGCTGCGACTAATACCGCCACCACCGCCAGCAATTCCGGCGGCATACGCCAGGGCCGAAAAACATCGAACACCAGCGTGGCCAAACGGGTCTGCTTCAGCATCATCCCGACCCAAACATACAAGCCCACATTCAGGAACATGTCGGACAGTTCCATCATCTTGCCCAGGTAGATGCCAATACCCGAGGCATGACCAATCAGGGCGAAATAGCTGCCAGAGATCAAACACATCCCGGTGTAGAGCGGTACGGCGAGGAACGCCTTGTTCAGATTGCCACCCTCTTCCAGCTCTTCAGGTACCTGGAATAAGCGGTACAGGCAGGCCAGGGTCAGGCAGCCAAAGCCCGCAATCCAGAAGTTATGCAGCAGCAACTCTTCCGATGAGATTGAGGTTTCGGCCCCCAAGGTAGACTGGCGAAAAATGACACTGGACCCCAGCAACATGGCGTTGGCGATGGTTTGCAGGGTATGAGACACGGTGTAGTCCAGCCGGGTCTCCATGGCACGCATGGCGATGTGGTGGCGGGTCAGCGTAGCAGTGACCGCACACAGCATGACCAAGAGGACCAGGATATAGCGCTGGGACGACAGCCCGAAGGCAATCAGGTCGGCAATGAACAGCTCAACCGCCCGGTAAGCTTTCAGACCCGGCGTCAGCTGCCCCTGCAGGCTCTCGTAGCTCTGATAGGCTTCCCGACAATCGGCCAGTGACCGTTCGATGGCAAGCCGGACTTCGGCCGGGTTCTTTTCCACGGCGCCAAGAAGCGCCGCCATGGGATCATCACTGGCGGGCGTTTCCGCCAATTCCGCCGCGACCGCTGCATCAACATCCCGGTTGGCGTTACAGGTAGGTTGAACTGGATCCATCCGCAGCTTGTAGTAACCGCTCCAGAGCTGTTCGCCCCCTCGCAACATCTGGTTGTGGATATCACTGCTGGTCGAGAATACCACCACCGCCAACAGCAACAGACAGGCGGGCAGAGAAGAGAACCACTCCAACCCGGTGCGACGGACTCCAACCTTGGAAAGCGCTAAATTCTGGGACATGGTGAAATTACAACAGGTCGTCCAGGTTCATGGTTTCTACCTCTTCCGGCTGGTCATCCCAAAAGGTGCCCAGCTGGCCCAGAGGAGTGCGATGACCGGTATTTTCCACCCAGAGCCGATCGGAAATGGCGACGATCATGTTGGTAGCCATGGCATCCACAAATCGCCAGTCGGCGTTGGCTGGAGTTTGCTCCAGCGACCGGGCGTGCTCCCGAATAACGTACTTAACGAGATCCTGGTCACCCTTGTTGATGGCGGCAATGGCGTGGAATACGTGCGGCAGGCGAACCCCCGCTGCCTCGCCCTGCCCGTCAGCAATGCCCAGGCGCTCGAAGGCGTCTTCACCTTCAGGCTGCGCGCCCGGAATCATGGCCCAGACGGTTGCCCGAAGCGCCATGGGGGCTCCCCACCACTTGTCGTTCTCAAGACATGCCGTTGCCCGAGCGACGATTGAGCCGACATTGGCGGGTACGCCGATAGACGATGTCGACTGAATCTGGGCATTCAGCGCCTGCAGGCCGGACAGTAGACCCGCCAAGTAAATGAACTCATCCTTGTCATCGGCAAAGTCCGGGCATTCGCCGGTCCCGGGCGCACCGTAATAGGCATTATGGTGTTTCCAGCCCTTGAAATAGCGCTCGGAAGCCAGGACATAAGCGCGTTTCTGGCGGATCAGGGCATCTTCGGCTTCGTTGGCATTCATGGCGTGCATGGCCGCCAGACCATCCAGCTCGAACTCCCGGGCCTTCTCCTCAGCGCAGCCACCGGCAGAAAGATACAGCATGACGGCCAGTTGATCCGGCTCAGAGGTGACCCGACCAAAGGACATCAGCAGGGGCGCAGTGGCCTCACTCATGGCACACCCCATGGCCAGATCACTGCTTTCCAGCAGGTAAGGCACCGTGTGATCCCGGGAGAAGCCTTGCATAACGTCGCCAGTGGTCTTGTAGAGCATGTTGTTGACCGCGCCACAGCCACTGAGCAGCGCACTGGCCATCAACGCCGCACACCATCCCTTTAGCCGGGGCCAGACCAGTGATCGTTCCAGTGAGTGAGTCAGGGAATCTGTCATCGCGGGTTTACCTATGGCGTTATTATTCTCAGCGTTTTGCATGGGCGTGCTGTCGCCGATCCGACCCCAACCCGCCGTGTTACAGACTGTAACCGAGGCCACATTATGGCTCACAAGATCCTGTTTTTATGAGACCGACGCCGCAAATGACACCAAACGCCGCGGTAAATCCTGGTGCCGGCATTTGCACAATGAACGCCAACCCACTATAGATGAGACCAACCGCAGGCCATCAAGCCTGTGGCCAGCCCCCAGACCAAAACAGAAATAAAAAAGGAGTATCCGATGCGCAAACCCGAACTAGCTGCCGCTATTGCTGATCAAACCGGCCTGACCCGCGACAAGGCCAGCGAGGTGATTACCGCGTTTACCGATCAGGTCTCTGCGGCCGCTGCGAGGGGTGAGGACGTCACCCTGATCGGTTTTGGTACCTTCAATATTCGCTCCCGGGAAGCGCGGGATGGCAGGAACCCGCAAACCGGAGCCAGCATTCGCATTCCGGCCAGCAAGACTGTTGGCTTCAAGGCCGGCAAGGGACTTAAGGATAAAATCAGCTGACTAAGAAGGGGCCTGCGCTGGCAGGCCCCGTTATATCGCGAACAACATCGCAAATCACTGTCAGGAAGCACACTCTGCGCGGGTTGCGTCCACCCGGCACCGAATCGCCTTCATCAACTTGATGGCCCGCTCATCAAAAACCCCATCATCCAGCAGCGACAGCCGCACCTTGCGCAGCATTTTGTCGTACTCGGCGGTGTCTTCCTGGGGCAGGTTCATCCACACCGTCTTGGGGATTTCCGCTTCAGCCTGGGCGATGACGTCGTAGGCCTGATCAATGCGTTTGATCGATTCATTACGCACCATCTGAGCCGCCTCATCCGGGAAACGGTCACGGTGAATAATCACCTGGAAATTCATGTAGCCAATCGCGTATTTCACCACGGCACCGTTGGGCTCAACGCCCTTGTAGAGCTCAAGCGGTGTGTAGGCAACCGCCGGGGCGTAGGCGAGGTCGACGCTGCCATTATTGAATTTGCCGGCAAAATTGGCCGAGTTAGAGCCCACCACCGAGGCCCCGACATGCCGGACCATGCGCACGGAGGCCTGATCATAATCCAGAGTAGCAATGCGCTTGCCCTGGAGTTTTTCCACAGAATCAATACCGCGGTCACGAGTGTGAAGATAAATCGCCCCACCCGGGAACACACCGGCGACTTCATAGGGGCCGTCAATCAGGAATGGTCGCGCCTTGGCCTGGCTGAGGGTGTTGTACAGAAGACGCATCTCCTGCTCCCCGGGAACGGCACCCATGGCTTCCAGGCTGCCGGTGAACTTGTTGAACTCCCGGGCCCGGGTACCGGTGAGCAGCACGGCATCGCACTGGCCCGCCTTGAAGTCCTCGGCGGCGACCTTTTCATCGGTATAGGCCCGAAGATTCAGCTTGATACCCTGCTTCAGGGCTACCGGCTGGAAGGTTTTGGTGATGGCGAACAGAGGGCCATTGGCACCCACCGGATCGAATACGCAAAAACTGCGCTCCAGCGGTTCACCCTGGCCATGGCTCAGGGTAGGAAAAAAAAGACTGACACACAGGGCGGCAGCCATGGCCACCCGATGCGGGAAGGTTGCTGATGTCACGGGAGGACTCCTGATGTTTTTATTGTCGGGCGTCAGTACGTCCAAGTGTACCAACTGGCCCGCTTTCCTTGGCTGACAGTAGGCCGGCCTTCGTAAGAATACGTTGGCACCGGTGGCTGTCATCAAGGGCTTTTCAGCAACAACAGGAGATTCTGTGATGGTGTCGACAGAGATATCACTACCTCTGCCGCATTTTGACCAGGATCTGCGCTCAGCTCGCCGGGTGCTGCCAGGCCACTTTGCCTCGGGCCAGGGTCAGGCGCACCACACCCGGAACTTCGCGACCGGTGACCGGCGCGTGCCGCCCCACCGAGACCAGGGTATCGTCGGCGGGCGTCCAGTAGTGCTGAGGATCGAACACGCACAGGTCCGCAACTTCACCTTCGGCCAATCGGGCGCTGCGCCCCAGGACCGAGGCCGGCCCGGAGGTCAGGGCCCGAATCAGCTCCGGCAAACCCAGCTCATTCAACTCCACGAGCTCCAGGCCCAGGGAGAGGACGCTTTCAATGGTGGACAGGCCAGGTTCGGTAGCCGCCAGGGGCGCTTGCTTGGCCGCAGTGTCGTGGGGTTGGTGCTGGCTGGCGATGGCATCGATGACGCCATCACGGACACCGGCAAGCAACGCCTTCCGGTCGCGCTCGCTGCGCAGGGGCGGGCGAACATGAAAGCGGCTGTCGAATCCGGCCAGCGCGTCCTCGGTGAACAGCAACTGGTGAATAGCCACGTCAGCAGTCACCGCAATGCCACGCCTGCGCGCCTCGGCAAGCATCTCAACACTGCGGGCACAGGATAGCTGGCTCAGGTGCAGCCGTGCCCCGGTTTCTTCGGCCAGCAGGATCATTTCCATTACCGCCGTGGTTTCGGCCACTTCGGGGATGCCCAGCAGCCCCAGCCGGGAGGTCACCAGCCCATCGTGGGCATAACCATCCGCAGCCAGGGCCTGGTTTTCTGGCCGGAACATGACAGTCAGGCCAAAAGTCTGGGCGTAGGCCATACACCGGCGCAGAACCCGGGCGTTGCGTACACCCCGACCGCCGTTGCCGACTGCGACACAGCCGGCAGCGGCCAGGCCCGCCATATCACTGAGCAATTCACCTTCCAGACCCCGGGTGATGGCACCCACCGGCAGAACGTGAACAGAGGCCCGGTTACTGGCCAGATCCCGGATCAGATTGGTCACCGCACCCGAGTCATTAACCGGCGATGTCTCCGGCGAGGCGCACACCGTGGTGAAGCCGCCGTGGGCGGCCGCCCGGGTTTCCGACTCGATATTGCCTTTTTGGCCGTTGCCCGGTTCTCTGAGGTTGCAGTGCAGATCGACAAAGCCCGGGCTGATGATACAACCCTCCGCATTCACGGTTTTGTCGGCTACGGCCCGTGCCGCGGCGTCGCCCATGGCGACAATGTGGCCGCCTTTGATGAGCAGAGCAGTGTTCTCGGCGTCGGTGCCCTGACTGTCCAGCAGGCGCCCACCAACGATCTTCAGGCTCGCGCCGCTATCTTGAACTGAACCACTCATACCTGTCCTCCCTGAGCCTGCGTGCGCTGGCGTTCAGCAAGCTGCCCGCCCATGGCCATGGACATCACCGCCATGCGGATCGCGATGCCGTTGGTCACCTGATTCAGAATCACCGACTGGGGCCCATCGGCCACCGCCGATTCAATCTCCACCCCACGGTTAATGGGGCCCGGGTGCATCACAATGCAATCCGGATGCGCCAACGCCAATTTGTCCCGGCTCAGTCCGTACAATCGATAGAACTCCCGCTCACTGGGCAACAGGGCGCCCTCCATCCGCTCGTTCTGGAGCCGGAGCATGATCACCACATCAAGATCCTTCATGCCTTCGGCCATGTCGTAGTGCACAGTACAGCCCAGCCTTTCGACATCCTTGGGCAACAGCGTGCCCGGCGCAATCACCCGCACCTCGGCAACACCCAGGACATTGAGGGCGCGGATCTGGGAACGCGCCACCCGCGAGTGCAGGACATCTCCAACAATGGCGACTTTCAGGCCCTCAAATCCACCCTTGTGCTGGCGAATGGTAAGCATATCCAGCATTGCCTGGGTCGGATGGGCATGGCGACCATCGCCGGCATTGATGATGGCCACCCCGGGGGTAACGCTCTCGGCGATAAAGTGGGGTGCGCCACTCTGGGAGTGACGCACCACGAACATGTCGCTGGCCATCGCCTCGAGATTCAGCAGGGTATCGGACAGGGATTCACCCTTGGAGGTGGCGGAGGTACTGATATCAAGGTTGAGCACGTCGGCGGACAATCGCTTCGCCGCCAACTCGAAGGTACTCCGGGTTCGGGTGCTGGATTCAAAGAACAGGTTCACCACCGTGCGTCCCCGCAACAGCGGGACCTTCTTGATGGTGCGCTCCCCGACTTCAATAAAGGAATCAGCGGTATCCAGAATGTCGGTCAACAGGTCACGGCTTAGGCCGTCGAGGGTCAGGAAATGGCGCAACTGACCATCCCGGGTCAGCTGCAAGTGGTGCGGGAAGGGATCGTTTGCGGTCATGGTTCGCCTGTGTGCGGTTCTGGTTTCTTGTCGTTAGCGTGTGGCCAAAAAAAGCCGAATCAGTGTCCGGCTTCCTGAAGCTCAATGTGTAAGGGCTCCGGGCCCCGCAACTTCACCCGCTGATGTTCCTCCAGGGCCAGGGTCCGGCCAACAACGTCAGGCTGAACTGGCAGTTCCCGGGCACCCAGATCAATCAGGGTAGCCAGTATAATACTGGCAGGACGGCCATAATCGAAGATCTCGTTCATGGCGGCACGGATGGTCCGGCCACTCATAATCACGTCGTCGATCAGAATAACGTCACGGCCTTCGGTGTCGAACGGCAGGCTCGAGGGCTTTACCCTCGGGTTCAGGCCAATGCGGCTGAAATCGTCGCGGTAGAAGGAGATATCCAGTTCACCGAAGGGCTCATCCAGGCCCAG
The DNA here is from genome assembly GCF_005871205.1 of Marinobacter alexandrii. Classification (GTDB taxonomy): domain Bacteria; phylum Pseudomonadota; class Gammaproteobacteria; order Pseudomonadales; family Oleiphilaceae; genus Marinobacter; species Marinobacter alexandrii. The sequence continues at coordinate 151,460 of NZ_SWKM01000011.1, read as the reverse complement.
GCGCTTGCTGAGCACGTCGGCGAGCCAGACACCGCCGGTCCGGATTCCTATCAATGCCGGCTGGTCCACGCCCCGGTCTGCCAACACTTGGCGCAGGCCGGATTCCAGCTCATTCAGCAACTGGTCGATATCAAGCAGTGCGGTCATTACTTCCTCGCTGTTGTAGAGGCCTTGATCGGTCAGTGGTCGACCCGGTCACGCTGAAGGCCAAACCAGGTTTCCAGAATCAGTACTGCGGCACGGTCATCGACACCGTGGCGGCCAAAATCACGGCTACCCCCGGCAGCCATCACCTCACCCTTGGCTTCGAAACTGGTGAGACGCTCATCGACCATCTCGACCGTCACATGGTAGCGGCCGTGAATTCGCTTGCCGAATTTCCGGGCCCGGGCACACATCTCATTCTCGGTGTCGTCCATGTTCAGCGGCAACCCCACCACGACCAGGTCTGGCTGCCATTCCTGAAGAATTGCCTCCACCCTGGACCAATCGGGAATGCCATCCCGGGCCGGAATCATCGCCACCGGCTGTCCGGTACCCAGCATTTCCTGGCCCGAGGCCACCCCAATACGGCGAGTACCATAATCAAATGCCAGGACGCTGCGGTTACCCGGTTCAGGCATGGCCAATGGACTCGCTGAGCTGGTTCAGATCAATGCCGATCAGGTTCAACACTGCCTTGTAACGCTCTTCCCAAGGGGTTCGGAAGATGATGTCGGTGGAGGCGGGACAGGTGAGCCAGGAGTTGCTGCCCAGTTCCTGTTCAAGCTGGCCCTCGCTCCAGCCGGCATAGCCCAGAGCAACCAGGAATTCCTCCGGCCCCTGGTTCTGACCGATGCCGGCCAGAATGTCCCGGGACGTGGTCAACAGCACGTCATCCGTCACCTCGGCGGTATTTTGCCAGCTGGTTCCCGGCGGGTGCAGGACAAAGCCCCGCTCGGGCTCTACCGGACCGCCGCTGAACACCGGGAGATCCAGTTCGCCGCCGTGCATATCCAGTTGTTCCAGGATTTCACCAAGGTGGATATCCAGGGGCTGGTTGATCATCAGGCCAAGAGCGCCGTCGTCGGAATGCTCGCACAAGTAGATCACCGCGCCATGGAAACGCGGGTCCGCAAGATAGGGTGACGCCACCAGGAAGTGGTGCCTCAGGCTGTTAGGAGAATGCTTTGATGCTGTCATCCGGAAGTCAGCCCCCGCCGCTGGAAAGACCAGGTTCGTATGATTTCCAATTCGTCCACCTTCTCTCCCATCGAGTCTGGGAATGGCGCAAACGGCGCTGCCATTCGGACGATTCGGATGGCGGCGTCATCCAGCACCGTACTGCCGGAAGACTGAAGCACCGCCACTTCTTTGATTGTGCCATCTTTCTTGAGGGATACCAGCATTCGAAGTGTGCCGTAGATTCCGGCGCGTCGTGCTTCGGTGGGGTAATTGATGTTGCCAACCCGGGTGACCTTGCTGATCCAGTTCTGGACGTACCAGGCGTTAGTCGATTTCAGGGTCGAGGCGGCCGTCACCCGCATCACTCGCGGCTTGCGTGCGTAGGCCTGTTGCTGGGCATCGAGGCGTGCTTCCAGGCTGGCAATTTCCAGGCTCCGCTCCATCAGGCTCTTCTTCTCGCGAACCGGAACCGGCTCCTCAACCGGCTTGGTGCGTTCCTTCGGCTGCTCAACCTTACGACTGGACTGGGCCTCGGTTTGCACCACCTGTTTTTCACGCACCGGCTGCGGCTCGGTTTTCGAGGGCGGCTCGGGCTGCACCTGGGCCACTTCCGGCTGACTCACCTGTGCCGGGTTCGGCGTGGTCATTTCCTCGGCCTGCTCCTCACTGCCACTGCCCTGCTGATTGGTCTGGGCCAGAAAATCCGCTTCCTCCGGCGCCTGTTCGTCCTCGAACTGCGACAGGGTAATTTCCATGGTCTGCGCCGAGGACCGGGGCGGCTCCGGGGCAAAGGTGATCCCCAGCACAATCATGGCATGCACCGCGAGCGCCATAAAAAGGGTAAAGGAAAACCGGTCGAAGTCGCTTACCTGAACTGCCATTCCAGATCCTGGTTACATCGTTAGTCCCGGGCCGGGCATTAAGCCCGTTTACGCGCCTCCAGACGCTTGGCAACCGCTTCCATCAACAGGCCGGCAATGTCGATACCGAACGCCGTGTCGAGTTCGCGGATACAAGTGGGACTGGTTACATTGATTTCGGTGAGGTAATCGCCGATGACATCAAGGCCGACAAACATCAGGCCTTTTTCCTTGATAACCGGGGCAACACGGTCGCAGATCTCGCGGTCCCTTGCCGTCAATTCACGCCCCTCCCCTCGGCCACCTGCAGCCAGATTGCCACGATTCTCGCCCTGCGACGGAATGCGTGCAAGGGCGTAAGGTACGGGTTCGCCCTCAATCAAAAGGATGCGCTTGTCGCCGTCGGTGATCTCCGGAATGTACTTCTGGGCCATGGCCTGGTGCTCACCGTAACTGGTCAGCGTCTCAATGATGACGCCCAGGTTAAAGTCGTTTTCCCGGATCCGGAAAATCGAGTGCCCACCCATGCCATCAACCGGCTTCATGATGACATCGCCGTGGCGGGCGTAGAATTCCTTGAACCGGGTCGCGGACCGGCTCACCAGCAGCGGTGGGGTCAGATCCTCGAACTGGGTAGCAAACAGTTTCTCATTGCAATCCCTCAGGGTGGCCGCCGGGTTCACCACCAGGGCACCCTGCTGCTCGGCCGATTCAAGGATGTAGGTCGCCATCAGGAACTCACGATCAACGGGTGGATCCTTGCGCATCAGGATGACGTCCAGATCCCCCAGGGCACGATCCTGGCTGGGGCCAAAGCTGTACCAGTTTTCCGGATCATTGTGCACAGTCAGATCCCGGGTGTGGGCCATAGCCTTGCCACCATCCAGGTACATGTCCGGCAGTTCCATGTATTCGATTTCCCAGCCGCGTTTTTGCGCCGCCAGCAACATTGCCAGTGAACTGTCTTTCTTGAAATGGATATCCTCTATTGGATCCATCACGATCCCGAGTCGGACTGTCATAGTGCCTCTTGAAATCCAAGGGTTGAAAACACGAACCGGTCAGCAGAGTGGACCGGGGAATAAGTGCTATGCTGAGACATCGAATGGTATTGTACCCGAGCCTTGAATGCATCCGCAGATATCCTCAGCCGATTACGTGACGTTGCAGGCGGAAGTACATTTGGTCACAAAGTAATACTTTTTATCCAGCCATTGATACTCTATAAATATGCGGGGTTTATAGAACAGCCGTAAGGTTTGTGCTAAAACCCGTTGTAAAATAATGACAGTCGCTGAGCGCAAGGCAGTTGGACAATGGATGACAACTTCGAGAATTTGAAGATCATGGTGATCGACGACAGTAAAACCATCCGTCGCACCGCAGAAACCCTTCTGAAAAAAGTCGGCTGTGAGGTAATCACCGCAACTGACGGCTTTGACGCTCTGGCCAAGATTGCCGATTCCCAGCCGGACATCATTTTTGTCGATATCATGATGCCGCGACTGGATGGCTACCAGACCTGCGCACTCATCAAGAACAATTCCTCCTTCAAAAAGACGCCGGTAATAATGCTCTCCAGCAAGGACGGCCTGTTCGACAAGGCGAAGGGCCGCATCGTCGGCTCTGACCAATACCTGACCAAACCGTTCAGCAAGGACGAGCTGCTCAATACTATCCGCCAGTATATCCCCCAGGCGGCCCAGTAAACCTGCTGAAACCCAGAACCATCGAGGAACCCATGGCTCGCATTCTCATTGTTGACGACTCCCCCACCGAGGTTAAGAAGATCTCTTCCATCCTGGAAAAGCACCAGCACGACGTTCTGACCGCCGACAACGGCGCAGACGGTGTTGCCAAAGCCCGCGCAGAAACGCCCGATCTGGTGCTGATGGACGTTGTCATGCCCGGCCTGAATGGATTTCAGGCTACCCGCCAGCTGACCCGCGCTCCTGAAACCGCGTCCATCCCAGTGGTTATCGTGACCACCAAGGATCAGGAAACGGACCGTGTTTGGGGTACCCGTCAGGGCGCCAAAGGTTATCTGGTCAAGCCGGTTAACGAAGACGATCTGATCAAAACAATCAATAGCCTGATTGCCTGATCCCCAACCGTGGAGTAAGCATGTCCGCCCAGACCGCCCCCTTTGCCGTTCTGACGGATATCGCCCAGCGCAGTCGGTCCATGGCGGCCGGCTTGCCGGAGCAACAGGAAGCCGTTGAGCTGTGGAACGGTATCGGTTTTATTCTTGCCGGTGAGCGCTACGTGGCCCCCATGGGCGAAGTCACTGAAATCCTCCATGTCCCGAGGTTCACCCATATCCCGGGAGTTCGCCCATTTCTTCTGGGCGCCGCCAACGTCCGTGGCCGCCTCCTTCCCCTGGTAGATCTTGCCGGTTTCTTTGATATCCCGCGCTCCTCGCGCAGCCTGCGCGAACGAAGGGTGTTGGTTGTCGAGGAAGGGGACATCTTCAGCGGACTGGTGGTCGACAGTGTGTTGGGTATGCAGTACTTCGCATCTGACAGTTTCAAGGCCGCACCTAAAGGTGTGCCTGAAAACGTTCGGCCGTTTGTAACAGGCGGCTACGAGCGTAACGAAGAAGTCTGGAAAGTCTTTTCAGCCGTCGATCTGCTCGACGATGAACGCTTTCTCGACGTCGCACAGTGGTAGGGTGTTGATACTGGCAGGAACATCACCCTGACCGCCTGATACCCGCAACAACAAACTTGCCAATCTTTAAGAAGAGGCCGGGAGCCAGAAAATGAAAAACAGAGCCGGAAGACTCAGTATGGGACAGGGAGGCAACAAGCTGGTTGCCGGTCTGATTGCCGCACTGATTGCACTCACCGTCCTGCTCGTTGTGGTCCTGTTTATCATTAACAGTGACAGCCAGAACGATCAGGAGTACATCGCCAACACCGCTGAGCTGAGGGTGCTTTCCCAGGCCATTGCGAAGAACGCGACGGAAGCCGCGGGCGGTACCGCCGAAGCCTTTAACCAGCTCCGGCGTTCACGGGATGAGTTCCAGACACTCTGGAACAACGTCTCTGAGGGCAACCCGGAAACCAGCCTCCCACCCAGTGAACTGGCAAACCAGAGCGGGGTCAGGGACAACTGGAATACCGTGCGCGAAAATGCCGACAGCATCCTGTCTACCCAGGACGCAGTTCTCGGCCTGCACGAAGTAGCGCGCACACTGAACGAAACCATTCCGCAGCTGCAGGTTGAGTACGACGACATCGTTCAGATTCTGCTCGACAACGACGCACCGGCCGAGCAGATCGCGCTGGCACAGCGTCAGTCGCTGCTGGCGGAACGGATCGTACGCTCGGTCAACAACGTCCTGTCCGGCGACGAGGACGCGGTTATCGCCGCTGACCGTTTCGGACGCGACGCCAGCCTGTTCGGACGAGTACTGGAAGGACAGCTCAACGGCAACCCGGCCATGGGCATCTCGAAAGTGGACGATGAAGACGCCATCTACGGCCTCGAAGCCGTCGATGAATTGTTCGAGTTCGTCTCCCAGAACGTAGACGCCATCCTTGAAGCCTCTCCCGACCTCTTCAAGGTACGTACTGCCGCCAGCGACATCTTCCAGAATTCCGAGATCCTGCTCTCCGAACTCTCCGTACTGGCCGAAGGCTTCCGGAACCAGTCCGGTTCCCGTGTTGTCAGCCCGACCCTGGCCTTCATTATCCTTGCAGCCATGGTTGCTATCGTCGTCGTCATCGGTCTGGCCCTGTACCGGGAAGCCCAGGCGCGCCTGTCGACTACCCAGGAACAGAACGAACAGAACCAGAACGCGATCCTGCGACTGCTGGACGAACTCGCCGATCTGGCGGACGGTGACTTGACCACAGAGGCCACGGTAACCGAAGACTTCACCGGTGCCATCGCCGACTCCATCAACTACGCGATCGACCAGATGCGCGGACTGGTACAGGCAATTCGGGGCACTGCAGTACGGGTAGCGTCAGCCGCCCAGGAAACCCAGGCCACAGCCATGCACCTGGCCGACGCCTCCGAGCACCAGGCTCAGGAAATTGCCGGCGCCTCCGCTGCGGTCAACGAGATGGCGGTCTCTATCGACCAGGTATCTTCGAACGCTGCCGAATCCTCCGCGGTTGCTGAGCGGTCGGTTGCGATCGCGAAGAAAGGTGCCGAGGTGGTACAGAACACCATCCGCGGCATGGACAACATCCGTGAGCAGATCCAGGAAACCTCCAAACGGATCAAGCGCCTGGGTGAGTCCTCCCAGGAAATCGGTGACATCGTATCGTTGATCAACGACATCGCCGACCAAACCAACATCCTGTCCCTGAACGCAGCGATCCAGGCCTCCATGGCCGGTGACGCAGGTCGTGGCTTCGCGGTCGTTGCCGACGAAGTTCAGCGACTGGCGGAACGTTCTTCTGCAGCAACCAAGCAGATTGAAGCCCTGGTTAAGACGATCCAGTCTGACACCAACGAGGCGGTTATCTCCATGGAACACACCACCGCCGAGGTGGTCCGTGGTGCCCGGCTGGCCCAGGACGCGGGTATCGCGCTCGAGGAAATCGAGAACGTATCCATGTCTCTGGCGGAGCTGATCCAGAACATCTCCAACGCCGCTCGACAGCAGTCGTCATCCGCTGCGCACATTTCCAACACCATGAACGTTATCCAGGAAATCACGTCCCAGACCTCGTCCGGTACCAACGCGACCGCGAAGTCTATCGGTAACCTGGCAGAGATGGCTTCTGAGCTGCGGTCCTCCGTTGCCGGCTTTACCCTGCCGGAAGAAGACGCGGTTGAGCAGGACGAAGAGGAAGACAGCGACGTTCCGGTGGTGGGCTGATTTTCGGCCCGGGGCTGCTGACGGTTTATGGCGCAAATGCATAACAACCTGTCACCCGCCGAAGGTATCTGGTCCCTGCGCCGACTCCCGCATATGGATGAGGCGCAGTTCAGCCAGTGGCAGACTCTGCTGGAACATCGTACCGGCATAACCCTGTCGGCAGAACGGCGCTCCTTTCTGGAAACCAATCTTGGTATCCGGATGCGGGAAATCGGCTGCAACAGCTATCAGGCCTACTACGAGAAAATCGTATCCGGGCCCGATGCGATCAGGGAGTGGTCAACTCTGGTGGACCGACTGACGGTCCAGGAAACCCGGTTCTTCCGGGATCCGGATGCTTTTCGCCTGGTGGCGGATTACGTGCTGACCCGACCAAGGGAGCAGTTGCGCAAGCGGCCACTGGAGGGCTGGAGTGTTGGGTGCTCAAGCGGTGAAGAGCCCTACACCCTGGCCATGGTGCTGAACGAATGCATGAGCCAGCTGGAGCTGCAGCCCCTGTTCGGGATTACCGGGTCCGACATCAGCAAGCCCGCGATCGACAAAGCCCGGGATGGCCTGTTCAACCCCCGCAAACTGATGGGGATGGACGAAGAATTGAAAACCCGGTATTTCCGCCCGGCCGAGCGGAACACCGTAGAGATTGTGAAAAGCATCCGTGAGCGGGTGTGTTTTACCAGACTCAATGTGCTGGACCTCGACCAGGCTCCCATGCACGGAATGAACATTATCTTCTGCCAGAATCTGCTGATCTATTTCCGCCGCTGGCGCCGGCGAGAAATTGTCAGGCGACTTGCAGAGCGGCTGGCGCCCGGGGGGTTGCTGGTGCTGGGCCAGGGAGAGCTGACCGATTGGCAGCCACCGGGCTTGCAGAGACTACCCTCGGAACATGTGCTGGCGTGGATCAAGCGCCAGACTGACGAAGAATAACCGGAGTGGTTATGGGCAATCACCATGACAGCATCGCCCTCGACTGGGTTCGGGGCGAGATACAGGACACGCTGACCCAGGGTCAGCATGCACTGGAAGCGTATGTCGAAAATCGAGACGACACCGCGCGCCTGCGCTTCTGCCTGAATTATCTTCATCAGGTGCATGGCACCCTGCAGATGGTTGAGCTCTTTGGAGCAGCACTGCTGACCGAAGAGATGGAGAAGCTGACCCAGGCCGTGCTGAATGACACCGTCGCTAATGTCGACGAGGCCGTCGAAGTTTTGATGGAGGCGATCCTGCAGCTGCCCCAGTACCTGGATCACCTGGCCAGTAGCCGGGACGATTTCCCGATGGTGCTGCTGCCCCTGCTGAACGACCTGCGGGCTGCTCGTGGCGAAGCCCTGCTGTCCGACACATCCCTGTTCAAACCTGACCTGAGCCGTTCGCACATGCGGGTCACCGGCAAGGTGTCCCAGCGCCTGCAGGACCCGAAGGTTTTGGGCCATATCCGCAAACTGCGCCAGATGTACCAGTTTGCCTTGGCAGCCGTGATCCGCGAAGAGGATCTGGTGGCCCATTTCGATTACATGCAGAAAGTCATCCAGCGCCTGATTCGTCTGTGCCAGAAAACGCCCCGGGGCGAACTCTGGAAAGCAGCCAGTGCCTTTGTTGAGACCCTGCAGGCACACGTGAACCCGGTCAATGCTGCGGTAAAATCACTGCTGCGTGAACTGGACAGTGAGATTCGTCGGCTCACCGATGAACACGCTGACATCCTTCAACAGCCGGCGCCTGAGGCGCTGCTGAAACACCTTCTTTATTACGTCGCCCGTGCCCGGGATCTGGAAGCCCCCCAGGTCCAGAGTCTGCGATCTGATTACCAGTTGGACCAGGCCCTGCCCTCCGATAACGACGTGGACGCTGCCCGCAGTCGGGTCTCCGGCCCGGGCCGAGAAGCAATTCACTCAGTGGTCAGCGCGCTCAATGAAGAACTGACCAAGCTCAAGGACCAGCTCGACCTGTTTGTTCGCGCAGAACAGCGTCAAAACACTGAATTGGAGGATCTGCTCCCTGGCCTGCGTCAGGTGGCCAACACCCTGGCAGTACTGGGCCTGGGTATTCCCCGCAAAGTCGTCACCGAACAGATCGAACTGATCAACAAACTGAGCAACCAGAGTGAGCCGGTCGACGACGGCACCATGATGGACATTGCCGGCGCCCTGCTCTACATCGAAGCCAGCCTGGCTGGCCTCGACAGTGACGGCCAGTCTGACGACGACAGGACCGGCGACGAAGACCAGACAGTTAATCTGGGCTCCCGCGAGCTTGGCGAAGCCAACAGCGCCCTACTACGCGAGTCCCGGAACACCCTTGAGCAAGTCAAGACTGCCATCGTCAATTTCATTGCCTCCCAGTGGGATACCCGCGAAATTGAGCACGTGCCTGGTCTGCTGCACAGCATTCGGGGCGGTCTTGGTCTGATTCCGCTCAACCGTGTTGCCGACATGCTAGCCTCAGCCCAACGCTACCTCACCGACGTGCTGCTCAGTGGCAAACAGGTACCTGACTGGAAAGAACTCGACACTCTGGCCGACGCCGTCACCAGCATCGAATACTATCTGGAGCGTCTGGCCGAAGGCATTGGTGAGAACGAAACCATTCTGAAAGTTGCCGAAGACAGTCTGGCTTCGCTCGGCTTCCCAGTCGGTGCCGAACCAACCTGGTCCCAGACCAGCGCTGAAGAGGCAATTCCGGTCATCGAGTCAGAGGAAGACGTTGCCTCGGCCACGCCCGAGACGGCGAAAGCTTCTGATCACGAGCTACTGGATGACGAGATCCTGGGCATCTTTATCGAAGAAGCCGAAGAAGTCCTCGAAACCATTCACGAATACTACCCGCAGCTGCGCCAGCACCATGACGACCACGCTGCCCTGACAGAAGTGCGGCGTGCCTTTCATACCCTCAAGGGCAGTGGCCGCCTGGTTGGTGCAACCAGCCTCGGTGAACTGGCCTGGTCGGTGGAAAATCTGCTGAATCGGGTCATCGATCGAACCATCAAACCCACGGACGAAATGTTTTCCCTCATCGATGAGGTCAACACTCGAATTCCGTCGCTGATTGGTGAATTCCGAGAAGGCCAGGCCACCGGCGACGTCGATGAACTGATTCAGCGTGCCGAGGCGATGGCCACCACCCGCCGTTCCGAGCAAGGCACCGAAGAAAGCACCGAAGTGACGGCCCCGGTTGAGCCGGAGCAACCAGCTGAAACCGAAACCAAGGCATCCGAGCCTACCGCCCAAACGCCAGTGGCAGCAGGTTTTGCCGACGACGATCTGATCGACGATGAAATTCTCGAGATTTTCATCGAAGAAGCCGGCGAAGTTCTGGACACCGTTCGAGAATACCTGCCAATGCTGTTGCGCCAGCGCGATGACCGCACTGCGCTGTCGGAAGTTCGCCGGGCGTTCCACACCCTCAAAGGCAGCGGCCGCATGGTCGGTGCGGCGGTGGTGGGTGAGCTGGCCTGGTCGGTAGAGAACATGCTGAATCGCGTGATCGACGGCAGCATATTCATGAACGATGACGTCGCTAGCCTTTTGGAAGAAGTGACTGCGGCCTTGCCGGCACTGGTCGAAGATTTCGAGAAACGCCAGGCGCCAAGCAGCGACACCAGCGTGCTCCAGGCCCGCGCCAATGCCTTGGCCAACGGCGAAATCCCCGATGCCAGCAGCATGCCCACCTCCGAGAGTGAGGCTGAATCGGTTGACATTCCTGACACCGCTGAAGCCGGTCTCAATGACGCCGAGGTCGATCCGGTGCTGCTCGATATCTTCGAGAGCGAAACCGAGAGCCACCTTCAGACGCTCAAGGATTACCTCGCAGCTGCCGGTGATAAGATTTCAGTTTCCTACACCGACGACCTCTCCCGGGCCCTGCACACTCTGAAAGGCAGCGCCCATACGGCAGGCATCGCACCCATTGCGGCAGTGATCACGCCGCTAGAGCGCTTCGTCAAGGAATCCAGGGCTCAGAACAAACGCGCTGATCGCGAAGTGGTGTCCTGCATCGCCGATGCCTGCGGTTTCCTGACTGAAGGGCTGGCACAAATCCGTATCAATCCCCAGATGCCACTGCCGGGCACCGACGCGTTCCTCGCGAAACTGGATCGGCTGTCCCAGGAGACCTTGCACCGCCCCCGTGATATCAGTAGCGAAGTGCCAGCACAAGAGACGCCGTCGCAACTCGTGCAGTTGTTCCTCAACGAGGGTCTGGACATCGTCCTGGATGCCGACCAGATTCTCGATCAGTGGGCCAGCAACCCCCAGCAAACTGAATCGCTCAACACCCTACGGACGGAACTGGAACAACTGACTGAGGGTGCCGCTGACGCCGGCCTGCACGACGTATCCTCACTATCCGGCGCACTCAAAGAAGCCTATGACAAGGCTGCAGCCTCCGAGCAGTACATACCCGATGAAGCCTTCATTGAGACCGTGCGCGATGCCCATGAACAGCTGATCAACACCATGGACCAGGTCGCGGCGGGACTTTCGACCGAATCCAGTGACAGCATCCTGGCCCGCCTGGAAACCCTGGCGCCTGAGCAGGCCGACACCGATCAGGCCAGTGAACAGGCCGAAGCCATCAACCAGGAATTTACCGAAGACCTTGAAGCCATCGATCTTGGCCTGGACCTGGAAGAGATCGAGCCGGCAGCCCGTGAAACTGATGAGCCTCAGGAAGCCAGCGAAACGCCCGCAACGACAGGCGCCAATGAATCCGACGACGAAATGGATCAGGAGCTTGCGGAGATTTTCCTCGAAGAGGCCCGCGACCTCATCGACAGCACGGCGGACGCGCTACAAAACTGGAGCGAAAGCACCCACAACCTCGACCTGCTGCGACTCCTGCAGCGGGACTTGCATACCCTGAAGGGCGGCGCACGCCTGGCGGACATCCCATCCATCGGCGATTTGTCCCACGAACTGGAAACCCTGTTTGAAGGCCTGACCGACCAGCGGCTGTCGGTCAATGACGACTTGTCTGACCTGTTGTTCCGAGCACACGATCGTCTCGCCGGTATGGTCGAGGCGTTGGAAACGTCAGAAACACCACGTCCGGCACCGGATCTGATTGGTGAAATCCAGGCCTACATGGACAATGCGGACGGCTCCCGTCCGGTTACCGACGTCAACGTAGCGGCCGACACGCCAGCGGAAGACGAGGCGCTGCCGGTCCCGGACCTTGAAGAGGAACCGGCACCAAACGAGGACCTCGCGTCCGAAGACGGCGTTACCGATCTCTCCCACCTGGACCCAGAATTGGTGGGCATCTTCCTGGAAGAAGCCTACGACCTGATCAACTCCACCGGCAGTGCGCTGCATACCTGGAGCGAAGACCCGTCCAACCGAACCGTAGCCGCAGAACTGCAGCGCGATGTGCATACCCTGAAGGGCGGTGCACGCATGGCTGGCGTCGAGGCTATTGGCGACCTGACCCACGTTCTCGAAGACCTGTTCGAAAAAGTGGCCGAAGGCCAGCTGGATGCCAGCGACGACATGAATGACCTGCTGTTTGCCTGCCACGACCGGCTGGCGCAGATGGTTGAGCAGGTTGCCACCCAGAAGCCCTGCCCGCCAGCGGATGAGCTGGTGGCCAAGGTTCAGGCCATCCTGCGTGGCGAGCCGCTGGCCATAGAGCCAGCACCCGCGGAGCCTGAGTCCGAGGTGTCCGAGTACGACACCGATGAGCACGAAATCGAAGCCGAGCAGACCCCGACGGAACCCGAGCCAGAGGCCGAAGCGGAAGAACTGACCGGCATTACTGAACCTCTGGCCAACGCCAATGACGACGACCTGATTGGCATCTTCCTGGACGAAGGCCTGGAGATCCACAGCGCCATCGGCGAGTGTCTTGCCCAGTGGCGCGACGAGCCGGATGAGCTATCCGGTGTAACTCAGCTGCAGCAGGAACTGCATACCCTGAAAGGTGGTGCCCGGCTTTCAGACGTCGATCCGATCGCTGACCTGGCCGAGGCCTGGGCCGACGCACTGGATCCGCTGATTGCCGGTTCCAATAACCAGCAGGCCCTGCTGGCATTGAGCGGTCGCGCTCTGGATTCGCTAAAAACCATGCTCACCACCCTGGAGGATGGCAAGCAGCCCGAAGCCGACAGCGTACTGATCGAAGCCCTGCAAAGCGCCCACGATGTGGCTGCAGCCGAAACAGGATCAGCACAGCCGGAGCCGGCTGCGGCCGCTCAGCAGGTGGATCCGGAAGTTCTCGAAATCTTCCTGGAAGAAGCCGGCGAAATCATGGACCAGCTCGAACAGCTGCTGGACGACTGGCACAAAGAGCCGTCCAACCATACCTTCAATCAGGAAGCTCAGCGCGCGCTGCACACGTTGAAAGGTGGTGCCCGCTTGTCACAACTGGCCCAGTTGGGGGATAAGGCCCATGGCCTGGAGACCCGGCTGATTGATCTGGGTGGCAATCCGCCGGACGAAAGCCAGTGGCAGAGCATTACCCAAGATCACGACGCCATCATCGCCATGGTGGCTGGCATCCGGAAAAGCTTCGAATCCGGTGACACGGCACCGGAACCCGAGCCAATCCCGGAATCGCCCCAGACATTGCCTGCGACCTCGCAACCGGTGGCGAAGGCAGAGGAAGCCAAGGTATCGGATTCGAACCTGCCCAAGCCCGCCAAACCACAGGCGAAGCCACGGGCAAAAGCCCGCAAAAGGGCAGCCGATAGTCAGCGCGCAGCCCAGGAAACAATCCGGGTTTCGGCGCCTCTTCTGGACGAGCTGGTCAACCTGGCGGGTGAAACCAGTATTACCCGTGGCCGCTTGGAAACCCAGACCAGTGACTTCGGCCACACGCTGGATGAAATGGCGGCCACGATCGAGCGTCTGCGCGAGCAGCTGCGCCGCATGGAAATCGAGACCGAGGCACAGATCCTGTTCAGTGCCGAGAAAGAACACGGTCCGGACTACGGCGACGATTTCGACCCGCTGGAGATGGACCGCTATTCCTCCATCCAGCAGCTGTCACGAGCCCTGACCGAATCCTCATCGGACCTTGCTGATCTCCGTGAGACCCTCTCTGACCGGGTCCGGGATACCGAAACCCTGTTGGTGCAGCAGTCGCGCATCAATACGGAATTGCAGGAAGGTCTGATGAAGACCCGAATGATTCCTTTTGCCTCTATGGTGCCCCGTCTGCGCCGTATCGTTCGCCAGATTAGCGGTGAGCTTGGCAAGAAGGTGGACTTCGATGTTCGTAACGCCGAAGGCGAGATGGACCGCAACATCCTTGAACGGATGATTGCTCCGCTGGAGCACATGCTCCGGAATGCCCTCGACCACGGCATCGAAGCGCCGGCGGATCGTAAGGTCAGCGGAAAGCCGGAAACCGGCGAAGTGGTGTTGTCACTGACCCGCGAAGGCGGCGACGTGGTGCTGCGCATGATGGACGATGGTAAGGGTATTCCGTCCGACGTCATCCGTGACAAGGCCATTCGCCAGAACATGATGCGCCCGGACGAAGACCTGACCGAAAGGGAAATCCTGCAGTTCATCCTGCAACCCGGCTTCTCCACCGCCCAGCAGGTAACCCAGATCTCAGGTCGTGGCGTCGGCATGGACGTTGTTGCCAGCGAAATCAAACAGCTGGGTGGCAGCCTGGACATCGATTCCGCGCTCGGCCGAGGCACCACCTTTACCGTGCGCCTGCCGTTCACAGTCTCGGTCAACCGCGCCCTGATGGTATCGACTGGTGAAGACTTCTACGCCATCCCTCTCAACACCATCGAGGGTATCGTGCGGGTCAGCACCTACGAGCTGGAGGAATACTACAAGCCGGACGCGCCGATGTACGAGTACGCCGGTCAGGAATACCGGCTGCAGTACCTGGGCAACCTGCTGAACAGTGATCACCAGCCGAAACTCCAGGGTCAGGCCCTGCCGTTGCCGGTGATTCTGGTACGCGGCGCAGAACAGCCGATGGCCCTGCAGGTAGACAACCTGATGGGTAGCCGGGAGATTGTCGTTAAGTCCCTCGGCCCTCAGTTCAGTTCGGTGAGGGGCGTATCCGGTGCGACCATTCTTGGTGACGGCAACGTGGTGGTGATTCTCGACCTACCGGCGATGATCCGTTCTGACATCCTGTCCGAGCGTCAACGCCTGGCCAGCCTTGAGAAAGCGCGCGAAGCCGCGCGCTACGAGGAGCAAGTCACTACCGTTATGGTGGTGGACGACTCGGTCACGGTACGTAAGGTCACATCCCGCCTGCTCGAACGTAACGGCATGGAAGTGGTACTGGCCAAAGACGGTCTGGATGCGGTGGCCCAATTGCAGGACCACAAGCCCGATGTGATCCTCTTGGATATCGAGATGCCGCGCATGGATGGTTTCGAGGTAGCCAGCTTTGTCCGCCACGATGACAACCTGCGGGAGACACCGATCTGCATGATCACCTCTCGGACCGGTGAAAAACACCGGGAGCGGGCTATGGCCATCGGTGTCAACGAATACCTGGGCAAGCCGTTCCAAGAAATCGAGCTGCTAGAGACCATCAAACGGCTGACCGGTAACCAGTGATGGCCGGCCAGTGTGGCCGGCCCAGAGTCGGGATTATCTCGGATATTGTGCTGCAGCGACATCGGCTGCAGGCAGCGACGGCCAAGGTAGGTCTCGATGTCTGCTTCTCCGGGGATCCGGAGCGCCTGCTAGGTTATCCCGAATTTCCGGCGGCCGATCTCTGGCTGGTCACACTGGAAGACGAGGCCGATCACCCGGCGCTGTTCGATCACCTGCTGGAAAACACCGAAGCACCGGTGCTGTTTGGCCTGGATCCGGCCCCCAAGCCCGGCGGCACCGATTACTTCCGGTGGGAACGCCGGTTGCTGAGCAAGCTGGAAGATCTGCTCGGCGATCTTGAAGAGCTGGATTCCGAAGCCAGCATCGAGCAGCTGGATGTCCAGGTACCGGCAACAGCCACGCCGCCGACCCTGCCGCACTGGATAACACCCGCCGCCCCCGACTCGGTTGCCGAGGAAGTCTGGATTCTTGGTGCCTCGCTGGGCGGTCCTTCGGCGATCAAGTCGTTTCTTGATCACCTGCCACCGGGCCTGCCCGTTGGCTTTATTTATGCCCAGCACATCGACAACAACTTCACCGAAGTACTGACCCGGGTTCTTGGCCGCCACTCTCATTACGCCCTGAAGCGGGCAGAGGAGGGCTACCGCGTTCAGAATGGCGACGTGGTGCTGATGCCAGTGGACCACGAGTGGCGAGTGGACGCGGCCGGGGCGCTGACCGAATTAAGCAGTCCTTGGCCCGGCCCTTATGGGCCCTCCATCGATCAGGTTCTGCTGAACGTCGCCGACCATTACGGTGCACGCTGCCATGCTATCCTGTTCTCCGGCATGGGCAACGATGGCGCCATCGCTGCGCCCATGCTGAGAGCCTACGGCAGCCGAATCTGGGTGCAGGAACACACCAGCTGCGGTAACAGCTCAATGCCGGATTCGGTTGCCGCCACCGGGTGCTCCACCCTCAGTGGCACACCGGAAGAACTGGCCCGGGAGCTGGTCAAAACCATTGAAGAATCGTGCCTGCTCAAAGGCCGGCACAAACGGGACTCCGCCTGAGGACACAAGCAATGAATGACAACAGCCAGACACTCTCCTGCGTTATGATCCCCATGGGCGAGCGGCAACTGTTACTTCCGAACGTCTCCATTGCCGAGGTGGTGGATTACGCCAGTTCCTCAGCAGGGACCGACACGCCGGAATGGCTGGTAGGCTTTCTGGACTGGCGCGGTTTGCAACTGCCGGTGATTTCCTACGACGCCGCCAATGGCGGCAGCCTCAGTGTTCCCGGCGCCAATCGGGGACGCATCGTGGTGCTGAACACCATCGGCGAACACCACCAGCGGCTTCCGTTCATTGCCCTGGTCACCCAGGGCATTCCCAGCCAGGCCCGCCTCACTGAAAGCCAGATCAAACAACTGGACGGCGAAGCCGGACCGGCCGATCTGATGCAGGTCGAGGTCGACGGCGACAACGCCTGGATCCCCAACCTGGAATACCTCGAAGGCCTGGCCAACGAATCTCGCCCCTGAGCCTGCTGTGCCATGGCGGGGATTTTCGGAAATGTTATAATGTTTCAAAATTTTCCGGATTCCCGCTATGTCTGCCCGCGCACTGCCCTATCGCCCGCACAATCACGATACCTGTGTCACCCAGGCGCTTACTGACGCCCGCACCATCTGCCAGGTTCGTAACGCCCGCCTGACACCCACCCGGGAGCGGGTCCTGGAGCTGATCTGGCAATCCCACAAGCCACTGGGAGCCTACGATGTCCTGGCCCAGCTCTCCGATGACGGCCACAACGCAGCGCCTCCGACGGTTTACCGGGCGCTGGACTTTCTGCAGCAGAATGGCCTGGTGCATCGCATTGCCTCACTCAATGCCTTTATTGGCTGTACCCACGCCGGTGAACACCACACCGGTATGTTTCTGATCTGCAGGTGCTGTGGCAATGTCCTGGAACTCACCGCGCCATCCGTCTCCGGAGCCATCAAGGCCGCCGCTGAGGCTGAGTCTTTCGCGCTGGATGACGTCACCCTGGAGATCTCTGGCCTCTGTCCCCGATGCCAGAGCGAGCAGGACGACCATAACGAAACGGGAGCGCCGGGCAATGAGTGAATTACTGGCAACCCTGAACCAGGTCACGGTGGAATTTGACGACCGGCTGGTGGTCGATCGCGTCAATTTGACCGTGCACCGGGGCGACATCATCACCATCATTGGTCCCAACGGCGCCGGAAAAACCACCTTGATACGGGCCATCCTGGGCCTGCAGAAAGCCTCCAGCGGTGAGGTCACCCTGTCGCGCAAGCTGGTGATCGGCTACGTTCCCCAGCATCTTGCCCTGGAATCGACCCTGCCGCTGAGCGTCAAACGCTTCATGATGCTGACCGGACGAGGACTCGCGGAATGCCAGGCGGCGTTGCAGAAAACCGGCGTTGGCCACCTGCTGGATGCCTCCGTGCATCACCTGTCCGGTGGCGAGAAGCAGCGCCTGTTGCTGGCCCGGGCCCTGGTCCGTCAGCCTGATCTACTGGTACTGGATGAACCGGCCCAGGGCGTCGACATTAATGGCCAGGCCGCGCTGTACGAACTGATCCGCCAGCTTCGTGACGAGCTCAACTGCGGCATCATCATGATCTCCCACGACCTGCACCTGGTCATGGCGGCCACCGACAAGGTTATTTGCCTGAACCAACACATCTGTTGCAGTGGCCACCCGGCCGATATCTCCCACGATCCAGCCTTCATCGAAACCTTCGGTCCTCGAGTAGCCGAATCCCTCGCGGTTTACCATCATCACCACAACCACCGCCATGATCTCCACGGCGACGTGGTGGAAAGCGATGCGGGTTCGTCCGTTACCGACCATCAGGAGTGCTCCGGCCATGCCCATCATTGATGCCGTGCTGAACGATTTTTTCTGGCGGGCGCTAATCGGCGGCCTGGGCGTCGCCCTGGTTGCCGGCCCCCTGGGCTGCTTCGTGGTCTGGCGCCGTATGGCCTACTTCGGCGATACCCTGGCACACTCGGCCTTGCTTGGGATTGCCCTGAGCTTCCTGATCAGTGTACCGCTGCATGTCGGCGTGGTACTGACTTGCATGGTCCTTGCCATCGCACTGGTGCTGTTTTCCCGTACCCGTGCCCTGGCCACCGACACCCTTCTGGGAATTCTTTCCCACAGTGCCCTGGCCATTGGCCTGGTCACACTCAGCTTCATGCCCGACGTGCGAGTGGATCTCACCGGCCTACTGTTCGGCGACCTGCTGGCCATGAGCCGGGCCGACCTGTTCTGGATCTATGGTGGTGCCGCCGTCATTCTGACATTGCTAGGCACTCTCTGGCATGGCCTGCTGATGAGCACTATTCACCCCGAGCTGGCCCGGGTGGAAGGCCTGCCGGTCGAGCGTCTGCGACTGGTCCTGGTGCTGATGTTTTCCGTGGTCATTGCGGTGGCGATGAAAATCGTTGGCGTGTTGCTGATTACCGCCCTGCTGATCATTCCGGCCGCCACCGCCCGACGCCTTGCCAACGACCCGGAGCACATGGTTGGGCTGGCAATGGTGTTTGGTTTTATCGCGGTGACAGGCGGCTTGAGCCTGTCCTGGTACCTTGATACGCCGGCCGGTCCTTCCGCAGTGGTGACGGCGTTCCTGACCTTTGTGCTGGTCTATGGCACCGCTGGCAAAGCCCGGATCTGAGAATTTCCCAGCCAACACTGACTGGTCTAAAGTGAAGGAACATCACTGAAGGAGTGTGGCACTCGACCGCCATAACTCGGGAAGAAGCGCATGGACATCACATCGACTTACCCAACCGGTCGGGCCCGCCGTTGGCCGGGCCTCTGGGTGCCGCTGGTTATTCTGATCGTCGGTGTGGCGTCGACAGCGTTCACCGCCCATCAGGAATCAAACCGGGCCCGCCAATTGGCGGAGGCCCGTTACCAAGCCGAACATCAGGCCCTGGTTCATCTGTTGCTGGCGAGGGCACCTAGTCAGGTAAGCGACGAGGCCTCGGCGCAGCCTGCTGCCCAGGACTGGCTACAAGCCGTATTCAATGATGCGTTACCACCGAGCCTCGGTGTTCGGGTTGATACCCTGGCCAGGCACACCAAGCGCCCGCTGTTCCAGATTCGGACCCAGGGCCCCATCGACCCTACCCTGGCCCTGAGGACCGAGGTCAGCTCGGAGAATTTCAGCTGGATGCTGACCACGGTGCCGGCGCGGGCACTGCTGGAGCAGGCCTCCGACACTGCACTCAGAAACGTCTGGCTGGCTGGCGGCTGCCTGACCCTCGTGGCAACCGCGCTGGCGCTGGTTCAGTGCCGCCGGTTACACGCCAAGGAGAAACAGATCTGGGGAATGGAGCTTCGGGAAGCGGGCTTCGACCAGCAAGTCACCAATCTGCAGGTCGAGAAAACCATTCTGCGCCAGGCCCTTGATGACAGTGAGCAACGCAGCCGAGATCTGGTGGCCCTGTCCGGAGCGATCATTGGTGAACTCGACGAAACCGGCCACATTGGCTTTATTTCCCCGCAACTCGCTGAATTGCTGGAACGGGCACCGTCCGATCTCGGCGGCCAACCCTTTGAAAAACTGATAGCGGCGAACTGCCGTGAGAATTTCCGGCGGGCGCTGAACGCTGCCCGCGCCGACCATTCCATTGAACGCATTGACGTGCCGCTGCATCACGGCGACGGCGAAAGCATTGTCGAGGTCACGCTCAGGATCCTGGCACTGACCGACCCCGTGCATGGCCTGAGCGGCTTTCGCCTCAGCGCCGTGCCCCACCCTTAGCCCTGAACCTTTAAGTCAGGGTTTTGTGGGTGCCATCGCACAAAGGCGCTGAACCCGTCTGCTTGCAACCACAGAACCAGACCCACTCCTTTTTTTCCGCGGTGAATTTTACCGGGGTGAATCCGGTGCCCTTGTGGGAGCCATCGCAAAACGGCTGGTTCTGGCTGCGGCCACAGGCGCACCACAGGTAGTTCTTTCCCGCCTCGACCAGCACGGAATAGGGTGTCTTGCTGGCAACCAGCGCTCTGTCATCACTCATACCACCTCCGGTAACAATCTTGCCCTCAGGTAGAGGCAGTATAGACAATTCCCCAAAGACACTTGCCTGGCCACTCATTGCCGGTTATCGTATATGCACTTTTAAGCATATACGAAGTTAGTAATATACATGAGCGCTGGCGCCAACAATCAGAGAACCCGCCCCCCCACCGTGCCGGGTTTCTGGCGGCTGTGATCCTCGCTAACCGGACCCGACACTGGTTTCCACAGCCAAAAACTAAAACCCTGGCCCAGCGCTATTAGGAGGCACTGAACATGAGCACCATCAAAGTAGGCATTAATGGCTTTGGCCGAATTGGCAGACTGGCGTTGCGTGCCGCCTGGGACTGGCCAGAGGTTGAGTTTGTTGCCATCAACGACCCGGGTGCGGATGCCGGCACACTGGCCCACCTGCTCACCTTCGACAGTATTCACGGGCGCTGGAACCGTGATGCCGGCGTCGACGGTACTCATATAGTGGTCGACGAACGCCGTATCCGGGTGACTCACAACCGCACGATCGCGGAGACCGACTGGTCCGGTTGTGACGTGGTCATCGAAGCCAGTGGTGTGATGAAGAAGGTCGACGTGCTGCAGGATTACCTGAATCAGGGCGTCAAACGGGTGGTGGTCACAGCTCCGGTGAAAGAGGCCGGTGCCAAGAACCTGGTCGTGGGGGTGAATGATCATCTGTTCGATCCGGCCACGGACCGGATCGTCACCGCGGCGTCCTGCACCACCAACTGCCTGGCGCCGGTGGTCAAAGTGATTCACGAAAAACTGGGCATCAAGCACGGCTCCATCACCACCATCCATAGCCTGACCAACACCCAGACCATCATCGACGCCCCACACAAGGACCTGCGCCGGGCCCGGGCCTGCGGCAGCTCGCTGATTCCAACCACCACCGGCTCTGCCACGGCCATCATTGAGATCTTTCCGGAGCTGAAGGGCCGGCTGGACGGGCATGCGGTCCGTGTCCCCCTCACCAATGCCTCCCTGACCGACTGCGTGTTTGAAGTCGACACGCCAACAGACCGGGACACCGTGAACCAGTTTCTGAAAGAAGCCGCCGAAGGCGAACTGAACGGGATTCTGGGCTACGAGGAACGGCCGCTGGTGTCCATCGACTACCGGACCGACCCCCGCTCCTCGATCATTGACGCGCTGTCGACCATGGTGGTCAACGACACCCAGGTCAAACTCTACGCCTGGTACGACAACGAATGGGGCTATGCCAACCGGACCGCGGAACTGATGCGCAAGGTGGGCGCTGCCTGACATGACCGCCGCCATCCGACAATACCTGGTCATTACCGGCAATTACTGGACCTTTACCCTGACCGACGGCGCCCTGAGGATGCTGGTGGTGCTGCATTTCCACCAGCTCGGCTATTCGCCGCTGGAAATTGCCCTGCTCTTTGTTTTCTACGAGTTCTTTGGGGTGGTCACCAATCTGCTCGGTGGCTACCTGGGCGCGCGTATGGGCCTTAATCGCACCATGAATGTGGGCCTGTTGCTGCAGATCGTGGCGCTGGCGATGCTGGCCGTGCCCGCCGCCGCCTTGACAGTACCCTGGGTCATGGCGGCCCAGGCACTGTCCGGCATTGCCAAGGACCTGAACAAGATGTCGGCGAAGAGTGGTATCAAACTGCTGGTCTCGGATGCCGAACAGGGCAAGCTCTATCGCTGGGTGGCGCTGCTGACCGGCTCCAAGAACACCCTCAAGGGCGTGGGCTTCTTCCTGGGCGGCGTGCTGTTGATGACGATCGGGTTCCGGGGCGCGGTCATTGCCATGGCCTCGGTGCTGGTGCTGATTTGGCTGTCCAGCCTGGTGCTGTTGCAGCAGGACCTTGGCAAGAGCAAGGCCAAGCCAAAGTTCACCGACATCCTGTCCAAGAGCCGTCCGATCAACCTGCTCTCCGGTGCCCGGCTATTCCTGTTCGGCGCCCGCGACGTCTGGTTCGTGGTGGCCCTGCCGGTTTACCTGCACACGGTGTTCGGCTGGGATTTCTGGCAGGTGGGTGGCTTCATGGCCAGCTGGGTCATTGGCTACGGTATCGTGCAGACTGTGGCTCCACGCATAACGGGCGATCAGGCCGGGCGCCTGCCGGCGGTGCTCTGGGCCGCGCTACTGGCGGTGGTTCCGGCGGCCATTGCCCTGGGGCTGATCACCGGGGTATCACCGCAGGTGGCGGTGGTTGGCGGGCTGCTGCTGTTCGGTGTGCTGTTCGCCATCAATTCGTCCCTGCACAGCTACCTGATCGTCAGCTATGCCCGCGGCGACGGTGTGTCTCTGGACGTTGGCTTCTATTACATGTCCAACGCCGCCGGCCGCCTGCTGGGTACGGTGCTGTCGGGCTGGGTCTACCAGGTTTACGGTCTCGAAGCGTGCCTGTGGCTGTCTTCCGGGCTGATCGCCCTGGCCGCGCTGATCGCAACCGGACTGCCGGAACGGCGCCCGGTCTCGGCCTGAGGCTCAGAGCGGGCGCAGCACCTCGGTCAGCTTGCCGG
This sequence comes from Marinobacter alexandrii, assembly GCF_005871205.1. Lineage (GTDB taxonomy): Bacteria > Pseudomonadota > Gammaproteobacteria > Pseudomonadales > Oleiphilaceae > Marinobacter > Marinobacter alexandrii. Next base: position 128,504 of record NZ_SWKM01000011.1, on the reverse strand, counting down.
TTTCGGTCAGTTCCATGAACTCATCACCCAGGCGGTCGCTTTCGGCAATCGCCTTGCGCCAGGCCCGTTCCCGGCCCTGATCATTGTTCACGTAAGTCTCGAAATCCTTCCGGTCCGGCAGCTTGCGGTCCGGGAGGGTCTCCAGGTATTCCTTCGACGGCGCCACCAATACCACGTCCTGCAGCCGGGTGGCATCGCCGCGACGCCAGGGCAGGGTCTTGTCAAACCAGCCTGGCACCACCTTGTCGGTGAAGTGCGGGTACAGAATCACCCCGGGCTGCTCGTAGGGCAAGTCCAGGTGATAGTCCAGCAGCCCGCCGTCCCGGTACACGCCCTCGGGCGCACCCGGAATATTCCGGACCCCGGACATCACCATGGGAATGGAGGCGGACGCCAATAACGCCGGCAATAGGTTGTCACGGGTCAGGGCGACTTCGTGGCTGGGGAAATCAATCAGCTTGGAGACCGGTGCCTTGAGCCGGGCGTCGTGCAGAATGCCCCGTTCCATGAATCGGCCCAGGTGTCGGCGACTGACCATGTTGGCACTGATGGCATTCATCAGACCCAGACTGAGCCGGCCCCGGGTATCGTGTTCGAGCATGCCCAGACTGCGCACCACCACCACATTCAACCGGTACCAGGGGTGGTTGAGGATGTAGTCCTCACAGCCAGACAGCAGCGTTTCCAGGAACAACACACTCTTGCGACTGACTTCCGCCGCACTGACACCCTTGGCGAAGCGCTGGCAGGTATACAGCTCCGCCAGCTTGGTGAGCTGAGCCTTGGGATCGTCGGAGGAAGCCACCGCAGCAAAGCGCCAGCTGCCAATGGACGAGCCGATCAGCGAACGCTCCTGCGGCACCGCCGGCAACCAGTCGCCGAAAATGGCCTTGTCCAGGCCACTAAGCCCGAGGGCTTTGGGGCCTCCAGCGGCACCGGGAATAACATGGACATCTTCCGGGCCCAGTGGCTTGTCTTTCAGCCGCTGCATAGCGCGCCGGCCGGCGCGGATCGTCAGTGCTGGCGGCCGGGTATGAATTGCGGTCATGTGGCAGTCCCTCTCGTCAAGGCGCGAAGTTTAACGAAGCAACGCAAACACAGCCAAGCACAGGCCGACAAAATGTCGCAAATGGCGACAGTTAGTGCTTCTTTGTCAGAAAGCGCATGCTACTATTTGAATCGTTCTACACTGGCAGCCGTCGGTGTTTCCCAGGCAGCGGGAGTAAGCTGTGAATCTGTTTTCCCCAGGTGACCAAATCGCCCGCAACCCTACCCTTGCCGTTCTGGGCTTCCGACGGCAACTGATGTACCACCTTCACTTCTGGGCATTTGTTGCAATCGCTCCGCTGATCCTGGTGCAGTGGCAGCAGAAGCATTATCTGCTGTCCGCCCTTCTGATTCTGTTCTGTTTGAACGCGCTTCTGGTGATCGCCTTTCTAAAGTTTCGCAATAGTTACTTTCTGAACGGGCGCCTTTTTCCGTTCCTGGCCGTGGTTGCCGCCGGCTACTCCACCGTGCTCAACGGCCACTCCGGCCTGTACTGGGCCTATCCGGCCGCCACCGCTCTGTTCTTCCTGCTGCCCCTGCGCGAAGCCATCGCCAGCAACATCGTGTTCATCTCCGTGATGGCCGTTATTTCCTTCCTGTACCTGCCGGAGACCGAGTTCTGGCGGATTGTCGTGTCCCTTGGCCTGACCTGCGTCTTCGCGATGGTCTTTGCGTGGCTGGTCGGCAAGCTGCAGCAGGAGCTGATCTGGCTTGCCACCACCGATCCCCTTACCGGCTGCCTGAACCGATCCCAGTTGGCCGACGTCCTGAATACGCAAATCCAGATGCGGGAGCGTTACGAACGGGTGTCGAGCCTGATATTACTGGATCTGGATTTTTTCAAGGCCATCAATGACGAGTGGGGGCACCAAGCCGGTGACCAGGTGCTGAGAGAAATGGCAACGCGACTCCGCAAACGGCTTAGGGAAATCGACCAGCTGTTCCGAATCGGCGGTGAGGAATTCATGATCGTACTGCCCGAGACCCGTCAGCGGGACGCCGACACCCTTGCCCACCAACTCCTGGCCAGCATCAGCGCGCGTCCATTCCTGAACAATATCAAGCTCACCGCCAGCGCTAGCGTGGCAGAGGTAAGCCACGGTGAAACCTGGTCGGTGTGGCTGAACCGTGCAGATCAGGCGCTGTACCAAGCCAAGGCTCATGGCCGTAACCAGGTGGTCAACGCCCGTCGGCCGGTCCCATCCGTTACCGAACCCCCTCCGGACGCGGCGGCGACCTGACCGAGATTAGTCCTCAGCCGACCCGCTTGCGGAATTCCCGATAGGCCCCAAAGACATCCCATGGGCATTCAAAATGGGGGTAGTGCCCGATGCTCCTCAGGCTGACAACATCGGGATTGGCGATCAGTTCGCGGTAACGCCGCGCCATGGCGGCGCCCGAAACCGGATCCGCGGCACCGGAAATCAGGCGCATCGGCTGGCTGGCGTTTTGCAGCGCCCCCACCCAGCGATTGCGGTGACAGCGCCGCTCCTCCATGAACTGAATCAGGTGATGCAGAATGCCTCGGCCGTTGTTGTAGGTCAGCAGGTGCCAGAAATCCTCCATATCGACCTGATCAGGCGGATTTTGGCTACCAAACAAGCGGCGAAAATTGCGCTCAAAGGTTCGGCGGGTCAAGCCACGGCTGATCAATCCGCCAAACGGGCTGCGCAAGAGCTTCTGAATGAGCAGGGGTTGGTGGACCTCCGGGAAAAGCGCTCCATTCAGGAAACAGATACTCGCAATACAAAACGGCAGCCCGCCCTCCTGCTCACGGGCCAGCAGTTCCTGCGTCACACTGCAGCCATAGTCGTGGGCAAACAGATGCACCGATGTGAGCCCCAAACCCTCAATCCAGCCCTGTAAAAGGTCCGCCTGATCTTCAATGCTGTAGGGGTAGCTGATCGGCTTGTCAGAGAACCCAAACCCGAGCATATCGAGTGTCAGTACATTGTATTGCTGAGTCAGCATGGGCCAGATCCGGCTCCAGTCCCAACTGGCGGTGGGGAAGCCATGTATCAGTACCAAGGGTTCGCCCTGGCCGGCCATACGGCTGAATATGGCATGGCCTTCGTACTTGAACCACTTGCCTCCCTGCTGCCACCCTTCCAGGGTGCCCTCTTCGTGCCTGGGCACGGCCTTACGGTCGTTGGCGATCACCTGTTCCATCCTTTATCCCCGGCGATTTTCCAGCCCCAAACTGTAAAACAATCACGCGCTGGCTGCCATAGCCGCTGTCCCGTTTCTGATTGCAGTGAACTGAAAGTGGTCTTTTCCCTTACTCGCCTCGTAAAGCGTAGAGATGACAGACAAATTACCTTAAGCTTTGGCCCTCGTAAGACACAGCAGATCGGACTTAACTATGACCAAACTCCTTGACGACCTCGCAGGTCACTATAGCGCCATCATCAATGGGCTCGGTGAAGACACCGACCGCGAAGGTCTGCAAGACACCCCCATGCGCGCCGCCAAGGCCATGCAGTTTCTCACCCAGGGTTATCAGCAGAGCCTGTCCGACCTGGTCAACAACGCCGTGTTCGAATCCGCCATGGATGAGATGGTAATGGTCCAGGACATTGAGCTGTACAGCATGTGTGAACACCATATGCTGCCATTCATCGGCAAGTGCCACATCGCTTATTTACCCCAAGGGCGGGTGCTTGGACTGTCCAAGTTTGCTCGTATTGTCGACATGTATGCCAGGCGGCTGCAGATTCAGGAAAACCTGACGCGACAGATCGCGGAAGCTATCGAGGAAGTCACCAATGCCAAGGGCGTCGCCGTGGTCATTGAGGCTCAGCACATGTGCATGATGATGCGTGGCGTAGAGAAGCAGAACTCGCGCATGAAGACCTCGATGATGCTGGGCCAGTTCCGGAAATCCCAGGCTACTCGTACCGAGTTCCTGAATCTCATTGGTAACAACCGCTGATCCCAACCGGATAACGGAGGCGCTATGACAGACGTAACCGGCAACCATCAGGCCCGGGTCCGTATTAAAGACCTGCTGCTCCGAGCCTACATCGGCATCAAGGAAGAGGAGATCAACAACCAGCAGGATGTACTGATCAATGTCTGTCTGACCTACGATGCGACTGACGCCATCAACGAGAACGAAATCTCAGCGGCCCTGAATTACCGAACGATCACCAAGCAGGTCATTCACCATGTGGACGGCAATCGGTTCGCCCTGCTTGAGCGCTTGACTCACGAGGTGCTAAGCATTGTCATGGAGCACGCGGCGGTGCAGTGGGCACAGGTCGAAATTGATAAGCCCCACGCGCTGCGTTACGCCGAATCCGTCTCGGTCTGTCTCGAGGCCCATCGCTAACAACGCGGGTAGCAAACAGCCATGCCACACAGCTCACCGGCCCAGCTCCGGGCCATTCTGGAAAACGTCCGGACCATTGCCCTGGTCGGCGCCAGCGAAAAGACCAACCGCCCGTCCCACGAGGTCATGGTCTTTCTGCAGCAACAGGGTTACCGGGTGCTTCCGGTAAATCCCCGGATCGCCGGGCGCCAGTTGCTGGGCGAAACCGTGGTGGCCGATCTGCCGTCTCTGCCGGAGCCGGTCGACATGGTGGATGTGTTCCTGGCTCCGGAGCGCACCGATGCCATCATTGATCAGGCCATTGCCCTCAGGATTCCCGTGCTCTGGCTGCAGATTGGCGTGATCAACGAAGCCGGCGTTGCCCGGGCCGAAGTTGCCGGCCTGGTCACGGTAATGGATCGCTGCCCCAAACAGGAAATTCCCCGCCTGGGCCTGCCCCCGGTATTGGCCTGATTTAACCATCAATAAGTGAGAACCAGTTCACACTTTCTTTTCCGGGCTGTGACACACTGCACAGCTCTGCCATAATCGTTCCCCGAGCCAATGTCCGGGTTCGGAACGTTTCAGTGATGGAGTATCGTGTGAGCAAACCGGCATCAGCCACCAGAATCCTCGTGCGAGGTCTGTTGAGTCCCTTCTTTCCGGTGCTGATACTTCTGCTATTTCTTACGCTGGCGGCCGTTCTGCGCCACGGTCTTGAACAACAGGACGATCGGCAGATCAACGCTAACCTGATGAACGAGGCCCACGCCATGGCCAATGGCCTTGAGCGCGAGTTCATCATCCACGCCCAAGCCATACAGCGTATGGCTCAACGTTTGGCGGCCTCGCCCGAGACTTCGCAGGCAGCATGGCGTGAGGATGCGCGCCATTACCTCGAAGACTTTGGCGTTTATCAAGCCATTGAGTGGATTGATCGCGATTTCATCATTCGTTGGCTTGAGCCCATTGCAGGCAACCAGGATGTCATCGGATTCAACGTTGCGTTCTCCGAGGAACGCAGACGAGCCCTCGAATCATCCAGAGCCTCCGGCACTTTCGATATCTCCGGCGTCATCAACCTGAAACAGGGCGGCCAGGGCTTGGTTATTTACGCACCTGTTGACACCGGAAAAGCCAACAATGGATTCGTGGCCGGTGTCTTTCGAATGCGAGTTCTGACCCAGCAGATGCTCAGCAGCCGTGTTCTTGAATCATTCAGTATCGAACTTCTCAGCGACGGCGCGCCAACCTACCAGTTGAAGCCATCGGATGATACCAGTGAAGTTTTTTCCCATACCGAGCCGGTGAACCTGCCCACGCTGAACTGGTCGTTCACTCTGCGCCCGACAAAAGATTGGGTCCAGAGTCAGCGTAGTGACTGGCCAGCCATGACGTTCGGTTCCTTGTCCTTGCTCGGGCTGCTGACCAGCCTGACCACCTTACTGGTTCAAGTGATCCTGAAGCGCAATCAGGCATTGCTGAAAACCCGGAGAGAGTTAGAGCGGGAAATCGATCAGCGAAAGACGATCCAACTGGATGTGGCCCGCCTGGAATCAACGGACACCCTCACCGGGCTCGCTAACCGACGATTTTTTATGGAGGATCTGGCACACACTCTGAGCATTGCCGACCGGCAAATGCGTCAGGTTGCCTTGGTCTTGCTGGACCTGGACAGATTTCAGATGCTCAATGATTCCCTGGGCCACCAGTTCGGTGATGAGCTTCTTATCAAGGTCTCGGAGCGGCTTAACGGTTTAAGCAACGAGCGCATTCTGGTGGCCTATTCCGGCGGAGATGAATTCATGCTGTGTCAGCAGCAGGTAGATAGCGTCGATGATGTCATTCACCTGCTGGGGCAGGTCAAACAATGCTTCGAGGCTCCCTACGAAATCCAGGGGCAAGGCTTCAATGTGACCGCCACCATGGGCATCGCAGTCTATCCACACAGTGGCCTCGACGCCGATACGCTGTTGCGAAATGCGGACATCGCCCTATACCGTGCCAAGGATCAGGGCCGCAACACCTATCAGTTCTACACTGAGGGCATGCAGGACCGGGAAGTCATGCGCCTGGAACTGGACAAGGATTTGAGCCAGGCCCTTCGCAATGATGAATTTGTTCTGTTCTACCAGCCACAACTGGATCTGGATCGGAGTGAAATCAACAGTGTTGAGGCGCTGATTCGCTGGCAGCACCCACGCCGTGGCCTGTTGTCACCGGTCGACTTTATTCCCTTGGCGGAGGAGAGCGGCCGCATTACCGATATTGGTCGTTGGGTGGTGATGGCGGCCTGCCGCCAGCTCGCCCGCTGGCAAGGCACGCCTTACGAACACCTGCGGATTGCGGTAAACCTGTCCGGGCGAGAACTGGACGACGATGAGCTGGTGAACCACATTCGCGAGGCCCTGGAGTCCGAGAATGTTCCTGCCGACCGCCTGGAAGTGGAACTGACGGAAGAGGTGTTCATCCAGAACATAGAGCGCAACCTCAATCAGCTGTCCCGGTTGCAACAATTGGGCGTGCATCTGGCGATTGATGATTTTGGTGTCGGTTATTCTTCGCTCGGTTATTTGCGGGACTTCCCAGTCGACGTGCTCAAGATTGACCGGTCGTTCATCAATGAAGTCACCAATCGTCATGACGACGCTGTCATCACTCGCGCAGTGATCAATCTGGCCCATAACCTGGGGATGGATGTGGTCGCCGAGGGTGTTGAAACCGAGGCGCAGCTGACTTTCCTGAAGAACAATCACTGCGATGTTGCCCAAGGGTATCTGATCAGTCGGCCCATTCCTGCGGCAAAACTTGAGCACGCCATGGCCGACGGCTCGCTGCTGAAGCGTATTGCCGTGACTTCAGAATTGTAATCAGGGCACGCCAACCCCACCATTAGAGACACATTCCCCCGGTAAGTTGTTATGACGTCGAAATACCTGACTCCAGAACAGGATCGTGATATCCGGCGCTGGGAGCGCTGGAACCGCAATTATTTCATCCTCGCCTTTCTGGCCCTGATCATCATCCTGGTGTTCAGCAGTCAGCTGGGTCTGTCCAGCGGCACCAGCTGGGGCCCGCTCGGCCTGCTGCTTGCGGCGATCGTTGCCCCCATCATCGTGCTGCAACTTCGGCTGACCTGCCCTGCCTGTGGCCACAAGATCGGTTGGCAAGCCAAGCTGATGGCGCCGGACCAGTGTAAAACCTGCGGTACCTTCCTGCGTTCCAAAGGCCAGTAAGCTCCTTCTAAAAAACCATTGACCTGTGAGTTGCTCACAGGTTTTATTGTTTCCTATACGCTTTACTGTCGTGCATGACGTGCCCGCTTGGGTACTGTCCGCGCCTGACTGTCTGCCCTTCCGAAACCCGCTCAAGCACATCCCTGTGGCGCTTGAGCTCCGCCATCTATGGCTACGCACAGTTTCGGAAGGGCAGACAGCCAGTCACTTGCTCAACCTTCTGGATGGGTTTTAGCTATGAAAGTCAAAGACATAGCAAACGCTGCTGCCGTCAATCCGGATACCGTGCGGTTCTACACCCGCGAAGGGCTGTTAAACCCAAGCCGGAATCCGGACAACAACTACCAGCAGTTCGACGCCGATGACCTGCGGCGCCTGCGTTTTGCACGCAAGGCCAGGCAGCTTGGATTTTCGCTGCCAGAGATCCGGGCCATTCTGGATCAAGCCGAGGATCATCATTCGCCCTGCCCCATGGTGCGCGAGGTTTTTGAACAGCGCCTGGCCGAAGTTGAGCGGGAAATCAGTGAACTCCAGGCGCTGCGCAAGCGCATGACCTCTGCCCTGACAGCCTGGCAGCACATGCCTGACGGCACGCCGGACGGCCACACCATTTGCCGGCTGATTGAGCATTGGGACGACACGCCCACGGTGAACACATCAGCCGTGAACGGAAACAAGGAGTAAGCAACCGTGGCTGAGACAAAAACACTGCAGACCGCATTGTCCATTTCCGGTGCCACCTGTCAGGGCTGCACCAACCGGATTCGTGCGGCGCTGGAACCGGTCACTGGCGATAAGAACCTGATTGAGGTGGATCTGGAGCACCAGACCGTCGCGCTGCCGGATAACATTGACCGTGACGAGGCTGCGCTCCGGGTCTCCGAGGCCGGGTACCCGGCGCACCCGGTATCCTCGGCCGACCCAAAACCGGCAAGTTGCTGTGCGGGTCAGGAGGCATCAGCGCCGCCGGCCGACACTGCGCTGGTCCAGGATTCCAGCGCCGGCGCTACCCCTTCGACTGACAACGATGATCAGGTTGCCCTATCGGTGAGCGGGGCCACGTGCGCCTCCTGCGTAAGCACCATTGAGAAGGCACTGAATTCGGTACCGGGGGTCACCGGAGCACACATGAACCTGGCCGATAACACCGCCACCGCCTCGGGAAAAGCCGACCCGCAGGCTCTGGTACGGGCCGTGGAGACCGCAGGTTATGGCGCCCGGGTCATCGAAAATGAAGACGAAGCCGACGAACGCCGGCAGGAAGAAGATCGCACGCTCTACCGCACCTTGTTGATCAAGATGGCGCTGAGTCTGACGCTCGGTGTTGGCCTGATGGTTTGGGGCATGGGCTTCGGCACCATGATGGTGACCGAAGCCAACCAGAGCCTCTGGCTTGGACTCGGCGCGCTTACCCTGCTGGTCATGGCCACCACCGGCGGGCATTTCTACACCGGTGCCTGGAAAGCGTTCCTGCACCATAACGCCAACATGGATACCCTGATTGCTCTGGGCACCGGCACGGCCTGGCTCTACTCCATTGTGGTTGCCAGTGTCCCGGACGCACTGCCAGAAATGGCGCGGCATGTGTATTTCGAGGCCTCGGCAATGATCATCGGCCTGATCAATCTGGGCCAGGCGCTGGAATTGCGTGCCAAAGGCAAGACTTCCGAAGCGGTGCGACGGCTATTGGATCTGAGGGCAAAAACGGCCCGGGTGTTGCGCAACGGGGAAGAGCGGGACCTTCCAGTGGAGGAGGTGATCAAGGGCGACTTCATCCGTGTTCGTCCGGGTGAAAAGTTGCCAGTAGACGGGGTGATCTCCGAGGGGGCCACCCGGATCGATGAGAGCATGCTCACCGGTGAGCCCATGCCGGTTAGCAAAGGCGAGGGTGACGGTGTCTCCGCCGGCACCCTGAACACCCACGGTGCCATTATCTATGAAGCTACCCGCGTCGGCAGTGACACCGCTCTGGCCCAGATCATCAAGCTGGTAAAGAAAGCCCAGGGCTCCAAGCCGGCGATCGGCCGGCTGGCGGACCGGATTTCCTCAGTGTTTGTGCCCACGGTCATGCTGATTGCTGTAGTCGCCGCTCTGGTGTGGTTCAACGTTGGGCCGGAGCCGGCGGTGGTGCATATGATGGTAGCGGCTACCACCGTACTCATCATCGCCTGCCCCTGTGCACTGGGGCTTGCGACACCCATGTCAGTGATGGTCGGTGTCGGCAAGGCCGCCGAGTACGGTGCACTGATTCGTCAGGGCGATGCCCTGCAGACCGCGGGCAAACTCGATCTGGTCATTCTGGACAAGACCGGCACCATTACCGAGGGTCGCCCGACCGTAACCCGGGTGTATTCGGTGAGCGGCGATGATAGCCGGCTACTGGGCCTGGCAGCCGGGCTGGAACAACATTCCGAGCACCCGCTGGCGGAAGCGATTGTCACCCGGGCCAGTGAACAGAGCGTTGCCATCGAGAAAGTCCGTGACTTCGAAGCCCTGAATGGCAAAGGCGTCCGGGGCACTGTCGACGGTCAGACCCTGCGTCTGGGCAACCGTCGCTGGCTGGAAAATGAAGGGGTTGAGTTCCCGGATCTGGATGAGGTGGCCCGAGCCATAACCGAGGAAGCGGGCACACCGTTGTTCGTGGCTCTTGGTGACGACGTCATCGGAGTTATCGGTGTCGCCGATGCCATCAAAGCCGACTCCACGGCCGCGATCGCACGCCTGCACGACGCCGGTATCAAAGTGATGATGGTGACCGGAGATATCGACGCCACCGCCAAGGCCATCTCCGCCAAAGCCGGGATCGACGACTACCGGGCGGAAGTACTCCCGGAGGACAAGGCCGAAGTAGTCAGTGCCATGCGTGGCAAAGGCTATACTGTGGCCATGGTGGGTGACGGTATCAACGACGCCCCCGCCCTGGCCGCCGCCGATGTCGGCTTTGCCATTGGTACCGGCACCGACGTCGCCATTGAAAGCGCGGGCATCACCCTGATGCGCGGCTCCTTGCACGGGGTACCCGATGCCATTGAAATTTCCCGGGCGACCGTGAAAAACATCCACCAGAACCTGTTCGGTGCCTTTGTTTACAACAGCCTGGGTATTCCTGTCGCCGCCGGCCTGCTGTACCCAATGTGGGGCATCCTGATGAGCCCGATCCTGGCCGGGGCCGCCATGTCCCTGTCGTCGGTCACCGTGGTTTCCAACGCGAACCGGTTGCGGTTGTTCAAAACGAGCCAGCATCCAGAGCAGGTAACGGCGCAATTTGATCAGAATTCATACGAGGTGCGGAACTGATGGAAAACTTTCTAGTCAACGCTTGTGGCATCGTCCTCATGGCCGCAATTGTCTGGTGGTTCTGGCTCTCTCCTTCAACCGGGAAAAGCTCTAGTCACGACCACAACCATCACTAACACACTATTGCACAAGGACATTCTCATGAAATCACAAGCCCTTGGACTTGTCCTGACAGCGGCACTGGGATTCAGCACGCCGCTGCTGGCCGCCGGTGCTGCCCAGAGTATTCACGTCTACAAATCGCCCTCCTGTGGCTGCTGCACCGATTGGGTCAAGCACCTAGAGAGTAACGGCTTTGACGTGGAAGTGACCGAAACCAACGACCTGAATCCGATCAAGCAAAAGGCAGGGCTTACACGGTCACTGTCGAGCTGTCATACCGCGTTTATTGGCGATTACGTAATCGAAGGCCACGTACCCGCGGATGATGTCAGACGCTTGATCGCCGAAGCACCGCAGGCCCGGGGGTTAACCGTGCCGGGTATGCCGGTAGGCTCACCTGGCATGGAAATGGGTGACCGTAAGGATCACTATAAGGTTTTGCTGTTCAACGAGATGGGCCAGACCAAGGTCTTTTCCGAGCACAATCAATAGTCCGGAAACAGTAGCCTAGAAAGCGCAGTACAGGATTGGAATATCAGTAAAAGAGCCGGGGCCACAATGGCCCCGGTCTTGTAACTCGGATCAGAAGAGGTAGGGGGCCAGAGCAAGCTCCAGGCGCGCTTGCGCGGCATAGAGATTGGACACCGGCACCACCGGCTGCTCGGGCGGCACGGCGGTCGGCCAGGCTTTCTGCAGGTCATCCAGAGCCTCGCTGGCCATACGCCACGCTTCTTTGTTATCCCGTTTCAACAGCGCCTGCTGGCCGTCCAGGTATTCGCGGGCGGCACGGACAAAGCCGCGACCGTCCTGGTATTCGTGCACGGCCACGAACTGACCCTCATCCAGTGCTTCGTCATACTCCAGCACCGCCTGCTTGGTCAGCGACAGGACTACCTTGGATACGGTCGCGCTACTCAGGCCTTGCTCATCGGCGTTAGACACCGCTTTTTCAATGGCAATCCAGGCCGCCTGGAACTGCTGATTGATGTCACTCCAGTCCTGGATACCACCGGATTTTTCCGCCAGTACTTTCAGGTGTCCACCCAGCGCGTTCTGGCCGCGATGTTCCAGGCCCGGCTCGGCCATCGGGTAAACCTCAACAAAGGGGTGAGTAAGATGCGGACGGCCTTCGGCCACGTCGCCGGATTTAATCAGCTCGCGGGCCGCCAGCAGGTGTCCCTGCATCATCTGCAGCATGGCCACATAGGCACCGTCGGAGGTGACTGACGAAACAGAGCTGCCGGCCTCGCCGCCTTCTCCGCCTTCACCACCTTCACCACCTTCACCACCTTCACCACCTTCGCCACCTTCGCCTCCGGCCGCAAAGTAACTAAACGCAGCTCCGGCTTCTCCACCTTCGCCACCTTCACCACCTTCTCCACCTTCTCCACCTTCTCCACCATGGTGTTCGCCACCTTCACCGCCATGGTGTTCGCCACCTTCACCGCCTTCACCGCCATGGTGTTCACCGCCTTCACCGCCTTCGCCGCCGTGGGCGGAAGCGTGCAACTGATCGTCGTGGTGCTCGCCGCCTTCGCCGCCTTCACCACCCAAGGTGCCACAGCCCGCGATGAGCGTGGCCATACCGATCCCGGTCCACAGTTTTAAAGTCTGGTTTTTCATTTACTTGCTCCTGTCTGAACTCCGCCGTTTCGCTTAGCCAACGGCGGTATTATTGAAGGCTCGTTCATGGTGATGCATGATGAATCATCCCTTGTCTCATTTGCAAATTGTTAGCATTCTTAACTGGAGTACGTCCATGATTCTGTGTATTGGCGAGATCCTGAACGCTGATCAGCTCAAACGCGTTCGCGCCGCGCTCGACAATGGCAGCTTCGATGACGGTCGTAAGACCGCCGGCTGGCATGCTCGCCTGGTCAAGAACAACGAACAGATGCAGATGGCCGACGACGCCGCCCGCGCCCTGCGAGCAGAGGTGGAAAAAGCCCTGACCGAACACCCGGTGTTCCAGATGGCAGTCAGACCCGCCAAGATGACGCCACCAATGTTCAGCCGTTACCGCGACGGCATGACCTACGGCAACCACGTGGATGACCCGGTGATGGGTCGGGGGCCCGGCCGCTTGCGCACGGACATTTCCTTTACCCTGTTCCTGGATGATCCGGACAGCTACGAGGGCGGCGAACTGGTAACCGACACCACGGCCGGTGAACAACAATACAAACTGCCGGCAGGCTCGGCGGTGGTCTATCCCTCCTCCACCCTGCACCGGGTTGAGCCGGTCAGCGAGGGCCAGCGCCGTGTCGCCATCGGCTGGATTCAGAGCACCATCCGCGACCCGGCCCAGCGTGAAGTGCTGTTCGATCTGGACACCGCGCGGCGCCAGCTGTTTGAACGCGAAGGCAAAACCACTGAATTTGATCTGCTCACCAAGTCCCTGGCCAATCTCCAGCGATTTTGGGCCGAGATCTAGTTTGGGAAGTCCGCTATCTGACGCATGGACCCATAACCGTTATACTCCGCCCATCATTCTTTTTAACAGCCAGGTTCATTCATGCTCAATGCCGACGCTATCAGCCAGTTGCGCCAGCTGAAATCCGATATCCACGACAACAAGATCGTCTTCCCCGGCACGGTTAAAGCCACCAATGGACGCTTCGGGTTCGTTGCCCTGGATGAAGGTCGGGACGTTTTTCTGCCCCCGGAAGAAATGCAGAAGGTGCTGCCCGGCGACCGCGTCAACGTAACCGAGCAGGAAGTCGAGAAAGGCAAGACCCAGGGCGCGGTGGACGAACTTCTGGAAACCCGCCTGAGCACCTTCGTTGGCCGCTACCTGATTAAAGGCAAGGGTCACTTTGTGGTGCCGGAAACCCCGGGCATCAATCGCTGGATTTTCATTCCGCCGAAAGAACGCATGAATGCGAAACCGGATGACTACATCTACTGCGAGATCCACAAACATCCGATCAAGGATGGCAAGGGCCAGGCCAAGATCCTGAGGGTGATCGGCAAGACCGGTGATCCTGGCATTGAACGGGCGCTGACCCTGGCCACCTTCGATCTGGCGGACGCCTGGCCGGAACCGGTACAGGCTCAGGTCGACAGCCTGGGAGAACAGGATATCCAGGCCCGCGAAAGCGACCGGGAAGACCGCACCGGACAACCCTACGTCACCATCGACAGCCCGGGCACCCAGGACATGGACGATGCCCTGCTGGCCGAACCCAACCCGACCGGTTGGACCCTGTCGATTGCCATCGCCGATCCGACGTCGGTGATCGAGCCCGGTAGTGCCGCCGAACAGGAAGCCTTTAATCGCGCCACCGCCATTTACTTCCCGGGCGAGCCGCTGCCAATGCTGCCAGACGGTCTGAGTACCCGGTTGTGCTCACTGATGCCGGAAGTGAATCGCCTGGCGCTGGTGTGTGACCTGCAGGTCAACAACGACGGCAGCCTGGGTGACTACAGCTTCCATCAGGCGGTGATCCGTTCCCAGCGCAAGCTGAGCTATGAACTAGTGGCCAACCTGATCGAGGGCCGCGAGGACGACGACATCAAGGCGTTGCCCGATGCCGTCGCCAACAGTCTGGACCAGCTACACCAGGCCGCCACTGCCCTGCGCAAATGGCGTGCCGAGCACGCCCTGCTTAGCGGCGATCGGCCGGAATTCCGCTTGCGCCTGGACGAGAACCGGCGCATTCGCCTGATTGAACCGTCGGTTCAGAATGAAGCCCATCGCCTGGTTGAAGAGTGCATGGTGGCCGCCAACCGGTGCGCGGCGGATTTCCTGAGTCAGCAGCCGTCCGGCCTGTTCATCCAGCATTCCGGGCTCCGGGACGATCGCATCGACAACATCCGCACGCTCTTGCAAAGCCACGCCCCGGAGCTGGCCGAGGTAGACGCCACCAGCGCCGCCGGATTCCGCCAGCTGATGACCCAAACCGAACAACTGACGGCCGAGGTTCCGGTCAAGGCGATTATTTCCCGCCAGCTGGCCCGCGCCGAACTGGGCTTCCAGCCCGCGCCACACCAGGGCATGGGACTGAACGCCTATACCACCTTCACCTCACCGCTGCGCAAGTTCTCTGACTTCTACGTGCACCGGCTGATCAAGTCTGCGCTCTGGGACCACCCGCTCAAGGCCCTGACCTCCGAACAGCTGGATGCCCTGCAGCAGGCCCAGATCAACGCGCGTCAGGCCGCCAACAGCCTGGAAGCCTGGCTCAAGAGCGACTTTGCCCGGACCCTGGGCGATGCGCCCATGACCGGAACCATCAGCCGTACCGTACCGGCCGGATTCTTCGTCCGGCTCGACGCCAACGGCCTGGAAGGTTTCGTCAGCTGCAAGGACCTGGAAGGCAAGTACGGCTTTGATCCAGTCACCCTGCGCCTGATCCACAACAAGAACGGCCGCATCTTCCAGTTGGAACAGCCGGTAAAGGTCACCTTTGCCAATGTCGACGACGAGCGTCGTCAGATCAATTTCACACTGGTAGAGGCCGAGGAAATCCAGAGCGGCAGTAACGACACCAACAACGGTTGATAAACCACTGGGGCAGGCGCATCGTAACTAGAAAGAGCTGCAGTTTTAGTGAGCTATAGCGAGGTGCGTTATGCCCATCAAGCCCGATGAATTCCTGAAAAAATACGGTTTCGACACGGAAGAAGAGGAGCGGGACCACAGCTTGCGCCACAACGCCATGGAGCACGCCAAGCACCTGCGCCGGCCCCACGCGGGAACGCCTCATGACTGGGAAGAATGGGAGCGCTACAAGCGCGAACACCCGGACGAAGTGGAGGAGGATGACGACCAGAGCTGAGTCGTCATCCCGGCCGCATCAACCCAGCATGCGCTCAAGCCGTTCGTCTTTGGCGCGCCATTGTTCCGCCAGCCAGTCTTTCACGTTCCTGCGATGCTCCGCGTCCGCTGAATAATCCCGGCCCTTGAGGTGATTCGGAATGGCGACCGTGTGGATCTCCATCCGGATATCCTTCACCCGTCCACAGATGAAATCCCAGAACGTGGGCGCGCCATCCGGATAGGCGATGGTCACATCCACCAGGGTCTCGATCGAATCCCCCATGGCATCCAGTACGAACGCGACTCCACCGGCTTTCGGCACCAGCAGGTGCTGGTACGGAGATTTCTGCTTGTCGTGCTTGGCCTGGGTAAAACGAGTGCCCTCGACGAAGTTCATCACACTGACCGGAGTATGCTGGAACTTCTCGCAAGCGATGCGGGTAGCTTTCAGATCCTCACCCCGCTTTTCCGGATGCTTGATCAGGTATTCCCGGGTGTAGCGCTTCATGAACGGGAAATCCAGACCCCACCAGGCCAAGCCAATCACTGGCACCCAGATCAATTGCTGCTTCAGGAAGAACTTCAGGAACGGCGCCCGGCGGTTAAATACCCGCTGCATGGCCAGGATATCGACCCAGCTCTGGTGATTACTGAGCACCAGGTACCAGCTTTCCCTTTCCAGCTCTTCGGCGCCTTTGACGTCCCAGCGGGTGCCATGAGTCAACTTCATCCAGGCGCCATTACAGGCGACCCACGCCTCGGCAATGGCAATAATCAACTTGGTGCAGTGCACCCGGAAGCCCTTGTGCGGAACCACCAGCTTCAGCACCGCCGGAATGTAGAGCAGGATGCACCAGAACAGGGTGTTGATTCCTAGCAGGATGGAATTGATAACGCCGATAACGGGAGCAGGTAGGAAACTGAGCATGCAATTCCTGTTGTGATTGTCGTCAAAATGACTGGCAATGATAACAACCAGCAGACAACTTGGGCAGTGGCCGAAAGTGACCACCTTGCCCGCGGGGTTGGACGGATCTGCCATAGCCGCAGTTGGCCCGGTGCCTTATCGTGAACCCAGACTGCGGATCACTCTGATACTGATACCACACGTGATGGAAACACCCATGCCAAACCTGCTCAAAGCCGCCACCGCCAAAGCCGCGGGGCTGACCCGGCAAACCGCCCTCTATGCCGGCAACGCCTTCGATCGGGTATTCCGAGCCGCCAGCCTGGTGCAAGCCGGACAGACGCCGTTCGAAACCCTGCACAGTGACGGTTTGGTCAGCCTGCGTTACTACCCTCCACTGGCCGAAGCCTTCATCGAGCTGGACGACACCGTGATCCCGGTGGAGCAGCAAAGCCACCGCACGCCCATCGTCGTCATCCCGCCGCTGGCGGTGAACATGCTGATCTACGACCTGTTCCCCCAGCGCAGCCTGGTGCGCTTCCTGCGGGCCAAGGGCTTTGAGGTGTACCTGATTGACTGGGGCGTGCCGACCCGGGCTCACAGCCACTACAACCTGCACACCTACGTGGCGGAACTGCTGCCGGCATCTTTGAACCGGGTACGCCAACACAGCGGCGAACAGGAACTGACGCTGCACGGCTGGAGCCTGGGCGGCATGTTCACCCTGTTCTACTCGGCACTCAGTAAAGACCAGCACGTCCGCAACGCCGTCGTAGTGGGCTCGCCCATCGACAGCCACGCCTCCGGGCTCATGGGGCTGTTATACCAGGGAGTATCCGGCGCGTCGGATTTTGTCCAGCGCCGAACCGGCTTCAAACTTCACGATCTCAAGCCAGACTGGTTTCACAGCCCTGGCTGGGCCAACACCATTGGCTTCAAACTGACCAACCCAATCGGCAGTTTCAAGGGTTACTGGGAATTACTGGCAAAACTCGGCGACCGGGAATTCGTGGCAGACCACGCCACCACCTCGGCCTTCCTGGACCGGATGGTGGCCTATCCGGGGGGAATCGTGCAGGACGCGGTGGTGCGCCTGTTAATCACTAACCAGCCATCACGGGGAAAAATACAGATTGGCCAAGATGTGGCCCGACTGGAAAACGTCACCGCCAGCGTCTTTGCCATCGCCGGGGAAACCGACACCCTGGCAATGCCCGACGCGGTGGCCAAGATCCAGCAGCACATCCGCTCAGTCGACGTCACCTTCCGCGTCGTACCCGGTGGCCACATGGGTATTCTGGCGGGCAGCAAGGCGCCAAAGGCGAGCTGGTTGGAATTGGCGGAGTGGCTGGCGGAACGATCGAACTAACAGCGCGAAAGGACGGCAATAACGGCACTTCGCGAGGGCGCCGAGTGGATGTTTTCAAAACTGTGCGGAGCCATGGATGGCGGAGCTCAAGCGCCACAGGGATGTGCTTGAGCGGGTTTTGAAAACATCCGCTTGGTGACCTCACCTCCGAAGTCAGAGATTGGCCAAGGTGTCCGGCAGCTCACTCAAAGAACCAATCACCGCCGAAGGCTCAATCCCCCAATCCTCAAACACCTTCTCGGAATCCCGCTTCACCCAAACCGCCAACAACCCAGCCGCCCGGGCCCCAATCACATCCCAGGCATTACTGGACACCAGGCACAGCGGCTCATCCCAGGCCCCGGTCTTGCGGCGGGCATAGGCATACACCGCCGGGTCGGGTTTGAAACTCTTCAGGTCATCCACCGACACCAGTCCCTCAAACTGCTCCAGCAAATCGTTGTAGCCCAACACCTTCTCCAGCGCCGGATAACTGCCGTTGGAAAAGGCAAACAGCGGGTACTGGCCTTTCAGGGCTTTCAATGCCGGCAGGGAATCGTCAAACGCCGGCAGCGACAGGTAGGCCGTCATCAACTCGTCCTCACGCTCAGACGATAACGGCAACTTGTGGGTGGCCATGGCAAATCGCAGCGCCTGCCGGGTACAGACACCAAAATCCTCATACACCCGCATCAGGCCCTTACGAAAGGAGAACTCCAACTGCTTCTCCCGCCACAGCGCAGCGACCGCCCCGGCACTGTCGCCGGCATCCTGTTGCAGCAAGTCGGACATACCCATTGGATCGACCAGGGTGCCGTATACATCAAATGCCAGTCGCATAGTCATCTTGAAATCCCCTTAAAAAGCTCCGAATTTGAACAATCATTCAACCCTACCAGATAACCCGTACGCCTGCCCCAACCCATGGATTACCGGGATGACACTGGAGTAAACTGCCATTCATGAACCCCGTTGATACATTCAATCTCGATATCCGAGCCCTCAGCACCTTCGTCGCCGTCCTCGACGAAGGCAGCGTTTCCCGCGCTGCGGTGAAACTGGGCGTCAGCCAGTCTGCGGTCAGCCACACCCTGGACCGCCTGCGCCAGGCCCTGGGCGACCCGCTGTTCGTCAAATCCGGGCGCGGCATTGCGCCCACCCGCTACGCCTTGCAGGCTGGGCCGCATATACGCCAGATCCTGGACGACCTGCATTCGCTGTCCTCCGGTCCACCGTTTACCCCGGCCACAGCCGAGTTCACCTTTACCATTGCCGCCAACGACTACCAGCGCGACCTGCTGCTACCACCCTTGGTTGCCGCTCTGCGCCGGGAGGCTCCGGGCATCCGGCTGCAAGTCATCCCCTCCGGCATTCCCAATGCCGACATGCTGCGCAAAGACGTGTGCGACCTGATCATCTCACCCCACGCACCGGAAGCCACCGACATCATGCAGCGCGGGTTGATGGCTGACCGCATGGTGGTGTTCTACGACCCGAAGCAGCGGGCCGCACCCAAGGATCTCCCTGAGTATCTCAAGGCCGACCACATTGCCCTGCTGTTTGCCTCGGGCGAAAAGCCTGGCCTGGAAACCTCGCTCTCGGCCCGCGGCCTGACCCGCCGCACCCTGGTGACCGTATCCAACTTCTCCGGCCTGCCCGAGTTCCTGCGCGGCACCGACATGCTGGCCACCGCCCCGGAGCTGATGAGCAAGCACCTGCTCCGGGACTTCGCCTGGATTCCGCTACCCTTTGATTTCAAACCCTTTACGCTGCTGATGCTGTGGCACCGCCGGAACCAGAACGACCCGGCCCACCGCTGGCTACGAAACCAGGTGAACAGCGTCGCCGCTACCATGAACGGCCTCAATCCGTAATCAATCGATATTGTTCATATATCGTATGAAGCCTGCGGCCGTTATCTTTTCGCTCCCTCGCCCCTAGACTCCCAATCCTCAGTCCGTCGGCGCGGCTGGGTAGAGCTTTCCGAAACCCGCTCAAGCACGTCCATGTGGCGCTTGAGCTCCGCCATCCATGGCTCCGCACAGTTTCGGAAAGCTCTACCCAGCCGCGCCTTCTCTAACTTTAGGATTTGCATGCTCACGTTAACCAGTGTCTGGACAACCATTTTGCTAGCGGCCGCCGTAGCCCTCGGCCCGCTCGCGACCGATATGTATCTGCCGGCACTGCCGCAGATCGGGCGCGATTTTGGCTCCGGCACGGATCAGGTTCAGCTGACCCTGAGTCTTTACATGGCAGGCTTTGCCGTCGCTCAGCTGATCTGCGGCCCGCTCGCCGACCGCTTTGGTCGCAAACCGATCATGATTGGCGGCTTCATCCTGTTCGCCATCGCCAGCGCTGGCTGCGCCCTAGCCACCAACATCGAAACCCTGATTCTGTGCCGTGTTCTTCAAGCTCTGGGTGGCTCCGCAGGACCGGTACTGGGCCGGGCCGCCATCCGGGATATCTACACACCGCGCGAAGCCGCCAAGATCCTCGCCATCCTGGCTAGCATCATGGCTCTGGCGCCGGCCATCGCCCCCACCATCGGCGGTGTACTGGTCGCCAGTTTAGGCTGGTCGGCAATCTTTCTGGCACTGGGCGCTTACGCCATGGTTATGGCAGTGGTGGTGGCCTTCGGTATTCCCGAACCCATGCGCCCGGAATACCGCCAGCCGTTGCGGCTGTGCAGCCTGCTGCGCAACTATCGCAGCATTGGCACCGACATCAGCTTTCTTGGCTACACCCTGACCAACGCGCTGATCTTCTCAGGCCTGTTCGCGTTCCTGTCTGGTTCCTCGTTCGTATTGATCGACTTCCTGGGCGTGGCGCCGGAACACTTTGGTCTGTTCTTCGCCTGCATGGTGGTGGGTTATGTCACCGGTAACCTGACTGCCATCCGCCTGGGCAGCAAGCTACTGCCGGACCAGATCTTGGTGCGGGGGCTGATTATTGCGGTTGCTGGTGGTGGTCTGATGGCGGCCCTGGCACTCGGCGGCGTGTACAACGTTTGGGCGGTGATCCTGCCGCAGACCCTGTTCATGGTCGGCACCGGTATGGTGTTGCCCCAGACCATGGCCGGGGCGCTGGCCAACTTCCCGCGCATGGCCGGCTCAGCATCGGCATTATTCGGATTCGGGCAAATGGCGGTGGCCGCCGTGGCCGGCATCTTGGTAGGCCACTTGCACGATGGTACCTCGGTGGTCATGGCGGTGATTATTGCCACCTGCGCCTGTGCCGCCCTCGCCAGTTACCTGCTGCTGGTGCAGCGACATCCGGCGCCGGGCTTCGAACCCCAAAGCGCCTCAGCCCAGTAATTGCTTTCGTATCGGGTGCAAGATAGTCCAAACTAAACTAAAAAGAGTAAATTGAATCAGTTGATTCTCATACACCCGTTAACAAGGAACCCCCATGAGCAAGGTTAATCTCGACGGCAACCCCATCGAACTGAGCGGCAGCTTCCCGAAAGTCGGTGACAACGCGCAACCGTTCACTCTGACCAACAGCGGTCTGGAAGAAGTAAAGCTGGATCACTGGGCCGGCAAGCGCAAAATCCTGAACATCATTCCCAGCATCGATACCGGTGTCTGTGCGGCATCCACCCGCAAGTTCAATGAAAAGGCCAGCAACCTCGACAACACCGTTGTCCTGGTCATCTCTGCAGACTTACCGTTCGCGGCCGCCCGCTTCTGCGGCGCCGAAGGCCTGAAAGACGTCATCACCCTGTCCACTTTCCGCAACTACAGCTTCCAGCAGGACTACGGCGTCGCCATCCAGGATGGCCCGTTGGCCGGTCTGTGTGCCCGCGCGGTGGTCGTTCTGGACGAGCAGGACAAGGTTATCCACAGCCAATTGGTCGACGAAATCAAAGACGAGCCGGACTACGAGGCTGCCTTGAAGGCGCTATAAAGGCTTAAAGAAACAGGCGTACAGCACGAAGTGCGCCCGCCTGCGGAGCGAAGCTGCCCGCACAGACTGTGCATTGCCAGGGATGGCAATGCCAAGCCCCCATGGATGGGTTTACGGCGTGTCTGTGTGGGCAGCTTCGCTTCGCGGGCAGCCACCGAAATGCGAAGGCAAACCTGTTAGACTCCCCCTCCTATTTCAACCAAGACCCTTACCTCAACCTGTGAATAAACCACCCGAGTCCGCCAGCCTGCCCCGCCAGCTCTTCACCATGACCTGGCCCATGCTGTTTGGCGTGCTCTCGCTGATGACCTTCCAGCTCGCCGACAGTGCCTTTATCGGCCAACTGGGCCGCGACCCGCTAGCGGCGCTGGGTTTTACCCTGCCCATGCAGCAACTGATCATTGGCCTGCAGGTGGGCCTGGGCATTGCCACCACGGCGATTATTTCCCGCACCCTGGGTGCCGGTGACGAGCTCCGAGCGTATCGGCTTGGCGGGCTGGTGATTACCGTCGGCGGCAGCCTGGTGTTTGTGCTCTGTATCGGCCTGTGGTTGCTGCAAAGCCAGATCATGACCTGGCTCGGCGCGGAGGAATCGCTACTGCCGATGATCCGTAGCTATTGGCTACCGTGGCTGATTGCCGCCTGGACTGGTGCGGCGCTCTATTTCGGCTACAGTGTCTGCCGCTCCCACGGCGACACCAAGCTGCCGGGCTATTTGATGGTCGCCACCAGTCTTCTCAACATTGCCCTGGATCCGCTGTACATCTTCGTGTTCGGCTGGGGGCTGCCCGGCGCAGCCTGGGCAACGGTGACCTCCTTCGGTATTGGTTGCCTGGTCATTTATCCCAAGCTGCTGAAGCGGCACTGGGCCCGATTTGATCTGGGCCAGCTCGCCCTTGGCCAGGCCCTGAAACAACTCAACAACATCATGGCGCCAGCCATGGTCAGTCAGCTGATGCCGGCGGCCTCCGCCATGCTGGCCACGGCCCTGGTGGCCGGCTTTGGTTCCGCCGCGGTCGCCGCCTGGGGCCTGGGCACGCGCCTGGAGTTTTTCTCAATTGTGGTGGTGCTGGCACTGACCATGTCGATGCCGCCGATGATTGGCCGCCTTCTGGGTGCCGGTGACATTGAGCAGATCCGCAAACTGGTCAGAATCGGGGTTCGGTTTGTGGTGGTCTGGCAATTGGCCATCGGCCTGCTCTGGCTAGCCGCGTCCGGTTTGGTGTCGGATGTGTTCACCAGCGACGCCAACGTGCAGGAGGTTCTGGCCGGCTATCTTGTTCGGGTGCCTCTGAGTTACAGCGGGCTCGGGGTGTGTATGCTGATGGTGTCGGTGTGTAACGCGCTGGGGCTGGCCATGCGTGCCCTGCTGGTCGCCACCCTTCGCCTGTTTCTGTGTTTCTTGCCGCTGCTCTGGCTGGGCAGTCAGCTCAACGGCATCTACGGCCTGATGAGTGGCGCCTTGGTGGGCAATCTGTTTGCCGGCGCCATGGCCTATGCGTTCTACCGGGCCGGCATGACCAAGCTGCGCACTGCGCCGGCATCAGCCAAAGCGTGAGCGGAAGCTCTCGGGCATCGGTTCTACCGCTTTGCGCTGGTAGTTGAAGAAGACAAATCCGTACTTGGCCAGCGCTACCGGCTGGCCGCTTTCGGCCTTGGTCACCCGAAACACGAAATCCCCGCCGTATTTGTTGAAGTCCATCAGGCCCACCTCGAACCGCAGCATCTCCGGGAAGAAGGATTCTGACTGGTACATGGTGGCCAGGTCGGTGACGATGATACCCACGCCATTCTGGTCGGCTTCCTGGACGCCATAGCTCACCAAAAACTGGGCACGGGCCTCGGACAGCATGGAGATCAGCGCGTCATTGCCCAGGTGGTTTGCGCCATTGATGTCGGTGATGCGAACCGGCATGTTGGTCTCGAAGCAGAAGACGTCGTCCGGGAAAGCGAGTTTGATGCGGGCCACGGGGTGTACCTGTCTGGCTGGAGGTTCGTTGGGAAGCGGGCATGATACGCGTTTGCTCGGCGCTGTTCATCTGGCGGTTGTTTCCGCTATCTTGCTAGTTATTCCATGCGCATCTCGCTCTGGCGTATTGGACATTGGATTGGGCTTGCCAAAACCCGCTCAAGCACATCCCTGTGGCGCTTGAGCTTCGCCATCCATGGCTACGCACAGTTTTGGCAAGCCCAATCCAATGCCCTCGCTAACCTGCTGCGCGCATCCTCTTTAACCTGACCTCGGAAAGTTTATGGATATTCGCCCTGCTGCCACTCTGGTTCTCACCCGCGACACCGACAACGGTGTGGAAGTACTGCTGCTCCAGCGCACCTGGGATGCGGTGTTTCTTCCGGGCTATTTCGTGTTTCCCGGTGGCGCCGTGGACCAGCAGGAGACGAAGGCGCGTAAACATGCACAGGGGCCGGACGATGCCAGTATCAGCCAGACCATGAGCCTGGACGAGGGCGGCGCGGACTATATGCTGGCCGCGGTGCGGGAATGTTTTGAAGAAGCCGGCATTCTGGTGGCGGTGGATAACGATGGCCAGGTCATTGGTGGCGATCATGCCGTGCACGGGGACCGCGAAGCGGTGTTCAAGGGCGAGCTGAGCTTGGCGGATTTGTGCCATCGCCACGGGCTGACCATTCCGCTGGATCGGCTGGCTTACCTCAGTCACTGGACCACCCCGCCGGGGCCACCGCGGCGGTTTGATACCCGATTCTTTGTAACCACTGCGCCGGCGGGCCAGCGGGCCAGTCATGATGGCGTCGAGACCATTGATCATCTGTGGATCAATCCGGCCCAGGCCCTTGGAGACCATCGCAGTGGCGAGCGGATGCTGGGGCTGCCCACCATTCGCACCTTGCGGGTGCTGAGTGAGTTCGAATCCACCGAAGCGCTGATGCGCTATGCCGACGCCAATCCGCCGGAGGCCTTCCCGACCGACCCCTGGCCGGCCCAGAAGAAAGGCAGACCGGTGACACTGGAGCCCGGGGCACCGGCATACGATGAGGCCGCCGAGCTTGATCCGGAGGGCGAAGGCAGCACACTGGCGGAGATCATTCCCGGGCAACCGGTGGAGATCGCTGCCGGAGTGGTGCGACTGACCGCGCCCAACCCCGGCATGATGACCGGGCCTGGCACCAACACGTATCTGCTCGGCCACGAGCGTTTTACGGTTCTGGATCCGGGCCCGAATAACGACGCCCACATTGAGCGCATCCTGGAACTCACCGGCGGGATTATCGATCAGGTGGTTGTCACCCACACCCATCAGGACCATTCACCGGCAACCAAAACGCTGAAGGCGAAAACTGGCTGTCGCGTACTTGGTATCTCGGCCCCCGAGGGCGCTGCCCAGGATCAGACCTTTGCCCCCGATGACGAGCCGGAACACGGCGATATGATCGTGACCGAAGCCGGCATCCTGAAATGCCTGAAGACACCAGGGCACGCCTCCAATCACCTGTGCTTTTTGTTGGCAGGCCCCGATATGTTATTTTCCGGCGACCACATCATGCAGGGTTCAACCGTGGTGATTAACCCACCCGATGGCGATATGAAGGCCTATCTCGAATCGCTGTACGATCTGCTTGGTGAATCCGTTCGTATCATCGCTCCGGCTCATGGTTTTCTCATGGCGCATCCGGAAGCGGTGATCGACTACCTGATCACCCATCGTCTGGCCAGGGAACACAAGGTGTTCCGAGCGCTCTCCGACCAGGAGGCCCGCTCCCTGAAGGCACTGACTGCCAGAGCCTATGACGATGTTCCCGAAGCCCTGCACGGGCTTGCGGCCCGATCCGCGTTGGCCCACCTGCTGAAACTGCAGACTGACGGACGGGCCCGCCAACAGGCTGATCAACACTGGCGTGCCATTTGACCGCCCGCGGTTTGCCGGTTTGACCAAAGCCTACTAGCGTTACACGGAAGGAAATTCACCGCACAAACTGGATACGCTCGTGATCAAAAAAATTCTGTCAGGCCTCATTGTTATCGCCGTCGTCGTCGCCTTCCTGATTGTCTGGAAGCCCGCCATTGATGAAATTGACCGACCCAGCGCTGACTCTTTCAATCAGGAGCAGATCGCCAAGGGCAAGGTGCTGGCGGGACTCGGCAACTGCGCCTCGTGCCATACCAGCGATCCATCAAAACCACTGGCCGGCGGTGTGGATTTCCCCACCCCCTTCGGCACCCTGTACTCCACCAACATCAGCCCGCACCCGGAACAGGGCATCGGCACCTGGTCCGAGGAAGCTTTTCTCCGGGCCATGCGCGAGGGGGTTTCCCGGGATGGCTCGCACCTGTATCCGGCCTTTCCGTACACCCATTTCACCAAGGTCACCGACGAAGACCTGTCGGCGCTGTACGCCTACGTTATGAGTCGAGAAGCGGTGGACCACCAGGGACCGAAAAACCAGCTCGATTTCCCGTTCAACCTGCGCATGCTGCAGGCCGGCTGGAAAACCCTGTTCTTCGATGGCGACCGTTTTCAGGCCGACGACAGCAAGGGTGACGCCTGGAACCGGGGTGCCTACATCGCCGAGGGCCTTGGCCACTGTACCGCCTGCCATTCGCCCCGGAATGCCTTCGGCGCGGAAATCGCGGATGAAACCTACAACGGTGCGGTTGTGGATAACTGGTATGCACCGGCACTCAACACCACCCACGCGGCCCCCGTACCCTGGACCGAAGACGAGCTGTTTCAGTACCTCCGCGCCGGCGGCTCCAAATGGCACGGCATTGCTGCGGGCTCCATGGCGAGCGTAGTACACAAGGGCCTGATTGAGGCGCCGGACGACGATATCCGGGCGCTGGCGATGTATTTCCAGGACCTCACCGGTGCCGAGGACAACGCCAAGGCCGCCGAAGTGGCTGCCGGTCATGTCAGCCAGGCCCAGGGTATGGCCGACCCCGCCACCCGCACTGGCGAAGAGATCTTTTCGGCCGCCTGCGCCTCCTGCCACTACAATGCGCCATCCTCACTCAAGGCGGCTCGTCCGGACCTGAGCCTTAACAGTGCGGTGACGGCACCAGATCCGGTCAATCTGCTGCGCATCACCCTGCACGGTATTGATGAGCCCACCGGCCTGCGCGGGCTTGCCATGCCCGGCTTTGGCCCCGGCCTGAGTGATGCCGACCTGATCGCGCTGGCCCGTTACCTGAGACAAAGCTCAGGTCAGCCCCCATGGAAGAATCTGGAGCAACACGTTCAGGATGCTCGTCAGCTCTGAGGGCCAACACATGTTTCAAGGAGATAGCCAATGACTATCCAGTTCCAACTCAACGGCGAGGCCATGAGCCTCGACGTGCCCGAAGATACCCCGTTGCTCTGGGCAATTCGCGATCACGCCGGCCTGACCGGAACCAAATTCGGCTGCGGCATTGGCATGTGTGGCGCCTGTACTGTGCATCTGAACGGTCGCGCGACTCGTTCCTGTATCACCACGATGGGCAGTGTTTCCGGCCAGCAGATCACCACCATCGAAGGCCTGGACCAGGACGGCGAGCACCCGCTGCAACAAGCCTGGGTGGATGCCCAGGCACCCCAGTGCGGTTATTGCCAGTCCGGGCAGATCATGCAGGCCGCCACCCTACTTCAGGACTTCCCAAAGCCCACCGACGAGCAGATCAATCAGGTCATGAGTGGCAACTTGTGCCGCTGTATGGCTTATGTCCGAATTCGCAAAGCGATTCACCTGGCCGCTGGGTCCAGCGACAGCAGCAGCGCCGGTTCGCCCCAGTTCTACGAGCCCGGCCAGGAGGAGATGAGCAATGCGTAAGTTCGCCAAATACCTCGCCAACTCAGCCACCGAGCAGGCATCGGACACGCCCAGACTGAGCCGCCGGGGCTTTCTGATCGGTGCCGCCGGGGCCGGTCTGACCATGGCCTTTGCCAGCTCGGGCATTCCCGTTGCCAGTGCCGCCAAAAGCATTTCCGAGGGCGCCTTTGAGCCCACCATCTGGTTTCAGGTGCGCCCGGACGGCCGGGTCATCGTCAACATCGTGGAAGCGGAAATGGGCCAGCATGTCGGTACAGCGCTGGCGCGCATTGTTGCCGATGAACTGGAAGCTGACTGGAACGACGTCGAACTGCACTATGTCGACAGCGACCCGAAATGGGGCCTGATGGTCACCGGCGGCAGCTGGTCGGTGTGGGAAAACTTCGACAAGCTCAGCCGCGCCGGTGCGGCTGGCCGGACTGCCTTGATTGAGGAAGGCGCCAAGTTGATGGGCGTTTCAGCCGGGCAATGCCAGGCCCGGGGCAGTCAGGTGATTGCCGGTGACCGTGCCATCAGTTATGCCGATATTGTCCGCGATGGCAACATTGATCGCAGTTTCAGCGAAGAAGAGCTGAAGGCCATGCCGATCAAGCCGCCGCAAGAGCGTCGCCTGATCGGTGAGGAAAGCAAGGCACTGGATATTCCGGATAAAACCGACGGTACCGCGCTCTACGGCCTGGATGCCACGGTTGAAGGCATGGTGTACGGTCGCCCGCTGGTGCCACCGACCCGCTACGGCACCGGCATCAACTCGGTGGACGACAGCAAGGCCAAGTCGATTCCCGGTTATCAGCAAACCCTGGTTCTGGATGACGCCTCCGGCACGGTACCGGGTTGGGCCGTGGTGATCGCCGACTCGGTGCACGCCGCCAACGCCGCCGCCGAGGTGATCAAAGTGGACTGGGCCGCCGGCAAGACCGCCGATGTGAGCGAACAGCAAATTTTGGACGAAGGCCGGCGCCTGATCGACGACGCCAGCACCGGCGCCCTGGTGGTTAACGAGGACGGTGTCGACAACGCCTTCAGCTCCGCCGATTCCGTGCTGGAGCAGGAGTACGTCACCCACAGTGTGCTGCACTTCCAGCTGGAGCCGGTGAACGCCCTGGCCTTCCAGAAAGACGGCCGCTGGGAGATCCACACCGGCAATCAGTGGCAGTCACTGATTCTGCCCACCCTGGCCAAGGCCCTGGGTGAGAAAGAAGACAACATCGTCATGCGCACCTACCTGCTGGGGGGCGGCTTTGGTCGCCGGCTCAACGGCGACTACTGCGTGCCCGCGGCCCTGGCCGCAAAACAGTTAGGCAAGCCGGTGAAGCTGGTGCTCACCCGCGAAGACGACTCTCGCTTCGATTCGATCCGCTCACCCTCGGTGCAGAAACTGCGCATGGCCTTTGACAGCAATGGTCAGGTTCTCGGTATGGAGCATCACGCCACCGCCGGCTGGCCAACCAAGGCGATGGCGCCATTTTTCATGCCCAAGGGCGAAAATGGCGAGAAGTTCGACCCGTTCTCCATTCACGGGGCCGCGCACTGGTACTCCCTGGGCGCCCACCGTCTGCGCGCCATTTCCAACGAACTGGCCAGTGACACCTTCCGTCCCGGCTGGTTGCGCTCGGTCGGCTCCGGCTGGGTGAACTGGGCGCTGGAAAGCTTTATCGACGAGGCGGCACGGAAAACCGGCGAGGATGCCATCGAGTTCCGACTCAGCCGGCTGAAGGCCGAGGGCAAGAACGCCGGCTCCGCACCCAACTCCGTCGGCGGCGCCAACCGTCAGGCCACGGTGTTGAAGCGGGTTCGAGAGATCTCGGACTGGGGTAAGGACATGCCTGCCGACACCGGGCTTGGGGTGGCCACCACCTACGGCCAGGAACGCAACATGCCAACCTGGACCGCCTGTGTGGCCCGGGTACACGTCAATCGCGACAGCGGCAAGGTAACCCTGCAGAAGCTGACACTGGTGACTGATGCCGGCACCATCGTCCATCCGGACGGAGCCCTGGCTCAGGTTGAGGGTGCAGCACTTTGGGGAGCCAGCATGGCGCTGCATGAGGGTACGGAGATTGAGCAGGGCGAGGTGCGCGACACCAACCTGAACACCTACACGCCCATGCGTATGCGCGATGTACCCGAGATCCAAGCCGAGTTCATCAAGAGCACCGAAACCGCGGTCGGTCTCGGCGAACCAGCAACCACGGTGGTCGGGCCCGCGATTGGCAATGCCATCTTTGCTGCCGCAGGTGTGCGTATGCGCACCATACCGATTCGGCCGGAAGACATCCTGGCCGCACTCAAGGCCTGATCGAACCTCTTTCCTGGCAGCCGAAGCCCTGTTCCGGCTGCCTTTTTCAGGCTCCCCTGTAACAAAATCACAACCAAACTTCGCGATAATCCCACATCGCTGGTCGTGCTGGCCGGGTATAAATTGCCTAACTGTTCAAACTTTCACCAGAACCGTTAATCAAACCCATTACACCGGCCCTTCATGAAGGTGACATTAAACCTTTGTCACAGCTGTTTCATGGCCGCGAAGAGCGCTCTATGCTTGAGCGCATTTTGACGACCCGTGAGGAATTATGCTGTTCCGCAAGCACTCGATACTGACATCCACTCGACTTCTGCCCTGGGCGCTAGCGCTTGCCCTGCCGGTATCTGTTGCCGCAGAAACCACCGAGAACAAGCGCGAAAAGACCCCGGAAACCATGGTCGCGGCCCTGGCCGAGGATGAAAGTGTCGAGGATGTCGAGCAGTCGGAGCCACGGGTAAAAGAGTCAGATGCCAAGTCGCGCTCTGCCAAGAAGCAGCAAGCCGAGAAGGTTGCCAGCAACCCAAAGCCGGCATCGCAGACTCCGAGCAAGGTCGCCCCCAATATTGATCTAAAGGAGGTGGCGCCGCCGCCGAAACCATCCCCGAACACCGACTCTGCGGCCGTCACCAAGCCGGCTGAACCCGCCGACGAGTCCAAGGTCAGCGAGAGCACGCCGACCGAAGACAGCGAAGTCCGTCCGGGCGAAGAAACGGTAACCGCCGGCACCGAAGACTCCACGCCTGAGCCGAAGCCGGCCGAGAGTTTTACCCTGCTGGGTAACGAAATCCTACCTGGCACCTCCACCCGTCTCGCCTGGTCACCGGGCATCCAGATTGCCGGCCTGTCCCAGCCAACCCCGGTGCTGGTGGTGAATGGTGCCAATGCCGGTCCGACCCTGTGCCTGACCGGTGCCATCCACGGTGACGAGCTTAACGGCATCGAGATCATCCGTCGCACCATGTACGACCTGGACCCGGAAAAACTGTCCGGTCGCGTGGTCGGCGTTCCCATCGTGAACCTGCCGGGTTTCCAGCAAGGTAGTCGCTACCTGCCAGACCGTCGTGACCTGAACCGGCATTTCCCTGGCAGCCCCGACGGCAGTCTGGCGGACCGTATTGCCTATTCCCTGTTCGAAAACATTATCCGTCGCTGCAACCTGCTGGTGGATATCCACACCGGCTCGCTCAAGCGCACCAACCTGCCGCAACTGCGCGCGGACATGAACAACCCCGACGTGGCCACCCTGACCCAGGGCTTTGACCGCATGGCCGTGGTGCACAGTTCCGGCTCCCCCGGCATGCTACGCAGCGCCGCCGTCGACGCCGGTATCACTACGGTAACCATGGAAGCCGGTGAGTCGCACCGGATTCAGGAGCATCAGATTGAGGCCGGCGTGAACAGTCTCACCAGCCTGATGGAGCGCCAAGGCATGATTTCCCGCATGTTCGTCTGGAGCGACCCGGAGCCGGTCTATTACGATTCCGACTGGATCAGGGCCCAACACGGCGGCATCCTGTTCAGTGACGTGGAACTGGGCGCCCGGGTCTCTGAAGGTGAAATCCTTGGCTACGTGGCCGATCCGATCACCAACGCCCAGTACCCGATCCGTTCCAGTAGCAATGGCCGGGTCATCGGTATGGCGGTGGACCAGGTGGTCATGGCGGGCTTTGCCGCCTACCACATTGGTACAGAGGCAGAGATCCCGGGAGAGTAGTATCCTAGGCACTTTTCTCGAACCCACCCGATGTATGAGTGTGTGAGTGTCTTCAGAAAGCGCCGAATCTCTGTTCAAAACGCCCGGCCTGGCCTACGCGGGGCTGGTTCTCACGCCCCTGTTCTGGGCTGGCAACGCCGTGGTTGCCCGGGGCACGGTGGAAAGCATTCCGCCGTTGTCGATGGCGTTCTGGCGCTGGATCATCGCACTGGCGATCCTGCTGCCTTTCGGGCTGCCGGGCATCTGGCACCACCGGCGGATCATCCGCGAGCGGCTAGGGTCAATGCTGGCACTGGCCACCTTCAGTGTCGGCGCATTTAACTCACTGCTTTACCTGGCTGCCACCAGCACCACCGCCACCAACATCGCCCTGATCAACGCCACCATTCCGATCTTTGTCGCACTAATGTCCTGGCTGCTGCTGGGCGACCGCACCCGGCCGCTGCAAGCCCTCGGCATCGCCCTCGCGGTATTCGGAATCCTGACCGTGGTGGCCAGGGGAAAGCTGTCGGTTCTGACCGGGCTGCAGGCCCAGCCCGGAGACCTGATCATGGTCGCCGCGGTATTTTCCTGGGGCTTGTTTTCGGTGCTGCTGCGCCGCCAGGCTGTGCCACTGCCGCCGCTGACCTTTTTGACGACCCAGATCCTGCTGGGTGCGCTGGTGATCCTGCCCTTCTACCTGACCGACCTGCTGGTGTTCTCCGGCGGCTTCCATCTGACCGGCAAGACCGCACTGCCATTGCTCTATTTTGCCGTGTTCCCGGGAATCCTGGCCTATGCCTTCTGGAATCATGGGGTACAGGCCATTGGGCCTTCCAGGGCCGCCATTTTCATGTACCTGACCCCAGTTTTCGCGTCCATACTGGCGAGTATTTTTCTGAACGAATCGCTGGGACTGTTCCATGTTGCCGGCGGACTGCTTATTCTTGCGGGATTGCTGCTGGCGACCCGGGGCGGGCGAACAGCCGCCCCCCAAAAGTCGAGCTAGAACAAGGAGATCATCATGTTAAGCCAACGAATGTTACTGCCGATTTTGTTGCTGGCCCTAGGCTTTGGATGGGCCTCCGCGGCGCAGGCCGCGCCCTGCGACCCTGACGCCTCTGGCTGGCAGCCTACCCGCTACTACACCGCCGGAGCCGCGGTTTTTCATGACGGCCAGTGGTACCAGGCCCGCCAGATCAACGAAGGCAAGGAGCCGGGAATCAGCTTTGACTGGAAGAAACTGAAAGCCGCGCCGGAATGCGACAGCGCCCAAACCCAAAAACAGCAGGCGGCCGAGAAACCCCGCACCAAGACCAAAGGCACTGCCGGCAGCGTCGGTACCGGGAACACCAACCCCAACCTGTGTCAGCGTCCAGAACAGTGGCGGTTCGCCGAGAGCTACATTGTTGGCAGCCTGGCGACCCATGGCGGCATGGTATGGGAAGCGATTCGCCCCACCAATGGCGATATGCCCGGTATGGAGCAACCTGCGCATTGGCGCCCGGTTGAGGATCATTGCTCCCTGCAGCTGGAGAACTAGCTCAGGACCTGGCCACCAGGGCGGCTTCGATCCGATCCAGAACCTCGGTCAGCACCGACCGGGGGCAGCCAATGTTCAAGCGCATGAATCCGGATCCCGGCTCGCCAAAGGAAATACCCGGGTTCATGCCCACGCCCGCCTCCTGCACAAAGAACCGCTTCAGCTCGGCGTCGCTCAACCCCAGCGCCCGGCAGTCCAGCCACATCAGGTAGGTGGCTTCCGGGGCGAAAACCCGAATGCCGCTCAGCCGGCGATTTACCGCTTCGACCACGTAATCCCGGTTGCCCTGCAAATAGACCTGCAGCTCGTCCAACCAGGGCCCGCCATCCTTATATCCCGCCTCAAAGCCAGCCACGCTGAACGGATTGCACTGGGGCATGTGCATGGTCTGAAACACGGTTTTCAGGGCATTTCGACGCTCGGTATCGGGAATGACCACGGCCGAGAGACCCAAGCCTGGCATGTTGAAGCTCTTACTCGGGGCGATGGTAGTAACCACAGCGTGGTCCGGCTCGGCCAGGGTCGCCAGCATGGAATGTCGCGGGCCGTCGTCGAAGGTCAGGTCACAGTGGATTTCATCGGACAGCACCACCAGGTTGTGCTTGCGGGCAATCGCCAGCACCTCACGCAGCTCGTCCTCCGTCCAGACCCGGCCGACCGGGTTGTGGGGCGAGCACAACATCAGTACCCGGGCATCGGCCCGCGCGGCGCACTGTTTCAGGTGTTCCAGATCCATCCGGTAACGGCCGGGGCCCTCACCAGCATCCGATCCCAGGATCAGCGGGTTCTCTATAACCGTCCGATCACATTGGCGTATCGAACTGAAAAATGGCGGGTACACCGGGGGCTGAATGATCACCCCCTGCCCGGGCTCGGAGTAGGCCAGGCAGGCGGCATGCAGCGACGGCACCACCCCGGGCGCCATCAGGATCCAGTCGCGCTCAATGGCCCAGCCATGACGGTTCTGAAACCAGTCGATCATGGACTGAAAAAGGCTGTCCGGGAACAGGGTATAGCCGTAGACCGGATGCTGGGCTCGCGCCACCAGGGCCTGGGTTACGGCCTCCGGCGCGGCGAAATCCATGTCTGCGACCCACACCGGGATCACCTCTTCGCGCCCAAACACCGCCTTACGGGCATCGAATTTCACCGAACAGGTGTGGTCGCGGGCAACAGGCTGGTCGAATGGGCTGGTCACAAATCACTCCTGACTGGCGGAAACACGGGCTTTGATTGGCGGTATTGTGGAGCCAGGACCCGGCCACCGCAACCGGGGCCGGCTGTGGGTGGAAAGTGAGTGTGCAAAGCGCGAGTGGAGAGTGCCAGTGGAGAGTGCGGTAAGGAATATGGCCGGTAGTCGGCTATTGGTCGAACACTCGCTAATAGTGCTTGCCTCAGCAGCTCAATACTTGCGAACCTAACCGTTTACCTGACAGCACATCCGTTTTTTGTCGGAGCCATTAATGATTGCTCAAATCCTTTCCACCATGTTGCCGGTGTTTGTCATCGCCGGCTGCGGTGCCCTTTACGGCCGCTACCGGACACCGGACATCCAGGGCCTGAACATCCTCAACATGGAGCTGTTTGTGCCCATGCTGGTGTTTGCCGTCCTCGCGGACCAGCAGGCGCCACTGCAGGAGTACGCCCAACTGGCCCTGGCCGCGACCGTGGTGGTGCTGGGTTCCGGCATTATCCTCTACCCGGTGGCCAAGGTACTGAAACTGAACCTGAAGACCTTCCTGCCGCCGATGATGTTCAACAACTCCGGCAACATGGGTATTCCCTTGTTGGTGCTGGCCTTCGGCGACGCCGCCCTGCCCGCGGCGGTGGTGCTGTTCATTGTCGAGATGCTGCTGCACTTCTCGGTCGGGCTGTACATGCTCGACCCGCACACCTCCATCGTCCAGCGCCTGAAGCTACCCATCGTGTTTGCCAGTATTGCCGGGCTGGCGGTCAATCTCGGTGGCGTACCCCTGCCGGAATGGCTGTTGGAGACCCTGAACATGCTCGGTGGTGTGTGTATCCCATTGATGCTGTTTGCCCTGGGGGTGCGCATGCTGGATGTTGATTTCAGTGATTGGAAACTGGGTATGCTGGGCGCCATCGCGTGTCCCGCCAGCGGCCTGATCCTGGCCTGGCCGATGATCGAGTTGCTGGACCTGCCCGGGCTGCAGGTCGCCTCACTCTGGGTGTTTGCCGCCCTGCCACCGGCGGTGCTGAACTATATGGTGGCCGAGCAGTACCGCCAGGAACCCCACAAAGTGGCGTCCCTGGTGTTGCTCAGTAACCTGGGCAGCCTGGTGGTCATACCCATCGTGC
Source organism: Marinobacter alexandrii (assembly GCF_005871205.1). Lineage (GTDB taxonomy): Bacteria > Pseudomonadota > Gammaproteobacteria > Pseudomonadales > Oleiphilaceae > Marinobacter > Marinobacter alexandrii. The sequence continues at coordinate 92,945 of NZ_SWKM01000011.1, read as the reverse complement.
TGGGCCTGGTGTTTGCGCAGGGTTATATCTGACCGGCTGCCCCCGATTAAGCCTTGATGCGGAACACACTGACACGGGACCGCAGCTGACTGGCCAACACCGCCAGGTCACGGCTGGCGCCTGCCACCTGTTCCGAACCGGCTGAGGTCTGCACCGTGCCGTCGTGAATGCGGCTGATGTTCCGGTTGACCTCTTCCGCCACCGAACTCTGTTCCTCGGAGGCGCTGGCAATCTGGGCGTTCATGTCGTTGATGGCGCCGACTTCACGACGGATACGGCCCAGCGAATCTTCCGCCTCGCGGGTTTTTTCCACCGTCGCGCCCGCCAACTGGCGACTGCTTTCCATCACGTTTGCGGCGGCGGTTGCGCCGGACTGCAGGGTGCCAATCATCTCCTGGATTTCCCGGGTCGAATCCTGGGTTCGGGAAGCCAGTGAACGCACTTCATCCGCCACCACGGCAAAGCCGCGGCCATGGGTTCCGGCCCGGGCTGCCTCGATGGCGGCATTCAACGCCAGCAGGTTAGTCTGCTCGGCAATGGCGTTGATCACCTCAATGATCTTCTCAATGTTGGCGCTGTCCGCCGACACCCGATGCACGCTTTCTGCAGCCTGCTCCAGGGTTTCCGCCAGCTCACCGATTGAGGCTGCGGTTTCCTGAACCACCCGGTTGCCGCTTTCGACCTCATGATCGGCCTTCTGAGTCGCCGTGGCAGCGCTGGCCGCAAAACCCGACACCTCATTGACCGTAGCCGCCATCTGGTTAACCGCGGTCGCCATCTGCTCGGCCTCGCTGGCCTGCATCCGGATCTGCTGGCTGTTGCTGTCCGAAGTGGATTCCAGCTCTGTGGATGCGGTGGAGAGTTCCTCGGACGCCGAGCGCACTTCCCGAATGATCCCGGCCAATTGCTCCACGGTATCCTGTAGGGCTCCCATGACACTGTCCGGGTAGCGGGTCTGAATATTCTGGTCGAGCACCCCTTCCGACAGTTGGCGAATGGCCTCGGACACTTCTTCAGGCTCCGCGCCCAGAGTACGCCGCAGGCTTCGAATGATAATCCAGGCGATGAACGCGCCGAGCAGAACCGACGCCCCGGTAACCAGCAGATTCAAGATGTTGAATTCACTTGCCGTAGCCCGCACAGCCTCAACGTCTTCGGCAATGACGTCTTCCTGGTAATCGATAAAAGCATTCACCCGGGCCAGCCAGTCGGTGTAGGCGCCCGCCACTTGATCCAGCAGGAAACGCTGGGCACCCGGAATATTACCTGCCTGACGCTGCTCAAGAAGGTCGTCGGTCAGCGCCAGGGTGCGGCGTTCGATGTCCTTGATGGCCATCAGCAGCTGACGTTCGGTCTTGGAGGGCTCGCCGTCTGCGAACAAACGATCCATGGCCTGGGCATTATCCCGGTAGAAGGCCTTGAGTTGATCGATGTCATCCAGATGGCGCTGGAGCACCCGGTCGGAATCCACCAGAACCGCATCCCGGATGGCAATCGCCCGATCATGGACACTGCCACGGAAGTTGATGGCGTGGCGCTGTTTGACCGCTGCACCGTCCTCAACGGAGGTCAGGGTACGGTCGATAAACCCGACCCGTTGGTTACCGATCAGGCTGACGGCAATCATCAGGAACAGAAGCAATCCAAAACCAAGGGCAAGTCGTTTCGCAACGGTAAGTGGGCCAACCATAAGATCTCCGGGCAGTTATTATTTACAGAACCTATTGATTCTTGAAAAGCGGGAGTTCAGATCAATCAAATACCCAAACAATGTTGGGTTTTTACATTTCTTGGCATTGCTGACATGAAAATTTACAGGGCGGGATTGCAGCTGCTTGCAAGTCATCGAAGTTTGGTCGATTGTTAGGCACTGATCCGGTTGATTTTATTAATGATAGGGAGATCCACCCATGAGCGTTCTGCTCCTGCTTCTGAGCGCGCTGGTCCTGATTTATCTGGGTATCGGCGGAACTACTGCGGCTACAGTACTGACGATCGCCACCGTCATCGGTTTATTTCAGGATCACTGGCATCTGTTAAGTATTATTTGTGGGGGCGGATTACTGGCACTGGCCCTGATTCTGGTCCTGCCCGGTGACTTGCGCCTCGATAAACTCAGCCGCCCTCTGCTGGGCTGGGTCCGCAGCCGCCTGCCAAGCCTGTCCGACACCGAGGCCGAAGCGCTCAAATCCGGCTCCGTAGACTGGGATGGCGAGCTGTTCTCCGGCGACCCCGACTGGAAAAAACTATTGGATGCCCGGCCCGCTCATCTCACCAGCGAAGAACAGGCGTTTCTCGACGGCCCGGTAGAGAAACTCTGCGCCATGCTGGACGACTGGAAAATCACCCACGAGCAGTACGACCTGCCGGACAAGGTCTGGAAATTCATCCGGGAAAAGGGGTTTTTTGGGCTGATTATTCCCAAGGAAGACGGCGGCCTGGGCTTCTCCAACACAGCCCACTCCGAAATTGTCATGAAAATCTCCACCCGCAGCGTATCAGCGGCAGTGACGGTGATGGTGCCCAACTCGTTGGGCCCGGGCGAGCTGCTGATGCATTACGGCACCGACGACCAGAAGCATCATTATCTGCCGCGCCTGGCCACGGGTGAAGAAATCCCCTGTTTCGCCCTGACCTCCCCGGTTGCCGGCTCCGACGCCGGTGCCATCCCCGACAAGGGCATCGTCTGCAAGGGCGAGTGGAATGGCGAAGAAGTACTGGGCCTGAAGGTCACCTGGAATAAGCGCTACATCACCCTGGCACCGGTGGCGACGCTGATCGGTCTGGCGATCAAGGTCTACGACCCGGACAAACTGCTCGGTGGCAGTGACGACATCGGCGTAACCTGTGTACTGATTCCCCGGGAAACCGAAGGCGTGAGCGCCGGCGCCCGGCACCTGCCGATGAACACCGTGTTCATGAACGGGCCGACCTGGGGCACTGAGGTGTTCATCCCCATGGACCAGGTTATCGGCGGTCAGGACATGCTCGGTAAAGGCTGGACCATGCTGCTTGAGTGCCTGTCCATTGGCCGCTCCATCTCCCTGCCCGCCCTCGGCACCGGTGCCGGCAAGGTCGCCAGCCTGGCGACTGGCTCCTACGCCTACACCCGGGAGCAGTTTGGCCGCTCCATCAGCCAGTTCGAAGGCGTGCAGGAAGCGCTCGAGCCCATCGCGGGCTACACCTACATGATGGACGCTGCCCGCCTGCTCACCGCCGGCATGCTCGACCGCGGCGTGCGACCCTCGGTGCCCTCGGCCGTGTTGAAATACCGCAATACCGACCTGATGCGCGAAGTGATCAACCACGCCATGGACGTGGTGGCAGGCCGTGGCGTGATCACTGGCCCCCGTAACTTCCTGGCCCGGGCCTATCAGGCCGTGCCCATTGGCATCACGGTCGAGGGCGCCAACATCCTCACCCGCAGCCTGATGATCTTTGGTCAGGGCGCCATCCGCTGCCATCCCTATATCGTTGAGGAAATCGAAGCGGCGGGCATGGACAACGAGGACGAGGCGGTGCGGAAGTTCGACGGCATATTCTACCGCCACCTGGCCCATACCACCCGCAATGCCCTGCGCGCCCTGCTGCTCGGGTTGTCCCGTGGCTGGCTGCAATCCGTGCCCCGGCAAGGTGAAATCCAATCCGGCTACCGACAACTGGCCCGTTTCTCGGCGGCCTTCGCCCTGATGACTGACGTCACCCTGCTGAGCGTTGGCGGCGGACTCAAGGCCCGGCAACGGCTGTCCGGCCGGATGGCCGACTGCCTGACGCACCTGTACTACGCTACTGCCGTAATCAAACAGTGGCACGAGGAAGGCTACCCCGAAGATCAGCGGCCACTGGTGGAATGGTCGCTGCAAACCTGCCTGCGGGATCTTCAGGCCGCCATGCGTGACGCTATCATCAACTTCCCGGTACCGTTGCTGCGCTGGCCGCTGCGACTACTGGTGTTCCCGCTGGGCGCGACCGGCCTGAACGGCCCCGATGACCGTTTGGGGGCCCAGGTTGCCGAAAGCATCGTCAAGGATACCCCGCTGCGCCAGCGCATCAGCCGCGGCGCCTTCGTGACCATGGATCCCGAGGATTCACTGGGCCGGGTGCTGAACGCCTACAAGCTGGCCCACGATACCGAGGATATGCGCCACCGACTGCACCAGGCGGTGCGCAATCGCAACGAAGATGAAGTGGATGGCATTGCCCTGCTGATGGGCCACCAGCGCAAGGAGCTGGTGGACTGGGCCTGTGCCGAGGGCGTGGTGAAAGCAGACGAGTGCGATCAGCTGCAGGAAGCACTGACCGCGCTGTACGACGTGATCCGGGTTGATGCCTTTGAAGGCGACGGCCTCAAGGCTCTGTCCCGTTGCGCCAAAGGCAAACGCAAAGTGGTGGAACGGCCACCGCAGGACTGACCAGGGTAGGTGACCGGGTCAGCCTGCTTGGCCCGGTCACTGCCAAACTTACTGGTTAAGAATATCGATGATTTCCCGGGTGTCTTTGATGATTGTGTAGACCCGGTCCTCTATTTCCACACGCTGACGATGGCCGCCGAGGTCACGGATGTCACCGTAGCGCAGCAAATCCCGATCAAAGTAATCACCTTTCCGGTAATTCAGTTTTTTTTGCCAACCCGGAGGCAATGGCTCGCCTCGCTCAACCTTTTTCTGCAGCCCCGGCGGCAACTGGCCATCGTGAGGCGACTTGGCCATGACCGGCCCCGCTGCGAGCAATACCCCTAGCAGTGCGAATATCAGTACGGTCTTCACGGTCTAAAACTCCTTGCCTATTGCGATTCCAGTAAGCTAACACGGTATTGAATTCATCGGTGTTAACACTGGTTCATGACCATAGGTGCCGGATTGAATGCCCTTACTCGCCCCGCAAGCCACCCCGGATTGCCTCATCCACCAACCATCGGCGCAACAACTGCAAACCGCGCTCGCTGCGCCGGCTGGTCTTCCAGGCAAAGAAAAACTCGTCGCCGGTCATCACCGGATGGCAGGGCAGACGGACAAAATCCTCGGAATCCTTTCGCGTACTCAGCATGTAATCGTTGGTCAGGGCGATACCCTGATGGAACCGGGCTGCCTCCAGCGACAGCAGCATATGACTTGAATGCAGCAAACGACTGGACGCAGGCAACGTCAGTCCCGCTTCCTGATACCAGGCTTCCCAATCACCGCCCTGCTTATCATAAATACTGTGAGTAGACAGCAACGGAAACATCGCCACCTGTTGCGGCGTTAACGACACCGAATCCACATCACCCAACACGTCATCCAGAGCCAGTTCCCGGCGGATCCTCTGCCAGAAATCCTGACTGCACACCGGGAACAGCCGCTCCTTGTACAGCAGCTCATAACTGAAGGCCGGCGAATCCGGTTTAATGGTGATAAAGCAGTCTGCCACCCGGTCAGATAGGACCGGGTTTTCGCTGCTCATTTCCAGCGACAGCTCTACCTGAGGATGCATGCGCTGCAACTCCGGCAGCCGTGGCGCCAGCCAGCGCACCGCAAAGGAGCTGAATACGGACAGCCGCAACCGCGACTCCTCATGCCCCAGCAATTGCTCACTGGCCCGCTCGATCTGCAGCAATGCCGAGCTGATGCCTTCCAGATACTGCCGACCCTCATCAGTCAGCGTCAGGGTCCGGCCACTGCGCCAGAACAGCTTTTCCCCCAGATAGGTTTCCAGCTGTTTCATCTGATGACTGACCGCACTCTGACTGACTGCCAGTTCATCGGCAGCCAGCGAAAAGCTGTTGAGTCGGGCGACGGCCTCAAAGACCGGCAATGATTTTAGGGGTGGCAGCTTCATTATCTAATTTTCTAATGAGTAGTGAATAAACATCATTTTATCGGATATTTAAACCCAAATAGACTCCCATCACCAGTTCAGAAAGCGCGGAGAGGATAGGGCTGCCGAAAATGCTCGTAGCCAAGGATGGCGTAGAGCAAGCGTACATGGATGTACTCGCAGCGGTTTTCGGGAGCCCTATCCTCTCCGGGCTTTAGCACCCAACCAGAAGACAAGGGAGGAAAAAACATGTCCGGCAAAACCGTCAACAGTGCCATTCTTTTGCTGGTTCTTGGCAACGCCATGGCGTTGATCTCCGATGTCTTCATCAAGCTGCTGGAGCCCGGCGCCCCGGTCTTCCAGTTTGCCTTCCTGCGCTGCCTGATCACGCTGGTATTGCTGTTGCCTCTGGCCGGTCAGCTTGATCGCAAGCACCTATTTGCCGGCTTCAAAATCCATGCGTTTCGGGCTCACATTCACCTGGCAGGCATCATGTGCATGGTGATTGCCCTGGTAAACCTGCCGCTGGCCACCGCCAACGCCGTGTTCTACGCCGCGCCTATCCTGGTGATGGTGCTGTCGGTGATCCTGTTCCGGGAACGGCTGACCCCACTGAGCGTAACCGCAGTATTCAGCGGCTTCGCCGGCATTATCGTGATCCTGCGCCCAATGGACTTTAACTGGGCCGTCATCGCCGCCCTGGCCTCCGCATTTGCGCTGGCAATCAACGCCGTCATGGTGCGCCAGCTGCCAAAGGCCCAGTCCACTGTGCACAAGCTGTTCCTGAACTACCTGCTGATCCTGCCGGCGGCCGGTGCCTTGGCCTGGTGGGAAGGCGCCACCTGGGACCCAAGCATCCTGGTCAGCGCCATGGGCTCTGCACTGTTCATCCTCGGTTACAACATTGCGGTATTGCTGGCCTACAGCCAGGTGGACGCCAACCAGGTTACCAGTGCCGAGTACACCGGCCTGATCTGGGCCATAGGCATTGGTTGGGTCGGCTTTGGTGAGGTTCCGGACCTGTGGTTCCTGGCCGGCAGCCTAATGATCGTGGTGCCACTGCTATTGATCGGCTTGCGGCACCGTCGCCGGGAGCCCCCGCGGGGCTTCAACGGCGGCAAGGTCCAGTGGGCAACTGAAGGTAACCAGTAATCACGACAACCCCTGGCGCGGGCAATGCGGCGCCAGGGGCTTATCGGGAAGGATTCTCGGTGGCAGAGCGCAGATGGTCTTCGATGGCAAAGGTGTGTGGGCACTCCGCGCCCAGTTTGCGCAGGGAGTCGGCCAGGCGCAGCAGGTACTCGGAGTTAGCGCCGCTGGGGCCAGTGGCGCCGGCAATCTGCCGGGCGATGTCAGCATCCGGGGCGTGGCCCAGAAAGGCGTCGTTGTCTTCGGTGGCAATGTACACCAGGCCCTCACCATGGCTGCCATCATCAAAGGTCATGGTGGTGGCAAAGCGCAGGTAGCCATTCTTCTCGCGCACATCCAGATGCTCAAATACCTTGGGCGAGACCCGGTAAGCCATGCCCTTGCACCGGGCACCCGGGCTCTCGATCAGGGTAACCACCCGCCCGGGCGCTCCCGGCGTACCCCGATGATCGTGGGAGCCCTGCCAGAACCGGCGCTCCCAGTCACGGATGCTAGCGGGACGCTTCTCCAGAAACGGGAAATCCACCTTATAGATCAACGAACCGTAGCCGAAGAGCCAGATGGACGACACGCCGTCGAAGTTCTGGCGTGTCCGGTTGTGTTCAATGGTGTTAAACGACATACAACTCACTCGGGCCTGAGGCAGACAGTGCCCGGTTATCCTAAGTGGAGGCCATGAAACCGGCAATACCGGTCAGCACAATTTCTGCCGCCATGGCCGACAGGATCAGACCGCTGATCTTGGACAGGATATTCAGGCCGGTTTTCCCCAAGCCTTTTTCCAGATAACCCGACAGGCGCAACAGCACACCCAGAATGAACAGGCTCGACACCAGCCCCAGCAAACCGCCAATCACTTCCGGCGCGGTCTTGAGTTCGGCACCGTAAACCAGGATGGCACCGATGGTGGCCGGGCCGATCATGACCGGAATCGCTAACGGCACCACCGCGATGTCGTCGCGGTCTTCTTCCGGCAGGCCGGTGGCGTGGTTGCGGGTACCACTGGTGACCAGGCTGATCGCCGTCAGGAACAGCAGGCTGCCGGCACCGATCCGGAACGAGTTCAGGGTGATGCCGACGGCGCTGAACAGCAGTGGGCCGGCAAAGAACAACACCAGACCCAGCACAAAGGCCGAAATACAGGCGCGCCGGATGATCGACGCCTTCTCCGTCGCCGGCAGGCCACGGGTAAGGGCAAGAAACATGGTGACCACGAAAAACGGCGCCAGCAGAAACAAAAAGCGAATCGTGCTGCTGATATAGGTGGAGAAAAAAGTTTCAAGCATTCCGGGCATTCCGACGGTTGATGAAAGGCGCTAAGTCTAGAGACTCTCGGTATTTTTTGCCGTAAGGAAGTGAACGTATCCGGCCCTGAAAACAGCCACCCGAAAAGTTAAAAGCCCCTCATCGGCTGCGACTGACAAAGACCCAGTTAGTCGCCACGTTATCACACACGATGATCTCGAAATTGATCGCCTCACACAGGGCTAGCTTCTCCGGCAGCCGGTCATGATAACGGGCCTGCACCGCCAGGTTCAGCTTGTCCTTTTTCAAGAGCTGATAGGTGCGCTCCATGCGCTCGGCGAAATCGACGCCGCCATCCTCCAGGGTGTGGAAGGCGTTGTGAAAGGCGGTAAAACTCATGGTGTTGGCCCCGAGGCCAATGGCGAGCATCTTCGGGATATAGCGGTCGTAGGCGTTGGAGAGATAAGCCCGTACCTGTTGTTCATCGCTCCGACCCCCCTGGAACGGGCGCAAGCCCAGGCGGTTCTGGTCCTCCAGCACTCCCGGTGCCAGAGCACGGTTGGGCTGGTTCAACGCCAACTTAAACTGACGGTCCGGGCAAACAATGCGCTCACCCTTGAGGGCACAGTCCGCCAAACGACCGAACCGCGCGGGCTGTGTTTCTGTTTGCACCTGCTCAGGTTCAGGTTTTGGTGGCTTAGCCGCAGCCTGGGGCGTAGAAGGCGGTTTTGACTGGGCCGGCTCAGCGGTCACCGTTGGCACCGACAAACCCAGCCGCTTCGCCGGCCGACGCAACAACAGCGCCTGCACCTGGGGCTGGTTGCGCCGGAAATCCGCTTGGGAGGGCAACCCCTGACCGCCGCCCTCGGCCACCACTTCGCAATACAAACGCTCCAGATCGGTGGTGGCTGAGGCCGAGCACGCCTCTTGCGCCACGGCAACGCCACTCGCCAACGCGAACATCAGTGCCGCCAGCGACGCCCCTCGTTTAGGGTTCATCGCGCTGCCCCAACACCACCCGGGCCATCAGGTCCTCGATGCGCTGAATGGTCGCTTCATCCCCTTTCTTGCCGGTCAGTACCACCTGGGAGCCGATGGTAGCGACGTACAGTAGCAGCGACAGATCCTTGACGTGCTGGGGATCGCTACTCAGGCGTTGGAACAAAGTGCAGTTTTGATTGATCCGGGCGGCATCCACCTGGGTTACCAGCTCGGCGGCATACTCGTTGCGGCGGGCAAAGTCCCGTACCGCAAGCTCCACCTGCAGACGACGAATGTTTCGAGAAGCATCGGTAAGCAACAGCTCCAGAATCTGCCGGAGCTCGGTTTCAACATCACCGCCTTTAGGCTCCCAGTATTGCAGCTCATGCAACCGACGGTCGCGCCAACGGTCCAGAAAACTGACCACCAGATCTTCATGGTCACGGAAATGCCAGTAGAAGCTGCCCCGGGTAACCCCGAGCTTCTTGGCAAGGGTCAGCACCCGCAGCTGACCAAAACCGCCGGCGGCAATTTCTCCGGCCGCCGCGTCGAGCCAATTGTCGCGAGTCAGCTGTTTTTTTTCCGACGCGCTTCGGCTGCGGCGTTTGGGGGTACTGGCTTCACTCATTGCGGAATCGGATCCTGCTCTGTCGGTCGGATTGGGGCTGCGCCTGCATTCTACATCAACGGAAGCGTCAGCTCTGAAACCGTTGACCAATGTTAAAACATACATTAGTGTACGGAAAAACAATACACCAGTGTATGGAGTTTTCAAGACATCACTTCCTACACCACCGATCACCGTCAGTTACGTTCGATCGCCTTTAATCACAACGATGTCTGTACCAGGGAGCTGCCACATGAGTACCGCCCATTATGATGTGCACGGCAATGTCGCCGTAATCCGACTCGATAATCCGCCGGTAAACGGTCTGGGCCTGGCACTGCGCCAAGGCATTGTGAACGGCATCCGTCAGGCGGAATCCGACGACGCCGTGAAAGCTGTAGTGTTGATCGGTTCCGACCGCGCCTTCTCCGGTGGTGCCGACATCAGTGAGTTTGGCTCCGACAAGGCCACGGCAGAGCCCAACCTCAACACCGTCATCAATTATGTGGAAAGCAGCCGCAAGCCGGTCATCGCCGCCATCAGCGGCGCCTGCATGGGCGGTGGTCTGGAACTGACGCTGGGTTGTCACTACCGCATTGCCAAGCCGGACGCCCAGATTGCCCTGCCGGAAGTGAAGCTCGGCCTGTTGCCGGGCGCCGGTGGCACCCAACGCCTGCCGCGCCTGATCGGCGCCGAGCACGCCGTGAATATGATCGTCTCCGGCAGTGTGGTTCCGGCCAAACAATTCAAAGGCAGCCCGCTGTTTGACGAGATCGTCGACAGCGAACTGTTCGACGCCGCGGTCGCCTACGCCACCAAGGTGGTGAGCGAAAACCTGCCACTGAAAAAAGTGCGCGATCTGAAAGCCAAGCATCCCAACCCGGAAGGCTTCTTCATGTTCACCCGCAACACCGTGGGTGCCATGGCCAAGAACTACCCGGCTCCGCTGAAGTGCGTTGATGCGGTTAAAGCCGCGATCACCATGCCCTTCGACAAGGGCATGCAAGTTGAGCGCGAAGCCTTCCTGAACCTGATGCAGACGCCGGAATCCCGTGCCCTGCGTCACGCGTTCTTCTCCGAGCGCCTGACCAGCAAGATCGCCGACGTGCCATCAGACACCCCGATCCGTGACATCAAATCAGTGGGTGTCATCGGTGGCGGCACCATGGGCACCGGCATCAGCATCAACTTCCTGAACGCCGGTATCCCGGTCACCCTGGTGGAGATGAAACAGGAAGGCCTGGATCGGGGCGTGGCCGCGATTCAGAAAGTCTACGAAGGCCGGGTCAAGAAAGGCCGCATGAGCGAAGACGACGCTAAGGCCAAGATGTCGCTGCTGACCCCATCGCTGACCTATGACGACCTGAGCAACGTGGACCTGGTGATCGAAGCGGTATTCGAGGAAATGGGCGTGAAACAGTCCGTGTTCGAGAAGCTGGACGAGGTCTGCAAGCAAGGCGCCATTCTGGCCTCCAACACCTCCACTCTGGATCTCGACAAGATCGCCGGCTTCACCAAACGCCCGGAAGACGTCATCGGCCTGCACTTCTTTAGCCCGGCCAACATCATGAAGCTGCTGGAAGTGGTGCGTGGCGAGAAAACCGCCAAGGACGTTCTGGCCACCGCCATGAAACTGGCAAAGACCATCAAGAAAACCGCCGTGGTCTCCGGCGTGTGCGACGGTTTCATCGGCAACCGCATGATCAACCAGTACCAGCGTGAAGCCCTGTTGATGCTGGAGGAAGGCGCCAGCGTGCAGCAAATCGACAAGGCCATCGAGAAATTCGGCTTTGCCATGGGCCCGCTGCGAATGGCTGACCTGGCCGGCGGCGACATCGGCTGGGCCATCCGTAAGCGCCAGTATGAGGAAAACCCGGACATGGCGAAGATGGTCGTGGCCGACCGCCTGTGTGAAATGGGCCGCTACGGCCAGAAGACCGGTGCTGGCTTCTACCGTTACGAACCGGGCAACCGCAACGCCCTGCCCGATCCGGAAGTGGACAAGGTGGTGGACGAAGTTCGCGCCGAACTGGGCATTACCCCGCGCAAGATCAGCAATCAGGAAATCGTCGAGCGCTGCGTCTACGCCCTGGTCAACGAAGGCGCCCAGATCCTGGACGAAGGCATCGCCCAACGCGCCTCCGACATCGACATGGTCTACCTGACCGGTTACGGCTTCCCGGTCTTCCGCGGCGGCCCCATGCACTACGCCGAGGAAGTGGGACTGCCGAACGTGGTTCGCGCCATGCAGGCCTTCACCGAAGACCGTCACACCCAGCCTGGTTTCTGGGAGCCGGCGGCCCTGCTGGCCAAGCGCGCCGAGGAAGGCAAGGGTTTTGACGCCAAGTAACCGGTCCACGAATTGATCCGGGGCGGCGCATCCCTTATCGAAAGGCCGCCGCTCCGAGCTGAGGAGAATTATTATGTCCAATGATGTTGTCATCGTATCCACCGCCCGTACGCCCCTGGCCAAATCCTGGCGCGGCGGCCTGAACATGACCCACGGTGCAACTTTGGCTGGCCACGCCATCCAGCACGCGGTTGAGCGTTCCAAGGTCGACCCGAACGAAATCGAAGACGTGCTGATGGGCTGTGCCCTGCCCGAAGGCTCCACCGGTAACGATGTCGCCCGCATGGGCGCAATCCGTGCCGGTCTCCCCGTGACCGTTGGCGGCGCCACCATCAACCGCTTCTGTTCATCTGGCCTTCAGGCCATCGCCATGGCCGCGCACCACATTGCGGTGGATAAAGTCCCAGTCATGGTCGCTGGCGGCGTGGAATCCATCTCCACCGTTCAGGCCAACGTGAACCAGAACTACTTCATGGAACCCTGGCTGGCGAAGCACAAGCCAGAGCTGTACTGGTCCATGCTGGACACCGCTGAGACGGTGGCCAAGCGTTACGGTATCAAGAAAGAAGACATGGACGAGTACGGCGTACGCAGTCAGAACCTGGCCGATCAGGCTCGCCAGGACGGCAAGTTCGACGACGAAATCGTACCCATCACCACCACCATGGGCGTTGCCGACAAGGCCAGCGGCCAACTCAGCAGCCAAGAAGTCACTATCAGCCAGGACGAAGGCATCCGCCCGGGCACCAACCTGGATGGCGTGAGCAAGATTCGCTCGGCCATGGAAGGCGGCGTAGTTACCGCCGGCAACGCCAGCCAGTTCTCCGACGGCGCCTCGGCCTGCGTGCTGATGGACAGCAAAGTGGCCGAGCAACGCGGCGCCACCCCATTGGGCATCTTCCGCGGCTTTGCCGTGGCCGGCTGTGAGCCGGACGAAATGGGCATAGGCCCGGTGTTCGCGGTGCCCAAGCTACTGAAGCGCGCCGGCCTGACCGTCGACGACATCGGCCTGTGGGAGCTGAACGAAGCCTTCGCCGTGCAGGTGCTCTACTGCCAGCGCAAGCTCGGCATCCCGATGGACCGCCTGAACGTTAACGGCGGTGCCATTGCGGTTGGCCACCCCTACGGCACCACCGGTTCGCGCCTTGTTGGCCACGCCCTGATCGAAGGCAAGCGTCGCGGTGTGAAATACGTTGTCGTAACCATGTGCGTGGGCACTGGTATGGGTGCTGCTGGCCTGTTTGAGGTGGCCTGATTGTTAGCCTAAATCGTACGGTGCGAGCGCCTGTCAGGTAGGGGTGTCCAAAACTCGCTCCTTCGGCACGTCCATGTGACGCTCGAGCTCCGCCATCCATGGCTCCGCACGGTTTTGGACACCCCTACCTGCCAGCCGCCCAAAGTTGTGTGCAATGGCAGGCACGAAAACAGTCGAAGCGTCGGACGGTCACTGCCTTTCAAAACTGTGCGGAGCCATGGATGGCGGAGCCCAAGCGCACACGGACGTGTTTATAGCGTGTTTTGAAAGGCAGTGACCGTCCGACGCCTCCCAAAAGGTTGAACACCAGACGAAAGGTGCAACATGGATCTGAATTACACCCCCGAACAAGAGGCCTTCCGCGCCGATGTTCGCCAGTTTCTCGAAGACAACCTACCCGACGACATCCGCGAGCGGGTTCAGAAAAGCCTGCGCCCCGACAAGGCCATGACCGAGCGCTGGCAGAAAATCCTGTTCGACAAAGGCTGGGGTGCGTCCACCTGGCCGGAAGAATTCGGCGGCCCGGGCTGGAGCCCGATCGAACAGCTGATCTTCGAAGAAGAATGTGCCCTTGCCGGCGCACCCCGCCAGCTCGACTTTGGCCTGCGCATGGTCGCTCCAGTCATCATGACCTTTGGCAACGACGAGCAAAAAGAACGCTTCCTGCCCGGCATTCTCAGTGGTGAAGACTGGTGGTGCCAGGGCTATTCCGAGCCGGGTTCCGGCTCAGACCTGGCCTCACTGCGAACCAGCGCCAAGCTCGAAGGCGACCATTACGTGGTCAACGGCCAGAAAACCTGGACCACCCTGGGCCAACACGCCGACTGGATTTTCTGCCTGGTACGCACCAGCACCGAGGGCAAGCCGCAACAGGGCATCTCCTTCCTGCTGATCGACATGAACAACCCCGGTATCGAAGTGCGCCCGATCATCATGCTCGATGGTGAGCACGAGATTAACGAAGTCTACTTCGACAACGTCAAAGTGCCGGCTGAAAACCTGATCGGCGAGGAAAACCAGGGCTGGACCTACGCCAAGTTCCTGCTCGGGCACGAGCGCACCGGCCTGGCCAACGTCGGCCAGTGGAAAGCGCTGATGAAGCGCCTGAAACAAGTGGCCCGGGAAGAACAGGACGGCCAGCGGCCATTGATCGAAAACACCCGCTTCCGCGACCGCCTGGCCCAGCTGGATACCGAACTCCGGGCCCTGGAACTGACCGTGCTGCGGGTGCTGACCGACAAACGCGGGCCGGGACCACAGGCCTCGATCCTGAAAATCCGCGGCTCCGAGATTGGCCAGCGCCTGTTCGAAATGCTGATGGAAGCCACCGGACAGGATGCCATCGCCCATATTCCGGATGCCCTGGAGCTGGACTACACCGGGCCCCGGGTCGGCTCCGGTGACGCCACCCCCCCCGCCGGCGACTACTTCAACATGCGCAAACTCTCGATCTTTGGCGGCTCCAACGAGATCCAGCGCAACATCATCGCCCAGCTCGTGCTGGGGCTGTGACCCATACGGCAGCTTGGAGAGAAACGTTATGAATTTTGACCTGACCGAAGAACAGCAAATGCTGAACGATTCCCTGCGCCGCTTTGTCAGCAACGAACTGGGGTTCGAACGACGCGCTGAAGTGATCGCATCGGGCAAAGGCACCGATCCCGCCACCTGGGCCGCGCTGGCCGAAATGGGGCTGCTCGGGTTTACCTTTCCCGAGGACTACGACGGCCTCGGCGGCAACGCCGTGGACACCATGGTGGTGATGGAAAACTTCGGCCGCGGCCTGGTGGTCGAGCCCTACCTGGCCACCGTGGTGCTGGCCGGCGGCCTGATCCGCGACCAGGGCAGCGAGGCCCAGAAAGCCGAGATTCTGCCCGCCATCGCCAGTGGTGAACGGCTGCTGGCATTCGCCCACAGCGAACCCGGTGCCCGCTATAACCTGAGCCAGGTCAACACCAAGGCCGAGGCGGACGGCGACCAATACCGAATCAGCGGCGCCAAAACCGCGGTCCTCAGCGGTGGTCAGGCCCAGCAGCTGATTGTCTCTGCTCGCACCAGCGGTGCCAGTGGCGACGAGCAAGGTCTATCCCTGTTCCTGGTCGATACCGCAGCCGTAGGCGTAACCATCAACGACTTCGCCACCCACGACGGCCAGCGCACGGCCGAGATCCAGTTCAGCAACGTCGCGGTTGCCGCCAGCCAGCTGGTTGGCCGTCTCGATAACGCCTTCCCGGCCATCGAGAAAGCCGTGGACCTGGGCATTGCCGCCCTGTGCGCCGAAGCCGTTGGGGCCATGGAAGCCATGAACGCCACCACCCTGGACTACATCAAGACCCGCAAGCAGTTCGGCGTGGCCATCGGCAAATTCCAGGTGCTACAGCACCGCATGGCGGATATGTTTATCCAGACCGAACAGGCCAGATCCATGGCCATCCTGGCCGCCACCGAAGCCGACTCGGACCAGCGCGCGCAACGCCGCGAAGCCCTGTCCATGGCCAAGACCCTGGTCGGCCAGGCCGCTCGCTATGTAGGGCAGGAAGGCGTGCAGCTGCACGGCGGTATGGGCGTGACCGACGAGATGTTTGCCGCGCACCTGTTCAAGCGCCTGACCCTGATCAACCTGCTGTTCGGCGACGCCGACCACCATCTGGCCCAGGTCAGCGACGGCCTGCTGGCCGCCAGCGCCTGATTCCGGCAGCATCGTTTAACGGATAGAAAAGGAACTGAAGATGAGCGTAAAACAGCTACTGGACCTGACCGGCAAGGTCGCCTTTATTACCGGAGGCTCCCGCGGCCTGGGCCTGCAGATGGCCGAAGCCCTGGGCGAACTGGGCGCCAGCGTCGCCATCAGTGCCCGCAAGCAGCACGAACTCGATGCCGCCAGGGAGCACCTGGAAGGCCTGGGCGTGAAGGTGGTCACCATCGCCGCCGATCTGGGCAATCTGGAGGGCATCCCTGGGGTGGTCGATCAGGTAGTCGACCAGTTGGGTGACATCGACATCCTGGTCAACAACGCCGGCGCTACCTGGGGCGCACCGGCCGAGGACTACCCGGCCGAAGGCTGGATGAAGGTGATGAACCTGAACGTGAATGCCAGTTTTTTCCTGACCCAGACCGTGGGTAAGCGCTGCATGATTCCACGCAAGACCGGCAAGATCATCAACATTGCCTCCATCGCCGGCCTGTCCGGCAACCCGGAAGGCATGCAGACCATCGCCTACAACACCAGCAAAGGTGCCATGGTGAATTTCACCCGCGCCCTGGCCTCGGAATGGGGCCGCTACAACATCAACGTTAACGCCCTTTGCCCCGGTTTCTTCCCGTCGAAGATGTCCCAGGGCCTGCTTGAGGCCCAGGGCGATAGCATGCTGCAACGCATCCCGCTGAACCGCTTCGGTGGCGATGAAGACCTCAAGGGCGCGGCGGTGCTGATGGCCTCGGAAGCTGGTCGCCACATCACCGGGCAATGCCTGGCGGTGGACGGCGGGACCCTTGTGGCCTGAATGGCCTAAGTGACCAACCTGGCATCAGCGGCGTTAGCGCTGGCTCAGACTGCGACCGCGGCCTCCCCCACGGTCGCGGCTTGCGGTTCACACCAGTACTGGGCTGAATCAAACCTCAGGGTCTGCTGACGGAACTGCCAGGTGAAGCCCGGCCAGAGCGTGGTGTTCTTGCCGTTTTCATTGACGTACCAGCTCTTACAGCCCGTGTGCCAGACCGAGTCGCCCAGCTTGGCATGCACCGAGGCGTTATACCGACTCTGGGCCTCCGGTTTCACTTCCACACTGCGCCAACCGCGCCGATCCATCTTCTTCAGGGCATCCATCACGTACTGGATCTGGCTTTCGATCATGTACACCATGGAGCTGTGGCCCAGACCCGTGTTCGGCCCCATCAGCATGAAAAAATTGGGGAAACCGGCGATAGCGCTGCCCTTATAGGCTTCCGCGCCGTCCTTCCAGGCGTCCAGCAGATCCTGGCCGCCTCGACCCCGAACCATGCCGGCCGGAATCGGATCCTGGGCCTTAAAGCCGGTGCCGTAGATGAGGCAGTCCACCTCCCGCTCCCTGCCCTGGTTATCCACAATCACATGGCCGCGTACTTCGCGAATGCCATCGGTCAGGACCGAAACGTTGTCCTGGACCAGCGCCGGGTAATAGTTATTCGAGATGAGCACGCGTTTGCAGCCGAAGTGAAAGTCCGGGGTGACTTTCTTACGCAGCGCCTTGTCCTTGATCTGGCTGCGGATGTGGCGCCGGGCCTGTAGCTCGCCCAGTTTCAGGATACGCGGGTTGCCGACAAAGCCCAGTACTCGACCTTCCAACATCCAATACAGACTCTGGCGGTAGGCATTCAGGGTCTCGGGGAAGCGGCGGTACAGCTGCTTTTCCAGAGACCGGATGGTCCGATCCGGTTTAGGCATGATCCAAGGCGGCGTGCGCTGGTACAGATCCAGCTGCGCAGCTTCTTTGGCCACTTCCGGAACAAACTGGATGGCGGAGGCACCTGTGCCAATCACCGCTACCCGTTTGCCACGCAGATCGTAGCTGTGGTCCCAGCCCTGGGAGTGAAAGCTCTTGCCGGTGAAGGACGCCAGCCCCTTGATATCGGGATAGGCAGGTGTACTCAGACCTCCCATGCCGGAAACCACGATATCCGCCCTGAAGCTCTGTAACGCGGGCAACGCCTTGTCGCTGCGATTCAGCCCGTCCCCGGGTTTCAGCCCCCTATCCTGCATGTAAGCCCAGAGTTGGGGGCTATCACAGGTTTCCACGGTCCAACTGGCGCGCGCTTCATCGTATCGGGCGCCGGCCACATGGGTATTCAGGCGAATGTGCTTCGTCAGACCGTACTTCTCTGCACAGTGGCGCAGGTAAGCTTTGATCTCCGGCTGCTGGGCAAAGCGCCGACTCCAGTTCGGATTCTGCTCAAACGAAAACGAATACAGGGCCGACTGCACATCACAGGCGCAGCCCGGATAGTGGTTCTCGTGCCAGGTGCCGCCGATATCATCGCTCTGCTCCAGGATGACGAAATCGTGGTAGCCCGCTTCCTTGAGTTTGATGCCCATACCCAGGCCGGAAAAGCCGGTACCGATGATGGCAATCTTGGTGTTGTGGCTCATGGCAACCTCGTCTCTCTGCGGCCTCTTTAGCCTTGGCTGTTATTGTCGCTAGCGTCGAATTTCGACGGGTAGACATAGGTATACCCAAAGACGTAGACAGCCGTATACGTGGTCGGAACCGTTTTGAGGGGTATTGGCCTGGAACGACAGAGGACTGTCCCCATTGCCCAAGTTCAGGGGTGCCATGGTCGAGCACCTGTCCCGTCCGGCACTGGAAGCACTTACCGTCGACAAAAAATAAGCCTCCTCACGCTGCCGTTATCTAATCAGGCAGGTTTTCCAGCTTGAACTAGTCTGTATATCAGACACTTGCTTCATCGGTTCAACCAGAGGACGCGAGCTTTATGAAACTGGGCATACCCAAAGAAATTTTCACTGACGAGCGGCGGGTGGCCGTCACTCCACCCTCGGCGCATAAGCTGATCGACCTGGGCTACGAAGTCATCGTGGAAGCGGGGGCCGGTGAAGCGGCCCACTACCAGGACGAAGCCTATGAGGCGGTGGGCGCCAGCATTGCCGTCGATACCAAATCCCTGTGGCAGGAGTCCGACTTCATCCTGAAGGTACGGGCACCCATGGAGAACCCAACATTGGGGGCTCATGAGGTGGACCTGATGCGGGAAGGCAGTTTTCTGGTCAGTTACATCTGGCCGGCTCAGAATCCGGAGCTGCTACAGAAACTGGCAGCCCGAAACATCACCGCATTTGCCATCGACAGTCTTCCCCGAATCAGTCGTGCCCAGAAGATGGATGCCCTCAGCGCCATGGCCAACATTGCCGGCTATCGGGCAGTCATTGAGGCAGCCAACAATTTCGGCCGATTCTTTACCGGCCAGGTGACCGCCGCCGGCAAGGTGCCGCCCGCCAAGGTGATGGTGATTGGTGCCGGGGTCGCCGGTCTGGCCGCCGTGGGCGCCGCCAATAGTCTTGGCGCAGTAGTGCGGGCCTTTGATACCCGGCTGGAGGTGAAGGAACAGATCGAAAGTATGGGCGCAGAGTTCCTGCAGCTGGACTTCGGCGAGGAAGAAGGCAGCGGCACTGGCGGCTATGCCAAGCAGATGAGCGACGAGTTCATCAAGGCGGAAATGGCGCTGTTCGCGGAACAGGCCAAGGAAGTGGACATCATCATCACCACTGCCCTGATTCCCGGCAAGCCTGCGCCCCGTTTGATTACTGCCGATATGGTCAAATCCATGAAACCGGGCAGTGTCATTGTCGACCTGGCCTCCGAGCGCGGCGGCAACTGTGAGCTGACCGAGCCAGGCCAGATTGTGGAGAAACACGGCGTCACCCTGATCGGTTACACCGACCTGCCCAGCCGAATGGCCAAGGTCGCCAGCGACCTGTACGCCACCAACCTATTCCACCTGCTGACCGAACTCACCCCGGAAAAAGACGGCACGCCGCAGGTGAACATGGACGACGACGTCATCCGCGGCCTCACCGTGGTGCACGGAAACGACGTTACCTGGCCGCCTCCACAGCCGCAGGCACCCGTCAGCCCCCAGCCGCCTCCTGGTACCGAGGAGCCTTCGGCAGCCCAGAAGGAGGCGGCGCGCAAGGACTCGGCCCGGCGCAGCCTGATTGGCAAGAGCGTGCTACTGCTAGTGACCGTGGCGGCCCTGTACGGCGTCGGCGCCCATGCCCCAGAGAGTTTTCTGCGCCACTTCACGGTTTTCGTGCTGGCCTGCTTTATTGGTTGGCAGGTGATCTGGAATGTCACGCCTTCACTGCACACCCCCCTGATGAGTGTCACCAACGCGATCAGCGGCATTATTGTGATCGGGGCCATTCTGCATCTGGCCCAGGCTGAAAACGTTGCCGTGGGCATCATAGCGTTCGTCGCGGTGCTGATTGCCAGCATCAACGTGGGTGGTGGCTTTCGGGTTACCCATCGCATGCTCAAAATGTTCCGCAAATAGGAGACGCACCCCATGGGCACAGGACTCGTCAGCGTGGCCTACGTGGTCGCCAGCGTGTTGTTCATCCTCAGCCTCGGTGGTCTGAGCCATCAGGAATCGGCCCGGCGCGGCAACCTTTACGGGGTTGCCGGTATCATCATTGCGCTGATCGCCACCATGGCCAGTGTCAGTGAAGGCAGCCTGATCACCATCGTGATCGCGGTGCTGCTCGGCGCCAGTGTCGGCATTGCCATTGCCAACAAAGTGGAAATGACCCAGATGCCACAACTGGTGGCGTTGCTGCACAGCTTCGTGGGTCTTGCCGCAGTGTTTGTCGGCTTCGCCGGCTATGTCGAACCGCTCAAGGTAACCGTGGGCACCGAACACACCATCAAACTGGTGGAGGTGTTCGTCGGCGTCTTCATCGGGGCGATTACCTTCACCGGCTCCCTCGTAGCCTGCGGCAAGCTGGATGGCCGCATCGACAGCAAGGCCCTGACCCTGCCCGGCCGTCACGCCATGAACCTGGTAGCGGTGATCGTCTCGGTGTTTCTCGGCGCCTGGTTCCTGGGCACCGACAGCCTGGCCCTGGGCCTGATCGCCCTGGTGCTAATGACCCTCATCGCCTCGGTGCTGGGCATTCACCTGATCATGGCCATTGGCGGCGCCGATATGCCGGTGGTGGTGTCGATGCTCAACAGCTACTCCGGCTGGGCCGCGGCCTCCATCGGCTTCATGCTCGGTAACGACCTGCTGATCGTGACCGGGGCCCTGGTCGGCAGCAGCGGTGCCATCCTGAGTTACATCATGTGCAAGGCCATGAACCGGTCCTTCATCAGCGTCATTCTCGGCGGCTTTGGCCAGACCAGCAGCAGCTCGGCCGCCGCCGATCCGGACCAGGCGGTGCATGAAACAACGATCGATGAGGTCTGTGAGGAGCTGCGCAACGCCGACTCTGTGATCATCGTGCCCGGTTATGGCATGGCGGTGGCCCAGGCCCAGAGCGGGGTCAGTGACATGACCAAACTGCTGCGCGAGCGTGGAGTGGACGTGCGGTTTGGCATTCACCCGGTGGCCGGACGCCTGCCCGGCCACATGAATGTCCTGCTGGCCGAGGCCCATGTGCCCTATGACATCGTGCTGGAGATGGACGAGATCAACGACGATTTCCCGGACACCGATGTGGTACTGGTGATCGGCGCCAACGACACAGTAAATCCGGCAGCGGCGGAAGACCCTGGTAGCCCGATTGCAGGAATGCCGGTACTGGAGGTGTGGAAAGCGCACCGGGTGGTGGTGCTGAAACGGGGCATGGCCACCGGTTACTCCGGCGTGGAAAACCCGCTATTCTTCAAGGACAACACCAATATGCTGTTTGGCGACGCCAAGGAGAGTATCGACAAGCTGGTGAGTAGCCTGCGCGGTTAGCAGGCAGGTATCCGGGTGCCTGGGCTGGCCGGGCACCCGATCACCACCGGGTTATTCGGTGGTGTTAAACACGTACGAGGACACGGTGCCATCGGCGTTGAAACGCACCACCAGATCCGTAGTTTCTGCGTCGCCAAAAGCCGACCAACGGTATTTACCGTAGGTCCAGGTGCGCTTGCCGTCCTCAACACCGGTACGCCAGGGCTCGCCAAACAATTCCTGGATGTCGGACCGGGTGGTCTCACCGACGGTGATGTCTTCAACATTGTGGGTAGCGAAGTCCCGGCCTACCGTGGCACAACCGGCCAGAGTCAGCACCGCCACCAGGGCAGTGATCTTCAATACTGCTGAACTGAACATCCTCGATTCCCCTTTTATCAATATTTACGATGAGTGATACGCTCCCATCATAGAAGATCTATCACTAAGCGCGATTACGAATCGGACAGGTTACTATCAGGCTGACACAAAAAAGCCCCGGACAACCGGGGCTTTCAGGGCCTCAACGCTTAGTAAAGCTTGGCCAGGGACTTCTTGGCGAAGGGTTCCACCTCACCAATCCGGCCTTCCCGCACTTTCACCAGCCATTCCGGATCCTGCAGCAGGGCACGGCCAACGGCGATCAGGTCGAACTCGTTGTTGTTCATGCGCTCAACCAGTTCGTCGATACCGGACTGCTCTACCGCTTCCTTCTTGCTGGCAAAGGTGCCGCTGATGAAATCTTCGGTCAGGCCAACGCTGCCCACGGACATGGTCGGCTTGCCAGTCAGCTTCTGGGTCCAACCGGCCAGGTTCAGGTCAGAACCCTCGAATTCGGGCTCCCAGAATCGGCGGGTGGAGGCGTGGAAGATATCCACACCGGCTTCAACCAGCGGCTGCAGGAAGGCATCCAGCTCTTCCGGGCTGTTCACCAGGCGCGCCTCGTAATCCTGCTGCTTCCACTGGGAGAAACGCAGCATGATCGGGTATTCAGGGCCGACCCGGTGACGCACCGCTTCAACAATCTCGACCACGAAGCGCAGCCGGTTTTCCATGCTGCCGCCGTATTCGTCGTCACGCTGATTGGTACCTTCCCACAGGAATTGGTCCAGCAGGTAACCATGGGCACCGTGGATCTCAACTCCGTCAAAACCCAGCGCCTTGGCATCCTGGGCAGCATCGGCAAAGGCGGTGATGACGTCGTCAATGTCGTCCTTGGTCATGGCCTTGCCATTGGGCTTGCCCGGGGCAAACAGACCGGACGGACTGAAACCCGGCACGGACGGAACCGGCTCGACGCCTTCCTGGCGCACGGCACCCACGTGCCAAAGTTGCGGGAAGATAGCGCCGCCAGCCTCGTGCACCGCATCAACAACATCTTTCCAGCCTGACAGGGCAGCATCGCCGTGAAAGGCCGGCACGTTCGGATAACCATTGGCTCCGGCGTGATTGACGGTAGTGCCTTCAGTGATCAGCAGACCCACGCCGTTTTCCGCACGACGACGGTAATAACTGACCACATCCTCGTTCGGGACATTGCCCGGTGAGAAATTACGGGTCATGGGCGCCATGGCCACACGGTTGCGCAGCTTCAGATTGTGAAGCTCAAACGGCTGAAACAGAGGGCCAAGATTCATGGACATCGGATAACACTCCTCGCACTGGGGCGCACGTGTTTGAAGCCGCGACGAAATCGGTCGCGACCTCATTAATTTGGTTTCGTAAAGCAACCCTATTCAATCTGGTTTTAAAATGCAACCCTATTCGGTACACTCCTGGACATGGCTAGAAAACGTTTTGATGATTCCAATTGCTCCGTCGCCCGCGCCCTCAATGAAGTGGGTGACTGGTGGTCGCTGTTAATCGTGCTGCACGCCATGTACGGCACCCGCCGCTTTGTCGATTTCCAACAAGAGCTTGGCATTGCCAAGAACATCCTCTGTGATCGCCTGGCCCGGCTGGTGGACAACCAGGTATTGAGCAAAGTCGATGTGGGTGAGCACGGGTCGCGGTTTGAGTACCGCCTGACGGAGAAGGGACGAGATCTGTTCCCGGTCGTTATTGCTCTGCGCCAGTGGGGTGACAAATGGAACCCTGCCCCCGACGAAGTTCCGCTGGATCTTCGGGATCGCGCCACCGGGCAGCCCATCCAGCCGGTGGAAGTAAAGGACGCTGACGGAAAGGGACTGACGGTTCGGGATGTGTTCGTGCCCGATGAGTCATTGCCCACCAGCAAAAAGCCGAAGCAAAAGAACTCTGCCTGACCATAAGCACAAACCTCATACCTGAGCGCTTTTTGAGTTACATCAAAGCGTTGTCTGACCAGGGCCGGCTCGCTGGTGATACTTGAGCCAAATCAATTCTCCGACTCTCTCGATCATTAACCTGAGCCCATTCTTTTCAGGTTAAGGAGATTGAGATGTACCGTCCTTTTAAGTTCTCTGTTCTGGCTGCCTCGATGCTGGCAACTGTTCCTCTCGCCAATGCGTATGAGGCCGGCGATTTCATCGGCCGTGCCGGTGCCGCAACGGTCGATCCGGATTCATCCAGCAGCAGTCTTAGAACCGGTTTGACCGGCCTTGAGGTTGTTCCTGGCGCCAGGGTCAAAGTCGAATCCGATACCCAACTGGGACTGACATTCACCTACATGGTCACCGACAACCTTGCTGTGGGCCTTCTCGGAGCGACCCCGTTCAAACATGACATCAAGGGCGACGGCATTCTCAATGGTGCCGGAAAACTTGGTGAAACCAAGCACCTGCCACCTACCCTAACCCTCCAGTATTTCCCAATGCCAAGCGGCAGCAAATTCCAGCCCTACATCGGGGCCGGAGTGAACTACACCAATTTCTTCGAGGAGAAGACCACTCAGACGCTAACGAGCACCATTGACGGCGTCGCCCAAGCCACCCTTGGAACACCCGCGGGCACCGTGGATCGTACCGACCTGACATTAGACGACAGTTTTGGCGTGGCAGCAGAAGTGGGTCTGGATTACATGTTAACGGACAATGTCGGCCTGAACGCGGCCGTGTGGTGGTTGGATATCGACACCGATGCCGACATCGGGATCTACGCTGCGGATGGCAGCAGAATTACCACCGGGAAACTTGATGTGGAAATTGACCCCTGGGTTTACATGGTAGGTGTTTCCTACCGGTTCTAACCTTCCTGCTCGTCGGCAACCTCAAGGGTCTGTCGGCTGCCGGCGACCAGAAAGCGAAGGCGGGGCCCAAGGGCCCCGCCTGTTGTCAGGCGTCCTGACGTGCTCCGCGGCTGCGCTGACCGCCATCGCCATTCTGGCTGCGACCGCCACTACGGCCACCCGGCTTCGCGCCGAAACTGCGCGGCTTGCCGCCCGGCTTGCCATTACCGCCACCGTTGCCATTGCGGCCACGAGCCTTGCTCGGGTCGGCCTTGGCCTTCGGCTTCAGCGGCAGGTTGTTGGTCGGCTCGAAGCCATCCACCTGCTTGCGTGGTAGCTGCTTCTTGATCAGCTTCTCGATGCCCGCCAGCAACTTGCCTTCGTCGGCACTGACCAGCGACAACGCATGACCACTCTCGCCGGCACGGCCGGTCCGGCCGATCCGGTGCACGTAGTCTTCCGGCACGTTCGGCAGCTCGAAGTTCACTACCTGCGGCAACTGTTTGATGTCCAGGCCACGGGCCGCGATATCGGTGGCTACCAATACCCGGATGTCGCCCTGCTTGAACTCACTCAAGGCGCGGGTACGGGCACCCTGGGATTTGTTGCCATGGATGGCCGCAGCGGTGATGCCGTCACGCTCCAGCTTCTGGGTCAGGCGGTTGGCGCCGTGCTTGGTGCGGGTAAAGACCAACACCTGCTCCCAGCTGTTGTCCCGAACCAGCTTGCTCAGAAGCGCCGTTTTCTGGCTCTGATCAACCGGGTATACCGACTGCTTGACCTTCTCGGCGGTGGTGTTGCGAGCCGCCACTTCCACCTGTACCGGGTTGTTCAGCAGGCCCTGGGCCAGGGTGCGGATCTCGTTTGAGAAGGTCGCGGAGAACAGCAGGTTCTGACGCTTGGCTGGCAGCAGCGCCAGGATCTTTCGGATGTCGCGGATGAAGCCCATGTCGAGCATGCGGTCGGCTTCGTCCAGCACCAGAATCTCGACTTCGTCGAAACGCACAGCGTTCTGCTGGTACAGGTCCATCAGGCGACCAGGGGTGGCCACCAGAACGTCCAGACCCTTGCGCAGCTTCATCATCTGAGGATTGATTTTCACACCACCGAAGACCACGGCGGCCTTGGTCGGGATGTATTTGCTGTAGAGGTTCACGCTGTCGTGCACCTGCGCCGCCAGCTCCCGGGTCGGGGCCAGGATCAGTGCCCGCGGGCCCTTACCGGTGCGGGGCTTTTCTGCCAGCCGCTGCAGTAATGGCAGGGTAAAGCCGGCCGTTTTGCCGGTGCCGGTCTGGGCAGCAGCCATCACGTCCTTACCGGACAGTACTGCTGGAATGGCCTGGGCCTGAATAGGGGAAGGAGTATCGTAACCCTGATCGGACGTGGCACGGACCAGCTGCTCGGACAGACCGAGTGAAGAAAAACTCATATTGGATCAACTCTTGATTGTTCTGCCTCCACGAACACCGTTGTCGGCGAATGCGGGCAGGTACCATGAACATGCATGGAGAAAAAGACGACTACGGTCACGCGCCGTTAACGGGGTGACGTCCTCTGACAGGTCGTATGGATGGTTCGCATGGCGGCGTTACGCCGGAAATTGCGGAATCCCTAGAGGCAGGATGCGGGCACATTAACAGAGCCCCGGGCAATTAGCCATAAGTGTTTCCAACAGAGGCCGGCGCCAGAGCAGACGCCCGTAGCCTCTGGATTCAACGGATTTAGTAGATGCTGACAGCGCCCTCGGGGCGGGTCTTGAAGCGCTTGTGCAACCACAGGTACTGGTCTGGCTGCTCGCGAATGGTGGTTTCGATAAAGCGATTCCAGGTTTCGGCATCCTGTTGCGGATCCTCGCCAAAGCCTTGCCGGATCGGTGAAAACACCACTCGGTAACGGCCATCCGGCATCCGCAAGTGACTGACACAGATAACCGCCGCGCCAGACTCCCGGGCAATGTAGCTGGGCGAGGTGATGCAGCCGGCATTGACCCCGAAAAACGGCGCAAACAGCTCGGATTTCTTGCCAAAATCCTGATCACAGGCGAACCAGACCTGACCACCCTCTTTCAGGTACGAAAGCATCGGCCTCAGCTCACGTTTGGTGAACGGCCGGATATTGAAGTGGCGGCGGCGACCTCGTTCAATCATCCGGTCAATGACCGGGTTGTTATTGGGACGGTACATGTAGCCGGGTTGGTCCAGATGACAGGCGATCAGGGGCAAGGCGAAATCGAAAATACTGTAGTGGCCACCGATCAGTAACACACCTTGGCCGCGCGCCTTGGCTTCCTCCAGATGCTCCGTGCCGGATACCGACGCCGTCGCGCAGTAAGGTGCCATATCGCGCCACCAGGCATGGGTGCTTTCCAGAAATCCACGCGCCGACGCCACAAAGGTATCTTGCAAGAGTTCAGCGCGGGCGTCTTTGCTCAGCCCCGGCATGCAGGCTATCAGGTTGGCGTCGACCACCTTGGCCCGTGATTTCAGTTTGCCGGCCAATAACCGCCCCAGCCACCTGCCAAAGCGTTGCTTGGCGGCCATCGGCAGAAACGACAGCAACCAGAGCACGAACACCAGAGACCAGGAGCCCCACAACGACGGGTGCCAGAGGGGGCGATTTGCTTTCTTTCTGCGAGAAGCCATACAACAGTTACCGTTAACAAAACAACAGGCAGGCAGCCTGACACACCGGCTGCCCCTTTAATATGTGTTTAAGGTAACTGTTTTTGCCGCAGGAACTTGAGGCACCCGGGGGTCAGCGTGTTGCCGCCTCGGCGAAATTCGCCAGCGCCTTGTTGACCTTGGTCAGTACCTTATCGCAGCCATCCAGGCCATGACGGGCCTTCAGGTAGGCCGGATCGTTGTAGCCAAGCCAGACCTGTCCGTTTTCATCCTCCCAGATCAGCGCTTTCTGGGGCAGATCGGCCGCGACACTCTGGCCGCAGTGCATCAGCGGGGTGCCGACTTTCGGGTTGCCGAAGATCACCAGTTCGGTGGGGCGCAGCTGTTCGCCCACCGATGCAGCTCCGGCTGCATGATCGATGCGGTTAAACACCGTCATACCCTTTTCGCCCAGCACCGACTCCAGTTTATCCGCGGTTGCTGCCACGCTGTGGTTGCTCTTGGCCACAATGAGTCCATCCGCAGCCTGCGCCACGCCAGCAAGACCTAGAATCACTAGGGCCACGGCGAGCGTTCTGAAATAGTTCATAACCAGCATCCTTATCAGTCGAGTGCAGCCCCCATACTAGACCACAAGCCGGGATGACGGCGATCAGCGATCGGCTAATATCAGGATCCGAACAGGCCGGAGCGCAGTGGCCGCAGGAAGCCCCGGCCCCCTCCCGCATTGGCGCGGGTGCGGACGCCGTCGAACTCCAAATAGCCGTCCTCGATCG
Source organism: Marinobacter alexandrii (assembly GCF_005871205.1). Taxonomy (GTDB): domain Bacteria; phylum Pseudomonadota; class Gammaproteobacteria; order Pseudomonadales; family Oleiphilaceae; genus Marinobacter; species Marinobacter alexandrii. Next base: position 64,587 of record NZ_SWKM01000011.1, on the reverse strand, counting down.
GGTCGAAGCGCAGGATTTTCACGTCTTCGAGGTAATTCTGGGATGCTTTCCAGGGCCCATGGGTACCCTGGCGGGGCAACCGGTCCGCTGCCCGTCTGACGTAGCCGGCATCCAGCGAACCCAGCACCGTGGTATCGCTCCGGCTATCCTCGGTATCCCGGGCCACCACCGTTTGATACCCGCGCTGGTCCATCAGATTCATGAGCCGGCACAGGTACTCCGCAGCAATATCCACTTTCAGGGTCCAGGAGCTATTGGTGTAGCCGAAAATCATACCGGCATTGGGCAGCCCCTCCACCATCACGTTCTTGTAGATAACCTTGTCCTTCAACATCACATCCTGGCCATCGACCCGGGGCCGGATGCCGCCGAGCATCTGGATGTCCAGTCCGGTCGCCGGAATGATGATATCCGCTGCCAGGGTTTTACCCGACTTCAGGCGAATACCATCAGCGGTGAAGCGCTCTATGTGATCGGTGGCCATGGACGCCCTGCCCGCTTTCAGGACGGTGAACAGATCGCCATCCTTGACCACACACAAGCGCTGATCCCAGGGGGCGTAATCCGGTGTGAAATGACGCATGTCGGCGTTGTCTCCGAGCCGGCGCCGGATGATGCGCAGAAACAGACGGCGCATCAGCTTGGGGCTCTTGCGGGAGCGCACGTAAAGGAAACGGGAAATGGCAATGTTGCGGGCACGGATCAGCTTGTAGGCCAGTTTTTCAGGTAATAATCGTTGCACGAGAAGGGCGAGTTTGTCGGTGGACGGCAGCGGCATCAGGTAGCTTGGCGAACGCTGCAGCATGGTGACGTGGGCAGCCTGTTCCGCCAGGGTCGGCACCAGGGTGATGGCAGTGGCGCCACTACCGATCACCACAATGTTCTTGCCTGCGTAGTCCAGCTCCTCGGGCCACTGTTGCGGATGCACTATCTGGCCCTGAAAGTCGCTTTCGCCCGGAAAATCCGGCTGGTAACCGTGGTCATAGTTGTAATAGCCGGTGCAGCCGACCAGGAAGCCGGCGGTGTAGGTTTCAGTTTCGCCCGTCGCTTCGTTGTCGACGGTCAGGGTCCAGCACTTGTTCACACTTGACCAGTCCGCGGTTTTTACCGCCAGGCCATAGCGAATGTGACGTTCAACATCGAACGCCTGTGCCGTCTCGCGTAGGTAGTTCTTAATGGATGCACCATCGGCCAGCACCTTACCGCCGACCCATGGCCGGAAGTTGTAGCCAAAGGTGAACATGTCGGAATCGGACCGGATACCCGGATAACGGAACAGATCCCAGGTTCCGCCCAGCGACTGGCGCCGCTCCAGAATGGCAAAAGATTTGCCCGGGCATTGCTGGCCGATGTGACAGGCCATGCCAATGCCGGATACCCCGGCGCCAACGATCAGAACATCAAAATGGTGTGCACTCATGACCGGTCTCTCGATTCCATCTTGTTATTGTGATGACAGGTATGGAACCAAGATACCCCACGCAATCAGCCTGGGGAATGAGCGCGACTGGTCTTACCGGGCCGTTGTGGGCACCGAACGCCGTTACTGCAGACGCGCAGTTGGATGGCTGGACAGATCCAGTATAGGCAACTCCAGGCCATTGATGGTCAGATCAAACCGGTTATTACCGTCGACTGCCCCCGGATTGCTGACCGCCGAGTATTGGACATGGCTGGAATAGACCAGCAGGCCAACCTCATCCCCGAACTGAAGCTGCTCACCAACGCCGGCCAGCAGCACGCCCTGTTCGCCGATATTGGGGTTGGACGTGTGTGTTCCTTCCAGCAGCGATGTTACCTGATCATCCACCAGAATCAGCTCACTGCCACGCTGAATCCCGATCCCAAGGTAAGCCACCGGCGTGACGGTGCCGGGCAGCGCGGTATTGGCCACCGTTACCTCATCGATTCTCGGTATGCCGGCCAGAATCTCGTTCTCACCAGTCACCGTATGCACGGACACAAAGGTGGGTGGTGAATCGGGTGCGGGTCGGCTCACTTCGCTCGTTTCAAGCCGAGCCGGAATGCCGCCGGTCGCGCCCGGCTGCGACCCTACCGGGAAATCTTGGAGCACCAGGCCGGCCGGTTCAGCGCTATCCGCGTTCTGAGTGTCGGCCACGGAAATACACACCGATGGAATGCTCTGATAGGCGCTGGACTCTTCGCCCTTGAGGTGGAAATCAAACCAGCTCAGGATCAGGTCAGTACCTATCAGGCCGCCACAGTTGGCACTGCCCTCGGTCTGGTTGGCCAGCGGGTTCATGTGTCCGCCCTCGGTGGACAGAATCGACACCGGTACACCCTCATCCGCAGCCTGCTTGAAGTAGGCCCAGTTCCAATAGGCGTCGGTCAGGTTAAACAGCACGTCCCGGTTGCCCTGCAACAACAAGGTGGGCACCGAGCGCGGCACGAAGGCGTCACCGTTGGACGAACAACCAAGTTCACCCGGCTGACACCAGGACTGACCTTGCTCGGCCGAGCGCTGCAGGTGGCGGGTATGACGGTCAAACAGTTCGACCACCTCCGCTTCGGTGTAGCCGTCGGCTTCCATGGCGCCGATCAGATCAGCCCGGGTCCTAATCAGGTTGGCTTGAGGACTGGCCGGGCCCATCAGTTCGCACATCCGAGCCACCGCCGGGGTGTTAACAGTGTTCCCGGTTTCGGCCAGCAAACAGAGCAGGCCAGTGAACGAACGTTTAACGGCATCACCCGGTAGCAAACTGTACATCAGGCTATGCCAGGTGCCGTTCGGTACGATGGTGTCGATCCGGTCATCAAGCTGCGACAAGCCAAACTGGTAACCGCCGCCGTAACTGTAGCCGATCAGCCCCGCGTTAATATCCCGTGCTACACCGCTATCCTCTTGCCGCTCGATATGCAGACTCGGAGCCTGCTCGTAGAGCCAGTCAAGCAAATAACGGGCATCCTGGGTTTCGGCCCGGGGAGCGATGATGCGGGCATAGCCGCCCCCGTTTTCAGGAATCGAATTACCGTGACCCCGCTCATCGAACGAGACCCCGACATAGCCGTGGCGTGGCAGCGTGGCGAAGAGTTCATCAATGGCCGGGAAATGGGGCGTGTCAGAAGCCACTGAGCCATCTTCGTCAATCTCGGAATCCAGATTGCCACTGTAACCGTGACTCTCGATAACAACCGGGAAGCGATCTTCGGCACACCGCTCAGGCAGCAATACCGCCACATGGAACCGGGTAACATCGGCCTCGGTGGTATCGTCTGTGCGATCCCGATCGAAACTGTTGGGCAACGGGCTATCCAACGTGTACTGACGCACCTCCGGCGGCAACGGGATCTCACAATCCCCCAGGATGCGATCGGAATCGTCGTTCTGATCATCCTGCTCAGCCGCGGCGTCATCGTCCGAGCCGCCGGAACCACCACCTATGCAACCGCTCAATGTAAACAGCAACAGCAATGACAACAGAAAGGGGTAACCACGCATTATTATTCTCCTGGGCGCCGTTATGAACGAGATTTCTCCGGGTAACGACGGTTATTGTTGTTATCGTTCCACGGGAAACCCACGACGTCAGTTCCCTGAGGCAGCCAGCGTGGCCCGAAAAGCCAAGCTGATGTTTGGTGAAAATCAGCACTTAATTCATCCTGAAAAACAGCCGGAGGGCGTAGTTGCAGGGAGGAGCCGCCCTGGCATCGGGAACGTTAGACTTTGTGAATCGCCCCGGTCAGGAGAACCGACATGTCCAAACCCATTATTGTCATCGGCGGCGCGTCGTGGGACACCATCATCCACTTGCCGACGCTGCCCGCCCCGGAACCTCAAACCATCTGGCCAGACGCCAGCTATCGAACCCTGGGCAGTACCGGGGCCGGCAAGAGTCTGAACCTGGCGGCACTGGGCCATCAGGTCATTTTCCACACCTTGCTCGGCCAGGATGCCGAAGGCCGGCAGGTGCGGGACGCCCTGGCCCATCCCGAACTGCAACTGCTGGTCACCGAGACCACTACGCCGACCGAGCAGCACGTTAACCTGATGTCAGCCGATGGCAAGCGCATCTCCCTGTTCGTGCAGCCCCCGGCTGAGCCCAGCGGCCTCGACTGGGCGCCGTTGCAACAACTCGCGGAAGGCTGTCAGTTGGCCGTGGTGAACATCCTCAGTTACACCCGCTCGGCCCTTCCCTGGCTGCAGACAATCAACCTGCCCATCTGGACCGATCTACACGATTACGACGGCACCAACCCCTATCACCAACCATTCATAGATGCCGCCAGTATTATTTTCCTGTCCAGCGACAACCTGCCGGACTACCGCCAGACCATGGTGCAGCTGGTTAACCAGGGCAAAGAGTTAGTGGTCTGTACCCACGGTGCCGAAGGCGCCACCCTGCTAACAGCGGCCGGTGAGTGGCTGGAGCAAGTGGCGGTTCCCGCCAGCCAAGTGCTCGACACCAACGGCGCCGGCGATGCCTTCTTCAGTGGTTTCCTATACCGCTATATAGAGGGCGCAGCGCTGCAGGACTGCCTACAGGCGGCTGCCGTCTGTGGTGCCCTGTGCGTTGCCAGCCAGTCCCTGGTCAGCAGTGACCTGCAGCCGGAGCAGCTGGTCTAGCGGCGCCGGATTTGAGCGTGATCCGACCCTGTGCCAAAGTCTCGGGGGTCATTCACCGTGGAATCCGAGGCCCATGAAAACCGTTTTCTCCCCCCTCCATAGCCGCCGCTCGGTCAAAACCGAGCTGGACGGTGGCCTGCTCATCGAGCCCCATGAAAAGCCATCCCGCGCCAACACCATCCTGGCAAGGGTAAAGGCCCAGGGGCTCGGCGACGTTCTGGAACCGGACGAGTTTGGCCTCGAGCCCGTGAAACGGGTGCATAGCGCCGATTACGTCGAGTTCCTGGCACGCTGCTGGCAAGACTGGCTGGCCGCCGGCAAGCCAGGCGAGGCTATCCCGGCGGTCTGGTGCGGACGCGGAATGCGGGCCCGAGTACCAAAAGACATCGACGGTCGACTCGGGTACTACAGTTTTGCTGCCGAAACCTCGATCTCCGATGGCACCTGGGAGGCCGCCTGCACCTCGGCCAACGTCGCGCTGACCGCACAGAAGCTGGTCGCCGGTGGCGAGCGGGCCGCATTTGCCCTGTGCCGGCCACCCGGACATCATGCCCACGCCGATCTGTTTGGCGGTTACTGCTTCTTCAACAACGCCGCTATCGTGGCGCAGGCATTCCGGGATCAGGGCGCCGAGCGAGTGGCCATTCTCGATGTCGATTTTCATCACGGCAATGGCACCCAGGCCATCTTCTACCAACGCCGGGACGTGCTGACCCTGAGCCTGCATGGCGATCCGGATTTGGTCTTCCCGCACTTTCTCGGCTTTGAGGATGAAACCGGGGAAGGTGAAGGTGAGGATCACAACCTCAATATCGTCTACCCACCGGGCACTCCCTACAGCGTCTGGAGTCAGGGCCTGGAAACCGCATGCCGGCGGATAACCGAGTACCAACCGGACGCGCTGGTGGTCGCCCTGGGTGTGGATACCTTTGAGGACGATCCTATCTCCTTCTTCAAGCTGAAATCCTCCGATTACCTCACCCTCGGTCAGCGCATCGCCCAACTGGGCCTGCCCACGGTGTTTACCATGGAGGGCGGTTACGATGTCGAAGCCATTGGCGTCAACGCGGTCAATGTCTTGCAAGGCTTTGAGCATAAGCAGGAATGACTACTAGACGACCGGTCTAATTGTAATTAGGATGCTGTCCACTTTGTAACAACACAGGGGCAGCAAGCCGATGAACAGTTTCGATTTCTACAACCCGACGCACATCGCTTTCGGTGAAGGCAAGATCGCCGATCTGGACAAACTGGTACCGGCGGAAGCGCGGGTACTGGTGTTGTTTGGCGGTGAAAGCGCGCGTCGGACCGGCACCCTGGATGAAGTAACGACAGCCCTGGGCGAGCGACAGGTCACGCTGTTTGGCGGCATCGAGCCAAACCCGAGTTTCGAGACCCTGATGGAAGCCGTGACGCAGGTGCGTGAACAGCGCGTGGATTACCTGCTGGCCGTTGGCGGTGGCTCCGTCATCGACGGCACCAAGTTTGTCGCCGCCGCCTCTGTGCTCGAAGGCGATGAATGGGAGATTCTGACCCAGGGTGGCCGCAACATTGAACGGGCGCTGCCGTTCGGCTCTGTGCTGACCCTGCCGGCAACCGGCTCGGAAATGAACAAGGGTGCCGTGGTTACCCGCAAATCCCTGAAAGCCAAGCTGCCGTTCCACAGCAATCACGTGTTCCCGGCCTTCTCGATACTGGACCCGACCAAGACCTACACCCTGCCCCTGCGCCAGGTTGGCAACGGCGTGGTCGACGCGTTCGTGCACGTGGTTGAGCAGTACCTGACCTACCCGGCCCAGGCCCCGGTACAGGACCGCTTTGCCGAAGGCCTGTTGCAGACCCTGGTCGAAATTGGTCCCCAGACTCTGGCCGAGCCGGAAAACTATCAGGTTCGAGCAAGCATGATGTGGACCGCTACCCTGGCCCTGAACGGCCTGATTGGCAGTGGTGTACCCCAGGATTGGGCCACCCACATGCTCGGCCACGAGCTGACTGCCCTGCATAACCTGGATCACGCCCAGACCCTGGCTATCGTGCTGCCGGCCATGCTGCGCGAGCGCAAGGCCGCCAAGCTCGACAAGTTGGTTCAGTACGGTGAGCGGGTGTGGAACATTCGCGACGGCAGTGCCGAGGACAAAGCCGAGGCTGCCATCGCCAAGACCGAGGCCTTCTTCGAATCACTGGGGGTGAAAACCCGTCTGAGCGACTACGACCTTGGCGAGCAGCACATTGAACCGCTGATCGCGAGTCTGGAAAGCCACGGCATGGTGAAACTGGGTGAGCACGGCGATGTCACGCCTGAGGTGTGCCGCCGCGTCCTACAGGCCAGCCTGTAACCGCTGAGGATTAGCAGATAATTCGGCGGCGGATGAGTGTTCCTTCACCCGCCCGCATCCGCCCGCCAGCACGAGCGACACGTGCAACGTCTTCCTTTTTGGGGCTCTGGTTTTCAGGTGCCCTTTTTTTGCGCCTGTTTTATGCCTGTTTTTCGGTCAGGCCCGGCTTAGCCCTTGAAGCCCTTGCCCAGGATATAGACCTCACGGGAGCGGGCCCGGGATGAATCCGGCTTGCGCACCACCACCTTATCGAACACCGCCCGTACCGATTTCAGGTAGTCGTCATAGCCTTCGCCCTGGAACACCTTGGTCAGGAAGTTGCCTTTCGGCTTGAGCACCTGACAGGCCATGTCGAGCGCCAGTTCCACCAGATACATGGAGGACGCCTGGTCGGCCACAGTCACACCACTGATGTTCGGGGCCATGTCAGAAATCACCACATCCACTGGGGCATCGCCAAGGGTGGTCATGATGGATTCAAACACATCGTTCTCGGTGAAATCCCCCTGGATGAACTCGACCCCGGCAATGGCGTCCATGTCCAGGATATCCGAGGCAATGACCCGGCCCTTGTGACCCACCAGGTTGGCCGCCACCTGCGACCAGCCACCCGGTGCCGAACCCAGGTCCATGACCACCATGTTGGGGTGGATCAAACGGTCCTTCTTGTTGATTTCCAGGAGCTTGTAGCTGGCCCGGGAGCGATAGCCGTCCACCTGCGCCTGTTTCACGAAGGGGTCGTTTACATGCTCTTCAAGCCAGCGGTTACTGCTTTTGGATCGGGCCATAGGACTCATCAATAGCGGGGGAAACGGTCTGTTATTGTACGTGCCGGGCGCCATCCCGGCAAAATCCTGACATCCGCTGCCGGCGCACGTACAATCGGCTCATTCCAGCTCCCACCTCGACCGCCTGCGCGGCTCGGGCGCAGCCACGGGCAACCATTGTGAAACTGAACGACATTCGAAAACTGCACCAGAAAAAGTACCGCCAGGAATTCCGGCATTACCTGGTCGAGGGCGAACACCTGGTGCTGGAACTGCAGAAAGCCGTCGCCCAGCAGCCGGCGCTGGTGAGCGCGGAGCTGTACGTCACCGCGGCGTACGAACACTGGCAGAGCCCGTTTACCACGCACCTGGTCAGTGACCGCCAGATGGCGCAACTGGCCGACACCCGCACGCCCCAGGGCATCCTTGCAGTGGTGGCCATGCCAGAGGCAAATCAAGGGGCTGCGACACCGGCCGTTGCCGGCGAGCGGGCGGTGTACCTGCACGAGGTTCAGGACCCTGGGAATCTCGGGACTGTTTTGCGCACCCTGGCCTGGTTCGGCGGCTTTCGCTGCCTGCTCAGCCCCGGCAGTGTCGACCCTTACAATCCCAAGGTAGTACGGGCCAGCATGGGCGCACTGTTTCACCTTCCACTTGAAACCGACGTAAGCATGGAGCAGCTCGCCGACCGCTACCAGCGCATTGCCTGCCTCGACCTGAATGGCGCCGCGCTGACTTCAGCCGAGTTCCCCAAACACGACTGTTACCTGTTCGGCAACGAAGCCCGGGGTGTACCCCGGGACGCACTGGAAAAGCTTGGCGCCGCGCCTTACACCATCGCCGGGCAGGGGGCGATTGAATCGCTGAATCTGGCCACCTCGGTGAACATCTGCGCCTACGAGCTGAACCGGCGAGCCTCCTGAAACCCACCCGCGAACTGAGCTAATCTGGCAACCATTGTGGTGGATTTCGTCATTGCCTGTAGCAAGCTAATTGGCGAAGATGATGGCCTGATGCCCTAACCCCGGATGCCCGCCCATGGACCAGTATCTACAGCCCACCGCGTTCTTTGATTACGAAAATCCGGAGCTCAAGACCTGGATCGCCGAGCAGTTACAAGGCGTGTCCAATGACCCGGTGGAACAGGTCAAGGCGCTCTACTTAGCGGTTCGGGACCACATCAGCTACAACCCCTATGTATTCCGGACTGATCCGAACACCTTCAGTGCCAGCCATGCCCTGAGCAGCGGCGAATCCTACTGCATTCCCAAGGCGGTCTTGCTGGGCGCGGCGGCCCGCTCCCTGGGCATTCCGAGCCGACTGGGACTGGCCGATGTCCGTAATCACCTGTCCAGCCCGAAGCTGATCGAGTGGCTGCAGTCGGATATCTTCCGCATGCACGGCTTTATCGAGCTGTACCTGAACGGTCGCTGGGTGAAAGCGACGCCGGCATTTAACCGGCAGCTGTGCGAGTTGATGAAGGTGGCGCCGCTGGAGTTCGATGGCATCAACGATTCGGTTTTCCAGGAGTACACCGACGCCGGTCAGGCCCACATGGAATACGTCAATGACCACGGTGTGTTCGACGACGTGCCACACGGCTTTATCGTGACCGGAATCGAGAACGCCTATCCGCACCTGTTCGGCCAAGAGGGTGCGGCAAATATCAGCCAGGGCAGCCTGCAAGCCGATATCGAGCAATAATCGGCTACTGGGTCGGAGCCACTAAAAAAGGCACCGGATCGCTCCGGTGCCTTTGCCTCTCTCACCAGGCTTTATTTGCCCGATTTACGCAGCTTGTTCCTCATCGTCTTCCACCGAATTACGGATCAGGAAGTCGAAGGCACTGAGCGCTGCTTTCGAGCCTTCGCCCATGGAGATGACGATCTGCTTGAAGGGCACGGTGGTGGCGTCGCCAGCCGCGAAGACACCCGGAATGGACGTCTCGTTGCGGTCGTTGACCACGATTTCGCCGTGTTGGCTAAGCTCGATATCGCCCTTTAGCCACTCTGTGTTCGGTACCAGGCCGATCTGGACAAACACGCCTTCCAAAGCGACATGGTGCTCTTCACCGCTGGTCCGGTCCTTGTAGTTCAAACCGCTAACCTTGCCATTCTCACCGGTGATTTCGGTGGTCTGGCCCGAAGTGATGATTTCCACGTTCTTGAGACTGCGCAACTTCTTCTGCAGCACGTCATCGGCGCGCATCTCGGCGCCAAACTCGATCAGGGTGACATGCCCGACGATGCCAGCCAGATCGATGGCCGCCTCGACACCAGAGTTACCGCCACCGATCACGGCCACGCGCTTGCCCTTGAACAGCGGGCCGTCGCAGTGCGGGCAGTAGGCCACGCCCTTGTTCCGGTACTCTTCTTCGCCCGGAACGCCAATCTGGCGCCAGCGCGCACCGGTGGACAACACCAGCGTGCGTGCCTTCAGAGAACCGCCGTTGGCCAGACGGATTTCGTGTGGCATGCCCGGTTTGGCTGCCGGAATCAGCTTCTCGGCGCGCTGCATGTTCATGATGTCGACGTCGTATTCCTTGACGTGCTGCTCCATGGCACCAACCAGCTTGGGGCCTTCGGTGTAAGGCACCGAGATCAGGTTTTCGATACCCATGGTATCCGCTACCTGGCCGCCAAAGCGCTCCGCAGCGATACCGGTGGCGATACCCTTCCGGGAGGCGTAGATCGCCGCCGAGGCGCCAGCAGGGCCGCCACCAACCACCAGCACTTCAAAGGTGTCTTTCTGGTTGATCTTCTCGGCCTCTTTCTCGTCGGACTTGGTGTCCAGACGGGCCACAATCTCCTCCATGGTCATCCGGCCCTGGCCCCAGGATTCGCCGTTAAGATAAACGCTGGGCACGGCCATGACTTCCCGCTGCTCCACTTCGTCCTGAAACAGCGCGCCGTCGATGGCGGTGTGCTTGATGTTCGGGTTCAGCACACTCATCAGGTTCAGGGCCTGCACCACGTCGGGGCAGTTCTGGCACGACAGTGAGAAGTAGGTTTCGAACTCGAACGAACCGTCCAGTTCCTGCACCTGCTCAATCACTTCCTGAGCGGCCTTTGACGGGTGACCGCCTACCTGCAGCAGCGCCAGTACCAGCGAGGTGAACTCGTGGCCCATGGGAATACCGGCAAAGCGAACACCGATGTCGGTGCCAATGCGGTTGATGGCAAACGACGGCCGACGCACGTCAGTGGCTTCCTCGGTCCGCAGACTGATTTTGTCCGACATGGGCTCAAGCTCTTCCAGCAACTGCTTCAGTTCCTGGGACTTCTCGCCGTCGTCATAGGCCGCAACCAGCTCGATCGGCTGCTGCAGCTTGTCCATGTAGGCTTTCAGTTGCTCCTTGATACCGGCATCCAACATGTAGTCTTTCCTCTCTTAAGTCAGCGTGACACCAAGTCACTGAATTCAATACAGGTTAAAATCAACGTGGGGCAACAATAAGCCTTGCCCGGCGCACGCTCAAATTGATTGGCCCAAACTGTTTGATAGGGCCATACTATGTGAAGCCAAAGCATCATTAAGATTATCCCCGCCAGAAATCACTCACGCCCCTTGGCCAGCCGCAAACGGAGCTGCTTTTCCAGCTCGATCACGAGGAACAACGCTGCGCCTATTAACAGACTGAACAGCATCTCCGGGCCCGGCACCGGGGCGGTGGAGAAGACTCGCTGAAGCAGTGGCAGATAGGTGAGGCCAAGCTGGCCGACCAGCACCGCGGCAATGGCCAGCCACACCAGGCGAGTCGCCCGCAACTTTTCCCAGGTGAGCGTGACGGTGTCCTTGTTACGAATGAACAGCAGATAAAAAGCCTGCATTGCCACCAGCGTGTTCATCGCCATGGTCTGAGCTATCTCAACCGAGTGTCCCTGGACAATGGCGAAACGGAAGATGCCAAAAACACCCAACAGAATCAGGACGGCCACCAGGACAATGTGCCAAACCAGGCTTCGAGTCAGTAATGGCTCAGAGCGCTCGCGCGGTGGTCGCTGCATGGTATCGGCTTCACTGGCCTCAAACGCCAGGGCAACACCCAGGGTCACTGCCGTGACCATGTTTACCCAGAGGATCTGGATGGGGGTGACGGGCAGCGTCAGACCCGCCAGCAAGGCCCAAATAATCACTGAGGCCTCACCAGCGTTCGTCGGCAGAGTCCAGCTGATGACCTTGCGAATATTGTCGTGGATGGTGCGCCCTTCCCGCACGGCAACCGCTATAGAGGCGAAGTTGTCGTCTGCCAGCACCAGCTCGGAGGCCTCCTTGGCCGCCTCACTGCCCTTGAGTCCCATGGACACCCCAATGTCCGCCCGTTTCAGGGCGGGTGCATCGTTAACGCCATCACCGGTCATCGCCACGGTCTGTTGCTGGGCCTGCAACGCGATCACCAGGCGTAGCTTGTGCTCCGGGCTGGTACGGGCAAAGACATCGGTATCGATTACCGCTGAGGCCAGCTGCTGGTCCGTGAGCTGGTCCAGATCAGCCCCGGTCAGCACCCGCTCCGGGTTTTCCAGCCCAACCTCGCCAGCAATCGCCCGGGCGGTGTCGGCGTGGTCTCCGGTAATCATCTTGACCCGGATACCGGCACTCTGACACTGAGCCACCGCCTCAATAGCCTCGCTCCGTGGTGGGTCAATGAGCCCGACCAGCCCAAGGAAAACCAGCCCCTCAGTCAGGTCATCCCGCTCCAGCACCACCTGACTGGCCGCCACCGGACGCGCGGCAAACGCCAGTACCCGCTGCCCGGAGGCGGCAATCGCGGCAACCTGTTCCTGCCACCAGGGCTGATTCAATGGCGCCTGGTTATGGGCTTCAGAGCGCTGAACTGCACACAGTTCCAGAACTACCTCAGGCGCGCCCTTCACAAAGATGAACGCCCTGCTCTGGTGATCGTGGTGTAGCGTTGCCATGTGGCGATAACTGGTATCAAACGGAATGGCATCCGTTCTCGGCCAATTCTCCTGCAAGTTGCCTGTGTCTAGCCCAGCGCGGGCCGAAAACGACAACAGCGCACCCTCCATGGGGTCCCCTTCCACCCGCCAGTGGCCATCTTCGCGCTTGAGTTCCGCGTCGTTGCATAGACCTGCAACCTGCGCCATTTCGGTCAGGACCTCACAAGTGCCAGACTCGACGACCTGATCCCCGTCCAACACCGCACCATCCGGGCCATAGCCATCGCCGTCGATGGTGAACGACCTTTCCGCGGTAATTACCGTTACGACACTCATTTCATTGCGGGTCAGAGTACCGGTCTTATCGGAACAGATCACCGAGACGGCACCGAGGGTTTCGATCGCCGGCAGGCGGCGGACAATGGCATTGCGGCTGGCCATAGCCTGCACACCGACCGCCAGGGTGATGGTCAGCACGGCCGGCAGTCCCTCGGGAATAGCTGCCACCGACAGACCAACCACTGCCATCAGCAGGGCGCCGAAATCATAGGCCAGGCGCCAATGGCCATAGGCCAACAGGGCCGCCGCCATTACCAGGATGAACAGGGTCAGCCAGCGGGCGAACTGGCGCATTTGCGCCACCAGCGGCGTCGTCAGCTGCTCAACATCCGCCAGCAAGCCCTGGATCCGGCCAAGTTCTGTGTGCAACCCGGTAGCCACCACCAGGCCCGAGGCCTGGCCCGCGGTAACAGCCGTGCCACTGAACGCCATGCAGCTGCGGTCGCCGAGGGCCTGGCCGGCCGGAACCGGCTCGGTCTGTTTCTCCACGGGCATCGACTCGCCGGTGAGCAACGCTTCCTGCACAAACAGATTGTGGGCTTTCAGCAACCGCAGATCGGCCGGGACTTTATCGCCCGCCTCCAGCAGTACAATGTCCCCGGGCACCAGGCAATCGCCAGCAATGGTTTGGCGATGACCATCGCGAACCACAGTGGCGCGCAGGGCCAGCATACTTCGGATCGCCTGGATGGCCTTCTCCGCCTTCCCCTCCTGAAGCTCACCGATCAATGCATTAGCCAGTACCACAGCGAGAATGACACCGGTATCCAGCAGGTGTCCGAGGGTGGTGGTAATCACCGCGGCACCCAGCAGCACATAGATCAGCACATTATTGAATTGACGCAGAAACCGGGCGATCCGACCGGGTCGGTGCGGTTCCGGCAGGCTGTTCACCCCATAACGCTGCAGGCGCCGGTCGGCCTCGGCGGCGGTCAAACCTGCCTGGCTGGTATCGAACTCGGCCAGGGCCTGTTGCTGTGGTAATTCGTGCCACGGACCGGAAGGACACACTCCCACCTCCTTGCTTATGCTTACTGCCCAGCCTTCACTTTAGGACGAATAGCGCATATTGGTATTGATGGGACTCAACTATCATTACAGGTAGACAGCGGGCACCATGGGCCTACAGCGGGCTCCTTTGACACATCCCACTCCGCGAACAGAATAGGCAGCACATGTTTCTAGACCATTTTCATTCGATACAGCAAGGACGTATCCACATCACCGCGCTCCAGGCCAGCCGTTTTGCCAAAGAAATTGCCGGTGATTTCAATCCGATTCATGATCCCGACGCCCGCCGGTTCTGCGTGCCCGGTGACCTGCTGTTTGCGGTGGTGGTTTCGCATTTCGGTCTCTCTGCCAACATGACCTTCCAATTCAAAAGCCTGCTAGGTGACGGCGTGCCCTTGGAATTCCGTGAACCGGAGGAAGGTCGCATTGAGCTGTGCGACGCCAATGGCAAGGTCTATCTGGAGGTCACTCACAGCGGCCCGAGCACCCGCGATGAAACCACCATCGAGAATTTCACCCGCTGCTACGTCTCAGCCTCCGGCAAGAATTTCCCGCATACATTGCAGCCACTGATGGAATCGAACGGGGTCATGTTCAATCCCGACCGCCCCATGGTGATGTACGAAAGCATGAGCCTGGCGCTGGATCGCCTGGATGCCACCGACCCGGAACTGGAATTGCACGACGCCCAACTGGCTGCGAATGGCAAGCGTGGCAATGTCACCCTGGAGTACCGGTTGCTTTCCGAGCAGAACCCGGTCGGCCAGGTCGCCAAACGTCTGGTTCTGGGAGGCCTGCGCCCGTACTGCCCGGACGCCATGGCCGGCGTACTGGAGGAGTTTTACCGGCTCAAGGCCCGGGGTGTGGACTACGGCAGCAACCTCTAATCCGGACCAGCGAACCATTTAATAACACCCCCAACGGAGCAGGTACATGGCGATTCAGGTAGGCGAGCGGTTACCCAGCATTGAACTGCAGGTGATGGGCAGCAACGGCCCGGAGAAGGTACAGACCGGCGACCTGTTTGCCGGCAAGAAAGTGGTGCTGTTTGCGGTGCCCGGCGCCTTTACCCCGACCTGCTCCGCCGCGCACCTGCCCGGCTTTGTGGTCAATGCCGACAACCTGAAAGCCAAGGGCGTCGACAGCATCGTCTGCACCTCGGTCAACGACACCTTTGTGATGGATGCCTGGGGCAAGGCCCATAACGCCGAGCAAATCGTCATGCTCGCCGATGGCCTGGGCGAGTTCGCCGGTGCGCTCGGGCTGACCCAGGATCGGACTGCCAGCCAGATGGGCATTCGCAGCCAGCGCTACGCCATGATCGTGAACGATGGCGTGGTCGAAATGCTGAACATCGATGAAAAGGGCCTGGAGACCACCAGCTCGGAAGCCATTCTGGCCGCGCTGTAACCGCCCCTCCGGCTTTTTCCTCCGTTTTTACTCCCACCCAGACGCAAAAAACCCCGGACAAACCGGGGTTTTTCAATCTCGGGCCTGCAACGCAGGCCCTGATCTATGGTTTCACCTGAGTCGGGAAACTTAGATCTTGCCGACCAGGTCCAGTGACGGAGTCAGGGTCTCTTCGCCTTCTTTCCACTTCGCAGGGCAAACTTCACCCGGGTGGTTGCGCACGTACTGGGCGGCCTTCACTTTACGCATCAAGTCGTCAGCGTCACGGCCAATACCTTCTGCAGTGATTTCCATCGCCTGGATAACGCCATCCGGATCGATCAGGAAAGTGGCACGGTCGGCCAGGCCCTGACCTTCACGCATTACGCCGAAGTTGTTGGTGATGGAACCGTTCTGGTCGCCAACCATGAAGTAGTTGATCTTGCCGATGGTGTCGGAGCTGCTGTGCCACGCTTTGTGGGTGAAGTGGGTGTCGGTGGACACGGAGAACACTTCAACGCCCAGCTTCTGCAGTTCTTCGTACTTGTCGGCAACGTCGCCCAGCTCGGTCGGGCAAACGAAGGTGAAGTCGGCCGGGTAGAAGAAGAAGATCGCCCACTTGCCTTTCACGTCGGCTTCGCTGATGTCGACGAACTCGCCCTGTTTAAAGGCGGTTGCGTTAAACGGCTTAATTTCGCTGTTGATAATGCCCATTAAAGAACACTCCTCATTAGTGGATTCAAGGATCGATTGGATAACGGCGCCCAGACTACGAAACCCGGGCACCCGGATAAAATTGATAATTCCCAACCCAAAGATAGGCATAGCCTATTTTCAGCGGAGGAACCGCAGAGCCTCCAGACAACTGGCGGCCAAACCGGGAGTTCGGGAAACTGCCACCCTGTTTATGGAGACGGAAATGTTAACTTCAACATGTGACGGAATAACGATAAGCCACACTGCAGTCAAAAAAAACAGGCTGGTCCCAAGGGCCAGCCTGTCCTAAGAACCTCACCTCTACGGATCAGTTGGCGAGCTCAACCTTCCGGTAATCCAGAATATTCTCTTCCGGCGAGCTCTTGATGGCCGCCACTTCGCTGCGTTTTTTCACCACAATGTAAGCGAAACAGCCGAAGTACAGCGCGATCACCAGTGCGCCAACCCACTGAATCCGCAGGAAGTCGAGCTGGAACAGCATGGTCAGGCCAATCATCGCCACCAGATTGAACAGCACGTAGTTGAACCGACCCAGGCGCTCGGCCGTCAAATTCAGGTTGTCGGTGTAAAGCCGAATCAGCGAATCCAGCGAGTTCACCACCATCAGCACACCCACGGTGATCATAGCGAGATTGGTAATCGCCGCCACCTGCAGACCTTCGTCGTGATAATGGAACAGCACTGAAAACCACACCCCGATGGCGATGGACGGCACTACCAGCATGGCAATCAGCAGCTGCCAGGTTTTGATACCACTGACAAAGCGCGCGGTGAACTGACCAATCATGATGCTCCAGGCGAACCACCAGAACAGGTAGAACTCGTGGTAATCGTTAATCGGCAGCACGAACTGGTGAATGTTGGTGAAATATTCACCCAACAGACCAACGGTGCCCAGGAAATCCCCCAGTGACCCTTCGTCCAGGGCAAAGGCCCGTACCCACATGCCGGCGATCAGGGCAATAAACAGCACGCTGGAGCTCAGACTCAGAATGCGCACGTACTTGATCTTCGAGCTGGAATAGACCGCCAGCCCGATGGAGGCGAAGACAATGGCGTAGAAGGTGGGCACCACGGATTCACCATCGCCGATCTGCGGCAGGTACCAGGGCAGGTTCACCAGCAGCAGGTAGGCGGTGAAGGCACAGGTGCCGATGATCACCACGTTATTGACCACTTTCACCAGCGGAATCTCGAAGAACTTAACCCGCGGCTCAATGATCGCGAAATAGAAGCAGGTCAGGAAATAGAAGCCCCAAATCAGGAAGGCCCAGAAGCCAAACTCTATAGCCAGCGGATTGGCAAAACCGTATTCCGGACTCTCAGAAAGATCACCATAGCCGCCGAATTCGGTCAGCGGAAACATGATCAGGCCCACGTCCAGACCGGAGGTGAACAGGATCGCAATGAAGGTGAGCGTGCGAACCGGCGTCACGCCGATGCACTGCATGTCCCACCATTTGTACAGAATCAGCGCGATGGCCGCGAAGGTGAAGATAAGACCGGTTGATAACCAGAGTGTCATAACGGCCTCCGGTTTCGGTTGTTGTTTATTGTGAACAGCATGGGTGTTCCTCCTCTACTTTGAAGCTGTTGCTCATTCGAATCGGACACAAACCCCCGCGTTACTTTATAACGGGCCAGGACTTGCCTATCTGGCGCCCAGAAAACGACTGGCACAGTCGTCGCGCTGATAGGGAAATCCTGATGGCTTGCAAAACCCCGGAGGCGTTGCACCTCCGGGTGGGAGCGCGCGGGCCGCGCTAGCTTGAAGCCCGCTTTGCGGCTCCCGGGCGCTGGCGGCCCTGCCACTGGTCATCCATAACGACAGGCGCGTCAGACGGTTGCAGGGGCTCCCTGCCCCGAATCAGATCGGCTGCCCGCTCGGCCACCATGATGGTGGGTCCGTTCAGGTTGCCGTTGGGTATGATTGGGAAGATGGACGAATCCACCACCCGCAGGTTCTTGATGCCGCGTACCCGGGTGTCCGGATCGACCACTGCACGCTCGTCCGTGCCCATCTTGCAGGTGCAAGAGGGGTGATAGGCGCTTTCCACCGCCTGACGGACAAAGGCATCGATCTCTTCGTCGCTCTGTACTTCCGCTCCGGGCTGAATCTCCGGGCCGCGGTATTCGTCCATGGCCGGCTGGTTGATAATCTCACGGGTCAGGCGCACGCAATCCCGGAAGCCTTCCCGATCGGCCTCGTGTTCCAAGTAATTGAACCGGATTCGCGGGGCCTGCTTCGGATCCGACGACTGCACGTGCACAAAGCCACGGCTCTTCGGCTTGTTGTGGCCGATGTGGAGCTGGAAGCCATCCCCGGAAAACGCTTCCTTACCGTCGTAGCGCATGGCTGCTGGCAGGAAGTGGTACTGCAGGTCCGGCCATTCCACGCCGGCCTTGGAGCGAATAAAGCCGCAGGACTCGAAGTGGTTGGTGGCGCCCAGGCCGTCTTTCTTCAGGATCCAGCGCAAACCGATTTTCAGTTTGTTCCACCAGTCCAGCTTGCCATTGAGCGACACCGGCTTGTTGCAGCGGAACTGGAAATAGAACTCCAGATGGTCCTGCAGGTTCTCGCCCACGCCCGGCAGCTCGTGCTTGACCTCAATACCGGCCGATTCCAGCACCTCGCGCTGGCCGATACCGGACAGCTGCAGCAGGTGAGATGAGCCGATGGAGCCGGCAGACAGAATCACTTCCTCCACTGCTTTCGCCTCATGCACCTTGCCGCCTTGCTCGTAGCGCACGCCGGTGGCGGTTTTGCCATCGAGCAGCACCCGGTGCACCAGGGCGTGGGTGACCACTGTCAGGTTCGGGCGGTCCATGGCCGGACGCAGATAGGCGTTGGCGGTGGACCAGCGACGGCCGTTTTTCACGGTCATGTGCATGGCCCCGAAACCTTCCTGCTGGGCGCCGTTGTAATCCTTGGTCGGGAAATAACCGGCGTCGACACCGGCATCCACGAACGCCTGGTACAGCGGGTTCTGCATGTTGTTGCCGTTGTTGACCCCGAGCGGACCAGTGCCGCCGCGGTAGTCATCGGCACCAAAGGCCCAGGTTTCGGCTTTCTTGAAATAGGGCAGCACCTGCCGGTAGTTCCAGCCCTCGGCGCCTTCAGACTCCCACTCGTCGAAGTCGCGGGCATGGCCGCGGACATAGACCATGCCATTGATCGAGGACGAGCCACCCAGCACCTTACCCCGGGGGCAGTGCATGCGGCGGTTGTCCAGAAACGGCTCCGGCTCGGTCTCGAACTGCCAGGCGAACTTCTTGGTGTTCATCGGAATCGACAACGCGGTCGGCATCTGGATAAAGATGCTCTTGTCGCTGCCGCCGGTTTCCAGCAGCAGCACCTTGTGTCGGGCGTCCTCGGTGAGTCGGTTCGCCAGTACGCAACCAGCCGATCCGGCCCCCACAATGATGTAGTCGTATCGGTTTTCTGTCATGCAATTACTCCCGGTTGAGTCACTGGCTTAAAACGGCGCGTCCAGATCCTTCATGCCCACGTACACCGACTTGATCTGGGTGTAGTGATCGAGGGTGACCTTGCCGTTTTCGCGGCCAATACCGGAGAGTTTGTAGCCGCCCACAGGCATTTCCGCCGGGGACTCACCGTAGCTGTTGATCCAGCAGATACCGGCCTGAATCTGGTGAATCACCCGGTGAGCACGGCGGATATCGTTGGTGAACACGCCAGCAGCCAGACCGGTGTCGGTGCCATTGGCGCGGGCAATCACCTCGTCCTCGTCGGAGAAGGTCAGCACCGACATCACCGGCCCGAAGATTTCCTCCCGCACGATGGTCATGTCATCGGTGCAGTCGGTGAAGATGGTGGGCTCAACAAAGTAGCCACCCTTGGAATCCTCCGGTGCAAAAGCACGGCCGCCGTGGGTCAGAGTTGCACCCTCAGACAGGCCCTTGGCGATGTAGTCCAGCACCAGGTCGCGGTGCTTCTCGGAGATCAGGGCGCCAAAGTTGGTGTCCGGATTCATCGGGTCGCCCGGTTTGATGTTCTTGCGGGTGCGCTCCAGCAGACGGTCCATGAACCGCTCATAGATGTTCTCATGGACAAACACCCGGGTGCCGTTGGTGCAGATCTCGCCCTGGGTGTAGAAGTTTCCCACCATGGCTGCAGAGATGGCATTCTCCAGATCGGCGTCGTCAAAGATGATCAGCGGCGACTTGCCGCCCAGTTCCATGGTGACGTCCTTCAAGGTGGAGGACGCCGCTTCCATGACCTTCTTGCCAGTGCCGACTTCACCGGTGAACGACACTTTCGCGATGGCCGGATCGTGGGTCAGCCAGGCACCCACCTCGGCTGCACCCTGCACCACGTTGAACACGCCCGCCGGTACACCGGCTTCGGTGAAAATTTCCGCCAGCTTGATCGCGCCCATGGGCGTCTCTTCCGACGGTTTAAAAATCATCGCGTTACCGCAGGCCAGCGCTGGTGCCGATTTCCAGCAGGCGATCTGGATCGGGTAGTTCCAGGCGCCAATACCGGCGCAAATACCCAGCGGTTCGCGACGGGTGTAGTAGAAATCACCCCCCAAATCCTGCTGGTTACCTTCAATGGACGGCGCCAGGCCGGCAAAGAATTCGATGGCGTCGGTGCCGGTAATCACGTCCACGGCTTCTGCTTCCTGCCAGGGCTTGCCAGTGTCCCGCACTTCGCAGGCTGCCAACTCATCGTTGCGCTCGCGCAACAGCGCCACTGCCTTCAGCAGAATGCGGCTGCGTTCCATGGCGGTCATCGCCGACCACTCGGCAAAACCGGCCCGGGCACTCTCAATGGCCGCCTGCTGCACGGCCTCATCGGCTACCTCTACCTCATAGATAACCTCACCAGTGGCCGGATTGACCACCGGAAATGTCTCACCGCTGCTATTGGCAAGAAAACGTCCGTGCACGAAATTCTGAAAACGGGGGACCGAGTTAGCCATAGGACTTGTAACCTCCAGGTGCAGGTGTTGAATTCATTGTGTTGGCTTGCGACAAGGCGTCCTGAACAAAACGCTTACACAGCTTTTCGCCAGCCTGAAAACTCTCTTCCGGCTCCAGGCTCATCGCACTGCGGAGCCAGAAACCATCAATCATGGCGGCCGTCTGCCGGGCCGCCGCCGTCGCTGCTTCCGGGCTCAGCACCTGGGCAAAGGAAAAGCGCAGGTTGCTGTACAGCCGGGCGTTGTTAATCTGTTGCAGCCGTTTAAGACCGGGCTCGTGCATGGATCTCGCCCAGAAACTGAGCCAGGTCTTGGCCGCCAGCGCTGAACGCTGGAAATCTGAGAAATTCGACTCAATGATGCAGGCCAGACGCTGGTCTGGAGACCCGTCGGTTTTCGCCATTCGCTCCCGGAGCTCTTTGCCGAGCTGATCCAGCAAATACCGCAACGCCGCCTCAATCAGTGCCTGCTTACCACCGAAGTAATGACTGATGATGCCCGAAGACATACCAGCCCGTTTGCTGATGCTGACGATGGTGGTGTTCTGCAGGCCCAGTTCAGCAATCGAGTGCATGGTCGCTTCGATCAGCTGTTGCTTTCGGGTGTCCTTCATTCCGACTTTCGGCATGGCGGCTCCGCTGCTTCCATCCAGTCAATGGTTATCCATCCGCTCAATTTTTATTAATTGAACGTTCAATTAAAATAAAGGCTACCGGAAACACACGCGGGTTTCAAACGGGGGCGGGTTCAAAAACTGAGAGTCAGGCGACCGGTGCAGTGGTACCGGCCGCGGATCAATCTTCAGCCCTTTCGACGATAATACGGATCGGTCCAGCACCGGGGCAGCATTTCACCGGAGGCAAACACCAGGGCCGACTTGTCAAAGAACTCGGGGTCCTGGGCTTCTTCTCCGTAATGCATGCAACCTTTTACGCGACTGACATGGGGATCGAACAGAGCGTGGGTGTCGGCGATCTCAATCAAGTGACCGGTGGATTTTTCTGCCATGAACATAGTGTCCTCCTCGTCGGGTTTTAACAGAGAAGTGCGTCAGTCCTCGGGTGGTTCCTCGGCAAACGCACTGAGGTGAAAAGCCGCGGCCTGATCCACTTCTTCCATGCCACACACCCTCGGTTGCGGCACGGCGCCACCCGCTAGCACGTCGAGCACTGATCGCACCCCATAAGACAGCGACTCGGTGTTGTAGCCACCCTCCAGAACAAAGGCCAGACGACCGTCGCACAGCCGATCGGCCAGGGACTGCACAATCCCGGTCATAGCCGCGAAGCCCTCGTAGGAGACGTTCAGGGCCAGATCGTACCAGTGTGCATCGAACCCCGCCGACACCAGGATCAGGTCCGGTTTGAAGTACTCGGCGGCCGGCACCAGGATTTCGTTCAGAGCCTTCAGGTAAGCGACATCGCCAGCGCCGCCGGGCATCGGAACATTCACCGTGGTGCCCTCACCCAGGCCCGCACCCACTTCATGCAGGCCGCCACTGCCGGGGTAGAAAGGGGCCGCGCGGTGAATATCAAAGAACATAACGTCGGGATCGGCCCAGAAGATATCCTGGGTGCCGTTGCCGTGGTGGGCGTCCCAGTCCAGAATCAGAATGCGTTCACAGCCAAGTTCGGCGTGGGCGTGAGCGGCCGCCACGGCAACATTGTTGAACAGACAGAAGCCGCGGGCGCGCACCGGTTCGGCGTGATGGCCGGGCGGGCGAACCAAGGCAAAGGCGCTTCGAGTACGGCCCGAGACCACCGCCTCAACCGCGGCGATGGCGGTACCGGCGGCAACTTCCGCAGCCTCCACGCTGCCCGGTGACACCGCGGTGGTATCGACATCGAGCCAGGCGTGCTTGTTACGCAGGGAGAAAACGTCATCCAGGTAAGAGGTGGTGTGCACCCGGCCGAGCTGCTCCCGGGTAGCCACCTGGCCACCGGCAAACGCCACGCCCTCGATCGGTTCCCGGTGCAGCAGGTCAAGGATGGCCTGAATGCGCCCCGGGTGTTCCGGGTACTTCCACTGCACATTCAATCCCGACAGGATGGAACGCACTCGCTTGTCCAGCCGGCCAGGCAGGAACGCGGCATTTACATCGGGACAATGATTGAGAACTCGGTCGTCGTAAAATACGGTGACTTTGCTTGGATCTTCCACAGTGAGCTCCGGAATGGTGTGTTGCCGGCGACCGTTTTCGGTCTTGCCGACCCCTACCGGAAGCATAGTCAAAGAACCCGGCCCCGACATCTGGATCGGCTCGCCTCAGGCAAGCTAGCCGGGCTGGACTATGCTAGGTGAAACCGTCTCCGATCAATGGCATACCAAGATGGCTCTTTTCAGCAAGCATTACCACAGCCCTGGAACCGCGCCTGGCACTCTTGTCTCGCGACCGGGCTCCGCCCTGCCTGTGTCCATGACCCTGATTGACTACACCAGCACCAGCGTTGAGGAACACCAACTGGATTCTCCGGAACAGTGCCGCCCCTTCCTGGAACGGGATTCCAGAACCTGGATTCAGGTGAATGGCGAGGTCAAACCGGAACTTCTGCGCAACCTGGGCTCGATATTTAATCTGCATGACCTGGCACTGGAAGACGTGATCAACGCCGGCCAGCGCCCCAAGGTCGAGCTTTACGACGATCAGGTGTTCGTCATTGCCAACTTGCCCATCTACGACGGCGAAAACCTGGAGTTGGTCCAGATCAGTCTGTTCATTGGAGTAAACTACCTGATCTGCCTGTGCCCACTCGCCGCGGACCCGTTCGAGCCAGTCCGAAAGCGAATGCGACAGACGAGTAACCGGCGCTTTGCCACTCGGGGCATCGACTACCTGTTTTACGCAATGTTGGATCTGGTAGTCGATGCTGGCTTCCCAGTTCTGGAACAATTTGGAGACGAGCTCGAGCGGTTGGAAGAAGAGCTCCTGGAGCGACCCGACCGGCGAACCCTCGCCTGCATTCACCGGCTCAAGCGTGAACTGCTCTTACTCCGGCGCGTGCTCTGGCCCCAACGGGAGGTGATCAACACCCTGATGCGAGGCGAAGACGAGCTTATCAACACCGACACCCTGGTTTACTTTCGCGACTGTCACGACCACAGCGTGCAGATCATCGAACTGTTAGAAAGCTTTCGCGATATGGCCACCAGCATGCTGGACATCTACTTGTCCAGCATCAGTCAGCGCACCAATGACGTCATGCGAGTCCTCACCATCATAGCGACGATCTTCATTCCGCTGACGTTCATCGTCGGGGTCTATGGTATGAATTTCCACAACCCCGACAGCCCTTGGGCAATGCCGGAACTGGGCTGGCATTACGGCTATCCGATGGTCTGGGGCTTGATGATTGGCATCACGCTGGCGCTGGTTTGGTTCTTCAAACGCCGGCAATGGATGTAATCAACACTCTCCAGTTATTCCGTCCGCCAGCCTCCAGTTAAGAGTTGCCGCTCGCGGGCCGGATCAATCACCTCACCTGCGATCATCTGGTCCAGCACACCGTCCAGAACCGAGCCGCCACTGGCGGTCTGGTAGCGATTGCCGGATTCCACCTTGGGCACCGTCACCGTTGCCATCTCCACCCAGCCTGCTGTCTCAGCGCTACTGCGACAGGCAATTTGCTCAAAAGCTTTGCTCTGTTTCTGCAGCAAGAACTGCCGGCAGAATTCACCGGCGTGATTGGTGAAGGTCAGCCGCGGTGTCAACTCGGTATCGGTCTCCAGCATACGGGTTTTCCCACTGGGGGTGGTTTCCAGGGCCTCGGCCACCTGCTGCCAGTCGGCGTTACTGTCCACCGGAGCACCGTCCCAGAACTGTGCCAAGCCGAATCCCAGTGCCAGGGCCGCAGCCACCGCGGTACCGGCCCGCCGCTGCAGGCCCTGGCGGGCCCGGCGCCAGTAGGGAAAAGCGACTACGGTTGCAGCCGTGGCAGATTCGGGTTTCAGCAGCTCGCTGACGGCCTCTGGCAGGGCCTGTTCGTCGATGACTCCGTAATGCTCGGCAACGGCGCGGTCCACTGCAGCCAGATCGGCCAGACGCTCCCCGAGCAAGGGGTCGTCCACCAACAGGTTGCGGATGGTCTGCATGTCGGCTTCCGGTAGTTCGCCGTCGAGAAAGGCGGATAGTACTTCGTCGGTCAGGTTCATGACGGTGTCCCCTCGGGTGCCATGTTCAAGGTTTTGCTGAGTGCCGCTCGGGCTCGGGCCAAACGACTCATGACCGTACCCTTGGGAATTTCCAAGGTATCGGCAACGTCCTGATAGGACATGCCCTGGATCGCCACCAGCGAAATGATCTCCCGCTGCTCATCTGGCAGTCTGGCCATGGCAGCATCAACCTGATGCAGTTGGATCTGGCTGGTCGTGGCCCGCTCGCCGTCCACCACCTGGCCGTCCGTCAGCTCGGGTTGCTGTGCAGCCCGGTCTCGAACCTGCCGTGACCGGCACTCGTCGATCCACAGGTTGCGACAGATACGAAACGCCCAGGGCTCAATGGCAACCCCTAGCGGTGGCGATTGCCGCAATACCCGCTCAAGGGTACCCTGCAACAGATCGTCCGCTTCCGGCATAGTGCCGGTCAGCGAATAGGCAAAGCGTCGAAGCCCCGGGACCAGTTTTCTCAATTCCTCTTTCATGGCGCCATGTCTCGCTGTGTTACCGGGTTAACGGATAGGAACCGCCTTTATTCCGTCGCACCGGGAATTTTTTTCGCCTATAAACGTCAGCAGGGTATGAAAGCCAACCGACTTCGTTTCCACCGTTTCCAACGCACCCTTGTCTACCTGTTCGGACTGGGACTCTCCGCGCCCCTATCGGCGCTTAACCCCGGCTCCCTGAACGCCCTGGACCAGCTCGATCGCCAGGTGGAGCGAACCGTCAGCCGCCAGATCGAACGCCAACTTGAAGAAACGGCCAAGCGGGTACCCGATAGTGCGGGTGAGACCGACTCTTCCGGCGGCCTCTCTTCTCTGGCCTCCGTCGCCAATTTGCCGGCCCGGCTGTCGATCCGCTCCGCGTCCGGGCGGGAAGTCTTTGCCGATGTCGAAGTAGAAGACGGCTGGCGCGCCGTCGAACGCCAGTGGCTGGTCACCGTCGAAGCGGATGAGCTGCACCACTTCAAACAGCCCGGTATCACCGTGATGGAGCAGACCTCCCTGGACGAACTGGGACTGACGGTGCTGCGGTTTCAGGCCAGCCAGAACCTGGATTCCCGGGAGCAGCTGCAACGTCTGCTGCCACAAGCCCTGGTGGAACGACTGGACCGAAACCACATCTACCAGCCCGAAGCGACGTCCGGGGTAGCCCGCGGCTCAACCACCGACACTCAAGATCCGCAGCCATCCGCCAACGCCACCGTGCCAGTAGCGCCGCTCTGCGGAGCGCCGGTCACCATCGGCATGGTAGATACCGCCATCAATACCGAGCATCCAGCCTTCGCCGAAACCACCGTTCGCCAGCGGGATTTCCTGGCGGACCTTGAACTGTCCGAGGCTTCCCGTCCGCCCACCGATCACGGCACCGCGGTCGCCAGTCGGCTGAGCGGGCGAACCGGCACCACCGCCGCCACCCGGCTCCCGGCTGCCACCCTGGTCAGCGCCTCGGTTTTTTTTGACCGGCAGGCCTCAATAGCCGGCGCCACTTTGTTGCACCTGGTGGAAGCTCTGGACTGGTTGCAGGCCAGCGAAGTGGCGCTGATCAATATCAGCATGGCGGGCCCTGACAATCGCGTGCTGGCCACCGTGATCCGACGGCTGCTCGTTCGGGGGACACCGGTGGTCGCCGCCGTTGGCAACGGAGGCCCAGCGTCGCCCATGCTTTATCCGGCCGGCTATCCCGGCGTGATTGGAGTGACCGCTGTGGATCAGGATCGGAAGATCTATCGGTGGGCCAACCAGGGCCAGCAGGTGGACTTTGCCGCGGCAGGTGTCGATGTGGCGGTTGCCGTCACTGACGGTCAGTACGGTACCCAGAGCGGTACCTCGCTGGCGGCGCCGGTGATCAGTGGCCAACTGGCGTGCGCACTGGCTGACACCTCGTTCGAGCAGGCGCTGACGGGACTCAAGCAGCACGGCATTGACCTCGGCGACAGCGGCCGCGACCCGGTGTACGGCTACGGCCTGGTGCGGGACAGTTACTGACACGGACCTAGAACTCTGCCCGCAGATTCAGTGAGGCCACGGTTTCATCGTACTGCGCCGAGTCCAGACTCGAACGGTAATCCGTGTACTCCAGTCTGGCTTCCGTCGTCAGCCACTCGGTCAGGCCAATGCCATAGCTGGCGTCAACGGTGGCGATGCGATCGTCCCTCGGCTCGGAGGTGGGGTCACTTGGGCCCAACAATGGCGAGGTCATCGGGTTCTCCACCGACGATACCGGCTCGTCATAATCCCGGGCTTCGTAACGCCAGCCGATCTGCACTTCGTGGTCATGGCCGGCCACGGGAAACCGGTGCTTGAGCCGGGTTTTAACCGCCAGCATCCGGAAATCGTAGGCATCCGCGTCGGCGTTTTCGTCGTCACCTTCGGCACCCAGAATGAACACGGTTCGGGTCTGGTTGAAAAAGAAAAAGCTGTCGAGACTGAGGCCGCGGGTGCGGGCGTCCCGAGCCGGGTCATCCTCAAAATCCTTGCGTTTGGACAGCACACTGGCCCGAAGATAGACGTCTTCGCCCACCAATTTTCCGAGGTAGACACTGCTCCGGTGATAATCCAGAAACGGATCCGACGCCAGGGTGGCGTATGAATAATGGTGGCTGGCGCCAAGGGTGACAGTACCAAAATCGTAGCTGAGATCCAGTGACGCCAGATGCAGAGTACGATCGAAGGCTTCGCTGTCCCGGTAATCCCGGTCAGTGACGTCGTAGCTGCCGGTCAGGGTCAGGTTTTCCACCGGCTGACCCTCAGCGTTCACGCCCGCTCCCAAAACCCAGGCCTGGCCACTTTCGCCGGACGACTGTTCAAGCTCGTCAACGTTCAGGTTACTGTCATACTCATAGCCGGTGGCCAAGTGACCACCTACAGAGGCCGCCTGGCTGGCGACCGGCAGGCCAGCGGCCAGCACCACCAGGGGCAGTGATCGGGCTATTCGTTGCATAGTCCACTCCTTCACGAAAAAACCGGGCCGTGACCGGCCCGGTTATTGGTTACCCATGCCTTTGGCCTTACAACAGGCCTTGTTGGGTGGAGTTCTTCACGGATTGATTCACGCTGCTCTGAACGTTCGATTTCACACTTTCAGAGACAGAGTTTTTCACCGAGTCACTGACACTGTTGCGAACGTTGGACTCAACGCTGCCAGAAACCGAACCGTCGACTTGCTGCTCGCTTGCAGCATCGACGCTGCCCTGAGCACTGCCGCGGGCTTGCTCCTGCATTTGCCCAGCCTTGTCACCTGTGGTCTGGGCCTGGGCAGTAGCTTCGCCCTTAGCACGCTGGCCAGTGGATACCCCGGCCTCGGCCGTTTGGCGGCCAGTCTCCCGGGCCTGCTCGCCGGTGCGAACCGCCGCATTGCGGGCGCTGTCACCGGTGGCGCGAGCCTTTGCTGCTGCCTCGGCACCGGTCGACTTGGCCGATTCCGTGCTCATCGCTGCGCCGGAATTGGCCTCCCGGGAAGACGCCATGCTGGCATCGGCTTCGCGGCCGTTGGCGCTAACCGAGGCTCCGCCGGAAGTTTGCACGCTGTTGCGGGTGGCACCGCTGGCGCCTGCGTTTTGACCGTCGGTACGACCAGAGGCCTGCGAGCTGCTGCGCATCTCGGCGTTGGCGTTAACGCTGGCCGAGCCTTGGGTATCTGCAGCAAAAGCCGACACGGCCATTACCGAACCGATTGCAAAAGTCAGTGTCCGTTTCATCATGGTTTGTCCTCCAGTGTTTCCGTTGGATTCACCCCGATAACGAATCAGGACGGGATCTATTCCAATCCACGGGCAATTTTTTCAGGAGGTTCCATTAGGGAAAGTTAATACTGTTGCTAATCACCGCAATCAGGACTGATCCGGCGGCGTCCAGGTCGGCACGTCTTCCCGAGTGGGCTCTTCCCAATCCTTTTGCATGGCACTGCTCAGGGCTTCCTCGAGTTTCATGAACAGTTCGCCGTAGCGGGGACTGAAACTGATGCCCTCCTCAATCTCCTGCCAGGCCTCGAACAGCTCGTCTTCGTGGGCCTCCTCGTTATCCACAAAGGCCCAGGTCATCTGCTTGGCTCTTAGTGGGTGCACGCCCATGGCAGTCAATGCGTGGCCACCCAACTCCAGTGCCGAATGGTAGGTCTCACTGACCACGTCATCGGCACCGGCCTTGCGCAACTGATAGCTGTGGCCCCGGTCGAACGCCCGCGCCAGCACCCAGACTCCGGGATAGAACTGTTTCACATGCTCGACGATGCGCACCGAGCGATCCCGGTCGTCGATCGCTACGACTAATAACCGGGCATCGTCGATACCCGCGGTTTCCAGCAGTTCCGGTCGACTGGCGTCACCAAAGAAACTCTTGATGTTGATCCGGCGGACGTTCTCGATCTGCTCGATCTCATGATCCAGCACCACAATGGGAATGTTGTTGGCGCGCAGCAGCCGGCACACGATCTGCCCGAACCGGCCAACCCCAGCGACTATCACCGGGGCCCGGTCATCAATGGTGTCAGCCTCGCGCTCGTCGTTCTTGGCACGCCGATACCGGGGCAGCACCAGGCGATCGTAGGCAATAAACAGCAGCGGGGTGAGGAACATCGACAGCGCCACCACCAGCGACAGCACCTGGGAGAGTTCGATTGGAATGACCGAGTTCTGGACACTGTAGGTGAGCAACACGAAACCAAATTCGCCGGCCTGCGCCAGGCCCAGGGTAAACAGCCAGCCGTTGCTGCCATGGATGCGAAACAGCACCGCCAAGCCCAGCAGGATCAGTGCCTTGACCACGATGACCGCAATCCCCAGAGTCAGGATGGTGCCCCACTCCGCGATCAGCACCTCGAAATTGATGCCGGCACCGACGGTGATGAAGAACAGGCCCAGCAGCAGGCCCTTGAACGGCTCGATGTTGGCTTCCAGTTCATGGCGGAATTCACTGTTGGCCAGCACCACCCCGGCCAGGAACGCGCCCAGGGCTGGCGACAGATTCACCAGGCTCATCAATGCGGCAATGCCGATCACCAGCATCAAAGCGGTGGCGGTGAACACCTCGCGCAGGCCGGACTGGACCACGTACCGGAACAGCGGCCGGCTCAGATAATAGCCCCCGACAATCACCGCAGCCACGGCGGCCACCACGGTCAGGGCGTGGGCCCAACCCGGCAGGTCCGCGACCAGACTCAGACCAGTGTCATGACCGGCCCCGGTGCCGGACTCGGCCATCAGATCCGGCAACGCCAGCAAGGGAATCAGCGCGAGCATGGGAATCACGGCGATGTCCTGGAACAACAACACCGAAAACGCGCTGCGCCCGCCCTCGGTTCGGGCCAGGCCTTTTTCATTCAGGGTCTGCAGGACGATGGCGGTGGAGGACAGGGCGAAAATCAGGCCCACAGTCAGGGCCGTCTGCCAAACCAATCCCAACCACCAGGCCACAGCCGATCCGGCGGCGGTACTCAGCACCACCTGCAGCCCACCCAGGCCCACCAGGCGCACCCGCATGGCCCAGAGCGCCTTGGGATCCAGCTCCATACCCACCAGGAACAGCATCATGACCACGCCAAACTCGGCGAAATGCTGGATGGTGGTGGCTTCCTGACCCACCAGGCCCGTCACCGGCCCAATCACCACACCGGCAACCAGATAACCCAGCACCGAGCCCAGACCCAGTCGCTTGGCCAGCGGCACGGCAATCACCGCGGCCACGAGATAGATAAACGCCTGGACAAAATACACGGTCATTACGTGGGCTCCCTGTGCTGTTGGGGTGGGAGTATAGCGTAACGGCTATCGGCTCAGCCCGAACCGGCCTGAAACAGGAACGGAGCTTCTGCTCAAGTACCCGACAATAGCAGTGTGATGGTCCCCGCGAGGGTCCCGGAGACCAGAAGACAGCACACCGACATCAACATATTCCAGCGCAGTGCTGCCTCCTGGGCGCTGTACCCGGTCAGGCGCTCCAGCAGCAGTGAGTTGGCAGAGTATGGTGTGCCGGCGGTGGTCAGGCCCCAGCCAGCCACCATCGCGGTACCCAGACCGAGCACGGCGCCCACTGGCCAGATCGGACCCAGAATGCCGCCGGTCAGAGTGCCGGTAACAATGGGATTGAAGCCAATCATTCCGCCCAGGAAAAACACCCAGGGCACGCTAAACGCCGCCACCGGGTAGGCCCAGTCGGGCAAGCTAAAGCCAGTGCCAAGCCACTGGGCGGCAAAGGTACTGATCAACGTGCCCAGGAACGCCGAACCGCCAACAATCACCAGTTCATTGCTCACCGGGGCCATTGACGGTAGTTGTACCTCGGCCCCTTTGAGCTTGCGATAACCCAGGCCCACCAACACGGCGCCAAAACAGCTCAGGGTGACCGAGCGGGAATAACTCAGCCCAAAGAGCCCGCTGAGGCTGAAGGTGGCAACGCAGATGGCGCCAATGATGCTGGCAAACCGTAACCAGGGCGCATACCGCGGCAGTCCGGACACGGGTTCGGTTGGCACGTTAGTGCTTGGCTCCGACTGTTCCGGCTCGCGAAACATCCCGCCAACTAATAGATACGCCACCGCCAGCGGTAGACTGACCGCGATCAGCTCCCAGCTTTTCAAGGCCGGGACAAACGTGATGGTCAGAACGATGGAAATCGACAGGGGCGAGAAGATTGGCGAGGCGCCAAAGCCCCGCAACACGCCACGGGACGCGTTCCGGGTGGTGGCGCTGTCGCCCCGGTCATCCATTTCGCCGCGAATCATCGTAGCCATCACACCGACCGAACCAAAATTCAGGGGCATGGACAGGAAACCGGTGCCAAAAGCGACGCTGTAGTAACGCGCCATTGGCGAGCCAGCGAACACTTGCCGGGAAATGGCCCCCAGGTCCGCGGACGTGCCCAGCATGGAAGACAGCAACATCACGGTCAGAATTAACGCCGTCAGCCGGGTCATGCTGGCCGCCGCCGCTGGCAGCGCCGAGGGTTCGGCAACAGCCGCCAGACCCAGCGTCAGCAACACCAAACCAAACAGCATCCGCGACACCAGGCGCAAGTCACGCCAGCCCAGCAGGATCGCCGCAAACACCAACACCGCGCCAACTTCACCCACGCCCGGCAGGAACGACAGAATGCCGGCACCGAGCACACCATAAGCAAGCCCCGAGCGGGTGCCCAGAAGAGAAACGCGATTCATAGCCAGCCCTCATCCTTGGGGTTTGGGTTTAGGGATTAGTGAGCAAAAGCGTCTGCTCGACCTTCGTTTTCAGAGCGGCGGCAGCAAGCGCGCTTCGGTCAGGGCCTGAACATCGGCCAGGGTGTTATCGCCATAGAGCTCTCGCACCCGCAGCCCCTCCTCGGTGACATCAATCACCGCCAGATCGGTGTAGATGCGTTTCACCACGCCGGCACCGGTCAGGGGGTAATGACACTGATTGAGTATCTTGGGCTCGTTGGCCTTGGTGGTGTGTCGCATCAACACGAACAGTTGCTTGGCACCGACCGCAAGGTCCATGGCGCCACCCACCGCAGGCGGGAAGGTATCGTCATTGGTCGCCCAGTTCGCCAGGTCACCGCGCTCAGAGACCTGGAACGCCCCAAGCACGGCGATGTCGAGGTGGCCCCCGCGCATCATGGCAAAGGACTCGGCATTATCGAAGTAGCAGCCGCCCTGCAGCAGGGTCACATACTGTTTACCGGCATTGATCAGATCGGGGTCGACCTGATCGGGCGCTGGCGCAGGACCTACCCCGAGAATGCCGTTCTCACTGTGATAAATCACCAGCCGATCATCGGACACGTGATTGGCGACCGACGTCGGCATGCCGATGCCAAGGTTTACGTAGGCCCCGTCGGGTATATCCTGGGCGACACGTCGCGCCATTTCATCGGAATTAAGCCGCATCATGCCGGGATGCCTCCTGGGTGACTACGCGATCGACAAAAATGCCGGGGGTGACGATGCACTCCGGGTCCAACTCACCGGCCGACACCACGTCGCTCACTTCGGCAATGGTGGTGGTCGCAGCGGTGGCCATGATCGGATTGAAATTGCGGCCGGCGGTGTTGTAGATCAGGTTGCCCCAGACATCTGCCCGGTGTGCCTTGATCAGTGCGACGTCCGCCGGTAGCGCGGTCTCAAGCACAAAGCCTTTGCCGTTGATCACCTTGGTTTCCTTGCCCTCAGCCAGTCGGGTGCCATACCCGGTGGGCGTATACACCCCGCCCAAACCGGCGCCAGCCGCGCGAATGCGCTCCCCCAGCGTGCCCTGGGGCACCAGTTCCAGCTCGATGTCCCCGGCCTCATACAAGCGCTCAAACCAGATTGAGCCGGACGAACGGGGGAACGAACACACGATCTTTCGCACCTGCCCGGCCTTTAACAGGGAGGCGATGCCAATCTCGGCGACCCCGGCGTTGTTGGAAATGATGGTCAGGTCACGGGCGCCGTGCTGGCGGAGCGCCTCAATCAGCTGCAGCGGAATGCCAGAGTTCCCGAAACCGCCGATCATCACCACACTGCCGTCGGCAATGTCAGCCACCGCGGCGCGCAGGGACTCACAGGTTTTATTCATCACAATCATTCACCCTTCATTGACCCTTGTTTGGTATGCGGTTAACGGACACCGGCCGCCACCGGCTGTCGGAAGCGCCAATGCCACAGGTAAGTGAGGCCGAGCAGACCAAAACCGATCAGGTCGGTGACAAGGTCCGGATAGATCAGCATGCCGCCGGCCACCATCATCAGTGCCCGGAGTGGGTAACCCAATAGCCCTACCCGGTACAGGTAGCCTTCCATGGCGGAGGCCATCAGCCAGATCGCGGTAATGGCGGTGACGGTGGAGGTCAGAATGTCAGCCAGCTCGCCCTGCAGAATCAGGGAAGGATTGAGCACAAACAGGAACGGCAGGATGAACAGGATACCGCCCAGGCGCATGGCATACATGCCGGTCTTGCTGGCGTTGGAACCGGCGACACCGGACGCGGTAATGGCGGCCAGGGCAACCGGTGGCGTGATGTAGGACATCATGCCCCAGTACAGAATGAACAGGTGGCTGGCGAGCGGATTCAGGCCAGCGTTCACCAGTGCCGGTGCCAACAGTATGGACAGGAAGATGTAGCAGGCGCTGACAGTCATCCCCATGCCCAGCACAAAACTGGTGACCGCACCCGCCGCCAGCATCAGCGGAATGCTGCCGTCAGCGTAGAGCAAGAGTTCACGGGAAAACGCGCCGGCCACCCCGGTGTACGACAGCCCCCCGACCACCAGGCCGATGCCCGCCAGGATCGCCACCAGATTGGCAACGCTGGTAGTCAGATCCTGAATGAACGCCAGTGCCCGCTTGCCATTCATCCGATGGCGGCGCTTGAACACAGAAATACCGAGCAACACGACAGTGGCGTAGTAAGGCGCGTAGGCCTCCAGTCGCATGAACAGCAGCATGTAGATCAACATCACCAGGCTGAACAGGTACGGCCAGCCATCTTTCAGGGTGGCTTTCAGACTCGGAATTTCCGATTCCGGCATGCCCTTGAGCCCGCGTTTGGCGGCGTAGTTATCGACCTGGAACAGCAGTGCCAGGTAGAACAACAACGCTGGCAGGAACGCGGCGATCATGATCTCGGAATAGGGTACGCCCAGGAACGACGCCATGATGAAGGCGACCGCGCCCATGATCGGTGGCATCAAGGTGCCACCGGTGGAAGCACAGGCTTCAATCGCACCCGCGTAATGGGCGGGATAGCCGGTCTTTTTCATGGTCGGGATGGTGATCGGCCCGGTGGTCAGGATGTTCGAGATCACACTGCCCGACAGGCTGCCCAGGATGCCGCTCGACAACACCGACACCTTAGCCGGACCACCCCGGCTGCGGCCCATCAGAGCCGTTGCGAACTGCATGAAGAACTCACCACCGCCGGTCACGGTTAAGGCAGCTCCGAAGACCACAAACCCGATCACCAGTTGGGCCACCACCTGCATCGGTATCCCGATGATGCTCTCGACGCCGATAACGTGGGCGCGTATCGCCTCGCCCAGGCCGTACTCATTGCCCCACAGGAAACCCGGCATCGAATCGGCGTACAGCGGGTAGGTACCAAACAGCAGGGCAACGCCCAGCAGCGGCCAGCCACCACAGCGGCGCACACCCTCCAGCACCAGTACCAGCAGCACCGATGCGGCCACAGTCGCTTCCGTGGGCGCCATGAACTCCCAGCCCTGCTGGATCATGGTCAGGCCGTGATACCCGAGGTAGCCACAGGTCACCAGCGCAGCGGCCGCCAGGGGCCAGTCGTACCAGGACACCCGGTTGGCGGCACCGGACCAGCTTGGGAAACACAGAAAGGCGGCAGCCAGGAAGATACCGATGAGATAATACAGATAGGCATTGCCCAGCGGCTGAAAACCCAGCAATTCCAGGTTGAAGGTCTGGTTGATCGCCATCAGCAAACCAAGGCCACCGAGGGTCATCACCGACCAGTAGGTGATGCCACGGAGACGACCAGGGCGGGATTCCGGAGTTGCCGGCTGCTCAACAGCGGCTTCGGGGGAGGCATTCATAAGGGACGATATCCTGAACAAAGGCGGGGCAAGCCCGGGCTGCATCAGCCCCGGCCTGCCCCGAATCAGTAACGAGTTACAGCGAACTCAGCGCCTTCTGGCGGTGTTGTTCCCAGATTTCGGCAAAGACCTCATCCGACTTGCCTTCGGCCGCCGCGGTGGCGTCCGACCAGGCGGCCATCAGGGCATTCAGACGTTCGGTGCGTGCGTCGTTCCAGGCCTGATGTTCCTCGGTCCAGATGCCCTTCTCCTGCAGGTACTGGATCGCACCCGGGTGGAACGGCACGTCGATCGCCGGAGTGCCCGCCTCTGACAGGCGCCAGCGAGGCATCACCGCTGTGGCGTCCTTGTACATGCCGTAGGTTTCATCGAGCGCCTTGATGAAGCTGTACACCAACTGCTCATCTGTGCCCGCACGCACGGTCAGCACCGGGTAACGGTAGGCCAGGATATCCACCGGATTGTCTTCACTGATACCAGCACCCACGGTTTCGGTGTAGGGCTGGAAGAACGGTGCCACAGAGCGCAGGCGCTCCCAGCCTTCCTTGTCACCCGGAGGCACTTCCAGCCAGCGGATGCCACGCGGTGATTCCGCCAGCTCGTAGACGTGGCTGGGGGTCGTGGTGGTACAGGAGGCATCAGCTTCGTTGCGCGCCAGAGAACTCATGGTGCTGGCGTAAGTCGGGAACATAATGGCGTCGACGTCATCCCGGGTCAGCCCGGCGAAAGCCAGGAATGCATCGCACTTCACGTTGATGGAGGGGTTGCCCGCCACATAGGCAAAGCGCTGGCCTTTCAGATCTTTCAAGGTTTCGATGTTGGCATCAGCGGCGGTGAAAATACCGAACGACGACGGGCGCCCGGCAACGGCTCGCAGGTTCTGTGGGCCCCAACGGCGAGCCGAGAAGTCATGAATGCCCTCGGCTGCAAAGAAGGTTTCGGTCGCCAGGAAACTGAAGTCCGCACGCTCGCTGATCAACGGCTGCAACCGGCCGATGGCTGAACCGGAGGGCTGGATACGGACCCGGGTGCCGTATTGTTTGCCAAAGGCATCGGCAATCGCGGACGCTTCGGCATAACCCGCGGAACCCACGTCGTAGGAGGACCAGGTCATGGTGTCGGGCAAGCCACCCTCAGCGTGAACGGAACCGGCGGACAGGCTCAACAAAGAAGCCACTGCAGTGGCAGCGGCGAGGACAGTGCGGGAACGGTGCAGGATGTGGCGCATTAGAGAGATCCTTGGCTTTTTGTTGTGAAACACTCATTTCGATTAAAAGAAACTAGACCTTCCTTTACGTCCCCGTCAATCATTTTTGTCTCTATATCAGAATTTCATTTCACTAAGCGACACAGAAACCAAGTCCTTATTTCGCTTTGAAAAGCTGGGCAAGAGCCAGGTTAAGCGCCCTTCTTATATAGAACGGATATGAAATAGGTGTATTGACAAACC
The DNA here is from genome assembly GCF_005871205.1 of Marinobacter alexandrii. Taxonomy (GTDB): domain Bacteria; phylum Pseudomonadota; class Gammaproteobacteria; order Pseudomonadales; family Oleiphilaceae; genus Marinobacter; species Marinobacter alexandrii. The sequence continues at coordinate 27,479 of NZ_SWKM01000011.1, read as the reverse complement.
ATAATTCCAGCGACTATGTTGAATCATCTATAACAAAATGATGTTTCGCTGTGCAAAACCTCTAAACACCACAACAACGACGATAAGAGGATTTTCTATGTCACGCCTAACCCGGGGATTGATGGGCCTCACCCTTAGCACCCTGCCAGCGCTGGCTTTCAGCGCAGACAACGTGGAACTCCCCAGCACCCTAGCCATGACGGCCTATGGCACCGGCTCTGCCGGCTACAGCCAGATGGTATCCATTGGCAACCTGCTGCAAAACGAATACGGCACCTCGGTGCGTATCCTGCCGGGCGAAAACGACGTGTCCCGGATGACGCCTTTGAGAACCGGCCGGGTGCCCCTGTGCGCCTGCGGCATCGCCAGCTACTACGGCTCGGAAGGCGTGCTGATGTTTGCTGACGAGAACTGGGGACCACAGCCAATTCGCGTGATCACCACCTCGATCGCCAGCTTCGGCCTGGGCATTGCGGTTGCGGGAGATATTGGTGTGGAATCACCTGAAGATCTGCGCGGCAAGCGGGTGTCCTGGATTCGCGGGGACGACGCCCTGAACCTGGGCACCGAGGCCTACCTGGCCTTTGGCGGGCTGACCTGGGACGACGTCGAAAAAGTTGAATTTCCCGGCTACGGCCGTGCCTTCGAGGGCATCATCGCCGACCAGACCGACACCGGCTTCACCGTTAGCGTCGCACCACCTCCCCAGCAGTTGGCCGCCAGCCCCCGGGGCATTGTCTGGCCCGAGCTGGATCCGGCCGATAAAGAAGGCTGGGCACGACTGCAGAAGGTAGCACCCTACTTCCAGCCGCACACGGTGACCTCGGCCGCCGGCGATTACGGCAAAGACAAACCCTGGGTTGGCGCCAGCTACCCCTACCCGATCCTGGTGGCGAACGCCTCCACCGACGACGCACTGGCAAAAAGCCTGATCCGCGTCTTCATCGAGGACTATGACAAGTACAAGGATGCCGCCCCCGGCAACGCCGGTTACCGTCTGGACAACCAGAACATGCAGTGGGTTATTCCGTTCCACGATGCGGTGGTGGACTACTACAAAGAGATCGGCCACTGGACCGACGAGATGCAGGCGCACCAGGACATGCTGGTGGAGCGCCAGCGGATCCTGAAGGAAACCTGGGACAGCTACATGGCCAACAACCCGCCCTCCGATGAGGACGCCTTTGGCAAAGGCTGGATGGCCGCCCGCGCCAAGGCGCTGGAAGCGGCGGGTATGAATCCGGTTTTCCGCTGATCCCCAGGCCGGGGCAAACCGCCCGTTTGCTCCGGCCAACACCTTGATTGCCCGCCCCGTTGCCTATTACGTGTTCGGAGTTACCCGTCATGCATCCTGAAACTGAACAACCGTCATCACCGGAGAACATATCCGGCATCCGCCAGCTCACGGGCTTCTGGCTCTGGATTCCCCGGCTGGCCACAGTCATCCTGACGCTGCTAACCCTGGACTACCTGTTCAATCTTCAGCTCATCAATTTTGTCACCCAGGTTGAAAGCCAGTTTTTCTACACCGTGGTGACATTGATGCTGCCTCTGGTATACGTGCTCTGGCCGATGAACCGGCATTCGTCCCGCACTCGGGTGCCGTGGTACGACGTGCTGCTGTTTCTCGCGACCACGGGTATTTGCGGGTTCTTCGTGTTTAACGCCGAACAGATTCTCGATCGGGGCTGGGAATACGCCGCGCCCGACTACGCCATGGTGATGAGCTTCCTGCTCTGGGTTGTGATTATTGAAGCGGTGCGCCGCGCCGGCGGCTTGCCCATTGCCACCATCGTGGCGATCGCCAGTATCTATCCGATCTTTGCCGACCTGGTGCCGGGCCCGATTCAGGGCTTCCCCTCCTCGCCCGAGCAGACCGCCATTTATCACGCCATGAGCCGTGAGAGTGTCATGGGCATTCCGCTGCAGGCCTTCGCCAATCTGGTGATTGGCTTTCTGCTGTTCGGGGTGGCGCTGCAACAGACCGGCGGTGGCAAGTTCTTTATTAACCTGGCCTTTGCCCTGCTCGGCCACGTTCGCGGCGGCCCCGCCAAGGTGGCGGTGTTCTCCAGCGGGCTGATGGGCTCGATGAGCGGCAGCGTTATTACCAACGTGCTGACCACCGGGGTGCTGTCCATTCCCGCCATGCGCAAGGTGGGTTTCAGTAAATCCTACGCCGCCGGCGTGGAGGCCTGCGCATCCACCGGTGGCGTGCTGATGCCACCAGTAATGGGCGCGACAGCTTTTATCATGGCGGCGTTCCTGAACATTCCCTACGGCACCATCGCCCTGGCGGCGGCGGTACCCTCGGTGCTCTATTTCCTCGGCCTATTTATCCAGATTGATGCCTACGCGGCCCGCCACGAATTGAAAGGCCTGCCTGCGGAAGAATTGCCATCCATCCGACAAACCTTGAAGGAAGGCTGGTATTTCATCTTCGTGTTCGCGTTGCTGATCTGGCTGCTGTTTTTCCTGCGCCAGGAAGCCACCGCGCCCTTCTACGCCACCGCGCTTCTGCTGGTGATCAACCAGATCCTGCCCTACCAGCGCTGGGGCTGGCAGCAGGTGAAAGACTTCTTCTCCAGCTCCGGCAAGCTGTTTGCCGAACTCATCGCCATTCTGGCCGGGGTAGGCCTATTGGTTGGCGCCCTATCGGTAACCGGCCTGTCCGGCACCATCGCCAACGACCTGATCTTCCTGGCCGGCGGCAATACCCTGGTGCTGTTGATGATGGGCGCGCTGACCAGCTTTATCCTCGGCATCGGCATGACCGTGACCGCCGCTTATATTTTCCTGGCGGTGGCACTGGCGCCGGCACTGATCAACGGCGGCGGCATGGATCCGCTGGCGGTGCATCTGTTCATCCTGTACTGGGGCATGCTCAGTTTCATCACCCCACCGGTGGCCCTGGGCGCCTTTGCGGCGGCCACGGTCGCCGGCTCGCGCCCGATGGAAACCGGGGTTCAGGCAATGCGCCTGGGCAGTGTCATCTACTTCATCCCGTTCCTGTTCGTGCTGAACCCTGCGCTGATATTCCAGGGCAGTTGGGATGAGATTCTGGTGGTGATTACTCAGGCCATGGCGGGTGTGCTGCTGATTGCAGGCTCGATTCAGGGCTATCTGTTGGGCGTGGGTAATCTGACTCTCAGCAAACACCTGCAGTGGCCGGTAAGGCTGGCGCTGTTGACCGGCGGCCTGCTGCTGGCCATTCCCGGCGGCGGCCCGGTGCCACTGAGCAACCTGGAGCTGTCCCTGATCAGCGCCCTGCTGATTGTTCCGGCGGTTGCGGTGGCCTGGCTGGCGGCGCGGAAATCCCGGGCGCCGGCTTATCAATAACGGCTGATGACTTGGGGCAGCGAGCGATGGCAGACGATCGCCAGCGCTAGCTGCCCAGCTCATCGGCAAACAACTGGTCGACCACCAGTGCCACCAATTCCCGCACCATTGAGCCGTTGCGTTCCGGGTGGCGATGGCTGCAAAAGCTCAGGGTGGTACTGAGTGCCGCCTCATTGAACTCAACCACCTTGTTGCGACTGGCCCATTCAGTGGCCAGTGAGTGCTCCACCAAGCCATAACCCAGGCCCGCCGACACCATGGCCAGCGCGGTGTACTCATCCTCGGAGGTTGCCACGCGCCTCGAACGCTGCCACTCGGACCCCATCAGCTGCTGCAACATGCCGTAGAACGCGCAAGAGTTGGTGGGCCATATCCAGGGTAACTCCATGACCTCGGCCGGATCGCTGGGCAATGCCTGCAACGGCGAGTCTGCCGGCCCAATTACCGACACCGGCACATCCATCAGGTACTGGAAATCCAACTGATGGTTGTGCCATTCGCCGTAGACGAAACCGCAATCCAGCTCGCCGCTGGCAACCCTCTCAACAATGACATTTGATGAAATGGTGCGCAGCTCCAGTGACACCGCCGGCAGGGTCCGGGCACACAGCTGAATCAGTCGATCAACCCGCAAATGCTCCGGCGGCGCGTTGATACCAACGGTGATGGACACCGACTGGTGCTGGCCAAGCTGACGGGCCAGATCTGCCATTTCCTCAACACCCCCCAAGGCCTTGCGCGCCGGCCCCAGTAACAGCTCGCCTTCGCGGGTCAGGACCATGCCCTGGCTGTTGCGATTGAACAACCTGACGCTGAGCGCTGACTCAAGCTGTTTCAAGTGCTCACTAACGGCCGAGGGCGTGCTGTGACGCCGCTGGGCTGCACGGGTGAGATTGCTCTCTTCCGCCACTAGAACGAAGGACTTCAGGCGATCCAGTTTCAGGTTCATGGCATTCATATTTTACGAACGCTCCGTCAAAAGAATACTGATAGACCACTAGGATCAATACCACATAGAGTGTTTTCCATAGGGTACGCGTTCAGCATAACGCAACGCGATCAACGAGAGGAAGCAGGAGATGAACACTCACAACAGCTTCAACACCAGCCTTACCGACAGCCAACTGGACGCCGCCTGCGATGCGTTGCGCGCGTGCCAGGACCGGCAGATCGAAATGAAGAAAACCTTACTCGCTATACTGCGTCAATGGTGGCAGCGGGCCCGGCAACGGGCGGCACTGCGCCGGCAACTGATGGAAATGGATGTTGCACTGATCGAAAAGGACATCGGTGTGCCGGCAGGCACTCTCGGCGAGGAAGCCTACAAACCTTTCTGGAAACACTGACCACGGAGACCGCTTATGACCACCCTCTACATCGCCAACAAGAACTATTCCTCCTGGTCCCTGCGGGCCTGGTTGTTGATGACCGAGCTGGGACTGCCGTTCGAGGAAAAGCTGATTCCGTTCGGCGACCCGGCGGCATGGAACGCCTTCCGAGCCGAGGGTGGCAGTGGCAAGGTACCAGCGCTGCAGGACGGAAGCCTGCATGTCTGGGATTCCCTTGCCATTATTGACCATCTGGCCGAGTGCCATTCTGAGGTCTGGCCCGCCGACCCAGCGGCCCGGGCCTGGGCCCGAAGCGTCTGTGCCGAGATGCACTCCGGCTTCCCGGCCCTGCGGGAGCTTTGCTCCATGAACATCGGGGTCAAGGTGCGCCTGAACACCCTGCCCCCTGAACTGGCCCGGGATATCGAACGCATCGCCGCGATCTGGCTGGAAGGCCTGAGCCGATTTGGCGGACCATTCCTGGCCGGAGACCGCTTCACCGCGGTGGACGCCTTCTTCGCTCCCGTCGTGTTCCGCTTTGAGACCTATAGCCTGGACCGCAGCCCCGCCATGGCCGAGTACATCCAGCACATGCTGGCGCAACCCGGCATGCAGGCCTGGGCCCAGCAGGCACTGGCTGAACCCTGGATAGAACCGAGGCATGAAGCGGACTGCGAACTGGCGGGCAAGATTGTGGAGGACCTGCGCGGCCCGGACAGTGCGTAGGACATAGCCCGGACTCCGTTATTCGTACACGTCGTGCAGTGCCAGGGCTTTGAAATCCGGAGTTACTCCCAACCCTGGCCGGTCACTCAGGGTCATCCGACCGGACGAGACCTCAGGCGCCCCTTCCGCCAGCTGCACGGTATTGTAGTTGTGCAGGTCGGTGGTGTTGAGCAAGGTCCGCGACGGCGTACTGGCGGCCAGATGGGCGTAGGCCGCGGTGGCAATACCACTGCCCCAGGCGTCCTCAATAGTCAGGGCTATGCCAGCGTCGACACAGACGTCACGAATAACGCGGGACGGAGTCAGGCCACCAAACTTGCTGACCTTTAGCGCCATGGCATCCATGGCGTCGTCCCGAATGGCGCGCCGTACGTCGGCCAGGGAATTGAGACTCTCATCCAGCTTGAGTGGATGCCGTGCCCGGCGCCGGATCGACAGGCATTCCTCGTAACTGCGGCACGGTTGCTCCAGATACAGGTCCAACCCCTCCACTGCCCGGGAAAACCGCAGGGCCTGGTCCCGTCGCCAGCCACCATTGATGTCGCCAACCCAGATCTCGTCCGGCTGTTTCTTCCGGCCAAGGGTCTGCATCAGCTCAATATCTTCCTCGACGCTGTGACCGAGTTTGATCTGGATATGGCGGAACCCCTCGGCGCGATAACGGCTCAGAGTCTCCTCCATCTCCGAGGATTCCGCCAGCGGCACAATCCGATGCAGTGGCATCGACCGGGTCAGCAGCCCGCCGAGCAGGGCATACACCGGCATGCCGGCTGCCTTACCGAGCAAGTCCCAACAGGCGATATCGATAGCGGCCTTGGCGACCGCCTGCCCGTTGAGCGCCTGCTCCATGGATTCGTTAATGCGGGTGATGTGCAATGGGTCTTCACCCAGAAGGGCGGACGCAAGCACCGACAGACAAGAAGGCAGGCCCTCGGCGAAGGCTGGCATGTAGTTCGGGCCACAGGGACAAACCTCCCCGTACCCCATCAATCCTGTATCGGTGGTTAACACCACCACCGTACTCAGAAAATCCTGATGGGACCGCCCCCCGGCAAATGCGTAGGCCTTACCGGCGTAGGGCAAATTCGCGGTGTACACCGCAATGCTCTCGATACGCATGACAGACCTCTCGCTCCAGGTCGTTTCCGCATCTTCTGAGCATAGTCCGATCAGGCCAACGCTGCCGCTTTTATCGGGGATTCACCGGATTGGAGTAGCCATCACCTTTTACACCCAGCCGGTCGAGGTAAACGTGCAGCTCGGCCACACTCATGTCGACGTACTCAAGCACCCGGCCGTAGAGCATAGCGGTGGGCACGTTGCGCCCGTTCAGTTCACGCTGGGTTTCATGGATGACGTAAAGAATCAGCCGCTCGGTACGAGTCAGGCCGTCACGCACATCAGGAGCCGAGTCTATAGGGGCTTGCCATTCAATCTGAGTCATGTTCACCAGTTTACCAAAAGGCCGCTCTTTGCGTTCGGTTTCTGACAGACGCTTACGCACAGCAGAACATTTCATGTCTGTCGGCTCGGTGGGCTTGAGTGTCGCCAGTGCGTCCCCGGAACAGATTGCCGAACCCCGGTGCCCTGAGTCACTATGAAGCATCGTCCTCAAGGATAGCTCCGAAGGAGAACACCAAACATGCCAACCATTGGATGGATCTTTCTGATCGTTGCCCTGGCCCTGATTGTCGGTGGCCTCATGATCCTGCGTGATTCGGCCCACAGCATGAAAATCTCCGACGAAAAAATGGCCAAGATCCGCAAGCGCAAGGCCGAGCTTGAAGCTCAGGAAAAAGCCGACGACGACTGGAAGTAGGCGCGGCGGATTAACCCGTTTCGCCATTGCTACGATTCGGCGCAAGCCACAGACAAGATAGCTGACAGGAGAGTCGAAATGGCTGAGTTCCAGGTTTTCAGGAACCACTTTTCCAAGCACCGGCTGATCACCAGCCCTGCGACCGAAGCCATGCCAAGCCCCGGCGAGGGCGAGATCGTGGTCAGGATCGAACGGTTCTCTTTCACCGCCAACAACATCACTTACGCTGCGGCTGGCGACCAGCTCGGATACTGGCAGTTCTTCCCGCCCTCCGAAGACCCTGACGACGAGTGGGGCATTATCCCGGTATGGGGCTTTGCCGAGGTCGTCGCCTCGAACGTCGAGGAGGTCCCGATCGGTGACCGGCTGTTTGGCTACTTCCCAACCGCCAGCTACCTGACCATCACACCGGCGGGCGTGACCAATCAACGCCTGCTGGACGGCGCCCCTCATCGCGCGAAGCTGCCCATTGCCTACAACAGTTACACCCGTGTGAGTTCAGAGCCGGGCTATGATCGCGCCACCGATGACGAACGTATGCTGCTGTGGCCGCTTTACATCACATCGTACTGTCTCTGGGATCAGCTGCAGGACAACGACTGGTACGGCACCAGCCAGGTGGTGCTGCTCAGCGCCTCCAGCAAAACCAGCATCGGTCTGGCCTACGCCCTGCAGGGTGATGATTCGGCACCGCAGGTTTCGGCCCTCACTTCCGAGCATAACCTGGAATTGGTGCGCGAGCTGGGCCTGTACGATCAGTGCCTCAGCTACCCAACCCTGACGGAAATCGACGCCACCAAACCCACCGTGGTGGTTGATATGTCCGGCAGCGGCGAAATCCTGGGGCAGTTGCATCAACATCTGGGCGATAACATGGTGCACTGCATCAACGTTGGCCTGACTCACTGGAGCGAAACCCAGCCAGGCGCAGGTGTGAACCGGGACCGCAGTGAGTTCTTTTTTGCCCCCAGCCACATCCAGAAGCGGATGAAAGACTGGGGCCCCGACGAATTCACCCGCAAGACCTCCGCGTTTATTCGGAATACGGCAGTCCAGAGCCGGCAATGGCTGACCCTGAGGAAGGTATCGGGCCTGCACGACCTGGCGAAAGTGTATCCGGAGGTGTGTGAGGGTCGGGTACCGGCCGATGAGGGACTGATTATTGAACTCTGACGCGCCGCTCACTGAGGACAGGCTGCGCCACGGCGCCGAGGCCCTGGCGACGATGGACCCGGATCTGGCGCCGCTGCTGGCCCGCTTCGGCGTTCCTCCCCTGTGGCCGCGGGAGCCGGGCTTCGCCACCCTGGTGCAGATCATCCTGGAACAGCAGGTCTCGCTTAAAGCGGCGAAGACCATGTTCGAACGCCTTGAGCAGGCGCTGCGCGGGGTGACACCAGCGTCCGTGCTGAGGGCCGGTGAAGATGGCCTGAAAACCCAGGGCCTGACCCGCCAAAAAGCCCGATATTGCTACGAACTGGCGCACCGTGTGGCCGAGGGCGAATTGCCGCTGGATCGGCTGCACCAGTGGTCCGAGCCTGAGGGGCGCAAGGCCCTGCTTGCAGTGCCCGGGCTGGGGCCCTGGAGTGTCGATGTCTACTACCTGATGGCGCTGCGCCGGCCGGATATCTGGCCTCAGGGTGACCTGGCGCTGGCTGTGGCCCTGCAGGAGGTCAAGGGCCTGGAAGCGCCACCCACACGCGATCAACAAAAACGATTGTCCGACCCCTGGTCACCCTGGCGCGCCGTTGCTGCCCGCCTGCTCTGGGTGCATTACCTGGCCGCCCGTGGTGATTATGCAGGGCCCGGCCGCTAACCTCGTCGGCCACGTCAACCAGCAACACACTGCCTGCCCAGTGTGTTGCTACTCTGTACACATTTTTCTACATAAAATACTTCAGGCTGCAGTGCGATCAACGATAAGATTAAAAATTAATCAATTCTCTCTTTCAGTCACTGGCCTTCAGGGCCCCAACCAGTTTGTCAGCCGATCGTGATCTTCTCTAATTTCTTGCGTCTCAGTTTAACGGTGGTGTGTTGTTTCACCTGGACTCTGGTACAGGCACAAACCCAGCCGATCACGGTAACTGAATCGTCGCCGATCCTGGCCCAGTTCGAATACTGGGAAGACCCGGAAGCCGATGCGGACCTCAACCAGGTTCGAAATCTGCCGGATTCCGCGTGGCATCTGGAGCCCTCTGGCAGCGCCACGTTTGGTAATACGCCCTCGGCCTACTGGTTACGTTTCTCGGTCCGGAACCTCGACCCGGAGGCCGTCAACCTGATTGTTGAGCTGGCGTACTCACAACTGGATGACGTGATTTTTCATGTGGTTTCAAACCAGAACCAAGCTCCTGGCCGCAAAACCCAGGAGTTCAAAACTGGCGATGGCCGGCCGTTCTATCCGCGCCAGGTGGACCATCCGAACATGCTGCTGCGAGTTAAATTGGCGCCAGCACAGACCAAGACCATCTTTGTACGGGTCAAAACCGCCGGACCCACCATCCTGCCGCTGCGGATCTGGCGTGAAGCGGAATTCTTCAGCGCCGCCACCCATGAACAGAAACTGCACTTCTTCTATTACGGCTGCCTGACCGTCATCATACTGATCAACTTGGCGGTGTTCCTGACCCTCAGGGAACGGCTGTACCTGTATTACGCCATCGCCATTTCCGGCTATCTACTGTTCTTCGCCTCGATCAAGGGCTACAGCTTCCAGCTACTTTATCCACAGGCTCCGGGGCTGCACGCCAAAGCGATGCTGGCTTCGATGCCCGTGTTGGCGCTGTTTTCGTTGCTGTTCTGCCGCAGCTTTCTCCGCACCCCGTCTCATAGCCCCAGGCTCGATCTTGCGATACGGGTGATGATCGGTTTCGAGGTGATTAATTTCATCGGCGCCATGATGCTGGACTACAACGTTGCTATCAGGCTGTCTTCAATATCGGCGTTGGTGTTCTTTTCTCTGTTGTTTGTGGCTGGCCCCGTTACCTGGGCTGCTGGTGTTCGAGCCGGAGCCTTTTTTACCGTGGCCTGGACCCCGCTGACGGTAGGCGTGCTGGCAACCGCCGGACGGGCGCTGGGTTTCTTCCCGACCAACTTCATGACCGAACACGCCATGCAGATTGGTTCCGGACTGGAGGCATTTATCCTGACCCTAGCACTGGCGGATCGCCTGTACCGCGAACGGGAGGACAAGATCATCGCCCAGGCCGACAGCCTGCGCCAGGAGAAAGCCCGGAACGACGCCCGCCAGGAACTCACCGAAGCCATGACCCACGATCCGGTCACTGGGCTACCCAATCGCAACCGGTTCGAGTGGATGGTGAACAACCAACTGGCTGAGGATCCCCAGGGCAATTACATGGTGGGCGTGGCCCGGATTACCCGGCTGGATGAGATCAACCGTACCCTGGGACTCAATCGCAGCGAACGTTTGCTGAAGCGCCTAGCCGAACAAATGACCGCCATGGCCATTCAACTGCCGGAAGTACATCGAGTTCGCGATGATCAGGGCCGAGACGAGTGCGTTTATCAGCTGTCTGGTGACTGCGTTGGCATTCTGGTGCACGCCGACAAGATTGCCTCCGACCTGGAGGGCCTGAACCAGGCGCTTGGGCTGCTATCCCTCCCGGTGCCACTCGATAACCTGGCTATTGAACTGCACCCGAAATTTGGTGCCGCCCGTTATCCGGAACACGGTGACAACGCTGCGTTATTGATCCGGAATGCTCACGTGGGCATGGAAATCGCGCCCCGGGGCCTATTGGCGACCGGTTTCTACAGCCCGGATCTGGATATCTACAGTGAAGGCCGGCTGACCCTGATGTCGGATCTCCGGGAGGCCATCCAGAGCGACCAGACCATTCTCTACTACCAGCCCAAACTCTCCCTGGTGACCGGCCGGGTGATTGGGCTGGAGGCCCTGATTCGCTGGCATCATCCGCAACGGGGCAGTGTCAGTCCGGCCGACTTCATTCCACTGGCGGAAGAAACCGGGGTTATTCACCAGCTGACCCGCTGGGCCGTTGAGCGCGGGATTCGCGACCTGGCCGGCCTGCAGAGTGATCACCCCGGGCTGGGCCTTTCGATCAATATTTCGGCCCGGGATCTGTCGTCACGCAGCCTGAAGGGGCACATCGAATCCGTCCTGGGCCAGCACCGGATACACGCCCAGCGCCTGACTCTCGAACTGACCGAGACCGCCGCCATGGAAGACCCGGAGAAAGGGCTGCTGGCGCTGAAAAGCCTGGCGGATGCAGGTATTGGCATCTCTATTGATGATTTTGGCAGTGGATACTCGTCGCTGTCCTACCTGAAGGAACTGCCGGCCACCGAGATCAAACTGGACCGTACCCTGGTGACCGATGTCTGTGCCAGTGACAGCTCCCGGGTGATTATCGAAACTGCCATCAATATGGTGCACGGTCTGGGCTACAGCGTAATTGCCGAAGGCGTTGAAGACGAAGCCACTGCCCGACTATTAAAGGGACTTGGCTGTGACAAATTGCAGGGCTACTGGCTGGGCCACCCGATGCCCCTGGCGGATCTGCAACCATGGCTCGCGTCATGCCCAGAAGCTATATTGAGCATTTTTCAGCCGGAAACCACCGACAAATAACCAAGTCAGCGCCGGTGGTACAGTGCCCGCAGCTCATCCTTCGCGGCCTCCAGTCGGGCACGCTTGTCAGCAGGGAGCCGGCGTCCGGCCCGGTTAATGTAAAAGGTCAGCATCGACATCGCGGAGCGGAATGGGTCAGCTTTGCGCCGCTGGCTACGCTCGGCAGAACGCTTCAGCGAGAGTGCAATCTCCCTTGGATCCTCAAGTGCAAACACCCCGGTTTCCAGATCCAGGGCATCACTGCTGTCTGTGACCCGTTGCGACCAGCGTTTACGCGCCTTGTGGGACCGTTTCCATTGTCCGCCAGTGGAAGAAGGTTGCGTGGCCATGACAGATTCCTCTTTTTGGCTTGTGGCGGAAATGACCAAGTATGTGTCATTTCTGACCGTCTGCTTTTGTCAGGGCTTGTGCCACACTCAGGTTAGCCAATAACAACACCATGACCGAGCCCTGATCTATGAGCGACCTCAAGACCCATTATCGAACCTGCAACATTTGCGAAGCCATGTGCGGCCTCGAAATAAAGCATCAGGACGGCAACATCCTGTCGATCAAGGGCGACAAGGAGGATCCGTTCAGCCAGGGCCATATCTGCCCCAAGGCCGTGGCGTTGCAGGATTTCTACCACGACAGGGACCGCCTGAAAACGCCGCTCAAACGCACCAATAATGGCTGGCAGGCGCTCAGCTGGGAGCAGGCCTACGACGAGATCGCCACCCGATTCCGCGGCCTTCAAGCCGAACACGGCCAGGATTCGGTCGGGGTCTATCTGGGCAATCCCAACGCCCACAACTTTGGCAACGCCATCATGCTGCCGCGCTTTTTCAAGGCTCTGGGCACCAATAACCGTTACAGCTCCGCCTCCGCCGACCAGCTTCCACACCACGTCGCCTCCAATTACATGCTCGGCGCCGGCATGCTGATACCGATTCCGGACATCGACTACACCGATTTCATGTTGATCATCGGTGCCAACCCGATTGTCTCCAACGGCAGCCTGATGACGGCCCCGGGCGTAGGCAAACGCCTGAAGGCCATTCAGGACCGGGGTGGCAACGTGGTGGTGGTCGATCCACGCCGCACCGAAACCGCGAAAAAGGCCGATCAGCACCTGTTCATCCGGCCGGAAACCGACGCCCTGCTGATGCTCGCCTTGGCCCACACCCTGGTTGAAGAACAGCGCGTGGATCTGGGCCACCTGGAACCCATCATTGCCGGCCTGGACCAGTTGGCAGAGGCGGTGAAACCCTACAGCCCGGAGGCCGTCGCCGACGCCTGCGGCATCGACGCCACTACCATCCGCAACCTGGCACGGGACTTGGCTGCGGCCAAAAGCGCGGTCTGCTACAGCCGCATGGGTGCCTCCACCCAATCCTTTGGCGGCCTGTGCCAATGGCTGAACAATGTGCTGAACCTACTCACTGGAAATTTTGATCGCCGCGGCGGCGCCATGTTCCCTCAGCCGGCGTTTGATCTGGTGCGCGACAAGAAAGGTAAACCCAGCTCTTACGGTCGGTTTGAGTCGCGGGTGCGAAAATTGCCCTACTTCAACAACGAGTTCCCGGTCGCGACCCTGGCCGACGAAATTCTCACCCCGGGCGAGGGCCAGATCCGGGGCATGATCACCATCGCCGGTAACCCGGTGCTGTCCAGCCCCGGCGGCGCCCGCCTGGAACAGGCATTCGACAGCCTCGGCTTCATGGTGTCGGTGGACATCTACCTGAACGAGACCACCCGCCATGCGGACATCATCCTGCCGGCCACCACCGGCCTGGAAGTGCCTCATTTCGATGTATTCTTCAATTCCTTTGCCGTGCGCAACACCGCCAAGTTCTCCGAGCCCATGTTCGAGAAGACACCGGACCAGAAGCACGACTGGGAAATTCTGCGGGATCTGGCCCTGCACCTGACCGGTCGCGAGGACGACGGCGTAACCCCGGAGATGATGCTGGATGGCGGCCTGAAACAGGGGGCTTATGGCGAACAGGGCATGAGCCTGGCCAAGCTGAAAGCCAACCCGCACGGAGTTGACCTGGGACCTCTGCAGCCCTGCCTGCAACAACGACTACAGACTGAAGACGGACTTATCCACATCGCGCCCCAGCTGTACCTGGACGACCTGAAACGGCTGGACGCCTCCGGACTGCTGGACCAGGCCCGGAACCCGGACTACCCGTTCGCCATGATCAGCCGTCGCCTGCCGCGCAGCCACAACACCTGGACCCAGAACTCCCATCGCTTGGTGAAAGGCAAAAACCCATGCACGGTGCAGATGAGCGTCGCCGATGCTGAGCGGCTTGGCCTTAAGGACGGTCAGTTGGCACAGGTGGCGTCGCCCACCGGAAGCATTCAACTGCCGGTAGAGATTAACGATGACATGTTCGAGGGGGTGGTCAGCATTCCCCAGGGCTGGGGTCACAATCGCAGCGACACCGGCATGACCGTGGCGGAGGCACAACCGGGAGTCAGCATCAACGACGTTACCGATGCCCAGCGCATTGATGCACTGACCGGCAACGCCGCCTTCAACGGTACCCAGGTGGCAATTAGCGCAATTGCCCTAGCCTAATGACACAGGCCTCGTGCGGCCGGAAAGAATACCCTGTTCCAGGCCGGTGTCCATCACGCCAGTGTAGGGGAAAGCACTGTCTTTGACGGAGTTTTTGAAAACTGCCCTAGGGAACCTTTTTCGTCGGACCCTCGTGATCTGTACCGTAAACCTGTAAATTTGAAACCTGTATCTCACGTTCGAAGTGGCGCACGATTACACATTTCTACTCACCGCCCCTAACGCACGTCAATCATTCATGCGCAGCGCAAGAGGTCAGGTAATGGCAGGCGGCTACTTGGGACCAAAATACGAAGCGCTCAAGCAGCAATATGTGCGCGGTTTGCCCAGCCGTCTGGATGAGTTGCGATCGTCCTGGAGCCGGCTTCAGCACGTAAGCTGGGATGCCAAGGCCCTAACCTTCATGGAGCAGTGCGCCCACAAACTCGCGGGTAGCGGCGCCACCTTTCAGTTTCCGGAGATCACCGAAACCGCCCGGGTGCTGGAAGGCCAATTACTGCAACTGCTGAACAAACCCGACGCCACTCCGGCGGAGCGCAGTCAGATCGAAGCCTCCCTCGGCCACCTGGGCCAGGCCATGGATGAGGCGCTCAACACGGTCACGTCGCAACCAGATCCTGCTGCGGCACCCGCGACTGCAAAGAACCACTACCGTATTGCTGTGATCGAAGACGACCTCAGTCAAGCCGCTTTCCTGAAAAACTGGCTGGAACAACGCGGCTTTACCGCCCAGACCTTCGAGACCCCGGAGGCCTACAACCGGCGTACTGACGACCACAGTCACCATCTGATTCTGCTCGACATCAGTTTTCCCCAAGGCGCACTGGAGGGCATTGCCTGGCTGGAACGCCTGAAATGCCAGGTAGGTGCCAACACCCCGGTGATCATGATGTCGGCCAGAAGCGACATGGTTGCGCGCATGCGCGCTCTTCGCGCCGGCGCCGATACCTATCTGACCAAACCCCTGGACCTTGGGGTGCTGGAAAAACGCATCGGCCAATTGCTGGAGCACACCCTCACCACAAAACCGCGCGTGCTCTGGGTCGACGACGACGCTGATTTGCTGGCCTACTACAAGACCATGCTGACCGTCGAAGGCTATGAGGTGGAGGGGCTGTCCCAGCCAATACGAATACTCGAGCGTATCGAGCAATTCCAGCCAGACGCCCTGGTGCTGGACCATGAAATGCCCGGCGTACAGGGTTTGGAATTGGCCCAGGTGCTCCGACAGGATGCCCGGTACATGACCATTCCCATCCTGTTCGTGTCAGCCTCCCAACAAGTGGCGGAACAGCTGGAGCGACAGAGTATGGCCGGCAATCCGATCTTCACCAAACCACTGGACAAGCAACGGTTCCTGAGCGCGCTGCATCAGCACTTGCTGCAGGCTCAACTGCTCACGGCTCGCATCAACCTGGTTAGCCAGCGCAGAGAAAGCCGGAGCTTACAGAACCACGACTACTTCCTGACCGAGCTGGCAACCCTGCTCGCATACGTGGAGGCCGCCCCCGAAAACCGGTCCCGCTACCTGGTGCAAGTAGGCATTGACCGTGAAGAGTACCTGCGCGCCCAACACGGCGCCCGAGCTCTCGCCATCCTGACATCGCATATGGCAACCCACTTCGCCAACCAACTGGGCGCCAATGACTCAGGCTGTGCCCTAGGAGGGGGGAGCTTTCTGTTCCAGGTGAATGCACCGGTAACCGAGGATGCCGATGCCTATCTGGATAGCTTCCATCAGCGCCTGCACAGCACTACCTGGACTGTGGGCGAGCCGCCGAAGCCGGTCACGCTCAGCATGGGTGTGCTGCCGCTGAACGAAGCCATGAACGAAGACAAAGCCCTGCTCGACGTGGAAAAAGCCTGTGCCGAGGCCATTCAGGCCGATGGCAGTTGCGTGGTATGGCATCAAACGACGGAACGGTCTGATCGCAGCCAACTGGATGATCGGATTCAGGAATTGCTCGAAGCCCGCTCGTTCCGGCTGCACTACCAGCCAATCGTGAACATGGATTCCGGGGACACCCTGTTCGAGGCCCTGGTGCGTTTGGTTGACGAAAACGACGCCGTATACCTGCCCGGCCAGTTCCTGGCTCAACTGGCTGAAGGCAACCACGGAACCCTTTATGACCTGGATCGCTGGGTGGTTGAACACGCAGTGGAGGGGCTGTCGAAACTGGCGGGTAAAGCCTCTGCCAGCCACTCCGTGGCCATCAAACTGTCGTCCCCAATGGCGGACGTGGCAAAATTGGTGCCGCTCATCAGCACCGGCATACGCAACGCCCGCATCAAGGGTAAACGCCGGGTCTACCTGGCGCTCTCAAGCCCAACCGTGATTAAGGACGTCGCTTCGGCCAGGCAGGTGCTGAGGGTAGTGCAGGACATGGGATGCGGTCTGATCATTGAGCACATCGAAACGGGCCCGGCATCCGTTGAGCTGTTGAAAGAGCTGGGGTCGGTGGATTTTGTAAAGCTAGCCTCGAAGTACGGCACCAGCGCCGAACAGACACCGGAGCTGGAAGACTTACTGCGTCAACTGACTGGCATCTTCGGCTCCAGCCTGCCGATTGTGGCAACCCACGTGGAAGACGCCAAAGCGCTATCGTGGTTCTGGGAGCGTGGCATTCGCAATTTCCAGGGGCACTTTATCCAGGCGCCGGAAGTGGCGATGAATTTTGAGCTTTGAGCACAGACGACAGGACCCATACTCAGAATAATCGCTACGGCGATCATTCGATAAAAGCAGCGGGAGAGTAATGGCCACGACCTGGCGCAGGTCCTGAAAAAAACAGACAACCTTATCTGTCACTGAGTGTTCCAACTCTGCTTACTCGTCCATACCTGCCAGCTCTCGCGTCAGATTTGCCGCGGACACTTCTTTACAGCCACTGGCATTCTGCCCCGACCACAGGGGTGAGAAATCTCCGCTTCCCTCGGATTCGGCCTTTGCCCGCAGCGGGGCGATAGCAGCAGACGCCAAGGGGAACGCCGGCGCTGTGCCATTCATTGGCCCCAGTTCGCGCATCACGCGGTTGATGATCCCCCTTGCAGCACCGCCGCTGAACAGATTGGTCAGTGCGGTAACCCTGCTGGCTTTGGATTTCAGGGCAACACGGTGCACGGGTTTGGTCTGGGCTTCGGGGCACAACAGATACGCGGTTCCAATCTGGGCCCCGCCCGCGCCGAGCGCCATGGCCGCCTGAACACCTTGGGCGTCAGCAATGCCGCCCGCGGCGATAACCGGGACCTTCACCACGTCCACCAACTGGGGGATCAGGGCAAAGGTGCCTATCTGAGTATTAAGGTCATTAGACAAGAAGAATCCGCGATGGCCACCGGCCTCGAGCCCCTGGGCGATGATGGCATCGACACCCTGCGCCTCCAGCCAGAGCGCCTCATCCATCGTGGTGGCAGTCGACAGGATCTTTCCGCCCCAGCCGCGAATGCGATCCATCAGTTCAGGCGCCGGCAGGCCAAAGTGGAAACTCACCACCGGCGGTTTAAATTCTGCCAGCACATCGGCCATCTCGGCGCTGAATGGCGCCCTGCCCCCTTGCGAGGAAATGGTGCTGGCGTCGATACCAAACTCCTCGAAATAGGGTGCGAGAGTTTTGCGCCACTGCCGCTCAGCTTCGGCGTCCGGTTCCGGTGGCGTATGGCAGAAGAAATTGACGTTGTAGGGCCTGGAAGTCTGACTGGTCAGGGCCAGAAGTTCTTCGCGCAAGCCTTCAGGACTGAGCATGGCACAGGGCAAGGAACCCAAGCCTCCTGCATTGGACACGGTTACGGCGAGCTCATACCCCTGTACCCCCGCCATGGGCGCTTGAATGATAGGAAGATCAATTCCGAACAGTGTCTGGATAGTCATAATTAGCTCTCAATCAGAGAACCCGCGCTAGCGCTAACGGGCATGGGTGATATCAGAAACTCAACTCAGGAAAAAGCAGCCGCCAGCAATCCTCGGAGCCAGCCAACAGGCTCAAGCCATCGGGCGAAGGTTTTGGGCACGGTTGGGCGTTCAGCTCCTGTGCAAAGGTATCCGCCTTGGGCGAGAAGTAAACTTTAACGTCACAGTGCAAACGACCCTCTGATTCATGGCGGATGAATGCGGCCATGTCAGTCGGGCTGCCGGCCTCTGCAAAGCCTGACGCAAAACGTTGCTCAATACTGGCTTGTTGTTCGAACGCCAGCATCGCATCGCCTAGACTCTTTACCCGCCAGCTTCCCATAAAAGCTCCCGTGCCGGACGCTCTGAAAATTCAATCACCAAAGCGTGACGCCATGGCTGGTGAGCGTCAACCGCCCACAAGAAGCCCGGAACCCGTCAAAGGAGCTGATGCCAAGCCCATCTTCCACTACTATCAAAGTAGATGAACCCTAGAGACAACGTTACCGTGGGACTGACGATCACGAAATCGGAATTCACGGATGAAGAGTTTGAACATTTTGCTGCCAAGGTCCGCACCGACCTTACTGCGTTCGCTCGTCTGCTGGACCGGCCCGGCTTTGGTGAGGGCGAGAGTTCCATTGGCGCTGAGGTCGAGTTCTACATCGTCAACCCCGACCTGCGGGTTCAATCCATCAACACCGACATCGCCGCCAGCGTTCAGGACCCGCAACTGACGGTTGAGCTCAACCGATTCAATCTCGAATACAACCTCAGCCCCCAGGTCTTCAAGGGAAGCCCGTTTGCCCGAACGGAGCAGGAACTACTATCTGCCATCCAACGAATCAACCAACACGCCGCACCACTGAACGGTGAACTGGTCCCAATTGGCATTCTGCCCACCCTGCGCCAGTCCGATACGGGTACAGAGGCGATGACAGACGAACCCCGCTACCATGCTCTATCCAGCGCGCTGATCAAGCAACGGGGCGAGCCCTTCAGCATCCACATCGGAGGCAACGATGTCGTAGACCTGGAGGCGGACGACGTCACCATGGAAGGGGCCAATACCTCGTTCCAGCTGCACTGGCAGGTTTCCGCCCACCGTTTCGCCGATTATTTCAATGCCGTCCAACTGGTCACACCCATTGTCCTGGCCCTGGCCAGCAATTCGCCCAGCCTGTTTGGCCACCACCTCTGGGACGAAACCCGCATTGCCCTGTTCAAGCAATCCATCGATAGCCGATCTCCGCACCTTAAAACCTGGCGCCATCCGCCCAGGGTGTATTACGGAAACGGCTGGGCACGCAGCGCCTGGGAACTGTTTGCGGCCTCCGCATCGTTGTATCCCCCCATCATCCCACTCATGTCGGATGAAGACCCGATGGCCGTGCTCGATCGTGGCGAGGTGCCGGAACTGGCCGAGATGCGCCTGCACCAGGGCACCACCTGGCCCTGGAACCGGGCCATCTACGATCCCACCGGCGATGGTCATCTCCGCATTGAGATCCGATCCATGCCTGCCGGCCCAACGGCCGTGGATATGTGTGCGAACGGGCTGTTCGTGATCGGGGCTGCCCTGGCGGTGCTGGACGACATCCCACATCTGACCTCAATCCTCCCCTTCCATTACACCGAACACAATTTCTACCGCGCCGCCAAATACGGCATCGGCGCCGAAATCATCTGGCCGCACAAGGATCAGGTGCAGTTGCAGGATATGCCGTTGTTGGCCGTGGCCCGGGACCTGCTGCCCCGCGCCCGGGAGGCATTGAAACGAACCGACGTGGACGAGTCGGAAATTCACCGCCTGCTGGGCATCATTGAAGGCCGCATTGAAACCGCCATGACCGGCGCCCGTTGGCAGCGCCACATCACCGAGCATCTGTTCCAGTCCCTGAGCCCCGATGAGGCGTTCCGCAGCATGCTGTCGCTGTACATGACCAACCAGAAGACCAATACACCGGTCCATGAATGGGCGCGGTCACCGTGAGCACATCGAACGTACTCGACTACCTGCATGACCCGTCACCCCGGACTCTGGGGCGTTCACCCCTTGAGTGGCTGGACCGGCTGCACAAGCCCACGGTGGTTCATGTGGCCGGTCGCGATCGCTCGCGGACCCGGGCCATGGCCACGCTGTTGCACGGTAACGAGCCTTCCGGTCTGTTTGCTCTGCACCGATGGCTGCTGGAGCAGCACACGCCCGAGGTCAACATGCTGTTTCTCCTCGGCGGCGTCTATCCCGCGAAAATCCCACCCGCACTCTCACACCGCCAGCTGCCCTACGGGCTCGACCTCAACCGGTGCTTCCGGCAACCTTTCGAGGGCGAGGAAGGGGCCATCGCCCAGGCCTTGCTGGCCGAGCTGCAGAAGGTAAAACCGGAATGCCTGCTGGACGTTCACAACACCTCAGGCACCGGCCCGGCCTTCGCCGTGACCATCACCAGCGACGCCGCCCACCAGGCGCTGACCTCCCTGTTCACTGACCGGCTCGTCATGACGGACCTTCGTCTGGGTGCGCTGATGGAATATTCAGAACAGGAGGTACCCACGGTGACCATCGAGTGTGGCGGCTCCCAGGAAGAACAGGCGCACCAATTGGCGTACGAGGGACTCGTGCAATACACCTCAAGAGCCGATGTGTTGTCACTGGAAAAAGCAGAGTGGGACGTCAACGTACTGCGCAATCCGATTCGGGTGGAGCTGGCGCCGGAAGCGACCATCGAATATCGCCTTACGCCTACCGGCCAGGCCGACCTCACCTTACCGCCCGACATCGAGCGCCGGAATTTTGGGATAGTGTCCCCGCATGAGCCGCTGGGATGGGTGGGAAACAAAGGCCTGAGCATACTGACCGCGATCGGCCACAACCGGGCCGAGACCATGGAGCAGATTCTTCAAGTAAAGGATGGGCAGATCTACCCCGCCCAGGCCCTTAAAGCCTTCATGATCACCACCAACCCGGTGATTGCAAAGAGTGATTGCCTGTTCTATGCGGTGAAAGCGACCGGCGAGCCGATATTTTAAAACCCAGTGAGCCCCAGAGCGACATAGTGGGCTTCAGGTACTCAGTTATCTCATACCTCGTTAAAAGCTTGAAAGTCAGCCATATCAGCAAGGTAGATCGTTACCAACAGAATTTTGTCGCGGCCGGAACAGAGCTCGTAACTCCTCTACCGGACGATAGCGCATGGTCTTGCGGTCGCTCTCCCATGCCGTCACGTTCTGCGCACTGGGGGTCGACCAGCGGCTCAAGCATGTTCCTCTCTGACGTGCCGAGACTAGGCGTGCTCATATGTAAACCTCCTATCGAGGAAATCGAGAACCGCCTTGTTTACAGCAGCCGGTTGCTCCAGAGCGGACAGATGACCCGCGGCGGGAATCTGGACCAACTCGGAGTCGAGCAATGCGTCGTGGATCTGGCGTGATAGGATGGGCGGAAGCGAGCGATCCTCCTCCCCGACCAGCACGAGGGCGGGCACGCCAATCTGCGAAAGACGGTCAAGAACCGAATCCCTCTGCATCAGCGCTTTCAGGCTCAGCAGGATGGACGGAAGATGGACGCGGGAAAACTCCCCTTTCCACTCGCGAACGAGCGCCGGATTCTGCCGCCGGGTCGTGGCCCCAAACATGAGCCGAGCGATAGAGGGCAGGAACGGGCCTATTCCAAGGAATCGAGCTCCCAAGCCCATTGCGCTATTCCTCAGCTTTCGATACAGGTGTTCAGCCCCAGCGTCGGTATCCATCAGGATAAGCCCTTTCACCCGCTCGGGACAGGTCAGCGCCGCCCGCAATGCCACCATGCCTCCCACGGACAACCCGCACCAGACGGCTCGCTCAATGCCCACCTCGTCCAGTACTGCCACCACGTCCGAGACAGCGTCATACAGGGAAAAGGATTGCGTTACTTCGCTTGACCCACCGTGGCCACGGAAATCGAGGTTGAGCACACGGTATGTCTCTGCAAAGGCCGGTACCTGCTCGTGCCACATCTTGCCTGTACAGAGGAAGCTGTGTCCCAACACCACGGGGCACCCTGCCCCAGTGTCATCGAAGAAAATCGACAAGCCTTGATTATGAGCGGAGGCCATACGATTCGTCTCAGGTGCGAGAAGAGGAACGGCTCATTAACTGCCTAGACAATATGATGCCCCACTATGGGGCTGCCCCCACCTCGTGGGTTAGCCTCAGCCACTGGTATGGAGCGCCACATCTTCAATTCTGACACCGATTGTTACGCGGCGCCACGAGTCGATTTTCGCTTTAACGCATTTCACATTCCGGTGAGCCTGGTGGCGCCACTCAACAGCTTTAAGTTTGAACTCGGTGGTGTACTTCTTGGTTTTCTTGCCAGTCTTGATTACAGGCATCAATGTTCTCCTTTGGCGGAGTTATCGATACGTGTCTACTGGAAGTGGGGGAGGTACAGAACGAGCTGCAACAACTGGTTAGGCATTTCTCAATTCCGTGCACCGCATGGGGCCGCTGGCAGTTTGCCTGTTAAAATTCGCTGCCAATCGGTAGCAACTTCCTGGGAGCTGAATGTCCCGCGTAAATTTCCGCTAGGAATTGGCACCCATATTGTCGCCTTCGAAAACTCACGACTACCGACAAGAATGCGGATCATTTTGCCGGTGTTTGCTTCCGTGAATGCCTCTAAATTCGTGGTACCAAACTCTGTCAAATTGACGTAAACCGGCCAACCAAGATCTGTCTGCTCCCCTACTGTCGATTTTTCCACGTAGGGCGAGCACAAATAAAACTCCGGCTCAGTCTCCGCCAATCCAATGGCAGGAAAAGCCAACAACAGAATGGCGATCCATCTCATCAAGACCATTGCAACGCCGAAGCGCACCGGTGACTTTGACATAGCGAAGACAAAGGTATCCGAGTGATGCACCTGGTTAGCTGTTCCCAAGCATGTACGCCCGAAGCTGCCGCTCCTCTCGCATAACATAGAGGACGAGAACCCGCTGCTCATCCTCGCGATAAAAAATGCGACACGGTGAAACCACTACCTCCCTGTATACCGAATTAGGAAGTTCTGGAGGAATCCGTCCGGATTGGGGAAAATCCTCCAAACGTTCGGTCTTATCGAAAACTTCCTGGACCAGATGACCAGCGGCAGCAGGATTATCCAGAGCAATGTACTCGGCGATGGCATCCAACTCTTGAAGGGCGGGCTCCGTCCAGATTACTTCAGCCATTTACTCATTTTCTCCCTGGCCTCACTCTGGCTGTACATTCTTCCCTCAAGTACAGCACGCTCTCCCCGTGAGAGCCCCTCAAGCAGCTCAAGTCGGCGCTGCATAAACTCGTAATCCTGCACATCCACAAGGTATGCGGATGGCTGACCATGCTCGGTAATCAGTACCGGCTCTTTCGACAAGTGCAGATCTGCCAGAATCTTTGTGGCTTGGCGCTTGAGGTTGGTAACAAGCTCAACTTTCATGGGCTCACCCTGAATCAGATTAACAGTGTCACTATAGTATCACTTCTCGGGTGGGGCAATCACAGCTAACGCTCTGGCATTGCGGCGTGCCGGAGCGCCAGCGCAGGCGCGTCCGACAACAGCCATTTGTTAATGGCCGGTTACCCGGCGGTTTATCCCTGGTACTCAAACCCGAATGCCCTCTGCCATGCAGCTTGCACCCAGCCTAGCCCATGGCGAAAGGAACCAGAACACGAAACCTAATGATTTTGCAGTGTTTTGCGGGGAGACAAGTTGAACGATGGTAAACATTTGAAAGCAACTCCCTGCTTTACTGACTGAATCCTTCCTAGGCCTTGGCCATTAACAGCTAATTATACGAACGCGTTCGTATACCCCCGTTCGTATAACTCTGGAACACCCTTGTGCTGCGGAGGTGTGGTCCGGTACCGGGGGGCTTCGGATTCTTGGCGCTCAGGAACCGTCATGTGCCCAAAAGGTGCGGGTCTGGAATACGCTTACCACCTTGAAAACACTGGCCCTATCCCCAATTAGAAGGTAGTTCGATGCCTCGGCATGATCGCACGGCATCTTCCCTTTTTCATGCATTTACCACCGGGAAAAGCACTATGGGAATCCTTCATAAACCGTTTCAACAGCGGACTGTCTGGCAGTTGGCACCGCTGATGGCACTGGTTCTGTTGCTCAGTGGCTGTGGAATCAACAACATTCCCACTTACGATGAGAAAGTCACCTCTGCCTGGTCCCAGGTAGAAAACCAGTACCAGCGCCGGGCGGATCTGATTCCCAACCTGGTGGAAACCGTCAAGGGCTTCGCGGCTCAGGAGCAAGACACCCTGACAGCAGTCATTGAGGCGCGTTCCAAGGCCACTTCCATTCAGGTAGACGAGAGCATTCTCAACAATCCCCAGAAGCTGCAGCAGTTCCAACAGGCCCAGGGTGAGCTTAGCAGCGCACTGAGCAGGCTGATGGCGGTGTCTGAGCGTTATCCGGACCTGAAGTCGAATCAGAACTTCCTTGCCTTACAGTCACAGCTTGAAGGTACGGAGAACCGTATTGCTGTCGCGCGGCGTGATTTCATTCAGGCGGTGGAGCGCTACAACACCGAACTGCGCACCTTCCCGGGTAAGATCTGGCACAGCATCCTGTACAGCGATCTGGAGCCCCGCGCCAACTTTGAAGCCACTACGGAAAATGCGGATGAAGCGCCCGCGGTGGAATTCTGATGATTGCACAGTTCCACAAAAGCATGCTGTTAGCGTTACTGGTATTGCTGCCGGCTGCTGTATGGGCACAGTCAACGCCCGAGTTTCCCGAACTGACCGGCCGGGTGGTCGACCAGGCGGAGATACTTTCTCCTGAGGTCGAAGCGCGCCTTGGCAAGATGCTTCAGGCCCACGAGCAAGCCAGTACTGAACAGGTTGTGGTGGTTACGCTGCCGAACCTTCAGGGCTTTCCCATTGAGGATTTTGGTTACCAGTTGGGCAGGCACTGGGGTATTGGTCAGGAGGGCGAGGATAACGGCGCCCTGCTGATTGTGGCCAAGGAAGAACGCAAAATCCGCATTGAGGTGGGCTATGGCCTTGAAGGCCGGCTCACTGATGCCGACTCTTCGGTGATCATCAATCGCATTATTACCCCGGCGTTCCGTCAGGGGGATTTCCAGGCCGGTATCTTCAACGGCGCCGCCGCGATGATCCAGGTTCTCGGTGGTGAACCGATGGCAGCTCCCCAGGGCCAGACAACAGGTGTCGCCCAGGAGAAGCCCAACGCCGGCATGGTCGCGCTATTGTTCTTCATCATGATGGCCGTGGTGTTCTTTATCGGCAGTCGCGGTGGCCGTGGTGGGCGCGGTGGCGCAGCCCTGTTAGGAGCAGCTCTGCTGGGTGGTGCCATGGGCGGCCGTGGCGGCGGCTTCGGTGGTGGTGGCTTTGGCGGCGGTGGAGGCGGCTTCGGCGGCGGCGGTGCCTCTGGTGGCTGGTAGCTCCGCATTGACAGCCAAGCGCGCTGAACCCCCTCACTTGACGATGAGACTGAAAGAATCATGACATTATTAAGCAAGAGCGATCAGGAAGCCGTTACTGCAGCCATTAACGAGGTGGAACGGGAAACCGACGCCGAACTGGTCACAGTACTGACGGCCCAGTCAGATAACTACAGCTATATTCCCCTGCTCTGGGCCGGCATCCTGGCGTTGCTGGTGCCCGGCATTGCCAATTACTTCGGCAGCTGGCTCGGTGCCGACATGCTGTTGCTGGTGCAGTGGGGTACGTTCATCATGCTCAGCCTGCTGTTTCGGGTGCCCGGCATTAACACTCGCCTGATTCCCCGGCAGGTGCGTTACTGGAGGGCCTCCAACCTGGCGCGCCGGCAGTTTCTGGAGCAAAACCTGCATCATACCGAAGGCGACACTGGCATGCTGATCTTCGTCTCGGAGGCGGAGCGCTATGTGGAGATTCTGGTGGATCAGGGCATTGCCGACATTCTGGACAACACAGTGTGGGAAGACATCGTGGCGGACTTCACCGCCAAAGTGCACCAGGGCCAGACGCGGCAGGGTTTTCTTGACTGCATTGCCAGATGCGGAAAGCTCCTGAAAGAGCACATACCCGCTACCCACGAACGCAACGAGCTGCCCAATCATTTGGTAATTCTGCCCTAACGACGATGGGAGCTAACGTTATGGAGTGCCGCGACACCGCTACCGGATCGGTGTCGAGGGTGCTCATGACAGTTCCTCCTATGCTCCAATCATAGGCTAGGAGTGTCTAGTGGACCGGGGGAAGTCCAATCATAGGCTAGGAGTGTCTAGTGGACCGGGGTAAGTCCAGAACGCACTTAAGCGACTTGTTAAAAGATTGGCGGTCATGTGCTCACGAATGCTTGGCAAAAAGCTGCTGAAACAACCGCTCAGATTCTTCAAGTCCTTTCTCTGTGAACAACACTGACTTTGCCTTGCCCACCGGGTTTTCGATGAGACCTTTTTCGTAAAGCCTATTCATAGCTTCCCAGTCAAAAGACTTCCAGGCACGGCCTTCATCGTGCAATGTCAGGTGCAGCAACGCCAAAACGGCCTGATCGACTTTTTCTTCATCTATCTCCATGGCTTAAGCCTCTGATGCTTTACCTTTTAACGCTTGGCTTTGCGGCGTGCCGACAGGGGCGTCCGGTGGAGGGCCGAAGGCCCGGAACAAACTGCAACACCTTGTTATGAGGAGGTCCGAAACTTCTGTGAGACGGACGTGAAATATGCAATTGCTATGAGCATGCCATCTCCAACTTGGAGAAGTCCCAGCACTACCTGATCAAGTGGCGTTAACACCTGTATTCCCATAAACAGTGTAAGACCGAAGTTGACCAGATAAAAAACGACAAAGGCCTCTCTGGCCAGCCTTACAAAAAAATAGAGCCCGAGTGACAAAGCCATCCAGATAGTAAAAATACCCCAGGCAATAAAATTACCACTGGTAAACACTGCACCTGTCCCTGAGTCCTCCAGGACAAGCAACTCCTCAATGCTCAACCATTGATAATCAAAATACGGCAACAGCCATAAGACCGCGGTTAACAAAGCTTGGACTACAACTAAAAGTCTAAAAATCGCGATCATATAGTGAACTCATAACGCTTGCAGCATGCGCGCCCATGAAATGAAGCCGAAGGCGCAATGTAATGGGCGTCGCCGTGCCTGCACTGGTTATGGTGTCTCATCTCGGCCTCCGTCTTTGACGCCAGCGATAACGAA